>CAWBNY010000001.1:0-211412 GCA_963790325.1 uncultured Acidimicrobiia bacterium
CAGGCGCGCGCTCTACCTACTGAGCTACCCGACCGGGTGGGCGGTCCTGACGAGATTTGAACTCGCGACCTCCGCCTTGACAGGGCGGCGTGCACTCCAAGCTGCACCACAGGACCGTGAGACGGCTCGTCCAGACTAGCGGCCGTGGCGGACCAGTGATCCCGACATCCCGTCCGCCGACCGGTCGGTCGTGCGGGCGGTGGCCAAAGCACCCCCCGACCCGCCCCCCACCCGGGTCGCGGTCAGCGCCATCAACCCGACCCACACGACGACCAACCCCACCAGACCGCTCCACGCGGCCACGGCCGGCCAGGCGGGGCCGGGGTGGACCTCCCGCAGCAACAGCGCCGTGTTGCGGACGAAGGGCCCTGACCGCTCCGCCGCCAGCGGCACCTCCTCCGCCCCGATCGACGGATCGGCGGGCAGGTACACCGGCGTCGCCATGACCTCGGAGCCCCGCTGCAGGCTCACGACCGTCTTCCACGACCCCGTCACCGGCACCGACTTCTCCGACCGGTACCGACCGACCCCCACCTCGTCGAAGAGGGCGGTCACCCGACCACCCCCCTGCCACGACGTCACCGCGAACCCGGTTGCGCCACGGGCCGCGTCCGGCGGGTCGAGCTCGACCTCCACGAACGCCCGGTCGCCCTCGCCCACCAGCTCGGTGCGGACGACGGCCGACACCGCCCCCACGTTCCGGGGGAACGGGTACGCCAGCACCGCCACCAGGGCCACCGCGGCCGCCCCCAGCGCGGCGACCGGCACCCGGCCCGCCCCCGACGCGTCACCGGCGAAGGCCCGCCCCAGCCCGGCCCCCACGACCGCCGCCGCCACCCCCGCCACAGGAGCCAGCACCAACAGCTTCAGCGCCATCGACGAGGGCATCGGCACCGGCGCCCACCCCGACAGCCGCACCCAGGCCAGCTCTCCGACCAGCCCGACCGTCCCCACCAGCGCCCCCGCCGCCACCCCGAACCGCAACCGGTCCCGCACCCCGCCGACCAGCACCGCCGCGCCCTCCACCGCCAGCGCCGCCGCCAGGTACAGCGGGAACCGGGGGACCGTGTGGTTCAGCACACCCCCGACCGCCAGGGCCAGGAACCCCCGCAGCCCCAGGTAGACGACCACCACTTTGAGCGCGCCCCACGGCCCCAGCGCCACCCGGGCCACCGTCAGCCCGATCCCGGCCGCGACCACGATCAGCAGGGGCAGGTACAGGGCCTGGAACTGCGGCACCCCGAAGTCGAACTCCGCCTGCACCGCCGACAGCGCCACCAGCACCGTCCCCCCGGTCAGAACCATGATCCCCCGACCCACCGCGGTGGGACGAGCCGACGGCAGCGCCTCGGCCAGCATCAGGAACAGCGCCACCGTCCCCAGCGCGCCCCCGCCGACCAGCTGCAGGTGGGACGGGCTCCACAGCGTCACGTCGACCCCGTAGGTCTGGTGCCACAGGTTGTCCAGAGGGAAGGCGGCCAGCCCGCCGAAGCCGAGACACAGCAGCAGCACCGCCGACCACGGCACGTTGGCCACCCCGTACCGGAAACCGACCCGCGCCTTGTCCATGGTGGCGAAGCCCATGGTGAGGAACGCGGCGTAGATCAGCCCGCCCAGCCCGACCAGGATCATGGTGTGGGACGGGGTGAACAGCTGCACGTCGCGGCCGTTGTCGATGTGCCAGGCCACGTCCCAGTAGAAGCCGACGACCAGGATGAGCAGGAACAGCAGCCCGCTCAGCACGCCGGCCATGGCCCAGCCCGGGAACCCGGTCAGCCGGCGCAGGCTGTAGGAGATCCGGCCGAAGAAGAAGTTGCCGAACCCAGGCCCCTCCTGGCGCCCGAAGGCGAACAGGGCCAGGCTGCACACGCAGTAGATCCCGATGGGGATCACCAGCCACGCCCACGCGTCGTAGCCCCACCCGTCAGCCAGGATCACGCCCACGCAGCCTCCCTCGATGTGTCACCGAACTCTACATCGTTCGATGTCACATCGACAAGGGTCAGTATCGGGTACGATCGACGCCCGATGGGCGACACCATGACCATCGACGAGTTGGCCCGGCGGGCGGGCACCACCACCCGCAACGTGCGGGCCCACCAGACGAGGGGCCTCCTGCCCCCGCCGAAGGTGGTGGGCCGGGTCGGTCACTACGACTCCCAGCACCTCGTCCGCCTGGCCTACATCGCCCGCCTCCAGGCCCGCGGCTTCTCCCTGGCCGCCATCCGTGACCTGCTCACCGGGTGGGACGAGGGCCGCAGCCTCACCGAGGTCCTCGGCTTCGAGGACGCCCTCACCGCCCCGTGGAGCGAGGAGCAGCCCGAGCGCTTCACCCGGGCTCAACTCGCCGAGCTCTTCCCGGCGATCACCCACGACCCCACCCTCCTCGACAAGGCGGTCGCCGCCGGACTCCTCGTGCCGGAGGGAGACGACTACACCGCGCCCAGCCCCCGGCTGCTGCAGGTGGGCGCCGACCTCGCCTCGTGGGGTGTCCCCCTGGCCGTCGCCATCGACGAGGCCGCCCTGCTCCGGAGCGACCTCGGCGTCATCGCCCGGCGGATGGTCAAGATGTTCGAGACCTACGTGTGGGAGCCGTTCGTGGCCGCCGGCTTCCCCGCCCACCGGCTGTCCGACGTCACCGCCGCCCTCCGGCAGGTGCGTCCCGTCACCGCGTCGGCGGTGCTGGCCGTGCTGGCCCGGGCCATGGAGGAAGCGGCGGCCGTCTCCACCGCCGAACAGACGGCCCGCTTCTTCTCACCCTCCCCCTGAACGCGCCGAACGCACCGCCTGGAAGGCGGTGCGTTCGGTCGGCTGTGAGCTAGCGGATCGGGCTCAGCCCTCGCCCTTCCTGGTACCGGAAGCATCCTTGTCGGGGTCCATGAGGTCTCCCTCGACCTGACCGACGGGCCGCTGGGTCGGGCCCTGGTGCTCGGTAGCCGGCTTGCCGTACTTCTCCCCGGGGACGCTGGCGCTGGTGCCGGCACCGTAGGGGTCGTCGGGGGTGCGGTGGCTGACCTCGTCCTGCGAGATCGGTTGACCGCCCTCGCCCGTCGCCGGGTCGATGTTCGAACCACCGGGGCTCGTGGTCTGGCCGATCGGGGTCTTCTCGGTGCCTTCGAGCTGGCGCTCGACGCTCTCCGTCTTGGCCCGGGTCGACTCGCTCGTGTCAGGACCCTTGCTGCGGCCCTCGTACGGCGGGGTCGGGTCGGTCTCGATCTTGCCGCCGGGACGGGGGTTGTTCCCTGCCGTGTAAGCGCCGCCAACACCGGCCTGGGGCTCCTGGACGTCTCCCATAAATCCTCCTTGTTCGTCTGCGGATTTTTTACCCAGGCCCCCCCAACTTCTATTCCTGTTAGGGCTGGATAACGTCGGCATCGTGTCCACGCCGGAGATCGACGCCGTCGTCGAACGCCTCGACCGGCTGGTCGTCGACGCTCGCGCCCGGCGTCACCGCTACGGGTTCTTCGCGGCCATGTACCGCCAGGTCACGGTGACCGTCCGGCGCGAGGTCGAGGCCGGCCACTTCGACGACGACGCCCGCATGGCCCGGTTCGTGGCCATGTTCGCCGAGCGCTACCTGATCGCGGCCCGCTCCTGGCAGGCGGGCCAGAAGCCGACACGCTCCTGGCAGGCCGCGTTCGCGACCACCCCCCGCAAGGACGCCCTCATCCTCCAGCACATCCTCCTGGGGATGAACGCCCACATCAACCTCGACCTCGCCGTCGTGGCCGCCGCCATCTCCCCGGGCGACTCGATCGTCGACCTCGAGGGTGACTTCGGGCGCATCAACGACGTGCTCAGGCGCCTGATGGACCCGATCCAGGACTGCGTCGGGAGGTTCTCGCCGATGCTGCACCTGCTGTGGGAGGTCGGGGGCAGCGCCGACGACGAGGTGCTCAACTTCAGCATCCGGGTCGCCCGTCGGGACGCCTGGCAGCAGGCGGTCACCCTGGCCCACCTCGACCGCGAGCAACTGCCGCTGGCCATCGACTCCCTCGACCGCAAGGTGGCCGTCCTGGCCCGACTGGTCGCCCAGCCCGGGGGCGTCCTGAACCACGCCGTCGACGTGGTCAGGTACCTGGAGTCGAAGAACGTGGTCAAGGTGATCGACGCCCTGGCCACGGTCGAACCGCTCCCCCTGCCGTGAGCGCGCCTTCGTACCGGGCGTGCCCGCCGCCGGCCGACCTGTCGCCGACGACCCGGTCGTGGGCCATCTCGACCGCTCCCGGCGCGACCAGCAGCCCGACACGGGTGGCTCACCGCCTGGGAGCCACCAACGGCGTCCTCCACGCTCGAGTGCGGGTGATCATGTCCCTCTCGTTCCTCCGGGTGCTCCCCGCCTCCGGCCGCCAGAGTGGCGGATCGTTCGGACGAGGACCCGGGTCGTACACTCCCGCCAGATGCCCACGAGGAGGTCCCCCGGTGGTCAGGTCCCGACGCATCCCGACGGCGGCGATCGCGGCGGTCGCCGCGCTCACGCTGCTGACCGGCGCCGCGTGCGGCGACAGCTCCGACGACGGCACGGCGGCTGGCGGCGCGCTCTCCTCCATCGGCCAGAAGCTGCCCGAGTCCATCGCCAAGGCAGGCGTGATCAACGTGGGGTCCGACGTCGCCTACGCCCCCGTCGAGTTCTTCGAGGAGGGCACCCAGAACGTCGTCGGCATCGACATCGACCTGTGCAACGCGATGGCGGCCAAGCTGGGCGAGGGCTTCACCTGCAAGTTCATCAACACGACCTTCGACGGGATCATCCCTGCCCTGCAGGCCCAGCGCTTCGACATCATCATGTCGGCCTTGAGCGACACCGAGGAGCGCCAGGCGGCGATCGACCTCATCGACTACTTCAACGCCGGCACCTCGATCCTGGTGGCCAGGGGCAACCCGCTGGGAATCCAGACCCTCGACGACCTCTGCGGACGCACCATCGGCCTGCAGCGGGGCACCATCCAGGAGGGTCTGGCCAACGAGCAGAAGACCAAGTGCCAGGGCAACGGGTCCGACCTCGAGGTCCTCACGTTCGACAAGGACACCGACGCCCTTCTCGCCCTCAAGGCAGGCCGGAGCGTGGCCGACATGAACGACTTCCCGGTGGCGGCCTACAACGCCAGGACCGCGGGCGGCGGCGACGACTTCGAGGTGGTGGGCGAGCAGCTCGGGGCCGGGCCCTACGGCATCGGCGTCCGCAAGGAGGACGTCGGCCTGCGGGACGCCCTTCGGGAGGCGCTGATGGCGATCGTCGCCGACGGCACCTACGACGACGTCCTGGCCAAGTGGGACGTGACCGAGGGGGCGTTGAAGACCGCCACCATCAACGGCGGCTGACGGAGGCCGGCGGTGGCGGATGTCGGGGACATCCACCCCGTCCCCGTCCGACACGTCGGGCGGTGGGTGTCGGCCGGGGTCATCCTGGGCCTGGTCGCCTGGCTGGCGTCGGCCGCGGCCGCCTCGGGGGCGGTCGAGGGCGACGTCGTCCGCCGGTTCCTCTTCAACCGGTCGATCCTCGAGGGGGTCCGCAACACCCTCGTGATCGCGGTGGTCGCCCAGGCCGCCGGGATCGCCCTGGGCGTCGTGTTCGCGGTGATGCGGCTGGCCACCAACCCGGTGCTGCGGGTGACGAGCTGGGTCTACGTATGGCTGTTCCGGGGAACGCCGGTGCTGGTGCAGCTGATCCTGTGGTTCAGCCTGCCGCTGGTGTTCGCCTACATCTCGATCAAGGTGCCGTTCGTCGACGTCTACCTCTACCGGGCCCGGATGGTGGACTTCATGACCCCGTTCAAGGCCGCCTTCCTGGGGCTGGCCTTGAACGAGGGGGCGTACATGGCCGAGATCGTCCGGGCCGGGATCATCTCGGTGGACGAGGGCCAGGTGGACGCGGCCCAGGCGTTGGGCATGCGGCCGAGCCTGACCCTGCGGCGGATCGTGCTGCCCCAGGCCATGAGGGTGATCATCCCCCCGACCGGCAACGAGTTCATCGGCATGCTCAAGACGTCGTCGCTGGCGTCGGTCGTGTTGTACGGGGAGCTGCTGCGGAGGACCCAGGACGTCTACTCGACCAACCTGCAGACCCTGGAGCTGCTGGTGGTGGCCTCCATCTGGTACCTGGCCCTGACCAGCGTGGCCAGCGCCGGCCAACACGTCCTCGAGCGCCGCTTCGCCCGGGGCTCGACCCGGGACGAGCCCGAGACACTGCTGGCCCGGGTGCGGCGCAACGTGACGAGCGTCCGCCGATGACGACTGCGCCGGCGATGGTGCGGGCCGAGGGGGTGCGCAAGCGGTTCGGGCGCACGGAGGTGCTGCGGGGCGTCGACCTGGAGGTGGCGGCGGGCGAGGTGATGGTGATCATCGGGCCGTCGGGGTCGGGGAAGACCACGTTCCTCCGGTGCATCAACCACCTGGAGTCGATCGACGGGGGGCGGCTGTACGTCGACGGGGAGTTGATGGGGTATCGGATGAAGGGCGGCCGGGCCCACGAGCTCAAGGAGCGGCAGGCGGCCCGGCAGCGGGCCGCGATCGGGATGGTGTTCCAGCGATTCAACCTGTTCCCCCACATGACGGCCCTGGAGAACGTGGTCGAGGCGCCGGTGCGGGTGAAGGGCGAACGCCGGTCGGTCGTCGAGACCCGGGGCCGGGAGCTGCTCGACCGGGTCGGCCTCGGGGGGAAGGTGGGCCGCTACCCAAGCCAGCTGTCGGGGGGCCAGCAACAACGGGTCGCCATCGCCCGGGCCCTGGCGATGGAGCCCAAGCTCATGCTCTTCGACGAGCCGACGTCAGCCTTGGACCCCGAGCTGGTCGGCGACGTCCTGGACGCGATGAAGGCGTTGGCGGCCGACGGCATGACGATGGTGGTCGTCACCCACGAGATCGGCTTCGCCCGCGAGGTCGGCGACACGTTGGTCTTCATGGACGACGGGGCGGTGGTCGAGCGGGGCGCGCCGCAGACCGTGTTGTCATCGCCGACCGAGCCGAGGACCCAGGCCTTCCTGTCGCGGCTGCTGTAGTCGTCGGCGTCGGGGCGCCGGCCGTCACCGCTCCCGAAAGGCGGCCGCCTCGCTCAGGCCGCGTCCTGGGGCCCCTGGTGGGCGGGGGCGAGGTTCTGGGGCCTGGAGTCGCCCCCGGCCCGGGCGCCACTGACCCCCGCTGCGCTCTGGACGCCATTGACCCCCTCGGTGCTCTGGGCGAACGTGAGGACGGCGAAGGCGACGGCATCGCTCATCTGGTCGATGGCCTGCAGGTTCACGTTGGCGAGGGTGTCGCACGGCTCGTGGTAGCAGGGGTCGTAGGCAATCCCCGCGGTCCCGCCGTAGACGGCGGCCTGGGCAGCCGTCTTGATGTCCTCAGCCCCGCTGAACAGGCCGCCGGCCGGGATGCCGACCTCGATGAACGGCCCGTAGTCCGACCGTCCGTCGAAGGCGGTGGGCTCGGTGGCCAGGCCGCGGGACGAGAAGTAGTCGACGAACACCTGCTCGATGTAGCCGGAGCCGGGAGGCCCCTCCGAAGCGGACGGTCCGACGGGGAAGGACGAGTTGTCGCCGTCGTAGACGAAGCGCACGAAGTTGGGCGATCCGAGCATGTCGAAGTTCAGGTTGAGGGCGATGGCGGCGATCTGGGCCTCGTCGAGCTCGCTGACGTAGTGCGTCGAGCCGAGCAGGCCCAGTTCCTCGGCTCCGAACCAGATGAATCGCACCGTGTTGTTGGGCCTCACCCTGACCAGCTGGCGGGCCACCTCGAGGATGGTGGACGACCCGCTGCCGTTGTCGTTGATCCCCGGGCCGGCGGCGACGCTGTCGAGGTGAGCGCCGACGACCACCACGTTGTCGTCGCGTCCCCTCGTCGTCTCCGCGATCACGTTCCACGTGGTCCGGACCTCGGAGATGGTCTCGGTGGCCACGTGCAGCACCAGGCCGGGAGTGGCGTCGAGCTCCTCACCGGTGGCGAAGCTGGCGCCCACCACCGGGATGGTGATCCCGGGGCCGCCGAGGGTGCCGACGATGAGGTCGGTGCGACCCGGCTGGCCCTCGTTGAAGATGACCACCGCGCTGGCTCCGGCCGCCTGGGCGTTGCCCGCCTTGACCGCGAAGGTGCACGTTCCCCGCTGGATGACGGCGATGTTGCCCGCCGGGAAACCGTTGAAGTCTGCCGCTTCACAGCCGCTGGTGGAGCTGGGCTGGGGCGCGGGAGGGATCTGGACGTCGATTAGTTCGGCCGTGGCGGTCACGTCACCGGAGCCGGAGTAGGTGAAAGTCCCCGTCTCGTACGTCGCGAGCCCCGGCGCCACCTGCTCGAGGACCGCGGGGCTCAGCTCCTCGAAGAAGGGGAACTCGAACTCCTGGAGCTGCGAGGTGTAGCCGGCGGCCCTCATCTGCCCGACGACGTAGTCGACGGAGGCCCTGTAACCGGGCGTCCCCGAGGCCCGGGTGCCCCCGTTGGCGTCGGCGATGCGCTGAAGCGCCTGCTCATGTCGCATGATGCCCTGGGCGGTGACGGCATCGAGGAGTCTCCTGGTGTCGCTGGCGGTAGGGGCCGCGCTCGCCGTCGGCGACAAGATGCTCATGCTCAGAGCGACGGAGACCGCGACCACCGTGAGACGTCGGCGCATGCGAACCACCCTTCCCGATCTGTCCGCCAGACCTGCCCAGGACCGATCAGTTGTACCACTGCGCTTGAAGCTCCGCAGGCATCTCACCGGGCTTCGCACCCGTGTCGCCCATGGACGCTCGACGGGGTCGTTGCCTCGCTCCCGTCCCCGTGCGTCTGCGCAGGTCGGAAGGGGTGAGCGGGTCCCGGCCACGACGCCGGCTCCGGCCTGATCCGCTGACCGCGGGTTCATCGAACCGCCTGACCTCGTCCTGCTCGGGCCACGTCTCCGGAATCGGCAGCCGTTGCAAGTGCGAGACCGACCTCGGCTCCTGGGCGCGCCCCCAACGGGATTCGAACCCGTGTCGCCGCCTTGAAAGGGCGGTGTCCTGGGCCGCTGGACGATGGGGGCCGGCGACGGCGTCAGCTTAGGGGAGGACCCATTGGGTGCCGTCGGGGGTGTCCCGGACCTCGACGCCGGCGTCGACCAGGCGGTCGCGGAGGGCGTCGGCGTCGGCGAAGCGGCGCTCGTCACGGGCATGACGGCGGGCGTCGAGAAGGGCTTCCACGAACGGACCGACCACGTTCCGGGGGTCGCGGAGTCCCTCGGCGGCGGCCCCGCCCAGGCGGACGACCATCGACCGCAAAGCCGCCCGGCCCCGGTCGAGGTGGTCGGACTGAAGGGTGTCCCGGGACCATTCGGTGAGGAGGTCGTCGAGCTCGAGGACGGCCTTCACCGCCCCCCGGCCGTCGCGCCCGACGAGGGCGCCGTCGAAGGCGGCCTGGCACCGGGCGATGCCGTCGAGCAGGGGATCGGCCGACACCTCCCGATCAATCGGCGCGATTGCCCCCTCGGCGGTGAAATTGCGCGGTTTGGTCGCCCCGGTCCCCACGCCCAGCTCGGCGATCGGCACCGACTCGCCCGATGTCACCGTCCACGTCGACGGACCCCGGCGGACGGTGACCGTCCCCAGGCCGGTGACGGTGGCGGTGTCGGCGTCGAGATCGAGGATCAGCCCCGTGTGCTCGTCGACGCCGAGGACGAAGGCGTCGTCGGGCAAGAGGCTCTCCAGGTACGACAGCCGGCGCTCGCCCATGTAGCAGAAGCGGGTGTCGTGGTTGCCACCCTCGGCGTTGTTGAAGTGGGGAACGACCGCCGCCCGCAGACCGGCCTCCCCCAGCAGGTCGAGACCCTCCAGCCAGTGGGGCGCCTGACCAACCTTGTAGACCTCGTACACCGGCACCGCGAACGCGCCCAGGGTCACCGCGGCGGCGCTGGCGAACGTCACGCACCCGCCGTCGCGGAGCTTCTCCGCCAGCACCGACGGCACCAGGCTGCCCTTCCACTGGGCCAGGGCGTAGGACGGGCTGCCGGGGCCGGAGAACACGTAGCGGGCGTCCCGCAGGCGGCTGAGCATCTGTTCGTAGGCCACGCCGTCGGCCCCCTCGGCCGACCGGTACGAGGCCACCGCCACGTCCCGCTGCACGCTCTCCCGGAAATAGGCGACCGCCTTGGCCGTGATGTCGTCGGCGTTCTCCTGGAACCCGAACGGGGTGTCGAGCATGGCCGCCGGCACCGGTGCCGGCCCCAGCCGGTCCATGAGGTCGCGGTGGACCTTGGTCATCGTGGGGCTGGTCTCGCCCGAGCCCATGATCGTGAGCAGCCGGGGCAGCCTCATCGGCGGGCCGCGAGGTGGATCTCGTCCGCCACCTGGCCGGGCTGCTGCACGTGGACGTCGTGGTCGGCTCCCGGGAACCACCGCACCCGCGCCCCGTAGGCCTCGGCCCGGGCCGCGCCCGCCCGCTTGGCCACCGACCAGGCGTCGCCGCCGTCGACCAGCAGCAGGTGGAGGGGGACGACGAGGTCGGGGATGACCTTCGACGGCCGGTGCTCCCACAGGGCCCGCAGGATCGCCATGTGGCGGTCGAAGGTGAGCCACGGACGGACGGTGCCGTCGCCGAGGACCTCCATGTTGGCCAGGGTGGCGTCGACGCCGGCGTCGTCCCACGTCGGGTGGGCCCGGCGGAGGTGGGCGACCAGGTCGGACGCGGGCAGGCCGGCCAGCGGCGGCGGGGCGAGGGCGGCGGCGCAGCCGTCCCAGTCCGGCCACTGGTCCTGGAGCTCGATCGACCCGCCGTCGACGCCGACCGCCGCCGCCACCCGGTCCGGGTACCGGTGGGCCACGTCGAGGGCGAGGTTGCCGCCCGTGGACTGCCCGGCGACGACCGGCTGGGTCCAGCCGAGGGTGTCGAGCGCGGCCACCAGGTCGTCGCCCATGGTGGCGAAGTCGTAGCCGCCGTCGGGCTTGTCGCTCAGGCCGTGGCCCCGGAGGTCGACCGCCGCCACCGGGTGGCCCAGCCGGTGCAGACGGTCGCCCACTCCCTCCCACGTGCGGCAGTTCGACGCCAGGCCGTGGACGAGAAGGACCGGCGCGCAGCCGCTTCCGTCCCCGTCCCAGACAAGGGCGTGCAGGTCGAGGAGTCGTCGGGCAGAGGGGGCCATCCGCTTCGAGACTAGGAGCACACGCCCCCGTAGGCTGGCCGTCCTTGGGATACGTGCTCGCGGCCACCGCCGGCTACCTGGTCGGCACCATCCCCTCGGCCGACGTGGCCGCCCGGCTGGCCTCCGGTGGCACCGTCGACCTGCGCAGCCGGGGTAGCGGCAACCCGGGGGCGGTCAACGCCATGGAGGTCCTGGGCAAGGGATGGGGATCGGCCGTCCTCGCCGCCGACGCCCTCAAGGGGGTGGCCGCGTGCGTCGCCGGCCGCCGCCTGGCGGGAGGCACCGGAGCCCACGTGGCCGGCACCGCGGCCGTCATCGGCCACTGCTTCCCGGCGTGGACGCGGTTCCGGGGGGGCAAGGGGGTGGCGGTGAGCCTGGGCCAGTGCCTGGCCACGTTCCCCGCCTACCTGCCGGTGGACCTGGCGGTGGCGTGGGCGGTCGGCAAGTGGTCGGGCCGGGCCCTGCCCGGCACCGCTGCCGCGTCGGCCACATGGGTGGCGGCGGGGGCGTGGTGGGCGTCCCACCGGTGGCCCAACCTGTGGGGACCGCCGCCGACGGCGGCCCTTCCCCTCGCCTCGGCCGCCAGCAGCGCGGTGATCCTCTACCGGTTCGCCACCGCCCGGCGAGCGGAGCCTCGGTGACCCGACCCCGATGATCGCGGTCGTCACCGACTCCAACTCCCAGATCCCGCCCGACCTGGCCGCCCGCCTCGGGATCGAGGTCGTCCCCCTCACCGTGACGGTGGACGGGACGGCCTACCAGGAGGGCGTCGACCTCGACGCCGACGACTTCTACGCCCGATTCGAGGCCGGCGCCACCCCGCAGGTGGCGACGTCGCAGCCCAGCCCGGGGGCCTTCGCCGCCGCCTACGACCGCCTGGCCGCGGCGGGGGCGGAGGCCATCGTGTCGGTCCACATCGGCTCCGCCATCTCGGGGACGGTGAACTCCGCCCGCCTGGCCGCGGCCGGCTCGCCCGTCCCCGTCCGCGTCGTCGACACGGGGACGGCCTCGTTCGCGGTCGCCTTCTGCGCCTGGGAGGCGGCCGAGGTGGCGGCCGCGCCGGGGGCGACCGTCGACGCGGTGGTGGCCGCGGCCGAGCGGGTGAGCGGCGTGGTGGGCAACGTCTTCGTGGTCCGGGCGCTCGACCTGGCCCGGGCCGGCGGCCGGCTGGCGGCGGGGGCGGACGCCGACGCCGACGCCGACGACCCGGCGACGATCCCCGTCCTCACCCTCGCCGCGGGTGCCATGCGCCCCGTGGGCCACGCGTCCGACCTCGACCAGGCGGCCCGGATCATGGCCGACCACGTCCGGTCGGCGGGCCCGTCCCTCCGGGTGGGGGTGGGCGTGGCCGACGCCGGCACGCTCCCGATGGTGGAGGCGGTGGAGGCCCTCCTCCGTCACGCCCCCGAGGTCCGGGAGCTCATCCGCTACCGGATCGGCCCGTCGGTGGGTGCCCACACCGGTCCCGGCACGGTGGGGACGATGTTCTACTAGGTGCAGGCGGCGCAGAGACCGAAGAAGTCGAGACGGTGGGTGCGGGCTTCGAAGCCGGCCCGGCGGCGGATGTCGACCGCGGTGGTGTCGAGGGTGAGCTCCAGATCGGGGAGCTCGAGGTCGGCCACGATGCCGCAGCCGGTGCACACCAGGTGGTGGTGGTGCTCGGCCAGACCCTCGTCGAGCTCGAAGCGGGCGAAGCCCTCGGCGAACTCGAGGCGGATGAGGACGCCGGCCGCGACCAGGTCGGCCAGGATGCGGTAGAGCGACGAGAGGGGCACGTCGGCGCCGATCACCTCGTGGACCTCGGACACCGACAGCGGGGCGGTGCCCCCGGCGAAGGCGGAGACCACCTGGCGCCGGCCTCCCGTCCAGCGTTGACCGGCCCGCGCCAGCCGGCGGCTGACCTCCTCGTGCAGACCCGGGTCGAGCTTCGTCACCGGCACAAGGGCGATGGTACGCGCCCCGGGGGACGAGGGCAGCCCACGGTGGGCCGGTTGTGGGTCACCTCGGTTCGCCGAGGGTCGGCTCGTGGGCGAGGCCGATGTCGGTGATCGACGGCCCGTCGTGGTCGGGCCCGCCGGCGAAGACGAAGGCGACGTCCTACCCGTCCCCGCCTACGTGGAAAGGGCCTCGACGATCGTGCCCTGGAGCCAGGTGAGGTAGTCGTAGACGGCGAAGGCGGTGGCCCGAGGGTCGCCGGTCGCGACCGGGCGCTCGAAGCCCTCCTCGGAGACTTCGAGCCGGGTGCCCATCACCAGCCGCACCTCGTTGATCGCCCGCATCCAGGCGTGAAGCTGCTCCTCGTCCAGCCTCTCGGCGTCGGCGCTCTTCTCCAGGGCGACGAGGGCGGCCTCGTGCGACGACCGCAGCTCGTCCCGGACGAGCAGCCGGTACTCGGTCTCCCGGTCCTCGTCCTGCGGGTAGGCGACCGGAAACAGCCGATGGAGGACGGGGTCGTCGCTGCCGAGCAACTCCCGCATCTGGGGGGCGAGCGAGCGCAGGAGGGCCCGCTCGGGCTCCGGGAGGCGGATGTCGAAGTGGCCCTTCCGGCTGCGCCGGATGGCCCTACTCGTCATGCTGCATGGTCGCCCACAGACCGTGCTCGTGGAGGCGGAAGACGTCGAGCTCCGCCTTCTCCCGGGGCCCGTTCGACACCACCGCCTTGCCCTTGTGATGGACGTCGAGCATGAGCTTGGTGGCCTTGTCCTTGCTGTAGCCGAAGAGCTTCTGGAGCACGAACGTCACGTACGACATGAGGTTGATGGGGTCGTTCCACACGATCACGACCCACGGCCGGTCGGGGATGACGACCTCGCCGATCTCGGGCTCCTTGACCTCCACCGGAGCGACGGAGAGCGACGGAACCATGCCCGCCAGGGTACTAAGCCACCTCGACCAGCGATTCAGCCGGAGCCACCCGGGTGAAGGCGAGGCGGAAGCGGAGGGTTGCCACCCAGACCGCCGTCGCCCCGGCCACGTGGAAGCCCACGAGAAGGGCGGGAACGCCGTTGAAATACTGCACGTAGCCGAGGACCGCCTGCGCCACCGACACGACCAGGACCATCTCGCCCCGCCGGAGGAGCGCCGCAGGTGCTCCCCTCTCCGCCCGCACCCGCCAGAGGGTGAGGAGGGTCAGGGCGAGGAAGAGGAAGACGCTCGCCCCGTGGAAGCGGGCGACGTCGGCGACCGCGAAGCGGAGCCGCTCCGCGTTCTCGTCGCCGCCGTGGGGGCCGGACGACGTGACGATCGTCCCGACGAAGAGGACGAGGCCGGCGGCGACCACCATGAGCGAGCCGAGGCGGCGGACGTCGGGATCGGCCACCGGCGCGGATGGGAGCTCGCCCGCGTCGTCGGGGCGGCCGGCCCGGTCGTGGAGGACTACGGCGTCGGCCAGGATCACCATCGACAGCAGGAAGTGGGCCATCACGAAACCGGGCTTCAGCTCGAACAGCACGGTGAGGCCGCCGAGGACGATCTGGCCCACGACCCCCGCCACCAGGCCCAGCGACAGCCAGGTGAGGTCGGGGCGGCGGGGCTGGCGGCGCAGCGACCCGAGCACGGCCAGGATGACCGCCACCGACACCAGGCCGGTGACCGTCCGGTTCACGAACTCGACCATGGCGTGATACTCGAGGGGAGCCACCACCCGGTCGTTGTCGCAGGTGGGCCAGTCGGGACAGCCCAGTCCGGAGCCGGTGAGGCGCACGGCGGCACCGGTGACGATGATGAAGGTCAGCGCCACCAGGGCCACGACGGTCACCCGCCGGTAGGCGGCCGGGGTGAGGGTGGGCAGGCGCATCGCCCGGCCGATGGTAGGAGAGGTTTGCCCCTCTTCTCGATGCGGTAGGCGCCGGATATGACCGTGGATCCCACCATCGACCTGGCCGAGGCCGACGCCGTCAAGCAGGACGATGTCCTCGAGCGCGAAGGCCTGGAGGAGCAGCTCATGCAGGAGGGCCGCTCCGAGGTCGGCGAGCACATCCCCGACGCGAACCAGGAGAGGAAGGCGTGATGAGGCGCAATCGAGGGCTCTGGGAGAGCGGGCAGGACCGGCGGGCGCTGGCGGCCGACGCCGGCTTCGGGTCGGTGTCGATCGGATCGGTCCTGGCCGGCGTGCTGGTGGCCTACGGGGCCTTCGCCGTCCTGGTCGGGATCGCCGCCGCCATCCTCGACGCGGTCAACTACGAGACCGACATCGTGTCCACCGACTACGAGCAGCTCGGGATCGTCGGGGGCCTGGTGGTGGCCGGCATCCTGCTGGCGTCGTACCTGTTCGGGGGCTACGTGGCCGGCCGGATGGCCCGCCGGGCGGGCCTCCTCAACGGCCTGCTGGTGGCCGTGCTGGGGCTGGCGCTGGCGGGCGGGGTGGCGGCCCTGGTGCGGGCGTCGGACGCGGAGACGATCAACACCAGCCTGCGCTCGCTGGGCGTGCCGACCACGACCGAGGAGTACGGCCAGGCGTTCACCGTCGCCGGCATCGCCTCCCTGGCCGCCATCCTGTTCGGATCGCTCCTCGGCGGCAGCCTGGGCGAGCGGTGGCACGGCAAGCTCCTGGCCCGGGCGGCCAACCCCGCCGTCGGCACCGAGGCCGAGGCCCGCCGGCGGGCGGCGGCCGACATGGCCAAGGCGGAGGAGGAGCGGACGTTGGCGTTCGACCGAGCCCGGACGTCGAACCCGGCCCGGGCCCGCCGGGTCGACCGGGAGGCTCTGTCCGCTGCGGACAAGCGCGTGCTCGAGGACGACCGGGACGGGGACGGGGATCGGGACCGCACCGCCGTCATGAGCCATAACGCCCACGGCCACAACGCCGCCGCACGCGGCAGCCGGGTCCTCACCGGCCGCGGTGCGGCGCCGGCCGAGGCCAACGCAACCGATCCCGTCATCGAGGACGCCCGCCGCCAGGAGCCCTGGTCGTCCGGCGACGACGTGGTCGAGGCGCCCGGCGACCATCGTCGCGTCCGCCGCCCCCGCCACCAGCGCTGACCCCGGGGCCTGAACCAGGCCGAGGGGCGGCGGCGTTACTCGGCCTCGGCGGCGGTGATGGCGCCCGGGGAGCGGGCGTACTGGGTGCGGTATAGCTCCTGGTACAAGCCCCCCGCCATCGACAGCTCCTCGTGGGTGCCCCGTTCGACGATCCTCCCGCCGTCGACCACGAGGATCTGGTCGGCGGCCTGGATCGTCGACAGCCGGTGGGCGATCACCAGCGATGTCCGCCCCGCCAGCGCCGAGTCCAGCGCCTGTTGGATCAGGACCTCGGTCTCCGAGTCCAGATGGGCGGTGGCCTCGTCGAGGATCACGACGGCCGGGCTCTTGAGCAGGACCCGGGCCAGCGCCAGCCGTTGCTTCTCACCCCCGGAAAGCCGGTAGCCCCGCTCCCCGACCATCGTCTCGTACCCCTCCGGCAGGCCGGCGATGAGGTCGTGGATGCGGGCCGCCCGGCAGGCGTCCACCAGCTGCTCGTCGGAGGCTTCGGGCCGGGCGTAACGGAGGTTGGCCGCGATCGTGTCGTGGAACATGTGCGGGTCCTGGGTGACCATGCCGATGGCGGCGGTGAGGCTGCGGCCGGTCACCTGGCGCACGTCGAGGCCGTCGACCCGCACCGACCCCGCGACCACGTCGTACAGGCGTGGCACCAGGTGCGACATGGTGGTCTTGCCCGCGCCGGTCGGTCCCACCAGGGCCACCATCTGCCCCGGCTCGGCCACGAACGACACGCCCTTGAGGATCATCCCTGACGGCTCGGTGGAGAGGGGCGTGGTCATGGCCGCCTCCAGCGAGGCGATCGACACGCTCGACGCCGCCGGGTAGCGGAACCACACGTCGTCGAACTCGATCCGCCCCTTGGGATCCGACAGCGGCACGGCATCGGCGGCATCCGCGATCGGATGGGGCGCGTCCAACACCTCGAACACCCGCTCGAACGACACCAGGGCGGTCATCACGTCGACGTGGGCGTTGGTGAGGCTGGTCAGGGGCCGGTAGACCCGGCTGACGTAGACGGCCAGGGCGGTCAGCGTCCCCACCGTGATCGCCCCGCTGAACACCAGCCGGGCGCCCCACCAGTAGACGGCCACCGTCCCCACTGCTCCCAGCAGGGCCAGGGCGGTGAAGAAGACCCGGCTGTACATGGCCCGCCGCACCCCGATGTCGCGCACCCGGCCGGCCCGGTCCCGGAACTCGGCGGACTCCCCCTCCGGGCTTCCGAAAAGCTTCACCAGCAGGGCTCCCGAGACGTTGAACCGCTCGGTCATGTTGTTGTTCATGGCCGCGTCGAGGTGGAACGACTCCCGCGTCAGCTTCTGCATCCCCTTGCCCACCCGCTTGGCCGGGATGAGGAACGTGGGCACCACAACCAGAGCCATGAGGGTCAGCCGCCACTCCAGGCTGATCATCACCCCGAGCGTCACCACCACCTCGAAGACGTTCTGCACCACCGTGCCCAGGGTGCCGGTGAAAGCCTGTTGCGCCCCGATCACGTCGTTGTTCATCCGGCTGATGAGGGCCCCCGTCTGGGTGCGGGTGAAGAAGGCCAGGGGCATGCGCTGGACGTGGTCGTAGAGCGACGACCGGAGGTCGAAGATCAGCCCCTCGCCGATGCGGGCCGACAGCCACCGCTGGCCGACGCCCAGGGCCGCGTCGAGGATGGCCAGACCGAGGGCGAAGAGGGCCAGCCGGTTGATCCCGCCCAGGTCGGTGCGGGGGATGGCGTGCTTGTCGATGATCTCCCGGAACACGAGAGGCGGGAGGATGGCCACCACCGACCCGAGCAGGATGGCGCCCAGCAGGACACCCAGCTGGAGGCGGTAGGGGCGGGCGAACTTCCACACCCGGCGCAGGACCGACCGGTCGATCGTGCGGTTGGCGATCAGGTCGGGGTCACGCACCCGGTGGTAGCGGAAGCCGAAGTCACTCACGGTTCCGGCCAGGCTACGGCGTGGGCACCGCTATCCGGCTGGTGGTAGGACTCGGATTGGGCGCGATGGCGATGGCCGCGTTGAGTACGTGCTCGACCCCATCGAAGCCGCGCGCCAGCATCGACCTCCGGCCGCTCCCGGGGTGGGGGGTTCGTTCCAGGGGTTCCAATGCCGGCACGGCGTCAGCCGCCGTAGGCTGATGCCCGCCACATGGGCCCGATCGGCACCGGCGACGTGGCCCGGGCCGCGCCCAGCAGCCACGTCAGCACCTGCGAGTGGTCGACCCCGGGCGGGAGGGCGATCACCAGCCCCTTCTTCACGTAGTCCTGGGTGACGACCCAGCCGTCGGGGACGGGGTGGCCGGCGTCGGCCAGCACCGTCTTGATCCGGCGCCCGGCCCCGTGTTGGAGGCCGATCATGGCCGGCTCGCCCCGGCCCCGCCGGCCGACGGTGGGTGGCGTCCACGTGGCCAGGGCGACCTCCGGTCCCCGTCCCGAGAACAGCCCGAAGAACCCGCCGCCGGCGCCCGAGAGGTCGCCCGGGTCGACGGAGGGCTCGAAGTTGACCCACCCGGTGTGGGCGGCGGCCATGGCATCCATGAGCGCCACCACCTCGTCGAGGCGGGACGGGTCGAACTCCAGGTAGCGGGGCGGCTCCACCGCCGGCCCTAGTCCTCCTCGGGGGGGGTGGGCAGCGCTCCCAGCTGCTGGAGGAAGCCGAGGAAGTCCCACACCGTCCACGTCTCGGCGATCTTGCCGTCCGAGATGCGATGGACGGAAAGCGCCTCCACCCCGATGTCGTAGCCGGTGGGCGGGATGCCCATGATCTCGCCCGTGTGCTCGCCCCGGAGGGTCCAGCGGACGGCAACCCGGTCGCCGCCGGCGAAGACGTCGTGGACGTCCCAGTTGCCCTCGATGCCGTCCTGGAACACGCCGATCATCTTGGCCATGGGCTCCGGCCCCTCCGCCCCCGGGATCGACGGGTCGTGGTACTCGTGGTCGTCGGCGAACAGCTCCTCGGCCAGCCCCACCTGGCGGCCGTTGCACATGTCCTCGTAGTACCGCCGTACGAGCGCCTCGTTCTCCGCTGACATCCGACCTCCCATCGCAGGTGCGGCCGACGCTACCTTCCGGCAACCGACCAGCCGGTCAGCGGCGACGGTCCTCGGCCAGCTCCGACGGACCCACGTTGGCCGCCAGCCAGGCGTTGAGGGGCTGCGCCGCCCGCAGGAAGTCGACCACCCGGTCCTTGGCCTTGCGGGTGCCCAGCCAGGCGGCGGGCGGCCACTCCTTCCAGGCGATGAGGCCCTTGTGGCGAAGGAGCTCGATGCGAGGGTGGTCCCTGGGATAGCCCTTGGGCGCGGTCTTGAGGGAGTCGTGGCCGGTGATCTCCAGTTTGTGGACCCTGGCGTCGGCGACCAGCTCGACCAGCTCGCCGCCGGGGCCGTCGTCGGCCACCGCCCTGCGATAGCGGTCGAGCTGATCGGTGGTCATCATCCACATCCCGCTGCCCACACCCAGGCCCCGGGAGGACAGCTGCACGTAACCCACCCCGCCCGCCATCGCCCCGATCGCCGTCTTGTAGGGCGACTTGTCGGCCGAGAAGCGCACGTCGCGGTTGGGCCGGAAGACCTTGCCCTCGCCGAACTCGGGCGCCAGCTCGGCCAGCAGCTCGTCCATGGGGCCCTTGACCGACGCCTCGTACACCGCCTTGTGGGCCGTCCAGTAGGACTTGGAGTTGTCGGCCTCCAGCCCCTCGAAGAACTCGATCGCCTCCGGCGGCCAGCCCCTGAACCCCATCGGCGAAGGTTAGACCCGCTTCCAGTCCTCCCGGTAGAAGCTCACCCGCCGCTTCTCGCCCTCGGGCAGGTTGCGGTGGACGAGCTGCGACAGGGTGTGGAGGCTCGTGATCTCGTCCCACCCGACCGGCGAGAAGGTCTCCGGGTTGAACACGTGCTCCGACAGGAGGGGGTTGGTGAGGGCCTGGGAGAAGGCGTCGATGGCCACCAACCGGCCCACCATCGCCGGCAGGGCCGAGTTGGGCCGGCCGTCCTCGGCGTAGAGGCCGACGTACAGCTCGACGTTGTCGACGTGGCCGTACAGCCGCTCGAGCTCCTTCTGGATGCGCTCGTCGCTGCTGACCTGGTCGAACGACGTGGCCCGGGGGTACCCGAGCATCTCCCGGTAGTCGTTGTAGCTGCGGAGCCTGGCCGCCCGCCCCAGCCGGACGCTGGCCAGCTCCACCGGCAGCATGAAGGCGGGGGTGTTGAACAGGTCGAGCATCGCCGCCGGCTGCCCCGACGCCTCCTCGAACATCGCCCCCAGCCCCCGGCCGATGATCATCTGGTTGTTCCACATGGTCTGGGTCACCGGGATGCGCTCGCCGTCGTGGACCACCGTCGCCGGCAGCATCGAGTGCCACCGGTAGACGAGGCTGAACTCCACCGACATCCAGTTCAGGCGGTACCACTTCTCGTTCTTGAACGCGAGCGGGTCGGTGACGAACCGGAAGTGGTACGGCGAGATGTGGTTGATGTACTCGTCGATCACGATCTTCATGACCTCGACGATCACCACGTTGCGGGCCGTCTGGAAGAGGCGCTCGTCGTCCCACGCGGGGTAGTGGCGGGCGAGCAGGTCGCACAGCCGGTTGTGCTCCCGCAGGCAGAGCACGTTGAGCATCACGTAGCCCACCTGCACGTTCACCCGCTCCACCTCGACGCCCATGGCGAACAGGCGGGCCTTGCGCTCGGGGGTGTAGCCCTCCGCCGCCGACGGCTCCTGGGCCAGGTGGGCGAGGGCGTCGAACTCGGCCTTCGGCCGGCCCAGCTCGTCGTAGTAGAAGGGCGGGTACTCCTCCCCGTTCAGGACCTGGCTCTTGAGCTTGCCGCCCACGTGCGACCGGAGCTGGACGGTCATGGCCGGGCGCAGGCCGTAGACCGGGCACAGGTCGATGTGTTGGTTGGAGACGGTGCGCAGCGCGTTGGTGCGGTCGGTGCGCAGGAACCCGTCGGTGAACCACTGGACGAAGTGGGGGAACATGAGCGACGACTTGGGCGAGTACTTCGTCTCCGGCCCGCCCCGGAACAGCTCGGCCACCTCCTCCGCCGGCGGCAGGTCGGTGCCGAACCCGGGGGCCGAGGAGGCGATTCGGGCCCGGCCCTCAGCGGTCAGCGGCTCCCAGTCGAGGGGCGGGAGGTGGAGGCCGCCGTAGGTGCGGTCGATGAGGGAGTCCCACGACGTGTAGGGCGCCATGGTGCTGAACGGGAACGGCCGGGTCGGGATCTTGTCGATCAGGAGGTTGATGAGCTTGTGGTTGAGCTTCCTGGTCAGCCATGGGCTCTTCTGGATCAACCACCAGACGGGAGCGAAACGGGTGAGGAGGACGGTCTCCGCCTTGTTCGAGACGCCGTCCTTGGAGGTGTCCCGCGTTGCCGTGGCCACGGCCGGCACGCTATCCCCGGACGAGTCCGGGACGTCGGACGCCCGTCCGATCGATCGCCTCCCGGCGGGCCCGCTCGACCGGTCGGAGCCCGTCGAGGCCGGGCCGGGAAGCGACCCGGGTACCGACTAGAGGGCGGCGGGGTCGAGTCCGATGTCGGGCCGGCGGCGGCGTTGGGCCGCCAGGCGGGGCCGGAGGGCGGCGAGGGCGGTCACCAGGGCGATGGCGGCGTAGGCCAGCCACCGGGCCCAGCCCACGCCGGCCCACGTCGACAGCTCCCGGACGTTGGTGGTGAGCAGGAGGGCGCCGACCGCCAGGCCGAGGGCTCGGGCGGGCAGGAACCGGATCGACCAGGCGGCGATGGGACTTCCGATGACGCCGCCGACCAGCATCGCGATCACGATGCCCACGTCTATCCCGCCGCCGCCGATGGACGCGAGGAGGGATCCCGACGCGACCACCGCCACCGCCACCTCGGCCGTGTTCACCGATCCGATGGCGAACCGGGGGGCGAGGCCCTTGTGCAGGAGGAACGGGGTGACGACGGGCCCCCAGGCGCCCACCAGGCCGTTGGTGACCCCGCCGGCCGCGGCGGTGGCGGTGAGGCCCCGCTCGTCGAAGGGGGGGAGCACGTCGTGGTCGGTGCCGGTGGCCGGCCGGGACGGGGCGGTGGAGAAGCGGGCGAGGATGCGGATGGCGACCAGGAGGAGCAGGGCAGACAGGATCGGCTTGAGCTGATCGCCGTCGACGCTGGCCAGGATGGTGACGCCGGCCAGGGCGCCGATGCACCCGGGGACGGCGAGCTTGAGGACGAGGCGGCGGTCGATGTTGCGAAACTTCCAGTGGGCGGCCGCCGCGCTCAGCCCGATGGCGACCTTGGCCAGGTTGACGATGGTGGACACCGCCGCGGGTGAGAAGCCGCGGGCGAGCAGGATGCTCGACGACGTCGGTCCGAAGCCCATTCCCAGTGCCCCGTCGACCATCGACGCCAGAAACCCGGCCAATCCCACGATGAACAGGTCGCCCATTCCGATCAATCATATCGGGATTGTCGACTTTGTCCACGGGAGGCCGGTGGTGGCCCAGGGCCCTCCGGCGGGCGCGCACCGGAGGGCCCACGGGCTTCGAAAAAAGATGCCTACCGGCTACGCGGTGCAGGGGCTCCCGGTGAACCCGGCCCTGGCCTCGGAGACGACGAGCTGGACTGCGGACAGGGCGCCCTTGCCCTCCAGCCAGATGGCCCGGCGGACGACGACGTCCCCCGCCACCGACTGGTAGTTCACGTGCAGCGTCCCGACCTGGGGGATGTTGACGTCGACCGGCGTGGTCCCGGTGGCGATCACCGTGCCGTTCAGCTTGACGTCCGACACCTGCGACGAGCTGGTCAGGCCGGGAAAGGCGCCGATCGGCGAGCCGCACTCCACCTGGGCCATGGCCGTCACCACGTTGGCCGTGATCGACGTGAGACCCAGCTTGACCTTAAGACCCTCGACCCTGGCGTTGGCGACACCCCGGTCGCCGACTGCGGGCGACGTCGTTCCCATGCTGTCCGGCGCCTGGTCAGTGGAGACCTGGACGGTGCCCGAGTTGACGCCCAGCCCGAGCGCCGAGAGGTTGGATCTGATCGTCGTCTGCGCTCCGTCCGTGCACGGTGCATCGGGACCGTTGGCTACGCCGACTTCGAGGGCGCCAAGGCGCACGCCGGCGGCCCGGCAGGAGAAGGCGCCGTCTCGCTCGTCGTCGGTGATGATGCCAATTCCCTCGCCATCAGCGATGGTGGCGTTAGCCGGGCTGGTCAGGGTGACCTTGAAGGACTCGGTGGGCTCGTCGACAAGGTCGCCGACCACCTGCACCGTGAACGGCCTGCTTGATTCGCCGGCGGCAAACGAGATCGTGTCGTCGGCGACGGATTGGTAGTCGCTCCCCGCGAGGGCCGAGTCGTCGGCCGTCGAGGCGTGCACCGTCACCCCGGATGCGGGCGCGGGCTGGGACAGGGACACCGTGAACGTCATCGGCGTGAGTCCGACGTTCCCCTCGGTGACGGAGGCGTCGTTGACCGAGACCGTCGTCGCCGGTGGCGTGACGACACAGTCGGGGTCCTCCAGGTCGATGAGACCGTCTTGGTCGTTGTCGATGCCGTCGTCGCAGATCTCGGTGGTGACGGCGGCCCGGGCGGTGATGGCGATCACGGCCAGGAACAGGTTGTCGTCGCCCGACGGGTTGGTGGTCTCGATGACCAGGGAGGTGTCACCGTCCTGAAGGAAGGGCACCAGGTTGTACAGCTCGTCGTCGGTGCCGGTGGGGGCGGTGGGATCGGCCGGGTTGTCAAGCGAGTCGCCCACTCCACCGACCGTGATCAGGCCGCCGTTGGCACCGAAGCCGTCGTCATGGTTGCCGGCGCAACTGGTGAGGGGGGCGCCGTTGGCGACAACGGTGGAGAACTGGCCGCCACCGCAATCGTGACCACTCACACCCTGGAAGCTGAACCCGCTACCCAGGGACATCACGGCCGAGAACCCGGCGATGCCGGTGTCCAGGGGGGACGCGAAGTTGAACGTCGCCGTGTCTCCCTCCTGCTTGGAGCCGCCGTCGAGGACGGCGACGGTGACCTCGGGCAGGGCCGGGTTGGAGTAGACGACCACCAATCCGACGCCGTCGAGGTTCGAGGGATCGCTGTTCACCACGAAGTCGGTGATGCCACTGCCGCCGCCGACCTTGGCCGACACTTGGGCGGTGACGTCGGCCCGGGCGGTGCTGAGCTGGCAGCACGGTCCCGGCTCGGAGTTGGCCAACTTGGTCAACTCGACGCTCGTGCCGTCGAAGTCAATGGTCCGCTGGGTGACGTCCGGGTCGGGCTCGAAGAAGTAGGTCCCGTAGAGGTAGGCCTGGACGACGGTCGATCCGGGCGGAACGTCCGCCTGGATCGTCTCGCCGGTGCCGCTCTGGCCGAGCCCGTCGGCCGAGTAACCGCCGTGGCCGAAGAAGGTCGAGGGATCAGACGGGACCGGTCTCAGTAGTTGCAAAGTGGCCGACGATTGCTGCGGGAGGGCGAGCAGGGAGAGAAAGACAGCCAGGGCGACCACCCCTATTTGGATAGCTCGCCCCGGCGTTTGCCGAGAACTTGCGCCAAGTGCGGCACTCCGGTTCAACATGATGTTCCCCTTGTCGTATGACTCCGCCGAATGCGAATGCACGTCAACGACGATCGGGTACGAAAAGGGGAGTTGGCGACCACCAAGAAGGCACGTGATCGTGCCCGCGAGCGTGCCGCCGAGAACGCCCTTGAACCATCGCCACCGTCGCCGAACTACCTACCTATGCCGGATACTCCGGATCATCGCCGTCAGGTATGAAACCCCGCTCGACTCCCCCAAGTCGCGCAGAACACCGCCGAAGACGAAGCCCAGACTTCCCGCACTTTGCACCCTAGAATGCCGAGCCCCGCCCGTCAAGGCATCATTCGCGGCAATCCGAGCATTTCGGTCGGGCTGGTTACCGACTTCACGGCCAGACCCGCACCTTGCGCTGCGGGCCTGGCGTCAGCGGAGGGAGTGGGATTCGAACCCACGGTGGGCAGGACCCACAACGGTTTTCGAGACCGTCCGATTCGGCCGCTCTCGCATCCCTCCTGGGATCACGCTAGTGGGCGGGGACGACGTTCGGCGAAGAAGGCGGCGAGGAGGGCGGCGGACTCCTCGGCCAGAACACCGCCGGTGACGGGGAGCTCGTGGTTGAGGCGGGGGTCGGCGCACAGGTTGTAGAGCGACCCGCACGCTCCCGCCCGGGGGTCGGGGGCGCCGAAGACGAGGCGCCCGACCCGGGCCGCCACCAGCGCCCCCGCGCACATGGCGCACGGTTCGAGGGTCACGACCACCGTCACGTCCGCCAGCCGCCAGCCGCCGCCGGCCTCGGCCGCCGCCCGCAGGAGGAGGATCTCGGCGTGAGCGGTGGGGTCGCCCCGGAGCTCTCGCTGGTTGTGGGCCCGGGCCACGACCTCGCCCCCGATGACCGCCACCGCCCCCACCGGCACGTCCCCGTGGTCGAGGGCGGCCCGGGCCTCCGTGAGGGCCAGCGCCATGGCGGACACGTCGGCGGCTCCTACAGGGATGCCCATGGCGTGCCGACCATAGAAGAGGGAGACGAATCCGGGCGGGCTGGGGACGCCCGGTTCGTCTTCCTACTGGCGGAGGGAGTGGGATTTGAACCCACGAGGGGTTGCCCCCTACACGCTCTCCAGGCGTGCCGGATCGGCCGCTCCCGCACCCCTCCGATGCCAAACAACGGTATCGTCACCGGAGACGGTCGAGGGCCGCCGATCCACGCAGCGGCTGGGTCCTGCGCAACGGAACCCCGTGAACCGAGTCAGGGCCGGAAGGCAGCAGCTCTCAGCGGAGGGACCCGTGTGCCGCAGTCCAGCCTGGCCGCTGCGTCGATCGGCGGCCGGCCGGGTCTGTCGCACCGAAGGCATAGGGTGTCGGCAGGCATGGCCTTCCAGTCGCTCTACCGACGGTTCCGGCCCCAGCGCTTCGTCGACGTCCGGGGCCAGGACCACGTCAGCCACACCCTGCGCAACGCGGTGCGCGACGGCCGGGTGTCGCACGCCTACCTGTTCAGCGGGCCCCGGGGGACGGGGAAGACGTCGAGCGCCCGCATCCTGGCCAAGGCCCTCAACTGCGCCAACCCCGACGCCGGTGAGCCGTGCGGCGTGTGCACGTCGTGCGTGGAGATCGCCGAGGGCCGCTCGCTCGACGTCATGGAGCTCGACGCGGCGTCCAACCGGGGGGTCGACGCCATGCGCGACCTGGTCTCCCGGGCCAGCCTGGGCACGCCCGGCCGGTGGAAGGTCTACATCGTCGACGAGGTCCACATGCTCACCACCGAGGCCTCCAACACCCTCCTGAAGACGCTGGAGGAGCCGCCCGGGCACGTGATCTTCGTCCTGGCCACCACCGAGCCGCAGAAGGTGCTGCCCACCATCCGCAGCCGCACCCAGCACTTCGAGTTCCGGCTGCTGTCGGCCGACCTGCTCGCCGATCACCTGCGGTGGGTCGCCGACCAGGCCGGCCTCGACATCCCCGACGAGGTCATCCACCTGGTGGCCAAGCGGGGGGCAGGCTCGGCCCGCGACGCCCTGTCCAAGCTCGACCAGGTGGCCGCCGCCGGCGGCATCGACGACGCCGGCCCGTCCACCGACGAGCTGGTGGAGGCGATGTGCGAGCGCGACCTGGGGCGGGCCCTGGTGACGGTGGCGGAGCGCGTCGGCGCCGGCCACGACCCCCGCCGGCTGGCGGGCGAGCTGCTCGAGCACCTGCGCCAGGCGTTCCTGGCCACCGTCGCCCGGGGGCTGGTGGGCCTCCCCGACGACGAGGTGGCCCGCATGGAGAGCCAGGCCGCCCGCCTGGGCCGGGCCGCGATCGTCCGGGCCATGGAAGTTCTCGGCGACGCCCTCATCGCCATGCGCGACGCCCCTGACACCCGGGTGCTGCTGGAGGTGTCGCTCGTCCGCCTGTGCCGGCCCGAAGCCGACGTCTCGCCCGCAGCCATGCTCGAGCGGATCGAGCGGTTGGAGCGGCGGATGGCCTCGAACGTGGTGCCGGCGCCGCCGGCCGCGGTGCCGTCGCCCACACCCGCCGCAGCACCGCCCGCCGAGCCGCCGGCGGCTGCCGCCCGCCTGGCCCTCGGGGGCGTCCGGCCCACGCCTCCGCCCTCGCCTCCCCCGCAGGCGCCCACCCCGACCACCCCGACCGCGCCGCCACCACCTGCGGCGGCCGTCCCCGCCGGCAGCGGCGCCCTCCCGTCCCGCGACGACCTCACCATGGCGTGGGGCGACACGATCCTCTCCTCCCTGCCCCAGAAGGCGAGGGCCCGGTTCCGGGGGGGCCGGTTCGTCGAGGTGACCGAGCCGGGGGTGGCCGGCTTCGCCCTCCCCACCGAGATCCACCGCCAGCGGTGCGCCGAGGTCCAGGCCGACGTCGAGCACGCCCTGGCCGGCCATTTCGGGCGCCGGGTGGCGCTCAAGCTCCTCGTCGAGGCCGAGGTCGGCGCCGACGTCTCGACCGCTGCCGACGAGGAAGAGCCCATCGACCCCCGTGACCTTCGTGACGCGCCGTCCCCCGGGGTAACGTCCCCGGTCGACCACGTCATGCAGGCGTTCGAGGGCGCCACGTTGGTGGAGGAGTGACGAATGCCGAAGGGGCAGATGCCGCAGCAGCCTGACATGAGCGCCCTGCTCAAGCAGGCCCAGAAGATGCAGGAGCAGATGATGGAGGCCCGGGCCGCGGCCGAGGAGGCCGAGATCGAGGGCCAGTCGGGCGGCGGGGTGGTGAAGGTCCGGGTCAACGGGGCCATGGAGTTCCTGTCGGTGAGCATCGACCCATCCGCCGTCGACCCCGACGACGTGTCCATGCTCGAGGACCTCGTCCTGGCCGCCATCCGCGACGCGGTGGCCAAGACGGCCGACGCCACCGAGTCGGCCATGGGCGGCATCGACCTCGGTGCCCTCGGAGGGCTCCTGGGAGGGTGACCTCCCCCACCGACCCCGCGTGTACGCAGTCCCCGTCCAGACCCTGATCGACGAGCTCGGGCGGCTGCCGGGCGTAGGGCCCAAGTCGGCCCAGCGCATCGCCTTCCACCTGCTCAAGCTGTCCAAGGACGACGCCGGCCGCCTGGCGCGGGCCATCACCGACGCCAAGGAGCGGGTGACGTTCTGCCAGCGGTGCTTCAACGTCACCGAGGGCACCGAGTGCGGGATCTGCACCGACGGCCGGCGGGACACGACCATCCTCTGCGTGGTCGAGGAACCACGGGACGTGGTGGCGGTGGAGAAGACGTCGGAGTTCCGCGGCCGCTACCACGTGCTCCAGGGGGCGATCAACCCCCTGGAGGGGATCGGTCCCGACCAGCTCCGGGTGCGGGAGCTCCTGCTGCGGCTGGAGCCGGAGGGCGTGGTCGAGGTCATCCTCTGCACCAACCCCAACATCGAGGGCGAGGCCACCGCCATGTACCTGGCCCGCCTGCTCAAGCCGCTGGGCGTGAAGACGACCCGGATCGCCAGCGGCCTGCCCGTCGGCGGCGACCTGGAGTACGCCGACGAGCTCACCCTCGGCCGGGCCCTTGAAGGCCGGCGCACCGTCGACGGCTGATCCGCCGGCCGTGCAGGAGCGGTTGCGGACCTCGACGCTGGTCGCGCTCTTCGCTCTCGGGTTGGCGGTCCGCCTGCTGGTGGCGGCGGTGGAGCTGCCGGCGGACGTCGAGTACTACGCCGGGGGCGACGGGGTCGCCTACCACTCGCTGGCGGTCGAGGTGAGCAACGGCGACCTGTGGGGCGCGCACCAGTTCGAGGCCCGGCCGCCGGGGCTGCCGTGGATGGCAGGCCTGCTCATGTGGGCCACCGGATCCTCGTCGCCGTTGGCTCTCGTCGCCGTCAGCGCCATCGCCGCCTCGGCGGTCGCACCCCTCGTCGCCCTCATCGCGGCCGAGGTCGGACTGAGCCGCCGCCGGCAGCTGACCGTCGCCCTGGTGATGACGGTCGAGCCGAGCCTGGTGTGGATGGGTATCGCCCCCCTGGCCGACGCAACCCTGGCCGCCATCGTGGCCGGAGGCGTCCTGGCCACGCTGCGGCTCTTCCGGACCAACCGGGTGCGCACGGCGGCGGTTCTCGGCGGCCTGCTGGCGGCCGCGGTCCTCGTGAAGCCGGCCCCCCTCCTGCTCTGGGTCCTGCCCGTCGCGGTCTTGGCCCGCCGGCGGCAGTGGCGACCGGCGGCGGTGGTCGCCGTCCTCGCCCTCGTCCCGATCGTCGGCTGGACGATCCGGAACGTCGTCACGTCCGGAATCCCGACCTACAGCACCACGGGTGCCAGCAGCCTGCTGTTCTACCGGGCGGTCGGGATCGAACACCGGGTGAGGGGAGTGACACCGGACGAGGTGCGGCGTGGCTTGGAGAGGGAGCTGGCGGCGACGCTCGGATATCCAACGGTCGTGCCCTACAACCACTACACCTACCCGCCCGACCGCCGCACGTACGACGCGGTGCTGGCGAAGGCGACGGACACGATCACCAGCCATCCCGTCCGGTACGTGGCCGCCATGCCCGTCGGGCTCGTGCGGCTGGCGCTGTCCTTCAGGATGGTGCAGGGTCCCCCGGCCAAGGCGTTCGCCGCCTACTACCTGGGCGTGTACATCCTCGCCGGCCTGGGCTTCATCCGCTGTGCCCGCGCCCGGTCGCCGTTCGCATGGATCGCGCTCGGGACCGCCGCCTATTTCGCCATCACCCTGGTCCTGGTGCTCACCGCCGGGTTCGGCGGGACGCGGCAGGCCCTACCCTTCCTCCCGTTGCTCTATCTCCTCGCCGCCTGGCCGAAGGCGACCTCGGCGCCCACCATGGTGTGATGCTCGACCACCTCTCCCTCCAGGTCACCGACCTCGACGCCTCCGCCGCCTTCTACGAGGCCGTCCTGCCCGCGGTCGGTGGCGTGCGGATCATGTCGTACGGCGACCACATCGGCTACGGCGTCGGGTCCCGACCCACGTTCTGGATCGGCCGGTCGGGGCCCGGCGGCGCCCACACCGACGTCCACGTCGCCTTCGCCGCCCCCGATCGGGCGTCGGTGCGGGCGTGGTTCGCGGCGGCGGTGGCAGCCGGGGCGGAGGTCCTCCATCCGCCGAGGGAGTGGCCCGAGTACCACCCGAACTACTACGGCGCGTTCGTCCGCGACCCCGACGGCAACAACGTCGAGGCCGTCTGCCACCTGCCGGAGGACGGGTGACGGTGAGGGTCCACCTCCTCGACGGCACGTACGAGCTGTTCCGGCACTACTTCGGCATCCCCGCCGGGGCGGCACCGGAGGACGATCCGGTGCGGGCGGTGCGGGGGGTGGTCTTCAGCGTGGTGACCCTGCTGGAGGAGGGCGTCACCCACCTGGGCGTCGCCACCGACCACGTGATCGAGTCGTTCCGCAACGACCTCTGGCCGGGCTACAAGACGAGCGCGGGCATGCCGCCGGTGCTTCTCGCCCAGTTCCCCCTGCTGGAGGAGGCGCTGGCCGCGCTGGGGGTGGTGGTGTGGCCGATGGTCGACCTGGAGGCCGACGACGCCTTGGCCGCCGCGGCCCGGGTGGCGGCGGCCGACCCGGGGGTCGAGCAGGTCGTGATCATGACCCCGGACAAGGACCTGGCCCAGTGCGTGATCGGCACCCGGGTCGTCCAGCTCGACCGCCGGAGCGGCGTCTACACCGACGAGGCCGGGGTGCGCACCAAGTACGGCGTGCCGCCCGAGTCCATCCCCGACTGGCTGGCCCTGGTGGGTGACTCGGCCGACGGCTTCCCCGGGCTCAAGGGATGGGGGAAGAAGGGGGCGGCCACCGTCCTCCTCCGCTACCCCCACCTGGAGGACATCCCCGAGCACGGCTTCCGGTGGACGGCCGACGTCCGGGGGGCGGCGTCCCTGTCGGCCACCTTCAACGCCGAGCGCGACCTCGCCTTCCTCTTCCGCGACCTGGCCACCCTGCGGGCCGACGCGTCGGTGGTCGACGACGTCGACGACCTCCGGTGGACCGGCCCGACCGCCGGCCTGGAGGCGATGGCCACCCGCCTGCGGGCGACCCGGCTGGTCGAGAGGGTCGCCGCCCTTCGCCGGTAACGTGGGTCGCCGCATGGACCACTCGATGCCCGAACGCAAGGCCGAGCTGGCCAAGCGCCGCGACCAGGCGCTCCACGCCGGTTCGGCGACGGCCGTCGCCCGCCAGCACGCCCGGGGGAAGATGACGGCCCGGGAGCGGGTCGAGTACCTCCTCGACGACGGGAGCTTCAACGAGCTCGACCTGCTGGTGCGCCACTCCGCCACCGGCATGGGCCTCGACGACGAGCGGCCCTACACCGACGGGGTGATCACCGGCTGGGGGACGGTCGAGGGGCGTCAGGTGTTCTTGTTCTCCCAGGACTTCACCGTCTTCGGCGGGTCGTTGGGCGAGGCGTTCGCGGGCAAGGTCCACAAGGTGATGGACCTGGCCGCCAGCGTGGGGGCGCCGTTCATCGGCCTGAACGACGGTGCCGGGGCCCGGATCCAGGAGGGCGTGGGCTCGCTCGTCGGGTACGGGGAGATCTTCCAACGCAACACCCGGTCGTCGGGTCGCATCCCCCAGATCTCGGTGATCATGGGCCCGTGCGCCGGGGGGGCGGTGTACAGCCCCGCCCTCACCGATTTCGTGTTCATGGTGGAGGACTCGTCGTACATGTTCATCACCGGCCCCGACGTGGTGCGCACGGTCACCGGTGAGGACGTGAGCCTCCAGGAGCTCGGAGGCGCCATCACCCACGCCACCCGGTCGGGGGTGGCCCACTTCACCGCCGCCGACGACAAGGCGTGCCTCGACGACGTCCGGCGGCTGTTGGGGTTCCTGCCGGCCAACAGCCGGGAGGCGGCGCCCCGGCAGGCGGTGGCCTTTGACCCGCCCGACCGGCCCACGCCGGAGCTGGAGAGCGTCCTGCCCGCGAATCTGCACGGTCCCTACGACATGAAGCGGGTCATCTCGGCCGTGGTCGACGGGGGGGCGCTGTACGAGTGCTCGCCCCTGTGGGCCCGCAACATCGTGTGCGGCCTGGCCCGGATCGACGGGTGGCCGGTCGGCGTGGTGGCCAACCAACCGGCGGTCCTGGCCGGCGTGTTGGACGTGGACGCGTCGGAGAAGGCGGCCCGGTTCGTCCGGACGTGCGATGCGTTCAACCTTCCCCTGGTGGCGTTCGTCGACGTGCCCGGGTTCCTGCCGGGGACGGATCAGGAGCTGGGGGGCATCATCCGCCACGGGGCGAAGCTGCTGTACGCCTTCTGCGAGGCGACGGTGCCCCGGATCCAGGTCGTCACCCGGAAGGCGTACGGGGGGGCATACGTGGTCATGAACTCCAAGGCGGTGGGGGCCGACCTGGCGCTGGCCTGGCCGACGGCGGAGCTGTCGGTGATGGGACCGCCGGGGGCGGTGGAGATCCTGAACCGGCGGGAGCTCGACGAGGCGGGCGACGGCCGGGCGGCGATGCACCGCAAGCTGGCCGAGGAGTACGCCGAGCACTTCGCCAACCCGTGGGTGGCGGCCGAGCGGGGGTTCATCGACGACGTGATCGACCCGGTCGACACCCGGGCGGCAGTGGCCCGGGGACTGGCCATGCTCCGGTCGAAGCGGGTGGTCGGGCCCCGACGCAAGCATGGCAACGTCCCCCTCTGAGCCGGTGCCGCCGGAGGTGATCGCCCTGGCGGTCGCCATGGCGGTGGCGATGCTCGACACGGAAGCAATGGGTGGGGGCGGCGGGGGCGGGCCGGTGGTGGCGGCGGTCGATGACGCGGCCTGGCGCTGGCAGGGCTGGGACTGAGGCGCCCGGTCAGCCCTCGGCGGGCATGAACCACAGGGGCGACCCGTCCGACGGTCGGCCGTTGTAGTTGAAGGTCAGCTCCTCGCCCGGGCCGATGTCCTCGATGGCGAGGAAGTCGATGCGCAACCGGTCGAACACCAGCTTGGGGCAGGTGTTGGGCGTGAACGAGTGGTTGAAGAACGACGCCGTGCTCAGCGCCAGCGCCCGCTCCCCGCTCTCGTCGCCCCAGCGGAAGGCGTACTGCTCCAACACCGTCCCTTCCACGGCGGCCCAGTCCTCGGGCGACAGCACGACCACGCTCGCCGAGTCGACCGTCTCGTAGCGGCGGAAGGCCCGGACCGCCACCACGCCCCGGCCCTTGCCCGCCACCGGGCGGACCTCCAGCTCCTTCTCCATGCCCTCCATTCTGGGACCTCCAGCCCGGTGGTTTAGGTTCTCCCGCCATGAACGGACCGTTGGCGCTGGTAGGCGGGGGCGAGTGGCGCGAGGGCTGCACCTTCGACTCGGACCTCCTCGCGGCGAGCGGCGGCGCCGAGGTCCTCGTCCTCCCCACCGCCGCCGCCTACGAGCACCCCGAGCGGGCCGTCCAGACGGCCGTCGACCACTTCGCCCGCCTCGGCGGCACCGCCACCGGGCTGATGGTGCTCCGCCGCCCCGACGCCAACGACGAGGCCAACGCCGCCGCCGTCCGCCAGGCCAGGTTCCTCTACCTCTCCGGCGGGTCCCCGATGCACCTGCGGTCGGTGCTCAAGGACTCGGCGGTGTGGGACGCGCTCGTCGCCGCCTGGCACGACGGCGCGGTGCTGGCCGCGTCCTCCGCCGGCGCCATGGTGCTCTGCGACCCCATGGTCGACATGCGGGGCGGCGCCTTCACCGTCGGCCTCGGCCTCCTGTCGGGCCTCACGGTCCTTCCCCACCACGACGGCTGGTCGCCGGAGAAGGCCCGGCGCACCGTCCACCTCGCCCCCGCCGGCCTGGCCGTGGTCGGCATCGACGAGCGGACGGCCGTGATCCGGGCCCCCGGGGGCACGTGGACCGTCGCCGGCGCCGGTACCGCCACCGTGTTCGTCAACGGCCAGGAGACCGGCCTGGAGACCCTCCCGCCGGAGTAGGGCCTACTCCTCGGCGATCGTCACCGAGATCATGCCGACCTTCTCCTTGGGGGTGCCGGGTCCCGGCGTGCCGACCGCATCCAGCGCCTGGACGACCTCGTAGCCGGAGACGACCTTGCCGAACAGGGAGTAGTTGGGCGGCAGGCTGGCCCCGTGGTGGCCGGTGATGATGAAGAACTGGCTGCCGTTGGTGTTGGGACCGGCGTTGGCCATGGCCAGCGACCCGATCTCGTAGCGGCCCGGGCGGGGCAGCTCGTCGGCGAACTTGTACCCCGGCCCACCCCGGCCCGTCCCCTCGGGGTCGCCGCCCTGGATCACGAAGCCGGGGATGATCCGGTGGAAGCTGACCCCGTCGAAGTAGTGGTAGCGGGCCAGGACCACGAAGTTGTTCACCGTCTTGGGCGCGCCCACCGGGTCGAGGGCGATCACCATCGTCCCCTTGGTGGTCTCCATGGTGGCCGTGTACTTCTTCTCGGGGTCGATGCACATCGGGGGCGGCCCGGAGAACCGCTGCTTCTTGGGGGCGGACCCGTCGGCGGGAGGGCACTCGGTGGCGGCCACTAGGACTCCTTGATCGTGACGGACTGGATGGTGACCACCTCGGTGGGAGCACCCGCGTTGGGCGAGGTGGCCGGCGTGCCGACGGCGGCGATGGCCTGGACGACGTCCATGCCGGCCGTGACGTTGCCGAAGATCGAGTAGCTGGGCGCCAAACTGGCCCCGTCGCCCACCACGATGAAGAACTGGCTCCCGTTGGTGTTGGAACCGGAGTTGGCCATCGCCACCGTCCCCAGCTTGTAGGCGCCGGCCTCGGGTAGCTCGTCGGCGAACGTGTAGCCGGGACTGCCGCTCCCGGTGGCGTCGGGCGACCCGCCCTGCACCACGAAGCCGGGGATGATCCGGTGGAACGGCAGGGTGTCGAAGTAGTGGTAGCGGGCCAGGACCACGAAGTTGTTCACCGTCCTGGGGGCGGCCACGGCGTCGAGAGCGATCGTGACCAGCCCTTTGGACGTCTGGACGTCGGCCACGTAGGTCTTGCCGGCGACGAGGCAAGAAGGCGGGGGCTGGGCGAAGGAGGTCGTGCGGGCCGACGACCCGTCGACCGCGGGACAGGTGGTCTCGCCGGTGACGGATGCCCCCTGGGCCGGCGTGGGCAGGCTGACGGGCGTCCCCGAGGCCACCGTGGTGGGGACGATGGTGGTGCCGGTGGTGCTGTCGACCGTGTCGTCGGCCCCGTCGTCGAACACCTGCAGGGCGCCGAAGACGAGCGCCGCCACCAGGATGACGACCGCCATCCCCCATCTCCGCCGGGTCGACCTCCGGGCCGCCTCGTACGCCGCCTGCCGGGCCTGGGCCCGCGGGTCGCGTTGCTTGACCGGCTTCTTGCGACCCTTCGATTGGGGAGACACGGCCAGCCACCGTAGCGGCGCCCGGTCCGGGACCGGCCACAATGGCGGCTATGAGGTTGTTCACATGGGTCTGCCCACATGAGTCTGGCCACATGAGCCTGCCCAAATGAGTCTGGTCGTCCAGAAGTACGGCGGCTCGTCGGTGGCCGACGCCGACCGCATCCGCGCCGTGGCCGAGCACGTCGTCCACACCAAGCGCCAGGGCCACGACGTGGTCGTCGTCGTCAGCGCCATGGGCAAGACCACCGACAGCCTGCTCCGCCTGGCCCACGACGTGTCCCCCGAGCCCCACCTGCGGGAGCTCGACATGCTCGTCAGCGCCGGGGAGCGCATCTCCATGGCCCTGCTGTGCATGGCCATCCACGACATGGGCGTCTACGCCACCTCGTTCACCGGCAGCCAGGCGGGCATCGTCACCGACTCCACCCACGGCAAGGCCAAGATCCTCGAAGTGCGGGCCGACCGCCTGCGGGACGGTTTGGCCCTCGGCCACGTGGTGGTCGTGGCCGGCTTCCAGGGTGTGTCGCTGGAGAAGGAGGTGACGACCATGGGCCGGGGGGCATCCGACCTCACCGCGGTGGCTCTGGCCTCGGCCCTGGGGGCCGACGCCTGCGAGATCTTCACCGACGTCACCGGCGTGTTCACCGCCGATCCCCGGGTGGTGCCGAAGGCCCGCCGGCTGTCGATCGTCTCCTACGAGGAGATGCTGGAGATGGCGGCCACGGGCGGCAAGGTGCTGGCCCTGCGTTCTGTCGAGTTCGCCCGCAACCACGGCGTGGCCCTGCACGTCCGTTCGAGCTTCACCTGGGAACCGGGCACCTGGGTCCGCAAGGAGGACGAAGGCATGGAGGCAGCGATCATCTCGGGGGTCACCCACGACCTCTCCGAGGCCAAGGTCACCCTCGTCGGCGTGCCCGACAAGCCGGGCATCGCCGCCCGCCTGTTCCGGGCCCTGGCCGACGAGGCGGTGAACGTCGACATGATCGAGCAGAACGTCTCGATCCACGGCGTCACCGACATCTCCTTCACCATGCCCCGGGCCGACCTCACCGCCGGCCGGCGGATCACCGAGGCCATGGCCGCCGAGATCGGGGCCACCGAGGTGATCGCCGACGCCGACATCGGCCGCATCAGCCTGGTCGGTGCGGGCATGAAGACCCACCCCGGAGTGGCGGCGACCATGTTCGAGGCCCTGGCCGACGAGGGCGTGAACATCGAGATGATCTCGACCTCGTCCATCCGGATCAGCTGTGTCGTGCGGGGTCAGGACGTGGAGCGGGCGGTCCGGGCCCTCCACGACCGCTTCGAGTTGGACCAAGCCCGGAGTTAGTCCGAGGTCCCGTCCGGTAGCGTTGTACCTCATGCACGTCGGAGTCGTCGGAGCCACCGGACTGGTGGGCGGGGTCATGCGCACGCTGCTGGCCGAGCGCGCCTTCCCGATCGACACCCTGCGGCTGTTCGCCAGCGCCCGCTCGGCCGGGCGGCCGCTGCCGTGGGCGGGGGGTGAGGTGGTCGTCGAGGAGGCGGAGACGGCCGACTACCGGGGTCTCGACCTGGTCCTGTTCTCGGCCGGCGCCACCATCTCCCGGTCCCTCGCGCCCCGGGTGGCGGCGATGGGGCCGGTGGTCGTCGACAACTCCTCGGCCTGGCGGGCCGACCCCGACGTCCCTCTGGTGGTGGCCGAGGTCAACCCCCACGCCCTGGCTTCCATCCCCAAGGGCATCGTGGCCAACCCCAACTGCACGACGATGGTGGCCATGCCGGTGGTCAAGCCCCTCCACGTGGCGGCGGGGTTGCGGCGGATCGTCGCCTCCACCTACCAGGCGGTGTCGGGGGCGGGCGTCAAGGGCGTGTCCGAGCTCGAGAAGCAGGCGGCCAACGTGAGCGGGCGGGCCACCGAGCTCACGCTCCACGGTGCGGCGGGGGTGGAGTTCCCCTCCCCGGAGGCGTTCGTGGCGCCCATCGCCTTCAACGTCGTCCCCCTGGCCGGCCGGTTGGTCGACGACGGTTCGGAAGAGACCGACGAGGAGCAGAAGCTCCGCAACGAGAGCCGCAAGATCCTGGAGATCGCCGACCTGGCGGTCTCGTGCACGTGCGTGCGGGTGCCGGTGTACACCGGCCACTCGCTGTCGCTGAATCTCGAGTTCGAACGCCCGCTGTCGGTCGAGCGGGCCCGTGAGATCCTGGCGTCGGCCCCGGCGGTCACCCTGGCCGACGTTCCCACACCACTCGTCGCAGCCGGCGCCGACCCCACCTTCGTGGGTCGGATCCGCCGTGATCATGGGGCCGAGCACGGCCTCGCCCTGTTCCTGAGCGGCGACAACCTGCGCAAAGGAGCGGCGCTCAACGCCGTTCAGATCGCAGAAGCGCTCGCCAGGGTCTAGAACAGTCACTAGCCGAACAGCGAGCTCGGGGGACACCGTGACCAGCCAACAGAAAGTCGTCCCCGTCTTCGTGCTCTTGCTGCTGATGGCTGCGGTCGGCTACACGCTGCTGCCCTACAAGTTCGCCGACACCATCGAGTGCGAGGCACCCCTTTTCGGCGGCGAGCCCAAGACCCTCGACGCCCCGGTGGAGGGTCTCATCCGGCCCGAGGAGGACTGCCCGTCCAAGGGCCGCAGCCGGCTCACGGTGGCCGCCTTCGCGGCCCTGATCTTCTCCGCCGCCGGCGTCGCCCTGGTGGGGTTGAAGCCCACCAGCGCCTCCTGCCTGGCCGGCGCCCACGCCGACTGCCGTGAGTGGTGGGCGGGGGCCATGGGCGGGGGCGCCGACGCCTTCTCCTGCCAGTGCGACTGCCACTACGAGCACTCGGGCACCACCAACTGGTCGTCCGCCTGACCCGACCCACCCGAACCGGTGACGGATCCCGGGGTTGGGGCACCCGAAACCGTCACCAGTTGGTCAGCCGCCGGTTGTCCGGCACCGGCGGCCACCTCGACGCCGCCGACGGGCGGCCGCCCCCTCCGGCTGCCGGCCGAGCGACCGGCAGCGCGGAGGTCTCCGGCTCCGCCGGCGACCGGAAGCTTCTCGAACCAGGGTCTCCGTCAGGCGGCCGTGATGTTCCCGGCCATGCCGCTGGGGGCGTGGTAGATGCACACGTAGGAGTAGCTGCCCTCCTCGGAGATCACGAAGGTGAAGCTGCGGACCGCCTCCGGGGGCGGTGAGGCGGGCGGCGCGGCGGGGGGCAGGACGCCCGAGTTGTAGGGACCCCCAGTCGGTCGGAGGGTGATCGGCGACGGGCCGGTGGGGGTGTTCGACACCGGGTCGAGGGGATCCTGGGGCAGTTGCCCACCGGCCGCGAACGAGGCCGTGTGCGGCGCCTCGGTGTTGTTGACGAACGTCACCGAGTCGCCGGGGCGGACCTCGCCGCTGACCGGGGCGAAGGCGAGGATGTCGGTGTGCTCGGTGGTGGCCCCCATCTCGTAGGTCCAGGTGGTGGAGCCGTCGGGGTAGGCCGTCTGCTTGGGAGGGGTGTCGATGAGCTTCTTCTTGGCCGCCCGGCCCTCGTCCAGCCACTGGTTGAGCTCGGTGTCGGCCCGCTCGTTGATGTCGGCCTGGCTGTCGGCCGGCCCCCCCTCGTCAGAGACGGTGACCGTGCCGGTCATGAGGGGATGGATGATGCAGATGTAGCCGTACTCGCCGGCGGTGGGGAAGGCCAGGACGAGCGGCTCCGCCGGCGTCGGGCCCAGCGGCCGGAGGCCAGAGTTCACCAGCGAGGTGCCGTCGTAGCTGGTGGCGGGGGGCGTGCTCGGCGCGAACAGGGCTTGCCCCTCGGCCGACTCCGGCGAGGGCGGCGTCTGCCCCGCGGGGAGGAACGTGACCGAGTGGGGCTCGGGCCCGTTGAAGCGCCACTCGACCGAGGCGCCGGTTCGAACCGAGATCGCTCCGGGAAGGAACTCCAGGACCGCTATGTTCGGGTCCTGCTGGTCGTTGAGACCGGCCAGCACGTTGACCGTCGTCGGCGCCGAGTCTTCCGACGTAGCTTCGTCGTCGTCGTCGCCACACGCCCCTAGGAGCATCACCGCCACCACCCCCAGGACGAGCCAGCGGGCCCTGCCTCCAGCCACGATTCTGCGCATGCGTCCCTCCTGCGTTTGAATTGAATGGAAACCTAGTCAAAGCACGGCCGCCCGCGTCACACGCCGTTCAGAAACCCGCAGATCCACCAGAGGAGCACCGATGGCAGACACTTTCCAGAGCCAGACCGTCCGGCTGGGCCAGTTCGAGATCCGCGAGGACCAGATGATCGAGGGCATGACCGCCACCGACTGCCTGATCTTGGGCCCCGCGGTGGTCGTCCTCCATGGCTGCACCCTCGACCACTGCACGTGGGAGCACCCTGGCACCGACATCGGAAGCATCCTCTGGCGTTTTCCGAAGGCGCCCGAGGTCGTCGGCTGCCTGGTGCTGGCCAACTGCACGTTCACCCGCTGCAACTTCCGCGGCGTCGGCATCGCCGGCACGGTGGAGATGCTCGCCGACTGGCGCCGCAAACTGGCCCCGGTGTCGCAGGGCAAGGCGCCCCAGGGCGGCCACGACCACGGCGACCACGGCGACCACGGGCACGATCACTAGGCGGCGCCGGGCACCCGGGGTGCCCGGGACCGCTGGACGCCGGGAACCGCCCCCTGGTCGGCGCTACTCGATCGGGAGGCGGGCGAGTAGCTCCGACTTCTGCTGCTCGAACTCCTCGTAGTCGATGGTGCCGTCCTCGAAGCCCCGGTGGAGGCGCTCGACGAGCACGAGGAGGTCGGCGGCCGAGACCTCGCCCTCGGTGGGGATGGCGACCTCGTCGCCACCGCCGAGCCGGTCCGCGGCCGACCGCTCCATGCGCTTCTCGCGCTTGGCCGCGGCCTTGGCCTTCTTGTCTCTGTCGCGTTGAAGCTTGCCGAAGCTGGCGCGCTGCGCCACGTTGGCCCTCCTTAGAACGGTGGGCTCATGTGCGCCCGGGCGTACCGCGCAAGGGCCAGGGGCACCTCTCGCGTGCCCACCAGCGTAGATGCCCGGACGACCCTTGTTCGACCCGGGGCCCCCTCAGGCCAGTTCGACCAGCTCCAGGGCCCCCTGGTCGAAGGCCACGACGTCGCCCTCGGGCATCACGATGACCCGGTCGGGAGCCAGCCCGAGGACGAAATCGGTGTCGTGGCTGACGACGACGATCGTCCCCTTGTAGCGCTGCAGCGCCCCCAGGACGGCCTCCCGGGATTGGGTGTCGAGGTTGTTGGTGGGCTCGTCGAGGACCAGCAGGTTGGAACGGCTGACGATGAGCCGGGCCAGGGCGAGCTTGGTCTTCTCCCCCCCGGAGAGGGTGCCCGCGTCCTGGAGGGCAGCCTCGCCGGTGAGGCCGAAGTGGCCGATGACCGAGCGGAGGTCGGTGTCGGGGATGTCGGCCCGCTCCCGCATGTGGTCGAGGACGCTCACCCCGGGGCGGATGTCCTCGTGCTCCTGGGCGTAGAAGCCGAGGCCGACGTTGGCCCCGAAGCGCACGTCGCCGGCATCGGCCGGTAGGAGACCGGCCAGGATGCGTAGGAGGGTGGTCTTGCCCGCCCCGTTGAGCCCGAGGACGAGGATGGTGTCGCCCCGCTCGACGATGAAGGACACGCCGTCGAAGACCGGGGTGTCCCCGTAGGCCTTGGCCAGCCCCTCGGCCACCACGACCACGTCTCCTGCCCGGGGCGGATCGGGCCACTTGACCTTGGGGAACGGCCGCCGCCGGGCCCGGGGGACGCCGCCCTCGGCCGCCAGCCGCTCGACCCGCCGGTCGAGGACCTTGGCCTTGCGGGCCATCGTCTGGTTGCCACCCCGGAAGCGGCTGGCGGTGGCGGTGAGGCGGGCCATCTCCTGGCTGCGGAGGCGGTCGTCGCGGGCCCGCTGCGCCTCCCGGGCGGTGCGCTGCTCGAGATAGCGGGTGTAGGTGCCCCGGTAGACGTCGAGCACGCCACCGTCGATGGCTATGACCCGGTCGATGGCGTCGTCGAGGAGGGCGACGTCGTGGGAGACGACGAGCACGGCCGAGCGGGACGTGCGGAGGAACTGCATGACCCACGCCTTGGCGTCGAGGTCGAGGTGGTTGGTGGGCTCGTCGAGGATGAGGAGGTCGCCACCGGCGTAGAGGAGGCGGGCCAGCTCCAACCGCCGCCGCTGGCCGCCGGAGAGAACGCCCACCCGGCGGGCGAGGATGTCGTCGTCGAGCCCCACGCCGGCTGCGATGCGGCGGGCCTCGGCCTCCGCCTGGTACCCGCCGAGCGTGGAGAACCGCTCCTCCAGCACCCCGTAGCGCTTGACCGCCCGGTCGAGGCCCCGCCCTCCGGCGGCTCCGTCTCCGTTGGGCGACAGCGCCGACATCTCGGCCAGCGCCGCCTCCAGCTCGGCTGCCACCGCGGCCGTGTCCCGACCGGCGAGGACGTGGTCGAGGGCGATCTTGTCGGCGTCGTCGGGAGCGGCCTGGACGTCCTGGCGCAGCCAGCCGTAGGCGTCGGGGAGGAGGATCCTGCCGTCGGAGGGCTCCAGCTCGCCCGCGATCGTGCGCAGGAGGGTGGTCTTGCCGGCGCCGTTGGGTCCGACCAGCGCGACCTTCTCACCCGGCGCGACCTGGAAGGACGCGTCCCGGACGAGGACCCGGTGGCCCAGGTCGATGGTGAGGCCCTGCACTTCGAGCACCCGGTCAGGGTACGGGCCCGCCGCTCCTACGCTGAACGGGATGATCCTGGTCGACGTCGAACGGGTGTCCGCCCGCCGGCCCGACCGGCCTCTCTTCGAGGACCTGTCGGTCACCGTGTCCACCGGCGACCGGCTGGGGGTGGTCGGACGCAACGGGGCGGGCAAGTCGACGCTGCTGCGGGTGCTGGCGGGGGCGGCCGAGGCGGAGGAGGGCGTGGCGCGGCGGGGGCGGGGCGTGCGGGTGGCGTTCCTCGACCAGCACCCGGCGTTGCCGGAGGGCACCGTCCGGGGCGCGGTGGGCGACGGCTGGGAGGCGGCAGCCATCCTCGACCGGCTGGGCATGGGTGCTCTGGGGAACGCCGATGTGGCCACGCTGTCCGGCGGCCAGGCCAAGCGGGTGGCCCTGGCCCGGGCCCTGCTGGACGAGGTCGACCTCCTCGTCCTCGACGAGCCCACCAACCACCTCGACATCGACGCCGTCTCCTGGCTGGAGGACCGCCTGGCCGGGTTCGGCGGGGGGCTGGTCCTGGTCACCCACGACCGCCACGTGCTCGATCGGGTGACCACTCGCATCCTCGAGCTGGACCGGGGTCGGGGCTACGTCCACAGCGACGGGTACGCCGGCTACCTGGCCGCCCGCAGCGAGCGGGGCGAGCGGGAGGCCACCGCCGAGTCCGTCCGCCGCAACCTGGCCCGCTCCGAGCTGGCGTGGCTGCGGCGGGGAGCGCCCGCCCGCACCCGCAAGCCCAAGGCCCGGATCGCGTCGGCGACGGCCATCGTCGAGGGGCGGGGCCCGGTGGTGGAGGGGACGGTCGCCCTGGGGTCGGCGGTGGCACCCCGGCTGGGCGACCGGGTGGTCGACCTCCACGGCGTGGGCCACCGCTTCGGGGAGGACGGGTGGCTGTTCCGCGACCTCGACCTGGAGCTCGAACCGGGCGGCCGGCTGGGGATCGTCGGAGCCAACGGGACGGGCAAGTCCACCCTCCTCGACATCGTGGCCGGGCGGCGGGCGGCGGTGGAGGGCCGGGTGGCCACCGCCCCGACGGTACGGGTCGGCTACTACGACCAGGTGGGCGCGGAGCTGGACCTCACCCAGCGGGTGCGGGCTGCGGTGGCGGCGCCCAACACCGAGCCCACCTGGGAGCAGGGTCGGCTCATGGAGCGGTTCCTGTTCGACGCCGACGCCCAGTGGGCGCCGATCGGCACCCTGTCCGGCGGCGAGCGACGGCGGCTGCAGCTGCTGCTGGTGCTGGCCCGGCTGCCCAACGTCCTGCTGCTGGACGAGCCCACCAACGACCTCGATCTCGACACCCTGCGGGCGCTGGAGGACTACCTCGAGGCGTGGCCCGGATCGCTGGTGGTGGTCAGCCACGACCGGGCCCTCCTGGAGCGGACAGTGGAGGACGTGCTCGTGCTCGACGGCGTCGGCGGCGCCCGGCAGGCTCCCGGCGGGTACGCCGAGTACGAGGCCGAGCGGCGCCGACGGCGGGAGGGCGGGGGGACGCCCGTGGTCGGGACCCGACCGCCACGGTCGGCGCCGACGGGTCCGGTGGCTCCGGCGGGGGCCAAGCCGAGGTCGGTCAGCACCCTCCGGCGGCTGGTGGCATTAGCTGAACGGGACATGACAAACGCGACTGAGCACCGGGATCGATTGCAGGCCGACTTGTCCACCGAGGTGGGTTCGGACGATCACACAGCCCTCGCCGCCACGGCCCACGCATTGGCCGAGGCCGAGGTCACGCTGGCGGCCGCAGAGGACCGCTGGCTGGCCCTCACCGAGGAGCTCGGGGCGTAAGCGTTTGGTGAACGGAGGGCGACCTCTGTTACAAAAGTCCTGGTGGAGGCGGTGCCGGGTGGTCCGGACAGCCCGACGAAGTGTGGTACAAACTTCGTCGACCGAGCGTTCCCCGGGTGCCGACGCGGTGCTGGGCGAGCCCGATAGCGACCCCAGGAGGGCCTGCCGCCTCACTGAATTCACCGAGGGTTAGTCCCGTCTGCACCTCGTACGGACACGAGTCCCGACCCGGAGATTTTTTTCGGGTTCGCGAGCCGAATGCCTCAAAGACGGCCGCCCGCATGCCGATGCCACACCTGACGCCCACTCCGGGCTCACTCAAGGAGGCGCACGAATGCGCACGCCCCGACGACCCCTGGCTCTCGCCGCCACCCTCGCCACCGCCCTGCTGGGCGTCGGCGTGGTCTCCGGCGCCTCGCCAGCCGCCGCCGCCGCCCAAGACCCCGCCGCCGCCGTAGCCGACTGCACCATCAGCTCAGTCGGCATCGACGGCGTGCTCGACGCCCACCTGCTCCAAGCCTGTCTCCAGCAGGTCCAGTCCCTGCTCCAATTCGAAGCGCCGGCCGCGGACGACCACGTGGTCGCCGAGGAGGCGTCAGCCCCGATCGAGGAGGCTGCCTTCGAGTCGCCCGCGTTCGACGCGCTCGACGTGGTGTTCGACGTCGCCGCCGCCCCGGCCCCGGCCCCGGCCCCGGCCCCGGCCCCGGCCGGCGAGGAGATCACCCTCGTGGCCGACGACTGGCTGAGCGGTGCCTTCGCCGCCCTCCGGGAATGCGAGTCGGGCGGGAACTACGCCATCAACACCGGAAACGGGTATTACGGCGCCTACCAGTTCGCCCTGTCCACGTGGCAGGGCCTCGGCTACAGCGGGTACCCCCACCAGGCGTCAGCCGCGGTGCAGGACCAGGCCGCCCGCGAGCTCCAGGCCCTCTACGGCTGGGGCCAGTGGCCCGGCTGCTCCTGGTATCTCGGCCTGTAAGCCAAGCCACGCACCCCGGCAAACTCATCGCCGGAAGTCGGAGGGCCCCTGATCGATCCGGTCGGGGGCCCTCCTGCGTTTACCGGGGAGCTACGGCGCGCATTCGGGACGGATCACCGTTTCGCGCAGGAGCCGGGCGATGTCGGCGTTCTCGATGTTCTGACCGGTGGTGCGGCGCAACTCCTTCCGGATGGCGTCGACCACCAACGGCGAGACGAGGGCGCCGGCGAGGGATTTCGGAGAGCTGGCGGCCTTCGTCTTCCACAACTCGTCGATCTGTCGGCGCTTGAAGGACTCCAGGCTGATGTAGAAGAGCTGGCTGGCCTTCTCGGCCAAGGGCGCCTCACCCAGGATGCTCACGTCGAAGGCCAGGTCAATCACCACGGGAAGCCCGCCGGTGAGGTGGTACACCTGCCAGTTCGAGCCGTTGGTGAGAATCAGCCACTCCACGCCCTCGTTCACCGCGTACATCTGGACCTGCCGTAGGTGTTTGGTGGTCAGCTTCGTGGCGCAGCGCTTCACCTCGATGAAGGCGACCAGCTCCTTGTCGATCCGCACGCCATAGTCGGCAAAATCACCCTTGACCTCGTACTCGGTCGTCAGGTGGGTGTACTTGTCGTAACCCAGGCCTTCGCACAAGAAGTCGGTGACAAGCAGGCGCGTGTCGCCTTCGTTCGCGTCGCGGGCCACCAAGTCGGTGAGTGGCCTCGAGAACCGCTTCAGGGCGGTCTTTACCCGCTCCCGGGCGTCGGTCTCCCACTTCGGCGCACTGCGGGGTGTCGGCGGCGGCTTTGGCTGGGCCAGAGCTGGAGGCCCGTCGTGCGCCACGACAGCCGGTGTTACGGGTACCTGTGGCTCCGCCTGTTCGCTCATCGGTCTCCCTTGCTACTCGCTGAAACCCTCGGCGGAGCGGCTGAGGACCAGCAGTCCACCGGATTCGGATCACCTGACAATACGTGAGACTGGCCGAATCGGGGGTGCCCGGGGATCTCGAGTGACTCACATGGCGGCCAGCTCTCGAAGCGGCGGTTCGAAGGCCTCGGAGAAGGTCGGAAAGGGGTGGACGACATCGGCCAGGACGGTCAGAGGGACCTCGGCCCGGATGGCCACGACGGCTTCGCCGATCCACTCGTCGGCGTGAGGGCCGATGGCGGCGGCGCCGACGAGGACGCCCCGACGGCGGTCGGCGGCGAGCACCAGCCGGCCGCCCCCACCCCCGCCGTCGGCCGCAGCCCTCGCCGTCTGACCGACGTCCATCGTGGCGGTGACTACGCCGTCGCCCTCGAGCGTGCCGACCGACGCCACCGGCGGATCGGTGTAGACGGCACGCGGGATGGCCCGGTAGTCGGCCCGGGTGGGGCGGCCGAGGAGGTTGGAGACCACGACCCGGGCCTGGTAGTTGGCGGTGTGGGTGAAGGGGGCGATGTCGGTGACGTCGCCCGCCGCCCACACGTGGGCGTGGCCGACCAGGCGGCAGTCGTCCCCCACCTCCAGCGCCTCGATCCCAAGCCGCTCGAGCCCGATACCGGCGACGTTCGGTGCGCGCCCGACGGCCACCAGCACCCGTTCCGCCGTCAGCACCGAATCGTCCTCGAACCTCAGCCTCGCCCCGCCGGCGACCACGTCCGCCGCCGCGACCCTCGCCCCCAGCCGGAGGCGCACACCGTCCGACCGCAGGACGTCGGCCAGCAGGTCGGTGACGCCCGGCTCCTCCCGGGGCACAACCCGGTCGGCCTCGTCGACCAGCGTCACGTCCACCCCGAACCGGGCGTACACCTGCGAGAGCTCGCAGCCGACCGGCCCCGCCCCGAGGACAATCAGCGACGACGGGCGCTCGACGGCCAGCAGCGCCTGGTCACTGGTCCACGTCGGGACCTCGCTCAGCCCCCGAACGGCCGGCCACCGGGCCGAGCTTCCCGTCGCCACCACCAGGTCGCCGTATCCGTACCGGTGGCGGTCGACCACCACGACTCCCGGTGCCTCCACCACGCCCCGTCCCCGCACGAGGGTCACCCCACGGGCCTCCAACCCCCGGGCCGCCTCCGTGTCGTCCCCTCCGCGAGCGACCCGGTCCCGCCACGCGACCGCGGCTGCGAACCCCTCCTCGTCGGAGTCGAGCACCGGCGCCACCGAGCACGCCCCCACCTCGGCCGCCCGCTGCACCAGCCTTCGAACCGCCGCCGCCCGCAGGAGGGCCTTGCTCGGCATGCAGGCCACGTAGGGACACTCGCCTCCCACCCGCAGCGCCTCGACCAGAGCCACCGACCGGCCGGCGTCGGCCAGGTCGCCGGCCACGTACTCTCCTGCCGAGCCCGCCCCCAGCACCACGGCGTCGAAGCTGCGCATACGGAGAGTCTTTCGTAGCCAGCCCGGTCTGTAATCCTTGAGGGTATGAGTCAGAAGCTTCCGCCCGTCCCGCTCGTCCCTCGTGAGGTGTTGTTCGGCAACCCCGACCGGGTCAGCCCCCGCATCTCCCCCGACGGCGCCCGGTTGGCGTGGATAGCCCCCGACGAGGGCGTCCTCAACGTGTGGGTGAGCCCCATCTCGGGCGGCGTCGGGGTCCCCGTCACCGAGGACCGCGACCGGGGCATCCGCAGCTTCTTCTGGGCCCACGACAACCAGCACATCCTCTACGAGCAGGACACCGGCGGTGACGAGAACTGGCGCCTCTACGCGGTCGACCTGGTCAACGGCGTGACCAAGGACCTGACCCCGTTCGAGGGGGTCCAGGCCCGGGTGGAGCACGTCGACAAGAAGTTCCCCGACGACGTCCTCGTGGGGATCAACAAGGACAACCCCCAGCTCCACGACGTCTACCGCCTCCACCTGCCCACCGGCGAGCTGACCAAGATCGTGGAGAACCCCGGTTTCATCGGGTTCCTGGCCGACAGCCAGTTCCGGGTGCGGGGCGGGATGGCTCCCACCGACGACGGTGGGATGGTCGTGATGGTCCGCGACGACGAGGAGTCCGACTGGCGGCCGATCCTGGAGATCGACCAGGAGGACGCTCTCACCACCACGCCGATCGACTTCACCGTCGACGGCAGGGGCATGTGGGCGGTGTCGTCCAAGGGGTTCAACACCGGCCAACTGGTGCTCATCAACGTGGCCAACGGGGTGCAGCGGCTGGTCGTGGGCGACCCCACCTACGACGTGTCCGGCATCCACCTCAACCCCGATTCCAAGAACCCGGAGTTCGTCACCTACACCAAGGACCGGATCGAGTACCAGGTCCTCGATCCCAACGTGGTGATCGACCTGGCCTACCTCCAGTCCTTCGCCGAGGGCGACATGTCCCTCCTGGGGGCCAACGACGCCGACACCATCTGGCTGGCCGCGTTCACCAACGACAACGGCCCGGTGAGCTACTACGCCTACGACCGCCGCACCCAGGACGCCCGCTTCCTCTTCGACCACCGCCCCGACCTGAAGAAGTACGAGCTGTCACTCAACGAGCCGTTCGAGTTCACCGCCCGTGACGGGCTCCAGATCCACGGCTACCTCCATTTCCCCCTCGGCGTCCCCCACGACAAGCTGCCGACGGTGCTCCTCGTCCACGGTGGTCCGTGGGCCCGCGATGTGTGGGGCCTCGACCCCCAGGCCCAGTGGCTGGCCAACCGGGGCTACCTGGTGGTGCAGGTCAACTTCCGGGGGTCGACCGGCTACGGCAAGCAGTTCGTGAGCGCCGGTGACCGGGAGTGGGGCGCCAAGATGCACGACGACCTCCTCGACGCCATCAACGTGGTCGTCAAGGACGGCTTCGCCGACCCCGACCGGGTCGCCATCTTCGGCGGGTCCTACGGCGGGTACGCGGCCCTGGCGGGCGCCGCCTTCACCCCCGACGTGTTCGCCTGCGCGGTCGACATCGTGGGTCCGTCCAACCTCAAGACGCTCATCGAGTCGATCCCGCCCTACTGGGCGCCCCTGATCAGCCAGTTCCACACGCGGGTGGGCAACCCCGAAACCGAGGCCGAGTTCCTTTGGGAGCGGTCACCGTTGTCGAAGGCCGACGACATCCGCATCCCCCTGCTCATCGCCCAGGGCGCCAACGACCCCCGGGTGAAGCAGGCGGAGTCGGAGCAGATCGTGGCCGCCCTCACCAAGCACGGCATCGACCACGAGTACATGCTCTTCCCCGACGAGGGCCACGGCTTCGCCAAGCCCGAGAACCGGCTGAGGTTCTTCGCCGCCGCCGAGCGCTTCCTGGCCAAGCACCTCGGGGGTCGCTACGAGCCCGAGTCGGGCGAGGAGTCCTAAGTCCTGACCGACCGGCGGGCTACTGGCCGAGGAAGATCTGGCAGCCCGACGTCCGGAAGGCGGCGTCGGTGGCGGCGATGACGACGGTGATCGGGGCGCCGGTGCTGAAGCCGCTGGCGATTATGTCGGCCGGTCCCGGGGTGGCGGTCACCGTCGAGAGCCGCTCCCACGTGCAGTCGAAGCCGCCTTCGGACCGGTAGGTGCCGGGGGGGAGGTCGATGTTGATCCGGTAGACGCCGGGTCCGAACGCCGGCTTCAGGGGCGGATCGGTCGGAGGGGGCGCGGTCGGAGGGACCGTGGGCGAGGTAGCCGGCGGCTGGGTCACGACCACCGGGGTGGTGCCGGCCGGCGCCGGGGCCCGGGTCGGGGCCGGCGAGGTGGCGGCGGTGGTGTCCACCACGACTGTGGAGGTGGTCGACACCGCCGCCGGTGGCAGGGTGGTCCTGGTGGTCGGGGGCGCCACGGTCGTGGTCGGCCCGCTCGGGCCCGCCGACAGCTTGGAGTCGTCGGTGTCGTCCCGGCTGAGCACGAAGACCACGGCCACCAGCACCACCACGGTGAAGCCGAGCCAGATGACCCATTCTCGTCGCATGTCCGGGTCCCAGCGTACGGCTGGGCCTAGGCGAACACCACCGTCCGCCGGCCGAGCAGGAACACCCTTCCCTCGGAGTGGGCCTTGACCGCCCGGGACAGCACCAGCCGCTCGAGGTCGCGGCCGATGATGAGCATCTGGTCCGGGTTCTGGGCATGGGTCACCCGGGCCACGTCCTGGTCGATGATCGGTCCCTCGTCGAGGTCGGCGGTGACGTAGTGAGCGGTGGCGCCGATGAGCTTCACCCCCCGCTGCCAGGCCTGGTGGTAGGGCTTGGCCCCCTTGAACCCAGGCAGGAACGAGTGGTGGATGTTGATGGCCCGCCCCGCCAGCGCCCGGCACACCGGCGCCGACAGCACCTGCATGTAGCGGGCCAGGACGACCAGGTCGACCTGGTGACGGTCGACGAGCGCCAGCAGCCGGGTGTCGGCGTCGACCTGGGAGTCGGGGGCGACGGGCACGTGCTCGAACGGGATCCCGTAGGGGGCCACCACGCCGGCCAGGTCGGGGTGGTTCGACACCACCAGGGGGATGTCGATGGCCAGCTCGCCCGCCCGCCAGCGGTAGAGAAGGTCGACCAGGCAGTGGTCGTACTTCGAGACCATGACCATCACCCGCTGGTTGTGGTCCTCCCGGCGGACCGTCACCGTGGCCCCCAGCTCCGACGCCCGGGCGGCGAGGGCGTCCTCCACCCACACCGACGATTCCACCGGCGTCTCGAACCGGGTGCGCATGACGAACGTGGTCGTCGGCTGGTCGCTGAACTGGGCGTTCTCCAGGATGTTGGCGTCGAGCTCGACCAGGCCCTGGGAGATGCTGGCCACGATCCCCGGCCGGTCGGGGCACACGAGGGTGAGGATGTGGACGGGCACGACGCCAACTCTGCCAGCCCGCACCGGGTCGGGCGGCGCACGGCAGGGCCGGCCGGAGCTACCGTCCTGCCGCCATGGGTCGCGAATACCACTTCGTCAGCACCTGGCTGGTCACCGGCACGCTGGAGGAGGTCAAGGCGGTGATGGGCGACGGGCTCGCCCTCCCCCAGTGGTGGCCGTCGGTTTACCTCGAGGTCCACGAGATCGACCCGGGCGCCCCCGACGGCCTGGGCCGGACCCTCCGCCTCTACACCAAGGGGTGGCTCCCCTACACCCTCCGGTGGGACCTGAGCGTCACCCGGGTGATGTCCGACGACGGCTTCGCCATCGGCGCCGCCGGCGATCTCAACGGCGCCGGCGTGTGGACGTTCGAGCCGAGGGGCGACCAGGTCCACATGACCCACGACTGGCGGGTGTCGGCATCCAAGCCGCTCCTGCGCCGGCTGAGCTGGCTCCTGCGGCCGGCGTTCGCCGCCAATCACGAGTGGGCCATGGCCCGGGGCGAGGAGAGCCTGCAGCTCGAGATGCGCCGCCGGCGGGCGACGACGCCGGAGGCGCGGGCTGCGGTCCCCCCACCGCCTCCGGCCACGTTCCGCCGCCGACGCCGGCCGCCACCGCCCACCGCCGACTGACGCCGACCCGAATTGCCCGAGGCCTCCCCGCCCGGGCCGTCGGAGGCTGGCTGGTGTCGCTGGCGGTGGCCCTGGCGGCCGTGTCCCGGGAGCGAGACTGGCTGTCGGTGCGGATGATCGCCCGCCAGGGGATCCTGGTCACGGTCCTGCTGCTGGCGGCGGTGGCCCGCTTCTCCGCCACCATCGACTGGGACGATGCCGGATCGTGGCTGTTCGTGGCCGGGCTGGTCGCCGCCCTGGTGGGGGCCACCGGCGTGTACGTGGCCTGGGAGCGCCGGATGGCGGCGTCCGGCTAACCGACCTCGGCGGCGGCGACGCGGCGGCGCTGCTCCAGCAGCCGGCGCTCGGCGGCGTTGGTTGCCCGCTGGAGGGCGGCGTCGTAGGCGGCCAGGGCTTCGCCCCGCCGGCCGAGGCGCTCCAGGAGGTCGGCTCGGGTGGCGTGGAACAGGTGGTAGCCATCGAGATCGAGGCGCTCGATGGCCGCGAAGGCGACCGCCGGTCCGTCCAGCTCGGCCAGGGCGACGGCCCGGTTGAGCGCGACGACCGGCGTCGGCGCCACCGCCAGCAGCTGGTCGTAGAGGCGGACGATCTGCGACCAGTCGGTGCCGGCCGCGGTGGGGGCGTCGCTGTGGACGGCGGCGATGGCGGCCTGGAGCTGGTACGGCCCCGGCTGGTTGCGGCGCAGGCACGCCCGCACCAGCGACTGGCCCTCGGCCACGAGCAGCTGGTCCCACCGGGCCCGGTCCTGGTCGGCCAGGCGGACCATCGACCCGTCGGCGGACGTCCGGGCCGGCCGGCGGGACTCGGTGAGCAGCAGGAGTGCCAGCAGCCCCTTCACCTCCGGCTCGTCGGGCATCAGCTCGGCCAGCAGCCGGGCCAGGCGGACGGCCTCCTGGCACAGGTCGGCCCGCACCAGCTGGTCGCCCGCAGTGGCCACGTAGCCCTCGTTGAACACCAGGTAGAGCACGGCCAGCACCGACCGCAGCCGGTCGGGCAGCTCGGCGTCGCCCGGGATGCGGTAGGGGATGTTGGCCGCCCGGATCTTGTTCTTGGCCCGCACCAGGCGCTGGGCCATGGTGGCCTCTGGCACCAGGAAAGATCGGGCGATCTCGGGCGTCTGCAGCCCGGCGACGAGGCGGAGGGTGAGCGCCACCTGGGCCGCAGGGGCGAGCGCGGGGTGGCAGCAGGTGAAGATCAGGCGGAGGCGGTCGTCGGGCACGGGTCCCACCTCCTGGGGCTCGTCGGGGGTCTGGAGGGCGTAGGCCTGGGCGTGGCGCTCGTCGCGGGACGACTCCCGCCGCAGGCGGTCGATGGCCCGGCGGCGGGCCGTGGTGATGATCCAACCGGCCGGGCTGGGCGGGACACCCGTCTCCGGCCACGTGCGCACGGCCACCAGGAACGCCTCCTGGACCGCCTCCTCGGCGACGTCGATGTCCCCGAAGAGACGGACCAGGACCGCAACCGCCCGTCCGGACTCGTGCCGGAAGACCCCCTCGAGCTCGGATGACCCGAAGCTCACCCGGCCTCGTCCTGGAAGGGACGGACCTCGACCGCGCCCTTGCAGGCCACGGTGGCCTTGGACGCCCAGGCCAGGGCGGCGTCGAGGTCGGGGACGGCGATGACCCAGAACCCGCCCAGCTGCTCCTTGGCCTCGGCGAAGGGGCCGTCGGTGGTGATGACCTCGCCGTCCTTGGCCTTGACGACGGTGGCCGTCTCCGCCGGGTGGAGCCCACCGGCGAACACCCAGGCGCCCTCGGACTTGATCTGCTCGTTGACGGCGTCGACGTCCTTGTACATCTGCGCCATCTCGGCCTCGGTCGCCTCGAAACCCTCTTCCATGTACACGGAGAGCATGTACTGCTTCATCGGACTCCTCCTCTGTCGGCCGGCACCGTGCCTGCCCTTCCCCCCCTAAACGAACGCCACCCGCCGAAATCGACACCCGTCCCGAGATTCTTTCCCGGGGCGTCGCTCAGGGCCCCGGCGACGGGTACGAGCCGCGTCCGGCTCAGGGGGTCAGAACGGGAACCGACCGGTGCGCGCCCGGCGCCACGACAGGCGGCCGTCGAGCCCCCACACCCGGCCGGAGGGCACCAGCGCCAGGATGATAAGGGGGACGTACTCGTGCGGCTGCTCGAACAGCCACCGGTTCGACGATGCGTAGAGAAGGGCCAGGAAGAGCTGCTGGGCCAGCCCGACCAGTGCCGCCCCCCGGCTGGCCAGGCCCAGGATCAGGAGGGCGCCGACGCCCAGTTCGGCGGCGGTGATCACCCACTGCATGAGCCCGAAGTTGTCGAGGAGGAAGCGCACGACCGGCTCCAGGCCGGGGACCTCGGTGCCGGGGCCCCCGTTGGCCGGGTTCTCGAGACCCTCGTAGCGCAGGATGAAGCGGGTGGCCTCGCGGTCGATGAGGTTGGCCTTGTACGGCCCCACGGTGATGGTGGTGATGCCCAGCAACTTGGCCAGCCCGTTGGCGAAGAGGATGGAGCCCACGAAGATGCGGAGTGCGGCCAGGCCCCGCGCCAGGCGGCGGGCGCTGGGCAGCTCCGCTACCTCCGGTCCCGGCTCCTCGGCCACCACACACAGTTCCTAGCACCCGCGCCACGGCTCCTCCAGCGCCCTGTCCCGTGGCAGACGGCGACCGGGCGTGGCAGCCTCTGCCCGTGGCTCCCCGGGTGGCATTGATCGACGTCGACCAGGCCCCGCTGCTCGTAAGGCACTTCTTCGCCAGCGGGGACCCCGGTGTGATCGTCAGGGCGCTGGCCACCGTCCCCGAGATGGCCGAGGTGGCGGTGCCCTTCCTGGGCGCGGCCCTGGGCCCGGGTTCGGTGGACCCGGAGGTCAAGGAGACGGTCATCCTGCGGACCTCAGCCGTCCTCGGCTGCCGTTACTGCGTCGACACCCACACCGTCGTCGCCGTCGACATGGGCCTGGACGCCGACCGGGTGCGGTTGCTGCGGGAGACCGCTCCCGGCGTGCGACCATCCGTCGACGACGACGACGCGGCCCTCATCGCCTGGATCGACGCCGTCGCCGGCGGCCGCGGCCCGGTCGCCGAGGACACCCACGCGGCCATGGCCGAGCGCTTCGCCGACCACCAGATCGTCGAGCTCGTCGTGACCCTGGGCACGACCATGCTCCTCAACCGCATGTGCACCGCCCTGAACCTCCCCACCTCGGAGGCGACGCGCCATCGCCTCACCGCCGAAGGGTTCGGGTCGTGACCAGCGTCGATGTGGCCGACGCGGTCGACCCCGTCGCCGCCGCCATCGGCGCCGGGCGGCTGCCCGGCCGGGTCTGGTTCTACTCGACGTACGCGTGCAACCTGGCCTGCACCTACTGCCTGACGGAGTCCGCTCCCGGCGTCCCCCGGAGGGCCTTGGCCCCGCAGCGCATCATCGAGCTCACCCGGCAGGCGGCTGCCATCGGCTTCACCGAGGTGGGGATCACCGGGGGCGAGCCGTTCCTGAGCCCGGGCCTGCCGGCCACCCTCGGAGAGGTGGCCGCCGTCCTCCCCGTGGTGGTGCTGACCAACGGCACCCTGTTCACCGGCGCCCGCCTTGAGGCGCTGAGCGCCCTTTCCGGCCTGCCCGTGCGGGTGCAGGTCTCCCTCGACAGCGACCAGCCGGACCGCAACGACGCGGCGCGCGGGCCCGACAACTTCCGCAAGGTGGTGGAGGCGATCCCCAGGCTGGTGGAGGCGGGCGTGAGGGTACGGGTGGCGACGACGGTCGACGGGAGCCCCGATCCGGACGAGATGGCCCGGCTGTGCGAGCTGCACCGGGCCCTGGGCGTCAGGGACGAGGACCACGTGGTCCGGCCCGTGGTCCGCCGGGGCCGAGCCCGGGTACGAGGGGAGGGCGTCGACGTCGGCCCGCCCGACCTGCCGCCGGAGTTGACGATCACCGCCGACGGCGCGTTCTGGAGCCCCTTCGGCCCGACGGTGACCGGGGGTGTCCTCGACACCGACCTGCTGGTGACCCGCACGACCGACCCGCTCCGCGTGCCGGCCGAGGCTCTCCTCCGGCTGGTCGAGGCCCGCCCTCCCGGAAGCGACGCCCGCCTCGGCATCCGCTGAGCGTGATCGCCCCCGGCCGGTCGGCCGGGTCAGGAGCCCACGTGCCGGGCCACGGCCGGTGCGCCAGGCGGCGGGCGGCAGGTCTCGGCACCCGAGAGCGCGCCGCGGGAGTCGACGGTCGCCCATCCGCGGCTCGCGATCGCGGTCCACGCGCCGCGGGCCGAGAGCGTCGCTCCACCCTTGGTGCAAGGTGAGTGCCGAGGTCCTGGAGTGGCGCGAAGCGACCAAACAGGGTCGGAAGGCTGTCCTCATTCGAGACCTGAGCAGAGGGAGCGTGATCCGCACAACCCAATCGGGCTGGCTGTCGCGTTCAACCGCGCCGTCCGTGATTACGACGAGTGGTTCGACGAGCCGGACGAGCTTGGCCGAGTCCTGCCACCTTGCCTTGCGCTCGGAGGCCCGTAGACCGAGCCAAGCGCTGGCGATCATCGTGTCGACGACGACCGCCGTCGCCATCTCTCAGGCGTCCTCGAGTATCCGGAAGAACTCGTCCTCCTCTTCGGGCGTCAGGTCATCGATCGCGAACTGACGCAGGTCCCCCATCGGTCCGATGCCCTGAAGAACCTCGGCGATGGTCGTCGGCGTCCTCGGACCGGTCCTCGTGATCGGCTGCGTTGTCCGACATGACACCTCCTCGCGGGCTGGCGACTCTGCCAACGGTACCGGGCTCAGTCAGAAGTCCGCCCCCGCGATCTCGCTCCGACGTCCGGCGGCTCGCCGGTGCGCGGCCGGCCGGGATCGATGCTCACTCGGTCTTGGGCTCCGTCGCCGTCTCCGCCTCGTGGTCGCCAGCCGGCCGGCGGAACACCCCGTCCATCTGGTCAGCCAGGTCCTGGTCGAGAGACGGAACGAGGTGGGTGTAGACGTCCAGCGGGCCGCAGCCTCTGCCTCGGTGAGCTGGCGGGTCAGGACCTGCACCCAGATCTCGTACTTCTCCTCCGGCGTCAGCAGCCGCTTCCGGCGTGCCGACCCCTGGCCCTCGGCCATGTCGAGCCTCCCACTCGTCGGGCTCGGGGCACCGTAGAAGATGGGGAGTTTCCAACTGCGGATGCGGATCACTGACTCAGATGCAAACCAGGGGCGGCCAGCGTCCGGGTCTTCTTCGCTTCTGTATGTGAGGCGCGGGCCATCGCTCGTGTGGCGCTAAACGGCGCATCATCGGATATCGTCCAGGGGGCCGGACCTAATCGTCTCGATCGCCGCGGCGCGCTCGCCGGGGAGCAGTCCATGACGACGTACGTCTATGTGCAGAACCACACGGCACACGAGTTCTCGGTTCAGAAGTCGATGAGGCAGGCGCCGCGACACCCTCTGCCGATCGGTTCGTTCGAATGGAACACCGAACGAATCGAGCCGATGAGGCGGACGAAGCTGCTGCAGTTCGACCGGGCCAGGGGAGTGCACCGGGGCTCGCGATACGAGTTCCACTCGGCGATCACGCTGCGTGGGCAGAGCGTCGACCTGCGTCAGCAGATGCAGGGGACGCTTCTGCACAGCAAGCTCTGGTGCTCGGCCGCCGACCACCCCTGGTATGACGACGAGGACTGGCACACGCACCGATGGGCCTTGCCGAGTGGTCCGATCGAGGTTGTCTACCGCTCCTACGGCACCGGCGGCGACAACGACGTCGAGTATGTCCTCAACCCTCTATGGCCGCCCAACCCGACGTTCGACACCTTCAACGTGCTCGCCTACAACGTCTACATGCGGCCGCACTTCCTGCTCAAGAACGGCCAGTACATCCGCGCCCGGCTCCTACCGCCACGTATCGACGACTACGACGTACTCGTCCTTTCCGAGGTGTTCGACGACGATGTCCGCGAACGCCTGGCTGAGCGGCTGGGGCCGACCTACCCGCACCGCACCCTGGTTGCCGGCGTGGATCGAGCTTGGGAGCAGGACGGTGGGGTCATGATCGTCAGCCGCTGGCCCATCCAGGTCCGCGACCGGCTCTCGTTCCACGACCAGCAATTCCGCCCTATCACGGACTGCCGAGGCGACGACTGCCACGCAGACAAAGGCGCCGTGTATGCGCAGATCGCCAAGGAGGAGAGGACGTTCCACGTGTTCGGTACTCACCTTCAGGCGGGCTCGTCGCGGGAGGATGCGCTCGTCCGGGCGGGTCAGCTCCTTGTCATCCGAGACTGGATGGACTCAAAGGCGATCCCATCGACGGAGACGGTGATCGTGGCCGGGGACATGAATGTCGACCGGGGCAGTCGTGAGTACACGGGCATGCTGGCGCTGCTGAGCGCGGTCGACCCGCCTAGCAGCGGGCATCCTTTCACCGTCGATCCGGTGACCAACGAGCTGTCCGGCAGCGACCGGCAGGCCAACCTCGACTATGTGCTGCTGTCGGCCAGGCATCGTCTGCCGATGGCGTCGTCGGTCGAGACGCGGGCGATCCGCTCGGCGTCCGGGTGGAAGGAGTTCCCCCACGAGCCGCGAATCTGGGACCTGTCCGACCACTTTCCTGTGTACGGGCGGTTGACCTTCGGACGGCCCGCCGCGCTGATCGCGCCGCTGGCGCTGACCTTCGGGCACGTCAACGCGATCGAACTGCCAACGACGCATGTCGACGGACTCACGGTGTCGAGTGTGGGCACCGGCCCGGTCACAATCCGCGGCGTGCGCGTTGTCGGGCCGCAGGCGGAGGCGTTCACGGTGACGCCAGGGCCGCCTCCGGGGGGCTTTCCGGTGGCACTCCCACCGGGCGAGTCGTTCCCGATCGGGGTGACCTTCCGCGGGCTGGCTGAGGGCCGCTATATGGCTCGTGTGATGGTCACGAGCGACGACGTCGAAGGGCTGCCGGGTGAGTTCCACGCTCTTGTTACGGCCGAGGTCATTGTGCCCGACATGTCGGTGCTGCCTACGTCGATCGCGTTCGGGCCCGTAGCCGTGGGACAGCATGTGACGCGCAACGTGTTGGTCACCAACTACGGCTCGGCGCCGCTGCTCTTCCGCGTCGAACCGCCGGCCCAAACCGCGCTCCCTGGCTTCACCTGGAGCGGGGACGAGATAGGAACCCGCCGCGTGCTCCATCCGGGCGAGGACCTCGTCGTCGCGGTGCGGTTCCAGCCGCCTGGCCCGGCCGACTACTCGGCCCGACTCACGGTGTCGGGTGCGGACGGGACGGCGCACGTCACCCTGAGCGGGCGGGGGCTGACTTAGACGCGGACCGCTAAGCCGCGGTCACAGGTGAACGGTCACATCGGATCTGGGCACACCCGGGCGAAGTCGCACCGCCTGCGATCCTGGTTGATACGCAGGAGCGCTGACGTGACCAAGAAGCGCCGACACCCCTTTCCGTGACGGCGCCGGTAGCGGCGATTCGCGGCGTTATCAACCGGGCGCCGGAGATGAGCCGGGCGTCACGGACGCGACCGCCGTGAACCTTGCGTCAAAGGCGGCGACCAACGGGTCTGCTTGCGCCCGAAACCGTTGCCGTCGCAGCCCCGCATGGCCGTCAAGACGCCACGGTTGCCCGACACGACTGTGGTCTATTTGGTCTGTCGGCCTCGCCGACCGAACCACATCGACCCCGAAAACGCCGTGACCTGCACTTTTACTGGTCGGGAAGGCGGGACTTGAACCCGCGGCCTCAGCGTCCCGAACGCTGCGCGCTACCAAGCTGCGCCACTTCCCGTGCCCGGCCCATCCTACCCGACGGCGTCGGCGGTTCGACCGGGTATCAGCGCAGCGAGACCGTCGGCGGCCGGTGGGCCTCGTCGTGGTAGATGCCGCCGTCGAGCAGCGTCCGCATCGCCCGGGCCAGGCGGAGGGAGTCGAGGGGCTTGACCACCCACCCGTCGGCGCCGGCCCGGCGGGCCAGGAAGACGTCGGCCCGGCGGTCGAGGAGCAACAGCACCGGCACGTGGTCGGCCCGCCCGCCGCTCTCCTCCAGGCGGAGGTCCATGCACGTGGCCATCCCGCCCATCTTGCCGATCTGCTGGTCGATGACGACGAGGTCGGGTGTTCGCGTGGCCACCGCGTCCCGCACCTCCTTGCCCCGGGTGAGCTGGCGAACGCTCGTCGAGGGGTCGACGAGGGCGCTGATGACCTCGGCCCGGACCTTGGCCGAGTCGCTGACGACGAGGACATCGGCCATGGGGCGCAGGGTAGTCCCCATGGGGCTTGGGTAGCATCCCGGATGCCCCACCGCCCAACCCCAGGAGGGCTTGTGCTCCGGATCGACCTCGACGAGCGCGACGACTACACCATCTGTCGCCCCGTCGGGGAGCTCGATGCCTACACCGTCGGCCAGTTCAGGGAAGCCCTGGGCGAGCTGGCGGCCAGGCCCAAGCTCCTCATCGACATGTCCGACGTGCCCTTCGTCGACTCCGCCGGCCTGGGCGCGCTCATCGGCGGCATCCGCCGGGCACGGGAGGTAGGGGGCGACGTGGCGGTGTGCTGCAACCGGCCGACGCTCGTCCGCCTGCTGCACACGACCGGCTTCGACCGCATCGTCACCGTCACGGACACCCTGGCCGAGGCGGCCCGGTCGCTCACCGAGGAGAAGGAGCCCTCCGGGGTCGACGACCACCGCCGCTGACCGTCGGAGTCAGCCGGCAGGCCCAGCCGGCGCCGCCGGCGCCGCATCCCCGGCGAAGAGGAACCGCGCCACCTCGCCCATCCCCGCCAGGTCGTGGACGTCGGAGGACAGCTCCGGCACCACCGCCGTGGCCTGCGCCTTCACCTTGGCCACCAGGGCCTCCAGATGGCTGCTCTCGGCCGCCGCCATCTGGGAGAAGTCGGCCAGGTTCTCGTACAGCGGCCCCAGCGGCGTGCCGGTCAGCGTCCGTGCCCGCTCCCGGTCGGCCTCGGCCAGGCCCGACCCGAACCGGGGATGGGTGCGGTTCACCACCAGCCCCTTCACCAGGATCCCCGACTGCCGCAGCTTGTCGGCGAAGAACCCGACCTCCCGCACCGCGTCCCGCCGGGGCGACGCCACCAGCACGAAGGCCGTGCCCGAGTCGGCCAGCAACCCCCGCATGCGGTGGGACCGGTCCCGGAAGCCCTGCTCCATGCCCTCGAACGCCTGGAAGAACGTCACCGCGTCCGACACCACCTCCGAGCCGACCACCTTGGAGATCGTGCGCAGGATGGCGGCGGTGGCGATGTTGATGGCCTTCATCCCCGGCCGCGACGGCGCCATGAGGAACTTGTAGAACTTGTTGTCGATGAACCCGGTGAGGCGGCGGGGGGCGTCGAGGAAGTCGAGGGCGTTGCGGGTGGGCGGGGTGTCGATGACGATCAGGTCGAAGCGCTTCTGATCGTTGAGCTCGAACAGCTTCTCGATGGCCATGTACTCCTGGATGCCGGACAGGCCGTCGGCCATGTTCTTGTAGAACCGGTTGGCGAGGATGGCCTCGGCCTGGCTCCTGCTGCGGGAGTACTTGGTGACGAGGGTGTCGAAGGTGGCCCGGGTGTCGAGCATGAGGGCCCACAGCTCCCCCGGCCACGGGCCGTCGACCCGGTGGGGCCAGTTGGGAAGGTGGTGGAGGCCGAGGGCGTCCGCCAGCCGCTTGGCCGGGTCGACGGTCATCACGACCGCCCGCCGGCCCTGCCGGGCCGCCTCCAGGGCCAGGACGCCGGCCACCGTGGTCTTGCCCACCCCGCCCGGCCCGCAGCAGACGAGGACGGAGCGGGACGTGACCAGGTCGGACAGCCCGTTGGCGGTCGCGGTCACCATCGGGTGACGAAGGTCGTCGCCGTCGCCGGCCTCGACGCCGGGGCCCGGGGCGGCGGGGCGGGCAGGACGGCCACCCCCTCGGCCAGGGCCTCGGCCAACCGGTCGACGTCGGCGATCCCCAGGTCGACCTGGAAGATGGCGGGCAGCACGATCTGGGGCAGCGGCAGGGCGGCGGTGAGGCGCTCCATCTGCTCCTGCTGCAGCTCCTGGCGCTGCCGGCGGAAGGTGGCCGCCGCCTGGAGGACGTCGGCCTCCCCGTCGAGGAGGTGGACCTCCTGGACCGCGGCCGCCTTCTCCGGGTCGGCGTCGAGACCGTCGAGCATCGGGTAGAGACCGTTGACCACGATGCCGGCCAGGGTGACGCCCACCCGGTCGCGCAGGGTGTCGGCCGTCTCCACCGCCTCGTTGACCGGGGTCTCCTCGGGGATGGTCACCAGCAGGACCTGGCACCGGCGGGCGTCGGACAGCATCTCCAGCACCCCCTGGGCCTGAGCCCGCACGACCCCGCTCCGCACCACGTCCACCAGGGCTTTCGCGCTCTGGAGGAAGGTGACGGCGTGCCCCGCAGCGGGGGCGTCGAGGATGATCAGCTCGGCCGCCCGGGCCTGCTCCAACTGCTTGACCTTGCCCAGGATGAGGATGTCGCGGATGCCGGGGGCGGCGGTCGACACCACGTCGATGAGCCCGCTGGTGGCCAGCCGGCGGGCCATCTTCGACAGGGCGTGCTCGTCGAGGTACTCGAGGAGGGCCTCGTCGGCGGTGATCGACCGGGCCTTGATCCCGGGGGCGAGCATGCGCTCGGTGTAGCCGAGCATCTCGAGGGACCCGAAGGCGGAGGCGAGGCCGCTCTTGCCCTCCAGCTCGACGATCAGCACCGACAGACCGGCGGACGCGGCCAAGCGGGCCAGCGCGGCCGATACCGTCGTCTTGCCGACGCCCCCCTTCCCGGCGACGATGACGACTCGCGACTGAGTGCAGAACTCGCGAGGATCCAACCCGTGCGCAGACTACTTGCCCCTCTCCTGTTGTCGATGCTGGCCCTCGCCGGCCTCTTCGGCGCGGCTGCGGGGGCCCAGCCGGCCCCCTCGGGGGCCCGGCCGGTGCACATCATCGAGGTCAAGGGGCGGATCGACCCCATCGTGGCCAACTTCGTCGCCCGGTCGCTGACCACCGCCCGAGCCGACGACGCCGAGGTGGTCGTCCTCCAGCTGGACAGCCCGGGGGCGCTGATCGGCCGCCAGGAGCTCGACGAGCTGGTCTTCCGGATCGCCCACTCGCCCGTGCCGGTGACGGTGTGGATCGGGCCCACGGGCGCCCGGGCGTCGGGGGGCGCGGCCCGTCTGGTCGACGTGGCCGCCTACTCGGCCATGGCCCCCCGGACCCGCCTCGCCGGCCTGGGTCCGGAGGCGGCCCGGGAACGGGGGCGGGTCGACGCCGGGGTGCCGACGATCGGCGAGTTCCTGGCCGAGCTCGACGACAAGGTGGTCGGCGGCCGGGAGCTGGACACGGCCGAGGTGGTAACCGGGTCCGACGGCGAGACGCAGACCCGGGCCGCGGGTGAGGTCCGCTTCGGCAAGCTGCCGCTGACGGAGCGGCTGCTGCACGCCACCGCCAGCCCGTCGGTGGCCTACCTGCTGCTGATGGTGGGCCTGTCGCTGATCGTGTTCGAGTTCTTCAGCGTCGGGATCGGCGTGGCCGGGGTGACGGGGGCGGTGCTGCTGGCCCTGTCCGCCTACGGCCTGGCCGCGCTGCCGACCCGGCCCGTGTCGCTGGCGCTCGTCGCCCTCGCGATGTTCGGCTTCGCGGTCGACGTCCAGGCGGGCGCGCCCCGGGCCTGGACGGCCATCGGCACGGCCAGCCTCCTGGCCGGGTCGTGGCGGCTGTTCGGGGACGGGATCGGGATCCCCTGGCTCACGATGCTCGTCCTGGTGGTGGGCGTGGTCCTCCTGATGGTGTCGGGACTGCCGTCGATGGTGCGGGCCCGATTCTCGACGCCGACCATCGGTCGGGAGTCGATGATCGGGGCGATGGGCGAGGCCCGCACCGCCGTCGACCCCGAGGGGACGGTGTCGCTGCGGGGCGGCCTGTGGCGGGCCCGCACCAACCGGGCTACGCCGATCGGGGAGGGCGATGCGGTGCGGGTGGTGGCCATCGACGGGTTGCTGCTGGAGGTGGAGCCGGAGGAGGGCGGGGCCAAAGACGCCGGCCACTAGATATCCACAGGCCCCGACCTGGGCTTTTTGCGATTTGCCCCTTGTGGACCGTCGGAAGGCGGCGGTACGGTAGCAGGCTGAGGGGAGAAGGGGAGGCGGGTGAAGCCGCAACGGGTTGGCGAGCTGTGGCAGCAACGAGCGGCCTGCAAAGGCCCTCAGTCGGCGGTGTTCTTTCCGCCGTCGCACGTGGAACGCAAAGAGGAGCGTGAGGCCCGCGAAGAGCGGGCCAAGTCGATCTGCGCCATATGCCCGGTGCGGGCCGCGTGCCTCGACTACGCGATGTCGATCCACGAGCCCCACGGCATCTGGGGCGGCCTCAACGAGGTCGAACGCAAGCAACTCTTGACGAGCACCTCCCGCGCCGGCTGATCCTCGGGGGGGCACGCCCCCTCGGCGATGGTGCCAGGTGCGCCTTCGGCCGCGAGTCGACCCACCGACCGTCCGGGCGTGGGACTACTGGGGTTTCGGCAACCTCGGACCGCCGATGCGGACGTCCCCCCGCCGGCGGGTGACGCCGGTGGCGTCGAGGTGGGCGAGGAGGGGGAGGGCGTGGCGGCGGGTCGTACCGAGGACGTCTCGCACCTGGGCCACGGTGAGGCCGTCGGGTCGGTGCACGAGCGCGGCGGCCAGTCGACGGGCGGCCTCGGCCAGCGCCGCGGGGGCGAAGTAGGCCCCGTCCCGCTCGACCACCAGCCCCCGGCGGACGAGCTCCGACAGCTCGGCCCGGTCGACGCCGACCGGCTCCGGCGGTGAGAAGGGGGCCGCCTCCAGGGCGGCGACGTACGGGTGCCCGGCCAGCGGGTCGGCGGCGGCGCCCGCTCGGGCCCGGCCGCCGTCCACCACCAACCCCTCCAGGCGGGCCAGCACCGCCCGCCGGCGCTCGTCGAGGGCGGCCACGTCGAGGCCGAGGGGTCCTGCCCTCTCCACCGCCGCCCGGAGCTCCCCTTCCGCCGCGACCAGGGCGTCGGGCGCCACCACCCACCGGCCCACCGTCGGGTCCCGCCGCTCGCCTGTCAGCCGTTCGAGCTCGTCGGCCAGGATCCAGCCCCGCTCGGCCACCACCCGGTCCACCGACCGGGTCGGCCGGGCCCGGCGGGCGGCCAGGATCGGCGCCACGTCGAGGACCTCGCCGCCCCCGACGGTCTCGTCCCGACCGCTCTCCCGCAGGACGAACCGGTCGCCCGGCAGCAGGGGCACCGCCACCGGCAGCCGCAGCCGGACCAGTCCCCCCTCCCCGGGACCGATGCCGTCCGCCCCGAGCACCCGCAGCGCCACCGGGTGCTCGCCCGAGCCCAGGTACAGCGCGTACGCCCCCTTCCGGCCGACGTCATGGGACAAAGCGCGCCAGCGTGTGCAGGGACGCGTCGACCGTGCGGGTCGGCCGCCACTGCCCCGGCCGCACGAGCGCACCGCCCCGGGCCAAATCGTCTCGGGCTGCGCCGGACAGGTTCACCGCCACCCGGTTCCCCGGCTCCACCCGGGACCGGGGCTGTTGCAGGCTCTGCAACCCCCGCACCCGAACCCTCTGCCCGCCGGGCGACGTCACCAGCTCGTCGTCGACGGCCAGCGAACCCCCCGCCAGGGTGCCCGTCACCACGGTCCCCGAGCCCCTGGCCGCGAACACCCGGTCGACCCAGAGCCGGGGCCGGCCCCGGTCGGCGGCGGCGGGGGTGACCGCGATCAGCCGGTCGAGCGCCTCCCGCAACGCACCCACCCCCTCCCCTGCGGGCACGTCCACCTCGACCACCTCAGCCGCCTCCAGGAAGCTACCGGCGACCATGTCGGCCAGCTCCATCCGGGCCAGCTCCCGGGTCTCCCCGTCGACCAGGCCGACCTTGGTCAGCGCCACCACCCCGTGGCGGACGCCGAGCAGCTCGAGGATGCGCAGGTGCTCCTCGGACTGGGGCTTCCACCCCTCGGTCGCCGCCACCACGAACAGGCAGGCCTCGACCGCACCCACCCCGGCCAGCATGTTCTTGAGGAACCGGACGTGGCCGGGCACGTCGACGAAGGCCACGTCCCGCCCCGAGGCGAGTGTGGTCCAGGCGAAGCCGAGGTCGATGGTGAGGCCACGGGCCTTCTCCTCGGCGAAGCGGTCGGGGTCCATCCCGGTGAGGCCCAGGACGAGGGTGGACTTGCCGTGGTCGACGTGGCCCGCGGTGGCGATGACGGGCATCTACGGCCGGGCCGGGCCGGGCCGCAGCCGGTGACGGTCACGGCCCATGGGTTGGGCCCACCACCAGTTCGGCCAGGGCCTTGGCCAGGACCGGGTCGTCGGCCGGGTCGACGGTGCGCAGGTCGAGGACCGTCGTACCGCCGCGCACCCGGGCCACGATGGGGGGGTCGTAGGCCCGCAGGGCGGCGGAGTGGTCGCCGCCGACCACGATCCCGGCCGACGGGATGTCGTGGCCCGGCACCGACCCCCCGCCCGCCACCGCCACCGTGTCCACCGGCCGGCCCACACCCAACCCCGTCGCCCGCCGGCGGAGATCGTCGACCGGCACCGCCGCCATCCGCCAGAAGGGGATGGCGGCGCCGTCCCGGCGGAGGTAGGCCATCGCCGTCTCCTGAAGAGCGGCCAGCACCAGCCCCCCCGGCCGCAGGGCCCGGCTCAGGGGGTGGCGGGCGCACGCCGCCACCAGGTCGGCTCGCCCCGCGATCACCCCCGCCTGAGGTCCGCCGAGCAGCTTGTCTCCGGAGAACGTGACCAGGGCGGCGCCGGCGGCCAGCGTCTGACGGGCGGCCGGCTCACCGGCGGCCGCGAGCCACCCCGGCGGACCGTCGGCCAACCACGGCGTGGCCGCGTCCAGCAGGCCCGACCCGATGTCGGCGACGACCGGGAGCCCCAACCCGGCCAGCTCCCCCACCTCGACCGACTCGGTGAAGCCCAGGATCCGGTAGTTCGATTGGTGGACCTTGAGGACCAGCCCGACCGAACCGTCGGACAGGGCGCCGGCGTAGTCGGCCAGCCGGGTGCGGTTGGTCGTCCCCACCTCCACCAGCCGGGCCCCCGACTGGATCATCACCTCCGGCACCCGGAAACCGCCGCCGATCTCGACCAACTCGCCCCGGGACACAACCACCCCCCGGTCCCGGGCCAGGGCGGCCAGGACCAGCAGCAGGGCGGCCGCCCCGTTGTTGACCACGTGCGCCGCCTCCGCCCCGCACAGCCGGGCCAGCAGCGACGCCGCGTGATCGGAACGGGACGCCCGCTTCCCCCCGACCAGGTCGATCTCCAGGTTCGCGTACCGCATCGGACCGGCGGACGGCGCCCGCCCCAGGTTCGTGTGCAGCAGCACCCCGGTGGCGTTGATCACCGGCTGAAGCAGCGCCGCCGCCACCGCCTCGGCCAGCCCCCGGGCCGACGACGGGTCACCGGCGGCGATGGCGGCCCGGGCCGCGTCCACCAGGAGCGGGTGGGGCAGGTCGACGTCGGCCAGGCTGCGGGCGAGGGTGTCGACCGACGGCGGGTGGGGCGAGGGTGGGCGGGAAGTGGTCGCCACGACCTGACCTTAGGACCGTCCGGCCGTAAGATTCCGATCCGATGCCGGGCAGTCCGTTCCCCATGCCTTCCGGCATGCAGATCCTCAAGTCGGTCGGCTTCTTCCTCATCGCCACCGTGGTGGTGCCCGTGATCACGGTCGGCACCGCCCTCACCGCCATCCTCTACCTGCCGTTCCCGGCACCCGAGCTGCCCGAGCCCAAGCCCAACGTCGAGTCGCGGGTCACCCACGTCTACGACGCCAAGGGGGCCGAGATCGGCGTCTTCCGCCGGTTCGACACCAGCATCCCGGTGGAGCAGAACGACATCCCCGAGATCCTCAAAGAGGCGGTGGTGGCGGCCGAGGACAAGCGCTTCTACTCCCACAACGGCTTCGACATCATGAGCGCCATCCGGGCCGCGTGGGCCGACCTCCGGGGCAAGACCGTGGTGCAGGGCGGGTCCACCATCACCCAGCAGTACGTGAAGAAGGTCTACACGGGCGACGAGCGGACGCTCTCCCGCAAGATCCGGGAGGGCGTGCTCGCGGGCCAGCTCGACCGCAAGGTCACCAAGGACGAGATCCTTTACCGCTACCTCAACACCATCTACTTCGGCGGCGGCGCCTACGGCGTCGGGGCGGCGGCGGAGTCGTACTTCAACAAGCCGGTGAACGACCTCACCCTGTCGGAGTCCGCCCTCCTCGCCGGGCTCATCTCCGCCCCGTCGGACTTCGACCCCCGGTCCAACCCGGAGCGGGCCGAGTCCAACCGCAAGGGCGTCCTCGACGAGATGCTCGAGCAGAAGCGCATCACCCGGGCCCAGTACGCGGAGGCCAACGCCCAGGCCCTGTTCCTCGTCGGCTCCGAGGGGGCGGGAGATCCCCCGTCGAACGCCACCCTCGTCCAGCCCCTCGAGCTCCAGTCGTCGACCCAGCCCTACTTCGTGGACTACGTCCGCCGCTACCTGGTGGCCAAGTACGGCGACGACCTCATCTACCGGGGCGGCCTGCGGGTGGAGACCACCCTCGACCCCCGGCTCCAGCAGCTGGCCGAGTCCAGCGTCGCCGACGCCCTCGACGGAACCGACTCGCCCCTGGAGATGGCCATGGTGGCGGTGGAACCGGCCACCGGCTTCGTGAAGGCCCTCGTCGGCGGGCGGGACTTCAACGCCTCCCAGGTCAACCTCGCTCTCGGCGCCTGCCCCGAGGGCTACGAGCCCCCCACCGACGGGCCGGTGTGCCTGGCCGGTGGGGGCACCGGCCGCCAGCCGGGGTCGGCGTTCAAACCGTTCACCCTGGCCAAGGCGTTCGAGGAGGGGATCGGCCCGGGACGCGTCTACTCCGGGCCGAGCAAGTACACGGTCCCCGACTGCGTCGGCACCGACTGCACGGTGGGCAACGTCGAGAGCGGGAGCTACGGGAGCATCACCCTGCGGGACGCCACCGTCCACTCCGTCAACACGGTGTACGCCCAGCTCATCGGTGACGTCGGGGTCGTCGAGACGGCCGAGATGGCGCACCGCCTGGGCATCACCATGGTGCCGGCCGACGGCATCCAGGCCAACGGCGACTCTTACGGGATCAGCCTCACCCTGGGCGCGGCCGAGGTGTCACCCCTCGACATGGCCTCCGCCTATGCCGTCTTCGCCAACCGCGGCAACCAGTTCGTCGCCACCCCGATCCTGAAGGTCACCGACGCCAAGGGGCAGGTGATCGAGGACAACACCACTCGGACACCTAAGCGGGTGCTGTCCGAGGTCGTCGCCGACAACGTCACCGACGTGCTCAAGGGAGTGGTCACCGGCGGGACGGGCACGGGCGCCGCCATCGGCCGCCCCGACGGCACCGCCGGCAAGACGGGCAGCGCCGACGAGAACCGGGACGCCTGGTTCGTGGGCTTCACGCCCACCCTGTCCACGTCGGTGTGGATGGGCTACAGCGACACCAACAACCGGTCGCTCCACAACATCAAGGGCGTGTCCCGGGTGTACGGAGGCACCATCCCCGCCTCGACCTGGAAGGCGTTCATGTCCGAGGTCCTGGAGGGCGCCCCCAAGGCCGACTTCCCCAAGCCGACCCCCCTGGCGGGCGACGTCACCGCCGGTCCCCGGAAGACCCCGGTCGACATCACCCCCAAGGGTGCGAGGGAGATGGTGCTGGTGGCGCCACCGGTGACCCTGTTCCCCAACCCCACCACGACGGTGCCCAGCCCGGGCTTCACCCTCCCGCCGATCTTCGGAGGGCCGACGACGACCGCGCCCAACCCGGTCCCGACCACGTCGACGACCCTGAACCTGTTCCCGAACGGCGTGTTCCCGAGCCCCTAACGGGCGACGGTGGTGGTCGGCGCAGCGGGGCTGGCGTTGCCGCCGCCGCACTGGAGCACGGCGCCGCACGTCGACCGCACGGGGACGGCCACGAAGATGCGGTCGGTGCCCACCCCGCCCGGGTTGTACTCGGCCGACACCATCGCCAGGACCTCGCCCCGCTCGTTGACCAGCGCCCCGCCCCGCCGGCGGTCGTCGACGGAGATGTTGTGCTGGATCGCCGTCGCCGAGGTGGCCAGGATCTTCCCCGGCGCCAGGCCCGTCCCCTCCGACGCCACGAAGACCCGCTGGTCGACTCGTCCCTCGGGGTCGTCGGAGGCCCACAGCAGGGGTGGGGCGGCCCGGGGGATGACGAGGAGGGCGATGTCGTCGTCCTCCTGCCAGGTCCACAGGGTCGCCTGGGCCTCCGACCCCCCGTTGCGGGCCACGATGGGCGGACCTGGAACGAGGGTCGACGCCCGCACCGCGGCGAAGCTGGTGAGGAGGAAGCTCTGTCCCCCGAAGGAGCCCGCCACCAGGGCCGACGCCTCCACCGGGCGGCCCGCCTCGTCGAGGGTGTTGACCCGCCACACCGACGGCGCCACCCGGGCCGAGAGGGCCTCGACCGACAGCGTCTGGGGCTTGGTGGTGGTCGGCCGCTCGGAGGGGACGCTGGTGGGGATGGTCCACTCGGCGACCGGCTCGGGGCCGGCCGGGTCCTGCAGGGTGACCTCGGCGTTGCCCGACTGGGTGTAGCAGTAGCCGCCGATGAGACCCAGGCCGATCGACGCGACCACGGCGATGACGAAGAACCCGGGGACGCTCGGCGGCCACAGGTGGCGCTGGATCAGCCCGTTGCGGCGGCGGGGTTCGACGGGGCGGTTGGGCGGACCCGTCCAGCGGTCGTCGTCCACCAGCGGCATCGGTAGGACAGTACCGGGCGTACCATGGACGACGTGGTCGTGCTGCTTGCCCTCTTCTTCCTCGTCCTGCCCATCCTCGAGCTGGCGATCATCATCCAGGTCGGTCAGGAGATCGGGGTGGTGAACACCATCGCCCTGCTGCTGATCGTGAGCATGGTGGGGGCATGGCTGGTCAAGCGGGAGGGCCTCACCGTGTGGCGCCGGTTCCAGCAGCAGGTGGGGATGGGCGTGGTGCCGGGGCGGGAGATCGCCGACGGCGTGCTGATCATGCTGGCCGGAGCGCTGTTGATCTCGCCCGGCTTCGTCACCGACTGCGTCGGGGTCCTTCTCCTGCTCCCGCCGGTGCGGGGCGCCATCCGCTCGGCGGCCTTGTACCGGGCGGGCCGCAAGTTCATCCGGGTCCCACGTGGCTGACCTCTCTCCGGGCGTACCCAACGCCCTGCGGCCCCTCATCCGCCGCATCGTCTCGCCCACCGGAACCAACACCTACCTGGTCGGCATCGACGAGATCGCGGTGATCGACCCCGGTTCCGACGACCCCGGCCACGTCGACGCCATCATCGGCTGTGGCGGCGACCGCATCCGTTGGGTGCTGGCCACGTCGACCGCCCGGGGCCACGCCGACGGGGCGGCCGCGGTGGCCGCCCGCACGGGGGCAGTGGTGCTCGGCTACGCGGCCGGCGACGGGTTCGCGCCCGACGAGGCCATCGGCGACGGGTACTCGCTGGAGGCCACCGAGTTCCGCATCCTGGCGTTGCACACGCCGGGGATGGCGTTCGACCACCTCTGCTACCTGCTGGAGGACGACCGCATCCTCGTCTCGGGCGACCTCGTCCGGGGCGACGAGTGCGGCGACCTGCCCGCGCCGGCCGACCTCGACGCCGCCGCCTGGCTGGCATCGATCGAGCGCCTGTCGAAGCTACGGCCGCCGCTGCGGGGCATCGCCCCCGGCCACGGCCACTTCGTCGACGACGCCAAGGCTGCGCTCCTGCAGCAGCTGCGCGCCGCCTAGAGGGCGGTCGGCCGCCGGCCGCCGAAAGCGGCCGGTTACGCCCGCTTGCGGAACACCGACCACCCTCCGGGGCCGACGGCGGCGGCCGCGATCAGAAGGATGATCCCGAAGATGACCTGGCCCTGGAGGAGCTGGACGATCCCGACGATGGCCAGGATGACGGCGATGATCCACAAAACGGTTGCGCTCATGCCTGAGCGTACCGGCGGGGAGCAGGTGCGGTCTAACCCAGCGCCTGCTCGACGGCGGCCAGCATGCGGGCGGTGCAGCCGGCCATGTCGACGGGAGGCAGCAGGTCGTCGGCGATGCGGTCGGCGATGGCGGCGAACACCGAACCGGCGGCCGAGGCCGGAGCCGCCACCGACAGCGGCGTGCCGGCATCGTTGGCCAGGCTGACCTCGGGCTCCAACGGGATGCGCCCGAGCAACGGCACGCCCAGGTCGGTCGCCAGCGTCTGCCCGCCGCCCACCCCGAACAGGGGGTAGGTCTCGCCGTGGTCGCACGTGAAGGCGCTCATGTTCTCGATCACGCCCAGCACCTTGAGGTACGACCGCCGGGCCATGTCGGCCACCCGCACCGCCACCTTCTGGGCGGCCAGCGCGGGCGTGGTCACGACGACCATCTCGGTCCGGGGCAGGAGTCGCCCCAACGCCATCTGCACGTCGCCGGTGCCGGGGGGCATGTCGACCAGCAGGTAGTCCATCGGTCCCCAGGCCACCTTCACCAGGAACTCCTCCAGCGCCTTGGCCAGCATCAGGCCCCGCCACATGATGGCCATGTCCTCGTCGTCGACGAGGAAGCCCATGCTCACCACCTTGATCCGCCCCGCCCCCACCGCCACCTCCAGCGGACGGATCTGACGCTCGTCGGTGGCCTCCAGCCGCCCGCTCAGACCGAGCATCCGGGGCACCGAGAACCCCCAGATGTCGGCGTCGAGGACGCCCACCGAGAAGCCCCGGGCGGCCAGCGCCGATGCCAGGTTCACCGTCACGCTGCTCTTGCCCACGCCTCCCTTCCCGCTGGCGATCGCCACGATCCGGGTGGTCAGGGGCACTTCGGTCTCCGGCGCGTGGTCCGCGGCGTGGCGGCGGGCCCGTTGCATCACCGCCGTGCGCTGGGCCTGGTCCATCTCCCCGAAGTTGACCTTCACGCCCGACACCCCGGGCAGGCCCCGCACCTTGGATTCCACGTCGTCGCGGATCTGCACCCGCAACGGGCAGCCGGAGATCGTCAACGCCACCGTGACCAGCACGAACCCGTCGGGGTCGACGTCGACCGCGTTGACCATCCCCAGGTCGACGATGTTGGACCCCAACTCCGGGTCGACGACGCCTCGCAGCGTGGCCAGGACATCGTCTTCGGTGGGAGGAGAGGCCATGCCTGGATTTTACCGGCCTGGGCCGGTAATATCCACCCGTGGACACCCCTCGCCTCGACGTCCTCAAGGCGCTGGGCGACAACACCCGCTACGCCATCTACCTGGAGCTGGCTCGGGCCGGCTCGCCCCGCACCACCGCCGACATCGCCGAGTCCCTCGGCCTGCACCCCAACACCGTGCGGCCCCACCTCGAGCGCATGCGCGACGTGGGCCTGCTCCAGGTCGAGGCCGACGGCCGGGGCAGTGTGGGCCGGCCCCAGCACCGCTACGCCCTCGCCGCCGACGCCCCCTCCCTCGGCCTGGAGCCGCCCGCCTTTCCCCTTCTCGCCCGCATGCTCGCCCCCCTGGCGGCGGCGTCCGAGCTCGAGCCCGACGACGTCGCCCTGGTGGGAGCGGAGGCGGGCCGGGCCATGGCCGCCAACGGCGCCGGCCGACCCCGCACCGCCTGCGTGGAGGCCGTCACCGCCATGCTGGCCGAGCTCGGCTTCGACCCGGCGGTGGTCGCCGACGGCGACATGGCCACCATCGCCTTCACCCACTGCCCCTTCGCCGACCTGGCCGCGGCCCACCCGGAGATCGTCTGCCACCTCCACCGGGGCCTCGTCCAGGGTTACGTGGAACAGATCGGCGGCGGGAGCGTTGCAAGGTTCGGAACGCTCGCCGACCGAGACCCCTGCCAGGTAGAGCTCTCTGTCCGCTAAATTGTCAACCGCCGGATTCGTTTCAGGAGGACTAGGGATGATCACCCTCACCGACAGCGCCACCACCAAGGTCCACGAGCTCATCAGGGCCGAGGGCAACGACGAGCTGGCGCTGCGCGTGGCCGTACGCCCCGGCGGGTGCTCGGGCTACAGCTACGAGATGTTCTTCGACACCGAGTTCGCGGCCGACGACACCGTCTCCGAGCTCGGCGGGGTCAAGGTCGTGGTCGACTCGGCCAGCGCCGCCCTCCTCAACGGCGCCCAGCTCGACTACAAGGACGGCCTCCAGGGCGCCGGGTTCGCCATCAACAACCCCAACGCCTCCCGTAGCTGCGGCTGCGGCCAGTCCTTCAGCTAGGCCGTCCGCTGAGCGCGCCGATCGGGCCCTACCGCCCGATCGTCCGGGCCGGGGACTGGTTGGCCGTCTCCGGCCAGATCGGCCTGTCGTCCGGCACGATGGTCGAGGGCGGCGTCCCCGAGCAGACGCGCCAGTGCCTGGCCAACCTGGTGGCGGTGCTGGCCACGGAAGGGGCGACGCTGGCCCAGGTGGTCAAGACCACCGTCTACCTTCTGCGCATCGACGACTTCGCGGCCATGAACGGGGTCTACGGCGAGGTGTTCGGCGAGGCTCGTCCGGCCCGGGCCACGGTGGGCGTGGCCGGCCTGCCGGCGGGGGCCCTGGTGGAGATCGACGCCTGGGCCTACACCGGCTGAACCGCCCATCCAGCGTTATCCACAGCTTGGGCGGTAGCATCGCGCCGCACAACTGAGGGGGACGGCATGATCTGCCAGGCTGCTCCGCCTGCTCGACGTTGGCTGTTGCTGGTGGTCGCCCTGCTCGTGGCCCCATGGGTGGGACAGGGCGTTGCCGTCGCGTACTCGATGAGCGTCACCCCCCAGAGCGGGCCGCCGGGGACGACGGTGAGCGTCGTGCTCGAGGACTTCGGCGCCGGCTGCATCGTGTTCTTCGACGGCGAACCGATGGCGGGGGCACGGGACTGCATGGCCCCGACCACGCTCGTGTTCGACATCCCCCCGACGGCGTCGGCCGGCAACCACGAGGTCCGGGCCGACGGCATCGTCGCCGACGGTGCCGGGCCGAGCCAGTCCCTGACCTTTCGGGTGACAGCGGCCCCTCCCACGACGACCACCGCCGCCTCCCCGCCGGTGTCGACCAGCACCTCCGACGTCCAGGTGGGCCCGGTCGGAGCGGCCTCGGTGCCTCAGGCCACCGCTTCCACCAGGCCGGCGGCGTCCCCCCCGGTGGCCCCCACGGCCGCCGGCCAGGCCACCACGACCGCGGTGGCCGGCACGGCGGGGTCCACCGCCACTTCGGGCTCGGGACCGGCGTACGCCGCCTCCTGCCCGCCCAAGCAGGTGGCGCTCATGCGATTCGCGGTCGACCCGACCTCCGGCCGGCCCGGGTCGAAGGTCTCGGGCACCACCTCGTGGGGTTCGGTCGGCACCTGCACCGAGATCCGGGACCTGCGGGTCCTCCTCGACGGCATGACCGTGCCCGGGGCCCCGCCCGAGGCGGGGACACCGGGGACCTTCGAGATGACGGTCCCCCGGGACGCGTCCACCGGCCGCCACACGCTCGCCCTGGTCGCCGACGACGACCCGACGGTGCCCCTGGCCACCGTCGCCTTCGTCGTCGAGCGGGCGAAGACGTCGATCCTGCCGCTGGTGGCGCTGATCGGGGCGGGGGTGGCGCTGGTGCTGGTCATCGCCGGGCTCGTCCGCCGCCGCAACCGGCGCGGGCGGGACGCAGACGACGGGTGGGACGAGCCCGACGACGGGCGGGCGGGCGAGGTCGAGGCCCCCGACATCGCCCAGCTGGTGGAGGACACCCTCGCCGACGGCGTCGCCCAAGTCCCGCTGGTGGTGGCGGCGGAGGACGAACCCACCATGCCGGTGGTGCCGCTGGTCGTCGCCAGCGGGCGCCACGGGTCGTTCTACCTGCTCGAGCGCCAGAACCCGCACGCCTCCCGGCGGGCCAACGGCAAGCGGGGCTGGTACCGCACCGAGCGGGCGAGCCCCATCCGCGGCATAGTCGTCGACACCGTCGGGCCCCACACCGCAGGGGCGGCGGCATCGGAGCTGGCCCTGGGCGAGGTGCCGGCGTCGGCCCACGTGGTCGTCGACGTCGACGGCGTGCTCGACCTCCTGCCCGACGACATCGTCGCCATCCACCGCCCCGAGCATGACGACGCCACCCTGGTGATGCTGCTGGCCGGCATCGGCGCCGACCCCGCCACCGACGACGTGGTGCTCACCCACGCCGCGACCTGGGCCGCGGCCAAGATGGCCGCCTACGGCATCCCCCGCCGGTTGGTGTCCGCCGCCGACCTGGCCGCGGGCGGGGCGGGCCTGTCCGGCGACGCCCCCGACCTGTGGCTCCGGATGGCCGCCCTGGTCGCGAGGTCCGCGCCATCCGGGACGCCGGCACCGGCCGAACGCCCGGCCCCCATCGAGGCGCCCGAGCCGACCGAGTCAGCCGGTGCCCCTCCACCGGTCGAGGCACAAGCCCGGGCCGACCAGCCGACCCTCACCGCACCCCCACCCCCTCCACCCCCTCCACCCCCGCCACCCCCGCCCCCTCCACCCCCTCCACCCCCGCCACCCCCGCCACCTCCACCCCCGCCACCACCGTCGGTGGCCGCGCCCGCCCCTCCGCCCCGCCGGCGGCGGCCCCTTCCCTCGCCCGACGAGCTCATCGCCCAGGTCATGGCCGAGCCGTCGTGGTACCTCCTCGACCACCAGAACCCGCACGCCGCCCTCCGGGCCAACGGCAAGCACGGCTGGTACTACCCGACCCGGTACGGCGGGATCCGGGCCGTCGTCCTCCACAGCCTGCCGGGGGGTGAGACCGCGGCCGAGGTGGCCGTCCACCTGGCATCGATCGACCAGCCGGAGGCAGCCCACGCCGCCGTCGACCCCGACGTCATCGTCGAGCTCCTCCCCGACGACACCACCGCCCTCCACGGCGTCCGCTCCAGCTCGGCCGCCATCGACCTGGCCATCGTCCACCCCCCGTCCGGATGGGGCACCGACCCGGCGGCGGAGGAGGCCCTCGTCGTGCGGGCGGCCACGTGGACGGGCGTGCGGGCCGTCCGCCACGGCATCCCCGTGCGGCGCATCACGGTGGAGCAGTGGCACACCGGCGAGCGCGGCATCGCCGGCAACCACGACGCCGACCCCGGGCCCGACTTCCCCTGGGACCGGTTCCTGCAGCTCACGGCCTGGGTCGCAGGCCGGGTCGCGTCCGGAGCGATGTCGTCCCGCTGAGCTACAGCCCCCAGCGGGACTGGCCGAAGCGGTAGCCCACCGACCGCACGGTGTGGATCAGCCCCGCGTGCTCCTCGGTGAGCTTGGCCCGCAGCCGCCGGATGTGGACGTCGACCGTCCGGGCCCCGCCGTAGTACTCGTAGCCCCACACCCGGGACAGCAGCATCTCCCGGGTGAAGACCTTCCCCGGGTGGGTGGCGAGGAACTTGAGCAGCTCGTACTCCATATAGGTGAGGTCGAGCGGCCGGCCGGCGATGGCGGCCTGGTAGGTCTCCAAATTGAGGATCAGCTGCCCGTACTCGATGAGCTCGGGCCGGGTGCCCCGCCCGGTGCGCCAGAAGAGGTGGCGGAGCCGAGCCTCCAGCTCGCCCGCCCGCAGCGGCAGCACGCAGATGTCGTCGAACAGGTCCTCCCGCAGCTCGAGGTCGTCGAGCTGGGCGGCGGCCACCAGCAGGAGCAGGGGTTCCAGGGGGATGTCGCGTTTGCGCAGGCTGCGGCACATGGCCAACCCGCCCTCGGCGTCGTCGTCGGCACAGATGACTGCCCCTGACCAGCCGTCCTCCGGCTCCCGCTTGGCCGCGTCGTCGGACGTGGTGGCCGGCTTCCACGGGTACCCGGCCGTGTCGAGGACCGCTACTACCAGGGGTGGTGGCGGCTCTGGGAAGAGCAGGAGCGATTCCACGTCGTGCGGTCCCCCTCGCCTCAGAGGATCGGGAGGTAGCGGTCGATCTCGAACGGCGTGACCTGGGACTTGTAGCCCTCCCATTCTGCCCGCTTGTTGCGGATGAACCACTCGAAGACGTGCTCGCCGAGCACCTCGGGGAGCAGCTCCGAGCTCTCCATGCAGGCCACCGCCTCCTCCAGGGAGCCGGGCAGGGCCTCGACGCCCTCGGCCAGGCGCTCCTCGGGCGTCATCTCGTAGAGGTTGGCGGTGAGCTCGGCCGGCAGGTCGTAGCCGTGCTCGATGCCCCGCAGGCCGGCACCGAGGATGGCGGCGAAGGCCAGATAGGGGTTGCAGGCGGGGTCGGGAGACCGGAACTCGATACGGGTCGACGACTGCTTGCCCTTCTTGGCCCCCGGGATGCGGACGAGCGCCGACCGGTTGTTGCGGGCCCAGGCCACGTACACCGGCGCCTCGAAGCCGACGACCAGCCGCTTGTAGGAGTTCACCCACTGGTTGGTGACGGCGGTGATCTCCCGGGCGTGGTGGAGCAGGCCGGCCACGAAGCCCTTGCCCACCTTGGACAGGTGGGTCTCGTCGCCGGGGTCGCTGAAGGCGTTGACGTCGCCCTCGAACAGGGAGATGTGGCTGTGCATCCCCGACCCCTGCACGCCGGGCAGGGGCTTGGGCATGAAGGAGGCGAACACGCCCCGCTCCAGGGCGATCTCCTTCACCACCAGCTTGAAGGTCATGACGTTGTCGGCCATGGTGAGGGCGTCGGTGTAGCGCAGGTCGATCTCGTGCTGGCCGGGGGCGTCCTCGTGATGGCTGTAGCGGACGGGGATGCCGATCGACTCCAGGGCCAGGATCGTGCGCCGGCGGAGGTCGGTGGCCACGTCGACGGTGGTGAGGTCGAAGTAGCCCCCGTAGTCGATGGGGACGGGCTGGGGCGGGCCGTCGGTGCCCTTGAAGTAGAAGAACTCCATGTCGGGGCCGACGTAGAAGGAGAAGCCCAGGTTGCGGGCCCGGTCGAGCGCCCGCCGCAGCACGTAGCGGGGGTCGCCCTCGAACGGGGAGCCGTCGAGGTTGGTGACGTCGCAGAACATCCGGGCCACGGGGGCGTCCTCGCCCCGCCACGGGAGCAGCTCGAACGTGTTGGGGTCGGGGTGGAGGAGCATGTCGCTCTCCTGGACCCGGCTGAAGCCGTCGATGGCCGACCCGTCGAAGGTCATGCCCTCCTCGAACGCGTTCTCCAGCTCGCCGGGGACGATGGCGATCGACTTGAGCTGGCCGAGCACGTCGGTGAACCACAGGCGGATGAAGCGGATCCCCCGCTCCTCGACCGAGCGGAGCACGTAGTCCTGCTGACGTTCCATGGCGGGTATCTTCGCAGCCCCCGAACCCACCCCTTACCGGGCCACCTGCGAGTTCACACCCCGTTCATCAAAGCGCAACTAACGAGAAACTGGCTGCCGCGACGCTGACTCGTCTGTCCCGCAGGACCCACGAAGGGGGAACCCGTGCAGCCACGCAGCCCGGCCGACGTTCTGGCGATGTTGTCGGATCATGACGTCGAGTACGTCGACTATCGCTTCTGCGACCTCCCGGGGCTGGTCCAGCACGTGAGCGTCCCCGCTTCCCAGATGACGGAGCACGTGTTCACCGACGGCCACGGCTTCGACGGGTCGTCGATCCGGGGCTTCCAGCAGATCCAGGAATCGGACATGATCCTGATCCCGGACCCCAACACCGCCTACGTCGACCCGTTCCGCACCCGCAAGACGCTCAACATCCATTGCTTCGTGCACGACCCGGTGACGGGCGAGTCCTACAGCCGTGACCCCCGCTACGTGGCCAAGAAGGCGGAGGCCTACCTGGGGTCGACCGGTGTGGGCGACAAGGCCTACTTCGGGCCGGAGCCGGAGTTCTTCATCTTCGACGACGTCCGCTTCTACTACCGCGGCAACTCGTCGTTCCACCTGGTCGACTCGGTCGAGGGCACGTGGAACACCGGTCGCGACGAAGGGCCGAACCTCGGCTACAAGCCCCGCACCAAGGAGGGCTACTTCCCGGTCCCGCCCATGGACCACTTCCAGGACCTGCGGTCGGAGATCGCGTCCACGCTGATCGCCCTCGGGATCCCCGTCGAGCTGCACCACCACGAGGTCGCGTCCGGCGGTCAGGGCGAGATCGGCATGCGCTTCGACACCCTGCTGGCCATGGCCGACAAGCTGGTCACGTTCAAGTACGTGGTCAAGAACGTGGGTAAGGCGTTCGGCAAGACGATCACGTTCATGCCCAAGCCGCTGTTCGAGGACAACGGGTCGGGCATGCACACCCACCAGTCGCTGTGGAAGGGCGACACCCCGCTCTTCTACTCCGAGACCGGCTATGCCGGGCTGTCCGACATCGGCCGCTGGTACATCGGGGGTCTGCTTTCGCACGCGGCGGCGATCTGCGCCTTCTCCAACCCCACCACCAACTCGTACAAGCGGCTGGTGCCGGGCTACGAGGCGCCGGTGAACCTGGTGTACTCGCAGCGCAACCGGTCGGCGTCCTGCCGGATCCCGCTGGCCCAGAAGTCGCCCAGGGCCAAGCGGGTCGAGTTCCGGTGCCCCGACTCGTCGTCGAACGCGTACCTGGCTTTCGCGGCGATGATGATGGCGGGGCTGGACGGGGTGCTCAACCGCATCGAGCCGCCCGACCCGGTCGACAAGGACCTCTACGACCTGCCGCCGGAGGAGCTGGCCATGGTGCCGCAGGTGCCGTCGTCGCTCGACGAGGCCCTGTCCGCCCTCGAGGCCGACGGCGACTTCCTGCGGGCGGGCGGCGTCTTCACCGACGACGTCATCGACACCCACATCGCCTACAAGCGGGAGCGGGAGATCGACGCCCTCCGGCTACGGCCCCACCCCTACGAGTTCCACCTGTACTACGACATCTAGGCCGGCAGGTCGCCGACCTGGGCTTTTGTGGGTCAGCCGCCGGCTCGTTCCGTCTGTGTTCCGTGAGAGCGGCGGTTCAGCCGGGATGTCGGCGGCGCTTGCCGGTAACCAGCGCGCGTTCCCGTGCTGTCCCATGGGGCAGAAGGAGACGACACTCCCGGAGCCTCGGCGGTTGTTCAGGGCGCCTCCGCTGTGCCGAACGGGGTCCAGGGCGCGGAGTGCGCGTAGAGCTTCTCCCTCGGGCCCACGGGCCTGCTCTCCACCTGAGAAGCGTCGTCGAACAGGGACTGGATGCCCGCCTCCCGTTCGGCCAGGCGTTCCCGGTGTCGACGCGTCCTCCCTCATGGCAGCGAACTCGTTGGCCGCCGGGTTGTAGAGGCTGGTCATGATCCGGTCGCCGGCCGGATGATCGGTCGCAAAGATCATGTGGTAGATCGAGTGACCACGCTCGTTGAAGATCTCGAGCGGGTGGGTCCACCGGTACCCGAGCACCTGCTCGAGCCGCCAGCGCATCAGGTTGACGTACTCCTCCCGAGCGTCTGCTGGGATCAGCGTTCCATCGACCCGTGCCTGGTAGATCTCTCGCCACTGCTCAGTGCCGTACATCCGCGTCAGCTTGCTGGCGTGCTGCGGGCTCACCCGGCCGCTCACCGGCAGGTTCCGGATGAACATCCCTGCGGCCAGGAGAATCCACAGCTCGGGCTTGGTCAGGTGGGCCTTCTTGAAGCGCGCGAGGGCCTGGAGGCTGGACCAGTGCACGTCCGGGCCGTTCGGGTCGACGAAGGCGAACGTCGGCGCCCAGTTGTATGGCGATAGCTCCTTCAGTACGCCCACGATGGTCTGATTGCAGTCGCCGGCGACGACGCGCAGATCTCTGCCGGGATTGTTCGCTTCAAGGGCGGACCGGAGACGGCTGGCGTAGGGCTCCACCTCGAAGAACCGCAGGCGGGTGAACGGGGGGTCCTCCGTAGCGAGGGCGATCCGAGCCGAGCCATCGAGGTTCTCGTCCGTCAATCGGTCGCGATTCTCGGGCTGCCCACCGAAGAGGTCGAGGTAGATGATCTCGTCCTGGCTCTTGCACGCCTTCGTGAACGCGTCGAGGTACCGGCGCAGCAAGCGACACAGCGCGAGCGACTTCGAGTTCGTCTGCGAGAGCCTCCCTGTTGAGGATCGTTCAGGACAGCGTGACCTCCGGCAGCCTGTGTTCGTTTGTTTCGATTGCGGTACTCTGTCGGCATGGTTTTGTTCACCGCAGAGGACCGGGACCGCGCTCGCGAGATGCTTCGGGCGCTCGGCGCGAACCCGAGGATCACGACCGAGGACGGGACCGTGCTTGACCTTCCGGCGCCCGTGGTTGAGGCGCTGGCCGAGATTCTCGAAGCCGCGGCCGACGGCGAGCACGCTCTCGTGCTCCGGTCACCGGAGGACCTCACGACCGAGCAGGCTGCTGCTGTCCTTGGCGTCTCCCGGCCGACTGTTGTCCGGCTGGTCGAGTCCGGCAAGATCCCGGCCCGCATGGTCGGCACTCATCGCCGGCTGTCCCTCGGCGACGTTCTCGCGTACCGGGAGGCGTCGGCGAAGCGCCGGGCTGATGCTCTCGACGACATGACTCGTGAGGCCGAGGAACTCGCTCTCTACGACTGATGCCGATCGGTGTTGCCGTCATCGACGCCAACCTGCTGGTCCCGATCGTCGCCTGCGATTTCCTGCTCACCGCGTTCGATCACGGAGTCTTCGAGCCGATCGTGTCGACAACGGTTCTCGACGAGGTCGAGCGCACCCTCATCGACACCTTCCCTCACGTGGATCCCGGTGGACTGCGGCGACGCGTCGAGCACATGAGGGCTGCTCTCGCCGACCAGACCATCGACGTGACGGGGTTCGTGGGTGTAGCGGGGATGATCAACGCCAAGGACCGTCATGTTGTTGCGGCGGCCTTGGCCGCCGAGGCGACTCGGGTGGTCACCGACGATGGCGCGCTCAGATCCGAGATCGAAGGTTCGGGGCTGGACCTCGAACCGCTTGATGGGAACGCCTTTGCCATGCGCCTATGGGAGGCCTCGCCGGCCGACGTGAGCGAGGTGGTCCAATCACTGATCGCCAAGCGACATCGGCCAGCGGTCTCGCCGCAGGAGATCGCCACGCAGCTCGGCGTTCATTTTCCGGAGATGGCTGCCGCATGGCTTGCTCGACGTGACGACAGCCTGGAAAACGGGCTCGACCACTGAGGGGGCCGCCGCATCAGCCGGAGGGCGGGGTGGTCCGTCTGTGGTCCGTCAGAGGGCGGGCCACCCCGGTTCGTGGCGGTCATCAGCGGACAGCGTTTCCGCAGGTCACGGCACGTTTGCATCCATTCCGCTGGTCAACGAAACGCCATAATCAGAACTACGCATCTGACGCCGCACGCTCGGCACCGCCTATGGACGGCGGGCGGTGATGAGCCAGGCGGCGGAGTCGAGGAGGACGCCGTGGCCGGTGTCGTGCGCCACCAGCAGGTCGTGCACCGCCTGGAGGGCCCGGGCGGTGTCGGCGTCGTCGAGGTCGTTGGTGAGACCCTCCACGACGCCCATCGTCTTGACGAAGACGAACGCGTCGTCGGCGTCGGTGCCGAGCTCGATCGGCTCCTCCACGGCCTCCAGCCCGACGTCGACGAAGCCCGCCTCCGCCAGCACCCGGCGGACGTGGGCCGGCTCGGCCAGGCCGAACGGACCGGGCGCGCCGTTGGGGGGAGCCCCCAGGCTGCGGCCCAGGGCCAGCGCCGCCCTCAACTCCAGCAGCCACTGGTTGCGGGCCAGCTCCTGCCAGGCCATCACCGCCAGCCGGCCGCCGGGCCGCAACGCCCGGCCGATGTTGGCGAAGGCAGCCGTCGCGTCGTTGAAGAACATCGCCCCGAAGCTGCTGACGGCGACGTCGAACGCGGCCTCCTCGAAGGGGTGAACCTGGGCGTCGGCCTGGAGGAACTCGACGTTGGCCGGCCCTTCCGCCTCGCAGCGGGCGCGACCCCGTTCCAACATCCGTCGGGACAGGTCGACCCCGAGGACCCGGCCGGGAGCGGCCAGACGGCCAAGGTCGCGGGCCTGCTTGCCCGTGCCACAGCCGATGTCGAGGACGTCGTCACCGGCAGCCACGAGGCCCCGATCGACGAAGGCCTGCCAGTAGCGGCGGCTGCTGGCCTCGTAGCGCTCGGCGTGGGTCGTCCACAAGTCGCCTTCGTGGCCGTCCCACGCTTCGGCCATCTGGACGTTGGCGATGGTCATCGTCATCTTGACCTCACTGGAAAGATATACTCCGTTTTGGAGTAACGTATCCTCCAAACAGGAGCGTGTCAATGGCCACCCGACCCGATGGACTGACCACCACGTCCTATGCCATCCTCGGCCTTCTGGCCGTCCAGCCGTGGGCCACCTATGAGCTGGCCCAGCAGATGGCCCGGGCGGTTGGGCAGTTCTGGCCCCGGGCCCAGAGCAACATCTACGCCGAGCCCAAGAAGCTGGTGGCCCTCGGCCTGGCCACCGGGTCGGCGGAGATGGTGGGGAACCGGCCCCGCACCGTCTACACCATCACCGACGCCGGCCGGGACGCGCTGGCGGGGTGGATCCCCGAGCCGGCCGCGGGCCCCGTCCTGGAATGGGAGACGATGCTCAAGGTCTTCTTCGCCGAGCACGGCACGAAGGACGACCTCCTGGCCGCCATCGCCGACGCCCGCACGTGGGCCGAGGAGCGGCTGGCCGCCACGATCCACATCCCCCGGGCCTACCTCCAGGGCCAGGGGCCGTTCCCCGAGCGGCTGGCGTGGATCATCCTGTCCGGGCAGTTCCTCATGGAGCACGTCTTCGCGGTCGCCCGGTGGGCGGAGTGGGCGGCGGAGGTGGTCGAGGAATGGCCGGACGACATCCGCCAGGCGCAGCCGGACTGGGCCACGCTCGAAGCCATGGCCTCCGGCGCCGACGACTACCTCCGCCGGGCGGTGGAGCGCAGCCGGGAGGACCCGGCCGACGGTGGCCATCGGCGGAGCACGACCGCCTTTACCCCTTGATTCAGATCGCCTGGCCGGGGCACGGCTCGGCGGGGCCCGCCTCGATCGACCAGTTGACCTGGGTCTCGTAGGCTCCGTGGCCGAGCACCTCGAAGTACACCTTGCGCATGAACGTCTTGTCGACCGCTGCGAACGGCCGGCCGCACGGCTTGACGCCGACGACGGTCGCGGCGCCGACGCCCATGGTGAAGGTCGGATCGTCGACCAGGGTCAGGCCGGGCCCGACGGAGACCTTCACGGTCGTCGCCGCCGGACCGCTCTGGTGGATCCAGAAGGCCTGGCCGAGGGGGTAGGCCTTGGGGGGGACGGCGACGGGCACGACGAGATCGCCCGGCACCGGGGCCTCACCCTGGATGATCACGTCGCCGGCGCCGCCATCGGTGTCGAAGTGGACGGCCCGCTGCCAGGGCCCGGGGTTGCCGCCGTTGTAGTCGGGGGCCATCGACCCGAACTGGATCTGGATCGTCGTCCGGGGCGGGACGGTGTCGGGGACCGGGTCGTCCGGCGCCACCGCGAGGTACCCGGGGTGGTCGATGGCGAAGATCCGCAGGGGGCCGTCGCCGTCGTTGCGGATCCGGAACATCCCGCTGTCGATGCCGGTGTCGAGCTGGATCGGCTGCTGGGGCAGCCGTAGCAGACCGCTCGGCTCGGGCTCGGGCTCCGGCTCGGGCTCCGGTGCCGGCTCGGCCGGCTCGGCCGGACCGGGGTTCGTCGACCCGCCTGACGGATCGTGGTCCTCACCCCCACCGGCCTGCCCCGACGCCCCGGGGGCGAGGGTGGTCGACGTCGCTGGCGGAGCGGCGAACGGGGTGGCGTCGCCACTCCCCACGGTGGCCCGGCCCGCGACGTCGCCCACGGTCGGGCGTGACCCAACCACGATCATCAGGCTGCCGATCACGGCGGCCAGCAAGACGAGGGCCAGGATGACTCGGTTCTGCATCGGCGTGATGGGGGTGCGGGGCGGTCGGCTCATGTCGTCGCTCCTCGGTCGGCTCAGATGGGTGAGCGCCGGGTGCGGCCGGTCCTTACGACTTTCCGCCCGTCTCCCACCTCGCGACCGACGTCGGCGGCGAAGGTCCCGCGACGTTCAGGTTCCGATAGCTTCGCTTCCGGCCGAGGGCGACCAAGGGAGGACGACGTGGAGGAGCGCAGTCCCGCTGACGTGGTGCGGCTGATGCAGGACGAGGGAGTGGAGATCGTCGACTTCCGCTTCTGCGACCTGCCCGGCCTCATGCAGCACTTCTCGTCCCCCGCCCACGAGCTCACCGAGGACGGCTTCGAGGAGGGCTACGGGTTCGACGGGTCCTCCATCCGGGGGTTCCAGGAGATCCAGGAGTCGGACATGATCCTGGTCCCCGACCCCAACACGGCCGTGATCGACCCGTTCCGGGAGGCCAAGACCCTCAACCTCAACTGCTTCGTGCGCGACCCCGTCACCGGCGACCCCTACACCCGCGACCCCCGCTACGTGGCCAAGAAGGCGGAGGACTACCTGGTCTCCACCAGCCTGGCCGACACCGCCTACTTCGGGCCGGAGGCGGAGTTCTACATCTTCAACGACGTGCGCTTCCACCAGGACCAGCACTCGGCGATGTACTCGGTCGACTCGGTGGAGGGCATCTGGAACTCGGGCGCCGACGAGAAGCCCAACCTCGGCTTCAAGCCCCGGTACAAGGAGGGCTACTTCCCCGTCCCGCCCATGGACCACTTCCAGGACCTGCGCTCGAAGATGATCCTCATGCTGGAGCGGGTGGGCATCGAGACGGAGGTGCAACACCACGAGGTGGGCACCGCCGGCCAGGCCGAGATCGACATGCGCTTCGACACCCTCCTGCGGATGGCCGACAAGCTCATGCTCTACAAGTACGTCACCAAGTGCGTGGCCTGGGCCCACGACCTGTCGGTGACCTTCATGCCCAAGCCCCTGTTCCAGGACAACGGGTCGGGGATGCACTGCCACCAGTCGCTGTGGAAGGGGGGCGAGCCGCTGTTCTTCTCGGAGACGGGGTACGGCGGGCTGTCCGACATGGCCCGCTGGTACATCGGGGGCCTCCTCGCCCATGCGCCCTCGATCCTGGCCTTCGCCGCGCCGACGACGAACTCCTACAAGCGGCTGGTCCCCGGCTACGAGGCGCCGGTGAACCTGGTGTACTCGCAACGCAACCGGTCGGCCGCGGTGCGGATCCCGTTGTACTCCAAGAGCCCCAAGGCCAAGCGCCTCGAGTTCCGCTGCCCCGATCCCTCGGCGAACCCCTACCTGGCCTTCTCGGCGATGCTGATGGCCGGCCTGGACGGTGTCCAGAACCGCACCGAGCCCCGCGATCCAGTCGACAAGGACCTCTACGACCTCCCGCCGGAGGAGCTGGCCAAGGTGCCGCAGGTGCCGGGGTCGCTGGACGAGGCGCTGCGGGCCCTGGAGGCCGACCACGACTACCTCACCGCAGGCGGGGTGTTCACCTCCGACCTAATCGAGACGTGGCTGGAGTACAAGCGCCTGCGTGAGATCGACGAGGTCCGACTGCGGCCCCACCCGTGGGAGTTCATGCTCTATTACGACATCTGACGTGGTTGAGTCGCTAGTCGGCGAAGCCGTTCTGGCGTAGCCAGCCCCGGGCCACGACGTCGGTGTCGCCACCCCGGGCGTGGAACTGCTGGTTCAGCTCGGAGAGCGACTCGGTGGTCAGCTTGGCGGAGACGTCGTTCATCACCGAGCGCGCCCGTTCGTCCACCTTCCCGGGCCGGATCACGGGGACGACGGCGTCCGCGTTCTGCAGGTGCCGGTCGTCGTCGAGGAGGACGAAGCCGGTCGCGTCACTGGTGAACAGCAAGCCGACGTCGATGTCCCCCCGATCCAGCGCCGTCTTGGTCAGCGGGCCACCGGCGTCGAGCGCCCGGAACGACTGGAACCGGATGCCGTAGGTGTCTTCGAGTCCCTTGGCGCAGAACGGTCGCGCCGGACATTCGGGCGGCCCACCCAACGTGAGCTCGGACGCCAGTGCGGTCAGGTCCGACAGCTTCGAGATCTGCAGCCGGTCGGCCGTGGCCCGGGTGACGGCGAACGCGTTCTGGTTCACCGCCCGCGCCGGGTCGAGGGCGAGGAAGCCCACCGGTTGCAGCACCGAGTTCAGCCGGCCCACGGTCTCGGCTGCGTCCGGCGTGGCCTGGCGGGCGTTGTCGTTCCAGAACTCGAGCTCCGTGGCCGCGTACCCGAGGTAGAGGTCGATGTCGCCGCGCTCCAAAGCGGGAGCCACGATCTCCCTGCTCCCGAGGTTCGTCCGGAACCTGACGGAGAACCCACTGTCTCGGAGCGCCCCGCCGTAGATGTTGGAGAGGATGGCGCTCTCGGGGAAGTTGAACGCCCCGATGACGATCCTCGGGGCCGATCGGTCGTCACGGCAAAGGGCCAGGGCCATGACCGCCGCCGCTACCAGCGCCAGGCCCAGGATTCGGGATCGTGTCCTGCTCACAGGCCTCCACTCCTTCGTTCGTCGCCGGGATCGGCGTCGTCTACGTCGCCGCCACGCCCACGGAGTCGTCCTCGGACGACGGCCGGAGGCGGAAGTACGCCCAGAACGCGACCGAGACGGCGGCGAACATGCCCGCGATGAGCAGCGCCTTCCAGGGCGCGCCGTTGTTGTCCGGGCCCGATGAGCTTGCCGGTCGCAGCACGATGAGCACGTAGGCATAGGCCCCGATGCCGTAGACCGCAGCCCAGTCGAGGAACTTCCACTCCTTGATCGCTCCGCCGTCGAACTCCCTCATCGGGATGAGACCGATGACGAGCGTCTCGACCGCGGCGATGAAGGTGCCGGCGAGGGCAGCGTCGGCGACCGCCAGCCAGAACGTGACCTCCCCCTCGGCGGCGGCGGCGGACACCGGGATCCAGAGGAACCATGCCGCCAGGCCGACGGCCAGGGTGAAGATGGACGTGGCGACGGCCAGCCGGCCACTCGACTTCGGGGTGAGGCTGGTCGCAAACGCCAGACCCCCGATGAGGCCGAACAGGAAGCCCGGCTCGAGATGCAGGACCCGCGACGCCAGCACCAAGGCCGCGGTCAGGACCAGTGCCCCAGGCCGGAGTGCGATCTGGCCCCGGTCCTGATGACGGCGCCGCATGTAGAGGATGCCGGGTAGCCCGAAGCAGATGAACACGATGGCCAGGCTCGTCGCCAGCCCGAGGACGAGGGCGCCGGTGGTCAGGCTGGGCCCGACGCTGGGGTCGAGGAACGCGCCGGCGATCCCGCCGACCACGAGGAACCCGACCAGGCTCAAGCCCCGGAAGGCCGGGCTGCGGTGCCGAGTGGGTCTCTCCGCGGCCGGCTTCCGCCGGAACCAGCCCCGGATCTCGTCGTAGTTCTCGTCCAGTGTGGAGTCGAGCAGTGCACCCGGGAACGAGACGAGCAGCAGGAAGAGGATCGTCACCAGGGCGCTGGCACCCATCGACTTGGCACTCAGATCGATGTCGGTCGGCTTGGGGATGCCGGTGACGACCACCGAGCGATGCAGTTCGGGATCCGACACGAGGATCACCGTCGAGGCGTCGACCGGTTCGCCGGTGATGTCACAGGATGCCTCGAGGGTGTACTGCCCTGCGGCCAGGTCGCCCGGGATGTCGAGCGAGAACTGGATCGTTCCCGTGCTGGCGGGCCGGTGCGACCCGAAACGGCTCCCGTCGACGAAGAGGTAGACCTCGGAACAGTCGGCGTAGCCACTTCCGACTATCTCCAGCATCGAGCCGGGTGGGCTGGCGGCACTGCTGCCGGTTCCGATCGCCGACAGCGAGGGACCGGCGGGCGTCGGCGGCGTCGGATCCGGAGGAGGAAGGGTCGTCGTCGGTTCGGGTGAGGTCGTCGTCGGTTCGGGCGAGGTCGTCGTCGGCGCCGCCACGGTGGTGTTCGTCGCCGGCGACGTGGTCGTCTGGGGAGTCGTCGACGGGACCGGCGGGGTGGTGGTGGGGGCGGGCGCCGGGATCGTCGTCGGGGCCGCGACCGTCGTGGTCGGGGCCGGCGTCGTGGTCGTCGGGGCCGAGGTGGTCGTGCCCGGCGGGGGTGTGGCGGCGACCGTCGTCGTGGTGGTGGTCGTGGTCGTCGGGGCGGTGGTCGTGGTCGTCGGGGCCGACGTGGTCGTGGTCGTCGGGGCCGTGGTCGTGGTCGTCGGGGTCGTGGTCGTGGTCGTCGGAGCGGTGGTCGTCGGAGCGGTGGTCGTCGTAGGGACCAGAGTCGTCGTCGTCGTCGTCGTTGTCGTGGTGGTCGTGGTCGTCGTCGTGGTGGTGGTCGTGGTCGTCGGGGCCGCGTGGTCGTGGTCGTCGGGGCCGACGTGGTCGTGGTCGTCGGGGCCGACGTGGTCGTGGTCGTCGGGGCGCGTGGTCGTGGTCGTCGGGGCGTCGTGGTCGTGGTCGTCGGAGCGGTGGTCGTCGGAGCGGTGGTCGTCGTTGGGACCAGAGTCGTCGTCGTCGTTGTCGTGGTGGTCGTGGTCGTCGTCGTGGTGGTGGTCGTGGTCGTCGTCGTGGTCGTGGTCGTCGGGGCGACGGCCACCGACTCGCCGGCGTCGCCACAGGCGCCGGACACGGCCTGGTTGGCGGCGTCGCCCCCGTAGGAGGCGATCCAGCGGTAGGTGCCGGGCAGGGTGGTCGAGTAGGGCTCCGACGTGTAGGTGCCGTTGCCGGCCACGGCCGCGGTGGAGCTGAACACGGCCGTGGCGCAGGTGGCGTCGTCGGGTCCGAAGAGGCGGAAGGTGATCGTGCCCGTGGGGGAGAAGCCGTCGGCCAGGGTGGCGGTGTCGGTGAGGGAGCCGCCCACGGTGACCGGACCGGAGGCCTGGGTCACCAGGGTGGGCGACGCCGGGCTCACCACGACCGACTCGCCGGCGTCGCCACAGGCGCCGGACACGGCCTGGTTGGCGGCGTCGCCCCCGTAGGAGGCGATCCAGCGGTAGGTGCCGGGCAGGGTGGTCGAGTAGGGCTCCGACGTGTAGGTGCCGTTGCCGGCCACGGCCGCGGTGGAGCTGAACACGGCCGTGGCGCAGGTGGCGTCGTCGGGTCCGAAGAGGCGGAAGGTGATCGTGCCCGTGGGGGAGAAGCCGTCGGCCAGGGTGGCGGTGTCGGTGAGGGAGCCGCCCACGGTGACCGGACCGGAGGCCTGGGTCACCAGGGTGGGCGTCACCCCGTTGACGGTGACGAAGTCGGTTCCTCGGCCTGCGGCGCGGGTGACGATCGGGCCTTGCACCTCGCCCAGCACCAGGGCCGACGTGGCCGTCTGCACGCCGGGGCCAGGGAGGACGTCGATCGTGGGAACCCGCACGACGTCGAAGGAGAACTGCAGGTCACAGGTGGCGTCGCTCGCGAACGTCGACAGCACGACCCTGTCCGACGGGGTGAACGTCACCATCCCCGACGAGTCGGGGGGGCCGACCGCGAACGTCACCCCCTGGCAGGCGCCGCCGGTCCCGGTCGCCGTCGCACTCAGCGCGAACACACCCGGCTCCGGGGTGCCACAGGGCACGTTGCCATCTCCACACGAGGGCCAGAGCCGGATGGACGTGAGCTCGAGTGGCCCGGGCAGGGTGAGGAACGACCGACTGATGGAGATCGCCCCGACGCGCCCCGTGTCGAAGATCGCCACCGGATCCGGCATCCGCGGGTCGACGGCGATGCTGTTCACGACCTGACCCGATGCCGATGGTGCGGGGGGGGCAAGGGCCAGGGCCACCCCGAGGAGTGCTCCGCCGAGGGCGACCAACGTGCGCCGCGGCCTACGCGCCGCTCCGGAGGACGCCCTCGTCACCGTCGCCGGGCCTACGATCGCTCGAACCACCTTCGTCGCCCGTCCCCCGGGAACGGGCCGGGGACCGCCGGGGGCGGGGGGATCCTCACGAGCGAGGCCCGATGACGAGCACGTCGTCGCCGGGCGCGAGGCGGACCGTCCGGCTCTTGGGAGGGTTGATCACGACCTCGCCGTCGGCTCCCGTCCGCCACCCGAGGACCGAGGCCGCCCCGGCGATGCCGGCGGCGACGAGCTCCCCGTACGTCACTTCCACGTCGTCCACGAACCCGGGCGCGGGACGAAGCTCCAACGCCGAACCGTCGGGGTCGAACAGGTCGTCGAACACGGCCGCCAGCTCGCGGCGCTCCGACAGTTGGGCGAGCATGAGGCTGGCCAGGGCATCGCTGACGATGAAGTCGTCGACGCCGGTGGCGGTGGCGAGCTCCACGTGCCGTTGGTCGAGGAGCTGGGCGATGATGCGGACCTCGGGGAGCGACCCCAGCGGCCACAGGTTCCGCAGGGTGAGCAGGGCGAGCAGGGTTCGGGCGTCGGCGTCGCCCGGGCTGAGCTGATCCCGGTACCCCAGGATCACCACCTGGTCGGGAGGCCCGCTGTCGCCGAGGCGCAACAGCTCCTCGGGGCCACCGTCGAGGAACGAGACGGTCAGGCCGGGGATCAGGCGCTGGATGACCGCCGTCTCCGCCTGGTCGACGAGGCCGGCGTCGACGCTGACCTCGATCCTTGACCCCGGGGCCAGGAACTGGTCGAGCTCCTCGACGACCTTGGGCCCGAAGCTGCTCCAGCCCACGATGAGCACCCGGATCGGCGCCGGTCCGTCGGTGCCCGCTCGCGGCGGGGGGACGCTCACGCTCGGGAAGCCGCCGAAGACGACCGAGGAATCGTCGGCCGAGACCGCGATCACCTGGTCGCCGGGCTCGAACACGGTGGCCGGTGCCGGGTTCAGCTCGACCCGACCATCGGCGGTGAAGCGCCCGATCACCGACGAGGTCGGGAAGGCGAGCAACGCGTCGGCGTAGGGGTGGCCCACCAGCTCCGGGACCTCGGCGAAGTAGCACTCGTCACCGCCGAAGTCCAAGAGCTCCCGGAGGACCGCGGCCAGGCCCGACTGGTGGCAGGCCTGGGCCGTCACCTGGGCGATGACCTCGTCGGAGCTCACCGTGCTCACCGCGTCGTGGGTGAGGGTGCGGACAGTTGCGGCAAGGGTCGGGCTGGTGAACTCGGCCACCACCCGGAAGCGGGAGAAGTCCGGATCGAGCGTCTTGATGGCGAGGATCGCCTTCACCGTCCCGGCGTCGCCGTCGTCGTCGCTGAGCACGACCACCGACCGAGCCGAGCCGATGCTCGCCAGCTCGAGGTCGGCGGGCTTCGCCGGATGACCGCTCCGGCACACCACCCGGGTGTTCTTGGTGTCCCCGATCCGGTCGCGGAGCTCGGCCTCCATGTCCCGGACCGCCCGGGGGGCGAGGACGACGATGGCCGCCCGGCGGAGGCTCTCGTTGGCGACCACCAGCTCCTGGACGATCACCGGCAGGCGAGGCGACCATCCCAGGATCAGGGTGTGCTCGGATTCCAGGACCGGGCTACGACCGGTGCCGAGCTCGGAGACGCGCTGGTCGAGGGCGGTGGCGATGAGGCCGATGAGGGAGCCGCCGATGAGGATCCCGGCCATGGTGACGCCGAGGGCGACGAAGCGGGACGGCCAGGCGGACTCCGCTTCGAAGGCGCTCGAGTCGAGCACGCGGATGAGGGTCTCCCACAGACCCCCGGCGACGCCGCCGCTGCGCTGGCCCAGCACGAACTGGCTGACGATCGTCCCGACCACGATGATCCCGAACACCACCACGCCGAGCCAGCCGACCAGGGCGATGGGACCGTGGGCCAGGCTGTTGTCGAACCGGTACCGCAGACGGGCCCGCAGTCCGGGGCGTCGCCTCCGTCCCCCCGTCGAGCCGGCACCGCGCAACCGCCCGTCCCCGCCGGCCTCACCGCGTGGCGACGTCAACGTCCGAGCGCAACGCGGGTCCGGGGGGTGGCCGCCCCCCGTTGGAGGCGCACCGGACCGCAGCCAGGCGTGACCCCCCAGTCGGGCCGCCAACAATCTCTCCCGTGATCCTGGATGTCCCGATTCCCCTCGCCGTCCAACTCCAGATCGCCGACCACGTGGCACCGCTCGCCGCGGGTTCACACCGTCGTCTGGTGACCGTACGAAACGGCGCGATCAACTCGTCACCCGGAAATCCGTAGTCGGGCGAGCCCCTTCAGGTCAGTTGAGCGATCCCTGAGCGGCCTCGGCCGGCACGCCGACGAGCAGGGTGAGCTGGGTCCGAGAGGAGATCCCGAGCTTGGCGTAGATGTTCTTGAGGTGGTACTCGACCGTGTTGATGCTGACGACAAGCTCCCTCGCCACGACCCGGTTGCTCTTGCCCTGGGCGACGAGCTCGGCGACCGAGCGCTCCTGCGGCGTCAGTTCGGCCGCGCCGCCGTTCCTCCGCCGCTGGGGGGTGAGGCCGGCGGCCGCCAGCTCCCTGTCGCAGCGGGCGACGTAGGGTCGGGCGCCCAGGCACTCGAAGCAGTCCCGGGCCGCCCTCAGCTCCGCCACCGCCGCCGTGCGCTTCCCCGCCCGGCGAAGAAAGGCCCCGTGCTCGGCGTGGGTCAGGGCCTGGTCGAAGGGCATCGGTAGGGCAGCTCCGACCTCCTTGGCCCGGGCGAAGGCCAGGTGCGCCTGCTCATCGCGCCCACGGGCCGCTTCGAGGCGCCCGCGCAACCGGGCTGCGACGGCGGTCGCAGCCCGGTTGCTCCGAACCTCGGCCAGCCGTTCGAACTGCCGCAGGGCGCAGCCGGCCTCGTCGAAACCACCCGTCCCGATGAGGGCGTCGATCTCCAGCTCCTGCCATGGCCACGGCCCGCCCGGCTCGTCGACGGCCCCGCTCTCACCCACCGCCCGCAATGACGCAACGGCGTCGATGACCTTGCCGTGCCACCCCCGTGCGTGGGCCACCACTGCGCTGCCCACGCCGGCCAGCGCCGTCTCGAACGGGCTCACCGCCGCCCTGACCCCCTGCTCGGCGTGGAAGTCGGCGGCCTCCCACTGGCCCCGATGGGCGAGGGGCATGAGCGCGGCCAGATGCAGCAGGACCCGGGGGTTCCCGGGCCCGGCGGCGTCGGCGAGGGCAACCCCCTGGTCGGCGTGTGTCGCGGCATCGCTCCAGAGTCCGAGGCGGAACTCCGCCAGCGAGAGCAGGGCCAGCCCGCAGAGGCGGAGGCGGAGGTGTCCGAACCGGGCGGCAATCCTCACCTGGGTGGCGGCGTGGTCTCGGGCCTCGCGAAAGGAACCGCTGAAGAGCTCGGCGACGACGCGCCCCAGGAGGAGGCCGGCGGAGGCCGGGTCGGAGTCGTCGATCCCCGAGGCGGGCAGGTCGAACCAGGCCAACGCCTCGCTCGACCGACCGGCCAGGGCCAGGCTCCACGCCAGCACCGGCGACGGGCGGCCGACCACCCCGGCGGCGGCCCGCTGGGCGGCATCGGCCCGGGCGGCACTCTCCACCGGTCGGAGAAGGTGAACGGACACACTCGCCCGCTCGACCTCGATCCTCGCCCGAAGGGATGCTCCGTCCGTCGTTTCCGACGCAGAGGTGTTCAGGGCGCGGGTCAACAGCTCCTCGGCCTCCACCGTGCGGCCCGCCATCAGGGCCAGCCGGCCCCGCACGATCAGCCCCCGGGGGCCGTCGCTGCCACTGGCGAGCCGCGCGCCCACGAGGCCCGCCCCGGCCGCGTCGCCCGCCGCCAGCAGGCAATCCACCGCTTCCAGCACGTAGGCCTCCCGGCCGGGGCCGGGGGGGACCAGCTCGGCGGCGTCGACATAGAGGGCCGCCGCGGACAGGAGGGACCCACCGGCGGCGGTCCGCGCTGCGAAGGCGCCGATCTCACCCGCCAGGTTTTCGTCGCACCCGACCGCGGCGGCGACCCGGTGCCGCAACCGGGCACCTTCCTCGGTCACGATCCCGGCTGCCCGACGATGCAGCTCCGCTCTCTCCAGCACCCCGAGCTGGTGGTAGAGGGCAGCTCGGGTGAGGGGGTCCTCGAACACCACCTCCCGCTTGCGGTACGCCACCAGCCCGGCGTCGATGGCGAGCTGAAGCGGTTGCAGCGGCTCGTCGATTCCCGCCACGGCACGCACCAGGTCCAGCGGGCAGCGCTCGCCGAGGATGGCGGCGGCGGCGGCGAGGCGGCGCCCGATGGGAGCGCAGGCGGCGAGCCGCTCGGAGACGAGCGAGGCGACCGACGGCAACGGGGGGAGGGGGTCGTCACCGACCTCGGAGATCCCGTCTTCGCCCAGTGCATCCAGGACGGCTCGGATCCGAGACGGGTTGCCGCCGGTGTGCGACCGCAATCGCTCCACGAGGCGGCACGGTGGCCGACGACCTTCGACCGACGCCGCCAGACACATGACGCCGCCGGGGTCGAGTCCCCTGAGGGTGACGGTGCCCCCGCCCCGGTCGCCGGCGACCAACTTGTGCAGCCCGTCGATCACGCGGCTCGGGTCGCGGGCGGTGAGCACGGTGAGTATCCGGCTGTCGTGGAGTCGCCGCAGGGCGTAGAGCAGCGCCACCTGCGAGCTGGTGTCCGCCATGTCTGCGTCGTCGAGGAGGACGAGCAGGGGCTTGCTCCGCTGCAGGGTCACCAGGAGCCGGAGCAGCGCGCTGCCGATCTCGAACGGTTCGGCGTGGGGTCGTTTGCCCGCGCACAGGGCTACCAGCTCCTCGGGAAGGTTCTCGCCGGACACCCGAGCAAGGTGCTCCACCAGGCCGAACGGCAGGTCGGCCTCGGACTCCTCGCCGCACACCGACAGCACGCGGATGTCGTCGAGACCGGCGGAGAGCTCCCGCAGGAAGGCCGTCTTGCCGATGCCGCGCTCCCCCAGGACGAGCACGCACCGGGGCTCTCCCGCCCCGGAGTCGGCGAGCAGGGCGCGGAGAACGGCCAGCTCAGGGGGACTCACATAGCAGTCGCCAGGGTCAGGAGGCCCCACCGCCGCACCCATCTCTCTGGCACAGTACCGCCATCCAATTTCCATGCAACCGATCCTCTCGAAAGCGATGTGACGGCTTTCCGTGGTATCGGACTTGCCGTCGTGAGGACTACGGAAATTCGGGTCACGAGGTCGAACCAGGGGTTCATACCGTGGTTATGGATCGCGCTCGTTGGCTGAAAATCCCGGCTTCCCACCGAGTCGCAAGAGTCAAGGATGTGGACGGAGCTGCGCCACGGCGCGGCGGAGCCAGGGCGAGGCGCGAGCCGTACGGCTCCTGGAAAGGAGATGGGTCGACATGGCCGGTTCGCCAGACGACCTGACCCGCGCAGCGTCCGGAGGCCGGGTCGCACCGGGGCCTGGTGGGCGACTGCGGTGGTCGTCTCGGCCGTCGTGGCGATCCTCCTCCTCGGTCCCCCCCGGCGCCTGCGGATCAACCTCACGGCCACCACGGAGTCGCCGCGGGCGTCCCTGCGCCCGGAGGAACGGCTCCGCCCCGCGAAGTTGCTCCTGGTTTCGTCGACAAGAGCCTCGGTGGATCAACCCGCCTTCCGCGCCTACGTCGAACGCGTCCAGCCCGGTCTCCACGGCTTGGGACCGGAGGTCGTGACCGCCGCCGTCACCCATGATGTAACTCGGAATCCCGGGTCGGTTTTTCAGGACCGGCGGGACACGGTCGTCCCTATCGTGCTCGCCGGAAACGTGGGCGATGCCACCCGGAGGATCTTCGGCTGCGCGCCGAGTGGTGTCGGCCGAGAGCGATCCCGGCTTCACCGCCCTCGGCGCCGGCCTGCGCGTCGATGCCCTGGGCGGGCGGCTGTTCCTGGTTCTGGCGACGATCGCACTTCCGGGGCGCCCCGCCTGGTACCTGCCCCGTCGGTGCGAGCTTCTGCCCCCCGGGGCCGCCGGGAACGCCGGTCCGGCGACCTGGACACGGGACCGGTTGGAACCTTCACCCTGGGCCGTCGGCACCGGCCGACGTTGATGGTCGCCGCCGGAGCCGCTACCGAACTGGAGGGCTGACGATGTCGCTTCTGTCCCGGATCACCGCCGCCAACCGCACCGACGAGACCGCGGCGCTGGTGTCGTCGATCCTGTCGAACCTCGATCGGGCCGCGCCCCAGGACCTTCTCGGCCTGTTGGCGGGCGTCTCCCAGCCACCGGTGCCGGCGGAGCGCCCCCCGGCGCCGCGGCTGCCACTCGGCCCCACCGGGCTGGGGTCGGCGGCAGCCCGCGCCATCGTCACCGGAGCAGGGGACCCCGCCGCCGTGCTCGACCGCCGGGGAGACCCCTCGACCGAAGTTCTGACCGGCCCGGTGGCCGACGACGATCCGTACCCGGCGTTGTTCTGCCCGGGGCCGGTGCGGGACAACCCCGCTCTCGGGGAGGAGGTCAACGAGAACGTGGTCGAGTGGGCCGAGCAGGTCGGCATCTACCCCGGGCAGATCGACCACCTCCGCGCCGCCAACTTCGGGCGGCTGATGATGCTCACCCACCCCGGGACCGACGATCCCGACCGGCTTCTGGCGGCGGCGAAGTGCGTGGTGGCGGAATGGGCGGTCGACGACCACTACCTCGACGACGAGTCGCTGGGGGCCGATGCGTCGTTGATCGGCGCCCGGATGGGGGTCGCCTACGCGGCCATCGATCCCGCCGACCTCCCTCTCACCTATGCCGCCCAGCTCGACCAGGCGATCATGGCCGACCCCGTCTCGGTCGCCTTCCGGTCCGCGTTCGCCCACCTCAGCAGCTACGCCAGCGCCACCCAGCTAGCACGGCTCCGCCATGAGCTGGCGGTGATGCTCATGGCCTACAACCACGAGGCCACGTGGCGCCGCACCGGTCGCATCCCCCCGGTCTGGGAGTACTTGACCCATCGCCACGAGAACAGCTTCCTGCCCCCGATGGTGCTCGTCGACCCGGTCGCCGGCTACGAGGTGCCGTCGTTCGAGTTCGCCGATCGACGGGTGCGCCGGGTCTTCTGCCTGGCCGGCACGGCCAGCGTGGTCCTCAACGACCTCTATTCGATGGGGGCCGAATCGGACACCGACTTCGACCTGCCCAAGGTTGTCGCCCACGAGGAGAACTGCTCCCGGCGGGAGGCGATCGAGCGCACGATCGAGATCCACAACGAGCTGATGCACCTGTTCGTCGACGAGGCGACCGTGCTCAGCCAGGTCGGTTCGCTCGCCCTTCGGCGTTTCCTGGCCGACATCTGGGGCTGGCTCGGTGGCAGTCGCGAGTGGCACAGCACCACCCGCCGGTACGCGCCTGTCCCCGCCAACGCCTGACGCGCCAGCCCCGCACCATGGCTCGGATCGGAGCCTGGGCAGCAGTGTTTTCCGTAGGTCGGTCAGGTTTCGCCTCGAGGACTACGGAGTTCGGGGTCACGACGCCGGGTGTCGTTTTGTAGCTTCCCAATGACCGGCATCGAGACCTGTGGAACAGGATGATTTTCTCGAATGACGTCGGAGTTCCTCACCATGAAGGAAATCTGACAGGTCAGTTTTTTTTTCTACCAATCCAGCTGGGGAACTGGAGGGACATCACGTGAGCGACACGACCCTGACCGACCTGGCTGCTCAGAACGGGCACATCGGGCCCAACGGCGACCAGACGAGCCTGTCCACCGAGGCGGCGGCCAAGCTGGCCACCACCACCAAGACGCCGCCCCAGATGCAGGAGATCTCCTCCCGCTGGCTCCTGCGTCTGCTCCCCTGGGTCGAGGTCTCCGGCGGCCGCTACCGGGTCAACCGGCGCCTGACCTACGCGGTGGGCGACGGGCGGGTGAGCTTCATCTCCACCGGGGCCGAGGTCACGGTCGTGCCCCAGGAGCTGCGGGAGCTGGCCGGGCTGCGGGACTTCGACGACGAGGAGGTGCTTTCCGCCCTGGCCGCCCGCTTCACCCAGCGCGAGTACGCCCCCGGCGAGGCCATCGTGACCCGAGGCCAGCCGGCGGACGCCATCTGCCTCATCGCCCACGGCAAGGTGGAGAAGATCGGCGCCGGCAAGTACGGCCAGGACACGGTGCTGGGCACCCTGGCCGACGGCGACCACTTCACCTACCAGGCCCTGCTGGAAGACCAGGACGACTGGGACTTCACCGCCCGGGCGGTCACCCCCGTCATCGCCCTGACCCTGACCCAGGAGGCGTTCGAGTCGGTGGTGGCGGCCTCGCCCGCCCTGGCCGCCCACGTCGCCGCCTACCGCTTCGGCCAGGGCCACCCGCAGAACACCTCCGGTGAGGCCTCCATCGAACTGGCCTCGGGCCACCAGGGCGAGCCCGAGCTGCCCGGCACCTTCGTCGACTACGAGGCCACCCCCCGGGAGTACGAGCTGCAGGTGGCCCAGACCGTGCTGCGGGTCCACACCCGGGTGGCGGATCTCTACAACAACCCCATGAACCAGACCGAGCAGCAGCTGCGCCTGACCATCGAGGCCCTCCGGGAGCGCCAGGAGAACGAGATGGTCAACAACCGCAGCTTCGGCCTGCTCCACAACGCGGCCCTGCCCCAGCGCATCCAGACCCGCGGCGGGCCCCCCACGCCGGACGACTTCGACGAGCTGCTGGCGAACGTCCGGGACGCGGCCTACTTCTTCGCCCACCCCCGCACCATCGCCGCCTTCGGGCGGGAGTGCACCAAAAAGGGGATTTACCCGCAGGCGGTCGACATGGCCGGCCAGAAGGTCCCCGCCTGGCGGGGCGTTCCCGTGCTCCCGTGCAACAAGATCGGGGTCAGCGACACCCGCACCAGCTCGGTCATGTGCATGCGCATCGGCGAGCCCGACCAGGGGGTGGTGGGCCTGCACCAGACGGGCCTGCCCGACGAGTACCAGCCCGGCCTCAACGTGCGCTTCATGGGCATCAACGAGAAGGCCGTCATCTCCTACCTGGTCAGCACCTACTTCTCGGCGGCCGTCCTCGTCCCGGACGCGCTCGCCATCCTGGAGAACGCCGAAGTCGGCCGCTACGAGGCCTGAGGGAGAAGCGGGCGGCCCCAGGTCCTTCGCGCGCGCGCCAATGAACCCCTTCAAGCTGCCTGCGTTCTACCTCCCGTGGCCGGCGAGGCTGAACCCGAACATCGAGGGCGCCCGGGCCCACACCCGTGAGTGGGCTCGGGCGATGGGCTTCTTCGGACCGCTGGAGCCGGACGGCCCGGTGATCTTCGAGGAGGAGGGCTTCGAGGCGATGGACTTCGCCGGGCTCTGCTCCTACACCCACCCCGACGCGCCCGCGCCCGAGCTGGACCTGATCACCGACTGGTACGTCTGGGTCTTCTACATCGACGACCACTTCCTCGAGGTCTACAAGCGCCCGAGGGACAGGGCGGGGGCCAAGGAGCACATCGCCCGCCTGCCGCTGTTCATGCCGATCGACCCCGCGGCCCCGGTGCCCGAGCCGAGCAACCCGGTGGAGGTGGGCCTCTTCGACCTGTGGCTGCGGACGGTCCCGACCAAGTCCGCCGGCTGGCGCCGACGGCTGTTCGAGAACAACCGGGCGTACATGGACGGCCTGCTCTGGGAGCTGGTGAACATCAGCGAGGATCGGGTCGCCAACCCCATCGAGTACATCGAGATGCGCCGCCGGGTCGGTGGCGCACCGTGGTCGGCGAACCTGGTCGAGCACGCCAACTTCGTCGAGGTCCCGGAGCGGGTCGCCGAATCCCGGCCCATGAGGGTGCTGCGGGACTGCTTCTCCGACGCCGTCCACCTCCGCAACGACCTGTTCTCCTACCAGCGGGAGACCACCGCCGAGGGCGAGATCAACAACAGCGTCCTGGTGGCGGAGCGCTTCTTCGACGTCGGTCCTCAGGCGGCGGCCGACCTGGTCAACGACGTGCTGACGTCCCGGCTGTACCAGTTCGACAACACCGTCGTGACCGAGGTCCCCGTCATGTTCGAGGAGTTCGCCTTGACCCCGGTCGAACGCCAGCACGTCCTGCTCTACGTCAAGGGGCTCCAGGACTGGCAGGCGGGCGGCCACGAGTGGCACCTGCGCTCGAGCCGCTACATGAAGGAGGAGCAGGCCGACCCGGCCGGGGCGCTCACGCCGAGGCGGCCGTCGGCGATCTCGTCGGGTCTGACCCGGTTCAAGAGCTTCACCTTCGTGCCCTACCGGCGGGTTGGCCCCAGTGACCTGCCCGAGCCCTACATGCCCTACCAGTTCCGGACCAACGTCCACCTCGGGGGCGCCCGGGCCCGCCTCGTCGACTGGTCCCGGGCGATGGGCCTCCTCGACCCGGTCCCCGGCGTCCCCGGCTCGGCGGTGTGGACGGAGCGCCAGCTGCTCGGCTTCGACTTCGCCCACTGCTCGGCGATGATCGGGCCCGGGGCCTCGGCCGACGAGCTCGACGTCTCCGCCGGCTGGCTCACCTGGGGCACCTATGTCGACGACTTCGTCCCGCTCGCCTTCGGCCAGACCCGCAACTGGGTCGGCCTGAAGGTCTTCATCGCCCGGCTGTCGCAGTTCATGCCGATCGACGTCGCCTCCATGCCTCCGCCGACGATCCCCGCCGAGCGGGGGCTGGCCGACCTCTGGCTGCGCAGCGCCGCACCCATGTCGACGGAGGCCCGGCAGATCTTCCGCCGGGCCGTCGAGGCCATGACGGCCAGTTGGACCTGGGAGGCGGCCAACCAGATCCAGAACCGCGTTCCCGACCCCGTCGACTACGTCGAGATGCGCCGCAAGACCTTCGGGTCTGATCTCACCATCAGCCTCGACCGCCTGTCCCATCTGGATGTGGTCCCGGCCGCGGTCCTCCACTCCCGGCCCCTGCGCAACCTCGAGAACTCGGCGATGGACGTCGCCTGCTTCACCAACGACCTCTTCTCCTACCAGAAGGAGGTCGAGTTCGAGGGAGAGCTGAACAACATGGTCGTCGTCCTCGAGAACTTCCTGGGCGTCGACCGTCGGCGGGCGGTGACGATCGTCAACGACCTGGCCACCTCCCGGATGTGCCAGTTCGAGCGCATCGTGGCCCAGGAGCTTCCCGCGCTGTGCGAGGCCTACGACCTCGACGCGGAGACCGCCGCCGCCGTCTCCGATTTCGCGGGCGCGCTGCAGGACTGGATGGCTGCGGTCTTGGAGTGGCACCGGAAGACGAGCCGCTACCGGCCCGAGAACCTGCGCCACCGGCGCGCACCTGGCCAGCCGTTCGGCGCACCCGTCGGCCTGGGGACCTCGGCGTCCCGAACCTCGAGCCTCGCCGGTGCCGGAGCACCTGCCGGCGGCCGCCCCGACTGGAGGGACATCCCGTGAGCGACACGACCCTGACCGACCTGGCTGCTCAGAACGGGCCCATCGGGCCCAACGGCGACCAGACGAGCCTGTCCACCGAGGCGGCGGCCAAGCTGGCCACCACCACCAAGACGCCGCCCCAGATGCAGGAGATCTCCTCCCGCTGGCTCCTGCGGGTGCTCCCCTGGGTCGAGGTCTCCGGCGGCCGCTACCGGGTCAACCGGCGCCTGACCTACGCGGTGGGCGACGGGCGGGTCACCTTCATCTCCACCGGGGCCGAGGTCACGGTCGTGCCCCAGGAGCTGCGGGAGCTGGCCGGGCTGCGGGACTTCGACGACGAGGAGGTGCTTTCCGCCCTGGCCGGGCGGTTCGTGCAGCGCCAGTACGCCCCCGGCGAGGCCATCGTGACCCGGGGCCAGCCGGCGGACTCCATCTGCCTCATCGCCCACGGCAAGGTGGAGAAGATCGGCGCCGGCAAGTACGGCCAGGACACGGTGCTGGGCACCCTGGCCGACGGCGACCACTTCACCTACCAGGCCCTGCTGGAGGACCAGGACAACTGGGACTTCACCGCCCGGGCGGTCACCCCCGTCATCGCCCTGACCCTGACCCAGGAGGCGTTCGAGTCGGTGGTGGCGGCCTCGCCCGCCCTGGCCGCCCACGTCGTCGCCTACCGCTTCGGCCAGGCCCACCCCCAGAACCGCTTCGGCGAGGCCGTCATCGAGCTGGCCTCGGGCCACCAGGGCGAGCCCGAGCTGCCCGGCACCTTCGTCGACTACGAGGCCACCCCCCGGGAGTACGAGCTGCAGGTGGCCCAGACCGTGCTGCGGGTCCACACCCGGGTGGCGGATCTCTACAACAACCCCATGAACCAGACCGAGCAGCAGCTGCGCCTGACCATCGAGGCCCTCCGGGAGCGCCAGGAGAACGAGATGGTCAACAACCGCAGCTTCGGCCTGCTCCACAACGCGGCCCTGCCCCAGCGCATCCAGACCCGCGGCGGGCCCCCCACACCGGACGACTTCGACGAGCTGATCTCCCGCCGACGGAAGGCCCGGTACCTCTTCGCCCACGCCCGCACCATCGCCGCCTTCGGGCGGGAGTGCTCCAAGCGGGGCGTGTACCCGGAGCCGGTCGAGCTCGACGGTCAAACCGTCCCCGCCTGGCGGGGCATCCCCATCCTCTCGTGCAACAAGATCCCGATAACGCGGGAGCAGACGACCACGGTGCTGTGCATGCGGGTGGGCGAGGACGACGCGGGCGTGGTGGGCCTGCACCAGACGGGCCTGCCCGACGAGTACCAGCCCGGCCTGAACGTGCGCTTCATGGGCATCAACGAGAAGGCCGTCATCTCCTACCTGGTCAGCACCTACTTCTCGGTCGCCGTCCTCGTCCCGGACGCGCTCGGCATGCTCGAGAACGTGGAGCTGGGGCGGTGATGGGCATGCCCGCCCACCGCCTGGATCTCCCGGAGCTGGCCGAACCCCGTCCCATCGACGAGGTGCTGGAGGATGGCAACCTGCTCGTCGAGCCCGCCGCCCGGGAGGCGGTCGACAGCCTGCCCCCTGCGATGCGCCGGATCGCCGGCTACCAGTACGGGTGGTGGGACGCCTCCGGTCACCCGACACCCGGCATCGGGGGCAAGGGGGTCCGATCGGCGTTGGTCCTGCTGGCGGCGGAGGCGGTGGGTGGGACCGCCCAGTCGGCGGTGCCGGCGGCGGTCGCCATCGGGCTCGTCCACGAGTTCTCCCTTCTCCACGACGACGTCATGGACGGCGACGAGACCCGCCGCCACCGGCCGACGGCCTGGACCGTGTTCGGCATCGGCGAGGCGATCCTCGCCGGCGACGCCCTGCTCGCGCTCGCCCTCGAGGTCCTCGCCGCCAGCGCCCACCCCAGCGCCCAGGCCAGCGTCAGCTCCCTGAGCAAGGCGGTGCTCGCCCTGGTCGACGGCCAGATCGCCGATCTGTCCTTCGAGACCCGCGACGACGTGAGCCTGCCCGAAGTCGTCGCCATGGCCCAGCGGAAGACGTCGGCCCTCATCGGCGCGGCCTGCGCCCTCGGCGCCAGCTTCGGCGGTGGCGGCCCCCAGACCATCGCCCGCTTCCGTGGCTTCGGCGAGCGGCTGGGCCTCGCCTTCCAGCACGTCGACGACCTGCTCGGCATCTGGGGGAACCCCCGAGTGACCGGAAAGCCGGTGTACGCCGACCTCAGCCGCCGCAAGAAGTCGTTGCCGGTGGTGGCCGCGCTCCGGTCGGGATCGGCGGCGGCGGAGGAGCTGGCGGCGCTCTACTGCGGCGACGCACCCCTGTCGGACAGCGACCTCGTCCGGTTGGCCGAGCTGGTCGACGCGGCCGGCGGCCGGGCGTGGAGCCAGGCCGAGGTCGACCGCCTCCTCCTGGCCGCCCTCTCCGACCTCGACGCATCCGGGTCGTCGTCACCCCGGGCCCGGGCCGAGCTGGGCGAGCTGGCCGACCTCGTCGTCCGTCGAGACCATTGAGCGCCTGTCCCGGCCTGCTCGAGGCGATCGAGGGCCCCGCCGACCTCCGCCGGCTGAGCCCGGCGGAGCTCGAAGCCCTGGCCGTCGAGATCCGGCAGTTCATCGTCCGCTCCGTCGCCGTCCACGGTGGCCACCTCGGGTCGAACCTCGGCGCGGTGGAGCTCACCCTCGCCCTCCACCGGGTGTTCGACTCGCCCCGGGACATGATCCTGTGGGACACCGGGCACCAGGCGTACGTCCACAAGATCGTCACCGGCCGCCAGGAGGGGTTCGGGCAGCTGCGCCAGGCGGGGGGCCTGTCGGGATACCCCAGCCGGGCCGAGTCGGAGCACGACTGGGTGGAGAACAGCCACGCGTCGACGATCCTCAGCTACGCCCACGGCCTGGCGGCCGCCCAGCGACTCCACGGTGACGACGCCCGCCGGATAGTCGCCGTGGTCGGCGACGGATCCCTCACCGGGGGCATGGCCTACGAGGCGCTGAACAACCTCGGTCACAGTCAGAGCCGGGTGCTCGTCGTCCTGAACGACAACGGGCGCTCGTACGCACCGACGATCGGTCGCCTGGCCACCGGTCTCACCCGGCTCCGCCTGAACCCCATCTACGTCCGGCGACGGGAGTGGCTCCAGGGGGCGATCCGGGGCGTCCCCCGGATCGGCACCTACCTCGAGCGCGGCGTCGAGGGCGTCAGGGCGGCGGCGCGGGAGGTGGCGAGCCCGGACGGGTTCTTCGAGGGCCTCGGCATCCGCTACGTCGGCCCGGTCGACGGTCATGACCGGGTCCGAGTGGAGCACCTCCTGCGCCTGGCCGCGGCCCACGACGGGCCCGTCGTGGTCCACGTCCTCACCCAGAAGGGTCGGGGCTACGGCCCGGCCGAGTCCGACGGCGAGCGCTGCCTCCACGACGCGCCCCGCTTCGACGTCGTGACCGGACCACCGGTGTGGGCGCCGGGGGGCTACACCGAGGTGTTCGCCAAGACCATGGTGGAGCTGGGCGAGCACCGTCCGGAGCTGGTGGCCGTCACCGCGGCCATGGCCGGGCCGACGGGGCTTCGCCCCTTCCAGGAGCGATGGCCGGATCGGGTGTTCGACGTCGGCATAGCCGAACAGCACGCGGTGACCGCCGCCGCCGGCATGGCCATGGGCGGGCTGCGGCCGGTGGTCGCCGTCTACTCGACGTTCCTCACCCGGGCCATCGACCAGATCAACCTCGACGTGGGCCTCCACCGGCTGCCGGTGGTGTTCTGCATCGACCGGGCCGGCATCACCGGCGACGACGGCCCCTCCCACCACGGGGTGCTCGACCTGGCCCTGCTGCAACAGGTCCCGGGGATGAGGATCCTCGCCCCGTCGTCGGCCGCCGACCTGCGGGCGATGCTCGACTTCGCCCTCACCCTCGACGGGCCGGTGGCCATCCGCTACCCCAAGGGCCTCGCCCCCGCCGGCTTCGACGGTCGGGTCGCCACCGGAGGTCGGGCCCGGCGCGTGCGCCGGGGCCGGGACGTCTGCCTGCTGGCGGTGGGCAAGATGGTGGCTGCGGCCGAGGAGGCGGCCGGGATCCTGGCCGCCCGCGGGATCAGCTGCTCCCTCTGGGATGTGCGGGCGGTCAAGCCCCTCGACCGGGCCATGCTCGACGACGCCGCCGCTCACCCGCTGGTGGTCACCGTCGAGGACGGGGTGCGCCAGGGCGGGGCCGGGGTCACCATCGCCGACTGCGTGGTGGCGCACGCGGAGGCGGAGGGACTCGCCCGACCGACGGTCCGGGTGCTGGGCGTCCCCGACGCCTACATCCCCCACGGCCATCCCGACGACATCCTGGCCGCGCTCGGCCTCGACGGGCCCGGCATCACCGCCGCGGTGCTGGCCGAGAAGCCCCTGCGCATGGTCGCGGTGCGGCCATGACCGAGCAGCTGGTCGTGACCCTGGGCGCCGACGGCGAGCCCCTGTCGGTGATGCCGAGGATGGCCGCGCACCGGGCACCGGGCGTGCTCCACCTGGCGGTCTCGCTCCAGATCGTGGATCCGGCGGGCGGGTGGCTCCTCCAGCGGCGGGCGGCAACCAAGCTCACGTTCCCCCGGCGGTGGGCGAACACGTGCTGCACCCACCCCGAGCCGGGAGAGGACCCGGCCGCGGCGGCCGCCCGCCGGGCGGTCCAGGAGGTCGGCCTGGCCGTGTCCGACCTGGTTCCCGCCGGCAGCTTCGTCTACCGGGCGGAGGACGCGGCCGCGGGGATCGTGGAGTGGGAGCTGGACCACGTCTTCGCGGTGGTGGCCGACACCGCCGCCGCGACCGTCGATCCGGCCGAGATCGACGAGGTCGCCCGACTGCCGTACGCCGAAGCCCTGCGGCTGGCGAAGTCGCCCGCCGGCGCGCCGTGGGCGGCCCAGGTCCTCCGGCGCTCGTACGCGGCCCTGGGCGGTTTCGACGGATCCCTGCACCACCAGACGGCATTCCTTCGAGAGGAGATCGAGCAATGACAACCGACACCAGGCAGGTCGTCACCACCGCCTACCAGCGGGACGTGGCGCGGTACTGGGACACGAACACCGACGACCCGGTGAACCTCGAGCTGGGGAAGGTCGACGACATCTACCACCACCACTACGGCCTCGGCGATCCCGACCTGTCGTTGCTGGATGCGCCGGACGACGTCCGGGACGACCTGATGATCCGGGAGATGCACCGCCTGGAGACTGCCCAGGCCGACGTCCTCCTCGACTGCCTCGGCCCCATCGGGCCGGATGACCACGTCCTCGACGGTGGCTGTGGCCGGGGCGGCACCAGCATCATGGCCAACGCCCGCTTCGGCTGCCACGTCGACGGGGTGACCATCTCCCGGTACCAGGCCGACTTCGCCAACGACCAGGCGGCCAGGCGGGGCGTGACCGACCGGGTTCGGTTCCACCTCCGGAACATGCTCGACTCCCGGTTCCCCGACGGGCACTTCCGCGCCATCTGGACCAACGAGACGACCATGTACGTCGACCTGTTCGAGCTGTACCGCGAGTTCGCCCGCATGCTCGCCCCCGGTGGCCGCTACGTGTGCATCACCGGCTGTTACAACGACGCGCTGGGAGGCAAGTCGGCCGCGGTGACCCGCATCGACGACCACTACATCTGCAACGTCCACGCCCGCAGCACCTACTTCAAGGCGCTGGCGGCCAACGACCTGGTTCCCCTCCACGTGGTCGACCTGACTCCGCAGACGATCCCCTACTGGGAGTTCCGCGCCCAGTCGTCGGTTCGCACCGGGATCGAGGAGTCGTTCATCACCGCCTACCGGGAGGAGAGCTTCCACTACCTGCTCATCGTCGCGGTCAAGACCTGAGCGTCGCCTGCCGCCCGGTCCGGCGGGGGAGGGACGTCCCCGATCAGGGGGGGTCGGGGACGTTGCCATCCCTTGTCGACTCACGTGACGTCGGTGCTCAGCCGACGCGGCTGACGAACTCCTCGAACTTGAGGTCCTGGCTGCGGTCGATGCGGTCGAGGTACTCGAAGGTCACCCGGAAGGGGTGGCGGAAGGCGTGCTGGAGCTTGGCGGTGAACGTCGCCTCCTCGTCCGCGGTCAGCGGTCGGGGTCCGACGATGCGGGCCTGGACGTGTTCGAGGTCGTGCTGGACGATCTGCAGCTGGCGGATGGCGTCGATCCCCTGCCACGCCTCCATGTAGAGGGGCCAGTGGCGCTCGCCCGAGGGCAGGGTGAGCAGGCTCCGCTGGCGGCCGATGATGCGGTTGAGCACGGGCAGGCCCCGGCCACAGGCGCACGCCTCCCCCACCTCGGCGTAGTCGCCTGACTCGTAGCGGATGAGGGGTGTGGCGAAGTTGTGCAGCGGCGTGGCCACCACCCGGCCCGTCTCCCCCGGCCGGCACGGACGCCCGTCGGCGTCGAGGACCTCGACGCAGATCACCTCCGACTGCACGTGGAAGCGCTCGGCGGTGGGGCACTGGAGGGCGAGGTAGCCCAGCTCGACGGCGCTGTACATGTCGGCGATGCCGACGCCGAACACCTCCCGGCACAGGCGGCGGAGCCCGGGGCTGACGATCTCGCCCACCGTCCGCACCTCCCGCAGCCGGGCCAGCGGGGCCAGTCCCGCAGGCCCGCCGGCGGCCCGGAAGTGGTGGGCCAGGGCGGCCAGGTTGGACGGGAAGGTGAGCAGGTAGTCGGGGTCGATGCCGGCCAGCCACCGGGCCTGGGCGGCCACGTCGACCTCGATCCCCATGCGGTACATCGGCCCCGACTGGTAGATGGGGTGCACCGGCAGAGCCCACCGATCGTCGCGGACCCCGGCCGCGGGCAGCGTCCCCGGCGCGCCGACGGCCCGGATCACGGCGATCGAGGCGGTCGGGTCCCGGGCGAACCACTCGTGCTCGCGGAGGGTGACGGCCATGAACGTGAGGGCGAAGGCCCGGGTGGACTGGATGCGCAGCGGGCGGCCGGTGGAACCCGACGTCGACGCCTCGGCGACGGGCAGGTGGTCGGCGGGCACGTCGTCGCTGCGCAGCCGGAGGCCGGCGTCCTGGACTGCGCCCCGGGTGAGGACGGGCAACCGATCCCACGGGGTACCGGCGGCGTAGGCGGGATCGTCCCGGTAGTAGGGCACGGTGCGGCGGGCGTGGTCGAGCAGGCGACCGAGGGCGCCCCGTTGGCGGGCGGCCAGCTCGTCCGGCGGCAGCCACTCCGAGGTGGCCAGCTGGCGGTGGATGGAGAGGACGGTGGCGCTGTACTTGTCGGGGACGGCCGGCCACCGCACATGGGTGATCTGCGACCGCCGGCGGGGGGCGGCGGCGCCCGTCACGGCGGGGCCAACCCCGCCCGGACGTAGTCGAAGACGAGGGGGGCGATGTCTCCCGCCTCGATGGCGGCCAGCCGGTCGGCGGCCAGGGGGAAGCCGAACTGGGCGTTGCGCATGCGGATGCGAGCCCCCATCTGCGCTACCGACAGGTCCCGCAGCACTGCCCAGTCGGCGGGATCACGGTCGTCGGAGTCGAGGCCGGCGATCCCGAGGAGCATGTGCTCCCACTCGTCGGCGTAGACCAGGGCGCAGGCCGCGGCGATCACGTCGTCGACCCCGCCCCGGCCCCGGAGCCGCTCCCCCTCGGAGAACAGCGTGCAGTAGCCCCCCTCGGTGAACGCCTGCGCCCGCCGGCCGAGGTCGCCGTGGTCTCGGACGTGGCGGGCCCGGATCTCGGCCAGGGCCACGTTCTCGGGCCAGTTGGCGGTGCGGAGGGTGTCGACGGAGAGGGGTGGGGCGTCGTCGCGGACGGCGTCGTAGGCGTCGGCGAAGGCGCAGTAATGGGCCAGCTCCTCGTAGGCCGACTTCGACAGCTCCAGGACATCGGCCCTGGCGGACGCCCGTTCGATGGCAGGCCACGAGCCGTGGAGGGCCTGGAGCCGGGGCAGGAAGCCGTCGTACAGCTCCTTGTGGCACTGGCGGGCGAGCCACCGGCGGTCGGTGGCCCGGCTGCGGCCGTCCCAGTCCCAATAGGTGCGGACGACCTCGGCCTCGCCCGCCCACAGGGGGGCGTTGGCCTCGACCAGGGCCACCAAACCCGGGCTCGGCGACCGGTCACCCACGGCGGGCCACCACGTGGAGGTGGACGGCGGGCTGGTTGGTGGCCGGTCCGGACGACGGGTCGAGGGCGCCGCCCAGGTCGTGCTCCTGGAGGCGTTCGACCACGAAGCCGCCGTCCTCCAGCAGGCGGTGGACCTCGGCCGCGGAGAAGGTGGCGTGCACCACCAGCCGCTCGGCGTAGACCCGGGCGGCGGCGGCCAGGTCGGCGGGGTCGTCGTCGAGGACCTCCTGCCGGCGCTCGGCTTCGGCCCGGACCGCGGCCTCGAACCGGTCCACCTGGGCCGGGGTGAAGGTGACGGGGTCGGCCGAGCCCGCAGGACTGAGGCGGCTGGTGGTGACGACCACGCCGCCCGGGCGCAGGAGCCGGTGCCAGGCCGCCACCAGCGCCGCTCGGTCCGGGCCCGGGAACTGGGAGAGGAACGAGTGGGTGCAGACGACGTCGAAGGACTCGTCGGGGGCGTAGTCGACGACATCGGAGATCACGGTGGTGATCGGGCGGCCGGACCGTTCGGCGAGCCACAGGTTGACGACGCCGGGCGTGGGGCACCGGTCGAGGACGGTGGCCTCGAACGGCCGGTCGCGCCACGCGTCGACGACGAGGGCCAGCATCGAGTCGTCGGCTGCGCCCGACACGAGGACCCGGGTGGCGCCCGCCCCGGCCTGGCGGCCGAGGGCGTCGAGGAAGAAGTCCCGGTGGCGGTCGGGGGACGCGGCCATCCCGAAGACCCGCAGGTAGGGCCAGAACCCGTGGTACCAGGCGCAGCCGGGGCAGTGGCGCTCGGCCACCCGCCGGACGCGGGGGGCGACGCAGGCGAGCGGCGGCGCCGTCACCGCTCGACGACCGCGGTCGGGGGCAGGACCCCGCTCGACCAGGTGGGGCCCCGGACGACCCCCACCTCCAGCCGGCCCACCCGTTCCACCTCGACCACCACCCGGTCGCCGGGATCGATGGGACCCACGCCGGCCGGGGTGCCGGTGGAGATCACGTCGCCCGGCTCGAGGGTCATGACCTGGGAGACGTAGGACACCAGCCGGGGGATGTCCATGATGAGGTCGGCGGTGGACGCGTCCTGGCGCAGCGTGCCGTTCACCCAGCACCGCACGCGGAGGTCGCCGGGGTCGCCGACCTCGTCGGCGGTGACGATCCACGGTCCCATGGGGGCGAAGGTGTCGAACGACTTGCGCAGGGAGCGCTCCTCGGGGCCGCGAACGGTGACGTCGAGGAGGCAGGTGTAGCCGAACACCGAGTCGAGGGCGGCGCCGGGCGGCACGCACCGGCTGCGGCGGCCGATGACGACGGCCAGCTCGCCCTCGTGGTCGGTGCGGCGATCGGAGGAGGGCAGGGCGATGTCGGCTCCCGGGCCGATCACGGCCGAGCCCGCCTTGAGGAACACCCCCAGCCGCTCGACGGTGGCGTCGAGCTGCATCTCCACCCCGTGGGCGACGTAGTTGACCGGGGCGCCGAGGATCTTGCCCGGCCGGGGGACGGGCGCGCTCCAGGTCGCCCCCGCCGGGTCGAACGACGGCAGGGCCCGCAGGTCGACCGGCTCCGGCGGCCACGCCCGGACGAGGGCCAACATGCGCTCGGCGCCCGTCCGCCACCGGTCGGCCCCGGGGACCAGGCCGAGCAGGCGGTAGGCGCGGTCACCCTCGATGGCGACGGGCTCGTCGTCGAGGCAGGCGATGCGCACCGCTCAAGGCCGCACCGGTCAGGCGGACCGGTACAGGCCGAGGGCCCGGAGGGCGGGCTCGTCGGTGACGGCGACGAGGATGGCCGCCTCCCGGCCCGACCGGTTGGCGTGGGCCGCCGGCGCCCAGCCGGGAACGACGAACACGTCGCCCTCGGACCACGCCACCTCGGAGTCGCCCACGACCGACACGCCCTCGCCCCGCACCACGTGCATCACCGCGCTGGCCGTCTCCTGCCGGCGGCGGCTCGTCCCGCCCGGCCGGAGCAGGTGGGCCCGGCAGCCGACGGTGGGCGTGACCGGCCCGCCCGTCACCGGGTTCACGTAGTCGACGGTGACCATGCCGTCGCCGGTCGAGCTCGCCGCCCGCTCGAGGAGCGCCTCGTGGGTGGCGGCCCACGGGTAGTGGACCGTCCCCGTGTGACGGTTGGGGTCGACCGGCTGGCGCTCCTGGGGGTGGCGCTCGAAGAAGCCGACCTGCATGGAACGCACGAGGGGCAGGTCGAGCCCGTCCAGCCACAGCACCGGCTCGCCGGACTCGCTCTCGTGGTCGTGCCAGGCCCAGTTGGGAGTGAGGACGAGGTCGCCCGGCGCCATCGGCACCCGTTCGCCGCCGGTGACGGTGTGGGCGCCCCGGCCCTCGATCACGAACCGGACGGCGGCCGTGGTGTGCCGGTGGGCCCGGGCCACCTCCCCCGGCAGGAGGAGCTGGACGCCGGCCACCAGGGTGGGCGTGGTCGCGGCCCGGCCCCCGAGGCCGGGGTTGGCGAGGAGCAGCACCCGCCGCTCGCGGGCGTCGGGGTCGGTCGCCGGCACCGACGCCGACTCGAGCAGGGCCGACCGCACCGCCGGGTACGACCAGTGCCACGGCAGGGCCGACGGCGCCGGCTCCGGGGGCAGGATCTCCTCCGCCAGCCGCCACAGCGGGACCACCCGGAGGCCAGCCAACCGGGCATCGAAGTCGGTCGCAGTCGTCGCCATCACGCCGGCCGATTGTACGGCCCGGGTCCCACCAGGCTCACGAAGTCCTCGAACTTGGCTCCCGGGGTCCGGCCGATGGCGTCGAGGAACTCGAACGTCACCCGGAAGGGGTACCCGAACCGGCGGACCAGCTCCGCCGCCACCGCGGCCTGCTCGTCGGCGGTCAGGGGCCGGGGGCCGACGACGCGGGCCTGGATGTGGTCGAGCTCCCGCTGCACCAGCTGGAACTGGTGGACGACGTCCTCCAGGCCCTTCCAGGCGCTGCCGAACGTGGGCCAGAACGTCTGCCCGGTGGGCAGGACCAGCATGTTCCGCCGGCGGCCCATCACCTCGTCGAGGACGGGAAGGCCGCGGCCACACGGGCAGGGCTCGCCCACCCGGGCGTAGTCGCCGAGGTCGTAGCGGACGAGGGGCATGGCGTAGTTGTGGAGCTGGGTCACCACCACCCGGCCCGTCTCCCCCGGCGGGCACGGCCGACCCTCGGCGTCGAGGACCTCCAGCAGCACCACCTCCGCCATCACGTGGTAGCGCGCCGCGGTCGGGCACTGGATGGCCAGGTAGCCCAGCTCCTGGGTGCTGTACATGTCGGTGACGGGGACGCCCCACACCGCCCGGACCGCCTCCCGCACCTCGGCCCCCAGGATCTCGCCGAAGCTGCGCACCTCCCGCAGGCGGGGCAGGGCGACCCCGGCGGCGGCGAAGGTGCGGCACAGGGCGAGCAGGTTCGACGGGAGGCTGAGCAGGTAGGTGGGATCGTGGTCGGCCAGCCACGCCGCCTGGCGGGCGACGTCCTGCTGCACGGCCATCATCGCCAGCCGGCCCGTCTCGAACACGGTGTCGATGGGCGCACCCCACGTGGGTACGACCACCCCCTCGGGAGGGAGCCGGCCCGTCCGGTCGGGGCGGAGGGTGGCCAGGGTGGCCATGGCGTCCCGCTCGTGCCAGAGGTGCTCGCGCAGGGTGAGCACCATCCAGAACAGGCTCGTGATCCGGGTCGCCTTCACCGTGAGGGGACGGCCGGTGGAGCCGGAGGTGGTCATGTCCCCGATCGGCAGGTGGTCGGCGGGGATGGCGGTGCTCAGGAGGGTGTCGCCCGCGGCCTGGACCTGCTCCCGGGAGAGGACGGGCAGCTCCTCCCACGGCCGTCCGGCGGCGTACTCGGGCCGCTCCCGGTAGTAGGGGACGGTGGCCCGGGCGTGACCCAGGAGGGTGTCGAGGGCCTCCGCCTGGAGCCGGCGGATCTCGCCGGGCGGGAACCACTGGGTGGCGTCGAGCTCGTGCTGCATCGCCAGCAGGATCGCCGCCCACTCGGCCGGCACGGCCGGCCAGGGGATGCCGGTCAGGGTCGACTTGGGGACCGCTCCGCCCCCCGGAGGCGGGCCGTTCGCCATGCCCTGGAGGCTACCGGGAGTCGGCCGCCGGAGCCGCCAGCGTTCTTCGGCTGTTCACAAGCCCGTCGCGCCACCGATACGAGGCCCGTCGATCATGGTCCCGAGACGATCGCAGGAGGTTCATCAGTGGCTAGGCGTGACCAGGACGCGTTGCCCTCCGGGCTGCCCAGCAGCTATCTGAAGGCGTGCGCCCTGCTCCTCATCTCGGAGCATCCGGCCCACGGCTACCAGCTCCTCGCCCGCCTGCCGGCGGTCGGGCCCACGGGTTTCGACCTGGGCGCCCTCTACCGGGTCCTGCGGACGATGGAGGACGACGGGCTGGTCACGTCGAGCTGGGAGCCGAGCGCGGTGGGACCCGATCGGCGGGTGTACCGCATCACCCACCGGGGCCGGCTGGTCCTCGACGCCGAGGCCGAGGTCCTGGGCGAGGTCGTGCAGCACATGGCGACCTACATCCGCCGCTTCACCCGCATCGCCCGCCGGCCCATCGTCGCCGCCTGAAACTTCCGGAAGTGGGATGACGGCGTCCCTTCGCCCGATCGGGCAGAGTTGTGCGCTATGAGACGAGGACTGACCGTTTTCCTGCTGCTGGTGGTCCTGACCGTGCTCGGCGTTTCCATCGCCACCCTCATCAACCGCCAGGACGACGACGACACCACCACCGCCGCCCCGGTCACCACGTCCAGCACCCGCCCGGGCCCGACCACGGGTGGCATCGTCACCCCCACCACCACCGGCGGCTCGGGATCGACGGCCACCACGGCCACCCCGGCGAGCACCGCCGCCCCCTCGGCCACCCCGGCGAGCACCGCCGCCCCCTCGGCCACCACGGCCGGCGGGGGCACGGCCGCCGGGGGCACGGCCGCCGGGGGCACGGCCGGCGGGGGCACGGCCGGCGGGGGCACGGCCACCACGGCCGGCCCCACCACCACCCGCCTGCGGCCGTCCACGACCGACACCGTCCCCCTCGCCAACCTCCCCAACAGCGGAGGGACGTCAGGCCTGGCGCAGGGCATCGCCCTGGTCGCCCTGGCCGCCGTACTGGGCACCGTCGCCCGGCGGGCGCGGGGCGGGCCGCGCCGTCAGGCGTCGAGCTTGCCGTAGAAGACCCGCTCCACCACCCGCCGCGACCGGCGGGTGACCCGGCGATAGCCCTCCCGCAGGTCGGTCGCGGTGGTCCCCAGCGATCGGGCCAGGGCTGCCATCTGCTCGGGACGGGACGGGAGCGAGTCCCCCGGGGCCCCCTTGACCAGGAACCATCGGTTGCGGGTCCGCTCGCAGAAGCGGTAGGCGTCGGCCAGCACCTCCCGGTCGTCGGCTTCGAGGACGCCCGCCTGCTCCAGGGCGACGAGCGCCTCCATGGTTCCGGCCGACCGCACCCCGTGGCGCAGCTGGAGGAGCTGGGCGGTGAACTCCACGTCGGACAGCGAGCCCCGGCCCAGCTTGAGGTGGAACTGGGGGTCCTCGCCGTGGGGGATGCGCTCCCGCTCGACCCGCGCCTTGATGCGGCGGATCTCCCGGACGTCGTCCTCGGCCAGGGGCTTGCCCCAGACGTGGGGCTCCACGATCTCCATGAACCGGCGGCCGACGTCGGCGTCGCCGGCCACGAACCGGGACCGGACGAGCGCCTGGCGCTCCCACGTCTGGGCCCACCGCTCGTAGTAGGCGGAGTAGCCGTCGAGGCTGCGGGCCAGGGGCCCGTCCTTGCCCTCGGGGCGGAGCCCGAGGTCGATGGGGTAGATCCGGGTGGCGGGGGTGGTGCCGGCGAGGAACCGCACCAAACCCTCGCCCACCTTCTCCGCCGCCGCGAAGTCGGCCGCGGTGGAGCCGTCGTAGACGAAGAGAAGGTCGAGGTCGCTGGCGTAGGAGAGCTCGGCCCCCCCGAAACGACCCATGGCGATCACCGCGCAGGGAAGGGGCGGGTGGAGGGCGTCGAGGGCGGCCTGGAGGCTGGCCTCGGCCAGGGTGGTCAACTGGCCGGCGGTGACGACCACCTGGTCCTCGTCCGCCCCGGCCAGCTCCAGGACGTCTCCCGCCGCCACCCGCAGCTCCTCCCTCCGCTTGTAGCGGAGCAGGCCCAGCTGGCGGTCCTCCACGTGGTCGCGCCAGGCGAGGGCGGCCGACGCCCCCAGGAGCAGGGCCTCGGGGGGACGGCGGGCAAGGGCGTCGGATTGGCCCAGGGCCGGGATCATGTCGGGGTGGTGCTCGAGCGTCTCGCTCAGCCGGCGGCTGGTGCCGAGGAGGGTGCACAGCCGGCGGGCGGCCTCGGGGGACTCCCGGAAGGCGGTGGCCAGCTCGGTGGCCTGGGCCGGGCCGGCCGCCAACACCCGCAGGCCGAGGAGGCCGAGGTCGGGGTCGGGGGCCTCCGACAGCCACCCCAGCAGCAGGGGCAGCATCTGCTGCATCAGCCGGGACGACCGGGTCAGGCCCTTGGTCAGCTCCCGCAGGGCGAGGCGGGTGCGCTTGGCGTCGGTGAAGCCGAACGCCTCCAGGCGGGTGGCGACCGCCTCCTCCGACATGGGCGCGGCATCGGTGGCAGCCCCGGTGAGGGCGTCGAGCAGCGGCCGGAAGAAGAGATGCTGGTGGATCGAGCGGACATTGGCCTGCTGGCGGCGGAGGAACCCGTCGAGGAGCTCGCCGGCGGTGGCCTCGGGCGTGTCCCGGTAGCCCATGACCCGGGCCAGGCGGTCGCGGCCGACCAGGTCGGTGGCCGCCGGCAGGGTGTGAACCTGTTGCTCGTGCACCAGCTGGAGGCGGTGCTCCACCGTCCGCAGGAGGCGGTAGGCGCTGTCGAGGGCACGGGCGTCGGCCGGGTCGACGTAGCCGGTGGCGCCCATGACGGCGAGGGCGTCGAGGGTGGTCGGCGAGCGCAGGTCGGGGTCGGCCCGGCCGTGGACCAGCTGCAGGAGCTGCACGGAGAACTCGATGTCGCGGATGCCCCCCCGTCCCCGCTTTACCTCCCGGTCGGTGAGGCCCTTGCGGGCCAGCACCTCCTCCGACCGGGCCTTCATCACCCGCACCGCCCGCAGGTCGTCGAGGGTGAACGGCCGGTCCCACACCCGGGCCTCGGCCCCCTCGATGAAGACCGCGCCCAGGGCGGCGTCGCCCGCAACCGACCGGGCCTTGAGCAGGGCCTGGAACTCCCACGTCTGGGCCCACCGCTCCCAGTACGCCTCGAACGATTCGAAGGTCCGCACGAGGGGGCCGTCGCGGCCCTCGGGGCGGAGATCGACGTCGACCCGGTAACAGGTGCGGGCGATGTCGAGGATGGCCCGGGCCGTCCGGTCGTGGAGGTGGGGGTCGCCCACGAACATGATGTCGATGTCGCTGGCGTAGTTCAGCTCGCAGCCGCCGAGCTTGCCCATCCCGATCACGGTCAGTCCGGGGTCGGCGCCGGCCGCGGCCGCCGCCGCCTGGAGGACCTCGTCGGCCAACCGGGCGAGGGCCCGGCCGGTGGCGGGGAGGTCGTCGAGCCCGGTGAGGTCGCGGGCCGCGATGCGGAGGAGCTCGAGCCGCTTCCACCGGCGGAGGTCGTCCCCCTCCTCGAGGATCGGCCGGCGGTCGAGGTCGGCGAGGAGCTCGAGGGCGGCCGGTTCGGAGACCACGAGCTCGGTGAGCGACCGGCTGGCCGCGGTGACGGCGAAGACCGCGTCCCGGAGGGCGGGCTCGGCCGCCAGGCGGGACTGGACGCCGGGCACGGCGTCCGACAGCCGGTCGAGGGCGACGGCGACCGCGGCCGGTGCCGCCGAGCGCTCGATCGCGGTCTGCAGGCTCATCGTGGTCGAAGTCTGGCAGGGGGGGGTCGGTGGGCCGCCAGTCTTGCGGAGGGTGGTCAAGGAACCACGGACGGCGGATACTCGTCTCTATGGCAATGACGACGCATCGGCGGTTCTCCTTGGCCTGCACATCGGTGGCGATCGTGCTCGGCGCGGGCGCGCTGCTGGTGGGCCCGGGCGCCACGCCCGCCGCGGCCTGCTCGTGCCTCGCCGCCAGCGACGAGGAGCACTTCGCCCGCGCCCACGCCGTCTTCCGGGCGACGGTGGTCGGCGTCCAGATGACCTCGCCCGGACCCTACCGGTCCTCTGCCGACCCCGTCACCTGGACATTCGCCGTCAGCCAGGTCCTCAAGGGCGACGCGGCCCCGCTCCAACCGGTCGCGTCCGTGGCCATGGGCGCGTCCTGCGGGCTGGAGATCCCCCACGAGGGCGAGTTCTTCGTCTTCGTCAGCCGCCGGGAGACCGGTGAGTACGCCGCCGGCCTGTGCGACGGCACCCGCTCGACCACCGAAGGGCCACTGGCCGTCGCCTCGCTCCTGCCGACCACGACCGTGGCGGACGTCCCGCCGACGACCACCGCCGCGGCACCCACGACGACCCTGGCCCCGGAACCGGCGCCGATCCCCCCGGTGGCCACGACGGCGCCCGGATCGACGGCGGCCGAGCTGGAGGCGGCGACCGTCGCCGCCGACACGCCCGTCCCCGACGCGGACGGGTCCGGCGGCCTGCCCCTCGGCCCGGCGGCGGTGGCGGTGGCAGCCGGCGGGGCGCTGGCCGCCGCCGGCATCGGCGGTCTCCGGTGGCGCCGGGGCCACCCCTGAGTAGCCTCCGGACGTGCCCCGTGTGCGCGTCGCCGCCTGCCAGCTCAACCTCGTCGTGGGTGACCTGGAGGGCAATGCCACCGCCATCCTCGACGCCATCGACCGGGCCGAGATCGCCGAGTGCGACCTGGCCGTCTTCCCCGAGCTGGCCATCACCGGCTACCCGCCCGAGGACCTGCTGCTCAAGCCCGGTTTCGTGGCCGACAACCGGGCCGCCCTCGACCGGGTCGCCGCCGGCACCGGCCGGTGCGCGGCGGTGGTGGGCTTCGTCGACGCCGGCCGCGACCTGTTCAACGCGGCCGCCGTCTGCGCCGACGGCAAGGTCCACGGGATCTACCGCAAGCGGCTGCTGCCCAACTACGGCGTCTTCGACGAGCAGCGCTACTTCGCCCCCGGCGACGACCCCGGCCAGCTGTTCGTGGTCGGCGGGGTGCGGGTGGGCGTGGTCGTCTGCGAGGACGCGTGGTCGCCCGACGGCCCCATCGCCGACCAGGCCGCAGGCGGGGCGGAGCTGATCGTCAACCTCAACGCGTCCCCGTACCACGCCGGACGGCTGGCCGAGCGGGAGCGCATGCTCGCCACCCGGGCCCTCGACTCGTCGTGCTCGCTGGTCTACGTCAACCTCGTCGGCGGCCAGGACGAGCTCGTCTTCGACGGCGCCTCCCTGGTCCTCGACACCCATGGGCGGGTGATGGCCCGGGGGCCCCAGTTCGTCGACCACATCATGATCGTCGACGTCGAGGTCAAGCCCGTCTTCCGCAAACGCCTGCTCGACCCCCGGGGCCGCGCCACCGCCGACCAGCTCCCAGAAGTCACGGTCAGCCTGGCGTCCCAGGCGGTCGCCGCCATCGAGGACCCGACTCCGTGCGCCGAGCCCCTCGGCCCGACCCACGAGATCTACCAGGCCCTCGTCCTGGGGACCCGGGACTATGTGGCCAAGACCGGCTTCACCGACGTGGTGATCGGCCTGTCGGGCGGCGTCGACTCGTCCCTGGTGGCCACCATCGCGGTCGACGCCCTGGGGCCCGACCACGTCCACGGCGTGATGATGCCGTCGCGGTTCTCGAGCGAGGGATCCCTCACCGATGCCAAGGAGCTGGCCGGCAACCTGGGGATCGAGTGGCGGGTGATCGGCATCGAGGGGGTCCACGAGGCCTACCTGGAGATGTTGGCCCCCTCGTTCAGCGGCCAGCCGCCCGACCTGGCCGAGGAGAACATCCAGGCCCGCATCCGGGGGGCGACGCTCATGGCCCTGTCCAACAAGTTCGACTGGATGGTGCTGGCCACCGGGAACAAGAGCGAGATGGCGGTGGGGTTCTCCACCCTCTACGGCGACCTGGCCGGCGGCTTCGCGGTGATCAAGGACGTGCTCAAGACCACCGTCTACGAGCTGTGCCACGACCGCAACCGGCGGGCACCGGCGCCGCTCATCCCGGAGGCGGTGCTGACCAAGCCGCCGTCGGCCGAGCTCCGGCCCGACCAGCGCGACGACCAGTCCCTGCCCCCCTACGACCAGCTCGACCCCATCCTCGAGGCCTACGTCGAGGGGGACGCCACCGTCGCCGACCTGGCGGGGGCCGGTTTCGAGGAGGACGTCGTCCGCCGGGTCGTCTCGATGGTCGACCGCTCCGAATACAAGCGTCGCCAAGCTCCTCCCGGGGTGCGGGTGACGCCCAAGGCGTTCGGCAAGGACCGCCGGCTGCCGATCATCAACGGCTACAAGGGCTGATAGCCCATCGTGGGGGTCTTGACCACCCCTGTATGGTGAACGAAACGAGGCCGCCACATGGCTGGGGCGGAATCTTCGCGCCCTCCAGTGCGTTTCATTTTTGACGCCACGACTGTAAGGACGTTTCTCTGTGCCCAAGGAGCGCGTTGAGCGTGACGAGGAAGACCTCGTTCGACTCTACCTCACCGACATCGGGCAGTACCCGCTGCTCACCAAGGACGACGAAGTCCGCCTGGCCAAGGCCATCGAGGGCGGCAACGAGGCGCGGATCAAGCTCGAGTCCGACGGCACTGGGCTACCCCAGGCCCGCCGCCGCGAGTTGCGCCGGGTGGCCCAGGAGGGCGTCAACGCCCAGCGCACCTTCGTCCAGTCCAACCTGCGGCTGGTGGTGTCGATCGCCAAGAAGTACCAGGCGTCGGGGCTGCCTCTGCTCGACCTGATCCAGGAGGGCAACCTGGGCCTGATGCACGCGGTCGAGAAGTTCGACTGGCGCAAGGGCTTCAAGTTCTCCACCTACGCCACCTGGTGGATCCGCCAGGCCATCACCCGCGGCATCGCCAACACGGGCCGCACGATTCGGCTGCCGGTGCACGCGGGCGACACCCTGGCCCGGCTGCAGAAGGCCCGGGCCCGGCTGGAGCTGAAGCTGGGCCGCCCGGCCACCCTGTCGGAGCTGTCGGCCGAGGTGGAGATGCCGGAGGACAAGGTCACCGAGGCGCTGCGGTTCGCGGCCGAGCCCCTGTCGCTGTCGGAGCCCCTGCGGGAGGACGGCGACGCCGAGCTGGGTGACGTGGTCGAGGACCGGTCGGCGGAGTCGCCCTTCGAGGTGGCCGCCACCGCCTTGCTGCCCGACGAGATCTCCAAGCTGCTGGGGCCGTTGGACGAGCGCGAGCGCGAGATCCTGCGGCTGCGGTTCGGTCTCGACCGGGGCGAGCCCCGCACCCTCGAAGAGGTGGGCGAGCACTTCAACCTCACCCGGGAGCGCATCCGCCAGATCGAGGCCCGGGCCATGTCGAAGCTTCGCCACCCGTCGTCCGACACGGGGCGCGCGACCTGCTGGCTGTCTGACCCTGGCGGAGGCGGACGGGAATCGAACCCGCCGGACGGGGAGCACCCGTCCCACCCGCTTTGAAGGCGGGGGACGCCACCAGGTCGCCTGACGCCTCCGACGGGCACCGTAGCCGTGCCCGCAGTCGTCGCCCGTCGTTCGCCGTCTGCCAGTCGATCGTTTCGCGTCGCCGATGAGGCGCCTGACGATCATGGTGCGACGCGGACCGGCGGCCGGCGTTGGCTGTCACAGGCCCCGGATACCATCGGGGACATGAAGAAGCTGCTCCTCCTGGCCGTGCTCGTCGTCCTGGGCGCGGTGGCGGCCAAGAAGGTCCGGGCCTCCTAGCGTCGGAGGGCCTTGCGCCCTTCCACTCTATTCCAGTATCTTTTCTTCCATCCTCTTCCCCCCAGAGTTGTGGTTTCGCGCCCTCGGAGGAAGTCGATGCTCATCGCCTGCTGGTCGCCCAAGGGCGGCACCGGCACCACCGTCGTGTCGTGCGGGCTGGCCCTCGTGCTGGCCCGGTCCCGGGCCGATCCGGCGCCGGCGCCGGCCGGCGTCCTCATCGCCGACCTGTCGGGCGACGTGCCCGCCGTCCTCGGGCTGCCGACGCCGGCCGGGCCCGGCCTGATCGACTGGCTGGCCGCCGGCCACGACGTCCCCGGCGAGGCGCTGGGCCGGTTGGAGGTCGATGCCGGCCCGGGTTTGCGACTGCTGGCCTGGGGCGGCGAGCTCACCGGCCGGGCTGCCACCGCGGCCGTGGCCGCCGAGAGGGGTGAGGCCCTGGCCGAGGCGCTGACCGGTGGCGGTGACGCCGCCCGCCGAGGTGTCGGGGGAGGTGGCGGCAGGGGGCGGGTGGTGGTGGCCGATTGCGGGTCGGCGGCGGCGGGGGCGGCCCTGGCGGTGGCGGCAGCGGCCGACGTCTCCCTATTGGTGCTGCGTCCTTGCTATCTGGCGTTGCGCCGGGCGTTGGCCGCGCCCATCCGGCCGTCGGCGGTCGTCCTGGTCGACGAGCCCGGCCGAACCCTCACCCGGCGCGACGTCGAAGACGTCATGGGGGTGCCGGTGCGGGCCGAGATCGGCTACGACCCAGCCATCGCCCGGGCGGTCGACGCCGGGCTGCTGGCGGGGCGGGTCCCGCGCACGTTGGAGAAGGCGCTGCGGGAGGCGGCGTGACCGGGGGGACGGGGGCCGCGGTCAAGGCCCGGGTCCACGCCCGGCTGCTCGTCGACGGGCCGGGGGGGCGGCTGCCCGACCGGGTGGCGGAGCTGGTGGCCGGCGAAAGCCCCCTGTCGTCGCCCGGCGATCAGGCCCGGCTGGTCCGGGAGGTGCTGGCCGAGGTCTGCGGGCTCGGCCCGCTGGAGCCGATCCTGGCCGACCCCGAGGTCACCGAGGTCATGGTCAACGGGCCCGGCCGGGTGTGGATCGAGCGGGCGGGCCGGCTCGAGCGGGTGCCCGTCGCCCTCGACACGTCCGCCATCGAGCACCTCATCGAGAAGGTCGTCGCACCCCTCGGGCTGCGCGTCGACCGGTCGTCGCCCTTGGTCGACGCCCGCCTGCCCGACGGATCCCGGGTCAACGCCGTCGTCCCGCCGCTGGCCGTCGACGGTCCCTGCCTCACCGTCCGCCGCTTCGGGGCCCGGGCCATCCCGTTGGCCGCCTTCGCCCCGCCACCGGTGGTCGCCCTCCTGGTGTGGGCGGTGGCGGCCCGGCTCAACGTCCTCGTCTCAGGCGGGACCGGCGCGGGCAAGACCACCCTTCTCAACGCCCTGGCCGGCTCCATCCCGGCCGGCGAACGGGTGGTCACGGTGGAGGACGCGGCCGAGCTCCGCCTCCCCGGCGAACACGTGGTCCGGCTGGAGGCCCGCCCCGCCAACGCCGAGGGAGCGGGTGAGGTTCGCATCCGCGACCTGGTCCGCAACGCCCTGCGGATGCGTCCCGACCGCATCGTGGTGGGCGAGGTCCGGGGCCCCGAGGCGCTCGACATGCTCCAGGCCATGAACAGCGGCCACGAGGGCTCGCTGTCCACCTGCCACGCCAACGGCCCCGACGACGCCCTCCGCCGGCTGGAGACGATGGTCCTCATGGGCGACATCGGCCTGCCCCTGGCCGCCGTCCGGGCCCAGTTGGAGGCGGCGCTCGACCTGGTGGTGCAGGTCGCCCGCCGGTCCGACGGCACCCGCCGGGTCGTGGCCGTGGCCGAGGTCGTCGATCAGGCGGGGCCGACCTCGGCCGACGGCCGGGAGCCGCCCCGCACCCGTCTGGTCGCCGGCCCCGACGGGGTCGTGGGCCTGCCCCGCCGGGAGTCTCGCGATCCCCGGTGCCCGCCGCCCGATCCATCGTGGGTGACGCCGTGACCGGTGACGGCGTGACCACCGGTCTCGTCCTGGCCCTGGCGGTGCTCGCCCTCGGGGCCGCCCTGCGTGCCGCCCTGGAGGCGCACCGGCGGTCCCCGGTGTCGGCCCGGCTGCCTGATCGACGCCTCACGGGCGGGGGCACCGCCTCGTCCGGCCGCCGGCGGGTGCGGTTGCCGGAGCCACCGGCGTGGCTGGAGCCGATGCTGGTCGACGCCGCGGTCGACATCCCGGCCGCCACCGCGTGGGCCGGGTGGCTGACAGCAGCGGTGGTGGCGACGGTGGCGGCGGTGGTGGTGGCCGGTCCTCCGGTCGCGGTCCTGGTGGCGACGGCCGCGGGGGTGCCGGTGCTGGTGCTGCGGTCTCGCCGGGGCCGTGCCGACCGCAGCATCGACAGGGAGCTCCCCGCGGCGTTGGAGTCGATCGCCCGGTCGCTGAGGTCAGGCGCGTCGATGCGCCAGGCGATCGGCGAGGCCGCCGGTGGCGGCGGGGCCACGGCGCCGGCGGCCCCGGGCCGCACCCGGCGCCGGCGGGGCCGGCTCCCGACCGAGCTGGCCCTCGTGGCCGACCAGGCCGGGCACGGGGTGGGGCTGGTCGACGCCCTGGAGTCCTTCGCCGCCCGCCGGCCGAGTCCGGGGGTGCGGCTGGCGGTCGCCGCCCTGTGCCTGGGGGTCGACACCGGCGGGGCCCAGGCCCGCGCCGTCGACGGTGTGGCCGCCACCATGAGGGAGCGGCTGGCGGTCGAGGCCGAGGTTAGGGCCCTGTCCTCCCAGGCCCGGATGTCGGCCCTCGTGATCGGCCTTGCCCCCCTCGGCTTCGGGGCCTTCGCGGCCGCCACCGACCCCCGCACATCCGAGTTCCTCCTCCACACGCCGATGGGCCTGGTGCTGGTGTGTGTGGGGTTGGGCCTCGACGCCGTCGGCTGGCTGTGGATGCAACGCCTGTGCCGGGTCGCGCCGTGAGCCCGGCCGTGCTCCTGACCTGGGCGTGGGTGGCGGTCGTCGTCGTCGGCGGGTGGCGGAAGCGGCCCGAACCCCGCCGGGTGCGGGCGCTGGTGGAAGACGACGGCGGCCGCCGGCCGGCCCGCCCCCGGCTCGGTGGCCGCCGTCGCCTTCCCACCATCGCCGGCGACGCCGCGCTCCGGGTGGGGACGGCCGTCCTGCGCCGCCGGGGCCGGGAGGTCGACCCGGCCACCGCCCGCCGCCTGGGCACCGCCGTGCTGGCCGGGGCGGCAGCCCTACCCGTGCTCCCGCCGGTGGCCGTGCCCCTGGGCCTGGTGGTGTGGGCGCTCCCGGCGGTGCAGGCCACGCGCCGACGGCGACGGCAGCTGGCCGCCCTCGCCGCCGATGTCCCCGACGTGGTCGACCTGCTCGTGCTGGCGGTGGGCGCCGGCCTCACCGTCCACCTGGCGGTCCGGGGGGTGGCCCGGAGGGCGCCCGGCCCCCTCGGGGCGGAGCTGGTCCGGGCGTGCGACGAGGTGGCCCTCGGCCGGCGATTGGCCGACGCCCTCGACGACCTCCCAACCCGGGCGGGAGAAGCCACCCGTCCGTTGGTCAGCGCCCTTCTCGCCTCCGAGCGCTACGGCGCGCCCCTCGGGCCCACCCTCGAACGGCTGGCCCACGAGGTGCGGGCCGACCGCCGCCGCAAGGCCGAGGAGGCGGCCCGCAAGATCCCGGTCAAGCTCCTCTTCCCCCTGGTGAGCTGCACGCTCCCCGCCTTCGGGCTGCTCACGGTGGCGCCCCTCATCGCCAGTGCCGTCCGGTCGCTGCGCCTCTGACCACCGACTTCTCGCAAGGAGCACCCATGCTCGCCATCTACGTCTACGCCACGACCCTGCTCATCGGCTGGACCCAGGACCGGATCCGCCCCGACGAGCGGGGTCAGGCCTCCGCCGAATACGCCCTCGTCCTGCTGGGCGCGGCCGCCATCGCCCTGCTGATCGTGGCCTGGGCCACCAAGACCGACCTCATCGAGAAGCTGCTCGACACGGTGGTGAAGAACATCACCGGAAAGGCCAAGTGACGGGGCGCCACGCTCCGAGGGGAACCGGTGACGAGGGCCAGGCTGCGGTCGAACTGGCCCTCGTCCTCCCTCTCGTCGCCATCCTCCTGCTGGGCCTGGTCCAGGTGGGCCTGATCGTGCGCGACCAGATCCTCGTCGTCCACGCCGCCCGGGAGGCGGCCCGGGAGGCGGCGGTCGACGGTCGGCCCGGCGTACCCGCCCGGGCGGCGGCAGCCAGCTCCACCCTCGACCAGGGGCGGCTGACGGTGGAGTCGAGCGACCGCGGCGGACCCGGTAGCCGGGTGAAGATCACGGTCACCTACCGAGCGCCCACCGACGTCCCCCTCGTCGGCGGGGCCATCCCCGACGTCACGTTGCAGGCGTCGGCCACCATGCGCGTCGAGCGTTGACCAATACCACTGGCGGCGTCGGGAACGGACCGCTACCCTGCATTCCGGGTGGCCCGACCACGCAGAGTGCTCGAACCACCCGTCTGCGCAAGAAGTTGCACCGCAAGGCTGGACCCGGGGTTGGAATTCTGGTACCTACATTGCAGCAGGCACCCAGTTGCCACTCGGGGCGCGTTGTCGAGCACTCGGCTCGACGATATCGGGAGGAGACAGAACAGCATGAGCATGTTCCGCCGAACCGGGGCCATCGCCCTATCGGCTCTCGTCGTCGGCGCGTTCCTTGTGATCCCGTCGCCGGCCTCGGCCCAGACGGTTCAGACCCGGGCCGAGAGCTTCATCGCCACCGCCAGCGCCCGCGCCCTCAACCTCAGCCTTCTGGGCAACAACATCACCGTCGGTGCGTCCGGCATCCAGATGACCAGCGCGCCCCTGGCCAAGGCCACCGGTGGCGGCGTCCTCCTCGCCCCGGGCACGGTCAGCACGGTGGAGACCACCGGCCCGAGTCAGGCCATCGCCCCGCCCAAGGCCTGCCTGCTCAACCTCCCCCTTCTCAGCCTCCTCAGCCTGCAGCTGGCCTGCGGTGAGGCCAAGGTCGACAGCACCCCTGGCGCCCCCCAGGCGTTCGGCCAGGGCTCCGTGGCCGCCATCGACGTCGGCGGCCAGCAGGTCCTCGCCCTCCTCGCCCCCGTCCTCGACGCGCTGGCCCCGCTCCTCGACCAGGTCCTCGGCACCGTCACCGGCGCCCTGACCCCGATCGTGGGCAACCTCCTCACCGGCCTCGTCGGCACCGCCGGCACCGGCGTCGACCTCACCCAGCCAGTCTCCAGCCTGGTCGACGTCATCAAGCAGGCCACCCAGCTCGCCTCCATCCGCCTCGGCACCTCCACCTCCCAGGGCCTCACCGAGACGGGCAAGGTCAGCGCCATCGCCACCGCCCAGGGCGGCCAGATCGACGTCCTCCCCGGCCTCGCCCTCGGCGGCGCCCCCCTCATCTCGATCATCGTCGGCTCGGCCAAGGCCACGTCGGTGTTCGACCGCTCCGGCGGCACCAGCACCCCCGGATTCGACGCCGCCATCCTCACCGTCAAGCTCGGCCTGCCCATCCTGGGCGGGCTCACCGAGATCCCCGTGAAGCTCGGTCAGCCCCTCACCCTGCTCGCCGGCACCCCCCTCGAGTCCACCATCGCCCTCGGCGCCGGCTCCACCACCAAGAACCCCGACGGCAGCGTGTCCTCGGTGGCCGACGGCGTCTCCATCCACCTGCTCAAGGGCATCAGCGGCGGGATCAAGCTCGAGCTGGCCCACGCCGAGAGCGGCATCGGTGGACAGTCGCAGCTGGTCGAGCAGCAGAAGCTGGTCGAGCCGGTGGCGCAGCTGGCCAAGACCGGTAACGACCCGTGGATCCCGATGGCGGGCTTCACCCTCCTGCTGGCCGCCTTCACCACCCGCCGGCTGCTCGTTGCCCGGCCCAGTGGCAAGCGCAGCCCGGCCGACAACTAGCGGCCGTGACGCCGGACACTCCGGCGGCTCCGGTACCCTCGCCAAGCATCTGGAACGAGCCTGAACTGATAGGTAGGGCCGCGTGCTCATAAACGTCCTTCGCTCCCACCGCTGGCTCCGGGTCGCTCTTTCCGGGTTGTCGGTGGTCCTTCTCCTGGGCGGTGTAGGCCTGGTCGGCTACCCGTTTTTCACCAACGCCTGGCAGGGCCGCATCCAGGCCCGCCTCGACGACCAGCTGGTCAGCCCCGAGCTGCAGCAGGCCTACAAGGAGGGCAAGGTCGAGACCGGCGACAGCCTGACGCGCATCCGCATCCCGGCCCTCGACATCGACGTGGTCGTCGTCGAGGGCATCACCCCCAGCGCGCTCCGGGCCGGGGCGGGTCACTACCCCAACACCGCCCTGCCGTGCGAGGGGGGCAACGTCGCCATCGCCGGCCACCGCACCACCTATGGGCGGCCCTTCGGCAACCTCGACCAGCTCCAGGCGGGCGACACCATCGAGCTCATCACGCCGATCGGGGCGTGCCAGTACAAGGTGGCCAAGAACCCCTTCGTCACCGCCCCCGACGACCTCAGCGTGATCGACAAGACCGTCGACAAGACGCTCACCCTCACCACGTGCCACCCGAAGGGGTCGGCGGCCCAGCGCCTCATCGTCCAGGGCACGTTCGTCCAGGACCTCAAGGCCGCGTGAACCCCACCGCCTCCTTGTCGCCCCACCGGCGGCGGGCCCGGATGGGGCGGGTCGCGACGGGTGCAGCGGCCGTGCTGACGCTCGTCGGCGGATGGGCCGCGCCCGCCGGGGCCGACCCCGAGCGGTCGATGTCGATCGACCCGACCGACGACGTCTCGTCGTCGCCCGTCGCCACCGGGTCCTTCACCGGGGCATCCCTGCTCGGGCTCTCGGTGGAGCAGATCGTCGCCATCGACCTGCAGGTGGCGCCCACCGGTCCCACCGGCGGCAGCCCCGTCACCCAGGACGGCTGCCAGGTGGTCACCGACGGCGGCTGCCGCGGCCCCCGGGTCACCTTCCGGTGGGAGATCCCCGAGTTGGCCTACAACGGCCCCTACGAGGTCTCGGCCACGGGCAAGTACTGCGACCCCCTCTCCCTCGGCTGCGCCAACCCGGCCTCGGCCCCCGTCGGCCCCATCCCCTTCCGCCTGGAGGCCGAGGCCAGGGCACCGAGCGACCTGAAGCTCGAGGCCGGCGACGACCGCAGCGTCATCGTCTCCTGGGCTCGTAACCCCGAGCCCGACGTCCGCTACTACGCCATCTTCCGCAAGGAGCCGGGGGGCGACTTCCGCCGCCTGGGCAGCGACATCAAGCAGCCCGCCTCGGGCCGGCCCACGTTCACCGACTCCAGCGCCGCCGGCACCAACGGGGGCGATTTCGTCTACAAGGTCTTCGCCGTGCGCAACGGGGCCTCGGGCGACAACACCACCGACAAGATCTCCAAGGCGTCGGCCGAGCGCACCATCAACGTGGCTCCGCCGCCCTCCACCACCAACCCGGCCGACCCGGCGGCGCCGCCCACCACCCTCACCGGTGAGGGTGTCGACATCGGGTCGTTCCTGTCCGGCCAGGCGCCCACCCTGCCCACGCCGGGTCCCATCTTCCTCGACCTCCCCGACACCGGCTTCGGCGAGACGCTCCCCTTCGGCACGCTCCCGGACGAGGCCGAGCCGGGTGAGGAGGATGCGGTCCTGCCCGAGACGCCCCGCCAGCGGCAGGTGGCCGAGTTCAGGCAGAACCGACCCCTGATCCCGGTGGCCGCCGGCCTCATCCTCCTGGTGATGGCGGGCCACATCCGGCTGCTCAACGTCCGCACCAAGGCCCTCCCCGAGAAGCCGCCCCCCGGCACCTACGTGGCCCGGGCCTTGGAGGCGGCGCGCGCCGGCCAGATCGAGATCCCCATCGACGTGGCCGAGGCGGTGGCCAACGGCGGCCACCACCGGCCCCCGCCGCCGGACGAGGTGGCCGCCCTGCCGGTGTGGGCCGAGTTCGAGCCCGTCGCCGCCCTCGGGCTGCTCGACGCACCGGAGCCGGCCGGGGCGGCCCCCGCCCCCAAGCCGGCACCGGCCGCCAAGCCGGCTCGCTCCCCCAAGGCGGCCCGCGCCACCGAGCCGGCACCGGCCGCCAAAACCCGCGCCACCGAGCCGGCATCGGCCGCCAAGGCCGGTGCCACCGAGCCAGCCCGCTCCGCCGAGCCAGCCCGCGCCACCGAGCCAGCCCGCGCCACCGAGCCAGCCCGCGCCGCCGAGCCAGCCCGCGCCACCGAGCCAGCCCGCCGAGCCAGCCCGACGCCGAGCCAGCCCGCGCCGCCGAGCCGGCACCGGCCACCAACGGGATCGGCAGCCTTCTCGACCAGCCCGCCCATTACGAGCTGGCCCTCTTCGGCGACCTCGACTCCGATCCCGACCCGGCCGCCCTCTACGCCTTCGACCGAGAGTCGGCATGGGCCGAGGCGCCCGAGGTCTTCGTCGGCCCCCGGCCCTGAGCTAGGCCAGCAGCGCCCGCAGCAGCGCCACCGCCCCCGCCTTGTCGAGAGGCTCGTTGAGGTTGCCGCACTTGGGGGACTGCACGCACGAGGGACATCCGGACGAGCACCGGCAGGCCGACACCACCTCCAGCGTCGCCTCCAGGTGGCGGCGACCGGCGGCGAACCCCAGCTCGGCGATGCCCGCGCCCCCGGGGTAACCGTCGTAGACCACGATCGTGGCCCGACCCGTCTGCGCCTGGCGGTTGGTGGACAGCCCGCCCACGTCCCACCGGTCGCAGATGGTGAACAGCGGGAGCATGCCGATGGCGGCGTGCTCGACTGCGTGCACCGTCCCCGGCACCCGGGCCGGCGGGATGCCCGCCTCCGCCAGCAGCGCGTCTTCGACGACGTACCAGAAGGCCCGGGTCCGCAGCCGGGTCGGGGGCAGGTCGAGCTCGACCAACCCCAACGGCTCCCGGGTCGAGCGCGTCCGGCGCTGGTAGCCGTTAACCCGCTCGGTCACCTCCACCGCCCCCACGCACAGCTCCGACCGCCCGACCACGGCCCGGTCGTCGACGTGGAGGAGCTCCACCTCGAGGTCGGTCAGGGCCTGGGTGACCTCGTCTGCCTCGTCCGGCTCCACCCAGGCGGCCCGATCCCCCAGGTCCAACCGGGTGACCCGGTACTGGCGCCCCTGGTGGAGGTAGAGCGCCCCTTCGTGGACGGTCGAGTAGGCCCGGCCCTCGTCGACGGTCCCGATGAGACGGAAACCACCATCCGAGCCGACCGGGCCGGTCACGATGCGGTACTCCGACGACGACGACCCCGTCCGCAGCCCCACCGCCGCCGCCGGGGCGCCCCCGCCCCCGTACACCGCCCGGCCGTCCCGCAGCCGCAGCCGGTCCTCCAGCACCAGCCGGCGGACGCCTTCGTCGAGGTCGTCGCCCCACCACGCCTCGTCGGTGGGCGTGAGCGGCAGCTCGTAGGCGGCGCAGGCCAGGTGGGGGTCGAGCACGAACGGGTTGCCCGGGTTCACCACCGCCGGCTCCGGCGACCGGGTGAACACCTCCGCCGGGTGGGCCATGAACCACTGGTCGAGCTGGTCCTCACCCGCCACCAGCACCGCCGCCGACTGCTGACGCTGGCGCCCGGCCCGCCCCGCCTGCTGCCACATGGAGGCGATGGTGCCGGGGAACCCGTCCAGCACGCATGCGTCGAGACCGCCCACGTCGATCCCCAGCTCCAGGGCGTTGGTCGCCGCCACCCCCCGGAGCCGGCCGCCGAACAGCTCGGCCTCGATCTCCCGCCGCTCCGAGGCCAGATACCCGCCCCGGTAGGGTCGGATGAGCTCGGCCAGCCCCTTCCCGTCCACCGACATCGCCGCCACCCGCCGGCGGGCCTCGGCCGCCACCAGCTCGGCCCCCCGCCGGCTGCGGGTGAAGGCGATGGCCCGGGACCCGCTCGCCACCAGCCCCGCCAGCAGCCGGGCCGACTGCCCGTGGCCCGATGCCCGGGTGCCGGCGACCTCGTCGACCACCGGTGGGTTCCAGAGGACGAACACCCGCTCGCCTCGGGGCGACCCGTCGTCGACCACCTCCGCCACCGGGCGGCCGCACAGCGCCGCCGCCAGCTCTCCCGGCCGGCCGATGGTGGCCGACGAGAACACGAACGTCGGCTCCGACCCGTAGTGGGCGCACACCCGTTGCAGCCGGCGCAGGACATGGCCCACGTGGGTCCCGAAGATCCCCCGCAGGGTGTGCAGCTCGTCGACCACCACGTACCGCAGCCGCCCGAGGAACCGGGCCCACCGCTCGTGATGGGGCAGCACCCCCACGTGGAGCATGTCGGGGTTGGTCAGCACGACGGTGGCCGAGCGCCGGGCCCACGCCCGGGCCGACGGGTCGGTGTCGCCGTCGTAGGTCACCGGCACCAGTCCCGGGACGGCACCCGACCCACCGAGGGACCCGAGCGCCCGAAGCTGGTCCTGGGCCAGGGCCTTGGTCGGGAACAGCAGCAGCGACGTCCCGCCCGCCAGCGCCGCCTCGGCCACCGGCAGCTGGTAGCACAACGACTTGCCCGATGCGGTACCCGTGCTAACCGCCACCGACGTCCCCTCCCGAGCCAGGTCGACGGCCGCTGCCTGGTGCGACCACAGCCCGCCGGGAGGCAAGCAGGCGGCCATCGCTGCGGGAAAGGGACGGGCCGGCGGGCACACCCGGGCGGACCGGGCGGGGATGCGCTCCACGTGCACCACCTGGCCGTCCTCGGCCAGGGCCGCCACCACGTCGGCCAGGTCGGCCGCCTCCGTGTTTCGAGAGGGGTGGGGGTAGGGGTAGCGTGAGTCAGGTGCCACCGGCGTTGGGCAACGGGGAGGAGTAGGACTCATGGATCTCGGACTCGACGTCGCCGAACGCGACGGCTGGGCCGTGCTGAGCGTAACGGGCGAGGTCGACGTCTACACCGCCCCCAAGTTCCGGGAACGACTCATCGAGCTGGTGAGCGACGGCAAGCATCACATCATCGTCAACCTCGAAGGGGTCGACTTCCTCGACTCCACCGGGCTGGGGGTGCTCGTGGGCGGGCTCAAGCGGCTGCGCAGCCACGACGGTGATCTCATGTTGGTGTGCACCCAGAGCCGGATTCTCAAGGTGTTCGAGATCACCGGGCTCACCAAGGTGTTCTCCATCCACAGTTCGGTAGATTCGGCAGTCGGAATCGACGCCTAGGGAGGTAAGACGGCGAGCATGGTTGGGGAGGCCGTCGAGCTGGAGATCCCGGCCCGCGCCGAGTTCGTGGCGCTGGCCCGGCTGGCCGTGTCGGCCATGGCCGCGGCCGACGGCGAGTTGGCCGACGAGCGGGTCGACGACCTCAAGCTGGCCGTGTCCGAGGCCTGCACCAACGCCATCGAGGCCCACTCGTCGATCGCCACCGACGAGCGGGTCGTCGTGCGCTGCTGGGTCGACGAGACCGGTCTCGAGGTCCGCATCTGCGACCGCGGCCCCGGCTTCGACCCGTCCGACCTGCCCGACCACCCGCCGGTCACCGACCCCGCCCGCCTGAAGTTCGAGCGGGGCCTGGGCATCCCTCTCATCCGGGCCCTGGTCGACGTGGTCGAGTTCAGCTCCTCCGGCAAGGGCACCGAGGTCCGCCTCGTCATGCGCCACGGCGACGTCCCCGACCGGTAGCCGGTAGCCCGATGCCCTTCCGCAAGCTCCTCCACGACCTGACCAAGCCGGTCGCCGAGATCGACAAGGAGCGGCTGCGCGTCTTCTGCACCGGGCTGCCCGGGGTCACCCCCATCGGCGAGTGCCTGCCCCGTCAGGAGATCACGGTGGCGGGCGAGATCTCCTCCACCCGCATCGTCCCCCGGGCCGGATCGCCGTCGCTGGAGGCCACCGTGAGCGACGGCACCGGGATGCTGGTCGTGGTCTGGACCGGTCGCCGCCGCATCGCCGGCATCTCCCCCGGCCGCCGCCTCCTCCTCAGCGGCCGAGGCACCGACCAGGGCGGCCGGGGCCGCATCCTGCTGATGAACCCCCGCTACGAGCTCCTGGCGTAGTCGCAACCCCCGCCGGCACGGCGTGCCGGCACGGCCGGCCCGGCTGAGACGACTACAGCGCCTGGTCGTTCTCGATCAGGCCGGCGGCACTGGTGATGGTCCTGGCCGCGGTGCCGACCAGGAGGGTCTTCACCGCCTCCTCGGTTTCGGGGGTCACCAGCGCCAGCACCTCGTCGCCGGTCTGCATCATCGTCTCGCCCCGGGGGACGATCACGTGGCGATCGCGGACGATGGCCACGATGGTGGCGTCCCGGGGGACACCCATGTCGGCGAGGGGGATCCCCACCGCGGGGGAGATGTCGGCCAGGGTGACCTCCACCAGGCGGGCGTCCTGGAACTGCAGCAGCCGCACCAGCGAGCCGACCGACACCGCCTCCTCCACCAGGGCGGTCAGCAGGTGCGGCGTCGACACCGACACGTCGACCCCCCACGTCTCGTTGAACAGCCACTGGTTGGCCGGATGGTTCACCCGGGCCACCACCCGGGGGACGGCGAACTCCTGCTTGGCCAGCAGGGAGATGACGAGGTTGTCCTCGTCGTCGCCGGTGGCGGCCACCACCACGTCGACGTCGGCCAGCCCCGCCTGGTGCAGGGACGAGACCTCGCACGCGTCGGCGATGACCCACCTCACATCGAGGCCCTTGCGCAGGCGGGCAACGAGGTCGGGGTTCTGCTCGATGAGCATGACCTCGTGGCCCGCCTCCTTGAGGTCGGCCGCGATGTAGGTGCCGACGTTTCCCGCCCCCGCGATGGCGACCTTCATGCGCCTCCCTTGCCCGCCAGCTTGGCCTCCAGCTCGTCGACCGCGTCCGCGCTCACGGCCAGGTGGAGGACGTCGCCCTCCTGACCCAGCAGGTTGGGCCCGCACAGCCGGGCCTGCCCGCCCCGGGACAGGGCCACCACCCGCGTCCGGTCCGGGTCCTCCAGCTCCGACAGCCGGCGGCCGGCCCACGACGGGGGCAGGGCCCGCTCGATGAGGCTGATGCTGCCGGTGGCGTCGGTCCACTCGCTCACCGACTGCTCGGGGAACAGCCGCCGCAGCACCTGGTCGGTGGTCCAGGCCACGGTGGCCACCGTCTGGATGCCGAGGCGCTGGTAGATCACCGCCCGCCGGGGATCGTAGATGCGGGCCACCACGTTGGGGATCTCGTAGGTCTCCCGGGCGATGCGGGCGGTGAGGATGTTGGAGTTGTCGCCACTGGTGACCGCGGCCAGCGCCCCCGCCTCCTCGATGCCCGCCTGCTCCAGGTGCTCCCGGTCGAACCCGAAGCCGAGGACGACGGTGCCGGAGTAGGACTCGGGCAGGTTGCGGAACGCGTCCCGGTCCTTGTCGATCACCGCCACCGTGTGTCTCGCCTTCTCCAGCGACACGGCCAGCTCCGACCCCACCCGCCCGCAGCCGACGACGATCACATGCACATGCGCCATGGAACACGCACCGCGCCGGCTAGCACAACTCGCCGGCGCGAAGTTCGGGTGCTCGCCCGGTCCAGGTACCGTGACGCCTCGTGTACGCGGCCCTGAAGCGGCTCCTGGTGGGTCGACCCATCGCCACCACCGAGGGGGAGCACCGCCGGCTGTCGAAGCCGGTGGCCCTGGCCACCTTCTCGGCCGACGCCATCTCCTCCACCGCCTACGCCACCGAGGAGATCCTCTTCGTGATCGCGGTGGGCGCGACCACCAGCCTGACCGTGGGGCTGTCGAAGCTCGTCCCCATCTCCATCGTGGTGGCGGTCCTCATCGCCATCGTGGTGGCGTCGTACCGGCAGACGATCTTCGCCTACCCCAACGGCGGCGGGTCCTACCTGGTCAGCCGGGACAACCTGGGCCGCTACCCGTCCCTGGTGGCCGGGGCGTCGCTCCTCGTCGACTACATCCTCACGGTGGCGGTGTCGATCTCGGCCGGGGTGGCCGCCATCGTCTCCCTCCCCGCCTTCCGGGATCTGGCCGAGCACCGGGTCGGAGTCGGATTGGTCCTGATCCTGCTCATCACCGTGGCCAACCTGCGGGGGCTGAAGGAGTCGGGCATGGTCTTCGCCTTCCCGACCTACACCTACATCATCAGCCTGTCCCTCCTGATCCTCTACGGGCTCGGGCGGGAGCTCCTCCTGGGAGACGTCTCCAAGGTGCCGGCACCGTCTCCCGAGGACTTCGACGGGATGCTGGCCGGCGGCAGCATCAGCCTCTTCCTGCTGCTGCGCGGCTTCTCGTCCGGTGCGGTGGCCCTGACCGGCATCGAGGCCATCGCCGACGGCGTTCCCGCGTTCAAGAAGCCGGAAGCCAAGAACGCCGCCGCCACCCTCACCATCATGGGCTGCATCCTGGCCACCCTGTTCGTGGGGGTGTCGGTGCTGGCCCACCACGTCCAGCCCTACCCCAGCCACAACGAGACCGTGATCTCCCAGATGGGCCAGGCCGTCTACGGCGGGGGACCGCTGTACGTCATCCTCCAGTTCGCCACCGCCGCCGTCCTCACCCTCGCCGCCAACACCGCCTACGCCGACTTCCCCCGGCTGTCGTCGATCATCGCCCGCGACGGCTTCCTGCCCCGGCAGTTCATGAACCAGGGCGACCGGCTGGTGTTCTCCAACGGCGTCGTGTTCCTGGCGCTGGCCGCGGGGGGGCTGCTCATGGCCTTCGGAGGCATCACCACCGCCCTCATCCCCCTGTACGCGGTGGGCGTGTTCACCTCGTTCACCCTCAGCCAGACGGGGATGGTCAAGCGCCACCTCAACCTGAGGGAACCGGGGTGGCGCAAGGGCATCACCATCAACATCCTGGGCGCCTCCGCCACCGGCATCGTCCTGGTGATCGTGGCCGTCACGAAGTTCACCAAGGGGGCATGGCTGCCCATCGTGGTGATCCCGCTCATCATCGCCATCTTCACCGGCATCAAGCGCCACTACGACCGGGTCACCAAAGCGCTCGTGTTCGACCCCAGCATGGTCCGGCCCCAGCCCATCAACCACACCGTGATCGTGCTGGTCGGGCGCATCCACGTGGGGGTGCTCAAGGCCCTGGCCTACGCCCGCTCGCTGCGGCCCCAGCACCTGGTGGCCCTCTACGTCACCTACGAGGAGGACGACCGGGAGGAGATGGAGCGGCAGTGGCGGGACTTCAAGATCGAGATCCCGCTGGAGATCAAGTACTCCCGGTACCGGGAGCTGGTGGCGCCGGTGGTCGAGTACATCGACGAGGTCGACGCCCGGTGGGGCGACGACACCGTCACCGTCGTCATCCCCGAGTTCGTGGTCGGCAAGTGGTGGGAGAACATCCTCCACAACCAGAGCGCCCTGTTCCTCAAGGGCAAGCTCCTGTTCCGGACGGGAACGGTGGTGACCTCGGTGCCGTACCACATCGACGCCGGAAACCCGCCCGAGGCGCCCCCCCGGCGGGCCGTGCCGAGGCCGTCGGCGACCCAGCAGACCCCTCCCGGCCCGGGCTCGCCGACCGCGCCCGCTACCCCGCCGGCGACGCCCCCGGGTCCACCAGCCGGTACCCCGCCCCCGGCTCCGTGACCAGGCGGGGATGCTCGCGATCGTCGTCGAGCTTCTACCGGTGGCACCGGCTCCTGCACGGTCACACCGCCGACCGGTTGGCGGCCTCGGTCGCCGGGCTGGCCCACGCCCACGTCACCTTCGTCCCCTACCACCTGGGCCGGAGCCAGTGACCCCCATCGGCGAGGTGACCTGGCCGACCCGTGTCCGGGTGTCGGGTCGGGTGCGATCGGTGCGAGTGCAGCCCCGGCCGGGGTCCCGACCCACCGTCTCGCCATCCTGAACCCGGACTACGAGCTCCTGCCGTCCTGACCCCGGGCTCCGCGCGACAGTGGCGCCGATGGAAGCCGACGACGTGATCCGAGATCTGGGGCTCGCCGCCCATCCCGAGGGCGGGTGGTACCGGGAGACGTGGCGGGAGGACGCGGTCACCGCCATCTACTACCTCCTCCGGTCGGGGGAGCGGTCTCACTGGCACAGGGTCGACGCCACCGAGGTCTGGCACTTCTACGGCGGCGACCCGCTCGAGCTCTCGGTCGGTTCGCCCCCAGGACGCCACGTTCTCGGCCCTGACCGGCCTCAGCACGTCGTCCCCGCCGGCGAGTGGCAGGCGGCATGCTCCCTCGGACGGTGGAGCCTGGTGGGGTGCACCGTCTCCCCCGCCTTCCGCTTCGAAGGATTCGAGTTGGCGCCGCCCGGATGGTCCCCACCCGAAGTTTGACCTTCGGGTGCGCGGACCCCTAGTTTTCGCGGGCCGAAACATGGATCCCGTCCACTCAAAACCCGACCGCGAGGCGCTGAAAGCGCTGTACCGGATGTCGAACGAAGGCCACGACGCGTCCACCGGCGCCCTGGCCGAGGCCCTGGGCGTGGCCCCCGGCACCGCCACCGCCACCGTCAAGCGGCTGGCCGAGCGGGGACTCCTGGTCCACAAGCTCTACAAGGGCGTCGAGCTCACCCCGCTGGGCCGGGCGGCCGCGGTGGGAGCCATCCGCCGGCATCGCATCGTCGAACGCTTCCTGTCCGACATGCTCGGCTACGCCTGGAACGAGGCCGACCGCCTGGCCACCTCGTTCGAGCACGACCTGCCCCAGGAGGTGGAGGACCGCCTCTTCGTCGCCCTCGACCGCCCCTCGTCGTGCCCCCACGGCTTCCCCATCCCGGAGCCGGAGACGGTCGACATCCCGTCCCTGCCCCCGCTCTACGACCTCGAACCGGGCGACATCGCCGTCGTGGCCGTGCCCGGATCCACCGACCCGGACGTCATCGAGTTCCTGGAGACGCTCGGGCTGCGGCCCGGGGTGCGTCTCGAGGTGCGTGAACGCCATCCCTTCGACGGGCCCATCGTGGTTCGGGTGGACGGGAAGGATCGACTCCTGGGCGAGAAGGTCGCCCACCAAATCTTCGTCAGGAAGGAGCTGTCGGCATGACCTTGCTCGCATCCGAGGGGGGCTTCCAGGACTTCACCCTGGGCGGCGCCGAGTGGTTCTGGCTGTGGTTCTCAGCCGGCACCGCCATCCTCGCCCTCCTAGTCGGTTGGAGCCTCATGCGGGGCGTGCTCGCCGCCGACGAGGGCACGCCCAAGATGAAGGAGATCGCCCTGGCCATCCAGGAGGGGGCCATGGCCTACCTCCGGCGCCAGTTCCGCACCATCGGGATGATCCTCGTCCCCCTGGCGGTGCTCGTCTTCCTGACGTCGACCGAGATCCTCAAGCCCGACGGCTCGGTCGCCCTGTCCTTCGGCCAGTCGGGCCTGTGGCGCACGGTGGCCTTCATCGCCGGCTGCTTCATGTCCGGCCTCACCGGCTTCATCGGCATGGGCCTGGCCGTGCGGGGCAACGTGCGCACCGCGGCCGCGGCCAAGACCGGCTCCCTGCCCGCCGCCCTCAAGGTGGCCTTCCGCACCGGTGGCGTGGCCGGCATGTTCACCGTCGGCCTGGGACTGCTGGGCGCCACCGTGATCATCATGATCTTCCAGAACACGGCCTCCGCCATCCTCATCGGCTTCGGCTTCGGCGGATCGCTCCTGGCCCTGTTCATGCGGGTGGGCGGCGGCATCTTCACCAAGGCGGCCGACGTGGGCGCCGACCTGGTGGGCAAGGTCGAGGTCGGCATCCCCGAGGACGACCCCCGCAACGCGGCCACCATCGCCGACAACGTGGGCGACAACGTGGGCGACTGCGCCGGCATGGCCGCCGACCTGTTCGAGTCCTACGAGGTAACCCTCGTCGCCTCCATCATCCTCGGCTTCGCCGCCTTCGAGTCCATCGGCCTCAACCCCGCCCTGGGCGTCATCTTCCCCATCGTGGCCCGGGCCCTGGGCGTGCTCGCCTCGATCGTCGGCGTCTACGCGGTGCGGGCCAAGGAGTCCGACCAGTCGGCCATGGCCCCCATCAACCGGGGCTTCCTCACCGCCGGCCTCCTCACCATCATCGGCACCTTCTTCGTGGCCCAGTTCTACGTGAAGAACCTGCGCATCTTCTGGGCCATCGTCGTCGGGCTCGTCCTGGCCCAGGTGGTCAGCCGCCTGACCGAGTACTACACGTCGACCGAGACGGCGCCGGTCCAGGACATCGCCGAGGCGGCCCGCACCGGCCCCGCCACCACCGTCCTGTCAGGCATCTCGTCCGGCCTGGAGTCCACCGTGTGGGCCGTGGTGGCCATCGCCTGCGCCCTGGGGGTCGCCATCGGGCTGGGCGACGGCAACATCCAGTTCACCTTCTACCTGGTCGCCCTGACCGGCCTGGGCATGCTCGCCACCACCGGCGTGGTCGTGTCGGAGGACACCTTCGGACCCGTCTCCGACAACGCCGCCGGCATCGCCGAGATGTCGGGCGAGTTCTCGGGCGAGGCGGAGAAGATCATGGTCAGCCTGGACGCGGTGGGCAACACCACCAAGGCCATCACCAAGGGCTTCGCCATCAGCTCGGCCGTGATCGCGGCGGTCGCCCTGTTCGCCTCGTTCATCGAGGTGGTGGGCGACGAGCTGGGCCTGCCCAAGGCCGATCTGTTCGCCAACCCGCTGACCCAGATCAACGTGGCCGACCCCAAGACGTTCATCGGCCTGCTCATCGGCGGCTCGGTGGCCTTCATGTTCTCGGCCCTGGCCATCCGGGCGGTGAGCCGCACCGCGGGCACGGTCGTCCAGGAGGTGCGCCGCCAGTTCCGGGAGCACCCCGGGATCATGGACTACACCGAGCGGCCCGAGTACGGCCGGGTCATCGACATCTGCACCGCCGCCTCCCTGCGGGAGCTGGCCACGCCCGCCCTGCTCGCCGTCCTCACGCCCGTGATCATCGGCTTCGGGATCTCGTACCTGGCCCTCGGTGCCTTCCTGGCCGCGGTCATCCTCACCGGCCAGCTCATGGCCGTGTTCCTGTCCAACGCCGGTGGCGCCTGGGACAACGCCAAGAAGTACATCGAGGACGGCCACGAGGGCGGCAAGGGGTCGGAGGCGCACAAGGCGGCCGTCATCGGCGACACCGTCGGCGACCCGTTCAAGGACACCGCCGGACCCGCCCTCAACCCGCTGATCAAGGTCATGAACCTGGTGTCGCTGCTCATGCTCCCGGCCGTCATCAGCCTTCAGGACAACGACGGCGCCCGCTACGCCATCGCCGCCGCCGCCCTGGTCGTCCTCCTCGGTGCCCTGGCCTTCTCCAAGCGCAAGGCGGTCCCGATGGACGAGGTTCCCGAGACGGCCAAGGCGACCGCCTAGCAGGGTCCGCCCTCGCGACCCGTTCCGTGTCCCGTAGGGGTCGCCAGGCGACTCCTACGGGACAGGGAACGGGGACCGCCTAGGTGCTGGTGGGCTCGGAGGCCTCTTCCTTGCCCGCCTTGCGCATCTTCCACAGCTCGAGGAAGACGGGGACGAACGACACCGCCCCGATGACCAGGATGATCGGCAGCAGCCACTTGTCGATGTCGGGGACCGACTCACCCAGGACGTAGCCCGCCATGGTCAGGCCGACCGCCCACAGGAACCCACCGAGGACGTTGTAACGGACGAAGGTTCGGTACTCCATCGCCCCGACGCCGGCCACGACCGGCGTGAAGGTGCGGATCACGGGGAGGAACCGGGCCAGCACGACCGTCTTGGGGCCGTGCTCGGCGAAGTAGGCCCGGGCCCGCTCCACGTTCTTCTGATGGAAGAACCGGGAGTTGGGACGCTTGAAGACGGCGGGCCCGTAGCGGCGGCCGATGGCGTAGCCCACCTGGTCGCCCGCCACCGCGGCCACGAACGTCCCGACCAGGATGACGGGGAGGTTGAGCAGGCCCCGGGAGGCGAGCAGCCCGGCGGTGAACAGCAGCGAGTCGCCGGGAAGGAAGAAGCCCGCCAGCAGCCCCGATTCGGCGAACACGATGGCGAAGATGCCCAGTGTGCCGAACGCCTCGATCAGCGACTTGGGGTCCATCGACAGACCGTACTCTTGACAGGAGGCCGTCCGGCCGCCAAAGGTCCACTCCCGTGTCCAAACCCCTCGTCATCGTCGAATCGCCGGCCAAGGCCCGAACCATCGCCCGTTTCCTGGGCAGCGGCTACGTGGTGGAGTCGTCGGTCGGACACATCCGCGACCTCCCCCGGGGCGCCGAAGAGGTGCCCGCCGCCCTCAAGGGCGAGCCCTGGGCCCGCCTCGGCGTCGACGTCGACCGCGACTTCGAGCCCCTCTACGTGGTGGCCAAGAACAAGAAGCAGATCGTCACCAACCTGAAGCGCCTGCTCAAGGACGCCGACGAGCTCTATCTCGCCACCGACGAGGATCGCGAGGGCGAGTCCATCGCCTGGCACCTGCTGGAGGTCCTGTCCCCGCCCAAGCGGGTGGCCGTGCACCGGATGGTGTTCCACGAGATCACCGCCCCCGCCATCCAGGCCGCCCTGGAGAACCCCCGCGCCCTCGACGGCCAACTGGTCGACGCCCAGGAGGCCCGCCGCATCCTCGACCGGCTGTACGGCTACGAGGTGTCGCCCGTCCTGTGGCGCAAGGTCCTGCCCAAGCTCTCCGCGGGACGGGTGCAGAGCGTGGCCTGCCGCATCCTGGTCGAGCGGGAGCGGGCCCGCATGCGGTTCCGCAACGCGTCCTACTCCGACGTCGAGGGCAGCTTCGCCAAGGAGGCGGCGTTCGGCGCCAACCTCATCAGCGTCGACGGCACCCGGCTCGTCACCGGCAAGGACTTCGACGAGACCGGCCGCCTGGCGGAAGGGGCCAAGGTCCTCGTCCTCGACCACGAGGGCGCCGCCGGCTTGGCCGACCGCCTCCGGACCGCCCCCTTCACCGTCCGCTCGGTGGACGAGAAGCCCTACCGGCGCAGCCCGTACCCACCGTTCATGACCTCCACCCTCCAGCAGGAGGCGGGCCGCAAGCTGCGGTTCAGCGCCCAGCGCACCATGTCCACCGCCCAGCGCCTGTACGAGAACGGCTACATCACGTACATGCGCACCGACAGCACGGCCCTGTCGGAGACGGCGGTCGCCGCCGCCCGCCGCCAGGCGGGCGAGCTGTACGGGCCGGCCTACGTCCCCGAACAGCCCCGGCGCTACGAGAAGAAGGTCAAGAACGCCCAGGAGGCGCACGAGGCCATCCGTCCCGCCGGTGACAGCTTCCGCACCCCCGACCAGGTGGCCAAGGAGCTGGGGGCCGAGGAGCGGGCGCTCTACGAGCTCATCTGGAAGCGGACGGTGGCGTCGCAGATGTCCGACGCCCGGGGCCGGAGCATGCAGGTCCGCCTCGGCGCCACCTCCCCGGCCGGCGAGGAGGCCGTCTTCGCCGCGGCCGGCAAGACGATCGAGTTCCCCGGCTTCCTGCGGGCCTACGTGGAGGGTTCCGACGACCCCGAGGCCGACCTGGAGGACCGCGAGGTGCGCCTGCCGGCCCTCGCCCCCGGCGACGCCGTCGACACGGTCGCCCTCGAGCCCAGGGACCACACCACCACGGCCCCCGCCCGCTTCACCGAGGCCTCCCTGGTCAAGGCCCTGGAGGAGATGGGCGTGGGCCGGCCGTCCACCTACGCCTCCATCCTGGGCACCATCCAGGAGCGGGGCTACGCGTGGAAGAAGGGGGCCGCCCTGGTCCCGTCGTGGACCGCCTTCGCGGTGGTCACCCTCCTCGAGCGCCACTTCACCGACCTGGTCGACTACGCCTTCACCGCCCGCATGGAGGACGACCTCGACAGCATCGCCACCGGGGGTGAGAAGCGGGTGCCGTGGCTGTCCCGCTTCTACTTCGGGACTGCCGACGACGATCAACCGGGAACCGGCCTCAAGGCCATGGTCAACGACCGGCTGGACGAGATCGACCCCCGGGAGGTCAACGCCATCCCCATCGGCACCGACGACCTGGGCCGGGAGATCGCGGTGCGGGTGGGCAAGTACGGGCCCTACCTGTCCCGCGACAAGGACACCGCCCCCGTCCCCGACGGCGTCGCGCCCGACGAGCTCACCGTGGCCAAGGCCGAGGAGCTGCTCGACAAGCCGAGCGGCGACCGGATCCTGGGCACCGACGGGCTGAGCGGGCTGCCGGTGATCGTGCGGGACGGCCGGTACGGGCCCTACGTGCAGCTGGGCGACGCCGAGGGCGGGGGCAAGGCGGCCAAGCCCCGCACCGCCTCCCTGTTCAAGCGCATGTCCATCGAGACGGTCACCCTCGACGACGCCCTCCGGCTGCTCACCATCCCCCGTGTCCTCGGCGTCGACCCGGCCGACGGCCAGGAGATCAGCGCCCAGAACGGCCGCTACGGGCCCTACGTGAAGAAGGGCTCCGAGAGCCGCAGCCTCGACGACGAGGACCGCCTGTTCTCCGTCACCCTCGACGAGGCCCTCGCCCTGCTGGCCCAGCCCAAGGCCCGGGGGGACGGGCGGCGGCCCCCGCCGCCCTGCGGGAGCTCGGCCCCGACCCGGTGTCGGCCGGCGAGGTCACCGTCCGGGAGGGACGGTTCGGGCCCTACGTCACCGACGGGATCACCAACGCGTCCCTCCGGGTGGGCGACTCGGTGGAGGCGATCACCCTCGAGCGGGCGGCGGAGCTGCTCCAGTCCCGCCGCGACCGGGGACCGGCGAAGCCCCGCACCCCGGCCCGCAAGGCCTCAGCCAGACCGCGGTCAGCACGCCCCAAGTCCTAGCCTGAGCCTGTGGCCGGCCTCGCCGAAGAGCCCCCGCAGGGCGACGAACCGGTCACCGCCGAGGTGCCGACCGTCGTCGACGAAGGTGGCCGGCGAGGTCCCACCCTGCTCGGTTCGGCCAACTTCTTCCGGCTGTGGCTGGCTCAGGTGGTGTCGTCCCTGGGGGACTGGATCGGGCTGGTGGCGGTCCTGTCGATCACCGCCCGGGTCGGGGGCCGGTCGCCGGAGACGGCCATCGCCCTGGTCATGAGCGCCCGCATGATCCCCGGGTTCTTCCTGGCGTCGCTGGGCGGGGTCCTGGTCGACCGCTGGAACCGCAAGACGGTGATGGTGACGTGCGACATCGGGCGGGGCGTCACCCTGGCCTTCCTGCCGTTCGTGGACACGGTGTGGGGCCTGTTCCTCGTGTCCCTGGTGCTGGAGCTCTTCACCCTCCTGTGGTCGCCGGCCAAGGAGGCGTCGGTCCCCAACGTGGTCAAGGTGGACAAGCTGCCGGCGGCCAACTCGTTCTCCCTGGCCGCGGCCTACGGGACGTTCCCCGTGGGAGCGGCGCTCTTCGCGTCGCTGACCAAGGTGGCGGAGTGGCTGGGTCGGGACTCCGGGCCGTTGCACTTCCTGGAGCTCAACCAGGAGACGCTGGCCATCTACGTCGACGTCGTCACCTTCCTGACGTCGGCCTTCATCATCTCCACCATCTCCTTGCCCCGGTCGAGAGCGCCCCGGCGGCGGTCGCCGGCGCCCTTCACCGACGCCTTCGACGAGATCAAGGAGGGGTGGCGGTTCATCAGCACCAGCCCGGTGGTGCGCTCGGTGATGGTCGGGCTGGGCACCGGGCTCATCGGCGGGGGGATGGTGGCGCCCCTGGGTCCGGTGTTCTCGTCGGCGGTGCTGGGGGCGGGCTCGGCCGGCTTCGCCCTCATGCTGACCGCCCTGGGCATGGGCCTGGCGGTGGGCGTGGTGGGCCTGTCGGTCACCCAGAAGCACCTGCCCCACCAGCGCATCTTCTCCCTGGCCGTCGTCGGCGCGGGGGTGTGCATGCTGGCCGCGTCGTCGATGTCGAGCCTGGGCCTGTGCCTCACGTTCATCGCCGGGATGGGGGTGTGCGCGGGAGGGGTGTACGTCCTCGGCTTCACCATCCTCCAGGAGAACGTGGCCGACGACCTGCGGGGGCGCATCTTCGCCGCCCTCTACACCCTGTCCCGCCTGTGCCTGCTCATCTCCCTGGCGCTGGCGCCCCTGCTGGCCGGGATCCTCGACCGCCTGTCGAAGCGGCTGGTCGGCGGCCGCCTGGAGGTGGGCGGGGTCACCGTGGAGCTGCCCGGCGTGCGCCTGACCCTGTGGATCGGGGCCGCCATCATCCTGGTGGCAGGGCGGATGGCGTTGCGCACGGCGGCCCGGCCGGACGACGTGTCGTTCCGGTGAAGTTCGTGGTGTTCGAGGGGGGCGAAGGAACCGGCAAGTCGACCCAGGCGGCCCTGCTGGCGGAGCGTCTCGGAGCGGTGCTGACCCGGGAGCCGGGAGGGACCGCGGTCGGGCTCCGTCTTCGGGACGTCGTGCTGGGCGAGGCGACGGCCCGGCTGTCGCCCCGGGCGGAGGCGCTGCTGATGGCGGCCGACCGGGCCCAGCACGTGGCCGAGGTGGTGCGGCCGGCCCTCGACGCCGGGCGGGCGGTGGTGAGCGACCGCTTCACCGGCTCGACCCTGGCCTACCAGGGCCACGGTCGGGGCCTCGACGGGGGCGAGCTGGCGTGGCTGTCGGCGTGGGCCGCGGAGGGGTTGGAGCCCGACCTGGTCGTGCTGCTCGACGTCGACCGGGAGGTGGCCGCCGCCCGCCGCTGCCGGCCCCGCGATCGGATGGAGGCGGCCGGCGACACGTTCCACCAGCGGGTGGTGGAGGGGTACCGGTCGTTGGCCGCGGCCGACCCCGGGCGATGGGTCGTGGTCGACGGCTCGGGGACGGTCGAGGAGGTGGCGGCGCGGGTGTGGGCGGCCTACGAGGGTCGCGCCGGCCGCTGAGCCCATGAGCCGATGACTGACGTTTTCGACCGGGTCGTCGGCCAGGAGCGGGCGGTCGCCCATCTGCGGGCCGCGGCTCGGGCACCGGTCCACGCCTACCTGTTCGTGGGGCCGCCGGGGACGGGTCGGCGCACCGCGGCCCAGGCCCTGGCGGCCGCCCTCCTGTGCCCCCGGGGCGGTTGCGGCACGTGTGACGTGTGCTCGCGGGTGGTCGCCGGCGTCCACCCCGACGTGGCCGTCATCGAGCGGGAGGGGGCCTTCCTCGGGATCGACCAGGCCCGGGAGATCCGCCGGTTGGCGATGCGCACCCCTCACGAGGCGTCCCGCAAGGTGCTGGTCATCCCCGAGTTCCACCTGGCCCAGGACGCGGTGCCGGCACTGCTCAAGGTGGTGGAGGAGCCTCCGCCGAGCACGGTGTTCGTGATCCTGGCCGACCACGCCGGGCCCGAGCTGGTCACGATCGCCTCCCGCTGCGTGCGGGTCGACTTCGGTCCGCTGCCGGCCCCGCGGGTGGTGGAGACGCTGGTCGCCGACGGGGTCGACCCGGCGGTGGCGGCCGACGTGGCGTCGGCGGCCGGCGGACGGCTCGACCGGGCCCGCCTGCTGGCGTCCGACCCCGGGTTCGCCGGCCGGCGGGCGACGTGGCGCTCGGTGCCGGGCCGGCTCGACGGCACCGGGGCAGCGGTGGCGGTGGTGGCGGCGGAGCTGGTGGAGCTGCTCGGGTCGGCGGCGGTGCCGGCCCTCACGGCTCGGCACGCCGCCGAGGTGGCGGAGATGGAGGCGCGGGTCAAGCGGTCGGGCGAGCGGGGCTCGGGCCGCAAGGTGTTGGCCGACCGGCACCGGCGGGAGCTGCGCCGGCTGCGCACCGACGAGCTGCGCTACGGGCTGGCGGTGCTGGCCGCCGCCTACCGGGACGCTCTGGTGGAGCGCCGGGTCGACGCCGCCGCCGGCGTGGCCGGCCTCGACGCCATCCAGCAGGTGGCCGAGAACATCATCCACAACCCGAGCGAGACGCTGCTGCTGCAGGCGCTGCTGCTGCGCCTGCCGCCGGTGCGGGCTACCGCGAGGGTATCGACGGGGTCGTGATGGTGGGCACCGTCGGTCCCACGAAGGTCGGCGGGACGGGGGGCACCGGCGTTGGGAACGGGGAGCCGGGAACCGTTGTGCGAGGGACGGTGGTGGGGGCGACGGTGGTCGGCGGGACGGTCGTCGGCTCTTCATCGGGCTCGGGCTCGGGCTCGGGCTCGGGTTCGGGGGCCTCGGCCGGCGCCTCGGTGGTCGGCGGGCCGACCGGGGCGCGGGTGACGACCGGTGGCGGGTCGGTGGTGGTGGGCAGGCTGAAGGTGACCGTCGTGACCGACCGGATCGTGGTCGGGACGCCGGCGGCCTCCCCCGACGGGCTGGTGGTGACCTCGGTCGGCAGGGAGTCGGGCCCGGCGAGGAGCTCGAGGGCCATGGCCAGGATCGACACGCCGGTGAGGAGGTAGAGGACGACGTTCACCCGCTCGCCCCGCCGCAGCCCCGACCACCGGGTGGACAGCGGCGTGACGACCCGCCGGCGGAGCCAACGGTCACGGTCGATGTCGTGGTCGTCGAAGCCGTCGTCCTCCCCGGCCAGCGCCCACAGGTCGAGCAGCTCCTGTTCGACACCCTCGTCGACGCCGTCGTCGTCGACCGGGACGGCTCGGCCGGCATGCAACTCAGGCGGCAGGGCGAAACCGCCGTCGTCCTCGACGTCGACCTCGGCCGCCGGCTCCGCCGGGCGCGCCGGACTGGCGGGAACCGCGGGCAGGGGCGGGGGCGGAGCACCGGCCAGGGCGAGGGTCACGGCGTCGATCTCGGCATCCGGCTCGGGGGGTGGCGCCTCCGGGGGTAGTGGCGGGGCGGCCCCGGGGGCAGGCGTCGGGGCGTCGAGCTCGGCCTCGGCCGGGCCCTCGTCGGGCGGGGGCGGGGGCACCACCACGTCGGCCGCCGCCGGCGTCACCACGCCCGGCAACGGCTCCGGCTCACCCTCCTCCGCCGCCGCCGGCACCGTGGTCGCCTTCTCCCGACCGGCCCATGGCGGTGGGGAGGTCTTTCCCGGCGCCGCTGTCGTCGGCGGCGGGGCGGGCGACCGCTCGTCCGGAACATCCTCGGTCATCTCCCGCGACGGTACCGCCGGAGGCGTCAGGGCCGGCTGCGGGACGGGGGTCGGTCGTCGGCCACCGACCGCATCCAGCGGTTGAGGCGGGCGTCGCCGTACAGGTGCCACGGCCGCAGGCGGGTCGCCGCCCGCCGGGCCCGGACCAGGAGGAGCCGCCGATAGGTCGTTCCCGGGCCGGCCACGGGGCCGTAGGCGGCCTCCAGGTAGGCCCGGTCGGGCAGCACCCGCCGGAAGGGCCGCCGGCGGGTGCTGAACGGCGCCCTCGGCACGTTGGCGAAGTAGCCGGGCAGGTGCCAGTCGGCGTCGGTCAGCAGCCGCCGGCGGAGGAACGCCCGGCCCACGGTGGGCGAGTAGGCCGCCGGCCGGAGGGCGTCGACCGTCTCCGCCGGGACCACCGGCCCCAGCAGCTCGTTGGCGGCCATGAGGGCGACGAACACCCGCCCCCCCAGCCCGTAGGCCAGCGCCCGGGCGGAGACGACGTCCCAGTCGACCGTGGTCGTGTGCACCAGCCAGGCGATGTCGGCCAGCTGGCCCAGCGACCCCGCGCTGCGGCGGACCCGGTCCTTGAAGAAGTGGGCCGCCAGGTGGATGAGCAGGTCCTCGGCGTCGGGCAGGAGGTGGGCGCCGCTCCGGCTGGGACGGGCGTGCGCCCACACCTCGGCGATGTCGAAGTCGGCATCGGCGAGGAGGTGCCGGTGCAGGTCCACGTGGACGAGACCGTCCTCACTGGTCAGCTGGGGGTAGGCGTACTTCCCCCCCGGGGCCCGACGAAGCCGCCGTCCCGGGGGCGGGCGCTGCGGTAGCCAAGCTCGAGGACGAGGTCCTCCGCCCGTTGGATGGACGCGTCCGGGACGAGGAGGTCGATGTCGACCATGGGCCGGAGGCTGAGGTCGTCGTAGGCCACCTCCAGCAGGGCCAGGCCCTTGAGGGCGACGACGGGCACGTCCCGGCCGCTGAGGGTGTCGACGATGGTGCGGCCGGCGGCCAGGAGACGCAGGTTGGAGGCCGCCGTCCGCCGCCGGTCGGCGGTGAGCTCGGCGACGACCGCAGCCGGCGCCCGGTGGGCGGCCGTCTCCAGGTGACGGGAGAGCAGCGGGGCCAGCCGGTGGCGCCGGGCCTGGCGCAGCGCCACATCCCAGTCGACGGGACCGGCGGCGACGGGGAAGAGGGGCCGGGCCGCCTGGGTGAGCAGGCGGTGCTCAGGCGAGAGCGTCGGGGGCACCCGAGCCGCTCCCGGCGCGCGCCGGAGGTGGCGGGCGGCGGAGGAGCTCCTCGAACTGGGCGTGGGGCTCGCCGTCGAGCCAGGCGTGGGCGGACACACCCTCGCCGGGGTCACGGGCGACACCCACGACCAGGGGCCGGTGCCGGCCGTGATCGGCGTCCCATCGCTGGAGCAGCGCCGAGCGGACGAGGCAGGTGGCCCGGCGGCGGCGCAGCACGCCGGCGACCGTCGTCCGGTGGCGGGCGGCGACGCCCGGCGACGGCGCGATGTGGTCGATGGCGTCGATGCCCCGGGCGTGGAGCGCCCGATCGAGGGCACGGGCCTGCGCCAAGGCCCACGCCGTCACCCGGGCCGAGGCCACGGGGGAGGCCAACGCCGCCAGCAGCGTCCGGGCCCTCAGCCGCCGACCTCGACCAGGGAGTGGCTGCGAAGACCCTCGACGAAGGCCGCCACATCGGCTCGCGCCCGGTCGACGTCGATCGCGAACCGACTGACCAACTCGTCGACGAGCAGTTCCTCCGTCGTCCCGGCGACGACCAACGGCCACAGGAGGGACCCGGTGTCGTTCACCGCCAGGTATGCCGAGGACTCGAGGTCGAGGGCCACTACCTCGCCGGCCACGTTCCGCCATTCGATGCCAGGCCGGAGGCGGAGCACGCCGCGACCGGGGTCGGACATGACGGGCTAGCTGCCGATGTCGACGCCCAGGTACGTCTGGCCGTCGATCGCCTGGACCTCCTTGCCCGGCGGGATCTGCCGGGTGACGTCGGCCAGGTGGCCGATGAAGGTCACCTGCGGTGGGCTGTACGCCGGTCCCTCGTTCGGTGTGTCGCTGCCCATCGTCCCCCCTGTCGAAGCCTGAACCTATCCCGCAGCCAGCCACGCCTGTTGGAGCAACAGCGAGGTCCGCACACCTGGCCGCTCCAGGCGCCACTCGGAAGCTAGTCGATCCACGTTGACCAGCGTCGGGTCCAGTCCGGTCCCGTCCCACGATGCGGCGAAGGCCAGGGTCTGCTCGCCGAAGACGGCCTCGTCGAAGAACGCCTTGGTGGTGCGGGCGGGGAGCGCCTCGGGCACGACGTCCCCGAACAGCTCGGCCACGGCCGCGCGGCGGCTGACCGGCCCCCGGGCTCCGTAATGGTGGCCGAGGGCGCCCACCACCGATGGCTCGACGAACACGCTGACCACCGACGTCCCCGCGTCGGCGCCGAGGAGCTCCAGGCTGGCGGAGATCGCGGCCCGATACCGGCTCCGCCACCACCAGGCGAGACCGGCGTCCCACCGGTCGGGGGTCGTGCCCCGATGCTCGACCTCCCGCCGATGCACCTCGGCCTCGGCCGCCGGGTGCAGCCAGGGGATGGGGACCTGGGGCTGGCGGGCGAAGATCCGGCGCCTCACCCCCCGGGGAGCCACGACCACCGCCAGCGTGCGCAGGTTCGAGCGGCGGACCCAGCCTCGTCCCCGACAGCGGGACAGCGCCCCCCGGGCGAGGGTCTCGTCCCCTCCGACGCCGGTGAGGACCGTGCCGCCCCGGGCCCGCCCGAAGATCGGAGTCTGGATGAACGAGAACGGCGGCCAGAGCACCCCGTGGCGGCGGAGGATGTCGCCCGCCACCGGTCCGAGCAGCTCCAGCTCGGAGGACACCTCGATGCGCTCCCAGTCGGGCAGGCCCAGGTGGCGGACCACCAGCTCCTGCCACTCGCTCTCGTCGCTGCCGGGGGCGGCCGGGAACCGCAGCGTCGTCGGCACCGGCAGGGCCAGGCCCTCCCGGCGGGCCACGTGGGTGGCCACCGCCAGCACCGACGACGAGTCCCGGCCCCCGGAGAAGCTCACCAGGCACGGCGGCCGGGCCAGGGCCGCCCGGATGACCGTCTCGATCGCAGCCCGGGGGTGGGCCGCGCCCCGGCGGGAGATCCGGGGGGCCTCGTCGTCGACGCCGAAGGTGACCCCGCTGGCCAGCTCCAGGGGTCGGGGCCGGAGCCGCTCGGGAAAGGTGCTGGTCACCGCAGGTTGCGGAGGCGCTCGATGAGGGCGGGGGCGACCGACGTCTCCGACCCGGTGGCCCACGGCAGGTCGACCTCCACCACCGGCACCCGGTCGACCACGGCGGCCACCGCACCGAGCAGGTGGCGGCCGACCCCGTCGTCCTCCCATCCCCCCACCCGCAGCTCGGCCATCACCCGGGCGAAGGCGGCGGCTCCGCCCAGGGGGCGCACGACGACCTCGTCGACCTCCCGGCTCGGGCGGAGCAGGACGACGGTCGCCAGCGGGAGCGGACGCCGGGTGGATGTCGGCAGCACCGCCGTGACCCGACCGTCGGACGACGTCGTCGTCGCCGGCGGGGGCGAGAGGAGGTCGATCACCCACGACGCGTGGGGGCGGAGGCGGATGTGCCCGGAACCGCCCGCGCACACGACGCCCGGCCCCGAGACGTCGAGGCGGAGGACGTCGTCGGTGACGAGAAGCGTCCCCGCGGCGCAGCACAGGCCGGCCACGGTGGACTTGCCCATCCCCGACGGGCCGAGGAACGCCACCGCCCCCCCGTCGATCTCGACCGCGCTGGCGTGCAGGGCGAGCTCGCCGCCGGCGATGAGCACGTAGCCGACGAGCAGGCCGGCGGCGAGGACCGCCACCAACCCGAGGTCGGCCTCGGGGTCGGGTCGGCACTCCACCGATCCCGGCTCGGGGCCGATGACGAAGTCGCACACCCGGGGCACCCGCAGCGTCGTGACCGGCCCGGCGGCCACCGCCACGTGGCGGAACGAGTCCCCCGCCCGGGCCGCCGACACCACCCGGTCGCCGGCGGGCCGCTCCGAGGGGACGGGCGCCGGGGGGCCGAGCCGGACGTCGACGTCGAAGGCGTCGCCGGCCACGACGGGCGCGGCCAGGGCCAGGGTCGTGCGGATGCGGAGGCCGTGGACGTCGTGGACGGCGGGTGCGGGAAGGATCATGGTCCGGGGCGCCGGCCTGCTCCGGCGGGGCGGCACGCTACCGCCACTCACCGCCACCCTGACAGGTCGCGGCCGAGCAGGGTCTCCAGGCGGTCGAGCTCGTCGCCGAGCACGTCCTCCACCAGGCGGGCCCGGAGGGCGGGGTCGATGCGGGGCTTGGGGTGGTACCGGAGGCGGCGGGGCAGGGCCCGGCGCAGGACCCCGCCCCGGGGGGCCCGGATCTCGTTCTCCCTGGTCACCGGAGCCAGCCGCGGGGGGATCTCGGCCCCCAGGAACCGCAGCGTCGCCCGCAGCACCGCCGCGCTGTCTTCGACCAGGTCGTCGTAGAGGTGGACGAGCACCCGGTCCCGGCCGAAGAGGTCGTAGTACGGGCCGAGCTGCCCGCTGTAGAAGCCACGTCCGAGGAACTGGTACGGCGGTGGGTAGCCGGCCGCCAGCCGCTCCGGCTCGGCCGCCACCGCGGCCGCGAAGTCGAGGGACTCGGCGCCCGCGGCCCGGAAGTGCGACCACGCCGAGAACGCCCGGTCGACGGGGTGGCGGAGGACGGCCACGATGCGGGCCCCGGGGACGTCGCCGGCGATGGCGGCGGCGGCCCCGATGACCGTCAGGTTCGACGTCGATGCGTCTCCGACCGCAACCACGCCGGCCCCGGCCCCGCTCGCGCCGGCGTACAGGTCGTGGTAGCGCCGGCGGGCGTCGTCGTCGTCCCGGTAGGTCGGGCCGATGCTGGTGGGATCGGCCAGGTAGGCGTAGAAATGCGGTTCCTTCAGCGGGGGGAGGAACACCCCGGGGTGGCGGCCGAGGGCGGTGGCGAGGGCGGTGGTGCCCGACTTGGCCGCCCCCACCAGGAAGAAGTCGGGGCCCCTCCACGCCGGCGGGGCCGCCGTCACGGGCCGTCGAGATACGTCGACGCCTGCATGGTGAAGAGCTCGGCGTAGAGACCGGCGCCGGCCATGAGCTGGTCGTGGGACCCCTGTTCCACCACCCGGCCCCGGGCCAGCACGTAGATGCGGTCGGCCGCCCGCACGTTGGCGAAGCGGTGGGAGATCACCAGCACCGACCGGCCGGCGAAGATCGTGCGGATGTTCTCGAACAGCTCGAGCTCGGCCCGGGGATCGAGGGAGGCGGTGGGCTCGTCGAGGATCACGAAGGGGGCGTCCCGGAAGAAGGCCCGGGCCAGGGCCACCCGTTGCCACTGGCCGACGGAGAGGTCGCTGCCGCCGATGAAGTGGGGGCCCATACGGGTGCGGTAGCCCCTCGGGAGGGCGGTGAGGAACTCGTGGGCGCCCGCCGCCCGGGCCGCCGCCTCCATCGCCTCGACGTCGTCGTAACGCTCGTGGCGACCGGTGGTGACGTTCTCCCCCGCCGTCAGCCGGTACTGGACGAAGTCCTGGAAGATCACCCCGATCGAGCGCCGGAGCTGGTTGCCGTCGAGGGTCGCGATGTCGACGCCGTCCCACTTGATCGAGCCCTGGGCCGGGGCGTAGAGGCCGGCCAGGATCTTGGCCAGGGTCGTCTTGCCCGACCCGTTCTCCCCCACCAGGGCCACCACCTCGCCCGCCCCGATGGTCAGCGACACGTCGTCCAGGCTCGGCTCGATGCGGCTGGGATAGGTGAAGCTGACCCCGTCGGCCACCAGGCGGTCGAAGCCGGCCGGCTCCGGCTCCGGCTCCGGCCCCGGCCCCGGCCCCCGATCGGAGGTCGTCGCCCGGACCGCCCGCGACCCCTCGATGAACGCGGTGAAGTCCTCCAGGAACAGAGAGGCCTCGTACAGCTGGCCGGCGCTGCGCACCAGCCCCGCCAACCGGCCGTTGAGCAGGAAGAGGGCGCCGGCCGACGCCACCGCCGACGCCACCGTCGTCCGGCCCTCGCTGATGAGCCAGACGAGGGTGGCCATCGCCCCCGGCAGGACCAGGGCGGAGATCATCTGGCCCGCCACCGAGACCCGCAGCCGACGGCGCAGGACCTGGCGCAGCTCGTCGATGCGCTCGTCGTAGAGGCTGTCGTGCCACCGGTGCAGGTACCCGGCCAGGCCGTAGCTGCGGACCTCGGCCGCCTCCTCCCGCCGGCTGAGGACGTTGAACAGGTAGAACCGCCGGCGGTCGCGCTCGGTCTGGAGCACGGAGAAGTCGTGGAGCAGGCGCCCGGCCCGGTTGGCCGCCACCCACGCCGGCACGTACGCCACCGCCACCACCACCAGGAACAGGGGCTGGAGGGCGGCCAGGGCCACGCTCAACCCGACGATGGCGATGGCGCCGGCCATCACCCCGAGGAGGCCGGTGGCGACCTGCAGCGGCCGCACGCTGGCGTTGGCCGCCGCCCGCTGCAGGCGGTCGGCGAACTCGGGGTCCTCGTAGGCGATGAGGTCGACGGAGCTGGAGACGTCGAGGACGCGGCCGGTGGCGTAGCGACCGACCTGCTCGGCCAGGAGCCGCTGCTGCTCGACGCGGGCCAGGTTGGCGAAGGACACCACCGCCCCCACGCCGGCCAGCAGCAGCACGGCCGGAAGCAGGGCGGAGAAGGTGCCCTCCTCGCCCCCCGCCACCAGCCCCGACAGGAGGTGGCGGGCCAGGAGGAGCTGGGCGACCGTGCCCATCCCGAGCACGGCCTGGAGGGCGGTGGAGAGGGCCAGCTGGCGGGGGGCCGCCCGGCGGACGAGGGCGAACGCCTGCCGGAACAGCCGGGGCAGGCGCCGCAGCCGGCGGGCGGGACGGGGGAGCAGGACCTCCCGGAGGTCGAACCGAGCCGACCCGTCGGAGCCGACGGGCGGCGGCGGGGCGGTCGGCGCGACGGTCGGCGCGGCGGCGTCGTTCGCACCCTCCACCATGGTCCCCACCCTTGCAGATCGCGACCGGTGGCACTCGTGTCGACCACTACGCTCGAAGGGTCACCCGGCCCGGGTAGCTCAGTCGGTAGAGCAGCTCACTCGTAATGAGCAGGTCAGGAGTTCGAATCTCCTCTCGGGCTCTCGACCTGCGCCTGATGAGCCCGGGCACAAGCCCGCAGGCCCGCCCCCCTTAGTTCGGGGTGCTGATCACCGGGATCTGGATGTCGATCCCCAGGCGGTGGAAGCCGGCCAGGAGGACCAGCACCACCCCCAGCAGGATGCACAGGGCGAACCAGATGTCGAGCTTCCTATTGACCATGTACGTCACCCCCGACGATGGGGCCACGGCCGAACCGGACGGACGTCGTCCCCGTCGGGAGTATCGGCAGCCCGACCGCCGACCTTGAGGACAAATTCCCTTCGGCCCCCCTGGCCGGCGGGCCGTCGTCCCTGAGCAGTTACCCTTCGATGGGCAGGACCGCCTTGATTTCGCCAGTCGTTCGCCGATCGTTCACCGGACCGCTACCGGTCGGACGAGACCCGTCCCTAACGTCGAGGTCACGAGGCCGAGCGGAGGAGCCAGGTTCATGACCACCCCGTTGCGTCGGCATCGCAGCGACGAGGCCGAACGGGCCGTGCGCGAGGCCCAGCACGACGCGGCCGAGGCCAAGGCCGAGACGGCCCGGCTGCGGCGGGCGCTCGACGCCCTCACCTCGGCCATCGTCATCCACGACGCCTGCGGCCGGCTCGTCCTCCGCAACCGCCAGCACGCCGAGCTCGACGCCAACCGCCAGGTCTCCGCCCTGGTGGCGGCGGCCGTCGACCAGGTGGTGGCCAGCGCCCGGGAGGGAACCACCGCCAGCCAGACGCTCGAGCTGCGCGGACCCCCGCCCCGCACGCTCGACATCACCGCCGCCCCGCTGACCGGCCCCGACGGCACCCTCGGCACCATCGCCTTCGTGGAGGACATCTCCGAGCGGCGGCGGCTGGAGGCCGTCCGGAAGGACTTCGCGGCCAACGTCAGCCACGAGCTGCGGACCCCCATCGGCGCGCTCGGGGTGCTGGCCGAGACGCTGGTCGACGAGGAGGACCCCCAGGTCGTCCGCCGACTGGCCCAGCACATCATGTCGGAGGCGGAACGGGCCGGCCGCCTCATCGGCGACCTCCTCGACCTGTCCCGCATCGAGGCCGGCGGCGTCCTGGTGGAGGACGAGGTCGACGTGCTCGACGTGATCGCGGCCGCCACCGAGCGGGTCGTCGCCCTGGCCGCCCAGCGAGAGGTGAAGGTGGTGGTCACCGCTCCCGGCGCGGCCCTGCCGGTGCTGGGCGACGAGCGCCAGCTGGTGTCCGCCCTGGTGAACCTGCTCGACAACGCGGTCAAGTACTCGGAGCCGGGCTCGGTGGTGGCACTGGACGCGGGTGGCGACCGGCGGTGGGTCGAGATCACCGTGCGCGACGAGGGCATCGGGATTCCGGCCAAGGACCTCGAACGGATCTTCGAGCGCTTCTACCGGGTCGACCGGGCCCGCAGCCGGGAGACCGGCGGCACCGGGCTGGGGCTGTCGATCGTGCGCCACGTGGCGACGAACCATGGGGGGACGGTCGATGTCGCCTCCCGGGAGGGAGAGGGATCAACCTTCACGCTGCGCCTACCGAGGGCCGGACGCTGATGGCCGACAGCCGGCCCACCGTCCTGGTGGTGGAGGACGAGGAATCGTTCGTGGAGGCGCTCACCCTGGGCCTCACACGCGAGGGCTTCGCCGTGCGGGTCGCCCGCGACGGCGCCGACGCCCTCGAGCAGTTCGACGCCTCCCGCCCCGACGTGGTCCTCCTCGACCTCATGCTCCCCCACGTGTCGGGAATCGACGTCTGCCGCCACATCCGGGCCCGGTCGTCGATCCCCATCATCATGGTGACGGCCAAGGACTCGGAGGTAGACGCGGTGGTCGGCCTCGAGGTGGGCGCCGACGACTACGTCACCAAGCCCTACCGCCTGCGGGAGCTGATCGCCCGGGTCCGGGCCGTGCTGCGACGGGCGGGCCCGGAGCCGGAGGACGACGACGGGCCGGTGGACGTGCTCGAGGTGGGCGACGTCGCCCTCGACGCCGGGCGGCACCGGGTGACGGTGCGGGGATCGGAGATCTCCCTCCCCCTCCGCGAGTTCGAGCTGCTCGAGCTGCTGCTCGACAACGCCGGCCGGGTCCTCACCCGCGACACCCTGATCGACCGCATCTGGGGCCCCAACTACGTGGGCGACACCAAGACCCTCGACGTCCACGTGAAGCGGTTGCGCTCGAAGATCGAGGACGACCCCTCCCGGCCGAGCCGCATCACCACCATCCGGGGCCTCGGCTACCGCTACGAGAAGCCGGCCCGGGTCTGAGGCGGCCGGCCACCCGCCTCGCCCGCCGCCCGCCGAGGGCGGCGCCGGGGTCGTGGGACGGCGCCACCCTCGGCGACTGGTCTAAACCGGCCCGGTGAACACCGGGTGGCCGCCGCCCATGGGCCTGGTGGCATTCGCGTGAACCTCGCCGACCCGGGCATCCCGCTTTGGCCTGGCTGATCGGCAGGGCCACGCCGGTTCGCCCGCCGAAACGGACCCGGCCACGCACGTTCACGGTCACGAAGCCGGCGACGGGGGGGCACCGTCGGTGCCGCCCGATCCACAGGGACGACTAACGTGACCATCGAGTCCCACGACGGAGGAGACCAGGGCAGTGCCGGATCCCGCCGCATCTGCCACCCCGGATGTCGCCGCGGGTGCCACCGAGCCCTCCACCGGCGTCGTGCGCGAGTTCCCCCGCCCGACCCCCGAGTCGCCGTACCTCAACCGGGAGCTGAGCTGGCTCGAGTTCAACCACCGGGTGCTGGCGTTGGCCGACGTCGACGACACCCCGGTGCTCGAACGGGCCAAGTTCCTCTCCATCTTCTCCAGCAACCTCGACGAGTACTTCCAGGTCCGGGTGGCGATTCTCAAGGAGCAGGAGGTGTCCCGGGTGGGCGGGACCTCCCCCGATGGCCTCACCCCCACCGAGCAGCTGCGGGCCATACGCAGCCGGCTGATGGACCTCATCCCCGAGCAGTCCCGGATCCTCGCCGAACGGGTGGTGCCGGTGCTGGCGGAGTCGGGCATCCTCCTGTGCGGGTGGGAGGAGATCAGCGACGACGACCGGGGCTTCCTGGCCGGCGTGTTCGACCAGCGCATCTTCCCGGTTCTGACCCCGCTGGCGGTCGACCCCGGCCACCCCTTCCCCCACATCTCCAGCCTGTCGCTCAACCTGGCCGTGCTCGTCCGCAACCCCCGCACCGGCGAGCGCCGCTTCGCCCGGGTCAAGGTCCCCCACTTGCTACCCCGCTTCGTCCCCCTCCCCGACGGCGAGCGGTTCGTGCCCCTCGAGCAGATCATCGCCGCCCACCTGGGCGAGCTGTTCCCGGGCATGGAGGTGGAGTCGCATTCCGCGTTCCGGGTCACCCGCGACGCCGACCTCGACCTGGAGGAGGGCGAGGCCGGAGACCTTCTGGCCGCCATCGACCTCAACCTCCGCCGCCGCCGCTTCGGCGAGGCCGTCCGCCTGGAGATCGCCCGGGCCATGCCGGCCGACGTGCGCCGGCTCCTGGTCCATGAGCTGGCCCTGGAGGACGACGACGTCTATGAGATCGACGGCCCCCTCGACCTCGGCGGCCTGTGGGCCCTGCACGCCCTCGACCGGCCCGACCTGAAGGACGAGCAGTGGATGCCCGTCGTGCCCCCGGCGTTGGTCGGCATCGGGGAGGCGCCGGGCGACATCTTCGCCGTGCTGCGGGAGCGGGACGTCATCGTCCACCACCCCTACGAGTCGTTCACCGCATCGGTGGAGGCGTTCATCCGCCAGGCGGCGGCCGACCCCGATGTCCTGGCCATCAAGCAGACGCTCTACCGCACCTCGGGCGACAGCGCCATCGTCAAGGCCCTCATCGACGCGTCCGAGGCGGGCAAGCAGGTCGTCGTCCTCATCGAGCTCAAGGCCCGGTTCGACGAGATGGCCAACATCGCCTGGGCCCGGGCCCTGGAGCAGGCCGGGGTCCACGTGGTCTACGGGCTGGTCGGGCTCAAGACCCACACCAAGACCGCCCTGGTGGTGCGCAACGAGCCCGACGGCCTCCGCCGCTACTGCCACGTGGGGACGGGCAACTACAACGCCAGCACCGCCCGCCTGTACGAGGACATCGGCCTGCTCACCGCCGACGAGGACCTCACCGCCGACCTCGGCCGGCTGTTCAACTTCCTCACCGGCTACAGCCGCCACGTCCAGTACAAGCGCCTGCTGGTGGCCAACACGTCGCTGCGGGCTCGGCTCACCGAGCTGATCCGCAACGAGAGGCTCGACTCCGACGGTCCCGGCCGCATCGTGATGAAGATGAACAGCCTGGTGGACTGGGATCTCATCACCGCCCTCTACGAGGCGTCGTCGGCCGGGGTGAGGATCGACCTCATCGTGCGGGGGATCTGCTGCCTGCGCCCGGGGGTGGCGGGGCTCTCGGAGAACATCCGGGTGCGCTCGATCGTGGGCCGGTACCTCGAGCACTCGCGGATCTTCGCCTTCGGCGAGCGGGCCGAGCGGCACTACTACATTGGGTCGGCCGATCTCATGCCTCGGAACCTCGACCGCCGGGTCGAATCGGTGATCCCGGTGATCGACCGCGCCCTCACCGCCCGCCTCCAGGAGATCCTCGACGTGAACATGGCCGACGACGTCCTCGCCTGGCAGCTGGACGCCGAGGGCCAGTGGCGACGGGTCGCGCCGAAGGGCCGGTGCAACACCCACGACCGGCTCCAGGACCTGGCCGTCGCCCGCACCAACCGCAAGCCGCCGACGGGGCCCGGCCGCAGCACCGGACCCCAAGGGTGAGGATCTTCGTCCCGTCGGCCGCCCCCGCCGCCGGAGGCGGCCTTCCCCCCTCCGGCCGATGAAGGCCACCCGGGAGCGCGAGGCCAAGCTCGGGGCGTGGGCCGGGTTCGCCCTGCCCGACCTCACCGGCGTGCTCGACGGGGTCACCGTCCGGGCCCTGCCCGAGCGCAGGCTGGACGCGACCTACTTCGACACGGCCGACCTCCGCCTGGCCCGGTGGGGTGCGAGCCTGCGCTACCGCTCGGGTGACGGCACCGGCTGGACGGTGAAGCTGGCCGACGGCGACGACGGGCCCGCCCTCGTGCGCCGGGAGCTCACCTTCCAGGGCTCGGCGTCGTCCACCGTGCCGGCCGAGGTGGCGAGCCTGGTCCGGGCCTACACCCGCAGCGCCAAGCTCACCGCCGCCGCCCGCCTCCGCACCGTCCGACGGGGGGTCGAGCTGCTCGACGGCGAGGGTCAACGGTTGGCCGAGGTGGTCGACGACGAGGTGTCCGTCTACGAGGGGCGCAAGCTGGCCAGCCGGTTCCGGGAGCTGGAGGTCGAGCTGGAGGCGGGGGCGAGCACCGCCCTCCTCGACGCGGTGGTGGCCGCCCTCCACCGGGCGGGGGCGGGTCCGGTGGAGCCGGTGCCCAAGGTGGTGCGGGCGCTGGGCGCCCGGGCCGCGGCGGCAGCCGAGCTGGTGGAGCACAAGCCGGACGACGACCCGACTGCGGGCGACGTGGTGAAGGCGGCGATCACCGCGTCCGTCATCCGCATCCTCCGCCACGACGCCGGCGTGCGCATCGGCGACGACCCGGAGGACGTCCACCAGGCCCGGGTCGGCACCCGCCGGCTGCGCTCCGACCTGCAGACCTTCGAGTCCCTCATCGACCCGGAGTGGCTGTCCGATCTGGTCGTCGAGCTGAAGTGGCTCGGTGGGGCCCTGGGCGCGGTGCGCGACGCCGACGTACTCCTCGAGCGCCTCCGGCGCCAGGCCGCATCGCTCGCCCAGGACGACGCCGCCGGCGCGGCCGGCATCGTCCGCCGCCTGGTGCAGCAGCGGGAGGTGGCCCGGGCCGCCCTGCTCGACGACATGGCCGGTCCCCGGTACATCGCCCTCCTCGACCAGCTGGTGGCGGCGGCCCAGAGCCCGCTGCTGCTCCCCGGGGCCGACGGCAAAGCCGCCAACGTCCTGCCCAACCTCGTGCTCCGGCCGTGGAAGAAGCTGGTTAGGTCGGTCGGGGAGCTCGACGACCCGCCGCCCGACGAGCAGCTGCACGCGGTCCGCATACGGGCCAAGCGCTGCCGGTACGCGGTGGAGGCGGTGGCATCGGTCGCCGGCAAGCAGGCCCGGAAGATGGCCTCCGCGGTGGCCGGGCTGCAGGGCGTCCTCGGCGACCACCAGGACGCGGTGGTGGCCGAGGCCTGGCTGCGGGAGGCCGCCGCCGACGAGGGCGTGTCGACCTTGGTGGCAGGCGAGCTCATCGCCCTGGAACGGGTCGAGGCGGAGGAGTGTCGCCGGGCGTGGTGGGCGGCGTGGCGCGCGGCGAGGGATCCCCAGCTGCGCAAGTGGCTCCCCTAGACCTGCGCCGTCTGGGCCTGCACCGGTCCCCAGGCCCGGTCCGGGCGGGAGGCGGGGTGGTCTGGCGGCAGCGGGACGGCGGCGACGGGCTCGAGGTGATCCTCGTCCACCGGCCCAAGTACGACGACTGGAGCCTGCCCAAGGGCAAGGTCCAGGGGGACGAAGGCGAGGCCGACGCCGCCCTCCGGGAGGTGGAGGAGGAGACCGGCCTCCGGTGTGCCCTGGGCCCCGAACTGCCCAGCAGCTCGTACCACGACCGCTTCGGCCGGCCCAAGACGGTCCGCTACTGGGCCATGACGCCGACGGGCGGGTCGGGGAGTCCCTTCGTCCCCAACGACGAGGTCGACGAGGTCCGCTGGCTGGCGCCCGACGAGGCCGCCGAGCTCCTGTCCTACGAGCGCGACCGGGAGGTCCTGCGGTCGCTGCGGGTCGACCCCTGACCAGGTTGCTGGTGGTCCGCCATGCCCACGCCGGTGACCGAGAGGCGTGGGAGGGCCCCGACGAGCGCCGACCGTTGACCAAGAGGGGCCGGCGCCAGGCGGCGGGTCTGGTCGCCCTGCTGGCCGACACGGCCGTCGACCGGATCCTGTCCAGCCACTACGTGCGGTGCCTGGAGACGGTGGTCCCCCTGGCTGGCGACCGGCGGCGGTCGATAGAGCTGCACCCGGCCCTAGCGGAGGGCGCCTCGACCATCGAGGCCCGCGCCTTGGTGACCGAGGTGGCGGCGACTGACATCACCGTCGTGCTCTGCACCCACGGCGACGTGGTCTGGAACCTCGTCGCCGAGCTCGCCCGCCATGGCGGGGGTCTGCCGATGGAGAAGGGCTCGACGTGGATCGTGGAGGTGCGCGGCGGGCAGCTCCGGCCCGTGCGCTACCTGGACCCGCCCTAGCCCGTTGACCAAGACGTTCGGCCGAGTTTCCCGACCTGGCCGACTTCGGTCGTACCATCGGGGAAACCGATGCGTGTCGCCGCCATAGACCTCGGCTCCAACTCGTTCCACCTGCTCGTGGTGGACGCGTCCGCCGACGGGCACTTCGTCCCCCTGGCCCGCGACAAGGAGACCCTCCGGCTGGGCGACATGGTCAGCCGGGACGGGCGCATCTCCGAGACGGGCCTGGCCAAGGCCATCGCCACCATCGCCCGGTTCAAGAGCCAGGCCGACGGCCTGGGCGTCACCGAGCTCATGGCCTGCGCCACCAGCGCCATCCGCGAGGCCGACAACGGTGGCGAGGTCATCGACGCCATCTACGCCGCCACCGGCGTCCGGGTGGGGGTGATCAGCGGCATCGAGGAAGCCCGGCTCGTCTTCCAGGCGGTGCGGGCCAGCGTGGTCATCGACCCCGGCCCCGCCCTGTGCCTCGACCTGGGCGGCGGCAGCCTGGAGGTGATGGTCGGTGGGCCCGAGGGTCTCCTGCGGGCGGCCAGCCTGCCCCTCGGCGTGGCCCGCCTCACCACCGAGCTCGTGCGCGATGACCCCCCCTCGGTCGACGACGCCCGCCGCCTACGCGAGCGGCTCACCGCCACCCTCTCGCCGGTGGCGGAGGACATGGCCGGCCTCCGCCCCACCATGGCCGTGGCCACCAGCGGCACCCTCTCCGACCTGGCCCGCATGGTGGTCGCCCGCCGCACCGGGGTGGCGCCGGTGTCGATGAACCACGTGACGGTCACCCGCGACGACATCGAGGCGCTCCACGCCGACATCATGGCCGCCACCGTGGCTCAGCGGACCAAGATGGCCGGTCTCGACGCCCGCCGGGCCGACCAGATCCCGGCCGGGTCGATGGTGGCGGTGACGGCCATGGAGCTGTTCGGGATCCGGGAGCTCACCATGAGCGCGTGGGCCCTCCGGGAGGGGATCGTCCTCGAGGTGATCGGCCGGGCCGACCCGGCCCTGTGGACCAGCGACGCCCACGCCATCCGCCGCTCGTCCGTCCTCGGCCTGGCCCGCCGCTGCAGCTGGGACGAGGCCCACAGCCGCCACGTCGCCCGCCTGTCCACCCAGCTGTTCGACGCCACCGCCGCCCTCCACGGGCTGGGCGAGGAGGAGCGGGAGCTGCTCGAGCACGCCGCTCTCCTCCACGACATCGGTCACCACGTGGCCGCCGAGTCCCACCACAAGCACACCGCCTACCTCATCCAGCACGGGCGGCTGCGGGGCTATGACCCCGTCGAGATCGACGCCCTCGCCTGCCTGGCCCGCTACCACCGGCGGGGCGAGCCCAAGATGTCCCACGAGCCGTTCAACACCCTTCCGCCCGAGGTCCAGGAGAAGGTCACCACCCTGGCCGCCCTCCTCCGGGTGGCCGACGGCCTCGACCTCGGCCACACGGGGACGGTCGCGTCGGTCAGCGTCGACATCGACGACACCCGGGTGCGGGTGCGGGTGGACGGGACCGGGACGGGCGACGTCCAGATGGAGCTGTGGGGCGCCCGCCGGAAGCGCCAGCTGTTCGAGCGGGTCTTCGACCGGCGCCTCGAGTTCGCCGCCGCCGCCTCCGCCACCACCCCCCTGGTCATCGACCGCAAGGCCGGCTGAGCGTCGCCGACGCCGGCCGGTCACCGCCGCCGTGACCACGACGGCCACCGTCGCCACCGCCAGCACCGGAGCCCCCGGCCATCGTCGCTGCCACCGTGCGCCCCCGCTCCGCCGCCGCCCGGCCCCCGAGGTAGAGGAGCACCACCTCCACCAGGGTGCCGGCGGCGGCCACCGCCGCCACCCGCCCGTGGGGCGGCCGGCTCGCCCCGGCCCGGACCAGGACCTTCCCGGTCGGCGACTGGAGCACCGGGGCCAGGCCGCGCCGGTCGGCTCCGGGTGCCCCCGCCACCGGCGACGTCGTTCACCTGGTGTTCACACGATGTGCACCTGCGTCCGTCTCCGCCAACCCGTACAGTCGATTGGGCTGTTCATCGTCGGTGGCGTGCACCTGCCGCCGCCTCAGCGACGTTCGAGAGGGGAGCTTCGATGTCGACTGACGTGAGCCCTGACACCCGGGCGTCCGTCAGGGTCTGGCAGGAGTCGGCCACCCCCGCCGAGCCCGACGCCACCAAGAGTCTTGGCCAACCCCGTCCGGCGCCGGACGTGGCCCCGGTCTTCGACCTCCAGAACCTCGACGCGTTCTACGGCAGGTTCCGGGCCGTGCGCGACGTCAACCTCCAGATCCGGGCCAACCAGATCACCGCGTTCATCGGCCCTTCCGGGTGCGGCAAGACCACGGTCCTGCGCTGCCTCAACCGGATGAACGACCTCATCCACGGCGCCCACATCACCGGCACCATCCGCTACCACGGCCTCGACCTCTACGGGCCCACCGTCGATCCGGTCGAGGTCCGCCGCCGCATCGGCATGGTGTTCCAGAAGCCCAACCCGTTCCCCAAGTCGATCTACGACAACGTGGCCTACGGGCCCAGGATCGGGAACATGAAGGGCAACATGGACGACATCGTCGAGCAGGCCCTGCGCAAGGCGGCGCTGTGGGACGAGGTCAAGAGCCGGCTCAAGACGTCGGCCTCCGACATGTCGGGCGGCCAGCAGCAGCGGCTCTGCATCGCCCGCACCATCGCCACCCGGCCCGAGGTCATCCTCATGGACGAGCCCTGCTCCGCCCTCGACCCCATCGCCACCACCCGCATCGAGGACCTGATGCAGGATCTCAAGACCGAGTTCACCATCGTGATCGTCACCCACAACATGCAGCAGGCGGCCCGGGTGAGCGACAAGACGGCCTTCTTCACCACCGAGATCAACCCCGAGTCCGACACCCGCACCGGGGTCCTGGTCGAGTTCGACGAGACGCAGAAGATCTTCACCAGCCCCAGCAACGAGCGGACCGAGGCCTACATCACGGGACGGTTCGGATGACGGAGACCCGCAAGGTCTTCCACGACGAGCTCGACGAGGTCTGCTCCGACGTCGTGCGCCTGTCGGCGATGGCCTCCGAGGCCATCCAGGGTGGCACCGCCGCCCTCCTCGAGTACGACCTCACCGCCGCCGAGCGGGTCATCATCGACGACTCGGTGATGGACGCCCTGGCCCACGACATGGAGGAGCACGTCTACCTCCTCCTCGCCCGCCAGCAGCCCATGGCCGTCGACCTGCGCACCCTCGTGACGGTGGTGCGGGTCACCCACGAGCTGGAGCGCATCGGCGACCTCATGGGCAACGTGGCCAAGACCACCCGCCGGCTCTACCCCCGCCAGCTCGACCCCCGGCTGCGGGGGATCATCGACCGCATGAGGGAGCAGGCCACCGCCCAGCTGCAGGTCGCCACCGACGCCTTCGCCGAGCGCGACCAGATCAAGGCCCGAGCCCTGGCCGACATGGACGACGTGATGGACGACCTCCAGAAAGAGCTCTTCCGCACCATCTTCAGCGCTCCCGCCCGCGACGAGGCCGCCGTTCAGCTGGCGGTGCAGGTGGCGCTGGTGGGCCGCTACTTCGAGCGCATCGCCGATCACGCGGTCAACGTGGCCGAGCGGGTCGCCTACATGGTCACCGGGTTGCTGCATCCGCACCCGCCGGCCGGCGTCGCCCAGCCCTGACGCGGGGCCCGACCGCCTCTCGTTCATCGCCCGTTCACCTGCCCGCCAGCCTGTGGACGATCGTGCTCCGTAGCCTCGCCCACTGATGTGTGACCGAATGACCTCGAGGGAGGGAAGACCGCTGATGCAGCGTTCCAAGGCTGGGATGGTCAAGCTGTTGGCCCTGTCCGTCGCGCTGGCTCTGGGGGCCGCTGCGTGTGGATCCGCCGGCACCGATTCCTCCAACGGGGGCGTCCAGCTCTCCGGCGTCCTGAAGGGCTCGGGGGCGACGTTTCCCAAGGGCTTCTACGAGGTGGCCATCGAGGCGTTCGCCACGGAGCAGCCGGGCCTCACCATCGAGTACCCGGGTGGCGGCTCCGGCACGGGCCGCCAGAACCTGATCGACGGCGTGGTCGACTTCGCCGGCAGCGACGGCCTGGTGAAGGAGGAGGACAAAGCCAGGTTCAAGGGCCCGTTCCTCTACTTCCCGACGGTGGCCGCGCCGATCACGGTGTCCTACAACCTCGACGTCGACGACCTCGTCCTCGACGCCGACACCATCGCCAGGATCTTCCAGCGCCAGATCACCACATGGGACGATCCCGCGATCGACACCCTCAACCCGAGGGCGTCCCTGCCCTCCTCCGACATCGTGGTCGCCCACCGCTCCGACGGCTCGGGCACCACCGAGAACTTCACCAAGTACCTGGTGGCGGCGGCGCCGGTCACCTGGACCCTGGGCGCCGGCTCCACCGTCGAGTGGCCGGCCGACACCCAGGCCGGTAACGGCAACGCCGGCGTGGCCACCATCGTCAAGGACACCGCCGGCGCCATCGGCTACGTCGACCTGTCCGACGCCAAGGCCACCGGCCTCAAGTTCGCCACCGTCGTCAACCAGGCGGGCAAGAACGTGAAGCCCACGTTGGATGCGGCCTCGGCCGCCCTGGCCAGCGCCACCGTCGAACCCGACCTGTCCTACAACCCGCTCAACGCCGACGGTGTCGACGCCTACCCCATCACCGCCCCCACCTGGATCCTCGTCTACACGACCCAGACCGACAAGGCCAAGGGCGACGCCATCAAAGCCTTCCTGACCTTCATCCTCACCGAGGGCCAGGACCTGGCCAACCTGGTCGACTACGCCGAGCTGCCCGACGGCCTCCGGCGGCAGGCCCTGGCCCAGGTCGACCGGATCGTCGTTCCCGCCGCGTAGCGGTGACAGTCACTCCCACCCTCGACCCGAAGCCCGCCGGCCCTCCGCCGGCCGCCTTCGGTCTTGACGGCAACCGGCGCCAGCTGGCCGACCGATCGTTCAAGCTGGCGACGCTGGCCAGCGGCCTGTCGGTCCTCGCCATCCTCCTCCTCATCGCGGTGTCGACCACCCAGAAGGCGTGGCCGGCGTTCCGGGCCGAGGGCATCTCCTTCGTCACCGGCGACCGGTGGGCCCCCAACGTCGACATCTTCGGGGTCCTGGCCTTCATCTCCGGCACCATGATCGTGTCGGCCATCGCCCTCGCCCTGGCCGTGCCGGTCAGTGTCGGCATAGCCCTCTTCCTGTCCGAGCTGGCGCCCAAGCGCTTGCGGAGCGTCACGATCTACGTGATCGACATGCTGGCGGCGGTGCCCTCCGTCGTCTTCGGGCTGTGGGGTCTCATCGTGCTGGCGCCGTGGATCGTGAAGATCTACGACTGGGTGGCGGGCGTCGTCGACCCCGTCCCCGTGCTCAACACGCTCTTCGGGGCGCCGGTGTCCGGACGCTCGTTCTTCACCGCCGGGATCATCCTGGCCCTGATGATCACGCCGATCGTCACGTCTCTGACCCGGGAGGTCTTCGACACCGTCCCGTCCGGCCAGAAGGAGGCGGCCCTGGCGCTGGGGGCGACCCGGTGGGAGATGGTCCGGGGGGCGATCTTCCCCCACAGCCGCAGCGGCATGATCGCCGCCGTGATGCTCGGTCTCGGCCGGGCCATGGGCGAGACCATCGCCGCCGCCCTCGTCATCGGCTCGAGCGCCCGGCTCACGCTCAACCTGTTCAGCTCGGGTGACTCCATGGCCGCCGTCATCGCCAACCAGTTCGGGGAGTCCGGCGGGCTGCACCGGTCGGCACTGGTCGCGATGGGCGTGGTCCTCTTCGCCATGACGATCGTCGTCAACCTGATCGCCCGCACCATCGCCGGCAAGCACCTCGACCCGGCCGCCCGGAAGCGGCGATGAACACACCCACCGTCTCCACGGGGATGCCGTCCGGCGATGGCCCCCCCATCGACCTGACGTCGGCCAACGTCCAGGGCATCCGTCGGCTGCGCAACAACCTGGCCACCGCCTTCGTCTACGGATCGGTCCTCGTCGCCGCCATCCCGCTGGGCTTCGCCCTCCTGTACGTGGTCCGGAAGGGTGCCGGCGTCATCGACCTCGACTTCGTCACCAAGGACATCCCCATCATCTCCCGGCTGCCCGGCCCCGGGATGGGCCCCGCCATCGTCGGCACCCTGCTCGTCACACTGGCCGCGACGACGATGGCCGTCCCCCTCGGGATCCTGGCCGCGGTCTACATCACCGAGTACGGCGAGGGCTCCCGGCTGGCGAGCTCGATCCGGTTCCTCTCCGACGTCATGGCCGGCGTCCCCTCGATCGTGATGGGCCTGTTCGTCTACACCATCTGGGTCCTGCGCTTCGGGCAGTCCGGCTTCGCCGGGTCGCTGGCCCTGGGCGCGCTCATGCTGCCCATCGTCATCCGGTCCACCGAGTCGATGCTGCGGCTGGTGCCCACCTCCCTCCGGGAGGGGAGCGCGGCCCTGGGAGCGAGCAAATCCCGGATGATCACGACGGTCGTGCTACCGGCTGCGCTACCGGGCATCACCAGCGGGAGCCTGCTGGCGGTGGCCCGGGCCGCGGGCGAGACGGCGCCCCTCCTGTTCACCATCGGTGCCGCCCGCCGCATGAACCTCGGCCTGTTCGAGGGGTCCAACTCGGCGCTGTCGACGCAGATCTTCGTCAACGCCCAGCAGCCCTTCGTCGGTGCTCAGAACCGGGCCTGGGGCGCCGCCCTCACCCTCATCGTCCTGGTCCTCCTCCTCACCGTCATCGCCCGCGTGATCTCCCGTCGGTTCACCATGCAGTAGGAGGCAGACGGGCGAGATCGAACGACGGGCTTCGCTCGGCCATCCTGTACGGGATGGTTCAGGCCCACGTCCGCCCGTTGGCGACGGTTGGAACGCTGATGTTCCTCGTGGGATGCATCACGGGGATGGTGCGCCCGGCCGGGCAGGCCCCGGGACTGCCGGACGCTGCCGCCACGGCGCCGGCGGCGCCGGCGACGGGACGTCTCCTGCCGCGACCAGCCCCGCAGCAGCTCGACTTGGCCGGGGCCGGGTACGACTTGCCGACGATGGCGAGCGTGTACGCCGCCCGCGTGGTTGACGCTGGTGACGGCCTCCCACCCACCTACACCGAGTTCGTCGCCGGCGACGGGGCCTCGGCCCGTGACTTCTGGCCGGCGTCGTCGATCAAGCTCCTCGCGGCGCTGGGCGCGCTCGAGTTCGCCGCATCCCTCGGCTTCACCGGAGCCGCCACCGTCGCCGTCGACGGCGGCTACACGTTCACGCTGCGCGAGATCTACCGGTCCGCCCTGGTGGCCAGCGACAACTTCGACTACGACATGCTCATTCGCATCGCCGGGTTCGACCGCCTCAACGAGAGCTTCCTGAGCCCGGCCAACGGCTTCCCCACGACCGTCATCCAGCGGTCCTACGCCGGCATCGACGTGCGTTGGTCGCCGGCGATGACCCTCACCGAGGGCGGGCTCACCGTGCTCGTCCCCCCGAGGGAGGGCGAGGGGGAGTTCGACTGCCCCGATGAGGGCAACTGCACCGATCTCTTCGAACTGGCGGAGGCCGTCCGTCGGCTGGTGCTGGATCCGGTGATCGCCGCCTCCGAGCGCCTCGCCATCGCAGCCGCCGATGTGCAGGGGCTGTCCGCCGCCCTCGCCGAAGCCGGCAGCTTCTTCGAGTCGGGTGCCGAGCGGGTCCTGGGTCCCGATGCGACCGTGCTCGGCAAGCCGGGAGTGGCCGCCGGACTCCACTGCGTGGATGCTGCGCTCGTCACCGGCCCGGCCGGCGATCGCTACCTCCTCAGCGCCGCCGTCCCCGACGACGACGCCGACCTGGAGTGCGAGGAGCTGTCCGAGTTGGCGGCGGCCGTCCTCCCGATGCTGGTCGCCTCGCCTTAGGGGCACCGGCCGCAAGGGTTCCGGCCTCCGCCGCTGGCACCTGGTCATCCGCTGTCGCACGTGGGGAGTACCGTGACCTTCGTGGCCGACCAGGCGACTTTTGCCGACCAGGCGATGGAGTACATGGGCTCCCTCTACACGGCCGCGCTGCGGATGACCCGCAACCCGTCCGATGCCGAGGACCTCGTCCAGGAGACCTACCTCAAGGCCTATCGGGGCTTCGGCGGGTTCAAGGAGGGCACCAACCTCAAGGCCTGGCTCTACCGCATCCTCACCAACACCTTCATCAACTCGTACCGGTCCAAGAAGCGCCGGCCGGAGGAGACCGAGCTCGACGACCTCGAGAACCTCTACCTCTACCGGCGCCTGGCCGGGGCGGAGGGGGCCACCGCCGGCCGCAGCGCGGAGGACGAGGTCCTCGACCACATCACCGAGACCGAGGTCAAGGAAGCCATCGAAGCCCTGCCCGAGCAGTTCCGCATGGCGGTGCTGCTGGGCGACGTGGAGGGCTTCTCCTACAAGGAGATCGCCGAGATCCTCGACATCCCCATCGGCACCGTCATGAGCCGCCTGCACCGCGGAAGAAAGGCCTTGCAGAAGCGGTTGTACGACTACGGACGGCAACGTGGGTTGGTGCCGGAGGGATCGCCGCATGCATGACAATTGCTTCGAGGCAGTCGAACAGCTGTACTTCTACCTCGACGGCGAGCTCACCTACGAGCGGCGGGTGGTCATCGCCCAGCACCTGGCCGACTGTCCCCCGTGCGGCGACGCCTTCGACTTCGAGTCCGAGCTGCGCATCGTGATCGCCCAGAAGTGCCGGGAGCGGGTCCCCGAAGGTCTGCGGGCCCGGGTCTTCGAGGCCCTGCACCGCCTCGAGCAGCCCCGCCTCCGACCGCCGGAACCGGAATAGCAGGGCCTCGGAACCGGTTGTGACAGGCATGTCCGAAGCCTCCGTCGGCGGCAAGCCGATCTCGGGGAACGACCGGCCTTCCAAGCGGTTCAAGGCCGGGCGGGTGTGCCAGCAGACCGGGTGCGAGACCCGGCTGTCGATCTACAACGACGGCAAGTTCTGCTACCAGCACGAGCCCATGACGGTTCCCCGGGTGCGCGGTCGCAAGATCGCCTGAGCCACGTTCTCAAAGGCTCCGACCCGCCGGCGAGCGGCCCGGCGGGGGTGACGACTACCTCCTCGGGGGTGGGTTGACCGGGTAGGGCGCCCGGCACCGATACAGTTCGCCCCCAATGGATCTGATCCTTGCCGCCAAACCCTGGACCTACTGGCTGGCCCCCGTGCTCACCCTGGTGGCGGTCCTCGGTTTGATCGGGGTCATTCTTGGCTACCTCGTGAAAGTGGTTGCCGCCAAGTACCCCAAGACGTAGGAGACCCGTGAGCGCAGAGCCGTCCGTCCCACTCCCCCCCGACTTCATCGCATGGGACACGGCCGAGAAGGTTGCGGTCCGCGTCGCCGGCACCGAGCCGCTGGCCGAGTCGTACCACTACGCCTCGCTGGAGCCCGACTTCAAGGAGTTCACCGCCGAGGCGGAGGAGCTGGTCGCCCGTCAGACCGGGCTCCACTCCTTGCACGGCCCGGCCCGGGTTCGGGTCACTGACCGGGCGGGGTGGATCAGGGCCAACCTGGCCTCGTTCCAACGGCTCCTGCGCCCCTTCACCGACCGCATCGGCGAGCGGGTCAACATCTCCAAGGTGGCGCCCATCGGCCGCCACCTGGCGGGGGCCGAGGTGGGCGCCCTCCTGGGGTGGATGTCGACCCGGGTGCTGGGCCAGTACGACATGCTCGTCATCGAGAACGAGAACCCCGACGACCAGGACATCGTCTATTACGTCGGCCCCAACGTCCTGGCCCTGGAGAAGCGCTTCGCCTTCCCGCCTCGGGAGTTCCGCCTGTGGCTGGCCCTCCACGAGGTCACCCACCGGGCTCAGTTCACGGGCGTGCCCTGGTTGCGGCCCTACTTCCTGTCCCTGATCGACGCCAGCCTGTCGGCCTTCGAGCCCGACCCCAAGATGTTCCTGGCTGCCTTGCGGAGGGCGGTCGACGAGGTGCGGGCCGGGCGCAGCCCGCTCGAGGAGGGGGGCCTCATCACCCTGCTGGCCGGCCCCGAGCAGCACGCCGTCCTCCAGCAGATGCAGGGCCTGATGAGCGTGCTCGAGGGCCACGGCGACATAACCATGGACCGGGCCGCGGCCGACCGCATCCCGAGCGCGGGCCGCTTCCGCGACGTCCTCCACGAGCGCCGCCAGGCCAACGGCACGGTCCGCTTCGTGCAGCGGCTGGTGGGACTGGAGGCCAAGCTGCGCCAGTACCAGGAGGGGGAGGACTTCCTGGAGGCCATCGAGCTGTCCGACCCCGATCACCTGTCGCTGCTGTGGGAGGGCTCGGAGTACCTGCCGACGCTGCCCGAGATCCGCAACCCCGACGCCTGGCTGTCGCGCGTGGCCGACGTCCGGGCCGCCGCCAGCTGACCGGAGGGGGGCGAGCCCCCCGTCCGAACCTCCCCGGTCCATTTGGACGAAGCTTCGTGGGTGGAGGATCTGACTGCCGCGCTTCTCCGTAGGTGCACCTTTCCGCCCCGGGGGACGGCGGTCACGTGCGCAGTCTCGGGGGGCGGTGACTCGCTGGCCTTGCTGGTGCTGGCGGTGGCGGCCGGATGTGAGGTCATCGCCGTGCATGTCGATCACGGGTTGCGGGAGGGTTCGGCGGCGGAGGCGGGCGTGGTGGCCGCGGTCGCCCGCCGGGTCGGGGCGGGGTTCCGGGCCGAGACAGTCGCCGTCGAGCCCGGGGGCAACCTGGAGGCCCGGGCCCGGGCAGCACGGTACGCGGCGTTGCCGGCCGACGTGCTCACCGGGCACACGGCCGACGACCAGGCGGAGACGATCCTGCTCAACCTGCTGCGGGGGGCGGGGCTGGACGGGCTGGCGGGGATGGCCCCCGGCACCGGCAAGCCGATGTTGGGGCTGCGCCGGCACGAGACCCGGGATTTGTGCCGAGCCATGGGCCTGACGCCGGTCGAGGACCCGTCGAACGTCGACCCGGCCCACCGCCGGAACCGGGTCCGCCACGAGCTGCTGCCCCTGCTCGACGCCATCGCCGAGCGGGACGTGGCCGCCGTCCTCGCCCGCCAGGCTCCGCTCCTACGGGACGAGGCCGAGCTCCTCGACGGGCTGGCCGCGGCCATCGACCCCACCGATGCCCGGGCGGTGACCGCCGCTCCCGTCGCCCTCGCCCGGCGGGCGGTCCGCCGGTGGCTCGCGGCCGGGTGCGAGCACCCCCCCGACGCGGCCGCGGTCGAGCGGGTGCTGGCCGTGGCCGGGGGCGGGTCACGAGCCACCGACATCGGTGACGGCCGGCGGGTGGCCCGCCGCGACCAACGGCTGCGGATCGAGGCGCCGGGACGGGGACGGGGGTAGCGTCCGACCGAAGGCGACGCGGAGGTGGGGATGGGCCAGGCACGAAGGCACACCGGGCTGAGCCTGGTGGTGGTGACCCTCCTCCTGGCCGGCTGCACCGGCGGGGACGACGAGGCGCCGACGACCACGACGGCGTCGACCGACGGCGCCACGACCACCGTGGAGCAGACCACGACCGCCGCCCCCGCCACCTCGTCGACGGTGGCCACCGCGCCCGCCGACGGCGACCCGTGCCCCGCCATCGCCGCCCGCGCCCCCCAGGCGTCCGATGAGACCATCCCGGTCGACTTCGACGGGGACGGGACCCCGGACACGCTCCGGGTCTACCTGGCCGGGAGCGACTGGCACGTCCGGGGCGAGATCGACGGGAGCGGGTTCCACGACCAGGTGGTGCCGACGGCCGGCCCCAGCGGTGTGACACCGATCTTCGGCGCCCGGGTGAACCCCGACGCCACCGAGGAGGCCTGGGTCAAGATCGGCAGCGGCGCCTCGGCGGCCATCGTCACCCTCTTCGTGTTCCGGGACTGCGAGCTGCTGCGGCCGACTCTTCAGGGGGACCCGGCCGAGCTCACCCTGGGGGCGTCGGTGCGCAACGCCAGCGGCGTGACCTGCTTCATGTTCGACCAGGGCATCGAGGTCTTCACCACCACGAGCGAGGACGGGGTCAACCATTCGGGCCAGTCGCAGCTGTACACCCTCGACGCCACGTCCCAGCCGGTGCCGACCCTCGACCCGGTGGAGGGGTGGCCGATGCCGGTGGAGACCACCAGCCCCCGCACCAACCTGGCCTGCGGTTCCAAGGTCTACCCCTGAGGGCTGTACCTTCGGGCCACGTGGCGCCTGTCCCTGACCCCAACCTCGGGCCCGTGGTCGTGTCCGAGGAGCAGCTCCGCACCCGGATCGCCGAGATGGGCCGGGAGATCGCCGACGACTACGCCGACCGGTCGCCCCTCCTCCTGGTAGGGGTCCTGAAGGGTGCCTTCGTCTTCATGAGCGACCTGGCCCGAGCCATCGAGCTGCCGGTGGAGTTCGACTTCATGGCCGTCTCGTCCTACGGCAGCGCGACCAAGACGAGTGGCGTCGTCCGCATCGTCAAGGACCTCGACCTCGACCTCACCGGCCGCCACGTCCTGCTGGTGGAGGACATCGTCGACAGCGGCCTGACCCTGTCCTACGTGCGCAAGAACCTCAAGAGCCGGGGCCCGGCCTCGCTCGAGGTGTGTGCCCTCCTCGTGCGCACGGGCCTGCAGAAGCACGACCCCGACCTGCGCTACGTGGGCTTCGAGATCCCGTCCGACTTCGTGATCGGATACGGCCTCGACGTCGACGAGCGCTACCGCAACCTTCCCTACGTGTGCGCCTACGCGGGGCCCGGGTCGTCGGTACCCTGACGGGAGTGAAGAGGCTCCTCCGTTCTCCCGCGTCCTACGTCCTGCTGGCCCTGCTGGCGATCGTGGTCATCGGCGGCCTGGCCCGCTCCGGCGACAAGCCCCGCAAGCTCCGTCTCGACCAGTTCGAGAAGCTGGTGGCCGACGGCGACGTGCGCACCGCCACCATCGCCGACCGCGACGGGTCGGTGTCCGGGGAGCTCACCAGCGGCCAGAAGTACAAGGTCAACTACGTCCGCGACGACTCCGAGCAGCTGGGGGAGATCCTCCGCTCGGCCGAGACGCCGCCCGAGGTCAAGGTCGACCACCAGAAGGACCCGGTGTGGTGGGCGATCCTCCAGACGTTCCTCCCGGTGATCCTGCTCATCGGCGCCTTCATCTTCGTGATGAACACGATGCAGGGCGGCGGCAGCCGGGTCATGCAGTTCGGCAAGGTCAAGGCCAAGCAGGTGTCGAAGGAGCAGACCAAGGTCACCTTCGCCGACGTGGCCGGGGCCGACGAGGCGGTCGAGGAGCTGCAGGAGATCAAGGAGTTCCTGGAGGCGCCGGCCAAGTTCCAGGCCATCGGGGCCAAGATCCCCAAGGGCGTGCTCCTGTTCGGTCCCCCGGGCACCGGCAAGACGCTGCTGGCGCGGGCGGTGGCGGGCGAGGCCGGGGTCCCGTTCTTCTCCATCTCCGGGTCCGACTTCGTGGAGATGTTCGTGGGCGTGGGCGCCAGCCGGGTGCGCGACCTGTTCGAGCAGGCCAAGGCGTCGGCGCCGGCGATCGTGTTCGTCGACGAGATCGACGCCGTCGGCCGCCACCGGGGGGCCGGCCTGGGCGGCGGCCACGACGAGCGGGAGCAGACCCTCAACCAGCTGCTGGTGGAGATGGACGGGTTCGACACCACCGCGGGCGTCATCCTCATCGCCGCCACCAACCGGCCCGACATCCTCGACCCGGCGCTGCTGCGGCCGGGCCGCTTCGACCGCCAGATCGTGGTCGACCGGCCCGACCTGGAGGGACGGCGGGCCATCCTCAACGTCCACGGCAAGGGCAAGCCGCTGGCCAAGGGTGTCGAGATGGAGGTGCTGGCCCGGCGCACGCCCGGCTTCACCGGCGCCGACCTGGCCAACCTGATGAACGAGGCCGCCCTCCTCACCGCCCGCCGCGGGTTCAAGGAGATCGGGATGCCCCAGCTGGAGGAGGCGATCGACCGGGTCATCGCCGGTCCCGAGCGCAAGTCCCGCATCATCTCCGACAAGGAGAAGCGGGTGATCGCCTACCACGAGGGAGGGCACGCCCTCGTGGGCCACGCCCTCCCCGACGCCGACCCCATCCACAAGATCTCGATCATCGCCCGGGGCCGAGCCCTCGGGTGGACGCTGGCCCTGCCCACGGAGGACAAGTACCTCACCACCCGGTCCGCCCTGCTCGACCAGCTGGCCATGCTCCTGGGGGGGCGGACGGCGGAGGAGCTCATCTTCCAGGACCCGACCACCGGGGCCGGCAACGACATCGAGCGGGCCACCGCCATCGCCCGGGCCATGGTCACCGAGTACGGGATGAGCGACCAGATCGGCCCCCAGCAGTTGGGGGCCAAGAACGCCGAGGTCTTCCTGGGTCGGGAGTTCGGCCACCAGATCAACTACTCCCAGGAGGTGGCCGGCCACATCGACGCCGAGGTCCGCCGCCTGATCGAAGAGGCCCACGAGGAGGCGATGGAGATCCTCGTCACCCACCGCAAGGTCCTCGACCGGCTGGCGGAGGCCCTCATCGAGAAGGAGACCCTCGACACCCCCGACGTCATGGAGATCCTGGCCGACGTGCCCGAGCGCCCCCGCCGGGCCACCAACGGCAACGGGTCGACGACGAACGTCCGCCCCATCAGCCGGAGTTGACCACACCCCCGGCCCCCGGGGTCGACACCGGGCGGATCGAGAAGGCGGTCCGGGAGATCTTGGAGGCGATCGGGGAGGACCCCGACCGGGAGGGCTTGCGGCGGACCCCCGAGCGGGTGGCGGCGATGTACGCCGAGATCTTCGCCGGGCTACGGGAGTCGCCGGCCGAGCACCTGGCCGTCACCTTCGCCGCCGACCACGACGAGATGATCATGGTCAAGGACATCCCGCTGTACAGCGTGTGCGAGCACCACCTGGTCCCGTTCCTCGGGCAGGCCCACGTGGCCTACATCCCCAACGCCGACGGTCGGATCACCGGCCTGTCGAAGCTGGTGCGGCTGGTGGAGGCCTTCGCCCGCCGGCCCCAGGTCCAGGAGCAGCTCACCAGCCAGATCGCCGACGAGCTGATGACGAGCCTTCAGCCCCGGGGGGTCCTGGTCGTGATCGAGGCCGAGCACCTCTGCATGTCGATGCGGGGCGTGCAGAAGCCGGGCACCATCACGGTGACTTCGGCCGTGCGGGGCCTCTTCCGGGAGAACCAGGCCACCCGGGCGGAGGCCTTGCAGTTCATCCACGGCTCACGCTGACCCCACCCCCGGTACTGTCTCCATCGTGCCTCGCCCGCTGGTCATGGGAGTCCTCAACGTGACCCCCGACTCGTTCTCCGACGGCGGCCGGTGGCTCGATGCCGACGCGGCGGTGGCCCACGGCCTGGCCATGGTGGCGGAGGGGGCCGACGTGGTCGACGTCGGAGGCGAGAGCACCCGTCCGGGAGCGCAGCCGGTGGCCGAGGACGAGGAGCGGCGGCGGGTGGTGGCGGTGGTCGAGGCGCTGGCGGGGCGGGTCCGGGTCTCGATCGACACCCGCCGGGCGGGGGTGGCCGAGGCGGCGGTGGCGGCCGGCGCGACCCTGGTGAACGACGTGTCGGCGTCGCTGTGGCCGGTGGTGGCCGCCGCCGGTGGCGCGGGGGCGGGCGTGGGCTGGGTGGCGATGCACATGCGGGGCGAGCCCCGGACGATGCAACAGGCTCCGAAGTACGGCGACGTGGTGGGCGAGGTGGCCCGCTTCCTCGTCGAACGGGCGGCCGCGGCGCGGGATGCGGGCGTGGAGGAGATCTGGATCGACCCCGGCATCGGCTTCGGGAAGACGGCCGCCCACAACCTCGCCCTGCTGCGGTCGTTGCGGACGCTCGCCGCCACCGGATGGCCGGTGCTGGTCGGCGCCAGCCGCAAATCGTTCCTGGGCCTGGTCACCGACGGGGCGCCGGCCGACGACCGGCTGGAGGCGTCGCTGGCGGTGGCGGTGTGGGCGGCCGACCAGGGGGCGGGGATGGTGCGGGTCCACGACGTGCGCCCGACGGTCGACGCGCTACGGCTGCTGGAGGCCTCGTGAAGGGCAAGTGGGCCACCGGTATCGCGCCTCGCAACTTCTCCTGGATCATCAAGGACCAGCTGGCGGTCAGCGAGCGTCCCGGCGGGTACGCCCGGGCCCACCGGCCCATCCGCCGCCAGGAGGAGATCATCTGGATCCGGGAGCAGGGCTTCACCCGGGTGGTGTCGCTGCTCGGGTCGCCCCACAACCTCCACGCCTACGACGACCTGGGCGTGGCGTGGGAGCACATCCCGTTCGGCCTCCACGAGGACCCGCGGGCGGTCCTGGCCGAGCTGTTCCCCAAGCTGCGGACCTGGGTGTCGGCGAAAGGCAAGGTCCTCATCCATCAGGAGGAGCTGAGCGACCGGGTGCTGGGGGTGGCCGCCGCCTACCTGGTCTACGCCGGTCTGGTGCCCGCCCACCCGCAGGCGATCTCCATCGTGGAGCAGATCAGCCAGCGCCAGATGGGCCCTCCCGGCCGGGAGCTGGTCGCCCTCGCCACGGAGCTGGCCGACCAGGCGTAAGACTGCGCCGGTGGACCGGATCCTGCTGCGAGGACTGCGGGTGCTGGGGGTCCACGGGGCGTTGCCGGAGGAGCAGGACCGGGCCCAGCCGTTCGAGGTCGACCTCGACGTCGAGGCCGACCTGGCGGTGGCGGGGTCCACCGACCGCCTGTCCGACACCGTCGACTACGGGGCCCTGACCGCAGTGGCGGCGATGGTGGTGAGCGGGGAGCGGTTCCGGCTGTTGGAGCGCCTGGCCGAGCGGATCGCCTCGGCGGTGATGGGGGTCGATCCGCGGGTCCGGGCCGTCACCGTCACCGTTTGCAAGCTCCGCCCACCCCTGGCGGCCGACCTGTCGTCGGCCGGGGTCCGCATCCACCGGGAACGGCCGCCCGCCACCGGCGGTGACCCCGCCGGCCCCGCCGGCCCCGGCGAACCGGTGACACGAACCGGGGTCCCGGCCCCGGGATCCGTCACCGGTTCGGGCCGGCGGCGGGCGCTGGTCGGGCTCGGTTCGAACCTCGGCCACCGGATGGCGACCTTGCGGGCGGCGGTGGCCGGGCTCCCCGACGTGGTGGCCGTCTCCCCCGTCTACGAGACCGAGCCGGTGGGCGGCCCCGACGGCCAGCCGCGGTACCTCAACGTGGTGGCCGAGCTCGCCACCGACCTCACCGCCCGCCAGCTCCTCGACGTCGCCCACCGGCTGGAGACCGCCGCCGGCCGGGAGCGGGCCGAGCGCTTCGGGCCCCGCACCCTCGATGTCGACATCCTCCTCGTCGGCGACGAGATCGTCGACGAGCCCGACCTCACCGTCCCCCACCCCCGCATGCACGAGCGCCGCTTCGTGCTCGCCCCCCTCGCCGACCTTGCGACGGGCGAGGTGCGGGTGGTCGGTAGGCTGGAGGTCGACGAACGGCACCCTTCCGGGCCGGAACGTGAGGAGACGACATGAGCGACGACACCCGGGTGCCCATCCCGAGGGTTATCGACCGGGGCGATGTCCTGCGCAAGGAGCTCGACCGGGAGCGGGCGGCCGGGCGCACCGTCGGGCTGGTGCCCACCATGGGCGCCCTCCACCCGGGCCACGCCTCGCTCATCGCCCGGTCGGCGGCGGAGTGCGACGTGACCGCGGTGACGATCTTCGTCAACCCGTTGCAGTTCGCGCCGGGCGAGGACCTGACCCGCTACCCCCGGGACCTGGCGGCCGACCTCGACCTCGCCGCCGCCTCCGGCGCCACCCTCGTGTTCGCCCCGCCGGTGGAGGAGATGTTCCCCGGGGGCCGGTCGGCGACCACGGTCCGGGTCACGGGACTGTCCGAGGGGCTCGAAGGGGCCAGCCGCCCCGGCCACTTCGACGGGGTGGCCACCGTGGTCGCCCGGCTGCTCAACCTGGCCGGCCCGGTCCGGGCCTACTTCGGGGAGAAGGACTTCCAGCAGCTCGCGGTGGTCCGGCGGATGGCGGCCGACCTCGGGATGCCTGTCGAGATCATCGGGTGCCGCACCGTGCGCGACGGCGACGGGGTCGCCTGGTCGAGCCGCAACCGCTACCTGACCGACGACGAGCGCGGGGCCGCCCCCGTGCTGATCCGGGCCCTGACCGCGGCCGCCGAGGCCATCGCCGACCCCGGTCAGCATCACGGCGGTGCGATCCGCCGGCTCATGGCCCGTACGGTCGAGGCCGAGCCCCTAGCCCTCCTCGACTACGCCGAGGTGGTCGACCCCGACACCCTCCTCCCCCTCGACGTCATCCCCTCCGGCGCCGACGTGCGCCTGGTGGTGGCGACGTGGATCGGCGGCACCCGCCTCATCGACAACGTGGGGGTGACGGCCGGATGAGGCGGCGGATGATGAAGTCCAAGATCCACCGGGCCACCGTCACGGGCGCCGAAGTCGACTACGCCGGCTCGATCTCGATAGACACCGATCTCATGAAGCGGGCCGACATCCTCGAGTGGGAGCAGGTGGCGGTGCTCGACATCGCCAACGGCAACCGGTTCGAGACCTACGCCATCGCCGGCGAGCCGGGCCAGGTCCAGCTCAACGGGGCCGCGGCCCGGCTGGTCGACGTGGGCGACCTCGTCATCCTCGTCACCTACGCCGACTACGACGACGACGAGCTGGCCATCTTCGAGCCGCTGACCGTCCAGGTCGACTCCGACAACCGGCCGGTCTGAGCGCGGTGCTCGACCTGCTGGTCCTGGGCAGCGGGGTGGCCGGCCTGTCGGCGGCGGTCCAGGCGGCCGCGCTCACGTCCGGCACCGACGAGGGCCTGCGGGTGGGGGTGCTCACCAAGGGCGACCTCGACCAGGCGTCCACCCGGTGGGCCCAGGGCGGGGTGGCGGCCGTCCTCGGCGGCGACCCCGACTCCACCGACCTCCACCTGGCCGACACCCTGGCCGCCGGGGCCGGCCTGTGCGACCCGGCCGCGGTCCGGCTGCTGGTCGACGAGGGTCCGGCCCGGGTCCAGAACCTCATCGCCCTGGGGGCCGTCTTCGACCGCGACGCCCACGGTCGCCTGGCCCTGGCCCGCGAAGGGGGCCACTCCGTCCCTCGGGTGGTGCACGCGGGCGGGGCGGCCACCGGCGTGGAGATCGAGCGGGCCCTGGTGGAGGCGGTGCAGGCCACCGCCGCCTCGGTCCTCGAGGGATGGTTCGCCATCCAGCTGCTGGTCGAAGGGGGCCGCTGCCGGGGCGTCGTGGCCCTCGACCCGTCGGGCACCCCGCACCAGGTCCGAGCCCGCCACACCCTGCTCGCCACCGGCGGCTTCGGCCAGCTGTACGCGGTCACCACCAACCCGCCCCAGGCCACGGGCGACGGCGTGGCCATGGCCCTGCGGGCGGGGGTGACGGTGGCCGACATGGAGTTCGTCCAGTTCCACCCCACCGCCCTCCATCACCCGTCCGCACCTCGACCCCTGCTGTCGGAGGCGCTGCGGGGCCACGGGGCCCTGGTGCGGGACTCCCGGGGCGAGCGGTTCGTCGACGAGCTGGCCCCTCGCGACGTCGTGGCCCGGGCCATGGCCGCCCGCATGCTGGACGAGGGCGTCGACCACCTGTGGCTCGACGCCACCGGCCTCGACCGGTTCGCCCAGCGCTTCCCCACCATCGCCGCCGCCCTCGACGCGGCCGGCCTCGACCCGGCCACCGACTGGCTGCCCATCGCCCCCGCCGCCCACTACACGATCGGCGGCGTGGTCACCGACCTCGACGGCGCCACCGAGCTGCCCGGGCTGTGGGCCGCGGGCGAGGTGTCGTGCAGCGGGGTCCACGGGGCCAACCGGCTGGCGTCGAACTCCCTGCTGGAGGGCATGGTGTTCTCGGCCCGGGTGGTGGAGGCGATCGAGCGGGGCAAGGACGGTCCCGAGCCCACCGGCGTGATGGCCGCCGTGCTCGACCCCGCGCCCGACGGCGCCGGCGACGGCCGCCTGCGGGTGGCGGCGTCCGGCCCGCCGGCCGACGGCGGGGGCGACGTGGCCGGCGACGTGGCCAAGCTCCGGGGCGGGTTGCAGCGGGGGATGACCGTGGCCGCGGGCGTCGTCCGCGACCACGACTCGCTCCGGCGGGCGGCGGACGTGATCGCGCAGGCCACCCCGTCGACCGAACCCGTCACCCCCGAGGACTGGGAGCACCGCAACCTCCTGGCGGTGGGCTCGGCGGTGGTCGCCGCCGCCGCCGCTCGCCGGGAGACCCGAGGTGCCCACACCCGCACCGACCACCCCCGGGCGTCGGCCGCGTTCCAACGGCGCATCCTCGTGGTCGGTCCATGACCCCCATGCACCCTCCCGTCGGCGCGGTGCGGGAGGCCGTCACCCGGGCCCTGGCCGAGGACATCGGGCCGCTGGGCGACCTCACCACGTCCCTCCTCCCCCCCGGCGCCAAGGCCACCGCCGACATCACCCCCCGCAAGGTCGGCGTCCTCGCCGGGCGACTGGCCGCCACCGAGGCGTTCGCCCAGGTCGACCCCCACGTCCACATCGACTGGTGGGCCGACGACGGCCACCGGATCTCGGCCCGCCAGCCGGTGGCCACCGTCACCGGCAGCCTGGCCAGCATCCTGGTCGCCGAGCGCACCGCCCTGAACTTCCTCGGCCACCTGTCCGGGATCGCCACCCTCACCCGCCGCTTCGCCGAGGCGGCCGCCCCCGGGGCCCAGGTGCGCGACACCCGCAAGACCACTCCCGGGCTGCGGGCCCTGGAGAAGGCGGCCGTGCGGGCGGGAGGGGGGGTCAACCACCGGGGAAGCCTCTCCGACGGCATCCTCCTCAAGGACAACCATCTGTTCGGCATCTCCATCGGCGAGGCGGTGGCCAAGTCCAGGGCCCTCTACCCGGGCCGGCCCATCCAGGTGGAGTGCGACTCCCTTCGCCAGGCAGAGGTGGCGGCCATGGTCGGCGCCGACCTGGTCCTGCTCGACAACATGACGCCGGGCCAGGTGTCCGACGTGGTGTCGGTGCTGCGGGCCACGGGCTACCCGGGCATCGTGGAGGTGTCGGGGAACGTAACCCTCGAGAACGTCCCCACCTACGCCTCGGCCGGGGCCCAGCTCATCTCGGTGGGCGCCCTCACCCACTCCGCCCCGGTGCTCGACATCGGTCTCGACCTGCGCTGAGCATGCTGCTCGCCATCGACGCCGGCAACACCCAGACGGTCCTCGGCCTGTACGACGGCGAGGAGCTGCTGGACACGTGGCGCATCGCCACCAACGCCGAGCGGACGTCCGACGAGCACGTCCTGCTCCTCATCCAGTTCCTGTCGCAGCGGGGATCGGGCCTGGCCGACCTCACCGGGCTGGTGGTGTCGTCGACGGTCCCCCGGCTCACGGCCGTCCTGCGGGAGATGGCCAGCCGCTACCTCGACCTGCCGGCGGTGGTGCTGGAGGCCGGCATCCGCACCGGGATGCCGATCCTCTACGACAACCCCCGCCAGGTCGGCCCCGACCGCATCGCCAACGCGGTGGGCGCCTTCGACCTCTACGGGGGTCCGGCGGTGGTGGTCGACTTCGGGACGGCCACCACCATCGACGCCACGTCGGCCGCCGGTGAGTACCTCGGGGGGGCGATCCTGCCCGGCATCGAGATCAGCCTCGACGCCCTGTTCGAGCGGGCCGCGGCCTTGTCCTGGGTGGAGCTGGTCCCGCCCCGCCGGGTCATCGGCAAGAGCACGCCGGAGTCGATCCAATCGGGGGTGCTGTTCGGGTTCGCGGCCGCGGTCGACGGGCTCTGCCGGCGTTTCGAGGACGAGCTGGGGACGTGCACCATCGTTTCCACCGGAGGCCTCGGCGAGCTGATGGCCCCCCTGTCGTCGTGCATCCAACGCCACGACCCGTGGCTCACGCTCCACGGCCTGCGATTGATCTACGAGCTGAACCGGTGACGGATCCCGGGCCCAGGACGCCGCAGAACGTCACCAGTTCGACGGAGGTGCCGTACCGGTTCGAGCGGACCGACACCGCGGCCGACCTCCACGACCGGTGGGACACCGTGGGACCGGGCATCGAGACGGGCGAGACGGCGTCGGTGGCGGGCCGTCTCATGCTCCGGCGCGACCAGGGCAAGGTCGCCTTCGGCACCCTGGCCGACTCGTCCGGGCGGGTGCAGCTCTTCGCCCGGGCCGGCGAGACGCCCCGGTTCGAGGACTTCGTCGGCTTGTCCCTCGGTGACTGGATCGGCGTCCGCGGCGAGGTCATGACCACCCGCCGGGGCGAGCTCTCGGTGCGGGTCGACGAGTGGACGGTGCTGGCGCGGACCCGGCGCCCGTTCCCCGACAAGTGGCACGGCCTGGCCGACCCCGACACCCGCTACCGCCAGCGCTACGTCGACCTGTTCGCCACCCCCGAGGCGCGCCACACCCTCCTCCTGCGCAGCCGGGTGGTCAGCCTCCTCCGGCGGCGGCTGGAGGACCGGGGCTTCGTCGAGGTGGAGACCCCGATGTTCCACCCCATCCCCGGCGGGGCCCTGGCCAAGCCCTTCGTCACCCACCACAACGCCCTCGACCTCGACCTCTACCTGCGCATCGCCCCCGAGCTCTACCTCAAGCGGCTGGTGGTGGGCGGCTACGAGAAGGTGTTCGAGATCGGCCGGGTGTTCCGCAACGAGGGCCTCTCGCCCCGCCACAACCCCGAGTTCACCATGCTGGAGCTGTACCAGGCCTACGCCGACTACTCCGACCTGATGAAGCTCACCGAGGAGCTGGTGGCGGAGCTGGCCATCGTCCTGTGCGGGACCACCCGGCTCACCTACGGCGGGCGCGACCTCGACCTGGCCCCGCCCTGGCGCCGGGCCACCCTCACCGACCTGGTGGAGGAGCACGCCGGGGTCCACGTCGACGTGCACATGGCGTTGGACGACCTCCGAGCGGTGGCCCGATCGGTCGGTGTCGAGCCGGGCGGCGACTGGGGGCCGGGCAAGATCGTCCTCGAGGTCTACGAGAAGACCACCGAGACCGAGCTGTGGGGGCCGGTGTTCGTCCTCGACTACCCGGCCGAGGTGTCGCCCCTGGCCCGCCGCCACCGCCGCGACCCCCTCCTCACCGAGCGGTTCGAGGCCATCGTGGCCGGCCGGGAGCTGGCCAACGCCTTCACCGAGCTGGTCGACCCCGACGACCAGCGGTCCCGCTTCGAGGCCCAGGCGGCAGCGAAGGCGGGGGGCGACGACGAGGCCATGGCCGTCGACGACGACTACCTGCGGGCCCTCGAGTACGGGCTGCCGCCGACCGCCGGCCTCGGCGTCGGCATCGACCGCCTGGTCATGCTCCTGGCCGACGCCTCCAACATCCGCGACGTGATCCTCTTCCCCACCCTCCGCCCGGAGGCGTGACGCCCGGCTCCCGCGTCGGGAACAGCGGCTCCGGCGATCGCTCGCGAGGGACGTTCGCCCCGGCCGGGCTCGACCGCCCCGGGAGAGGCCGAGGAGGTTGTCGCATGGACAGCAGGCATCACCTCCAGTAGAACTGGCACCGCAGGGAGCCGTGCGCCCGCGCGGGGGTGGAAACGTGCGACCATTCCGACGACGCTGCACCTCAGAGGCCGGGATCCGACGACCGCTGCTGGCGCTCGTGGCGGTGGTGCAGGTGGTCATGGCGACGATCGGCACGGTCGCCGCCCCGCCGGCGACGGCGGCGGTCGGCTTCGGGGATGCCACCCCCTTCGGGGCCGGGGCCGGTCCCCAATCGGTCGCCGCCGGAGACCTCGACGGCGACGGCGACCTCGACCTGGCGGTGGCCAACATCACCTCCGGCAACGTGTCGGTGCTGCTGGGCGACGGGGCCGGGGGCTTCGGGGCGGCCGCCCACTTCGGGGCGGGGAGCGGTCCCGCCTCGGTCACCGCCGGAGACTTCGACGGCGACGGCGACCTCGACCTGGCGGTGGCCAACTTCACCTCCGGCAACGTGTCGGTGCTGCTGGGCGACGGGGTCGGGGGCTTCGGGGCGGCCGCCCACTTCGGGGCGGGGAGCGGTCCCGCCTCGGTCACCGCCGGAGACTTCGACAGCGACGGCGACCTCGACGTGGTGGTGGCCAACCTCCTTTCCGACAACCTGTCGGTGCTGCTGGGCGACGGGGTCGGGGGCTTCGGGGCGGCCGCCCACTTCGGGGCGGGGAGCGGTCCCGCCTCGGTCACTGCCGGAGACTTCGACGGCGACGGCGACCTCGACCTGGCGGTGGCCAACTCCTCGTCCGACAACCTGTCGGTGCTGCTGGGCAACGGCGCCGGGGGCTTCGGCGGGGCCACCCACTTCGGGGCCGGAGCCGGTCCCCAATCGGTGACCGCCGGCGACTTCGACGGCGACGGCGACCTCGATCTGGCGGCGGCCAACTACTCGTCCGACAACCTGTCGGTGCTGCTGGGCAACGGCGCCGGGGGCTTCGGCGGGGCCACCCACTTCGGGGCCGGAGCCGGTCCCCAATCGGTGACCGCCGGCGACTTCGACGGCGACGGCGACCTCGACCTGGCGGTAGCCAACTCCTTGTCCGACAACCTGTCGGTGCTGCAGGGCAGCGGCGCCGGGGGCTTCGGGGGGGTTACCCACTTCGGGGCCGGGGCCGCTCCCCAATCGGTGGCCGCCGGCGACTTCGACGGCGACGGCGACCTCGACCTGGCGGTGGCCAACTCCTTCTCCGACAACCTGTCGGTGCTGGCCAACCTGTCTCCCCCCGCGCCGCCCGCTTCGGGTCGGCCACCGGCTTCGGGGCCGGGACCGGCCCCCAATCGGTGGTCGCCGGCGACTTCGACGGTGACGGCGACCTCGACCTGGCCGTGGCCAACTCCGACTCCGGCAACGTGTCGGTGCTGCTGGGCGACGGGGCCGGGGCCTTCGGCGCGGCCACCAACTTGGTGACCGGAGCCGGTCCCCAATCGGTGACCGCCGGCGACTTCGACGGTGACGGCGACCTCGACCTGGCCGTGGCCAACCTCGCCTCCCACACGGTGTCGGTGCTGCTGGGCGACGGGGCCGGAGGCTTCGGGGCGGCCACCAACTTCGTGATCGGGTTCTTCCCCACCTCGGTCGGCGCCGGCGACTTCGACGGCGACGGCGACCTCGACCTGGCGGTGGCCAACCAATCCCTCGACAGCGTGTCGGTGCTGCTGGGCAACGGGGCCGGAGGCTTCGGGGCGGCCACCAACCTCGGGGCGGGGAACGGTCCCGTCTCGGTCACCGCCGGCGACTTCGACGGCGACGGCGACCTCGACCTGGCGGTGGCCAACTTCTTCTCCGACAACGTGTCGGTGCTGCTGGGCAACGGGGCCGGAGGCTTCGGGGCGGCCACCAACCTCGGCGCCGCCGACGCTCCCGCCTCGGTCGTCGCCGGCGACTTCGACGGCGACGGCGACCTCGACCTGGCGGTGGCCAACTTCTTGTCCGGCAACGTGTCGGTGCTGCTGGGCAACGGCGCCGGAGGCTTCGGGTCGGCCACCAACCTCGCTGCCGGGAGCCGTGCCCAATCGGTCGTCGCCGGCGATCTCGACGTCGACGGCGACCTCGACCTGGCCGTCGCCAACTTCGGTTCCGACACCGTGTCGGTGCTGCTGGGCGACGGGGCCGGGGGCTTCGGGGCGGCCACCAACCTCGGCGCCGCCGACGGTCCCGCCTCGGTCGCCGCCGGCGACTTCGACGGCGATGGCGATCTCGACCTGGCCGCGGCCAACCGCGACTCCGACAACGTGTCGATCATCCGCAACCTCTCCCGACCCCCGTCACTGCCGGCGGTGGTGCGCACGAGCACGAACTGGCGGTTGCGGGCGTCCCACACCGCCGGCGACCCCAACACCACCCTCACCTTCGGCACCACCCCGCTCACGCCGGTGATGGGCGACTGGGACGGCAACGGGTCCAAGACGCCGGGGACGTTCAAGCAGGGGACGTTCCACCTGGCCGACTCCCCCGACGGACCCAGCCCGGCCGTCTCCCAGAGCTTCGCCTTCGGCGACACGAGGGGCTTCGCGGTGGCGGGCGACTTCGACGGCGACGGCACCGACGACGTGGGCGTGTTCCGCAACGGCGTCTGGCAGATCCGCCTGGCCACGGGCACGGTGCTGGCCGACGTCACCTTCGGCTCCGGCACCTGGCCGGCCACGGTGCCGGTGGTGGGCGACTGGGACGGCGACGGCAGGGCCGGCATCGGGACGTGGAGCGCGGGCACGTGGCGCCTGCACAACGACGTCGACGACCTCGACGGCTCGGTCGACATCGGCCCCTTCGCCTTCGCCCCCGGATCGCTGCCCTACCCCGTGGTCGGGGACTGGAACGGCGACGGCATCGACACCGTCGGGGTCAAGGCCCGCACCGCGGCCTCGACGTGGTCGCTGTCGAACTCCAACACCGCCCCCACGGTCGACATCACATTCGACTACGGCGGGGCCAACGACCTGCCCCTCGCCTGGCGCTAGAGAGGCGAGACCAGTCGACGGCGTGGGCGACCCCCGGCGCAGGCGGGATGTCCGTGTCGCCCCGTCGGGAGGCCGACCGGCGACCGGTGACTTTCCACCCGGGCCGGGGCAGACTGACCGGTGGTGAGCCTCCTCGGGAAGTGGCCGCTGATCCGACAGCTCACCGGAGGCGACTCCCTGGGCCTCGGCGACGCGGTCCGCTCCGACCGCACCGATGGCCTTCGTCCCCGCACCGCCGACGCCGACCGGGTCGTCCAGTCGATCTGCCCCTACTGCGCCGTCGGCTGCGGTCAGCGGGTCTTCGTCAAGGACGAGAAGGTCATCCAGATCGAGGGCGATCCCGACAGCCCCATCTCCCGGGGGCGGCTGTGCCCCAAGGGGTCGGCCTCCAAGAGCCTGGTCACCAACCCGTCCCGGCTCACCAGGGTCCGCTACCGCCCGCCCCACGCCACCGCCTGGGAGGACCTCCCCCTCGACCGGGCCATGGACATGATCGCCGACCGGGTCATCGCCACCCGCCGGGCGACGTGGCAGGACGTCGACGACCAGGGCCGCCCCGTCCGCCGCACCATGGGCATCGGCAGCCTGGGCGGGGCCACCCTCGACAACGAGGAGAACTACCTGATCAAGAAGCTGGCCACCGCCCTGGGCGCGGTCCAGATCGAGAACCAGGCCCGCATATGACACTCCTCCACCGTCCCCGGTCTGGGGACATCCTTCGGTAGGGGCGGCGCCACCACCTTCCAGCAGGACCTGGCCAACTCCGACTGCATCCTGATCATGGGCTCGAACATGGCCGAGTGCCACCCGGTCGGGTTCCAGTGGGTGATGGAGGCCAAGCTGCGGGGGGCGACGGTGATCCACGTCGACCCCCGCTTCTCCCGCACCAGCGCGGTGGCCGACATCTTCGTCCCCATCCGGGCCGGCAGCGACATCGCCTTCCTGGGCGCCATCGTCAACCACATCCTCCAAGGCGGCCGCGAGCTGCGGGAGTACGTGGTGGCCTTCACCAACGCGTCGGCCATCCTCGCCGAGGACTTCCGGGACACCGAGGACCTCGACGGCCTCTTCTCCGGCTGGGACCCCGAGACCCGGACCTACGACAACGCATCGTGGCAGGTCACGGGGGACACCGACCCCACCCTCGAGCACCCCCGGTGCGTGTTCCAGGTGCTGAAGCGCCACTTCGCCCGTTACACGCCGGAGGTGGTGGAGGACGTGTGCGGCGTGTCGCGGGACCGGTTCCTGGCCGTGGCCGAGGCGTTGTGCGCCAACTCGGGCCGGGAGCGGACGTCGGCGGTGTGCTACGCCGTCGGCTGGACGCAGCACACGGTCGGGGTGCAGTACATCCGCACCGCCGCCATCGTCCAGCTCCTCCTGGGCAACATCGGCCGGCCCGGCGGCGGCATCCTCGCCCTGCGGGGCCACGCCAGCATCCAGGGCTCGACCGACATCCCCACCCTCTACGACCTCCTGCCCGGCTACCTGGCCATGCCCCACGCCGACCGCCATCCCGACCTGGCCGCCTACCTGGCCGACCGGCGCAAGCCCGCCGGGCTGTGGTCCCACGTCGACACCTACCTGGTCAGCCTGCTCAGGGCGTGGTGGGGCGACAAGGCCACCACCGGCAACGACTTCGCCTTCGACCACCTCCCCCGCATCACCGGCGACCACTCCGCCTACCAGACGATGCTGGGGATGCTCGACGGCACGGTGAAGGGCTATCTCCTCCTCGGCCAGAACCCGGCGGTGGGGTCGTCGAACAGCCGCCTGCACCGGCTGGCCCTCGCCCGCCTCGACTGGCTGGTGGTGCGGGACCTGGTCGAGATCGAGAGCGCGTCCTTCTGGCTCGACGGGCCGGAGATCGAGACGGGAGAGCTGGCCGCGGCCGGGGTGGGCACCGAGGTCTTCCTCCTCCCCGCCGCCGCCTACACCGAGAAAGAGGGGACGTTCACCAACACCCAGCGACTCCTGCAGTGGCACCACCAGGCGGTGGAGCCGCCGGGCGACTGCCGGTCCGACCTGTGGTTCGCCTACCACCTGGGGCGAAGAGTGCGGGAGAAGCTGGCGGGGTCGGACGCCCCCCGCGACCAGCCGCTCCTCGACCTGACCTGGGACTATCCGGTCGAGGGACCCCATGCCGAGCCCAGCGCGGCGGCGGTGCTGCAGGAGATCAACGGGTTCGGCCCGGGCGGCTCGCCGTTGTCGGCGGCCACCGAGCTGGCCGGCGACGGCTCGACGTCGTGCGGGTGCTGGATCTACTGCGGCTGCTACGCGGGCGGGATCAACCAGACCGCCCGCCGCCAGCCGGGGTCGGAACAGGACTGGGTGGCCGCCGAGTGGGCCTGGGCGTGGCCCGCCAACCGGCGTCTTCTCTACAACCGGGCGTCGGCCGACCCGTCGGGCAAGCCGTGGTCGGAGCGAAAGAGGTACCTCTCGTGGGACGAGGTGGCCGGCAGGTGGACGGGGCCCGACGTCGCCGACTTCCCGGCCACGCTGCCGCCCGATGCGGTGGTCGACGGCAACGGGCTGTCGGGCACCGACCCGTTCATCGTGCAGAGCGACGGGCGGGGGTGGCTGTTCGCGCCCACGGGTGTCGTCGACGGGCCCCTGCCGACCCACTACGAGCCCCACGAGTCGCCGGTGGCCAACCCCCTGTACGGGCAGCAGGCGAACCCGGCCCGCAAGGAGATCCGCCGGCGGGGGAACCGGCCCAACCCGACCGCCGGGCAGCCGGGGGCCGACGTCTTCCCCTATGTGGTCACCACCTATCGCCTCACCGAGCACCACACCGCGGGCGGGATGAGCCGGTTCCTCGCCTACCTGTCCGAGCTGCAGCCGGCCGCCATCTGCGAGGTGGGACCTGAGCTGGCGGCGGAGCGGGGCCTCGTCCACGGGGACTGGGCCACCGTGGTCACCGCCCGGGCCGCCATCGAGGCCCGGGTGCTGGTCACCGACCGGCTGCCGGCGCTCACCGTGGGCGGGCGCCGCGTCCACCAGGTCGGCCTCCCCTACCACTGGGGATCGAAAGGGCTGGTCAGGGGCGACTCGGCCAACGACCTGCTCGGCCTGGCCCTCGACCCCAATGTCGCGATCCAGGAGTCGAAGGCGGGCACGTGCGACGTGCGCCCCGGGCGCCGGCCACGGGGCCCGGGGCTGCCTCGTCTGGTGGCCGACTACCGCCGGCGGGCGGGCCTGGAGGCCGACGACGTTGGCTGAGAGGGTCGGCTTCTTCACCGACACTTCGATCTGCATCGGCTGCAAGGCGTGCGAGGTGGCGTGCAAGGAGTGGAACGGCGTCCCCGCCGCTGACACCAGTGGGCGGGGGTTCACGTTCCTAAGCCAGTCCTACGACAACACCGGCGAGCTGGGCGCCGACACGTGGCGCCATGTGGCCTTCATCGAGCAGAAGCAAGCGGGCGACGAGGGGTTCCGGTGGCTGATGAGCTCCGACGTGTGCAAGCACTGCACCCGGGCCGCCTGCCTGGAGGTGTGCCCGACGGGTGCCCTGGTGCGAACCGAGCTGGGCACCGTCGTGGTCCAGGAGGACGTGTGCAACGGGTGCGGCTACTGCATCCCCGCCTGCCCGTTCGGCGTGATCGACCAACGGAAGGGCGACGGCCGGGCGTGGAAGTGCACCATGTGCTACGACCGGCTCCGGGGCGGGCTGGAGCCGGCGTGCGCCACCGCCTGCCCGACGAAGTCGATCCAGTTCGGGCCGCTGGACGAGCTGCGGGCGCGGGCCGCGGCCCGGGTGGAGACCCTCCACGCCGCCGGTGTCGACGAGGCCCGCCTCTACGGCGCCGACCCGACCGACGGGGTGGGTGGGATGGGCGCCTTCTTCCTTTTGCTGGACGACCCCGAGGTCTACCGCCTCCCCCCCGATCCGGTCGTCACCACCCGCGACCTCCCGGCGATGTGGCGCTCCGCAGCGGCCGCCGCCGCCGCCCTGGCCGTGGGCGTGGCGGCCTCGTTCTGGGACCGACGCAACCGATGACCACGCCGATCCGCACCTACTACGGACGATCCGTCCTCAAGCGGCCGGTGTGGAAGTGGTACGTGCCCGCCTACTTCTTCACCGGCGGGCTCGCCGCCGGAACGGCGCTGCTCGCCGCCGGAGGACGGGTGACGGGCGACCACCGGCTGGCCCGCCGGTGCCTCCTGTCGTCGTCGGCCGCGGTGGGGGTGAGCGGTGCCCTCCTGGTGGTCGACCTCGGACGCCCGGCCCGCTTCCTCAACATGCTCCGGGTGGCCAAGGTGACCTCCCCCATGAGCGTCGGGACGTGGTTGTTCTCCGCCTTCGGGACCGCGGTCGGCGCCGCCACCGCCAGCGAGCTCACCGGCCGCGCCCGCCGCACGGGGCGGGCGGCGGAGGTGGTCGCCGCCGCCCTCGCCCCGGCCATGGCCACATACACCGCCGTGCTGGTGGCCGACACCGCCGTCCCCGCCTGGCACGACGGGGGCGACCACCTCCCGTTCGTCTTCGCGGGCGGGGCCGCGGCCAGCTCCGGGGCCCTGGCCGTCCTCCTGGCGCCGGACGCCCCCGCCGCCCGCCGCCTGGCCGTCGGGGGGGCGGCGGTCGAGCTGGCCGCGGCCCGGGCGTTGGAGCGTCGGCTGGGCGAGGGGGCCGCCGCCTACCACCGGGGTCGGGCCCGAGCCGCAAGGCGCGTGGCCACCACCGCCACCGCCGGCGGCGCCGCCCTCCTCGCCACGACCCGCCGGCGCGCCCCGCAGGCGGCCGGCGCCCTCCTCGTCCTGGCCGGCGCCGCCGCCGAGCGGTTCGCCGTGTTCGAGGCCGGGGTCGAGTCGGCGGCCGACCCCGCCTTCACCGTCGGTCCCCAGCGGCGGCGGATCGGGGAACGGGAAGATCGACGTCGACCGCCTCGCAGATCGGCTGCAGGGGCGTGACGGTGGCGTAGCCGTCGGCGATGAGGGCGGCGTCGGTGCCCGGCTCGTCCTCGCCGTCGAGGTCGGACACCGTGATCCGCACCCACCCCTCGCCGCGCTCGGCCACGTTGGTCTGCACCGCGCCGAAGCTCGCCAACCGGGCCCGGCACAGGCCCCGGACCTCGTCGGCGGCCAGGTTGGGCGCGTTCACGTTGAGCACCAGCGGGTCGGAGGCGTCGATCGCCCAGGGGATGACCAGCCCGGCGACGTGGGCGGCCGTCTCCCAGTGCAGCTCGCCGTCGCCCCGGCCCGCCTCGAGCGACACGGCCACGCCCCGGCAGCCAAGGGTGGAGCCGGTGAAGGCGGCGCCTACGGTCCCCGAGTGGAGGATGGCATGGCCGACGTTGAGCCCTCGGTTGATCCCGGACAGCGACCAGGTCGGGCGGGTCGCCGAAGGCCCCCCGGGCGGCCAGCAACGAGATGAACCCGGGGGCGGCGGCCACCCCGTAGGCCGCCACCCCGTCCAGACCCTCCAACGACCGCCTCTCGACCACGATCCGGTCGTCCTCCTGCACCGCGAAGAGCGAGGCGCTGGCCCCGCTCGAGTCGGTGAGGGGGGCGGCGACGAACACGTCGAGGCCGAGGCCCAGCCCGGTGAGCGCCAGCCGCCGGAGGCCCTCGGAGGAGATGCCGTCGTCGTTGGTGACCAGGGCCCGCACACCCGTCACCGCCGCACGGCCCGGACCGGCCGCAGCTCGACGTGCCCCGCCATCCGCTCGATGTCGGCCCGCTCCCCGGTGGCCAGGCCCCGGCGGGTGACGTTGAGGGCGCCGGCGGCGGTGCCTAACCGGAGGGCCGTGGACGCGTCGCGCCCCAGGGCGAGGGAGGCGGCGATGCCGGCGGTCATCGAGTCGCCCGCGCCCCGGGGGTCGAACGCCTCCAGCCGGGGCCCGACGATCTCGACCAGCTCGCCGTCGACGGCGGCGATCCCCGGCTCGTCGGCCCGGGACACCACCACCAGCCGGGCCGCGTGGCAGAGGTCGTCGACCGCGTCCAGCACGTCGTCGATGTCGGTGGACTTGGCCCGTCCCCCGGCGACCAGCTCCTCGTCGCTCACCTTGAGGACGGTGAGGCCGGCGCCGACCACGGCCTCCAAATAGTCGCCGGCGAGGTCGGCCACGACCATCCGCCCGTTGGCGCCGAGATCGGTGGCCAGCCGGCGGTAGACATCGGCGGAGACGGCTTCGCCCGCCTTCGTCGTCCCCCCCAGCAAGCACACGTCGGACTCCAGGCCCTCCGCCAGCATGGCCCCGTAGAGGTCGTCGACCTCGTGGCGGGAGAGAGGGATGGGCCGTGTCTCCACCACCGGCTCCCGGGAGCCGTCCCGGCGGTCGTGGACGTAGGCCGGGTTGTCGGCCGCCACCTCCACCGCCACCACGCCGACGCCCTCCCGCTCGACCAGGGTCCGGACGAGGAACCCGCTCTCGCCCCCGAACGACCCGCACAGGGTGACCGGGACACCCAGGGCGGCGATCATCCGGGCCTGCCAGAACCCCTGCCCCCCGGCGTGGAAGTGGACCTCGGCCTCGACACCCCTGGCCTCGACGGTCACGGTGAGGACGGGCGCAGGGGCGAAGACGGCGGCGCGGGGCATCCCCCACGTCCTACCCCCGGAGGCTCAGCCTGCGAACCGGCTTTCGACCGGGGCAGACCTGCCGCGGCGCGCCGTGCCCGGGGCTACGGGGGCCTGCGACACATCGCCTCCGGGTCGCGGGCGTGATCGTCCGGCGACGCCTACCCGACGCGAACCACCGGCGCCGAGGCGGCGGAGGTGCGCCTAGGCGGGGAGGTTCTCGATGAGGTCGTCGCCGAGGGACCGCAGGGCGGCCGCCACCGGCCCGTCGGCACCGACCGAGACCGTGTCGAACGCCGACGACGCCCGGGCCGCGTACCCCCGCGCCACCCCGATGGCGGCGCCGACCGCCCCGTTGGCCCGCACCAGCTCCCGGGCCCGCTCGACCTCGATCGGGCTCAGCGGGTTGCCGAGCAGCTTCCGCAGCCCGTCGCCCGACTCGGAATCGGGCCCCTCCGACGCCAACGCCCGGATCACGGGGAGCGTGTAGACGCCCTCCATCATGTCCTTGCCGGCGGGCTTGCCCAGCTCCTCGTCGGTGGCGACCACGTCGAGGATGTCGTCGACGATCTGGAACACCATCCCCACCTGCTGGCCGAAGGCGGTGAACCCGTCGACCCCGTCCCGGGAGAAGCCCGAGGTGATCGCTCCGATGCGGCAGGCGGTCGACATCAACGACGCCGTCTTCCCCGAGATCGAGGTGAGGTACGACTCCTCGCTCCGGCTCACGTCGAAGGTCTGCGCCAGCTCCCGAACCTGCCCCTCGCACAGCCGGCCGATCGTCGCCGCCAGCAGACCGGCGACCTCCGTCCCCAGCGACGCCGCGATCTCCGACGCCCGGGCCAGCAGGAAATCCCCGGCCAGGATCGCCACCAGGTTTCCCCAACGGGCGTTCACCGACTCGACGTTGCGCCGGGTGCGGGCCTCGTCCATCACGTCGTCGTGGTAGAGCGACCCCAGGTGGACGAGCTCCACCGCCACCCCGCCCATGATCACGTCGTCGCTCACGGTGCCGTTGGCGCCCGGTGCCAACCGTCCGACGGCCACCGCCAGCGCCGGCCGCAACCGCTTCCCACCTGCGGTGATGAGATGGCTGGCGACCTCGGTCAGAAACGGGTCGCCCGCCTTGACGCTCTCGACCATGGCCTTCTCGATGCGCTGCAGGTCGTCGTCGAGGCCAGGTACCAGCAGCAGCGGCGCGGGGCTCACCACACCCTGACGCTACGCCACCGAGGGCCGTGCAGGGAACTAGGACAGGATCCTAAGGAATCGGTCGGCGAACGCCGACGTTGGGGAAAGAGTTGTAGGGATCCGTGCCGCCGGTCCGGTATCCCTTGTGGGACGCTCACCTATAGACTCCGGAAGCAGGAGCCTGCCGTCCCCGGGAGGGGGTTCACCTTGTTCGAACGATTCACCGACCGAGCCCGAAGGGTTGTGGTGCTGGCGCAGGAAGAGGCGCGCCTGCTCAACCACAACTACATCGGCACCGAGCACATCCTGCTCGGCCTCATCCACGAGGGCGAAGGAGTGGCCGCCAAGGCCCTCGAGCAGCTCGGGATCTCCCTGGAGGCGGTGCGCACCCAGGTCGAGGAGATCATCGGGCAGGGTGGATCGTCGCCCAGCGGGCACATCCCCTTCACCCCCCGCGCCAAGAAGGTCCTTGAGCTGTCGCTCCGCGAGGCGCTGCAGCTGGGCCACAACTACATCGGCACCGAGCACATCCTCCTCGGCCTCATCCGCGAGGGCGAGGGGGTGGCCGCCCAGGTGCTGGTCAAGTTGGGCGCCGACCTGAGCCGGGTCCGCCAGCAGGTCATCCAGCTGCTCTCCGGCTACGCCGGCAAGGAGGGCGCCACCACCGGCGGCCCGGCCAGCGAGACCACGCCCACCGGCTCCCTGGTCCTCGACCAGTTCGGCCGCAACCTCACCCAGCTGGCCCGGGAGAAGAAGCTCGACCCGGTCATCGGCCGCGAGCGCGAGATCGAGCGGGTCATGCAGGTCCTGTCCCGCCGCACCAAGAACAACCCCGTCCTCATCGGCGAGCCGGGCGTGGGCAAGACGGCCATCGTCGAGGGCCTGTCGCAACGCATCGTCAACAACGTCGTGCCCGACACCCTCAAGGGCAAGCAGCTCTACACCCTCGACCTGGGTGCCCTCGTGGCCGGATCCCGCTACCGGGGCGACTTCGAGGAGCGGCTGAAGAAGGTCCTCAAGGAGATCCGCACCAGGGGCGACATCATCCTGTTCATCGACGAGCTCCACACCCTGGTGGGAGCGGGCGCGGCCGAGGGCGCCATCGACGCCGCCTCCATCCTCAAGCCCATGCTGGCCCGGGGCGAGCTGCAGACCATCGGTGCCACCACCCTCGACGAGTACCGCAAGCACCTGGAGAAAGATGCCGCCCTCGAGCGCCGCTTCCAGCCGATCAAGGTCGAAGAGCCCACCGTGGCCCACACGATCGAGATCCTCCGGGGCATCCGTGACCGCTACGAGGCCCACCACCGGGTCACCATCACCGACCAGGCCATCGTGGCCGCGGCCAACCTCTCCGACCGCTACATCTCCGACCGCCACCTGCCCGACAAGGCCATCGACCTCATCGACGAGGCCGGCAGCCGCATGGTGATGCAGCGGATGAAGACCCCGCCCGACTACAAGGAGCTCGAGGACCAGATCGCCACCGTCCGCAAGGAGAAGGAAGCGGCGATCGAGAACCAGAAGTTCGAGCAGGCGGCCAAGCTGCGCGACCAGGAGAAGACCCTCCTCGACCGCAAGATCGCCAAGGAGTCCGACTGGAAGGCGGAGGGGATCGACCTCTTCGACGAGGTCGACGAGGAGGCCATCGCCGAGGTGCTCGCCCTGTGGACGGGCATCCCCGTCTACAAGCTCACCGAGGAGGAGACGGCCAAGCTGCTCCGCATGGAGGATGAGCTGCACAAGCGGGTCATCAGCCAGCAGGACGCCATCAAGGCCGTCTCCCAGGCCATCCGTCGCACCCGGGCCGGCCTCAAGGACCCGAAGCGCCCCAGCGGCTCGTTCATCTTCCTGGGCCCGTCGGGCGTGGGCAAGACCGAGTTGGCCAAGACCCTGGCCGAGTTCCTCTTCGGCGACGAGAGCCACCTCATCCAGCTCGACATGTCCGAGTACATGGAGAAGCACACGGTGAGCCGGCTCGTCGGTTCGCCCCCCGGCTACGTCGGCTACGAGGAGGGCGGCCAGCTCACCGAGGCCGTCCGCCGCAAGCCGTTCTCGGTCGTGCTCTTCGACGAGATCGAGAAGGCCCACCCCGACGTCTTCAACGCCCTGCTCCAGATCCTGGAGGACGGGCGGCTCACCGACGCCCAGGGCCGGACGGTCGACTTCAAGAACACCGTCATCATCATGACGTCCAACCTGGGCACGGCCGATCTGCGCAAGGCCGCGGTCGGCTTCCAGAAGTCCAGCGAGGCGGTGACGTACGAGAAGATGAAGGAGAAGGTGCAGGAGGCGCTCAAGCAGCACTTCCGGCCCGAGTTCCTCAACCGGATCGACGACACCATCGTGTTCCACGAGCTGAGCCGGGCCGAGGTCGTCCAGATCGTCGACCTGATGATGAAGCGGCTGCGGTCGCAGCTGGAGAGCCAGGGCCTGGCCCTCGAGCTCACCATCGAGGCCAAGAACTACCTGGCCGAGAAGGGCTACGACCCCACCCTGGGCGCCCGGCCCCTGCGCCGTGCGATCCAGCGCGACATCGAGGACGCCCTCTCCGAGCGCATCCTGTGGAAGGAGTTCCGGGCCGGCGAGACGATCGTCGTCGACGCCGAGGACGGCAAGATCGTGTTCCGGTCGGTCGAAGGCGTCGAGCCGCCCCCGGTCGAGATGGCCGAGGCCGGTCCCGCCGAGTAGCTCAACTCCGCGCCCAGTTCGGTTCGAAGGCCCCGGAGTGAGGACTCCGGGGCCTTCGTCGCGCCTGGGGGTGTGCTCGTCGGGCGGGTCCTCTGGCGGCCGTCGGAGGGGCCGGCACCTGAGCGCCGTTACGGTCGGTGGATGCCCCACCGGTCCCGGCTCGTGGTCCTCGCCCTCGCCCTGTGCGCAGCCGGATGCAACATGACCCTCTCCGCCGGGATCGAGGTGCGGGCCGACGGGTCGGGCACCGTCCACGCCGGGGTCGGCTTCGACGACGATGCCCGGGGCCGCATCGGCGACCTGGCCGCCGCCCTCCGGGCCGACGACCTCCGATCCGCCGGCTGGGCAGTGGTCGGGCCCATCCCGGAGGACGACGGGCTGACCTGGCTGCGGGCTTCCAAAGGGTTCGACGACGCCGACGAGGCGGCGGCGGTGGCGGCCCAGCTCAGCGGCCCCGACGGGCCGTTCCGGGACTTCCGGGTGACCCGGGACCGGTCGCTCCTGCACACCCGCACCATGTTCACCGGCGAGGTCGATCTGCGCCGGGGTTTGGCCGGCCTGAACGACGCCGACCTCCAGGCCGCGGTGGGCGACTTCGACCTGGGCCTCGATCCCGCCACCCTCGGTGACCAGGTGCGGGTGGAGGTCCGGGTCGACCTGCCGGGCGAGGTCGAGGTCGGGCCCGGGGGAGCAGCCACCGTCGACGGGCGGGCGGTGTGGACGCCGGCCCTCGGGGAGCGGGTCGTGCTGGCGGCCAGCAGCGACCTCCGCCGCCTCGGCCCCCTCGTCTACGGCTCCCTGGCCCTGGTGGCGGTGGCCGCCGCCCTGGCCGGGGTGGTGCTCCGCCGCCGGGTTCGCCGCCGCAAGGCCCTGGCGCAGCGGTAGCTTGCGGTCATGTGCCGGAGCATCAAGACCTTGCGGACCCAGGAGACCGTCACCCCCGACGAGGTCCAGGCCGCCGCCCTGCAGTTCGTGCGCAAGATCAGCGGGTTCCGCCAGCCGTCGAAGGCCAACCAGGAGGCCTTCGAGCGGGCGGTCGCCGAGATCACCGCCACCAGCGACCGCCTCCTCACCGCCGTCCGGAGGTAGAGCACGGCCAGGGGTACCGCCTAGCCCTCCTGGCGGTAGCCGGCCTGGGCGGAACCGCGCCGTGCCTCCGGATGCGGGGGCGGCGGAAGGGGTGCAGGCGGCGACCGAGGCCCGCTGCCCGGCGTGCCTGACCCTGGTCTGCTCGTCCCCCGGGCGTCCGGCCTCGACGCCCTCACCTGACGAGGAGAAGGCGCTTGACTTTTGCGGTCCCCGTCCTAGATTCGAGGCCGGTAGCCCGGCGATCGGCGGCGACCGGGGGCCTGCGACGAGAGCGGAGGTCGAGGTTGGACCTGTTCACCCACGTTGGCGCGGCGTTGGGCATGGACCGGGGAGCGACGATCGACGACATCGTCGGCCTGTCCCGCCGGGACTTCCTCAAGCTGTCCGCCCTGGGGGCGGTGGGCATCGCCCTCGCCAGCTGCACCAAGGAGCAGCTGGAGGAGATCCTGGAGAAGATCAAGAACCGTCCCGTCCGCCGCAACATCAACACCATGGCCGACGACGACCCCGATCTGGTCTCCTACCGGGCGGCGGTGACGGCGATGAAGGCGCTCCCCAGCTCCGACGCCCGGAACTGGACTCGCCAGGCCGAGATCCACCAGAACTTCTGCCCCCACGGCAACTGGCTCTTCCTGCCGTGGCACCGGGCCTACATGTGGTACTTCGAGGAGATCTGCCGGGAGCTGTCGGGCAACAACGCGTTCGCCCTGCCGTACTGGAACTGGCAGAACGACAAGCAGATCCCGGCCGCCTTCTGGGGCGGCCCGTCCAACCCCCTCTTCCACTCGCCCCGGTTCGCCTCCCAGACCTCCACGATCACGTCTCCGGTGTTCGCCCCGACCTACATCGAGAACCCGATCCTGGTGGAGACCAACTTCGAGGTGTTCGGCAGCGGGTCGATCTCCGCCGCCACCCCCCAGCAGAACGGCTCGCCCGGCGGCCAGGGACCGCTGGAGTCCGGGCCCCACAACTCGCTCCACGGCTTCGTCGGCGGCGACATGGGCACGTTCATGTCGCCGCTCGACCCCATCTTCTGGACCCACCACAACATCATCGACGCCATCTGGGTGGAGTGGAACATCAAACGCAACAACCCCAACACCAGCAACGGGGCGTGGAACCGGGACTTCACCGAGTTCTCCGACCGGAACGGCAACCCGGTGACGATCAGCACCCTGACCACCACGCTGTTCCCGCTGTTCAACTACCGCTTCGACGACCCGGTCCTGGGGGTGTGACGATGGGACAGAGAGCAACTATCCAGGAGCCGGCCACCGAGAGCGAAGCCCAGGACCTCAAGAGCTTCCTCGAGAAGGGAGCCGGGACCGCCATCGAGGAGATCGAGGCGTTCGCCGGCGGGCGGGGGGTGACGGTGGCGCTGGGCAAGCCGGCCACCGTTCCGTTCCGGGCGGAGACGACCGAGCTGCGCCAGCGCATCGCCGAGGCGGAAGATAATCAGGTCTTCCTCACCATCAGCGTCGACCGGGTCGAGGGAGCCGGGGAGACCGTGGTCCACGTCTTCATCAACAAGGACGACGCCGGCCCTCGAACCCTGCTCAGCGACTCGGCCTACGTGGGCAGCTTCGCCTTCTTCTGCCACGCCGTCGACGAGCAGAACTTCGTCTGCCAGATCGGCACCGGCGAGCGGGCCGACCTGACCTTCCGGTTCAACGTCACGTCGGCGGTGCAGCGCACGGAGGAAGCGGAGTCGGCCCGGGCCACCCTGGTCGTGGTCCCCATCGACGGCCGCCAGCCCCGGTCGGGGACGGTGAACGTGAGCACGACCGAGCTGCGGCTGGCGAGGTCGGTGGTCAAGCGATAGGTGGTGAGGGGGGCGCGGGCCGGGCTGATCGCAGTCGTCCTCCTGGGTACGATCGGTGGCTGCACGGGGGACGGCGGCGACGACGGGCCCCCGCCCACCACTACCACGTCCGTGGCCTCGATCATCGCCCTCACCCCCGAGTCGCCCCTGGTCCGGCTGGACCCGGAGGTCGCGGGCCGGCCGGAGATGCTTGAGCTGCGCATCGGCCCGGTGGGCAACCCGGAGCGCTCGGGGTTCGAGGTGCGGGTCGGCCTGGAGACGTCCGACGACGGTGCGTCGACCTACGACCTGGGCCGGGTGAGCACGTTCCCCCCCGACGCCCCCGGCGTCTTCTCCCTCCGGCTGCCGGACGGTGCGGTGCGTGACCTCACGGGCGGCGGGCGGAAGGCATCGGTCGTCCTTCGCCTGGTGTCCCTCGGCCCCGACATGCCCTTGCCCGCCTCACTCCGACTGGTGGTCGGGGGGGCCACCCTCCGCCCGGCCTGATCCCGGCCCGCCGATGCCTGAGCCCCCTTGCCAAGCCGGGAGCCGCAGGCGGTGGTTCGGAGGGGTTCGGGAGGCGCTGGACGAGCCCCAACCGAAGGCGATCGCCGGCCGTCGGCACCAGTCGGGGGCCGGACCGACCAGTCAACTGTCCCACCCCCTGCGTAGGGTGCGCGGCCATGGCCAAGGTGCGGACGAGGTTCCGGTGCGGCGAATGCGGGGGTGAGGCGCCGAAGTGGGCGGGTCGGTGCCCGGGGTGCGGCGGGTGGAACACGCTCCACGAGGAGGTGGTGGCGCCCGACCCGGCGAGGGCCCGACCGCCGCGGATGACACCCGCCGCCGGCGCCATGCCGATCGCCGAGGTCGACGGGGCCGCGTCCGCTCCCCGGCCCACGGGCGTCCCCGAGCTCGATCGGGTCCTGGGCGGCGGCCTCGTCCCCGGATCGGTCACCCTCATCGGGGGCGAGCCGGGGATCGGCAAGTCCACCCTGCTCCTGCAGGCGCTGGCGGCCATGGCCGGAGCGGCCCAGCGCGGCCTCCTGGTGTCGGCCGAGGAGTCGGCCCAGCAGGTCCGGGCGCGGGCCGAGCGGCTCGATGCCCTCCACCCCCGGCTGTGGCTCCTGGCGGAGTCGGAGCTGCCCGCCGTCCTCACCGCGATCGGCGAGGTGGCGCCGGCCGTCGTCGTGATCGACTCCATCCAGACCATGTTCGACCCCGACCTGGCGTCGGCGCCGGGCACCGTCACCCAGGTCCGGGAGTGCGCCCACCGACTGGTGCGGCTGGCCAAGGACCATCACCTGGCGATCGTGCTGGTGGGCCACGTCACCAAGGACGGGGGGCTCGCCGGGCCCCGGGTGCTCGAGCACGTGGTCGACACCGTCCTGTCCTTCGAGGGTGAGCGCCACCACGCCCTGCGCCTGCTGCGGGCCACCAAGCACCGGTTCGGGCCCACGAGCGAGCTGGGCCTGTTCGAGATGACGGGCACCGGCCTGGCCGGCGTGCCCGACGCCGGCGCCCTGTTCCTGGCCGATCGCCAGCCGGGGGTACCGGGGTCGGTGGTGGTCCCCACCCTCGACGGGCAGCGGCCCCTGCTGGTCGAGCTCCAGGCCCTGGTGGCGGCCACGCCCACCACCATCCCCAACCCCCGCCGATCGGCCCAGGGGGTCGACGGCGGCCGCCTGGCCCTCCTGCTGGCCGTGCTCGACCGGCAGCTCACACTCAAGCTGGCCACCACCGACGTGTTCGCCCTGGCTGTCGGCGGCGTGCGGGTGGTGGAGCCGGGAGCCGACCTCGGCCTGGCCCTGGCGGTGGCCTCCTCGGCCTGCGACCGGCCCCTCCCGGCCGACCTCGTCGCCTGCGGAGAGATCGGCCTCGGGGGCGAGCTGCGCCTGGTGAGCCAGATCCCGCGGCGGCTGGCGGAGGCCGCCCGGCTGGGCTTCACCACCGCGGTGGTGCCCGCGTCGGCGCCCGATCCGCCGCCCGGGGTGCGGGCGATCCGGGCCGCCACCCTCATCGACGCCATCGGTCGAGTGGGCCTGAGCAGGTAGAATCCGGCGGTGCGACGATGGTCGGGGGCGCGGTAGTGCCCATCCGGCGCGATGTCGCCCTCATCGAGGCGCTGGCCATGGTCGCTCCCGGGACCCCGCTGCGTGATGGTCTCGACCGCGTCCTGCAGGGCAACCGGGGGGCGCTCATCGTGGTCGGCGACGGTCCCGAGGTGCTCGCCATCTGCTCCGGCGGCTTCCTCCTCGACGCCGAGTACAGCCCCCAACGGCTCTCCGAGCTGTCCAAGATGGACGGCGCCATCATCCTCGCCAGCGACGCCAGCCGCATCGCCCGGGCCAACGTCCACCTCGTCCCCAACCCCAACGTGCCCACGTCGGAGACCGGCACCCGCCACCGCACCGCCGAGCGGGTGGCCCGCTCCATCCACGTCCCGGTGATCTCGGTGTCGGAGGACCAGTCGGTGATCACCGTCTACAACGGCACCACCAAGCACCCCCTCGAGCTCAGCGCCCGCCTCCTCAGCCGGGCCAACCAGGCCCTGCAGACCCTTGAGCGCTACAAGAACCGGCTCGACGCGGTGTCGGGGTCGCTGTCCGCCCTCGAGGTGGAGGACCTGGTCACGGTGCGCGACGTGGTCACCGTCCTGCAGCGCACCGAGATGGTGCGGCGCATCGCGGAGGAGATCCACGGCTACATCCTCGAGCTCGGCACCGACGGCCGCCTCATCCGCCTCCAGCTGGAGGAGCTGCTCGGGGGCGTCGAGGACGACCGGCGGCTGGTGATCAAGGACTATTTCCACGCCGAGGCCGGCTGGCATCTGGCCGACGCCATGGAAGGCCTGGCCGACCTCACCACCGAGGACCTGCTCGACCTCAAGTCGGTCACCGCCGTCCTCCACCTGGCGGGCAAGGAGGCCGAGCTCGACGCCGGCCTCCAGCCCAAGGGCTACCGCCTGCTCAACAAGATCCCCCGCCTGCCCGAGGCCATCGTCGAGCGCATCGTCGACCGCTTCGCCACCCTGCCCAAGATCCTGCGGGCCACCGTCGACGACCTCGACGAGGTCGAAGGGGTCGGCGAGAGCCGGGCGAGGGCGATCCAGGAGGGGTTGTCCCGCCTCGCCGAGAGCAGTGTCCTGGACCGTTACGGATGAGGTGTCGCCGTCGGACGCAGGGCTTCCCCGGCGAGCTCGGCGGAGCGGCCCACGCGGCAGTTGGTGTACGTCCCCTTTACCTGGCACTCTGGAGTACGTCCCCACCAGCGTTTTCTCCCTGGGAGCCGTATGCCGTTCGATGTAGGTGACAAGGTCGTGTACCCCCATCACGGGGCGGCGGTCATCGAGCGGCGGGAGCGTAGGGACGCATTCGGGGCTGATCGGGAGTACCTCGTCCTGCGCCTGGCGTACGGCGACCTCACCCTCATGGTGCCGGCCGACAACACCGAGGAAGTCGGGCTCCGAGAGGTCATCAACGACGAAGAGGTCGAGGAGGTGTTCGCCGTCCTGCGCAAGAAGGAGGCGCGGATGCCCACCAACTGGTCCCGGCGGTTCAAGAACCACGTCGAGAAGTTGAAGTCGGGCGACATCTACCAGGTGGCCGAGGTCGTCCGGAACCTGTCGATCCGGGAGAAGGACAAGGGCCTGTCGGCGGGCGAGAAGCGCATGCTCACCAAGGCCCGCCAGATCCTCGTGTCCGAGCTCACCTTCGCCCTCAGCGTCAGCGAGGAGGAGGCGGAGAAGAAGCTCGACGAGGCGCTCCCGTAGGACGCCCGCCGGGCCCCGGGCGAGACCCGTCGCGTCCGCCCCGCCGCCGCGGCGGCCCGCCGACCGGGAAGAAGCCCTCCGACCACGGCTTGGGCGGCGAGCAGGTGGAGGGCCGCCAGGCGGTGGCCGAGTTGCTCCGAGCCGGGAGGAGGTCGGTCCACGACGTGTGGCTGGCGGAGGGCACCGACCAGGCTCCCATCCTCGACGTCATCCTGGCCGAGGCCGAGCGGCGCCGGGTCCCCATCCGCCGGACGTCACGGGTGATGCTCGACCGGGAAGCCGCCACCGACGCTCCCCAGGGCGTGCTGGCCCACGCCGCGCCCGTCCCCGAGGCCGACGCCGGAGCCCTCGCCCACGATCCCCGGGCCTTCCTCCTCGCCCTGGACGGAGTCACCGACCCCCGCAACCTGGGCGCCCTCCTGCGCAGCGCCGATGGGGCCGGGGCCACCGGGGCCATCCTGCCCCGCCGGCGCTCGGCCCACGTGACGCCTGCGGTCACCAAGGCCGCGGCCGGAGCCGTCGAGCACGTCCCCCTGGCCGTGGTCCCCGGCCTCCCCGCCGCGCTGGCCAAGGCCAAGGAGCTGGGCTGCTGGGTCGTCGGACTGGCCGACGACGGCGACACCAGCCTCTACGACCTGGCCCTGGCCACCGAGCCCCTCGTCCTGGTCGTCGGGTCGGAGGGCGAGGGGATGTCCCGCCTGGTGCGCCAACGGTGCGACGTGGTGGTGTCGATCCCGATGGCAGGCGCCCTCCCCTCGCTCAACGCAGCCGCCGCCGGCACCCTGGCCTCTACGAGGTGTCCCGGCGGCGGGGCCAGAAGTCGTCCCCGTCGGACGGAAGAACAGGTCCATCGACAACGCCCTCCGCGGTGAATCGCAGGCTGGAGGGTCACCTGGCCGCCCGGGCCGGGGACGACGAGAACGAGCCGGTGGTCGGATTCGAACCGACGGCCTGACGATTACAAGTCGCCTGCGCTACCGGACTGCGCCACACCGGCGTGGGGAGCCAGGCTACGAAGGCCGAAGGCCCGGCGAAGGCCGGCGAAGGCCCGGCGAAGTCGTCGGCGGATAGCCTGACGGCGTGCGACGAGGCCGATCCGAGGGCGCCCCGGCCGGGGTCGGCGCGGGCCTCGAAGTTGCCACCGCCGGAGGGCAGCCTGACGCCAATGGCTCTTTCCGACCGCGACCGGGCAATCATCGACTTCGAGCGCTCGTGGTGGATGGAGACCAGGTTGCAGGAGTCGGCCATCCGGCAGCAGTTCGCCCTCTCCCGCGCGGCAGTACCAGGTGCTAGGCGTCCTGCTCACCTCGTCCGACGCCCTGGCCTATGACCCTCGTCGTCCGCCGGCTACGCCACCTGCGGGTGGACCGCCGGCGGGCTCGCATCGAGGGTCGTCCGGCGAACGCCGCAGCCGGTGACCGGGCCGTGGTCGCGACCGGGTCGGCCGTGACCGAACAGGCCCGGCGTGAACCGCCCCGCCGGCCGCCAGAAGGCGAGCAGCGGTGGCGGCGGCAGCCTGGGTTCCGGAGCGATCCTGCTGGCGGTGGCCGGCCGTCCTCGGCATCGTCCTGCTCCAGGCCTTCGACACCGACTTCGGCGGGGTCGGTGCGGTCGTCGACGTGGGCGGTTCGACGACGGTGCCGTCCCTCGGGACGGTGACCACGAGCGTGCCCCCCGGGCCGGCCGCCACCGTCCCGGCCACGATCCCCAGCCGGGCCCCGTTCGAGGTCACGGTCCTGGTGGCCAACGGCACGGGCATCCGGGGCCTGGGCGGGCAGACGGCCGACGCCCTCAGCCCGCGGTCGGCTACGACACCCTCACCGCGGTCGACGCCACCACGGCCCTCGACGTCACCAGGGTGCAGTTCGTCGCGCGCTCGAGCTCGGAGGGCCGGGCCATCGCCCTCACCCTCGGGCTCACATCCACCGCCGTCCAGGCGCTCAACTCGCCGGCCGTGTAACCCAGGGGGCCAATCGTCCTCCTGGGAACCGCGTGGCTTGGAACATCACCTCCACCTCCACCCCCTGAGGGGCGTCGCACCCGGCCGCGGCTGGGCAGGCGGCGGGTCTCCGGGAGTGGATCTCCACCGTCATGGTGCCCTCACGGGGCTGCGTCGTCACCGCCGGGGCCGGTGGCGGCTGCTGGAAGCTCCCCTTGGTCAGCGACGACGCCTCCTGCACGGAGCCGTCGAGGGCCCGGGTGGCCGACGCCGACGTCGTCTCCACCCCCTCGAGGGCAACCGTGACGTTGCCCACCCGGCTCGAGCTCACCAGCGGCAGTCGGGTGTCGGCCTGCAGCGACGCCACCTTGCGTCCCCCCGACGAGCCCACCTTCACCGACTGGCCGGTCCCCTGGAATCCACCCCGCCGGGGAGGACGGGCCTGGTGTCGATCTTCCGCTTCTCTCCGGGGGCGAGCATCCTCATGAGCAGCACGGCGGCAACCGCCTCGGGGAGAAACCGGGGAAGGCCAGGAGCCGGACGCTCGGGGGCAACCCCTCCACCGTCTCCACCCCGACCAGCTGGGCGGCCCGATCGAAGCGAACCACGAAGCTGCGGTCGGGAACCCGACCGGGCCGGACGGCCTCCACCTTGACCTCCTCCGGACCCGCCGCCAGCACGGTGTCGGTGGCCTCCAGCGTCGCCTCGTCGACGGTGCGCCTCCTGGGGGCGTCTCACGAGCTTGGTCACGGTGACCGACCTGACCTTGAGCTCGAAGCGGAAGCTGTCGCCGACCTGGGCCGGAACAGACGCCTCGACCTTCTCCTCGCTGCACCCGGCGAGGACGGTGGCAGCCGTCAGCACCCCGACGACCGGGAGCACGAAGAGGCGGCGCATGGCGGCCAAGATACCGGGATGACCCTCGGGCGCACAGGTTCGCCGTGAAGCCGGTCGACGACATCGTCGCCGACTTCGCCGCCCACGCCCCGTCGGCCAGCCTATTCTCCGACTTCGACGGCACGCTGGCGGCCATCGTCGACGACCCGGCGGCGGCCCGTCCGTGCCCGGTGCCGCCGACGTGCTGGAGGCGCTGGCCCGCCGCTACGCCCTGGTGGGAGTGATCTCGGGCCGCCCGGGGGCCTTCCTGGCCGCGCACCTGGGAGGGCGGGGCGTGGCCCTGACCGGCCTCTACGGGCTGGAAGGTCGTCACCCCTCACGGCGTGCGGCCGGTGGCGGAAGCCAAGCGGTGGCGGAGCGTGGTGGAGGAGGTGGCGTCCCGGGCGGAGTACGAGTTCCCGGTCGTGGGCGTCGAGCGCAAGGACCTCACCGTCGCCATCCACTTCCGGTCGTCGCCCCGCCATGCCGACCTTGGCCCGGGAGTGGGCCACCGAGGCCGCCGCCGCTCCGGCCTGGCCGTCCACCCGGCCCGCATGTCCTACGAGCTGCGACCGCCCCTGCCCCATGACAAGGGCCTGGTCGTGGCCCGGTCGGCGGCCGGGCTCAGCCACGTGCTGTTCGTAGGCGACGACCGGGGCGACCTGGAGGCGTTCGACGCCCTCGACCGGCTGGCGGGAGAGGCCACGACGGCCCGGGTGGCGGTACGCGAGCAGGGAAGCCCTCGGAGCTGCTGGAACAGGCCGACGCCGTCGTAGAGGGCCCGGAGGGCGTCCTCAGCCTGTTCCAGGCGCTGGCCCGGGCCGTCCCGACGGGAACGCCCGGGTAGCGTCCAGTTGGTCGTCGAGCCAATCCTGGGGGACCCGGGCCTCGGCCGCCTTGCGCAGAGCGGCGGCGTGAGCCATCCGGGCGTCGGGGGTCATGGCGAGGGCGGCCGACAAGGCGTCGGACGTGCCGGCCACGTCGAAGGGGTTGACCTCGAGGGCGGTGCCGCCCAGCTCGTCCCACGCCCCGCCTCCCGGCCTCAGGGCGAAGGACACCGTGGTGACGGTGTAGAGGAGGGCGCCTGTCCTTGGCCGCCCAGGTTGAGCCCGTCCCGCACGGGGTTGACCAGGAGCACGTCGTAGCGGACGAGGGCTGCCACCGACGCCGCCGAAGTTGTCGGACGTGTCGAGGACCATCGGATCCAGCCCGGCGTCGCCCACCGGTGGTTGAGCAGGCGGGCCAGCACCTCCACCTCCTGGCGGTAGGCGAGGTACTCGGGGAGGTGACCCCGGACGGGTAGGCCTGGGCCAGGAACACCACCTTGCCCCGCCACTGAGCCGGGTGCGGAGGAGGTCGTCGAAGGCGAGGAAGCCCCGCAGCAGGTTCTTCGACAGCTCGATGCGGTCGACCCGGCGATCAGCCGCCGCCCGTCGAGGACGTCGAGGCGTTCGATCTCGGCCGCGCACTCGGCCGACGCGGCCACCTTCTCCAGCTCGGCCGGGTCGGGGGCGATGGGGGCGACGAACGTGGCCGGCACCCATTGCAGCACCTCCGAGCAGCAGGCGGCGAAGTTGGCGCAGCGCCGCCGCCGGCGTGGAACCCGGCACGCCCGGTGGCTGGCCATGCCCCCGAGCAGCTCCTCCGCCACCGCCGTCGGCAGCACTTGCAGCAGGTCGGGGTGGCAGAACGGGGTGTGGGTGAAGTGCACCGCCCGCAGGTCGGGCCGCTCCTGGGCCAGCCACGTGCCCACCAACGACAGGTGGTAGTCCTGGACCAGCACCACCGCCCCCTCCTCGGCCTGGTCGATCACGGCCCGGGCGAAGGCGTGGTTGAGCGCGCGGTAGGCGGCCACCGCCTCCGCCACCGACGGTCGAGGCGGGGCCGGCAGGGACAGGTCGAACAGCCCGTGGTGAAGGAACCACCGAGGGGTGACGTCGACCACGTCGTAGGCCATGCGGTAGACATGGGGGTCGACAGCAGGGTGTAGAAACCGCGAATCCCTTGGCCGCCACCAGCCCCGCTGGCGGCCGCCTCCCGGTCCTCGTCGCTCATGGCCGCCACGATCCACGTAGGCACCCGCTCGCGCACCGAGCAGGCCGAAGCGAACACCGACCTCCACGCCGCGGCGGGCCACCAGGTCGCCATAGTCGTCGCGGGAGAACGTCGAGCAGTCCCGGTTCGACACCGAGGACGACCGGCGGGTCAGGCGTCGGCCATGGGCGAAGTCGTAGCGCCGTGGAAACAGGACCCGGCTGGTGGCGGCGCCGGACGAGCCCGGGGCACGGCCAGCGCGGCCCAGGTGGCGGCGGCCGTCGCCCACGCCGCCGAGCGGGCGGGGTGGGCGTACGAGACCGGGCCCCGGTGGCCGACGGGGGTGGGCACGCTCGAAGCCCTCGGTGGACGGGTCCGTCACTTCGGAGTCCTCGGGCCCCTCGGCGA
>CAWBNY010000002.1:0-1269674 GCA_963790325.1 uncultured Acidimicrobiia bacterium
GTGTCAACCTCAGCTGAGGCAGATCGAGCAGTTGATTCATTGAGCTGAGAGGGCGGGGAGGAGTTCCCCGAAATGACCACGACCATCCACGATTCCCAGGCCGAACGCGCCCAGTCTGGCGCCATGGACGACACCACCGATCCGGATCCCGAGGTCCTCGAGCGGGCCCGCGGCCAGCGCCGGTACTCGGCGAAGTACAAGGCGCGGATCCTCGACGAGTACGAGCGCCTCGACAAGGCGGCCAAGGGCGCGCTGCTGCGCCGTGAGGGCCTGTACACGTCGTTGATCTCCGAATGGCGCAAGCAGCGCGACCGCGGCGCGCTGGAGGCGCTGGCCAAGCGCGCCGGCCGCCAACCGGCCGATCCCCGCGACCGAGAGGTCAGCCGCCTGCGGCGCGAGAACGAGCGACTGGCCGGTGAGCTGGACCGGGCCCGCAAGGTCATCGAGGTCCAGGGAAAGCTCTCGGCGCTGTTGGAGCAGCTCGCCACCGACAGCGCCCCGAACAGCGGGGGCGAGACGAAGTGATCGACCAGGCCATCGCCGAACTCGAGCCCGTGGTCGGCGTACGCGCCGGGTGCGCAGCGGTGGGTGAGGCCCAGGCCCGCTGGTATCGCCGGCATCGCCAGAGCCCGCCGCCGCCGAAGCCCGAGCGTATGCCGGCGCCCCAGCCCCGGGCGCTCAGCGAGGTGGAGCGCAAGGAGCTGCGGCAGGTGCTCAACAGCGAGGAGTTCATCGACGAGGCGCCCGCCACCGTGTACGCCAAGCTGTTGGACCAGGGCGTCTACCTGGCCTCGGTGCCCACGATGTACCGGGTCCTGCGTGCCCACGACGAGGTCCACGAGCGTCGGCGGCAGGCGACGCATCCGGCGGCCAAGAAGCCCGAGCTCCTCGCCACCAAGCCCGAACGAGGTCTACTCGTGGGACATCACCAAGCTGCTCGGCCCGGCCAAGTGGACCTACTACTACCTGTACGTGATCATCGACATCTTCAGCCGCTACGTGCCCGGCTGGATGCTGGCGCCATGCCGAGAACGCCAAGCTGGCCGAGGCGCTGCTGGCCGACACCGTGGCCAAGCAGAACGTCGGCCGGGACCAGCTCACCATCCACGCCGACCGGGGCTCGCCGATGACCGCCAAGCCCGTAGCGTTCTGCTGGCCGACCTCGGCGTCACCAAGAGCCACAGCCGTCCGCACGTGAGCAACGACAACCCGTTCAGCGAGAGCCAGTTCCGAGACCCTCAAGTACCGGCCCGAGTTCCCCGACCGCTTCGGGTGCTTCGAGGATGCCCACGCCTTCTGCGACCGGTTCTTCGGTTGGTACAACGACGAGCACCGTTCTCATGGGGTCCCGGTGGCGTGGCGTGACGTGGCGTAGACGGCGGATGTAGCGGCCTCCACCCCGCATCTCCGGGGGTGTCGTGGACGTGTTGTCACAGGGCACTGATATACGTACTGGTGTTCGTATGCGAGGTGCCGACGTCGGGGGGCGGGGATGCGGGCGTTCATGGTGAGGCTGCCGTCGGGAGCGCGCTACTGGACCGTGGTCGACGACGACCTGGTCGTGATCCGCGACGCTGACGCCTACCTGCGACACCTTCGCTTCGGCCGGGACGCAGCCGAGCTGACGACGAAGTCCTACGCCGGAGCCATCGCGTTGTTCCTGGGCTGGTGTGAGCGCACCGGCCGGCACTGGCATGTCGGCGTCGAGCATCTCGGACTGTTCATGACCTGGCTGGCCTACGCCGTGCCGCCGGGGCCGAGACAGGCCGGCGGCTCGGCGAGGTGATCGTCGGCCCCGGTGCTCGCCCGGTCCGCGGTGCCCGCCGGGTGAACGTGGTGTTGACCGCGGTGCGCGGCTTCGTCGCCCACGCCGTCAGCTCCGGCGACGCCCCGCCGGGGCTGATGCCGCTGCTCTACGAACTGGCCGATGAGCGCGAACTGCCCGAGGCGGCCCGGCGCGAAGACGGCCGGATGCCGTGGCGGCTGCGGGCCCGGCACCGCCGCCACGAGCCCGACAGCCCAGTCGAGCGCGCCAGCCGACACCGACATCGTGGCGCTGCTCCACGCCTGTCGGTCGGCCCGGGACCGCCTCGTCGTGCTGCTCATGGCCCGAGCCGGGCTGCGGCGCGGTGAGCTGTGCGGGTTGCGGCGCAGCGACATCCACGTCGTCGGCGACTCCCGGCGCCTGGGCTGTGAGGTGGAGGGGGCCCATCTGCACGTGAGCCGGCGGGACAACCCGAACCAGGCGTGGGCGAAGTCCCGCCGCCCGCGCGTCGTGCCCCTCGACACCCTCGTGGTGCGGGCGTTGGACACCTACGCCCTCGAGCGCCTGGACCATCCGGGTGCCGCCGACGGCGACTTCTTGATCGTGAACCTGTTCCGGGAGCCGATCGGATCACCTCTTCGTCCTGACGCCGTCAACGACCTGCTGCGGGCCGCATCGAGGCGTGCCGGGCTGGCGGCCGCAGTGGCGCCGCACCAGCTGCGCCACGCCTTCGGGAGCAACCTCGCCGATGCCGGTGGACGCCTCGACGAGATCGCGGACCTTCTCGGGCATCGGTCCGTTTCCTCCTCGCAGGTCTACATGCATCCCGACCCCGCCCGCCTGCGACGGGCGGTCGAGGCAGTGCCCACCCCCCGGGCCGGCGGCGGAGGCGATCGGTGAGCGCGGTGTCGAGCCGGCACGCCGCTCGGCCAGGCGGCGTCGACCCCGGCGAAGCCACCGCCGACCGGATCACGGCGATGATCGACTCGGCCTTCCTGGCCGAGATGGGTTGGGACGCGGAGCGCCTCATCCTCGCCCCGCCCGACGGGCACCCGCTGGTGGTTCGCCCGGTGTGCCAGGCCGACGGTTGCTCGACCACCGCCACCGGCCGGGCGAGGATCTGCTGGTCATGTCGAAGGCGCCTCGCCGCCGCCGGCCTCGGCGTCGATCAGATCGAACTGCTCGCACCTGCTGAGAGACCGAACCGATCGCCGGCGCCCTGCGCCGTGACCGGCTGCGGGCGGGAGCAGGCCTCGGGGCCAGCCGGGCTGTGCCGCACCCATGCCGATCAGCACGAGGCGATGGGCGTGGCGAAGGAGACCTTCCTCGACCATCCCGGCGTCGTGGCCCTTCCGTCGAATGGTCCCTGCGGGGTCGCCGCCTGTCCCCGTCAGCGGCGCCACCCCGACGGGGCCTACTGCGACGCCCACCAGCAGCGGCTTCGAGCGGCCCGCCGGCGAGTGGCCGATCTCGACGAGGTCCACTGGCGACGGACCGAGCCGTCGGTGAGCGTCGGCGGCCAGGTGTGCCTGGGAGGGCTGGCGCCACTCGTGCTGGCCCAGGTCCTGTTCGGGCTCCAGCGGCGTTGTCGGATGGAGCGGGTGCAGACCAAGGAGTCCGACCTGCGGGCCGTCTGCGACGACCTGCGCCGCCGCCAGGTCGCCGGGATCGGCGACTACGCCCCCGAGGTGGGCCGCAGCCTCGGCTTCGTCGGCCTCGTGCACTCGCTGCAGACCTATGCCCGCCGGGCCCTCGCCAGCCCCGAGACCGAGGTGGCCGGCGACGAATGGGACCTGGGCCTGTTCGGGCACTCGGGCACGGTCTCCTTCACGCGCGATCAGCCAGCACTGGCTGCGGGAGGTGACCAAGCGATGGGCGGCCGACGACCTGCCCCGGCGCAGGATCAGGCCGGGACGGCGCACGAGCGGTGGCCTCGCCGTGCGCCATCACGTGAACTGCGTGGCAATGCTGTCGGAGTCGCTACGGGCCCTGGCCGATCGGGGCGAGCGCCCGGCGTCGCTCGGCCGCCCGGCCATGGAGGCGTTCTTGAACCGGCTCGCCTACCTGGAGTCCGCCGGGCGCATCAGCGGCGATGCCCGGATCCGGGCGGCACGGGAGGTGCGCTCGGTGCTGACCAGGGTCCGGGCCATGGGCCTCACCCGGCCGGGACAGGTCGCCGCCGGCCTGGGTGAGGACTTCGCCATCCACCGTGAGGACATCCCCGACAAGCCCGAGCCGGCGGCTGGAAGGGCCCTGCCGCCGGAGGTCATGCGCCAGCTGTGCGAGCACCTCGGGGAGATCACCTCTGCGGAGATGCGCTGCGCCATCGAGCTGGCCATCGACACCGGCCGCCGTCCCGAGGAGATCTGCGACCTCCCCTATGACTGCCTGGCCCGCGACGACGGCGGGGCGGTGCTCGTCTTCGACAACCACAAGGCCAACCGCCTCGGTCGCCGCCTGCCCATCGGCGAGGCCACCGCCGCGGTCATCGTCGCCCAGCAGCAACGGGTCCGCGCCCGCTACCCCCGCACCGGCGTCGAGGAGCTGAGGCTGCTGCCCACCGACCGGCGCAACCCCGACGGGACCAGCGCGGTCACGGCCTTCAGCGTGGCGTTCCACCACCGGGACTGGGTCGACCGGCTGCCCCCGCTGCGCACCGCGGACGGCGCCGAGTTCGACAAGGGCCGGGTCGTCCTCTACGCCTACCGCCACAGCTACGCCCAGCGCCACGCCGATGCCGGGGTCCCCATCGACGTGCTGCGCGAGCTGATGGACCACCGCAAGCTCGACACGACGAAGGGCTACTACCGCGTGGGGGAGTCCCGCCGGCGCGACGCCGTCGATCGGGTCACGGCCCTGGCCTTCGACCGGCACGGGAACCGGATCTGGCGCCAGGCCCAGGCCCTGCTCGACTCCGAGCACGCCCGGCGTGCCCTGGGGGAGGTCGCCGTCCCCTTCGGCGTGTGCACCGAGCCCTCCAACGTCCGCGCCGGCGGCGGCGCCTGCCCGTTCCGATTCCGCTGCGCGGGCTGTGACCACTTCCGCACCGACGTCTCCTACCTCCCGGACCTGCAGGCCTATCTCGACGACCTGCTCCGCAACCGTGAGCGCCTGCTCGCATGCTCCGAGCTCGACGACTGGGCCCGAGCACGAGGCCATGCCCTCCGAGGAGGAGATCGGCCGCATCCGGTCGCTGATCTCGCGGGTCAAAGCCGGGATCGACGACCTCACCGCCGAGGAGCGCACCGGCGTGGAGGAGGCGGTCGAGGTCGTCCGCCGTCACCGCGCCGTCACCCTCGGCATGCCGGGGATCCGACGCGTGCCCGTCGACCTGCGGCCGGCCCGACGGTGAGCACTCGCCCGGACGGACGCGTCGCCGCTCTGGCCGAGGGCCGCCGCGCCGACACCGCCAGGCGTCGCCAACGCGTCCTCGTCGCCCTCGCCGAGGCCGCGGCCGGCCGGGCCGAGATCAGCGTGAGCGGCATTGCCCGCCACGCCGGTGTCGACCGGACCTTCCTCTACCGCCACCGCGACCTGCTCGAGAAGCTGCACGAGCTCGAGGTCCAGCTTTCGGCGTCGCCGGATGCTTCGTTCGTCGTCACCAGAGCGTCGCTGGAGTCTGACCTCCACGCGGCCCAGCATCGGGCCGCACGCCTCGCTGCTCGGGTGCAGCATCTCGAACGCCGGCTGTCTGAGCTGCTGGGCGAGCGGACATGGCAGGACTCCGGGCTCGGCGCGCCCGACGACATCGACCGCCTCCAACAGCGAATTACCTCGCTCGATGCCCAGGTCGCCGACCTGCGGATACACCTCGACGAGCGCACCGAGGAGCTGACCGCCGCCCGACGGGCGAACCGCGAGCTCATGACCCGTCTCAACGGGGCCCACCGGACGTGATGCGGGCCGGCCTACGTGCACCACAGGTGTCGTGCTCGTCACCAGGGAACGGCGACCACTCCTACCAGCGAAGACGCGCCAGCTTCTCGTCAACCACGTGCCGCCACCCCAAGAGAAGCACCGCCACTCCGGCATCGGCTTCCACACGCCCGCCGACGTGCACTACGGGCGAGCCGCGCTTATCCGCGAGCAGCGCGCCGTCGTCCTCAACGGCGCCTACACCGAGCACCCGGAACGCTTCGTCCGCAAGCCACCCGTACCGCCGGCGCTGCCCACCGCCGTTTGGATCAACGAACCGAAGGAGGACACCGCTACGACACAGTGATTCCCGAGAAATCTGCCTCAGAAGGGTTGACACGCGCCGCCCAGCCCTGGCTTCGGGACACAGCCAAGGTGTGGGCGGCCCACGACCTGCCTAGGCGCCGGACACGGCGAACGGCCCCCAACACCGGGGCATACGTGGTCTCGGTGCGCCGGCTCTCAGCCTTCCTCCGATCCCGTCCCGACGGGGGGGACAACCCGGCGGCGCTGGGCCGAGCCGATCTCGAGGGTTTCCTGGCGGCGCTGGCCCGGGCGGAGGCGGTCGGCGACATCACCGCCTATGTGCGCCACTACGTGATCCGCAAGCTGCGGATGCTCCTGGACGAGGCTCGCAGCCTGGGACTGCACCAGCGGGGCGGACCGATGGCAGGGCTCCCAGAGGGCTTCGCCCTGCGCCGCGACGACCTGACTGCGGCTCCCAGCCCCTACGAGCCGGGGCGAGCTCTACCCCAGACGATCCTCGACCAGCTCAGGGCCGGCGCCGAGCGCCTTGAGGAGTGGCGCGGCCGGGACTGGCGGGTGGCTCGGGACCTGCTCGAGGCCACCGGCCGCCGCCCCGAGGAAATCTGCGGCCTGGCCTGGGACTGCCTCCACGAGGTCACCGAGCACGCCGACGGTGGCGGGGTCCGCAGCCGCTGGGTGTTGGTCTACGACGACTACAAGAACGGACGGCTGGGGTTGCGCCTGCCTATCGACGCTGCCACCGCCGAGTTGATCGCCGGCCAAAAGGGGGCGCTCCGCGAGCGATTCCCTGATACCCCCGCCGAGCAACTGCTGCTCCTACCGAGGGCATCCCGCAACCCCCGTGGTGTCCTACCGATGAGCGCGGACACCCTCAGCCTCCACCACCGCCAGTGGGTGGACAGCCTCTGCTTGGTGGGCGCTGACGGCCAGCCTTTCAACACCCGGAGAGTCGTCCCCTACGCCTACCGCCACTCCTATGCCCAGCGACACGCCGACGCCGGGGTGAGCCCCGACGTGCTGCGGGAGCTGATGGGCCATCGCACCATGCAGACCACCCAGCTCTATTACCGAGTGACGGAGCGGCGGACGGCGGCCGCCGTCGAGCGGCTGAGCCACCACCGCTTCAACGGCAGGGGCGAGCGCCTGCGGCTGGAGCAGCTCGCCGCCGACGATCACCAACGCCTCGGAGTGGGTGTCGTCGCCGTCCCCTTCGGCAACTGCTCCGAGCCGTCCAATGTCAAGGCCCACGGCCACGGCTGTCCCTATCGCTTCCGCTGCGCCGGCTTGTTGAGGGCATGACTGGCTGACGACCGCGGGCCGGGGAACGGCACAGCTCATCGTGGACGGAGACGAGCGATGGGCGGCTGAACGGCGAGGGCGGCAACGATGGCGGGTCCTACACGCGACTGGACCCTCCCACTCGAGTTGCGCCCGGCGGGGAGGGTCCAAAGGCGGTGACAAGCACCGTGGCCATCGTATGGCCGACGATCCTCGATGTCGACGCCTACGCGGCCGCCGGGCGTGACGTCGCGGTTCCCCGGCCCGACTGCCCGGGTTGTGGGCAGGCGATGATCTTCTGGCCCGGCTACCAGCGTGACGTCCGGGTCGGCACCGTTCGGCGCATCTGGGTGCGCAGGGCCAAGTGCGTCGCCTGCGCCGTCACCCACGCCCTGGTCCCGGCGTTCTGCCTGCTGGGGCGCCTGGACGCCACCGGGGTGATCGGCTCGGGCCTGCTCGCCGGAGTGGAGGGAACCGGGATGCGCACGGCGGCGGCCGCCCTCGACCTGCCCCACACCACGGTGCGGGACTGGTGGCGGCGCTTCCGGGCCCGGGCCCCGATGATCGTCGCCGCCCTGGCGGCGGTGGCCGTGAGCCTTGGCGCCAGCGTCGCGGGCCTGTCGCCCGACCCACCTCGGGCCGCCCTCGAAGCCCTGGGGGCGGCGTGGTCGGCGGCTCGCCGGCGCTTCGGCGCCAGCGTCGGGCCGCCGTGGCCCTTCGCCAGCGTCGTCAGCGGCGGCGAGCTGCTGGCCACCACCACGGATCCGCCCTGGTCGGGCGGTGGCGGGAGGCGTGTGATGCCTCCAGTGCCCTGATGCCGACCACCGGAGGACGCCGTGAGACCCGAAGACGCCGAAGCCATCGCCCTGTTCCGCTACTCCCTCATCGCCGAGGCGGCCAACCCCCGCATCACCGGCGCCGAGCGCGGTCTGATCATCCAGGGTCTGGCGTCGTTCGCCCACCAGCACCCCGACGGAACCATGCGCACCTACAGCCGGGGCACGCTGGACCGATGGGTCCGCGCCTACCGGGCCCGGGGCCTGGCCGGGCTGGCCCCGGTGCCGCGCTCGGACACCGGGGCGGTGCGCCGCCACCCCGAGCTGCTGGCCGAGGCCGCCGCCCTGCGGGCCGAGCTTCCCGCTCGCTCGTCGGCAGCGATCGCCGACATCTTGTGGCAGCGCCACCGGGTGCGGGTGGCGGAGCGCACCATCCGCTCCCACCTGCGCCGCCGGGGCCTGCACCGGGCCGCCCTCGGCGCCCAGCCCCGGGCCTTCGGCCGCTACGAGGCCGAGCGACCCAACGAGCGCTGGATCACCGATGTGCTGGTGGGCCCCTTCGTCCCCCACCCCCGCGTCGCCGGCAGTCGCCGGGCCCGGCTGTTCCTGATCGTCGACGACCACTCCCGCCTGCTGGTGCACGGATGGTGGGTCAACGAGGAGAACACCCGGGCCGGCCAGGCGGTGCTGCGGGCGGCCATCGCCCGCCGGGGCCTGCCCGAGGTGCTCTACTGCGACAACGGCGCCCCCTTCGCCAACACCGCCCTGGAGAGAACCTGTGCCGTGCTCGGGGTGCGATTGGTGCACTCCAAGCCCTACTCGCCCCAGGGCCGGGGCAAACAGGAACGGCTGAACCGCTACATCCGGGAGCGGTTCCTGACCGAGGCGGAGTCGGTCGGCATCGCCTCTCTCGACGAGCTCAACGACCGCTTCATGGCCTGGGCCGAGCAGGTGTGCAACACCCGCATCCACGCCGAGACCGGCCAGGCGCCCATCGCCCGCTTCCTGGCCGGCGGCCCTCCTCGGGCGGCCGATCCGGCGGTGGTGTCCGAGGCCTTCCGGTGGTCGGCGTTGCGGGTGGTGACGCGCACGGCGACGGTGTCGTTGGCCGGCAACCGCTACCAGGTCGACCCCGCCCTCGTCGGGCGCCGGGTCGAGCTGCGTTACGACCCCGAGGACCTCGCCATCCTCGACGTGTTCGTGGAGTCCAAGGCGGCCGGGGTGGCCACGCCCTTCGTCATCGGCCGCCACAGCCACCCCGCCGTCCCCCAAGCGGCCCGGGCCGCCCCCGAGCCGACCGGCGTGGACTACCTGGGCCTGGTGGTGGCGGCCCACGACGAGGCCACGGCGGGTCCCATCGCCTATCGGGAGGTGCCCCTGTTCGGCGACGAGGGCGACGACGTGGCCGAGGCGGGGAGTTGAGCCGGGCCCCGTGGGTGGCGCACTTCGGCCTGACCCGCACCCCGTTCTCCAAGTCCATCGCGGCCAAGGACCTGTTCGGCCGGGACGCCCACGCCGAGGCGGTGGCCCGCATCAACTTCTGCGTCGCCGAGTCGGCGCTCGGGGTTCTCGTCGGCGACGTTGGTGCCGGCAAGACGGTGGCCGTGCGGGCCGCGGTGGCGAACCTGGACCCGACGTCGCACCACGTCGTCTACGTCCCCAATCCGGCCTTCGGCACCCGTGGGCTCTACGTCAGCATCGTCACCGCCCTCGGTGGCCATCCCCGGTTTCACAAAGCCGAGGTCATGGCCCAGGCCGCCTCGTTGCTGGCCGCGGAAGAGGCCGAGCGGCACCGCCGGGTCGTCCTTGTGATCGACGAGGCCCACCTGCTGACACCGGCTCAGCTCGAGGAGCTGCGCCTGTTGACCAACGCCGAGATGGACTCGGCCAGCCCCTTCGCCGGCATCCTCGTCGGCCAGCCCATGCTGGCCCGGTCGCTGCGCATGGGCGTCTTCGCCGCCTTGGACCAGCGCATCGCCACCCGCTTCAGCCTGCGGGGGATGGACCTGGCCGAATCGGCCAGCTACCTCCGCCACCACTTGGCGCTGGCCGGCCGCAGCGACCCCCTCATCGCCGATGACGCCATCGCCCGCCTGCACCGGGCGGCCAACGGCCTGCCCCGGGCCCTCAACAACGCCGCCGTCGCCGCGCTCATCGCCGCCGCTTCCGCCGGCAAGGCCCTCGTCGACGACACCTGCGCCCGCAAGGCGGTGGCCGAGCTGACCCGGGACTGAACACTCCATCCACACTCGCGAACGCTGGTCCTACGGGGCCGGCGTTCGTCGTTCAGCGGTCGGCAAATCACCGCGGCCGAACGGCCATCACGGATTCATGCCGAAGCGTGTGCAGCCAGCCCGGCCGGCAACAACCCCGATCGACGTGCAGTCGTGGCTCGCCGGGCTCCACGGCACCGAGCTCGTCCCGGTATGCGCCGGCGTATAGCGCCAACGGCCCCGTCATCAGCACCCTGCTCACCCTGCTGCGTGTTCTGGCCACGCTGTCTCCTTCCCTCGGATCGGGAAGGCAACGGTGGCCCGAACCAGCCGCGTTATGCCGACAAGATCTGGCTCCTCACCCCAGCTGACCTGCTACTTCACGCCGAGGTCGGCATAACGCCGAGGTCGGCATAATTGTGCTTGTGCCGATGTCGGCACAAGCACAATCTCAGGCACACCGCGGCCACGCTCGCCGCCGCCAGCGGGACGAGCCTCAAGGCGCTCATGGCCCGAATCGGGAACGCCTCGGTGGCCCCCGCGCTCCGGTACCAGCACGTGATCGACGCCAGGACGCCGACATCGTCCGCTACCTCGAGCGCTTCGGTGAGGAACCGCCACGCCCACTCCCAATGGACCCTTCACACCCAGCGGCGACAGCTCGATTCGAAGATTCGCAAAACATGACTGAGAAAGGGACCGATTAGATAAAATACGTATATGTAATTCGAATCAGACTGAGTAGTAGCGGCGAGCCCTCGTCCGGCCTTCGGCACGTGCGAGGCCTGCACGGACGAGGTCGTTCAACAGGTGACGAACCACTGACGCTTCCTCGTCGATGACTTCTACGCCCTCGGCAGTCGAAAGACTTCCCCGACGCTGTATCTCGTCGAGGAGAAGCTGGCGCTTCCTGACCTGAGCCTCCATGCCCTGGCTGCCTGCTCGAAGCACAACCTCGTCCGACAACTCATACCGGCTTCCGCCGCGCTCGCCGACCCGAACGAGTAGTCCTTTCGCCACTGCTCCCGCCAAGATCGAATCCGCGTCCTTCTGGGGCATGAACTCGCGAAGTCGTCGACGTGTGACAGAACCCTCCCGTCGAGCGAGCACAAGCGCACGCCGCTCCGGTGCCGAGAGTTGATAGCGACCAAGGAGAGTGAGCCAGACCTGATCCTCGACGTCCACGAGGAATCGATTTCTAATCTTTACCGTGACGGAGCTTGGCGTGGCGGCAAACATTGGCGCCTCCATTAAACGCGCCTCCATCTCTTGAATCATGCGGTCTACGCCCTCGCCGTATTCCTCGACGAGGTCGAGAAGCTTTAGTAGCCGCGTGATGCGTCGGTTCCGGCTGTAATGCTCGTGCCGCATATTCTCGAGGGTGATGTGACCCGGCAGGGCGCCAGGACTCTGGATCTCAATCCGATCGTCCCAAACGGTCACATCAATCGTCGCCCCGGACAGGCCGTAGTCGCGGTGGGCAAGAGCATTCAGTAGTGCCTCACGCAGCACAGCCTCTGGGTACTCCGGCAGGGTCTCGCGCCGCGTACCAACGACAGCTTGGTAGCGCTTCGTATGCTCGGCGATGAACTTGAGACAGCACGCCAAGAGTTCCGTGAGAGGCCCCGTGCATTCCTCACGCGCCTCCGACGGGCCCGGACCTGGCCCGACACCTACCCGGCGAACAAGCTGAACCGTCGCTCCGGGAACGTACTTGCCTGGGATCGCAGCGAAGAGAATGGCTGCTGCCGCTAACACCCGAGGACCAATGGGGGGCGTACCCGGAAGTGCTACGCCGAGATCCGTCAGCGCCCGTACGACGTTCTCGCGCCGAACACCAGTCCGGCCATCAGCCCGCAGCGCCTGATTCACCAAGGTCATGTCGATGTCACCGGGATCAAAAGCAGAAAGCTCGTCGTCCTCCGCGGACCTCTCCTCGCGCTCACGAACGAACCGGGCCAGTGCGTCTCCTCGAAGGGGCTGGCAATCACCCCCCACGCGCCTCAGCAACCGACCATCTGGTGTCGTGACAATCCGTCCTCGGACCTCTGGCACGGCTGTCACGGTGATCTCGAGGCTGCCAACTGCCAAGGAGCGAACCTGAACCTCGACGTCGCACTCGTTCGCATACCGAGTGATCCGATCGAGCGTGTTCTGTGACAGTGAGCAGCCAATGACGTTGAGATCCCGATCGACACCATGGACGATCAGGCCACCCTCGGTCATCGCCATCGCCGGGACGGTGTCCCTGATGTCGTCGGGGACGCCCCTCTTGAAGTCAAGCTGTTCGTGCTCGACCCGCCCGAACAGGTCCCAGAACTCCTCCTCCGTCAGCCTCTCGGGAAGATCGTTGAGGCTGAGCTGGCGCGCCATCGCTGTAGATTATCAAATCTTGTTCTCAGAAGGCGATCAATGCCTCATTCGGGACCAAGATTCAATAATCTTCGGGCCCGTCTTGGCCACCGTCAACGGTCGGCGTCGCGTGTGCGGGCGACACCGGTGAGGACGGGAACGCCTGAAGGGCCCTCAGCCAGCCGCCTACGTGCATGTTCCGGCCACCCTTCCTCCCGGGGAGGGAGCGACGCCCGAGAAACGTCATGTTCGGACCCGTCGGACCCGAGCTGCGAGTGCCCACCATCAACCGGCGCACATACCGACGCCCGTTTCTGGTGAGCACGTAGTGGGCACGCCGGCCGTTCCGCCAGAGGTCACGAAGGGTCCGCAAGTCCCTGACCAGGACTTTTGTGGTGGAGACGATGGGACTCGAACCCACGACCCCCTGCTTGCAAAGCAGGTGCTCTAGCCAGCTGAGCTACGTCCCCAAGCCTACCGTTCTCGCCCCAAACCCCGTGTGAGCTGGGCTTTCGGTGTCCGCCCTCCTTCGTTCAGTTGCTGTCCAAGGGTCTCGACGGGTCGGGGACCTTGGCGAATCCGACCCTTTCGAGAAAGATTTTTGGGGGGAAGCGACGGCTCGATGCTACCGCCGGTCCAGCCACCTGACGTCGACGGGGCGAGCCCGCCCGGGCGCGCCAAAAATTGGGTCCACTGCGGAGACCGACGGAGGTTCGGTGGCCGGCCCCGGGCCGCATCTCGGTGGCGATGTACCCCACAGGTGCCGCGCCGGAATCGGCGAGGCCCGTTCTCGACAGGACGAGCGATGCGGGCACAGGGCCGGCCCCGGGCCCAGGTGGCGAGGACGTGGCGCAGGAGTGACAGGTCCGCAGCCACCGGGCGCCGGAACGCTCGCCGAACCCTGACCGAGGTACCGCAGACGGAGTAGGTCGGCCGTACAGCGACGGGACGATGGCAAGGGGGGCCTGCACTTGTACCGTCAGAGCGATGGGCCGCGGTCTTCGAATGAGCCGAAGCAACTGGTACAACGTGGCCCTGACGGCTGGTGCCCTCGCCATCAGTTTCAGCGTCCTGACGACCATGCAACTTTGGGATCCCGGACCCGTCGCCTGGCTCCTGGTGCTGGCGCACGTCACGCCCATCGCCCTTCGCCGGAGAGCGCCGCGAGCCGCCTTCGCCGTGAGCGTAGGCGCGGGCGTCGCCTACCTGGCCGCGGGCTGGCCGATGGTGGGGCTGGGCATCGCCGCCTTGATCATGACGTACTCGCTCGCCGCGTACTCGGCTCGCTTCGACTCGGTCGTGGGGCTGATCGCCATCGAGCTGGGGCTGACCCTGGAGGCCCTGTTCGACAATGGGCGACCTCAGGTCGACACCCTCGTGGGCAATCTGATCGTCCTGGCCGCGGCGTGGTTCCTGGGGGACGGGGTCCGCCGGCGCCGGCAGGATGCCCTGTCCGAGCAGGAGCGCCTGGCCCGGCAAGCGGTGAGCGACGAGCGGCTGCGCATCGCTCGTGAGCTCCACGACGTGGTCGCCCACAGCATGAGCGTGATCGCCGTGCAGGCGGGCGCCGGTCGTATGGTCATCGACGACGACCCCGAGCACGCCCGCCGGGCCCTCACTTCCATCGAGGAGACGAGCAAGCGGGCGCTGAACGAGATGCGCAGGCTGCTCGGCGTGCTTCGGACGGACATGCCGGACGGCGCCGCGCTCGCGCCGGTCCCGACGCTGGACGACCTCGACCGGTTGGTGGCGCATGCCGTGGAGGGCGGAACCCCGGTCGAGGTGTCGGTCGACGGCGACCGCGAGAAGGCGCCCGGCGGGATCGAGCTGGCGGCCTACCGGCTCCTCCAGGAGGCGCTGACCAACGTGCGCCGCCACGCCGCCGGTGCCCCCGCCCGGGTCCACGTCTCGTTCCAGCCGGCTGAGCTGATCATCGAGGTCGAGAACCCGCTGGTCGACGGTCACGCAGCGATGGACCCGGGGGGGCACGGGCTCCTCGGGATGCGAGAGCGCGTGTCGCTCTACGGGGGCACGTTCGAAGCCGGACCGAGGCCGGACGGGACGTTCAGGGTGAGTGCCCGGATCCCGTACGAGACGGAAGCCCGGTGAGCGAGCACGCCGGCCGGGCCGGCCGGCCACACCGGAGCGCGGCGGGGGAACCGGCCGCGAGGCCCCGCAGAACACGCGAGCGCAGGGCCCAGGAGTCTCAGTGACGGTCCGGGTCGCGGTGGCCGACGACCAGCCGCTCGTGCTCGAGGGGTTCGCCACCATCGTCGGCCGGGCGTCCGACCTGGAGCTGGTGGGTCAGGCGTCGGACGGGGAGGCCGCCGTCCGTCTCGCTCGGTCGGCCCGACCCGACGTGTTTCTCATGGACGTCCGCATGCCCGTGCTCGACGGGATCGCGGCCACCCGCCGCATCACCTCCGACCCGGACACGAAGGAGGTGCGCGTGCTCATACTGACCACTTTCGACCTGGACGAGTACGTGTACGCGGCGCTGCGCGCCGGGGCCAGCGCGTTCCTGCTGAAGGACGTCGGGCCCGAGGCGCTCCTGGAGGGGATCCGAGTGGTCGCCGCGGGGGACGCGCTGCTCGCGCCGAGCGTCACTCGCCGCCTCATCGAGCAGTACAGCAAGAGACCCGAAGGCGTACCGCTCGATCACCGCAGCCTGGCCGTGCTGACCGACCGCGAGCGCGAGGTCCTCGCCCTGGTCGGCAGAGGGCTGTCGAACCAGGAGATCGCCGAGCGCCTCATCATGAGCCCGGCGACGGCAAAGACCCACGTGGTGAGGACGATGTCCAAGCTCAACGCCGGAGACCGGGCGCACCTGGTGGTCATCGCCTACGAGACGGGGCTCGTCACCCCCGGAGGCTGAGCTACACCACCTGAGGTACGCGCCTACCGCTGTGGGCGCACCCGAGATCGATCCCCCTGGGCGACGATGCGCGACATCGGTTCCGTCACGCTGCAGGTATGGAACCGATACTCATCGACGGGCTCACCAAGCGCTACGGTCCCGTCCTCGCGGTCGACGACCTGAGCTTCTCCGTGCCCGCCGGCCGGGTCACGGGCTTCCTCGGCCCGAACGGCGCCGGCAAGACCACGACCCTGCGCATCCTGCTCGGCCTGGTCCACCCCACCGACGGCTCGGCCAGGATCGAAGGTGTCGCGTACGCCGACCTGGCCGACCCCGCCCGGACCGTCGGCGCAGTGCTCGAGGCAACCTCGTTCCATCCCGGCCGCCGGGCCCGGGACCACCTCAGGATCCTCGCCGCGGCGGCGGGGATGGCGCCGTCCCGTGTGGACCAGACGCTCGAGCGGGTCGGCCTGGCCACCGCCGCTGACCGCCGGGTCGGGGCCTTCTCGCTGGGTATGCGCCAGCGCCTCGGCCTGGCCGCGGCCCTGCTCGGAGAGCCGGCGATCCTGGTCCTGGACGAGCCGACGAACGGCCTGGATCCCGACGGTGTCCGCTGGCTGCGGGGGTTGGTCCGGCAACTGGCGTCGGAGGGACGCACCGTGCTCGTGTCGAGCCATCTGCTCTCCGAGGTGGCCCAGACGGTGGACGACGTGGTCATCATCGCCAACGGCCGGCTCGTCGCCCACGGCCCGATCGCCGACGTCGCCGGCCGGGCCGCCAGCCGGTTCACCGTGTTGCTCCGCACACCCGACACGGTCGAAGCCCGGCGGGCGCTGACGGCGGCGGATCTCGAGGTCACCCTCGAGGATGACGGCGCGTTGGTCGTCTCCGGCGCGACGCGCGACGCGGTCGGTCGGGGCGTGGCCAAGGCCGGCATCACGCTCTACGAGATGCGGCCCCTCGACCGCACGCTCGAGGACGCCTTCCTCGAGCTGACGACGTCCCGTGAAGGGAGCGAGCCGTGAACGCGCTGTTGCGGGCCGAGGCCAGGAAGATCCTGACGACCCGGTCGACCGTCCTCGTTTCCGGATTCGTTCTCCTGTACCCGGTTCTGGCCCTCCTACCTGCCCTCTTCGCCCCTCGCCAGCCAGCTGTCGACGAGAGCTCCATCCTCGATGTCGTGCGCGGCGGCGCAGGAGTCCTGACCCTCGCCGTCCTGGTGCTCGGCATCCTGGCCGTGGCCGGGGAGCACCGCCACGGCACGATCGTGCCGACCCTCCTGGTGTCACCCCGGCGCGGGCGGTTCGTGGCGGCCAAGCTCGGGTCCCAGGCGGCCCTCGGCGCCATCCTGGCCCTCGCCGTCTCTGCGATCGGTCTGATCACGGGGACGGTTTACCTGGGCAGTCGGGACGTCTCGGTCGACCTGCTGTCCGCCGACGTGCTGCTGACGGTGTCCGCGGTGGCCCTGGTCGTCACGCTCTACGCCGTCTCAGGCGCGGCGGTAGGCGCGCTGGTGAAGAACCAGACGGCGGCGGTGGCCGGAGCGCTCGTGTGGGTGCTGACCGTCGAGAACGCCGTCCCGCTCGTGCTCCGCGACCCGGAACTGAAGCGTTGGATGCCGGGCGGCCTCGGCGACCGCCTCCTCCACGCGGCCGATCCCGTGGCCGGCGCAGGGAACGCCTGGCTGGCGCTCGCCATGCTCACCGGCGTGGCCGCTCTGCTCGCCGGCGCCGCCTTCGTCCGCACCAAGACCGCCGACCTCCACTGACCACAACAACCGTAAGGGAGTGACTGCAATGGAAGCGAGCTTCACCATCCTGTTCCTGCTCTTCATCCTCGCCACCACCGTGTTCTGGATCTGGGCCCTCGTCGACGTGATTCGGCGGCCGAGTGAGAACCTGCAACGAGGGAGTCAGCTGACATGGGCCCTGGTCATAGCCATCACCCACAGCGTCGGCGCCGCCGCCTACGTGCTCCTCGGCCGGCCCCGCGGCGCGGGGATCGCGAGCGTGCGTCGATGAAGGCGGTGGCGGTGGCGGCCCTGATCCTGGGGCTGAGCGCCTGCGGCACCGGTGTCGTCGACGAGAAGGGGTGGAACAAGGCCCTCAAGCGGGGATACCCGTGCGCCGAGCTCATCGACATCGCCGCAGGCCTGCCGCCGTCGGTCGATCGGGGGAAGGTCGCCGATGACCTCCGCCGGGCCGGCTGTGAGCCCCATTCAGCCCCGGCCGCAGTACCGGCGGTCGCCCAGGGATCGGGGGAGGGGTGCTGCCGGGTAGTCCGAGGATTGGTGCCAGCACCCCCCGGAAGTAGTGATCGCACCATCGACTGGGACTCCCGCCTGTCGTTTGATACCGGGAAAAACGAGACCGGGAGCGATCATGCGCAATCGCACAACTGACGGGCGGGAGCGGGCGGTGGTCATCGGCGCCAGCATGGCTGGCCTGAGCGCGGCCGCGGTGCTCGCCGCTCGGTTCGACGAGGTCGTCGTCGTCGACCGCGATCCGTTGCCGGACACGGCGACGGACAGGCGTGGCGTTCCCCAGGGCCGCCACGCCCACGGGCTGTTGCCCGCCGGCCTGGCGCGCATCGAGGCCTGGTTTCCCGGCTTCAACGACGCCCTGCTCGCCGACGGTGCCCGGCAGGTCGACTTCGGCTCGGACATTCTCTGGTTCCACGCCGACGGGCCGCGCGTCCGTTCCGAGACGGGTGTTACCGCCCCGGTGTGCTCGCGGGCCCTGCTCGAACACCACCTGCGCCGCCGGGTTGTCGCCGTGCCCAACGTCAAGCTTCTCGCCGGCGTAGGAGTGACCGGGATCGTCGCCAGCCCCGACGCAACCACCGTGACAGGGATCACCCTGGAGGACGGCGGCACGGTGGCCGCCGATCTCGTGGTCGACGCCTCGGGGCGGGCCGGGAGATCGGTGAGATGGCTGGCCGGGCTGGGCTACGAGGAGCCGCCCATGTCGGTGGTCACCATCGACGTGGGCTACGCCACCCGGGTGTACCGGACGAGGCTCGGCCACGTGGTGGACCCGGAGGTCGCTCTCGTGTTCGCCCCGCCGCCTGGCGCTCGCCAGGGTGTGATCTTCCCCCTCGAGGGCAACCGGTGGATGGTGACGCTCGCCGGTTTCCACGGCGACCACCCGAGGCGCGACCCGGCTGGGTTCCTGGCCTTCGCTCGCAGCCTCCCCCTACCGATCGTCGCCGACCTGATCGAGGCCTCCGAGCCGGTCAGCGACATCGTCCTCCACCGTCTTCCGTCGAACCAGCGCCGTCACGTGGAGCGGCTCCGCCGGGTTCCGGGTGGCCTCGTCATGCTGGGCGACGCAGTGTGCAGCTTCAACCCCGTCTACGGCCAGGGCATGACCAGCGCCACGCTGCAGGCGGAGGCGCTCGGCAAGGTGCTCGATGAGGTCGGGACACTCGACCGACGCTTCGTCCGCGCCTTCTACCGCCGGGCGGCCAAGGCGGTCACCCCCATCTGGCAGATGTCGACCGGCGCCGACTTCGCCCTGCCGGCGACGCGGGGCACGAAGGCTCCCGGTACCGATCTCGTCAACCGCTACATGGCCAAGGTGTTGCGGGCGTCTCAGGTCTCCGAAGAGGTCTGCCTTCGCCTGGTCGAGGTGACGACCCTGCTGCGCCCGCAGTTGGATCTCATGACGCCTGCCATGGTGGTCAAGGTCCACCGGGCGGCGCGTCGTGCCATCCCCTCCGTCGCCAGCTCGTCCCAGAGCCTGCCGGAGTACGAGCAGGTGGCGTGATCGGGATCTCGGGCGTTACCACCGCCGACCAGGAGTCCGCCGACGCGGCTCGTGTCCAGCGGTATTGATGGACTCTTCGCCGGGCGCGCCCGGCGACTGGGGCCGGACCGGCCCGGGGTTTGACGACAGCCTGGCGGTAGGCTCACCGCGTGGCGGAACGGGCCAGGACGGCGTGGTGGAAGTCCACCCGGCGGATCGCTCCCCTGGTCTTCGCGGGCAGCCTTCCCATGCTGGCGATCGGGGCCGGAGCCGGCCGCGCCGTGGCCGCCGGGCTGACGGTGTCGGAGGTCGTCAGTCCGCTTTCGCTCCCCGAGCCCGGGGGTAACTTCACCTTCAGCCTCGATGTCAGGAACGACCTGAACGAGCCGGTTGTGATCAAGGCGATCGGAAACGACATCTACGGCGACGTGACCACCCTGGGCGACTGCACGAACGCGTTCGGCTTCCAGCTGCCGGTCGGCGACACCTATTCGTGCTCCTACGTCGGCTCCTTCACTGCGAATGCGGGAGCCGCCCAGACATCCACCACGACCGTCATGGCCGCCCCGCTCGAGGGCGGTCCGATCGCCGCAGCCGTCGAGACGACCGTGTCGGTCACCGACGTCCCGCCGGTTGTGGGGGTGGACAAGTCGGTCACGCCCGCCAGCCTCCCGGCGCCGGGGGGCACGTTCACCTACACCATCACCGTGACGAACGCGTCGGCCGAACCCGTCACCGTGACGGGCCTCACCGACGACATCTACGGGAACCTCGCCAACCGGGGCTCGTGCACCACCGCCATCGGCACCGTGCTTCCACCGGGAGGGTCGTACGCCTGCACCTTCCCGGGAGCGTTCACCGCCGCCGCCGGCACGTCGTTGCTCGACCAGGTCACGGTGTCCGTGGTCGACGACGACGGCACCGCCGCCGGGGCCGGCGACACCGCCACCGTCTCCATCACCCAGCCGCTGACGCCGGTCGCCACCACCACCACCACCAGACCGCAGCCGACCTCCGCATCGACCGACACGTCGGTACCGACCGCGTCGTCGGTGCCGCCGCCGCCCCCCGTCACCGGCCCGTCGGTGCCCGAGCTCGACCTCCTGAGCGGGCCGTCGACCGAACCGGGCGGCGAGGTGCGGGCCAGCGGCTCCGGATGCACCCCCGGAAGCCGGGTCGAGCTGCTGATCGGGACGTCGCCCGTGGGGGTGGCGCAGGCCGACGCCGACGGGACCTTCGCAGCCACCGTCACCGTGCCCGAGTCGGAACCCGGCCGAATCGAACTGGTGGCCCTCTGCGGCCTCCGCCTGACCGCCATCATCGACGTCGTGGTGTCCCGGCAGGTCGACCCGTTGTCGTCGACCCTGGCCGTGTTCATCTTCTTCGTCCTGCTGTCGCTGGTGCTGTTCCGTCGGCGCCGGGTGATCCTCCCCCGCCGCCGAGCCCGGCCGGACGCTGATCCGTGATCGCCCGCCCGGCACGAGCGACCACCTGAACATGGCCGGGCCCGACACGCTGTCACTCCCCGGCCTCGGACCCGTCCGCCTGGTCCGGCGAGGCGACTCCAGCTCCCTGTTCCGGGGGCGCCAGGTCCGGTTCAACCGGGACGTGGCCGTCAAGCTCTTCCCCGGCCACCTCGACGGGCCCCGCCGGACGCGCTTCGAGCACGAGTGCGCGGCGATGGGAGCCCTCTCCGTCCACCCCCATGTCGTGACCGTCTTCGATTCCGGTGTCGACCGGGCGGGGGGGTACATCGTGAGTGAGTGGCTAGGAGGCGGGTCGTTCGCCGAACGGCTGGCGCAAGGGGCTCGACTCGGCTGGGCCGAGGCCGTCGACGTCGGAGTCAAGCTGGCCGGCGCGGTGGAGACCTCCCATCGGGCCGGCGTCGTCCACGACAACCTGAAGCCGCAGAACGTCCTCCTCAGCCCCTTCGGCGACCCGGTGCTGAGTGACTTCGCGCTCGGCGTCGCCGAGGCCACCCGCAGCCACGACTCCTACGACACGTCGATCCACGCCGCGCCCGAGCGACTGGCGGGGCAGGCGCCGTCGGTGCCCGCCGATGTCTATGCGCTGGCGTCGGTGATCGTCACCCTCGTCCTGGGTCGCTCGCCGCACGCCGTCTCATCCGAGGAGCCACTGGTGCGGGTGGTGGCCCGCAAGGACGGCGAGCCGCCCGATCTCGTCTCGGAGGGGGCGCCCGAGGAGGTGTCGGCGGTGCTGCGGGACGCGCTGGCGGCTGCTCCCGGACACCGGCCGGCGAGCGCCGCCCTCCTGGGACGGGCGCTGCAGGCGGCGCAGCAGGCGGCGGGAGTGACCGTCACCCGCATGGTCGTCCTCCCCGAGACCGACGCCGACCGGGCCGGGCCCGTCGGCCCGCCGGTCGCCCAGCCCTCCCAAGCGGCGCCGGTCGCGCCCGGACGGCGGTCGATCCTCCTGCGGGCACCGGCGGCCCCTCCCCTCACCGACCAGGCCCTCGCCGTCCTCGGCGTGGCGGTCGACCGGTACCGGGGCCGGCCTGCCGGCATCCGCCTGGCCGCGGTCCGGGCCGGACTCCAGGACCCGGTTGTGGTCCTCGTGGTCGGCCCTCGCCGGAGCGGGAAGTCGACCCTCGTCAACGCGATCATCGGCGACGACGTCGCCCCGACGAGCCGGACCACGCCCGATCCGGTGACCCGCTGGTACGGGTCGGGCCCGACCTACCGGGCTGCGGCGCGGCTGACCTCCGGTGGCGACCGGCCGGTTGGGCTCTCCCGCCACGACCGGGGCGTGGAGCTCGACCTCACCGGTCTCGATCCGTCCGAGATCGACCATGTCCGGGTGACCTGGCCGTCGCCGACGCTGGCCGGCTTCACACTGGTCGACGCGGCCGACCCTGCCCCCGGGCCGATTCCTGCCGACGCGGTCGTCTACGTCACGCCGACGTGGACCGACGACGACCTCCAGTCGATCATCCGGGCGCAGAAGGGCCTGCCCGCCGGCACGGCCTGCCTCACGACGGTCGTCGTCCTGGCTGCGTTCGGCGACGACGGCCTCGCCTCGGCACGGGCCCAGGCGGCGCGGCTGCGGCAGGCGCCCGAGATCCGGCGACGACTGCAAACCGTGGTCGCGGTGGCACCCGCGCTGGCCGCAACCGCGGCCGCGTGCGGGCCCGACGACCTGGCCGCGGTGCTGGGACAGGGTGCCGGCGACGCGGGCGTCGCCCTCGTCGGCGCCGGGGTGACCGCCGCCGGCGAGCTGGGTCACGAGCTCGTTCGGGCGAGCGGCGTGCAGGAGCTGCGCGACGTCCTCACCCGCGTGGTCGTCCCCCGCTGTGAGCTGGTCCGCGCCGGCGCCGCGCTCGACGTGGTGGGGTCGGCCCTGCGCCACGAGCCCGTCGCCGGCTCGGACGGGCTGGCGTTCGACCTTGAGCGGGTCCAGCTGGGCGCCCACCAGCTGGCCGAGCTCCGGACGCTGGTCGACCTCCGGGGCGGACGGGGCGGACTGCGGCCGGCCGCCGCCGACGAGGCCGACGACCTGCTGGGCGGGCGTGATGCGGGCCACGCAGCCCGGCTGCGACAGGATGCCGGCTGCAGCCCGGACGAGCTCGCCCGGGCTCTGGCCGACGCCGTGGTCCGCTGGCGACGGCTGGCCGAGAGCCCGGCCAGCGGCCGCCGGGGGGTGGCGTCGGCCCGGACCGTCGTCCGAACCACCGAGGGCATGGCGAGAGCGCTCGCCGGCGCCCGGTGACCCATCCCCTGCCCCGAGGTCGGCGATGGCATACCGGGTAGCGGTCGACATCGGCAGCACCGTCACGACCGCCGCCCTCGCCCGGGGCGACCGGGTGGAGGTCGCCGTCCTCGGTCCCGAGGCGACCATGCCGTCGGTCGTGTTTCACGACGGAACGGGACCGGTCGTGGTCGGCGAGGAAGCCCGCCGACGGGGTCTGTCCGAGCCCGGCGGGGTGGCGCGCGACGTCGTCCGTCGCTTCGGCGACCCGACCCCGTTGATCCTCGGCGGGGTCGAGCACTCGCCTTCGACCCTCCTGGCCACCATCCTGGGCGCGGTCCTGCGGGTGGTCGAGGCCGCCGAGGGCGGACCGTCAGTGTCGGTGGCGCTGGCCCACCCCGGCCGGTGGGGCCCCTACCGGCGGGAGCTGCTGGGAGCTGCCGCCCGGGCGGCCGGCGTCGAGGGCGTCACCACCCTGAGCGCGCCGGAAGCGGCGGTGAGGCACTATGCGGCGGCCCAGCCGCTGGGTGAGGGCGACCTGGTGGCGGTCTACGACCTCGGCGGGGAGACGTTCGAGGCGTCGGCAGTGCGCCGCACCGACACCGGCTTCGAGCTGGCCGGTACCCCGGTGGGCATCGACGGGCTCGGGGGGGCCGGCATCGACGAGGCCGTCCTGGACCAGGTGACCTCCGCCGTCGGGGGTGGGCTCGACCAGTTCGACCCGGACGACCTCGTGGCGGCGGCGGAGATGGACGGCCTGCGGACTGCGTGTCGGGTGGCCAAAGAGACGTTGACGGACACCACGGAGGCCTTCGTCCGGGTGGTCCTGCCCGGCGCCCGGACCCGGGTCCGGGTGACCCGTGGTGACCTCGAGGCGATCGTCCGGGTGATCGTCGAACCGACGTTGGCCGTGCTCCGTTCGGTTCTCGACGCGGCTGGCGACGTGCAGGCGGTCGTGCTCGTCGGCGGCGCGTCGCGCACCCCCGTGGTCGCCGACCTGGTCTCGGCTGCGTGCGGCCTGCCCGTCGTCGCCCGGGATCCCGGCTACGCGGTGGCCCTGGGGTTGGGGCGGGCCGCCTCCGAAGGCGTCGGGCGGCCGCTCGACGGGCGCCGGTTGGCGGAAGCCACCTCGGTTGTCACCGGGCCTCGCGTCCCGTCGGCGGCATCGTCGCGGCCGCGGTCGGAAGCGGTCGCAGCCGAGTCGGCACCTCTGGCGCCCGCTGCGCCGCCACGCGCCCAGCCCGAACCGCCGCCACCCGGCTCCCCCCGCGGATCTCCCGGGTCGCCTCCCGCCCCGGACCCGGCCCCGGCGCCCGGCGCCCCAAGGATGCCTCCCGCCCTCGTCGTCCTCGTGCTCGCCTGTGTCCTCGTCGCCATCGGCCTGGCCCTGTCAGGCAATGGGCTGCTGGCCCTGATCCCGCTGGCAGGCGCAGGTACCGCCTCGTTCCGGCGCCGACGCTCGCCGAAGGGCTACTGAGCCCCGATGCCCCTCGCCTTCCTCGACGGTCTCGACCGCGCTCCAGCCCCGCTGGCCGTGCTCGTCGTAGCCCTTGCCATCACTGCGGCCGTGAGCCTCGTCGGCGTCGTCGTGACCGAGCTGGCCCGCTCCCTCGTCGACCGGAGGTGGTCGCCGAACCAGCCGCTCAATCCCACCGAGCTGCTGTGGGCCGAGGCCGGGGCGCACGTCCAGCGCACGTTCAAGGGGCTCGACCTCACCCTCGCCCGGGAGTTGGCCACCCAGATGGTCGAGCGCAAGCTAAAGGCAGGGACCTTTCTGTTCCACCAGGGGGATGTGGCCACCCATTTCTACGTCCTGGCCAAGGGGAAGGTGGAGGCGGTTGAGGAGGCGCCCGACCGGGTGCTGCGAGCGTATGCGCCGGGCGAGTCGTTCGGAGAGGTGGCGATCCTCCAGCGCACCGCCCGTACCGCTTCGGTCCGGGCCGTCACCGATTCGGTGGTGCTCGCCCTCGCCGCCGAGGACTTCGTCGCCGCGGCCACGCTGTCCGCCGCGGAGGGGGCCGACTTCTCGTCGGTGGTGGCCGCCTACCTGGCCGCCGACCAGTCCCGCTCCCCGGACGTCGCGGCACCGGCAGCACCGGCGCCAGCGCCGGCCGCCCCCGACGGCTGGCACGCCAGCCACCTCGTCCCCGCCGGCGGGTTGCCCACCTGGCCCAGTCCCGACCGCGAGGGCCCGCCGGCGGCGACCCTTGCCGCCCGGACCGAGGTGATGGTGGCGGGGATCGACGGCACCTCCGCCCGCGTCCTGCTGGCCGACGGGTCCGCAGGCTGGGTCGACCGCCGCCTACTCATCCCCCACCGAACGCCCCGGAGCAGCGCGTGAGCGGGCGGCACCGATGGAGGTGACCGTGTGGGGCGCGCGGGGCTCGCTTCCGTCCCCCGGCGCGGCCATGCAGCGCTTCGGCGGCAACACCTCGTGCGTCACGGTCGACGTCGCCGGCCAGCCCCTGATCGTCATCGACGCGGGACAGGGATCGCCCGCATCCCGGCGGGGATGATCGCGGGGCGGAGCGTCAACCTCCTCCTCAGCCATCTTCACTGGGACCACGTCATCGGGCTGCCGTTCTTCGCCGGCGCCCACGACCCGGACGGCCACGTGCAGGCCTTCGGCCCGGCCGGCGAGAACGGCTTCCGCAACGGCGTCGACCAGGTGGTGGCGCCCCCCGGCTTTCCCATCGACACCAGCGGGTTCGGTGGCGACTGGTCGTTCCACGACCTGGGGGACGAGACGATCGCGTTCGGGCCGATCCTCGTCACCGCCCGGGCCATCCGCCACCGGGGCCATGCCCTCGGGTTCCGGGTGGAGCACGGCGGTTCCTCGATCGCCTACCTCTCCGACCACGGCCCCGGCGCCGAGGGCCGGGGCCCGGCCGAGGACGACCTGGTACCCGACAGCGTGCTCGACCTGGTCGGAGGCGCCGACGTGTTGTTCCACGACGCTCAGTACACAGACGACGAGTACCGGCGATTCCGCAGCTTCGGCCACACCACGCCGGGCTACGCCGTCCGAGTGGCGGCCGCCGGAAAGGTCGGCACGCTGCTCCTCTACCATCATGACCCGTCGCGAACCGATGAGGGCGTTGATCAGATGCTGGCGCTCGCCCGCCAGGCCGCCGCCGATCTCGCCTTCGCGGGCGAGGTCCGGGCTGCCGCCGAAGGTGACCGATTCGCGGTCGGCGACGCCGATCGTCAGACCGGAAGGGACATCACGTGAAGCTGATGGTCATCGCCGCCATCGGTCGGGACACCTCGACCACCCACATCCTGGGGCGCCAGATCGTCGAGATCTGCGAGCGGCACGGGGCGGAGGTCGACTTCGTGACGCCCACCGAGCTGGCCCTGCCGGTCAACGACGGCACCGTCCCCTTCGACCTGCCGGCGGCCAGGGCGTGGCAGCAGCGGGTAGCCGACCACAGCGCCTTCATCTGGATCTCCCCCGAGTACCACGGCGCCATGACGGGGGGGATGAAGAACCTCTTCGATCACCTGGGCAAGGAGCCGATGCGCCGGGCGGTGGTGGGCCTCTGCGCCCTGGCCGGCGGCGCGATGGCGGCCCTCAACACCCTCAACAACATGACCGTGGTCGCCCGGTCGCTGGGAGCGTGGGTCGCACCGGACTGCTGCGCCTACAACTCCAACGAGGTCAAGGTCGGGCTCGACGAACGGGCCCTGGCCCGCCTCGACGCCATGTGCGCCAGTGTGATCGACACCGCTCGCCGTCTCGCCGGACCCGGGCCCGGGTCCGTGGATCTCGACCTGGCCGGGGGGGTCTGAGCGGCCCCCGCCTCCCCGCCGGGACATGGTTGACTATGCCCAGGTTTCAAACCCGATTCGAGCCCTCGACGAGCAGGAGCTGACGGTCATGGCGGAATCGATACTCACGTACCTGTCGGCGCACAACGTGCTCGCCCTCGGCACCTCGTCTCTCGACGGGATCCCCCATGTCGCGCCCTGTTTCTACGCCAATGACGGCATCACCCTGTACTTCTCCACCGCGGCCGACTCGACCACCGCCGAGAACCTGGCGGAGAACCCGGTGGCGGCCCTCACGATCGCCGACGACCCCGGATCCGACTGGGGCGCAGCCAGCGGGGCGCAGCTGGCCGGGCGGGTGACCCGCCTCGGCGGGGACGGCGCGGCGGAAGCGGCCCGTCTCTTCGCCGACCGCTACCCCTTCCTCGACACGACCGCAGGGGATACACCCTTCTACCGGCTCGATCCTCACGACGTCCGCTTCCTCGACAACTCCCGCCCGGGCGACGAACAGACCGAGGCGCTCGGCACCCGCTGGAACCGCAGCGTCGTCCACCGCGTCTTCCGCCACCTCCGTCCGGCGGAGCTCGATGCCCTCGCCTCCCGGATGAGCACGGAGACCGTGCCCTCGGGCCAGGTGCTGATCGAGGCCGGCACCGAGGCGGACCGGTTCTACGTGATCGTCGATGGCCAGGCCCGGGCCACCAACGCCGACGGTGCCACGCTGAGCATGCTCGGACCGGGCGGGTTCGCGGGTGAGATCGCCATCCTGCGGGGCGGGCCCCGAACGGCCACCGTCACCGCCGTCACCGACCTCGTCGTCGTCTCGCTGTCGAAGGACGACTTCCGGCAGGTGCTCGACAGCCAGCCCGAGCTGCGCCGTGAGTTCGAGGCCGTCACCGCCACCCGCCTGGCGCGGGGCTGAGCGCCGCCCCTGACGGGGGCCGCCTCAGGGCCGGGTGTCGACGGCCGGGGGGGCGGCCCGGAGGTGCGCCTCCAGCAACCGCTCCTCCACTTCCCGCCGCCGGTGGTCGGTCATCGGGCCGGCCAGGAGCTGGCGCAGAAGCACTTCGGCGCCGCCGGGGTCGCCCAGACCGACCAGGCGCACGTTGGCCAGGAACCAGATCGCATCCCGGTCGCCGGCCTCGAGAGCGAGGCTCTGCTCGAGGAGCGACGCCCCCTCCCGGGCCCGCCCCAGGAGGGCAGCGCTCCAGCCCATGAACTTGAGCGCCTCCTGGCGCTGGTCGACGGGCGGGTCGAGGGCGAGGGCGATGCCGGCGTGGCGGTTGGCGGCGGCGGGATCGCCCGCACCCAGGTAGCGCTCGACCAGGGCCAGCCGCATGCCCACCACGGTGGGGTTGGCCGCCACCACCTGTTCCATCTCCGCGGTGGAGACCGTCGACAGGTCCCGGCCGCCGGCGAGCAGAACGGGGCGGAGGGCGTCCACCACCGGCCCGGGCAGGGCCGGCCCGATGCCGTCGGACGGGACGGGAGAGGCCAGGACGAACGGGTTGGCGACGGTGGCCAGCAGGGCGAGCAGCCCTCCGGCAGCCACCCCGAGAGCAGTGGCCGTGGCCGCCACCAGCCGGCCGTCATCGGCGTCGGGACGCCCCGCGCCGCGGACCACGAGGGCGGCGGAGACGGCGACCAGGAGGGCCCCGAGGAGGAGCCGGCCCTCGCCGGCACCCCAGGCGGCGGTGACCGCGGACAGCAGGGACGCCGACCGGTGGCTGTGCTCGACTGCGTAGCGAACCGAGAAGTCGTCGCCGACGAGAGCCGCCACCAGCGCCAGGACCGATGTCGTCGCCCCCCCGAGGAGGCCGATCGTCGGCGGGCGCAGTCTCGAGATCGTCGTCGGCCGGGACCGTGCCACCCGGACCCCCTCGAACACCAGCGCCGCGGCCGCGACCAGGCCGACGAGGATGCCGGCGTAGCCGAGGCCCGCCGTCACCGGCCCGGAACTCGGGCTCGGCGGGCGCGGCGGGCGCGGCGCCGGCGTCGGCCGAGGGCGAGAGCGGTGGCGCCTCCCCAGGCCAGCACCAGCCAGGCCGGACCCGCCGTACCCCCCGGCCACCGCGGGGCGGGACCGGCGGCGACGGCCGGGGGCGCGGCGGCCGCCGCGGCCCGGTCCCCGGCCCCCCGCGGGCGAATGCAGGTCAGCACGCTGGCGCCGGGGACGTTCTGCGGCCCGGGGCAGGCCAGAACCGGCCCCTGCCCGCCCCGCGCGGTGACCACGTCGGTGACGACCATGTTCGTGAGGAGCTGGGCGGCGTCGATGCGAGCGGCGGGGGGCGTCGCCACCTGACGCTGGACCTGCTCCAGGGCGCGGACGAAGTCCGGCGGCAGGTGACGGAAGCGGAGCTTGGCCGTCACCACGATCGGGTCGTCGGGGGGGAGCCCGTCGGCGTCGAACTGGTAGGTGAAGGTCTTGGTGGAGTCGGCGACATCGCCCGACCCGTCGGTGCCAGGCGTCTTGAGCGGCGTCATCGCCTGCTGATCGGCCACCCGGGTGCGGACCTTCACGATGTCGGGCAGGAAGGACTGGTAGGGCACCTCGACGAAGACGCCGTCGTCGTCCGGGTCGCCGTCGGTGAGGATCTTCTGGAAGTTGGCCAGCCAGGGGTCGCAGTCGGAGGCCGGGAAGGCGGCGGCGAAGCGTACGTCGCTGTTGCCGACGTCGGCCGGGTCGACCTCGGCCACTTCGACCACGTCGAGGGGATCGCACTGGCGGAGGTCGTCGGCCGGCTGGGCGACGACGCCCGAGCCGCACGGGGAGCCGACCCCGTCGACCGGCAGCAGGCAGACGGGCCGGCCGGAGGCGGTGACGGCGGTGACCTCCAGCCAGAACTGGCGGGCGAAGGCGAAACCGGTGGGGAAGTCGTGTCCCAGGAGGTTGTTCCGCACGACGACATCGGCGGTGAACACCCCGCCGGAGATCCCCCCGTCGACGACTTCGAGGCTGGCCGCCGAGCCCAACAGCGCCTGGCGTTCCTCGAGCACCCGTTCGAGGGCGTCGGCGGGGGCACCCTCGACCTGGTACCGGGTGGGGTCGAGGTCGTAGTCGACCCCGACGAAGGTGTGGTCCCTGGTGGACCGCTCCGGCTTCGGCAACAGCCCGGGCGCGGAGTCGATGACGGGCTCGGTGCCGTCGCCGTCGACCGGCATGTGGCACTCGGTGCACCCCAGGGCGCGCACCGGCGTCCGCTCGCCGTCGGCGACGTAGGCCTGCCATTCCTCGAACGTCGTCTGCAGGACCAGCTCTCCCCCGCGGGGAGGTCGGCCCGCACCGTGTGGCACGCCCCGCACAGCTCGCTGGTGGCGACGGGGTCGTCCCAGAAGCCACCCGTGCCGTGGTCGATCCCATGGGCCCGCTGGGGGACGGGCTTGGGATCGTCGAAGAGGGGGCCGTACATGGTGCCGTAGTCCGCCGGGCCGCCGGTGTCGATGGTGAGCTCCCCGAAGCCGGCCCGCTCACCGGGGGCGATGGCCTGGGTGTGGCAGGTGATGCAGCCGATGCCGTCGTCTTGCACCGCGGCGTTGCCTCCGCTCACGGCTCGGCCCTTCCCTCCTCCACCGACCGTCCCCTCACCGTCGAGGGGCAGGAGGGCGTCGTCGCGCTCGGCGAACCGGGCCCCCACGGGAGCGTGGCAGTTGATGCACGACTTGGCCAGAAGGTCGAAGTTCGCCTGTTGACCCACGCCCAACTGGGTCACGAGCTGGGCGTTGATGCCCAGGGTGACGGGGAGCTGCGCCTCCATGACGGTGCTGTTCTGGGCATGGGACATGGAGGAGAGCCTCCATTCGGAGAACGTGTCCGAGTGACAGCTCCCGCACTGGGCGGCCGAGGCGAACGATGTCTTCTCGTTCCCGAGGAACGCCTGTGTGCCCCCCAACACGTCCCACACGTGGTAGCCGACGAGCACGAAGAGCAGGATCGTCAGCGGCGGATGCACGGCCCGCCACACCTTGGCGTGACGGACGAACGTCTGCTGGCCCCCTTCCCTCGGGTAGCGCTCCTCGATCCGGGCGAACAGCTCCTGCACCTGGACCCAGGCCGCCCGCTGGGGCTCGGGCAGGGCGGCCGCGTCGGACTCGATGTCGGATCGGGGCCGGCGGTTCTCGGTTAGGTCGACGACCATGCGCTGGAAGGCCCGGGGCTGTTCGAACGCAACCTTGGTGATGACCAGGTTGGCGTTGAGCACCTCCTTCTGGACGCCGATCATGTGGTGGCGGAACAGTCCCGACAGGCAGACCAGGAGGCCGACGACGAGCGTGAGCTTGCCGGACGACAGCCCGTTGCGGAACGGGGTGACGCCGGCGTGGACCAGGGCCGCGGCCAGGGCGACGATGGGCACGTAGAGGTGGGCGCGGATCCAGGGCATGGTGCCCCCCGGGATGTGCCTCTTGAAGAAGGCGACCCGCTTCCGCAGCACGTAGACGATGCCGGGCACGGCGAAGCCCACGAAGGTGAGCACCCCCAGGCCGATGAGGAGGAGATCGGTCGGCGTCCGGGTGGGGACGAACGACGACTGGATCACGAACAGCCCGCCGAAGCCGACGAGCATCACCACGGCCACGCCGATGGCGCAGGCGATGTTCCAAGCGCGGGACTTCAGCTGGAACTTGGGCGGGGGAGGCATCGGTGGCCGTCAGCCGGCGCGGCCCGGTCCGGAAGGGGGTCGATGACGCTGGACGATGAGCGAACGCTCGCCGAGGAGGATGCGGGTTCCCGGGCCGAGGGCCCAGGGCACACCCGGCTCGATCCTGGTCCACTCGCCCTCCGGGATCGCCACCAAGGTGCCGTTGGCGGAACCGGCGTCGAGGAGCACCGGCCGGCCCCCATCCCACTCGATGCGGGCGTGGACGCGGGACACCGTCCGCTCGGCATCGTCGAGGACGATGGGTTGCGCGCCACCGGCGACGACGGCCGGGTCGTCCTCCGGCGCCCGACCGAGCACGTAGCTGCGGTCGAGCCGGAGGGCGGCCCCGGTGTCGAGCACCAACCACGCCGGCTCCTGCGGGACGGCCGGGGCGGGCGGGGGGGCGGGCGCAGCGGAGGGCGGGTCCGGGGCGGCCGGGGCGGGCGGGGGGGCGGGCGCAGCGGAGGGCGGGTCCGGGGCGGCCGGGGCGGAGGGGCGGCGGGTCAGGAGCACGCCCGAGCCGGGGACGACACCGTCCCGGAGATCGCCCCGGAGCCTGTCCCACGTACCCGACTCTCCGCTGGGTGCGACGGTGAGGGTCTCGAAGGAGGCGTCGACGATCCGGTCGACCCAGGTGGTTGCGTCCCGACCCGAGAGGTGCACCGGTCCGCCACCTCCCTGGGTGGTCAGATCGAGCGCCCCGTGGAGGAACACGGCCACGCCCCTCGGCACGGTCGCGATCACGCAGAACGGTGGTACCGCGTCCTCGGCCGCGTTGGCCACGAGGGTGACCAGCTCGCGGGCGATGCCCGGACGCCCGCGGCCGACGATCGCCACCAGGGCGTCGACCAGTGCCTCCTGGCCGGCCGACTCGGGCAGGGCGACGAGGAGGGTGCCGGCGAGGTTCGCCACAACGCCCCGCCCCGGACGCACCGAAACCCGAAGGGTGCCACCGCTCACCGGATCAGACCCGCTCGAGGAGCTCGTAGACGACCTCCCGCCCGGCGCGGCCTTTGGTGTCGACGGCCTCGGGTGCGCCGAACAGGTAGTGGTCGGCCACCAACTGGCGCACGCCCTCGGTGACGATCACGGGGGCGCGGGAGTCCCGGCCGGCCAGGCCGGACAGGCGGAAGGCAAGGTTGGCCGCGTCCCCGACGACGCTCACGAGGGAGCCGGTGAGGGTGCTCACCGCAGCCGTTCCTCGCACCACCGCCCACCCGAGGCGGACGGGCCGGCCCTCGGGGTCGCGGATGCGGAGAGCGGGGGCGACCTCCGCCACCAGCTCGACCGCCCGCAGCGCGAAGTCGACGGCCAGGGTGGGGGCGTCGTCCAACCGGTGGAGGTCCCAGACGGCGAAGACGGCGTCGCCGGCGTAGTCGCTGAGCGTTCCCTGCTGCTCCTTGAGCAGGCCCCGCAGCGACCCGTAGAGGGCATCGAGATCGCGCGCGACGACCTCTTCGGCGGTGTACTGGGCGATCGTCGAATACCCGAGGATGTCGCCGACGACCATGATCATGGTGGCCTGGACGATGCGCAGCGCCGTCCGCCGGGGATCGACCGGCACGGAGGCACGGAAGGCCTCCGACGTGAACTCGAAGCAGAGGGAGCCGGCCTCGATCCGGTCCGTCGAGCGCACCGGCACCGGGACCGCCCGGTCGATGCGCAGGCCGTTCACGAGGACCCCGTTGGTGCTGGTGTCGACCACGTAGGCCCGGTCCTCGTCGACGTCGAGGCGCACTTCGAAGTGGTTGCGGGACACCTCCGGGTCGTCGACGATGAAGCGCCGGGCGCCGTCGACACCTGCACACTCCCGTCCGACGAACAGCTGGTCGTAGACCGGAAGGGCGTGCTCGCCGGATCCGCCGGGGTTCACCACCAGGTAGGCGAGCGGCTCCCGCTCCGGACCGTCGGCCACGACCCCTCAGTAGCCGAGCCGCGATATCCGCCGCTGGCGGAGGTTCCGGGCCACCAGCCGGCGGAACCGCCCGAGGGAAGCTGCCGCCTGCCCCCCGGCCAGCCCGGCACCGCCGGTGAGGACCACGCAGAGGGCCAGCGTCAGGAGTCCGGGCTCCTTCCCCGCCAACAGGCCGACGGCGATGCCGAGGGGCACGCCCAGGACCCCTCCCAGCACGGCCGCGGTGACCACCCCCGACCGCAGCTGGCGGCCCCGGCGGACGGTGCGCAGGACGGACTCGCCGTAGGCGCCGATGAACAGGGCGGCGGCCAGGGACCCGAGTCCGAGGACCGACGCCACGGCCGGGCGCTCCAGGTCGACGGCGAAGCTGCGCCGGCCGACGACGGTGTCCGCCCGCAGCAGCTCCAGCTGCGCCGTCGCCGTTCCCCCGACCAAGAGCCGGGGCCCGGTGGCGTCGACGGTCGCCTCGAAACGGCCACCCGTTCGGGCCTGGGCGGCGGCGTCGACGGAGCCGAGGGTCACCCCGGCCACCGACACCCGGAGACGCACCCGGTCGGGAGTCGCTCCCGGCACCGAGCCCTCCACCGGGATGCCGTCGTCGAGGTCGAGGCTGACCGATCCGGCCGAGGGGTCGGCCCCCGCCACCAGCACCGCGCCGGGCGGAAGGTCGCCACCATGCGACGGCGATCCGACGCCGAGGGCGACGACCACGATGGCGAGCAGGAGCAGGCCGGCGGCCCTGGCTACCAGCGGCACCGGCAGCGGCGGACGCCGGATGACCTCCCGCATCGGGAGGAACTGCGACGGGGAGAGGTCGACCGGAGCCGCCCCTCCGACCCGGACCAGGGTGGTGCGCCGGACCGGGACCGAAGGGGAGAGGGCGGTCGAGGCCGACGGGATTCCCCCGGCGGCCACCGACGCCCGCTCGGTGGCGGCCACGATGGCGGCGGACCCCATCACCGGCAGGTGAGCCCGCATCGTCGGCCAGCCGGGGCCCCAGGCGGCGGTGGCAGCGTCGGCCAGGGCCACGCCGAGCGTTTCGGCCGACGGGTAGCGGTCCGCCGGCCGCTTGGCGAGAGCCCGCATGACGACCGCCGAGATCTCGGCCGGGACCCCCGGCGCCACCTGGGCGAGCGACGTCGGCTCCTCGTGCACGTGGCTGTAGAGCACCGACAGCGCGTCGCCGCTCTCGGGGAACGGGAGGCGGCCCGACAGCAGCTCGTAGAGAACGGTGCCGATGGCGTAGACGTCGGTGGCCGGGCCCACCTCGCCCGCCTGGGCCTGCTCGGGCGCCATGTAGGCGGGGGTGCCGATCACCTCGCCCGCCCGGGTGGCCATCGTGTCCTCGCCGCCCATCACCTTGGCGATGCCGAAGTCGGTCACCTTCACCGCCCCGTTGCCGGCGAACATCAGGTTCTCCGGCTTCACGTCCCGGTGGAGGATGCCCCGCTGGTGGGCGACGTGGAGGCCGGCGCAGGCGCCGAGGACGACGGCGCAGGCGGCTTCGGGGGTGAGCCCCTCGGCCGTGAACCGGCTCCACAGGGTCCCCCCGGGCAGGTTCTCCATCACCAGGAGGCACAAGCCATCGGCCTCGACGTAGTCGTACACGGGCACGACGTGGGGATGGTCGATGGACGCCAGCAGGCGGGCCTCGGAGGCGAACCGGGCGCGCACCGCAGGGTCGTCGGCGAAGGCGGGAGGGAGCTGCTTGATGGCGACCTGCCGGCCGAGCTGGCGATGGATCCCGGCCAGCACGACGCCCCACCCGCCCCGGCCCAGCTCCTGGCCGATCTCGTAGCCGGGCAGGGCGGCCGCCACCCGATCACGGTCGAGCGAGACCGCCACCGTCTCGGCCCGGGTCACGGCGGCGGCCGCAAGGTCGGGGGTGCCCCATCGTCGACATGGCGCGGGCCGGCGTCGGGGTCGGGGTCGACGATCACCGTCGGCTGCGCCCGCTCGCCGGCGTCGGGGTCGGGGTCGACGATCACCGTCGGATGCGCCCGCTCGTCGCCGGGGGGTTCGACCGGGTCACCGGCCGTGTCGTCGTCAGGCGGGGCCGCCGGCCGGCGGACGGTCACCGCCGGGTCAGGGGCGACATCGGCCTCATCCACGCCTTCCGCTCCCGGAGCCGGGCCGAGGCCTGCGGGACCGCGTTCGAGCGCCACCGCCTCGGCCGGGCCGTCGAGCTCGCCGGGGGTGGGGATTCCGCCGATGGCGGCGACGACCGGCGCCCCGCCCAGGGCCATCGCGGGCACACCTGACCGCAGCGCAGCCCGCTCCTCCTCTTCCTCCTCCAGATCCTCCGCCGTGCGCAGGTCAGGCGCAGGGGTGAGGTAGCCGAGGCCGAACAGGACGGCGGAGCAGATGACGACGATCGTCAGCGAGCGCCCGACCGCGGGGACGAAGACCCGGGTGGCCGACAGCGTGAAGTTCACCAGCAGGCCGAGACCGACGCCGGCGGTGAGGAACCGCAGCGCCCGCCGCCAGCGGTTGGGATGGAGCCGGTGGCGGGCGAGACCGATCAAACAGGCCGCGAAGGACAGCACGGTGAGCGTGGCCACGCCCAGGCCGAAGAGCCCGTACACGGAACGCAACGAGCCCCGTACATCGACCACGCCGCTCTCCGACGCCAGCTCCCGGCGATCGTTGTCGAGCAGTTTCACCGCGCCCGGGATCAAACCCGTGGCCTGGCCGTCCAACCCTCCCAGGTCGAGCGTGAACCGCCGGGAACCCCTGCCGCCGGCCGGCACCGTGAGGCCGACCGCCGTGTCGTAGGCGAAGAAGGCCAGCCCGATCACCCGCCCTTCGAGCCGGACGGTGCGGACCGAGACGGCGCGGCCGCCCCGGTTCACGACCTCCACGCTGAGCACCGACTCCCGCTTGGGGTCGAGGCGGATGGGGCGGGTTTCGGTGCTGGCGGCGAGCGGCCGGCCGTCGATCTGGGCGGTGACCGCGACCGGACCCGTGGCGTCGGCGGTCGCGGTCGTCGAACCCGCCCCGACGGAGAGCGCCCCGGCCGCCAACGTGAGGACGGACAAGACTGCCCGTGCGGCCACCGCTCTCGGCCCCTTCACGAGGCGACGCTACCAGCCCGACGGATTTCGCACCCGAGGACGGACCGACGGACTGCGCCGGATCAGGGGGCAGCCGGATGGACACCTCGCCCACGTGGAGCACGCCGTTCGCCATCTACGCTCGGCACCGCGGTCACGTCCCCCCGAGATGGAGGTGGCGGGCGCCGTTGGCTCGGCGTCGTACCGTCGGGACATGCTCTACACCTTCGGATTCGACGAGGTCGGCGTGGTCGTGGGCGACCTCTACATCGTCGACCCAGAACCCATCCCCGGGCAGGAGGGACCGGAGCGGGGCGTCCGCCTCGAGGTCCGCCGACTGGAGCGGCAGCCCCTGGAGGGCGGCATCTACTCGGCCCAGCCCATCCTCGTCGGGCGGCCGGTGTGGCGGGCCGACCTGCTGGAAGGGGTGGACCACCCCGGCACCCTCGACCGGGCCCACCACCACCCCTCGTTCGACGGCTGGGACCCGAGTCCCCGGGTCTTCGACCCGGAACTGTCGGCCGATCCCGTCGGATGGGTCGGGCGGCGCCTGGCCGACCGGTACGGGATCCCGGCGGCGACCGTCCCCGAGATCCTCGACACCGTCCGCCGCCTGCTCGACCGCATCCGGGCCGGCGAGCTGGCCCGGGCCCCGGCCGGGACACAGGCCCAGAGCGTGCGGGAGAGCTGGCTGTAGCTGGCGCCATGACGCCGGCCTCCCTGGCGCCGACGCTCCCCGGCGCGCCAGACTGGGCGCCAGACGGCTGGGGCGGACGAGGTAGGGACATGGACGAGCGGGACGTACCCCACCAGCAGTGGCTCGAGGAGCTCGTCGCCGGGGCGGGCGGCGTGGCCGGCACCGTCCACGTCCAGCGGGGCGACGACCTCTACCTCACCGCCGCCCACAACATCCCCCCACCCGTGGTCGCGGTCGTCGCCCACGTCCCCCGGGGCAAGGGCATGGCCGGCATCGCCCAGGTCTCCCGGCAGCCCGTGCAGACCTGCAACCTGCAGACCGACGAGTCGGGTGCGATCAGGCCGGGAGCGCGGGCGGTGGACGCCCAGGCCGCCGTCGCCCTGCCGGTGCTCGACGGCGAGGGCGGGGTGCGGGCGGTGGTCGGCATCGCGTGGGCGGACGAGCGCCATCTGGCACCGGAGATGGAGCTGGACATGATGCGGCGGGTGGCGAGCCTGCCCCGGACCTCTACCTGGCCGGCCCTAACTTCGACGTCCCCACCCTCGGCAGCGACCCACCCAGCAGCGACGACGTGACGGAGGCGCCTCGTGAGCGTGTTCGACTTCCCCCGCATCAACTTCTCGGGGACCCTCTCGCTGAACCCGGCCACGGCCAACAACTGTGACTACGCCAACGCCGTCGTCATCCCTGACGACGCCCCCCACGGCGCCGGCCAACCCCTGGCCCTCATCGACTCCAAGACGGTCCGGGCCGTCACCTACGGCATGGACGACGCCGGCTTCCGGGCGTGGGTGCAGGCGGCGCAGACGTTCGACGTCGTCGGCCATCCGGGGACGACGACGGAGATCGTCCCCGCCGAGTGGAACTACTACGGCAGCCTGGGCATGTCCCTCACGGCCATGGTCGTGGGCGTGACGACCGCCCCGAACACGACCTACACCGCGGTCGACCCCGCCGTCCCCCTGACCGCGGTGCTGGGGGCCAACCTCGACTTCTCCGGGGGCCACATCACCGACGTCAACTCCGAGGGCTCCCCGCCTGCGACCCAGTTCTTCATCGACACCGTGACCCTCACCGGGGGCGGGACGACGTTCCTCACCGGGGCAGCCTCCAAGGGCGCCTGCCAGTGGCTGAACTTCTACCGCAACGTCAACCTCACGGCCGACGGTGGCGCCGGCGGGTACCTGTACCACGTCATCCGCGACGCCACGGTCGACGGGCTGCCCGGCTTCGACGGCCCCGACGTGGTGGGCGCCGTCCTCCGCTACTACCTCTTCGGCCTGCAGCAGTCCGACGTCGACAACGCCGCCCTCGAGGCCCTCTACCTCAAAGGGGGGGAAAACCCGGCGGTGGCCCAGATCGTGGGCACCATCGCCCCCCTCCACGCCGGCGAGACCGTCCTCACCACGCCGGTCGGGCGGCTGCTGGTGTGCAACACGGCCAACGTCAAGACGCCGCCGGGGACGAGCAACAACGGGACGAACGGGTTGATCGCCCTGGCGCCGGCGGTCGTGCAGGACCAGCCGAAGACGGTGTCGGTCGATCTCGTGGGGACGTTCCCCGAGAACTTCCAGCCCGGCCCGCCGGCCACCAACCCCAAGTTCGACTTCGGGCCCGTCACCCTGCAGGTCGCGTCGGGGATCGCCACGGCCGACGTCGGCACCGTCGACTACACCGACGTCGCCGCCGGCGACGCCGGGGGGTGGGTCTTCGACTTCGACATCTCGGCGAAGGAGAGCGTCCAGCAGGTGCTCAGCGACGCCGACGCCATGTTCTCGCTCGTGTCGCCCACCTTCGGTCCCGTCCTGACCGAGACCGACCACTTCGTCGTGAGCAACCAGCAGGCGATCTACGCCGAGCAGCACGGCACCGGCTCCGAGTTCCTCAACCAGGGGACGGCGGAACCGGCGACGGTGGCCGTGTTCCACCGGGGACGGGCGCTCGCCGCCGGCACCTGCCCACCGATCACGGTCTGGCAGTACCGGTCGATCCCGCTGCAGTCACCCGGTCCGAAGGTCGCCATCTGCACCGACCTCGCCCCCGGCCAGCCCATCGTGGTCGACACCGGCCAGCCCGGCGACTTCCTGTTCACCTTCACCGTTGCCGGCGGCACCGACCCGCCGCCGCCGAACGCCTACGCCACCTACATGAACCCGCCCGCCCTCACCAACGCCCCGTCGATCAGCCTGCGCATCCTGCCCAACGACGAGGACTTCAGCCAGTACTACGAGGACCCGGCGGCCCCCGACCCCAAGGGCAACGAGCTGCTCACGTTCGACGTCGTGTACGAGAAGGTGCTGCGGACGTACTACCTCCTGTACCCGGTGATGATCCCCGTCGTCGACCTGAGCTCGGAGGCGTCTGTCTCCGGCAACGCCAACGGGATCCTGCGCACCATCGACCCCGGTCGCTGGATGAGCTTCGGCTACATGCCCAAGACACGGGACCTGTCGGCCAGCCGGCGGACGCTGCTGGCGGCGTACTGCCGGAAGTTCGCCCTCGAGTTCTGATGACCGACCTGGCCGCGGCACCCGGCACCGACGCCGACACCCGGCCCGATCGGCTGCGGTGGGGGCTCGTCCTGGCTGCGGCCGTCGTCCTGTGCGCCCTACCGTTCGTGCTGTTCGGGACCCGGTTCGAGGCGTGGGCGGAGCGGGTGCTGCCCACGATGGCGGGAAACGGGGGCGTGGCCGGGCTGGTGGTGGCCCTCCTCGCCCTCGACACGATCCTGCCGGTGCCGTCGAGCGTGCTGGCCACGGTCGCCGGCCAGCGCCTCGGCTTCGGCCTGGCCGGGGGCGCCATCTTCGTCGGCCTGTGCCTGGGCAACGTGACCGGCTACCTGATCGGGCGCCTGGCGGGGGCGCCGGTCGTGGCCCGGATGGTCGGGCCCGACCAGGTGGCGTGGGCCCACGCCCGGGTGAGCACCCGTCCCGGGGCGGCGGCCCTGTTCCTCACCCGGCCCATCCCCATCCTCAGCGAGTCGGCGGTGGTCCTGGCGGGAGCGGCCGCCGCCCCCGTGGCCCGCACGGCGGCGGTGTGCGGGCTGGCCAACGGGGGGATGGCGGCGGTGTACGCCGGGCTCGGCAGCCAGGCCCACGGCTCCCTCGCCGTCCCCCTGGTCATGGCCGGGGCGGTGGGGGTGCCGGTCCTCGGGTTCCTCCTGTTCCTCGTCGACAAGCGGAGGTCGGATGCAGCCCATCACCAGTAAGGACGAGCTCGTCCACGCTTTGCGGGACGCGGCCGAGCTCGAGCACCAGCTCATGCTCGAGTACCTGTACGCGGCGTACTCGCTCAAGCGGGAGCCGGACCAGACGTGCACCGGGGCCCAGGCCGAGTTCCTCCGCCGGTGGTGCTCGACGCTCTACTTCGTCGCCCGCCAGGAGATGGAGCACCTCTCCCTGGCCAACGGCATGCTCACCGCCATCGGGGCCCAGCCGTGGTTCGTCCGGCCCAACTTCGCGGCCCGGCCGGTGGTGTCGCCCTACTTCACCGCCGCCACCCTCGCCGCGGTGGCCGGTCCCGACCGCCACCCGGTCGACCTGCCCTACACCCTCGAGCGCTACAACCAGCGCACCATCGAGCGCTTCGTGTGCGGGGAGAGCCCACCGTGGGACAGCCTCCCGCCGGACATGGACCCGTGCTGGTGCTTCGACGACGAGCCGGCGGTGAAGGCGGCCGCCCCTCGGCTCCTGGCCGCCAGCCACCTGGCCACCGCCCGGGGCGACATCTCCGCCGGCACCGTCCAGGACCTCTACACCGCCATCGGCGACGCCTTCCGCACCGTCGACGGCCTGTTCGTGCCCGACCCGCCCGAGGTCGAGATCCCGGTCGAGTACAACATCTTCGTCTTCCCCGTCACCGACCGGACCTCGGCCCTGTCGGCCGTCGACCTCATCCTGCGCCAGGGCGAGGGCCTCCAGGGGACGTGGACCTACGAGAGCCACTTCCGCCACTTCTTCCTCATGCGCCAGGAGCTGCTCGCCCTCCAGGTGGCCGATCCCGGCTTCGACCCGTCGTTCGAGCTGCTGGAGAACCCCCAACGGGACCAGGTCACCGACGAGCTCACGGGCGAGGTGTTCGACGTGGCCAACCAGGCCTACGTCACCCTCCTCTACATGCTCAGCGGGCTCTACGCCCGGTTCGTGCCGACCGACACCTACCCCCACCTGTCGACCGCCCTGGCCCAGATGACCTTCGCCCCGGCCATGACGATGATCGTGCGGTCCCTGGCCGAGGTCCTCGTGCGGCTGCCGGCCACGGCCGGGGGCGGGCCCACCCGCACCGGGCCCGATTTCTTCCTCCCCGACGTCGACCGGGCGGTGCTGTCCGACCCCGGCCCCGACGTCCTGGGCGACATCGGCCTCTACCTGGGCAAGTGGAGCGACCTCACCACCGCCGTCGAGCGGGTCCACGCCCACGCGGTGGCGACGGAAAGCCCGGTGGCCGAGGACCTGCGCTTCATCTACCAGAACAGCCACCGGATCACGGCCAACCTCCGTCACATCTACCAGTCCGGCTACTACTCGAAGTTCGTGAACATCTGATGGCCGCCATGATCGTCAAGTACCTGGAGGCCCGTTTCGAGGGCTATTTCATGTGCCGCCTGGCCACCGACCCCGACCCCACCAACGAGCGCCGGGGCCGCAGCGGCTACACCATGGCCCTCACCAGCGAGGAGCCCCTCGACCAGGTCATCCGCCTGCAGCCCGACGACGTCGTCGCCCGCCACCTGCGGGCGCCGGCACCGGCCATGGGCATCAACGTCGGGGTGCGGGTGACGAGCGTGCTGTTCGACGGCGCGCCGTGGTCGGGGTCACCCAACCTGGCGGGCGCCGCCGTCAGCCTGCGGGGCCGGGACGACGTCTTCGCCGGCCCCATCTTCGAGAGCCGCAACAACACCGTCGGCTCCGACGACTCCATGGCCTTCGTGATCACCCCCTTCGACCTGGGCATCGACGGCACCGACCTCTCCATCCGGGCCGTCGACATCCTCAACCCGGGCGACCCCGACCAGGCCATCTGGCAGATCGAGGACCCCGCCGTCTACGGCCGGCGGATGCCCACCGCCTTCACGTCGAGGTCGATGGAGGTGATGGAGGCGCTCAACATCTTCGACCCCTACGGCTACTTCCGCGACCGGCGGAGCTACCTCACCGACGAGATCGCCCGGTTGGAAGGGGTGGAGGGAGCCGCCCTGGCGGTGGAGGAGGCCCGGTCGCGGATCTTCCAGTTGGAGACGTGGGGGGACCGGGTCATCAACAAGATGGGCTTCCAGCTGCAGTGGGAGTTCGACGTCAACGGCCCCAAGTCGGTCGAGGGTGACCTGGGCGGCACCGTCGACACCAGCCAGTCGTGGCCGTTCTCCATCTGGTTCGGCGGGTGGGACGGCGACCTGATGATCGGCTACGCCCGGGGGTCGCTCTGCATCCCCTTCGCCCCTGCGGAGCCCGCCCTCACCTGACCCAGCCCGACCTCGTCCAGCCGGCGGCGGATCGTCTCCTGCAGCTGGCGGGCGAGCTCGAGGAAGCCGTCGGGCGCCCGCCCGTGGGGATCGGCGAGGTCGGTCTCCGGGTGCAGCCGATGGGACTTGGGTCCGGCCGCGGGGAACAGGGCGACCAGCTCGTCCCGCTGGGCCTCGGTCATGCAGAAGATGGCCTCCGCCTTCTCCGTCAGCCGGAGGGTGAGGTTGCGGGACCGGTGCTCGAGCGGGGGAAGTCCGATGCCGGCCAGGGCCAGGCCCGCCTCCTCGGCGAGGGGCTCCCCCGGCCGGGCCCGGAGGCCGGCGCTCACGGCCTTGATGCCCAGGTCGTCGAGGGCGGCCGGGGACACGTCGAAGCGGCCGGCGACCTCGGCGTTGCAGATGGCCTGGGCCATCGGCGAGCGGACGGTGTTGGCGTTGCACACGAAGACGAACAACCGCCGGAGGGCGTCGAGGTGGACGGGTCGCACCAGATGGCAGGCCTGGACCGCGAACACGGCCCACACCTCCATGGCCACGTCGAGGCCGGCCGACTCGGCGCCGCCCGCGGCCAGCCGGGCCCGTAGCTCGGCCCCACCCGCCACCCGAGCGTCGACCGTCGACCCGTTGCGGGCCAGGTGGCGGATCGTCCCCGGCAGGACGTTGCACGCCGAGAGCATGGTGGGCCGGGTCGACGACAGGAGGACTTCGCCCGCCCGCACGCCCAGGCTGACCTCGGCTCCGACGGGGACGGGGGCCAGGGGGGCGACGAGGACGATCTGGGTGCCGGCCACCCGGCAGGCCATGGTGCCGTCGCCCTCCCGCCGCTCGACCACCACCGCGTCGAACACGTTCTCGAACCCGGCCCGGTGGGCGGCGGCGGCCCGGGCCGGGGCCAGGGTCGCGTCGGTGGGCACCCCGTCCTCCACCATCCGGCCCTGGTCGAGGACGATCACCCGGTCGCCGAGGGCGATGAGCTCACCCCGGTCGTGGGTGACGTAGAGGACGGGGATGCGCCGGCTCTCGTTCCATCGCTGCAGGTCGTCGATGATGCGGACCTTGGTGGTGGGGTCGAGCGACGAGAGGGGCTCGTCCAGGAGGAGCGCCGACGGCTCGGTGACCAGGGCCCGGGCCAGGGCCACCCGCTGCCGCTCTCCGCCCGAGATCTGGCGGGGGCGCCGGCCGCCGAGGTGGGCGATCTGGAACGACTCCATCACCTCGGCCATCCGCCGCCGGCGCTCGTCCCGGTCGAGGCGGCGGAGACCGTAGCCGACGTTGTCCGCCACCGAGAGGTGGGGGAAGAGGGCCAGGTCCTGCACCACGAACGCCACCCGCCGGCGGGACGGCGCCACCCGCACCCCCCGCTCCGAGTCGAACAGGACCCGGTCGCCCACCACCACCCGGCCCTCGTCGGGGTCGGTGAGCCCGGCGATGCACTCCAGGACCGTCGACTTGCCCGCCCCCGAGCGGCCGACGACCACGGTCACGCCGGTGGCCGCCTCGAAGCAGACGTCGAGCTGGAAGCCGGACGACCGGCGTTGCTTGCGCAGCTCGACATGGAGCGACGAGGTCGTCACCGGCGGGCTCCCAGGGCGGGGAGGGCGCCGGGGGTGGTGGCGTCCGCCCGGCGGCCGTCGTCGGCCGACCGGCCGAGGGCCATCGACAGGGCCACCGCCACCGAGGCCAGCACCACCAGGAGCAACGCCACCGGCAGGGCGCCGTCGAGGCCGGCCGCCTGGAACCGGACCCACAGGTACACGGGCAGGGTGTGGGGGTTGTAGGCCACGATCATGGTGGCACCGAACTCACCCAGGGCCCGGATCCAGGCCAGGGTGATGCCGGCGGCGATGCCGGGCCAGGCCAGGGGCAGGGAGACCCGGCGGAACACGTGCCACTGGGTGTCGCCCAGGGTGGCGGCCGCCATCTCCAGGGAGGGCTCGACGTTGTCGAACGCGACCAGGGCCGAGATGACCACGAACGGGGACGCCACGTAGAGCTGGGCCAGGACGATGCCCGCCCGGTTGCCGGTGACGGCGACGTCCCACCCGGCCAGGGCGCTGCCGACCGTGCCGTGGGGCCCGAACGTCTGCAGGAGCAGGATCCCCCCGGCCAGGCCGGGCGCCACCATGGGCAGGAAGACCAATCCGACGATCACCGGCTTCAGCCACCGGGGAAGGTGACCCCGGGCCAGGACATAGGCCAGGGGCACCCCGAGCACGGTCATCACCGCCACGGCCACCACCGACGTGACCAGGGACGTGCGCAGGGCGTCGCCCGCCCGGGGGTCGCGGAGGGCGTCGGCCCACCCCGGCCAGTCGGCGTGGGCCACCAGGTTGGCGATGGGCAGGACCAGGTTGGCCAGCAGCAACCCACCCAGGACGCCGAAGACCACCAGCGTCGGTCGGAGTTGCGGCCGGCCGCTCATGGCCCGGCCGCCACCCGGCGGATCTCGGGGGGAACCTGCCCCGGGTCGCCGCCGATGTCGTGGACGATGCCGAACCCGAAGCCGGTGAGCAGCTCGGGGGACGTGAGGAGGAAGCGGACGAACGCCTCCGCCCCGGTCCGGTGGGCCGCGGCCAGGGGGATGGTGGCGGTGAACAGGATGGGGGCGCCGGTGACGTGGTCGCCGTCCGGGGTCGTGTAGCCGGACTGGGCGTACTGCTCGGCGAAGTTCGGGTCGCCCAGGTTGACCTCCGGCGGGAGGGCGACGAACGGCAGGTCCTGGGCCACGATCTCGTGCCGGTAGAAGATCCCGGCGTCGTACTGGCCCGACTCGACCCGGGCCAGAAGCGCCACCTCGGGCATGACCTGGGCCGGGTTCAGCGGGTCGCCCAGGAGGGCGGCGATCTCAGGCTTGCCGTAGTGGCGGGCGGCCAGGTCGAAGAGGAAGAGGGTGCGGTATCCCTTGGGGTCGACGGTGGGGTCGCCCCGCCCGAAGCGCAGCCCGGGCTGGGCCAGGACCTCGTACCAGGGTCGGGTGCCGGCGGCCGCGGCCTGGAAGTCGGCCGCGAACCGGCTGGAGGGCGAGTAGGCGACGACGAGCTGGGACGAGGCGAAGGTGACGTACCAGGTGACGAGGTTCTCGTTCTGGTCCCCCATGAGGACGGTGTCGTTGACGGTGGGGTCGGCGCTGACGAATACGTCGGGACGGCGGAGGTGGTCGCCGATGAGGTGGGCCGCGCCCAACGACCCGTGGGCCTCGCCCTCGAAGCCGTGGGCCGTCGCCTGGGTGTAGGCGGGGCCCACCCCGTCCTCCATGATGGTGGCCAGGGACCCGGCGTAGAGCACCGACACCGCGTCGACCCGGGACTCGTCGGCGCAGCCGCTCAAGAGGAGCGCCGGCGCGACGAGGAGCGCGACCAACATCCACCGTGCTCTCTCCCGCCCCACGGCCCGCCACCCTAACGAATGTCCCTCGAGGAGGGTCGGGGGTCGCCTCTCAAGCCGGCGAGGACGGGAGCGGTGGGAGGCGCCGGGCCGGGGCGGGACCGACGCCGGCGCCTACGACCACCTGGCGCACCCGGGCGGCGGGAACCCGGATGCAGAACCGATTCTACCGAGGCCCGATCGGTATGTTGGCGCGCTTCACCGGTCGTAGCGTGGGGATCGATGCCCGAGCTCCCCGAGGTCCAGGCACTGGCGGAACGGTTGGACGCGGCGGTGGCGGGGGCGGCGCTGGAGTCGGTGCAGGCATTGCAGTTCTCGGCGCTGAAGACGTTCGCGGTGGCACCCGAGTCGTTGGTCGGGGTGCGGCTGGAGGGCGTCGGGCGACGGGGGAAGTTCGTGTTGTTCGGGTTCGAAGGCGGACTCCGGCTGGCGCTGCACCTGTCGCAAGGGGGCCGGGTCGACGTGGAGGATCCCCCCAAGTCGACCCGGCCCAAGGTGGGCGTGGTGCGGCTGCGGTTCGTCGAGCGGCCGTCGGTGCTGGTCAAGGAGTTCGGGACGGAGCGCAAGGCGGGGTGGTGGGTCTTGGCGCCGGGCGACGACGGCCCCCTGGTCGAGCTGGGGCCGGAGGCGCTGTCGGACGAGTTCGCCGAGTGGTTGCTGGCCGCCTCGGACGCCCGCCGGGTGCACACGCTGTTGCGTCACCAACGGACGGTGACGGGCATCGGCCGGGGCTACGCCGACGACATCCTGCACCGGGCTCGTCTCTCGCCCTATGCCAGTTTGGCCACGATGCCGGCGGAGGATCGGCGCCGGCTGGTGGACGCGGTCCGGGCGGTCATGACTGAGGGGCTGGAGGTCGAGCGGCGACGGAAGGGCGGTCTGCCGACGAAGGTCGGCGACCACTGGATCGTCCACGGCCGGGCCGGGACCCCCTGCCCGGTGTGTGGCGACGACCTCCGCCGCGTCTCCTACGAGTCCCACGAGGTCGCCTACTGCCCGACCTGCCAAACGGGGGGCAAGATCCTCGCCGACCGCCGGCTGAGCCGCCTGGTGAAGTAGGTGGGTCGCCGGCGGCCCGGTGTTACGCGGCGGCGCCTTCGAAGATCGCGACCTTCACGCCCCGGTCGGCGAGGACGGCGAGGAACGGGCCGGGCTCCACCAGCTCGGCCAGGCCGGCGGCGCCGGGGCGGGAGAAGCGTCCGTCGACGGCCCACCGGGCGGCGAGGGCCGCCACCGCGCCGGCCGCCACCGCGGGTCGGTCGATGGCGCCCACCACCCGGGCGTCGCGGGTGAGGCCCTGGGTGCCGGTGACCTCCACCCGCAAGGCCCCGAGCTCACCTTCGAGATGGGGACGGCTGAGGATCGGGACCCTGGCCGCGATGCGGTCGCGGCGGCGGGCCCCGTAGCGGGACGTCACCCGGTGCACCCCGGGGAAGGCGGGTTGCAGGAGGAGGGGCTCGGCGAAGGCGCCCCGGTAGCAGTCGAGGCCGCCGATCGGGTCGGGGAACCAGCAGAGGAGGCGGCCGGAGCCGGGGCGGCGGGTGACCCAGGCGCCGTCGGCCCACTCCTGGGCCCGTCCCCGGAAGGCCTCGTGGTGCTGGCGGGCGCACGCCGCGCCCCCGACGCCCACCCGGGCCACGTGGATCTCGTCGATCTGCTCGAAGCTGCGGGCGGCGTAGGCGGCCAGCACGCACGACAGGCCGGGGGAGAACCCGGCCCCCGCCACCACCGAGAGGTTCTGGGACCGGGCCCGACCGTCGAGGGCGAGGAGCCCGGTGACGTCGTCGGCGTTGTCGGACACGGAGACCACCGACGCCCCTGCGGCCAGGGCCTGCTCGGCCAGTTGGCGGTGGTTGCCGGCGGGGCCGGCCAGCACGACCGACGTGGACCGGCCCCGCACGGTGGTGAGGACGGACTCGAGGTCGGAGCCGACGGAGACGGGGCGGCCCAGCGAACCGACCACCGCCTCCCGGCGGGCGTTGTCGGGATCGACGACGGCCAGGTCGTCGACCGGTCCGAGGGCGAGGATCTGGCGGGCGGCGCGGGCGCCGACGGCACCGACCCCGACGACTACCGCGCGCATCGGGGTGCCGGCATCAGCGCAGGTCGGCGCCGGAAAGCTCGCGCCAGCCACCTTGTTGGGGCGGGGCCGCCTTGCCCCCCCGGAGGCGGACGAGGACGGCCGCCAGCCCGGTGAGGGCCATGGCCAACAGGGCGCGTCGTTTCATGGTCGTGGGGCTAGCTGGAATCGAACCAGCGACCTCACCCTTATCAGGGGTGCGCTCTAACCGACTGAGCTATAGCCCCAGCACTGGTGGTGCTGGATCGGGCCGGTGACCGGTGGGCCGCTCCTCGGGAGCCGACTTTACCGCCCACGGCCGCCCGCCCACGCACGGGATCAGGGGCTGGCCGAGGGGATCGCCGCCGGGCCGCCGGTGGAGCGCTCGTCGGCCGGCCCGTCCGGTGGCGGGGTGGCGCCGTTGGCACGGGTGGCCTCGGGCGGGGGCGGGGGCGGCAGCTGCGCCGCCGGATCGGTGGGGGGTGGGGCGTCGGGGCCGGGTGCCGACGGGGCCGGTGGCCGGGGCACGGGAGGGGTCGGGGACGGAGCCTGGTCGCCGGCCGGGCGCGACCCAGCCGGGATGGGACCGGGCGGAGCGGGCACCGGGGCGGGCGGTGACGGGGTGGGCGGTGAGGGGGTGGGACCCGACGGGGGGGCGGTGGTCTTCTGGGTCGCGGAGGTGTCGGCCGGCGGCTCCTGGGCGACACGGGACGGCGCCGCCGGAACCGGCGGCGCGGGGGTGGGGCGAGCGCCGGCGACGGGCGGCGTCGGCGCGGGGCGATAGTCGGCGACGGGCGGCGTCGGGGCCGGCCGGGGCGTGGCGGGAGGTTTGGGTTTGGGGGCAGGTGGGGTGGGATCGATGGGGGTGGTGAGCTCGTCGTCGCGCCACACCGACCGGGCCGGTGGCGCCTCGGGCGCCCGCGCCGCCGCGTGACGGGTCGGCCGTTCCTCGAAGACGACGCCGAGGCCGCCCATGAGGTCGCTGATCAGGTTGTGGAGCACGGTGAGCAGCACCGTCACCCCCGAGCCGACCAACACCAGCAGCGTCCCGCCGATCACCGACGCCCGCAGCAGCTCCCCGCCCTGGAAGTGGAAGTCCTTCGACGCCACCAGGTCGCCGACGAAGCTCTCGACGCTGTCGCGCAGGCCGGTGATCGACGCCGCCGTCCACAGGGTGACGGCCGCGACCAACAACACCAGGTAGAGGCTGGCGTAGAGGAACAACGAAAACTTCAGCACCGTCCACGGCTCGATCCTTCGCAGGACCAGCCGGACACGCCGCGCCTGGGTCATGCAACTCCTTTGTCCACCACGGGACCCGTGAAAAACGTAACCCGGATCCGTGCACCCCAACCGATCAGGGGTCGGCATCCCCCGCCTGGCACACCTCGAACCGAGCCGGACGGGTGTCGGGATCCGGCCGGCACAAGCCTGCCGAGGGTGCTACCCCGGCCAGACGTTCGACAACCGCGGCGGCCACGTCGACCGCCAGCCCCGGTGGGTGGACCTCGGCGATCGGCACCTCTTGACCCAGCAGTTGACCGGCCCGGCCCAACGCGGCCCGCATGGCCGGCGCCAGCCGGTCGGCTCCCACCCCGTCGCGACCGCCGAGGGCACCGTGTGACCGGCGGGCCCGGGCCACCGCCCGGGCCGACCCCACCTGCACCGTCACCAGGGCGTCGGAGCCCTCGATCGACACCTGATCGACCACCGCCTGGTTGGCCCCCGCCACCTCGCGGGCCGATTGCTCGCCGTCGGCCGCCCCGGCCAGCGCGGCGGCGTCGGCCGCCTTTCGGGCCCCGGCCCGATCGGCCGCGGCCACCCCCAACCGTCCCAGCAACAGCACCGCTCCCGCCGCCAGCACGACGGCCACCGCCATCAGGGGCAGCACGGAGCCCCGTTGGTCGCTCGACACGACTGTCCTCCTTCACCAGAGCGGATCGGAGGGGGAAGTTGGGGGGCGGCTAGTCCTCGCCGCCGAAGACGGGGGCCACGGCTGCCACCGACTGGCCATCGTCGAGGTTCATCACCTTGACGCCGGTGGCGTCGCGCCCCTGGGACGAGATCTCCCGGACGGCCATGCGGATGGTGGTGCCCCCCGACGAGATGAGGAAGATCTCGTCGTCGAGCCCGACCATGAAGGCGGCGACCACGTAGCCCCGGCGGGCGGCCAGGCGGATGCCCCGCACACCCATGGTGCCCCGGCCCTTGCGGGGGAAGCGCTCGAGCTTGGTGCGCTTGCCGAAGCCGGCATCGGTGACCACCAGCAGGTCGGGGGCGTCGGGCCGGGGGGCGTCGGCCGACACCACCTCGTCGTCGTCGCGCAGGCGCATCCCGATGACGCCCTGAGCGGCCCGGCCCGAGGCCCTGACCTCGTCCTCCGAGAAGCGCACGGTCATGCCCGACTTGGCCACCATGAAGATGTCGTCGTCGCCCTCGGTCTGGATGACACGGACCAGCTCGTCGTCGTCGCGCAGGTTGATGGCGATGAGGCCGTCGCGCCGGGACGAGTCGTACTCGCTGAACCGGGTCTTCTTCACCTGGCCCCTCTTGGTGACGAACACCAGGAAGCGGCTGGTCTCGTAGTCGCGGGTGTCGATGATGGCCTGGATGCGCTCACTGGGGGCAAGGGGCAGGAGGTTGACGATGGCCGTGCCCCGGGCGGTGCGCTCCTTCATGGGGATCTCGTGGGCCTTGAGCCGGTAGACCTTGCCCCGGTTGCTGAAGAACAGCAGGAAGGCGTGGGCGGTGGTGTGCACGATGCGCTCGACGTAGTCGTTGTCGCGCAGCTTGGCCCCGGCCACGCCCCGCCCGCCCCGACCCTGGGTGCGGAAGGCGTCGGCCGACACCGTCTTGATGTAGCCGGCCTGGGACATGGTGACGACCAGGTCCTCGTCCTCGATGAGGTCGAGGGTGTCGAGGTCGCCCGGGTCGAAGGTGACCTGGGCCCGGCGGGGGTCGGCGTGCTTGGCCCGGATCTCGCCCAGCTCGTCCTTGATCACCTGGCGCAGGCGGGCGGGGTCGCCCAGGATGGCCTCCAGCTCGGCGATCGTCTCCCGCAGCTTGGCCATCTCCCCTTCGAGGTCGGACCGGCCGAGGCGGGTGAGGCGGGCCAAAGTGGTGTCGAGGATGTGCTCGGCCTGGATCTCGCTGAACGAGAACGGCTCGGCCATCAATCCGGCCCGGGCGGCGGCCTTGTCGGCCGAGGACCGGATGAGGGCGATGATGGCGTCGATCAGGTCGAGGGCGCGCAGCAGCCCCTCGACGATGTGGGCCCGGTCGAGGGCCTTGCGCAGGCGGTACTGCGACCGGCGGGTGACGACCTCGACCTGGTGGCCGACGTAGGCGGTGAGCATCTGGACCAGGTTGAGGGTGCGGGGCACCCCGTCGACCAGGGCCACCATGTTGACCCCGAAGCTGGACTGCAGGGGGGTGTGCTTGTAGAGGTTGTTGAGGACGACGGTGGCGTTGGCGTCGCGCTTGAGCTCGAACACCAGGCGGTTGACCCGGTTGGCCCGCTCGTTGCGGATCTCACGGATGCCCTCGATGGTGCGGGCGTTGACCAGCTCGGCCGCCTTCTCGGCGATGGCCTCCACCGACGCCTGGTAGGGGATCTCGGTGGCGACGATCTGCGGTCCCCGGCTGCCCTCCTCGATGGTGCAGACGGCCCGCATCTTTATGGACCCCCGGCCGGTGCGGTAGGCGTCCTGGATGCCCGCCCGGCCCAGGATGAGGCCGCCGGTGGGGAAGTCGGGGCCCTTGACGAAGGCCATGAGGTCGTCGGGGGTGGCGTCGGGGTGGTCGATGAGGTGGAAGGTGGCGTCGATCACCTCGCCCAGGTTGTGGGGCGGGATGTTGGTGGCCATGCCCACCGCGATGCCCTGGCTGCCGTTGACCAGCAGGTTGGGGAACCGGGCCGGCAGGACCCACGGCTCCGTCTCCTTGCCGTCGTAGTTGGCCACCATGTCGACGGTGTCCTCGTCGATGCCGGCCAGGAGCTGCATGGCCAGGGGGGCCAGGCGGCACTCGGTGTAACGCATGGCGCCGGGCGGGTCGTGGGGTGAGCCGAAGTTGCCGTGGCCGTCGACGAGGGGATGGCGGAGGCTGAAGTCCTGGGCCATGCGGGCCAGGGCGTCGTAGACGGCCTCGCCCGCATGGGGGTGGTAGAGGCCGGTGACGTCGCCCACCACCCGGGAGCACTTCACGTGGGGCCGGTCGGGACGCACGCCCTTCTGGATCATGGCGAACAGGATGCGCCGGTGCACCGGCTTGAGGCCGTCGCGGGCGTCGGGCAGGGCCCGGGCCATGATGACGGACATGGCGTACTCCAGGAAGGAGCGCTCCATCTCCTCCTGGATCTCGACCGGCTCGACCCGCCCGAACTCCAACGGGGGGGTGATCCCGTCGCTCACTTCGCTGCGCTCCGTTCGGACGGGTTCGATAGGAGCTGTGCTCCCCTGGCGGGCGCGGCTGCCGGACCGATGCTCGAGGTCGAGGTCGTCATATGTCCAAGAACCTCACGTCTTTGGCGTTCTGCTGGATGAAGTGCTTGCGTTGCTCGACGTCCTCGCCCATGAGGACGCTCAGGACCTGGTCGGCCAGGGCCGCCTCCTCCACCGACACCCGGAGGAGGGTTCGGGTCTCCTGGCGCATCGTCGTCTCCCGCAGCTCGTCGTGGTCCATCTCGCCCAGCCCCTTGAACCGTTGGAACTCGGACTTGTGGTTGGGATGGGCGGCCACGAAGGCGGTCTTGGCCGCCTCGTCGGTGATGTAGACCTTCTCCTTGCCCACCTCGGTGGAGTAGAGCGGCGGCTGGGCGATGTAGATGTGGCCCTGCTCGACCAGCGACTTCATCTGCCGGAAGAAGAACGTGAGCAGCAGGGTGCGGATGTGGGCCCCGTCGACGTCGGCGTCGGTGAGGATGACCACCTTGTGGTACCGGATCTTGGCCACGTCGAACTCCTCGTCGCCCACGCCCGCGCCGATGGCGGCGATCAGCGACTGGACCTCGGTGTTCTTCAGGGTGCGGTCGAGGCGGGCCCGCTCGACGTTGAGGATCTTGCCCCGGATGGGCAGGATGGCCTGGACCCGCGGGTCGCGGGCGTCCTTGGCCGAGCCGCCGGCCGACTGGCCCTCGACGATGAACAGCTCCGACTCCTCCGCGTTGCGGGACGAGCAGTCGGCCAGCTTGCCGGGTAGGCCGGCGCCGTCGAGGGCGGACTTGCGGCGGGTGAGCTCCCGGGCCTGGCGGGCGGCCAGCCGGGCCCGGGAGGCCTGAATCGACTTGGCCACCACCTGCCGGGCCTCGGTGGGGTGCTCCTCGAGCCACTGGGAGAGGCGGTCGTTGGTGGCCCGCTCGACCAGGGACCGGATGAAGACGTTGCCCAGCTTGGCCTTGGTCTGGCCCTCGAACTGGGGGTCGCGCAGCTTGACGCTGACGATGGCGGTGAGGCCCTCGCGGATGTCCTCGCCCTGGAGGTTGTCGTCCTTGTCCTTGAGCAGCTTGTTGGCGCGGGCGTAGCGGTTGACCACGTTGGTGAGGGACTTCTTGAAGCCCTCCTCGTGCATGCCCCCCTCGTTGGTGGCGATGCCGTTGGCGAAGCTGTGGATGCCCTCGTAGTAGCCGGTGTTCCACTGCAGGGCGACCTCGACCTCACCCTCGTCCTCCTTCACCTCGAACTGGCACACCCGCTTGAACAGGGCCTCCTTGGAGGCGTTGAGGTGCTTGACGAAGTCGACGATGCCGCCCGTGTAGCGGAAGACCTGCTCCTGGAAGTGCTCGGGACGTTCGTCGCGGAAGCGGATCTCGAGGCCCTTGTTGAGAAAGGCCATGATCTGCATCCGCTCGAGCAGGGTCTGGGCCCGGAACTCGGTGCCCTCGGACGAGAAGATCAGCGGGTCGGGCCAGAAGGTGATCGACGTGCCGGTGCGTCCCCTGGGTGCGCGGCCCCGGAGGGCCAGCTTCTGCACCACTTTGCCGCCGTTGGCGAAGGACATCTCGTAGTGGCCGCCGTCCTTCCAGTCGATCTCGACCTCGAGGCGGCGGGAGAGGGCGTTGACCACCGACACGCCGACCCCGTGGAGCCCGCCCGAGATCTTGTAGCCCTCGCCGCCGAACTTGCCGCCGGCGTGGAGGACGGTGAGCACGACCTCGGCCGCCGACTTGTTGCGGTGCTTGGCCATGGCCTCGACCGGGATGCCGCGGCCGTTGTCGACCACCCGGCAGGCACCGTCGGGCAGGAGGGTGACATCGATGCGGGTGGCGTAACCGGCCATGGCCTCGTCGACGGAGTTGTCGACGACCTCGTAGACGAGGTGGTGGAGGCCGTTGAGCCCGGTGGAGCCGATGTACATGCCGGGGCGCTTCCGGACGGCTTCGAGGCCCTCCAGAACGGTGATGTCCTTCGCCCCGTAGGACGGGCTGCTCAGCGCCACAGACGCGCCCTTTCAAGTGCTCGTGAACGAGTCGACCGGCCGGTCGAGAGGTGCCTGTTCAGGGGGAGAAACCGCAGGTCAGACCCCTGAACCACACTGCTGCAAGAATACCAGACGAGGGTGTCAACGAGGGCGGACCGTCACCTTCACGGAGGTGACGATTCCGGCCCCGACGGCGTCGTCGATGCGGCCCCGGAGGGTGGACTCGAGGTAGGTCAGCTCGGTGACCCAGGCCGGCTGGTCGACGGCGATGACCAGGGTGCCGGCCGCCAGCCGGAGGGGTCGGCTGTGGGCCGCGACCGCTGGCCCCACTATTTCGGACCACCCCGACGCGAGGGTGACGAAGGTGGCTCCGTCGGGCCCGCCGATGCGCCGGGTGACGCCCGGGAGGGACTCGGCCACCGGCCGGGGCGCGATCTCGTGGCCCGGCCGCGGGATGGGCCGCCAGGTCACCGCGGGGGCCCGGGCGTCGTACGGCGCGCGCCCCGGAAGGTGCCGGTGGCGCCGCACCCACGCAGGACCGGGTGGGCGCAGGTCATGCGGGGAGATCGATCGGGGGCGAACGGCGAGGGTGGACTCGGGCCGCGTCGACCTCGACGACGAGGTCGGGGGAGGCGGCGGGGGGGATGGAGCCGGTGGTGGTGAGGATGGCCTGTCCCGGTGGGAGCCTGTCGAGGAGGGCCTGGCTGCGACGGTCGTCGAGCTCGGAGAAGACGTCGTCGAGCAGGAGGACAGGGGGTTCGGCGAGCCCCTCCCCCACCACCCGGTGGCCGGCCAGGCGCAAGGCCAGGGCCAGCGACCGCTGCTCGCCCTGGGATGCGTGGGTGCGGGCCGGCATCGCCGCCAGCGACAACATCAGCTCGTCGCGATGGGGACCCACCAGGCAGACCCCCCGGCGCAGCTCCTCCGGCCGGGCCGTGGCCAGCGCCGCCGCCAACCCGCCGGCACCGGTTCGCCACGGGGCCTCGTAGGCCACCACCGCCGGCCGGGCGTCGGCACCGGCGATGCCCGAGTAGGCCGCGACCAGGGCGGGCGCCAGCCGCTCGACCAGCTCGGCCCGGGCCGCGCCCAGGGCGTCGCCCACCGCCGCCAGCTTGGAATCCCACACGTCGAGGGTGGGCGCCAGCGCCGGCGACAGGTGGCCGCCGCAGTCCCGCAGCAGCGCCGTCCGCTGCCGCAGGATCCGCTCCAGGTCGCGCCGCAGGGCGTCGTGGCGCGGGTGAAGCGCCACCAGCAGGTCGTCGAGGTACCGCCGCCGGGCCGCAGGCCCCCCTTTGACCAGCTCGAGGTCGTCGGGTGCGAACACGGTGACCACCAGCGCCCCCACCAGGTCGGACGCCCGTCGCAGGGGCTGGCGGTTGACCGCCACCCGCCCCCGCCCCCGCGCCCGGAGCTCGGCCTCGACCAGCACCTCCCGCTCACCCCGCATTGCCAGACCCCGCACCACCGCCCGCTCGCATCCCTGGCGCACCAGTGCCTCCCCCGGCACCCCCCGGAACGACTCCAGGGTGGCCAGGTACCCGACCGCCTCCAGGAGGTTGGTCTTGCCCGCCCCGTTGTCGCCCACCACCACCGTCAACCCGGGGGCCAGCGCCACCTCCGCTTCCTCGTAGTTGCGGAAGTCGGTGAGCCACAGCTGGGTCAACCGCACCGCGGACCCTGCCGGTTCAGGAAACCCGCACCGGCATCAACAGGTAGAGGAAGTCGGTGCCTTCGGTGGGTTTGAGGGTGGCCGGTTTGAGGGCGTCGAGCGTCTCCAGGACCACCTCGTCGCCGGGGGTGGCGTCGATGCCCTCGAGGAGGAAGTCGGGGTTGAAGGCGACGGTCATCTCGGTGCCCTCGTACTTGGCGTCGACGTCCTCCCGGGCCTGGCCCACGTCCTGAGTGATGGCGGTGAGCTGCACTCCGTCGGCCCGCAGGGCCAGACGCACCGGTGTGGCCTCCCGGGCCAGGAGCTTCACCCGGCGGACGGCGTCGATCATGGCCTCCTTGGCCACCGTCAGCCGGTTGGGGTAGGCGGCGGGGATGAGCTGGCGGTAGTTGGGGAACTCGCCTTCGATGAGGCGGGTGGTGAGGCGCACGTGGCCCGCCTCGAACGTGGCCTGGTCGGACCCCAACCGCAAGGTGACCGTCGCCGATCCCCCGACCACCCGGGTGAGCTCACCCAGGGCCCGGGCCGGCACCAGGACCTGCTTGCCCTCGGCCAACAGACTGGTACCGGGCAGGTCGCGCAAAGCCAACCGGTAGGAATCGGTGGCCACCAGCCGCAATCCCCCGGCCTCGGCGGCCAGCAGCACGCCCGTGAGGATGGGCCGGGCATCGTCGCGGGACGCGGCCCGCACCACCTGCGTCAACGCCGCCGAGAACGACGCCGCGTCGAGCGTCACCGCCTCGGCCGCCGGCTCCGGGAGCCGGAGGAACTCCTCCGCCGGCAGCAGGCGCACCGTGAACTGGGACCGGCCGGCGGCGATGACCGCCTCGCTCCCCTCCGCCGTCACCACCACCGCCGACGGCTCCAGGGCCCGCACGATGTCGGCTGCCAGCCGGGCCGGTACGACGCAGACCCCGTCGGCCACGCCGTTGACGGTGGTCTCCACCTGGACGGTGAGGTCGAGGTCGCTGCCGGCCAGGCGCAGGGAGTCGCCCACCACTTCCATGCGCACCCCCGACAGGGCGGGTAGGGCCCCGCCCCGGGTGGTCGCGCCTCGGGCGGCGGTGCTGAGGGCGTCGAGCAGGGTGTCTCGCTCAGCGCGGAACTTCACGTGTCCACCTCGCCTGCAGTGTGCTCTTCATGTCTAAGAAGAAGAGAGGGAGCGGTAGGGGTTGTGGATTGGGGAAAGCGCGCATCACCGCAGGCCACACGGGATGAGCGGCCGCGCGGGATATCCCCAGCCTGCCACAGGGGTGTGACAACCGATGCCGCCGCCGGTGGACGACGGGTGGTTTGTCGACAAGGAGAGACACCGTCGGTCCACCGGTGCTGCACTCAGGCCCCGGCGCTGCGGATGCGGTGCATGAGCTCGGTGACCTGCTCGTAGATCGTCCGCCGTTCGCGCATGAGCTCGGAGATCTTGTTCACCGCGTGCATCACGGTGGTGTGGTCACGGTCGCCGAAGGCCCGCCCGATGGCCGGGTAGCTGAAGTCGGTCATCTCCCGCAGTACGTACATGGCCACCTGGCGGGCGGTGACCAGGGGCCGGCTGCGGCTCTTGCCGATGAGCTCCTCCACCGAGAGCCCGAACATCTCGGCGGTGGCCTCGATCACCACCTTGGCCGTGATCTGGCGGGGCGCCTTGGCCGAGATGAGGTCGCCGAGGACGGCCTCGGCCATGTCGAGGGTGAGCGGGACCCGGTTGAGGTTGGAGAAGGCCAGCACCCGGTTGAGGGCTCCCTCCAACTCTCGAATGTTGTTGGTGATGTGGGTGGCGATGTAGGTGAGCAAGTCGTCGGGCGCCTTGGAGGCCTCCCCCGCCGCCTTCTTGCGCAGGATGGCGAGGCGGGTCTCGAGGAGGGGCGGCTGGACGTCGGTGATGAGGCCCCAACCGAAGCGGCTGCGGAGCCGGTCCTCCAGGGTGGCCATGGCCTTGGGCGGACGGTCGGAGGAGATCACGATCTGACGACCGGCCGAGTGCAGGTAGTCGAAGGTGTGGAAGAACTCCTCCTGGGTGGTGGCCTTGTTCTCGATGAGTTGGACGTCGTCGACGAGCAGGACGTCGCACCGGCGATAGCGGAGCTTGAACGCACCCTGGCTGTTGGTGCGGATGGCCTCGATGAAGTCGTTGAGGAAGTGCTCGGTGGAGACGTAGCGGACGCAGCTGTTCGGGTAGTTGGCCCTTACGTAGTGGCCGATGGCGTGGAGGAGGTGGGTCTTGCCCAGGCCCGCGTCGCCGTAGATGAACAGAGGGTTGTACGAGGTGGCGGGCTGCTCGGCCACGGCCAGGGCGGCGGCAGCGGCGAACCGGTTGGACTCGCCGATGACGAAGTCGTCGAACGTGTAGGACGGGTTGAGGGCGATCTCACCCAGGGCCCCGAAGTCACCCGCGTCGGCGCCGGTCGAGGAGCGACCACCACCCCCGCTGCGGGTGACCGTGCTCCCCTCTGAGGGGGATGACGCGGGGGGGATGCTGCCCGACCCGCCCCCGACCGAAGCCACTGCGACGGTCACCCGCCCTTCGTCACCCGAGACCCGGGCCAACTCGGTGTGGACTTCCAACACGACCTGGTGCGGTTCGCCCGCCAACTCGGTGAGTATGTCCTCCACGAAGCGGAGGTAGCGGGTCTCGATGCGATCCTTCGCCACCGCGCTGGGGACCGCCAGGACGAGCCGCCGGTCCTCGAGTGCGAGGGGGCGAGCCGATTCGAGCCAGGCCTTGCCTGCCCCGTCGGGCAACTCGTTGCGTAGGACCGCCACGCAACCGCCCCACAAGTACTCTGCATTCGGCACCCGCGCGGCCACCTCCCCATAGTGTTTCCCACAGACTTATCCACAGAGGGTGGATAACTCTCGGGTACCAGATCAGGACGCGACGCTACTTGTGTCCGGGCCAGGGAAGTGGCGACCCCGCTCCCCGGGGCCGCTCCCGGGGAAGGGCAAACCGTACCACCACCGAGGAATCGGAAGGGCACGCCGGGCGGTGGCGCTGGGGGGGTGGTGCTGTAGCCTGGACGGGTCCCTCACGACGAAGAAGCCGGCGCGGGCGCACGCCGGGGAGGCCATGGGTGAAGCGAACATTCCAACCGAACAACCTGAAGCGGGCCAAGCGCCACGGGTTCCGTCATCGGATGTCGACCTCGGCCGGGAGGGCCATCCTGTCGGCCCGCCGGCGGAAGGGTCGGACCAAGCTGTCGGCCTGATCTGGTCGATCCGGGACCGCCCCACCTTCCAAGCCCTGCGCCGGTCGAGGGCCCGAGTTCGACGGGGCCCGATCACGGTAACCTGGGTGCCCGGTGACCCGTCCGAACCTCCCAGGGTCGCCTACGCGGTCGGCCGGCCGGTCGGTACCGCGGTGGTGCGCAACCGGATCCGGCGTCGGCTGCGGGCAGTCTCCAGGGAAGCCGGGCCTCTGCTTCGCCCCGGCGCCTACCTCGTCGGGGCCCACGCCGGGGCGTCGTCGCTGTCCTATCGAGAACTGAGAGCCACCCTGTGCGAAGCGCTGGCCATCCTGGCCACCAAGGAGCTGCCGGCGACGCCACCGGCCCCTCCCGGCGCGTGATGGACCGGGCTGTGAGCGCACCCATCCGGCTGTACCGAGTGCTGGCTGCGGGCCGTCCCCCGCACTGCCGCTACCTGCCGAGCTGCTCCGCCTACGCCCTGGAGGCCATCGAGGCCCACGGCGCGGCACGGGGTTCGTGGCTGGCGGTGCGCCGCCTGGGCCGATGCCACCCCTGGGGCGGGTTCGGCGTCGACCCGGTGCCGCCCCGGGCGGACGGGTGATGGTCATGCTGGGCGTGGCCCTGTTCGACTGGCTGTACAACGCCCTGGGCTCGGTCATGGCGTTCTTCTACTCCCTGATCCCGTCCTACGGATTTGCCATCGCCATGCTCACCATCAGCGTGCGCGTGCTGCTGATCCCGTTGACCTCCAAACAGGTGAAGTCACAACGGGCCATGCAGCAATTGCAGCCGGAGCTGAAGAAGTTGCAGGCCAAGCACAAGGGCGACCGGCAGCGGCTCAACGAAGAGATGATGAAGCTGTACAAGGAGCACAAGGCCAACCCGCTGGCCGGTTGCCTGCCGCTCATCCTGCAGATGCCGCTGTTCATCATCCTGTACCGGCTGATCATCGACCTGAGCAAGGTCCCCCCGCGGCACATCCCGATCGGCAGCGACCTGTACCAGGCGCTGGCGGCGTCGAGCGGAAAACTCTTGTCGTTCGGAATCGATCTGGCCAAGAAGCCGCAATCGGTGGTCGGGTTGTTGTTGGTGGCGGCGGTGGTGGCCACCGGTTATTACCAGCAGAAGCAGATGACGGCCCGGATGTCGAAGGACGCCATCAACCCCCAGATGCAAATGGTCACCAAGATCCTGCCCGGGTTCTTCGGCCTCATCTCGCTGTCGGTGCCGGCCGGCGTGGTCCTGTACTTCGTGGTCTCGAACGTGTGGCAGATCGGCCAACAGGCGGTCGCGTTCCGGAACCAACCGGTGAGGCAGGGCGAGGACGAGGCGCCCAAGAGCGTCGGGTCGAAGTCTGGGGGCGGGAGTGACGGCGCCGGCGCGGGCAAGGGTGGCGGCGGAGGCGGGGCCAAGCCGGGCGGGGCCGGCGCGGCCAAGAGCGGCGGCGGTGGCGGGGCCAAGAAGCCGGGCGGGGCCGGCGCGGCCAAGAGCGGCGGCGGTGGCGGGGCCAAGAAGCCGGGCGGGGCCGGCGCGGCCAAGAGCGGCGGCGGTGGCGGGACCAAGAAGCCGGGCGGCACCCCCCGTCCCCCGAGTGGGCGGGTGACGCCGAAGGGCGGCGGGAGTGGACGGGTGACCCCCAAAGGCGGTCCGGGCGGCGTCCGGGCCGGCGGAGGGGCCGGTGCGGGTGGGTCACAGAAGTCGGGGAAGGCGAACCCGGAGCCGGCGGGTCCCCCGGTATCGGTCGGGGAGTCCCTCCTGGGGCGCCTGACCAATCGTGCTGCCAAGTCGAAACGACCACCCCCCGCGGCCCGCCCCAAGGGCCTGCCACCTACCAAGGGGTCGTCCGGAGGCTCTTCGAGGAAGGGATCGTGACGAGTGGAATGGGTCGAGGTCACTGGGAAGACGGTGGAAGAGGCCAAGGAGATGGCGCTCGACCAGCTGGGCGTCGACGAGAGCGATGCCGAGTTCGAGGTGGTGGAGGAACCCAAGGCCGGTTTGTTCGGGCTGCTCCGCTCCCACGCCCGGGTGCGGGCGCGGGTCATGCCGGCCACCGCCCGTCCCAAGGTGGAGCGGCGCGATCGCAAGCGCAGCAGCGGCCCGGGCGGGGCCGGAGGTGGGGCCCGGCGGGAGCGACCGTCGCCGTCGTCGTCGGGAGGGGCGCCCAAAGGCGGGGGGCGGCCTCGCAGCAACCAGGCCAAAGCCGCAGCCGCAACCGCGGTGCCGGCCCCACCGGCGTCACAGGAGGGAGTTTTCATGCACGAGGGTGACCCGGACGTCGACGCGGGAGAGTTGGCCGAGGAGTTCGTCGAGGGCCTGCTCAACCGCTTCGGGGCCAAGTTCGATCTGGAGCGACGCGACCTCGACGACGACACGGTCGAGATCGCGGTCACGGGCGACGACCTGGGGATGCTCATCGGTCCCCGGGGCCAGACGCTGGCTGCGGTGCAGGAGCTGGCCCGTACGGTGGTGCAGCGCAAGGCGCCCGGCGCCCGGACCCGGATCCTGGTCGACATCGCCGGCTACCGCCTGGCCCGGCGGGAGGCGCTGGAGCGCTTCACGCGGGGTGTGGCCGAGCAGGTGATGGCATCCGGGGTGGCCCGGGTGCTCGAGCCGATGACGGCGCCCGACCGCAAGGTGGTGCACGACACGGCCAACACCATCGACGGGGTGTCGACGACGTCGGAGGGCGAGGAGCCCCGGCGCCGGGTCGTGATCATGCCCGACGGGGCCAACGGCGACAACTGACGACCTGAAGGACCGGCTGCTGCCGGTGCTGGAGGATGCTCGGGCGCGGGGCCTGGTCGGTCCCGGGCCCCTCCTCCCCCATCTCGACCACGCCCTGGGCTTCGGCGAGGCCGTGGGCGCCTGCCTCGACCTGGGTAGCGGTGCCGGTCTGCCTGGGTTGCCCCTGGCGGTGGCGTGGCCCGAGAGCCGCTGGACGCTGGTGGACGCAGGGGGGCGGCGGGTGGAGTTCCTGGCCGCGGCGGTGGCGCGGCTCGGCCTGGGTGATCGGGTGGTGGTGGTGGCGGGCCGGGCGGAGGAGTTGGCCCGGCGTCGGGATCTGCGGGGAGGGTTCGACCTGGTCGTCGCCAGGGGCTTCGGTCCGCCGGCGGTGACGGCGGAGTGCGGGGCCGGGTTCCTGGCCGTCGGAGGCCGGCTGGTGGTGAGCGAGCCGCCCGGGGGCCGGGCCGGGCGGTGGCCGGCGGTGGGGTTGGCGATGTTGGGGATGGACCCGGCGGAGGTGGTGGAGGGCGGGGGCGCGTCCTACGTGGTGGTCCGCCAGGCCACGGCCTGCCCCGACCGGTACCCGCGCCGGGTCGGAGCTCCGTCCAAGCGACCCTTGTTCGTGACCTAGGGGAGGGACGCCTGCTCACCGGCCACGGCGAGGACGCGGGAGCGGGCCGGCCTCGTGTTCCGGCTGGCGCACGAGCCGCCAGGGGATCGCCCCGCGAGACGGACCGTGTCGGGTCGGACCGGCTACGGGCTGACGGCACCCGTGGCAAGGCAGCTTCCGGCGTTCGTGCGCCACTGGGGTTCGGGTGGGTGGCGGAGAGGGGTTGCCGGGTCAGTTGGCGGGAGGGAATCGGCGGGAGAGGCGGGCGACCAGGGCCGCCGCCGCCCTGGCTCCATCGGTGTACGAGGGCGCGAGGCGATCACACCGCGGTCCGGACTGGGCGGACGGCGTCGGCGACGGTGCCGGCGGCCGGGCCGGCGTAGGCGGACGATGTTTCCCGGGGCGTCCCGGGGCTGCCGGTCTGCGCTCCGTGTACATGGGAGGCGGCGAGGGGCTGCGCACCACGAAAACGATGGCTGTGCCGTGGTTTCGGGGGGCTGGCGGCCTAGTCTCACACCCGCAACCAGCGCCGATCGGCGAATCGGCTCCAACAACCTCGTGAAATTGTTTCACGTGGAACACGAGCTTGATGCTTGACCCCTGGTCGAGAGGTGCCATGATGGGAGGCCGTGAGCGAGGAAAACGGACACTCCTGGCCCGCCGTCGGCGTAGAGGACGGCGACCGGACCGACGATGACATCCCGTCGATCCTGGAGATGGCCGGCATCCCCGACCCATCCGGACCTCCCCTGTTGGAGGGACCACCGCCGGAGGCGGCCGCCGCCCCCCGGTTGGAGTGGGACCTCACCGCCTCGACCCAGGTGTTCACCAGCCCCCGCCCGCCGGACTCGGTCCCGACGACGACCCCCACCCCCACGCCAACCGAGGCCAAACCCCGGGTCCCACTCCCCCGGGTCATGGCCGTCGCCAACCAGAAGGGCGGCGTAGGCAAGACCACCACCGCCGTCAACCTCGGCGCCGCCCTCGCCGAGCTCGGCTACCGCGTCCTCGTGGTCGACCTCGATCCTCAGGGCAACGCCACCACGGGCGTCGGCGTCAACGCCCGCAACCTCCAGCACTCGATCTACGACGTCCTCCTCAACGACCTCCCGATGGAGGACTGTGTCGAGCCCACCGGCGTGCGCAACCTCTTCGTCGCCCCCGCCCTCATCGACCTGGCCGGGGCCGAGATCGAGCTCGTCCCCGTATTCAGCCGTGAGCTCCGCCTCCGGCGGGCGATCGAGGCCATGGGCACCGACTTCGACTACGTCATCATCGACTGCCCGCCGTCGCTCGGCCTGCTCACCGTCAACGGCCTGGCTGCCGCCACCGAGGTGGTGGTGCCCATCCAGTGCGAGTACTACGCCCTCGAGGGCCTCGGACAGCTCATGCGCAACATCCAGCTCGTCCAGCGCAACCTCAACCCCCGCCTCGAGCTGTCCACCATCATCCTCACCATGTTCGACGCCCGCACCAAACTCGCCGACCAGGTGGCCAAGGAGGTCCGCCGCCACTTCGGGGCCAAGGTGTGCCGCAACATCGTCCCCCGCACCGTGCGCCTATCGGAGGCACCGTCGTTCGGGCAGCCCATCATCGTGTTCGACTCGACCTCCCGGGGCGCCCTGGCCTACCGGGAGCTGGCCAAGGAGGTGAGCGGTGGCGCGCCGCAGCGGACTCGGTAGGGGGCTGGGGGCCCTCATCCCGGCAGGCACCGCCGAGTGGGTGGACTCCGCCTTCCAGGACCTTCCCACGTCGTCGATCTTCCCCAACGCCCGCCAACCCCGGACGACCTTCGACGAGGAGGCGATGGCCGCCCTCACCGCCTCCGTGCGCGAGCTCGGCGTCCTCCAGCCCGTCCTGGTGCGGGCCGCGGGCGACAACACCTACGAGCTCATCGCCGGCGAGCGCCGGTGGCGGGCGGCCAAGCGGGCCGGACTCCCCCTCGTCCCCGCCATCATCCGCACCGTCGACGACACCTCGTCGCTCGAGCAGGCCCTGGTCGAGAACCTCCAGCGGGAGGACCTCAACCCCCTGGACGAGGCCGCCGCCTACCAGCAGCTGCTGGAGGACTTCCACCTCACCCACGACGAGCTGGCCTCCCGGATGGGAAAGAGCCGGGCCGCCATCTCGAACACTCTCAGGCTATTTCAGCTGCCCCCATCGGTGCAGCGCCTGGTCCAGGAGGCCAAGCTAACCGCCGGCCACGCCCGGGCCCTGCTCACCTGCCCCGACCGGTCGTACCAGGAGACCTTGGCCAAGCGGGCGGTGGCCGAGGGGCTTTCGGTGCGGGCGGTGGAGGAGGAGGCCCGCCGCCAGAACCAGCGGTCGGCCACGACCACCACCCCCGCCGGCCCCGCCCGCCGCCTCCGCCCCCCGGGGCTGCTCGAGCTCGAGGAACGCCTCTCCGACCACCTCGACACCCGGGTCAAGGTCGAGATGAGCGCCAACCGGGGCAAGGTGGTGGTCGAGTTCGCCAATCTGGAGGACCTGGAGCGGATCTTCCGGGCCATGACCGGCGGCAAAGTTACAAGCACGTAGTTCCACAGCCCAGTCGTCCACACACTGCGAACAGGTTGTGGACGACTTACCGGCCTCCCACGCCGCCTACAAGAACTCGGCCAGGTCCCTCATCAGTGATGCCTTGGGCATGGCCCCCACGATGCGCTTCTTGGCCACCCCGTCCTTGAACACGATCATGGTGGGGATGCTCATCACCTTGTGATCGCGCGCCGCCTTGGGGTTGTCGTCGACGTTGAGCTTCCAGACGCGGACCTTGCCCACGTTCTCGGCTGCGATCTGTTCGAGGATGGGTGCCACCATCCGGCAGGGCCCGCACCACTCGGCCCAGAAGTCGACCACCATGGTGACGTCAGACGCCGCCACCTCCTCGTCGAATGTGGCATCTGTGAGGATGTCGACACCCTCGGCCATGACCTGCCTCCTGTGGTACCCGGGGAGGAACTCTCCCGTCGGTTGATAGAACGCCGCGGTTATGCCCTCGATTCCGCTCACCATTCGGTGGGCGTGCCTACGATCTCGGCGTCGTGGGGTTGGGACTCCAGCCACCGCTCGGCGTCGATGGCCGCCATGCAGCCGGTGCCGGCGGCGGTGATCGCCTGGCGGTAGACGTGGTCGGCCACGTCGCCGGCGGCGAACACGCCCTCGACGTTGGTCCGCGAGCCCGACCCCGTCACCAGGTAGCCGTTCTCGTCCATGTCGAGCTGGCCCGCGAACAGCGACGTGTTGGGGACGTGGCCGATGGCCACGAACAGCCCCGCCAACTCGAGCACCGTCTCCTCGCCCGTCTTGACGTTGCGCAGCCGGACGCCTTCCAGCATCTGATCGCCCAGCAGCTCGACGGGCACCGAATCCCACACGAACTCGATGCGGTCGTTCTTGAACGCCCGCTCCTGCATGATCTTCGATGCCCGCAGCTGGTCCCGTCGGTGGATGACGTAGACCTTGGTGGCGAACTTGGTGAGGAAGGTGGCCTCCTCCAGGGCGGAGTCGCCCCCGCCGACCACGGCGATGGTCTCCCCCTTGAAGAAGAAGCCGTCGCAGGTGGCGCACGTCGACACCCCGTGGCCGATGAGGGAGATCTCGTTGGGCAGGCCGAGCATCTTGGACTTGGCGCCGGTGGACACGATCACCGACCGGGCCCGGAACTGCTCGTCGCCCACCTCGACGAGGAAGGGGCGGACGGAGAGGTCGACCCGGGTGACCTTCTCGGTGAGGAACTCGGTGCCGAAGCGGGCCGCCTGGGACCGGAAGTTGGCCATCAGCTCCGGCCCCTGGATGCCGTCGACGAAACCGGGGAAGTTCTCCACCTCGGTGGTGAGCATCAACTGGCCCCCGGGTTGATCACCGGTGGACGACAGCTCGCCCTCGATCACGAGGGGGCGCAGGTTGGCGCGGGCGGTGTAGATGGCCGACGTCAACCCGGCGGGGCCGGAGCCGATGACGATCACGTCGCGGACGTTGTTCACTGCCGGGATGCTCCTTCGGCGTCGATGGGTCGGGTCAAGCGGCGGGCGTGGCCGTGCGCTTGGCCCACAACAACAGCCCGACGGCCACGAATATTGCCCCGAGTCCGAGGTACGGGATCCACACCGGCCCGGGGATGACCGCCAGCAACCGGAAGAACAGGATCACCACCAGGACGAGGGCGGCAATCCCCATAACCACGGCTAGTAGTCCGTAGACCACCCAACGCGCGATCCCGACCAGGCGGTCGGACGTGTTGGCCCGAACCTTGGCCACCACGTCGTCGATGCGGTCGGCGATCTCGGATGCCCAGTCGGACTCGGGACGGGCCGGCGCCGAGACCGGGCCGGGCGCGGGTGCCGGCGTGGGCCGGGGTGGGGGAGGCGGCCGGGGCGTAGACATGGCCTTGGGCCGGGTGATGGTGGGAGTGTCGTTGGACAGCGCCGCCGGGGGGGAAGCGATCGCCGGCCGCGGCCCGGGCCCGGGATCCGGGTCGACGGGCGGCGGGACGACCAGCGGGTCGACGGGAGGGGTGACGACCCCCGGGTCGACGGGCGGCGGGACGACCACCGGGTCGACGGGCGGGGTGACGACCACCGGGTCGACGGGCGGGGTGACGACCACCGGGTCGACCGCGGCGGGGTCGACCGCGGTCGGGTCGTTGGACGTCAGGTCGAGATCCTCCGCCACGTGCGGGAGCCTACCCTTGCCCGGGTGCGACTCACTCTTTCCCTGGTGGCCGGGGCGGCGGTGGCAGCGGTGGCGGCATTGATGCTCGGCGAATACGCCTTCGGCGGCCCGGCGGTGGTCGGCGCCGGCTTGGTGGTGGGCCTGTTCGTGTCGGAGGCCACCACCTCCGTGGCCCGCCGCCGATCGACGATGCTGGCGGTGGCGGGGGCGCTGCTCGCCGTCGCCGGCCTGTTGTGGGCGGCCATGATCGCCACCGACCGCCGGCTGTCGGTGGTGGGCTGGGAGGGGTGGTTGGCGGTGGTGCTGGGAGCGGCCGCCGCCGCCTTCAGGGCCCGACCGCTTCCAGAACGACCCGACACCCCTCCTGCTGAGCCAGAGCCAGCAGGGTGACGGGGCCCGCGCCCGGGCCCGACCCGAAGCCCAGGACCACCACCGGCGTGCCCGAGACCCGACCGGTGGCGTAGTAGACGACCGTTCCCAGACCGGGCCGGGCGGTGCGGATCTCCATCTCGCAGGGGCGGGTCCCGACCTGGAGGGGAATCGGCGCCGCCTCGTCCCCGGTCGTCGACCCGGCGGCGGCGGAGTCCCCGGCGTTGCGCGGGGCCAGGGTCAGAACCGTCCGGGCCCGGTCGGCGAGGGTGGTGGCGTCGGGGATGTCGCCGAGATCACCGCCGTCGACCCCGCCGGCGGGGGACGGCCCGGGGGTGACGGCCAGGGCCCGCTCCTCGCCCGGGGCCCGCTCCTCGCCCGGGGCGTCGCCGCCCCCGTTCCCGGCGGCGGCCACGCTCCCTCCCACCTTTCCGAAGCCGTCGGCGGCCACGGTGGCGTCGTCGTTGCCGCTGCCACCGGTGAGGACGCCCACGCCGACCACGAAGGCCAGGAGGACCGCGGCCACCGACCCGAGGGCGATCCACAGCCCGGTGCTCCGGCCCCGCCGGCTGGCGGCGGCACCGATCGGCGTCGGCTCCGGGGGCGGAAGCGCTTCCGGGGGGCGGACGGGAGGTGGGCGGACAGCGGGTGGGGGGACGGGAGCGGCCGAAGCGGCACCGGCGGCTCCGGCGACGGCCGGCCCCGGTGCCGCTGGTGCCGCTGCCAGCGCCTTCTCCAGCGCCTTCTCCCGGGCCTCGTCGGCCAGCGGCGGAACCGGCGAGGTCACCAGGGCGGACGCCAGCCGTAGCCAGCTCACCGTCCGCCGGCAGTCGGGGCAGGTGGCGACGTGGGCTCCGACGCCGGGTGCCTCACCGTCGAAGTAGGCGCTCAGCGCCTCGAAGTCGGGGTGGTCGGGAGTCATGTTCGCCTCGTTGGACGGTCGCCGGCGGCCGGGGGGTTCCCGTCCGTCGTCGTCAACGCCGGGATCAGTGCCGACCGGCCCCGGGCGATGCGCGACCGCACCGTCCCGATGGGGACGTCGAGCACCTCCGCGATCTCCCCGTAAGCCAACCCGCACAGGTCGCGCAGCACCACCGCCACCCGGTACTCGATCGGGATCCCGGCCAGGGCCGAGTCGACCGCCACCCGGGTGTCGGCCCCCGCGAACTCGTCCGGGCCGCCGCCGACCTCCCCTTCGGGCAGCCCCGGCTGCGGCCGCCGCCGGCGCCGGCGGAGCTCGTCCAGGCAGGCGTTGGTGGCCACCCGGTAGGCCCAGGTGGCGAACGACGACCGCCCGTCGAAGCCGCCCAGGTTGCGGACGATGGCGACGAGGGCCTCCTGGCAGGCGTCGGCCCCGTCGGCGTCGTTGCCCGTGACCCGCCGGCAGAGAGCGTAGAGACGGTCGTGGTGGCGGCGCAGGAGGGTGTCGAGGGCTCCTCGATCGCCGTCCTGGGCCGCGGCCACCAGGGCCGCGTCACTCCGGTCGTCTCCGATGGCGGGCAGGTTAGGCGGCGGTCAGCCGCACGTCACCCACGCTCAGCGACGTGCTGGTGGGATTGGTGATCCACACCAGCACCGCCGTGCCCCGGGCCCCGTCCAGGTCGAACGCCTGCTCCCCGCCCACGCCCTTCTTCGACGCCACCGCCGGCCCCCAGGCGGCCCGGCTCGACCGGACGGCATCGGCCACCGCCACCTCGGCGTCGAAGTTGCGGCTGGTGCCGACCAGCTCCAGCCGGTCGAGCGTCGTCACCCCGTCGAGGACGAGGACGAAGCCCAGGCCCGGCTTGAGGCCGGCGAAGTCGGCCCCTCCGTACTGCGACGTCCGCCAGGTGGTGGACGGGTTGCCGTCGACCAGGTTGCCCACCTCGTCCTCGTGCTCGGCGCCGTCGCCGTCGGGGTCGAACGAGGTGACCGAGGCGATGGTGACGGTCTCGCCCGACCCGATCCCGCCGCCCCCGGCGCCGGCGCCGGTGCCCGGCCGCTCGCCCAGCAGCCGTTGGCCGGTGTCGGACCGGGCGAAGAGCACGCCCACGATCCCCAGCGTGACCGCCACCACCACGATCAGCACCGTCGGCACCATCCACGCCCGCTCGCTCTGGACGAACGTCTGGGGCAGGCCGTGGGGCGGGGTGTCGTCCCGCACGATCATCGGCACGGCGTCGTCGGCGCGGAGGTCGACCGACAGCAACGCGCTCTGGAGGGCGGCGGCCGTGGGGAAGCGCTTGTCGGCCGACTTGGCCATGGCCCGCATCACCACCGCCTCCAGGGGCCGGGGGATGCCGGCCCGCACCTGGCGGGGGCTGAGCGGCTTGGCCTCGACGTGCTTGATGCCGATGGCCATGTCGGTGCCCCCGGTGAACGGCGGCCGCCCGCACAGCATCTCGTACAGGACGACGCCCAGGGCGTAGACGTCGGAGCGCCGGTCGACGGGTAGCCCTTCGAACTGCTCGGGGGACAGGTACTTGGCCGTCCCCACCACCATGCCGGTGCCGGTGAGGTCGAAATCGGTGGACCCGCCGTCGACCAGGGCCGCCTTGGCGATGCCGAAGTCGGCCACCTTCACCCGGCCGTCCCCGCTCAGCAGGATGTTGGCCGGCTTGACGTCCCGATGGACGATGCCTGCCTCGTGGGCGTAGTGCAACGCCCCCGCCACCTGGGCCGCGATCGCCGACGCTTCGGAGGAGGCGAGCGGGCCTCGTTCGACGAGGACGTCGCGCAGGGTGCGCCCCTCGACCAGCTCCATGACGATGAAGGCCTGGCCGTGGTCGACGCCGGTGTCGAACGTGGAGACGATGTTGGGGTGGGCCAGGCGGGCGGCGGCGATCGCCTCCCGCCGGAAGCGCTCGATGAAGGTGGGGTCGGCGGCCAGCTCGGGGAGCAGCACCTTGACCGCCACCGACCGTCCGAGGACGTCGTCGCCCGCCTCCCACACCTCGGCCATGCCGCCCCGGGCGATCTGGTGACGTAGCCGGTAGCGACCGGCGATGACGTGTTGGGCTGCGAGCAACGGATTCGTTTCGCTAGGCGGGCACCTGGAAGGCGACCCCGATGGTACGGGGCCCGGTGTGGCTTCCGACCACCGCCCCCAGCTGGCCGACGACGATGCGCTCCCGGGGGAAGTGGGGCGCGACCAGGTCGATGAACTGCTCGACGTCGGGGGCGTCGCCGTGGAGGACGGCCAGGTTCTCGACCGCCGCCTCGGCGGTGATGCGGTCGACCAGGAACTGCAGCGCCTTGGACCGGGTCCGCACCTTGGGCCCCGCCTCCACCGCTCCGTCGACCACCTCGATCACCGGCTTCACCGACAGCATCGTCCCCATGAGGGCCTTGGCCGCCCCGATGCGACCGCCCTTCTTGAGGTTCTCCAGGGTGTCGAGGGTGGCGTGGATCCGGGTGCGGGCACCCATGTCCTCGGCCAGGGCCACGATCTCCTCCACCGAGGCGCCCCGGGCGCCGGCCTTGGCCGCCTCCACGCAGATCAGGCCCAGGCCCAGGCTGACCGACTTGGAGTCGACCGCGCGCACCGGCACCTCCCCGGCCACGGCCTTCGCCGCCGTCTCCGCGGCCTGGATGGTGGCCGAGAGCTTGGACGACAGGGTGATGCACACCACGCCCGACGCGCCCTCGCCGGCCGCCGCCCGGAAGGCCTCCTCGAAGGCGCCGGGGGAGGGGGCGGCGGTGGAGGGCAGCACGGATGACGCCGCCGACCGGGCCCAGAAGGCGGCGGGGGTGAGGTCGCGCCCGTCGACGAACTCCTCGTCGCCGAAGCGGATGGTGAGGGGTACGACGGTGATGGCGTGCTGGCGGACCACGTCCGCCGGCAGATCGCAGCTGCTGTCGGTGACGACTCGCACGACGGCCATGGATGCTCAGCCTCCTCCGAGGGTGCCCGGGGTGGGCACGGGCGGGGACTCCTCGGAGTCCCCGGTGACGGCCTGGACCGTAGCGTCCGAGGGGACGATGCGGAGAGGAGCCGGTGACGAGGCGACTCGCTCGTCGAGCTGGCCGAGGTCGTCGAGCTCGGCCGGGTCGACCAGGCGGGAGGCCCGCCGGCCCCGAAGGGCGTGCCGACCCCACCACAGGGCGAGGAAGAGGGCCGCCCCCACCGAGATGGCCAGGCCCACGCCCGATGTGGCCGTCGAGCGCACGGTGAGGCGGGCCTGTCCTACGACCAGGCTGCCGTCGGGCGATTCGAGGGTGATGCGGATGGGGAAGGCGCCCGACGTGCGGGCCACCACCGGGAAGCGGTGGGTGGTGTTGAGCCGGGTGAGGTCGATCTCGATCGTCTGGCCCCCGGGGAACGTGAGCTTGTCGCTCTCCATCCGCACCACCACCTTCACCGGGTGCCCGGTGTGGTTCTGGAACGTCACCGGGATCTCGCCCCGGCGGGCGGTGAGGGTGATGGAGCGGTTCTGGGGTATGTCGATGCCGCCCAACTGCTCGTCGATGGCCGTGCGGACCCCGGTCAGGTAGGGCTCACGCTCCCGGGCCGACCGGAAGTCGGCGGACTGCGCCACGAGGAGGCGCTCGCCCAGGGCGCCGGAGACGGCGTTGGTCGGTCCGAGGACCGAGCCCAGGGCGTCGAGGCGGTTGCGGACGCTGCGGATCCCGCTGACCACGCCGGCGGCGACGTTGCCCGCAGGGTCGACCGCCGGCCGCCGGATGAGGGGCTGGCCCAGGTCGGTGGCGTCGGGGACGGTGCCGAAGAGGGTGTCGAGGGCGATGGGTTCGACCACCGGGTTGTTCTCGAGGCCGACCTTGACGACGTCGAGGAAGGTGCGGTCGGGCTGCCACGAGCGGGGAGGGAGGGCGACCACGCCCCGCTGGGCGCCGGGGAGGTCGAGGTAGAGGACGGCCAGGTCGGCCAGCAGGTGGCCGGCCTCGAGGGCGGGGTTGCCGAGGTTGACGAAGTGGGCGGCCAGGCCGGCGTCGGCCGCCGCCCCGTGCACCGACGCGCCCTCGCCGTCGAGCTGGAAGGGTCCGGTGAGGGTGACCAACTGGTCGGGGATGGGGGTCAGCGCGTCCTCGGTGACCACCATCTGGTCGATGCCGTAGCGGCTGGCCAGCAGATCGATCGACGCCGCGTCCAGAGGCTCCTGGGCCACCCACGTCCTCCCCCCGGACGCGGGCACCCGCAGCACGTCGCTCAGTGTGGACGCCCCCCGGGCCATCTGCAGGGCGACCTCGTCGTCGAGGCCGGCGACGGTGAGGGCGGGCAGGCTCACGGGGACGTAGGGGCCCCCGACGAGGGAGCGCCTGGCCACCGCGTCCCGGAGCGACTTGAGCACCGCCCCTGCCCGGGGGTCGTTGCTGGCCACCAGGGCGGCCACCGTCTCCGGCGTCGGGAGGAACGTGGTCGGAAGGGTGGCGGCGGCGTCGACGGCCAGGGCGAGGCGGGCCCACTCGTCCTCCCCCGGGTGGCGGCGGGTGCCGTCGGGCTGGAGGGCGGGCTGGGCGTGGACGGGCAGGACGAGGGACACGGCGAGCTTGGGGCCGATGTGCTCGCCGGGCAGGTACACGAGGTGGGTCACGAGCTCGTCGAGGACGTCGAAGTCGTCACGGTCGCGAAGCTCGACCCGCACCGGGTGGACGCCGTCGTTGGATCCGAGGGTGGCCGGGATGCCGACCGAGTAGTCGCCGTTGGCCTCCGGGTTGAGGCTGCCCAGAGGCCATACGGCGACGGGGAGGACGGGGTCGCCGAAGATCCGGTTCTTGAGGTTCTCCTGGAACTCGGAGCGGAAGGCGACGGCGGGGTACACGCTCACCGCGATCTCGAGGGCGGAGGGACCACTCGGGCGGGTGACCCTGAACCGCACCCCCCATGGTGCGTCGGGGACGGCCACGAAGGGGGTCTGGGCCACGAAGTCGATCCGACCCTGGCCCTGGCCCTGGCCCTGGCCCTGGCCCCCGGCCTGGGCTGAGGCGGGCGCAGCCAGGGTGACGAGGGCGACCCCCAGCACCGCCAGGAGCGCGACCGGGCGCTTCACGGGATGCCCGCCAGGCTGCGGTGCAGCACCGCCAGGTTGGACGGTTCCTGGCGGAAGCCGACGTGGAGGTAGAGGGCGAGGGCGGCGTCGTTGCCGAACTGGGTGTTGACGACCGCCCGGTGGACGCCCCGGCGGCGGAGCCAGCGCAGCCCGTCGAGGGCGAGGGCCCGGCCGAGGCCGGTGCGGCGGGCGCCGGCGGCCACTGCCAGGCGCTGGAGGTAGCCCTGGTCGCCGGCCCGGCCGGTGATGGCGTAGCCGACGACCCGGCGGTGGCCGAGCGCCACCCGGAACCGGGTGGAGGGAGTGGCGGTGAGGGCCTCCTCCAAGCCGGCTGCGTCGAGCCGCCAGAAGGCGCTGAACGACCCCGCGTCGACATCGAGGACGCCCGGGTGGTCCTCGGGCTCGGCCTTGCGCAGGCGATGGGGGCCCGCCACCGGGCGGAGGGGCACGCCGGTGAGGTCGTGGGCCAAGAACCGCAGCTGCTCGTGGGGAACGAACCCCACGGCCAGGAACGGGCGCTGCTCCGACCCGGCCAGGGCGGACGTGATGACCTCGGCGTAGCCCCGGTCGGCGAGCCGGTCGAGGCACCGCAGGAGGAAGTCGGTCGACGGCGGAGGGTCGTAGGGGAGGGGGGCGAGGTAGGCCACCCGGCCGTCGCCGCGCCACGGGCCGGCGCGGGCCCGCTCCCGGCCCCACTCCAGGACCTCGGTCGTGACGGTCATCGGTGCCCCGAGGATACCGGCGGGGCCATGCCGCCCCGCGGTCGCCGTCCGCAGACGCCCGCCGACCCCCCCCCCCCCCGCCCCGCCGACCCCGCCGCCCACTTCCTGCCGTGTCGCCCACGGGTCGCCGGCCACAGGCCACGCCGTCCGCCCACGGACACTCGGTAGGGTCCACGGCCATGTCCGTGCTGGTCGAGAGCTCGCCGGAGTGTTGGGACCACCGCCCGGGACGAGGCCACCCCGAGCGTCCGGAGCGGCTCGACGCGGTGCTCGCCGGCGTCCGCTTCTCGCCGGTGGCGAGCGATCTCGTGTGGGCCGAGCCCCGCCCGGCCACCGTCGACGAGGTGGCCCGGGTCCACCGCCCCGACCTCGTCACCCGCCTCGAGCGACTGGTCAAGGCGGGCGGCGGGTGGATCGACACCGACACCGCCGCCTACCCGGGGTCCCTGGCGCCGCTGCGCGCGGGGGTCCGGACCCGATGCCGTCGCCCGCCTCGACGCCGGGGAGGCCGACGCCGCCTTCTGCGTCGTCCGCCCCCCGGCCACCACGCCACCGCCACCACGCCCATGGGTTTTTGCCTGTTCAACAACATCGCGGTGTGCGCCGCCACCCTGGCCGAGCGGGTGGCGATCCTCGACCGGGACGTCCACCACGGCAACGGCACCCAGGACGCGTTCTACGCCGACGGTCGGGTCCTCTACGTCTCGACCCACCAGTGGCTGACGACGGGCGGCCCGGGGCGCGAGGTCGTCGAGGCCGCCCGCCGGATTCACACCTGAGCCCCCGGCGGCGGCCGGTAGCGTCGTCGGCACCATGGTCCCCGAGCGGCTGCAACCGCTTCTCGACGCCACCGCCCCCCTGGCCGAGCGCTTCGCAGCGGCCGGTCACCGCCTCTACCTCGTCGGCGGCAGCGTCCGCGACGCCATCCTCGGCCGGCCCCTCCCCGACGGCGGCGACCTCGACTTCACCACCGGCGCCCGCCCCGACGCCATCGAGGCCGCCCTCGCCGGCTGGGCCGACGCCGTCTGGGACCAGGGCCGGCGCTTCGGCACCATCGGCGCCCGCAAGGACGGCCGGTCCTACGAGATCACCACCCACCGGGCCGAGGCCTACGCGCCCGAGTCCCGCAAGCCCGAGGTCGCCTTCGCCGACGCGGTCGAGGCCGATCTCGCCCGCCGCGACTTCACCGTCAACGCCATGGCCCTCGAGGTCCAACCGGGCGCCGACGCCCGGCTCATCGACCCTTTCGGCGGCCTGGCCGACCTGGCCGCCCACCGCCTGCGCACGCCGCTGGCGCCGGACGAGTCCTTCACCGACGACCCCCTCCGCATGCTGCGGGCGGCCCGCTTCGTCGCCGGCTACGGCCTGGCCCCCGACCCCGAGCTGGTCGACGCCGTCCGCCGCCTGCGGGGCCGGTTGGAGATCGTCTCGCCCGAGCGCATCCGGGCCGAGCTCGACAAGCTGCTGGTGGTCGACAACCCCTCCGCCGGGCTGTGGTTCCTGGTCGACACCGGCCTGGCCGACGAGTTCCTCCCCGAGCTGTCGGCCCTCTCGCTGGAGCAGGACCCCATCCACCGCCACAAGGACGTCCTGGCCCACTCCATCGCGGTGGTGGAGAAGACCAGCCCCGACAAGATCCTGCGCCTGGCCGCCCTCCTCCACGACATCGGCAAGCCCAAGACCCGCTCCATAGGCCCGGGGGGCGTCTCCTTCCACCACCACGAGGTCGTCGGCGCCCGCATGGCCGACACCCGCATGCGGGCCCTGCGCTATCCGACGGACGAGATCGCGGCCGTGACCCGCCTGGTCGAGCTCCACCTGCGCTTCCACGGCTTCGGCACCGGCTGGACCGACAGCGCCGTCCGCCGCTACGCCCGCGACGCGGGACCGCTCCTCGAGCGGCTCAACGAGCTCACCCGGTGCGACTGCACCACCCGGAACCAGCGGCGGGCGGAGGAGCTGGCCCGGCGCATGGACGAGCTGGAGGTCCGCATCGCCGCCCTCCGGGAGCAGGAGGAGCTCGACTCCATCCGGCCCGACCTCGACGGCGTCCAGATCATGGAGCAGCTCGGCATCGGTCCCAGCCGCGACGTCGGCCGGGCCCGCGACTTCCTCCTCGAGCTGCGCCTGGAGGAGGGCCCCCTGGGCGAGGACGAGGCCCGTCGCCGCCTGGCCGCGTGGTGGGACGAGCAGCCGGGACGGGCCCCCTGAACCTGGCCGACCTCAGCTCGTCGACGCCGGGCGTCCTCCCCAGCCAACTGCTGGCGGAGGCGATCGACGGCGGTTGGCTGGAGGCGGACCGGGCCTCCATCCAGCCGGCGAGCGTCGACCTGCGCCTCGGACCGGCGGCGTACCGGCTGCGGTGCAGCTTCCTCCCGGGCGACGAGACGGTGGCCGACAAGGTGGAGGACTACATCTTCGACGAGCTCGACCTCCGGGACGGGGCCGTCCTGGAGACCAACCGCCCGTACCTCATCCCCCTGGCGGAGCGGGCCCACCTGCCGCCGTTCGTGCGGGGCAAGGCCAACCCCAAGAGCTCCACCGGCAGGGTCGACGTCTTCACCCGGGTCATCACCGACTACGGCTACCGCTTCGACGAGATCGCCGCCGGCTACGACGGTCCGATCTATCTGGAGGTGGTCCCGCTGTCGTTCGCGGTGCGGGTCCGGGAGGGACTGTCCCTCAACCAGCTGCGGCTGATGGTCGGCCACACCCTGCTGACCGACCCCGAGCTGGCCGCCCGCCACCGGGAGGACCCGATCCTGTTCCGGGACGGCAAGCCGGTGGACGCCGAGGACTTCGCCACCGCCAACGGCCTCTTCCTCAGCCTCGACCTGCGGGGCGGGACCGACGGGCGGGTCGGCCACCGGGCCAAGAGCAACGCCCGGCTGCTCGACCTGTCCCAGGTCGGGGTCCACCCGGTGGACAACTACTGGGAGCCGGTGCTGCGGGAGGGTCGGGGCCGGCTGGTGCTGGAGCCGGAGCGCTTCTACCTGCTGCTGTCGGACGAGGCCGTCCGGGTGCCGCCCGACCTGGCCTCGGAGATGACCGCCTACGACCCGACCAGCGGGGAGCTGCGCACCCATTACGCCGGCTTCTTCGACCCCGGCTTCGGCTACGACCCGTCGGGCGAGCTGCTGGGGTCCCGGGCCGCCCTCGAAGTCCGGGCCCACGACGTCCAGTTCATGATCGAGCACCGGCAGAAGGTGTGCAAGCTCACGTTCGAGCGCATGATCGAGCCGCCGGCCAGGCTCTACGGGTCCACCATCGGCTCCAACTACCAGGGCCAGATGGAGACTCTCGGCAAGCACTTCCTCCGGCCCTAGCCTGCAAGCAGACGAGATCGAGGAGGACAGATGGAGAGCGTGGCACGGGTGACCGAGATCAGCGCCATGTCGGCGACCAGCTTCGAGGATGCCATCCGGGTGGGGGTCGAGCGGGCGTCGCGGACGTTGCGCAAAGTCACGTCGGCGTGGATCAAGGAGCAGCGGGTCGAGGTGCACGAGGGCGCCATCACCGGCTACCAGGTGAACATGCTGGTCACCTTCGTCCTCGACGACTGAACCGGCGGCTCCGCGCCGGCGGCCGGGCCGCTCAGGCGGAGGTCAGATCCCCTCTTTGCGGGCCCGGATGACGAGGGTCCGCGGGATCCATCGGGCGGCCTCGTCCCAGAAGGGGCTCCGCGAGCCTTCGGCGGAGGGCTCCGGCTCGAGGACGACGTCGACCCGGAACTTGGCCCGGCCGAGGCCGGTGAACAGGTCGGACACGGTGTGGTGGTAGCCGTCGGGGAGCGGCGAGCGGTCGAAGTACGAGCGCCGGATCACCAGCGCCTGCCCGTGGTGGTCGACCAGGTCGTAGACCGGGTGGGGGAGGGAGAACACGAGCGGTGACCCCTCCTTGAGCACCCGGTGGACCTGGCGGAACACGCGGTTGAGGTCCTCCACGAAGCCGAGGGCATAGGCGGAGAAGACCAGGTCGACGCTGTCGCCCCGCATGAAGGCGAGGTCGGCCAGGTCGCCCTGGTGCAGCTCGACCCGCACCCCCTCGGCGTCGGACAGCCGCTTGGCCGCCGCCAGCTGGGCGGGGTCGAAGTCGAGGCCGATGGCGTGGGCGCCCCTGGTGGCGAGGGCGACGAGGGACTGGCCCGCCCCGCAGCCGAGCTCGAGCACCCGCTTGCCGGCGAGGTTGCCGAGCAGTCGCAGCTCGGTCTCGGTGACCACGTCGGGTCCGTACTGCACGTCGGCCACCGGCCCCAGCGACTTGGCCGGGTCGCCGGGCGGGAGGCGTTTCCACCCGACCAGGGCGTCGTTGGCCATGGCGGCCATTGTGCCCGCCCCCGGCCCCGGGGTCAGGGACCTTCCGCCGGCGCCTACTCGGCGGCGGAGGTCTCCAGGCCGATCTCCACCCAGCGGCGGACCTCGGGGTCGGGATCGTCGGCCGCGATCCGCAACACCTTGCGCACCGGCTCGTCCTCCGGCGCCGACGTCACGACCATGGCCAGGTGGTACGCGCCCATGCGCCGTTGGGCGGGCGCCCGCAACAGCAGGTTGCACGCCGTCCCGACCGTCAGCCCGGCCGTGTGGGCCGCCACCGCCAGCGTGTCGATGACCCCGTCGTCGACCTCCTCGGTCGCCACCGCGATGAGGCTGTCGCACACCGTCTGGATCAGGGTGCGGTCGGTGGCGGCGTGGGCCAGGCGGCCCAGGATCTCGGCCCCGGCCGCCCGGCGCACCGCATCCCTGTCCGCCAGCAACGGCAGCGCCGCGTCGAACGTGTCCCAGCCGTGGGCCGCCAACCCGGTGGCTCGATCGACGAACCGTCCCCGCGCCGCGGGATCGTCGGGATCGGCCTCGGCCGCCCGCAGGCTGTCGACCGCGGCGGCGATCTGTTCGTCGAGGGACACAGCCGCCCATATTGCCGCAGGTCCACCGGTGCCGTCGGCCGCGACGAACCGACCCTGCACCGGCTCCGCCCTCGCCACCCGGCCACCGTCGACGATCAGGCCCGGGGCTCGGGAGAGGAGGCCAGTCCCCGGGGGACTGCGGCGTCCCCGACCGCCTTCACTCGCCGGCGATGAACTCCTCGAGCAGTTGGCGGGCGTGGTCGTCGTGGTACTGCACCGGCGGCGACTTCATGAAGTAGGCGGACGGGGCCAGCAGCGGCCCGCCGATGCCCCGGTCGAGGGCGAGCTTGGCGCACCGCACCGCGTCGATGATCACTCCGGCCGAGTTGGGGGAGTCCCAGACCTCCAGCTTGAGCTCCACGTTGAGGGGGACGTCGCCGAAGTTGCGTCCCTCCAGGCGGATGTAGGCCCACTTGCGGTCCTCCAGCCAGGGCACGTGGTCGGACGGGCCGATGTGGACGTCGTCGGCCGCGATCCCGTTGTCGAGCTGGCTGGTGACGGCCTGGGTCTTGGAGATCTTCTTGGACTCCAGCCGCTCCCGCTCGAGCATGTTCTTGAAGTCCATGTTGCCGCCGACGTTGAGCTGGTAGGTGCGGTCGAGCACCAGGCCCCGGTCCTCGAACAGCCGGGCCAGCAGCCGGTGGACGATCGTCGCCCCCACCTGCGACTTGATGTCGTCGCCGACGATGGGCACGCCCGCGGCCCGGAACCGCTCCGCCCACTCCGGGTCGGACGAGATGAACACCGGGATGGCGTTGACGAACGCCACCCCCGCCTCCAGGCAGGCGCTGGCGTAGTGGCGCTGGGCATCCTCCGAGCCGACCGGCAGGTAGGACACCAGCACGTCGGCGCGGGCGTCGCGCAGGGCCTGGGCCACGTCGACCGGCTCGTCGAGGGACTCCTCGATGGTGAGGCGGTAGTACTTGCCCAACCCGTCGAGGGTGGGGCCCCGCTGGACCTCGATCCCCAGCTCCCCCACCCCGGCGAAGCGGATGGTGTTGTTCTGGCCGGAGAAGATGGCCTTGCCCACGTCGAGGCCGACCTTGGCCGCGTCGACGTCGAAGGCCGCCACCACCTCGACGTCGTGCACGTGGTAGCCGCCGAGCACCACGTGCATGAGGCCGGGGACGGTCTCGGCCGGATCGGCGTCGCGGTAGTACTCGAGGCCCTGGACCAGCGAGCTGGCGCAGTTGCCGACTCCCGCGATGGCCAACCGGATGGTCTTCGTCACTGCTGTCCTCCCAATTCTGTTCTGGCCTGACGTTCGCTGGCGATCAGGCGGTCGAGCCAGGAGATGTCGCGCTCCGCGGACTCGGTGCCGTGATCGATCAGCGATTGGGTGTAGGTGTCCATGCGGTCCCGACGGCCGCGCATGGTGGTGCGGGTGCGGTCCAGCCGGTCCTCCAGCTGGGCCCGTCGGCGCTCGAGCAGCCGCAACCGCCGGTCGGGCGGCAGGAAGCGGCAGAACGCCAGCTTGAGGTTGAACGCCTTGTCGTCGTCACCGGCCGTCTCGGCGTCGAGCAGCTCCTCGAAGAGCTGCTGGCCGCGGTCGGTGATGGCATAGACCTTGCGGGTGCGGGACGTGCGGGGCTCCGACCGCCGGGCTGCGGCGGCGGCTGCCCGTCGGGCCCGGAAGGCGGCCGCCTCGCCGGCGATGGAGCCGGTCATGGGGACCGCAGGCCGGACGGCCGCCGCCGGCCCCCGGGACTCGCCCTCGACCGCTCGCACCGCCCCGGCCGCCTCCAGGCGGTTGAGGGCGGGGTAGAGCGAGCCGAACGAGACGCTCGAGAACGGCCCGAGCGCCTCGGTGAGCTGCTTCTTCAACTCGTACCCGTGGAGCTGCTGTTCCTTCAGCAACCCCAGGACGGCCAACTCCAGCAAGCTCGTGTCCTTCCCGATATATCGGTCCGATATATCGGGGCCAAGTATGGCATGCGGTGAACGCTGCGCAAACGGCAGGCGACCGGACCGTCCGTGCGGCCGCCGTCACCGCCACCCGCCCACCCGCCTGACCAGTCGAACCGGTGACGAAACTGGCGGCCAGGGCAACGGAGTTCGTCACCGGTTCGGCCGGGTGGCCGCCCATCGGGGCCGCCGGCACCCCGCGCCCGCCGGTGCCCGACCGGCAACCGGGGGGCCGTTGGCTACCCTTTCGACGGTGAGGCGCGCGTGAGCTTCCGACCCGAGTCGATCGGCGGCGCCGGCGCGACCCCCGCGTCGGGACAGATCGACTACCGCCTCATCCGCCGCCACACGGTCGAGGAGTTCCGGCGGGGCCGCCTCGGCCGGCGCGACATCTGCGACGCCCACCCCGAGTTGCTCCGGGCCGCCCGGGGCATCGGCCGCCCCGGCCACCCCCTCGAGTGCCCCATCTGCGAGGAGGAGGCGTTGGTGCTCGTCTCCTTCGCCTTCGGCACCAACCTGCCGGCCCACGGCCGGGTCGTCGACACCCACCGGGAGATGACCAAGCTCTCCCGTCGCCGCGACGAGTGCACGTGCTACGTCGTCGAGGTCTGCCCCGAGTGCTCGTGGAACCACCTCGTCCGGGCCTTCCCCCTGGGCGGACGCGGCACCGGCACCGGCTGACACCGGCTGCAGGCGCACCGGCTGGCACCGGCCGACCGGCCCCCGAGGACCGACCCGTCCCGGAGAAGGGTTCATGGCCTGCCCGGAGTCCAACGGCCCGGTCGAGGGTGCGGGAGCTGGCGTGTTTTCGCAGGCTTCCGCTGCCTTGGACAGCCTTTCCGGGGGCCGATTGGCTCGCCGATCCTGCCTTGGTACGCTTGTGGCCTCGTGCGCCGACCCGCAGCGCTGTCTCCGAACCGCCGCTGGCGGTCGTTCGGCCCCCACGGGCCGGGTTCGGCTGGGGCCGGACCACGCCCCCCCGGCTGCAGACTCAACCTCTTGTACAACGTGAGGGTTGGGTACCCGCAGTGAGCCGGCAGGCCATCGGCCCCCCTCAGATCCCGATTGGTCGCCCCTCGGCTGGCCGCCCCCCCGCCCACGCCGGCGGACCCGACCAGAACCCGGCCGCCGCCCGTCGCCGCCAGCAGGCCGCGGCCGCCGGCCGACCCCGTCCCCAGGCGAAGGCCCGCACCCGACCCATCGCCGACGGCGCCCGCGTCGCCACCAACGGAGGCGCCCGCGTCGCCACCAACGGCAGCCCCGCCCCCACCAACGGCAGCCCCGCGCCCACCAACGGCAGCCCCGCCCCCGCCAACGGCACGGTCCGCCCCGCCCCCGCCAACGGCGCGGTCCGCCCCGCCGCGGCACCCGGAGCCCGGGGCACGGTGCCCCCGCCGCGGGCGGCGGTCAAGGCCCGGCGGGCCACCAGCGCGTCGTCGGGGCAGCGGGTCGCCAGTGGCCGCCCGATCGCCCGCGGCGGTCAGGTTCCCCAACCGACCTACGGCAAGCCCGGCAAGCGGGGCTCGGTCTGGTGGCGCTACCGGCGGGTGTGGTTCCTCCTCGCCATCATCGCCGTCACCGGCCTGGCCGGGGCGGCGTGGGTGCTCACCCAGGTCCCCCTCCCTACCGAGGCCGCCCTCTCCCAGACGACGATCCTCTACGACGGCGCCGGAACCCAGATCGCCACCCTCCACGGCCAGGAGAACCGGCTCCCGATCCAGCTCGACCAGGTTCCCCAGATCGTCCAGGACGCGGTCGTGGCCGCCGAGGACCGCAAGTTCTTCCAGCACGGCGGCATCGACCCGCTGGGCATCATCCGGGCCACGTGGGCCGACGTCCGCCGGAAGGGCGCCACCCAGGGCGGGTCCACCATCACCCAGCAGTACGTCAAGCAGGTCTACGTGGGCAGCGACCCGACCCTGTGGCGCAAGCTGCGGGAGGCGGTGATCGCCATCAAGCTCGAGCGCAAGCTCGACAAGCGCCAGATCCTCGAGCGCTACCTCAACACCGTCTACTTCGGACGGGGGGCCTACGGCATCCAGGCCGCATCCCGCACCTGGTTCGACAAGGACGTCAGCGAGCTCGGGCTGAAGGAGGCGGCCTACCTGGTCGGCCTCATCCGGTCGCCCTCGGGCGGCGACCTCGCGTCCGACACCCCCCTCGCCTACGAGCTGCGCACCTTCGTCCTCCAGGCCATGGTCGAGACCAAGGCCATCACGCCCGCCCAGATGGCCGAGGTGGAGGCCGTCAAGCTGGAGGCCTACGTCGCCCCCCGCACCGAGCTCGACTCCACCATCGCCCTGAAGGACGTCGGCGCCGAGTACTTCGTCCAGTACGTCCGCCAGGAGTTGGAGGAGACCTACTCCGAGGACTTCGTGCTCCGTCAGGGCCTCCGGGTCCAGACCAGCCTCGACCCCGAGCTCCAGCGGCAGGCCTACGAGGCGGTCTACGGCCTGCTCGACGAGGAGGGCGACCCCGCCGGGGCCCTGGTCGCCATCAACCAGGACGGGCAGGTCGTGGCCATGGTCGGCGGCCGGGACTGGAACCAGTCCCAGGTCAACCTGGCCGTGGGCGACGCCGGGGGCGGGTCCGGGCGCCAGGGGGGGTCGACCTTCAAACCGTTCGCCCTGGCCGAGGCGGTCCGGGAGGGCTACAGCCTGGAGTCCTCCTTCCGGGGGCCGGCCAAGATCGTCCTCCCCAAGGCCGACCGGGGCAACGACTGGGAGGTCACCAACTACGAGAACGCCAGCTTCGGCCAGGTCAACCTGATCGACGCCACCGTGAACTCGGTGAACACCGTCTACGCCCAGCTGGTCGACGCCCTGGGGCCGGACAAGGTGGTCGACATGGCCCGGCAGCTCGGCATCACGTCCGAGCTGGCGCCGGTGGCGTCGATCGCCCTCGGCACCCAGAACGTGTCGGTGCTGGAGATGGCCAACGCCTACTCCACCCTGGCGCGGGGTGGCGTCCGCTACGACCCCCAGGTGATCACCCGGGTCACCCTGAACGACACCGTCCTTCCCGAGACCCGGGCCAAGGGGGTCAGGGTGCTGGAGAAGACCCAGGCCGACCAGGTCAACTTCGCCCTGGAGCAGGTCGTGGCCCGGGGCTCGGGCACCGCCGCCCAGGTCAGGAACACCAAGGTCAAGGGCAAGACCGGCACCACCGAGGACTTCGGCGACGCCTGGTTCGTGGGCTCCACCCGCTCGCTCACGGTGGCGGTCTGGATGGGCTACCCCGAAGGCCAGAGCCAGCAGCTGCTCGACATCCACGGGGTCCGGAAGGTCAACGGCGGCTCCCTGCCGGCCCGCATCTTCCAGCGTTTCCTGAGCGGGCTGCCGGCGGAGAACGACGACACGCCCACGTCCACCCCCGCCTTCGAGGGCAGGGCCCTCAGCCCCATCGTCCGCTACACCACCCCGGTCGAGGCCGAGCCGGTCGAGTCGCCGACGCCCAGCGCCCCCGACAACTCGGTCACCCTCTCGGGACCCACCACCACCGTCGCCGAGCTGGCCGCCGACGCCGGCGACCCGGCCGCCGCCACCACCAGCGGCGACGAGGCGTCGACCGCCAACGTCGACTCCCAGGCCACGGTGAACACCACGCCCAACGCGGTCAAGCCCCGGAAGGACACCCCCGCGCCCACCTTCACCCTGCCCCCGGGCGTCACCCTTCCGGGCGGGTAGCCGGGTAGGATCGGAGGCACCGCCGGCAGCTCAGGCGCCGGACGGGAGGAGGTAACCGCCATGGCCCCTGCGCCGCTGCACGTCACCGTCCCCGCCGTGCGCGCCCGCAAGGCCCACGACGCCGGTGCCCAAAGCGCGAGTGCCCGGGGTGCGAGTGACAGCGCCCCGCTGGTGATGGTCACCGCCTACGACGCCCCCACCGCCCGGGTGGCCGACGCGGCGGGGGTCGACATCGTGCTGGTGGGCGATTCGGTGGCCATGGTGGTCCTCGGCTACGACGACACCCTCCAGGTCACGGTGGACGACATGGCTCGTCACGTGGCCGCGGTGGCCCGCACCCGGCCCCGGCCGCTGGTGGTGGCCGACCTGCCGTGGATGAGCTACCACCTGTCGGTGGAGGAGGCAGTGCGCAACGCGGCGGTGCTGGTGCGGGCGGGGGCGGCCGCGGTCAAGCTCGAGGGCGGACGGCGGCGGCTGCCGGTGATCGAGGGGCTGCTGGGGGCCGAGATCCCGGTGATGGGCCACCTGGGGCTGACCCCGCAGTCGGTGCACGTCATGGGCGGCTACCGGGTGCAGGGCCAGCAGGAGGAGGCGGCCCACGGCCTGGTCGACGACGCGGTGGCCCTGGCCGAGGCCGGGTGCTTCGCCATCGTGCTGGAGTGCGTCCCCCGGGAGGTGGCGGCGGCGGTGACGGCGGCGGTGCCGGTGCCCACCATCGGCATCGGGGCAGGCCCGGACTGCGACGGCCAGGTGCTCGTCTTCCATGACCTCGTCGGCCTCGACGACCGGGTGCTTCCCAAGTTCGTGCGCCGCTACGGGTCGCTGCGGACCCAGGCGGTGGCGGCGGTGACGGCGTACGCGGCCGACGTGCGGTCGGGGCGGTTCCCGTCCGACGACGAGAGCTACCACCTGCCGGCCGACGTGGCCGCCACCCTCGGTCGGGCCGCGTCCCGGATCGCGTGACCCATTCCACCCGCCGGGCTCTGAGTTGGACGGTGCCCATCCTGGCCGTGCTGGGCCTGGTCGCGTTCATGCTGCAGGGAGCCGACCGGCCCGCCAACCCGTCGTTCCGGGTGGCGCAGACGGGCGGCGGCACCACCCCCGACCCGACGGCCGGCGGCCGGGAGGACGTCTTCGGGTTCGGCGAGATCACCTACCGGGTCGACTCCACCGGGGTGCTCTTCGGCGGCGGGTCGGTGTCGGCCGCCCGCTGCGCCCTGCTGGCCGAGACCGTGCAGCAGCAGAACCAGGGTCTGATGGGCCGCACCGATCTGGGCGGCTACGACGGGATGCTGTTCGCCTTCGAGAGCGACACGTCGGCCGAGTTCTTCATGAAGGACACCCTCATCCCCCTGTCGATCGCCTGGTTCGACGTCCAGGGACGGTTCATCGACGCCACCGACATGGACCCGTGCGGCGACCAGCCGGTGTGCCCCACCTACGGCCCCGACGCCAGCTACCGCTACGCCCTCGAGGTCATCGAGGGCGACCTCCCCCGCCTCGGCATCGGCCCCGGCACCCGCCTGCTGCTGGGCGAGGAACGCTGCTGAGCCACTGAAGCCGCCGGCGACGGCGGCTGTCCCACCCCCCTGTCATGATCGTTCCGTGGACAGGTACCATGGACGTTTCCACCCACACCCTGCCCCGGGGAACGGTCCGCGGGGCCCTGCGCGTCACCACGCCAGGTCCAGAGGGAGGCAGCACGCTCCATGCGACCCTACGAGGTCATGATCATCATCGACCCCGGACTCGACGACGACGTCATCCGGGCCGAGATCGACCGGGCGGTCGAGCTCATCCGGTCCCGGGGGGGCACGCCGGGACGGGTCGACCGGTGGGGCCGGCGGCGGCTGGCCTACGAGATCGGCCACAAGCGGGAGGGCTACTACGTCCTGGTGGAGGCGATGGCCGAGCCGTCGGTGATGGCCGAGCTCGACCGCACCCTCCACCTGGCCGATGCGGTGATCCGCCACAAGGTCATCCGCCAGCCCGACCGCCCCGCCGGCAAGCCCCGGCCCTCTTCGACGCCCCCCGCCCCCGATCACAGTGGGACAGGGGCGTCCTCTCTCGCCGCCGAGACGGCTGCAACAGCGACCCGCACCGACGCGAACGGAGCGTAACGAGAGATGTCCAACGGAAACAGCGTCACCCTTGTCGGCAACGTCACCCGCGACCCCGAGCTGCGCTTCACCCCCAGCGGGCAGGCCAACGCCTCCTTCGGCCTGGCCGTCAACCGGGTGTGGAACGACCGCCAGACCAACGAGCGCAAGGAGGCGGTGTCGTTCTTCGACGTCGTCTGCTGGCGGGAGATGGCCGAGAACGTGAGCGAGTCCCTCTCCAAGGGAGCCCGGGTGGTCGTCACCGGCCGCCTCGAGCAGCGCAGCTGGGACGGTCCCGACGGCGACCGCCGCTCGAAGATCGAGATCATCGCCGACGAGGTCGGTCCCAGCCTGCGGTGGGCCACGGCCGAGATCCGCAAGAACGACCGGCGGGGCCCGTCCGACGGCGGGCCCGGTGGCGGCGGCTACGGCCAGGGCGGCCAGGGCAACCAGGGCGGCCAAGGAAACCAGGGCGGCCAGGGCAACCAGGGCGGGGGCAACCCCTACGCCCCCAGCCCGGCGGCGACCCCGGCCCCGGCCTACGACTACGGGGAGGAACCCTTCTAGTGCGGATCATCCTGCGGGCCGACGTGTCCAACGTCGGCAAGAAGGGCGACGTGGTCGAGGTGTCGGAGGGCTACGCCCGCAACTACCTGGTGGCCAAGGGCCTCGGTCTCAAGGCGACCGAGGGGGCGATCGCCCAGGCGGCGACCATGCGTCGGTCCCGTGACCTCAAGGACGCCCGCGACCGGGAGGCGGCCGAGCGCCTGGCCCAGGCTCTGGTGCCGGTGGTCATCCGCATCCCGGCCAAGGCGGGCAACGAGGGCCGCCTGTTCGGCTCGGTCACCGCGGCCGACATCGTGGCTGCGGTCCAGGCCCAGACGGGGGCCACCCTCGACCGACGCCGGATGCACCTCGACGACCCCATCAAGGCCGTCGGTGTGCACGAGGTGCCGGTCCGCCTCCACCCGGAGGTCGAGTTCCGGGTCACGGTGGAGGTCGTCCCCCAGTAACGCCGGGTGGCCGACCCCGCGCTTCCTGGCGGGTATGCTCTCGAACATATGTTCGACGGGCATCGGCCCAGGTTGTCCCGGCCCATCCACCGCTTCCTCCCCGCGAAATCCCGAGCTTTGCGCGCTCGTTCCCCCCAGCCCAACCGGGTCATTGTGAGCCCCCAGTGGCCCAAGTGATCCGTCCGAGAACCATCGGCTCCCGCACCAGCGGCGATTTCGGCCGGCCCACGGCCCCCTCCGGGGCCCGGGTCCCGCCCCACAACCTCCAGGCCGAGGAGTCGCTCCTCGGGGCCATGCTCCTCAGCCGCGACGCCATCGTGTCCGCGGTCGAGGTCCAGCTCGACGCCGACGACTTCTACAGGCCGGCCCACGGCCACCTCTACGACGCCATCACCTCGCTCTACGCCCAGGGCGAGCCGGCCGACCCGGTCACGGTGGCCGACGAGCTGGCCCGGGCCGACCTGCTGGAGGCGGTGGGCGGGCCGGCGGTGCTCATCTCCCTGCAGGCCGGCACCCCCGCCATCGGCAACGCCGGCCGCTACGCCCGCATCGTCGAGGAGCACGCCCTCCTCCGCCGGCTGATCGCGGTGGCGGGCGACATCGCCGAGATCGGCTACAGCCTCCCCGACGACATCCCCGGCGCCGTCGACCAGGCCGAGGCCCTCGTCTTCGACGTGGCCGAGCGGCGGGTCACCGACTCCATCTCGCCCCTGCGCGACCTCCTGGGCCCCCACCTCGACCACCTGGAGGCCCTGTTCGAGCACGACGAGGCGGTCACGGGGGTCCCCACCGGCTTCATCGACCTCGACCAGCAGCTGGCCGGCCTCCAGCCGTCCAACCTGGTCATCGTCGGTGGCCGCCCCGGCACCGGCAAGACGAGCTTCGCCCTGGGGATGGCGGCCCACGCGGCCATGGCCGCCCACACGCCGGTGCTCATCTTCAGCCTGGAGATGAGCCACCAGGAGCTCACCCACCGGCTCCTGTCGTCGGAGGCCCGGGTCGACGCCACCCGCATGCGCAACGGGCGCCTGCTCGAGTCCGACTGGCCCAAGATCACCAATGCCATCGGCCGCCTGGCCGAGGCCGACATCTACATCGACGACAACCCCCGGCTCACGGTCATGGAGATCCGGGCCAAGGCCCGCCGGCTCAAGAGCCGCCACGGCCTGGGGATGATCGTGGTCGACTACCTCCAGCTCATGAGCGGCCGCTCCGACGCCGAGAACCGCCAGGTGGAGGTGTCGGAGATCTCCCGCGGCCTGAAGATCCTGGCCCGCGAGCTGGAGGTGCCGGTGGTGGCGCTGTCGCAGCTCTCCCGAAACCTCGAGTCCCGGGCCGACAAGCGCCCGGTGCTGGCCGATCTACGGGAAAGCGGGTCGTTGGAACAGGATGCCGACGTGGTGATCTTCATCTACCGGGACGAGGTCTACAACCGGGACAGTCCCGACAGGGGCACCGCCGAGATCATCGTCGCCAAACACCGGAACGGTCCCACCGGCGTCACCAACCTGGCCTTCCTCGACCACTACACCCGGTTCGCCAACATGGCCCGCGGGGTGTAGCCGCCTGTAGGGACGCGGTGAAGATGATCAGTAGCGCGCCCAACATGATCATGAAGTGATCACTTGGCGACAGGAAGATGATCAGGCGAGCCGCGCGTCGGGGACCTGGGGCGGCCGCGCGGTGCACACAGCTCCGTGCCCGCGACGGCAATGAGCGATACCGGTCACCTTCGCTCCGCACCCCCCCTTGAGTCGTCCAGGCACCCTGAACCGTCGTTCTGCTCGACGCCTCGCCGAAACGGCTCGCGCGGTCGGCTCGCGACCATCTGTACTCCAGCGCCGCCTCGCTGGGACCGGCCGTCGCTGGCGCGTTACCGCGCGGCCAAAGCGCTTGACTACGCCGGATATCGGGCGTCCACCAGGCGTTGTTGAGGATCACGTAACCGTGTAGGTAGTCGATCACCGAAGATGTCGGTCCCTGAGTGCCCTGGCGGGCCTGTCGAGGGTCCACCAACGGGCCGGGGGTCTCCCCACGCTGGCGGTGTCTATGCCGTCCAGCAGGAACGAGCCCCGGGCCCATGCTCACAAGAGGACGTGGAGGTCCAAGCACTCAGGATACGAGGGTGGTCGTACGTCGCGATCGCCCGCCACATCGGCTGCGACTGGCGAACGGTCAAGGCCTACCTCGAAGGCCGCCAGCCCGGCGTCCGCCAGCAGTCGGAGCCCGACCCGCTGGAGCGGTTCACCGCTTGATTGGAAGCTTGGCGAGTCGCGCAACTTCCACAACATGATTGGGGTTACGTAGCAGCGCGCTCCCCAGCATTTACGGGAATAACTCTCACCGTCGTTTGGCTGACCACGAATCGTTCACGATGAAGGCTCCATCGTCGATGCCGGGTCCGATGCATGCGGCGTCCATGAGGATGTCGCCACGCATCGGATCCGGCACAACGACCGAAGCTAGCTTAGCTAGTAGGAGACGAAGATTGACCTTGCCGACACAAGGCCGAAGTTGTGGTGCCAGAACCTGAGGTAGTAGTTGCCAGGGCCAGGGTTCCCCCAGTTCACGGACAACGCGACCACGTTGCAGGCGGAGACGTCCCGCCGGCCCAGCGACGGGTCCGGTCCCCAGACGTCTCTGAACAACTCGGCGACCAGGACGAACTGCGCACCGTCGGTTCGAGAGCAGCCCCCGATGTCGAGCTTTGTTGCGTTGTTGTCGAGGTTCCTGTCAGTCCATATGCGGGACATGAAACCGCTCGAGACGCCGTTGAGGCTGGAGCCCCAGCCTCCCTCGGCCATGGCCGTACCTGGGACGGCAGCCAGCGTCGCGGCGAAGATGAGACCCACGAGCACCTTCGGCCATCGCCCTGTGCGGAATCCCCGAGGCTCTGCCGTCTGCTGGTCCTCGGCGACAACCGCGCCATATCGTTCCATCTTTTTATCTCCTTCTCCTCCCGCCCAGGAAGGTCGGGGTTCGTGTATTGCGGCCAGCATTCCATCTGGCGTCTCTGAAGGAAACCGTGATAACTCGTCGGTTTTACTGAGGTGCTAACACCCTGTAATGCGCACGTGCGGGATGAAGCTCGGCCGGACCAGGCCGTGCTCGAGCAGCGACGCCCCCCAGATGGCGTCGGCGACCTCGGTGTTGCGGCCCGGCACGTTGCGCATGTGGCGGGCGTTGATGACCACACCTCCGGGACAGACCCCTCGAGCATCCAGTGGACCGGCTTCCAATAGACCCCGGTCGCCTCAATAATCCACCAACGTCAACCGCCGCGCGGCCAGCCAGTCCGCCAGCGCAAGCAGCTGGGATGTGGTTGTGCCGAACTCGGCCACCCCGCCCCGTCCGGTGTGCGAGCACACGCCATCACCGTGTCGCGGTGCACGTCCGAGAACGCACAACGCTCCACGATCACCTCCATCTCCATCGTCAGCCCCCCTCCGATCGACCCACTCGTTGCCGGACCGGATGGGGGGCACGTACGAAGAGACTGAGATACGTGCTCGAAGCAACAGGGCGGAGCGCCCAAGCCCCCGGACTCAAACTAGCGACGGGCTCCGAGCATCATAGAAGAACGACCTCTGCCCGGATCCGGCAACCCCGATTCTCATCCGGCGGGGGCGGCGCCGCCAGGGGCCATGGGAATAACGCCGGGGTGGGTTGGCACCGGCGGACGGGCCGCCGGCAGCCGGACGTTCGCACGGCTTCGGCACTTCCTTCGCACGCGATAACGACGAGCTGACGGCGTGTAGGCACGGGCGCCCCGACAGGTCCGGGCCGCGACAGAACGGCCAGGCCATCCAGCCGTATGAGATCGACGGCCGCGCGCCGAATCGGCGATCTGTCACCCGACAGCTAGAGGCGACTGGGGGTGACGACTTCCTCACGACGCCGGTCGCGCTGTCAGAGTGTTGGGCCTCCGACGGTCGGGCCGACCGGCGCCCGCGACGAGATCGACGACCGAGCAGAGGGCGACTCCTAGGAAATGATCACGATGACCGTCACGTGGGGCCCTCGGACGCGTCCTGAGTGATCATCTTCAGCGAGCCGTTCTGCTCATCTTCGGTGAATCCCTACACCGCCGCCTCGTGCGTCAACGAGATGTGGAGGGTGGTTCCCGTTGGGCTGTATGGACGACACGTGCGACAGCGACGTCGAACGGGGAGTGGCAGGCGCTCGCGCGTCACCACGGTCGGAGCCAATCGGTAGGGGCGGCGCGCATCGCCGCGGTACAGTTGCCCGGCGAAGGGGAGTATCCCCATCACGCGGTCTTCGTCATCACGGCCTCGGCCCGGAGATCGCGGCCCCTTCTCGGGGCGGGAGAGACCTTCGGTTTGTTCGCCGAACCAACCGGAGTCGCCGTGACCGTCCCGAATGCCCCGCCCCACCGAGCCGCCGACCGATGGCGCGCCCCATCGGACCGCGGTTGCGGGGACCCGTCCCCCTGCCGGCCCGGGGCACAGCCCGCCGAGGCGGGGTCGTCCCGTCCCTCCGGGGTGACGCGCGCCCCGCTCGGCGTCGGGTCCGCCCTGGTCGCTTCGGGGGGCCGGCCTGTCCGCGACCAGCTTCACCCGACCCGCGCATGACCGAATGGAGACACGGATGTTGACCCTGGCCGCGGCGGAAGCCTCCGGCACCGACTTCGCCAGCTTCGACGTACCGCCGTGGGTGTGGGTGGCCCTGATCGGCGCCATCGTGGCCATGCTGATCTTCGACCTCCTGCTGGTGCACCGCACCGCCCACGTCATCACCATCAAGGAAGCGGCCATCGAGTCGGCGGTGTGGATCTCGATCGGCCTCGCCTTCGGGGTCGTGCTGCTCATCTGGCAGGGGGGCCAGGCGGGCGGGGAGTACTACGCCGGGTTCCTGATCGAGAAGAGCCTCTCCATCGACAACGTGTTCGTGTGGGCGGTGATCTTCTCGTTCTTCGCCGTGCCCCGCGAGTACCAGTTCCGGGTCCTGTTCTGGGGCATCTTCGGAGCCCTGGTCCTGCGCGGCATCTTCATCTTCGCCGGCGTGTCCCTCATCGAGCGCTTCGAGTGGATCCTCTACGTCTTCGGCGCCTTCCTGCTCTACACCGCCTGGAAGATCGCCCACCACGACGAGTCGGAAGCGGTCGACTACAACAAGAACATCGCCATGCGCCTGGTGCGCCGGGTGGTCCCGACCACCAACAACTACGACGGCCAGAAGCTGTTCACCCGGGAGAACGCCAAGCGGGTGGCGACACCGCTGTTCGCGGTGCTGGTGTTGATCGAGGCCACCGACGTGCTGTTCGCGGTCGACTCCGTCCCCGCCATCCTGGCCGTCAGCCGGGAGCCGTTCATCGTGTTCGCGGCCAACGCCTTCGCCATCCTGGGGCTGCGGTCGCTCTACTTCCTGCTCGGGGGCATGCAGGGCAAGTTCCGGTACCTCAACGTCGGGCTGGGCGTGATCCTCGCCTTCGTCGGCATCAAGATGCTCCTGATCGGCAAGCCGTTCGAGGTCCACCTCCCGACGTTCGTGTCCCTCGCCGTCATCGCCGTCGTCATCACCGTCGCGGTCGTGGCCTCGTTGCGGGCCGACGAGCGGGACCGCCAGGCGGCGCCGGACCGGTCCGAGGGCGGGTGACGACGGCACCTCCCGGCACGCCGGTCAGGGCGGGTAGCCACCGCCGTCGCCGCCCACCTCCGAGACCCCACGATCCGCCGGGCTTCGGCATCGGCCCACCCTGGCGACGGTTGGCCGGCACCCCGATGGCGACCGCCGCCCGTCAGGCCCACGCCGCCACCCGGCTCCTGACCGCTTCCAGGAGGGCGTCGTCGTGGGAGATGGCGAGGACCCCGATGGCACCCGCCTCGACCCGCCGGAGGAGGACGTGCCACAGCTGGGCCTGGGTGACCGGGTCGAGCATGGCGCTGATCTCGTCGGCCACCACGTACCGGGGCCGCACCGCCAGGGCCCGGGCCAGCACCACCCGCTGCAGCTCGCCGCCCGACAGCTCGTTCGGGTAGCGGTCGAGCCACCCCCCGGAGATCGACAGCTCCTCCAGCAGGGCCGGGTCGACCGGACGGCCCTCGGCCAGGATCCGCCCCAGGCGCCACCGGGGGTTGACCGCCAGCTCCGGGTGCTGCAGGACGAGTTGCACCTGCGCCACGCCGCCCGCCATCAGCGGGCCACCGTCGACGGTGACCGTCCCGTGCTCGGCCACGAGGAAGCCGGCCAGCAGCCGGCCCAGCGTCGACTTCCCACACCCGCTCGGCCCGCGGACGCCGACGATCTCCCCCGGCCCGACGTGCACGTCGACCCGGTCCACCACCCACGGCCCCGCCCGCCGGTACCGGAACCGCAGCCCCGTCCCTCGCAGCCCCGTCCCTCGCAGCCCGTCGCCCTCAGGCATGGACGCAGCGCACCCTTGCCCCGTCCACCGCTCTCGTCGCGGGCCGCGACCCATCGCACTCCGGCGTGTGGTCGGAGCAGCGGGGACCGAACAGGCAGCCGGCGGGGAGGTCGGTCGGCGGCGGCTGGGCGCCCGCCAGGGGCCGGAACCCGTTCCCCGGCAGGGCCGCCCACAGCGCCCGCGAGTAGGGGTGGAGGAGGCGGGCGCCGTCGCCTGCGAACCGGTCGGCGGCGGTCACCTCCACCGTCGTGCCGGCGTAGAAGACGGCCACCGTGTCCGCCACCCGGAGCGCCCCCAGCAGGTCGTGGGTGATGAGGATTACGGCCGCGCCACCGTCGGCCAAGGCCCGCAGGCAGTCCAAGGTCTCGGCGACCACCTCCGGGTGGAGGCCGGGCGTGGGCTCGTCGGCCAGGATGAGCAGGGGCTGCCCGACGGTGGCCGTCGCGGTGAGGACCCGGCGGGCCATGCCCCCGGACAGCTGGTGGGCGTAGCGGCGAACCACCTCGGCCGGCAGGTCGAGGCGGGCGAGAGACGCATCGGCCGCCACGGACGGGTCGTCCGCCCCCGCCAGGCTCGCCGCCCGTACCACCTGCCGGCCGACGGGGACCACCGGGTCGAGGGCGGCCACCGTCTGGGGGACGAGGACGATCTCCCGGCCCCGGAGCCTGCGCACGCGGATCTCGTCCAGCGGCTCGCCCTGGTAGCGGATCCGGCCCGCGACCTCGGCGTTGGCCGGGAGCAGGCCGAGGACGGCGTGGGCCAGCAGCGACTTCCCGGAGCCGCTCGATCCGACCACCGCCACCACCTCGCCGGCGGCGGCGGTGAGGTCGATCCCGCTGATCACCTCCAACCGGCGCCGGCGCAGCCCGCGCTCGTACTGGGTGAACACGACCCGCAGGTCGACCACCTCCAGCACCACCGGCACCGGCGGCATCGGGGTCACCCCTGCACCGTCCGGGGGTCGGTGAGGGCCCGCAGCTGCTGCCCGAGGACGTCGACGGTCTTGACCATCAGGAGCAGGGCCAGCCCGGGGAGCACCGCCAGCCACCAGGCGCCGACCGAGAGGTGGCGCATGCCGTCGGCCAGGAGGATGCCGATGGCCGGCTGGTGGGGCGACAGGCCAAGGCCGAGGAAGCTGAGGGCCGACTCGTGGAGGATGGCGTGGGGGAAGAGCAGCACCATCCCGACGGTGAAGTGGGGGACGAGGTGCGGGACGAGGTGATGACCGGCCACCCACCCGCCGCCCCGTCCCAGCCGGCGGGAGACGGCCACGTAGTCCGACACCGCCACCCTCCGGGCCTCGCCCCGCAGGACCCGGGTGAGCGACGGCCAGTGGGTCAGCGCCACCCCGATCACCACCGCCTTCAACCCTCCGCCGAGGACGAAGGCGAGAAGGATCAGCAGCACCAGGTGGGGCAGGGCCATGACCAGGTCGACCAGCCAGCCCACCGCGGCGTCGACCCGGCGGCCCAGGGCCCCCGCCACCGCCCCCAGGACGAGGGCGACAGCGGCGCTGGCAGCCGCGGCCAGGGTGCCCACGACCAGCGACAGGCGCAGGCCCACCAGCGTGCGGGCCAGCTGGTCGCGACCGAGGCGGTCGGTGCCGAACGGGTGGGCGAGGGTGGGGGACAGGTTGCGGGCGTCGAGGTCGGTCCGGCCCGCGCCCGGGGCGAGGACCGTCCCCGCCCCCAGGATCACCACCAGCACGGCCACCGTGGCCGCGGCGGTGGCGATCGTCCGCCGGCGCCGGTCGGCCAGCAGGGCGAGCTCGGTCATGCGCCGGCCGGTGGCACCAGCGCCACCCGGGGGTCGGCCACCGACTGGGCCACGTCGCCCAGGAGGTTGCCGACGTACACGAACACGGTCGTGGCCAGCACCACGCCCAGCAGGAGCGGGACGTCGCCCCGCAGGCCGGCGGCGGCGGTGGCCTGGCCCAGCCCCGGGTAGCCGAAGACGGTCTCGGCCAGGATGGCGCCCCCGAACAGCTCCGACAGCGACGCGAACTGCAGGGCGAGCGCAGGCCCGGCCGCGTTGCGCAGGAGGTGGTGGCGGACCATGCCCCGGCGCCGCTCGCCCTGGGCCCGGGCGAAGGCGGCGGCGTCGCCGTGGAGGAACGTTACGACCTGCTCCCGGGTGTGGAGGGCGATCGGGCCCACCCCGACGATGGCCAGGGTGGCGGCGGGCAGGGCCAGGTGGCGGAGCCGGTCGACCAGCCCGACCGACGACGGATCGGCCCCGATGGGCCCCGCGCAGCAGGCCGGCGCCCAGTCGAGGGCGACGGCGAACACGTAGAGCAGGAGCAGCCCGACCCAGAAGGTGGGGGCCGAGGCCAGGGTGTAGACCCACCACCGCACCGACCGGTCGACCCACGAGCCGGCGCTGACGCCGGCCACCAGCCCGAGGCCGAAGCCGAGCCCGCCCGCCACCAGCCAGGCCACCACCATGAGGGTGAGGGACGCGGCGAACCGGGTCCGGATGACGTCGGCGACCGGTGCGTTGTAGATCATCGACGTCCCGAGGTTCCCGGTCAGGGCTTGCCCCGCCCACCGCAGGAAGCGGGTCGGCGCGGGGTCGTCCAACCCCCACCGGTCCTCGATCTGGGCCCGCTGCTCGGCCCCGACCTTCAGCACGTCCGCCCCGATGTACGCGTCCACCGGATCGACAGGAGAGCCCTCGACCAGCAGGAACCCCGCCAGAGAGACCGCGACCAGCAGCAGGCCGAGCCGGAGCGCCTTTCCCGCCAGCCATGAGGCGACCGGGTGGTTGACGAGTCCCGCCGGCCGTGATCGCCGCCGCAGGCGGGTTCCCCGGCTGGCCCCCCGCCGACCGGAGGCCGGCACGCCGTGGGGGGAGGTCCGGAGGGGTGCCTGCCCCCCTCCGGTCAGCACGTCCAGGTCCAGCTGGTGATGCCGGCGGTGATCGGGAAGCCGTGGCCGTGGGGCTCGACCTGGGTCCGGTGCAGGTCGAGGCAGTCGTCGACGAAGTAGGTGTGGTCGAGGTTCACCAGCCAGGCCCAGGCGGCGTCGGCCTTGGCCGTGAACCCGGCGCCGTTGCCGTCGAGCTGGGCCTGGCGCCAGAACACCTCCGCCTCGGCCGGGTCGGTGGCGCCCATGGCCAGGTCGAGGTAGCCGTCGACCGCTGGGCTCCGGTAGTAGCCGGCGTTGAAGAAGCCCACCCCGGCCATGCTCGAGTGGTAGAGGTTGAACATCTCGGTCTGGTCGTGGCTGCCCCAGCCGAAGAGGATGGCGTCGGCGTGCATCCGGGACCGGATCTCGTCCCATGACCGGCCCTCCACCCGCACGTCGATCCCGGCGGGACGGATCATGTCGGCCGCGGCCAGGGCCAGGCCCTGGCGGGTGCTGTCGGTCCCCGGGTAGACGACGGTGAAGCGGGCCGGCTGGCCGCCGCGCTCCACGATCCCGTCGCCGTCGGAGTCCTTCCACCCGCCATCGGCCAGGATGCGGCGGGCCCGCTCGACGTCGTCGTCGGTCACCACCGACGCCGGCTCGAACCACGGGAGGCCGTCCACCGGGCCGATGGCGGGGCTGCCGAAGCCGTCGAGCACCCCCTCCACCAGCGCCTCGCGGTCGATGGCGACGTTGACCGCCCTCCGGATGGCGACGTCGGACGTGACCGGGTTGCCGATGGGGTTGCCGTCGGCGGTGGTCCGCCCGTCGGCGGGGGCGGCCGGCAGCATGATCCCCCGGTTGTCGACCGAGTCGACCGCCACCAGGCGCATGCCGGGGACGGGCTCGGTGGCCAGCGACGGGGCCACCGCGGCCAGGTGGACGTCGCCCGCCCGGGCCAGAGCCAGGGTGGCGTCCTCCCCGGTGAAGAGGAACACCAGCCGGCCGAAGGCGGGTCGGGGGCCGTAGTAGTCGGGGTTCGCCTCCACCACCAGCTGCTGGCCCTCGTCCCAGCGGACCATCCGGTAGGGGCCCGAGCCGATCGGGTGGCGGCCGTAGCCGTCGCCGTGGGCGTGGCGGGGCACGATCCCGAGGGTCACCAGGCGGTTGACGAAGGTGCTCTGGGGCCGCTGCAGGCGCATCACGACCGTGTCCGGGTCGATGGCGGTGGCCGTGTCGAGGACGGTGACGTCGGTGAGGCCGCCCGAGGTGCGGGCGGTGATGAAGGTGTAGGCGACATCGTCGGCGGTGACAGGCGTGCCGTCGGTGAACCGGGCGTCGGTGCGGATGTCTACCGTCCACTCCAACCCGTCGTCGCTCACCCGGTACCCGGTCGCCAGGTCGTTCACCACCTGCAGGTCGGCGTCCCGCCGCAACAGGGTCGACTGGAAGAGGGGGGAGCCGTGGCGACCCCATCCGAGGGTCGGGTCGTATCCGTCGTCCGACTCGCCGCCCACCGCCAGCCGCAGCTCGGACGGGGCCGCCCGGGCCGCCCTCCCGTCGTCGCCGGTGCCGGCGGGGGAACACCCGGCGACCACCCCGACCAGCGCCAGCCCGACCCATCGCCGCCTCATCGGTTCCCCCCGTCTCGTGCGAACTGCTTGCGGTAAGATAGATGCGGGCTGTTCGCATTGGCAAGAGACTCGTGAACGGGCGATCGCGAGGGGCGCCGGATCCGGGTCCGGGCGGTCGGTGGGGCGGGATGCGGGGGCAGTTCCCGGCGGCGGGTGGGCTGGGGGCGTCCTGGCCGGCGTGGGAAGCGGAGGAGGTCGCCCCGACCGGTGCCGGTGGAGGACAGTAGGGGATGGTCCGACGGCGGGTGCCCCGGTCGCTGCGGCGGGTGGCGGTGGTGCTCGTCCTGCTGCTGGTGGTCGAGTACCTGGTGCTGCCCCAGGTGGCGGGCGCCCGCAAGTCGTGGGACCTGTTGGCGTCGGTGCGGGTGCCGTACCTCCTGGCGGGCGTGCTGCTGGAGGCGGCGGCCATCCTCGCCTACGCCAAGCTGACGCAGGCGGTGCTCCCGGCCGACGGCCGGCCCGGGCTGGTGACCGTCCTGCGGGTGAACCTGTCGACCCTGGCCGCCAGCCACATCGTCCCCGGCGGGGCGGCGGCGGGTGCCGGCCTCGGTTTCCGGCTCCTCACCGAGGCGGGCGTGCGGGGGACCGACGCCGGCTTCGCCCTCGCCACCCAGGGCCTGGGCTCGGCCATGGTGCTCAACGCCCTGCTGTGGCTGGGCCTGATGGTGTCGATCCCCCGGCGGGGCTTCAACCCGCTCTACGGGACGGCGGCCATCGTCGGCGCGCTCCTGATCGTCGGCTTCGCCCTGGCGGTGGTGTCTCTCACGAGGGGCGAGGAGCGGACGTCGAGGATCGTGAGCCGGGTCGCCGGACGTCTGCCCCTGGTCGACGGCGACGGGTTGGCCCGGGTGCTGGCCCGGGTGGCGGAGCGGCTGCGGGTGCTGGGCCGCGACCGCCGCCTGCTGGCCCGGGCCTCGCTGTGGGCGTCGGCCAACTGGCTCCTCGACGCGGCCTCGCTGTGGGTGTTCGTGGCCGCCTTCGGGTTCCGGGTCGACATCGACGCCCTGATCGTGGCCTTCGGGCTGGCCAACGTCCTGGCCGCCATCCCGGTCACGCCGGGGGGGCTGGGCGTGGTGGAAGCGGTCCTCACCTCGGCCCTGGTCGGCTTCGGGTCGCCCCGGGGTACGGCCGTGCTGGGCGTCGTCCTCTACCGGCTGGTGAACTTCTGGCTGCCCATCCCCGTCGGCGGCCTGGCCTACCTCTCCCTCAAGGTGGGCCCCGCCTCCACCCGGGAGGAGCGGAAGGCGGCCCTCCGGCGGGCGGCGGAGGAGTCGATCGCGGCCGCCGACGACCCCCGGACGTGGGCCCAGGACCGGGGCATCCGGCTGCCCGGCGGTGACTAGGGGCCGGAACGACCCGGCGGTGCTGGCCGCGGTCGCCGTCGGTGGCGCCCTCGGCACCCTGGCCCGCTACGGGGTGTCGCGCCTCGTGCCCGTAGACCCGGGGACCTTCCCCTGGTCGACGTTCGTCGTCAACCTCTCGGGCGCGTTGGTCCTCGGTGTGGTGGCGGCGGTGGTGGCGGCCCGGTTCCCCGCCGACCGCTTCCTCCGCCCCTTCGTGGCCACCGGCTTCCTCGGCGCCTTCACCACCTTCTCCACCCTGGCGTTGGAGTCGACGGTGCTGGTCGGGGACGGGCACCCGGCGCTGGCCGCCGGGTACGCGCTCGTCTCGGTGGCGGCCGGCGTGGGCGCGGCCGGGGCGGGCCTCGCCCTCGGACGGCGGTCGTCCCGGTGAGCGCCCTCGGTTGGGCGGCGTTCGTCGTGGCCGGGGCGGCGGGCGCCGTCGCCCGCCACATCGCCTCCCGGGCCACTTGGGGGACGTTCGCCGTCAACGTCGTGGGTTCGTTCGTCCTCGGCCTGGTCGGCGGTCTCTCCGACGCCCCCCGGTTGGTGCTCGGGACCGCCTTCTGCGGCGCCTTCACCACGTTCTCCACCTTCGCCGTCGAGACCGTCGGCCTGGCCGGCGGCGGCCGCCGGGCCCCGGCGGCGGCCTATGCCTTCGGCACCCTGCTGGCGGCCCTGGCCGCGGCCGCCCTCGGCCTCGCCGCCGGCGGTGGCTGAGCCGCCTCCAACCAGTCCCGGGCGGGGGCGAGGGGCGCGGTCACCGCCGTCCATCGCACCTCCCGACCGGCCCGCTCGGCCACGACCAGGCCCGCCTCGGCCAGCGTCTGCAGGTGGTGGACCACCGCCTGGCGGCTCATGGGCAGGTCCCGGGCCAGGCCGGTGGCGGAGGACGGGCCGGCGGCCACCAGCCGGGTGATCAGCCACCGCCGGGTCGGGTCGGCCAGGGCGGCGAAGACGGCGTCGAGGGGATCGCTCAGCGTCCGTCCTCCCGGGCGAGGGCGGCGAGGATCAGGTACCACGACGCCAGGCCGTGCTCGCACCACTCCTCGGGCCGGACCAGGCACTCGTCCGGGCAGCGGCACACGCCGTCGGCCACCCACTCGGCCAGGGTCTCGTCGTCGGGCGGGGCCCAACCGGTGTTGACCTCGAACCATTCGTGGGCCCGGCGAACGGCGTCGGTGGGGGTGGTCACCCCCCGATCATGCCGCCCCGTCGACGACGGTGCGGGCGCCGAGGGGCGCGGCCAGGGTCACGGAGGCCGTCTTCAGCTCGGCGATCATGATGCAGACGGCACCCTCGGGGCCGGGGCGCTCGTAGACGGTTACCCGCACCGAGTCGGGTCCCTCGTCGGCCACGATCGAGTCGAACGCCGAGCACGGCTCGACGCCGGCGTAGTAGGAGAACGTGAGGGTGGCTCCGTCCGGCCCCACGGTGTAACCCTCCCACCGGTGCGGGTTGCGGGGGCCCGCGGGGACGGTGGTCGCCGGCACCGAGGTGGTGGGCGAGGACGGGACCGTGGTGGTGGTCGTGGTCGGGGTGGCGCCGGTCCCCACCTCGGTCGGGGGGGTGTCGTCGCGGCAACCGCCGAGGCCGACGGCCACCACGAGGGCGCAGGTGAGGGTCCACCGGTGGAGGGTCATGGCCGTTGGACGCTCCGCGCCCGGCGCCGGTTCCCGGAGGAGAGGCGCCCCGCCCGCCTGACGGCGGATCAGGCGGGGCGGGGCGCATCACGATCATCCCAGGTGTGGGGGAGAAGGGCAACGCGGAGGAGGCGACGGCCCGGGGAGGCCGGAAGGAGTCCTGCGCCGCGGGTGGCGGGAAGGTGGCCTTGGGAGTACCGGGCCCCGGGCCGTCGTCTCACAAATGTTCGTCAGCCGGCTCGGAGGGCTTGAGCGGAATCTCCTGCCCGGTGGCGTCGGGTACGTTCGGGCCTCGTGTTCCTGGGTGAAGACCTCCTGCCCTACCTCCTGCTGGCCCTGGGCGGGGCATTGGTCTTGGGAAACGTCCTCGCCCTCGCCCGGCCACCCCGGGAGGCCAAGGACGGCGACCTCCCCCGACCGCCCCTGGGCCGAAGCGTGGTCATGATCGTGATCGGCCTGCTCACCGCCACCTGGGCCCTGGCCAGCCTCATCTCCGGCTGATCTCCGCGTCTCGTGCGCCCGTAGGGTCGTGCTCCAGGCCTGAGCGGCCCGATCCACGGCCCTTCGAGGGCACCGGACGCTCACCCGTCGTGGGCGACGTCCTCCAGCGCGTCCGCCTGGCGCTCGGCTTCGTGGGCCGCATCCCGCAGCTCGCGGGCGGCCCGACGGGAGTCGTTGGCCGTCCTACGGGCCCGGATGACCTCCGCCTCCAGCCGCTCGAGCTCCCGGTCGGCGTGGTCGGCGGCCGCTCGGGCCTGGTCGGCGAGGTCGCGGGCCCGGACGGCGGCCGCACGGGCGGTGGCCGCCCGCGGCCGGGCCTCGTCCGAGGGCGGCGGGGCGGGGGCCGGGGTCTCGTCCGCAGGCGTCGGGGCCAGGGGCGGCGGCCCGGCCGTCCAGTCCATCTCCCCGAAGCCGGCGGGCGGGTCGAGCTCCTTGGCCAGGCGGCCTCCGGCCACCTCGGCCCCCACGTCGGGGTCGAGCGACGCCGCGTCGAGGGTGGCTGCGATCGCGTCCCGGTGGGCGTCCGCCGAACGTCCCGACTCGGCGAGGATGCCGGCCGCCACGTCGACCAGGTCGGCGACCCCCTCCCGGCGGCGGCGGCCGGCGGTGGCGGTGTCGTCGTCCCGCCCTCCGGCAAGCAGCCGTTGGTGGGCCCGTCGCAGCTCGGCCCCCCGCTCCACCAGATCGGCCAGCCGGTCGGGGTGGCGGCGGGCCAGTTGGTTGACGGCCCACGCCGCCGCCGTGGGCCGGCGGAGGGTCGCCACCTCGGTCGCGGTCGCCCTGTCGCCCGCCGCCTTCAGTCGCTTGACCAGCGCCTGGCGGGCGGCCACGAACCCGTCCGGATCGCCCTGGTAGAGGGCGTCGACCTCCTCCTCGACCGCCATCCGGGCGACCTTACGCCCCCGACCGGCGGCCGACCCGATCCGGACCGGTGTCCTTTCCTGGGGCCCTGACCCCAAGAAGTGTCACCGGTTGCCGACGGTCGGTCACCGCAGCCGGTCGAGGAGCCAGGTGGGCCCGGCGACGTCGGCCCCCGCCCGGCGGGCCCGTCGGCCCAGCTCCCGGTCGGCCGACACCAGGGTCACCAGCTTGCCTGCGCCGGTGAGGGCGGCGGCCAGGGCGGCCAGGGTGTCGTCGCCCTCGCCCCGGGCGTGGACGACCTCCACCCCGTCCGCCGACCCCTCCTCGACGCCCCGGACGGCGGCGCCCTCGAGGACCACGACCACCGGCGCCTCGACCAGGCCCCCGGCCGCCGCCGCCCGCACCTGGGCCACGAACCCTCGGGCCGCGCCGGCCCGGTCCTTCCACCATCCCGTCGGCCGGGAGCCGACCACGTTGGCCGCGTCGATCAGCAGCACCCGGGTCATCGGTGGGTGGCCCTATCTCCGGGTGGCGTAGCCCGCGGCCACGTTCAACAGGGTGAGGGCGGCCGCGTCGACCGTCACCTGGGCGACGTCGGCCGACGGGTCGACCTCCACGATGTCGACGGCCGCCACCGACGGGTGGGCGCCGGCGGCGAAGGCGGCCTCGAACACTTCCTCCGGGCGGGCGCCCCCCGGCCGGGCGCCGGGGCAGCCGGGGGCGAAGGCCCGATCGAGAACGTCGAGGTCGATGTCGACGTAGATCGCCCCGCACCGCTCGCCGAGGATGTCGAGGAGGTCGGCCACGTCCGGTAGCCGGCCCGGCCCGAGGACGGTGATGCCCGCCGCCAGGCACCACTCGTAGTGGGCCCGGGAGTTGGAGAACCCGTTGATCCCCACCTGGACGACGTTGGCCCCGGGCAGGCCGGCGTCGACCAGCGCCCGCACCGGCGACCCGTTGCCGACCGCTCCCGGCTGGTAGGGCCGGACGTCGTGGTGGGCGTCGAGGGTCAGCAGCCCCCACCGGCCGAGGTCGCCGGCGGCCGAGAGGGCGTGGAACGTCACCCCGTTGTGGCCGCCCAGGAGGACGGTCAACCGGGCCCCGAGCGGTGGCGGGGAGAGATCGTCCCCCAGGTCGAGCACGTCGACCTGCTCCAACGCCACCCGCCGCGGCCCGTGCCACGTGGACAGCCGGTTCAGGCGGGCCCGGACCGCGGCCGGCGCCAGGTCGTAGCGCGACGGCGTTACCGCGTGCTCGACCAGCGGCACCCCTGCCACCACCATGGCGTCGGGGTCGTCGCTCCCGCCGGCCAGCCACTCCGACGCCCGGGGCCAGTCCGCGGTCATGGGACGACCCGGCCGTTCCTGACGACGGTGTGCACCAGGGGCATGCCCGGCCGGTAGCCGAGGTCGGCCCATCGGTCGGTGTCGAGGACCACCAGGTCGGCCCGCGCCCCCGGTCGGAGGTGGCCGATGTCGTCCCGCCCGAGGGCGGCGGCCCCGCCTTCGGTGGCCGCCCGCACCGCCTCGTCCGGGCTCAGCCCGTAGGCGCTGCACGCCAGCCCGATCACGAACGGCATCGACGTGGTGTTCGACGTGCCCGGGTTGCAGTCGGTGGCCAGAGCCAGGGTGACCCCGAGGCGAGCCAGCATCCGGGCCGGGGCGTAGGCGGAGCGCAGGCCGAACGACGTGGCCGGCAGGAGGACGGCGACCACGCCGGCATCGGCCAGGGCCCGGGCGTCGGCCTCGTCGGCGTGGACCAGATGGTCGGCCGAGAGGCATCCGACCGACGCCGCCAGCCGGGCCCCGCCGGTGTGGGCCAGCTCCTCGGCGTGGATGCGGGGGGCGAGCCCGTGGCCCACGCCCGCCTCCAGCACCCGCCGGGCCTGCTCCACGGTGAGGGCGCCCTCGTCGCAGAAGGCGTCGCAGCTCACCGCCAGCGGAGCGCAGGCGGGCAGCATCTCCTCCACCACCAGGTCGAGGTAATCGGCGTCGGGGGCCAGGTGGGCCCCGAGGAAGGTCGGGACCAGCTCCGCCGCGGTCCGCGCCCCCGCCGCCGCCACCGCCTCCAGCAGCCGCCGCTCGTGGGCGGTGTCGAGCCCGTAGCCCGACTTGACCTCGATGGTGGTGGTGCCGGTCGACAGGGCCCCGTCGGCCCGGGCCACCACCCCGTCCACCAGCTCCTCGAACGTTGCCGCCCGGGTGGCGGCGACGGTCCGCATGATCCCGCCGGCGGCGTAGGGGCGCCCCGCCAGCCGGGCCACGAACTCGTCGCACCGGTCGCCGGCGAAGACGAGGTGGGTGTGGGCGTCGACGAAGCCGGGGATCACCGCCCGCCCGCCGGCATCGAGCTCGGGCCGGTCGACGTCGACCTCCCGATCGGCCACCACCCGCTCGACCACCCCGGCCCGCACCACGACAGCCAGCGGGCCGTCGTCGGGGTACCCGAACACCCGCCCCGCCCGCCGCACGACGAGATCGCCCACCTGGTCTTTCATCCGGGCATCGGCACCCGCACGCCTCGCTCGGCCGCCACCTCACGGGCCCGGTCGTAGCCGGCGTCGGCGTGGCGCATGACCCCGGTTGCGGGGTCGTTCCACAGCATCAGCTCGGCCCGGCGGGCGCCGTCGGGCGTCCCGTCCACCACCAGCTGGGCCCCGGCGTGGATCGACTTGCCCATCCCGACGCCCCCGCCGTGGTGGACCGCCACCCACGACGCCCCCGAGGCGGTGTTGAGCAGGGCGTTGAGGATGGGCCAGTCGGCGATGGCGTCGGACCCGTCGTTCATCGCCTCCGTCTCCCGGTAGGGCGACGCCACCGATCCCGCGTCGAGGTGGTCGCGGCCGATCACGATGGGCGCCTTCACGTCGCCCCGGTGAACCAGGTCGTTGAACAGCGCCCCGGCCCGGTCCCGCTCGCCCAGCCCCAGCCAGCAGATGCGGGCCGGCAGGCCTTGGAACTTCACCCGGGACGGCGCCAGCGCCAGCCACCGCTGCAACAGCGGGTCGTCGGGGAAGGCGGCCGCCACCGCGGCGTCGGTCACCGCGATGTCGGCCGGGTCGCCGGACAGGGCCACCCACCGGAACGGCCCCTTCCCCTCGCAGAACAGCGGCCGCAGGTAGGCGGGGACGAAACCGGGGTACTCGAAGGCGTCGGCGAACCCGCCCGCCCGGGCCTCGCCCCGCAGGTTGTTCCCGTAGTCGAATACGACCGCGCCCGCCCGGAGGAAGCCCACCATCGCCTCGCAGTGGGCGGCCATCGCGGCCCGGGCCCGCCGGACGTAGTCGTCGGGCTGAGCCGCCCGCAGCGCCACCGCCTCCTCCAGCGACAACCCGTCGGGGACGTAGCCGTGCAAGGGGTCGTGGGCCGACGTCTGGTCGGTGACCACGTCCGGCTCGAAGCCGGCGGTCAGCAGCGCCGGGAAGGCATCGGCGGCGTTGGCCACCACCCCCACCGACAGGGCCCGTCCCTCCCGAGCGGCGGCCCGTGCCAGGCGGACCCCGTCCTCCAGCGAGGACGCCCGCTCGTCCAGATACCCCTCGGCCCGCCGCCGCTCCACCCGGGCCGGGTCGACGTCGAGGCACAGCGCCACCCCGCCGTTCATGGTCACCGCCAGGGGTTGGGCCCCGCCCATCCCCCCGAGCCCGGCCGTGAGCACGATCCGGCCCGCCCACGACCCGCCGAAGTGGGCGTCGGCCACCGCCGCGAACGTCTGGAACGTGCCCTGGAGTATCCCCTGGGTCCCGATGTAGATCCACGACCCGGCCGTCATCTGCCCGTAGGCCGTCAGCCCCAACGCCTCCAGCCGCCAGAAGTCGTCCCAGGTGGCCCAGTCGGGGACGAGCAGGGAGTTGGCCAGGAGGACCCGGGGCGCCATCGGATGGGTCCGGAACACCCCCACCGGCTTGCCCGACTGCACCAGCAGGGTCTGGTCGTCGTCGAGCGCGGTCAGCTCCCGGACGATGGCGTGGAACGCCTCCCACGACCGGGCCGCCTTGCCCCGCCCGCCGTAGACGACCAGGTCCTCCGGGCGCTCGGCCACCTCCGGGTCGAGGTTGTTCATCAGGCACCGCAGGGCCCCCTCCTGGGCCCAGCCCCGGCACGTGCGGTCGGGACCGCGGGGCGCCCGCACGTCAGTCCAGCTCCACCGGCAGCGAGCGCAGGATTTCGCCCCTCCGGACGAGGCCCTCGGCCGCGGCCAGGTCGGGGGCGAGGAAGCGGTCGACGTCCATGCGGGGGACGTGCCGGCGCAGGCAGGCGATGGCCGCCCCGGTGGCCGGCGCCGGCGGCAGGCCCCGCAGCTCCACCGCCTCGGCCGCGCACACCAGCTCGATGGCGACCACCCGCATGGCGTCGGTGACGGCCGCCCGCAACGACAGGCAGGCGTTCCATCCCATCGATACGTGGTCCTCCTGCCCGGCCGACGTGGACACGGTGTCGCACGAGGCGGGAGCGGCCAGGCCCCGTAGCCGGTTGACCAGGGCCGCCGCCGTGTAGTGGGCCAGCATGAAGCCCGAGTTGACCCCCGCCTCGGGCGCCAGGAACGGGGGGAGCCCGTCGGAGCGGGTGGGGTCCATGAGCCGGTCGACCCGCCGCTCGACGATCGAGGCCAGGTCGGCCAGGGCGATGGTGGCGAAGTCGGCCGCGTAGGCCAACGGCTGGCCGTGGAAGTTCCCGGTCGAGACCACGTCGCCGGTGTCGGGGAAGACCACCGGGTTGTCGGTTACCGCGGCCAGCTCCACCTGCACCACCCGCCGGCACCACTCGACCACTTCCCGGGCCGCCCCGTGGACCTGGGGCGCGCACCGCAGGGAGTAGGCGTCCTGCACCGCGTGGTCGCCGGCCCGGTGGGAGGCCACGATCGGCGACCCCGCCAGCAGCCGGCGGAGGTTGGCCGCGCTGGCCGCCTGCCCGGCGTGGGGCCGCAACGCCTGGATGCGGGCCGCGAAGGGGGCGTCGGTGCCCCGCAGGGCCTCCACGCTCAGGGCGCAGGTCACGTCCGCCGTGCGCAGGACGACGTCGAGGTCGGCCAGGGCCAGGCACAGGTGGGCGAGCATCCCCTCGGTGCCGTTGAGCAGGGCCAACCCCTCCTTGGCCTCCAGCCGGATCGGCTCCACCTCGGGTCCGACATCCACCCGGCGGCCGTCGACGTCGAGCACCCACCCGTTGCCGAGGAGGACGATGGCGGCGTGGGCCAGGGGCGCCAGGTCGCCCGACGCGCCCAGCGACCCCAGCTCGGGGACGGCCGGGGTGATACCCGCGTTGAGCAGCTCGACGATCGACCGCACCAGGAGGGGCCGCACGCCCGACGACCCGGCGGCCAGGGTCCGGGCCTTGAGCAGCTGCATGGCCCGCACCACCTCCCGGTCGACATCGGGCCCCATGCCGGCGGCGTGGCTCTGGACCAGGGCGTACTGCACCCGGGCCACCTCGTCGGCCGGGATGGGGGTCGACGCCAGGGCGCCGAAGCCGGTGGTGACCCCGTAGACGGTCCGCCCCTCGTCGACCGCCGCCTCCACCACCGCCCGTGACGGCCCCATGACCGCGTCGAGGTCACGGGCGACCTCCACGGGGGCTCCGCCGCGGGCCACCGCCACCACGTCCGCCACCGACAGCGGCTCCCGTCCGACGACGACCACGCCCGCCATTGTCGGCGCTCCCGTCGCCCTTTTGGAGCGATAGTCACCTCCCGGGTGGATTTCCGTCCGAAATGGCGGCGGGAGCCGGCGGGTAGTGTCCGGCGGTGACCCCCGACCGCAACCTGGCCATGGAGTTCGTGCGAGCCACCGAGGCGGGGGCCATGGCCGCCGCCAGGTGGATGGGACGGGGGGAGAAGGAGGAGGCCGACGGGGCCGCGGTGGAGGCCATGCGCCACTTCCTCAACCGCGTGGCCATGACCGGGGTGGTCGTGATCGGGGAGGGGGAGAAGGACGAGGCCCCCATGCTCTACAACGGCGAGCAGCTCGGCCTGGGCGGGTCGCCCGAGGTCGACATCGCCGTCGACCCGGTGGAGGGCACCACCCTGGCCGCCCTCGGCCGGCCCAACGCCCTGTCGGTGATCGCGGCCAGCGACCGGGGGACCATGTTCAACCCGGGACCGGCCTTCTACATGAACAAGATCGCGGTCGGAGCGGCCGCGGCCGGCTGCATCGACATCGACCGCCCCCCGGCCGACAACATCCGGGCCGTGGCCAAGGCCCTCGGCCTGCCGGTGAGCGATGTCACCGCGGTGGTCCTCGACCGCCCCCGCCACGCCGAGCTCATCGCCCAGATCCGCGCCGCCGGCGCCCGCATCCGCCTCATCGAGCACGGCGACGTGGCCGGCGGCATCTCCACCGGCGTGCCCGACGGCGCCGGCGACATCCTCTTCGGCATCGGCGGCACCCCTGAGGGCGTCATCACCGCCGCCGCCCTCAAGTGCCTGGGGGGCGAGATGCAGGCCCGCCTGTGGCCCCAGTCCGACGAGGAACGACGGGCCATCGTCGACGCCGGCATCGACCCCGACCTGGTTCTGGGCACCCACGATCTGGTTCGGGGTGACAACTGCTTCTTCGCCTGCTCCGGCATCACCGACGGCGAGCTGTGCCGCGGCGTTCGCTACGACGCCCGCGGCGTCACCACCGAGTCACTGGTCATGCGCTCCCAGTCGGGCACCGTCCGCAGCGTCACAGCCGTGTATCCGCCCGGGCACGCCTGGGCCCATTAGCTCCCGAAAGGAGAACGACGTGACCGGTTGGACCGGAGACATCGAGGAGGCCACCCTCCAGAACCCCAACTTCCGGACGGTGCTGTTCACGGGGCGGAACGTGCAGCTCACGGTCATGCGCCTGGCCCCCGGCGAGGAGATCGGTGTCGAGATGCACGACGACACCGACCAGTTCCTGCGCATCGAGGAAGGCATGGCCCGCGTCACCTTCGGGCCGTCGAAGGACGAGATCACCGAGACCCACCAGCTGGAGGACGACGGGGCCGTCATCGTCCCCTGTGGGACGTGGCACAACGTGGTCAACGACGGCGACGGCGACCTCAAGCTGTACTCCCTCTATTCCCCGCCCGAGCACCCCGACGGCACCGTCCACCGCACCAAGGCCGAGGCCGACGCCGCCGAGCGGGCAGAGCACGGGTAACCGGTAGCGCGCCGCGACGGGCGGCCTCATCCGAGCGGCTGGCCCGCGTCGGCGCCCGTCGCCGCTACAGCGGAGGCAGCCTCTGCTGGCGCCCGATCAGGGAGACCAGCGGGTCACCCTCGGTGGCCAGGCGGTCGAGCACGGTGCGGATCGTCCACCGGTCGGGGCGCAGCCCCTCCTCCTCCAGCTCGTCCCACCGGATGGGCACCGACACCGGTGCCCCCGCCGCCGGGCGGGCGCTGAACGGCGCCACCAGGGTCTTGTTGATCGCGTTCTGGGTGTAGTCGAGGCGGGCCAGCCCTTGGCGACGCGACGTCTCCCACTCCCAGCTGACCAGCTCGGGGACGGTGGCCCCCACCGCCCGGGACACCTTCTCCACCCACTTCCGGGTCTCCGAGAACCGGTACCCGTCGGCGATCGGCACCCAGATCTGCACCCCCCGCTTCCCGGTGACCTTGGGCATCCCTACCACGCCGAGGTGCTCCAAGGCGGTCCGGTACAGGCGGGCCAGGACGATCACGTCGTCGAAGCCCACGTTGGGTCCGGGGTCGATGTCGATGAGGGCCCACGTCGGTTGGTGGACGTCGGGGAGCCGCGACGTCCACCCGTGCAGCTCGAGGCCCCCGTAGTTGGCCATCCAGGCCAGGGCGGGGACGCTGTCGACCACGAAGTAGGTGGCGGTCTCCCCCGGGTCGGCCTCGTCGTTGTGCCAGCGGGTCAGCCACTCGGGGGCGTGGCCGGGCACCTCCTTGTGCCAGAACCCGGGCTGGTCGGCCCCGTCGGGGAACCGGTTGAGGTTGACGGGACGGTCGTAGGTGTACGGGAGCATGAACGGCGCCACCCGGGCGTGGTACCGGATCAGCTCCCGCTTGGTGATGGGCGCCTCCCCCTCCCGCCCGGGGAAGAGGACCTTGTTCAGGTTGGTGAGCTTGAGGTGGCGGCCCTGCAGCGTCCACCGGCCGGCCCCGCCCAGCCCGTCGAGGGCGGCCAGCTCGTCGGCGGTGGGCGGGTCCCATGTCGGCGGCGGCCCGCTCCCGAGGCGGACGGCGGCCTCCGCCGGGGGACGGTCGCTGTGCCACTCCACGTCCGGCGCAACGGCGACCTCGTCGTTGGTCCGCCCCGTCTTGACCGACCGGGGATGGTCCTCCGGATCCCATCCCGCCTGGGACTGGTCGCCCTTCTTGTGGAGGAGCAGCCACTGCTTGTCGTCGTCGCCCGTCCGGACGAGGACGAACCGGCCCGCCAGCTTCGTTCCCGCCAGCTCGAAGTGGAGCTCGCCCCGGCCGATGGCGGTGGCCGGGTCGGCGTCGGCGGGACGGGAGGGGATCCACGTCCCCCAGTCCCACACGATGACGTCGCCGCCCCCGTACTCGCCCCGGGGGATGACGCCCTCGAAGTCGAAGTACTCGATGGGGTGGTCCTCCACGTGGACGGCCAGCTGCCGGCGCCGGGGGTCGAGCGACGGCCCCTTGGGGACCGCCCAGCTGGCCAGGACCCCGTCGACCTCCAGTCGGAAGTCGTAGTGCAGCCGCCGGGCCCGGTGGCGCTGGACCACGAAGCGCCCACCCGGTCCCCCGTCGGTGCCGCCCGCCGGCGGCGCCGTCCCGCCCGCCGGCTCGGCGGTGACCGAGAAGTCCCGCTTGGCCCGGTAGGTCTCCAGTCGCTCCCCGGGGTCGGCCACGCCGCCTTCCTACCCGAACGGCGACCAGGACGGATCGCGGCCGGTGCGGCCGATGAGCCGGTCGAGCAGGGGCGCCCCGTCGGGCACCGCCACCGCCGGCCCGAACAGCCCGTCGGTGCCGTCCTCGGGGAACTGGGAGACGAAGCCGAAGACGGCCTGCAGGTCGTCCTCACCCACGTCGTAGCCCTGACCCGAGGCCCGGGCCACGTCCCAGCCGTGGACGACGAGCTCGTCGAGGGCGATCAGCCCCGCCACCTCGCCCGGGAGGTCGACGCCGCCGGCCTGGGTCATCCCGGTCCACGCCGCCGGGTCACGCCAGGCGTCGGCCAGGGCGGCCAGGTCACGGGGGATGCGGGCCCGCCAGTCGGCCGGCAGGCGGGACGCCTGCCCCGATGGCGGGGTCGATCCCGTCGCCCCGCCGGCTTTGCTCGCAGCCGCGGTGAAGGCGAGGGTCATCCCACCCAGGTGCTCGATCAGGTCCCCGAGGCGATAGGCGGGGCACGGCGTGGCCCGGTCGAGCATGTCGTCGGTGACGCCACCGAGCAGGTCGGCCAGGCGGCGGGCGGCAGGTCCGAAGTCCATGGTGCTCCGACTACCGAGCCCGCCGGAACTCATCGGTCGCCGACCAGGATCCCGGAGCTCCGCATCGACATGAGCGAACCTTGGGAATGCGCAATCTTGCACCGGAGATCACCAGGCAGAGGCTCCTTCTGGAGGGCTTCTACACGATCGACATCGATGGGAGCCGGGTGGAGATCTACCTCCAGGGAGTGGCGAACCATCTCGGGCTCCGAGGTTATGGGCGACCGGCGATCTTCGCCCCGGCCGGCGAGGGGAGCGAGGACAACCAAGGGTTCGACGCCTTCCTGCCCCTGATCGACTCCGGGATCTCCCTCTATGTCTGGACCCGCGCTCGGTTCGTGGCCGTCGTCCTGTTCACATGCAAAGCGTTCGACGAAGCCTCGGCGATCGAGTTCACCAGGGCGTTCTTTCGGCTTCGGGAGCTTGAGGCGGCAGGGTTCTGAGCGAAGAGCCCTCGTCGAGGCGGTTCCCACCGGTGTGCTCACACCAGTGCGTCCGACGGCTCGCTGGCCCGGATCCAGAGGACGAGGAGGGCGAGGCCGGCGCCGACATAGACGAGACCGGCCGGGATCCACATGATGACCCCCGCCAGTTGCTGGTCCTCGAGCGGGTCCAGCCCCCACGGCGCGGTCGTCTGGGCGTAGACGCCGTACCAGGATGATCCGGCGAAGGTGAGGAGGGCGGACAGGAACACGCTCTGCATGCCCATGGCGAACACCAGCAGCACGCCCCGGCCGTCGGAGAGGTGGTGCGACGGCCGGGTGTCCACGACCACGTCCCAGAACAGCACTCCCGTGGCGAGAAGGGTGAGGTGCTCGGCGACATGGAGGAGGTGGTGCTCCACGGCGGCGTCGTAAGGCACGGCTGCGTGCCAGAACCACAGAGCGCCGACATGGAGGAGCCAGACGGTTGCCGGGGAGCGCAACCAACGCAGGGTGCCCAGTGCCGGTCGCAGCCGTCGACGCCAGCGCACGGTCACGTCCCGGATTCCTGCCGGGCTGCCGCGCACCAGGTTCGCCACGGGCCTGCTCAACGCCAGCAGGGGCGCCGCCACCAGCACCAGCAGCACGTGCTGGACCATGTGGGCGGAGGCCAATGCGCCGGAGAGAGCGTCGAGAGGCGAGACGAGGGCGAGGGCCAGGGCGGTCAGCCCGCCGAAGAAGCATCGATCGCGCCAGGCCGGGCGGGGCCGGGAGCGGCTCCCGGCCCCCCGGCGGTAGACCCAGGCAGCCAGGGCCAGGCTGCCGAGCACCACCGGCTCGAGGTTCCACGCGCTCCAGAGGTCGTGCGGCTCGACGGCCCGTCCGGCGTGGGCGAGGACCGCTGTCAGCACTCCAGGACCGTCGCCGGCAGCCCGACGAAAAGCACGGCCACGAACGAGAAGAGGGCCAGCAGCAGGCTCACGAACGCCAGCGTCCCGTCCTGCCGGTGCTGGTGGGCACCGGTTGCGCGGCCGGGATCGTCGGCCTCCGCCCCGCCGCCGGCCGACCATCGCCGCCGGGCCCACGCTGCGAACATCAGGCACCCGGGAGCCGCCATTGCGGTGGCGATCAACGTGAGGGCCGCCGGAACCGGCGGGTCGAACGCTCGCAACCCCGGGCCGCCGCCCGCGCACCCGGCCTCGGTCGCCAGGTACACCACCATGAAGTGCGTCAGCCAGATGACCGGTCCGCCCAGCAGCACGACCCAGCCCCTGCGGGTGAGCCGGTCGCTGGAAACGTCAACCGCCACCGGCGTGCCGTCCACCGACGTCGTCCCGCCGTCGGGACCGGGCGCGTCCCGATGGTCGGTCATACCAGTCGGGGGGCCATGTAGAGAACGCCGAACCCGACCAGCCACACCACCACCACCGCCGCCCAGAAGCGGGCGATGTTGGCGACCGTGGCGTGGCGCCGGATGCCGTACTGCCCTCGTAGCGCCCAGTAGAGCGACATGAACAGCATGATCATCCCCGCCAGGAAGGCAACGAAGACGAAGCCGCTCAAGGTGTAGAAGATCGACCCGTAGGCGTGCTCGGTGCCGCCGAACTGGAACTGGGCGACGTCGCGGAACTGGATCACGGCGCCCGTCCCCGCCAGCGCGAGGGTGGCCGCCAGCGCGGCTATGAACTTTGTCTGCTCGCCGGCCCGCACCCGCCGGAGGGCGCCGCGGGCGCTGCGCCCGCTGAGGGCCAGGAGAGCGGCGGCGACGACCGCCTCGGTCAGCGGTGGGTCGGCGATGCCCGGCGGCGGCCAGACCGGGTTCTCCAGCCGCAGGTAGAAGTAGCTGAGCAGCAAACCGCCGAAGGCGATGGCCATGAACAGGATGAGAAGCCCTACCGCCCACCTCGCCACCACCACGCTGCCGCCGGCGTTGACGGCAACCCCGTGCTCTCGCTCGAAGGCGTCCTCCTCCTCCACCGTCATGGGGGGATCCTCGGGCCAGTTCCAGCCCACCAGCGCCACGATGAGGATGAGCGCGCCAGCGGCGACGATCCACCGCCACTTGATGAGCTCGGCGATGAAGATCAGCACCAGCCCGCACGCGGCCACGAGGGGCCAGATGGACGGCCCTGCGACCCGGAAGATCTCCTGCGGTCGGGCGTCGGCGGTGCCGACGATCACCGCCGCCCGCCACCGCAGCGGCCACTCGGCCAGGCTGTGGACGAACCGCTCGAGGTGCGGCTCGCCCCGGTGGAGGTCGTCCTGGTCCCACATGGGATGGCGGCTGTGGACGATGGGAAGCACCGACCAGCCGTGCTCGGCCGGGGGCGAGGACGTCGCCCATTCGAGCGTGTCGGCGTCCCAGGGGTTGTTCCCCGCCGGCTCTCCTCGGCGAAGGGTACGAACCACGTTCCAGACGAACACCGCGATGCCGGGCACGATGACGAACACCCCGACGGTGGAGATGAGGTTGTAGATCCCCCACCCCGTGTCCTCGGTGTAGGTGTAGATGCGCCGGGGCATGCCGAGCAGGCCGGCGATGTGCATGGGGAAGAACGTGACGTTCACCCCGATGAACAGCAGCCAGAAGTTCCACCGCCCCAGACGTTCGTTGAGCAGCTTCCCGGTGAACTTGGGGAACCAGTAGTAGACACCGGCGAAGATCGGGAAGGCGACGCCGCCGATGAGCACGTAATGCATATGACCGACCACGAAGAACGAGTCGTGGGCCTGGAGATCGAAGGGCACGGCCGCCACCATCACCCCCGTGATGCCGCCGATGACGAAGATCACCAGGAAGCCGATGCAGAACAGGAACGGCGTCTTGAACACGGGCCGGCCGGCCCAGATGGTGGCCAGCCAGCCGACGAACTGCACGCCCGCAGGGATGGCGATCAGCATGCTGGCGGCGGCGAAGAAGCTGAGCACCAGCGGGGGCAGTCCTGTCGTGAACATGTGGTGGGCCCACAACCCGAACGACAGGAACCCGATCGCGACCAGGGCGCCGACCATCCACGTGTAGCCGACGATCCGTTGGCGGGTGAAGACGGGGATGATCATCGACACCACGCCGGCGGCGGGGACGAACTGGATGTACACCTCGGGGTGCCCGAAGATCCAGAAGAGGTGCTGCCACAGCAGTGAGCTGCCGCCGAGGGCGGGGTTGAAGAACTGCGTCCCGAAGCCCCGGTCGAGCTCCAGCAGGAGGCTCCCGATGATCAGCGGTGTGAAGGCGAACAGGATCATGAACGAGAAGACCAGGAGCGCCCACGCGAAGAGCGGGATGCGGCTGAGGGTCATACCCGGGGCCCGCATCTTGAGGATGCCGATGATGATCTCGATGGCCGCCGCGATCGCTCCCACCTCGGCCACGCCCAGACCGAGCACCCAGAAGTCGAGGGCCAGGTCGGGCGAGTACTCGGGGCCGCTCAGGGGCGTGTAGGCGAACCACCCGGCGTCGGGTACGAGTTGGAACAGCGTGCTGCTGTAGTAGAGGAGCCCGCCGAACAGCAGGGCCCAGTAGGAGAACGCCCCCAGCCGGGGAAAGGGCATCTCGCGGGTGCCCAGCAGCAAGGGCAGGGTCATGATGGCGAAGCCCTCGAAGATGGGCAGGATCACGAGGAACATCACAACCGTGCCGTGGTTGGTGAAGAGCTCGTTGTACACCTCGGCACTGATGAAGTCGTTGTTGGGCACGGCCAGCTGGAGCCGCATCAGCACCGAGTCGAAGCTCCCGCCCAGGATCAGGAAGAAGAACCCGGTGAGCATCAGGCGCTTGCCCAGCTTGTCGTTCTGCACCCCGGTCAGCTGGCCCCACAGCCCCTTGGGATCGGCGAACAGCCGGTTGAGCTCGTCGTGGGTGAGCGGCTCCGCCACCTTCGGTCCCGGGGTGGACGGCGTCGTCTCGTCCGGAGTCATCGCAGTGTGCCCAGGTAGGCGAGGACGGCCTCGATGTCCTCGGGGCTGATCTGGGCGGCGGGCATGTGCACACCCCGCTTGATGGCGTGGGGGTCGGAGACCCACCGGGCCAGGTTGGCGGCGGTGTTCTCCAGGGGCGACGCGCCGAGGGTGGGCCGGCTGGCGATGTGGGTCAGGTCCGGGCCGCGTGTGCCCGCCGCGCTCGTCCCCGCCACCGTGTGGCAGGACGCACAGTCCCCCGCACCGAGGAACACCTGCTGGCCCCGCCGAGCGATCGCATCGCCCGGTGTCGCCGCGGCCTGGCTGCGGGCTGCGGCCCAGGCGTCGAAGCGGTCCGCCGGCTCCGCCACGACGGCCATGCCCATGAGCGTGTGCTGGAGCCCGCAGAACTCGGCGCACCGGCTGGCGTACTCGCCCGGCTCGTCGGCTTCGAGCACGAGGATGTTGACCCTGTCGGGAAGCAGGTCGAGCTTGCCGCCCAGCTCCGGGACCCAGAAGCTGTGGATGACGTCGGCCGACGACAGGCGGAGCGCGACCTTCCGGCCCACGGGGATGTGCAGCTCGTTGGCGGTGGTCACCGCCTGGTCGGGGTAGCGGACCTCCCACCACCACTGGTGCCCGACGACGTCGACCACGAGCGCGCCTTCGGGCGCCGTCGTCTCGAGATCCGTCAGGGCCCGCACCGTGGCCGCGAACACGACCGAGATCACGATGAGCGGCACCGCCACGCCCGCACCGATCATCCAGGCGCCGAAGCGCCCGGTGGCGTCGGCCCCGGGTTCGGTGCCGCCATCGGCCCGGGACCGGAACAGTCCGACGGCGAGGAAGACGGCGAAGACCACGAACACGGCCACGCCGAGCGCAAGCATCAACCACCACAGCGCGGCCGCCGACTCGGCCGCCGGGCCCTGAGGATCGAGGCTTCCGCCAGTCACACTCCCGCCTCCCTGAGTACCTGCCAGGGGAGTCCTCGGCCTGTTGCGGCGACCCCCGGTCGTGCGTCGGCGGACAGTCTCGGTGCAGTCCCCCGGCGAGTCAAACCTGGCCGCCGTGGCCCCGGTGCGGTCCTCGATCCGACGGCGGGCCACGGCGACGGCGGATGCCCCGGCCGGCCAGGAAGGCGTGGCTGGGCGCACCTCCCGTGGCGGCGACCGCAACCGGAGCTGCTCGGGACCGCTCGGCCTATGGTCCCGGGGATGACCGATCTCTCGGAGCTGTTTCGGGCCGCCGCCGGAGCGGCCGCCTCCTACCGCGCCTCCCTCGGTGACCGTCCGGTGCACGCCGCCGGCGACCTCGATCGGCTGCGGGCGGCGTTCGGAGGGCGGCTCCCGGACCTGCCCACCCCCGCCGGCGAAGCCTTCGATGCCCTGGTCGAAGCAGCGGACGGCGGGCTGGTGGCGACCGCCGGTCCCAGGTACTTCGGCTTCGTCATCGGTGGCGCGCTTCCGGCTGCCACCGCCGCCGACATCCTTGCCACCGGATGGGACCAGTGCGCGTTCAGCTCCGTTGTGTCCCCGGCTGCGGTGGCCGCCGAAGAGGCCGCGGGGGCGTGGCTCAAGGAGCTCCTTGGACTCCCGTCCACGGCTTCGATCGGCTTCGTCACCGGCGCTCAGGCCGCCAACACGGTGGGTATCGCCGCCGGCCGCCATCAGGTGCTGGCTGCCGCCGGGTGGGACGTCGAAGCGGACGGGCTCTACGGAGCGCCCCGGGTCCGGGTGGTGGCGGGCGTCGAGCGCCACGCCACGGTGGATCGGGCGCTGCGCCTCCTCGGCTTCGGCACCAACATCGTCGAGCCCGTCGCGCCCGACTCGAACGGGGCGATCGACCTCGACGACCTCGCCCGCGTGCTCGGCCAAGGTGTGGTCGGTCCGGTGATCGTGTGCCTCCAGGCCGGCAACGTCAACACCGGCGCGGTGGATCCGCTCCGGGCCGCCTGCGAGATCGCCCGCCGTCACGGCGCCTGGATCCACGTCGACGGCGCCTTCGGCCTCTGGGCTGCGGCGAGCCCGAGGACGCAGCATCTGGTCGAGGGCGTCGAGCTGGCGGACTCGTGGGCCTGCGACGGTCACAAGTGGCTCAACGTCCCGTACGACTCGGGGTTCGCGATCTGCGCCCACCCCCACGTCCACAGTGCAGCGGTGTCCTACACCGCGCCGTACCTGGCCGGGCCGGGCGGACGGACGACGGGTGGAGCGGACTTCACCCTCGAGTCCTCACGACGGGCTCGCGGCTTCGCCACCTGGGCTGCCCTTCGTGAGCTTGGTCGTGAGGGAATCGCGGCGCTGGTCGAGCGCAACTGCCACCTGGCCCGCCGCATGGCCGAGGGGCTGGCGGCCGGAGGTGCGCAGATAGCCAACGAGGTCGTCCTGAACCAGGTGCTGGCCGGGTTCGGCGACGACGCCCGCACCGAGCGGGTCATCGACGGGGTCCAGCGCGACGGCACCTGCTGGCTGGGCGGCACGACGTGGCGGGGGCGGCGCCTGATGCGGGTCTCGATCTCGAACTGGTCGACTACGGAGGCCGACATCGATCTGTCCGTCGACGCGGTTCTGCGGGTGGCGGCGGGTGTCGGACGGCCCTGATGCGGGCGACTCGCGCTCCCCGGGTCCGGGTCGTGTGACCGGTGGCCACGGGCGGCGAGTCAGGACGCCGGCGCCGGGGAGCCATGCCAACCTGTACGGCATCCGCGACGAGCCACCCCTTTCCGCCGTGAGCGAAGAACGGCAGCCGATGCCCGATGGCAGCCGGAGCCGTCAGTGCCTCGCGGCCGCACACGGCCGACCGGGGGCTCGCCGATGACCGCCCTCACCCCGGACCGATTGTTCCGATGGGGCGTCGCATCGTTCGAACCGCGCCACGACCGGGTCCTGATCTGGTCCCGGGTGCCGCCCGGCTACGGGGACGTGGAATGGGAGGTCGCCGCCGACCCGAGCTTCGTCCACGTGATCGGCGGAGGGACGACCGACGCCGGGCCGGAGCGCGACGGCACCGTCGTCGTCGACGCCGACGGCCTGTCGCCGGCGACCACCTACTGGTACCGGTTCGCCACCGGTGGCACCCGGTCGCCGGCGGGCCGCACCCGGACACTCGGCTCGGCGGGGACGGAGCGGGTGCGGATCGGCTACGTCTGTTGCTCCGGCTACTCGGTTGCACCCCTCGGGGTGTTCCGCGCCCTGGCGGAGCGGGAGGTCGACCTGGTGGTCCACCTCGGTGACTACATCTACGAGGACGACGGTGGCGGCGGACCCCGCCGCCACCGTCCGCCGAGGGCGGCGCTGACCCTCGACGACTACCGCCAGCGGCTGGCCCAGCTGAGGGAGGACCCTGACTGCCAGGCCCTCCATCGCCGCCACCCGATGACCCTCGTCTGGGACGACCACGACCTCGCCGACAACGCCTGGCGGGACGGAGCGAAGGAGCACGTCCCCGATCGCGACGGGCCGTGGGCCGACCGGGTGGCCGCCGCCGCCCGGGCTCGCCAGGAGTGGCTCCCGTCCCGCCTCGAGGACCCCCGGCGCCCGACCCGCACGTGGCGGAGCTTCGCGGTGGGCGACCTGGCGGAGATGATCCTGCTGGACACCCGGTTCGAAGGCCGTGACCTGCAGGCCGGCGAACAGGGTGCGCCCGGCCGGAACGACCCCCACCGGTCGTTGCTGGGCGACGACCAGCGGGTGTGGCTCGAGCAGCGGATGGCTGACACCAGCCGGCCGTGGACCCTGGTCCACAGCGGCGTGGTCGTGAACGAGGTGGCGCTGCGGCTCCCTCCGTCGCCGGTGATCAACGCCCTGCTCCCCAACGGCTACGCCGTGCTGGACGGGAAGGTGCTCCACGACGACCAGTGGGACGGCTACACCGCCGAGCGGGCCCGCCTCGCACGCTGGATGGGAGACCGGGCGGGCGCCGGTTGCCGCACCCTGCTGCTCTCCGGCGACATCCACTCGTCGTGGGCGTTCGAGGGACCCCCCGATCCCGACGGGCAGGGCGACGACTCGCGGGGGGCGGAGCCGGTCGGCTTGGAGGTCACGGTCCCCGCCACCTCGTCGGTGCCGATGGCCCGGACCCATCTCCCGGGCGCGTGGAGGGTGATCGACGGAGCGGTGCGGCGGATGCCCCACGTGAGGTGGGCCGACCTCACCCGCCGGGGCTACAGCGTGGTCGACCTGACGCCGAGCCGCGCGGTGGCCGAATGGTGGTTCGTCGACGCCTTCCACGGCGACCCCGCCGGCACCGCCCGCCTGGGTGCCGCGCTGGCCTGGGACCGGTCGCCGTGGCCGCCCCGGTGGCGCGCCGCGACACCGACCGCCGACCCATCCCGGCCGGGCCTGCCGGACGAGCTGCCGCCGCGCCCCCACGACCTGGCCCGGCTGCGTTGGCACCGGCGGGCGCGGCGCACGGCCGAGATCGTCCTCGCCGTGGGCGCGGTGGTGGCACCGGCGGCCGTCCTGGCCGTCGCCCGCCGTCGCCGTTGAGGGGCGGCCGCTGACCCTCCCCACGACGGGCGGGGGCACCCGGTGGATCCCGCAAGGCGCCGCCGGGCGTCGACCGTGCACGGCATGGGCGACGACGTGACACGATGGGGAACGGTGCGGCGAACCGACGGCGACCAGAACGTCCCCGACAGAGTGCTCACGGCCCGCGACCGCAAGCTCCGCCGGTTGAACCTCGTCGTGGGTTCGGCCCATCTTGTCCAGGGCGGGCTCATGCTCGCCCTCAGCAACAGCCTCGCGTTGCCGGTGGTGGCCGCCTACCTGCGCGACGATCCGGTCGCCGTCCAGGGCCCGGTCACCCCCGAGGTGATCTTCGAGGTGGCCATCGGGCCGGCGGTGGCGCTGTTCCTCCTGCTCGCCGCAGTCGACCACCTGCTGATGGCCGCTCCCGGCATCCGTCGCTGGTACGAGCGCAACCTCGACCGGGGAACCAACGTCGCCCGCTGGGCGGAGTACTCGTTGAGCGCGTCGATCATGGTGGTGCTCATCGGCCTCTTCGTGGGGATCCGCGACGTGGCCGCCCTCCTCGGGCTGTTCGGGGTGAACACGTCGATGATCCTGTTCGGCCTCCTCATGGAGCGTCACCAGACGCCGGGCAGGACCGACTGGGCCGCGTTCTGGTGCGGGTGCCTGGCCGGGACGGTCCCGTGGCTGGCGATCTGGTGGTACACCCTCGGGGCGGGCGCGGTGCCCAGCTTCGTCTACGCCATAACGGTGACCCAGCTCTTGCTCTTCGCCGCCTTCGGCGCCAACCAGGCGCTGCAGTTCGCCCGGACCGGCCCCTGGCGTTCGTACCGGTTCGGCGAGTCGGCCTACATCGTGCTCAGCCTGGTGGCCAAGTCGCTGCTGGCGTGGCTCATCTACGCCAACGTCCTGCGCAGCTGACGGTTGCCGGCGACGCCGCCGGCAGGCGTTGGGTAGGGGTCGCCCGTTGCGGGAAAGGAAGCTCGCGGGGCGACCGACCGCGGCTGGCTCGCCCTCGTCCGTGCGAGCCGCGAGCCGGCGAGCCGGCAGGAGGGAAGGTCAGACGATGAGAAGGACGGTGCGGGCCTTGATCGCAGTTGTGATCGCCGGCGGTCTGCTGGCCGGCTGCAGCGCCGAGGGCGGTATCGACACCTCGGGCGACGGCGTCAAGATCGAGGGCGATATCGACGCCGAGAACACCCCCTGACAGCGGGTGCGGGGCCGTCGTGGCTCCGAGCTCACGACGGGCGGGGCACAACCGGTCGGTGAAGAACCTGGTCGGGGCCGATCTCAGCCACAGCCGGTCGGAGCCGGCCCCGACAATCGACCACCGCCGGCATCCAGGTCCCACCATCGCGCCAGGTGCGGACCGAACACGAGGTGGTAGCGGCCTCCCAGGAGCACGGCGGCGACCTCGAAGGTGACCCGATCGGCGACACCGGCGGCGCCGGCCGCCGGCCGCCGGCCGGGCCCGGGCGATCGCGGCCCGGTCGGTGTCGAACCCGGCGACGGTGTCGTCGGGCGCGGCCAGGGCCAGCGCGATGGCGATCCCACCCTCGCCGCATGCGAGCACGCCGATCCGCCGGCCAGGGCGGTGGCCGGGCGTCGTCACCCCGGCTGCGGGGCGACGTACACCGAGTCACGGGAAATTCTCGTAGAGGGGGCGTAAGGTCGGCCAAACAGCTTCGACGAGGGAGCGATCGTGAGTGATACGGCGGCACGGACCGACTTCAACCCGTCAGCGTCTAGATCTGATCCTGAGCCGGCGGTAGCCCGAAGGGTCGGGCGACGGAGGGCCCACGCTGTCTGGGAGATCACCCTGCGCTGCAATCTCGCCTGCACTCATTGCGGTTCCCGAGCCGGTCCTTCCCGTCCGGCCGAGCTGTCCACCGACGAGGCGCTCGATCTTGTGGGCCAGCTCGTCGACATCGGCATCGACGAGGTCACACTCCTAGGTGGCGAGGCCTTTCTTCGTCCTGACTGGCTCACCATCGCCGCGGCGGTCGTCCGGGCCGGGATGAAGTGCAGCATGACCACCGGGGGCTGGGGGATCACCGAGGCGATGGCCGCAGGCATCGCCGAGGCGGGCATCGCCGTGGTGGGGGTCTCCGTCGACGGCCTCGAGCCGACCCACGACGCCCTCCGGGGTAGAGCGGGATCGTGGCGCCGTTGCTTCCAGACGATGGACCGTCTCAACAGGGCCGGTGTACGAGTGGGGTGCAACACCCAGGTCAACCGTCTCTCGGCCCCCGAGCTCCCCCGACTCTACGAGTACCTCCAGGACGCAGGGATCTTGGCCTGGCAGGTGCAGCTCACCGGCCCGATGGGCCACGCCGCTGATCATCCGGAGATACTCCTGCAGCCTCCCGAGTTGCTCGACGTCTTCCCGATGCTCGCCCGCATCGCCCGCCGGTGCCAGCACGACGGCATTAGCCTCCAGCCTGGGCAGAACGTCGGTTACTACGGCCCGTACGAACGACTCTTGCGCTCCGGAGGCCAGCCCTGGGGCTTTTGGACCGGTCCGGTGGAGGGCCTGGCCGTGATCGGTATCGAGTCGGATGGTTCGGTCAAAGCCGACCCCACTCTCCCGTCGGCCGAGTACGTCGGAGGCAACGTTCGAGACAAGCCCTTGCGTGAGATCGTCGAGGAGTCCGACCGGCTCCGCTTCAACCTCGGAGCGGGGAGGGCGGAAGGCACGTCCCATCTCTGGGGGTTCTGTCAGTGCTGTGAGCACGCCGAGCTCTGCCGCGGCGGGGATGCGTTCACCGCCCACGTCTTCTTCGGCCGCCGGGGCAACCACCCCTACTGCCATCACCGCGCCCTGATCCACCAGGACCGGGGCGTCCGGGAGCGGCTGGTCATGGAGCGGGCCGCCTCCGGCCTGCCCTACGACCACGGACTCTTCTCGGTCGTCGAGGAGCCCGCCGACGCGCCGTGGCCTATCGAGGACAAACTGCGGTTCACGGCGGACAAGGTGGTCTGGCCGCCCTCCTGGGCACACGCGGACGAACCCAGCGGTCACCAGGCCTTGGACATTCCGGACGATCGTCGGATGGCCCTGGCCCTGGTCGGGCCTCCTGTGTCAACGTCGATGTTGCCCCGTTGGGCGTGGAGCGATGAACTGGTGCAGCTGCGCGCGGTGCTGGCCGCCAAGGACGCCCTCGATGACGCCGAGGCTGGTCTTGCGACGGGAGGCACGGGCGATCCCGAGTAGAGCGCCCGCGCCCGTCGACCGACTGGTCCGCCAACCCGACGAATGCGTCAGGCTTCCCAGGTGTCGATCACCCCGTAAAGGGGCTGAATGCCGCCGTATTCGGGCGCCGGCTTGCGGGTCTCGTCGGCCGCTGACAGATGCTCCGCCTTGGCCTCCTGCAACTCCTCGGTGGTGAAGTCGAAGCCCGCCGCCTCCGTCTGCTTGCGCCGCTCACCGCCTTCGACAGAGGCGATCTTCGCCAAGAACTCGTCGTCGTCGAGCAACCGCCGGACGAACTTCTTCGCTGACTCTTTGGACATGTTTTCCGCCTTTCGCCGAAGGTGCGTCCAGTGTAGAGAACGCGCCGGACGACAGTCGTCCGCGCTGGCGGACTCGTTCCGGGCCAAGGCGCCGTCGAAGCACATGACGTCGCCGTAGAGGTCGTCGGGATAGATCAGACCCACGGTCGGTCTCCCTCGTGCCCAGTCACCGGCTTGCCGGAGGGGAATTCAGCCCATTGGGCGGGGCGGGGCGCTCCCCACTTCCCCGCAAGAAGCGTCCCGTTTCCCCCGCGACCTAGCCGGCCGGAGTGGAGGCGCCGGCGTGCTCACTTAGCAGTCGAGTGTGGACCGTCTCACCCGCGGCCGCAGCCGATTCAGCTAGGCGTCACGCAGGGCCGGCACGGTGCGGCGCACGGCGATGGTCCGCTCGGTCGGCACCGCGGCCAGCCCGAAGCGCACCAAGTGCAGCAGCGTGCGTGACACCGGCGAGTTTGGGGGTGGTCCCGGCGCCCAAATCCAGCCAGTGGGCCAGCTCCCCGAGGTCGAGGTCGTAGTCCCTTCCCATGTCGAACGTGTGTCCGACCGGCCGCCCTCAGGGTGGTCCCATGCTCCGGCGAACCACAAGGGTGGCGTGTCATCCCTCGATGGATAGCCTGCTGCTGTGACCAGGTATCGAGAACCCACCCGCCGCCGGATGACGGTGGCCGCCCTGGCCGTGATCGCTCTCGCCGTCGCCGGTTGTGGCGGCGACGACGGCGACGACGCGGCGACCACCGCGACCACCGCCGCGGGGGTCTTTCCGCCGACGAGTCCGCCCGCGTCGGGCTCGCCCGGCTGCGGCCTGTCGCTGGCCGACGTCCAGGCCCTCCTGCCGCCGTCGAGCGGGGTGACGGAGAACTCGACGCCGGACTCCCGCCGGTGCAACTTCACCTGGGACGACGGCGGCCCCCGCGGCATCGACGTCGCTGTCCTCCCGGGCGCGCTGCCGGCGTTCACCATGCCCGCCGGCCTCGAGCAGGTGGCCGGCTACGGCGACGACGGCGCCTTCATCTCGGAGTCGCCGAGGCGGGCGAGCGCCATCGCCTTCGTCGGCAACGACGTCTACGCGGTGGACGTCGCCGCCGACAACGGAGCCGACACGACGGAGTTGCGGGAGCTCGCCCTCCAACTCCTGCGGGAGGCGCTCGACTGACGCCCGGCGGGTTCGAGCCCGGTCACTCCGGTCGCTTGGCCTCCTGGAGCACCCACGTGTTGCCGTCGGGGTCCTTGAAGTCGGCGAAGGAGTTGTACCGGCTGCGCTTGGGGTCGGGGCCGTCGGCCCAGGCCGTCCCGTCGAAGTGGCGGATCTCGCTCACGTCGACGCCCCGTCCCACGAGCTCGGCCCGGGCCACCTCGATGTCGTCGACCACCAGGTGGGTGCCTCGGTAGGAGCCGGGCGTGGCGTCGGTCATCCCCCGGCCGATGGTGATCGAGCAGGCGGAGCCGGGCGGCGTCATCTGCACCACCCGGAACTGGTCGCTGACCTCGTGGTCGACGTCGAGGGCGAAGCCGCACCGCTCGACGTAGAACGCCTTGGCCCGGTCGATGTCGGTGACGGGGATGAGGACGAGCTCGAGGCGGAAGTCCACGACGGCCGACCTTAGATGCCGCGCAGCGGGTCGTTCCGCCGGTTGCGTTCGAAACGTCCTCGGCCAGTCCCGCCGCTCGAGGAGGGGCGGGACACAGCTCCCGACCGGGCCCTCGGGCTGGACCCGCTCCGGCGGGCGAGGTCGGAGACCTCATGGGCGGAGCCAGCATCTCCGAGCCGACTGGGAAGTCGAGCCGAGCGCGTACCGTGGGGTGTCGAGATGGCCCGCATCGACCAGCGCGACCCCCGCAACGTCGACGGGCCGTGGTTCGTCGACACCCGGTGCATCGACTGCGGGACCTGCCGCGACCTCGTCCCCGAGCTGTTCTCGGGGGCGGCGGGCGACCAGTCGATCGTGTCGGCCCAGCCCGCCGGCGCCGCCGGCGAGCGCCGGGCGTGGTTGGCGGCCGAGGCCTGCCCCACCCAGTCCATCGGCCGCACCCCCCGCACGGCCCGTCCCCAGGGGCTCTACCCCCTCGCCGTAGACGGCCCCGTCTACGACCTCGGCCACACCGCGGAGGACTCCTTCGGCGCCACCGGCTACCTCGTCCTGCGGCCCGAGGGCAACCTCATGGTCGACGCCCCCCGCTACACCCGGTCGCTCACCGGACCCGTCGACGCCCTCGGGGGAGTGGCTCACGTCCTGCTCACCCACCGGGACGACGTGGCCGACGCCCCCCGGTGGGCCGAGCGCTACCGGGCCCGGATGTGGATCCACGAGGCCGACCGGTCGGCCGCTCCCGCCGCCACCGACCTGTTCCACGGCGAGGCGCCGGTGACGGTGGCCCCGGGCGTGGTGGCCGTTCCCGTCCCCGGCCACACCAGAGGGTCGATGGTGTTCACGGTCGACGACACCTGGCTGTTCACGGGCGACTCCCTCGCCTGGAGCCACCGCCGCCAGGACCTGGTCGCCTTCGACGGTGCCTGCTGGTACTCCTGGACGGCCCAGACCCGGTCATTGGCCCGGCTGGCGGAGACGGTGACGTTCTCGTGGGTCCTGCCCGGCCACGGGGCCAGGGTCCACCTCGACCCGGGCGACGCCCACCGCCGGCTGGTGGCCCTGGTGGGCCGCATGGGATCCGGCCGGGGCTGACCCTCGCCGCACCGGCTACGCGGTGGCGGTGGCCTGTATCTCCTGGAGGAGCCCGACCACCAGGTCGCGCATGGAGAACACGCCGACGAGGGCGCCGTCGTCGTCGACCACCACCAGGTGGCGGAAGCCCCGGTCGCGCATGATCTGGGTCGCCTCCAGCACCGACATGGTGGGCGGGGCCGTCAGCAGCCGCCGGGAGAGGAAGTCGGCCACGCTCTTGTCCTGCCCGTCGACCCCCTGGGCGTGGGCCCGGACCACGTCGCGGTCGGTGACGATGCCCACCGGCTTGCCGTCGACGACCACCACCGCCGAGCCGACGCCCCGCTCGACCATGCCGATGGCGGCGTCCCGGAGGGTGTCGTCCTCGTCGACGGTGAGGACGGCGCGGGTGGTGAGGGGTCCGATCTCCATGGGCGGCGATCCTAGTCGACCAGGACCTTCCCTCTCGTGAATGTGAACACATTCACAAAGAGGAGGAGTATCATGGCGGTCATGACGCTCGTCCACCGTGTCCTGTACCCGTCCCCGATCATGTCGCTGCAGGAGTACCTCACCCGGGGCGGTGGGACCGGGATCGAGGCGGCCCGGGAGATGACGCCCGCCGCCATCATCGAGCGGGTCCTCGCCTCCGGCCTCCGGGGCCGGGGCGGCGCCGGGTTCCCCACCGGCCGCAAGTGGGCGACGGTGGCCGCCAACCACTCGCCGACGGCCCCGTCGACGGTGATCGTCAACGCCGCCGAGGGTGAGCCGGGGACGTTCAAGGACCGCACCATCCTCCGCCGCAACCCGTACGTGGTGATCGAGGGCGCGCTCATCGCGGCCCGGGCGGTGGGGGCCGACCTGGTCGTGATCGCCACCAAGGAGGCGTTCGAGGGCGAGATCGACCGGGTGCGGGAGGCGATCGAGGACGTCGAGATCGCGGGGTGGAACGAGGGCGTCGAGATCGTCGTGTTCGAGGGACCGGACGAGTACCTCTACGGCGAGGAGAGCGCCCTGCTGGAGACGATCGACGGCCGGTGGCCGTTCCCCCGCATCGTCCCCACCTTCCGCCGGGGGCTGCGCCGGGGCCCCCTGCCCGACGACGCCCCCAGCGAGCCGGCCCTGGTCAACAACACCGAGACGCTGGCCAACGTGGCCCGCATCGTCGGCCGGGGACCGGACTGGTTCCGCACCATGGGCACGGCCGACTCGCCGGGCACGATCGTGTGCACCGTCACCGGCGACACCCAGCGCCACGGCGTGGGTGAGGTCCAGATGGGGACGCCGCTGCGGGAGGTCATCGAGGCCATCGGCGGCGGGCCCCGTCCCGGGCGCACGATCAAGGCGGTGCTGTCGGGGGTGGCCAACGGGATCATCACCGCCGAGCATCTGGACACGCCGGTCAACTACGAGAGCCTGGCCGCCATCGGCAGCGGGCTGGGATCGGCCGGGTTCATCGTCTTCGACGACCAGACCGACATGACCGCGGTGGCGGCGGGCGTGGCCCGGTTCCTGGCGGTCGAGTCGTGCGGGCAGTGCTCGCCGTGCAAGCTGGACGGGATCACGCTGTCCGGGTCGCTGGCCCGGTTGGCCTCGTCCGAGGGCCGTCCCCACGACTACGACGTGGTGCGCCATCGGCTCACGACGGTGGCCGACCGGTCGCGGTGCTACCTGGCGACGCAGCAGCAGCTCGTGGTGGGCAGCATCGTGAAGCACTTTGCGGAGGAGTTCGCGGCCCACGCCTCCCTGTCAGTGGCGCCGTGCGAGCCCGTCCTGATCGCCGAGCTGGTCGACATCAACAACGGCCGGGCCCTGCTCGACGAGCGCCACCGCCAGAAGCAGTGGGACTGGAGCTACAACCGCTGGGACTCGGGCACCGTCCCGGTCGAGCGCTACCAGGCGGTCACGCCGCCGTGGCTGGCCGGCAACCTCTACCAGCCGGTCGTCCTCCGCCACGCGGGGTAAGTAAGGAGGCTCGCCGGCGTCGTCACCGGGCCGAGCTACCGGGTCGGGCCGAAGCGCTCCACCTTGATCCGTTCGACGGGGATGCCGGCCTCGTCGAGCAGACCGGTGGCCGTGTCGCAGAAGCCGGCCGAGCCGCACACGTAGGCGATCGCGCCCACGCCTGCGCCGGCCACCGCCGGCACCACGTCCTCGATGCGGATGCGGCCCGGCGGCCGGGCCTCCCCGGGGAGCGCCTGGCGGGTGTGGACGACGGTGGTTTCCGGCCCGGGCAGCTCGGCCGGGAAGAGAAGGTCGTCGGGCCCCCGGACCGACACCACCAGCCGGACCCGGTCGGACCGGTTTAGGGCCCGGGCGTGGCGGAGCATCGCCATCAGGGGGACGACGCCCGAGCCGCCGCCCACGAGCAAGGCCGGCGTCTCACCGTTCCAGACGAAGAACTTCCCGATCGGGCCCCGCACCTCGAGGTCGTCGCCCGGCTCGACCACCTCGTGTAGGAACGTAGAGACCTCGCCCTCGTCCAACCGCTCGACGGTGATCTCGAACTCGTCGGTGCTGTCGGGGGCGGTGGCCACCGAGTACGAGCGGGAGGCGGTGTACCCGTCGGGCGCGGTCAACCGGACCACGTAGTGCTGCCCCGCCATGTGGGGCGTCCGCCCGGGCAGCGACAGGCGGAAGGTCTTGGCCCGGGGGGTCTCGTCGGTGATACGGACGACGGTGGCCATCTGCCACCCCTTCCGGGGCAGGGTCGGGGGGGCGGTGTCAGTCACCCTGGTAGCGCTCCTCCCGCCACGGGTCGCCCCGGTCGTGGTAGCCGTTCACCTCCCAGAAGCCGGGCTGGTCGTGGTCGAGCAGGCGGAGGGTGGCCACCCACTTTGCGCTCTTCCAGAAGTACAGGTGGGGGACGAGCATCCGCGCCGGACCGCCGTGGGCCGCCGGCAGCGGCGCCCCGTCGACCTCCCACACCACCCACGCCTTCCCGCCGGTCACGTCGGCCAAGGGGAGGTTGGTGGTGTACCCGGTGTGGGACGTGGCCACGGTGTGCGTCGCGCCCGGCAACGGCCCTCCGGCCACCTCCAGGAGGATGTCGATCGAGACCCCGGCGAGGGTGATCCCGAGCTTCGACCAGGTGGTGACGCAGTGGATGTCGCCCGAGTAGGTGGACGGGGGGAGGGCGTGGAGCTCGTCCCACGTCCAGGTGGTCGGCCGGGCCACCAAGCCCTCGATCCCGAAGGTGTAGGTCTCGGGGGCGATCTTGGGCGTGGCCTCGGCAGTCAGCACCGGCCAGTCCCGGCCCGCGTCGTACTGGCCCGGAGGCAGCCTCGGGTCGCGGCCCGCCCCCCGGCCGGCGAACCCTCGCGTGAAGTTGGCCATGACCTACGACGATAGGGCGGCGACGAACGCCGCGAGGTGTGCACGTCGAGCTCGCCGGTCACTCGATCCACCGTTCGCAGCCTTCGCCCGCCCGAGGTGCTCGCGGTGAGTGCGACCGCGCCTCCCAGGCGAACGAAGGCGCCGAACAGCTCGAGGGGGACAGGGACCGCGCCTTTGGAGATCGCCTGACGGGAGCGGGCGGCCGGCGGCTCTGCGCATCCGAGGGGATCGGCCGGATGACGCACTTCCCCCGACGGCCATCTGCGACCTGTCCGGTTCCACGGCGGTCGAAGGATCACCTGGCTGCGATGGCATAACGATGGCATGCTTATGGCATGGCACGTGTTCGGATAAGCACCACCGTCGACGAGAGGCTGTTGAGGGAGGCTCGGGCGCTGTGCGGCGGTGGCACCGACGCGGCCCTGCTCGATCAGGCGCTCCGGGCGCTGTTGGCCCGCCATCGTGCCACCCAGATCGACGCGTCCTACGACGTGTACGACGAGCTCCCACTCGACGAGGCCGACGCGTGGGGCGACCTGGCCTCGTTCCGCAAGGCGGCGGCGGCTTCGTGACCGATCTGCCCGGGAGGGGTGAGCTGTGGTGGTGCGAGCTACCCGAGATCGGCCGGCGGCCGGTGGTGATCCTGTCCCGGAACGCCGCGATCCCGCGGCTTCGGCGCGCCCTGATCGCGCCCTGCACGACGACGATCCGAGGGTTGCCGAGCGAGGTCCTGCTCGAGCCGGGAGACGATCCCGTTCCCCAGCGGAGTGCCGTCAATCTGGATTCCGTGGAGAGCGTCTCGGTCGCCGTGCTGGTCCAGAGGCTCGGCACGCTGAGCGATGACCGCATGCGCGACCTGTGCCGGGCGCTCGCAGTCGCCGTCGACTGCAGCGATTGACGGGTCGGCGCTCTCCTCCTCTCGTGCGGCAGCATCCGGGGGAAGGCAGTGCCGGCCTTGGCTCAGGCACCGCGGCATGGACCGCGCCGGGCGTCCGTCGCGGGACGGCCGACGGACCGCCCGTGGCCTGGCGGGCCAGGGTTTCCCGTCGGCGGCGAGCAGACGTCGCTTTCTAGCCCAGAGGCGTCACCCGGCAGGGGAGGACGCCCGCCGGTCGCAACGAGACCGCGACCTCGAGGGGCGGCTCCTCCAGCACCGATTCGAGGCGGAAGGCGCGCACGAGGGTCGCCACCGCCACCACCAGCTCGGCGGTGGCCAGGTGCTGGCCGATGCAGGCCCGGGGACCGCCGCCGAAGGGAAGGTGGTGGTAGCGGCCGGGCTCGGAGGCGAAGCGGTCGGGGTCGAAGCGGTGGGGGTCGGGCCACACGTCGGGGTTGTGGTGGACGCCCCAGATGCTCACCGCCACCAGGTGCCCGGGCGTGACCTCCTGCCCGTCGAGGGTGGTCGGCTGGTGGGCGTGGCGCACGAGGGTGTGCGCCGGCGGGTAGAGGCGCATGGTCTCGTCGACGACCTGGGCGGTGTAGGTGAGGTCCGGGATGTCGGCGACGGCCACCGGCCGGTCGCCGAGGACCGACGCCACCTCGTCCCGGACCCGCTGCTGGACGTCGGGGTGGCGGCCGAGGAGCTGGAGGGTGAGGGCCATGGTGGTGCCGGTGGTCTCGTGGCCGGCGAGCAGGAGGATGAGGGCCTGGTCCCGGACGGCGTCGTCGTCGAGGGCGGTGCCGTCCTCCGGGTCGCGGGCGGCGAGGAGAAGGCTGAGGAGATCGTCGCCGCCGAGGTCGCCGGCCCCTTCCCGGCGCTGGGCGATGAGGCGCTCGACCAGGCCCCACAGCTCCCGGCGGGCGGCCTCGGCCCGGCGGTTGGCCCGGGTGGGGACCCACGCCGGCAGGCGTACGGGTGACAGCACCCGGCGGGCGGCGTAGGTGTTGAGGACGGGCACGGTCCGGCGCAGGACGGGGGCGGCCGACTCGACGTCGGCGCCGAAGACGCTCCGCCCGAGGACGTCGAGGGTGTAGTGGGCGCCGGCGGCGTTGAGGTCGACCGGCCGGTCGCCGGCCGCGGCCCAGGTCGCGGCCAGGCGATCGGCGGCGGCGGCCATCCCGTCCACGTAGGTCGTGACCCGCCGCCTGGTGAACAGGGGCGCCACGATGCTGCGGTCGCGTTGCCAGCGGGCACCACCGCTGAGCAGCAGGCCGTCGCCGAAGAGCCGCCGCAGCTCGCCGATGCCGGGGACCTCCTTGTCGTAGCGGGCGGATTCGGTGGACAGGACCTGGCGGGCGTCGTCGGGGCGGAAGACGGTGTCGAACACGAACCCGACCTTGGGCGGCCCCACCCGGAAGCGCACCCTCCGCCCGCGGTGATCCCGCAGGGCGGCGGCGTAGGTGGCGAGCTGGTCCCGCTTGAAGTCGGCGCCCGACCCCGACAGCAACGCGCCCCGGATCATCGGCGGCTGGTCGGCGGCCACGAGGAGGGAGGATAGGAGGCGACGGCTCGCGACCGCTCGCAGGCGGATGTCGGGGTGGCGGGGATCGGCGCCACCGGCCGCCGGCGTCGTGGCTGCGGATCAGCCCGGAGCCGTCGACCCCCGGGTCATGGTGAAGATCTCCTGGGCGTTGGCCGCGTCGAAGGCGAGGTCGGGGCCGGAACCATCGGGGAGGGGGTGACGGGTGATGAGCTCGAAGAACGAGCCGGGGACGGGGCGGGTCTCCGTCGACCGCTCGCCCACCCGGAACTTCCGCTCCACCGTCACCGCCCGGTGGGCGGTCTGGCACACCCGGCCCGACGCCGAGACCTCCACCTTGTCCTTGATCGGCCGGCCCGCCCGGCGCTCGGCCTCGGCCACCGCCACCACGTCGTCGACCCGGTCGGTGGCGTGGTTGAAGGCGGTGCCCTCGGTGGCGATCCAGGCCATCTCGGCGGACTCGGCCAGCAGCGCCTCGTAGTCGGCCAGCGAGGGCGGGCCGTGCTGGCGGGCGAAGCAGGTGGCCAGCTCGCCCACCAGGGACTCGGCCGCGGCCAGGGGCAGGTGGCCGTCGGCGCCCAGGCGGTCGAGGTTGAGGACGGCCAGGCTGGTGAGGGGATCCCTCGACGAGCCCACGACCCGAGCGGCGGCGGCCACGAACCCGTCGGAGAAGCGGTCGGCGTGGAGCTCGCTGACGAAGTACTGGGGCACGTCGGCGGGCAGGTCGAGGTGGCACCACGAGTGGCCGGTCATCTGCAGCCGGCCGAGGTCGTAGATGTCGCGCGGGGCGTAGCCGAGGGGGCGGAGGACGCGGGCGATGCTCTCCTGGCCGCCGGCGAGCTCCCCGCAGGCCACGCCGGCCACGGTGCGGACCGCCCCGTGGTCGAGGAAGAGGCGCCCGCCGCCGGCCCACCGCTCGTCGGCGTAGGCGGCCGCGCTCGGCACCCGCTCGAGCAGGTCGTGGAGGAGGACGACGCCGAGGGCCTGGGCGATCACGGCCCGGGTGGCGACGTCGCCGTCGAGTGCCGGATGGACCGTCAGGCCGCCGAGGAGGGCTGTCGCCCGCTCGGTGCCCAGTTGGGCTGCGACCAGGAGATGGAGGGCGGAGGTCATGCGGCCAGGGCGGCGGCGTCGCCCAGCAGGCGGCCGGTGGGGGTGGCGGTGAAGGCGGCCAGGTCGACGTCCTCCTGGCGGACGAAACCCCGGTCGGGGAGATGGCCGGTGGCCACCAGGTCGACGACGGCGGCGGCGGAGGCGGCCGTCGTCCAGGAGATGGCCCGCCACCGTTGGCCGTCGATCCACAGCGGCTCGTAGCTGCGGACGACCTGCTCCCGCACGGTGCGTCCGTGGCGGACCCCCTCGACCGCGGCGTACAGGTAGACGACGTCGTCGCCCACCGGCGGCTTGGCGTCGACCAGGATGCGGCCGGCCAGCTCCCGCTGGTGGCGGAGATGGAGCTCGTCGAAGAAGAAACGCATGAGCTGGCAGTGGCCCGGGTAGCGGAGGGTCTTGTAGTCGAGCCGGTCGAGACGTCCGTCGAAGGTGGCGCACATGGTGCCCAGCCCGCCGGACGTGGTGAACGCCTCCAGTTGGGTGCCGCCGATCCACACGTGCTCGAGGTCTCCCATCGACGGGACGATCCGGCGGTGACCGTCGCGGATGACCTCGCAGTCGTTGAGGTATTCGTTCACCACCCCCTCGGGAGACCAGTTGAAGGCGTAGCCGAGGAGTCCGCTCGGGTTGCGGGGCAGGGCGCCCACCTTGAGCTCCAGGGAGTGGAGGCGGTCGAAGCCCCGGGTGAGGCCGGCGCCGACGATGCAGATGAGGCCGGGGGCGAGGCCGCAGTTGGGAACGACGGCGGCGTCGGCCGTCTCCGCCAGCTCCTCCAGGAGGTGGCTGAGGGCCACGTCCTCGGAGAGGTCGAAGTAGTGGACGCCGATGTCGGCCGCGGCCGCAGCCAGTCCGGCGCTCAGGCGGTGCGGGAGGCAGGAGACGACCGCCTCGACGGTGCGGAGCGAGGCCCGGAGGGCCAACGGGTCGGATGCGTCGACCACGTGGACCGGGAACGGGAGGCCGTCGGGAACGGTGCGGTCGGCGCCCTGGACGTCGAAGCCGGCGCCGTGGAGGAGGCGGGCCACGAGCTCGCCCACCTTGCCCAGACCACACACCAGGACCGTGGTGAACGTTCTCATGGACGAATGGTAAGGCGGCCAGGATCCCTATCATCGGCGTCAGACCGTGCGTGTTCTCCCCACCACCGAGGACCTTTCGGGCGCTGCCGGCGACGCCCTTCAGCGGATCGGCGTGGCCTGGCCGGTTGGAGGGGACCTACCCGCCCGGACGCCGGTGACGGGCGGGGTGCTGGGGTCGGTGGCGGCGTCGCCGGCGGCCGAGGTGGACCAGGTGGTGGGGGCGGCGGCGGAGGCGTTCGTCGGGTGGCGCTCGGTGCCTGCGCCCCGGCGGGGCGACGTCGTCCGCCGGCTGGGGGAGCTGCTGCGGGAGCACCGGGCGGACCTGGCCACGCTGGTGACGATCGAGGCGGGCAAGATCCGGTCGGAGGCGGCGGGCGAGGTCCAGGAGATGATCGACGTCTGCGACTTCGCAGTGGGACTGTCCCGGCAGCTGTACGGGCTGACCATGCCGTCGGAGCGGCCGGGGCACTCGATGCGGGAGGTGTGGCACCCGCTGGGCGTGGTGGGGGTGATCACCTCGTTCAACTTCCCGGTCGCGGTGTGGGCGTGGAACGCGGCCCTGGCGGTGGTGGCGGGCGACCCGGTGGTGTGGAAGCCGTCGGAGAAGGCACCGCTGACGGCGCTGGCGGTCCACGGTCTGGCGGTGCGGGCGGGGGCGCCGGAAGGCCTGTTCGGCCTGGTTCTCGGAGGGGCCGAGGTGGGCCGGAGGTTGGTCGACGATCCCCGGGTGGCGCTGCTGGCGGCGACCGGGTCGACGGCCATGGGCCGGGCGGTGGGGCCCCGGGTGGCGGCCCGCTTCGGGCGCTGCCTGCTCGAGCTGGGCGGGAACAACGCGGCGGTGGTGGCCCCGTCGGCCGACCTCGAGCTCACCGTGCGGGCGGTCGTCTTCGCCGCCGCCGGCACCGCCGGACAGCGGTGCACCACGCTGCGGCGCCTGATCGTCCACCGGTCGGTGCACGACGAGCTGGTCGGACGCCTGGTGTCGGCCTACGGGACGCTGCCCGTGGGCTCGCCGTCGGCCGCGAGCACCCTGGTCGGGCCGTTGATCGACGGTGGGGCGTTCGCCGGGTTCGAGGGTGCCCTGGTGGAGGCGGCGGCCGAGGGGGGAACGGTGGTGGCCGGCGGGGAGCGGGTGCTGGCCGAGGAGGCACCGGAGGCGTTCTACGTCCGCCCGGCGGTGGTGACGATGCCCCGGCAGACCGGGTTGGTGCTGCGGGAGACGTTCGCCCCCATCGTGTACGTCGTCGCCTACGACGATTGGGACGAGGCCATCGCGCTGCACAACGCCGCCCGCCACGGTCTGGCATCGTCGGTGTTCACGACCGACGTGCGGGAGGCGGAGCGGTTCCTGTCCGCCGCCGGGTCGGATTGCGGGATCGCCAACGTCAACATCGGCCCGTCGGGGGCCGAGATCGGCGGCGCCTTCGGTGGGGAGAAGGAGACGGGTGGCGGCCGGGAGTCGGGATCCGACGCGTGGAAGGCCTACATGCGGCGGATGACGGCCACGGTGAACTCGTCGTCCGACCTCCCGCTGGCCCAGGGGGTCGAGTTCCTCTGAACCGGTGACGGATCCCGGGGCCCTGGCCCCGAAAAACGTCACCGGTTCGTCGGGGGCAGGAGGACGTTCGGGTTGAGGATGCCGTCGGGGTCGAGGGCCCGCTTGAGGGCCCGGAAGGCGTCGATCTCGGCTTGGGACCGGTTGAGGTGGAGCCACCGGCGCTTGGCCGTGCCGATGCCGTGCTCGGCGGAGATGCTCCCGCCCAGGCCGGCGACCAGGCGGAGGACGGCGTCGTCGACCCGCTCGTCGTCGGGGTCGACGCCGGTGACGTTGACGTGGACGTTGCCGTCGGCGGCGTGGCCCCACACCCAGGTGCGGGCGGCGGGGGCGAGGGCGGCCACGAGCGGGTCGACCTGGTCGATGAAGGCGGCCAGCCGATCGCCCGGCAGGGTGACGTCGAGCTTGTGGGGCGGGCCGAGGGTGTTGACCGCGGCCGCGTGGCCTTCGCGGATGGCCCACAGGTCGGGACCCTCGGCCACGCCGTCGAGACCGGCGTCGGCGGCCACCTCGACGAGGAGGTAGGCGACGTGGGGGCGATCGGTCGGCGGGCGGCGGCCCGTGACCCGGCAGACCAGGTCGACGCCGGCGGCCACCATCAGCTCGGCCGCCTCCAGTGAGGGGACGTGACGGCGGAGGTCGTCGGCGGCGGCGACGGCCGCGTCGACGCTGTCGAACCCGAGGAGGGTCGTCACCTGTTCCCCGGGCGGCGGCGGCACCAGGCGGAGGCGGGCGGCGGTGATCACGGCGAGGGTCCCCTCGGCGCCGCACAGGAGGGACGGGAGGTGGTAGCCGGTGTTGTCCTTGATCAGCCCACCCAGGTGGGAGACGACGGTCCCGTTCCCGAGGACCGCCTCCACGCCGAGGACCTGGGCCCGGGTGTCGCCGTGGCGCAGGACGCGGAGGCCGCCGGCGTTGGTGGCGATCGTCCCCCCGACGGTGGCCCGGGCCCGACTGGCGAAGTCGACGCCGTAGGCCCATCCGGCGGTGGCGGCCGCGTGGTGGACCGCGGCCAGGGTGGCGCCGGCGCCGGCGGTGATCTGCCCGGTGCGCCCGTCCACCGGTCCCGACCGGTCGAGGGCGCGCAGGCTGACGAGGACCTCGCCCCCGAGGGGCACCGATCCCCCCACGAGGCCGGTGTTGCCGCCCTGGAGGGTGACGGCGATGCCGAGCCGGCGGCAGGCGGCGACGACGCCGGCCACGTCCTCCGTCGTCCGGGGGAGGAGCACGGCCGGGGTGGCGCCCGTGAAGCGTCCCGACCAGTCGACACAGTAGGGGGCGGTCTCGGCCGGCGCGGTGAGGACGCGGTCCGGGCCGAGGATGTCGACGAACAGACTGGGGTCCACCGGCCGATCGTGGCACGGTAGGCGTCCATGCACCGGACGGATCTCGTCGTCGGGGTCGACATGGCGACGGCCGAGGTGCGGGCGGTGGCGGTCGACGGCGGCGGCCGGGTGGTGGCCGAGGCCCGCCGGTCGTTGCCGGTGCCATCGTCGCCCCGGCCCCGGTGGTCGGAGCAGGACCCGGGGACGTGGTGGCCGGCGGTGGCGGGGACGCTGGCCGAGGTGACGGGGGCGGGCGGTGGACGGGTGGTGGCGGTGAGCGTGTGCGCCACCTCGGGGACGGTGGTGGCGCTCGACGGCGGCGGCGCGCCCATCGGGATGGCCCTCACCTACGCCGACCAACGGGCGGCGGTCGAGGCGGAGTCGGTCGGGGTGCCGCCGTCGTTCGGGCTCCCGAAGTGGGGGTGGCTGGTGGCGCACCGGTCGCCGGCGCCGGCGTTCCTGGCCCACGCGTCCGACGTGGTCGTGGCCCGGCTGGTCGGCGGGTCCCGGGTGCCGACCGACTGGAGCCACGCCTTGAAGAGCGGTTTCGACCTGGTGCGGGGGGACTGGGCGTGGGACGCGATGGCGATGCTGAGGATCGACGCCTCGATGCTCCCGGCGGTGCGCCGGCCGACGTCGGCAGCGGGTCGCGTCGGCCGGGAGGCGGCGGCCGCCACCGGCCTGCCGCTCGGTTGCGAGGTCCGGCTGGGGATGACAGACGGGTGCGCGTCCCAACTGGCGGCGGGCGCGGGCGAGCCGGGTCGGTTCGTGTCGGTCCTCGGATCGACCCTCGTCATCAAGGGGGCGAGCCAAGAGCTGGTGGTCGACCCGACGGGGGCGGTCTACAGCCACCGCCACCCCGACGGATGGTGGCTGCCGGGGGGCGCGTCGAGCGCCGGCGGCCGGGCGTTGGCCGAGGGCTTCCCCGGCCGGGACCCGGCCGAGCTCGACCGGGTGGCGGCAGCCCACGGCCCGGCCACGTGCGTCGTGTACCCCCTGGTCGGGCGGGGTGAGCGGTTCCCGTTCGTGGCGCCCGACGCCGACGGGTTCGTGGTGGGCGAGCCGTCGGGCGAGGCCGACCGGGTGCGGGCCACGCTCGAAGGGGTGGCGTTCGTGGAGCGGCTGGGGTACGAGCGCCTGGCCGCCCTGGGGGCGCCGGTGGCGCCGCCGGTCGTGGTGACCGGTGGTGGGAGCCGGAGCCCGCTGTGGAACCGCATCCGAGCCACGGTGCTGGGGATGCCGGTGATGGCCGTCCCCGACGCCTGCACCGCCCGGGGGGCCGCCATCCTCGCCGCCGCCGGCACCCTCCACCCCGACCTGGCCGCCGCCACCGCGGCCATGTCCGCCTCGGGGTCGGTCGTCGAGCCGGACGAGGAGGAGCGGGAGGCGATGGAGGCCGGCTACCGGCGCTTCCGAACCGCCGTCGCCGCCCGTGGCTGGATCTCCGACTGACGCCAGCCGGCGCCCCGCCCACGCCGCCGGGGTGGGTGCCCCGCCCCGACCGGGTCGGGGTCAGGCGCCACCGGTGACCTCGGCCGCCGGCCCGTAGGCGGCGGTGAGCGCCGACCCGAGGCGGGCCAGCTCGAGGCGCACCTCGGGTGGGTCGACGACCTCGACCTCGCCGGCGAAGGGGGCCAACTCGGCCGCCAGCGCCCGGTGGTTGTGGCCGCGGACCTCGACCTCGATGCGACCGTCGTCGAGGGGCGGCCCGATGCGGAGCCGGTTGCCGAACGTCCACCGGCACCACCCGAGCGAGCGGGGGGCGGCGGCGGCCCGGGCGGTCACCGGCATCCGCCGCTGGTCGACCTCCTCGGCGATGAGCTTCCACGCCTCGGCCAGCACGAAGCCCTTCGGCCGCACCACCGGACGACCGGTCGGTTCGACCGCCGTCATCCGGTCGACCCGGAACGTGCGCAGGCCGGCCTCGGTGTCGGCCACCAGGTACCAGGCCCACCCCTTGGCCGCCAGGCCCAGGGGGTGGACCACCCGCGTGCTCGGCTCCTGGTTGCGGGCCACGTAGCCGAGCGTCACCTGCTCGCCCTCCACCACCGCCCGTTGCACTGCGTCGAGGAAGGGCGGCGGCGGCCGTCCGCCGCCCGGATCTCGGGTCTGGTCCCATCCCCGGGGATCGACCAGGATCGCCTCCGTGGCCGCCTCCGCGTGGGGCCGGAAGGGCTCCGGCAGGGCCCGGGTGAGCTTGCGCAGGGCGGCCTTGACCTGCGGCGTCGCCGCCGACGACGGCCCTGCCACCAGGAACAGCGCCCTGGCCTCGGCCGCGGTCAGGCCGCTCAGGTCGGTTCTCCCCCCGCCGGCCAACCGCCACCCGCCGCCCCTGCCCTGCATCGAGTAGATGGGCAGGCCCGCCATCCCCAACGCCTCCAGGTCGCGGCGGGCGGTGCGCTCCGACACCTCCAGCTCCTCCGCCACCTGGGCCGCGGTGACCTGACCCTTGGACTGCAGCAACAGGAGGATGGCCACCAGCCGGTCGGCTCGCACAGCATCCGCATTCTGCTCTCTTTAACCGGCCAGGAGATGACCGGTTCAGGGGCGCATGCTCCTCCCATGACCATCACCCAGACCGCAACCGCCAGCGATGTCCGCACCGTCTTCGCCAAGGCCATGGCCACCGCCGGTGACGTGATCGCCGACGTCCGCCCCGACCAGCTCGACGGTCCCACCCCCTGCCCTGATTTCGACGTCCGCACCCTCGTCGGGCACCTGATCGCGGTCCTCGACCGGGTGGCGTTGATGGGACGCGGCGAGAGCCCGTTCCAGGCTCCCGACCAGGTCACCGGCCTGGCCGACGACCAGTGGCTGCCGGCGTGGTCCGATGCCGCCCAGCGGGTGGCCGAGGCGTGGGCCGACGACGCCAGCCTGGTTCGCATCGTCCACCTGCCGTGGGCCCAGGAGTCGGGCGCCCTCACCCTGGCCAGCTACACCAACGAGATCACCGTTCACACCTGGGACCTGGCCACCGCCACCGGCCAGCACCCGACGTTCGACCACGAGGTGGTCGCCACCGCCTGGGACTCGATCCGGCGCATGCCCGGGCACGGCCGGTCGGCGCTGTTCGCCGCCGTGCTGGCGGCCATGCCCGAGCCGTACCGCAAGGCCGGCGACCCGTGGGTCGACGCCGTCCCCGTCCCCGAGGACGCGCCGTTCATCGACCGCCTGGTCGCCTGGAACGGCCGCCGCCCGTGATCCGGGGGTCCGCGACGTGACCAATGGGCCTCTGAGCGTCACCGGTTCGGCTGGTTCACCGGTACCGTGCGAGCGTGAGCGAGCGGGTGGAGCTCGTCTGGTTCGGCGACGACGCCGCCCGGTACGACCACGGCGCAGACCACCCGCTGCGTCCGGAGCGGGTGACCCTCACCCGCCGCCTCATCCACGACTACGACCTGGTGGACGGCACCCGGGTGCGAGAGGTGCCGGCCCGGGACGCCACCCTCGACGAGCTCGGCCTCGTCCACGCCGAGGCCTACATCGACGCGGTGATCCGGGCCGGGCGGGGCGAGCGGGGGTCGTGGTGGGAGTACGGGTTCGGGCCGGGCGACAACCCCGTCTTCCCCCAGATGCACCAGGCCTCGACCCGGGTGGTGGGGGCGACCCTGGCCGCGGCCGAGGCGGTCCTGACCGGTCGGGCGGAGCACGCCTTCAACCCCGCCGGCGGCCTCCACCACGCCCTGCCCGCCCGGGCCAGCGGGTTCTGCGTGTACGACGACCCGGCGGTGGCGATCTCCTGGCTCCTGGCCCGGGGCGTGGCCCGGGTGGCCTACGTCGACGTCGACGTCCACCACGGCGACGGGGTGCAGGCCATCTTCTACGGCGATCCCCGGGTGCTCACCATCTCGTTGCACCAGGACGGCCGGACCCTTTTCCCCGGCACCGGCTTCGTCGACGAGCTCGGGACGGGCGACGCCGAGGGGACGAGCGTCAACGTCCCCCTCCCCCCGTTCACCGGCGACGAGGCGTGGCTGCGGGCGTTCCGGGAGGTGGTCCCACCCCTGGTGGAGACCTTCCGGCCGGAGGTGCTCGTCACCCAGCTCGGCTGCGACAGCCACCACACCGACCCCCTCGCCAACCTCGGCCTGACCACCGCCGCCTACCGGGCCACCGCGGCCGAGCTGCACGCCCTGGCCCACCGGGCGGCGGGCGGGAGGTGGCTGGCCACGGGGGGCGGCGGCTACCAGTGGGCCCGAGTGGTTCCCCGGGCGTGGACGATCTACTTCGCGGAGATGGCCGACGCCGCCGCCGGCCTGCCTGACGACCTGCCGCCGTCATGGCTGGAGGCGGCCGCCGCCATCGCCGGCCCCGGCCTGCCCACGACCCTCTCCGAGGCGCCCGTCGCCTCCGGCCGGGGTGTCGACGAGGGCGTCGACCAGGCGATCGCGGCCGTGCGGCGACTGGTCTTCCCTCGCCACGGCCTCCGGTCGTGAACCGAGGCGGCCGCTGCGCGCCGCGGGTGGCCGAGGTCGTCCTGCGCTCGCTCTCGTCGTCGAAGTCGGAGTCGGAGTCGGGCTCGGACGGCCGACCTTCGGCACCGACCTCCGCTCGAAGGCGAGGTCGGAGGCCCCGGCGGCCCGGCTACGACCAGAAGGCGTCCGCCGCTTCCTGGTCGTCGGCGCAGACCCAGTACTCCCGCCACAGACCGTCGGAGCGGACGGTGAAGGCGTGGGCCAGGACCACGTCGAGCGACCGGCCGTCGTGGCGGACGCCCGTCACCCGGGTGAAGGCGGCGGTGTGGAAGTCGCTGGCCAGCACCGACTCCGCCGACAGCGACACCGACTGCGACCGCCACGCCCGGAACAGGTCGAGCAGGGCCTCCTTGTCCCGGTGGTCGCCGCTCAGGGGGTGGGTGCCGGCCACGTGCCAGGGCAGGTCGTCGGTGAAGTAGTCGCCCAGGGCCTGGTCGTCGCCCCGCTCGTAGGCGTCGAGGAAGCCCCGGACCCTGGCCACCCCGGCGTGCTCGGTCACGACGGCGGCGCCAGGCCGACGCCCAGGCCGGCCGCGCCCACGTCGGTGAGGGTGAAGAAGTTCGACTCCGCCACCTGGTTGTCCGAGACACCCCAGACCTCGGCGATCCTGCCGTCGGCCCCGATCCGGCAGGCGCACGCGGTGCGCAGGTCGAGTCGCTCGTCGCCCCGCCGGTAGGTGCTGCGCACGACCGCCATGGCGTAGCGGTCGTCGGCGACGATGTCGTCCACCTCCATCTCGAACCCGTCGACACCCAGCCCGGCGAACTTCCCGGACAGCTCGGTGACTCCCGCGGCCCCTACGTAGCGGCCGTTCAGCGCCGGCTTGCCCCGCATGTGGATCACGATGTCGGCGGCCGCCAGCGCCGTCCACCGGGGGAGGTCGCCCGCGAGCCAGGCGTCGAGGAAGCGACGGACGGCCGCCGCGTTGGGATGGGTGTCGCCCACCGGCACCTCCTGGGCAGTGGCCAGCATGGTCGTGACCGGGATGCAGCCGGGCCCGTCGGCCGCGGCCCCGGTCGCCCCCGCCACCCGGTGCAGCACCGACCCCGCCGGCCGCACCGACACCAGCGAGCCGGACGCGATCTCGGCCGGACCGTCGACGATGAGGCTGTAGGCGTCGCCGGCCGCCGGTGGCCAGACCAGGGTGACGTCGGCGCCGTCGCCGATGTTGGCCGCGGTGCGGGAACCGGCGCCGCACACCAGGGCGTCGCCCTCCCAGTGCACGGTCACCGAGACGACGTGGGGGCGCTTGGTGTCGAGGGCCACCGTGACCAGGTAGGCGGCCGGCCCGAACCGCCCGACCTGCTCCCGGAGCTCGACCGGCCCGACGGGGAGGCTCACGTCCGCCATCGTAGGCCCCGCCCGGCGTGCCGTAGTCTGCCGCCGGTGGTCGACGACTCCGCCCTGGTGGCTCGGCTGCAGGCGGGGGACGAGCACGCCTTCGTGATCCTGGTCGACCGCTACCACGCGCCCATGCTCCGGCTGGCGCAGACGTTCGTGCCCAGCCGGGCGGTGGCCGAGGAGGTCGTGCAGGACACGTGGTTGGGCGTGGTCAAAGGGATCGAGCGCTTCGAGGGCCGGTCGTCGCTCAAGACATGGCTCTTCCGCATCGTCGTCAACCGGGCCCGCACCGCCGGCGTCCGGGAGCGGCGGGAGACCCCGGTCGACCAGACCCAGGAGCCGGCCGTCCCCCCCGAGCGGTTCAACGCCGGCGGCGCCTGGTCGTCGCCCCCATCCCCCTGGGCCGACGACGCCGAGGACCGCATCGTCGCCCGCCAGACCGCCACCAAGGTCGCCCGCCACCTCAACCTCCTCCCCGACCGCCAGCGGCAGGTGGTGGTCATGCGCGACTTCGAGGGGCTGCCGGCCACCGACGTGTGCGGCCTCCTGGGGATCACCGAGGCCAACCAGCGGGTGCTCCTGCACCGGGGCCGCTCCCGGCTGCGCAACATGCTCGAGCAGGAACTGGGGAAGGGCTGAGCGGCATGGAACGGACGAGACGAGACGCCATCCTGTGCCGCCAGGCGGTGGAGCTGGTCACCGACTACCTGGAGGGCGCCCTCACCGCCGCCGATCGGGCCCGCTTCGAGGCCCACCTGGCCGTCTGCCCCCACTGCACCGAGTACCTCCGGGAGATGCGCATCACCATCGCCGCCGCCGGCCGGGTGGAGCCCGGGTCGCTGTCCGACCACGCCCGGGACGACCTGATCGCCCTCTACCGGGCGTGGCGGACGGGCTGACCCGCTGCGGCGTGCTCCTGCCGCCACCGGCCGCAGCCCCGACGCCGGGCACCGGCGGTGAAGGAGTCGACGCCGCCGGTCAGGTCGAGCCGCATCCTCGGGCTCGGCCCGGGCCGACGTGGGCGACGGCCGCAGCCCACGACCCTCGGGGTCGGCCATGTCGGAGGCGTCGGCGCTCAGATGACCCGGTCGTTGCCTCCGTCCACCGGCACCTGGGCGCCCGTGGTGCGGGCGAAGGCGGGGCCGCACATGGCCACCACCAGGCGGGCCACGTCGGCGCTGGTCACCTCCGTGTGCAGCACGTTCCCCGTCCGGTACTGCTCGGGGGTGACTCCGTAGCGGGCTGCCCGGGCCGCCACCATCTCGTCGGACCACAGGCCGGTGTCGAACACCGCGTTGGGGTGGACCACGTTGACCCGGATGCCGTCGGCGCCCCACTCGAGGGCCGTGACCCGGGCCAGCTGGGTGAGGGCGGCCTTCGACGCGGAGTAGGCGGCCGCGCCCGGTCCGGGGGCGGGGACGTTCTTGGACCCGACCACCACGACCCGCCCGCCCCTCGGGGATAGTCGGAGCAAGGGGTGGGCGAGGCGGAGGAGGGTTAGGTTGGCGTCGAGGTTGACGGCCATGGTGTGGCGCCAGGCCTCGTGGTCGAGGGCGGCGACGGCCTGCGCCAGGGGGAAGATGCCGGCGTTGAGGACGAGGACGTCGAGGCCGCCGAAGCGCTCGACGGCGGCGTCGATGGCGGCGTCGACCGCGGCCTCGTCGGTGACGTCGGCGGTGATCCCGTCGACCGCCTCCACCCGGTCGATCCCGACCACGGCCGCCCCCTCGGCCCGAAGGGCGGCGGCGGTGGCCCGGCCGATCCCGCGGGCGGCGCCGGTGACGAGGGCGACCTCGCCGGCCATCGGTTGTGGCGCCGGCCGGCGGCGGAGCTTGGCCTGCTCCAGGTCCCAGTACTCGACGTCGAACAGGTCGGCGGTGGTCACCGGTCGGTACCCGCCGAGGTCGGTGGCGTCGGCGATCACCTTCATGGTGTGGCGGTAGACGTCCTCCACGATGGCCGCGTCGCGGGGGGTGCGGCCGGCGCAGGCCAGGCCCCGGTCGGGGTCGAGGACCACCCGGGGGGCGGGGTCGAGGGGCTGGAGGGGGACCGGTGCCCGGGCCTGGTGTGCGTCGAAGTACCCGCGGTAGGCGGTGGCGAAGGCGTCGACGTCGTCGCCCACGAGGGGCGTGGGCTTGGTCCGGATGACGTGGTCGGGCGTGGCCGGGCCGCGGGTGGCGATGTCGGCCAGATCGGGGCGGGCGACGAAGGCCATCGTCTCCGGGTCGGTGTGGAAGGAGACGACGAAGGGGGCGCCGGCCGTGTCGGAGATCCGCCGGCGGAGGCCGGCCCGCTCGACCCGATGGTGGACGGCCGGCGGCGGGGCGGGGGCACGGGCCGACCGGTGCCCCCGGACGTAGGCCTCGGCCCGGCCGACCAGGTCGATCATGGCCTCGTACGAGGCGCGGGCGGTGTCGCCCCACGTGAAGATGCCGTGGTTCATGAGGACGACGCCGGCCGTGTCGGGGCCGAGGGCCGGGGGCAGGAGGCGGGCGCACTCCCGGGCCAGGAGGAAGCCGGGCATCACGTAGGGGACGACCACCACCTGGTCGCCGTAGACCTGGTCGAGGGCGGCCGCGGCCGCCTCGGAGTTGGTGAGGGTGACGACCGCGTCGGCGTGGGTGTGGTCGACGAAGCGGAACGGGAGGATGGCGTGGAGGATCGCCTCCACCGACGGCGCCGGCCCGCCCGCGGTCAGCGACGCCACCAGCAGCTGCTCGGCCATGTCGGTGTCGGAGAGGGCGTCGAGCTCGGCCAGGCGGGCCACGTGGTCGAGGCGGAGGCAGGCGAAGCCCGCCTCGTCGATGTCGGCCAGGTCGGCGCCGGACCCCTTGACCAGGAGGACGTCGACCTCCTCGCCGAAGACGGTCCGCCGGCGGGCCTTGACCGACGTGTTCCCCCCGCCGTGGAGGACGAGGTCGGGGTCGCGCCCGAGCAGGCGGGACGTGTACACCCGCCGCCCGAGGTCGTCGGTCCATCGCCCCGCGTCGGCGTCGTCCCACATGCTCTCGACCACTGGTGGCAAAGCTAGAGGGCGATGAGGTCGATCGGCATCGAGGAGCGCCGGGCCCGGGTGTCCCGCCGCCACCATCTGGCGGGCGAGTCCCGGTCGGGCGACGTGGTGGAGATCGGGCGCGACCTGGTGGCGCTGCACTCGACCGATCCCGCCTCGGTGTTCCTGTCGGTGCTGGCCCGCAGCGACGGGTCGGTGTCGGCGGCCGACGTGGAGCGGGAGCTGTACGAGGTCCGCAGCCTGGTGCGAATGCTGGGGATGCGGCGGACGGTGTGGGTGGTGCCGGTGGAGCTGGCGGCGGTGGTCCACGGGGCGGCCACCCGGGCCATCGAGGTGCGGGAGCGGGCCCGGCTGATCGGATTCCTGGCCGAGGCGGGGGTGGCGTCGGCCGAGGAGGCGGAGGCGTGGCTGGCGGAGGTGGAGGACGCCACGGTGGCGGCGCTGGCCGAGGCGGGGGAGGCCACCGCGGCCGAGCTGTCGCAGGTGGTGGCCGGGCTGCGGGAGCGGCTCCACCTGGGCGTGGGCACCCGGTGGGAGGTGGTGCAGGGGGCGTCGACCCGGGTGCTGTTCATCCTGGCGGCGTCGGGCCGGGTGGTGCGGGGACGGCCCCGGGGGACGTGGATCAGCAGCCAGTACCGGTGGTCGACGGCGGCGGCGTGGCTGCCGGGCGGGCTCGACCGGGGGCTGACCCTGCTCCCGGCCACGGTGGCCCAGGTCGAGCTGGTGTGGAAGTGGCTGGCCGCCTTCGGTCCGGGCACGGTCGCCGACCTGGCCTGGTGGACAGGGCTGACCATGGGCGAGATCCGCCGGGCGCTGGCCGAGCTGCCCACGATCGAGACGGACGCGGGCCTGGTCCTGGCCGACGACGTCGACCCGATCGACCCGCCGTCCCCCTCGGCCGCGCTGCTGCCGGCCCTCGACCCCACGGTGATGGGCTGGAAGGAGCGGTCGTGGTACCTGGGCGACGACGCCCGGGCCCTGCTCTTCGACCGGTCGGGCAACGCCGGCCCCACCGTGTGGTGGGACGGCCGGGTCGTCGGCGGCTGGGCCCAACGCCGGTCGGGCGAGATCGTCTGCCGGCTGCTGGAGGACGTGGGCGCGGAGGCGGCGGCTGCGGTCGAGGCGGAGGCCGCCCGCCTCCAGGCGGCCATCGGCCCCATCCGGGTCACCCCCCGGTTCCGGACCCCGATGGAGCGCGACCTCTCGAACCGGTGACGGATCTGGCCGCTCAGGCCACCGTTCTCGTCACCAGAACCGCGCCGTCGTCGGAGGCGAGGACGATCTCGCCGGTGACGCCGGGGATGGGCCGGGGCTCGGGCGAGAAGTCGCAGGCGATGGAGAAGGGCCCCCGCTCCAGGACAAGCCAGCGCCCGTCCTCGTCGAAGCGGACGGCGAGGCCCTCGAAGCTCCCCGACGACAGGGCCGGCTCCGACCGCCGCAACCGGATGAGGCGGCGGTGCCAGTCGAGCATGTCCCGGTGCCGCGGTTCGTCGAGCTCGTCCCACGCCAACCGGGAGGCCTCGAACGTCTGGGGCGACTGGGGGTCGGGCACGTCCTCCGGCGACCAGCCGAAGGCGGCGAACTCCCGCCGCCGGCCTTCGCTCACCAGCCGGCCCAGCTCGGCGTCCTCGTGGTCGGTGAAGTAGAGGAACGGCGTGCCGGCGGCCCACTCCTCCCCCTGGAAGAGCATGGGGACGAAGGGCCCCAGGAGGACGAGGGCGGCCGCCGCCTTCAGCGGACCCGGCCCCGCCAGCATCGACGACCGCTCGCCGGTGGCCCGGTTGCCGACCTGGTCGTGGGTCTGCAGGTACCCGAGGAACCGGACCGCGTCGAGGCCCACCGGCGCCCGCCCGTGGCGGCGCTGGCGGAACCGCGAGTGCTGCCCGTCGTAGACGAACGCCTGGCGGAGGGCCTTGGCCAGGTCGGCCAGCGAGCCGAAGTCGGCGTAGTAGCCGGTCCGCTCGCCGGTGACGACGGCGTGGAGGGCGTGGTGGAAGTCGTCGCTCCACTGGGCGTCGATCCCGAACCCGGCGAGCACCCGGGGATCGTTGAGGTCGCTCTCGGCCACGAGGAACCCGTCGCCCCCCACGGCGACCGTCAGCTCCTCCAGGATGTGGGTGGCGGAGGTGTCGAGGATGGCGTGGACCGCATCCAGCCGGAGGCCGTCGGCGTGGTAGTCCCGCAGCCACATGCGGGCGTTGTCGACCACGAAGGCCCGCACCTCGTCGCTCCCCGGCCCGTCGAAGTTCACCGCCTCGCCCCACGGGGTGTGGAAGCGGTCGGTGAAGTAGGGCCCGAACTCCCGCAGGTAGTTCCCGGCCGGGCCGAGGTGGTTGTAGACGACGTCGATCACCACCGCCAGGCCCCGGCCGTGGGCCGCGTCGACCAGCCGCTTGAGGCCGTCGGGACCGCCGTAGGCGGCGTGGGGGGCGTAGAGGTCGACCCCGTCGTATCCCCATCCCCACCGTCCGGGGAACTGGTTGACGGGCATGAGCTCGACCACGTCGACGCCCAGGCCGACCAGGTGGTCGAGGCGGGCGACGGCCCCGTCGAAGGTCCCCTCGGGGGAGAACGTGCCCACGTGCAGCTCGTAGACGACCGACCTCCCGTCGAGCGGCGGCGGTCGCCACGCCCCGTCGGTCCACGGGAAGGCGCCGTGGTCGACGGCCCGGGACAGCCCGTGCACGCCGTCCGGTTGCCACCCCGAGCGGGGGTCGGGCCGGACCGGCCCCCCGTCGAGCGAGAACCCGTAGCCGGCGACGGGACCCGGTTGGTGGGGCGAGCGGAACCAGCCCCCCTCGTCGGGCCCGTCCATCGCCACCCGCCGCCCGCCGGTCACCAGCTCGACCCGCCCCGCCCGGGGGGCCCAGACCGCGGTCACTGGCGCACCAGCAGGGCCGTCGGGAAACGGGCCAGCAGGTCAGCGACGCCGACCCGCCCGCCCTCGACCTGCGACCCGCCCAAGGCGTCGATCCACCGCCCACCGGGCAGGTCGACCGCGGTGTCGCCCCACCCACCGCCCCGGGCCAGGCGCACGGCCAGGCGGGGCGCGACCACCGCCACCTTCCCGCCCCGCACGAACCCGACCACGTGACCGGCGGCCGACCCGGAGGCGGCCAGCCGCTGGTAGCCCCCGGCCGCGAACGCCTCCGGGTGCCGGCGGCGCACGGTGAGCGCCCGCCACACGGCCCACAGCTTGGGCGCCCCCTCGCCGGCCAGGGCCCACACGCCGGCCGCGTCGAGGGCCCGGATCTTCTCCAGCAGGCGGCGGCGGGCCTGGTAGTCGACCGGGCGGCGGTTGTCGGGGTCGACCAGGCTGAGGTCCCACACCTCGGTGCCCTGGTACAGGTCGGGGACGCCGGGTGCGGTGAGCTTGAGCAGGGCCTGGGCCACCGAGACCACCCGTCCCGGCTCGACCAGGGGCGCCACGAACCGGGCCAGGTCGGCGGTGAAGTCCTCGTCGGCCAGCACCGCCTCCACGAACCCCTGCAGGGCGGCGTCGTAATCCGGCGACGGGTCGATCCACGACGTGTGCTCCTTGGTTTCCCGGGACGCCTTCTCCATGTAGGCCGTCGCCCGCGCCGGGTCGAGGGGGTGGGCACCGACCAACGTCTGGTAGAGGAGGTACTCGGAGTTGGCGTCGGGCGGCCGGTGGCGGGCGTTCATGGCCCTCCACCGGCGGACGGCGTCGGCCCACTCCGACGGGACCTCGGACAGGAGACCGATGCGGGCCCGCACGTCCTCGCTGCGCTTGGTGTCGTGGGTCGACGTGGCCAGCATGGTGAGGGGCCAGTCGGCGGCCATCCGCCGGTTGAACGAGTGGAACTCGTCGACCGACGTCCCGAACCGGCCCGGCTCCCCACCCACGTCGTTGAGGCCGACCAGCCGGTGGTAGCGGTAGAAGGCGGTGTCCTCCACCCCCTTGGCCATCACCGGGCCGGTGAGCTGCTGGAACCGCAGCGCGAAGTCGGCCTCGGCGTCGCCCGGGACCTTGAGCAGGAGCAGGTCGCACAGGAAGGCGAACAGCTCGGGGTCGAGCTGGGGCCGCCGGTGGGCGGCGGCGTCGACCGCGGCCTGCACCACCGCCTCGTCCGCCGGCGAAGGCGGCTCTCCCGGCCGGAGGTAGGTGCGGTACACGGGGAAGCAGGCCAGCACCTCCCACAGGGCCTCGTGGAGGTCGCGGCGGGTGTAGTCGCGGTACCGCCGGTGGCGCTCGCAGACCGAGCCTAACCGGCTCACCAGCCGGTTGACCTCCGATCCGAGGACTTCTCGGAGGACGAGGTTCTTGCCCTCGGAGACCGCGTCGTCCCAGGTCAGGGGGATGATCTCCCGGTAGAGGTCGGTGAGGGGGGCCTCTCCCGCGGGGTCGACGAACAGGCCCGCCACCACGTTCAGGAAGTCGTAGCCGGTCGTGCCGGCCACCGGCCACGACGACGGCAGGACCTCGTCCCGCCCGAGGATCTTCTCCACCACCACGTAGGCCCCATCCGTCTCCTCGTGCAGCCGGTGGAGGTAGGCGGACGGGTGGCGGAGGCCGTCGATGTGGTCGACCCGCAGCCCGTCGACCCGGCCCGCGGCGAGCAGCTCCAACATCTTCTCGTGGACGGCGGTGAAGATCCGGCGCTTCTCGGTGCGCAGGCCGATGAGGGTGGGGACGTCGAAGAAGCGCCGGTAGTCGAGGTCCTGGCCCGCCGCCCGCCAGAAGGCGAGGCGGTAGTTCTGGCGTTCGAGGAGGGCGTCGAGGGCGTCGTGGTCGTCGTTGGTGGCGGCCACCGCCCCGTCGACGGCCCGGACCAGGTGGGCGTTCTCGTCCAGCAGGCGGGCGAGCTGGCCCAGGAGGACCTCCTTGTCCCGGTGGCGCTCGATGACGCTCTCCTCGTCGGTGGCGTTCGCCGGTGGGAGGCGGCCGAGGGCCACCGCCAGGCTGGCCAGCTCGTCCGACCCGAACAGCTCGGCCGTGCGCCCCAGCAGCTCGTCGAGGGTGCGGGGCGATATCGGGACGACGTGCTCGAAGTACCGGACGACGAAGCTGGCTCCGTCTCGGTCGAGACGGAGCTCGCCCGCCTCCAGCACCCGCCCGTAGTGGTCGCCCAGGAAGGGGAGGAGGACCTTCTGGTGGGACGCCCCCTCCGTCTCCCAATCGATGTCGAAGGCGGCCGCCCACCGGCTGGACGGGCCGTTCTCGAGGACGTCCCACCACCAGGCGTTGGCCTCGGCGATGGCCATGTGGTTGGGGACGATGTCGACGATCTGGCCCAGGTCGCGGCCGGCCAGGGCCGCCGACAGGCGCTCGTGGCCGGCCTCGCCCCCGAGCTCGGCGTTGAGCCGGGAGTGGTCGATGACGTCGTAGCCGTGGGTCGAGCCGGCCGCCGCCTGCAGGATCGGCGAGAGATAGACGTGGCTCACGCCGAGGTCGGCCAGGTAATCCACGATGCCGACCGCGTCGTCGAACGTGAACCCGGCGTGAAGCTGGAGGCGGTAGGTGGCCCGCGGTGGTCCCGGTGGTCGCATCCCGCCCGACCGTACCCGTGAGGTCGCCATCGGAAGCAAGGGCCTCGGCGAGGTGGGAGGACCTCCGGTAGCCGACCGGCTTCAATGGGATCCGTGGATCTCCCCGTCATGCCGCCGGTCAAGCCGATGCTGGCCAAGCTCGCCCGCGATCTGCCGGCCGCAGGTGGGATCGTCTACGAGCCCAAATGGGACGGTTTCCGGGGGATCGTGTTCCGCGACGGCGACGAGGTGGAGATCGGCAGCCGCAACGAGAAGCCCCTGACCCGGTACTTCCCCGAGCTGGTCGACCCCATCCGGGCCCAGCTGCCCGACCGGTGCGTGGTCGACGGCGAGATCGTCATCGCATCCCCCGGCGGGCTCGACTTCGAGGCGTTGCAGCTCCGCATCCACCCGGCCGAGTCCCGCATCCGGATGCTGGCCAAGGAGCTGCCGGCCTCGTTCGTGGCCTTCGACCTGCTCGCCCTGGGCGACGACGACCTGCGGGCCCGCCCCTTCTCCGAGCGCCGGGCCCGGTTGGAGGAGGCGCTGGCGGGCGCCACCTCACCCATCCACCTCACCCCCGCCACCGACGACCGGGCGGTGGCCGAGGAGTGGTTCGACCGGTTCGAGGGGGCCGGCCTCGACGGGGTGGTGGCCAAGCCCGTCCACCTCCCCTACCGGGAGGACGAGCGGGTGATGCTCAAGGTGAAGCACCAGCGCACCGCCGACTGCGTGGTGGCCGGGTTCCGCTGGCACAAGAGCGGACCCGTCGTGGGGTCGCTCCTCCTCGGCCTGTACGACGCCGGCGGCGGGCTGCACCACGTGGGCGTGGCCGCCGCCTTCACCATGGCCCGGCGCAGGGACCTGGTCGAGGAGCTGGCCCCCTACCGGGAGAACGCGCTCGACGGCCACCCGTGGGCCGACTGGGCCGAGTTCATGACCGCCTCCGGGGGCCAGGTGCCGGGGATGGGCAACCGGTGGAACGCGGGCAAGGACATGTCGTGGGAGCCGATCCGGGCCGAGCTGGTGGCCGAGGTCGCCTTCGACCACATGCAGGGCCAGCGCTTCCGCCACGCCACCCACTTCCTCCGCTGGCGCCCCGAGCGCGACCCTCGCACCTGTACCTACGACCAACTCGAGGTGGCCGTCCCCCAGGAGCTGGCCGAGGTGTTCGGCGCCTGATCCGGTCCCGCGGCCACCGCCGGGGAGAGCATGCTGGGGGGCGTGAGCCTGATCCTCGGCCGGCAGCGCGAGCTCGACCTCCTGGCGGCGTGGCTGGATGCCGCCGCCGGCGGTGCCGGCCGGCTCGTGCTGTGCGCCGGCGAACCGGGCATCGGCAAGACCCGCCTGGCCCAGGAGCTGGCCGGTCACGCGCTGGCGGGGGGGAGGACGGTGGTCTGGGGACGGTGCGTCGAGGCCGAGGGGTCGCCCCCGTTCTGGCCGTGGCGCCAGGTGCTGCGCACCCTGGGCACGGACCCCGGGGCGGTGGTCGTGGCCGGCGACGTCGGGTCGCCCGCGGACCGGTTCCGGGTCGTCGACGGCGTGGCCGAGACGGTGCAGGCCGCCGCGGCCAGGACCGGGGGCGCCCTGGTGGTGATCATCGACGACGCCCACCGGGCCGACGAGCCGTCGCTTCTCGTCCTCCGCCACCTGGCCGATCGGATCGCCGCCAGCCGCCTCCTCGTGTTCGCCACCTTTCGCGACGTCGAGCCGGCTCGGGTCCTCCCCCGCGTGCTCCCCGAGCTCCTGCGGGCCCCGGCCACCGAGCGCCTCGACCTGCGGGGTTTCGGGCTGGAAGAGGTGCGCCAGCAGCTGGGGCCGGCTGCCGCCGATGCCGGCGCCGTGCTCGAGCTCACGGGCGGCAACCCCCTGTTCGTCCGGGAGGTGGCCCGGGCCATGGTGGACGGCACCTGGCGAGCCGACCGGCCGCCCCGGACGGTGCTCGACCTGGTCGCGGCCCGGCTCGCCGGCCTCTCCGCCGGGTGCCGCCGGCTGGTGCAGGCGGCGGCGGTGGTCGGCCGCGACTTCTCGCTCCCCCTGGTCGCGACCGCCCTCGGCGAGGCGGTCGAGGGCTGCCTCTCACTGGTCGACGAGGCGCTGGCCTACGGCCTGGTCGATCGGGTGGGCGAAGCCGGCGACTACCGCTTCGTCCACGCCCTGACCCGGGACGCGGTGGTTGCGTCCCTCACCACCCCCGACCGGATCTCGCTCCACCGGGCGGTGGCCGAGGCCACCGCCGCGACCTTCGCCGGCGACCTGTCCGACCACCTGGGCGACATCGCCCGCCACTGGGCCGAGCTGGCCCCCTTCGGCGAAGGCGCCACCGCCCGCCGGTGGGCGATCCGAGCGGCTCAGGACGCGGCCCGCCGTCTGGCCTTCGAGGAGGCCGTCCGGCTCTACCGGGCCGCCCTCGAGCTCCCCGTGGCCTCCCTCACCGACGCCGACCGGTGTCGCACCCTCATCGCCCTGGGCCGGGCCGCCTCCTCCGCCGGCGACCTCCGGGCCTGTGTCGGTGCCGCCCGTGCCGCCGCCGACGCGGCCCAGGCGGCGGCGTCGCCGGAGCTGTTGGGGGAGGCGGCCCTCGTCCTCGAGGTCACGGCCGACCCGGCGGTCAACGCGGTGGCCGAGCAGTTGCTCGAGCGGGCCCTCGGGGGGCTGGCCGAGGAGGCCGACGACGGGCTGCGGGCCCGCCTGCTCGCCCAGCGGAGCCACCTGGCGTACTACGACGGCGACGACCAGCGGGTCGGGTCCCTGAGCGCGGCGGCCGTCCGGCTGGCCCGGGCGGCGGACGACGATGGCGCCCTCGCCGACGCGCTGCACGCCCGCAAGGAGGCCTGCCCGGGACCGGCCGGTCGATCGGAGCGGATGGCCATGGCCGCCGAGCTGCAGGACCTGGCGGTCCGCACGGGCTCGGCCCGCAGCGCCATGACGGCCGAGCTGTGGCGGGTCGAGGCGTTCATCGAGGGCGGCGAGCTGGCCCAGGCGGCCGATCATCTGGGCCGGCTCCAGGCGGCAGTGGAGCGGGTGGGAGGGCCGGTCAGCGCCTGGCACCTCGACCGGGTGGGCGCCTGCATCGCCCAGGGCCAGGGCCGCTACGCCGACGCCCTCGTCCTCGGCCGGCGCGGTTTCGAGCGTATGCGGACGGTCGAGCCGGGTCCGGCCCGGGGCGGGTACTTCGCCCTCCAGTGCGCGGTCGCAGGCCATCTCGGCATCTCCGACGAGCTGGACCAGCTCGTCGAGCGTCCGTTCGCGCCGCTGCCCCGGTTCACGACCATGGGCCCCCTCATGCGCGCCTTCCTGCTCGTGTCCGCCGGGCGGTTCGACGAGGGAGCGGCGTCGTACCGGCAGGCGGGGCCCCCCGAGACCTGGTCGCTGCCGGCCTTCTACGTCCTTCCGGCGTCGGTCTGCGGCACCCTCGCCGCCGCCGCCCTCGGCCGCCATGACGACCTCGCCGTCCTCCTCGAACGGCTGGATCGGTTCCGGGGCGATTACGCCGCCGGGGACGGAGTTGTCTTCCTGGGCCCGATCGAGTTGGCCTTGGGCCGGGGGGCGGCCGCCCTCGGGCAGCACGACCGGGCTGTCGACGACCTCACCACCGCCGTGGTCCAGGCCGACCGGGCCGGCGCCCGCGGGTTCGTGGCCGAGGCCGCCTTCCATCTGGCGGTGACCCTCGTCGCCCGTGGCCACCCCGGCGACCGGGATCGGGCGCGGGCCGCGGCGGCTGACGCCGATCGCCTGGCCCGCCTCCTCGGCATGACCGCCTACCTCGGCCGTACCGCAGCCCTGGTCGCCCAACTCGGTGCCGGAGACTCGGTGCTCAGCCCCAGGGAGGTGGAGGTGGCCAAGCTGGTGGCGGAGGGCCTCACCAATCGTCAGATCGCCCACCGGCTGGTCATCTCCGAGCGCACCGCCCAGAACCACGTCCAGCACATCCTGGTGAAGCTCGGCTTCACCACCCGCAGCCAGATCGCGGCCTGGAGCGCGGCCGAGCAGGGACGATGAGTACCCCGATGAGTCATCCGGCGGATGGCGGCGAGGGGTCGTTTCCTTAGCGTTCGTCCTGCGGCCAGCAAGTCGCAACTCACCCGAGGAGGAACGAACGCCATGCAGTGGATCACCGTCGCCACCCCGTCGTTTGCGTCGATCGAGCAGGTCGACCAGGTCATCGCCCAGCTGGACGGGCCCCCGGAGGGCCTGGAGGCCCGCTACGTCGGCACCGCCGCCGACGGCACCCTGCGGGTCGTCTCCTTCTGGCAGTCCAAGGCCCACGCCGAGCGCTTCCTGACCGAGAAGCTGGGGCCGGCGGTGGCCCGGGCCCTCGGCCCCGAGCCGTCCGGTGCGGCCGACCTGGTGGGCATCGAGGTGCAGCGGGCCTACGTGGCCCAGCCCGTCGGCTGAGCCCTCGGGCGAAACAATGGTTCCCGGGTGGCGCAGGAGGGAAGACTGTGAACCAAGCCCTCCTGCGTCACCCCCAACCCAATGCCCTCGACTCAAGCCACCGGTCAACCGGCACACGTTCCGCTGTCCTCCTCGCCTGGCGAAGCCCGCCAGGAGCTGCGGACGATGTTGACGGGGAGCCGCTGGTGCCGGCACATCGACGCAGTGGTGCTGGCCGTCCACGAGGCCCTCACCAACGCCGAGCGCCATGGTGGGGGCGTCGTCCGGGTCCACGCTGCGGTCGAGGACGGGACGCTGGTGGTCGAGGTGCGCGATCACGGCGGAGGCTTCGATCTCCGAGAGGCACTGGCCGACGACCCGATGGCGGAGAACGGCCGCGGCCTGTGCCTCATGCGCCAGATCGCCACCCGGCTGGAGACGGAGCGGGACGGCCCCGACTTCTGCCTCCGCCTCCGTTTCGACCCCCCCTGAGCCGCCGCCGGTTGGTAGGTTCCCAAGGACGACAAGGAGGTCGCGGTGACCGGTCGGCGACGGCAGAGCGCCGAGGAGCACGACCTCCTCCAGCTCTACCTGAACGACATCGGCAAGCACCCGCTCCTCGACCGGGACGAAGAGCTCCGGCTGGGCCACCTGACCCAGGCCGGACAGGCGGCGGCGGCCCGGCTGCAGCAGGCGGGCGTGGCCATCGACCCTGCCCGGCGGGAGGAGTTGGAGGCGATCGCCGGTGCCGGTGCCGATGCCGCCCGCCAGTTCGTCCTGGCCAACCTGCGCCTGGTGGTGTCGATCGCCAAGCGCTACCGGTCCTGCAACCTGCCCCTCCTCGACGTCATCCAGGAGGGCAACTTCGGTCTGATCGAGGCGGTCGAGCGCTTCGACCCGTCCCGCGGCTTCAAGTTCTCGACCTACGCCACGTGGTGGATCCGCCAGACCATCGCCCGGGGCATCGCCAACACCAGCCGCACCATCCGCCTGCCCGTGCACGCCAGCGACCAGCTGGCCGCCATCCGCACCGCCACCGTGTCCATCGAGGCCCGCACCGGGCGCCCGCCCGGTCCCGACGAGCTGGCGGCGGCGGTGACGCTGCCGGCCAGGAAGGTCAAGGAGCTGCTGCCGCACGTGGTCGACCCGGTGTCGCTGTCGGAGCGGCTCTACGACGCCGACGGTGGCGAGCTGGGCGAGCTGGTGGATGACACGACATCGGCTCCGCCCGACCAGGCCGTGTTCGAGGCCATGCTGCCGGATCAGGTCCGCCAGCTGCTCACCGTTCTCGACCCCCGGGAGCAGGAGGTGGTCGGCCTTCGCTTCGGACTCGACCGGGGCCGGCCGCGATCGCACGACGAGGTCGGGGCGCTGCTCGACCTGTCCCGGGATGTCGTCCGTCAGCTCGAGACCCGGGCCTTGACCAAGCTGCGGCGGGTTTCGACCCGAAGCCTGCGCGACCTTCTCTCGGCGTAATCGCACCGGCTCCGGGGTACACGGTGGCCATGAGCGCGGGGGACGTGAGGCTGGTGGCCCGGGCGTTGGCCCTGGTGGTGTCGACGGTGCCGGAGGGCGTGGCGGTGGCCGAGCTGGCCGACGCCGCCGGCCACGACCGCCGGCTGCTGCACCAGGCCCGGGAGGAGTGCCGGCTCTCGTCGTCGGGCCGCTCGGACATGCCCGAGCTGGCCCGGGCCATGCAGTTCCTGGACGCGGCCGCGGCGGTGGCCGCCGCCACCGCCGCTTCGCTCCTCGCCGTCTGACCGGCCGGGCGCGCCCTACCGCTCGATCGGGGCCCGGACCAGGTTGCCCCACTCGGTCCACGAGCCGTCGTAGTTGCGGACGTTGGTGTAGCCGAGGAGGTGGGTGAGCACGAACCAGGTGTGGCTGGAGCGCTCGCCGATCCGGCAGTAGACGATCACGTTGTCGTCGGGGCTGAGCCCGTGCTTGCCCTCGTAGAGGTCGCGGAGGAACTCGGCGTCTTTGAACGTGCCGTCGTCCTCGTTGGCCGTGGCCTTCCACGGCTGGCTCTTGGCGGTGGGGATGTGACCGCCCCGCAGGGCGCCCTCCTGGGGATACTCGGGCATGTGCAGCAGCTCCCCGGAGTACTCGCCCGGAGAGCGGACGTCGACCAGGGGGCCCTTGCCGATGTGGCCGTGGGTGTCGTCGCGGTAGGCCCGGATGGGGGCGTCGTCGCGCTCGACGACGGGGTAGTCGGAGGGCTCCCGCTTGGGGATGTCGGTGGTGATCTCGCGACCGTCCTTGATCCACTTGGCCCGGCCGCCGTTGAGCAGGCGGACGTCGGGGTGGCCGAAGAGCTTGAACACCCACAGGGCGTAGGCGGCCCACCAGTTGAAGGCGTCGCCGTAGAACACGACGGTGGAATCGCGGCTGATCCCGTTCTTGGAGCACAGGCTGGCGAAGCCGGCGCCGTCGAGGTAGTCACGGGTGAGCTGGTCGTTGAGGTCGAGGTGCCAGTCGACCTTGATGGCGCCGGGGATGTGGCCGGTGTCGTAGAGGAGGACGTCCTCGTCGGACTCGATGACCACCACGTCGGGGTCGTCGGCGTGCTCGGCTACCCAGCCGGCGGTGACCAGCATCTCCGGGTGGGCGTACTGCTGGAGCTCGGATGCGGGATCGGCGGCAACGGCCATGTGGCCTCCTCGGGGTCGATCGTCGGATTCCCGACCAATGTAGTCGACTATGTTGCTAATTGGCGCGGGCGCCGTGGGAAACTGGACCGATGGGAGACCGTTCGTGACCACGCCCGCCCTGCAGCGCATCGTCGACCTCTTCGGGGGCGCCCCCAAGGAGCTGCGCACCCAGGCCCTGCTCGAGTACTCCCGCAAGGTGCCGCCCCTGCCCGAGCGCTACGCCGACCATCCCGAGCTCCTGGAGGCGGTGCCCGAGTGCCAGACGCCGTTCTTCCTGGCCACCGAGCTCGACGACGACGAGCGGGTCCACCTGTTCTTCAAGGTCCCGGCCGAGTCGCCCACCACCCGCGGGTTCGCGGGGATCCTGCTGGCCGGCCTCGACGGAGCGTCCGCCACCGACGTCCTGGCCACGCCCGCCGACTTCTACGCCAAGATGGGCCTGGCCGAGGTCATCTCGTCGCTCCGGCTGCGGGGCATGTCGGCCATCCTGGGTCGCGTGAAGCGCCAGGTCGGCGTCGCCGTCGCCGCCCGCCAGGCTCCGGCCGGGGGCGAGACGGCCGTCTGAGGTCTTCGTGTCGCGCCGCGGTCGCCCGGCGAGCGCTCCGCGACACCGGACACCCGACGGGCGCACGGCTCAGTCCCAGATGAAGGGGCCGTCGACCACGCGCCAGCAGTACCAGGCCGCGATCGAGCGGTAAGGGCGGTAGACCTCGCCGGCGGCGGCCAGGGCGGCCGGGGTGGGCGGCTCCGCCATCCCCTGCATCCGCCCGAAGCCGACCCGGACGCCGAGGTCGCCGGTGGGCCACACGTCGGGCCGGTTGAGCTGGAAGATGAGGAACATCTGCGCCGTCCACGGCCCGATGCCCCGCACCGTCACCAGCCGGGCCACGATCTCGTCGTCCGACATCCGGCTCCAACCCCGGAGGGGAACGGTGCGGTCGAGGGCCCTGGCCGCCAGGTCCTGGATCGACGCCACCTTGGCCGCCGACAGGCCCACGCTCCGAAGGACGTCCTCCGGCGTGGTCGCCACCGCGGCGGGGGTCGGGCGGCCGCCGTAGAGGGCGGCGAAACGGCCGTGGATGGCCGCCGCCGCCTTCCCCGCCAGCTGCTGGAAGCAGATCGAGCGGGCCAGGGCGCCGAACGCCCCGCCCGCGGCCCGGCCCCGGACCAGGCGGCACGGACCGTCGGTCGCGATCACCGCCGCCAGCCGGGGGTCGGCGGCGGAGAGGGCGGCGCAGGCGTCGGCCCACCGATCGGTCGGAGCCATCGGCGTCATTCTCACCTGAACCTGACCTCGGGAGCGATCGCTCCTAGAATGATCACTATGAAGATGCGGGTGGAGGAACTGGCGCTCCAGGCCGACGTCTCCGTCGACACCGTCCGCTTCTACCAGAAGCAGCGCCTCCTCCCGCCGCCGGGCCGGGACGGGCGCCTGGCCTGGTACAACGAGGACCACCTCGAGCGCATCGCCCGCATCAAGGAGCTCCAGCGCCGGGGCTTCACCCTGGCCGTCATCCGCCGTTTCCTCTCCGGCGAGCTCGACCCGGCCGACGAGCGGCTGGCGGCGGCGGTGGTCGAGGCGGGCGACGAGGACGCCGCCGGCAACGGAGAGGCCGAGACCTTCGACCTCGACGGGCTGGCCGCCCGGGTGGGCGTCCCCACCCCCATCCTCGAGTCACTGGTGCGGGAGGGGATGCTCGTCCCCCGCCTCCACCAGGGCGAGGCCCGGTTCGGCCCCGACGACGTCACCGTCCTCACCGCCGGCCTGCGCCTGCTGGAGGCCGGCCTCCCCCTGCCCGAGGTCTTCGACCTCGCCCGCCGCTTCCACACCCTCAGCCGGGAGGTCGCCACCCAGGCGGTGGAGCTGTTCGACACCTACGTCCGCAAGCCGCTGCGGGCCCAGGAGCTCGACGAGGCGGCCAAGGCCGAGCGCATGGTCGAGACCTTCCGCACCCTGATGCCGGCGGTCGGCGACTTGGTGTCGTCGCACTTCCGCCGCATCCTCCTGCAGGTGGCGCAGGAGCACCTGGAGGCGGTGGGCGACCCGGCCGAGATCGCGGCCGCCGCGGCCGGCGACGGGTGGTCCCAGTGAGCCTGCCCCAGGGGGACGACAAGGTGCGGGCCGTCGACGACATGTTCGACGCCATCGCCCCCCGCTACGACGCCCTCAACCGCATCCTCACCCTGGGCATGGACGTCGCCTGGCGGAAGAAGACGGTGCGATCGTTGGGGCTGCCGCCGGGATCGGTCGTCCTCGACCTGGCCTGCGGGACGGGCGAGCTGTGCCGGCTGCTTTCCGACGCCGGCCACCACCCGGTCGGGGTCGACCGCTCGGCGGGGATGCTGGCCGCGGCCCGCACGTCGGCGCCCCTGCTCCGGGGCGACGCCCTGGCCCTGCCGATGGCCGACGGCACGGTGGACGGGATCGTCTGCGGCTTCGCCATCCGCAACGTCGTGGGCGTCGACCTGTTCTTCGCCGAGTGCGCCCGGGTGCTGCGCCCCGGCGGGCGGGTGGCCCTGCTGGAGGTGGCCATCCCCGACAACCGGGTCCTCCGCCTCGGCCACTCCCTCTACTTCGGAAGGATCGTGCCCCTGGTCGGTGGGCTGCTGTCCGACCGGGAGGCCTACCGCTACCTGCCCAAGTCGGTGGCCTACCTGCCGTCGGTGCCCGCGATGCTCACCATGCTGGCCGGGGCCGGCTTCTCGGGGGCCACCCGGCGGACGTTCTCCGGCGGCATCGCCCAGCTCCTCACCGGCACCCGGGCGCCGGCCGCGGCGGCGTGAGCGCGCTGCGGGCGCCGGCCCTCACCAGCCGCACCCGTTCCCTGTCCGGCGCCCCCGACCTGCTGGCCGCCATCACCGGCGACCCCGACGGGTTCGCCTGGCTGCACGACGGGGCCGGGCTGGTGACGTCGGGGGTCGCGGCGCGGATCCGGGTGCGGACGGGCCCGGGCCGGTTGGACGAGGCCGCGGCCGAGGTGGCGGCGGTGCTGGCCGCCATCGAGTCCGACGACCCCCTGCGGGTGCCGGGCTCGGGGCCGCTGGCGGTGGGCGCCCCCGGCTTCTCCGACGGCGGGGAGGGCGACCTGGTCGTGCCCGCGGTGGTCGTCGGGGTCACGCCGCGGGGACAGGCGTGGGTGACGGAGACCGGTTCCCAGGGGGCTCCGCCGGGCCCGCGGCCGGCGCCGTCGCCGGGGCCGTCGCGGTTCACGGTCGACGGCCACGGGTTGCGTCCCCGGTGGGGGGAGATGGTCGACGAGGCGCTGGACCGGATCGGGCGGGGCGAGCTGTCGAAGGTGGTCCTGGCCCGGCAGGTGACGGTGGAGGCCGACCGCCCGTTCGACGTGGCCACCGTCCTCACCCGGCTCCGGGGCGGCCACCCGACCTGCTACGTCTTCGCCGCCGGGGGACTGGTGGGGGCGACGCCCGAGCTCCTGGTCCGCCGGCGGGGTGCCCTGGTCGTGTCCCGGCCCATGGCCGGCACCGCCCCCCGGGGCGACACCCTCGACGACGACCGGCGCATGGTCGCCCGCATGAAGTCCTCCACCAAGGAGGGCCGGGAGCACCGGGTGGTGGTCGACGCGGTGCGGGCGGCGTTGGAGCCGGTGTGCGAGGAGGTGTCGGCGAGCGCCCAGCCGGAGGTGGCCCGCCTGGCCACCGTCGCCCACCTGGCCACGACGGTCCTGGGCCGGCTGAAGGCCCCGTGGCCCTCGGCGCTGGCCCTGGCCGGGCTGCTCCACCCCACACCGGCGGTGGCCGGATCGCCCCGGCCGGCGGCCCTGGCCGCCATCTCCGAGCTGGAGGACCTCGACCGGGGCGGCTACTCGGGGCCCGTCGGGTGGGTCGACAGCCGGGGCGACGGCGACTGGGCGGTGGCCCTGCGCTGCGCCCACATCGACGGTGCCGTCGCCCGCCTCTTCGCCGGGGCCGGGATCGTGGCCGGCTCCTCGGCCGGCGCGGAGTGGGCCGAGACGCAGGCCAAGCTGGAGCCCATGATGCGGGCACTGGTGCAACCGTGAGCGCCCGGACGGACGCCGAGGCCCGGTTCCGGCAGGAGGGGCTGTCGCCCACGTCGTGGGGCAACGGCCCCGGGGACACCTACGGCTGGCACTCGCACACCTACCACAAGGTCCTGTACTGCGTGGAGGGGAGCATCGTCTTCCACACCCGGGACGGCGATGTGGCGCTCTCGGCGGGCGATCGGCTGGACCTGCCGCCGGGGACGGAGCACGCGGCCACCGTCGGCCCGTCCGGCTGCCGGTGCCTGGAGGCGTCACGGTGACCGTCGTGCGGGAGGACCTGGAGGCGTACGCGGTCGCCCGCTCCAGCCCGGAGGCGCCCTGGCTGGCGGCGCTGGCGGCCGAGACCCGGGAGGTGTCGGAGGCCCACGGGATGATGGTGGGAGTCCTCGAGGGCCGGTTCCTGGAGCTCCTGGTCTTCATGACCGGCGCCCGCCGGGTGCTGGAGATCGGGACGTTCACCGGGTACTCGGCCCTGTCGATGGCCGCCGCCCTGCCGCCGGACGGGCGGGTCGTCACCTGCGACATCGACCCCGCCACCAACGAGGTGGCCCGCCGGCACGCAGCCGCCAGCCCGTTCGGCGACCGGATCGAGTTCCGCCTGGGGCCGGCCCTGGAGACCCTGGCCGGGCTGGACGGGCCGTTCGACCTGGTCTTCATCGACGCCGACAAGGAGTCGTACCTGGCCTACTACCAGGCGGTCCTGCCCAAGCTGGCCGACCGGGGCGTGATCGTGGTCGACAACGTGCTGTGGAGCGGGCGGGTGCTCGACCCGGCCGACGAGTCGGCCGCCACCGTCGCCATCCGGGCGTTCAACGACTTCGTGGCGGCCGATCCCCGGGTGGTGTGCGTGATGCTCACCGTCCGCGACGGGGTCACGTTGGTTCGTCGGGCTCCGTCTCCGGCGGCTGCTCCCAGTTGACGTCGAAGCCGAGCAGGGCGTGGAACCGGTCGAGCATCTCGTCCTCGTCGAGCTCGTGGATGTTCTTCCGCTTGGGGTCGTAGACCTCGGCGGCCACGTCGAGCGTCTGGTCGACCAGCCACGTGTCCATCTCGTTGCGGAGCTGTTCGAGGTGGTCGTCGTCGTCTGAGCTATTGGGGGGCATCGCTTTCCGTCCTCCTGCGGGCCAGTATGTCCCCCTATGACCAATTGGGGCGAGGGTCTGTCCGAGGTGGCCAAGACGGAGATGGATTCGGTGCTCACCGTGGCGGTGACGTTCGCCGAGAAGATGCTCGAAGGCCAGGGGGCGTTCTACCCCTACGCGGTGAAGCTCACCGAGGCGGGCCAGACGGAGATGGTGACCGCCCCCGCCGGCGCCGACGACGCCCTGGCCGCCCTCGTCGCCGCCCTGGCCGCGCAGCGCTTCGAGCTGCGGGCGGGGGCGGTGGTGGCGGCGGTGCACTTCGAGTCGATCGACTCGGACGCGGTGCGGGTGGACCTGGAGCACCGCGACGGGGCGGCGTTGACCCTCGTCCGCCCGTACTCGAGGAAGAAGGTCCGCAAGAAGAAGATCGAGTGGGGCGAGATGCAGTCGATGGTCGTCGACCCCAAGATCTGGGGTGCCTGAGGCCAGCTTCAAACCGCCGCTGCGGCCCGCTCTCGTAACAGGGTCACCGCCACCAGGGGGAACACGACCACCGACAGCAATCCCGCCGACACCAGGGCGGCGCCGGTGACCGGGGTGATCTCGCCCAGGGCGACGCCGATCTCGGCCGCGGTGACCAGGAAGGGCAGCGACGTCGCCTGCAACAGCCCGGCCGCCACCGCCTGCCGGCGGCCGACCGTCCGGGCGTAGAGCAGGGCGGGCACGCCCCGCACCACCAGCAGCCCGGCCAGGAAGAGCGGCACCCGGGCCAGGGCCGAGGGCGAGTCCATCAACGCCTCCAGGTCGAACCGCAGCCCGCTGGACACGAAGAACACGGGCACGACGAACCCGTAGCCGATCGCCTCCAGCTTCACCCGGAAGTTCGGGTGGGTGACGGTGTCCCGGTCGACCATGTTGAGGATGGCCCCGGCCAGGAACGCGCCCAGGATCGTCTCCAGGCCCAACCGGCCGGCCAGGGCCACGAACCCCACCAGCAACAGCACCGCGATCCGCACCCGGATCTCGGCGGTGGTGTCCTGCAGCCGGAGGATGACCATGTCGAGGCGGGCGATGCGCTCCAACCGGGCCAGGGCGACCACCGTCACCACCGCCAGGACGGCGAACAGTCCCAGCAGGACCAGCTTTCCGCCGATCCCACCCTCGGTCTCGGAGAACAGGAGCGAGAGGAGGACCACCGCCGCGAAGTCGGCCACCGACGCCCCCGCGATCGTGAGCTGCCCCACCGGCGCTTCCGCCCGCCCGGCGTCCTTCAGCACCGGCACCACCAGGCCGAGCGACGTCGCCGACAGCGCCACCGCGATGAGCAGCGGCGACCTCACCCACCCCACCGCCCCGAAGGCGAGGCCGACCACCACCCCCAGGGCCAGGGTCAGCCCGAAGCCGATTCCGGCGGTCCTGAGGATCGGGCCCCGGAGCTTGGCCACGTCGATCTCCAGTCCGGCCAGGAACAGGAGGAACGCCAGGCCGATGAGGGCCAGCACCTGCACCGGGACGTCGATCTCGACCCAGCCGAGGACGGCGGGACCGACGACGATCCCGGCCACGATCTCGAGCACCACCGCCGGCACCCGGACGGCCGGCACCAGGCCCACCAGCAGCGGCGCCGACACCGCGATCACGGCCACGACCAGCAGGTTCCCGAAGGAGAGGTCGGTCACGGCCGGTAGGCCGGGGCCAGGGCGACCGTCACCACGATGGGGCGGGCGGCGGCGTCGGTGAAGGACGCGATCGTGTTCAGCCCCACGCCCCCGGGCAGGTCGGCGTAGGCGTCGGCCGGGTCGATGTCGTCGCAGGCCACCGGGAGCAACTGCCGCACGGGTCACAGTCCTCCGGGGCGGCGGCGCGTTACGGCGTGCCGGCCGGCTCGCGCCCGGTGGGCCGCCGTCGGCCCACCCCCGCCGGCCTACGGCCGGTCGACCTCCGGGGGAGCGGGCCCCGAGACCCGGGTGTGCACCTCGGCGTGGGCCCGCCGGTGGTGGGCGACGTTGGCGTCCCGGTCGGTGGGGACGACGATCACCCGCACGCCGCCGGCCTCGACCGCGGCCGCCACCGCCGGGGCCAGGGCGGACGCCCGGTCGATCCGCTCCCCAGGGATGCCGTGCACCGCGCCCAGGGCGAGCAGGTCGAGGTGGTGGGGCGTTCCCCACAGGGTCTCGAACCGCGTCGCCGGCAAAGACGCCTGGGGCAGGAAGGAGAAGATGCCGCCGCCCCTGTTGTCGACCACCACCAAGGTCGCGTCGAGGCGGCGGCGGGACGCCTCCAGCAGGCCCCCGCCGTCGTGGAGGAACGTGAGGTCGCCGCACAACGCCACCACCGGCCCGCCGCCGGCCGCGGCCACGCCGAGGACGGTGGACACGAAGCCGTCGATGCCGTTGACGCCCCGGTTGGCGTGGAACCGCACCCCCCGCCGGGGCCGGGCGAAGGCCTCCACGTCGCGGACGGGCATGCTCGACCCGACCACCAACGACGAGCCGGCGGGCAGGCATCCGACGAGGTCGCGGGCGGTGCGGGCCTCGGACGGGGCGTCGTCGGCATCGAGCCACCCGTCGATGGCCGACCGGGCGGTGGCCTCCAGGGCGAGCCACTCGGCCAACCACGGCGACCGTCCGGGGGGGCCGTAGGCCTCCAGCCGTTCGGTGAGGGCGGCCAGCAGCACCGCCGGGTCGGCCACCACCCGCTCTGCCGCCGCCCGGTGGGGGTCGAGCCAGGCCCGGTCGGGGTCGACCAGCACCCGGGGGACGCCGGCGTCGAGCCAGCCGGTGGCGACCTTGCCGGTCAAGGCCGCGCCCACGTGCAGCACCAGGTCGGGTCGCAGGCCGTCGGCCACCGCCGGCACCCGCAGGAGGGCGTCGTAGGTCGAGATCGCGTGGGGCCCGCTGCGAAGGCCCGAGATGGGATCGGCCAGCACCGGCCAGGCGGCGGCGGAGGCGAACCGGTCGACGACCTCCGGAGCCACGCCCGCCCCCCAGCCGGCGACCACCAGACCCCGGGGCGCGGCCGCCATCCGAGCGGCCAGCCCGTCGACCTCGTCGGCGTGGGGCGCGGCCCCACCCACCGAGGTGGCCACCCACGGTCGCCCTCCGCTCCGGCCCTCGTCGACCTCCACGTCCCCCGCCGGCACCAACGGCTCCCGGAAGGCGAGGTTGAGGTGGACGGGGCCGGCGGGAGGGCCGGACGCGTCGGCCACCGACCGGGCCGCCACCGACCGCCAGTAGGCGGGGTCGGACACCTCGGCCACCCCGACCTCGCAGAACCACCGCACCGACCCCCCGAAGAGCTTGATCTGGTCGGTGGCCTGGCCGGCGCCGGTGTCACGCAGCTCGGGCGGGCGGTCGGCGGTGACCACCACCAGCGGGACCCGCCCGTGCCACGCCTCCAGCACCGCCGGGTGGAAGTTGGCCGCGGCCGTGCCCGACGTGCACAGAACCACCGCCGGCCGGCCCGTGGCCCGGGCCCCGCCGAGGGCGAAGAAGGCGGCCGACCGCTCGTCGAGGAAGACCTCCAGCCGGATGCGGGGATCGGCGGCGAGGGCGAGGGCGAGGGGCGTCGAGCGCGACCCGGGGGCCACCGCGGCCAGCGAGACGCCGCCCCGGGCCCACTCGTCGACCAGGGTGGCGGCGAACGTGGCCTGTGGTCGGTCGTCGCTCATGGGATCATCGACGCATGCTCTCCGGGACGGTCGAGGGCAGCGGGCCCCGCCTCACCCTGGTCCACGGCTTCACCCAGACGGGCCGGTCGTGGGGCGAGGTGGCCCGCCTGTTCGCCACCGGCTTCGAGGTGGTGCGCGTCGACCTGCCCGGCCACGGCGGCTCGTCGGACCGGCGCATGAGCTTCGAGAACACCGCCTCGGCCATCGGTGACGTGGGCGGTAGGTGCGTCTACGTCGGCTACTCGATGGGGGCCCGCCTGTGCCTGCGGCTGGCCCTCGACCGGCCCGAGCTGGTCCGGGCGTTGGTGCTGGTCGGCGGTTCGCCGGGGCTGGCGACGGCCGGCGAGCGCACCACCCGGATGCAAGCCGACGAGCAGCTGGCCGACGACATCGAGCGGGTGGGCACGGCCGCCTTTCTGCGGCGGTGGCTGGGCCAGCGCATGTTCGCCACCCTCACCCCCACCGACGACGACCTGGCCGGGCGGCGGGCCAACTCGCCGGAAGGGCTGGCGGCGGCGCTGCGGGCGATGGGCGTCGGCGCCCAGGAGCCGCTGTGGGCGCGGCTGGCCGAGCTGGACATGCCGGTGCTGCTGGTGGCGGGGGAGCTGGACGCCAAGTTCACGGTGGCCGGCGAGCGGATGGCGGCCGCCATCGGTCCCAACGCCCGGGCTGTCATCCTGCCCGGTTGCGGCCACGCCGCTCACCTGGAGCAGCCCGAGGCGTTCTGCCGGCTGGTGTGGACGGCCCTGGCGCCGAGGGCCGCTCATACCGAGAACCGGGCCAGCAGGTCGGGGTCGGGCGCCACCCGCCGCACGGGCAGCCAGCCGTCGACCGGGACGAGGGGGTCGGCCACCACGTCGGCCCCGAAGAGCACGCCGCTGCCCAGGCCGCAGGCGTAGGGAAGCTCGGGGAGGGCGGCGGCCAGGGCGAGTCCTGCGGCCAGCCCCACCGACGACTCGAACATGGAGGACACCAGGGCGGGCAGCTCGGCCGCCTCGGCCACGGCCAGGGCCGCCGCCACCCCCCCGAGGGGCTGGACCTTGAGGACGAGGACGTCGGCCGCCTCCAGCCGGCGCAGGCGGCGGGCGTCGTCGACCGACCGCACGCACTCGTCGGCCGCGATGGCGACATCGGTGCGGCGGCGGACGGTGGCCAGGTCCTCCATCGACGCCACCGGTTGCTCCACCAGCTCGAGGTCGTAGGCGGCGAGGCGGGCGACCGTCGCCAACGCGGTGTCGACGTCCCACGCCCCGTTGGCGTCGACCCGGATGGCGCCGTGGGGGCCGATGGCGGCGCGCACCGCCGCCACCCGGTCGACGTCGCCCGGGTCGCCCACCTTCACCTTCACCGTCCGGGCGCCGGCGGCCAGGGCGGCGGCCTCGTCGGGGGCGACGGCGGGGACGATGGCGTTGACCGGGACCGTGGTGCGCACCGGCGGCGGCCACCCCCCGCCCGCCGCCTCCTCCGCCGCCGCCCGGGCCCGGGCCGGGTCGCACGGGTAGCCGGGGAGAGGCGAGATCTCCCCCCATCCCGACGGTCCCTCGACCAGGACGACCTCCCGGTAGCGCAGCCCGCCGAGCGACGTCCGCAGGGGGAGGCGGACGGTCACGTCCACGAGATCCCGCCGGCCAGGAGGACGGAGAGCACGAGTTGGAGGCGGGCGGTGGCCACCAGGGCCCCGACCAGGACCGGCGCCGGCGCGCCCACCGCCGCCGCCCGCAGCGGGGCCACCCCGAAGGGCGCGGCCACCAGCGCCAGCAGCGCCCACGGGGCTTCCACGGCGACCACCGCCACCATCCCGAACGACCCCACCACCGCCGCCCGGTACAGCCGCACGGTCCGGGCCGCGCCGATCCGCACCGCCAGGGTCCGCTTGCCGGTGGCCTGGTCGCTCTCCAGGTCCCGCAGGTTGTTGACCAGGAGGATGGCGCAGGCCAGCAGTCCCACCGGCACCGACGCCGCCACCGCCAGCCACGGCACCCGTTCGAGGTGGACGTAGGCCGACCCGCACGTGGCCACCAGTCCGAAGAAGACGAAGACCATCACCTCGCCCATGCCCGCCGAGGCGTAGGGCTTGGGACCTCCGCTGTAGAGGGCGGCGGCCGCGATGGACGCCGCCCCCAGCGCCAGCATCCACGGGTTGACCGCCACCGCCAGGGCCGCCCCGGCCGCCCCGGCCACGCCCAGCGCCAGGAACGCGGCCCGCTTCACCGCCGCCGGCGCCTTCAGGCCCGACGCCGTCAGCCGCACCGGCCCCCGCCGGTCCTTGTCGACTCCCCGGACGCCGTCGGAGTAGTCGTTGGCGTAGTTCACCCCCACCTGCAGGGCCACCGCCACCAGCAGGCACAGCCCGGCCCGGTACCAGACCACGTCGCCGTATCGGGAGGCCACCGCGGTCCCCACCAGCACCGGCGCCACCGACGCCCCCAGGGTCCGCGGCCGCGCCCCCTGGTACCAGAGGGCGAGTGTCATCGGCGTCGCCCCTGCGAACCGGTGACGGATCGCGGGCCCAGGGCCACAGAACTCGTCACCGGTTCGAGGGTCAGGGGCGCTTGGGGAAGCGGCCGAAGTCGGGCGAACGCTTCTGGACGTAGGCGTCGCGGCCTTCCTGCGCCTCCTCCGACAGGTAGTAGAGGAGGGTGGCGTCGCCGGCCAGCTGCTGGACGCCGGCCAGGCCGTCGGTGTCGGCCGCGAACCCGGCCTTGAGCAGGCGCAGGGAGAGCGGGCTGTGGCGGAGGATCTTGCGGCACCAGGCGACGGTCTCGTCCTCCAGCCGGTCGAGGGGGACGACGGTGTTGACCAGGCCCATGTCGAGGGCGGCAGCGGCGTCGTACTGCTCGCACAGGAACCAGATCTCCTTGGCCTTCTTCTGGCCCACGATGCGGGCCAGCAGACCGGATCCGTAGCCGCCGTCGAACGAGCCCACCCGGGGCCCGGTCTGGCCGAAGCGGGCGTTGTCGGCGGCGATGGTGAGGTCGCACACCAGGTGGAGGACGTGGCCCCCGCCGATGGCGTAGCCGGCGACCATGGCGATCACCGGCTTGGGCAGGCGCCGGATCTGGATCTGGAGGTCGAGGACGTTGAGCCGGCCGATGCCGTGGGCGTCGACGTAGCCGTCGTCGCCCCGCACCTTCTGGTCGCCGCCGGAGCAGAACGCCAGCGGACCCTCGCCCGTCAGCACGATCACGCCCACCGTCGGGTCGTCGCGGGCCAGGTCGAAGGCCTTGATCATCTCGACCACGGTCAGGGGCCGGAAGGCGTTGCGCACCTCGGGCCGGTTGATCGTGATCTTGGCCACGCACCCGCCGCCGGGACCGACCTCCGCCACCTCGTACCGGATGTCGGTCCACTCGCCTCGGGCCTGCCAGGAAACGGAGGGGTCGGGCACCGGGTTGTCGTCCACGGGTGTACTTACTCCTAGAGCGATCACTCCTACGAATCGAAAGGGTAGTCTGCGCGACGAGTCCCTACGTCGGGAGGAGAGGCACAGCCATGGAGGACTCCCTCGCCTGAGAGCGGCCATCGCCGCCCAGCCCCCCGTGCCGTCCGACCAGGGAGCTCGTCCCGTGCCGCCTGACCCGTCCTTCGACCCGCTCGTCCCCTTCGGATGGGACGACCGGGTCGCCGCCCTCTACTCCTCGACCGACCCCGATCCCTCGGCCGGGCACCGGCCGGGCCGGGTGGTCCGGGTCGACTACGACCGCTGCCTGGTCGCCACCATCGGCCCCGACAGCCCCGTCCACGCCATCGCCCGCCCCCTGCCCGCCACCGGCGACTGGGTCCGCCTCCGCCGGCCGGACGACACCGTCGACCTCGTGCTCCCCCGGTGGTCGGCCCTGACCCGGGCGGACCAGGTCATGGCGGCCAACGTCGACGTGGTGCTGGTGGTGGCCGCCCTCGACCGGGACCTCAACCTCAACCGCATCGAGCGGGAGCTGGTCATGGCGTGGGACAGCGGGGCCCAGCCGGTGGTCGTGCTCACCAAGGCCGACTGCCTCGACGACCCCAAGGAGGCGGTGGTGGCGGTCGAGGCGCGGGCCGGCGGGGTCGACGTCGTCCTCACCAGCAGCGCCGACGGCTCGGGGGTCGACGAGGTGGCGGCCCACCTCCGGCCCCACCGCACCGCCGTCCTCCTCGGACCCTCGGGCTCGGGCAAGTCCACCCTGGCCAACCGGCTGCTCGACGAGGACCGCTTCGCCACCCGCGAGGTCCGCACCGCCGACCACAAGGGCAGGCACACCACCACCGCCCGCCATCTGGTGGTCGTCCCCCGGGGCGGGGTGCTCGTCGACACCCCCGGCGTGCGGTCGTTGACCCTGGCCGGGGTGGAGGAGGGCCTGGCCGCCGCCTTCGCCGACGTCGGCGACCTGGCCGAGGACTGCAAGTTCCGGGACTGCCGCCACGACGGCGAGCCCGGGTGCGCGGTGGCGGCCGCGGTCGACGCCGGCCTCCTCGACGGGGACCGGGTGGCCAACTACCGCAAGATCGAGCGCGACCTGGCCCGCCAGTCGGCCACCGCCCTCGAACGGGCGGAGGAGGCCCGCAAGTGGAAGATCATCCACAAGTCGATGCGCCAGCTCGACAAGCCGTAGCGGCTCCCCGCACGCATCGCCGGGGGGGCGGGACGTGATCCGGCGGAGCGGACCGGTACGGCCGACCTATCGTCCTGGACCGTGCCTCTTGTCGTGGTCAGGCTCCCGGCCCCGGAGGCGGCCGAGGCCATCCAGCGGGCGTGGGACATGGGTCGGGGAGTCCTAGTCCTCGACCCCCGGGCGCCCGAGGCCGAGATCGCACGCACCCTCGACCGGCTCGACCCCGACGGCGAGGTCGGTCACGACGTGGCCGCGGTGGTGGTCACGTCGGGCACCACCGGCGAGCCCAAGGGGGTGGAGCTCACCTTCGGCGGGCTGCAGTCGTCGGCCCGGGCGGTGTCGGCCGCGATCGGGGTGCGCCCGGACGACCGGTGGCTGTGCTGCCTCCCCCTCCACCACGTGGGCGGGCTGTCGGTGCTGGCCCGGTCGTGGACGGTCGGCACGCCGGTGGAGGTCATCCCCCGGTTCGACGTCGAGGCGGTGGCGGCATCCGACGCCACCCTCGTCTCCCTGGTCCCCCTGATGGCCCGCCGCCTCCAGGCGGCCGGCGTCGACCTCGGGACGGAGTTCCGGCGCATCCTGGTGGGTGGCGGACCGGTCCCCGCCGACCTTCCCGGCACCCCCACCTACGGGCTGACCGAGACCTGGGGCGGGGTGGTCCACGGCGGCCGCCCGTTGGACGGCGTCGAGCTCGCCATCGGCCACGACGACGAGATCCTCGTGCGGGGGATGGTGGTGATGCGGGGCTACCGGTCGCCCACCGGCGAGGCCGACACCGCCGCCGCCTTCACCCGGGACGGCTGGCTCCGCACGGGCGACGCCGGCGCCATCGACGGCCAGGGCCGGCTGACGGTGCTCGACCGCCTCCGCGACCTGGTCAAGACGGGCGGCGTGAGCGTGGCGCCGACCGAGGTGGAGGCCGTCCTCGTCGACCACCCGGGCGTGGCCGACGTGTGCGTGGCGGGCGGGGCCGACCCCGAATGGGGCGAGCGGGTGGTGGCCTACGTGGTGCCGGCCGACCCGTCGGCGCCGCCCACCGTCGACGACCTGCGGGCGTTCGCCCGTGACCGGCTGTCGGCGGCCAAGCTCCCCCGGGAGGTGGTGGTGGTCGGCGAGGTCCCCCGCACCGCCACCGGCAAGCCCCTGCGGCGCCTGCTCCCGGGCACGTCCCGCTCCCCGGGATCGAGCTGACCTGCACCTGTCCTTCACGGTGGGTCCTCCTACAGGATGAACCCGTCGTCGCGCATGTCGGCGAACACTCCGTCGGCGGCGGCGGTGGGGAAGACCACCGAGGCGCTGCCGGCCGAGCCGGCCACGCCGGGCATGGTGACGTTGGTGACGTTGGCCGGGTCGATCGACAGGCCGAGGCGCCCGAGGCGGTAGAGCTCGGTCAGGCTGACCCCGTCGAGGGTGGTGTGGCGGAGGAGGACCGCCAGCGAGCGCAGGACGCGGGCCGGTGACGGTCCCTCGTGGCGGAGCTTGGCCAGGGCGGCCAGGATGAGGCGGCCGTGGTTGTGGGTGCGGGAGAAGTCGCCCCCTGAGATCCCCCGGTTGCGGGTGAAGGCGAGCGCCTCCTGGCCGCCGAAGTGCTGGCGGCCGGCGCCGAAGAACGCGCCCGAGTTGGAGTCGTTCATGGCCGTGGGGACGTCGACGTCGACCCCGCCCAGCTCGTCGACCATGGCCGTGAGCCCGACGAAGCCGGTGGTGATCACGTAGGGGATGTCGACGCCGACCAGCGCGCTGACCGCAGCTGCGGTGAGGGTGGGACCGCCGTAGGCGTGGGCGGCGTTGATCTTGTCGGTGCCGTGGCCGGGGATGCCGGTGTAGGTGTCCCGGGGGATGTTGAGGATGGTGGCCCGCCCGAGGCCGGGGTTCACCCCGATCAGGTGGATGCCGTCGGCCCGGCTGATCGACTCCCCGGGACGGGCGTCGTTGCCCAGGACGAGGAGGTAGACGACCCCGACCGGGGCGGGATTGAAGTGACCCTCGTCGATCTTGAGGATCTCGATGCCGCCGGCGCCGGAGGCGGCGGTGCCGTGGAGGACGGCGGGGCCGGCCAGGAGGCTCACCACCACCGCCAGGACGGTCCGCAGGCGGGTCGGGCGGCGGCTCATGGGGCGGGTCATCGGGCGGCGGTGGTGGTCGTGGTCCCGCCGGCGGTGGCCCGGGTGGCGCGGACGTCGTAGCCGTCGATCCGCCAGGCGTCGCCCTCGGGGATCATGTACAGCTCGCCGGTGTGCTCCACCCCGAGGGGCGTCCCCTCGACCAGCCCCCCCAGGGTGAGCTCGAGGCGGACGGCCACCACGGGGATGGTGCCGTCGGGGTCGGCCAGGGCGATCATGCCCAGGGTGGCGACTCCCGCCCGCATGCCGGAGACCGGGGGCAGGCCCTCGTCGACGAAGGCGGCCCGGTCGGGCGTGGTGGCGATCCGTTCGCCGGCGGCGGCGGTGAACAGGGGGGCGATGTCGCCCGCCGGCTGGCCCGAGCGGAGGGGCCGGAGGACGGCCTCCTCCAGCCACCGGTTGAGGGTGGCCTCGATGCCGGTCTGGGCGCCGCTGGCCGCGCCGGCGACGGGCGGGGCGGCCGCCTCCACGTCGAACGAGGTGGTGGCGAAGGCGATGGCCACCGGGACCTCGGTGGTGGTGGTCCCCCGTCCGGCCGCGCCCTTGTCACCGTCAGTCGAGCACGCCGCGGCCACCGCCAGGCACACCAGCGCGGCCAGGAGCATCCCCAGTCGCCGCATCGTGGGGTGAGTGTACGGGTCGAATCGGGCCCGGGTCAGGATGGTGGGGTCACCGCGAACGTCCGGCTGACGGTGATCCGGGGGTCGAACGGAGCGTGGTCGCCGGCCACGAACTCGGCCACCAGGGTGTGGATGCCGGGCGAGACCTCGACCGGCTGCTCGAGGCCGTAGGCCATGGAGACGAGCTTGCCGTCGAGCTCGAGGTGGGTGTGGCCCTCGTCGGGCCGGAGGTCGGTGGTGGCGACGTCGACGATGCGGGCCCCCTGGAGCCGGAGGCGGACGGTGAGCGGTCCGGGCGTCACGGTGGCCTCGTTGGCCGGCTCGACGATGGTGAGGACGGCGGTCGACGACGGCCGGGTGGCCGGGGGCGGGGTGGCGGTCGGCCCGCCGCCGGCGCCGCAGGCGGCGAGCAGGGCGACGAGCAGGCCGAGGAGCAGGGCCGGGGGGCGGGTTCGGGTCACGGGGAGGTCTCCACGTCGAGGGGTGCGAACAGGTAGTCGCCGGTGGCGGTGAGGGCGGCGACCTCCACCGGCCACCGGCCGCCGGGCGCGGTGACGTCGGCCACGAAGTGGCCCGGGCCGAGGCGGCGGGGGGTTGCCGGGTCGGCCCCCCCGGCGGTGACCACGGCCGCGTCGACCGCCTCCTCGGTGCCGCCGGCGGCGAAGAAGGTGAGGTGGAGCGCGGTCGGCCCGGCGTGGTCGGGGTCGGCGTAGACCTGGAGCGACCGTCCGCCCCCGAGACCGACGGTGACGACGGTCGGCTGGCCGGGTGTCCGGGCGGAGGTCGTCGGCGGCGGTGGGGAGTCGGTGAGGAGGTCGAAGGCGAGCTCGACCGAGCCCGCGCCCCGCTCCACGGTGACGACCACGTTCCACCGTCCGGGCAGGGACAGGTTGGTGCCGGACGCGGCGAGGACGCCGGGTCCGGTGGCGGTCAGCTCGAGGGTCGACGGGGCGGTGCCGGGGAAGGCGGCGAGGGCGAAGCGGACCGTCACCCGGTCGGCCACCACCGGCCGGCCGGTGTCGTAGTCGGCCAGGCGCAGGGTGAAGCGGTTGTCGCCCGCCCGGGCGGGGGAGACGGTCAGCCGGGCCTTCACCGTCGTGCCGAAGTCGGACGCGGTCAGGACCGCCTCCGACCCGGGCCCGCCGGCGGCGGCGGGCGGGGCGGACGTGGCGAGCAGGCCGGTGATCACGAAGGCGGCCATCGCCACCCCCAGCTCAGTCGTGCCCACCCGGCGGAGGCCGGTGAGGGTCCGGCCGGCGGCGGGGACGTGGCGGCGGCGGTTGCGGGCGCCCAGTCCGGCCAGGACCAGGAGCAGGCCCGACTTGACCAGGACCAGGCGCCCGTAGTCGCTGTCGACCAGCGGAGACCACCCGCCGACGGCGTCGATCGCCCGGATCACGCCGGTCACCACCAGCACGCCGAGGGCGACGGCGGCGACCCGCGAGAACCGGCGGGCGGCGCCCGCCTCGTCGTCGCCCGCCTCCTCGTTCCCCGCTACCCGCCGGCCGAGGCCGACGAGGAGGGCGGCCAGGCCGCCGAGCCACGCCGCCATGGCCACCACGTGGGCCACCTGGAGGCCGACCATCGCCCCCGGCCACGACCCGGCGGCGGCGTGGCCGGCCCCGACGTGGGCCACCACGACCCCGAGGGTTCCGGTCGCGGCCAGGGCCAGGCCCGCTTGCGGTCGGCGGCGGGCCATGGCCAGGCCGACGCCGGCGACGGCCAGGCCCGCCCCCCGCCACAGCAGCGCCTGGCCCAGCCGGGTGCCGAGGAAGACATCCGTGCCCACGCCCGCCGCGGCCCGTTGGGCCAGGCCGAGGGCGACGGCGCCGGCCGCCGCCGCCGCCCACCCGGTCGCCGCCAGAGCGATCAGCCGCCGCCGGCGGTCGTCGCCGAAGAGGGCGACGCCGGTCCAGGCCGCCCCCAGGAGGAGGGCGACGCCGCCGTAGAGCAGCGCCCGGCCGCCGACGGCCCCGATCCCCCGGTTGGGCGACGGCGCGACCGCGTCCGGCGTCCGGGTCGAGTCCGACGTCACCGGCGCCTGCACCCCGAACACGAGGGTGCCCGCGGTGAGGTGCCCGTCCACCCGGGAGACGATCCGCCAGCTCACCGTGTACACGCCCTGGGCCAGGGGCCGCAGGGGGAGGCGGAGGGTCTCCGGGTCGCCGGCGACCGCCTGGGCGTCGGCCGCGCCGAAGGAGGCGCCGGTCGCGTCCGACACCCGGACCGAGGACAGTTGGGGCTCGGGCGCCTCGGTGAAGCTGAGGGTGACCGCAGCCGGGGCCTGGTCGAGGACGGCCCGGTCGGCGGGGTCGGACGACCGCAGCACCCCGTGGGCCGAGGCCCGGGGGGCGGTGGCCACCAGCGCCCCGACCGTCACCAGGGCGGCCACCACGGCCGCCCTGGTGATCCGGTGGGGACCCGCCATCGGCGCGGCTAGGACTTCGCTCCCCGGCGGGCGGTGACCGCCAGGGCCACGCCCGTCAGGCCGACGAGCAGGCCGACGACGGCGAGGACGGTGGCCAGGCCGGCCGCGCTCTTGGCATCGTCGGCGGCCTCGTCGGCGGCGGTGAGCCGGGGGTCGAGGCGCTCGACCCGGTTGCCGAGGTCGGCCCGGCTGGGGTCCTTCACCGGGAACTCGATCTCGGACGGCTCCTTGGGCGTGTTGAAGGTCGTCTCCGACGAGGTGAACGTCTGGTCCACCTGCTGGCCCTTCACCGTTCCGACGAAGCGGAAGGCGTAGACCCCGGCCCGGCTCGGGATCAGGGGCGACTGGTACTCGCCGGGCGAGTTGAAGACGGAGTGGAGGTCGAGGGGGCCGACCTGGTCGGAGCCGAACGAGACCTCGACCCTCAGGCCGGTGCCCACGTCGGTGACGGGGACCGGGTCACCCCCGGCGGACGTGTCCGAGATCCGGACCTGGACCGCGTTCAGGTACCCGGCATAGGTGGGCTCGTCGGCCCATCCGACGATGAACTGGAGCGAGCCCACGGTGCGTCGTTCGTGGGCGAAGGCGGCCCCCGCGAGGGGGCCGACCAGGACGGCAAGGGCGAGCCCGGCCGCAGCCAGGCGGGCGCGAAGCATTTGCATAGAACGTTCTCCTCTTGGTGTCGGCGTGGAAGGGGTTCAGGCGACAGCGAGGAGGCGCGGGGGACCGCGGGCGGGTAGCGGCCCGCCGGTGACGGTGGAGATCGGGCCGGGTGCGGCGGTCGGGCGCCACCCGGCGCCGGCCCGGCGGGCGGGTTCCCTCCACCTACCGGAGACCAGGTGCCCGAGGCGCTCGCCGGCCCGGACGACGAGGGAGAGGAGTCGACCGCCGGCGATGCCGGCCAGGACCTGCAGCGGCAGGCCGAGGACCAGGACGGGGACGAGGTCGGCCAGGGACGAGCCCGCGGCCAGGCGCTCGCCGATCTCCAGGGCGACGAAGGCGACGACCTGGGCCACCGGCAGCAGGCGGGCCCAGTTGGGCGGGATCCCCGCGGGGCCGGCCTTCGTACCCCGCCGGAAAGCGGCCAGGAAGGTCGCCGCCACCGCCACCAGGGCGAGGAACACGGCCCCGCTCAGGGCCGCCGGGAGGTACCGGTGGCCGGTGTCGGCCAGGAGGGTGGCCCGGTCCGCGGCCCGGGGCGCCAGGGCCAGGTATTCGAGGACGTGGGCCACGCCGACGCCCGCCAGCCCGAGGACGGCGACCACCAGCAACCCGGCCCGGCGCGGCATCGGCCTCATCTCGCCGGCCAGCGTATGTCGCCGGTCAGGTGAAGTTCTCGGTTAGGACGCCGGCGACGGGGCGGTGCGGCGGTCCCGGAAGGCCCTAGTTCAACCTCGCCCGCAGGGCTCGGGCCTCGGTCAACAGGTCCTCGGCCGAGTCGGGCAGTGAGTCGGCCAACACCTCGAGTTGGTCGGCGGCGACGTCGAAGCGGCCGCCGGCGGCCTGGAGGCGGGCCCCGTCCCGCCGCTCCAACGGGGGCGTTCCGGGGATGGCCAGGCGGAGGTCGAAGACCCACCGCAGCGCCTCGGTGTCACCGGCCCGGGTGTAGACGCCCTTGAGGTTCTGCAGCATCCGGCCGAGGATGGCCCGCTTGCCGATCGGGTCGAGATAGGAGGCCAGGAAGGGCACCGCCGGCGGGTTGACGGCGTTGAACCGTTGCACGCACCCCAGCCGGTCCAGCACCGCTCCCCCGTGGAAGGGATCGACGTAGGTGTCGGGCGACGCCGCGAACCGCAGGAGGAAGTGCCCCGGCATCCCCACCCCGCCGAACTCGAGGCCCAGCCGGCGGCCGACCTCCATGGCCAGCACCGACAGGGTGATGGGATTGCCCCGGCGGCAGTCGACGACGTCGTTCAAGAACGAGTTGCGGGCGTCGTAGTACCGCCCCGCCTCGCCGGTGAAGCCGAGCTCGCGGAAGAGCCAGTCCCGCCAGCCCTCGAGGGTCGGCGAGGGACAGCCGGCGGCCAGCTCGTCGAGTCTTCGCAGCTCACGGGCCACGTCGAGATCGGGATGGGCGTGGGCCGCGAGCAAAAGGGCGGCCTCGTCGAGGGCCAGGTCGTCCTCCGGACCCCGCACCAACTCGGCGAACCGCGCCGTGACACCCATGACCCGACCGTACCGCCGATCCCGCAGGTAATTCGGCATAGCATCGGCGCCATGGCCACCGTCTCCCCGTCCTCGACCCCCAATCCGGACGCCACCAAGTACGACCTCGACACCACCCTTCCGGCCACCATCAACTTCAAGAACGCGGAGGCCGCCGCCGGCAACGCGTTCGCGGCCGCGGTCTTCGAGGCGCCAGGGGTGGCGTCGATCTTCGGAGTCAAGAGCTTCGTCACCGTCACCCGGGTGCCGGGCGCCGACTGGGCCGACATCCACGCCGCGGTCGAGAAAGCCGCCGCCGAGCACCTGTAGCTACGAGCTACGGCAGGTATCGCATCGGGTTTTCGGCGCCGCCACCCACCCGGGTCTCGAAGTGGAGGTGGGGGCCCGTGGAGTTTCCCGTGCTGCCGACGTCGCCGAGGTACTCGCCGGCGTCGACCCGCTCGCCGTAGGACACCTCGATGTAGCTCATGTGGCCGTAGAGGGTGCTGAACCCGCCTCCGTGGTCGATGACCACGCAGTTCCCGTAGCCCCCGTTGTAGTCGGCCATGATCACGACCCCTTCCATCGCCGCCCAGATGGACGAGCCGTAGCCGGCGCCGATGTCGATCCCCGAGTGCATCGACCCCCAGCGGTAGCCGAACCCGGAGGTGATGGGGCCGGACGCGGGCCAGACCATGCCGTCGGAGGAGACGCGATCGCTGCTCGCCGCTTCGACGTCGACTTCGGCGTCGAGCTGGCGAGCCCGGATGAGGGCGGACAGGGTGGCTTCCTCCCGGCTCAGGGCGTCGACCTCGGCCGTGTACTCGGCGATGCGCACGTCGAGGGCCGACTTCAGCCGGTTCTGCTGGCTCAGCACCTCCTGCAACTCGGCCAGCTTGTCGGCCGCCACCTTCCGCCGCTCCTCGGCCAGCTCCCGGGCCTTGGCCAGGTTGGCCTTGTCGAACTGCTGGTCCTGGCGGGTGGCCCGCATCTGGTCGAGGGCGTCGCGGTCGTTGCTGACCACCGACGACAGCAGGACCTGGCGGCGGCTGGCCTCGCCCAGGTCCTTGGACCGGACGATCTCCAGGAAGGGGTCGCCGCCGGGGTGCACATAGGCCCGGATGGCGGCGTCGGCCACCCGCTGGCGGAGCCCCGACATCTTCTGCTCGGTGGCGGCCAGCCGGGCTTCGGCCGAGTCGAGGCCGGTCTCGGCCGATTGCAGCGCCCGCTTGGCCGACTCGGTCTTGTTGCTCTGGACCTCGACGCCGGCGTCGAGCGCCCGCACCGCCGTCTCCAGCTCGTCGTTGCTGGCCTGGAGGACGTCGACCTCGACGGCCAGCGCGGCCTGCTTCGCCCGGGCCGCGTCCCGCTGTTCCTCGGGGGAAGGGGCCGCGGACCAAGCCGGCGGGGCCAGGGCCACCACCAGCAACAGGACGAACGCAGATGCGAGGTTTCTCGGCTTCGTCATGGTTGGTGCCCCGGGCGCCGCCGACCCAAGGTGGCCAAAACCTAACGACCCGGGGGCAGGGTTGCAACCTCGCCGGGAGGCTCAGGGGGAGTCGGTTGGGAGGGGGGCGCGAGAAGGCCCGAGGAACCTTACGAGCACCCGCACTTCCCCGAACGGGCGCCCGCTCCGCACCTCGGGCCTGGCCAGAAGTTAGCGCGCCGGCCCGGTGGAACGCAAACAGAACCCACGGAACAACACGGAAATCAGTCTGGTCGCGCCGTCACCCCGGCGTCGAGCCGGGGGGGAGGGCGAAGGGAAAGACTAGCGATTCAGGAACACTCGACCAGCCGCCGCACGGTGAGGTCGGAGTACAGCCGGCGCAGGCGGCCGGCTGCGATCGACCACCGGTAGCGGCGGGCGAGGGCGGCCGCCTGGTCGCCCAGGAGGCCGGCCAGGGAGGGGTCGTCGAGCAGCTTGGCCACGTAGGCGGCGTAGGCCGAGGGGTCGCGGCCGTCGACCAGGAACCCGGTGATGCCGGGCACGACCAGGGTGGCCAGGCCCCCCACCGCCGCCGCCACCACGGGAGTGCCGCAGGCGGCCGCCTCCAGGGCCACCAGCCCGAACGACTCCGACCGGCTGGGGACGAGGCACACGTCGGCCGCCCGGTAGTAGGACGTGAGCTCCTCGTGGGGCCGGGGCTCGACGAAGCGGACCCGCTCGCCGACGCCGAGGTCGTCGACCAGCGCGTGGAGCCGGGCCAGCTCCGACTCCCCGTCGGGGCCGCTGGGCCCGCCCACGATCACCAGCCGGGCATCGCCGTGGGGCAGCGCGGCCAGGGTGCGGACGGCCACGTCGGCCCCCTTGAGGGGCTGGATGCGACCGACGAAGAGGAGGAGGGGGCCTTCGCCGAGACCGAGGGTCTGGCGGGCGACCCTCTGGTCACCGGGGGAGAACAGGCGGTGGTCGACGCCGGGGGGGACGATCTCGATGCGGTGGGGGACGGCGTGGTAGAGCTGCTCGAGCTGGGCCGCCTCGTCGTGGCAGCTGGCCAGGATGGCGTCGGAGCAACCGATGATCTCGGCCTCGGCCTTGGCCCGCCGGCCGTGGTGGTCGGCGGCGGCCTCCGCCTTGACCCGGGCCAGGGTGTGGAAGGTGGACACGAGGGGCAGCTCGAGCTGGTGCTTGAGGGCGTGGCCCGACAGCCCCGACAGCCAGTAGTTGGCGTGGATGAGATCGGGCGGGAAGGCGCCCTCCAGCTGGCCCCGCACGCCGTCGGTGAAGTCGTCGACCCACTCGACCAGGTCGTCGACCCCCAGGGGCTCCGGGGGACCGGCCTCGACGTGGTGGACGCGGAGCCCGGGCTCGACCGCCACCACGCCCGGCAGCCCGGGGTGTGAGGCACGGGTGTAGACGTCGCAGTCGACGCCCGCCCGGGCCAGGGCGCCGCACAGCTCGCGCACGTAGACGTTCATCCCACCACCGTCACCGGTGCCAGGTTGAGCCAGAGGTGAGGTGTGGAGGGACAGGACAGCGATGCGCACGTCGGGTGCAACAGTACCCACGCCGCGAACCTTCCTAATCGAGCGCTCAATGAACGGCGGTGTGGACCACCACCAGGCCGGGCCCGGGGTGGTCGCCCTCCACGAACCAGGAGGAGCCGCTCCCGGCGAGGGTCGGGGTGAGGCCGCTGGCGTCGCCCAGGCGGTCCCGCCACGTCGCCAGCCGGGGCTCGACGGCCAGAGCCGCCGGCTCCAGATCGTTGGCGCCGGCGGTGGGGCCACCGAGGTCGTCCCACGCCCGGTAGACGGCGGGCGTCCTGACCCCGAAGGGGGGCGTGAGCAGGGTGAAGGTGCGGATCTCGAACGGCAGGGGGTCGACGATCTCGCCCACGCCCGTCACCCGGGCCCGCCCGCCGACCAGGCAGAAGGGGACATCGGCCCCGAGGGCGGCGGCCACCGCGGGGTCGGTCACCCCCGCCCACCGGAGGACGGCGGCGGCGTCGGCCGAGCCCCCGCCCAGGCCCCCGCCGGAGGGGATCCGCTTGGTGAGGCGGACCTGGGCCGTGGCCCCCACCGCCCGCAGCGCCCGCCGGACGAGGTTGGAGTCGTCGGTGGGGACGGGGGCGGCCCCGCCGACCACGTCGACGAAGAGGCCGTCGCCGTCGGAGAAGGCGAGATCGTCGGCCAGGTCGACGGTGACCATCTCCGCGTCGAGGAGGTGGAAGCCGTCGTCGCGCACGCCGGTCACCCGGAGGGTCACGGTGAGCTTGGCCAGCGCCCGCACGACGGTCACGGCCGGGATACTAGGGACACCCCCGGGTAGGCTTCCCGACTCCGTGGGCAGCGTGTGGGCGATCGTGGTGGCGGGCGGGGGTGGGATGCGCTTCGGAGGGCCCAAGCAGTTCGAGGACCTCCTTGGCCGGCGGGTCCTCGACTGGTCGGTGGCCGCCGCCCGGCAGGCGTGCGACGGGGTCGTGGTGGTGGTGCCCGCCGACCGGGTGGCGGGCGAAGCGGCGCCTGTGGTCGTCGCCGGTGGCCCTACCCGGTCGGCCTCGGTGCGGGCCGGGCTGGCGGCGGTCCCGGCCGATGCCGAGGTGGTCCTGGTCCACGACGCGGCCCGCCCGCTGGCCGGGGTGGAGCTGTTCGAGCGGGCGGTGGCGGCGGTCCGGGCGGGGGCCGACGCCGCCATACCCGGGGTACCCGTGACCGACACCGTCAAGCGGGTGGAGGATGGGCGGGTGGTGGAGACGGTCGACCGCAGCCGGCTGGTGGCGGTGCAGACGCCCCAGGCGTTCGCGGCGGCGGTTTTGCGTCGGGCCCACGGGGCCCAGCCCGAGCCCGAGGCCACCGACGACGCCGCCCTGGTCGAGTCCCTCGGGGCGACGGTGGTGGTGTTCGACGGAGATCGCCGCAACCTCAAGCTGACCTCGCCCGACGACCTGGTCGTGGCCCGGGCCCTGCTCGCCGCCAGGCCGTCGTGAGCGCCCGGGTCGGGCTCGGCTTCGACGTCCATCCCTTCAGCGACGACCCCGAGCGGCGCCTGGTCCTCGGCGGGGTGGTCTTCGACGGCGAACGGGGCCTCGACGGCCACAGCGACGCCGACGTGGTCGCCCACGGGGTGGCGGAGGCGCTGCTGGGGGCGGCCGGGCTGGGCGACCTGGGCCAGCACTTCCCGGACTCCGACCCCCGGTGGGCGGGCGTCGACAGCGCCGTCCTGCTGGCCGAGGTGGTTCGCATGGTGGCCGCCGACGGGTGGACCGTGGCCAACGTCGACTGCTCGGTGGTGCTGGAGGCGCCCCGGCTGGCTCCCCGGCGGGCGGCGATGGAGGCGCGGCTGTCGGCCGTGGTGGGAGCGCCGGTGACGGTGAAGCCCCGCCGGGCCGAGGGGTTGGGGTCGCTGGGCCGGGGTGAGGGGGTGGCCTGCTGGGCGGTGGCTCTGATCGAGCGCTGACCGCCACCGGGCGGTCGTGAGCCGGCTACGGCCAGACGAGGATCGTGGCCTGGAGGCTGGCGGTGAGGAACACGGGCGGGGCGGTGCACAGCTGGGCGAACCGGGCGCCCTGCACCTGGATGCGCAGCGGGCCCGCCTCGTCGACCACGAACGTGGTGCTCCCCGACATCGCCGGCGCCACCGGGCACGGCCCGGACGGCAGCTCGCTCTGGCTGATCAGGTCACCGTCGACGTACACGAAGGCCATGCAGCAGAAGTCGCCCTTGCCGGTCATGGTGTAGGAGACGGTCACCGTGTCGCCCACCCGGGGCCAGGCGGGGACCATGGTGGCGGTGACGGTGAGGCCGTTCTCGACCACGCTCCACGCCGACGGGCCGGTGCGCACCACGTTGGGCGGGGGAGGCAACGGCGCGGTGGGTGTGACGGTGGTGTCCACCGACGTCGTCGGGGCCTCGGCCGAGGTCAGCGGCGGGGCCACGGTCGGTGGGACGGTGACCACGGCGGGCGCGGGCCGGGTCGTCCGGGGCACGCTCGGGGCGGGGGCGGTGGGTATGGGGGCGGTGGGCAGCTCCGGGGTGGGGGCCTCGACCGTGGCCCGCCCGTCGCCGGCCACGATGAGGGCCGCGCTCTCGTCGGTGGTGTGCAGCGTGAGGACGGCCCGGACGGCCATGCCGCCGGTGCCGAGGATGGCGACGATCGCCACCACTGCGTTGACCATCCCCCGGCGCGACATGCCCCATTGATCGGCGCACCGGGAGCCGACCTTGAGGGTCGGTCGCGCCCGTCAGCCGAGAACGGAGCCGACGCTCGCCTCGCCGGTCTTGTACCGGCGGGCCAACTCGGCCTGGAGGGCGTCGATGCGGGAGAACAGGGCCCGCCGGCGCTCCGACACCCGGTGCTCCAGCTCGGTGAAGCGGGTGGCCAGCTCCTCGACCTCGGCGTCGGAAAGGGCCGACAGGCAGTCGAGGGTGCCGGGCGAGGCGACGGCGTCGAGCTCGGCCAGCAGGTCGTCGTCGTCGGGTGGGAGGAGGGACGACGGGAGCCGGCCCGGCCCCGCCCCCGGCGCCCGCACCCGGTCGCCGAGTATGCCGGGCAGCTGGTCGACCAGGCTGGGCAGGTCGGACGGGTCGGTGCCGTCGGCCCGGCGGCGGAGGTCGGCGGCCACGATGTCGAGCCGGCCCTGCACCAGTCGCCGCAGGTAGGAGACCTTGTCCTCCACCCGGCGACATTCGTCCCGCTGGACCCGGATCTCCTCGACCGAGATCGTGCTCGGATCGGCGACCGGGGCGGATCCCAGCACCTGCTCGACCTCGTCAGACCACATCACCAGCAGAGTACCCCCCGTCGATCGTCGGGGAAGTAGCGGTAGACGACCCGGCCCTGCACCGAAGCGGCCGGCACCGGCCCGTAGCTGCGGCTGTCGGTGCTGGCGCCGGGGTTGTCGCCCCGGACGACCACGTGGTCGTCCGTCACCTCGGTCACCCGCTTGATCACCACCCGTTCCGGCCGGCGTGGGTCGGGGAGGGTGACGAGGTCGCCCGGGCGGGCCCGCCGGCCCCTGACCACGACCAGCCGGTCGCCGGGGCGGAGGGTCGGGAGCATGCTGTCGCCCTCGACCTCGACCCGGCCCAGCCGCCGGCCCAGGAGCCACGCCCCGCCCGCGGTGGCGGTCAGAGCCGTCGCGACCAGCCGGTAGTGTGCCGATGGAGACTTCATCACCGGACGAAGGAGCATAGGCATGCCCGTTCTTGCCCGTCTGACTGGCCTCGTCGATCGGCTCAGCCCCCCGTCGATCGTCCACGCCCACTGTGACCTGCCCTGCGGGGTGTACGACCCGGCCCAGGCGCGGATCGAGGCGGAGTCGGTCAAGGCCATCCAGGAGAAGTACCAGGGCTCGACCGACGAGGTGTTCCGAGGGCGGGCGATCGGCATCAAGGAGCAGCGGGCCGACCTGGTCAAGCACCACCTGTGGGTGCTGTGGACCGACTACTTCAAGCCCCCGCACCTGGAGAAGTTCCCCGAGCTGCACGGGCTGTTCTGGGACGCCACCAAGGCTGCCGGCGCCACCAAGTCGTCCACCGACCCGGCGTCGGGTCAGAAGCTGCTCGACCTCGTCGCCGAGATCGACCGCATCTTCTGGGAGACCAAGAAGTAGCCGGCGGACGCCCGCCACCGGGCCGACCGCCGGCCGGAGAGCACGACGCCCGGCGAGTGCACCGGATCGCGTCGATTTATCCGCCGCGCCCCAGGCGGTGGCGGCTCCCCCGCCTCCGAGTCGGGGCTGAGTAGCGGCGGTCGGGAACTTTTTGGCAGCATGGCCGCGGTGCGGACCCGGACCCTGGTGACGACGATGGCCGTGATCCTCGTCCTGGCTGGGTGCACGGGTGACGGCGACGACGACCAGCCGGCGGCGACGACCACGACGTCGACCGCGGTCGCGACGACCGTGCCGGAGGCGTCCACCACCACGACCCCCGCCACCACGACCCCCGCCACCACAACCGTGCCCGCGGGAGCGGCCGCCGTCCTCCGTCCCGACGGTCTGGGTGTGGTCGCCTTCGGGGCCACCAAGGACGCCACCCTCGCCTCGCTCACCGCCCTGTTCGGCTCGGTGGACGAGACGGGCACCGGCTGTGAGCTGGCCGGTCCCGACGTCACCACCGCCCGGTGGGACGAGCTGCGGGTGCAGTTCGTGGACCAGGTGTTCGACTCCTACAACGTGCGCCCGCCCAACGGTGTCGCGACCGTGCTCGACCTGAGGACGGAGGCGGGCATCGGCATCGGTTCCACCGTGGCCCAGCTCAAGGCCGCCTACGGCCCGGCGCTGGCCATCCCGGGTCTACCGCCGGAGTTCGGCGGCGACGACTTCGGGGTCACGTTCCCCGGCACCGACCGCCGGATCTTCGGCGCGCTGTCGGCCACCGTCGACTCCGGCACGGTCAGGACGATCTTCACCCAGGTCTGCGAGTAGCGGCCGCCACCTCCAGGCGGATCCGGAAGTCGGGGTCGTCGGCGAGGGCCGCGATCCGCTCCCGGCTGGGCTCGGGTCCGAGCTCGGCCAGTCCCCGGAGGGCCTTCCACCGGACCCAGGCGTCGGCGTCGGCGAGGGCGGTCTCCAGGAGGGGGCGGAGTGCGGGCCGGCCGGCGTCGACCATGGCGTCGACCGCCGCCCGCCGCACGGAGCGGACCGGGTCGGTCACCAGCCGCGACCACTCGGCGGCGGCCACCTCGGCGTCGGCCTCGCCCAGGAGGTTGGCCGCCACCTGCCGGCGGGAGGCATCGTCGCCGGCCGCCGCCGCCCGCACCAGGGCGAGGTCGTCCGCGCTCGACCCCGGCCGGCGCGAGCCGAGCTCGGCCCACGCCCGTTCCAGCCGGGTCTGACGTCCCGACGGGCCCGCCGGCGGGACACCGGCGCCGGCTCCGCCACCGGCGCCGGCGGGGCCGCCCGTCACCCGGGGCGCGCTCGTGTCGGGGGGCGCGTCGGGGTCGGCGAACTCCTCGGTGACCACGGCCAGCACGGGGCGCAGCACCCGCTCCCAGTCCGCCGCCCGATGGAGCCCGACGGCCACGAAATCCGGTCCCACCAGGACGTTCGCCACCTCGTCGAACTCGGCGAACAGCCGGGTGGCGGCGGGGTCGTCGGCCAGGGCCGGGGCCGTGGCCGACTCGTACCACCGGCTGGGCCCGGATTGGATGGGTCCCACCTGGAACCGGATCGACCGGGGGTTGGGGGTGGCCTCGGGCACGACCGGGCCGTCGAAGGTCCCGGCGAGGGGGTCGTCGGCGTCGGGACCGGCCGGCTCACCGGCGGGTGTGGCCTCCAGCCGGACACCGAAGCGCCCGTCCACCCACCCGTAGGCGAGCGCCAGGTCGGCGTCGAGGGGGCGCCGCCACGTCCCCTCGCCCGGACCGACGGCCGCCGCCAACGCCTCGTCGTCGTCCGCCCCCCACTCGGCGGTGGAGAAGAAGCGCTTGAGGAGGGCCTTGGTGGGCCCGAGCGCCTCCAGGGGCAGGGTGAGGAAGGCGTCCATCGTGAGGTGCTCGAAGGCGGCCCGCACCAGGCCCCGCTCGACTGCCTGCCGGCGCCCACTGTCCACGTCCAGAGTTCACACGATGGTGACGGCCTTCGTCTTCCCTGCATGCAGCCGGGCGAGCAGAATCCCCCGCATGCCCGCGCCCGTCCGCCACGAGGAGGAGCTGCTCGACCCCGACCAGGTCGACTGGGACCGGGTCGCGGGCAGCCGCTTCGTCCTCCGCCAACGGATGACCTACGTGTACGACGGGCCCATCCACCACCTCCGCCACCGGCTGATGGTGGTGCCCCCGGTGCGCCACGGCGACCAGGTCCGGGTCGACTTCGGGATCGCGGTCACCGGCGCCGACCATCGCATCGACCACCGGGTGGACACGTTCGGCAACCACCGGATCGAGGTCCGGGTGGCCCGGGTGGCGGAGCTGGTGGCGTTCGAGACGTGGGCGGTGGCGGAGCGGACGTCGTCGGCCGACCCCGTCGGTCTCGACCCGTCGGCGCTCCACGACGCCCGCCTTCTCCAGCCGTCGCCCCTCACGTGGCCCGACGACGCCCTGGAGGATGCCGCCCGCCGGCTGCGCCGGAGCGGCCTCGGCGGCGCCGACCTGGCCCGCTCCATCACCACGTGGGTGTACCGCCGGATGCGGTACCGGCCGGGGGCCACCAACATCGACACCACCGCCGCCCGCGCCTTCGGCATGGCCCAGGGGGTGTGCCAGGACTACGCCCACGTCATGCTCTGCCTGTGCCGGCTGTGCGGGCTGCCCGCCCGCTACGTGTCGGGGCACCTGCTGGGCGAAGGCGGGAGCCACGCCTGGGTCGAGGTGATCGTGCCCGACCCGTCCGGCGGTCCAGGGGCGGTGGCCCTGCCCCTCGACCCCACCCACGGGCGGGAGGTCGGCCCGAGCTACCTCACCGTCGCCGTCGGCCGGGAGTACTCCGACGTGGCTCCCACCTACGGCACCTACTCCGGGGACGGGATGGGCGTGCTGTCGACGGTGAAGCGGGTCGGGGTGACGGCGGTCGAGCTGACGCCGTAGCTAGGTGAGCAGGGCCGCCGCGCACCAGGCCCAGATGGGGCCCATGACCAGCAGCGAGTCGATGCGGCGGAGGGCGGGGGCGAAGGCGGTGCGGTCGCCGAGCAGGGCCGACCCCGCCACCGGCCCGAACGGGGCCAGGCCGGCCGCCAGCGCGCCCAGGAGCAGGGGCGCCCCGCCGTCGAACGGAGGCACGAGGACCACGGCCGCGGCCATGGTGAGGGGGAGGAGGGCGACCACGCCCGCCGCCGGGCCCTCCCAGTCGGACGACGCCCCGGTGCCCACCAGGTAGGCGCCGGCGTCGTAGATGGCGGCGCAGGCCAGGAGGTAGAGGGCGGAGGAGATGTTGATCGTCCGCAGGAGGACGGGAGCAGCCGCCGCCATCCCGATCGACACGCCGATGACCAGGGTGAGGGCGACGTCCCTTCCGGGGGCCCTGGTGGGCGTGGCCATGCGGGCCACCAGGGTGAGGAGGATGGCCCCCGCCACGACCATGTTCATGTGGTCGAGGCCGGTGGCGGCGGTGAGGGGCAAGGCGGCGGCGGTGGCGGCGGCGAACGCGGGGAGCGGGCGCTCGCCCCGCTTCCGCCACACGGTGGCGGCCTGGGACGCGGCGACGAAGGCGATCACCGCCAGCCACGCCGACAGCCACCCGGGGCCGGCCACCAGGAAGCCGCCGGTGAGGACGGCCCACGCCAACCCCAGCCGGCCGTGGGGCCGGATGGCGTGGTGGACGACGGCCAGGGGCGCGGCCGGCTTCGGTTCGGGGCCGGGGGCCGGCGTGGGAACCGAGTCGGGGGCGATCTCGGGCGCGGTCGCCGCCATCTGGTGGCCGACGGGCGTGGCCACGGGGACGGGGACCGCCGCCGTCGGGGGCGGGGCCGGGGGGGCGACCGGCTCGGGCTCGGGCTCGAGCACCGGCATCGGGGCGAGGGCCAACCGTCCCATCGAGCTCGGGCCACTGGGGTGGGCGGCCAGCGCCGACTGGATGTCGGCCGGGTCGTCGGGCGGCGGCGGAGGCACCAGCCGGAGCCGGCGGGCCGGGCGCTCGGGCGGGAGGCTGGCCGCGGGAGCCTCGAACGTCGACGTCGAGGCCGAGGTCGTCGTCGGAGGCGTCACGGCCGGCGGGGGCGGACCGACGACGGGCGGCGGGGGCGGCGGGGTCGCCGGTGTCGGCGGCGGCGGCGGCGGGGGCGGCGTAGGGGGCGGAGGGGCCATCACCGGGACCGACCCTCCCGACACCGGCGGGAGGACGGCCACCACGTCGTGGCGAGCGATGGCCATGCCCAGCTCCGCCGGCTGCCCGTTCACCCACACCCGCGACGTCTCCAGGACCCGGGCGAACCTGTCCCCGAACTGGCCCCGGGCCTTGTCCAGCAGCTCGCCGACGGTGGCCGCGTCGATCTCGGTCCGGGCCGTCCCGGCCGCCTCCCGGGCCGATGCGAACAGGCGAAGGGTGGACACGGTGGCCCTACCTCAGCTCCGCCCGGCCGTCGCGGATCACGCGCTCGCCCCGGCTGGTCGCCTCGAAGGCGTACGCCCCGTTGCTCGGGTAGACGGTCGTGACCAGGTCGGACGCGGGCAGCACCGTCTTGGAGAAGCGCACCGCCAGCCGGGCCATCCGGGTGGGGTCACCTCCGGCCACCGACTCGATCACCGCCCGGCTGCACATCGCCATCGTGCACAGGCCGTGGAGGATGATCCCGGGCAGACCCACCCCCCGGGCGAACTCGTCGTCGACGTGGATGCGGTTGTCGTCGCCCGAGGCGGCCGCGTACCGCCACGTCTGGTCGGGGTCGACCGCCGCCTCGAACACCGCCACCGGCTCCGAACGGCCGGAGGCGGGGAACGAGTGATCGGGCCGGTCGGGCCCGTGGGCGGCCACGTCGTTCCACCCCCGCACGAACATCGTCCCGAACTGCTCCAAGATCTGCTCGCCGCTTCCCTCGTCGACGCTCACCGCCCGCACCGTCACCCACGTCCCGGCCCGGGACGGGCGCACCGAGTACCGGTCGGCCACCGTCGACAGGGTCGTGCCCGGCACCAGAGGCGCCGAGAACCGCATGTCGTGGCCGGCGTGGAGCATCACCGGCTTCCTGTCGAGGGGGACGACGTCGAAGACGGCCTCGATCAGGGGGTCCCAGGCGGGCACGACGCCGAACACCGGGGGGGCGTAGGTGCCGTCGAGGTAGGCGGGGTTGTCGTCGTTGGTGGCGGCGGCGTAGGCCAGGACCCGCTCGAGGTCGAGCGTCACCGAGCGCGGCGGGCGGGCGCCGAACGTGTCGAGGGGAAGCGACATTGCCCCCCGAACCTACCCGGCGGGCCCCGAGGCGGGCGAGAGACGGTCGTCGAGCTCGGCCAGCAGCCGCTCGGCGAAGGCCGGCGTGAGAAGGTCGGTGCCGTGGCCGCTCCCGGGCAGCAGCCACAGGTCCTTGGGCTCACCGGCCCAGTCGTGGAGGGCGTGGGCGTGCTCCTCGTCGAAGTAGTGGTCGGCCGGATCGGACACGACGATGGTGAAGGCGGGAGCGATGGCGGCCACCAGATCCCGCGAGTCGGGCACCGGCGGGAACTGGTGGGCGATGCGCGTCTGCAACACCCGGGCCAGCACCAGGCGCCCGGCGGGCGTGCAGGTCCAACGCTGCACCCGTTTGGTGCCGGGCGTGGTCCACTCGCCGGACCACGCCGGCGCGCTGACCGCCACCACTCCCGCCACCCCACCCCGGGTGCCGGCGTGGAGGAGGACGGCCGCCCCCCCGAGGCTCACCCCCAGGGTGACGACGGGCACGGCAGGATCGGCGACGGCGACGGCGGCGGCGACGTCGAGCGGCTCCAGGATCCCCAGGGTGCAGCTCCCCTCCGACCGGCCGTGGCCCCGCATGTCGGGGACGATCACGTGCGCCCGCCGGGCCAGGAGGTGGGCGAAGGCGTGGATCCGGGGCGTCCGGGACGAGTGGGCGAACCCGTGGGCCAGGACCACGGTCGCGACCGCGTCGGGTGGTCCGGCGAGGCGGGCCCCGGCCAGCCGGACACCGTCCTCGGTGACCAGCGACAGGCCCGACTCCCCCCCGTAGCGGGGGACGAAGGCGTGCTTGCGGGCGAGGGTGACCATCGAGGAACCCCGGCGGCGGGGACGCCCGGCCACCTCAGGCGGGCGAGGCGTCCGCGGTCCCGGTCCCGGCCCGCCGGGCCCGCCACTCCACCTCGGCCCGGCCCAGGGCAGTCCCCGGCGCCGCTCCGTGGAGGTACTCGTTGAGCAGGTCCCCCCACCGGGCCCGGGCCTCGAGCCGGCCGAACAGGGCGCTCATCCCCCACACCACCCGGTCGAGGATCACGTAGGAGGGGGGCATGTTCAAAAGGCGGATCACGTCGCCGAACTCGCCGTGGAGGTCGAGCATCTTCTGCAGGGTGTGGGCCACGAACTCGGGGGTGAAGGTGAACTCCTCCGACTGGAACGGGATGTAGGGCCCGCTGCAGAACTCGTAGACCTTCTCCGCCGGCAGCCCGTGGTCGGGCGGGAGGAACCCGGCCCGCACCAGCGCCCGCACGGTGGCCTTCGGGTCGCGTTCGAGGACCGTGTCGAGGATGGGGGTGAGCGTCTCCAACTCGCCCGGCGCCCACCGCTTGACCAGCCCGAAGTCGAGGAACGTGACCTTGCCCTTGTCGGGGTGGAACCGGTAGTTGCCGGGGTGGGGGTCGCCGTTGAACACCCGGTGATGCCAGATCGAACCCTCGGCGAACCGGAACAGGATCTCGGCCGCCTCCGCCTTCTGGGCGGGGGTGGCGCGGGCCTGGAACTCGGCCCATGACAGCCCGTCGACCCAGTCGCTGGTGAGCACCCGCCGGCTGCTGCGCTCGGGGACCACGTCGGGGACGTGGATGAACGGGTGCCCCCGGTAGCGATCGGCGAACTCGGCCTGGCAGCGGGCCTCCAGCCGGTAGTCGAGCTCGTCGCCCATGCGGGCCCGCAGCTCGTCGACCAGGGGCTTGATCTCCATGTTCTTGAGGGCGAAGGCGGCGAACATGCCGTAGAGGAGCTCGGCGTTGTCGAGGTCGGAGCTGATGGCCTGGTCGACGCCCGGGTACTGGACCTTCACCGCCACCAGCCGCCCGTCGGGCATCACCGCCTTGTGGACCTGGCCGATCGACGCCGCCGCCACCGGGATCGGGTTCCAGTCGAGGAAGAGCTTGCTGGGGTGCTGGCCCAGCTCGGCGAGGATCACGCCTTCGGCCAGGCTCGGCGCCATCGGGGGGACGTCGGCCTGGAGGGTGGCGAGAGCGGCCTGGGCCTCGGGCGGGAGGCCCTCGGCGATGAAGGAGAGCATCTGGCCCGCCTTCATGATGGCGCCCTTCATGCCCCCCAGGACCTCGGCCACGTCCTGGGCGGTGCGGATGGCGAACTGCTCCTCCAGCCGGGCCCGGGCCTCCTCCGACGCGTGGCTGCCCCGGACCTTCACCACGCCCCACTGCGTCGCCCGGCGGGCGCTGAGGCGCCAGATGCGGGCCTGGCGCTCGAGCCGGACCCGGCGGCCGTCGTCGGTGAGGTACTGATGGGCGGCGGCGGCAGCAGCCGCGGTCACCGCGGCCGCCACCGCGACCCCGGCGGCACCCGTCGCCAGCGACCGGCGGGCGAGCCGGGGGAGGCTAGGCGCCAAAGCGGGCTTGGCGCTCGGCCGTGGCCTGGTCGTCTAGGCACAGGCGGGCGGCCGGTATGGCGTCGAGGCGGGCTTCGTCGATCGGCCGCCCGCAGGCCTCGCATCGGCCGTAGGTGCCCTCGTCGAGGCGGCGGAGGGCGTGCTCGACGTCGGCCAGCTCCGCCTCCACCCGCTCGATGATGGAGAGATCCTTCTCCCGCTCGAAGGTCTCGGTGCCGATGTCGGCCTGGTGCTGGTCGAAGCCGGCGAGCTCGCCCAGGCTGTCGCGCTGGGACGTGTCGAGGTGCTCGTCGTCGAAGCCCGCGTGCACCGTCGCCAGCCGGTGGCGTTCGGCCGCCAACTGCCGGCGGGCCTCGTCGGGGTCCATGACCCGAGCCTACCGGCGGTGCTCCGGTTGGGCGGACGGCGACCCAGCGGCGTCCTTGCCCGCCGGAAGGCAGGCCTGGGATCCTGTCAGGCGCTGGGCGGTGCCTGTCCCTCGTCGGCGGCGGGGTCGCCCTCGGCCACCAGGCGCTCCCCGAAGGCCTTGAGCCGGCTGACCGTCTCCAGATCCACCCCGCCCTGGCGGGCCAGTGCCCGCTTGATCTCGGCGTAGGTCTCGGCGGCCATGCCGCAGCGCAGGCAGTTCTCCAGGTGGCGGGCCACCCGCCGGGCGGTGAGGTCGTCGACCTCCCCGTCGAGATAGCTCTGCAGCACCCGGCCGACCTCCCGGCACCGGGCCGGGCGCCTTCCACTCCTCCACGGCGTCATGGCTCCCTCCTCGACGGGGCCATTCCGGCGGCCACCAACCGGATGCGGATCCGGGCCCGGGCCCGGTGCAGGCCGCTCATGACCGTGCCCACCGGCACGCCCAGCACGGCGGCCGCCTCCTTGTAGCTGAGCCCGTCGATGTCGACGAGGGTCACCAGGCGGCGGTGGTTGGCCGGCAGGGCGGCGAAGGCGTCGGCCACGACGGCTTCGAAGGTCTCACCCACCACCACCGCTTCGGGGTCGCTGCGGGATTCGACGGCGGGCGTGCGGGTGGCCGTGTCGGCGTCGCGCAGGAGGCCGGGGCGGCGGCGGCGGGTGCGGTTGAGCTGGGTGTTGCGCATGATGGTGAGCAGCCAGGCCCGGGAATGGCGTCCGTCGAAGCGGTCGATGCCCCGGAACGCCCGCAGCATCGTGTCCTGCACCAGGTCCTCGGCCTCGGTGGGATCCCGCGTGATCGAGCGGGCGGCCCGCAGCAGAACCTCGACCTCGGGCAGCACGTAACGAGCGAAGGCGTCGTGCCGCTCCTGCTCGCCTGCCGGCGCGGCTCCATCCACGTCGGGGAAACCCTACGGGGGCCGTCGACATTCCACTCGTCCTCGGGGTGGGGAATGTGAGACCCCCGACGCCGGGTTCCCCCGCCGTGACCCGTTGGCGCCACCGCCGGATGCGCCGCCAGGTGGCGGCGCTGGTCGACGGGGAGCTGGTGGGAGAGGCCGCGGCCGAGGCGCGTCGCCACCTGGAGGTGTGCTGGGGCTGCAGCGGCGACGCCGAGCTGCTGCGCCTGGTCAAAGCCGCCCTGGGCGCCCTCGGGCAGAGGGAGCCGGCAGGCCTGGCGAGCATGCGCCTGCGCCGGTGGGGATCGCAGCTGGCCAACCCTCCCCTTCCCTGATGGCGCGGACGGTTCCGGGAATGTGCGGGCGCGGGAGCGGGTTCCCAGCCCGAACCATTCCCCCTGAGGAGGTCATCGACCGTGGACAGCGACGTAGTTGGGGCCCGGCTCGCCCAGAGCCGGCGGGAGTTCCTGGGTTGGGCATCGCGGCGGGGGGTGGGCCTCGGTCTGCTGGGGGCCTCGGCCCCGGCGCTGCTCGCCGCATGTGCCGCCGACGACCCGGCGGTGACGTCCGAGACCCGTCCTTCCTCCACCAGCGGGGATCCGGCCACCACCACGACGCGGGCCGAGGCGACGGAGAAGGCCCGGGCGATCATCGGCGATGTCGTCGACTTCTCCCTGACCCCCGACGGCTGGGCGGGCGACTTCGGCTTCGTCACCCTCGCTGTGCACAAAGGGGTGTTCGGGGGCCACGACGTGTACTTCATCCGCACCGACACCTCCGATCAGGCCTTCGCCACCGCCGAGACGCTGGTGTGGGTGCCCAAGCTGGCTGGTCTCGCCGGTGATGGCACGTCCGGCGTGGCCTACGTGTTCTCCAACGGGGCCGACGGGCAGGTCACCGTGTTCTCCAACGAGCCCGGCCAGCCCGGCTACACGCCGGCGTGGACCATGCACCGGGCGACCTGGAGCGGCGATCCCCGGGTGCTGCGATCGGTGGCCGAGGTCACCGAGGCGAGATCGGCGGGGGCCCTTTCCGTCCAGCCGACGAGCATCGTGGTCAACGCCGAGATCATCAAGTGGTCCGCCGGCGAGCTGCCCGTCGACACGGAGCGGACGGTGTACCTGGGCCCGGGCCAGCTCCTGGAGCCGGTCGACACCTCGGCCATGCGGGCCACGTTCAAGCTCAACCAGTGCTTCCCGGCCAGCCGCTACTTCGCCACGTCCCACTCACTGGCCGGCCCGGCCACGGAAACCAACACCATCCTCTGCGACGGTTTGCAGGCGGTGGCCACCCGAGCGGGAGCCACCGGGCGCACCAACGTCCTGATGAACGGTCTCGAAGGCCCCGGGCCCATGGGCTTCCAGCCTTCGGCGTTCGACTTCGACGCCGGCAACCCGGCCTGGAGCCCCTACTGGGACCACTACTCGTACCGGTGGCACGACGGCGTCACTGCCCGGAAACTGGAGACGATGACCGCCATCCACGCCGCGCGCGACGCCGGCGACCTCACCGAGTTCCCGGGCGTCCCCGCCACGGAGGGCACGGTGTTCACCGTCAACTGCCCGGTGCCGGTGCTGGCGCCCGTCACCTGGACGCCTTGAGAGGCCATCCGGTTCGCCGGCGCCGGCGGTCGCCATCCTGGTGATCGTGGACACCGCCAGCATCCGGGGACGGGCGTCGCCGGGCGCCCACCCCGGGTGATCGAGCTCCTGCTCCCCCGCACCGACGCCGGCGCGCTGGCCCAGCTGATCGTGGTCCTGGTGGTCTGGATCGGCCTGCTGGTCGCCGTCCGCCGCAGTGTCGAGGCCCGCCTCCTCGTCGGTGGCGTGGGCATGGTGATCCTGGCCTGGTTCGCGCTGCGGACGGTGCACTGAGGAGCGGGTGGCCGGAATCGGGGGGCGGGCGGCGCCCGGCGCTCAGTGCCAGGTGGACCAGCCGGCGCCGGCCGTGATGCCGGCCGCGAAGGCGACGAAAGGGGCGACGGTCAGGATGGTGACCCACCGCTTCGGCCGGCCCCCGGCGCGGCCCAACAGGAGCCGGTAGGCGCCGGCCGCGGCCGCGACGGACAGCCACCACACGACCCGGGCAGGCCGTGACCAGGTGATCGGCACCAGCCCCTCGGCCCAGGCCGGCACCGGCGAGTTGGCGGCCGACCCGCCGATCGCCTCCAGCGCGACCGCGACGACCACGAAGGCCCCGCAGGCCAACGCAGCCACCACGGTGCCCGCCGTGGCCACCCGCCCCAAGCCGCCGGCGCCGGAGCCGGTGGGGGCGGCGCTCAGGGGCCGGGCGGCGGGGTTCGGTCCACCCGCTCCTCCCATGCCGCCCAGCCGAGCAGCACGACAGTCCAGAACGGCCAGTCGTAGACCCAGCTGGCATCGAACGCGAAGTAGAAGCCGATGCCGCCGGCGACGAGGGCCATCGAGCCGTCTCCGAGATCGAGGCCGGGGCGGGTCCGGGCGAGAAGGCGAGCAGCGACGAGGCCGGCGCCCGCGCCGAGGAGGAAGGCGGCCGCCTCCCGCTCGTCGGGCAGCGGGCCGTGACGGACGAGCAGGACGGCGGATCCCCAGCCGGACAGGGCCAGGCCGGCGGCCACCAGTCGTGGGCTTCGCCCGATCACCGCCGCGGCCAGGACGACCAGCCCCACCAGGAGGGGCGTGGCGTCGAAGGTGACGCCGAGCAGGCCCAGGGCCAGGGCGTAGACGAGAGCGCCACCGAGGAGCACGGCGCCGGGCCGGGCGAAAGCGGGGCGGGCTGCGGTCATGGCCGGTCCGGCCGCTCGTCGGGCCCGGTGCCGGCCACGCCGGTCGTCGGGGGCGAGAGGCGGGTCACGATCCGGAGGTCGCCGGTGAGGGTGCGGTGCACGGGGCAGCGCTCGGCGATGGCCAGGAGACGAGCCTCCTGCTCGACGCCGAGGGGCCCGTGAAGCTCGATCTCCCGCTCGATGACGTCGACCATCGCCGGCTTCGACTCGCACGCCTCGCAGTCCTCCGCATGGTGCCGGCCGTGCCGGAGGCGGACGGACACCCCTTGAAGGGGCCATCCCTTGCGATCGGCATAGAGGCGCAGGGTCATCGACGTGCACGTGCCGAGGGCGGCCAGGAGCAGATCGTACGGCGTCGGGCCGGCGTCGTCTCCGATCCCGACGGGCTCGTCGGACACGAACACGTGGCGCCCGGCGGACACCCGCTGCCGGAGCGCTCCCGGGCTCAGGGAGCGCACCGTCACCTCACCCTCCCGCAGGCCCTCGGGTGCCCCGCCCGGACTGACCGGGGAGGGGACGGGCAGGTAGCGGCCGGCCCAGGCCGCGATCACGGACGCGGCGTAGGCCCCGTCGCCAGGTCCCGTGAGCATGTGGTCGGCACCGTCGAGGGCGACGAAGCTCTTGGGGTGCCGGGCGGCGTCATATATCCGGCGGGCGTTGGACACGTCGACCACCATGTCGAGCGGGGCGTGGAGGACGAGCAGCGGGCGTCGCAAGCGCCCCAGTCCCTCCTCCACCGCGGCCAGCCGCAGATCGGTGAGCAGGTCGCGGCGGATCCGGAACTGCCGGCCGGCGATCTCCACCGGGACCTCGGCATCGCCGGCGGCAAGGGCGGTGGTGGTCTCCGCGGGGAACAGGCGGAGCAGGTGGGCGGGGTCGGCCGGCGCGTTGACGGTCACCACCGCCGCGGCCGCGGCGATGCGGGGGGCCGCCCCGAGCACCGCCGTGCCGCCCAGGCTGTGACCTATCAGGATCAGCGGCGCGCCCGAGAGCCCGCCCAGCGCGTCGGAGGCCCGGACGAGGTCCTCGACGTTGGACGAGAAGGTGGTGTTGGCGAAGTCGCCGGCGCTCGACCCGAGCCCGGTGAAGTCGAAGCGGAGCACGCCGATGCCGGCGGCCACCAGGCCCCGGGCGATCCTGGCCGCTGCGACCGCGTCCTGCGAGCAGGTGAAGCAGTGGGCGAACAGGGCCATCGCGACCGGCTCGTCGGGCGGGAGGTCGAGGCGGGCGGCGAGCAGGTCACCCCCGGAGCCGGGAAAGGTGAATCGCTGCGCCGGGCGCCACGGCGTCGCTGCGGGTCGGGCGATGGACCCGTCTCCGGCGGCCGGATCCTCCGGGTTCCCGAGCTCCTCACTCATCTCCGACGCCTACCTCCCCCGGATGCGATCGTCCGGACGGCCCGGATACCCGGTTGCCTGGCGCCCATCCCGGGAAGGGCGGCGAGACCCAGATCTGGCTGGTCTCGAAGTTAGATCAGTGGCGGCTGCCCGAGGACGGCGGCTTGGCGTCCGACCGCGACCGGCGACGAGGAGCGGCCGGCGGACACGACGAGGGTGTTGGCGGTGGGCCGCCCGGGGCTCGAACCCGGTGCCTTGGGATTAAAAGTCCCCTGCTCTACCAGTTGAGCTAGCGGCCCGCCGACCAGCGTAAGTGCTGGAGCGTTTGGTGCGCCTTCCCGGTCGCCGGTCGTGACCGCGGTTCGCCGTCCGGTTCGGCCCGACCGGTACCGTGAGCCTCATGTCCCATCGGCGGCGGGCGGCCCTCGGCGTCGCCCTTCTGCTCCTGACGCCCGTGGCCTGCGGCGACGAAGGGTCGGGCGTGACGACGGCCCCGACGGGAGCTCCCGCGTCGACCGCGACCTCCCCATCCACCGCGCCGACCGGGCCGGGTGGCACCTCGACGGCCCCGACCACCGGCCCCCCGTCCACCACGCCTCGGCCGACCTCGCCGCCGGTCACCGCCCCGCCCGCCACCGCCCCGCCGGTCACAGTTACCCCCGGGCGCACCGCGGCCCTCGGGGAGAGCTTCTCCCTGGGCGTCGGGGAGACCGTGTCGATCCCCGCCGAGGGGCTCTCGGTGACGTTCGGCAACGTGGGATCCGACAACCGGTGCCCGCCGGGCGTCCAGTGCATCGTCGCCGGGAACGCGTCGATCGGCGTCCCCGTGGTCAAGGCCGGCTCGGCCGGCGCCATCCTCGTGCTCAACACCACCGAGGGCCCCACGACCGCGTCCTACGGGCCCTACACGGTCGAGCTCGTCCGCCTCGGCTTCAGCTCGCCGCCGATCGCGACCCTGCGCGTGACTTAGGTCGCGTCAGGCGACGGCGACGGCTGCGGTTTCCTCCCGCTTGGCCGACAGCCGGCGGCCGACGCGCTCGATCTTGGCGATGCGCTCGACCAGTCGCTCCCGGGCCTGCTCCGCCTCCGGGGTTAGGCCCGTCAGTGACTCCAGCCGCCAGTGGCGGACGACCACCGGCGCCAGGATCTGGTCGTGATGGATGCCGAGGTCGTAGATGCCGGCCCGGGCGATGGCCTTGGCCAGGTCGCGGAACCCCTCCACGCCGGCACCGGGCATCTCGAAGTCCCGCACCTGCCGCTCCATGGCGATCACCATGGCCGACGGGTCGAGCGCCACCGCGGCGGTGGAGATGTCGCGGTAGAAGAGGTAGTGGAGGTTCTCGTCGGCCGCCACCCGGGCCATCACCTCGTACCCGGCGGGGTCGTACACGGCCAGCAGCTTGCCCGTGTTGCGGTGGGAGATGCGGGTGGCCAGCTCCTGCAGGGCCACGTAGACCAACCCTTCGAAGGCGTTGGCGATGGGCTGGTGGAAACCGTGGCTCACCTGCTGCATCCGCCCCCGCTCCATCGCCACCGGGTCGACCGCCCCCGAAAGGGTGAGGTAGTCGCGGATGACGATGGAGTGCCGCCCCTCCTCCGCCGTCCACCGCCGGTTCCACGCTCCCCACGGGTCGTCGATGCCGAACATCCGGTCGATCTTGGACGTGTAGTAGGGCAGGTTGTCCTCGGTCAGGAGGTTGAGGAACAGGGCCGAGCGGACGGCCTCGTCCATGGGGTGGGCGGCCGCGTCCCACGGATCTCGGGGGTCGGACCCGGCCGCCCGGTCCCACGGCACCAGCTGGTGGGGGAACCACTCCTTGGACGTGGCCAGATGACGCTCGAGCAGCCGCTCCGCCTCCGGAGCCAGCTCGTGGAGGAGGGCGTTCTCGTTCACCGTTCCCAGCCTACCTACAAGTAGGTAGGCCAGCCAGGTCGCCTACAGGACGACCACCGACCGCAGCACCTCGCCCCGCTGCATCTTGGCGAAGGCGTCCTCCACGTGGTCGATGTCGATGGTCTCGGACACGAACCGGTCGAGGTCGAAGCGCCCCGACAGGTACAGGTCGATCAGCATCGGGAAGTCCCGGGTGGGGAGGCAGTCGCCGTACCACGACGGCTTGAGGGCACCGCCCCGTCCGAAGAACTCGATGTGGGGGATCTCCAGCGTCATCGTCGGGGACGGCACGCCGACCTGGACCACGACGCCGGCCAGATCCCGGGCGAGGAAGGCCTGGTTGAACACCTCCGGGCGTCCGACCGCCTCGATGGCGACGTCGACCCCGAACCCGTCGGTGAGCGCCTTGATCGCCTCGACGGGATCGGTCTTCCGGGAGTTCACCGTGTCGGTGGCCCCGAACGCCTTGGCCCACTCCAGCTTCCGGTCATCTACGTCGACCGCGATCACCGTCCTCGCCCCGACCAGCACGGCGGCGGCGATGGCGGCGTCGCCCACCCCGCCGCAGCCGAAGACGGCCACCGTGTCGCCCCGGCCGACCCCGCCGGTGTTGACCGCGGCGCCGAAGCCGGCCATGATCCCGCACCCGATGAGGCCGGCCGCCTGGGGCCGGGCCCGGGGGTCGATCTTGACCGCCTGACCGGCCGCCACCAGCGTCTTCTCCACGAAGGCGCCGATCCCCAGGGCCGGGCTGAGCACCGTCCCGTCGGTCAGCGTCATCTTCTGGACGGCGTTGGCGCTGGCGAAGCAGTACCAGGGACGGCCTCTGCGGCATGAACGGCAGGTCCCGCACGGCGCCCGCCACGCCAGCACGACGTAGTCGCCCACGCCCACGTTGGTGACGTCGGGCCCCACCGCCTCGACCACCCCCGCCGCCTCGTGGCCGAGGAGGAAGGGGAAGTCGTCGTTGATGGCGCCCTCCTTGTAATGGAGGTCGGTGTGGCACACGCCGCACGCCTGGACCCGGACCAACGCCTCCCCGGGACCGGGGTCGGGGACGACGACGGTCTCCACCGTCACCGGCGCCCCCTTGGCGGTGGCGACGACGCCTCGCACCTGGCTGACCATCGGCTGGGCTCCTGTCGGTCTCTAGGACGGCGCTCCGGGCATGGTCAAGGTGGTCATGTCGGCCAGGGGGTACACGTTGTAGGTCGAGTAGTTGTAGACCGGGGACTGGGCCAGCAGCATCTCCAGCTCGTCGTTGGACGCCACGTTGTAGATCCACGCCCCGCCGTGGCTGCCGACGATGTGGTAGCGCCCGATGACCTTGCCCGACGCCTCGAGGGGCTTGGCGTAGTCGGGCATCCTCAGGACGGTCCGCATCATCTCGCCCGACAGCCGAGAGATCTCCATCCGCCAAATGACCAGGAACTTCACCGTGTGGCCTCCTCGCTCGATTCGGCTACCAAGCTAGGCCCGGGTTGACGGTGGGCGTTGCGGGTAGCCTTGTGTCATGACCGATCCCCGCCTGGAAGACCACGTGGTCGGGTTGGAGTTGCAGCTGGTCGAGTTGGTCGAGCGCCGGGAGCGGGCCCTTGTCCAAGGGCTGCCCGACCAGGCCGAAGCCATCGCCGACGAGATCGACGAGGTGCAGACCGAGCTGATCGTCTCCGCCGAGGCCGTCGCCACCGACCACTCCGTCCCGCACGCCGAGGTCCTGGCCGAGTCGGCGGAGGAGGCCACCTTCACCCTGGCCGACGCCGGGATGCACGTCGGACCGGCGACGCCGACCGTGAGCCAGCCCCGGCTGGTCGTGAGCCCGAGCCCCAGCCGCTAGCTTCCGTTCGCGGGCGGGAGTTGGCCTTCGGCGTCCATCCGCTCGATCCTTTCCGGCTGCTCCTTCTCCAGGACCTCGGCCGCCCGGCGGGCCTCGTCGTCGGAATCGGCGTGGACCACCACCACCACCTTCCCGCCCCGCAGCGCCTCCTGGAACGTCAGCTCCCAGTTCTCGCTCAGCTCCATCGACCCGATGCCGCCCACCATCCCGCCCACCGCGCCGCCCCCGATGCCGCCGGCCGCCATGGCCGCGAAGATGCCCGTGCCGATCCCCGGCCCGATGCCGGGGATGGCGAACGCGGCCGCCCCCGCCAGCGCGCCCAGGACCGATCCCACCACGCCGCCCTTGGCCGCCTGCTTGCCCACCTCGGCGGTGACCTCGAGGTCGCGCAGGCGGGTGTCGGGGTCGCTGGCCACCGCCTCCACGTTCGGGCCCACCAGGGACACCTGATCGGCGTCGACGCCGGCCCGACCGAGACCCTCGAGGGCTTCCCTGGCCCTCTCCGGTGAGGCGAAGGTGGCGACCACGTTGTAGTCGCTCGGTCGGGTCACAGCGGCTGGGGGTCGGGGAAGGGCGGCGCCGGCACCGGGGTGGGCGTCCCCGGCTCGGGGGACGGGCTGGGCACCGGGTCGATCGGAGGAGGGGACGGGATGGGCTGGGGCACGGTGTTCTCCACGGGCACGCGCCTACCCGCAACCGCCCCGGTTGGAACCGCCGGTCGGCGGGAAAGGTGGCGGGCAACATGGCCCGCCTGCGACGGAGCGACCTCACCGGACCCGGCATCCACCGCGTCCCAGCCGGACCCAGGCGGTTCGCCTACGTCGACGCCGGTGGGCGTCCGGTCGACGATCCCGACATCGTCGACCGGGTCCGGTCGCTGGCCGTCCCCCCGGCATGGACCGACGTGTGGATCTGCCCCGACCCCGACGGCCACATCCAGGCGGTGGGCACCGACGCCCGGGGTCGGCTCCAGTACCGGTACCACGACGTGTGGCGCCAGGACCGGGACCGGGAGAAGTTCGACCACATGGTCGGCTTCGGTCGGGCCCTCCCCAAGCTCCGCCACCACATCTACGAGCACCTCCGGGAGGACGGTCTCGGGCGGGACCGGGTCCTGGCCTGCAGCGCCCGCCTCCTCGACCTGGGCTTCTTCCGGATCGGCACCGAGGGCTACGCCGAGGAGAACCAGACCTACGGGCTGGCCACGATCCAGAAACGGCACGTGAGGGTCGAAGACCACGGCGAGGTCGGGTTCGACTACGTGGCCAAGGGGGGCAAACGCCGGCTGGCGTCGGTGGTCGACCCCCTCGTGCACGAGGTGGTCGCCGCCCTCAAGGCCCGCCGGGGTGGGGGCCCGGAGCTGCTGGCCTGGCGCCGGACGGTCGGGCGCCGGGTGCGATGGGTCGACGTCCGGTCGACCGACATCAACAAATACATCAAGCAGGTCACCGGTGGCGACTTCACGGCCAAGGACTTCCGCACGTGGAACGCCACCGTCCTGGCCGCGGTGGCCCTGGCCGTGTCGACCTCGGCGTCCTCCGCCTACGCCCGCCGGCGGGCCGTCACCCGGGCCTTCGGCGAGGTGGCCCACTACCTGGGCAACACACCTGCGGTGTGCCGGAAGTCGTACGTCGACCCCCGGATCGTCGACCACTATCAGGCCGGGTTCACCATCGCCGACGCCATGGAGTCCATCTGGTTCGGCGACGACGACATCGCCACCCATGGCGCCATCGAGACCGCCGTCCTCGACCTGCTCGATCCGGTCACCGCCTGAGCCCCGAGCCCCCGAGCCCCCGAGCCCCCGAGCCCCGAGCCCGGAGCCCGGAGTCGTCCCGGGCCGGGTGCTCTACGCTCGGGGACGATGCGGCTTCGCCCCGCCCTGGTCCTCGCCGCTCCCGCCGGCGTCCTGGCCGGGCATGCGATCGGGTACCTGGCCGCTCCCGGGCCGGCGGGCGAGGCGGCCGTCCACCACGGGTACCTGGCCCTGGTTCTGGCCCTGGCCGTCCCCCTGGCCGTCCTCGCCGTGGGCTGGGCGGTCACCGTCGGCCGCCGCCGGCCGGCGGCGCCCGGCCGTCTCGATGGCGACATCGCCCTCGGCCCCCTGGTGGTGGCCCAATGGGTGCTCTTCTCCGGCCAGGAGGTGGTCGAGCACGCCCTCGCCGGCCACGGCGTGGGTGCCATCCTCCACTCGCCGGCGCTGTGGTGCGGGCTGACCGCCCAGGTCGTGACCGCGCTGGCGGTGGTCGTCCTCCTGCGGACGTCGGTCGCGGCCGGCGCCCGGCTGGTGGGACTGGGCGGAGCGGGCCCGGCGGCGGCCGCCCTCCCTGTTCTCCGGTGGGGGTCGGCGCCCCCGTCGTGGCCGGTGCCGTCGTCGCCCGCCGCCGTGTGCCCATCCCGGGGTCCACCGCCGCCCCGCTTCGTCTGAGACCCTTCCGACCATCTCCCACGAGAGCGAGAGAACATGGCTCTGCCCCGCCCGCGGTGGCTGGCGGTCATCGTCGTCGTGGTCGCCGGCCTCGGCCTGAGCGCCTGCGGCGGTGACGATGACGACGCCCCCCCCACCACCTCCACCTCCACGACCGCAGTCGCCGCCCCGGCGACCACCCTCGCCAGCGCCACGACCACGACCACCACCGCGACCGCGGGCCGGACGTTCCAGTTCACCTATGCCGGCGGCAGCGTGTCCGGCGACAGCCGGGTGACGGCCAAGCTGGGCGAGCAGGTGACCATCCGGGTGACGAGCGACGTGGCCGAGGAGATCCACGTCCACACCTATGACCTCACGGCCGACCTCGAGCCCGGCGTCGCCGGCGAGGTGACGTTCACGGCCGACATCCCCGGCGTCCACGAGGTCGAGCTGGAGCAGGCCGGGCTGCGCCTGACCAGCCTCGAGGTGCAATGACGGCAGGCGGCAGAATCGCCCTGCTCCTGTTCGCCACCGCGGGCGGGTGGTTGGCGACGGCCGGCCCCGCCTTCGCCCACGGCCTCGGCGGGCGCTCCGACCTGCCCCTGCCGGTGTGGATGTTCGCCTACGGGGCGGCGGGGGCGATCGTCGTCTCCTTCGCCGCCCTGGCCGCCTTCTGGCCGTCGGCCCGGCTGCAGGGGGGTGTCGCGGGGCTGGTCCTGGTCCGAGCCGAGCGGCGGGGGATCGCCGTCGGGCTGGGCGCCGCGGCCCGGGCGGTGGGCGTCGTCCTGTTCGCCGTCGTCTTGGGGGCGGCCCTGTTCGGGCCGAGCGAGGCGGCCGACAACCTGGCCCCGGCCACCGTCTACATCGCCTTCTGGGTGGGGATGACGTTCGTGAGCGCGGCGGTCGGCGACCTGTGGCAGGTGCTGTCCCCGTTCCCCGCCCTGGCGAGGGTCGTCGACCGGCTTCGCGGCCGTCCGGCGGAGGTGCCCTACCTCCTCGGCCACTGGCCGGCGGTGGGGCTCCTGTTCGGCTTCCTGTGGCTGGAGCTGGCCTATCCCGACCGGGCCGACCCCCGCCAGCTGGCGGTGGCGATGATCGTCTACACCGGGGTCGTCCTGGCCGGCGTCGCCCGGTGGGGTGACCCCTTCCTCCGCCAGGGGGAGGCGTTCGCCGCCTTCTTCGGACTGCTGGCGGCCATGGCCCCCGTGTACGCCGACGACGACGGCCGCCTCCGTCTGCGCCCGCCCCTCACCGGCTTGACGAGCATGGAGGTCCTGCCGGGGACGGTGGCGCTGATCCTGGTCGCCCTCGGGTCGACCACGTTCGACGGGCTCAGCCGGACGCAGCTGTGGGTCGACCAGACCAGCAGCCTGGGCAAGTGGCCGCTGACCGTGGTCCTCACCCTCGGGTTGCTGGCGACCATCGCGGTGGTGGGCGCCGCCTACCTGGTGGCCATGAAGGTGGCCGCGGCCCGCGCCGACCGGGAGCTGCACCAGCTCACCCGGCAGTTCGCCCACACCCTGGTCCCCATCGTGTTCGCCTACGCCGTCGCCCACTATTTCTCGTACCTGCTGTTCGAGGGCCAGGCCGTGCTCTCGCTGATCTCCGATCCCTTCGGCCGGGGGTGGGACCTGTTCGGTACCGCCGAGCGGGCCATCGACTACCGGCTGGTCTCGCCCCGGTTCGTGTCGTGGGTGCAGGTGGGGGCCATCGTGTCCGGACACATCGCAGGCGTGGTCCTGGCCCACGACCGGGCCCTGTCCATCTTCGCGACCAAGGACGCGACCCGGTCGCAGTACCCCCTCCTGGCGGCGATGGTCCTGTTCACCGTCGGCGGTCTCACCCTCCTGTTGTCGACGTGAGCCCGATCCTCGCCCACGGAGGCACGGCGGGGGCGCTGGCGGAGGCGACCTTCCTGGCCGTCCCCGTGGTGGTGTTCCTCCTCCTGTCCCGGTGGTCGAAACGCAAGGCTCGGCTTTCCGAGGAGCACAACGAGGAGGACGGGCGATGACGCGTCGCACATGGTGGGCGGGGGCGGTGGTGGCGGTGGGCAGCGCCGCCCTCCTGGCCCGGCCATGGTTGTTCCGGCTGCCGGTGGACCCGATGGCCGTGCTGGTGGGCCTGTTCCTGGTGCTGGGCGGAGTGGGAGTGCTGTGGCGGCTGCCGGAGCCGGGAGCCGGCCCGGCCTGCGGACGGGGCGGGCCGGGCGGGCCGGGCGGGCCGGGCCCCTTGCCCTCGTGGCTGGCCCTCGCCGTCGGCCTGGGGGCGTTCGGCGTCGGCCGCCTGCTGGCGGTGGGCGCCGTCCCCGCCGCCCCCCTGGTGCTGCGGTCGGTGGCGCTCAACTCCCTGGCTGCGGTGGCGGAGGAGGCGTTCTACCGGCGCTTCGCCTACGGGGTCGCCGCCGCCCGGTGGGGCCCGGCCCTGGCCGTGGCGATCTCGGCCTCGGTGTTCGCCGCCGTCCACGTCACCGTGTGGGGCTGGGCCGTCCTCCCCCTCGACCTGGCCGCCGGGCTCGTCCTCGGCTGGCAGCGATGGGCCAGCGGGCGCTGGTCGGTGCCCGCCGCCACCCACGTGGCGGCCAACGTCTGGGCGGTGGTGTGATGCGCCGGCTGGCTGCGCTCGGGGTCGCCCTCGGCCTGGTCACCTCCGGGTGCGGTCTCGCCGGCGGCCACCGGGACACCGTCACCATCGGCGGCATCTACCCGATCTCCGGCACCCAGGGCCCGGGAGGCGTCGACGAGTCCCGGGGCGCCCGGCTGGCGGTGGAGCTGGCCAACCGTGACGGCGGGATCGACGGCCGCCGGATCAGGCTCGACCTGGTCGACGTCGACGCCGGCGCCGGCGCCCCCGACGCCATGCGGGCCTTGAAGGCGGACGGGATCGACATCGTCCTCGGCACCTACGGCAGCACCATCTCGGCCCCCGCCGCCGCCACCGCCGCCCGGGAGGACATGCTCCTGTGGGAGACCGGTGCGGTCGGTGAGCTCACCGGCGACGACGGGGCCCAGCCGGGCCGGTCCTTCTTCCGCATCGCCCCCCAGGGGGGGCGTCTGGGCCAGGCCGCGGTCGAGTTCGTCCGGGGCCCGCTCGCACCGCTGCTCGGCGTGGATGCGGCCCCCCTGCGGTACGCGGTGGCCTACGTCGACGACGCCTACGGGCGGGCGGTCGGCCTGGGCGCGGCCCACGAGGTGGAGCGGGGCGCCGGGATCCTGGCCGGGACGTTCCCCTACGACGTCCACCGCTTCGACCCCGCCGACCTCGTCGCCCGCATCGGCGACGCCCGTCCCGACGTCCTGTTCGTGTCGGCCTACCTCGACGACGGGGTGGCCATCCGCAAGGCCACCCTGGCCGCCCACCTCCCGCTCAAGGCCAGCATCGGGACGTCGTCCAGCTACTGCATGCCCGCCTTCGCGGTGGCCCTCGGCTCGGGGGCGGTGGGCCTGTTCGCCTCCGACAAGCCCGACGGCGCCCAGGTCGAGGAGGGTGCCCTCACCGACGAGGGTCGGACGACGCTGCGGTGGGCCCGGGCCCGCTACCACGACCGCTACCACGCGGAGATGAGCGCGGCCGCCCTGGCCGGCTTCGCCAACACGTGGGCGTTGGTGGGCCACGTCCTGCCCGCCTCGCCGTCGCTGTCGGCGACGGCGGTCGCCGCCACCGCCCGCAGCCTCAAGCTCCCCGCCGGCACCCTGGCCAACGGGGCCGGGCTCGACCTGGCCGGGCCCGGCCAACCCGACGCAGGCGAGAACCGGGCCGCGGTGAGCGTGATCTGGCAGTGGGTCGACGCCCGCACCCAGGCGGTGGTGTGGCCACCCGCCTTCGCCACCCGCCCCCTCGCCGCCATCCCCATCCAGACCTGATGCCCGTGACGGCCGGCCGCCGCCCGCTGGCCGTGGGCCTGGGCCTGGGCGCGGCCTACCTCCTGGTCGCGTTGGCGACGATGGCCCTCCTCGACCGCCCCTTCCGCCCCCTGTTCGACGGGTTGGCCCCCCCGCTTCCCTACCGGTGGGTCAACCCCCCGCCCGAGAACGCCCGCGACAACCAGGTGCCGGTGGCCGCCCGGCGGGAGTTCGGCATCGGCCCGGACGGCAGCCCGTTCGTCAACGTCACCCCCGAGGACGGCCAGGCCATCCTTCTCCTGGAGGAGAAGGCGGTTCCCGCCCACCCGCCCGACACTTCCCTGGAGGTGTCGGTCACGCCCCTCGACGTGCTCACCCTGGGGCCCCTGCCGGACGGAATGGACCCCCAGAGCAACGCCTACCAGGTGGTGCTCGCCTACAAGCCGTCGGGCGCAGCCCCAGGAAGGATCGGGGCGGGGACCTCGTCGATCGCCTTGATCGCGGCCGGCCCGTCCGACTTCCTCCTCTACTCGGAGGACGGCCGGGCCTGGGCGCAGCGGGAGACGCAGCCGTTGGGTTCGGGCCACGGCCTGGAGACCCGGTTCGCAGGGCCGGGGTACTACGCGGTGACGTCGATCGCGGGCTCGGGCGGCGGCGGCGGGGCGTCGCCGATGGTGATCGTGCTGGTGCTGTCGGCGCCGCCGCTGCTGGTCGGCGGGCTGGTGGTGCGCAGCCGGCGGGCCAAGGCGGCGGCCGCGGCCAAGGCTGCAGCCGCCGCTAGGCGGCGAGCACAGCCGCGGACAGGCGGTCGGAAGTCGAAGCGTCGGAAGCGATGACCAGGTCGATGCGGTCGGCGGTGCGGATGATGCGGCCGCTGCCGCCCGGACCGGAGAAGCTGCCGTCGGCCTCGGGCAGGCGATTGGTGCCGCTCCACCGCTGCGCCCACCGGCCCAGGGCGTCGGCCAGCTCGGTGAGGTCGTCCGGCGTGTCCGCCCGCCACCGGTCGACCATGCCCACCTCGGTCCCGCAGCGCACCAGCCGGTAGGCGTCGCCGTTCCACCCGGCGGCGGCGTCCGCCGCGTCGTCCTGGGGCAGGTGGGCGTCGAGGACGAGGAACATGTCGAGCTCGCCGATGGTGCTGGAGTCGACCGCCGTGCACCCCATGGCGGCGGCCACGTCGGGCAGCACCGGCCGCTCCCAGCGCTGGCCGGGGACGTAGCCCGCCGGATGGAGGATCTCCTCGGTCGAGGTGGGCGGCTGGCGGTAGGCGTCGTCGATGGCGGCGAACCCGCCCCGGTCGTGGAGGGTCTCGGCGAACTCGAGCCCGGTGAGGTACGGGAAGTAGAGGGATTCGAGGATGTAGCCCGGCACCGTGAAGAACACGGACGGGTCGCCGGAGCTGCCGAGCTCGGCCTCCAACCGCTCGTCGGACGTGAGGTGCTCCTCGGCCCACAAGGTGCGCACGAGCTCGGCGTCGCCCTCGACCAGGGCGGCCAGGGCGTAGGCCTCCTCCCCCAGGTCCTGGTCGGTGAGGGTCCGGTTGCGGGTGCCGAAGTCGAAGTGCTGGTCGGCGAGGGCGTGGGTCAGCTCGTGGACCATGGTCGTCTGGCTGGCCAGGTCGAGGTCGTCGTCGGGGTCGCCGGCCACGAAGAGCTCCTTGGCCTCGTCGTCGTAGAAGCCGAGGACGCCGCCTTCGAGCAGCTCGTCGATGGTGGCCACGTAGTCGAGGTCGGCCGGGATGAGCTGGAGGAGCTTGAGGACGGTCTCGACGGCCTCCTCCTCGTCCGGGTCCTTGGCCCGCTCGATCTGGGTGAGGTCGCGGACCAGGCGGTCGAGCTCGTCGGCGGCGACGATGCGGATGGGGAGGTCGGCCTTCCACTGGAGGCCGCGGATCTCGGTGACCTGGGCCTTGAGCCGGTCGACGGTGCGGGCCTGGTCGGGGGACAGGCCGGCGGGCACGGTGGTGGCACCGGGCAGGGTGGTGCCGGGCTCGGGGGTCGAAGCCGTCCCGGGGACGGTGGCGGGGCTGGCCGGTCCGGTGACACCCAGGTCGTCGTCGTGGTTGGTGAGGCGCACGGCGAGGGCGATGGAGGCGGTCACGACGATGACGACGAGGGCGACGGCCAACGCCGCGGGGGCGGGACGGGGGGTTCGGACGGGCACGTTGCCTCCAAGAGCGGCTGTCCGAACGGTAACGTCGCCGGGCCGGCAATCGGTTCGCGGGCGCAGGACCGTGATCGAGGGCTAGCGCCGGCCGCTCCCCGCCGACGTCGCTGCCGTTTCGTGTCGCGGGGTGAACGCCGGGCGATTCGTCGGGGACGTGAAGCACACGCCGGGCGGCACCCCCACCAGCCCGATCGATCATACGTTCGGTGTTATCGGGGGTTGAGACGACGTCCGTCGTAGATCGCGTCAGAACGTGACGATCGTGAACGTCCCCCCGACGAACAACACCGCGCTCGCACCGAACAGCACCACCAGCACCGCCCGCCGCAACCCCGGCCGGCGCACGTAGTCGTCCACGATCCAGCGCAGGCCGTTCAGCCCGTGGGCCAGCGCCAGGGCCAGGAGCAGCCAGTCGAAGATCCGCCACAGGGGGTTGCCCCAGCGGTCGGCGACGAAGTCGTAGTCGGTGTCGACCACGTCGTTGACGATGTGGGTCACCGAGAAGTGCACCAGCGCCAGGAACACCAGGGCCAGCCCCGACAGGCGCATGAAGAACCATGACCACGTCTCGAAGTTCCGCTCCCGCCCCGGCCGCCCCGGCGGCCGCCCCGGCGACGCCGGCTCCTGCTCGACGACCGTCACCCGAACCGCCCGTCGAGGAACGGCTTCATGATCACGAACGCCCCCGGCAGGCCCGCCGCCAGCGTCACCACGACCACCGCCGTCAGCAGCCGTCGCTGCTTGGCCACCGAGCCCGGAAAGAAGTCCAGGGCCACGATCCGCAGCCCGTTGAGCGTGTGGAACAACAGCGCGAACAGCAGCCCCACCTCGAACACCCGCAGCAGCACGTTCCCGTACAGGCTGTGGATCTCGTCGTAGACCGCCGGCCACCGGATGGTGGCCACGTCGACGATGTGCAGCAGCAGGAAGAAGAACACGAGGAACCCGCTCACCCGGTGGAGGACGAACGCCCACTGCCCCCCGCGACCCTTGTAGACGGTCCCCGCCGGCTTCATCGGCGCCGCCGGTACCACCGGTCGCTCCACCAGGTGGACGACGCCACGTACACCGCGAACCCGGTGATGAGCAGCGCCATCGTTCCCAGGGCCAGAGAGAACGCCACCTGCGCCGGGGTCACGCGGTCGAACCTACCCGCCCAGCACCCCCGTCCGGACGTGGTCGCGACCGAAGACCACCGACGTCACCCCGAACGCCGCCGCCGCCACCAGCACGATGGTCCCGCCCGGCGCCAGCCCCCACACCCGGGCCGCGGCCAACCCGACGACCACCGCCGCCACCCCGACCATCGACGACACCCACAGCGTGGCCCGGAACGACCGGGCCAGCACCTGGGCGGTGGCCACCGGCAGCACCATCAACGCCGCCACCAGCAGGATCCCGACCACCCGCATGGCCGCCACCACCGTCACCGCCGCCAGCGCCGCCAGCAGCGAGTTGAGCCCGTCCACCGGCAGACCGCCCACCCGCGACGACTCCTCGTCGAGCACCACTGCGAACAGGGCCCGCCCGCACACCGCCACCGCGGTCACGATCCCGACCCCCAGCACCAGGACGACCACCACATCGGCCCCGGTGACGGTGAGGATGCCGCCGAACAGATACGTGAGCAGTCCCGCGTTGAACGAGTCGGACAGCCCCACGAGCACCACCCCGGCGGCGATCCCGGAGTAGAAGAACAGGGCCAGGGCCAGGTCGCCCGAGGCCCGTCCCCGGACCCGCAGCCGCTCCAGCGCCAGCGCGCCCGTGACCGCCACCGCCAGCGCCGCCCACACCGGCCAGATCCCCAGCAGCAGCCCGGCGGCCACCCCGGCGAAGGCCAGGTGGCCGATCCCGTCCCCCAGCAGCGACAGCCGCCGCTGGACGAGGAACGTCCCGATCAGGGGGGCGCACGCCCCCACCACCACTCCCGCCACCAGGGCCAGCTGCATGTACTCCCGCTCGAACGGATAGGGCAGCACTCAGCCCCGCCCCGCCTCGAGCCAGAACCCGCTGGCGGCCGTGTCGAGCTTCGACGGCGGCCCGTCGAAGATGATCCGCTGCTTGAGGACGATGACCCGGTCGAGGGCGTGCATGACCGACCCCAGCTCGTGGGACACCAGCAGCACGCCCGCCCCGTGCTCGTCGACCAGGTGGGTGAGCGACTCGGCGAAGCGCCGCTGGGACTCGGCGTCGACCCCGGCCACCGGCTCGTCGAGGATGAGCAGCTCGGGCTCGCTGGCCAGGGCCTTGGCGATGAACGACCGCTGCTGCTGGCCCCCCGACAGCTCGCTCACCGGCCGGGCCCGCAGGTCTCGCAACGCGACCGCCTCCAGGGCATGGTCGATGGCGACCCGGTCGGCCGGGCCCATGCGCCCCCGCCAACCGCTGCGGGCCAACCGCCCGGCGGCCACCACCTCCTCCACCGACGCCGGCACCTCCCGGGCCAGGGCCGGCCGCTGGGGGACGTACCCCAGCCGCCACCGGTCGTGGAGCGCACCGGGGTCGTCGCCGAAGACCCGGACCGTGCCCGCCGCCGGTCGCAGGAGCCCGAGGAGCACCCGCAGGAGCGTCGACTTGCCCGAGCCGTTGGGTCCCATGAGGGCCACGAACTCGCCCGCATCGAGGTGGAAGGTGACGCCGTCGAGCACGACGTCGTTCCCGTAGGCGAACGACACGTCCTCCGCGCTGAGGATGGTGGGAATGATTCTCATCATAGACTTGGGGGATGGCGACCTGGGCCGACGTCGAAGGGGCTGCACCCGAGCTGGCGGCCCTGGTCCGCCGGCGGTTCGAGGCCCACGGCCTCGGCCTGCTGGCCACCATCCGCCGGGACGGCTCGCCCCGGATCAGCGGGGTCGAACCGCTCCTCGCCCACGGCGAGCTGTGGATGGGGATGATGGCCGACTCGCGCAAGGCCCGTGACCTGGCCCGCGATCCGAGGTTCGCCCTCCACAGCGCCACGACCGACAAGAACGTCACCGAGGGCGACGCCAAGATCGCCGGCCTGGTGGTGCCCGTAGTCGACGACGACGAGTTCGCCCTGTTCGTGGCCGCGTTCGCGGCCGCCACCGGCTACCCGCCGCCGCCGGAGCGGTTCCCCCTGTTCAAGGCCGACGTCCGCGAGGTGTCGACGGTGAGGCCGGCCGGCGACCACCTCGACATCGAGTCGTGGCACGAGGGCCGGGGCGTCAGGAAGGTCGAGCGCTTCTGATGGTGGTGGCGCCGCCGAAGTAGGGCTGGAGGGCGGGCGGGAGGGCGATCGACCCGTCCGGTTGGCGGTGCGTCTCCACCACCGCCGCCCACACCCGGGGGACGGCCAGGGCCGAGCCGTTCAGGGTGTTGGCCACGAGGGTCCCCGATCCCTCGGTCGGCCGGTAGCGGATGTTGGCCCGCCGGGCCTGGTAGTCGGAGAACCACGACACCGACGACGCCTCCAGCCACATGTCGCAGCCGGGGGCGTAGACCTCGAGGTCGAAGGTGCGGGCCGACGACGCCCCCAGGTCGCCGGCGCACAGGTCGAGCACCCGGTAGGCGAGGCCGAGGGCAGCCAGGGCCGACTCCGCCCGCCGCAGGATGTCGGCGTGGACCTCGGCCGCCTGGGCCTCGGTGGCGTAGGCCAGGATCTCGACCTTGTCGAACTCGTGGACGCGCAGCAGTCCCCGGGTGTCCCGCCCGGCGGAGCCCGCCTCCCGGCGGAAGCACGAGGTGTGGGCCATCAGCCGCACCGGCAGGTCGGCCTCGTCGTAGACGTGATCGCGGCCCAGCGACGTGAGGGGGACCTCCGCCGTCGGGATCGCCCACAGGTCGTCGCGCTCGAGGTGGTAGGCGTCGTCCTCGAACTTGGGCAGGTGGCCGGTGGACACCATGGTCTCGGTGCGCACCAGCGTCGGGGGACGGATCTCCTCGTAGGCGTCCCGGTTGCGGTCGAGGGCGAGCTGGCACAGGGCCCGCACCAGGCGGGCCCCCTCGCCCCGGTACAGGGGGAACATCGACCCCGACAGGCGGGCGCCGGCCTCCAGGTCGAGCATCCCCAGCTCGGCGCCGATGTCCCAGTGGGGGACCCGCTGGTGGGCGCGGTAGGCGTCGGGGGCCGGGTCGAAGCCCTCGACCCGGACGATCACGTTGGCCGACGCGTCGGCCCCGTCGGGGGCATCGGGCGACGGGAGGTTGGGCGTGCGCAGGAGGGCGTCGCGGAGCTCGGCGGCGGCCGCGGCCGCGGTCGCGTCGACCGCCTTGCCCTCCTCGCCCACCGCTCGGCTCTCGGCCGCCCGCGCCTCGGCGGTGGCCGCGTCGCCCGCCCGCCGGGCCTCGCCCACCGCCTTGGACAACGTCCTCACCTGGGCCCGCAGGTCGTCGGCCTGGGCCTTGAGGGCCCGCTCCCGCCGGTCGAGCCCGGCCAGCCGGTCGACCTCGGCCGCGGGGATGCCGCGCCGGCCGAGGGCGGCCCTGACCCCGTCGAGGTCGCTGCGCAGCCGGCGGGCGTCGATCACGGACGGGACCGTACCCCAGGGCAACTGGTGACGGATCCTGTGGTCAGGACCACAGGATCCGTCACCGGTTGCCCTTCGGGCGCTAGTCCCAGGGCCAGAGGCCGGCGCCCTTGACCGCCTCGACGACGTCGCCGTCCTCGCCGTTGGCGATGCGCCTGGCCGCCGGGTGCTCGCCCTCGGCCAGCCAGTCCGCCTCCGACAGGCCCCGGGCGAAGGCGTTGGCCACCCCCCCCGCCAGCTGCCACGCCCGGGGCCGGAGCTTGGCCTCCTGGGCCTTGCGGACGGCCGCCTCCTCCATCCTGCGGGCCTTGGCCGCGGAGTCGACCTCGTCGAGGATCCACGCCTCGATTTCGTCACCGGTCCACACCGGGCCGATGGTGAGCACGACGGGCTCGGGCAGCTTGCCCTCCTCCAGCCACGCCTCGACCTCGGCCGGCGACTTCTCGATGCGCGCCGCCAGCTCCACGATCCCGTACACCGTCATGGGCGCACCCTACGCCGGTTCCCGGCCCGCCCGTCCCTCGGGACCGGCCTCGATCCAGGCCCGCACGGCCTGGAAGCCGTCGGTGTCCCGGATGAGGTCGAAGTTGGGGTCGGCGTCGAGGACGGCGGTGTCCCGCCACCCGTGCTCGACCGCCCGGGACAGCCACGTCAGCGCCTCCTGGGCGTCACCGGCGCACGCCCACGCGCAGGCGACGTTGTAGGCGACCAGCCCGTCGGCGGCCGCCCGCCCGAAGAGGACCTCGCCCACCCGGGCCGCCTCCCGCCACAGGTCGGAGTGGTGGAGGCCGAGCTGCAGCGCCCGCAGGGCGGTGAGGGACTGGGCCTCGGGCAGCTTGGCCACGTCCTCCAACAGGTTGTCGAGGAGATCTCGCTCCACGACCAGCCGGGAGGCCACGACCGCGGCGGCAGCGTCGTCGCAGCTGCCGAAGGCCACCGCCAGGGCGGGGGCGGGGCGGCCCGACGCCAGCTCCACCGCCGTCCGCACCAGCTGGCTGGCGCTGACGCCCCCGCCCAACCGGCCCAGGGCCGCGGCCGCCTCGACCGGGCGATCGGCGGCCAGCTCCGACCACGCCAGCAGCTCGATCCCGGCCGTCCGCACCCGGGGCGACGTGCGTCCCCCGATCACCTCCCGGGCGACCGCGGCGGCGGTGGAGGCGTCCCCCTCGAGCAGCGCCGCCCGCCCCGCCCGCAGCCGTTGGAGGTCGGGCTGGTCCCGGGCCCCGGCCAGGGCCTGCCAGTTCTGGAACCCGAAGAAGGCGGCGATCATGGCCACGTACGGCTGGCCCACGGCGACGCCCGCTCCCGCCAGCCCGGCCGCGGCCACGATCGAGACCACCCGAGCCGTCCGCTGGCCCCCGCCCCCTGTCCGCTGCTCCAGCACCGAGGCCATCACGCAGCCACCGTCGAGGGGGAGTATCGGCAGCAGGTTGAACACGCCCCACGCGATCGTCACGAAGATCATGTCGCTCAGGGCGCTGCGCACCAGCTCCGAGCCGTCGCTGCCCACCGTGCGGAAGAGCCAGATCGCCACCGCCCCCGCGGCGAAGCCGGTGAGGGGCCCGGCCAGGCTGACCACCGTCGACCGACGGGGCGGCTGGGCATTCCCCGTGGTGTAGCCCCCGAAGCCGTGGAGGACGATCTCGGCCGGCGACCCGAAACGGCGGAAGGCGAGGGCGTGGCCCAGCTCGTGGACGAGGATGCCCACCCCGGCGACCACGATCCACTCGACGACGAACAGGCCCTCCCGCCCGCCGGCGAGGCCGAACACGCCCATGATCACGAAGAACAGCGGCTCGACCCGCACCGGGAAGCCGAGGACCCGAAACCTCACCCCCGCAGGGTAAGGGACGTCAGGCGCAGCCGAGCGCGGCGCGGAGGGCGGCCAGGTTCTCCCCCATGAGCGAGAAGTAGTCGGAGTCGCCCTCGTCCGCCCCTCCCTCGACGGTGTCGAGGACGGCCGTGCCGGCGCCCGCCTCCCGGGCCAGGGTCTCGGCCACCTTGGGGGACACCAGCTCCTCGGTGAAGATGGTGGTCACACCCTGGTCGCGGACCAGGTCGGCCAGCTCGGCCAGGCGGCGGGGGTCGGGCTCGGCGTCGGGGGACAGGCCGGAGATGGATACCAGCTCCAGCCCGTACCGCCGGACCAGGTAGCCGAACGCCTCGTGGCTGGTGACGATCGTCCGCTGGCGGCACGTGGCCAGGCCGGCCCGGAACTGGCGGTCGAGCTCGTCCAGCCGGCGGCGGTAGTCGGCCGCCCGGGTGCGGTAGCCGCCGGCACCGGTGGGATCGGCCTCGACCAGGGCGGCCTCGATCCGGCCGACGACGTCGGCGAAGAGGACAGGGTCGAGCCAGACGTGGGGGTCGCCCGCCACCCGGCCCGGCAGGTCGGCGCCGACGTCGACCGCCCGCCGCGCCCGCCGCGCCGCCTCCTCGACCGCCGGCTGGAAGCCTCCGCCCAGGTAGACGACGAGGTCGGCGTCGATCACCCGGTCGAGCTGGCGGGGGTTCAGCTCGATGTCGTGGGGCTCCACGCCGGCCGGCGTGAGGTTGGCGACCTCCACGCCGTCGCCGCCGACGGCCCCCGTGGCGTCGACCAACGGGTAGAAGCTGGCGACCACCGACGGCCGGCCGTCGTCGGCCCCGCCGCCCCCCCCGCAGCCGGCCAGGAGTCCGGCCAGCACCAACCCCGCCACGACGATCCGAGTCCCGCCCACGGGCCGACCCTACCATTCAAATGGGAATGGTTCTCATTCCTTCTCGGGGGGCTCGGGAGCCGGGCCGAGGCGGGCCAGCTCCCGCTCGACGTCGTCCCACAGGAGGACGTCGTTGCCGGAGACGTCGAGCCGTCCGGTGCGCTCCTCGTGGGCGTACCACCGGAAGAAGATCACCGCGATCACGATCCACAGGTAGAAGCCGGCGCCCACCTTCATGACCAGCCCGGCGAAGAGCTGGTCGTTGAGGGCGGAGATGTCCCACAGGCGGGGGAACGTCTCGTAGATCGGGTAGAGCGGCTTCTTGCCGAACGTCAGGAACGACGCCGGGATGGTGGGCACGACCGTCTGCAGGAACAGGTAGAGCATCTGCAGCGGCGGCCGCAGCCGGGGCACCTCCGGCAGCGGGCTCACGACCGGCATCCACATCAGGACCCCCGAGACGAGGAGCACGGCGTGGGCGACGAAATGGAGCGGGTGGTGGAGGAGGGTGGCCTCGACCACCGCCGGCCAGTGGCTCAGGACGAGGATCAGGTTGGCCTGGATGAGGGCGGGCACGGGGCGGGTGAGCGTGCGGACGATGCGGAGCAGGCCGGGCGGGCTCAGCAGCCGCCTCATCAGCCACCCCGGCGTCCCCATGACCAGCAGGGGGGCGACCACCAGGGTGAGCGCCAGGTGCTGGGCCATGTGGGCGCTGTAGAGGTAGCCCTCGGCCAGGTCGTGCACCGGCCAGTCGGACACGCCCCACATGAGGCCCATGCCCATTCCGAACGCCCACAGCTGGCCCCGGGTGGCCACCGGCGACCCGCCCTCGCCCCGGCGCGCCCGTTCCCGGCGGAGGGCGACGACGTAGGCGCCGACGATGAGGAGGAATAGCGCCCAGCTGTCGAGGTGGGCGTGCCAGGCGGGGAACGGGACGGCCGCGGCCGTTAGCGGGTCCACACGTGGAACGTCGACAGCACGATGACGTAGCAGAACACGGCCAGGATGATCCCGGTGACGAACAGGCGGCGGAACAGGCGGCTGTCGAAGCGCAGGTGCATGAACCACAGCACGACCACGCTGAACTTCACCAGCGCCATCACCACCAGGATGGGCACCAGCAGCCCTTCCAGGGCGGGTACGTAGTAGACACCGACCTCGGCCGCGGTGACGGCGGCCAGGAAGAGGGCGACGTAGATGTACTGGAGGTCGCTCGGGTGGTCGTGGGCGGCCCCGTGCTCAGCCCCCCCGGCCTCGGGCGGGGTGTCGACGACCGGCCCCCCGGCGGGATCGGTGGCGGCGCTCATGGGATGAGGTACACGAGGGTGAAGATCACGATCCAGACGATGTCGACGAAGTGCCAGTAGAGGCCGATGAGCTCGACCACCTCGGCCTTCGCCGACGGTAGCCGTCCCTTGATGGAAAGGCTCCACAGGGACAGGAGCATGAGCACGCCGATGGTGACGTGGGCCCCGTGGAAGCCGGTCATGATGTAGAAGCTGCTGCCGAACAGGTTCGTCCGCAGGTTCAGCCCCTCCCGCACGAAGACGGTGAACTCGTAGGCCTGGCCGGCCACGAAGCTGCCGCCCAGCAGGGCGGTGGTGAGCAGCCACACCCGCAGGCGGCGGTGGTCGCCCCGCTGGATGGCCGACAGGGCCAGCACCATGGTGAGGCTGCTCATGAGCAGGACGAAGGAGCTGACCGACGTGTAAGGGATGTCGAAGACGTCGATCGGGGTGACCGTGCCCGGCTCGCTCTGGCCCTTGTACAGCAGGTAGGTGGAGATGAGGCCGCCGAAGAGGAGGCACTCGGAGCCCAGGAAGGCCCACATCGCCACCTTCTCGTGGCTGAGCCCGGTGGAGGTGGGGGGATGGCCCGCCTCGTGCTCGTCGTGGCCGCCCTCGGAAGCGGTGAGGTGCTGGTCGACGGCGGTCACCGGCCCACCGGCTCCAGCGCGTCGGACGGGGAGTCGTGGGGCTCCAGCTCGGCCCCGTGGCCGTCGGGCTCGTCGGGCTGCTCGGGCTCGGTGGCGGGCTCGAGGCCCCAGCCGTAGATCCCGGACAGGACCCAGACCCCGCCCAGGACGGCCACCAGCCAGAACTTGTAGATCATCCCGTAGCTGATGACGGCCAACCCGATGGCGGTGAACACCGGCCAGTACGACGGCGAGGGCAGGTGGATGTGCACGTGCTCCTCGTGATCGCCGCCGTCGTGCCCGCCGTCGTGCCCGTCGCCGTCGCGGTCGCCGTCGTGGTCGACCGCGGCCACCTCGGTGGTGGAGCCCTCCACCTCCTCGGTGGCTTCCTCCTGGGGCGACACCTTGGCCGACGCCGGCAGGACGCGCTCGCGGAGGACGGCCCGGCCGTTCTCGTCCTCGGTGTACTTGCGGTGCCAGAAGTCGTCGCGGGCGGTGACGGTGGGGACTTCCTTGAAGTTGTACTCGGGCGGAGGCGAGGGGATGGTCCACTCCAGGGTGCGGGCGTCCCAGGGATCGTCGCCCACGGGGGCGCTCTTGCGGCTCACCCACAGGTTGTAGATGAAGACCAGCACCGACAGGGCGATGAGGAACGAGCCCAGGGTGGCGACGAAGTTCCAGACGTCCCAGCCCCGGCCCGTCGGGTAGGTGTAGATGCGCCGGGGCATGCCTTGCAGCCCCAGGATGTGGAACGGGGCGAACGTGGCGTTGAACCCGAGCATGGTCAGCCAGAAGTGGACCTTGCCGATGCGGTCGGACATCAGCCGCCCGGTGAGCTTCGGGTACCAGTAGTAGAGCCCGGCGAAGAGCCCGAAGATGCTCCCGCCGAAGAGCACGTAGTGGAAGTGGGCGACGATGTAGTAGGTGTCGGTCTGCTGGGTGTCGGAGGGGACGACGGCGTGGGTGACGCCCGACAGCCCGCCGATGGTGAACATGGTCACGAACCCGACCGCGAACAGCAGGGGTGTCGTCAACCGGATCTTGCCCTTCCACAGGGTGCTGATCCAGTTGAAGATCTTCACGCCCGTCGGCACCGCGATGAACATGGTGGAGGCGCTGAAGGCGGACAGGGCGACGGGGCCCAGGCCGGTGGCGAACATGTGGTGGGCCCACACCCCCCAGCCCATGAAGCCGATGGCGATGCCCGAGAACACCATGACCTGGTAGCCGAACAGGGGTTTCCGGGAGAACACCGGTAGCACCTCGGACACGATGCCCATGGCTGGGAGGATCAGGATGTAGACCTCCGGATGGCCGAACAGCCAGAAGAGGTGTTGCCAGAGCAGCGGATCCGCCCCCGCGTCGGCGTTGAAGAAGTTGGTGGCGAAGAGCCGGTCGAAGCTGAGCAGGAACAGGGCGACGGTGATGACCGGGATGGCGAAGAGCAGGAGGAACTGGGCCACCAGCGACATCCACACGAAGATGGGCATCCGCATCAGGCTCATGCCCGGCGCCCGCATGTTGATGACGGTGACGATCAGGTTCACGGCCCCCGTCAGGGACGCGATGCCGAGGATCTGGAGGCCGAAGATCCAGTAGTCGATGTTGTGGCCGGGCATGTTGCGGGTTAGGGGGGCGTAGCCGAACCAGCCGCCGTTGGGCGCCCCGCCCAGGAAGAAGCTGGAGTACATGAACAGGCCGCCGACCATGAACACCCAGAACCCGAAGGCGTTGAGGCGGGGGAAGGCGACGTCGCGGGCGCCGATCATCAGGGGGAGCAGGTAGTTGGCGAACCCGGCCGACAGCGGCATGATCACCAGGAAGATCATGGTGGTGCCGTGCATGGTGAAGAGCTGGTTGTAGGCGTCGGCGCTGAGGAAGGTGTTGTTGGGCGATCCCAGCTGCACCCGCAGCAGCAGGGCCTCGATCCCGCCGATCAGGAAGAAGATCATGGCCGTGACGCCGTAGAGCACGCCGATCTTCTTGTGGTCGACGGTGGTCAGCCAGCCCCAGAGGCCATGGGAGTCCTCGGTGGGCCGGTGGAGGATCCGGGTGATGGAGGGGGTGGTCGGCCCGGGCGGGGTTTCGGGCGCCGGCGGGGCGGGCTGGGTGACGATCGCCATCAGCGCCGCCCGCGGAGGACGTGGTGCTCGGTGGTCACTGCAAGGTCTCCAAGTAGGCGATGAGCTGGGTGATCTCGTCCTCGGTGAGGCCGAGGTCGGGCATCAGCGAGCCGGGCTTGACCGCAGGCGGGTCCTCCAGCCACGTCCGCATGTTCTCGTCGTCGAGGGCGAACATGCTGCCGGCGAAGGTGGTGCGGCTCTGGAGGTGGGTGAGGTCGGGACCGACCTTGCCCTGGGAGACGCCGGCCACGGTGTGGCAGCCGGCGCAGCCCTTCCCGTTGAACAGGGCCAGGCCCTCGGCCGCGGGGCTGCCCTCGGGGGGCGCCGGGACCGCCGACCGCTGCCGGGCGACCCACGTGTTGAAGTCGGCCGGGGTGTGGGCCACTGCCGTCGCCCGCATGTTGGCGTGGGACAGCCCGCAGAACTCGGTGCACTGGCCGAGGTAGGTGCCAGGCTCGTCGGCCTCGAAGCTCATGTGGTTGGTGCGGCCGGGGATGACGTCGGTCTTCCCGGCCAGGGGCGGGATCCAGTAGCTGTGGATCACGTCGACGCTCTCCAGGTCGAGCTCCACCGGGACGCCGGCGGGGATGTTGAGCTCGTTGGCGGTGGTGATGCCCAGGTCGTCGTAGCGGTATTCCCACCAGTACTGGTGGCCGATGACGGTGATGTTGAGGGCGTCGACCGGCTTCTTGCTGAGGTCGAAGATCGTCTTGATGGTGGGGATGGCGATGGCGAAGAGGATCAGGGCCGGGATGAGGGTCCAGCCCACCTCCAGCTTGGTGTTGCCGTGGACCTGCTCCGGCTCGGGGCCCGGCTTGTCGCGGAACTTGACGACGCAGTAGAGGACCAGGGCCGGCACCAGCACGAGGAAAACGCCGGCGATGAGGAAGACGGGCTCGCTGAGGTTGAGGATCCGGCGCGAGACCGGTCCCGCCGGCTCCATCGTGTCCATGGGCGCGTTCTCGGCGCAGGCGGTGAGCACCAGGAGCAGCGCCGCGCCACCCAGCGATCGCACCCGGCGGCTCGTGAAGGCGTTCACATCACCGACTCTCGCGGCTCGCCGACCCAAGGTCCAATCCCTCATCCGACGATGGCCTTGCCGGCCATGTTGGGGTGGACGTCGCACTGGAAGAAGATCTCGCCCGGCCCCGGGGTCGTGAAGTGGTACGTGATCTCGCCCGGGCCGGCGATGATGTCGCCCTTGAACACCGGGGGCGCGGTGGCGTCGGTCCCCCCGTAGAAGGACACGTTGTGGGGGATGCCCTGATCGTCGTTCTTGAGGACGACCTCGGCCTCGGCGTTGGCCGGCAGGTGCATCTCCTTGAGGTCGAAGAGGATGTCGTCGGCCACGATCTCGACCGCGCCCGGCGCGTGGCCCTCCTCACCCCCGCCGTGGTGCTCGATGTGGCGCTCGCCGGCGGCCGCGGCCACGATCCCGCCCGCGATCATCAGGACCCCGGAGACGCCCAGGATGGCAACCGCGGTGCTGGCCTTGATGGCGGGCCGCAGGGCCAGGAGGCTGGCCACGCCCAGGATGACGACCGCCACCACCAGGGCGATGAGGGTGGAGGCCTGCTCGGGGACCGCCAGCAGGATGCGGGACATGAAGAACATCAGGGCGGCGATGCAGAACAGGCCCAGGACCGGGATCCCGACGGGCAGGAGGTTGATCTGGCGGCCGGTGGTGTCCGACGACACCCTCGCCAGCCAGCCGGCCACCGTGACCAGGCCCAGGCCGATCCCGAAGTAGGCGGGCAGGGGGCCGACGACCAGGCCCAGCAGGAGGAGGACGATGGAGGCGGCGGCGGTGGCCGACCACGCCCCGCCCGCCGGCAGCGGCGCCCGGGGCACCTCGTGGTAGGCGGGCGGGTCGGCGTCGGGAGCGACCCATTCGGGTGCGTCGTTGACCCGGAAGCCGGCGACGATGACCCCGGCGAAGCCGGCGATGCCGACCAGCAGCAGGTAGAGGGTGATGCCCAGCCAGTCGCCGGTGAAGGCGCCGTAGAGGAAGCTCAACAGGAGCGAGGCGCCCGAGATGGGCAGGAAGATCCGTGACGGCTGGGTGAGGACGGCCGACTTGGCCATCAGCCGTTGACCCGGCTGAGGACGAACAACACCGTGGCGACGGTGTACCAGATCGCGTTCGTGTACTGGAAGTACAGGATCCCGCTGCGCAGCGGGTCGTGGTGGTCGGCGGAGAAGTGCCCGAGCAGGGACCGTCCGGCGAGGACGCCGAGCAGGACCACCGCGACCAGCAGGTGGGCCAGGTGGAAGCCGTAGAGGACGTAGTAGAAGGTCCCGTAGGCGTGGTCGCCGATGCCGAAGCCGGCCTTGCCGAAGGCGGCCCACTCGGCGTTGGCGGCGGCCAACCCGAGGAACACGGTGAAGACCATGGCGATGACGACGTTGCGCTGGTCGTTCTGGCGGACGGCGTTGATCGCCCACTGGGCGGAGGCGGCGGCCATGGTGACGGTGATGGTTACGATGAAGGGGATGTAGGTGCCGACGCCCACGTCGACCGGCGGCCAGGCCGACGACCCGTCCTTGACCGCGAAGTAGGCGGCGACGATGGCGGCCAGGACCATGGCGTCGGCCACCATGAACAGGTAGGTGCCCAGGGCCCGGGTGCGGTCGGGCAACACTCGGGCGGGCGTCGGCTTCACCCCGCTGGGCAGCGCCAGCGGGGCGGCCTGGACGGGGGCGGCGTCGGCGCGAGCCGGCGTGGTGACGGCCGCCATCAGTTCTGGACCATCAGGACGGGCTCATGCGGGCTGGTTCTCCGGCTGGGCTAGGTCGAGCAGGGGCGTCTCGGAGCGGACCTCGGGCAGGACCCGGAAGTTGGCCGGGGGTGGCGGTGAGGTGGTGCTCCATTCGAGGGTGTGGCCGCCCCACGGGTCGGACTCGGCGGGCGTGCCCCGCCTGCCCACCGCGCTGACCAGGATGTTCACCACCAGGAGGAGCACCCCGAACATCACGATGATCGAGCCGACGGAGGCGATGAGGTTGGCCGGGGCCAGGTCGCCGTCGTTGACGTAGCTCGCCACCTGGGAGCTCATCCCCTGGGCGCCGAGGACGAACATGGGCAGGACGGTGAGGTGGAGGCCCCCGACCAGGGCCAGGAACTGGAGGCGGCCCAGCTTCTCCGAGAGGTGCCGGCCCCACAGCTTGGGGGCCCAGAAGTAGAGGGCGGCCACCGCGCCGGTGAGGGCGGCGCCGAAGAAGAGGGAGTGCTGGGTGGCGACCTGCCAGTAGTTGGAATGGGAGTCGCCGCCGGAGTCGATGCCGAGCACCGCCTCGCCGACCAGGCCGAGGGCGAGGAGGCTGATCGTGCCCAGCACGTGGAGCATGGGCACGGACCGGAAGCGGGCCTTCAGCGACGGGTCGGAGCGGGCGGCGCTGGCGGCGGTGGCCAGCCAGTTGAGGACCAGGGACGCCACCGGCAGCAGGAGGAGCAGGACGGCCAGGGCGAACAGGGGACGGGCCCGGCGCAGGTTGGCCACCTCGCTGCCCCAGCCGGCGAAGGACAGGATGCCGATGGCGGCGATGGCGGCGACCGCCCGCCGGTGGCTCGACAGCCGGCGGCGGGCGACGACCGGCACGATGTCGGACACCGCCCCCAGGGCCGGGAGCAGCAGGGCCCACAGGAGCGGGAACGCGCCGAACCAGAACAGCCGCGTCCACAGGAGGGGGTTGCCGCCCCGGCTCCCGGTGAAGCCGGTGAAAACGTGGCCGCCGTAGTGCCGGTCGACGAAGAGCAGGAGCAGGGCCGCCACCAGCACCGGGAGGGCCAGGAGCATGACCGTGGCCGACACCGTCGCCGACCAGCTGAACAGGGGGATTCGGGTCATCGTGAGACCCGGCGCCCGCAGCTGGAGCACCGTGGCCAGGAGGTTGATCGCCACCGTGATGGCGGCCACCGCCACCACGATCAGGCCCAGGATGAGCAGGTCGATGCCCTCGCCGGAGTACTCGGGCCCTACGGGCAGCGGGGCGCCGAGGGTCCAGCTCCCGACCACGTCGGACACCGCGGGAGCGGCCGCCACCATGGCCGCGCCGCCCAGGAAGAGGTAGAGGGAGAAGGCGTGGACCCGGGGGAAGGCCATCCGGGTGGCGCCGATCTGGAGGGGGACGAGGGCGGTGACCAGTCCCAGCCAGAGGGGGAGCAGGAACAGGAACACCATGATCACGCCGTGCATGGTGAAGAGCTGGCTGTAGGTGCTCTGGCCCACCACGCCCTGGTCGGGGGCGGCCAGCTGGGCCCGCATGATCATCGCCAGCACCCCGCCGACCACCAGGAACACCAGCGAGGCGGCCACGAAGAGCGTCCCCACGACCTTGTGGTCGGTTCCGGCGGTCGACCCCTGGTCGTCCTCGACCGGCTCGGGAGCCGGCGCCGAAGCGTCCGCCTCGGTGCTGGCGTCGGTGACAGTCATCGCGTCGCGGACTGTAGTGGGCGGCCTCTGCGGTATTCGAACTGGAGCGGCCCCCGACGGCGAACTGGTGACGGATCCGGTGGTCAGGGCGACAGGATCCGTCACCGGTTGGTGGGGGCGGCCGGTCCGGTGGGTGGGAGCATGGCCGCCATGGGCGTGCCGGCCGCTCCCGACTTCCCCGGGGTCCTGGCCGGGTGGACGTTCGAGCCGGTGACGGTGGCCGCCCTGGCCACCGCCGCGGTGGCCTACGGGCAGGCGTGCCGGACGGTCCGGTCCCTGACGCCGGGCCACCCCGTCCCCGGATGGCGGCGGTGGGCGTTCTTCGGCGGGCTGGCGACCCTTGCCGTCGCCCTGCTCTCGCCGGTGGACGTCTATGCCGGCGCCCTCCTCTCCGTGCACATGGTCCAGCACGTCCTCCTCACCCTGGTGGCGGCGCCGCTGATCCTCCTCGGCCAGCCGGGGACCCTCGCCCTGCGGGTGGTGTCGCCCGAACGCCGGCGGCGGTGGCTGAAGGCAGGTCGCGGCCGGACCGCCCGCCTGCTCTCGGCGCCCCTCCTCGCCTGGACGGTCTTCGCCGCCACCGGGTGGGTCGTCCACTTCTCGCCCCTGTTCGACGCCGCCCTCCGGTCGACGCCGGTGCACGCGGCCGAGCACGCCCTGTTTCTCGCCACCGCCCTCCTGTTCTGGTGGCCCGTCATCGGCGGCCATCCCGGACGGCGGCCCCTGGCCCACCCGGCCCGCCTCCTCTACCTGGGCGTGGCCATGCCCCAGAACACGTTCCTGGCCCTGGCCGTCCTCGGTGCCGACCGGGTGCTCTACGCCCACTACGCCGCGCCCCGGCCGTGGGGTCCGTCACCCCTCGCCGACCAGCGCCGGGGGGCCGGGCTCATGTGGGTGGCGGGCGACCTGCTCCTGCTGGTGTCGATCCTGCTGGTGGCGGCGGCGTGGGCCCGCCACGAGGCCCGGGCGACCGCCCGGGCCGAGGCGCCGGGCGGGGCTAGCGGGGCTAGCGGGGCAGCAGCTGGTCGAGCGCCATGGCGCCGAACAGCAGGGTGATGTAGGTGATCGACCACCCGAACAGGCGCATGGCCTTGGCGTAGGTGCCGCTGCGGGCCAGGGCCACCGCGTGCCAGGTGAAGATCGCGCCCAGCACGGCGGCCGCCACCCCGTAGACCAGACCCATCTCCCCGACCGGCCAGAAGGCGAGGCTGATGGCCCAAAGGACCAGGGTGTAGCCCACGATCCGGCGGGACGTGTACTCGAAGCTGGCCACCGACGGCAGCATCGGAACCTTGGCCGCGGCGTAGTCGTCGCGGTAGCGGACAGCCAGGGCCCAGAAGTGGGGCGGGGTCCAGGCGAAGATGATGGCGAAGAGGACGACCGGCGCCCAGCTGAGCGTCCCGGTCACCGCCGACCAGCCCACGAGCACCGGCACCGCCCCCGCCGCCCCCCCGATCACGATGTTCTGGGTCGACGTCCGTTTGAGCCACAGGCTGTACACGAACACGTAGAAGAGGGTGGCCGACACCGCCAGCAGCGAGCTCAGGGGGTTGACGGTCAGCCACAGCACCGCCGCCGCCACCACCTCCAGGGCGATGGCGAACACCAGGGCGTTGCGAGGCGTGATCTCCCCGGTGACCAGGGGCCGCTTCTGGGTGCGCTCCATGATCGTGTCGATGTCGCGGTCGATGACCATGTTGGTGGCGTTGGCGCCGGCCGCGGCCAGCGTGCCGCCGACGAGGGTGGCGACCACCAGCCAGAGCTCCGGCATGCCCCGCTGGGCGACGACCATGGTGGGCACGGTCGTGACCAGCAGCAGCTCGATGATCCGCGGCTTGGTCAGCGCCACGTAGGCCGCGACGCGGGAACGGGTGGTGAGGACGGCGGTCACGTGGATCCTGAGACTACGGCCGTCCCGGCCGGAACCTCAAAGCGTGCCGGTCACGGGGCGGGGGCGGCGACGGTGGTCGGCGGAGCGACAGGTGGGCCGTACCAGTCGGGCACGTAGTCCTGACCCTGCTCGGCGGAGGTGATCCGCGAGACCCCGCCCCCGGCCACCTCGACGACGAAGATCCTCGTCAACCCACCCCGCCCGCTCTGGAAGGCGATGTAGGCACCGTCGGGAGACCAGGAGGGGGCGAAGTCGCCGCTGCCCGACGTAGCCAGCCGCTTCTCCCCCGTCCCGTCGAGGTTGGCCACCACGATGTCGAAGTCGTCGCCATGTGAGCCCTGGAACGCGAGCCGGGTGCCGTCGGGGGAGAACACGGGCAGCTGGTCCTCGCGCTCGTTGGTGGTGACCCGGGTGACGCCGCTGCCGTCGGGGTTGGTCAGGTAGATCTCGGCGTTGCCGTCGCGGAGGCTGTGGAAGGCGAGGCGGGACCCGTCGGGCGACCATGAGGGGCCGAAGTCGGACCTGGGCTCGGTGGTCACCCGGGTGGGATCGCTGCCGTCGGCGCCCATGACGTAGATCTCGAAGTTGCCGTCGCGGTAGCTGGTGAACGCGATCCGGGACCCGTCGGGCGACCACGACGGGAACTGGTCGTTGGCCGCGGTCTCGGTGATCCGCCGCTGGTCGCTGCCGTCGGCGTTCATCACGTAGATCTCGAAGTTGCCGTCGCGGTTGCTCTCGAAGGCGATCCTGGACCCGTCGGGGGACCACGTGGGGTAGGAGTCGTCGGTGGGATTGGTGGTCAGACGGGTCTGGCCTGTGCCGGAGGCGTCCATCACGTAGATCTCGAGGTTGCCGTCGCGGGTGCTGGTGAAGACGATCCGGCCCTGGAGCAGGTCGGTATCGGGACCCTTCTCGGCCGTCGAGCGGAACAGGATCAGGCCGATCGCCGCCACCAGGAGCAGCGCGATCGCCCCCGCCAGGCCGGAGATCTGGTCGCGCTGGTTCCGGTCGAAGTCGGAAAGCACAGCCTTCAGTGTGACGCATCCGGGCGGGTCGCGGCGGCGAGCCAGTCACCGACGCCGGCGGCGAACAGTGCCGGTGATCCGCCGGTGTGGAGGAACACGGTGCGGGTGGTCGGTCCGATGCGGCCGTCGGCCCGGGCGGCGATGAGCCCGGCCATGGCTTTGCCCGTGTAGACGGGGTCGAGGAGCAGGGCCTCGGTGCGGGCGGCGAGGACGATGGCGTCCCGGCAGGCGTCGGTGAGGTCGGCGTAGCGCCGCCCGACCTGGCCGGGGTCGACCACCGGTGGGCCGAGCGGCTCCGGGCGCCGGGCGAGGGCGGCGACCTCGGCCGACTTGGCCGGCAGGACATCGGCGACGTCGGGGCGGGCGCCCACGTCGACCCCCAGGACGCGCCCGTGGTCGCCGATGCCGACGGCCAGCCCGGCGTGGGTGCCGGCCGAGCCGTCGGCCACCACCACGATGTCGGGTTCGGCGCCGGTGGCGTCGACCGCCTGGCGGAGGAGCTCGACGGCGGCGGCGACGTAGCCGAGGGCGCCCACCGCGCTGGCCCCGCCGACAGGGATGGCGTACGGGCGTCTCCCTTCGGCCCGGAGGCGGTCGGCGGTGGCGACGATGGCGGCCTCGACCGCGTAGTAGTCGAGTCCCCCGGCGGCCTCGGTCTCGAGGCGGACCACGTCGGGGCCGAAGAGCTCGTCGAGGAGGACGTTGCCGGTGGGGGTGGCCGGGGCCGCCCCGGGGACCACGATCACGCACGCCAGGCCCAGGCGGTTGGCGGCGGCCGCCGTCATGCGGACGTGGTTGCTCTGCTGGCCGCCCCCGGTGACGAGGACGTCGCAGCCCCGGGCGATGGCGTCGGCCGCCAGGTACTCGAGCTTGCGGGCCTTGTTCCCGCCGCCGCCGAGGCCGGTGACGTCGTCCCGCTTGACCCAAAGGGTCCCCGGCGCCATCGCCAGCGCGGCGGCCATCCGGGGCAGGGGCTCGAAGGGCGTGGGGAGGCTGACGAGGGGGAGACGGCGCTCGAGCGGGGCGACGGACGGCATCCGGGCCGACGCTACCCGCGCGAACGGGCTGGTGAACGGGGGGTGAACGGCTATGGGGGCCGTCGGAAGCATGACCCGAATATGATCGTGGGTGTGAGCGACGTGGAGCCCCGAGGGGGCCCTGGGCGCCCGCGCGACGCCGGTGGTCAGGTGCTGGTGTGGATGCGGGACGAGTTCGAGGCTCTGCGCCGGCAGGTCCATGCGCTGGCTTCCAGCGTCGCCCAGCAGCGGGCGATGCTCAGCGAGTTGGGCGGGAACCGGGTGGCGGAGCTGGCGACGTCGCTGGCGGAGCTGGAGGGCTGCGCCGCCGCCCTGCGCAACGAGGCCGCCCGGCTCCAGTCCATCGAGCGCAACCTGGGCGACCGGCTGGCGGCGGTGGTCGGGCAGGCGGTCTCCCAACAGGTGGGGGAGATGTCCCTCAAGGGCGTCGACACGCTGCTGCAGGATCGGCTTACCGACGTGGTGGCCGACGCCGTCCGGCCCCAGCTGCGGGCCGCCATCGCCGCCCGCCTGCCGGAACTGATCAACGACGTCGTGCAACCGCAGGTCAAGGCGGCGCTGGACGAGCTCCACGGGTGCACCACCGAGCTGCGCGACGAGTACACGCGCCTTCGCGCCCTCGGCGACGACCTGGCCGGTCGTCTGCCGAAGCTGGTGGAGCTGTCGGTCGAGGCGGCGGTGGCGCGCCAGGCGGCGCTGTTCACCAGGGCCGCGTCCGCCACCCGCCCGAGCGCACCCGCGACCGCCGCCGCTCCGACGGCCGTCGCTCCGGCCCCCACGGCCGCCACCACCCCCGCCCCGACCGCCCCCGCCCCGACCGTCCCCGCGCCGCCGACCCCCGCGCCGCCGACCCCCGCGCTCGCCCCCGCTTCCCCCGCTCCCGCGCCGGCCCCGCCCGCCACCGCTCCGCCCCCGCCCGCCCGGGTGGCCACCCCGGCCCCGGCCCCGCCCGCTCCGGCGGCCACCCCGGCCTCGGCCCCGGCTGCCCCGGCACCGACAATCCCCGCGCCGGCGACCCCGGTCCCGGCCCCGGCAGCCGCCGCCCCGGCACCACCGCCGCCCACGCCGGTGTCGCCGTCGTCCACCAAGCCGATCGCCCGGCCCGCGGCCGCCGCCAGCGCCGCCCCGCCGCCCCGCCCCGTCACCCGAGCCGCCCCGCCGCCCGCCGCCCCCGCCGCGTCCACCTCCGACCGCCCGCCCGCCCCGGCCGTCGCCGACCGCCCGCCGCCGGCGCCGACAGCGGCGCCGCCCCGCCCGCCGTCGGCGACATCGCCTCTGCCGGCCGACCCGCCGCCGCCGGCGACGTCCACCAACGGTCCCGCCCCGGGGACGGTCCGCTACGCCGAGGCCGCATCGGCCGCGGCCGCCGCGGCCGACATCGCCGACGGCATCGCATGCGTCGTGCCCGGCATGGTCGCCGGCCCGTCGCTGGCGGTCGGCGTGGCCGAGGCCCTGGGCCGGGCCCGCCTCCGGCGCCGCCGCCGGCGGCGGGCGGCGCCCCCCGCGGCCGGGCTCTACCGTCGCGACCCCTTCGCCGGCCACGTCACCCGCCGCCTCGAGCGTTTCGCCCGGGGCCGGGTCGCTTCGCCCGGTGCGCCCGCCCGGGCGCTCGGTGCGGCCGGGTGGGCCACCGTGATCGTCGGCGAGGTCGGAGCGGCCGAGGTCGGCGTCGACCTGTCCACCACCGGGCTGGTGCTCGCCGGACCGGGAGCGGCCGACGTGGCCCGGGCCGCCGTCACCGGCCTGCTCGCCACCCAGGGGCCGTCCACCATGGCGGCCGTCGTCACCGGCGACCTGCTCCCAGCCGTCCCCCCGTTCCCGGGGCTGGCCCAGACGGCCGCCCTCGGACCGGCCATCGACGAGCTCGCCGCCGAGGTCGACCGGCGGGTGCGGCTTCTGGCCGACGACGGCGTCCCCGACGCCGGCGCCTACCGGACCAAGCACCCCGGCGCCAACTTCCCCATGATCGTCCTGGCCGCCACCGACGTGAGCGCCGACGACCTCGTCCGGGCGAGGGCGCTGTTCGCCGAGGGCGCCCGGGCGGGCGTGTCCGGCATCCTCGTGGCCGCCGGCGAGGCGGCCGACGCCGGCGCCGACACCGACGCCGATGTCCGCCTGGCGCCGGGGGCCATGGTCGAGGAGTCCCGCCTCGAGACCCTCGCCGGCGCCCGCCTGTTCCGGATGGAGTCCGACGTGGCGGCCGAGCTGCTGGCCGTTTTCGCCTCGGCCCGCACCGATGGCGAGCACATGCGACCCGTCCCCGACGACATCCAGTCGTTCCAGCCGAACCCGTCGGCCGCCACCGCCCCGGTGGCGGTCCAGCTGCTGGGCGTCTACCGGATCGAAGTCGACGGCACCGAGATCAAGAGCGGCCTGCGGGCCAAGGCCAAGGAGCTGCTCGCCTTCTACCTCCTCCACCCGGAGGGGGCCTCCCTCGACGAGGCAGTGGAGGCGCTGTGGCCGGAGGCCGACCCCCGCCGGGGCTCGGAGTGGTTCTGGACCGCCCTCGGCAACCTCCGCACCAAGCTCCGCCAGGCCACCGGCCAGAAGGAGCTGAAGGTGATCGACCGCGACGGTGACCTCTACCGGATCGAGGACGTGTTCGACGTCGACCTGTGGAGCCTCCAGCTCGCCCTCTGGGAGGGTGCCCGCAGCCGCGACGACGCCGTCCGCCAGGCCGCCCTCGATCGGGCGGTGGCCGACTACGACGGCGAGCTGCTGGTCGGCCTCGACTGGTTCTGGCTGGAGACGCCCCGGGAGGACCTCCGCCAACGGATGGTCGACGTCCTGGTGTGGCTGGGCGATCGCCGCTGGGCCGCGGGCGACGCCCGGGCCGCCTGGGCCGCTCTCCAGCGGGCGCTCGAGGTCGACCCCTTCGCCGAGCAGATCTACCGCCGGATCATGCGGCTGCAGGGGAAGCTGTCCCGCCCCGACGACGCCGAGGTCACCTACCGGCGGCTGGTGGCCAAGCTCCGGGAGGTCGACCTGGCGCCCACGCCCGAGACCGACAAGCTCTACGCCGAGGTCTGCCCCCAGGCCTGACGCCGGCTCAGACCGGGTGGACGGCGGCGACCACCACCCGGCCGTCGTCGAGGTCGAGGGTGGCCAGGGTGTGCACCGGTTGGCGGCGGCGGTCGGTCGGCGAACCGGGGTTGAGCAGGAGCTGGCCCTCGAGCCCGGGCTCCAACCACGGGATGTGGCTGTGGCCGAAGACCACCACGTCGGCGTCGGGAAACCGGCGCCGCAGGCGCGGGGCCCGGCCGGCGGCGGGGCCGCTGTCGTGGATCATCCCGATCCGGACCCCGTCGAGGTCGACCTCCAGCACGTCCGGGATAACGCCGACCAGCTCGTGATCGTTGTTGCCGAGGACGGCGTGGACCGGGGCGAACCCGGCCAGCTCGTCGAGCACGTGGCCGGTGACCACGTCGCCCGCGTGGAGGACGACATCAGCCCGCTCGAGGTGGGCGTAGGCGGCGTCGGGCAGCCGCCGCCGCCCGCCCTGGTGGATGTGGGTGTCGGAGATCACGACGACGTGGCGCACGCTTGCCATCCTCCCCCATGGGTACCGTGGGAAGCCTGGACCCGGTCGCCGCCCTGCAGCGCATCGCCTACCTGCTCGAGAAGCTGAGCGCGCCCCGGTACCGGGTCCAGGCGTTCCGCAAGGCGGCGTCGACCCTCCAGGAGCTGGGCACCGACGGGATCACGGAGCGGGCGGTGGCGGGCCGGCTGCGAGACCTGCCCGGCATCGGCCAGACCACCGAAGCCATCGTGGTGGAGGCGCTGGCCGGCGGCGTCCCCGCCTACCTGAAGAAGCTGGAGGACGAGCTGGTGGCGTCCCTCGACGACGGGGACGGCGGCCTGGTCGAGTCGCCGGAGACGTTGGCTCTGCGGGCCGCGCTCAAGGGCGACCTCCACACCCACTCCGACTGGTCCGACGGCGGCAGCTCGATCGAGGAGATGGCCCGGACGGGCAAGGGCCTGGGCCACGAGTACATGGCCCTCACCGACCACTCCCCCCGGCTGACGGTGGCTCGGGGCCTGTCGGCCGAGCGGCTGCGCCAGCAGCTCGACGTGGTGGCCGAGGTCAACCAGCGGCTGGCGCCGTTCCGGCTGCTAACCGGTATCGAGGTCGACATCAACGAGGACGGCTCCCTCGACCAGGAGGACGAGCTGCTGGCCCGCCTCGACGTGGTGGTGGCGAGCGTCCACTCCAAGCTGCGGATGGAATCCGACCTCATGACCGAGCGCATGCTCCGGGCCATCCGCAATCCCCACGCCGACATCCTCGGTCACTGCACCGGCCGGCTGGTGGCGGGCCGGGGCCGGCCCGAGTCGACGTTCGACGCGGCCGCGGTCTTCGCCGCCTGCGCCGAGACCGACACCGCGGTCGAGATCAACAGCCGACCCGAGCGGCTCGACCCGCCCCGCCGGCTGCTCAAGATGGTGGTGGCCGCCGGCTGCAAGGTCGCCATCGACACCGACAGTCACGCGCCGGGCCAGATGGAGTGGCAACTCAACGGGTGCCGGCGGGCGGTCGAGTGCCAGGTGCCCCGGGAGGCGATCGTGAACACCTGGTCGGCAGACCGGCTGCTGGCCTGGACGGCCAGCCACCAGGCCTAGTCGCTAGGAGGCGATCCTGATCGGGCTGACGGTGGCCAGTTCGGCCTCGTCCTCGAAGTCCTCGAGGAGGATGTCGGTGCCGATGCCCCAGCCGTCGAGCTCCTCGACGTCGACCGACTCGATGATGGCGGTGGCGGCGGCGGGGCTGAGGGTGCCGGTCCACCACGGCCGGTTGTCGTCGCCCTTCCTCGACGAGCGGAGGGCGGCCCACAGCACGTGACCGGCGAAGGTGGTGGGGATCAGCCCACCCCGGTCGAGCCGGCAGTGGCCGTCGAACACCAGCGGCACCGACCAGTCGGTGACCCGCAGCGGGCTCCGGAAGGTGATCGAGCCCTTGTGGGCCTTGAAGGGGATGCTGAGCACTCGAGTGAGATCCTCAGCCAGGTCGTCGAGTTGTGCCTGCATGATCGCCATGTCCGACGTATCGGCACTCTTGACCAGGAGGTTGAGGGATTGCGGCCCGGTCGGGCGGGGGTTGGCGGCGGGTCCCGAACCGGTGACGGATTCGGGGGTGCTGGCCCCGATGATCGTCACCCGTCGGGAGGGGTCACCAGAAGCCGGGTTCGGGACGGTCGTCGTGGCCCCCCTCGGCGTAGGCCGCCAGCCGGCGGCGACCGTCGTCCGACCGGAGCTCGACGGCGTCGAAGAAGGCGCTCGGGCCCACGGCCTTGAGGGCGCGGGCGGCGGGCTCGCTGCCGGCCGGCAGGTGGCTGGTGAGGAGGACGAAGGGCCGCAGGCCCGCCGCCGCGACCACCGAGGCCCGGCCCAGCGCCTCCCACGTCTCGCCTCCCCGGGCCAGCCCGGCGCGGGGGGTGGTGAAGGCGCCCGAGATGTCGAAGAACCACCGAATGCCGGCCCGGTCGAGGCCGGTGAGGTCGACGGCGAGGCCCGACCGACCCGCCTTGGGCCCGTCCCCGAGGGCGGTGAAGCCGGCTTCGGTCAACTCGGCCGCCGCCACCGCCGCGATCCGGGGCAGCGGGACAGCCGGCGCTGCGACCGGCGAGACGGCCGCAGCTTCGGCCGCCGTCGCCACCCGGGACCGGGCCGCCGCGACATAGCCGGCGTCGGTGTCGTACCCCGCCCACCGGCGGCCGGTGCGGGCGGCCGCCACCGCCGTCGAGCCCGATCCCAGGAACGGGTCGAGGACCAGATCGCCCCGGTAGGTGTACAGCTCGATCAGCCGTTGCGGCAGCTCGACGGGGAAGGGGGCCGGGTGCCCCACCCGGCGGGCGCTCTCGGGGGGGATGTGCCACACGTCGAGCGTCGACTGGAGGAACTCGTCGGCCGACACCGTCGCCTCCGCCGGCAGGCCCTCGGTCCGCCGCCGGGCCGCCGTCCGGGCCCGGTCGAAGCGACCCTTGCTGGCCACGATCACCCGCTCGCTCACATCCCGCAGCACCGGGTTGGCCGGGCTCCGGTACGACCCCCAGGCGCACGAGCCCGACGCCCCTTCCGCCTTCACCCACACGATCTCGCCCCGGAGGAGCAGCCCCAGGTCGTCCTGGAGGATGCGGATCACGTCGGATGCCAGGCTCCGGTAGGGCCGTCGTCCGAGGTTGGCCACGTTGACCGCCATCCGTCCCCCCGGCTCCAGCACCCGGCGGCACTCCTCGAAGACGTCCCGGAGCATGGCCAGGTAGTCGAGGTAGGAGGCGGGCACGCCCCCGACGCCCACCTCCCGCTCGTACTCCTTGCCCGCGTAGTAGGGCGGCGAGGTCACGACCAGCGCCACGCAGCCGTCCTTGAGGTCGACCATCCGGCGGGCGTCGCCGCAGACCAGCGCCGGCTCGGGGTCGAAGTCGACGACGTCGTCATCCACCGAGATCTCGGGGGGGCGGAAGCGGGCGTAGAACTCGGTGGCGTCGTGGTCCTCCCGCCGGCCGCTCCCGAACGGCGAGGTGAAGGTGCCCACGGGGGCACGCTACCGAGTCGTCGCCCGGGATTCGGGGACTCCGCGTCTTCCTCGGCCGGGCGGTCGGACGTGTCCGCCGCTGAAGGAGGCCCTCCGGTGGTTCACTCCGGACTGGCAGGCGATGCCCACCGCCGCCGACGCGTCCGAAACCAGCTCCCCGACCACGGCCTCCGGCCCCGGATCGGTGTCAGGTCGCCCGCCTACGGGTGCCGCGGCTCGCCACCCCCGTCCCCGCCGGCGGCGAGCCGGCCCCGGTCCATGACGTAGCTCCGGGAGGCGAGGGCGAGGGCGACGTCCAGGTGCTGCTCGACGAGGAGGACGGCGGTGCCCTCCTCGTCCACCACCGAGCGCAGGACCCGGCCCAGGTCCTCCACCACCCGGGGCCCGAGGCCGAGGCTGAGCTCGTCGATCAGCAGCACCTTCGGGTGGCGGGCCAGGGCCCGGGCCAGGGCGACCATCCGCTGCTCGCCGCCCGAGAGGAGGCCTGCCCGCCGGCCGAGGAGGTCGGCCAGGGCGGGGAAGCGCTCCACCGCTCGCGCCAACTCGGCCGCCGTCGTCCGCCGGCCGCCGGTGACGGCCAGGCGCAGGTTCTCGGCCACCGTGAGCTGGGTGAACAGCGACCGCTCCTGGGGGACGCACGCCAGCCCCCGGCGGGCGGCCAGGTGGGGCCGAGCGGGGGGGATGGCCGTGCCGTCGACGCGGACCTCGCCACCGGTGCGGGGCAGGGCGCCGGCGACGGCCAGGACGGTCGTCGTCTTGCCCGCCCCGTTGGGGCCGAGGAGGGCCACCACCTCGCCCCGGCCGACGGTCAGGCCGACGTCGTGGATCACCTCCGTCGCCCCGTAGCCGGCCGACAGCCCGGCGACCACGAGGACGGGCGCACCGGTCGGGGTGGCGATCGGGGCGATGGCACCGTCGGATCCCGGCTCGGTGCCCAGGTACCGCGCCCGCACCCGGGGGTCGGCCCGCAGCGCCGCCGGGGGGCCGGTGGCCACCACCCGGCCCTGGTCGAGGACGGTCACCTCGTCGCACACGTCGAGGACGAGGGCGAGGTCGTGGTCGACGAGGAGGATGGCGGCCCCGTCGTCGGCCAGCTTCCGCAACCGCCGGCCGAGGGCCTGGCGGCCGTCGGGGTCGAGGCCGGCCGCGGGCTCGTCCAGGAGCAGCACCGCCGGCTGCCCGGCCACCGCCCGGGTGAGGGCGACCAGCCGCCGTTGGGCGTTGGACAGCTGCGACGGGAGGAGGCCGACCGACGGACCCATCTCCCCCGCCCAGTCGGCCCCGCCCCCGGCCGCCTCCGCCGCCACCAGCAGGTTGTCGCCCACCGTGAGGTCCTCGAACAGCTCCAGGGACTGGAACGTGCGGCCGACGCCGAGGCGGGCCCGCCGGTGGGCGGCCAGCCGCTCGACCGGCCGGCCGTCGAGCGTGATGCTGCCGAAGGCGGTCGCCACGAAGCCGGTGAGGGCGTCGATGACGGTGGTCTTGCCCGCCCCGTTGGGACCGATGAGGCCGGTGACGGTGCCCGGCCGGAGGTCGAGGTCGACGTCGGTGACCGCCGCCACCGGCCCGAACCGCACCGTCAGCCCCCGGACCTCGAGGCCGGTCACGGGGCGGCCGATCGAGCTCGGCCGACGATCCCCTGGGGCCGCAGGACGGCCACCGCCACCAGCGCGATCCCGGTGACGAGGAGCTGGTACTTCCCGTCGACCACGGTGAACACCAGCCCGCTCGGCACCAGCAGCCCCCCGACCAGGGCCCCGGGGACGGACGCGATCCCGCCCAGGTAGGCGGCGGCCAGGTACGAAAGCGAGACGAACACCCCGAAGGAGCCGAACGACAGCCGGCCCTGGCCGTAGCCGAGGAGGGTGCCGCCGAGGCCGGCCACGAAGGCGGCCAGGGCGAAGGCGGTCAGCTTGGTCGACGTGAGCCCGACCCCGCACGCCGCCGCCGCCCGCTCGTTGGCCCGCACGGCCAGGAACCGCCGTCCCAGCCGGCCCCGGCGGAGGGCCACCACCCCCAGCGCCGCCGCCGCCAGCACCCCGAGCGCGACCAGGCCGAAGCCGGCGGTCCCGGCCCGGCCCACCCCCGGCAGCGGCGGCACCTTGGTCCCTTCGAAGCCGCCGGTGAGGACGGGGCTCTTGAACACCGCCTCCTCCACCGCCACCGCCGCGGCCAGGGTCACCACCGCCAGGCTGAGGCCGCGCAGGCGGAGCGCGGGGAGCCCGACCGCCACCCCGACCACCGCGGCCAGGGCGGCCGAGGCCAACGGCGCCACCGGGAAGGGCAGGTCCCAAGACGAGGACAGCCTGGCCAGGGAGAACCCGGCCGCCCCCGCGAACGCCATCTGGGCCAGCGAGATCTGCCCCACGTACCCCGTCAGGACCACCAGCGACAGGCAGACGACGGCCCCCACCAGGCTGTTCACCAGCCCCAGCCGGTACTGGCCGCCCATCACGAGCAGCGCCACCGCGCCCACCGCCACGCCGACCACCGCCCACCGCAGCGGCCGCGCCGGCCGGGTCGCCAGCGGCAGGGGTCGTTCCACCGGCGCCCCCCGCCCGAGCGTGCGCCCCGCTCCCAGGGCCAGGGCCACGATGATCACCACCAGCGGCAGTGCCTCCCGGACCCCCGTCCGGGGCATCCACGAGAAGTCGTCCTGCACCTTGAGCAGGGCCGACTGGGCCATCCCCAGGCCGAGGGCGGCGGCCACGGTCACCCCGAACGAGGACAGGCGCCCGGCCAGGGCCGCGGCCAGGGCGGGCACCACGAGGAGCGTGGTGGTGGCCGGGTCGAGGGCGGTGAGGGGCCCGACGAGGATGCCTCCCAGCCCGGCCAGGACGCTGGCCAGCACCCAGTTGACGGCCGACACCACGTCCGGCGACCAGCCCAGCATGGCCACCGAGGTCTGGTCCTCGGCCGTGGCCCGGCTGGCCAGCCCGAAGCGGGTGAACCGGTACAGCGCCCACAGGCCCACCGCGGCCGCCACGACCAGCGCCGCCAGCAGGAGGCGGTCGCGGGGCACGTCGATTCCGAGCACCGACACCGGCCGGTTGGGGAGCAGCGACGGCACCGGCCGGCTGTCGGCCCCGAACCAGAGCACGGCCAGGGCCTGGAGGGTGGCCAGCAGGCCGACCGAGGCCACCACCCGGGCCAGGGCCGGCGCCCGGCGCAGGGGACGGAAGACGAGGCCGTCCACCGTCAGCCCCAACGCCGCCGCCACCACCACGCTCACCGCCAGCGCCGGCCACAGCCCGAGATCGGGACGGAGCTCGACGAAGGCGTAGGTGACGAGCATGGCCATCGCCCCGTGGGCGAAGTTGACCACCGCCGACGCCCGGTGGACGAGCACCAGCCCGAGGGCGAGAGCCGCGTACACGGCCCCCGTGCCCAGCCCGAGGAGGAGGTAGACCAGGTAGCCGTCGACCGACGCAGGCTAGGGCGGTGGAGGACAATGGCGGTGTGCACACCAAGCTCGTGGCGGCCGCGGCCGCCCTGGTCCTGCTCGCCGGCGCCTGCAGCGGCGGCTCGGGTGACGCCGACTCCGACGGCGGCCTCACCGGCGAGCCCGTCGTGGTCGGGCTCCTCAACCAGGAGGACGCGCCCCTCGGCTCGTTCCCCGACCTCCGCCGGGGGGCGGAGGCGGCCGTGCGCCACGTCAACGCCGACCTCGGCGGTGTCGACGGCCGGCCCATCCGGCTGGAGGCGTGCGCCACCCGGGGCACGGCCGAGTCGTCCCAGGCGTGCGCGACCAAGGTGGTGGGCGCCCGCCCGGTGGCGGTGATCGGCGGCGTCGATCTCGGCTCGGCCGCCTCCCTCCCCGTCCTGGAGGACGCGGCCGTGCCTTACGTCGGCTCCCTGCCCCAGTTGGGCGACGAGCTGACCTCCGACGGCGCCTACCTGCTGGCCGGGGGAACCGTGGCCGACCTCCTGGGCCAGGCCGACTACGCCCTCGACGTCCTGCGCGCCACCCGTGTCGGCGCCCTCTACGTCGACCTCCCGGGCGTGCTCACCACCGTCGTGGCCGCGGCCGAGATCGTGCTCAAGGCGAGGGGTGCCACCGACGTCAAGATGGTGGCGGCCAAGGCCGACGAGGCCGACTTCACCCCCGCCCTCAAGGCCGCCACCGCCGGTCGCCCCGAGGTGGTGTTCGTCGTCTTCCCGGCCCAGGCGTGCGCCCGCATCATGCAGGCGGCCCAGGCGCTGGCGGTGGAGGCGGCGCTGTTCTACCCGAGCGCCTGCGCCGAGGCGGCGGTGGTGGAGGCCGCCGGCGAGGCCGCCGACGGTGCCTACTTCGGCTCCGCCTACCTGCCCTTCTCCGACGACTCCCCCGAGGTGGAGGCATGGCGGTCACGGACCGGGTCGGAGGGCGTCCTGTCCCAGGCCGGGTTCAGCGCGGTGATGAACGTCCACCGGATCCTCACCGAGGTGGCCGACGTCACGCCGGGGGCGGTGGAGTCCGCCCTCGCCGGCGCCCGCGATCACCCCGGGTTCATGACCCACGCCTACACGTGCGACGGCAAGCAGGTCCCCCTCATGAAGGCGGTCTGCAACCCCCACGTGCGCATCCTCCGCTACGACGACGGCCGGTTCGACGACGTGGTCGGCGACTGGGTCGACGGCTCCGGCCTGGTCAGGCTCTTCAGCTAGGGACCACCTCGTTCAGCTTCCCCGGGCGGACGTCGTCAACCAAGCCGCGGATCGGGCGTCCATGCTGGCGACGACGGCCAGATGGGCGCTCGGAGGCATGGGCCGCTCGCCCTGGTCGAAGGCGGCGCGGGATCGCTCGCGGTTGGCGACGGCCCGGTCGGTGGCGTCGTTCGGTCCCCCTGGGGGCGGGGGTGGGTCGATAACTCCTATCAAATCAGTCGGGAATTGTGCCAGGCGGTGGTGGGGATACGGTGCAGGACAGCATGGCCGCCAGCGGAGAGGCTCGGATTCGCATCTCGGCGTCGCCGGGACGGGTGTGGTCGATGGTGTCCGACGTCACCCGCATGGGCGAGTGGAGCCCGGAGACGGTCTCCTGCGAGTGGCTCGACGGGGCCACCGGCCCCAAGGTCGGCGCCCGCTTCAAGGGGCGGAACAAGAGGGGCCGGGGCCGGTGGGCGCGCACGTGCGAGGTCACGGCCTGCGTCCGGGGCAAGGAGTTCGCCTTCGTCACCCGCCCGGAGCGCCCGGAGACCCTCTGGCGCTACCAGTTCGGGCCCGCCGCCGGGGGCACCGAGGTGATCGAGACGTTCGAGCTGGTCAGGCCCATCTCCCGCTTCCGCCGGCTGCAGACGATCGTCGGCTTCGGGGTCAAGGACAGGGAGGCCGACCTGGTCGACGGCATGCGCCAGACGCTCGAGCGGCTGCGAGCCGTCGCCGAGGCCGGGTAGAACATCCGCATGGCCGACAGCCCGGACGAGATCCTCGTCGACAACGGTTCCCGCAAGCTCACCCTCGACGAGCTGGGCAAGAGCCAGCCGGGCATGGGCCGGCTCATGCCCGAGGTCGGCGCCCGCACGTGGAAGGCGTGGTACGCGGCCCAGGCCGGCAACTGGCGGATGGCCCGGTGGCAGCTGAGCGAGGCCGAGAAGCTGATGGACCTGGGGGCCTTCGTCCGCCCGAAGTACCAGGTCAGCATGGCCAAGTTCCTCTCCGAGGACTTCGCTCCGGTCCGCCGGGCGGTGGAGGACCGCGACTGGGACGCCTTCCAGGCCCATTATCAGCGCATGGTCGTGAAGGCGAACCACTACCACGACGTCTTCGACAAGGGCTTCATCCAGTGGAAGCTCCCCGAGATGCCCCCGCCCGACCTCGATCTGACCCCTCGCGACTGACGGCTAAGACTCCGGGATCGGGCATCCTGGGGGAGATGGGTGGGTCGATCTCCTCCGACCACCTCCCGTCGGTGGGGATCGTGCTGCGAGCGGCCGAGGCGGCGTCGGGCGCGTCCACCCTCGAGGACGCGGCCGCCGTCGTCCTGGCCGATCTCTGCCGGCTGGTGGGGTGGCCCGTGGGGCACCTGTTCCTGGCCACCGGGCCGGCGGCGCTCGTGCCCACCTCCACCTGGCACCTCGACGATCCCGAGCGCTACCGGGTCCTCCGCCAGGTGGCCCAGGCCGTGGCCGTCACCGCCGGTCCCGCCGGCGGACTGCCGGGACGGGTCCTGGCCAGCGGCCGGCCCGAGGCGGGCGACGACGTGGGTGAGGCCGCGGCCCAGGCCGGGCTCACCGTCGCGGTCGGCGTGCCCGTGCTCTGCGGCCGCGAGGTGGTGGCCGTCCTCCACCTCCTCGGGGAGGCGGCCGAGCCCGACCCCGCCACCACCTCCGCCCTGATCGAGGTCGCGTCCGCCGCCGCCGACCAGTTGGGCCGGGTCGTCGACCGGCGCCGGGCGGCCTCGGCCGAGGACGGTCGCCGACGGGTGGTCGAGACGGCCAACGACGCCTTCGTCCGCCTCGACCCGTCCGGCTGCATCCTCGAGTGGAACGCCCGGGCGGAGGTCATGTTCGGCTGGCCCCGGGCCGAGGTCCTCGGCCGTCGCCTGAGCGAGCTCGTCATCCCCATCCGCTACCGGACCGCCCACGACGACGCCTTCCGTCGAGCCCTGGCCCACCCTGCGGGGCCGACCCCGTCCAAGCGGGAACTGGCGGGGGTCAACCGCTCCGGGACCGAGTTCCCGGTGGAGGTCACCGTCTGGGGCTCCTTCGACGACGAGCGGCGGGTGGTCGAGGGCTTCGTCCGCGACATCAGCGAGCGCCGCCGGTTCGAGGTCCAGCTCGCCCGCCAGGCCCTCCACGACCGCCTCACGGGCCTGCCCAACCGGGTCCTGCTCCGGGACCGGCTGGAGAACGCACTGGCCCGCACCCTCCGCCACCGGTCCACCGTGGCCCTGTTCCTCCTCGACGTCGACCGGTTCAAGGTGGTCAACGACAGCCTGGGCCACGAGGGCGGCGACCGCCTCCTGGTGGCGGTGGCCGAGCGCCTGGGCCGGCTCCTGCGCCCGGGGGACACCCTGGCCCGGATGGGCGGCGACGAGTACGCCATGCTCTGCGAGGACGTGTCCGGGCGGGACGAGGCGGCCGCCCTCGCCGGCCTCCTGATCGACGCCTTCGAGGCCCACTTCCCGGTGGTGGCGGGGCCGGAGCTGGGTGCCACCGACGTGGCCGTGTCGGTGAGCGTGGGAGTGGCCGTGGCGGCGGGGGACGAGTCCGACGCCGACCTCCTCCTACGGGACGCCGACGTGGCCATGTACCGGGCCAAGCAGCGGGGGCGAGGCCGGTTCGAGATCTTCGACGAGGCCATGCGCAGCGAGGCGGTCGACCGGCTGTCGGTGGAGAACGACCTCCGCCGGGCCATCCGCCAGAACCAGCTCCGGCTCTTCTACCAGCCCATCGTCCACGTCGACACCGGCCAGATCGCCGGCTTCGAGGCCCTCGTGCGCTGGCAGCACCCGGTGCGGGGGCTGTTGTCGCCGGCCGACTTCATCCCCCCGGCAGAGGACACCGGCCTCATCGTCCCCCTCGGCCGGTGCGTCCTGGGTGAGGCCTGCCTGCAGGCCGCGGCCTGGCAGCGGCGGCGGGACGTCCACCAGCCCCTGCGCATGAGCGTCAACGTCTCGGCCAAGCAGCTCCAGTACCCGGGGTGGGCGGCGGAGGTGGCGTCGACCCTGGCCGAGTCGGGTATGGAGCCGGGCAACCTCGTCCTGGAGATCACCGAGAGCGTCCTCATGGAGGACGCGGACGCGTCGGCCGGCCCGCTGGAAGAGCTGCGCCGGCTGGGCGTGCGGGTGGCCATCGACGACTTCGGCACCGGCTACTCGTCCCTCGGCTACCTCCGGCGGCTGCCGGTCGACATCCTCAAGATCGACAAGTCCTTCATCGACGGGGTGGCCAAGGGCCCCCACGAGTCGGCCCTGGCCCGGGCGGTGGTCAAGCTGGCCCGCACCCTCGGCCTCGACGCGGTGGCCGAGGGCGTCACCGACCGCCGCCAGCTGGCCGAGCTCCGCCGCCTGCGCTGCCCCTACGCCCAGGGCTACCTGTTCTCCAAGCCCCAGCCGCCGGAGGTGGTGGCCCAGTTGCTGGAGCTGACCTCCCTGCCGGAGGTGCTTGGCTAGCCTCCGCAGCCATGGCAACCAGGCTGGAGATCGTGGGCGGGGGACGGATGGGCGAGGCGCTCGTCGTCGGCCTGATCGACGCAGGATGGGCGACGCCGGACGAGCTGGTGGTGGTCGAGCCGGTGGCCGGACGTCGCGACCAACTGGCATCCCGCTTCCCGGGGATGGGCCTGTCGGCGGCCGCGGTGCCCGCCGACGGGGCGGTGCTGGCGGTCAAGCCGGTCGACGCCGAGGCCGCCTGCCGCGACATCGCCTCCGCGGGGGCGGCCCGGGTGCTGTCGATCGTGGCCGGCGTCCCCACCGAACGGATCCAGGGCTGGCTCGATTCGGACGTGCCGGTGGTGCGGGCCATGCCCAACACGCCCGCCCTGGTGGGGGCGGGGGCGGCCGCCATCGCCCCCGGGGCCACCGCCGGCGAGCCCGACCTCGACTGGGCCCAGGGGATCCTGGGCGCGGTGGGGGTGGTGCAGCGGGTGCCCGAGACGTCTCTCGATGCGGTCACCGGCCTGTCCGGGTCGGGACCGGCCTACATCTTCCTGGTGGTCGAGGCCCTCGTCGAGGCAGGCGTCCTCAACGGCCTGCCCCGGTCGACGGCCAACGTCCTGGTCATCCAGACCCTCCTCGGCTCCGCCCGCCTCCTGGCCGAGAGCGGCGACACGCCCGAGGGCCTGCGGGCGGCGGTCACCTCCCCCGGGGGGACCACGGCCGCCGGGTTGCGAATCCTCGAGAACCACGCCGTCCGCAGCGCCTTCCTGGAGGCGGTGACGGCCGCCACCGAGCGGTCCAAAGAGCTCGGCCACGGGTAGCGGGAGTCCTCGCTTTCCTCATCAGCCACACGCGAATACATTGCCCCCAGGCGAAGAGGGGTGATCCCACTGGCACAACCAACAGATCGGGCAACCAGCAACCAGGGAGGAGGCCGGGGCCGTTTCCTCACCGTGGCCGAGGTCGCCGCCATCCTCCGGGTGTCGACGATGACCGTCTACCGGCTCATCAAGGCGGGGAACCTGGCCGCGGTGCGGGTCGGCAAGTCGTACCGGGTACGGGAGGACGACGTCGACACCTACCTGGCCCGCTCGTACACCGAGGCCGGCTGACCCACCTACTGTCGGTGGGGTGGCGCCGCCCCTCGACACCGTGTGGTTCCTGTCCGACTACGGCCTCGACGACGAGTTCGTGGGCGTGGTCAAGGGCGTGGTCAAGAACATCGCGCCCACGGTGACCGTGGTCGACCTCACCCACCGGATTCCCGCCTACGACATCCGGGCCGGTTCGCTGGCCCTGGCCCGGAGCATGCAGTACCTGGCGCCGGGCGTCGTGCTGGCCGTGGTCGACCCGGGGGTCGGGTCCGTCCGGCGGGCGGTGGCGGTCGAGGTCGGCGGCGACGACGGCTCCACCGCCTTCCTCGTCGGCCCCGACAACGGACTGCTGGCGCCGGCGGTGGCCATGGTCGGCGGCGCCCGGCGGGCGGTGTCCCTCACCAACGCCGACTACCACCTGCCCGCCCCCGGGGCCACCTTCGCCGGCCGCGACGTGATGGCCCCCGCCGCCGCCCACCTGTGCGCGGGCGTCGAGCTCGACCTGCTCGGCGAGCCCGTCGACCCCCTGTCGCTGTTGCCCGGGGTCATCCCCCTCAGCCGGGAGGAGAACGGATCCACCGTGGGCGAGGTCCTCTGGATCGACCACTTCGGAAACGCCCAGCTCAACATCGACCCCGACGAGCTGCCCCCCGGCGACGGCCCCCTCCTGGTCCGGGCGGGCGACCAGGCCCGGGTGGCGGCCCGGGTGGCGAGCTTCTCCGAGCTGAAGCCGGGCCAGGTCGGCCTCCTGGTCGACTCCTACGGCCTGCTGGCCGTGGTCCTCGACCAACGATCGGCGGCCGACGAGCTTCGCCTCCACGCCGGCAGCGGCGTCTCCCTCGAACCCGCCCCCGACTGAAAGGCCCCCATGCGCCTCGGGACCACGATCGTGCTGGCGGTGGTGCTGGTCGCCATCCTCCTGGCCGCCTTCATCCAGTTCGTGGTGATCGGGATCTGAGCCTCAGAACAGGCTGGCGCAGAGCCGGCTGATCTCCCGCTCCAGGGAGGCCAGCCCTTCGACCTTGCCCACGCACAGGGAGATGCCGGCCTCGGCCGCTGCCGCCTCGAGGCTGGCGTCGATGTAGGCGGTGTAGAGGATCATCACCTGGTCGGGACGGGCGGCCCGGATGCCACGGGCGGTGGCCAACCCGTCCATCCCCGGCATCTTGTAGTCGATGACGACCACGTCGGGATCGGCCTGCTCGACGTTCTCGATGGCCTGGGGACCGCCCGCGACGTTGCCCACCACCTCGAATCCGTCGAGGCTGAGCATCGACGTGAGCATGCGGCGGACGTGGTCGGTGTCGTCGACGACCATCACCCGAATGGCCCGGGTCACGACCGGAAAGCCTACCTGCCTCACCCGCGCCCACCGTCGAGCTCGACCAGCCGCTCGAGGACGAGGGCCATCCACGGCGAGGCCTCCATCCGGGGCACGACGATCACCGGCAGGTCCGGCCGCGCCTGCATCGCCGGGGCGGCGTGCCGCGACCGGGGGGCGGGATCGGGCTCCGGGACGGCCGTCATCGGCTCGGGCTCGGGGGCCCAGTGCTCCGGCTCCGGCTCCGGCTCGGGCTCGGGCTCGGGGGCCCAGTACACCGGCTCCGGCTCCGGCTCCGGCTCCGGCTCGGGTGCCGGCGGCGGGGGCGGAGGAGGAGGCGGCGGTGCCGCCCGTCCCTGCATGAAGACCTGGGCCACGAACACCTGGCCCCCGGCGGCGACCACGCCCGCCCCGGCGTTGGTGTACTGCGAGCCCGTCATGTTGGCGAAGTGGGCGGCGCTGCCCACCAGCGTCTGGTGGACGATCTCGACGGTCGAGCCCATGCCCACGTTCTCCGCCAGCGAGGACCAGCCCGACACCTGCGAACCCAGGCTCGGGTTGTGCATGATCGTGCCGGCGCCGGCCATGACCCCCGCCCACGCCTGGGCCACCGCCGACAGCGAGCCGTCGACAGCCAGCGGCGGCAGGCCCACCGACGCCCGCGTCGAGTTGACGAGGGAGAGGACATGGGCGCCCTCGGCGGTCTGGCCGTGGGCCGGCCGGACGAGGAGGACGAGGAACGAGCCCAGCAACCCCATCACGACCACTGCGGGGACGAAACTCCTGCCCCCCCGGAGCGCCGTTCTCATTGCGGGCCCTCCTCAAGACTGTTAAACCCCGGTTGTGAAACCTTTGGCTTCTGTTTGATGTTTGCTTGTGTTTTCAGGTGCACACGTGCTTCGGCCGGTCGGCGCCGAAGCTTGAGGGGTGGTGACACCACTTCGAGTGTTCGACCCGACGCGAGGAGCGACGAGCGGACCGAGATCTTTGTGAAACCGCGCACGAGGTTCGGTACAATGCCGACGGTGAGCCTGTCGACCGGCGAGGAGTGACCGGACGGCGATCCACGGCTGAGGGGGGTTTCGACGGTGGCTGAAGCGATGGGAACGGGCACACCGCCCGGCTCGAGCGCCCAGCAGATCGACGGCGACCGTGACGATCCGCCCGATCTGCCCTCCCGCCTGCTGCGCAACAATCGCCGCATCCCGGAGGCCACCGTGGCCCGCCTCCCGGTGTACCTGCGCTGCCTGCTCGAGGTGGTCGACGCCAAGACGCCCACCATCTCGTCCGAGCGGCTGGCGGAGATGGCGGGGGTCAACGCGGCCAAGGTGCGCAAGGACCTCTCCTACCTGGGTTCCTACGGCACCCGGGGCGTCGGCTACGACGTCGAGTACCTGTTCCTGCACATCAACCGCGTCCTCGGCCTCACCCAGGACTGGCCCGTCGTCATCGTCGGTGTCGGCAACCTCGGTCACGCCCTGGCCAACTACGGCGGCTTCTCCGCCCGCGGCTTCCGCATCGTGGCCCTCCTCGACGCCGACCGGCGGCGGGTGGGCGAGATGATCGGCGACGTCGCCGTCCGCCATGTCGACGACCTCACCGACGTGGCCGCGGCCCACGACATCGCCATCGGCATCATCGCCACGCCGGCCGAGTCGGCCCAGGACGTGGCCGACCGGCTGGTGGCGGTGGGAGTGAACTCGATCCTCAACTTCGCCCCCGCGGTGATCACCGTGCCGCCGGACGTGTCCCTGCGCAAGGTCGACCTGTCCATCGAGCTGCAGATCCTCGCCTTCTACCAGCAGCGGCGGGCGGGGGGAGCGGCGACCCCACCGCCCTCGGTGGCCACCTTCGGATGACCGGTGCCGGCGCCGGCCAGTACCCGGTCAACCTCGTCCTCGAAGGCCGGAGGTGCCTGGTGGTGGGAGGGGGCGCCATCGCCCGGCGCAAGGTCGAGGGACTGCTGGCCTGCGGGGCGGTGGTCACAGTGGTCGCCCCCGTGGTCGACGACGGGATGCGGGCGCTGCCGGGCGTCACCGTCGAGCAGCGTCGGTACCGGTCGGGGGAGGTGTCCGGCTACCGGCTGGCCATCGCCGCCACCGACTCCCCCGCGGTCAATGCCGCCGTCTTCGCCGACGGTGAGGTGGCCGGGGTGTGGGTCAACGGGGCCGACGACCCGGCCAACTGCTCGTTCACCCTCCCCGCGGTGGTGCGCCGGGGGCCGCTCATGGTCACCGTGTCCACCGGCGGCCGCAGCCCGGCCCTGGCCCGCTGGCTCCGCCAACGGCTGGAGGACGAGATCGGGCCCGAGTTCGAGGTCCTCCTCGACCTGCTGGCCGCCGAGCGGGACGAGCTGAAGGCCGCCGGCCGGTCCACCGAGGGCCCGGGTTGGCAGAACGCCCTGGACTCCGACATGCTCGGTCTCATCCGAACCGGTGACCTCACCTCCGCGCGCGATCATCTTCACGCATGTCTCTCCTCGTCGTCGGACTGAGCCATCGCACGGTCCCGCTCGAGATCCTCGAGCGGATGGCCGTTCCGGCCGAGCACCTGCCCAAGGCCCTGGGCGACCTGGTCAGCCGCGACTTCGTGAGCGAGGCGGTCGTCCTCTCGACCTGCCATCGCACCGAGATCTACGTGGTGGCCGAGCGCTTCCACGGCGGCGTGCAGGACATCCGCCACTTCCTCACCGGCCTCGCCTTCCTCCCCCCCGAGGACTTCAGCGACCATCTGTTCACCTACCACGACGAAACCGCGGCGGCCCACCTGTTCGCGGTGGCCGCCGGCCTCGAATCGGTCGTGCTGGGCGAGAGCCAGATCCTGGGCCAGGTCCGCGCCGCCTGGGAGCGCGCCCGCGACGAGGGTGCGGCCGGTGCCCGCCTGTCGGGCCTGTTCCGCCACGCGCTGGAGGTCGGCAAGCGGGTCCGATCCGACACCGCCATCGGCCGGGGGGTGACGTCGCTGTCGCAGGCGGCGGTGGCGCTGGCCACCCACCGCCTGGGCACGCTCGAGGGCCTCCGTCTCGTCCTCCTGGGCGCGGGGGAGATGGGCGAGGGCATGGCCGACGACCTGGCCGCAGCCGCGGCCACCGCCGACGGCGACGGGCCCGAGGTGGTCGTCGCCAGCCGCACCCGCCAGCGGGCGGTGAAGGTGGCGGAGAAGGTGGGGGCCGACGTGGTCGACCTCGACCGGTTGCCGTCCGCCCTCGGCACGGCCGACGTCCTGCTCAGCTCCACCGGCTCGCCCACGGTCGTCCTCGGGCGGTCCGAGCTGGCCGAGGTCATGGCCCACCGTCCCGACCGGCCGTTGCTCATCGTCGACATGGGCATGCCCCGCGACATCGACCCCGCGGTCCGCTCGATCCCCGGTGTCGCCCTCCTCGACCTGGCCGACCTCCAGAGCTTCGTGGAGGCCGGGATCGACGAGCGGCGCAAGGAGGTGGCCCGGGTCCGGGCCATCGTCGACGAGGAGGTCGTGCGGTTCCAGGATCTGGTGGCCGAGCGCCAGGCGGCGCCTTTGGTCACGGCGTTGCGCGACCGGGCCGACGATCTGCGGGTGGCCGAGCTGGCCCGCTACCGCAGTCGCCTGGGGGGCCTCGACCCGGCGCAGCAGGAGGCGGTGGCCGCCCTCACCCGCACCCTCCTGGGCAAGCTCCTCCACGAGCCCACCGTGCGGCTCAAGGAGTCGGCCGGCACGGCCCGGGGCGAGCGCCTGGCGGAAGCCATCCAGGAGCTGTTCGACCTCTGATGGGCAGGCCCGTGCTGCGGGCGGCCACCCGGGGGAGCACCCTCGCCCGGATCCAGACGGCGGCGGTCGGCGACCTGCTGGCTGCGACCTGCGGGGTCGTGGTGGAGGCGGTCGTGGTCGACACCGCCGGCGACCGCCGCCAGGACGCCCCTATCTGGGCCATCGGCGGCCAGGGCGTCTTCGTCAAGGAGGTGCAGGCGGCGGTGCTCGACGGGCGGGCCGACATCGCGGTCCACTCGGCCAAGGACCTGCCGTCACGGCCCGCCGGGGGCCTGGTGATCGGGGCCATCCCGGTGCGGGGCGACCCCCGGGACGCGTTGGTGGGAGGGACGCTGGCCGGGCTGCCCGCCGGGGCCCGCATCGGGACGGGGTCGGTCCGCCGCCGGGCGCAGCTGGCCTGGCTCCGCCCCGACCTCACCTTCGCCGGCCTCCGGGGGAACATGGAGACCCGCCTGGCCAAGGCGTCCGGCTTCGACGCCATCGTGGTCGCGGCCGTGGCCCTGGCCCGCCTGGGACGGAGCGCGGAGCGGTCGGAGGTCCTCGACCCGGCGCTGGTGGTGCCGCAGGTGGGGCAGGGGGCGCTGGCGGTGGAGTGCCGGTCCGACGACGCCGCCACCCTCGAGTTGCTGGCCGCCATCGACGACGCGACCTCCCGGCTGGCGGTGGAGGCGGAGCGGGCCTTCCTCCGCCAGGTCGGCGGATCGTGCGACCTGCCGGTGGGTGCCTACGCGGTCGTCGGCGACACCATCCGCCTGGAGGGCATGCTCGCCACCGGCGACGGTCGCATCGTCATCCGCCACCAGGCCGAGGGCTCGGACCCGGTCGACCTCGGCCGCCGCGTCGCCCGCCACCTCCTCGACGGAGCCGGCGGCTCCGACCTCCTTCTCGACTACTCCGCGCCAATACACGCATGAGGGGGCAACGGCGCCGACTGTTCGTGCTCGGGGGGTGGCGGTGACCGTCTACCTGGTCGGCGCGGGACCGGGCGACCCCGGGCTCATCACCGTCAGAGGGGCCCAGGTGCTGGCCACGGCCGACGTCGTCGTCCACGACCGGCTGGCGGAGGCGTCCCTCCTCGACCTGGCCCCGCCCACCGCCGAGCGCATCGACGTGGGCAAGTCGCCCGGCGGGCCCGTCCGCCAGGACGAGATCAACGCCCTCCTCGTCGAGCGGGGCCTGGCCGGCCAATCCGTCGTCCGCCTCAAGGGCGGCGACCCGTTCGTCTTCGGGCGGGGGGGCGAGGAGGCGGCCGCCCTGGTGGCGGCCGGCGTGACCTTCGAGGTGGTCCCCGGCATCTCGGCCGCGGTCGCCGTCCCCGCCTACGCCGGCATCCCGGTCACCCACCGGGGCCTGTCCACCTCCTTCACCGTCGTCACCGGCCACAGCCGCCACGCGGTCGACGACGACATCGACTGGGACGCGCTGGCTCGGGTCGGCGACACCCTGGTCGTGCTCATGGGCGTCGCCCACCGGGCCGAGATCGCCCGCCGGTTGATGGGCGGAGGCGCCTCGCCTCAGACGCCGGTGGCGGCCATCCGGTGGGGCACCCGGCCCGACCAGCGCACCGTCCGCACCACCCTGGCCGAGCTGCACGCCTGTGAGCTCGAACCGCCGGTGACGATGGTCATCGGGCAGGTGGCGGACCTCGACCTGCCGTGGTTCGAGTCACGCCCCTTGTTCGGACGGCGGGTCGTCGTCACCCGGGCCCGCCACCAGGCGTCGGGCCTCTCGGATCGGCTGCGGGCGCTCGGCGCGGAGCCGGTCGAGGTCCCGACCATCGAGATCGCCGATCCCGACGACGGCGGGCGGGCGCTGGCCGCCGCCGCCGCCGCCGTCCGGTGCTACGACTGGATCTGCCTCACGTCGCCCAACGCGGTGGACCGGTTCCGCGCCTGCCTGCACGACGCCCGGGCCCTCGGCGACGTCCGGGTGGCGGCCATCGGCCCCGGCACCGCCGCCGCGCTCGCCGGGGCCGGCATCGTGGCCGACCTCGTCCCCCGACGATCGCTGGCCGAGGGCCTGGTCGAGGCCTTCGGTGACGGCCCCGGCCGGGTCCTCCTGCCCCAGGCCGCGACCGCCCGCCCGGTGCTCGCCGAGGGCCTCACCGCCAAGGGCTGGACGGTCGACGTCGTCCCGGCCTACCGCACCGTCCCCGCCAACCCACCGGCCGACCTTCTGGCCGCCGCGGCCAAGGCCGACGCCATCGCCTTCACGTCGGCCTCCACCGTCACCTCCTACCTCGCCGCCGCCGGCCCGGGGGCCGTCCCGCCGGTGGTCGCCTGCATCGGCCCCGTCACCGCGGTGGCGGCCGAGGCCGAGGGCCTCACCGTGTCCGTCACCGCCGCGGTCCACACCCTCGACGGCCTGGTCGCCGCCCTCGTCGAGGTCGTCGGCCGTCCCGCCGGTCCACCGGCTGGCCGGTCGACCTAGCATCGCCACCATGAGCTTTCCCGCCCGGCGGCTGCGGCGGCTGCGGCGCACGCCGGCCCTGCGGCGGCTGGTGGCCGAGACCCGCCTCACCGTCGACGACCTGGTGGCGCCCCTCTTCGTCCGCCAGGGCATCACCGAGCCGACCCCCATCCCGTCGATGCCGGGCGTCGTCCAACACACCCGCGAGTCCCTCCGCAAGGAGGTCCGCACCCTCGCCGACCTGGGCGTTCCCGGCATCATCCTCTTCGGCGTGCCCGACGCCGACCGCAAGGACGCCGAGGGCTCCCAGGCGTGGGCCGCCGACGGGATCGCCCAGCAGGCCATCGCCGACGTCCGGCACGAGGTCGGCGACCAGCTCGTCGTCATGGCCGACCTGTGCCTCGACGAGTACACCGACCACGGCCACTGCGGCCTCCTCACGCCCGCCGGCGAGGTCGACAACGACGCCACCCTCGACCGCTACGCCCGGATAGCTATGGCCCAGGCCGACGCCGGGGCCGACGTCGTGGCCCCCTCGGGGATGATGGACGGCCAGGTCGCCGCCATCCGTCGGGCCCTCGACCACGCCGGCCACCACCGGACCGCCATCCTCGCCTACGCGGCCAAGTACGCCTCCGCCTACTACGGCCCCTTCCGGGACGCAGTCGACGTCCGCATCGCCGGAGGCGGCGACCGCCAGGCCTACCAGCAGGACCCCCGCAACGCCCGGGAGGCCCTGGCCGAGGTCGCCCTCGACGTCGCCGAGGGGGCCGACATGGTCATGGTCAAGCCGGCCGTCCCCTATCTCGACGTGATCGCCGAGGTCCGCCGGCGGTTCGACGTCCCCGTCGCCGCCTACCACGTCTCCGGCGAGTACTCGATGGTCAGGGCCGCGGCCGAGCGGGGGTGGGTCGACGCCACCGCCGTCGCCCTCGAGCAGCTCACCGCGGTCAAGCGGGCGGGGGCCGACGTCATCCTCACCTACTTCGCGGCCGAGCTGGCCCAGGCCCTCTGACGACCACACCGTGATGGGCAACGCGGAGCTGTTCCGCCGGGCGTGCGACGTGATCCCCGGCGGCGTCGACTCGCCCGTCCGAGCCTTCGGCAAGGTCGGTGGCACCCCCTACTTCGTCGCCCGGGGCGAGGGGGCCTACGTGTGGGACGTCGAGGGCCGGAAGTACACCGACTACGTCCAGTCGTGGGGGGCGTCGATCCTCGGGCACGCCCACCCGAAGGTGATCGAGGCGATCACCAGGGCCGCCGCCGCCGGCACGTCCTTCGGCGCCCCCACCGAGCGGGAGGTCCTCCTGGCCGAGGCCATCCGCCGACGGGTGCCCTCCTGCCAGAAGGTGCGCCTGGTCAACAGCGGCACCGAGGCCTGCATGTCGGCCGTCCGGGTGGCCCGGGGCTTCACCGGTCGCAACCGCGTCGTCGTCTTCGACGGCTGCTACCACGGCCACGCCGACCACCTGCTGGCCGCCGGCGGCAGCGGCCTGGCCACCCTCGGCCTGCCCGGCTCGGCCGGCGTGCCCCGGCGGGCCGTCGCCGACACGCTCGTCGTCCCCTACAACGTCGTCCCCGAGCTGGGCGACGACGTGGCCGCGGTCATGGTCGAGCCGGTGGCGGCCAACATGGGCCTCGTCGCCCCCGCCCCCGGCTTCCTCGACGGACTCCGCGCGGCCTGCACCAGGGCCGGCGCCCTCCTCATCTTCGACGAGGTCATCACCGGCTTCCGCCTCGGCCCCGGCGGGGCCCAGGCCCACTACCGCGTCACCCCCGACCTCAGCACCTTCGGCAAGGTCATCGGTGGAGGACTCCCCCTCGCCGCCTTCGGCGGCCGGGGGGAGGTCATGGACGTCCTGGCCCCCGACGGCCCCGTCTACCAGGCGGGCACCCTCTCGGGGAACCCCCTCGCCACCGCCGCCGGCCTGGCCGTCCTCGACCTCCTCGACGACGCCGCCTACGTCCAGCTGACGGGCCGGGCCGCCGAGCTGGCCGCCAACCTGACCGCCGTCCTCGCCGAGGCCGGCCTCGAAGTCCAGGTCCCGACGGTGGGACCCCTCATGGGACTCTTCTTCGCCCCCGCGGCCCCGCACGACCACGCCTCGGCCAAGTCCGCCGACGGCGCCACCTACGCCCGCTTCTTCCACCACCTCCTCGACCGGGGGATCGCCTTCGCCCCCAGCCCCTTCGAGGCCCTCTTCCCCAGCCTGGCCCACACCAAGGAGGAGCTGGAGCGGACGGTCGACCTGGCCGCCGCCGCCGGGCGAGCCACCGCGGAGGCGTCCTGAGCCACGCCGCCGCCGCCTCCTCCGGACCCTAATCCTCCTCCGGCTCCCGCTCCTTGCGCCGGACGAGGTACATGGCCACCGCCAGCAGCAGCACGATGCCGCCCAGGGCCCCGATCTCCACCATCGCCTGCTCGAACGCCTCCCCGGGCTTGTCGAGCTCCTCCTGGGCCACCAGGGCGAGGACGATGATCTCCTTGATCGAGGCGATCATGCCCACGATCAGGAACGGCTCCGCCACCAGGTTGTGCTCGGCCATGATCGCCCGGGTGGCGGCCAGCAGCTCCAGCAGGATGAACACCAGGAGCAGGCCGTCGAGCGCCTCGGTGACCGCGTGGTCGACCCCGTCCGAGAGATCCTGGACCAGGTGGTAGCCGATCGCCCCCAGCACCACCGCCGCCCCCACCAGCAACACCAGGGCCGCCGCCCCGTAGAGGATGTTCTCGCCCAGGTGCAGCGCCTTGTCGACGCCCTCGAGCTGCTCCTCGGAGTCGGTGGCCGGCGGACTCATGCCCACCCCAGCTCGTCCAGCCGGTCGTCGTCGATCCCGAAGTGGTGGGCGACCTCGTGGATCACCGTCTCCCGCACCGTCTCCACCACGTCGTCCTCACTCTCGCACATCTCGCAGATGGGGCGCCGGTAGATCGTGATGCGATCGGGGAGCACCATCCCCCCGTACTGGTCCCGTTCGGTGAGCGGCACGCCCTCGTACAGCCCGAGGAGGTCCTCCCCCCGCGCCCGCTCCTCCACCACCACCCAGACGTTGTCCATGTGCCGGCCGAGGGCCTCGGGGATGGCGTCGAGGGCGTCGCCGACCAGCTCCTCGAAGCGGGCGAGGGGGACCTCGATCACCCCGGCCCGATTACCGGGAGGGCGCCAGCCGGGCGATGGCGGCCACGGCCCGGTAGGCGGCCTCGGCCGGACCCCGCTCGTCCTCCCGCAGGAGGTTCGCCATGATCCGCAGCACCCACTCCATGAGCGTGCGCGACCGCATCCCGGTCCCCACCAGCATGCGCATGAGGTTGGGGTGCCCGATGATCTTCACGAACGCCCGCGCCACCTTGTAGTAGAGGTCGTACTCGGCCCGCAGCCGCTCCTCGTAGCTCCGCAGCTCGCCGGCCCGCCCCGTCTCGAGTGCCAGCGAGACGGACTCCGCCGCGTAGCGGCCGGTCTCGTAGGCGTAGGCGATGCCCTCCCCGTTGAACGGGTTGATCGCCCCGGCGGCGTCGCCCGTGGTCAGCCACGTCGGCCCGAACGACGGTCCGACCGACAGCCCCATCGGCAGCTTGCCCCCGGTGGGCGGCCCGAGCGACGTCTCCGGCGAGATCTCCCACGACGCCGGGGCGTAGTCGACGAAGGCGTCCATGAGCTTGGAGGTGTTGACCTCCTTCCACTGCTTGAACGTCGACAGCAGGCCCACACCGACGTTCACCCTCCCGTCGCCGAGGGGGAAGATCCACCCGTATCCGGGCAGGACGTGGCCGGCCGCGTCGCGCACGTCGAGATGCGACTCGATCCACGGCTCGTGCGACCGGGGCGACGTGAAGTACCCGCGGATGGCCATCCCCAGGGGGTACGACCGGTCGCGGGCACAGCCGAGGGCCCGCCCGAAGCGGGAGTTGGCCCCGTCGGCGACCACGGTGTAGGTGGCGCTCACCGTCGACGTCTCGCCTGTGTCCTTGTTCCTGACGACCGCGCCCCGGGGCACGCCGCCGTCGTAGGCCGGCTCCACCGCCTCCATGCCCTGCAGGACGAGCGCCCCCGCCTTCTCCGCCCGCTCGGCCACCAGCTGGTCGAGGTCGTGGCGGGTGATGACGTAGCCGTGGCGGGGGAATCCGGGCCGCTCCGGCCACTGCAGCTCGATGGTGCGCCCGAAGGCGATCGAGCGCAGGCCGTCGAAGCGGTGGTGGCCGGCCAGCACCCCGGCCAGGCCCATGTCGTCGAGCTGCTTGACCGCCCTCGGTGTCAGCCCGTCGCCGCAGGTCTTGACCCGGGGGAAGTGCTTCTTCTCGACGACCACCACGTCGTGGCCGGCCTCGGCCAGCCAGTAGGCGCAGGCCGCACCGGAGGGCCCGCCCCCGACGACCAGCACGTCGTGGTCGGCCATCGGCCCGACCTTAGAGCCCTTCGCGTTCGTAGGTGACGACAGCCGCGATCTCTTCGTCGGTGAGCTGCCCGGCGAAGGACGGCATGCCGCCCGAGGCGGCGACCCGCTGGCCGCCCTCGCGGCCGGCGTCGCCGTAGGGCTCACCCTTGATCTTCGACGACCCTTCGCGGACGAAGGTCTCGTGGTCGGCCGCGGTGGGGAAGGTCTTGACGACCTCGCCCCCGGCCAGCGCGGGACCGACGCCACCCTGGCCCTGGGCCCCGTGGCAGTTCACGCACCCCGCCCGCTGGTAGAGCTCCTGGCCGCTGGCGGGACCGGCGGCCGTGCTCGACTCCCCGAACGCCCCCAGGTAGATGATCGCCCACAGGGGCAGGATCAGGATCACCGGCATCATCCATACCGGGATACCGCTGCGGGGCCCGGCGGGGGCGACGTAGGTGGGCAGCTTCTCGGTGGGCCGAGCCGGCGCGGCCGGTGCCGCGGCGGCGGTGACGGCCGCGGCCGGCGCGGCGGCGGCCGCCGGAGTGGCGTCGCCTCCCGAGCCCTCGGCCGCCGGCGCGGGGCCGTCGCCGCCTCCATCCAGGCCCAAGGCCGCCCGACGGGCGCGTGAGCGTTCGAGCAGGTAATCGGGGACCTCGGTCATGTCGTCGCGAATGTAAACCGACCTGACCCACGAGAGCGAAACAGTCGAGCGCCTTCGGTGCCGGCCCTTCCGACCGGACAGGCACGCCAGGCCCAGCCGCCCCGCCGCCTGGCGCCCCGGCCCCCGGCCCACCGGACCGATCGGCTGTGCGGGTCCCGGAGGCGGTGTCGATGGCGTCCCAGGCGTTGGTCCCGGCGGCCGGCGGGGCGTCGCCCCTCGACTCGTCTCTCAACCGGGCGCCGTGGTAGAACCGGCAGCAAGCCTCCGGATCGATTTTGAGGCTTTCGTCCCAGTACAATGTGATCGCGTTCACGAGGGGAGGTGCCGGTGGTCGCGCTAGTTGTTTCCACAGTGATGCTTTTCGCCGGGCTCGCCCTCGTGTTCGCCGTCGGCCGGCGTCGCCCCCCGGGCACGCCCATCACGTGGGGTGAGGCCTTCGTCGGGGGCACGTTCATCTTTGCCCTGATGCTCCTCGCCTACGGAGTGGTGCCCCACCAGTGGCTCACCTTCGCCGACAACGCCCTCCTGTGGCGACCCGACAAGCTGATGCTCGGCATCTCCGGCGACGGGATCAAGCTTGGCGACAGCGTCAAGGACTTGGGCGGCACCGGCCGTATCATTGTGAATGCCCAGGCGGTCCGCGACATCGTCGCCGCTCTCATCTACATCGTGTTCCTCGTCGGCCAGGTGTGGCTCTGGGCTGCCTGGCAGAAGCGGGGCCGCAAGGCACCGGAGGTCGAGCTGAGCTCACGGTTCGGCCGCCCGGTGGCAAGGAAGGTCTAACGACATGGCAAAGAACGACGCTAACCCGCCCATGCCGACGTTCAGCGGCGACTACGTCCTCCAGGAGATCCCGAGCGACGAGCTGGCCAAGTCGGTCAAGCCCAAGCAGTTCCTCCACATCGACCAGGCTGAATGCATCATGTGCGAGGGCTGTGTCGACATCTGCCCCTGGAAGTGCATCCACATGCTGTCCGTCGACAGCATCTCGGAGGCGCTCAACACCACCGGCCCGGGGGAGGACCCCGACGACCACGTCGTGTTCATCGTCGACGAGGACGTCTGCACCCGCTGTGGCCTGTGCGTCGACCGCTGCCCCACCGGCGTGATCATCATGGGCAAGGCCGGCGTGGCTGCCCGTGACGGCGACGCCCACCAGCGTGACGGCAAGCACGGCTACGCCTACGGCATGCGGTTCTAGGAACGATGGCGAAGCGACTCTCGAGGAACGGGAACGGCAGCGACGGCAACGGGGACCGCCCGTCGGTGCCGGAGAAGCTGGCCGAGGTCGGCGAGAAGATGCGGGGCTCCCAAGCGTGGGCCTCGATCTTCCGGCCCGGTTCCATCTTCCGCAAGGGCTACACCGACAGCCCTCGTAACCGCTCCTACGTCATCATGAACAGCCTCATCTACCACCTGCACCCGGTGAAGGTGAAGCGCCATGCGGTGAAGGTCAGCTACACGCTGTGCCTGGGCGGGATGTCGTTCTTCCTGTTCCTCATCCTCACCGTCACCGGCATCTTCCTGATGTTCTTCTACCGCCCCACCGAGGTGCAGGCGTGGGCCGACATCCGCACCCTGGAGACCTCGGTCACCTTCGGCCTCCTCGTGCGCAACATGCATCGCTGGGGCGCCCACCTGATGGTGATCACGGTGTTCCTGCACATGGCCCGGGTCTTCTACCACGGTGCCTACAAACCGCCCCGGGAGTTCAACTGGGTGATCGGGGTGATCCTGCTCACCCTCACCCTGCTCCTGTCGTTCACCGGCTACCTGCTGCCCTGGGACCAGTTGGCCCTGTGGGCGGTCACGGTAGGCACGAACATGATCGGCTACACACCGGTGTTCGGGAACCAGGTGAGATTCGTCCTCCTGGGCGGAGTGGAGATCAGCACCGAGACTCTGCTCCGATGGTACGTACTCCATGTGCTGCTCTTTCCGTTCGTCATCGTCATCTTCATGGCCATCCACTTCTGGCGAGTCCGCAAGGACGGCGGCATCTCGGGGCCCCTGTAGGCCGGCCGGGGAGGAGATCGAGCACATGAGCCAGTCCAATGAGTGACGTACCCGAGCACCTCCTGCGCCGATCGGCCGAGCGCCGGGCCGCCCTGGGCGCCGGGTCCGCCGGCGGAGCCCCGCCTGACGGCGGCGGTGCCGACGCGGGTGCGGTCGACGACGGCGAGAAGATCCCCGCCCACCTCCTCCAGCGGTCCGCCACCGCCACCGCCACCGCCACCGCCCCGGCCGGGGCGCCGGCGGCTGCGGCCGGCGCGGTGGCCACCGCCCCCGCTCCGGTGGCCAAGGGCCCCGAGGGCCACACCCAACGGCTCCTCACCGTGGTCAAGGCCGGGTCCATCCAGGACGTCAAGGCCACTCCCACCGACAAGGTGCACGTCTGGCCCCACCTGCTGGTCGGCGAGTTCGTGGCCTCCCTGGCCATGACCGCCTTCCTGCTGGTCTTCTCGGCGGTGGTCAACGCCCCGTTCCTCGCCGCCGCCAACTTCAACTTCACGCCCAACCCGTCGAAGGCCCCGTGGTACTTCCTGGGCCTCCAGGAGCTCCTCACCATGTTCCACCCGATGGTGGCGGGCGTCACCATCCCCGGCATGGGCATCTTCGGCCTCATGCTCGTGCCTTACACCGACCGCAATCCCAGCAACCACCCCGAGGACCGCAAGCTCGCCATCGCCATCATGACCCTGTTCCTCATGTTCTGGTCGGTGCTGGTGATCATCGGCTGCTTCTTCCGGGGGCCCGGGTTCAACTTCACGTTCCCGTGGCGTGACGGCGTCTTCTTCGACCTGTAGGAGCCAAGTTGGACAACGCCACCATCGTCGTCATCGTGCTGGCCGCCCTGGCCGTGATGATGGCCGCATTCCTCTACGCCACCGCCCGCCGGCGCGACACCGCCCGCGCCCTCGACGGCACGATCCCCGACGAGAGCGCCGAGCGGCTGCCGGTGCCCGTCGGCGGCGCGCCCCTCACCGGCAAGGAGCTCGAGCGGGCGGTCGCCCTCGAGCGCTCCGGACGGGGTGCACCCGACATCTCCCTCCCGCCCCCGCCGCCGGCCCTCCCCCCCGACGAGGAGAGCCTGGGCGTCACCCGCCGCCAGGTCCTCAACCGGGGCATCGTCACCACCATGATCCTGGCCCTCTCCGGTTTCGGGGCAGGCATGGTGGCCATGCTGTGGCCGTCGCTCAGCGGCGGCTTCGGCGCCAAGATCCGGGCCGGGAAGGCAGACGAGATCCTCGACCAGATCGCCACCACCAAGGACCCCTTCTACGTCGGCGCCGGTCGCTTCTACCTCCTGCCCTACCCCAAGGACGCGGTCAGCGCGGCCAGGGGGGTTCCCGCCTACGCGGCGGTGGTCGACGGGTACGACCAGGGCTTCGTCGCCCTCTACCAGAAGTGCCCCCACCTCGGGTGCCGGGTGCCCTGGTGCCGCACGTCGCAGTGGTTCGAGTGCCCGTGTCACGGCTCGCAGTACAACCGGGTCGGTGAGAAGAAGGGCGGCCCCGCCCCGCGGGGGATGGACCGCTTCACGGTGAGCGTCGACGGCGGCGTGGTGACGGTCGACACCGGCATCGTGATCCCGGGGCCGGCGGTCGGCGTCAACACCACCGGGCAGGAGTCCGAAGGTCCGCACTGCATCGGCGCGGTCGGCGGGCATTGATCTTCGCCGCCACCCAACAGAGCATCGGGCTGGGCGTCGTCCTCGCCCTCAGCGCCGGCTGGATCGTCTACCTCCTCAGCTCCTCCAAGCGGACGTACGACCCGGGCGGCGAACTGGTCCACGCCCCCAACCGCAAGCCCTACTTCGACGACGAGGGCCTCGAGAGCCACCGGCTCACCAAGTACCTGTGGTGGTCGTTCGCCATGCTCACCATCTCCGCCATCGGCCTGCCGCTGTACTGGTTGCGGGAGCCCTTCCGCCAGCAGGGCGCCGGCTTCGACCGGGGCACCGAGTACTTCGAGAACAAGGCCGTCCAGCGGGGGGAGGAGCTCTTCCAGGTATCGCCCGGCAACCCGCCGACACCGCGCGAGCCCCACTTCGGATGCGAGGCGTGCCACGGCGTGGAGGGCGTCGGCGGGGTCACCGCGTTCACCATCACCGACCCCGTCAATCCCGACGCCCTGCCCAAGCAGGTGCAGTGGGCGGCCCCTGCCCTCGACACGGCCATGCTCCGCTACCGGGTGGAAGAGGTGCGCAGCATCCTCGTCTACGGCCGGCCCGGCACCCCGATGCCGCCGTGGGGGGTCAAGGGCGGCGGCCCCATGAACGACCAGCAGATCGACGACCTCATCGCCTACCTCCAGCACATCGCCCTCCCGCCGGCACAGGTGAAGGAGGACAACCTGGCCCAGTACGGCACCGACGGGGCCAAGCTCTTCGAGGCGTTCTGCTCCCGCTGCCACACCGAGGGTGCGTCCTACGGCGAGCCCGGGCCCATCGGCGGCGGCGCCTTCGGTCCCTCCCTCTCCGGAGGCGCCACCACCCGGCAGTTCCCGACGGTCGACAGGCACATCGACTGGGTGGCCAAGACCGCCGCCTACGGCCAGCTCTACGGCACCCGGGGCGTGAGCGAGGGCGTGATGCCGTTCTTCGAGAACATGCTCACGGCGGAGCAGATCCAGGCCGTCGTCGACTATGAACGGACCTTGTGATGGACCTGATGCTCTCCGCCCTCTCGTGGGAACCGCAGGTCAAAGGGGGGCTCTACGTCCTGCTGGCGGTGCTCATCCTCCCCGGATCGGTGTACCTGATCCTGGCCACCGACACCGGGGCCCGGCTCGGGTTCCAGCTGGCGGCGGCCGGGCTGGCGGGCTTCATGGTGATCATCGGGGCCGTGTGGTGGGTGTACGGCATCGGTCCCCAGGGCCCGTCACCTGTCTGGGAGCAGTACGAGATCGTGTCCGGTGACCCGGCCCTGACGGGGGAGAAGGTGCTGGAGGAGTTCCCCGACGACTGGGAGAAGCTCGAGATCACCGATCCCGAGGTGGCCGACGCCCAACCGGTCGTCGACGGCTCTCTCACCGGCGAGGAGGGCGGGCTCTTCAAGAGCGCGGCCGAGTACATCGTCGTGGGTGCCTTCAACAAGGGCGGGGAGACCTACGCCCCCCTGGGACTGCCCGCGATCCGCCCCATCGACATCCTCCACAAGCCCCATTACCTGGTCGTGCAGGTGCAGCCGGTCGTCGTCCAGGAGGCCGACCCCGGCGCTGCCCCGCCCCTGCCGAAGGCCGACGCGTCGAAGCCGGTGTACTCGGTCGTCCTGCTGCGCGACCTCGGCCACAAGCGGTTGAACCCGGCCGTGGCCACGATTTCGTCGGCCCTGATCTTCGGTTTGCTCGTCTACCAGCTGCACACCAAGGACAAGGAGGCCATGGCCAAGCGCGGCTAGGGTACGCACGTCTCCTGTCGGCTCTCTTTCGAGGCGATCCCCGATGGCGCAGTACCTACCGCTCCTGGTCATGCTGATCCTCGCCGGGTTGTTCGCGGGGTTGTCCTTCTTCGCCTCCCGGCTGATGGCGCCGCAGCGCCCCACCGGAGCCAAGGCCGCCCCCTACGAGTGCGGCATCGTGCCCGACCGGGAACCGTCGGAGCGCTTCCCGGTGCGCTTCTACCTGGTGGCGATGATCTTCATCATCTTCGACATCGAGATCATCTTCCTGTTCCCGTGGGCCGTGATCTACCGCGACCTGGGCGCCTTCGGACTGTGGGAGATGCTCATCTTCGCGGTGGCCGTGTTCGTGTCGTTCGTGTACCTGATCGGCCACGGCGCCCTCAACTGGGGCCCCGTCGCCAGAAGGGTGCCCGTCCCCGAGCGCACCGCGTCCTCCACCGTGCGCCGGGTGGGCGTCGAGAACCGCCGGCCTCCGGAGCAGGCACCTGCTCGCTCCCTCGGGGGTGACCCGTGGGCATAGAGCAGCTCAACCACAACTTCCTCACCGGGAAGCTGGAGGACGTGGTCAAGTGGGCCCGGCGCAACAGCGTGTGGCCGGCCACTTTCGGCCTGGCCTGCTGCGCCATCGAGATGATGGCCGCCGGCACCGCCCACTTCGACCTGGCCCGGTTCGGCATGGAGGTCTTCCGGGCCTCTCCCCGCCAGGCCGACCTGATGATCGTCGCCGGCCGGGTGTCGCAGAAGATGGCCCCCGTCTTGCGCCAGGTCTACGACCAGATGGCGGAGCCCAAGTGGGTCATCTCCATGGGCGTGTGCGCCTCGTCGGGAGGGATGTTCAACAACTACGCCATCGTCCAGGGCGTCGACCAGATCGTCCCCGTCGACGTCTACACGCCCGGCTGCCCGCCGGGCCCGGAGACGCTGATGCACGGCATCCTCACCCTCCACGAGCTCATCCGTACCGGTGAGATCACCCGCCGCCGCACCGAGACCGGCGCCGGCGCCGGCCTCACCGTGGCCGGACTCACGGTCGATCGGCCGGTCGCCGTCGCCACGCCCCGCTAGATGGCGCCCGACGCCCCCGTCGACGCCGGGGCCGAGCCGGAGGCCCCGCCGCCCCCCCCGCCCACGCTCCACGGGGCGCTGCTGTCCGAGTCCCGGGGCCAGACCGTCGTCCACCCCCACCGGTCGGCCTACTTCGACCTCATCCGGGCCCTGAAGGACGACGGCTTCGTGACGTGCGTCGACCTCTGCGGCGCCGACTACCTGGTGAAGAAGAACCGCCCCCTCCCCGACGGCGTGGTCGGCGAGCGGTTCGAGGTGGTGGTCAACCTGCTCTCCCTGGCCGAGCGCCGCCGCGTCCGGGTGCGGGTGCAGCTCGCCGAGTCCGACCCCCGCCTGCCCTCGATCTACACCCTCCACCCCGGCACCGAGGCCATGGAGCGGGAGGTGTACGACATGTTCGGCATCCTGTTCGACGGCCACCCCGATCTGTCCCGCATCCTCATGCCCGACGACTGGGAGGGACACCCCCTGCGCAAGGACTACGGCATCGGCCGCATCCCGGTCCAGTTCAAGGCGCCCAAGGGGAGTGGTACGTGACCCAGATCGTCGAGTCCTCGGTGCCCGCCCTCGTCGGTGGACTCGAGTCGCTCCGCGACCCCGACGCGGTGCTGCGCATCCCCCACCTGCCCGAGTCGGTAGACGAGGTGCCCACCGACGACGAGACGATGATCATCAACATGGGGCCTCAGCACCCCAGCACCCACGGGGTGCTGCGGGTGATGATGGAGCTCCGGGGCGAGACGGTGCTGCGGTGCAAGCCGGTGATCGGCTACCTCCACACCGGCATGGAGAAGACGGGGGAGGACCTCACCTACCTCCAGGGCCCGACCAACACGACCCGCATGGACTACGTCTCCCCTATGTTCAACGAGCTCGTCTTCTCGTTGGCCACCGAGAAGTTGCTCGACCTCGAGATCCCGGAGCGGGCGACGTGGATCCGCATGCTGCTGTGTGAGCTCAACCGGATGTCGTCGCAGGTCCTGTGGCTGGCCACCAACGGCATGGACCTGGGCGCGGTCTCCATGATGATCTACGGCTTCCGCGAGCGGGAGATGATCCTCGCCTTCTTCGAGAAGTGCAGCGGGCTGCGGATGAACCACAACTTCATCCGTCCCGGCGGGGTGGCGGCCGACCTCCCCGACGGTTGGCGCGACGACGTGCTCAAGATCCTCGACGTCTTCCCCGGCCGCCTCGACGAGTACGAGACCCTCCTCACCGGCCAGCCCATCTGGCAGGAGCGCACCCAGGGCGTGGGGATCATCACCGCCGACGAGTGCGTGGCCCTGGGCATCACCGGTCCCATCCTGCGCTCCACCGGCGTCGACTGGGACCTGCGCCGCGACGCCCCCTACCTGTTCTACGACCAGGTCGACTTCAACGTCGTCGTGGGCACCTACGGCGACACGTTCGACCGCTACGCCATCCGCCTCAACGAGATCCGGGAGTCGATGGGCATCATCCACCAGATCCTCGAGCGCATGCCCCCCGGCGACTACCGGGCCCAGGACAAGAAGGTCACCCCGCCCCCCCGGGGCCGCATCGACGAGTCGATGGAAGCCCTCATCCACCACTTCAAGATCTTCACCGAGGGCTTCAAGGTGCCCGAGGGCGAGGTCTACGTGGCCATCGAGTCCCCCCGGGGCGAGCTCGGCTGCTACCTGGTTTCCGACGGCACGTCGAAGCCCTACCGGATGCACATCCGAGGCCCGTCGTTCGTCAACCTCCAGGCCCTCGCCCCGATGATCCGGGGCGGCCTCATCGCCGACGCCGTCGCCATCATCTCCACCGTCGACCCGGTCATGGGCGAGGTCGACCGGTGACTCATGGGCAACTGGTGACGAGAATGGTCGCCAGGGCCCCCAGATCCGTCACCGGTTCGCACCCGGCTGCGGGTGGGGGCCGCTGATGGCCCGGCTCACGCCCGACAACGTCCGGCGGTGCAAGGACCTGATCGCCCTCTACCCCCGGAGCCGGTCGGCGCTCATCCCCATGCTCCACGTGGCCCAGGAGCAGAACGGGTGGCTGACGCCCGAGTCGATGGAGCACGTGGGCGAGCTGCTCGACATCACGCCGGCCGAGGTCTACGGCACGGCCAGCTTCTACGACATGCTCTTCACCACGCCGGTGGGTCGTCACCTGGTGTCGGTGTGCACCAACCTGGCCTGCCTCCTCAACGGCGGGATGGAGCTGCTCGAGCACGCCGAGGCCAGCCTGGGCGTCGCCGCCGGGGGCACCACCGACGACGGAGAGTTCACCCTGGAAGAGGTCGAGTGCATCGCCTTCTGCGGCGCCGCCCCCTGCCTGGCCGTGAACTGGCGCTTCTTCGGCTCCGTCACCGCCGACTCTTTCGACCACCTGGTCGACGACCTCCGCCAGGGACGGCTGGCCGACGAGGTGCCGCCCCACGGCACCCTCTGCCGGGTGCGGCGCACGGTCGGGCTCACCGCCGGCGACACCGCCGCCGGAGCGGACGGCGCCTGATGCTCACCGACGCCAGCCCCATCGTCACCGCCCGCCTGGGCGTCCCCAACTCGTGGACCCTCAAGGCCTACCTGGAGACGGGCGGCTACGCCGGCCTGCGCAAGGCGCTCTCCATGACCCCGGAGGAAGTCGGAGCCGAGGTCATGACGGCCAACCTCCTCGGACGGGGCGGCGCCGGGTTCGAGGTCGGCCGCAAGTGGTCGATGCTGGCCAAGCCCCGTCCCGCCTACCTGGTGATCAACGGCGACGAGAGCGAGCCCTGCACCTACAAGGACCACATGCTCCTCGAGGCCGATCCCCACCAGATAATCGAGGGCACCCTGATCTGCGCCTACGCGGTCGGGGCGGCCCAGGCCTTCATCTTCGTGCGGGGCGAGTTCGCCCTCGGGATCGAGCGCATGACCGCCGCCCTCAACGAGGCCTACGCCTACGGCGCCGCCGGCAGGAACATCTTCGGCTCCGACTTCTCCGTCGACGTGGTCGTCCACCCCGGTGCCGGCGCCTACATCTGCGGCGAGGAGACCGCCCTCCTCGAGAGCCTGGAGGGCAAGCGGGGCTTCCCCCGCGACAAGCCCCCCTACTTCCCGGCGGTCAAGGGCCTCTACATGCAGCCCACGATCGTCAACAACGTGGAGAGCGTCTCCAACCTGCCCTGGATCGTCCTCAACGGCGGCGAGGGCTTCAAGTCCCTCGGCCAGGGCCGGTCCACCGGCACCCGCATCTTCTCCCTCTCGGGTCACGTCCGCCAGCCGGCCAACTACGAGATCGAGATGAGCAAGACCACGTTCCGGGACCTCATCTACGACCCCAAGCTCGGCGGTGGCATCCGCCACGACAACCAGCTCAAGGCGTTCATCCCCGGGGGGGCGTCGGCCCCGTGGTTCGGGCCCGACCAGGTGGACATGGCCCTCGACCAGGACGCGGTCGGCAAGGCCGGCTCCATGCTCGGCTCCGGGTCGGTCATCGTGATGGACCACACCACCTGCATGGTGCGGGCCGCGTGGCGGATCACCCGCTTCTTCCACCGGGAGTCGTGCGGTCAGTGCACCCCCTGCCGGGAGGGCGGCGGGTGGCTCGACAAGGTCCTGCGCCGCATCGAACTGGGCGCGGGGCGGGAGTCCGACCTCGATCTCCTGCTCGACGTGTGCGACAACATCGCCCCCGGTTTGTCATGGCCGCCGCAAAAGACCACGATCTGCGTTCTCGGCCCGTCGATCCCGTCCTCCATCACCTCGGCCATCCGCATGTTCAGGGACGAGTTCCTCGTCCACATCAAAGAGGGCGGCTGTCCGTTTGCCTGACAACGACGTGCCGAAGAGCGGTGTGACAGTGGAGACCTTCTCGATCACCGTCGACGGCAACGCGATCGAGGCCCGTAAGGGCGAGATGCTCATCGCCGCCGCCGAGCGGGGCGGCGTCTACATCCCCCGGTTCTGCTGGCACAAGCGGCTGCGGCCGGTCGGGATGTGCCGGATGTGCCTGGTCGAGGTCAAGAACCCTCGCGGCTGGGGTCTCGCCCCCGCGTGCTACGTCCCGGTAGCCGACGGCCAGGAGGTGATCACCACCTCGCCCAAGGTGAAGAAGGCGCAGGACGGCGTCCTCGAGTTCCTCCTGGTCAACCACCCCCTCGACTGCCCGGTGTGCGACAGGGGCGGCGAGTGCCCCCTCCAGGACCAGACCTTCGCCTTCGGCCCCGGCGAGAGCCGGATGATCGAGGAGAAGCGGCACTGGGAGAAGCCGATCCCCATCAACCCCCTCGTGGCCCTCGACCGGGAGCGGTGCATCCAGTGCGCCCGCTGCACCCGCTTCGCCGACGAGGTGGCGGGCGACGCCGGCATCGACTTCATCGGCCGGGCCGACGGCACCGAGGTCAACACCTTCCCGACGGCGCCGTTCACCTCGAACTTCAGCGCCAACATCGTGCAGATCTGCCCGGTGGGCGCCCTCACGGCCACGCCCTATCGGTTCAAGGCCCGCCCGTGGGACCTCGAGGTGGTGGAGTCCACCTGCACCTTCTGCTCGGTGGGCTGCCGCATCGCGGTGCAGTCGACCCAGAACAGCCTCATCCGCCACCTGGGCGTCGACAGCGACCCGGTCAACCACGGCTGGCTGTGCGACAAGGGCCGCTTCGGCTACGAGGCGGTCGAGTCGGAGGCCCGGCTGGGTGAGCCCATGGTCCGCAGCTCCGAGGGCACCCTCACCGAGACGTCGTGGACCCTTGCCCTGCAGGCGGCGGCCGACGGCCTGCGCACGATCGTGGACACCTCGGGACCGGGGGCCGTCGCCGTCATCGGTGGGGCCCGCCTGGCCAACGAGGACGCCTACGCCTGGTGCCGGCTGGCCAAGTCGGTGCTCGGCACCGACAACGTCGACTGCCAGTTGGGCGACGGGCTGCCGGCCGAGGTGGTGCTCGGCCTCCCCCAGGCGACGATCGACGAGGCGTGCCGGGCGTCGGCCGTCCTCATCATCGGGCCCGACCTCAAGGAGGAGCTGCCCGTCCTCTACCTGCGGCTGCGGGAAGCGGTGGTCGACAAGGGCGTGCCCCTGGTGGAGCTGGTGCCGGCCGGCACCGGGCTCACCCGCCACGCCGCGGTCAGCCTCAAGCACCGTCCGGGCGAGGCCGGGGCGGTGGCCCGGGCCCTGGCCGGGGCGATCGCCGGTGCTCGCGTCGCGGCCGAAGGGGCCGGGGGCGTGCCCGGGGCCGACATCGTCAAGGCCGCCGACATCCTCCACCAGGACGGCGTGGTCGTCGTCCTCGGCCGGCCGTCGCTGGCCGAGCCCGCCTCCTCGACGGTCGACGCGGCCGGGGTGCTCGCCGGCGCCTTGCCCGGCGTCCGCTTCCTGCCCGCTCTCCGCCGGGCCAACGTGCGGGGCGCCCTCGACATGGGCCTCGCCCCCGGCCTCCTCCCCGGCCGGGTGTCCCTCGACGGCGGCGGGTCGTGGTTCGGATCCGGTTCGGCCTGGGGCTCGGTGCCCGCGGCGCGCGGCCTCGACACCACCGCCATCCTCCAGGCCGCGGTCGACCACAACGTCCACGCCCTGATCCTCCTGGGCGCGGATCCGTTGTCCGACTTCCCCGATCGCGGCCTCGCCCGGCGGGCGCTCGACGCGGTGGCCTTCACCGTCGCCGTCGACACCTTCGCCAACCCTTCCGTGCGAGGGGCCGACGTGGTCCTGCCCGCAGCCGGCTTCGCCGAGCGCCCCGGCACCACCACCAACATCGAGGGACGGGTCACCCGCCTGGGCCAGAAGGTCACGTCTCCGGGAACGGCGCGGGCCGACTGGATCATCGCCGTCGAGCTCGCCGCCCGGCTCGGCCGCGACCTCGGCTTCGAGTCGCTCGACGCCATCGCGTCCGAGATCGAGCGCCTGGCCCCGTCCCACGCCGGCCTCAGCCCGGCGGTGCTCACCGCCTTCGCCAACCGCGACGGCCTCGTCGTCCCCCTCGACAGGCCCCAGGCCCCGCCCACGGCCGACCCGGCGGAGGAAGTCGAGGTCACTGCCGCCCAGGCCCAGGGCGAGACCCTCCTCCCCGAGCCGGAGCCCGACGCCGGCGCCCCCCTCGAACCGGCCGCCGGTGTCCGCCACCGGCCCGTGGCCACCGCCGAGACCGACGGCCGACCTCCGCTCCTGCGCTTCGTGCCGGTGGCCGCCATCTCGCCCTCCCCCCCGGTCGACGCCTACTCCCTGCGTCTGGTGTCCGGCCGCTCCCTCTACGACGCGGGCGTGCTCGTCCAGCAGTCGCCTGCGCTGGCCGCCCTCGTCCCGGGCGCCTGCCTCCGGGCCCACCCCCACGACCTCGGCCACCTGGGCGTCACCACCGGCGACCAGGTCCGGGTCACCTCGTCCCGGGGCTCGCTCACCCTCCAGACGGTGGCCGACGCCACCGTCCTGCGGGGCTCGGCCGTCCTCGCCTTCAACCAGCCGGGTCCCGGGGCGGCCGACCTCATCGACGCCCACCAGCCGGTCACCGACATCAGAGTCGAGACCGTTGCCCCCGGGTCGGGGCACGTCGGGTAGTGGGCGACCCGCTCTACATCGACGGGGTCGACCTCGCCGTCGTCCTGATCGTGCTGCTCAAGGTTGTCGTCGTCTTCGTCTTCCTGCTCGTCGCCGTCATGCTTATGGTCTGGTTCGAGCGCAAGGTCATCTCCGACATGCAGAACCGGATCGGTCCCAACCGGGCCGGGCCGTGGGGCATCCTCCAGACGCTGGCCGACGGAACCAAGCTCTTCTTCAAGGAGGACCTCCTCCCCGACAAGGCCGACCGGGTCGTCTTCCGCCTGGCCCCCTACCTGTCGATCCTGCCTGCGTTCGCGTCGTTCGCCATCATTCCCATCGGCGGCACCATCTCCATCGCCGGTAACGAGACGTACCTCCAGCTGGCGGATCCGCCCATCGGGGTCCTCTTCCTGCTGGCCATGTCGTCGATCGCGGTCTACGGCGTCATGCTCGCCGGATGGTCCTCGGGCTCGAAGTACCCGCTCCTCGGGTCGGTGCGGGCGTCGGCCCAGATGGTGTCCTACGAGGCGGCCATGGCCCTGGCGGTGGCGGCGGCGGTCCTGTCCGCCGGATCTTTGTCCACCCACGACATCGTGGCCGCCCAGGACAGCCTCTTCCGGTGGAACATCTTCTCCCTGGGTGTGGTGCCCTTCGTCGTCTTCCTCATCGCCGCCACCGCCGAGGCCAACCGGCCCCCGTTCGACCTGGTCGAGGCCGAGCAGGAGCTGGTGGGCGGTTTCCACACCGAGTACTCCTCGATCCGCTTCGCCCTCTTCTTCCTGGCCGAGTTCATGAACACGGTCACCATCTCGGCCATGGTGGTCACGCTCTTCCTGGGCGGCCCCAACGGGCCCGCGATCGACTTCCTGCCCACCCTGTGGCCGATCGTCTGGTTCTTCCTGAAGCTGGTGATCTTCCTCTTCGTCTACGTGTGGCTGCGGGCCACCCTGCCCCGGCTCCGCTACGACCAGCTCATGGACCTGGGGTGGAAGAAGCTCATCCCCGTCTCGCTCTTCTGGCTGCTCCTGGTGGCGGCCCTCCGCATCGGCCGCATCGAGGGCTGGAACGTGGCCTACGTCCTGGCCGGCGGGGTGGCGGTGGGCGCCCTCGGCTGGTGGGCCCTGAGCGCGGCCCTGGCCCTGGGCCAGATGGACGACGCCGAGCTGTCCGACAAATCCCTGGAGGAGGTCGTCACCTAGATGGGCTACCTCGACGGGTTCAAGGTCACGTTCAAGCAGATTTTCGAGCCCCGGGTCACCAACGAGTACCCGGACGAGAAGCGGCCCAAGCCGGTCCGATTCCACGGGCGTCACGTGCTCAACCGGTACGAGGACGGGATGGAGAAGTGCATCGGCTGCGAGCTGTGCGCCGGCGTGTGCCCGGCCCGGTGCATCTACGTCCGCGGCGCCGACAACCCCATCGACGCACCCGTCTCGCCCGGCGAGCGCTACGGGTTCGTCTACGAGATCAACTACCTGCGCTGCATCCACTGCGACCTGTGCGTGGAGGCCTGCCCCACCGAGGCCATCACCGAGTCGAAGCTGTTCGAGTTCTCGTTCACCAACCGCCAGGACGCCATCTACACCCGCGACGAGCTCCTGGTCGACGACGCCGGCAAGCCTCAACAGCTCCCGTGGGAGGACTGGCGGGAGGGCGACGACGTCAACACGTCGGCGTGGGTCCGGGCCACCGCCCCCTCGGGCGACGTCGACTTCGAGGGCAAGGTGGCGTGGTCGGGCGAGCTCGGCCGCGGCGTCCGCCCCCCCGAGGAGGGCCAGACCGCCTCCCCGCCCCCCGACCGCCCGTCCAAGAAGGTCTCCCGCAAGCGCCGCCCAGCCTCATGATCGACTGGGTGGTCTTCTCGGTCGCAGCTCTCGCCGCCCTGTCGGGCGCCCTCGGCGTGGTCTTGTCGACCCACCCGGTGCATGCCGCCCTCATGCTCGTCATGACCCTGTTCAGCGTGGCCGTGCTGTTCGTGGCCCAGGAGGCCCACTTCCTGGCCGCGGTGCAGGTGATCGTCTACGCGGGGGCGATCGTCGTCCTCTTCCTGTTCGTGATCATGCTCCTCGGCGTCGACCGGTCGGAGGACATCCGCTCCGAACGGCTGAAGGGCCAGCGGCCGGTGGCGATCGTGGCCGGGCTCTGCGTGATGTCAGCCGTCCTCCTCCTGGCCCGGTCGGAGTGGGTGTCGGGCGCCCGCAGCACCGCCGGCTCCCTGGGTGACGGGAGCGAGAACGTCCCCATCCTGGCCCGGTCGCTCTTCACCCGGTACCTGCTCGCCTTCGAGATCACGTCCGTCCTGCTCGTGATCGCAGTCGTCGGGGCGGTCGTCCTCGTCCGCCGCTCGTCCCCGTCCCAGCAGGTGGAGCCGTGAGAGTCCCCGGCGCCTGGTACCTCGCCCTGGCCGCAGCCCTGTTCACCATCGGTGCCATCGGTCTGCTCGTGCGCCGCAACGTGCTGGTGATGTTCATGTGCGTGGAGCTCATGCTCAACGCGGTCAACCTCACCTTCGTCACCTTCGCCCGCATGCTCGACGACGTCGGTGGGCAGTCGGCCGTCTTCTTCGTGCTGGTGGTGGCGGCGGCCGAGGTGGTCGTGGGCCTGGGGATCATCGTCTCCATCTTCCGGCGGCGGTCCGGGGCCACCGCCGACGATCTCTCATTCCTCAAGGGATAGGCGCACCCGTGCTCGAAGCGGTCTGGCTCATCCCCGCCCTCCCCCTGACCGGGTTCCTGATCCTGTTGGTGGCGGGCAAGCGCCTGGGCGATCCCAAGGCGGGTTTGCTGGCCACGGCCATGATGGCCGCCGCCTTCCTCACCGCGGTGATCGTGTTCCTCGGCCTGGTGGGGGAGTCGGGCGAGGAGCGGGTCTTCCAGCAGCGACTTTTCACGTGGATCGGTTCGGGATCGTTCCACGTCGACGTGGCCTTCCTGGTCGACCCCCTGTCGATCACGATGGCCCTGTTCGTCACCGGCGTCGGCACCCTCATCCACCTGTACGCCATCGGCTACATGCACGGCGACGAGAAGTTCCCCAAGTTCTTCGTCTACCTGAACCTGTTCGCCTTCTCCATGCTCATGCTGGTCCTGTCGAACAACTTCCTGCTCACGTTCCTGGGCTGGGAGGGGGTCGGCGCCTGTTCCTACTTCCTCATCTCGTTCTGGTTCGAGAAGCCGGCGGCCGCATCGGCGGGCAAGAAGGCGTTCGTCACCAACCGCATCGGCGACTTCGGGTTCATGATCGCCATGTTCCTGATCTTCGCCACCGTCGGCACCCTCGACTACGTTCCCGCCCTGGCCGCCATCGAGAACGTGCCCGAGTACACCGCCTCCGCCATCGGGCTCCTCCTCTTCCTGGGGGCGGCGGGCAAGTCGGCCCAACTGCCCCTCTACGTCTGGCTGCCCGACGCCATGGAGGGCCCCACGCCGGTATCCGCCCTCATCCACGCCGCCACCATGGTCACGGCCGGCGTCTTCCTCATGGTCCGGGTCAACCCGGTGCTGGGAGCCGCGCCCGAGGTGGCCACGCTCATCGCGTGGGTGGGGGTGCTCACCGCCCTGTTCGCGGCCACCATCGCCTGCGCCCAGAACGACATCAAGAAGGTCCTCGCCTACTCCACCATCTCCCAGCTGGGCTACATGTTCCTGGCCGTGGGATCGGGGGCCTACGCGGCGGCCATCTTCCACATGGTCACCCACGCCTTCTTCAAGGCCCTCCTCTTCCTCGGCGCCGGCTCGGTGATCCACGGCATGCACGACGAGCAGGACATGAAGCGGATGGGTGGCCTCCAGAAGTGGCTGCCGGTCACCAGCGCCACCTTCATCGTGGGCTGGCTGGCGATCGCCGGCGTCCCCCCGTTCTCCGGGTTCTGGTCGAAGGACGACATCCTCCTCAACGCCTTCGAGAAGAGCCCCGCCCTGTGGGCCGTCGGCCTGCTGACGGCGCTGCTCACCGCCTACTACATGAGCCGCCAGGTCTTCCTCGTGTTCAAGGGCGACGAGCGGTGGAAGAAGTCGGCCGGCCACGACCAGGAGCCGGTCGACGCCGCCCACGCCCACGGGGCCCACGGCGACTTCAAGCCCCACGAGTCGCCCCGGATCATGACCATCCCCCTGATCGTGCTGGCGGCCTTGGCCGCCCTGGGCGGGCTCCTCAACCTGCCCTTCGCCGGCTGGACGGTCCTCGAGCACTGGCTGGAGCCGGTGTTCGGCCACAACCTGCACCACGTCACCTCGTCCAGCGGCACCAAGATCGCCCTCGCCCTCGTCGCCGTGGGCGCCGCCGCCCTGGGCCTGCTCCTCGCCCGCGCCATATACCTCGGCCACCGGGCGTCCGAGGAGAAGGTCGAGCCCCGCATCCTGCAGCGGGCGTGGCTGGTCGACGAGCTCTACCAGAAGGTCATCGCCCACCCCGGCCGAGCCCTGTCCCAGTGGCTGGCCTCGGTGTTCGACGCCAAGGTGATCGACGGGGCGGTCAACGGCGTGGCGTCCCTGGTCCGGGCCGGTGGCACCCGGCTGCGGGTGGTCCAGTCCGGGTTCGTCCGCAGCTATGCCCTGGCCGTCGCCCTGGGCGCGGTCGCCATCCTCGGCTTCGCCCTGGTCCGGTCCCTCTGATGGCGAGCAACTGATGGCAGGCGACATTCCCATCCTCACCCTGCTCGTCCTGCTGCCCGCCCTGGGCGCGGGCGTGGTCGCGCTCCTGCCCAAGGGCAAGGACGACGTCGTCGGACGGGTCGGGCTCGGCATCTCCCTCGTGGTGGGCGTGCTCAGCCTGTGCCTCCTGTTCGGCTTCGAGACCAGCGAGCCCGGCTTCCAGTTCGTCTCCTCCCACCCGTGGATCGAGTCGTTCGGGATCTCCTGGAAGCTCGGGGTGGACGGGATCTCGCTCTTCCTGGTCGTGCTCAGCGGCATCCTCTTCCCGATCGCCATCGCCGGCCCCCGGGTCCACCACGACCTCAAGGGCTACGTGGCCTGGATGCTCCTGCTGGAGGCGGGCTGCATCGGGGTGTTCCTCTCCCTCGACCTGTTCGTGTTCTTCTTGTTCTGGGAGATCGTGCTCGTCCCGATGTACTTCCTCATCGGCGGATGGGGTTACGAGCGTCGGGTGTACGCCACCCTCAAGTTCTTCATCTACACGATGCTCGGCTCGGCCCTCATGCTCGTCGGCATCCTGGCCCTGGTGTTCCTCAGCCAGAGGGCCACCGGCAACCTCACGTTCGACCTGGTCAGCCTGGCCGAGAGCCAGTCGGTGGCGGGCAACACCGCCCGCTGGCTGTTCCTCGCCTTCGCCGCCTCGTTCGCCATCAAGTGCCCCATCTTCCCGGTGCACACCTGGCTGCCCGACGCCCACACCGAGGCGCCCACCGGCGGCTCGGTGATCCTGGCCGGTGTCCTCCTGAAGCTCGGGACGTACGGGTTCGTGCGCTTCGGGCTCTACCTGTTCCCCAGCGCGGCGATCGACTTGGCGCCGGTGTTCCTCACCCTGGGCGTGATCGGCATCGTCTACGGGGCCCTCGTCGCCACCATGCAGAAGGACCTCAAACGGCTGGTGGCGTACTCGTCGGTGGCTCATCTCGGCTTCATCGTCGTGGGCACCTTCGGTCTGTCCCACCAGGGCCTGCAGGGCGGCGTGCTGCAGATGGTCAACCACGGCATCTCCACCGGCGCCCTCTTCCTCCTGGTGGGGATGGTGTACGAACGCCGCCACACCCGGCTCATCGCCGACATGGGGGGCATCCAGAAGTCGGCGCCCTTCTTCGCGGCCGTGTTCACGGTGGTGATGCTCTCTTCGATCGGGCTGCCCGGGCTCAACGGGTTCGTCGGGGAGTTCATGGTCCTGACGGGCACCTTCGTCACCCGCCGGTGGTGGGCGGTCGTGGGCACCGTCGGCGTCATCCTGGCCGCCATCTACCTGCTGTGGGCGTACCAGCGGGTCTTCCACGGCCGGCCCGAGGGCCCCAACGCCACCTTCCCGGAGATGACCATGCGGGAGCGCATGGTCATGGCCCCGCTGCTCCTGCTCATCGTGGGCCTCGGCGTCTACCCGCAGCCCATGCTCGACCGCATCGCTCCGGCCGTGGATCGGCTCGTCACCCACGTCGAGGAGCATTCCGACTTCGAGGCGCCGGCCGCACCCTCGATCGCGGCACCGGTGGGAGAGGGGCACTAGCCGATGCCGCCGCTGGTCACGCCCGACGTCGAGTGGGGACTGCTGGCGCCCGAGCTGATCCTCATCGGTGGCGCCCTGATCCTGCTGGTGCTGGGCACGTTCGCCCGCCGCCGTGACGTGGGCAGCTCCTACGCCATCTTCACCGTCCTCACCGCCTCGGGCGCCCTGATCAGCACCGTCGCCCTGTGGCAGGACGTCACCGGCTCCGGGGCGAATCCCCGGCTGGCGGTGGCCGGCGCGGTCTCGGTCGACGGGTTCAGCGTCTTCCTCACCGTGGTCATCCTGGCCGCCGTCATAGTCGGCGCCCTCCTGGCCGACGACTACCTGCGCCGGGAGCGGCTGCAGGGAGTCGCCTACTACGTGTTGATGATGCTCTCCGCGTCGGGCGGGATCTTCATGGCCAAGGCCAACGACCTCATCGTGGTCTTCCTCGGCCTCGAGATCCTCTCCATCGCCCTGTACGTGCTGGCCGGCTACCACCGCCGGCGGTCGCAGTCGCAGGAGGCGGCGATCAAGTACTTCGTCCTGGGGTCGTTCTCCTCCGCCTTCTTCCTGTACGGCATCGCCCTCACCTACGGGGCGACCGGATCGACCAACATCACCGAGATCGCCCGGTTCCTCCAGTCGACCACCCTCACCACGGGGGTGTTGCTCGGTGGGGTGGCGCTGATCCTGGTCGGGCTGGGCTTCAAGGTGGCGGCCGCCCCGTTCCACATGTGGACGCCCGACGTCTACCAGGGGTCGCCCACGCCGGTGGCCGGGTTCATGGCCGCAGCGGCCAAGGCGGCGGGCTTCGCCGCCCTCCTTCGCATCTTCTACGCCGGCTTCGGGACGCTCCGCCTCGACTGGCAGCCGATGGTGTGGGGCCTGGCCGTCCTCAGCCTGGTCGTCGGCTCGGTGCTGGCGGTGGTGCAGTCCGACGTCAAGCGCATGCTCGCCTACTCGTCGATCAGCCACGCCGGCTACGTCCTGATCGGCCTCCAGGCGGCCACCGCCACGGGGATCGCGGGGTCGCTCTTCTACCTCTTGGCCTACACGTTCATGGTGCTGGGGAGCTTTGCCGTCGTCACCATCGTCGGCCGGGAGGGCGACGGGCACCACGCCCTCGACGACTACAAGGGCCTGGCGGGCGAACGACCCGGGTTGGCATTGGCGTTCACCGTGTTCCTCCTGGCCCAGGCGGGGGTGCCCTTCACCGCCGGGTTCCTGGCCAAGTTCGGGGTCATCGCGGCGGCGGTGGAGAGCCGGTCCTACGCGCTGGCCATCGTCGCCATGGTGGCGGCGGTGATCGCCGCCTTCTTCTACCTGCGGGTCATCGTGACGATGTACATGGCCGGCGACGCCGACCCGGATCCTCAGCCCGAGCCGGTCGACGGGGCGGGCGGTCTGGCCGTCGCCACCACCACCCATGCGCCCACCAAGCTCGCCATCCCGGTCGGCGCCGGGATCGCGCTGGCCCTCTGCCTGGCGGTGACGGTCGGGGCGGGTCTCCTGCCCGAGCCCCTCCTCGACTTCGCCCGCCACGCCACGCTGCTCCTGCCCTGACGGCGGGCGGGGTGACGGGCGACGGCCCCGCGAGTCCCGCGCCGCCTCTCGGCGGACTTTCGTCGGCGACCAGCTGGCTCCGGCCGGCTTTCCCGAGGCGTCCCTCGCCGTCGCCGACGTCGTGACCTGATCGCCCGCCCGCCCCCGGCCCGGGAGCGTCTTGGCACTACGTGAAGGGTTTCACTACTGTCCGGGGCGTGTCCGAGTTCCTGCGCCAGTACCTGACGGTCGCCATCTTCGGCGTCGCCGCCGTCGGCATGGTCGGCGCCATGCTCGGCCTCGGCAGCCTGGTCCGCCCCACCCGGCCCCAGCCGCAGAAGTACATCAACTACGAGTGCGGCGTCGATCCGGTGGGCACGGGCTGGTCGCAGAGCCAGATCCGCTACTACATCTTCGCCCTCCTCTTCGTGATGTTCGACGTGGAGGCGGTGTTCATCTTCCCGTGGGCGGTCCGGCTGGAGGCCTACGGCCTGTTCGGGCTGGTGGAGATGGTCATCTTCATCGTCATCCTCGCCCTCGGCCTCCTCTACGCCTGGCGAAAGAAGGTCCTGCGGTGGGCCTAGTCGAGAGGGGGGCGTTCGCCAAGAAGCAGCTGAAGCCCCTCACCTGGCTTCTGAACTACAGCCGGAAGTACTCGCTCTGGGTCTACCAGTGGGGACTGGCCTGCTGCGCCATCGAGATGGGCGCCGCCTTCGGGTCCCCCCGGTACGACGTCATGCGCCTCGGCGTCATCCCCTTCCCCGCCGGTCCCCGCCAGGCCGACCTGGTCGTCATCTCCGGGACGGTCACCGACAAGATGGCCCCTGCCATCCGCCGGCTGTGGGAGCAGATGCCCGACCCCAAGTACGTCATCTCCATGGGCTCGTGCGCCAACTGCGGCGGCCCCTACTGGGACTCGTACTCCGTCACCAAGGGCGTCGACCAGATCATCCCGGTCGACGTCTACGTGCCCGGCTGCCCGCCCCGCCCGGAGGCCCTGCTGGAGGGCATCGTCCTGCTCCAGCAGCGGATCCAGAACGAGGACATGGGTGAGCGCTGGCGGGGTGAGCCGATTGTCGTCGGCTGACATCGCCTCGCCTGGCATCTCGACGCCGATCGTCTCGGGCGGCGACCAGTCCCGGGCCCGTCTCGACGCCCTCGTCACCGACCTGGGCGACGACGCCGTCGGCAGCCACATCCAGGGGATCGAGCTCACCATCCGGGTGGCGGCCGCCGCCTGGAAGCGGGCGGCCGAGGTGTGCCAGTCCCAGGGCTACGACTACTTCTGCTTCCTGTCCGGCCTCGACTGGATGCCCTCGACGTCACCCAACCCCCGGGCCTCGGTGTCCGACGAGCTCGACACCGGCGACGACGAGGTGCCCGCGGCCGAAGGCGAGCCCGAGGCCGAGGTCGAGCCCGAGGCCCCGACCGAGCCCGAGGCACCGGTCGGCGGGCTGGGCTACCCCACCGGCACGGCCGGCGGCGACACCCGGTTCCAGGTGTTCGCCCGGCTCTACTCCACCACCCGCCACGAGGGCGTCATCCTCAAGGCCGACCTCGACCCCGACGACCCTCGGGTCGAGACGTGGACCGGGATCTACCCCGGTGCCGACTGGAACGAGCGGGAGACGTGGGAGATGTACGGCTTCGTCTTCGACGGCCATCCCAACCTGGTCAAGCTCTACCTGCCGGGCGAGTTCGAGGGCTTTCCCCTGCGCAAGGACTTCCCCCTGCTGTCCCGGGAAGTGAAGCCCTGGCCCGGCCTGGTCGACGTCGAGCCGATGCCCGAGGTGCCCGAGACGGCGGTGCCGGCCGATCCGGTTGCCGCCGCGCCCGAACCGCCCGAGCCGGTCGAACCGCCCGAGCCGGTCACGCCGGCCGAACCGGCTGTCACGCCGGCCGAACCGGCTGTCACGCCGGCCGAACCGGCAGCCCGGACGCCCGCCGGGGACTCCATCCCCGAGACGGCCGAGGAGGCGCACGCGACAGGCACCGAGAGCGCCACAACCGGCGCCGCCGCCGAAGCGGCCCCGGAGAACGGGGAGGCAGCCGGCTGATGGCCGTCACCGACCAGCAGCGTCTGAGCTACATCGCGTCCCAGGCGGCCGACGCCCGGGTCAACGTCGAGCTCCAGACCGAGGACATGGTCCTCAACCTCGGTCCCCAGCACCCGGCCACCCACGGCACGCTGCGCATCGTGGCCCGCCTCGACGGCGAGCAGGTCATCAGCGCCGACGTCGTCTGCGGCTACATGCACCGGGGCTACGAGAAGCTCACCGAGGTTCGCACCTACCCGCAGGTCACGACCCTGATCAACCGGATCGATTGGCTGTCGTCGTTCGCCAACGAGGTGCCGTTCATCCTCGCCGCCGAGCAGCTGATGGAGATCGAGGCTCCGCCCCGGGCCCAGTGGATCCGCACGATCATGTTCGAGCTGAGCCGCATCGCCAACGTCACCCTCTTCATCGGCGAGATGGGCGTCCAGCTCGGTGCCCTCACACCTGTGTTCTTCGCCTTCCGCGACCGGGAGTACGTCCTCAACCTGATCGAGGCGGCCACCGGCGGGCGCTTCCATCCCAACTACGACCGCATCGGCGGGCTCAAGGAGGACCTCCCCCGGGGATGGATCGCCGAGACCCACGGGGCCATGAAGCGGATCCGCGGGTACTGCGACCAGCTCGAGGACCTCCTCATGGGCAACGAGATCTTCGAGGCGCGCACCCGCGGCGTCGGCGTGATCCCGGCCGAGCTGGGCCTGAAGTACGGCCTCTCGGGCGCCAACATCCGCGCCTCCGGGGTCGACTGGGATCTCCGTCGCGACGCCCCCTCGCCCCTCGTCTGGAACCAGCTCGACTGGAAGGTCTGGACCCATCCCGACGGCGACTCGTTCGCCCGCTACTGGGTCCGGCTGCAGGAGACCCGGGAGGCCACCAAGATGGTCGACCAGCTCCTCGACGGACTGCCCGCCGGTCCGATCCAGGCCAAGGTGCCCCGGATCATCAAGGTCCCGGCGGGCGAGGCGTGGGCCCACACCGAGAACCCCCTGGGCGAGATGGGCTACTACGTGGTCAGCCAGGGCGGCCTCGGGCCGTTCCGCTGCAAGATCCGGTCGGCCTCGTTCAACAACGTGTCGATCGTCCCCTGGCTGCTCAAAGGCGTCTACGTGCCCGACATCGTCACCATCATGGCCAGCCTCTACTTCATCCTGGGCGACATCGACCGCTGACACCGGTGCCGCTCGGGCCCTGGTGGCTCGACGACGCTCGCCGGCTGTGGACCGGAGCGGCTTCGACCTGACCTCGCCCGGTGCCGGGCGTCCGCTGTGTTGTCCTTACGTGAACCGCTTCACTAGTGTCCGACGCGAATCATGCTCGCGCTCGAACTCACTTTCTGGCAGTCCACCCTCCTGAAGACGGTCGTCGTGCTGTCGGTGATCCCGGCGGCCGCCGTCGTCCTCGGGTACGTCTTCCTCCTGAAGATGATGGCCCACATGCAGAGCCGCCTCGGGCCCATGGAGCCGGGTGGGTTCCACGGCTGGTTCCAGCTCATCGGCGACGGGATCAAGTTCATCCAGAAGGAGGACATCATCCCGGCCGAGGCCGACCGGCGGGTGTTCGCCATCGCCCCGGTGGTCGTCCTCGCCTCCACCTTCCTGCTCTACGTGGTGCTCCCGGCCGGGCCCGACCTGGTCGTCCAGGACCTCGATGTCGGAATCTTCTACGCCCTGGCGGTCTCTTCCCTGTCGGTCATCGGCGTGCTCATGGCCGGATGGGCGTCGGCCAACAAGTACTCCCTCCTCGGCTCCCTCCGGGCCGCGGGCCAGCTCATCGCCTACGAGCTGCCGCTCGTCCTGGCTGTCGTGGGGGTGGTCATCCAGGCCGGCACCATGAGCCTGCAGGGCATCGTCAACGCCCAGTCCGAGGGGGCGATCTTCGGGGTCGGCCTCCTCGGCAACCCGTTCATCCTGACCCAGGCGCTCGGCTTCGTGATCTTCCTGGCCGCGGCCCAGGCCGAGCTCACCCAGACGCCGTTCGACATGCCGGTGGCCGAGTCGGAGCTGGTGGCGGGCTACATGACGGAGTACTCCGGGTTCCGGTTCCTGTTCTTCTTCATGGCCGAGTTCGGCACCGCCTTCGCCCTGTCGGCCATCGCCGCCACCCTCTACCTCGGCGGCTGGTCGGTGCCCTTCGTCGAGGGCAACCTGGCCAACTTCCTCGGACCGGTCGCCCTCGGCGCCAAAGTCATGCTGGTCGCCTTCATCATCTTCTGGATCCGGTTCACGTTCCCCCGCTTCCGGGAGGACCAGCTCCAGGCCTTCGCCTGGAAGATCCTCATCCCCCTGTCCCTGCTCAACATCGTCGCGACCGGCGTGTTCAAGGTGGCGTTCTAATGCCCAAGCTCCCCGGCCTGGTCAAGGGCCTCGGTGTCACGTTCAAGACCATGCTCCAGCCGGCGGTCACCGTGCAGTACCCCAAGGAGCGGGAGGAACCCGTCCCCCGGGCGCGGGGCGTCATCGCCCTCAAGGAGGAGAACTGCACCGCGTGCATGCTCTGCGCCCGTGAGTGCCCCGACTGGTGCATCTACATCGAGGGCCACAAGGAGAAGCGGCCCCCCCGCCGCGAGGGCGGCAAGCCCCGCACGGTCAACGCCCTCGACCGCTTCGACATCGACTACGCCCTCTGCATGTACTGCGGCATCTGCGTCGAGGTCTGCCCCTTCGACGCCCTGTTCTGGAGCCCGGAGTTCGAGTACTCCGAGGTCCGCATCGCCGACCTGCTCCACGACAAGGACAAGCTCGGTGAGTGGATGGAAGGCGTCCCCGAACCCCAGCCTCTCGAGGCGGGGGCGGTGAAGAAGAAGTAGAGAGAGCACCGCCCGTGGTCGCCCAGAACATCGCCTTCTATTTCCTCGCCGTCGCCATGGTCGCCGCCGCCGTGCGCCTGGTGTCGACCAGGAACGTCGTCCGGGCCGCCCTCTACCTGGCCATCGTGCTGGCCGGGGCGGCGGGCATCTTCGTCCTCCTGCTGGCCGAGTTCGTGGCCTGGGTGCAGGTGCTCGTCTACATCGGGGCGGTGGTGGTGCTCCTGCTGTTCGGGGTCATGCTCACCCGGGCGCCCATCGGCAAGGAAGCCGACCTCGACAACGACAGCAAGTGGGTGCCGGCGCTGGTCGCGATCTTCCTGCTGGGGGCTCTGGCCACCATGCTGAGCGACGCCTTCGGCACCCGCGACATCAACTTCGGGACGATCCAGCGCACCGCCGACGTGTCCGACTCGATCTTCGGCGCCTATGTCATCCCCTTCGAAGTCGTCTCGGTGCTCCTCCTGGCCGCCCTCGTGGGTGCCGTCGCCCTGGCCCGTAGGGACTGAGACGCCGATGATGCTCAACCAGTTCCTGATGCTGGCCGCCATCCTCTTCTGCATCGGCGTCTACGGGGTGCTGGCCCGCAAGAACGCGGTGCTCGTCCTCATGTCGATCGAGCTCATGCTCAACGCGGTCAACATCAACCTCATCGCCTTCGGAGCCTTCCGTGACAACGTGATCGGGCAGGTGTTCGCCCTGTTCGTGATCGCCATCGCCGCGGCCGAGGTCGGGGTCGGCCTGGCGATCGTCCTGCTCATCTTCCGCAACCGGGCCAACATCGACCTCGACCAGGCCGATCTGATGAAGGGCTAGCGACCGCACCCGTGCTCGAGAACGCCTGGGTCATCCCCCTGCTGCCCGCCGTCTCGGCGGTCCTCATCCTGGCCGTCGGCAAGAAGCTGCCGGGCAAAGGCCACGAGATCGGGATCGGCGCCCTCGGGCTGGCGTTCCTGGGTGCGGTGGTCTGCGCCGTCCAGTGGGTCGGCAGGGAGGCCCACGGCGAGCACCACATCCGGGAGGCGGTGACGGGGCACTTCACCTGGTTCACCATGGGTGGGGTCGACATCGGCGCCGGCATCCACGTCGACGGTCTGACGGTGATGATGCTGGTGGTCGTCACCTTCATCTCCCTGCTGGTGCACGTGTACTCCACCGGCTACATGCACGGCGACCGGCGCTACACCTACTTCTTCGCTGCCCTCTCCCTGTTCACCGCGTCGATGCTCCTCCTGGTGGTGTCCGACAACACCCTCCAGTTGCTGATCGGCTGGGAGCTGGTCGGTCTGTGCTCGTTCATGCTGATCGGCCACTGGTGGGAGGAAGGGGTCAACTCCAGCGCCGCCATCAAGGCCTTCATCACCACCCGCACCGGCGACATCGGCCTCCTGCTGGGCGTGATCACCCTGTTCTTCGCCGCCGGCCGCAACTTCAACATCGAGAACCTCAACCACGCCGCCCTGACCGGTGAGATCAGCCACGGCCTGCTGCTGGTCGGCGCCGCCCTCCTGTTCATGGGCGTGATGGGCAAGAGCGCCCAGTTCCCCCTCCACGTGTGGTTGCCCGATGCCATGGCCGGCCCCACCCCCGTGTCCGCCCTCATCCACGCCGCCACCATGGTCGTGGCCGGCGTGTACCTGGTGGCCCGAACCTACGGGGTCTTCTTCGAGGGCTTCTCCATCGAGGCGGGCGGGATCAACTTCGTGGCCCTGATCGGCGGGATCACCGTCCTCATCGCCGCCGGCCTGGCCTTCGTGCAGGACGACATCAAGAAGGTCCTCGCCTACTCCACCGTGAGCCAGCTGGGTTACATGGTCATGGCCCTCGGCTGCGGGGCGTGGACGGCGGGCGTGTTCCACCTCTTCACCCACGCCTTCTTCAAGGCCCTCCTCTTCCTCGGATCGGGCTCGCTCATCCACGCCGTCCACTCCAACAACATGAGCGACATGGGAGGCATGAAGGAGTTCATGCCGACGACCTACAAGACGTTCATGATCGGCTCGTTGGCCCTGGCCGGCGTCTTCCCGCTGGCCGGGTTCTGGTCGAAGGACGAGATCCTCAACGGGGCCTACGCCAACCACTACGGGCTCTTCATGGCGGTCGGCCTGGCCGGTGCCTTCATGACCGCGGCCTACATGACCCGCGCCTGCTACCTCACCTTCTTCGGTCAGTTCCGCGGCCACGGCCACCCCCACGAGTCGCCGGCGTCGATGCGCATCCCGCTGGTGATCCTGGCCGGGCTTTCCTGCGTGGTCGGCCTGCTCAACGCCCCCGGCATCGAGAAGTTCAACGAGTGGGTGATGTTCGAGGTGCCGGGCGTGCCCGAGTTCCTCCATCACCACGACTTCAACGTCGGCCTGGCCGCGGCCTCCACCGTGGCGGCCCTGCTCGGCTTCGTCGTCGTCCGGTCCTACTACCTGCGCCGGACGTTCCCGTACGGGCTGGCGGCCAAGAACGGGCTGGTGGCCACCGGCTACAAGGTCCTGGTCAACAAGTACTACCTGGACGAGCTGTTCATCAACGGGATCATCCGCAAGATCCAGTACCCGATCGCCAAGGCTGCCTACTGGGTCAACCAGCACGTCATCGACGGTGTGGTGAACGTGGCCGGGATCGGGTCCCGCAAGGTGGCCAACTTCGTCTACGACAACATCGACCAGAAGGTCGTCGACGGCCTGGTCAACGGGGCGGGGGCCGGCGCCGAGGCGGGCGGGGCCGAGCTCCGCCGCACCCAGAACGGCCGGGTCCAGTCCTACGCCGCCTACCTGTTCGGCGCCGCCGCGCTCCTCGCGGTGGGCCTGGTGGTGCTGACGTGAGGCTTCGACTCGCAGGCGGAGCTCGCTCGCCGAGTTTTGCGGGGCTCGTGGCGCCCGGCGGAGCCGGCTCGCCCTCCGCCGTCTCTCCTGGCGGCGGGCTGTGCCCGTCGCTGGTCGCCAGCCACGGGGACCGCCTCCGGCGGCGATCCGGGCTGGCGGCCGTACACCCCTTCTACGAGGAGCCTTCATGCTTCTGACGGCCGCAATCTTCGTGCCGGTCCTCGGCGCCGTGCTCCTGGCGGTGATCCCCAACGCGCAGGAGAGGGCGCTCAAGGCGGTGGCGCTCCTGACGACCCTGGTCACGGCCGGGCTGGGCGTCCTCCTCACCCTCGGGTTCGACTTCGACAACGCCGGCGTCATGCAGTTCACCGCCGACGTGCGGTGGATCGACGTCATCAACAGCCGCTACCACATCGGCATCGACGGGATCTCGCTCTCCCTGCTCCTCCTGTCGATGGTGATCACGGTCCTGTGCGTCATCTACTCCTGGGACCACTTCCCCGAGCCCCACAACCCCAAGGCCTTCCTCATCCTCATGCTCCTGCTGGAGACGGGGATGAACGGCACCTTCGCCGCCCAGGACCTGATCCTGTTCTTCGTCTTCTTCGAGCTGGTCCTCCTGCCCATGTACTTCATGATCGGGGTCTGGGGCGGTCCCAACCGGCAGTACGCGGCGATCAAGTTCTTCCTGTTCACCCTGTTCGGCTCGGCCCTGATGATCCTCGGGTTCCTGGCCCTGTACTTCAAGGGCGGCAACACGTTCGACATCCCCGAGCTGATGGCCTCCGGTCCCGACATCGCCCGCGGCACCCAGATCCTGATCTTCGGCGGGCTGTTCATGGGCTTCGCCATCAAGGTCCCGATGTTTCCCTTCCACACCTGGCTCCCCGACGCCCACACCGAGGCGCCCACGGTGGGCTCGGTGATCCTGGCCGCCGTCCTCCTGAAGCTGGGCGTGTACGGGTTCATCCGCATCGCCATCCCGATCCTGCCCGAGGCGGCCCGGGCCTGGGCCCCGTGGATCGGCGGGCTGGCGGTGATCGGCATCATCTACGGCGCCCTCGGCTGCCTGGCCCAGAAGGACATGAAGCGGCTCATCGCCTTCTCGTCGGTGGCCCACATGGGCTTCGTGATGCTGGGCGTGGCCACCCTGACCAGCTTCGGGATCAACGCCGCCGTGTTCGGGATGGTGGCCCACGGCCTCATCACCGGGATGCTCTTCTTCATCGCCGGGTCGATCCAGGAGCGCTTCGGCACCCGGGAGATCGCCCGCCTGGGCGGGCTGCTGACCCAGGCGCCCCGTCTCGGTTGGATCCTCGGCTTCTGCGCCTTCGCCTCCCTCGGCCTTCCCGGCCTGGCCGGGTTCTGGGGTGAGTTCCCGGCCATCCTGGCCGCCTACCAGCCGGCCGAGGGCCTCTCCGAGGGCCTGTTCCGGGGCTACATGGTGGTGGCTGCCATCGGCACCGTCTTCGCCGCCGGCTACCTGCTGTGGATGCTGCAGCGGGTGGCGTTCGGGACGGCCAAGGAGGAGTTCGCCCACGCCCACATCCACGACGTCCACGGTCCGGAGTGGATCGCGTGGACGCCGCTGCTCCTGGGCATCCTCGCCTTCGGGATCTTCCCCCACCTGATCTTCGACCTCACCGACTCGGCGGTCAGCGCCATCGCCTCCGGGGTGGGTGGCGTCGCCCAGGCTGCGGCCGCGGCCCACCCGTGACATTTCTGGCCCAGGCGGCCCAGACCGGGTTCACCGCCCCCCACCTCGACTACCACGCCCTGGCGCCCGAGATCGTCCTCGGTGTCGTGCTGGCGGCGGTGCTGGTGGCCGATCTGGTGCTCGACGAGACCCGCAAGTGGGTGATCCCGAGCATCGCCAGCTTCGGGCTGCTGGCCACGTTCATCCCCATCATCACGCTGGCCCTGTACGGCGACGACGTGCGGTCGATGGTGGGCGGGGCCTACGTGGTCGACAACTTCGCCCTCGTCCTCAAGGGCCTGTTCATCGGCGTGGGCTACGTGGTCCTCCTGCTGTCGAACACCTACGTGGAGGAGGGGGACTACTACGAGGGGGAGTACTACTTCCTCCTCCTGGCCTCGATCACGGGCATGGTCGTCATGGCCTCGTCCCGGGACCTGATCACCATCTTCGTGGCCCTGGAGACGTTGTCGATCCCCGCCTACATCCTCGCCGGCTGGCGCAAGCGCGACCTCAAGAGCAACGAGGCCTCCCTCAAGTACTACCTGCTCGGGGTGCTGGCCTCGGCCGTGATGCTCTACGGGATGTCGCTCATCTACGGGTACACGGGGACGACGATCCTGTCCGACATCGGCAGCCAACTGCAGGGCGATGCCGCCCACAACCCCCTGGTCACCTTCGCCATCCTGTTCGTGATCGTGGGCTTCGCCTTCAAGGTGTCGGCGGTGCCGTTCCACTCGTGGGCGCCCGACACCTACGAGGGGGCACCGACGCCCGTCACCGCGTTCCTGTCGGTGGCCTCGAAGACGGGTGGCTTCGTCGCCCTGTTCCAACTGGTGTTCATCGGTTTCCTGGGCCGCGACGACGTGTGGGGGCCGCTGTTCGGGGTGCTGGCCGTGCTCACGATGACGGTGGGGAACCTGATCGCCCTGCGCCAGACGAACGTGGTGCGGCTGCTGGCGTACTCGTCGATCGCCCAGGCCGGCTACATCCTGGTGCCGCTGGCGGTGGCCGGCACCTCCGCCCAGGCGGCCGACAGCGCCCTGACCGCCTCCATCGTCTACCTGCTGGTGTACGCGGCCATGAACCTGGGCGCCTTCGGGATCGTCCTGGCCGTGGCCCGCAAGACCCGGTCGGGTGAGATCTCGTCGTTCGGCGGGCTGTTCGAGTACGCCCCCGGGCTCACCGTCCTGATGACGATCTTCCTCTTCTCGCTGGCCGGCATCCCTCCGCTGGCGGGGGCGTGGGCCAAGATCTTCATGTTCCGGGCGGTGCTCGACGCGGGGACGTCGTGGGCGGTGGCGCTCGGCGTGGCGGCCGCCGTCAACTCGGTGATCGCCCTCTTCTACTACGCCAACATCGCTCGCCTGATGTGGATGAGCCCCGTCCCCGACGGCGACCGCACGCCGATCAGGGTGCCGGCACCGCTGGTCACCGCCCTCGGGATCACGGTGTCGCTGGTGATCGTGGTGGGCGTGTACCCGCAGCTGTTCGGGCGCTTCGGCGACCTGGCATCGCTGGTGCGGTAGCCCTGCGGCGGTTCGACGAGGTCGTCGAGCGGGCGTTGTACGACGCCGGCGCCGGGTTCTACGAGCGGGGTGGGGGCGCGGGGCGGAGCGGGGCCGACTTCATCACCAGTCCTGAGCTGGGTCCGATGTTCGGGACGGTGCTGACCCGGGCCGTCCGGTCGTGGTGGGAGGAGCTGGGCCGGCCCGACCCCTTCGTGGTGGTCGAGGCCGGCGCGGGCCGGGGAACGCTGGCCGCGTCGATGCTGGTCGCGGGCCTGCCGCCGGCGACGCGGTACGTCGCGGTGGAGCGCTCGGCCGCGTTGCGGGCGGCGGCGGCGGAGCGGCTGGGCGGCCGGGCCGAGGTGGTGGAGGAGATGCCGGGGGGGCCGTTCGACGGCATCGTGCTGGCCAACGAGTTGCTGGACAACCTCCCGTTCCGCCTCCTCGAGCGAACCGGTGACGGATCTGGTGGCCGGGACGACCAGATCCGTCACCAGTTGGGATGGGCGGAGGTGTACGTCGACGACGACAGGGCCGAGGTCCTGGTGCCGGTGGCCTTCGAGCTCGTGCCCGACGCGGACGTCGGGGCCCGGATCCCGGTGCAGGACCGGGCCCGGGAGTGGGTGGACGGCGCGATCGCCAACCTCCGGCGGGGGCGGGTCGTCGTCGTCGACTACGCCGACACGACCGCGTCCATGGCCCGCCGTCCATGGACGGACTGGGTCCGCACCTACCGCGACCACCGGCGGGCCGGCCATCCGCTCGAGGACCTGGGGACGGCCGACATCACGTGCGAGGTGGCAGTCGACCAGCTCCCGACGCCCACCCGCGACCGGGCCCAGGCCGACTTCCTCCGAGCCCATGGCCTCGACGAGCTGGCGGCTGCGGCCCGGGCCGAGTGGGAGGCGCGGGCCCACCTCGGCGACCTCCGGGCGCTCAAGGCCCGCAGCCGGGTGACGGAGGCGGCGGCCCTCACCGACCCGTCGGGGTTGGGTGCGTTCCGGGTCCTGGAGTGGGAGGTGCCGGGTAGGCTCGAAAGTCATGGCTGACCGGGCGACGATCGAGGCTTACTACCTGGAGGATCGGAAGTTCCCGCCCCCGCCCGAGCTCAAGCAGAAGGCCTGGGTCACGGACACGTCGATGTACGACGAGGCCGACCACGATTTCGAGGGCTTCTGGGCTCGCCAGGCGGCCGAGCTCCTCGACTGGGACACCGACTGGCACACCATCCTCGACTGGCAGCTTCCGTTCGCCAAGTGGTTCGTGGGCGGCACGCTCAACGCGGCCGCCAACTGCCTCGACCGCCACGTGGCTGCCGGGCGGGGCGACAAGGTCGCCTACCACTGGGAGGGCGAGCCCGGTGACACCCGCACCATCACCTACGCCGAGCTGACCGACGAGGTGTGCCGGTTCGCCAACGTCCTCAAGTCGCTGGGTGTCCGCCAGGGCGACCGGGTCAACATCTACCTGCCGATGATCCCCGAGCTGCCGGTGGCCATGCTCGCCTGCGCCCGCATCGGTGCCGCCCACAGCGTGGTCTTCGGCGGGTTCTCGGCCGACGCCCTCCGCGACCGCATCAACGACGCTGCCGCGAAGGTCCTGGTCACGGCCGACGGCGGGTGGCGGCGGGCGGCCGCCGTCCCCCTCAAGGCCAACGCCGACGCCGCCCTCGAGGGGACGCCAACCATCGAGCACGTGGTGGTCGTCCGCCGGACCGGCGCCGATGTCACCATGGTCGAGGGCCGCGACCGCTGGTACCACGACCTCATGGGACCAGATGGCCCGGGCGACGACGCCCACTCCCCACCTGAGCCCATGGACTCCGAGCAGCTCCTCTACCTGCTCTACACGTCGGGCACGACGGCCAAGCCCAAGGGCATCATGCACACCACCGGCGGCTACCTCGACCCAGGCCGCCTTCACCCACCGGTACGTCTTCGACCACCACCCCGAGTCCGACGTCTACTGGTGCGCGGCCGACATCGGGTGGGTCACCGGCCACAGCTACATCGTCTACGGGCCGCTGGTGAACGGGGCCACGTCGGTGATGTTCGAGGGCAGCCCCGACACCCCCGGCCGCGACCGGTGGTGGTCGATAGTCGAGCGGTACAAGGTCACGATCCTTTACACCGCTCCCACCGCCATCCGCACGTTCATGAAGTGGGGGACGGAGCACCTGGAGGCCCACGATCTCTCGTCGCTGCGGGTGCTCGGGTCGGTGGGCGAGCCGATCAACCCGGAAGCATGGATGTGGTACCACGAGCACGTCGGCGGCGGCCGGTGCCCGGTGGTCGACACGTGGTGGCAGACGGAGACGGGCGGCATCATGATCTCGCCCCTTCCCGGCGCCACCACCACCAAGCCCGGCTCGGCCACGTTCCCCCTGCCCGGCATCGGGGCCGAGGTGGTCGACGAGAAGGGCAACCGGGTCGATCTCGGGGGCGGGTACCTCACCCTCACCCGGCCTTGGCCGGGGATGCTTCGGGGGATCTACGGCGACCCCGAGCGCTACTGGCAGACGTACTGGTCCCGCTTCGAGGGCCGCTACTTCGCCGGCGACGGGGCCAAGCTCGACGACGACGGCTACCTGTGGCTTTTGGGACGGGTCGACGACGTGATGAACGTGTCCGGCCACCGGGTGTCGACCACCGAGGTGGAGTCGGCCCTGGTCGACCACCCGACGGTGGCGGAGGCGGCGGTCGTGGGCGCCAAGGACGAGACCCACGGACAGGCGATCATCGCCTACGTCACCCTCAAGTTGGGGATCCCGAACATGGATGTGGCCGCGACCCATGAGCACGGCGAGGCCCTCCGCCGGCACGTGGCCACCAAGATCGGGCCCATCGCCCGGCCCCGGACCGTGATCTTCACCGACGACCTGCCCAAGACCCGGAGCGGCAAGATCATGCGCCGGCTCCTCCGCGACGTGGCCGAGGGCCGCGACCTGGGCGACACCACCACCCTGGCCGACGCAAGCGTGGTCGAGGAGATCAAGAAGCGGGCCGCCGCCAGCACGGCCGAGGAGTAGTGGTCCTGGCGGAGGAGGAGACCCCGTCCCACTGGGTGTGGCGGGCGGCCCCGGCCGAGCCGGGCGCGGCGGTGATCTTCGACATCGACGGCGTCCTGTCCGACGCCACCGGCCGCCAGCACTTCCTCGAGGAGGACTCCGAGGGAAAGAAGAACTGGCGGGGCTTCTTCGACGCCTGCGGCGAGGACCCGCTCCTGGAGGACGTGGCCGCCCTGGTGGAGGTCATCGACCGGGACATCACCGTCGTCCTGCTCACCGGCCGTCCGGTGCGGGTGCAGCCCGACACGCTGGAATGGCTGGAGCGCAACCGGCTGCGGTGGGACCTGCTGGTCATGCGCAACGCCGGCAACTACCAGCACTCCCCCGAGTTCAAGCGCCTCACGGTCAAGGAGCTGCGGGAGCGGGGATTCGAGATCAAGGTCTCCTTCGAGGACGACCTGCGCAACATCGAGATGTTCAAGTCGGAGGGCGTGCCGACCGTGTACATCCACTCGGGGTACTACGCCTGACGCGACGCCGGCGGGACGTCATCCGACGGGGATGCGCAGGCGCCGAGCGTCGCGGCCGACGAGGTGGCGGAGCCCACCCGCCGCTCGACTTCGAGGACGCCGGCGACCGCTTCCCGTCCGGCTGCGGGACAAGCGGGCCCGACCGGGCATGATGGACGTGTGTCCGATACCACGTGCCTCGTCACCGGGGCCACCGGCTATGTGGGCGGCAGACTCGTCCCGGCCCTCCTCGACGCGGGGTACAAGGTGCGCGTCATGGTCCGCGACCGGCGCAAGGCAGCAGGCCACAGCTGGGCCGACGACGTGGAGATCGCCGAGGCCGACGCCACCGACGTCGACGCCGTGTCGGAGGCCCTCGATGGCGTCGACGTCGCCTACTACCTGCTCCACTCGATCGGTACCGGCGGCGACTTCGCCGGTACCGAGCGCCGGATCGCCGAGAACTTCGCCGCCGAGGCCAAGCGCCGGGCCGTGCGCCGGATCGTCTACCTGGGCGGGATGCAACCTCCCGACGAGGAGCTCTCGGAGCATCTGAGCTCGCGGGCGGCGGTGGGCGACGTGCTCCTCGGCTCCGGAGTTCCCACTGCGGTGCTGCAGGCCGGGGTGGTCATCGGCTCCGGGTCCGCCTCGTTCGAGATGTTGCGCTACCTCACCGAACGCCTGCCGGTCATGATCACCCCGAAGTGGGTTCACACGCGGATCCAGCCCATCGCGATCCGTGACGTCCTGTACTACCTGGTCGGCTGTGCCGGGCTGCCGGCGGACGTGAACCGCCGCTTCGACATCGGCGGGCCCGACGTCGTCGACTACCTCGACATGATGCAGCGCTACGCCAAGGTCGCCGGCCTCGCCCGGCGTCGGGTGCTGCCGGTTCCGGTGCTCACCCCGTGGCTCTCGGCGCACTGGGTCGGCGTGGTGACGCCGGTGCCGAGCGGGCTGGCCCGCCCCCTCGTGGAGTCGCTGCGGAACACGGTGGTGGCCCAGGACCACGACATCGCCACCTACGTGCCGGACCCTCCCGAGGGGTTGACGGGCTATGACCGAGCGGTCGAACTGGCGCTGACGAAGATCCGCGACATCGACGTGCCCACCCGCTGGTCGTCCGCGTCGACCCGCGGCGCCCCGTCCGAACCGCTGCCCTCCGATCCGGACTGGGCGGGGGGCTCGCTCTACGTCGACGAGCGCGAGCGGGAGGTCGACGCCACCCCCGAGCACCTCTGGAAGGTGATCGAGAGCATCGGCGGCGACAACGGGTGGTATTCCTTCGCCTTCGGGTGGTGGATCCGGGGCGTCATCGACCGGATGAGCGGTGGTCCGGGCCTGCGTCGGGGCCGTCGTCACCCCCAGCACCTGCGGGTGGGGGACTCGTTGGACTTCTGGCGGGTCGAGGAGATCTCCCACGGCAGTCTGCTGCGCCTGCGGGCGGAGATGCGACTGCCCGGGCTGGCCTGGCTGGAGCTGAGCGTGGGCTCGCAGGACGGCGGGACCACCACCTTCCGGCAAAAGGCGCTGTTCCACCCCCACGGCGCGGCCGGGCACGCCTACTGGTGGTCGGTGTGGCCCTTCCACGGGATGGTGTTCGGGTCGATGCAGCGCAACATCGCCCGGGCCGCCGAGAGCCTCGAACGGGAGTCCGTGGCCTGACCGCCCGACCGCTGCGGGCTGCTCCGCAGCGGCAGGGATCACCTGCCCTGCGTCTCCCCGGGGGCGCACGCGAGGGCCGTCGTCATCACCCGGACGGCAGGTGCGATCGGTCTCCCAGGACGGTGGTCGTCGGCGTGTACCTTGCTGTGGCGCCGCTCCCTCGATGGGCGACGCGATCCCACGAAAGGCGATATCCCATGGGCCTGTTGATCGTCCTTCTGCTTCTCGCAGTCCTCTTCGGCGTAGGTGCGGTCGTCAAGGGGATCCTGTGGTTGCTCCTCCTCACGGCGGTGCTGTTCGGGGTGGCGGGGTGGGTGGGCTACTCCAGGCTCCGGCACTAAGGAAGGTCGCCGACTGCTGCCCCCGCGATCAGCCTCGGGCTGGCGGCGCCGGATCCCGACCTACGACCGAATCGGGATGCGACATCGACGCGGCCCTCGACGCCCGACTCGAGCCGTACACGCCGACGGCCAGGAGGCTGATCAGGAACAGCAGGTAGATCCAGCCCCCGGGTGACCAGTCGACGGAGCCGGCGTAGCGAGCCAGGGCGATCAGCTGGAGGGCCGCCAGCGCCACATCGCTCAGGAGGACGGATCGCAGCCGGAGCCAGTCGTTCTCGACGACCGACTGGGCGGCGATCACCCCCAGCGCCACGAGCCAGGCCCCGACGGCCCTCGCCGTGAGCTCGGTGAGCGGCCACGGCCACCACCGAAGGGCACGTTCGGGGGCGACGAAGAGCGCCGCTCCCAGCGCGGCGAGGACGGCCGCCTGGGACGACAAGGTGGCACGCATCAGAAACGGGAGCGGGAACCGCCGGGGCGGATCGCCGCCGGGCTGGCGGAGCTGGCCGGCGAGCACGACCGCGAAGGCCACCGGCACGACCACGTAGATCGCGAGCCAGGCCCACGTCAGGGCCTGGGTGCCCAGCGGGAACTCGTGGCCGAAGTGGAATCGGTCGAGATGCAGCAGGGTGGCCACGAGGGTGAGCGCGGTGAAGACGTACACCCCGGCCACGGCGGGGCGGCACTCGGCCCACACCTGCCGGCGCCCGCTCAGCCACTCCAGCGGAACACTGGCCCAGTACCCGGCACCGAGAAAGGCGGCGGTGAGGGGAACGCCGATCGTCCAGGCGAAGTAGCGGTCGGTTCGTTCGGTGAGGGCGAAGAGCTGGAGGCCCGCCAGCGCGACGAGCACGCTCGCCACCAGGAGGAGTCTCCGCATGGCAGCCGTGGTCCGACGTGGTTCGATCGGTCGCTCCATCTCAGGCGGGCCGACCCGCCCCGGCCATCGTGGTGACGATACATCCGCGCTTCCGGCCCTGCCCGCCGTGCCCCTCGCCCCGGCCGCGGCCGCAAGATGGGTCCGAAGCGCCACCTCGTTCTCCGACTGGGGACCTGTCCGGACGGTGAGCGGGAACGTCGGGCGGTGTGAGAGCGTTGAGCAGGTGGACAAGGAGTTGAAGTGAACAAGAACACGTTCAAGACGTACGTCCTGCTGGCCGGCCTCGGTGGCCTGCTCATCCTCATCGGCTCGGCGTTCGGGCGGGGCGGCGCCATCATCGGCCTGGCGATCGGCCTGGTCTTCGTCGGCGCGTCCTATTGGTTCTCCGACAAGCTGGCCATCAAGTCGGCCCGGGCGGTGCCCGTCACCGAGGCGGAGATGCCCGAGTACTACCGGATCGTCCGGGAGCTCACCACCAGGGCCGGCATGCCCATGCCCGCTCTCTACATCACCCCCGACCTGCAGCCCAACGCCTTCGCCACCGGCCGCAGCCCCCAGCACGCGGCCGTCGCCGTCACCCGGGGGATCCTCAACATCCTCGACTGGGACGAGCTGCGGGGCGTGCTCGCCCACGAGATCAGCCACGTCGGCAATCGCGACATCCTCATCGGGTCGGTGGCGGCGGCGGTGGCCATGGGCATCACCTTCATCGCCCGCATGGCCATGTGGGGGGCCATGTTCGGCGGCGGCAGCCGCGACGACGACAGCCCCAACCCCATCGCCCTGCTCGCCTTCAGCCTGCTCGCCCCCCTGGCCGCCGGCCTCCTGCAGATGGCGCTCAGCCGTAGCCGGGAGTACGAGGCCGACCGCTCCGGCGCCCGCCTCATCAGCGACGGCGAGCCCTTGGCCCGGGCCCTGGCCAAGATGGAGCAGGGCGTTCGAGCGGTGCCGATGAACGTCGACCCCGTCCAGGCCCAGAAGTACATCGTGAACCCGCTCACCGGCCGCAAGGTCCAGTTCGCCAAGCTGTTCACGACCCACCCGCCGATGGAGGACCGCATCCGCCGGCTGCGGGCCGGCGAGTGGCAGGGCTGACCGGCAGAAACCGGGGTTGATCCAAGGGCGGAGGCGCATCCCACCCCGTCTCCCCCGTACGGGGGAGGCTCAGGGCCGGTAGCGGACGAAAGCATGAAGGATCGTCCACCGCCGAGCTCGTACCCTGGTCGTCGTCGCGGCTGTCGTCGCGTTGACGGCAGGCGCCACCGTCACGGCTGGTGCGCAGACGCCTCCCTCCCCGCCCACCACCAAGGGCCTCCTCGAGCAGATCCTGGGTGAGCTCCTGACCCCGCCCACCACCCCGCCGGCCCAGGTGGCGGTGGCTGCGCCGGTACCGCCCACCGCTCCCCCCGCCACCGCCCCGACGGCCCCCCCTCCTGCGCCGGAGCCCGACACGTCTTCGCAGGTCATCCCGGCCGAGTACTCGGGCGTCATCGACTGGAGTCGGGCCCGTGACCCCCGGTCGACATCGGCCAACCTCGACGCCCTCCGACGCCTGGAGGATCTCGGACTCACCTCGGAGGAAGCGGCCGTCCTCGGCATGGGCCAGTTTCCGGTGGCCGGACCGGCCGACTACGAGGACGACTGGCACGACCCCCGGTTCGGCCCGCCCTTCCACCTCCACCAGGGCACCGACATCTTCGCCGAGCGGGGGACACCCGTCCTCGCCCCCGAAGCCGGCTCCGTCCGCTTCGAGGAAGGTGGCCTCGGCGGCCGGGCCGCCTACGTCACCACCGCCGACGGCACCTACTACTACCTGGCCCACCTCAACACCTACGAGGACTCGCTCTACAGCGGCGCGTCGGTGAAGCAGGGCCAGGTGGTGGCCTACGTGGGCAACACCGGCAACGCCGAGAACGGTGCCCCTCACCTTCACTTCGAGATCCACCCCTACGGCGGGGGGGCCACCAACCCGAAGCCCATCCTCGACCAGTGGCTCGACCAGGCGCTGGAGCGGGTCCCCGACCTGTTGGCCTCCTACGGCGTCAACGTCCCCCGGGCGATCACCGCCGCCGGGCTGCTCCGCCGCTTCGACGAGGGCCGGCTGTCGGGGTCGGGGCGGCCGCCGGAGACGGCCCTGCTGTGGGCGTCGTCGGTGAGCGCCGGCGGCGGGACCCTGCGCTTGGCCGAGGTGGCGGCGGTGCGGGCGGCGGGCACCATCGACTGGGACCGGCGGGCCACCACCGCCCAGCAGCAGGCCGACATCCTCCGGGAGGCCCGGACGGTGGCGAGCTCGGTGCTCGTCCCCCTCACCCCGCCCCTGGTGGTGGTGCTACTCGGCCCCGCCGTCAGTCACGGAAGTTCTTGAACTGCAGGGGGATACCGAAGTCGTGACCCTTGAGGGCCGCGATCACCGCCTGCAGGTCGTCCCGCTTCTTCCCCGTCACCCGGACCTGCTCGCCCTGGGTCTGTGACGACACGCCCTTGGGCGCGTTCTCCTTCACGAACCGGTTGACCTCCCGGGCCTTGACGTCGTTGATACCGGCGGTGATGGCCGCCGTCTGGCGGACGGCACCCTTGGAGCCCTCCTCGACCTTGCCGTAGGTGAGCGCCTTGAGCGACACCGACCGGCGGACGAGCTTCTCCTCGAGGACCTGGACGAGCGCCCGCAAGCGGTCGGCGGTGGCCGAGTGCAGCTTGATCTCGCCGTCGCCCAGCTCGACGGACGAGCCGGTGTCCTTGAAGTCGAAGCGGGTGCTCACCTCTCGCTGGGCCTGGTCGACCGCGTTGCGGACCTCCTGGAGGTCAACCTCGGAAACGACGTCGAAGGTGGGCATCGGGTTCAACGGTATCGTTGTGCCCACTGGGTCGGTGCCCGAGCGGCCAAAGGGAGCAGACTGTAAATCTGCCGGCACAGCCTACGGAGGTTCGAATCCTCCCCGGCCCACGTACGCACGCACGCAGACGAGTCGAACTTGCGGGGCCGGCGGCTCTACGCTCGGGACCGATGGACGCTCCCCCGTTGTCCCAGAAGCTCCCGCCGGTCCGCACCGCGGCCGACGAGAGGATGCGCCGGCTCCTGCGCATCCCCGACGACGGGGCCCGCGCCAGCGCCCGCTCGGCGGAGAACGCCTTTTCCACCTCGGTCTTCATCTCCGCCGCCCGCTGCCTGCTGACCTACCTCGTGCTTCCCATCCTCGGGCCGGTCGTGGGTCTGGCGGGGAACGTCGGCCCGGTCGTCGGGCTGGTGGTGGGGACGGTGTCGATCGTCGCCATCGTGGCCTCCATGCGGCGCTTCTTCGGGGCCAACCATCGCTGGCGGTGGCGGTACACGGCCATCGGCGGCACCATCCTGGCGTTCCTCGTGGTGCAGGCGGCCATCGACATCGCCCAGCTGCTCGGCTGAGATGGGCAGTCAAATGGCATCCGGCCCCGCCCGCTGGCTGTGGTTCGGCGCCGGGTGGGTGGCGGTGGCCCTCGGCGGCGTCGGGATCGTGGTCCCCGGCCTACCGACGACGGTGTTCTTCATCGTGGCCGCCTCCTGCTTCGCCCGCTCGAGCCCCCGCTTCGAGGCATGGGTCCTCGGGCTGCCCCGTATCGGGCCCATGGTCGGCGACTACCGCAACGGCCTGGGGATGCCCCGCCGGGCCAAGGCGTGGGCCTTGGGGACGATGTGGCTGTTCGTCGCGGTCAGCGCCGTCCTGACTCGCTCCCAGCCGGTGGTGGCGGCCGTGATCGTGGCCGTCGCCCTGGTCGGGACCTGGTTCATCATCCGCCGGGTGCCGACCCGGGAACGGGTGACGGCCCCGGCCTAGGCTAAGGCTTCGGCCGCCGCTCCCGGGCCAGGGCGTCGACCCGGGCGTACATCCGCTCCGCGTACCGGATGTGCCGCAGCTTCTCGGCGAAGTCGAGGTGCTCGGGATCGTTGATGCCGAGCGTCTCCTCCAGGTTGTCGGTGGCGAGCGTCTCCACCAACGACCCGTCGCCGGCCAGGATGGCGACGACGTCGGTGAGGTAGTACTCGGCCTGGGAGTTGTCGGGCCGCAGGCGGTCGAGGGCGCCCACCAGGGCCCTGGAGTCGAAGCAGTAGGCCCCGACGTTGACCTCCTTGACCGCCAACTGCTCGGCCGTCGCGTCGCGGGCCTCGACGATGCCGACCACCCGCCCGTCGCCGTCGCGCACGATCCGACCGAAGTCGGGTGGGTTCTCGAGCTCGATGGTGAGCAGGACGGCGGCCGCGCCGGTCGCGTCCCGGTGATCGACCACCCGCCGGATGGTGTCGGCCGTGAGCATGGGCATGTCGCCGTAGAGGACGGCGACGTTCCCGTCGAAGTCCTCCAGGAACGCACGGGCCTGGATCACCGCGTGCCCGGTGCCCAACTGCTCGTTCTGGAACGCGTACTCCATGCCGTCGTAGGCGTCGTCGACCGCGTCGATCACCTGCTCGCGACCCACCCCGACCACCAGGACGATGTCGTCGACGCCGGCGGCCATGGACGCCTCCAGGCAGGAGATCACCATCGGCTTGCCGTCGATCGGATGGAGGACCTTGGGCAGGTCGGAACCCATCCGGGTGCCCTGGCCGGCGGCGAGGATCACGGCTTTGGCGGGGCGCGTGCTCACGCCCGCTCCTGGCCGGCGAAGCTGGCGACTGCCGCCCCCCGGTCGTCGAAGGACGCGAACACCCGGTTGAGGCGGGTCATGGCCAGGACCACCTTCACCCACGGGGGCACGTCGCAGAGGCGGACGTCGCCCGGCCCGATTCGCACCCGTTTGAACAGCCCGACCACCTGCGCCAGCCCGGCCCCGTCGACGACCACGACGTCCTTGAGGTCGAGCACGAAGTTGTGTCGGCCGTCGGCCAGCAGCCCGCCGAACACCTCGCCCAGCCGGTCGGCGTGCTCGATGACCACGGCCCCGCCCAGGGTGACCACGGCGACGCCGTCCTCGATCTCGGTCGTCACCTCCACGTCGGCGCCAACCTACCCGCTCACAGGAGACGCTCCATGACGACGACGTCGAGCCACCGCCCGAACTTGCGGCCGACCTCCCGCTCCACGCCCACCAGCTCGAACCCGCACGACCGGTGCAGCGTGATCGAAACCCGGTGGCCGTCGACGATGCGGGCCATGACGGCGTGGAACCCGTGGACGGTCCCGAGGCGGAGCAGCTCATCGAGCAGCGCCCGCCCGTAGCCCCGGCCCTGGCGGTCACGGCGCACGTAGATCGAGCTCTCGACCGTGGTCGCGTAGGCGGGCCGGGGCCGGTATGGGCCCAGGCAGCCGAAGCCGACGACCGCATCCCCCTCCACCAGCACGACCGCGGGGTGGACGCCGGCGTGCTCGTCCAGCCACGCCTGTTGCCCCTCCAGGGTTCGCGGCACCAGGTCGAACGTCACCGTCGACTCCAGCACCTCGAGGTTGTAGATGGCGCGGATGGCCTCGGCGTCGTGGGGCTCGGCCAGCCTGATCTCGACGGCCCGGTTCTCGTGAGGCCGGTCGGACCGGCTGGCTATCATCGGGAAGGACCCGCCCCCTTAGCTCAGTCGGCAGAGCACAGCCATGGTAAGGCTGGTGTCGTCGGTTCGATTCCGACAGGGGGCTCACCGAAGCTGAAGGGCACGGTCCGGGTGGCTTGTAAGCTGAGCCGGCCCGGGGTCGTTCCCGGGTAGACGCCCACCGGGCGGCGTAGCTCAGTTGGTAAGAGCACTCGGCTCATAATCGAGGGGTCGGCGGTTCGAGTCCGCCCGCCGCTACCGCACGACAGACGCCCACATCGACATGCCAGGACAGCCTTTCGCTTCGTCACCCCTCAAGGGGACGGACGGTGAGGCGCCGGCGGCGTGTCGCCTCGTTCATCGAGCAGCACAGTCGGGGTCCTGGCCCCGACGTCCCCCCGGGTCAAGGGCTTCCACAGCCCCCGGTGTGGTCGCCGGTCCGCCTGGCGTAGACTGCTCCCCACGTGACGGAAAGGAAGCGGCCGGATGGCCAAGGGCGAAAAGCGGGTCAAGATCACGCTCGCGTGCGAGCAGTGCAAGCGCCGCAACTACATCACCATGAAGAACAAGCAGAACGACCGCGAGCGGATGGAGCTCAAGAAGTACTGCAAGTGGGATCGGACGCACACCACCCACCGGGAGACCCGCTAGCCGCGGCGCCGGCCGACCTCGACGTCGAAGCCGATCTCGAGGTCGACGACGAGGATCCTGTCCGTAACCTTTCCGGAGCCGACACGGTCGAAGCTCCGGTGATTCCCGCGGAAGAGGCTGCCCTCGTGGATCGGGCCAAGGCTGGCGACGTCTCTGCGTTCGCCGAGCTGGTCCGAAGCACCGAGGCCGACGTCTACACGCTGGCGTACCGGCTCACCGGGAACGACGACGACGCTCGCGACGTCGCCCAGGACGCCTACCTGCGGGCCTTCCGAGGCCTGAAGCGGTTCCGGGGCGACGCCCGCTTCTCGACCTGGATGTACCGGATCACGGCCAACTGCGCGTCGACCCATCTCTCCCGCCGGAACAAGGCCGGCCACGACGAGCTGTCCGACGACGACCCCATGCCCGACGAACGACCCGAGTCCAACCCCGAGGGGATGGCCGAGGCAGCCGCCTTGCGCGACCGGATGACGGCCGCTCTGGCCGAGCTGCCACCGTCGATGCGCACCGTCGTCGTCCTGCGTGACGTCTACGACCTTCCGCACGAGGCGATCGCCTCGGAGTTGGGGATCACCGAAGCGGCGGCCAAGGTCCGGCTGCACCGGGCCCGTCGCAAGCTGCGCGAGCGGCTGTTCCCCATGCCCGGAGAGGAGAAGGCCCGTGCGGTCTAAGTTCGGTGTTCGTCCGGCCCCGGTGACCGTCGGCGGTCCCCGTCCCAAGGGCGTCTCCTGTGACGACGTGGCCGCCGCCCTTCCCGGTATCGTCGACGGCCTCGACGTCGCCGAGCTCGACATGCGCCGGCACGTGGAGACCTGCCTGCGCTGCCAGGCCGAGCTGGCTCAGTACCGCAAGGTGTTGCGAGTGCTCCACCAGCTGCGCACCGAGGTGCTCCTGCCCAGCCCCGGCCTGCTGCCCGACGTCCTTGTCGCCCTCGAGGCGGCTGGGGAACGGGGGGCCATGAAGTCGCTGCTCACGGGGCGCCGGGCGGCCTACCTGGGCGGCATCGCCGCCGCAACTGCTGCCGGCGCCGCCGGCGCCATCGTCCTGGCCAGCCGCCGTCACCGCCGGGTGGCCGTCGCCAGCTAGAGCGCCCAGCGCGGCTCGGCGGTGACGCCCGGCCGCCGCAACGCCTTCACGGGGCCTGAGCTATCCTCGGTGTACTCACGCCCACCGGGCTGACCCAGGGCAGTAGCTCAACTGGCAGAGCACCGGTCTCCAAAACCGGCGGTTGGGGGTTCGAGTCCCTCCTGCCCTGCTGGTTGCTGAGAACCCCGCGTCCCAAGAGGTAATCGTGAACCGACAGATGAAGCGGATGATGCAGCGTCAGGGCCAACTGGCCCCCGACGGCACACCCGCGCGCCGGGAGCCGACCAGGCCTGCGGCTCGACCTCCGAAGGAGCGGATCGGCGCCGCCGAGTATTTCCGCCAGGTGCGGGCCGAGCTGCGCAAGGTGGCCTGGCCCACCCGCGGCGAGGTCATCCACTACTCGATCATCGTGCTGGTGGCCCTGCTCGTGCTCACCGCCCTCATCTTCGGACTCGACTTCCTGTTCGGCAGGATCGTCATCTTCCTCTTCCAGTGAGCGACGTCGACCCCCTGGCCACGCCGTCCCTCGGCGATCCCGACGACACTGTCCTCGGCGACGAGCCCGCCGCCGTTCTCACCGACGACGCCGGCGACTCGGGTGCCGTGGCCGACGATCCCATCGTCTTCGACGATGGCCTGGCCGACGACGACGAGGTCGAGCAGGAGGCTCCCGTCGAGAGCCCCTACGACCGTCCCGGGTCGTGGTACGTGGTTCACACCTACGCCGGCTACGAGAACAAGGTGAAGTCCAACCTCCAGAGCCGGATCGCCTCCATGAACATGGAGGATCGCATCTTCGAGTGCGTCATCCCCATGGAGGACGTGATCGAGTTCAAGGGTGGCAAGCGGGTCACCGTGCAGAAGAAGGTGTTCCCCGGGTACCTCCTCGTCCGTTGCGAGCTCGACGACGATTCGTGGCGGGTCGTGCGCAACACGCCCGGTGTCACCGGCTTCGTGGGGCTGGGCGCCAAGCCCACCCCGCTGTCGCGCAAGGAGGTGGAGAGCATCCTCCAGGTGCAGTCCGGCGGAACCGAGGGCGTCACCCGCAAGCCGGCCCGGCGGCCGATGTACGAGGTCGGCGAGAGCGTCCGGGTCCGCGAGGGTCCCTTCGCCGACTTCTCGGGGCAGATCGCCGAGATCAACGAGGACCAGCTCAAGCTCAAGGTCCTGGTCAACATCTTCGGCCGGGAGACCCCGGTCGAGCTCGAGTTCAGTCAGGTGGCGAAGCTGTGAGCCTTCGCTTTCGCAAGCCGAGTCTGCCCGGCGAGTTGCAACGAGCACCGGAGGCCGGCGGAGTGGCCCGCCTCCGCACGGAAATCCTCATCGTGCGGACAGCCGTGGGGGCCGCCTTCGGCGGCGGTCACAGCCGTCCGCAACTTCGGCACACAGGAGTCAGTCTGTAATGGGTAAGCGTCGAGTCGCCGCGGTGGTGCGGATCCAGATCCCGGCGGGGGCGGCCACACCCGCACCGCCGGTCGGAACCGCCCTTGGCCCCCACGGGGTCAACATCATGGAGTTCTGCAAGCAGTACAACGCCGCCAGCGAGTCTCAGCGGGGCACGGTCGTGCCGGCCGAGATCACCGTGTTCGAGGACCGGTCGTTCACGTTCATCCTCAAGACGCCGCCCACGCCGGTGCTCATCCGGGCCGCGGCGGGCGTCACCAAGGGGTCCACCAACCCCGGCAAGGAGAACGCGGGCTCCATCACCGACGCCCAGCTCACCGACATCGCCAAGCAGAAGATGCCCGACCTCAACGCCAACGACCTCGAGGCCGCCCGCCAGCAGATCGCGGGAACGGCCCGTTCGATGGGGATCACGGTGTCCCGATGACGCACACCAAGAAGGACTCCAAGAAGTACACCGACGCCGTCCGCCGCTTCGAGAAGAGCCGCCTCCACGCGCCGGGCGAGGGCGTCGACCTGGTGAAGAACCTGGCCGCGGCCAAGTTCGACGAGACCGTCGAGCTGGCTGTGCGCCTCGGCGTCGACCCCCGCAAGGCCGACCAGATCGTCCGAGGCACGGTGGGCCTGCCCGCCGGCACCGGCAAGGAGGTCCGGGTGGCCGTCTTCGCCGCCGGGCCGGCCGCGGCCGAGGCCCGGGAGGCGGGAGCCGACGTGGTCGGCGCCGACGACCTGGTGGCCCGGGTCCAGGGAGGCTTCCTCGACTTCGACGTCGCCATCGCCACCCCCGACCAGATGGGCCAGGTGGGCAAGCTGGGCCGCATCCTCGGTCCCCGCGGCCTCATGCCCAACCCCAAGACGGGCACGGTGACCATGGACGTCGGCCGGGCAGTCCGGGAGTTCAAGGGTGGACGGGTCGAGTACCGCACCGACCGTTACGGCAACATCCACGTCCCCATCGGCAAGGTCAGCTTCGACCGCAGGGCCCTCCTCACCAACCTGCGGGCGGTCATGGAGGAGCTGAGCCGGGTCAAGCCGGCCGCGGCCAAGGGCAAGTACCTGCGGGGGATCACGGTGTCTTCCACCATGGGCCCGGGAGTCAAGCTCGACGCCACCAACCCGGTGCGCGCCGTCGACGACGCCCTTGCCGCCGCCGGCTGACGCCGTAGTACCCTTCACGACAACCAAGAGATCGCCGCAGACATTCGGTGCGCTAGGCGCGTAAGCGGTCCGGTCCGGAGCAATCCGGCGGGGCCCGCCCAACGAGGCGTGGACTGACCCTCCCGGGACGTTCGCGCGCCACGCCGCCCGAGGAGGAGAGGCCCTATGGCCGCCGGAACCCCGATAGCCGAGCCTCGCCCGGAGAAGGTGGCCGTCGTCACCGAGGTGCGTGAGCGCCTGTCCTCGGCCAACGGCGCCCTGCTCACCGAATACCGCGGCCTCAAGGTGTCCGACCTGGCCCGGCTGCGCCAGACGCTGCGCGATTCCGGTGGCGAGTACCGGATCTACAAGAACACCCTGGTCCGCCTGGCCGCGGTCGACCTCGGCCTCGACGACCTGGTCGCCCTGCTCGAGGGACCCACCGCCATCGCCTTCGTGGCCGGCGACCCGGTGGCGGTGGCGAAGTCACTGCGCGACTTCGCCCGTACCCACCCCAGCCTCACCGTCAAGGGAGGCCTCCTCGGCACCAAGGTGCTCTCGGCCGCCGAGGCCACGGCCCTGGCCGACGTCGCGCCCCGGGAGGTCCTGCTGGCCCAGCTGGCGGGGGCACTGGCCGCCCCGCTGGCGAAGATGGCGGGCCTCCTCCAGGCCGTACCCCGGGGCTTCGCCTACGGGCTCAAGGCCCTGATCGACCAGAAGGCCGCCGACGCCCCCGCCCCCGAGGCCCCCGAAGAACCTTCGTCCGCCACCCAGGCCGACGCCGCCCCGGCCCCCGCCACCGAGGCCCCGGCCCCCGCCACCGAGGCCCCGGCTGCCCCGGCCCCCGACGAACCGACCCCCGCTGCTGAGCCAGCACCCACCACCGACACGACCGACACCACCCCGGAAGAGACACAGGAGTCCTGAGATGGCCACCAAGGAAGAGATTCTCGACAGCATCGCCAACATGACCGTCCTCGAGTTGAGCGAGTTGCTCAAGGACTTCGAGGAGAAGTTCGGGGTCACCGCCGCCGCCCCGGCGGCTGCGGCCGGTCCGGCCGCCGCGGCCGAGGCCGCCCCCGAGGTGGAGGAGCAGGACGAGTTCGACGTCATCATCACCGGCGTCGGCGAGAAGAAGATCCAGGTCATCAAGGAGGTGCGGTCGCTCACCAACCTGGGCCTGAAGGAGGCCAAGGACCTGGTCGACAGCGCCCCCGGGGCCAAGGTCCTGGAGAAGGCGTCCAAGGAGGACGCGGCCAAGGCCAAGGCCCAGCTCGAGAGCGCCGGCGCCACCGTCGAGGTCAAGTAGCGCCACGGTCCATCCGGGCAGGCACGGGGCGAGGGTCCCGTGCCTGCCGGCCGCCCGGCGGGTCGAGCGTCGAACGCGGACGTCCACCCCGTCTCCGGCGCATCGACCGGCTGACTCGTCCCGGGCCTGGCGTCGTCCGGCCCGGGGTTCGCCGGCCCGCCCCTGGCCCCTCCTGGGGGCACGGACCGGGAACTGCGGTGGCCGTCGTCCGCACGTTCGCCGGTGTGGCCCGGTGGGTGCCCCTCGGGCGGCGTGGTGATCACGCTCAAGGCCGTTGGTGGCCGTGGTCCTCGAAGTTGGCTTCCCAGGGGGAGTCGCTGGGTGGACGACAGTCTGTTCCCCCCACGAATCTGTGGAGAACCCTTGACCAGATGAGCGGCTTCCAATAACGTCCCATTTGGGCCTGTTCCCGGGACAGCTTGTTTTACCGCGGAGCTACGGCTAAGATTGCTTTCGCCGTGCCCGCCCGCGTGTCGCCGTCCACTCTCTCCGGCTTGACTCCGCGCGCCCGGCGGCCCTTTTGACCGCTGATCTCCGGGAAGGAGCAGTTTCCTTGCCCACCCATCCCGCAACCCGGGAACGCTACACGTTCTCCAACCTCGACGAGGTCCTTGCACTTCCGGACCTCATCGCCGTCCAGCGCGACTCCTTCAAGTGGTTTCTCGACCGCGGCCTGGCCGAGACCTTCCGCGACATCAGCCCCATCGAGGACTTCACGGGACAGCTCCGTCTCGAACTGGAGTTCGACGCCGACGACATCGACTTGCGCCCGCCGCCGAAGTTCTCGGTGGAGGAGTGCAAGGAGAAGGACATGACCTACTCCGCTCCGATCTTCGTGCGGGCCCGCTTCATGAACGCGGGCACGGGCGAGATCAAGGAGCAGACGGTCTTCATGGGCGACTTCCCGATGATGACCGACAAGGGCACGTTCATCATCAACGGCACCGAGCGGGTGGTCGTGTCCCAGCTCGTCCGCTCACCGGGCGTGATCTTCCAGCCCGGCCGTGACGCCAAGACCATCGCCACCGCCACGATCCATCCCTACCGTGGCGAGTGGATCGAGTTCGACATCGAGCAGAAGCCGGGCAAGGACGTCACCGCCGGCACCCGCGTCGCCCGCAAGCGTCGCCTGAGCCTGTTCGTCCTCCTGCGCGCCCTGGGCTACGACCAGGAGGCCGCCCCCGGCTTCCTCGAGCGCTTCGTCGACCACTTCGACTTCCTCGAGGGTCAGTGGGAGAAGGAGCGCGACCTCGCCCCCACGCGCGAGGAGGCCCTGGTCGAGATCTACAAGCGGGCCCGCCCCGGCGAGCCGCCCTCGGTCGAGGCCGGCCGGGCCTACTTCGAGAACGCGTTCTTCAACCCCAAGCGCTACGACCTCACCCGGGTCGGCCGCTACAAGCTCAACCGCAAGCTGGGTCCGGAGATCGAGAAGATCGCCGAGCTGTTCGCCATCGACCTGGTCCGCCCCACGCAGACCCAGTTCGTGCTCAGCCCGTCCGAGATCCTGGCCGCCACCACCTACCTTCTCCACCTGGCCGCGGGCGAGGCCGGCTACCGCCTCGACGACCAGGACCACTTCGCCAACCGCCGTATCCGGTCGGTGGGCGAGCTGATCCAGAACCAGGTCCGCATCGGCCTGTCCCGCATGGAGCGGGTCGTCCGGGAGCGCATGACCACCCAGGATGTCGAGGCCATCACCCCCCAGACGCTGATCAACATCCGGCCCGTGGTGGCGGCCATCAAGGAGTTCTTCGGCACCAGCCAGCTGTCCCAGTTCATGGGCCAGACCAACCCCCTCGACGGGCTCACCCACAAGCGCCGGCTGTCGGCGCTGGGCCCCGGCGGTCTGTCGCGGGAGCGGGCCGGCTTCGAGGTCCGTGACGTGCACACCAGCCACTACGGCCGGATGTGCCCCATCGAGACCCCGGAAGGCCCCAACATCGGCCTCATCGGCTCCCTCGCCACCTACGCCCGGGTCAACGACTTCGGGTTCATCGAGACGCCCTACCGCAAGGTCGTCGACGGCCGCATCACCGACGAGATCATGTACCTGGCCGCCGACGAGGAGGAGGAGCACGTCATCGCCCAGGCGAACGCCTCCCTCGACTCCGACGGACGCTTCATCGGTGACCGCGTGCTCGTCCGGCGTGGCCCCCAAGGCGCGGGCGTGCGCATCGGCGCCGGAGGTACGTCCTACGGCACGACCAGCGAGATCGACTACGTGCCCCCGGCCGAGGTCGACCTCATGGACGTCTCCCCCAAGCAGATCGTCTCCGTGGCCACGGCCATGATCCCCTTCCTCGAGCACGACGACGCCAACCGGGCCCTCATGGGCGCCAACATGCAGCGCCAGGCGGTCTCCCTGGTGCGGGCGGAGGCGCCCTACATCGGCACCGGCATCGAGCCGCGCGCCGCCCGGGACGCGGGCGACGTCGTACTGGCCGAGGGCGACGGCCTGGTCCAGGAGGTCACCGGCGACCACATCTGGGTCCAGTACGCCGAAGGTCAGACCGACCGCGAAGGCCGCACCCTGGGCCGCAAGTTCTACCGCCTGGCCAAGTTCCGCCGGTCCAACCAGGGGACCTGCATCAACCAGAAGCCCCGGGTCGACGACGGGATGACCGTCCGCAAGGGCGATGTCCTGGCCGACGGCCCCTCCACCCACAACGGCGACCTGGCCCTGGGCAAGAACCTGCTCGTCGCCTTCATGCCGTGGGAGGGCTACAACTTCGAGGACGCCATCATCCTCTCCGAGCGTCTCGTCCGCGACGACGTCCTCACCTCGATCCACATCGAGGCCCACGAGGTCGACGCCCGCGACACCAAGCTGGGCGCGGAGGAGATCACCCGAGACATCCCCAACCTGTCCGAGGAGATCCTGAAGGATCTCGACGAGCGGGGGATCATCCGCATCGGGGCCGAGGTCGGCCCGGGTGACGTGCTGGTGGGCAAGGTCACTCCCAAGGGCGAGACCGAGCTCACCCCCGAGGAGCGGCTCCTGCGGGCCATCTTCGGCGAGAAGGCACGAGAGGTCCGCGACACCAGCCTCAAGGTGCCCCACGGCGAGACGGGCAAGGTCATCGACGTCAAGGTCTTCTCCCGCGAGGAGCAGCACGAGCTGGCGCCGGGTGTCAACCAGCTGGTCCGGGTGTACGTGGCCCAGAAGCGCAAGATCAGCGAGGGCGACAAGCTGGCCGGCCGGCACGGCAACAAGGGCGTCATCTCCAAGATCCTCCCGGTGGAGGACATGCCCCACCTGGCCGACGGCACCCCGGTCGACATCATCCTCAACCCTCTGGGCGTGCCCAGCCGGATGAACGTGGGTCAGGTCCTCGAAGCCCACCTGGGCTACGCCGCCCGCTGGGGCTGGGGGGGCGAAGGGGTCAACGCCCAGCCGCCGCACTCCACCACCGCGACCAAGACCCGGCCCATCACCGAGCCCTCGGTCTGGGTGTCGTCGCCCGTTTTCGACGGGGCTCACTGGGACGAGGAGGGGGCGGCCGGCGCCGGCAAGCACCCGACCATCCGCCGCCTGCTGGAGAGCATCCACTCCGACTCGGCCAGCGGCAACGGCGAGCGCCTCATCCAGCCCGACGGCAAGACCACGCTCTACAACGGCCGCACCGGCGAGCCCTATGACCGGCCCGTCACCGTCGGCTACAGCTACATCCTGAAGCTGCTCCACCTGGTCGACGACAAGATCCACGCCCGGTCCACCGGCCCCTACTCGATGATCACCCAGCAGCCGTTGGGCGGGAAGGCCCAGTTCGGCGGCCAGCGGTTCGGGGAGATGGAGGTGTGGGCCCTGGAGGCCTACGGCGCCGCCTACGCCCTCCAGGAGCTGCTCACCATCAAGTCCGACGACGTCCTCGGCCGGGTCAAGGTCTACGAGGCCATCGTCAAGGGCGAGAACATCCCCGAGCCCGGCATTCCCGAGTCGTTCAAGGTGTTGATCAAGGAGATGCAGAGCCTCTGCCTCAACGTCGAGGTCCTCTCGACGACAGGCGAGGAGATCGAGATGCGGGAGCTCGACGAGGACATCTTCCGCACCGCCGAGGAGCTCGGGATCGACCTGAGCCGGCCCGAACGTGGTTCCGACGAAGAGGACGCCCGCCGGGCAGCCGAGCGGAGCTCCCGATTCTGAAGCCAGACGCCCGGCCGGTCACCCCGGCCGGGCATTGCAGTCCCCAAGGTTTCGACGTCACAGAGAGGTAGGCAGAACAGTTGCTTGACGTCAACAACTTCGACCAGTTGCGTATTGCCCTGGCGACCGCGGACTCGATCCGCACGTGGTCCAACGGCGAGGTCAAGAAGCCGGAGACCATCAACTACCGCACCCTGAAGCCGGAGAAGGACGGGCTCTTCTGCGAGAAGATCTTCGGTCCCACCAAGGACTGGGAGTGCTACTGCGGCAAGTACAAGCGCGTCCGCTTCAAGGGGATCATCTGCGAGCGGTGCGGCGTCGAGGTCACCCGCTCGAAGGTCCGCCGGGAGCGGATGGGCCACATCGAGCTGGCCGCCCCCGTCGTCCACATCTGGTACCTCCGCGGCACCCGCTCGTGGCTGGCCTACCTGCTCATGGGCACCGAGCCCCGTGAGGAGCTCAAGGCCAAGCAGCTGGAGAAGGTCATCTACTTCGCCGCCAACCTGGTCACCTGGGTCGACGAGGAGCGCCGCCACAACGATCTCCCCGAGCTGGAGGCCGAGCTGCTGGAGGAGCTGGCCGAGATCGAGCGGTCCCGGGACGTCGACATCGACCACCGGTTCAAGGACCTCGAGAACGAGGTCGCCGAGCTGGAGGCCGGAGGGGCCAAGGACTCCGAGCTGAAGGCCCGCCAGCGGGCCGCCGACAAGGAGATCACTTCCATCCGGGAGCGGGCCCAAGCCGAGATCGACGTCGCCCGGCGCGCCTTCGACGAGCTCAAGGACCTCTTCGCCCGCAAGATCCTCGAAGACGAGAGCGTCTGGCGCCAGCTCCGCGACCGCTACGGCGACTACTTCCGGGGCGGCATGGGCGCCGACGTCATCGCCCAGCTCATCGGCGAGGTCGACTTCGACGCCGAGGAGATCAAGCTCCGGGAGATGATCGACGCCGCCGACGGCCGGCGTCCGCTGTCGGCCCAGCGCAAGCAGAAGGCGATCAAGCGGCTCAAGATCGTCACCGCCTTCAACCGGCGCGACCCCGACACCGGCCGCCGGGTCAACGAGCCGTCGGCCATGATCCTCGACGCGGTCCCGGTCATCCCGCCCGACCTGCGGCCCATGGTGCAGCTCGACGGCGGCCGCTTCGCCACGTCCGACCTCAACGACCTCTACCGCCGGGTCATCAACCGCAACAACCGGCTCAAGCGTCTCCTCGACCTCGGCGCGCCCGAGATCATCGTCAACAACGAGAAGCGCATGCTGCAGGAGGCGGTCGACGCCCTGTTCGACAACGGCCGCCGCGGCCGCCCCGTCACCGGGCCCGGCAACCGTCCCCTCAAGTCGCTGTCCGACATGCTCAAGGGCAAGCAGGGCCGGTTCCGCCAGAACCTGCTCGGCAAGCGGGTCGACTACTCGGGCCGTTCGGTCATCGTCGCCGGTCCGACGCTCCGCCTGCACCAGTGCGGGCTGCCCAAGCTCATGGCCCTGGAGCTGTTCAAGCCCTTCGTCATGAAGCGGCTGGTCGACACCGAGCTGGCCCAGAACATCAAGTCGGCCAAGCGCATGGTCGAGCGCCGGCGCCCGCACGTCTGGGACATCCTGGAGGAGGTCATCAAGGAGCACCCGGTGTTCCTCAACCGGGCCCCGACGCTGCACCGCCTCGGCATCCAGGCCTTCGAGCCGCTGCTGGTCGAGGGCAAGGCCATCCAGATCCACCCCCTGGTGTGCGCCGCCTTCAACGCCGACTTCGACGGCGACCAGATGGCCGTCCACCTGCCCCTTTCCGCCGAGGCCCAGGCCGAGGCGCGAGTGCTGATGCTCTCGGCCAACAACGTGCTGTCGCCGGCCCACGGCCGTCCTCTCACGGTCCCCAGCCAGGACATGGTCATCGGCATCTACTACCTCACCGAGGGCCTCAAGGGTGTCCCCGGCGAGGGCCGTCGCTTCTCCCACCTGTGGGAGGTCGAGCGCGCCCTCGACAACGGCGACATCGACATCCACAGCACGGTGTCCATCCGTCAGGGAACCGACGTCGATCCGGACGGCGAAGGGGGCAAGCCCACCTACCGCGACACCACCCCGGGCCGGCTGCTGTTCGAGAACGCCCTTCCGGTCGACTACTGCGCCCGGTTCGGGTTCGTCGACAAGCCGGTGAAGAAGCGCGACGTGAGCGACATCGTCGAGCTGCTGGTCAACAACTACCCCAAGGCGGTCGTGGCCTCCAGCCTCGACGCGATCAAGAACCTCGGTTTCCGCTACGCCACCCAGTCCGGCCTCACCATCTCCATGGACGACGTCAAGACGCCCCCGGAGAAGGAGTCGATCCTCGACAAGTACGAGAAGGAAGCGGACAAGATCGAGTCCCAGTTCCGCAAGGGGATCATCACCGACGACGAGCGCCGGCAGAAGGAAGTCGAGACCTGGACCAACGCCACCCAGGAGGTGCGGCGGGCCATGGAGCGCACCCTGAGCTCCCAGGTGTTCAACCCCATCGACATGATGGTGGGGTCGGGCGCCCGGGGCAACGTCATCCAGGTCCAGCAGATCGCCGGCATGCGTGGTCTGGTGGCCAACCCCCGGGGCGAGATCATCCCCCGCCCGATCAAGTCGAACTTCCGGGAAGGTCTGTCGGTCCTCGAGTACTTCATCTCCACCCACGGGGCCCGCAAGGGCCTGGCCGACACCGCCCTGCGGACGGCCGACTCCGGCTACCTCACCCGGCGGCTGGTCGACGTGGCCCAGGAGCTGATCATCCGGGAGGTCGACTGCGGCACCACCCGGGGGATCTGGCTGGAGAACATCCGCCGGGACGACGCCAAGGAGCGCTTCAACCTGGAGACGCGCCTGTACGGTCGGGTCCTGGTCGAGCCGGCCACCCTGTCCGACGGCTCCGTCATCGAAGCCGGCGTCCAGATCGGTGAGGCCGACATGCATCGCCTCCGCGACGATCCCGCCGTCAACCGGCTGCGGGTGCGGTCGGTGCTGACCTGCGAGGCCGCCTACGGGGTCTGCGGCGACTGCTACGGCCGCTCCCTGGCCACGGGCAAGGACATCGAGCTGGGCGAGGCGGTGGGGGTCATCGCGGCCCAGTCCATCGGCGAGCCCGGCACCCAGCTCACCATGCGTACGTTCCACACCGGTGGCATCGCCGGCATCGACATCACCCACGGCCTGCCCCGGGTGGTCGAGCTCTTCGAGGCCCGCACCCCCAAGGGCAAGGCCGTCCTGGCCCGTACCTCGGGTGTGGTCCGAATGGTCGACGACGAGGTCAAGGGTCGAGTGCTCACCATCGTCTCCGACGACGGGAGCGAGGAGGCCTACCCGATCTCCAACCGCGACCTGTCACGGCTGCTGGTGCACGACGGCCAGGACGTGGAGGCGGGCGACGCCCTCGTCGAGGGGCCCAAGGACCCCAAGGAGCTGCTCGAGATCAAGGGCATCCGGGAGACGCAGCAGTACCTGGTCGACCAGGTGCAGGAGGTCTACCGGCCCCAGGGCGTGCCGATCCACGACAAGCACATCGAGCTCATCGTCCGCCAGATGCTGCGGCGGGTGTCGGTGGCCGAGGCCGGCGACTCGGAGTTCCTGCCCGGCGAGCGGGTCGACTCCCGGATCTACGCCGAGATCAACCGCGGCCTGGTGCAGGAGGGCAAGCGCCCGGCCGAGGGCCGGCCCGAGCTGATGGGCATCACCAAGGCGTCGCTGGCCACCGAGTCGTGGTTGTCGGCGGCATCGTTCCAGGAGACCACCCGGGTGCTCACCGAGGCTGCCATCGAAGGCAAGCGCGACCAGCTCCTGGGCCTCAAGGAGAACATCATCATCGGCAAGCTCATCCCCGCCGGCACCGGGATGACGAGGTACCGCAACCTCGACATCCAGGCGCCCGACTACGAGCCGCTGTCGTACTACTCGTCCGACACCGACCAGGACCTGGCCGCCTGGCTGGCCAACCTGGGCTCGGGCACCGCCGCTGGTGCCGAGGCGGCCGCCCACGAAGTCCCGTCCGAGGACGAGGAGCAGTACCTGCTCGAGCGGGGAACCGGACCCGCCAGCCTGTAGTGGTGCGCCCCGGGGGGGCCGTGGGGGACCGCGGCTCTCTCGGGATACACTTGTAGGTCGTCTCTCGGCAGATGTTCTGAAAGGTTTGCTTTGCCCACCATCTCGCAGTTGGTCCGGAAGGGCCGCGAGTCGAAGTCCGACAAGACCAAGACTCCCGCCCTCAAGGGGGCGCCCCAGCGACGGGGCGTGTGCACCCGCGTGTACACGCACACCCCGAAGAAGCCGAACTCGGCCCTGCGCAAGGTGGCCCGGGTGCGGCTCACCACCGGGCAGGAGGTCACCGCCTACATCCCCGGCGTGGGCCACAACCTCCAGGAGCACTCCATCGTGCTCGTCCGCGGCGGCCGGGTGAAGGACCTGCCCGGGGTCCGCTACAAGATCATCCGGGGCGTGCTCGACGCCTCCGGCGTCCGCGACCGCAAGCAGGCCCGCAGCCGCTACGGCGCCAAGAAGGAGAAGTAGGTATGCCGCGCAAGGGCCCGCCGCCGCGTCGTGACCTCATGCCCGACCCCATCTACCGGTCGGTGCTGGTCACCCAGTTCGTCAACAAGGTCCTGTCCCGGGGCAAGCGATCCCTGGCCGAGCGCATCGTCTACTCGGCCCTCGACACCGTTCGGGAGAAGAGCGGGGGCGATCCCGTGGCCGCCCTCAAGCGGGCCATGGAGAACGTGAAGCCCCAGCTCGAGGTCAAGAGCCGGCGCGTCGGCGGGGCCACCTACCAGGTACCGGTCGAGGTCCGTCCCCGGCGGGCAACCACCCTCGGCATCCGCTGGCTGGTCGGCTACGCCCGCCAGCGCCGGGAGAAGACGATGGCGCTGCGCCTGGCCAACGAAATACTCGACGCCTCCAACGGCGTTGGTTCCGCGGTGAAGCGGCGCGACGACATGCACAAGATGGCGGAGTCCAACAAGGCGTTCGCCCACTATCGTTGGTAGAGGGGGGAGGGAGACCCTCCCTCGTCTAGCTCCCCCACAGGACGCTCCACCCTGTGGGTGCAGCGTCCGCCGCCAGCCGGGACCGGTGCCTTCGGCCCCCGAGCGGTCGGCGGAAGTCAAAGGCAGTTCACCGCGCGGCAACCCCCGCTAAACCACAAGACGCGAGAGTCCCCTCATGGCTGAAGCTCCCATCATCAGAGAGTTCCCGCTCGCCAGGACCCGGAACATCGGGATCATGGCGCACATCGACGCGGGCAAGACCACGACGACGGAGCGGATCCTCTACTACACGGGGAAGACGTACAAGATCGGCGAGGTCCACGAGGGCGCGGCCGTCATGGACTGGATGATCCAGGAGCAGGAGCGGGGCATCACCATCACCTCGGCCGCCACCACCTGCCGGTGGAAGGACGTGTGGATCAACATCATCGACACCCCGGGCCACGTCGACTTCACCATCGAGGTCGAGCGGTCGCTGCGGGTGCTCGACGGGGCGGTGGCGGTCTTCGACGCGGTGGCGGGTGTGGAGCCCCAGACCGAGACGGTCTGGCGCCAGGCCAACAAGTACGGCGTCCCCCGGATCTGCTTCGTCAACAAGATGGACCGGATCGGCGCCGACTACTTCCGCGCCGTCGGCCAGATCAAGGACCGCCTCGACGCGTCCGTCGCCCTGGTCCAGATTCCCATCGGAGCCGAGGGCCACTTCCGGGGCATGATCGACCTCCTCGGGATGAAGGCCCTGGTCTGGGAAGAGGGCATGGGCGAGAAGTGGACGGTCGAGGAGATCCCGGCCGACCTCCACGAGGAGGCCGAGGTCTGGCGCCACGAGCTGGTCGACGTCCTGTCGCAGTTCGACGACAACGTCATGGAGAAGTACGTCGGGGAGGAGGAGATCACCGCCGACGACCTGCGCAAGGGCCTGCGCCGGGCCACCATCGCCAACCAGGTCGTCCCCGTCCTGTGCGGCTCCGCGTTCAAGAACAAGGGCGTGCAGCCCCTCCTCGACGCGGTCGTCGACTTCCTGCCCAGCCCCATCGACCTGCCCCCGGTCACCGGCCTCGACCTCAAGAGGATCGAGGAGCTCGACCGCCCGGTCGACGACTCGGCGCCGTTCTCCGCCCTCGCGTTCAAGATCATGACCGACCCCCACGTGGGCAAGCTCACGTACTTCCGGGTCTACTCCGGCACCCTCAAGAAGGGCGCCGCGGTCCTCAACTCCACCAAGGACCGCAAGGAGCGCATCGGCCGCATCCTGCAGATGCACGCCAACCACCGCGAGGACAAGCAGGCGGTCTTCGCCGGCGACATCGTCGCCGCCGTCGGGCTCAAGCAGACCACCACCGGCGACACCCTCTGCGACATGGACTCGCCCATCGTGCTCGAGTCCCTCGACTTTCCCGAGCCCGTCATCCACGTCGCCATCGAGCCCAAGACCAAGCTCGACCAGGACAAGCTGGCCGACGCCCTCCAGAAGCTCTCCGACGAGGACCCCACCTTCCAGAAGCACACCGACCTGGACACGGGCCAGACGATCATCGCCGGCATGGGCGAGCTCCACCTGGAGGTCCTGGTCGACCGCATGCTGCGGGAGTTCAAGGTTGACGCCCACGTGGGCAAGCCCCAGGTCGCCTACCGGGAGACGATCCGCAAGGCGATCGACAAGGTCGAGGAGCGCTACATCCGCCAGACGGGCGGCCGGGGCCAGTACGGCCACGTGGTCATCAACCTGGAGCCCACCGGTCCCGGCGGCGGCTACGAGTTCGTCGACAAGATCGTCGGCGGCATCATTCCCAAGGAGTACATCGCGTCGATCGACGCCGGCATCCAGGAGGCACTCACGGGTGGAGTCCTGGCCGGCTACCCGATGGTCGACGTGCGGGCCACCCTGGTCCACGGGTCGTACCACGACGTCGACTCGTCGGAGATGGCCTTCAAGATCGCCGGTTCCCTGGCGGTGAAGAAGGCGGCCCGCCTGGCGGCGCCGGTCCTCCTCGAGCCCATCATGGGCGTCGAGGTGGTCACACCCGAGGATTACATGGGTGACGTGATCGGTGACCTCTCCAGCCGGCGGGGCAAGGTGGAGGGCATGGAGCAACGGGGATCGAGCCACGTGATCCGGGCTCAGGTCCCTCTCTCAGATATGTTCGGCTACTCTACTGACCTGCGGTCGCGCACCCAGGGTCGTGCGACTTACACGATGCAGTTCCACTCCTACCAGGAAGTTCCCGAGTCGATCTCCCGCGAGATCATCGCTCGGATCCGGGGCGAGTAACCACTTTCGATCTAGGCACGGGCGAAGCAAGGAGCAACGAGGGTCCCATGGCGAAGCAGAAGTTCGAGCGGTCCAAGCCGCACCTCAACGTGGGCACGATGGGCCACATCGACCACGGCAAGACCACCCTGACGGCTGCCATCACCAAGGTCCTCCACGAGCAGGACCCCACCGTCGCATTCACCGCCTTCGACCAGATCGACAAGGCGCCGGAGGAGAAGGCCCGGGGCATCACCATCTCCATCGCCCACGTGGAGTACCAGACCTCCAGGCGCCACTACGCACACGTCGACATGCCCGGTCACGCCGACTACATCAAGAACATGATCACGGGAGCGGCCCAGATCGACGGCGCCATCCTGGTCGTGAGCGCAGCCGACGGCCCCATGCCCCAGACCCGGGAGCACGTGCTGCTGGCCCGCCAGGTGGGTGTGCCCTACATCGTGGTCGCCCTCAACAAGGCCGACATGGTCGATGACGAGGAGTTGCTGGACCTCGTCGACCTCGAGGTCCGGGAGCTGCTCAGCGATTACGAGTTCCCCGGCGACGACACCCCTGTCATCCGGGTGTCGGCCCTCAAGGCGCTGGAGGGCGACGCGGCGTGGACCCCGGCCATCAACGAGTTGATGAGCGCGGTCGACGACTACATCCCGCTCCCCGAGCGCGACATCGACAAGCCCTTCCTCATGCCCATCGAGGACGTGTTCACCATCACCGGCCGGGGCACGGTCGTCACCGGCAAGGTGGAGCAGGGCATCGTCAAGGTGGGCGACAAGGTCGAGATCGTGGGCCTGGGCCACAACCAGCAGACGGTGTGCACGGGCGTGGAGATGTTCCGCAAGCTCCTCGACCAGGGCCAGGCGGGCGACAACATCGGCGTGCTGCTGCGGGGCATCAACAAGGAGGACGTGCAGCGGGGCCAGGTCCTGTGCAAGCCGGGATCGATCACCCCCCACACCACCTTCGAGGCCCAGGTCTACGTGCTGACCAAGGAGGAGGGTGGGCGCCACAGCCCCTTCTTCCAGAACTACCGGCCCCAGTTCTACTTCCGCACCACCGACGTCACCGGCCAGATCACCCTTCCCGAGGGCACCGAGATGGTCATGCCGGGCGACAACATCGCCCTCAACGTCGAGCTCATCACCCCCATCGCCATGGACGAGGGTCTGCGTTTCGCCATCCGTGAGGGTGGTCGCACCGTGGGCGCCGGGCGAGTCGTGAAGATCATCAAGTAGTGGCGCACATCTGATGGCCCAGAAGATCCGCATCCGGCTGAAGGCCTACGACCACGAGATCGTCGACCAGTCCACCAAGAAGATCGTAGAGACCGTCGTTCGCACCCAGGCCAAGGTCCGGGGGCCGGTGCCCTTGCCCACCGAGAAGCACCGCTACACCGTGATCCGGTCCCCTCACAAGGACAAGGACTCGCGGGAGCACTTCGAGATGCGGATCCACAAGCGCCTGCTCGACATCCTCGAGCCCAGCCCCAAGACGGTCGACTCACTCCAGCGCCTGGATCTGCCGGCGGGCGTCGACATCGAGATCAAGATCCAACAGGTTTGACCCGGGAGGGGGGAAGGCCCCCCTCCGAACCTTCCCGGCGCGGTGCCGGCCGGAAACCGGCTAGTAACCACCCGCTATACTCGTTCTTCGTTCCGGGGCCGGCTTCGGCTGGCTCCTCCCACTTCGACGTCCTCGGCTGCCGACGCGGTTCGGTCGGTACACCGGGGCACAACCCAACTCGCTCCGCCTGGCGCATGCCTGTGCGGAGCGTCCGCGTGAAGGCAGAGAGAGCACTCCGATGGCAAGCAGGGCGATCGTCGGCGAGAAGGTCGGCATGACACAGGTCTGGGACGACCAGAACCGTGCCATTCCGGTCACGCTCGTACGCGTGGCGCCGTGCCGGGTGGTGCAGGTCAAGACCCCCGAGCACGACGGCTACAGCGCGCTCCAAGTCACCTTTGGCTCCGTCCGGGCGTCGCGGCTGAACAAGCCCGAGGCGGGACACTTCGCCCACGCGGAGGTGGAGCCCGGGCGCCGGCTGGTCGAGCTGCGCATCGACGACCTGGGCGACTACCAGGTCGGTCAGGAGATCACCGCCGCCGTCCTGGAGAAGGGCGAGCGGGTCGACGTCACCGCCGTCAGCAAGGGCAAGGGCTTCACCGGCGTCATGAAGCGCCACAACTTCAGCGGCATGGGAGCGTCCCACGGCGCCCACAAGACCCACCGGGCCCCCGGCGCCATCGGCGCCTGCGCCACCCCCTCCCGGGTGTTCAAGGGCACCCGGATGGCGGGCCGGGTCGGCAACCAGCAGGTCACCACCCTCAACCTCGAGGTCGTCCAGGCCGACCCGGAACGGGAGATCGTCCTCCTCAAGGGCGCAGTCCCCGGACCGCGTGGTGGACTCGTCCTCATCCGCGACGCGGTCCGCAACGGGAAGGGCTCCTAGCGATGACGATGCAGGTCGACGTCCTCAGCCCCGCCACCGGCTCCAAGGTCGGTGCGGTCACCGTCGACGAGAGGGTCTTCGGCATCACCCCCAACGTCCCGGTCATGCACCAGGTCGTCGTGGGACAGCTGGCCGGTATCCGCCAGGGCGACCAGAGCACGCTCACCCGGGCCGAGGTCCGGGGCGGTGGGCGCAAGCCGTGGCGCCAGAAGGGGTCGGGACGGGCTCGCCAGGGCTCCAGCCGGGCACCGCACTGGCGGGGTGGCGGCGTGGCCCTCGGCCCCAAGCCCCGCAGCTACGCCCAGCGCACCCCCAAGAAGATGGTGTCCCTGGCCCTGCGCTCGGCGCTCTCCGATCGGGCGGCCATGGGCCGGGTGGGCGTGGTCGACGGCTGGGACTTCGCCCAGCCGAAGACCAAGGATGCGAGGAAGGCTCTCGCCATGCTCGGGCTGACCGGCAAGATCCTGGTGGTCCTCGACCGCGACCACGACACCGCCGGGCTCTCGTTCCGCAACCTTCCCGAGGTCAAGACCATCCTGTCGTCGGAGCTCAACGTCTACGACGTGCTGTGCTGCGACTGGATCGTCTTCACCAAGGACAACGTCCCCGCCCCGGCCGCCGCCGCCACCACAGCCACACCCACCGAGGACGCCGAGTCATGAACGACCCCCGCGACGTCATCCTGCGCCCGGTGGTGAGCGAGAAGTCCTACGGCCTGCTGGAGGACAACGTCTACACGTTCGTCGTACACCCCCGGGCCTCCAAGATCGAGATCCGCGACGCGGTCGAGGAGATCTTCAACGTCCGTGTCCTCAACGTGAACACCCTCAATCGCAAGGGCAAGCGCAAGCGCAACCGCAAGTCGGCCACCTACGGGCAGCGGCCGGACACCAAGCGGGCGATCGTCACCCTGGCTCCGGGTGGACGCATCGACCTCTTCGAGAGCTGAGCGAGTAACCGATGGCCCTTCGCAAGCGAAAGCCCACCAGCGCCGGACGGCGGTTCCAGACCGTGTCCGACTTCTCCGACATCACCGAGTCGACGCCCGAGAAATCCCTGCTGGTACCCCTGCCCAAGAGCGGTGGGCGCAACAGCTACGGCCGCATCACGGCTCGCCACCGGGGCGGCGGCAACAAGACGCAGTACCGCATCGTCGACTTCAAGCGGAACAAGGACGGAATCCCGGCCAAGGTCGCCGGCATCGAGCACGACCCCAACCGCAACGCCCGCATCGCCCTGCTCCACTACGCCGACGGCGAGAAGCGCTACATCCTCGCCCCGGCCAAGGTGCGTGTCGGCGACGTGCTCCAGAGCGGCCAGGGCTCCGACATCCGCCCCGGCAACGCCCTCGCCCTGCGCTACATCCCCGTCGGCACCACTGTCCACAACGTGGAGTTGAAGGTGGGCGCCGGCGGCAAGCTCGGCCGGGGCGCCGGTTCGAGCATCCAGCTGGTGGCCAAGGAGGGCGACTTCGCCACCCTGCGCCTGCCGAGCACCGAGATGCGCCGGGTCCCCATCGACTGCCGAGCCACCATCGGCGAGGTCGGCAACGCCGAAGCGGAGCTGATCTCCGTCGGCAAGGCCGGCCGCAACCGGTGGAAGGGCGTCCGCCCCCAGTCCCGGGGCGTGGCCATGAACCCCGTCGACCACCCCTTGGGCGGCGGCGAGGGCAAGTCGTCCGGTGGCCGTCATCCGGTGTCGCCGTGGGGCGTGCCCGAGGGACGCACCCGTGACACCACCAAGCCGTCCCAGAAGCTCATCATCCGCCGTCGCCGGACGCGCGGGGCCCGGAGGTAATCATGGCTCGCTCCCTCAAGAAGGGCCCCTTCATCGACGGGCACCTGCTCAAGAAGGTCGACGACCTCAACTCGCGGAGCGAGAAGCGGGTCATCAAGACCTGGTCGCGGCGCTCGACGGTGATCCCCGACATGGTCGGCCACACCATCGCGGTGCACGACGGCCGCAAGCACGTCCCCGTCTACATCACCGAGTCGATGGTGGGTCACAAGCTGGGCGAGTTCGCCCTGACCCGCACCTTCCGGTTCCACGCGGGCCAGGAACGGGCGGGGAGGCGCTAGCCATGACCGGTCCCAAGCTCAACGAGGCGCCCGTCATCCGCCGCCGGCCGGAGTCCCGGGCCCAGGCGGTCACCACGCCCACGTCGTCGGCCAAGGCCATCGCCCGCCACGTGCGGACGTCGCCCTACAAGATCCGCGAGGTCCTCGACCTCATCCGGGGCCACGACGTCCAGCGGGCCCAGGACATCCTCCGCCTGTGCGAGCGCGACGCCGCCTTCGTGGTGGGCAAGCTGCTGGCATCGGCCCTGGCCAACGCCGAGCACAACCACGCCCTGGTCACCGACGAGCTGTTCGTGTCGGCGTGCTTCGCCGACGAGGGCCCCACGCTCAAGCGCTGGCGCCCACGGGCCCGGGGCCGGGCCACCCGCATCCGCAAGCGCACCTGTCACGTCACCGTGATCGTCAGCCGCCTGCCCGATGCCGAGCTGCGCCAGCGTCGGGCCGAGCGGGCCCAGGCCGCCACCGGCCGCCGTGGCGGCCCCCGCCGCACGCCCGTCCCCACCACCTCCGGTCGCCCCGACCGGGGTGGCACCGGACGCGGTCGGCGCCGCGACCAGCTGCCGACGGCCGGAGGTGGCGCCCCCGGGGTCGACACCACGGCCTTCACCACCGAACCGGAGCCCGAGCCCGACGTCGATGCCGAGGCCCTCGAGGCGGAGATCACCCCCCAGTCCGAGACGCCCACCGACGCGGCCGAGGCCGCGGGTGGCTCGGGCCCGACCGACGCGCCCCGGGGCGATGGCGGAGAGGACAAGGAGTAGCAGTTGGGCCAGAAGGTAAATCCGTACGGGTTCCGCCTCGGCGTCACCACCGACTGGAAGTCCCGGTGGTTCAGCGATCGCGAGTACACCGACTACCTCATCGAGGACTGGAAGATCCGCGACTACCTGATGAAGCAGTTGCCTCACGCGGCCATCAGCCGGATCGAGGTCGAGCGCACGCGCGACCGCCTGCGCATCGACGTCCACACCGCCCGGCCGGGGATCGTCATCGGGCGCCGGGGAGCCGAGGCCGACCGCCTCCGAGCCGACCTGGCCAAGATGACGGGCAACGTCAAGGTCCAGCTCAACATCCAGGAGATCAAGCAGCCCGAGCTCGACGCCGCCCTCATCGCCCAGGGCGTGGCCGACCAGCTCGCCGGCCGGGTGAGCTTCCGCCGGGCCATGAAGCGGGCGGTGCAGACGGCGCAGAAGGCCGGCGCCCAGGGCATCCGGGTCCAGTGCTCGGGCCGCCTCGGCGGCTCCGAGATGGCCCGCAGCGAGTGGTACCGCGAGGGCCGGGTGCCCCTGCACACCCTCCGCTCCGACATCGACTACGGCTTCCGCGAGGCCCGCACCACCTTCGGGCGCATCGGCGTGAAGTGCTGGATCTACAAGGGCGACATCCTCCCCTACCGCACGTCGGCCGAGGACAAGATCACCCGCGAGGCGGCCATGGCCGTGGGCGAGACGTCCGGGCACGCCAAGCCCCGCCGCATCATCTCCGCCGGTGGCGGTCGCCGCCGTCCGGGCGAGGAGGAGTTGGGCACCGCCGGCACCGCCGCTCCCGAGGGCGATCCGAGCATCGCCGCCGCCTTCGACGAGGCCGTCGTCCCCGCAGGCGACACGCTGGGTGACGAGGTGGCGGCCGCGCCCGTCGTCCGGGAGGCCGACCCCGAGACCGAGCGCCTCCTCGCCGAGGAAGAAGAGATCGAGCGCCGCGTTCGCCCGCACCACGAGACCCCGCACTTCCGCACAGGTGACGAGTAGCCGATGTTGATGCCGAAGCGGGTCAAGCACCGCAAACAGCACCGGGGCCGGCTCACCGGGAACGCCACCGGGGGCACCGAGGTGTCCTTCGGCGACTACGGCATCCAGGCCATGGAGCCGGGATGGATCACCGCCCGCCAGATCGAGGCCGCCCGTATCGCCATGACCCGCCACGTCAAGCGTGGTGGGAAGGTGTGGATCAACGTCTTCCCCCACAAGCCGGTCACCGAGAAGCCGGCGGAGACCCGCATGGGCTCGGGCAAGGGCAACCCGGAGCGGTGGGTGGCGGTCGTCAAGCCGGGCCGGATCATGTTCGAGCTGGGTGGCGTGCCCGAGGCCCTGGCCAAGGAGGCCCTCGGCCGGGCCATCCAGAAGCTGCCGATCAAGGCCCGCATCGTGTCCCGGGTCGGGGAGGTCTGACGTGACCACCGCCCTTTCCGAGCTTCGTGAGATGGACGACGACGAGTTGGTCAACCGGCTGGTCGAGGCCCGTCAGGAGCTGTTCAACTTCCGCTTCCAGCACGTCACCGGCCAACTCGACAACTATTCCCGGCTGGGCCAGGTGCGCAAGGAGATCGCCCGCATCAACACCCTCCTCCGGGAGCGGGAGATCGCGGCGGCCGAGGCCGAGGCGGCCGACTCGTGGGCACCCGCCGCCGAGTCCGAGGAGTCACCGGCCGCGGACGAGGCCCGCCGGGCCCGGGTGCTGGGCAGCCGCCGGGCCGCGGCTCGCGCCGCCAAGGAGAAGAACGATGACTGAGCCCACGCCCGCCGCTGACGAGAAGCGTCCCAACCAGCGCAAGGTGCGCGAGGGCGTCGTCGTCTCCACGGCCATGGACAAGACCGCGATCGTGGCCGTGGTCGAGCGCGTCCGCCACCGCCGCTACGCCAAGACGGTGCAGACCACCAAGCGCTTCCACGCCCACGACGAGCTGAACGAGGCCCGGGTCGGCGACCGGGTGCGGGTCCAGGAGACCCGTCCCCTCTCCAAGCTCAAGCGCTGGCGCATCGTCCAGATCCTGGAGCGGGCCAAGTGATCCAGCAGGAGACCCGCCTGCGGGTGGCCGACAACTCGGGGGCCAAGGAGGTGCTCTGCATCAAGGTGCTCGGCGGCTCCCGGCGGCGCTACGCGTCCATCGGCGACATCATCGTGGGCACAGTCAAGGACGCCATCCCCGGCGGGGCGGTGAAGAAGGGCGACGTGGTCAAGTGCGTCGTCGTCCGCACCAAGAAGGAGAACCGGCGTCCCGACGGCAGCTACATCCGCTTCGACGAGAACGCCGCCGTCCTCATCAACGACGCCCTCCAGCCCCGGGGCACCCGCATCTTCGGCCCCGTCGGCCGGGAGCTGCGGGACAAGAAGTTCATGCGCATCGTGTCGCTCGCACCTGAGGTCTTGTGATGGCCGCCTTCGGAAGCGGAGCCTCGGCGGCTCGCTCTGCGGAGCTCCGGGCGTCCGGCGGCGCCGGTGGCCGCCCGCATGTGGTCATGGAGGACGTTCGATGAAGCTGAAGAAGGGTGATCGGGTCCGGGTCCTCACCGGCAAGGACCGGGGGGACGAGGGCGAGATCATGCGCGCCCTGCCCAAGGAGGGCAAGGTCATCGTCGACGGGGTGAACACGGCCCGCAAGCACCAGCGGGCCGTCCGGGCCACCATGCAGGCCGGGATCATCGACCGCGACATGCCCATCCCCGTGGCCAACGTGGCCCTCATCTGCTCCAACTGCGGGCCCACCCGGGTCGGCTACCGCTTCGACGACCGGGGCAAGAAGATCCGAATCTGCAAGAAGTGCGAGGGCGACGTCTGATGGCCGCCGCCTCCGCCAACGTCGCCGCCGCTCCGCCCCGGCTCAAGGTCCGCTACGACTCCGAGATCCGGCCCCGCCTCCTCGGCGAGCTCGAGTTGGCCAACATCATGCAGGTGCCCCGGCTGGAGAAGATCGTCGTCAACATGGGGGTCGGCAAGGCCACCCAGCAGGCGTCGCTCCTGGAGGGCGCGGTCAAGGACCTCCAGCTGATCACCGGCCAGAAGCCCCTCATCACCAAGGCCCGCCGCTCGATCGCCGCCTTCAAGCTGCGCGAGGGCAACGCCATCGGGGCCAAGGTCACCCTCCGGGGGGCCCGCATGTGGGAGTTCCTCGACCGGCTCATCAGCCTGTCCATCCCCCGCATCCGTGACTTCCGGGGCCTGCCACCCAACGCTTTCGACGGCCGGGGGAACTACACCTTCGGCGTCGACGAGCAGCTCATCTTCCCCGAGATCGACTACGACAAGATCGACGCCGTCCGGGGCATGGACATCACGATCGTCACCACCGCCCGCACCAACGCCCACGGCCGAGCCCTGCTCGACGCCTTCGGCTTCCCGTTCCGCAAGGAAGGCTAGTTCCCACGTGGCCAAGAAAGCCCTTGTCATCAAGCAGCAACGCAAGCCGAAGTTCAAGGTCCGGGCGTACACCCGGTGCCGGCGCTGTGGTCGTCCCCGGGCCGTGTTCCGGCAGTTCGGCCTGTGCCGGATCTGCCTCCGCGAGATGGTGCACTCCGGCGAGGTGCCGGGTGTGACCAAGGCCAGCTGGTAGGGGGACCCAGATGAGGATTGACAGCAGCCGATGACGATGACCGACCCGATCGCCGACATGCTCACCCGGATCCGCAACGGGGGGGTGGCCATGCAGGACACCGTCCGCATGCCCTCCTCGAAGCTCAAGGAGGCACTCGCCCACATCCTTCGCCGCGAGGGCTACATCGCCGACTTCACCGTCCGCGACGAGACCGAGCGCCCCGGGCGCACGTTGGAGATCATCATGAAGTACACGCCCGAGCGGGCACCGACGATCTCGGGCATCAAGCGGGTGTCCAAGCCGGGCCTCCGGGTCTACACCAAGGCCGACCACTTGCCGCGGGTCCTCGGCGGCCTCGGTGTGGCCGTCCTGTCCACCAGCCAGGGACTCATGACCGACCGGGAGGCGCGCCAGCGCCGCGTCGGCGGCGAGGTCCTCTGCTTCGTCTGGTGAAGGAGAGCTGATGTCCCGCATCGGAAGAGCCCCCATCCCGGTCCCCGCCGGCGTCGACGTGACCATCGCCCCCGGGCACGTCACGGTCACCGGCCCCAAGGGCACCCTCGAGCGCGACCTGCCGGCGGCGATCTCGGTGCGCCGGGCCGACGACGGGGTCCTCCTCGTCGAACGCCCCGACGACGAGCGCAACCACCGCGCCCTCCACGGCCTCACCCGGTCCCTGGTCAACAACATGGTCGTCGGAGTCACCACCGGGTTCCGGAAGGACCTGGAGATCGTCGGCGTCGGCTACCGGGCCATCGCCAAGGGTCCCACCACCATCGAGCTGGCCGTGGGCTACAGCCACCCGGTGGTCGTCGAGGCGCCCGCCGGCGTCACCTTCGAGGTGCCCGCCCCCACCCGCCTGAGCGTGCTCGGCAGCAACAAGGAGATGGTGGGTCAGGTGGCGGCCGACATCCGGGCCGTCCGCAAGCCCGAGCCCTACAAGGGCAAGGGGATCCGCTACGCCGGCGAGGTCGTCCGCCGCAAGGCCGGAAAGGCGGCGAAGTGATCTCGCCCTCGGTTCGCTTCGCTCTCCTCGGGCGGGTCGTCGTAGCCTCCGCCCTGACGGCTCATGGCCGGCGGCCGCTCGGGGCCGCCTTCGGCGGCGGGCCCGACCGCCGGCACTGGAAAGCCACACTGGAGCCCTCCTCATGACGTTCTCGACCAAGCAGAAGCAGTTGGCCCGGCAGCGTCGGCATCACCGGGTGCGCAAGCACGTCCGGGGGACCGCCGACCGGCCCCGCCTGGCCGTGTTCCGATCCAACAAGCACATCACCGCCCAGGTGATCGACGACATCGCCGGCCGCACCCTGGCCGCGGCCAGCACGGTGGAGGCCGACCTCCGGTCGGGGACCACCGGCAACAAGAAGGCGGCGGCGGCCGTCGGCAAGCTGGTGGCCGAGCGCGCCGGCGCCGCCGGCGTCACCAAGGTCGTCTTCGACCGGGGCGGCAACATCTACCACGGGCGGGTGGCGGCCGTCGCCGACGCCGCCCGCGAAGCAGGACTGGAGTTCTAGTGGCAGAGAAGGACTACGAAGAGCGGGTCATCACCATCAACCGGGTGGCCAAGGTGGTCAAGGGCGGGCGGCGGTTCTCGTTCACCGCCCTGGTCGTCGTGGGCGACGGCGCGGGCAAGGTCGGCCTCGGGTACGGGAAGGCCAAGGAGGTGCCGGCCGCCATCCAGAAGGGCATCGAGGAGGCCAAGAAGAACCTGTTCGAGGTCCCCCTCGCCGGCACCACCATCACCCACGCGATCCTCGGGGAGAGCGGCGCGGGACGGGTCCTGCTCAAGCCGGCCGCCCCCGGCACCGGCGTCATCGCCGGCGGCGCGGCCCGGGCCATCCTCGAGTCGGCCGGCGTGCGCGACATCCTGGCCAAGTCGCTGGGCTCGTCCAACGGCATCAACGTGGCCCACGCCACCGTGGCCGGTCTCAAGGGCCTCATGCGGCCCGACGTCATCGCCCGCAACCGGGGCAAGTCGGTCGAGGAGGTCTGCCCGCCCGGTCTCCTGCGGGCCTACAACGAGTCCAAGCGTGGCCCCCACGTCCCCAAGGAAGTGGCGTGATGGCCTACATCGAGGTCGTCCAGGTGCGATCGGCCATCGGATCCAAGCCCAACCACCGGGCCAACCTCAAAGCTCTCGGCCTGGGCCGGATCGGGCGGAGCAACGTCCTGCCCGACCGGCCCGAGATCCGGGGCATGATCGCCAAGGTCCCGCACCTGGTCGAGGTCCAGCCGATCGAGGACGGGGAGGTCGACGAATGAAGGTCCACGATCTCAAGCCCGCCCCGGGGTCGACCCGTGACCGGCGTCGGGTCGGCCGCGGCATCGGCGGCAAGGGCGGCAAGACCGCCGGTCGCGGCACCAAGGGCCAGCACGCCCGCGGCTCCGTCCCCCCCTACTTCGAGGGCGGCCAGATGCCGCTCAGCCGGCGCGTCCCCAAGCTGAAGGGGTTCAAGAACCCGTTCCGGGTGGAGTACACGGTCGTCAACCTCGACGCTTTGGAGACCTTCGACGGCACCGAGGTGAGCCCGGAGACGCTGCGGGCCCATGGCCTCGTGCACAAGCACGGCCTGGTCAAGGTCCTCGGTCGGGGCGAGCTGACCCGGGCCCTCACCGTGTCCGCCCACGCGTTCTCCGCCTCCGCCGAGGCGGCGATCACCGCCGCAGGGGGTACGGTGGAAGTCCTGCCGCCCCCGTACGAAGGCCGTCCGCCCGCCAAGGGCAACGCCCTCACCAACCGCTAACCGGCGAGGAGCCTCGTGTTCTCGAGCTTGAAGAACATCTTCAAGATCCCGGACCTTCGCAACAAGATCCTCTTCACGCTGCTGATGATCACGTTGTACCGGCTGGGCTCCAACGTCACCGTGCCGGGGATCGACTTCGGCGCCGTGCAGGACCTCCAGGCCCAGGCCGAGCGGGGCGGCGTGCTCGGCTTCCTCAACCTGTTCTCCGGGGGCGCGCTCACCCAGATGGCGGTCTTCGCCCTCGGGATCATGCCCTACATCACCAGCTCGATCATCATGCAGCTGCTGGCGGTGGTGATCCCCAAGATCGAGCAGTGGCAGAAGCAGGGCGCCGTCGGCCAGAAGAAGATCACCCAGTGGACCCGGTACATGACGGTGGGACTGGCCGTGCTCCAGGCCACCGGAATCACCTACCAGTTCAACAACGGCCTGCTGGGTGACGGCACCACCACCGTGCCCCTTGTCACCAAGTTCGACCTCCCCCATGTGGCCCTGATCGTTCTCACGATCACCGCCGGTACCGCCATCGTCATGTGGATGGGCGAACTCATAACCCAGCGGGGCATCGGCAACGGCATGTCGATCCTGATCTTCGCCAACGTGGTCAGCCGCATGCCGGCCCAGTTCGGCAACGTTCGGGCGACGAAGGGGAACCTCGTGTTCGCCCTGTTCTTCCTGGTGGGCGTGGGGATGATCGCCGCCATCGTCTTCGTCGAGCAGGGCCAGCGACGTATCCCCGTCCAGTTCGCCAAGCGGGTGGTCGGGCGACGGATGTACGGCGGTCAGAGCACCTACATCCCGCTCAAGGTCAACCAGGCCGGTGTCATCCCGATCATCTTCGCCAGCTCGGTGCTCTACTTCCCGGTGTTGCTGTCGAACGTGATCCAGGTCGACGGCATCGTGAACTTCATCAACCAGAACCTCGTCCAGCCGGACAACATGATCTACATATCGATCTACGGTCTGATGATCGTGTTCTTCACCTACTTCTACACCGCGATCACGTTCAACCCGGCCCAGCAGGCCGACATCATTCGCAAGCAGGGCGGGTTCATCCCCGGCATCCGACCGGGGCCGCCCACCGAGCGCTACCTGGCCCAGATCCTGAACCGCATCACCCTGCCCGGCTCACTGTTCCTGGCCTCCATCGCCCTGGTCCCCAACATCATCCTGCGCTTCTACAACGTCGACGGGTTCCCGTTCGGGGGCACCACCATCCTCATCGCCGTCGGCGTGGCCCTGGAGACGATGAAGCAGATCGACAGCCAGTTGATGATGCGCAACTACGAGGGGTTCCTCGCCTGAGGCACGGGACTCGCATTCGTGTGCCCCGGCCCCGCCTATCCGATGCCTGAGTCGAACGGTGCCCACGACTTCGCCCCCGACCAGGCCGGCTACGACCAGTTCGGCGGTCCGGGCGTGAGACTGGTCATCCTGGGCAAGCAGGGGGCGGGCAAAGGCACCCAGGCCGAGCGCCTGGCCCAGCACCTCGGTGTCCCCCGCATCTCCACGGGCGACATGTTCCGAAGCGCGGTCCGGTCCGGGAGCCGGTGGGGCAACGAGGCCGCCAACTACATGGACTTGGGCGAGCTCGTCCCCGACGGCGTGGTCGTCGGCATGGTCACCGAGCGCCTGGCCGAGGACGACGTGCAGAAGCGGGGCTTCGTCCTCGACGGCTTCCCCCGGTCCGTGGCCCAGGCCGAGGCCCTCGACCGAATCGCCGATCCCGAGCTGGTGATCTCCCTCGAGGTGCCCACCGAGATGGTGCTCAGGCGCCTGGCCGGCCGGCGCACGTGCGAGGTGTGCGGCACCAACTACGGCCCCGACCACCCGCCGGGCGACGACAGCGTGTGCGACATCTGCGGGGGCAAGGTGGTCGTGCGGGAGGACGACACCACCGCTGCCATCAGCCGCCGGCTGGAGGTCTACGAGCAGCAGACCGCCCCCCTGGTCGCCTGGTACCTGTCGAGCGACCGCCTGGCTGCGGTCGACGGCACCGGGTCCCCGGACAGCGTCACCAAGCGCCTGCTGCGAGCCATCGAGAACCGCCTCCGGTGAGCCGGGCTTCGAGCTCCATCGAACTCGCCCGGACGAAGCGCAGCGGAGTGAGGGCGAGGCCATGAACCTGGTGAAGACCGTCACCGAGGTCGCCATCATGCGACGGGCGGGGAAGGTGGTGGCGGAGATGCTCGACGCCTGCCAGGAGGCGGCCAAGCCGGGCGTCACCACCCTCGACCTCGACAAGGTGGCCCGGGGGGTGCTCGAGAAGCGGGGCGCCAAGTCCAACTTCCTCAACTACCACGGGTTCCCGGCCGTGATCTGCACCTCGCCGAACGAGGTGATCGTCCACGGCATCCCGAGCACCTACGCCCTTCGGGACGGCGACATCGTGTCGATCGACGCGGGGGCGATCATCGAGGGGTGGCACGGCGACGCTGCCCGCACCGTGCCCGTCGGTGACATCTCGGCCGAGGCCAGGCGCCTGATCGAGATCACCGAGCGGGCCCTGTGGGCGGGCATCGACCAGATGCAGAACGGCAACCGCCTCTTCGACATCGGCGGCGCGGTGCAGGACGTGGCCGAGGGCGCCGGCTACTCCGTGGTGCGGGAGTACGTCGGCCACGGCATCGGCCGGGCCATGCACGAGCAGCCCCAGATCCCGAACTACCGACCCCTCGACCGGTCCCGGAACATGAAGCTCCGCACCGGCAACGTGTTCGCCGTGGAGCCGATGGTCAACGTCGGCAGCCCCAAGACCGAGGTCCTCGACGACGGGTGGACGGTGGTCACCGCCGACGGCCGGCTGTCGGCCCATTTCGAGCACTCCATCGCCATCACCGACGACGGGCCCGAGGTGCTCACCCGGCTGTGAGCACGGGAACAACGGGCCTGGTGGGGGCGTTGGGTCGTCTGATCGCGCCGGCGTTTCGCACTTTTCGCCGCGTGAGGTAAGATTTTCGATTGTCCCCGGGCACTTTGCTGGTGTGCGGCGCGCGTCCGGGATGCCCGTTTCTGTTTCTTTCAGGAGGATCACCTGCCCAAGCCCAAGGAAGACGCGATCGTGATGGAAGGCAAGGTCGTCGAGCCCCTGCCCAACGCCATGTTTCGCGTGGAGCTGGAGAACGGCCACAAGGTGCTGGCCCACATCTCCGGGAAGATGCGGATGCACTACATCCGCATCCTGCCCGGCGATCGGGTCCAGGTTGAGCTCACGCCCTACGACATCAGTCGGGGCCGTATCACGTACCGCTACAAGTAAGACGAGGCCCAGGGGAACCATGAAAGTTCGACCGAGCGTGAAGCCGATCTGCGACCACTGCAAGGTGGTGCGCAGACACGGCAAGGTGTTGGTGATCTGCACCAACCCCCGTCACAAGCAGCGCCAGGGCTGAGGGACGCATGGCACGCATAGCCGGCGTCGACATCCCCCGCGAGAAGCGGCTGGAGATCTCCCTCACCTACATCTACGGAGTAGGCCGCACCCAGGCCACCCGGGTCTGCACCGAGACGGGCACCGACCCGTCCACCCGGGTGCGCGACCTCACCGACGAGGAGGTGGCCCGTCTCCGAACCTGGATCGACGCCAACCTCAAGGTCGAGGGCGACCTGCGCCGCGACATCGCCCAGGACATCAAGCGCAAGATCGAGATCGGCTGCTACCAGGGCATCCGCCACCGGCGGGGCCTGCCGGTCCGGGGCCAGCGCACGCACACCAACGCGCGCACCCGCAAGGGACCGAAGAAGACCGTGGCCGGCAAGAAGAAGGTGAGGAAGCACTAGTGCCGAAGCCGAAGCCAGGGGGCCGGCGTCCCAAGAAGCGCGAGCGGAAGAACGTCACCTACGGGGTGGCCCACATCAAGAGCTCGTTCAACAACACGATCATCTCCATCAGCGACATGGAGGGCAACGTCCTGGCCTGGGCGTCGGCCGGCAACGTCGGGTTCAAGGGATCCCGCAAGTCGACGCCCTTCGCGGCCCAGCTGGCGGCCGAGGCGTGTGCCCGGCGGGCCATGGAGCACGGCGTGCGCAAGGTCGACGTGCTGGTGAAGGGCCCCGGCTCGGGCCGTGACACCGCCATCCGCTCGCTGCAGAACACCGGCATCGAGGTGTCCGGCATCAAGGACCTCACCCCCATCCCCCACAACGGCTGCCGGCCGCCCAAGCGGCGGAGGGTCTGACGATGGCGCGCTACACCGGTCCCGTCTGCCGTCTGTGCCGGCGGGAGAAGATGAAGCTGTTCCTCAAGGGCCCCAAGTGCGACTCGATGAAGTGTCCGATCGAGCGCCGGCCCTACCCGCCCGGCGAGCACGGGCGCGGCCGCATCCGGGAGTCCGAGTACCTGCTCCAGCTGCGGGAGAAGCAGAAGGCCCGCCGCATCTACGGGGTCCTCGAGAAGCAGTTCCGCAACATGTACGAGGAGGCCAACCGCCAGGATGGCATCACCGGCGAGATCCTGCTGCAGATGCTCGAGCAGCGCCTCGACAACGTCGCCTTCCGGGCCGGTTGGGGCGCCAGCCGATCCCAGGCCCGCCAGTTCGTGCGCCACGGCCACGTCGACGTCAACGGCAAGCGGGTCACCATCCCCAGCTACCAGGTGCGCAAGGGCGACGTCGTCTCCGTCCGGACCAAGTCCCGCTCCATGATCGTCCTCCGCCACAACCTCGACACGATCGACCGCCTCGTCCCGCCCTGGTTGGAGACCAGCGACGAGGGCATGTCGGTCGCCGTCCGCGACGTCCCCCAGCGCGAGCACATCGACGTGCCCGTCCGTGAGTCGCTCATCGTCGAGCTCTACTCGAAGTAAGCAGGAGTTCACCCATGCTCATCATCCAGCGCCCCACCGTCGAGGCCCTCGGCGAGGCCGACGGCAACCTCCAGCGATTCGCCATCTCGCCGCTCGAGCCCGGCTTCGGGCACACCCTCGGCAACTCCCTCCGGCGGACGTTGCTGTCGTCCATCCCCGGCGCGGCCGTCACCCAGGTCCGATTCGACGAGGTCCTCCACGAGTTCGCCACCCTCCCGGGGGTCAAGGAGGACGTCACCGACATCATCCTGAACCTCAAGGACCTGGTGCTCACGGTGGAGTCCGACGAGCCGGTGACGTTGCGCCTCGACGCCCGGGGGTCGGGAGAGGTCACCGCCCGCGACATCCAGCCCCACTCCGACGTCGAGATCCTCAACCCGGAGATGCACATCGCGTCCATGTCCGACCGGGCCCGGCTGGCCATCGACATCACCGTCGAGCGGGGTCGGGGCTACGTCTCGGCCGACCGCAACAAGAAGTCATCCGTCATCGGGGTCATCCCGGTCGACTCGATCTTCTCGCCGGTCCGGCGGGTGGCGTTCCAAGTCGAGCCCACCCGGGTCGAGCAGGCCGCCAACTACGACCGCCTCACCCTCGACATCGAGACCGACGGGTCGATCACCCCCCGCGAGGCGCTGGCCTCGGCCGGCGCCACCCTGCGAGCCCTGGTCGGACTGGTGGCGGAGATGAGCGATTCGCCCCAGGCGTTGGAGCTGGGCGAGACGGGCGGGCTGGGCAGCGGCTCCCCCGACCTCGACCTGGCCATCGAGGAGCTCGACCTGTCCGAGCGGCCCCGCAACTGCCTCAAGCGAGCCCAGATCAACACCGTCGGCGAGCTCGTCAACAAGACCGAGGACGACCTGCTGGCCATCACCAACTTCGGGCAGAAGTCGCTCGACGAGGTCCTGGCCAAGCTCGACGAGCGGGGCCTGACCCTGCGCAACAAGGGGGCGTAGGCCGCCATGCCGGCCACGCCGAAGAAGGGTCGCCGCTTCGGCGGCAGCGCCTCCCACCAGCGGCTGATGATGGGCAACCTGGTGGCGTCGCTGATCGCCGCCGAGGCCCTGGTCACCACCGAGGCCAAGGCCAAGGCGCTGCGGCCGATCGCGGAGAAGATGATCACCAAGGCCCGCAAGGGTGGGGTCCACCGCCACCGCCAGGTGGTCGCCTTCATCGGCGACAAGGACATGGCCCACAAGCTGTTCGAGGAGATCGGCCCCCGCTACGAGGACCGTCCCGGCGGCTACCTCCGCATCCTCAAGCTGGGCCCCCGCCATGGCGACAACGCGCCCATGGCCCGCATCGAATTCGTCTAGTCCCAGCCGACGCCGGAGCGGGCTGACCCGGTGACGGTGCGAGTCCGGCTCGTCGTCGCCTACGACGGCTCGGGCTTTCACGGGTTCGCGACGCAGCCAGGCCAGGTGACCGTCGCCGGGGCGTTGAAGGCCGGAATCGACCGGGCACTGCGGGCCGACGTCACCCTGGTCGGGGCGGGACGGACCGACTCGGGGGTGCACGCCTGGGGGCAGGTCGTCACCTTCGACGCCGAGGAGGGTCGGTTCGACGCCGGCCAGCTGCAGCGGTCGCTCAACAGGACCCTGGCGCCGGCGATCGTGGTGCGGGAGGTCGCGGTGGTGGATGCCCGTTTCGATGCCCGCCGGTCGGCCCTCGTCCGCCGCTACCGGTACACCGTGCTCAACCGGGAGATCCCCGACCCGTTCCTGTCGGTCACCGCGTGGCACGTCGCGACGCCGCTGTCGCTGGGAGCCCTCCGCCTGGCCTGCGACCCGATCATCGGGGAGCACGACTTCTCGTCGTTCTGCCGGGTCCCCCGTCGGGAGCCCGAGACCTCCCTCGTTCGGCGGGTGGACGACGCCCGGTGGCTCGACCTGGGTGGCGGGCGGCTTCGGTTCGAGATCGAGGCCAGCTCGTTCTGCCACCAGATGGTTCGGTCGCTGGTGGGGACCATGGTCGAGATGGGCCACGGCCGGCGCCCGGCGGGCGAGATGGCCGGCGTCCTCCGGGGCCGGCGAAGGGCGTTGGCGGGCCACATCGCACCGCCCCACGGCCTATGCCTGTGGTCGGTGACCTATCCGGGGTTCAGCTCGGCGGACGTGGACTCTTAGCGGGCGGAGGGCAGTCCTCCCCCCGGCCCCCTCCCGCCCGGCAGCGCGGTGGACGAGTCGGGCCCGGGCCGGCAGAGCCGGCCTCCGCCCCACCGGTCCGTGGGCAGGGAAGCCTGAACGCGTACGTCGCCCAACCGGCAGGTGGCGGGCAGGTGGTTCGGTTGCCCGCGGGCCGGAGAACGGTAGGGCTGGCGCTTGCTACCCTCTGGGGATGCCCACGTTCTCCCCCAAGCCGTCCGACGTGTCGCGGGCCTGGCACGTCGTCGACGCCGACGGGCTGGTGCTCGGTCGCATGTCCTCCGAGGTCGCCCGCCTCCTCCGGGGGAAGCACAAGCCGATCTTCGCCCCCCACATCGATACCGGCGACCACGTCATCGTCGTCAACGCGGCCAAGGTCGTGCTCACCTCGGGCAAGGAGGCCAAGAAGGTCGCCTACCGCCACTCCGGGTACCCCGGTGGCCTCAAGTCCAAGGGCTACACCGAGATCATGGCCACCAACCCCGAAGCCGCGGTCCGCGCCGCGGTCAAGGGCATGCTCCCCAAGGGCCCGCTCGGCCGGCAGATGCTCAAGAAGCTGAAGGTCTACGCCGGGCCCCACCACCCCCACGTCGCGCAGCTCCCGCAGCCCCGGCAGATGGCCCACACCGCCAGCCGCCCGCAAGGCTCGTAGGGCCAGGAGGACACGTTGCCCAAGCCCCTCGTCCAGTCGACCGGCCGCCGCAAGCGGGCCGTGGCGCGGGTGCGCCTGCGCACCGGCACTGGCGTCATCACCATCAACAAGCGCCCGCTGGAGAACTACTTCCCGTCCGAGACCCACCGCATGGTCGTCACCGAGCCCCTGCGGCTCACGACCACCACCGAGGTCTACGACATCGACGCCACCCTCGACGGCGGCGGCCCCACCGGCCAGGCCGGCGCCCTCCGCCTTGGCATCTCCCGGGGCCTCGTGGCCCTCGACGAGGACCTTCGGGGCGCGCTCAAGAAGGCCGGGTTCCTCACCCGAGACGCTCGCGAGAAGGAAAGCAAGAAGTACGGCCTGAAGAAGGCCCGGAAGGCTCCCCAGTACTCCAAGCGCTGACGGCGGTCCGGTTCTGACCCTGCGGTTCGGTACCGACGGAGTTCGCGGCGTCGCCAACGCCGACCTCACGCCCGAGGTCGTCCTGGCTCTGGGTCGGGCTGCGGCCCGGGTCTTTGCCGGCGACGGGTTCCTGATCGGGCGCGACACCCGGGTCTCGGGCCCCCTGCTCCAGGCCGCCCTCAGTGCGGGGATGATGTCGGAGGGCCGGCACGTGGCCGACGTGGGCGTGCTCCCGACGCCGGGCGTGGCCTGGCTGTCGGCGGCCGAGGCCCTGCCGGCGGCGGTGATCTCCGCCTCCCACAACCCGTTCCACGACAACGGGATCAAGTTCTTCGCCGCCGGCGGGCGCAAGCTGAGCGACGAGGTCGAGGCCCGGCTGGAGGCGGAGCTCGACCGTCTCATGGGCGTGACGCCGGCCGGCACCCATCCCCCGGCTCCCATCGGCGCCGGCGTCGGGACCGTCCGGGACCACGACGGGCGCGGCCGCTACGTCGAGGGCATCGTGGCCGTGCTGGCCGAGCGCGCCCTCGACGGGCTGACCCTCGTGCTCGACTGCGCCAACGGGGCTGCCTTCGAGGTTGGGCCGGAGGTCTACCGCCGGCTGGGGGCGACGGTGCACGTCCTCCACGACACACCCGACGGACGCAACATCAACGACGGGTGCGGGTCGACCCACCCCGAGGCTCTCCAGGCCGAGGTGGTGGCCCGGGGGGCGGATGCGGGGCTGGCCTTCGACGGCGATGCCGACCGGGTGCTGGCCGTCGATGCCGGGGGGCGCCTGATCGATGGCGACCAGCTCATCGCCCTCCTGGCCCTCGACCGCAAGGCCGCCGGCCGGCTCCCCGGCGACACGGTGGTGGTCACGGTGATGGCCAACCTGGGGTTCCGCCAGGCGATGCGGCGGGCGGGGATCACCATGGTCGAGACCGACGTGGGCGACCGCTACGTGCTGGAGGCGCTGGAGAAGGGCGGCTGGGCCCTGGGTGGGGAGCAGTCGGGCCACGTGATCTTCCGCGACCTGGCCACCACCGGCGACGGCATCCTCACCGGCCTCCAGGTGCTCGACGTCATGGTGCGCACAGGCCGTTCGCTGGCCGACCTGGCCGCGGTCGTGGAGCGCCTGCCGCAGCTGCTGCGGAACGTTCCGATTGCCGGCGGACGTCCGCTGGCCGACGAATCGTCGGTGGCGGCGGCCATCGTCGAGGTTGAGGCGGGGTTGGGCGACGCCGGCCGGGTCCTGGTGCGGGCCAGCGGCACCGAGCCGGTGATCCGGGTCATGGTCGAGGCGGAGACGATGGCGGCGGCCGAGGACGCATGCGACACCCTCTGCCAGGCGGTGGCCCGGGCCCTCGCCCCGTAGGCGATCGCCCGCCGGTGGCGGACGCGAGAAGATGGGGGCATGTGCGGCATCGTCGGCGTCACCGGCACGGAGTCGGCGCTCCCCCTGCTCCTCGACGGGCTGTCCCGGCTCGAGTACCGGGGCTACGACTCGGCGGGCGTGGCCCTGATCGACGGATCGCAGGTCTGGTTGCGGCGGCGGGCGGGGAAGCTGGCCGAGCTGGCGGGCGCGGTGGGCGACGCGCCGGGGGGCGCGACCACCGGCATCGGCCACACCCGGTGGGCCACCCACGGCCGTCCGTCGGAGGCCAACGCCCACCCCCACGCCGACTGCACCGGCACCGTGGCCCTCGTCCACAACGGGATCATCGAGAACCACGTGGAGCTGGGCGACGAGTTGGAGGCAGGCGGGCACCGGCTGCGGTCGGAGACCGACACCGAGGTCCTGGTCCACATGGTGGAGCAGTGCCTGGCCGACGGGATGGGGCTGGCCGACGCGGTGCGGTCGTGCCTGCGGCGGGTGGAGGGGTCGTTCGCGGTGGCGGTGGTGTCGGCGGCGGAGCCCGACCTGCTGGTCGCCGCCCGGCGGGGATCGCCGCTAGTGGCCGGCCGCACCGACGATGCCGCCCTGGTGGCGTCCGACATCCCCGCCATCCTCCCGTCGACCCGGGAGATCTACGTCCTGGAGGACGGCCAGGTGGTCGAGTGTCGGCCGGGCGCGCTGCGGGTGACCACCCTGGAGGGCGACGAGGTGTTTCCCGCCCGGCGTCACATCCCCTACGACATCGAGGTGGCGGAGAAGGCGGGCTACGCCGACTTCATGCTCAAGGAGATCCACGAGCAGCCCCAGGCGGTCCGGGAGACGCTGCGGGGCCGCACCCGGGGCGGGCGGCTCACCCTCGACGAGCTGCAGCTGTCCGACGACGAGCTGCGGGCGGTCGACAAGGTCTTCGTCGTCGGCTGCGGGACGAGTTACCACGCCGGGCTGGTGGCCAAGTACGCCATCGAGCACTGGGCCCGGCTGCCAACCGAGATCGACGTGGCCAGCGAGTTCCGTTACCGGAGCCCCGTCCTCGATGCCCAGACGCTGGTCATCGGCGTGAGCCAGTCGGGCGAGAGCCTCGACACCATGGAGGCCTGCCGCTACGCCCGCTCGGCCACCAACAAGGCGCGGGTGCTGTCGGTGTGCAACGTGGTCGACGCGTCGATGGCGCGGGAGTCCGACGCCGTCCTCTACACCCGGGCCGGGCTGGAGATCGGGGTGGCGGCCACCAAGACCCACGTGGCCCAGGTGGTGGCGTTGGAGCTGCTGGCCCTCCGCCTGGCCGAGCTGCGGGGGACCCTGTACCCCGAGGAGGCCGGCGTGCTGGTGAAGAGCCTCCACGCCATGCCCGGGCTCATACAGCAGGTGCTCGACCGGGCCGACGACGTGTTCGGGGTCGCCGCTCGCTTCGCCGGCGTACGGGACTTCTTCTTCCTCGGCCGCGGCGTCGGCTACCCCGTCGCACTGGAGGGGGCGCTGAAGCTCAAGGAGATCTCCTACGCCCGGGCCGAGGCCTACCCGGCAGGGGAGATGAAGCACGGGCCCATCGCCCTCATCGAGCCGGGCACGGTGGTGGTGGCGGTGGCGACCCGGGGGCACCTCCAGTCCAAGATCATGATGAACATCGAGGAGGTCAAGGCCCGGGGGGCGACTGTCGTCGTCGTGGCCAACGCGGGGGACCGGGTCGCGTCGACCGCGGACGCGGTGCTGGAGGTGCCCCAGGTGCCGGTGGGCGCGGAGCTGTTCTCGCCCATCGTCGACGTGGTCGCGCTGCAACTCTTCGCCTACGCGGTGGCCAAGGCCCGCGGGTGGGACGTCGACCAACCCCGCAACCTGGCCAAGACGGTCACGGTCGAGTGAGGGGTCACCGTCGATGATCGGGATCGGGATCGACGCGGTGGAGGTCGACCGGTTCCGGGCGGTGCTCGCCCGTCGTCCATCACTGGCCGAGCGGGTGTTCACCGCCGGAGAGCGGTCGCACGTGGCTCGTTCGGTCGATCCCGTCCCCCGGCTGGCGGCCCGGTTCGCGGCCAAGGAGGCGGTGATGAAGGCGCTCGGCGTGGGGTTGGGGGCCTTCGGGTTCCACGACGTGGAGGTGGTGTCGGCCGCATCGGGGGCGCCGGCGCTGGTGTTGTCCGGCCGGGCGGCGGCGCTGGCCGCCGAGCGGGGCGTGGTCGGCTGGCGACTGTCGCTCACCCACACGGCGTCGAGCGCCCAGGCGGTCGCAGTCGCCCTGTGATCCCGGTCGTAATGCCCGAGGAGATGGGGGCGATCGACCGGGATTCGGCCGAGCCGGTGGACGTGCTGGTGGCGCGGGCGGGGTGGGCGGTGGCGACGGCGGCCGTCGAGCTGATGGGCGGCACCTACGGACGGCGGGTCGTGGTGGTGGCGGGCAAGGGAAACAACGGGGCCGACGGGCGGTACGCGGCCGAGCGGCTCGCCCGCCGGGGCGTGCGGGTGGAGGTCGTGGGGGCGGCCGACGCCCCCCACCGTCTGCCGGAGGGGATCGACCTGGTGATCGACGCCGCCTACGGCACCGGGTTCCGCGGTGACTACCAGGCGCCCGACCCCCGGGGGGCTCCGGTGCTGGCGGTCGACATCCCGTCCGGGGTGGACGGGCTCACCGGCGCCGCCGGGCCGGGGGCGGCGCGGGCCGACCGCACCCTGACCTTCGCCGCCCTCAAGCCGGGACTCCTGTTCCCGCCGGGGCGGGAGAGGGCCGGCCGGGTCGACGTGGTCGACATCGGCCTCGACGTGTCCCGGGCCACGGTCCACGTGGTCGAGCTGGGCGATGTGGAGGAGTGGGTGCCCCGGCGGGCGGTCGGCGCCCACAAGTGGAAGTCGGCGGTGTGGGTGGCGGCGGGGTCGCCGGGGATGACGGGCGCCGCCCACCTCTGTGCCCGGGCGGCCATGCGGGCCGGGGCGGGCACCGTCCGCCTGGGGATCCCCGGCGCGCCGTCCGTCCCGCCCTTCCTCGAGATCGTGGGCCGCCCCCTCCCCCCCGAGGCGTGGGAGGACGGGGTGCTCGACGACCTCGGGCGGGCGCGGGCGCTGGTCGTCGGTCCGGGTCTCGGGCGGTCGGAGGCGACCGGTGCGGCGGTGCGGCGGCTGGCGGCGATCGCCCCGGTGCCGCTCGTCCTCGATGCGGACGGGCTGCACGCGCTGGGGACGGTCGACCAGGCCCAGCCGGTGCTCGCCCGCCGGACGGCCCCCACCGTCCTCACCCCCCACGACGGCGAGCTCGCCCGACTCACCGGCGCCGCGCCCGGGTCCGACCGGATCGCAGCCGCCCGCGACCTCGCCGCCCGCACCCACGCCACCGTCCTGCTCAAGGGCCCCACCACCGTGGTGGCCGCCCCGTCCGGGGCGGTGCTCCTGTCCACCGCCGGCGACGAGCGGCTGGCCACCGCCGGCACCGGCGACGTCCTCGCCGGCGTGGTCGGCGCCTACCTGGCCCTGGGTATCGACGGGCTGCGGGCTGCGGCCGCGGGGGCCTTCGTCCACGGACGGGCCGGACACCTAGGCTGGCGTCACGGCCTGGTGGCCGGGGACCTGCTCGACCTGCTCCCCGAGGTCCTCAGCCGCACGTAGACACTCGGAGGTTTGATGCCCCGCTCGTTCCTCGTTCGCCAGGTGATGACCACCGACGTGCTCGCCTTCCGGCCGGCCGACTCCATCGACGTCGCCGCCCGGGCCTTGTCCGAGCGCAACATCGGCGGGGCGCCGGTGGTCGACGACGACGGTCGCGTGGTGGGGCTGCTGGAGGACGACGACCTCATCGTCCAGTCGAGCCGGCTCCACTTCCCCACTGTGATCTCGGTGCTGGGCGCCTACATCGAGCTGCCGTCGTCGGTGGCCCACTTCGAGGCCGACCTGCGCAAGGCCGTGGGAGCGACGGTGGGCGACGTCATGGACTCCGACCCCCCGACGTGCGGTCCCGACGACACCCTCGAGCAGGTCGCCACCGTCATGCACGAGCGCGATCTGTCCCGGCTGCCGGTGGTGTCGGGCGGGCGGCTGGTGGGCATCGTCTCCCGAGGTGATCTCGTCCGCGCCATCGTCTCCGATCCCGAGGTCTGACCGGGTGACGCTCCGGCCGGCGTGGGCGGAGGTCGACCTGGGCGCCGTCCGCCACAACGCCGGCGTCCTGGCCGGTCTGGCCGCCCCCGCCGGGCTGTGCGCGGTGGTCAAGGCCGGGGGCTATGGGCACGGGGCGGTCGAAGTGGCCCGGGCCGCGCTCGACGGCGGGGCGACATGGCTGGCGGTGGCGCTGGTGGAGGAAGGGGCGGAGCTGCGGGACGCAGGCATCGAGGCCCCTGTCCTCCTGCTCTCGGAGCCGCCGCCGGCGGCCATGGCCGACGTCGTCGGCCTCCGGCTGACGCCCACCCTCTACACCGCCGAGGGGCTGGCGGCGGCTGCTGCCGGCGCGGCCCGGTTCGGCACCGTAGTACCGGTCCACGTCAAGGTCGACACCGGCATGCACCGCGTCGGCGCCACCGCCGCCGACGCGGTGAAGCTCGCCCTCACCGTCGACGAGCGCCCCGATCTCGCCCTCCAGGGCCTGTGGACCCACTTCGCGGTGGCCGACGACCCCGACGACCCCTTCACCGCCGTCCAGGCCCGCCGGTTCGCGGCTGTCCTCGACGAACTGGCCGGCCTCGGCGTCCGCCCCGCCCTGGCCCACGCCTGCAACTCGGCCGGTCTGTTCGCCCATCCCCACGCCCGCCACGACCTCGTCCGCTGCGGCCTGGCGCTCTACGGGGCCGCCCCCAGCCCCGCCATGGAAGGCCACGCGGCCGCGCTGCGCCCGGTGTTGTCGCTCAAGGCCCGGGTGTCTCTGGTGAAGGAGGTGGAGGCGGGCGAGGGCGTGTCCTACGGGCTCCGGTTCCGGGCCGAGCGGCCGACGGTTCTCGCCACCGTTCCCCTGGGCTACGCCGACGGGGTCCCCTGGCGGCTGGCGGGAGCCGGCGGTGAGGTCCTGGTCCGCGGCCACCGGCGGCCGATCGCGGGCGCCGTCACCATGGACCAGCTGATGGTGGATTGCGGGGACGATCGCACGGTGACCGTCGGCGACGAGGTCGTTCTCCTCGGAACCCAGGGTGACGGGTCGATCGGCGTCTGGGAGTGGGCCGGCCGGCTGGGGACTATCGCCTACGAGGTCCTCACCGGCATCGGGCCCCGAGTCCCCCGGATCTACTCCGGGGCCTGAGCGGGGGGCCGGGGCGCCGCCCGCCGCCCGCCGTCGCCCGTCCCGTCGAGGAGCTCCCGGATGCCGCCCAACGCCCCCAGCACGGCGGAGGACTCGGTGGGCAGGAAGATCTTGGTCGCCTGCCCGTCGGCCATGACCTGCAACGCCTCCAGGTACTTGATGGCGATGAGCTCGGACGTCGGCTCGCCCGCGTGGATGGCGCCGTAGACCAGCCGGATGGCGTCCGCCTCGCCCTCTGCCACCGCCACCTGCCGGAAGCGCTCGGCCTCGGCCGCGGTGCGGGTGGCGGACGCCTCGCCCTCGGCCGAGAGGATGGCGCGCTGCCTCAGCCCCTCGGCGGACAGGATGGCGGCCTGCTTCTCACCCTCGGCCCGGGTGATGGCCGCCTCCCGCTCGCCCTGGGCCTGGGTGACGACTGCCCGCCGGGTGCGCTCGGCCTTCATCTGCTCGTGCATGGCGTGCATCACGTCGGCCGGGGGGTCGATGCGCTGGATCTCCACCCGGACGACCCGCGTGCCCCACTTGTCGGTGGCGTCGTCGAGGATGTTGCGGAGCTTGGTGTTGATCGTGTCCCGGGACGTCAGGGCCTCGTCGAGTTGCATGTCGCCCACCACGTTGCGCAGGTTGGTCTGGGCCAGCTTGCTCACCGCCAGGTAGAAGTCGACGACGTTGTAGACCAGCCGCTGCGGATCGGTGGCCTCGTAGTAGATGACGGCGTCGACAGAGACCACCACGTTGTCGGAGGTGATGACCTCCTGGGGCGGGACATCGACCACCCGTTCCCGCATGTCGACCCGCTCCATGCGCTCGATGAAGGGGATGATCACCCGCAGCCCGGGCTCGACCGTGTCGCGGTACTTGCCCAGCCGCTCGACCAGTCCCCGCTCGTAGGGGCGGATGATCTTGACCCCGCTGGCGACCACGGTGAAGAGGACGACCGCCAGGGCGGCGAGGACGACGACGAAGGCCATGGCTCAGGCTCCCAGTTCGGCGGGACCCTCGGAGGTCGGGTCCTCGAGGGGCAACACGACGAGGCGGGTGCCGTCGACCCGGCTCACGAGCACGGTGGACCCGGCGGGGATGGGAATCCCGTACTCGCTCTCGGCCCGCCACTCCTCCCGGTCGAGGCGGATGAGACCGGTGTCGCCCGGTCCGCCGGGGATGTCCCGCAACACGGTGGCCTGCCGCCCCACCCACCGGTTGGCTCCGGTGGTCAGATGGGGCGCGCTGCGATCCAGGCGGCGACCGAGCGGCCGCAGGACAGCCGCGCAGGCGCCGGAGACCACCACGAAACCCAGCCAGGAAAGCCCCACCGGGCCGCCCACCAGCGCGATCACGGCGGCGGCGACGGCCCCGCCCGCGAAGGGGAGGAGGAAGAACGACCCCGCCACCGCGATCTCGCCCACTGCGAAGGCCACTGCCGCCGCCAGCCAGATCCATCGCCAGATGTCAGGCGAGCCCAGGTCCATGCAATGCTCCTGCGGGCAACGGTACCAGCGGGCCCGCGGGGGAGGGGCGGCGCGGGCGGGCGATAGCATTCCGGGATCATGTCGACCCTCGCTGACGTCGAGCGGGAGGCCCTGGCCTGCACCCGGTGCCGGCTGACCGAGGGGCGCACGCAGGTGGTGTTCGGGGTGGGCAGCTCCCACGCCGACCTGATGCTGGTGGGCGAGGGCCCGGGGGCCCAGGAGGACATCGAGGGGATGCCGTTCGTCGGCCGGTCGGGCCGGTACCTCGACCGCCTGGTCCTGGAGGAGATGGGACTCACCCGCGCCGACCTGTACATCGCCAACACGGTCAAGTGCCTCGGGTACTCCGCCACCGTCCAGCTGGCCGACGGGTCGTGGGAGCGAATCGGGCGGCTCGTGCGGGAGCGGTACGACGGCGAGGTGAAGTCGATCACCGACGACGGGCGCATCGTCGCCCGAAGGGTCGTCGGCTGGCATGCCACGCCGTTGGCCGGTCGCCGGGTCTACCGCATGACCCTCCGGTCGGCGACGCCAGCCGGTCTGGGGCGCGGGAGCGTCGAGCTCACCGGCGATCACCCGGTCCTGACCCCCGACGGGTTCCGCCCCGTAGGGACCCTCGAGTCCGGAGCACTCGTGGCAACCGGACAGGGTCTGAGTCCGTTGGCGAACGACGTTGTCGTCGGGACGCTCCTGGGCGATGGGCACCTCGGGAGGGAGCGCGCCCACGTCTCGTTCAGCCATTCCCTGGAGCAGATCGACTACGCCCTCTTCAAGGCTGGTCTGCTCGGTGAGCTCCATCCGCGAGTCAGCTCCCACGCGGTCGCCGCGGTCGCAGGCGACCAGGCGCGGTCCGACGTGGTGATGGTCGAGACCCTCGCCCATGGGGCGCTTCGGACGCTGAGAAGGGAGTTCTACACCGAGGTGAAGCGGGTTCCGCCGTGGGTGGCGCTGATTCCGTTCGACCCTGACGGGTTCGTCCCGGGGGATCCGCTCGTGGGCTACGACGAGGTGGAGATCGAGGACATCACCGACCGGCCGCGAACCGACACCACCTTCTTCTGCATCGACGTCGAAGAGACGCACAACTTCGTGACCGGGGCCGGTGTGGTGCACAACTGCCGGCCTCCGGGCAACCGCGACCCGCTTCCCGACGAGGTCGCGTCCTGCAGTCCCTGGCTCGGCCAGCAGCTCGACCTGGTGGATCCGTCGGTGGTCGTCACCCTGGGCAACTTCGCCACCAGGCTGCTCTTGCGCACCACCGAGGGCATCACCCGGCTGCGGGGCAAGGTCTACCCGTTCCGGCGGGGGGTCCTGGTTCCCACCTATCACCCGGCGGCGGTGCTGCGCAGCGGGGGGAGGCCGCAGCCCAGATGCGGGCCGACCTGGTGCGGGCCAAGAAGCACCTCCGGGCCCCGGTGCCGGTGTGATCCACGCCCGCACGACATCCGTCGACGACACCCGGGCCCTGGCCGCGGAGGTGGCGCCCCTGGCCCGGCCGGGCGACCTCCTCCTCCTGGCGGGCGACCTGGGGGCGGGCAAGACCGCCTTCGTCCAGGGCTTCGCCGCCGGGCTGGGGGTCACCGACGCCGTCACCAGCCCCGCCTTCGTGCTGGCCCGGCCCTACCCGGGCCGGCTGACCCTGCTCCACCTCGACGTCTACCGGCTGGAGCACATCCAGGAGCTGCACGACCTCGGTATCAGCGAGCTGCTCGACGACGGCGGCGTGACCGTGATCGAGTGGGGCGACGTGGTCGCTCCCGCCCTTCCGGCCGACTTCCTGGAGGTGCGGTTGGCGCCCGGCGACGACGACGACGAGCGCCTGCTCACCATGCGGTGGGTGGGCCCGGCCTGGCCGCCCCGGGCATCGGCCCTGCGCCGGGCGGTCGCGGCCTGGGCCGTAGAGAGCCCTGGCCCGGGGGACAGGGCTTAGCCGTGCTCGTCCTCGGCATCGAGACCGCCACCGCCCAGGTCGGTTGCGCCGTCGGCGGCCACGAGGGGGTGCTGGCCGAGTTCCGCTCCGCCCGCGGTCGCCGCCACGTGGAGACGCTCGCCCCCGCCATCGAGTTCGTCTGCCGCCAGGCCCGGGTCGAGCTGTCCGAGATCTCGGCGGTGGCGGTCGACATCGGGCCCGGCCTGTTCAGCGGGCTACGGGTGGGGGTGGCCACGGCCAAGGCCATGGCCCAGGCCCTGCGGGTGCCGACGGTGGGGGTGTCGAGCCTCGACCTGCTCGCCTTCCCCATGCGCTACAGCAGCCGCCTCATCGCAGCGGTGATCGACGCCCGCCGGGGCGAGGTCTTCTACGCCTTCTACCGCCAGGTCCCCGGGGGTGCGCAGCGGCTGTCGCCCTACCAGCTGGGCACGGCCGACGAGCTGGCGTCGGAGCTGTTGGCGCGGGGCGAGGAGGTCCTCCTGGTGGGCGACGGGGCGGTGCGTTACCAGGACACGCTCCGGGAGGTGGCCCGGTTCGACGCGTCCGACATCGTCAAGGCCTACCCCTCAGCCGCGTCCCTCGTGGAGTTGGCGCACCCCCGGGCCATCCGGGAGGAGTTCGTCCCCGCCACCGACCTCCTTCCCCTCTACCTCCGCCGCAGCGACGCCGAGATCCTGCGGGGGAGCGCCGAACCCCGGCGCGATGATGGTCGGGACATGGTGATCGGCTGATGGTCCAGGCCCGGCGGCTGGACGGAGACGACGTCTCCCCGGTCGACGACCTGGTCGTGCACCTGGTGCCGATGCGCCGCCGCCACCTCCGGTCGGTGTTGCGGATCGAGGCCCAGGTCTACCCCCGGCCGTGGTCGCTCGGCCTGTTCATGAGCGAGTTGGCTCTGCGCAACAGTCGCGTCTACTACGTGGCCCGGGTCGACGGGGTGGTCGTGGGCTACGGCGGGCTCATGGTCAGCGGCGACGACGGCCACATCACCACCCTCGCCGTCGATCCGGCCTGGCACCGGCGCAAGCTGGCGAGCCGCCTGCTCCTCGCCCTGACCCGGGAGGGCGTCGGCCGGGGCGTGTCCAGCCTCACGCTCGAAGTCCGGGTGGGCAACGCCGCCGCCCAGGAGCTCTACCGCCAGTTCGGCTTCGCCCCCGCCGGGATCCGCAAGAACTACTACGTCGAGACCAACGAAGATGCACTCGTGATGTGGGCCCACGACGTGGATGGTCCCGAGTACCGGCTGCGCCTGGAGCACATCGAAGCGGGCATCCCCGGCGTCACCCTGCTCCACGACGGGCGGAGCCTCGACGACCCAACCGAACCGGAGCGACCATGAGCTCGAAGGCCCGAAACGGCGACGGCAAGTTCCGCATCCTCGGCATCGAGACGTCGTGCGACGAGACCGCCGCCGCCATCGTCGCCGACGGCACCGACGTGGTTTCGTCGGTGGTCTCGAGCCAGGTCGACCTCCACGCCCGCTTCGGCGGGGTGGTCCCCGAGATCGCCAGCCGAGCCCATGTGGAGCTGCTCACGCCGGTGGTGGCCCGGGCCCTGGTGGAGGCGGGTTTGGAGGGCAGCGAGCTCGACGCGGTGGCGGCCACCGTCGGACCGGGCCTGGCCGGCGCCCTGCTGGTCGGGGTGAGCACGGCCAAGGCCCTCTCTTTGGTCTGGAAGGTGCCCTTCGTGGCTGTCAACCACATGGAGGCCCACCTCTACGCCTCGTTCCTGGAGGAGCCCACGCTCGAGCCGCCGCTGCTCGTCCTCCTCGTGTCCGGCGGGCACACGATGCTCGTGGCCATGGACGGCCACGGCCAGTACCGCCTCGTCGGCACCACCGTCGACGACGCGGTGGGGGAGGCGTTCGACAAGGTGGCCCGGTTCCTCGGGTTGGGCTATCCGGGCGGACCGGCCATCGACCGCCTGGCCATCGTGGGCGACCCCGACGCCGTCCCCCTGCCCCGGCCCATGCCCCAGGGCTACGACTTCTCCCTCAGCGGCCTCAAGACCGCGGTCATCCGCTACGTCAAGGCCCACCCCGACGTCGCCACCGCCGACGTGGCCGCCTCGTTCCAGAAGGCGGCGGTCGAGATGCTGGTCGACAAGGCCCGACGGGCGGCGGCCGAGGTCGGGGCCAAGACCCTGTGCCTGGGCGGAGGGGTGGCGGCCAACTCCCTGCTGCGGGAGCGCATCCTCGACGTCTGCGACGAGGACGGGCTCCACGCCTTCCTCCCCAGCCGGGAGATGTGCACCGACAACGCGGCCATGGTGGCCGCCGCCGCGTGGTGGCGATACCGGGCCGACGGCGCCAGCCCCCTCGACACCGGAGTCGACCCCAACCTCCGCCTCGCATGACAGTCGGGGGCCCCGCCTCCCGACTGCGTTTGAGAACCCGGCGTCAGCCCGGTATCGTTAGCACTCGATACCAGAGAGTGCTAACCGGAGGTCGACCCAGCAATGAACCTCAAGCCCCTTGACGACCGCATCGTCGTCCGTCCGAGCGAGGGCGAGCAGACCACCATCAGCGGCATCGTCATCCCCGACACCGCCAAGGAGAAGCCGCAGCAGGGCGAGGTGCTGGCCGTAGGCCCCGGCCGTCGCTCGGAGGTCTCCGGCGAGATCATCCCCATGGGCGTCGCCGCCGGCGACATCGTCGTCTACAGCAAGTACGGCGGCACCGAGATCACCGTCGAGGGCGAGGACCTGCTCATCCTCACCAGCCGCGACGTCCTCGGCATCGTCGGGAAGTAGTCCATGCCCAAGCTGCTGAAGTTCAACGAGGAAGCCCGCCGGGCCCTCGAAGCGGGCACCAACAAGATGGCCGACGCGGTCAAGGTCACGCTCGGCCCCCGTGGCCGCAACGTGATCCTCGAGCCCAAGTACGGCGTGCCCATCGTCACCAACGACGGCGTGTCCATCGCCCGTGACTTCACCCCGCTGGAGGACACGTTCGAGAACGTGGGCGCCCAGCTGGTCAAGGAAGTGGCGATCAAGACCCAGGACGCGGCGGGCGACGGCACCACCACCGCCACCGTCCTGGCCCAGGCCCTGGTCAACTTCGGGATGCGCAACGTCACGGCCGGGGCCGAGCCCCTCGCCCTCAAGCGGGGTATCGAGCAGGCCGTCGTGGCCGCCGTCGCCTACATCAAGGCGAGCGCCAAGGACGTGGAGACCAGGGAGGAGATCGCCCAGGTCGCCACCATCTCCGCCAACAACGACCCCGAGGTGGGCGAGATCATCGCCGACGCCCTCGACAAGGTGGGCAAGGACGGCGTGGTCACCGTCGAGGAGTCCAACACCTTCGGCATCGAGGTGGAGTTCGCCGAGGGCATGCAGATCGACCGCGGCTTCCTCTCGCCCCACTTCGTCACCGACCAGGAGCGCCAGGAGGTCGTGCTCGACGAGCCGTTCATCCTGATCGCCTTCCAGAAGATCAGCGCCGTCCACGACATCCTGCCCCTCCTCGAGAAGGTCATGGCGGCCAACAAGCCGCTGCTGATCGTGGCCGAGGACGTCGAGGGCGAGGCCCTGGCCACGCTGATCGTCAACAAGATCCGGGGCATCCTCTCCGCCGCCGTCATCAAGGCCCCCAGCTTCGGCGACCGCCGCAAGGCGACGCTGATGGACATGGCCGTGCTCACCGGCGGCGAGCTGGTCTCGGCCGAGATGGGCTACAAGCTGGAGAACCTCACCCTCGACCTCCTCGGTCGGGCCCGCCGGGTGACGATCACCAAGAACCTGACCACGATCGTCGACGGCTACGGCCTGCCCGAGGACATCAAGGCCCGGGTCGACCAGCTCCGCGTCGAGCGGGAGCTGTCCGACTCCGACTGGGAGCGGGAGAAGATCCTCGAGCGCCTGGCCAAGCTCACCGGCGGGGTGTCCCTCATCAAGGTGGGGGCGGCCACCGACGTGGAGCTCAAGGAGAAGAAGCACCGCATCGAGGACGCCATCCTGGCCACCAAGGCCGCCATCGAGGAGGGGATCGTCGCCGGTGGCGGCACCGCCCTCCTCCGGGCCCGGGTTGCGGTCCAGAAGGTGAAGGACAGCCTGGAGGGCGACGAGCGCACCGGCGCCGAGATCGTCTACCGGTCGCTGGCCGCGCCGCTCTACTGGATCGCGGCCAACGCCGGCATGGAGGGCAACGTGGTCATCCAGCAGGTGGAGCGGGAGTCCGGCAACGTCGGCCTCAACGCCGCCACCGGCGAGTTCGAGGACCTGATGAAGGCGGGCATCATCGACCCGGCCACCGTCACCCGCTCGGCGTTGGAGAACGCAGGGTCGGTCGCGGCCATGGTGCTCACCACCGAGGTCCTGGTCAGCGACAAGCCCACCGACTTCGACGAGACCAAGGCCCACCTGCCCCGCAGCGGCATCAACGCCGGTCAGCAGGGCGGCCTGCTCCAGATGTAGTTCACGTTCCACGCTGGGAACGCCGAACCGAACCGGCTGGTCCTTCCGGGCCAGCCGGTTCGGCGCGTGTGGGGCCTGCACTACGCTCCCCCTTGTGGAAGCCCGCCTGCCCCCCGACCCGGTCAAGCTCCTCTCCTCCTGGATGGAGTGGGAGAAGGGCGAGACGCCGCCGGGGCGGGTCATGAGCAACCTCAAGATCGGCGGCATGCGGGAGCTCCTGGAGGCGGCCGCGGAGCAGGCCCGCCTGGCCGTCGAGCTCGAGAGCTACTGACCTTTCCGGGCCCACACTGCCCGAACCGGTCGGCTGCCGACGGTAGTCTCGGGCATGGCTGAAGTAGAGATCGGGATCGGGAAGTCGGGACGGCGGGCGTACGGGTTCGACGACATCGCCATCGTGCCCAGCCGGCGCACGCGCGACCCCGAGGACGTCGACATCTCCTGGCAGATCGACGCCTACAGCCTGGGCCTGCCCCTGCTGGGCGCGGCCATGGACGGGGTGATCAGCCCTGCCACCGCCATCGAGATCGGTCGCCTGGGCGGGGTCGGGGTCCTCAACCTCGAGGGGCTGTGGACCCGCTACGACGACCCGGAGCCCTTCTTCGACGAGATCTCGTCGCTGGCCCCCGACAAGGCCACCATCCGCATGCAGGAGATCTACGCCGAGCCGATCAAGCCCGAGCTCATCGGGGCTCGCATCCAGCAGATCAAGGAGGCGGGGGTGGTGTCGGCGGCGTCGGTGACGCCCCAGCGCACCACCAGGTACGCCTCCGCCATCCTGGCCGCCGAGCTCGACCTGCTGGTGATCCAGGGCACGGTGGTGTCGGCCGAGCACGTGTCCAAGACGGTGGAGCCGCTCAACCTCAAGCGCTTCATCCGGGAGCTGGAGATCCCGGTGATCGTGGGCGGGTGCGCGTCGTACCAGGCCGCCCTGCACCTCATGCGGACGGGGGCGGTGGGCATCCTGGTCGGGGTCGGTCCGGGGCAGGCGTGCACCACCCGGGCCGTGCTGGGGCTGGGCGTCCCCCAGGCGACGGCCATCGCCGACGCCGCCGGGGCCCGCATGCGTCACCTCGACGAGACGGGTGTCTACGTCCACGTGATCGCCGACGGCGGCATGAGCACCGGCGGCGACGTGGCCAAGGCCATCGCCTGCGGGGCCGACGCGGTCATGATCGGCTCGCCCCTGGCCGCGGCCATCGAGGCGCCCGGCCGGGGCTGCCACTGGGGAATGGCGACGTTCCACCCCACCCTGCCCCGGGGGGCGCGGGTGAAGGTCGGCATCCGGGGGACGCTGGAGGAGATCCTGGTCGGTCCCGCCCACGAGAACGACGGCAGGCTCAACCTGTTCGGGGGGCTGCGGGCGTCGATGGCCACGTGCGGCTACGAGACGGTCAAGGAGTTCCAGAAGGCGGAGGTCATGGTGGCGCCGGCCCTGAAGACCGAGGGCAAGAGCCTGCAGCGGTCGCAGGGCATCGGCATGGGCGCCTAGATCCGGGCGGCGGCACGAAGGGGCAGGCCGACGGGGAGGGATCCCCAGGATCCCGATCCCGATCGGGACGACGGCGGCGATGCCCGGGAGGATGGCGCGAAGTGCGCTCCGGCGGGTGGAGGCACCGACCCGACCGCCATCGGGGGGGAACGGCGGCACCGAGTACCTCGACGACACCGGTCCCAAGCCCTTCACCGAGATCTCGGCCTGAGCCGGGTAGCCTGGAGCCTTGGACGAGACGGTTCTGGTCGTCGACTTCGGGGCCCAGTACGCCCAGCTCATCGCCCGGCGCGTCCGTGAGGCCCACGTCTACAGCGAGATCGTGCCTCGCGACATCCCCCTCGACCAGCTCCTCGCCCGCAGGCCCGCCGGCATCATCTTCAGCGGGGGCCCGGCGTCGGTGCACGTCGAGGGGGCGCCGTCGTTCGACCGCCGGGTGTACGACGCCGGTATCCCCCTCCTCGGCATCTGCTACGGGGCCCAGCTGGTGGCCCAGCAGCTCGGGGGCGTGGTAGCCCGCACCGATGTGGCCGAGTACGGCCGCACCGGCCTGGAGGTAGTCGGCCGGTCCGCACTGTTCGCCGACCTGCCCACCACCCAGGACGTGTGGATGAGCCACGGCGACTCGATCGTCGAGGCTCCCCCCGGGTTCGCGGTCACGGCCAGCACCGGCGTGGTGCCGGTGGCGGCCCTGGAGGACTCCGAGCGACGCATCTACGGCGTCCAGTTCCACCCCGAGGTGGCCCACACCCCCCGGGGCCAGGAGATCCTCAAGCACTTCCTGTACGACGTGTGCGGCTGCGCCCCCCGGTGGACGATGACGTCGATCATCGAGACCCAGGTGGAGAAGATCCGGGCCCAGGTGGGCGCGGAACGGGTGTTGTGCGGGCTGTCGGGCGGGGTCGACTCGGCGGTGGCCGCCGCCCTCGTCCACAAGGCGGTGGGCGACCAGCTCACGTGCGTGTTCGTCGACACCGGCCTCATGCGGGCGGGCGAGTCGGAGCAGGTGGAGGACACGTTCCGGCGCCAGTTCAAGATCGACCTAGTCCACGTGAAGGCGGCCGATCGGTTCCTGGAGGCGCTCGACGACGTCATCGACCCGGAGACGAAGCGCAAGGCCATCGGGGAGACGTTCATCCGGGTGTTCGAGGAGGTGGCGTGTGACTTCGAGGACGCCCGCTTCCTGGTCCAGGGCACCCTCTACCCGGACGTGATCGAGTCGGGGGGCAAGGACGCGGCCCGCATCAAGTCCCATCACAACGTGGGCGGGCTGCCGGCCGACATGCAGTTCGAGCTGGTCGAGCCGCTGCGGAACCTGTTCAAGGACGAGGTCCGGGCCATGGGCGAGGAGCTGGGCCTGCCGGAGGAGATCGTGTGGCGCCAGCCGTTCCCCGGACCGGGGCTGGCGGTGCGCATCGTGGGCACGGTCACCCCCGAGCGGCTGGAGATCCTCCGCCGGGCCGACGCCATCGTGGTGGAGGAGATCAAGCGGGCCGGCCTCGTCCGCGATCTGTGGCAGAGCTTCGCGGTGCTGATCGCGGTGCGGACGGTGGGTGTGATGGGCGACGAGCGCACCTACGCCTACCCCATCGTGGTGCGCGCCGTCACCAGCGACGACGCCATGACCGCCGACTGGGCCCGCCTGCCCCCCGACCTGCTGCAACGGCTGTCGAGCCGGATCATCGCCGAGGTCCCGGGGGTGAACCGGGTGGCGCTCGACATCACGTCGAAGCCGCCCGGCACCATCGAATGGGAGTGATCAGGGCTCCAGGACGACCTTGACGCAGCCGTCCAGCCGCTTCTGGAAGATCTCGTAGGCGTAGGGGGCCTGCTCCAGCGGGATCCGGTGGGTGACGAGGTCGTCGAGGCCGAGGGGATCGTCGTCGGCGGTGACGAGAGGGATGAGCTCGTCGACCCACCGGCGGACGTTGGCCCGGCCCATGCGGACGGTGATCTGCTTGTCGAACAGGTCACCGAGGGGGAACGTCGGGGAGGCTGCCCCGTAGACGCCGGTGATCGACAGGGTGCCGCCCCGCCGGACCGACGCCAGGGCGCGGTGGAGGGCGGACGGCTTGTCGGGCTGGACCTTGGTCGCATGGAGGACGGCGTCGCGCAGGGACCCCGACGCCTCCATCCCCACCGCGTCGATGGCGGCGTGGCAGAGGGCGCCGCCGGTGAGGTCGGCGATGGCGTCGGCGGCGTCCTTGACGTCGCGGACGTCGATGGTCTCCACCCCGTGGCGGGCGGCCATGGCCAGCCGCTCGTCGACCTGGTCGACGCCGATCACCCGGGCCGCCCCCCGGTGGCGGGCGATGCGGGCCGCCAGCTGGCCCACCGGGCCGAGGCCGTGGACGGAGAGGGTGTCGCCGGGGCCGACGTCGGCGTAGGCCACCGCCTGCCAGGCGGCGGGCAGGACGTCGGCCAGGAGGATCCAGCGGAGGTCGGTGGTGTCGTCGCCGTCGGGGATCGGGATCGGCCCGAAGTGGGCCTGGGGGACACGCAGGTACTCGGCCTGGGCGGCCAGGCGGTCGGTGGTCGTCTCGCACTGGGAGTACATCCGGTCCCGGCACTGGGGGCACCACCCGCAGGCCACGTTGGAGGGGACGACGACCCGGTCGCCGGGCCGGATGTGGGTGACGTCGCCGCCGACCTCCTCGACCACGCCGACGGCCTCCTGGCCGAGGACGTCGCCGTCGTCGAGGACGGGCCACAGTCGGCTGCAAAGATGCAGGTCGGAGCCACACAGGGCGCTGACGGTGACCCGGACGACGGCGTCGGTGGGCGCCTCGAGGCGCGGGTCGTCCACGTCGTCGACCCGGACGTCGTTCTTCCCGTGGAACACGACCGCTCGCATGCCTGGGCCCGTACCCGACGTGGGCCCGACCGGAACACTCCGCGCGCTCGCCCCCCTGGCGGTGCAATTGCGCGGATCAATCCCGGAGGGGTTCGCGGTCACACCCGGCCGGTAGCCTGGAGCGGGCCATGCCGGAGCGTCCCAGCCTCCTCGACAACCTCAATCCCGTGCAGCGGGAGGCCGTCACCCACCCCGGCGGGCCCCTCCTCATCATCGCCGGCGCCGGGTCGGGGAAGACCCGCGTGCTCACGTCCCGGGTCGCCTGGCTCATCCGGGAGCAGGGCGTCTCGCCCTTCGAGATCCTGGCCATCACGTTCACCAACAAGGCCGCCGACGAGATGAAGAACCGGGTGGCACACCTCGTGGGACCGGTGGCCCAGAAGATGTGGGTGTCCACGTTCCACTCCGCCTGCGTGCGCATCCTCCGCCGCGACGCCTCCCGGCTGGGCTACTCGTCGTCGTTCACCATCTACGACCAGGCCGACGCCGAGCGCCTCACCGCCTATGTCCTGCGCGACCTCAACATCGACCCCAAGAAGTTCCCGCCCCGCACCGTCCACGCCGTGATCTCGGCGGCCAAGAACGAGCTCATCGGGGTCGACGCCTACGCCGACCGGGCCCGGAGCATCTACGAGCGCCGCATCGCCGAGGTCTACCGGGAGTACCAGCGCCGGCTGGCCGAGGCCAACGCCATGGACTTCGACGACCTGCTCACCAAGGCGGTCGAGCTCCTGCGCAAAGCCCCCGACGTGGGCGACCAGTACCGGGAGCGGTTCAAGCACGTGCTCGTCGACGAGTACCAGGACACCAACAAGGCCCAGAACGAGCTGGTCAAGCTCATCGGCGGCGGCCACCGCAACATCTGCGTGGTGGGCGACTCCGACCAGAGCGTCTACCGGTTTCGCGGCGCCGACATCCGGAACATCCTCGAGTTCGAGGACTCGTTCCCCGACACCACCATGATCGTCCTCGAACAGAACTACCGGTCGACCCAGACGATCCTCGACGCGGCCAACTCCGTGATCGCCAACAACCTCGAGCGCAAGCCCAAGGCCCTGTGGACGGAGCAGATCGGCGGCGAGCTAATCCAGCGCTACTACGCCGAGGACGAGGCCGACGAGGCCGCCTGGGCCGGACGGGAGATGCTCCGGCTGCACAGCTCCGAGGGCTGGCGGTGGTCCGACATGGCCGTCTTCTACCGCACCAACGCTCAGAGCCGGGTGCTCGAGGAGCACCTCGTCCGCCTCAACATCCCCTACAAGGTCGTCGGCGGCACCCGCTTCTACGAGCGGCGGGAGGTCAAGGACGCCCTCGCCTACCTGCGGGCGGTGGTCAACCCCACCGACGAGGTGTCGCTCCGGCGGATCGTCAACGTCCCCAAGCGGGGAGTGGGCGACACCAGCGTCGCCCGCCTGGAGGCGTGGGCCGCGGCCCAGGGCCGGCCCCTGTTCGACGCCCTGGCCAAGGCCGAGGAGGCGGGGGTGAGCGGGCGGGCCCTCTCCGGCATCCGGGAGCTGGTGGGCCTGCTCGACGAGCTGCGGGCCGACGACCAGGGCCCGGCCTCCACCCTGGAGGCGGTGCTGCGCATCACCGGCTACCGGGCCGAGCTCGAGTCGGAGCGGTCGATCGAGGCCGAGGGCCGGCTGGAGAACCTGGCCGAGCTGGTCGGGTTCGCCCGCGAGTTCGAGGACGACGCCGCCGACGAGGGCCGGCCGGCGGGCATCTCCGAGTTCCTGGAGACGGTGAGCCTGGTGGCCGATTCCGACGAGCTCGACCCCGACGGGTCCCAGGTCGTGCTCATGACCCTCCACACGGCCAAGGGGCTGGAGTTCGACGGGGTCTTCATGATCGGCCTGGAGGACGGGGTCTTCCCCCACCTGCGGTCGCTGGGGGAACCGGCCGAGCTGGAGGAGGAGCGGCGCCTCTGCTACGTGGGCATCACCCGGGCCCGGCGGCGGCTTTACCTGTCCCACGCCTGGAGCCGGATGCTCTTCGGGTCAACCCAGTACAACCCGCCCAGCCGGTTCCTCAAGGAGATCCCGGCCCACCTCACCGATGTGACCGAGGGCAGCCGTGGCGGCCGGCGCGGGGGTGGTGGCAGTGGCGGCGGCGAGTACGGGGGTGGCTATCGGGCCAACCGCGAGCGCATGGTCGACGTCGCCAGCCGGCCGGCGGCCACCCCCGCCCGCACGTCGGGGGCGGAGCGGCTCGGCATCCGGGTGGGCGACGACGTGGTCCACGCCAAGTGGGGCGAGGGCGTGGTGCTGGAGATCATCGGCTCGAACGACAAGGCGGAGGCGGTCGTGCGCTTCCCGAGCGTGGGCGAGAAGCGGCTGCTGCTGGCCTGGGCGCCCCTCAAGAAGGCGTAGGCAGGGCCGCCAGCCGCTCGGCCCACAGCTGGGCCGGATGGCACGCCCTCGACGCCACCAGCGCCGATGGGGACGGGCGCCGGCGACGGGTGTCGAGGGGGATCACCCGCGCGCCAGCGTCCGTCTCGAGAGCGGGACCAGCGCATTCCGCCATCGCCGGGGGGGAGACGATGACGAGAGCTGCGGCCTGGTCCGGCATGGAGCTATTCCCCCACATCCGGGGGTGGTTATGAAATGGTGATGGCCGGCCTCTTCGTCGGGGGGTGCTAGCACCCCTGCGTGTCAGGGAGGTGCCAGACTGGCGTCCGTGGCGGGTCCCTCCACCTACCGGGTCGTCATCGCCGACGACGAGTACCTGGTGCGGGAGGGCGCCCGCAGCGTGCTGTCGGCCGTCCCCGGCATCGAGGTGGTCGGCCTGGCCGGCGACCCCCAGGAACTGATGCTCGTCATCGAGGAGACCTCGCCCGACGTGATCGTCCTCGACATCAAGATGCCTCCCACCCATCGGGCCGAGGGCATCGAGGCGGCCCACCACGTGCGGGACAAGCACCCCGGCATCGGGGTGGTGATCCTTTCGCAGTACGCCGACCCGGAGTACGCCCTGGAGCTGCTCCGGCACGGGTCGAACGGCCTGGCCTACCTGCTCAAGGAGCGGTTGGGGCGGCCGGCGCAGCTGGCCGAGGCCATCCGCGAGGTGGCCCAGGGGGGATCGATCCTCGACCCCAAGGTGGTCGACGCCCTCATGGAGGCGCAACGGCGCCGGTCGCGGTCGCGGCTGCACGGGCTCACCGAGCGGGAGCACGAGGTCCTCACCCAGATGGCCACCGGCCGCACCAACGCCGCCATCGCGTCCGGCCTCTACCTGTCGGAGCGGGCGGTGGAGAAGCACATCAACTCCATCTTCCGGAAGCTGGGCCTCTCCGAGGAGCTCGACATCAACCACCGGGTCGCGGCCGTGCTCTTCTTCCTCCAGCGGAGCGTCGACTAGCCGGGGCTCGCCGTGCCCACCCCCACCCGTTGGGGGAACGTGGCCACCACCGAGGTGCCGCCACCGGGGGTGGAGGAGATGGTGAGCTGGCCGCCGAAGGAGCGGACCCGGTCCTCCATGTGGAGGAGCCCGCCCCGGTGACGGCCGGGGCCGGGGTCGAAACCGACCCCGTCGTCGGCCACCGTGACCTCGAGCCACCCGTCGGCGAGGCGGAGGGCGATGTCGATCTTGGTTGCTCGGGCGTGCTTGAGGGCGTTGGTGACGGCCTCGCCCAGCAGGAAGTAGGCCCCGCTCTCGATCTCGGGGGCGAGGCGGGGGAAGTCCTCCGGAGCCCAGGCGACGGTGGTCGACAGCGGAAGGCGGCCGACGTAGCTGTGGAGGGCGGCGGTGAGGCCCCGGTCGACCAGGATCGACGGGTACAGGTTGTGGGTGACCTCCCGCAGCTGCTCGATCACCCGGTCGAGCTCGGTGCCGAGCGCGTCGCAGCCCCGAGCCGGGTCGTGACAGTCGGGGCCGATGCCGTCCTGGAGCATCCCCACCTGCATACGCAGGACGACCAGCTGCTGCTGGATGCCGTCGTGGAGATCGCGCGACAGCCGCTGGCGCTCCTCGTCCTGGGCGGCCACGATCCGTTGCGAGCTCTCCTGGAGGTCGCCCGCCTGGCGGGTGATGAGGTCGAGCCGGGCGTTGAGCTCGAGGCGCATGTGTTCGAGCGACCGGGCCAGCATCCCGATCTCGTCGTTCCCGTGGCGGACGAAGGATGCGTCGGCGTCGCCGCCGGCGACGCTCGCGGCGGTGCCGGCCAGGAGCACCAGGGGTCGGATGAGCGCCCGGAACAGGATCCAGCCCAGACCCAGGGCGACCAGGGTGAGCAGCACGCTGGCCAGCAGCCGGGTGTTGGACAGCGACCGCTGCAGGGGCGTGATGGGGTTGGTGAGGACCACGCCCAGGGCGCCGCCGGCGGGGTCGTCGGCGTTGCGCCCGACCTGCTCGTAGGCGACCAGGCTCGGTTCGCCCGCGATGCGTACGACCGTGGGATCGGTGGGCAGGCGGCCGTCGTCGCTCTCCTCCTGACCGGGCGCGAACCTGGGGGGCTCGGGCAGGCTGGTGCCGGCCACCCGTCCGGATACCACCAGCAGGACGTTGTCGAGGATCTGGTTGCGCAGGCGGAAGGCGAAGGCGTCGTCGAAGAAGTATCCGCCGACCAGCACCGGGTGCCCGGCCCCGGGCCCGACGCCCACGGCGATGGCCTGGACGTACTTGCCGTCGGTGGTGGCCAGGAGCCGGCTGGCGGGCTCCACGATGGGCGATTGGTCGAGAAAGATCGAGGGCTGGCTGAACATCATGCCCACGCCGACGGGCACGGGCAGCTCGGCGCCCGACGGGTCGAGCACCCGGATGACGTCGAGCTCGAAGTTCACCGATGCCCGGTTGAGCTCGGAGACGAGGTCGGCCCGGCGGTCGGGCTCGGTCAGCCCGCCGTTGTTCACCGTTCCGGCCAGGTTGCGCATGCTGGCCAGGAGCTGCTCACCCCGCAGGTTGAAGGCCTCCTTGAGGACGTTGAGCTGGCTGGAGGCGATGCGGTCGGCCTGCCCGTCGAGGGCGTTGGACGTCAGCCGGGAGGCGATGAAGGCGGTGACGATGCTCGACACGACCAGGGTGACCACCAGGACGCCGACGACCTTGTACAGGATCGATGCCCGCGGCCGCAGCCCGCCGGCCGCCGGTGGACGGGTCACGACGGCATGGTCACGACGGCGGAGGAACGGCCAGCGCGGCCAGGGCGGTGGTGGCGGCGACGGCGTTGGCCGAGTGGGCCTGGGCCTCGCCCAGGGCGGTGGCCGGGTCCTTGCCGTTCAGGCGCAGGATGCTGTCGATGGCGACCGCGTAGTCGTCGGAGGCCCCGGGGAAGGCCCCGATGAGCAGGGGGTCGGCCGTCTTGAGCTGCTCCTGGAAGACCTGGAGATCGGGATCGAGGAAATAGGGGTGCTCGAAGACCCGCAGCCGGGCCGGGAGGCGGCCCTCCTCCCGGGCGAAGCGGACGGCGTAGAGGTCGGACGTGAGGTGGGTCATGAACTCGAAGGCCAGCTCCCGCTGCTCGGAGCCCTTCGGGACCCACATGCTGCTCCCCCCGAGGGCACTCCCGCCACCGAGGACGGCCGGCATGAGGGCGGTGCGGTAGTGGATCCTCACGCCGTTGCGCTTGAGGTTGGCGATGTCCCACGACCCGCTGGTGTGCATCGACGCCACACCCGATGCGAACAGGGCGAAGGCGTCCTCCGAATGGGAGTCGGAGCCCTTGGGCGGGAACGCCTGGCGGTGGTTGATGAGCCCGGCGAGAAAGCCGAGGGCGGCGACCACGGGCGGGGAGTCGAGGGTGATGGATGCCTGGCCGTCGGGACCGAGATCGACCAGCTCGCCGCCGAAGGCCCGTATCCAGCCGTAGGTCCACCAGCCGCTGGCGGGGACGGCCAGCGCCCGCTGGGAGCCGTCGGGGGCGGAGAGCCCTTCCGCCAGGCGACCGAACTCCTCCATCGACATCGACGGCGACGGGTCGGGCAGACCCGCGTCCCGGAAGTGGTCGACGTTGTACATGAGGACCATGGCGTTGGTGTCGAGGGGCACGCCGTAGCGGATGCCGTTCCAGGTCACGTCCTGGATGGCGCCGGGGAAGTACTCGTCGGGCTCGAGCCCGGCCGCCCACAGGTCGTCGAGGGGCTCGGCCAGGCCCTGGGCGCCGGCGGCGAAGGCGTGGCCCTGGACCACGTCGGGGGGCGCCCCGGAGCTGATGGCGGCCCGGACGGCGTCGGACTGGAGGCGGATGGCACCCTTGTCCACGACGATCCGCACGTCGGGGTGCTCCCGCTCGAAGTCGCGGACGGCGTCGAGGAAGGGGGCCCGGACCCAGTCGTCGGTCATGAGGACGTGGAGGGTGGTGAGCGTCGGCGACGCCACCGACCCGCACCCGACCGCCAGCAGGGACAGGACGAGGGCGAGGAGCGCCGCTCGACAAGGGCGCGTCAGAGCCACGCAACGGAGCAAACCACCCGCCCGGGGGTCGGTGCAAGGGTGCCGGGGGCGAAGTGGTGCTACCACCCCTCCGCGCTCTACGGCTCGGCGGGGACCGTCGTGGTGGTGGTCGTCGCGGTCGTGGACACGGTGGTGGAGGTCGTGGTGGTGGTCGCGGTGTCGGGCGAGCGCAGGTCGACGACGACGTGGCCCCGCCCGTCGACCCGGGTCGGGTAGTGGACCAGGCCGGTGCCGTCGGCGGGAAAGGTGCGGCCGTCGCAGGCGTCGACGAAGTCCCGGGTGGAGGCACGCCACTCCAGGAAGCACCGGCGGGGGGCGCCGGGGGCGTGGGCCTCGAACGCCCGCCAGTCGACGTCGCCCAGGTGCTGGACGTAGATGTCGCGGGAGCGGTTGAGGAGGTCCTGGAAGAGGATGGGGCCGCCCCGGGCCACGGTGCGGGCCCGTTGCTCGGCCGGGCCGACGTCGAAGGTGGCGGCGGGCGAATCGGTCTGGTCGGCCCCGGAGCCGACCAGGTTGGCGACGATGGCGAAGATCAGGATGCCGCCGAGAACGCCGGCGACGCCGGTGAGCACCACGGTCGTGCCCTTCGGCGTCCTCTGACCCGGACGCGGAGCCACGCTCCTAGTATGCGTCCATGTTGCGTCCCTACCGGGTCGTGGTGGCCAAGCCCGGCCTCGACGGGCACGACCGCGGGGCCAAGGTGGTGGTGCGGGCGCTGAAGGAGGCCGGCTTCGAGGTCGTCTACGCCGGCCTCCGCCAGAGCGCCGACCAGGTGGCCGACCTGGCGGTGCGGGTCGAGGCCGACGCGGTGGGGCTGTCGGTGCTCTCGGGCGCTCACCTGGTGCACTTCCCACGGCTGGTGGCGGCCCTGGCCGAGCGGGGGGCCGACGAGGTGGTGATCTTCGGCGGGGGCATCATCCCCGCCGCCGACAGCGGCCGGTTGCGGGCGGCGGGCGTGGCGGCCCTCTTCGGCCCCGGGACTCCGCTGGCGGCCATCACCGGCTGGTTGCGGGCCGAGCTCGACCGGCGACGGGCGGAGGCGGAGGGGGTCGGGGGCCACCTGGCCGCCGGCTGAGCTGATGGATCTCCTCGAGTACCAGGGCAAGCAGCTGTTGGCAGCGGCGGGCGTGCCCGCGTCGAGTGGCACCGTCGCCCGCACCGTCGACGAGGTGGTGGCCGCCACCGACGGGTTCGGGTACCCGGCCGTGGTGAAGGCCCAGGTCCGCGTCGGAGGACGGGGCAAGGCGGGGGGCGTCAAGGTGGTCGGCGACGCGGCCGCGGCCGCCGCCGCCGGGGGGGCCATCCTCGGCATGGACATCAAAGGCCACACGGTGGAGGTCGTCCTGGTCGAGCCGGCGTGCGACATCGCAGCCGAGTACTACCTGAGCTTCACCTTCGATCGGGCCGCCCGCCTCCACCTGGGCCTTCTTTCGACCCAGGGGGGCGTCGACATCGAGGAGGTGGCGCGCCGCGACCCGTCGGCGGTGGCACGGGTCCACGTCGATCCCGTCGCCGGGCTGACGGCGGACGGGGCTCGGGATCTCGCCGGGCGGGCGGGGCTGGAGGGGTCGGCCGCCGAGGGAGTGGCGGCGCTCGTCGGCCTCTTGTACGCGGCGTACGTGGCGGCCGATGCCGACCTGATCGAGATCAACCCCCTGGTGCTCACGGGCGGGGGCGAGGTGGTGGCGCTCGACGCCAAGGTGACGCTCGACGACAACGCCGCCTTCCGCCATCCGGAGTGGGCCGAGTGGCGGGCGGCGGAGGAGCTCGATCCCCGGGAGCGGCGGGCCCGGGAGAAGGGGCTGAACTACGTCGGCCTCGACGGCACCGTCGGGATAATCGGCAACGGGGCCGGCCTGGTGATGGCCACCCTCGACGTGGTCAGCCAGGCGGGGGGCTCGGCGGCCAACTTCCTCGACATCGGCGGAGGGGCCAGCGCGGCGGTGATGGCCGCCGCACTGGAGGTCGTGGCCAGCGACGACAAGGTGGGCGCCATACTCGTCAACATCTTCGGCGGGATCACCCGGGGCGACGAGGTGGCCAACGGCATCCTCCAGGCCCTGGCCGCGACCGACATCGACCCGCCCATCGTGGTCCGCCTCGACGGGACCAACGCCGAGGAGGGCCGCGCCATCCTCGCCGACCATCTGTCGGCGTCGTTGCGCTCGGAGCCGACCATGTCCGACGCCGCCCGCACCGCGGTCGCCCTGGCCCACGCCTCGGGGCCGGCATGATCCCGCCGGCCGCCCACGCCGCCGGAGGCGTCCGCGGCCGGTCGCCCGCGGCCGGCCGCAGGACGGCACCCACCTGGGGGGAGGCTCGGAGGGGGGCCTGCCCCCCTCCGGCAGAGCCGTGAGCGTGCTGGTCGACGAACACACGAAGGTGCTGGTCCAGGGGTTGACGGGGAGCCAGGGGCGGTTCCACGGGTTGCGCAACCGGGCCTACGGCACCCGGGTCGTGGCCGGCGTCACGCCGGGCAAGGGGGGGTCCGACGTGGAGGGCATCCCCGTGTTCGACACCGTGGCCGAGGCGGTGGCGGCCACCGGGGCCGACGCCAGCCTGGTCCTCGTCCCGGCCCGGTTCGCGGCGGCGGCGGTGATGGAGGCGGCCGACGCCGGCATCGGCCTGGCCGTGTGCATCACCGAGGGCATCCCCCTCCACGACGAGGCCCGGGTGGTGAGCCACCTCCGCCACCACGCCCCCGGCACCCGCCTGCTAGGGCCCAACTGTCCCGGCGTGATCACCCCCGGGCGGTGCAACATCGGCATCATCCCCCCCGAGATCGGGCTCGGCGGCGGCCCGGTGGGCGTCGTCTCCCGGTCGGGCACCCTCACCTACCAGGCCATCTACGAGCTCACCCGCCAGGGGATCGGCCAGACCACGTGCATCGGCATCGGCGGCGACCCCGTTCCCGGGACGTCGTTCATCGACTGCCTGCGCCTGTTCGAGGACGACCCCGAGACGGAGGCGGTGATCCTCATCGGCGAGATCGGCGGGTCGGACGAGGAGGCGGCAGCCGCCTTCATCGGCGACCACATGGCGACACCCGTCGTGGCCTACGTGGCCGGCGTCACCGCCCCCCCGGGGCGCAAGATGGGCCACGCCGGCGCCATCGTGTCGGGGTCGTCGGGTGGGGCGGCGGCCAAGATCGCGGCCTTGGAAGCGGCCGGGGCCTCGGTGGTGCGGGACCCCACCGAGCTGGGTCGCCGCACCGCCGAGGTCCTCGGCCGGTAGGTCGGTCGGAAGGCCTCAGAAGGCCCGGGCGCCGCTCTCCTTGTTGATGGAGAAGCCGCCGAAGGCCACCGCGGCACCGAGGAGCAGGCCCAGGTAGGCGCCGAAGCCGAGGAAGTTGGTCTCCACGACGAGCTTGATGAGCAGCAGCGCGAAGACGGCGATGCCGGCGATCATGTGGACCTGGCCCCAGCCGATCGGGAGGTCGGGGAGCTTGGCGTTGGCGACCTTGGTGGCGACGATCTGGCCCACCATGACGATGGCGAGCAGCAGGGCGATCACGCCGTAGAAGGCGTTGGGGGACTGGACCGCTGTGCGGTTGACGTCGACCAGGCCGCCCAGCTCGATGTTGTGCCAAGGCAGGAACAGAAGGTCGATGATCAGCAGAAGACCTGCGATCAGCACGATCCGCTCGCCCTGGGTCAACTTCTTGAAGTCCATTGGCTCCCCCTTGCCCGATAAGTGCCCGTAGTAGAGCACGCAGTTCGCCCGATGGAAAGAGGCTGGTACGGTGCCCGACCGTGAGGATCGGACGGGTGTCCCGCCGATGAGGGCGCTGCTGTCCGTCTACGACAAGACCGGGCTGCTGGAGCTGGCCCGGGGGCTCACCGACCTGGGCTGGGAGTTGGTGTCCAGCGGGGGGACGGCCGCCACCCTGACCGCGGCCGGGATCCCCTGCACCGAGGTGGCCGAGGTCACCGGCGCCCCCGAGATGCTGGGGGGACGGGTCAAGACCCTCCACCCCGCCATCGCCGGGGGCATCCTCGCCGACCGCTCCAAGCCCGAGCACCTGGCCGACCTCAAGACCCGGGGGATCGCCGCCATCGACCTGGTGGTGTGCAACCTGTACCCGTTCCGGGCCCAGCCGTCGGTGGAGATGATCGACGTCGGCGGACCCACCATGGTGCGGGCGGCGGCCAAGAACCACGCCTCGGTGGGGGTGGTCGTCGACCCGTCCGACTACGACGGGGTGCTGGAGGAGCTGCGGGCGGGGGGGAGCCTGTCCGACGACACCCGGCGATGCCTGGCCCGGCGGGCGTTCGCCGCCACCGCCGCCTACGACGCCGCCATCGTGGGCTGGCTGGACTCCTCGGGTGCCGGCGACGGGGCCGTGCTGCCGCCCACCCTCCACCTGGCCCTGGAGAAGGCCGACGACCTCCGCTACGGGGAGAACCCGCACCAGCAGGCGGCCCGGTACCGCAGCATCGGGGTCGTGGGCTGGTGGGACGGGGTCACCCAGCACGGGGGGATGGCCCTCTCCTACCTCAACCTGTGCGACGCCGAAGCGGCCTGGCTCCTGGTCCACGACCTGGGCCAGGTGGGCGACCGGCCGGCGGTGGCGATCATCAAGCACGCCAACCCGTGCGGGGCGGCGGTGGCCGACGACCTGGCCACCGCCTACCAGCTGGCGTTCGAGGGTGACCCCACGTCGGCCTTCGGGGGGATCGTGGCCCTCAACCGACCGGTCGACGAGGCCACGGTGGCGGTCATGGAGGCGGCGGCCCAGGCCGATGTGGTCATCGCCCCGTCCTACGACGCCGGCACCGTCGAACGGCTGGCGGCGAAGCGCAAGAACACCCGCCTGCTGTCGGCCCCGTCGCCGGCGGCGGAGGCGCTCCACCTGCGGGCCTTCGCCGGCGGGTTCCTGGTCCAGGAGCCGAACCGGTTCGTGGCCGAGCGGTCGTCGTGGCGGGTCGTGAGCCAGGCCTCGCCCACCGACGACCAGTGGCTCGACGCCGAACTGGCCTGGCGGCTCTGCGGCCACGTGAAGTCCAACGCGGTCGTGCTCGTGCGCGGCGGCCAGGCGGTGGGGATCGGCGCCGGCCAGCAGAGCCGGGTCGACGCGGCCGAGGTGGCGGCCCGCAAGGCCGGCGACCGGGCCAAAGGCGGGGCCAGCGCCACCGACGGCTTCTACCCCTTCCCCGACGGGGTCGAGGTGGCGGCCGGCTCGGGGGTGGCGGTGGTGGTCCAGCCGGGCGGAAGCATCCGCGACGCCGACGCGGTGGCGGCGGCCGACGCCCACGGCATGGCCATGGTGATCACCGGCGAGCGCCAGTTCCGGCACTGATGGCGGCCGTCGTCATGGCCGGCGCGCCGGTGGTGGAGGCGGTCACGGCCGACGTCCGCCGGCGGGTGGCCGAGCTGGCCGAGCGGGGGGTCACCGTCGGGCTGGCCACGATCCTGGTTGGAGACGACCCGGCCAGCGCCGGCTACATCCGCAAGAAGCACGAGGCCAGCGCGGCCACCGGCATCCGATCGGTGAACGTCCACCTGCCGGCCACCGCCACCCAGGACGACGTGCTGGCGGCGGTGGAGGCCCTCAACGCCGATCCCGAGGTGGATGCCTTCCTCATCCAGAACCCGGTGCCCCGGGGCCTCGACTTCAACGCCGCCCTCGCCGCCATGGACCCCGACAAGGACGCCGACGGCCTCCATCCGTCGAACCTGGGCCGCCTCGCCCTGGGCGAGGACGGGCCGGTGCCGTGCACGCCGGCGGGCATCCAGGCGCTCCTGGCCCACTACGGGGTGCCGGTGGAGGGCCGCCACGTGGTGATCGTCGGCCGCGGCCCCACCCTCGGCCGGCCCCTGGCCATGCTCCTGTCGCTCAAGCGCCCGGGGGCCAACGCGGCGGTGACCACGGTCCACACGGGCGTGCCCGACTGGGCCGACTACACCCGCCGGGCCGACATCGTGGTGGGGGCGGCGGGGGTGCCCAACATGATCGGCCCGGGCGACGTCCGGCCGGGGGCGGCGGTGGTCGGCGGCGGGATCTCGTGGGAGGGAAAACGCCTGGTCAGCGACGTCGACGAGTCGGTCGGCGACGTGGCCGGGTGGGTGACGCCCCGCCTGGGCGGGGTCGGTCCGACCACGGTGGCGATGCTGCTCAGCAACGCCGTGTCCGCCGCCGCCCGCCGCCGCTAGCCGTCGACCGACCCGGCCCCACGCCCCCGAGCCGGGTCGGGGATCGGCCGATCCAGGCCACCAGTAGGCTCGCCGGCCATGCCCTCCCGCATCACGGTCGCAGCCGGCGGCGTCCTCCAGGTCCCCGACGAGCCCATCCTCCCCTTCATCCGGGGCGACGGGATCGGCATCGACATCTGGCCCGCCACCCAGTCCGTGATCGACGCCGCCGTCGCCCGCCGGGGCGGGGGCCGGCGCATCGAGTGGATGGAGGTCCTGGCCGGCCAGGCCGCTTTCGATCAGACCGGTTCGTGGCTGCCGGAGGAGACCGTGGCCGCCTTCTCCGAGCACGTCGTGGGCATCAAAGGACCGCTCACCACGCCCGTCGGCGGGGGCATCCGCAGCCTCAACGTCGCCCTCCGCCAGCTGCTCGACCTCTACGTGTGCCTGCGCCCGGTGCGGTGGTTCACCGGAGTCCCGTCGCCGGTGAAGCACCCGGAGAAGGTCGACATGGTCATCTTCCGGGAGAACACGGAGGACGTCTACGCCGGCATGGAGCTGGCCGAGGGCTCGCCGGAGGTGGCCCGTCTCATCGCCTTCTGCGAGTCCGAGTTCGGGTGGACGATCCGTCCCGACTCGGGGATCGGGATCAAGCCGGTGTCGGTGACGGGGTCGAAGCGGCTCGTCCGGGCCGCGTTGCAGTACGCGGTCGAGAAGGGCCGGAAGTCGGTGACCCTGGTCCACAAGGGGAACATCCAGAAGTTCACCGAAGGCGCCTTCCGGACGTGGGGCTACGACCTGGTGCGGGAGGAGTTCGCCGACGTGGCCGTGGGGTGGGACGACTGCGGGGGGCGTCCGGGCGACAAGATCCTGGTCAAGGACACCATCGCCGACATCTTCCTGCAGCAGGTGCTCACCCGGCCGGCCGAGTTCGACGTGATCGCCACCACCAACCTCAACGGCGACTACGCGTCCGACGCCCTGGCCGCCCAGGTGGGCGGCATCGGCATCGCCCCCGGCGGGAACATCAACTACGTGACCGGCCACGGCATCTTCGAGGCCACCCACGGCACGGCCCCCAAGTACGCCGGGCTCGACAAGGTCAACCCGGGGTCGCTGCTCCTCTCGGGGGTCCTCATGCTCGAGCACCTCGGGTGGACGGAGGCGGCCGGCGACATCGTGCGGGCGCTGGAAGCCACCATCGTCGACCGCATCGTCACCTACGACTTCGCCCGCCTCACCGAGGGCGCCACCGAGGTGTCCACGTCCGCCTTCGCCGCCGCCATCGTCGACCGCCTGTGACACCCGACGAGGCCGGCCCCGGCCGCCGCCGCGAGCTCTGGACGCTCGACGACCTCTCCCGTCGTTTCGAGTCCAGAACGGGAGTTGGGGAGGGGGTGGGCCGATGAAGGTCACCGTCGTCGGGGCCGGGTACTACGGGTCCACGCTCGCCCTCCGGGTGGCCGAGGGGGGGTACTCCCACGAGGTTGTCATGACCGACATCGTGGAGGGCAGGCCCCAGGGACTGGCCCTCGACATGATGCAGAGCCGGTCGATCGCCGGCTTCGAGACCCGGATCGTGGGGACGAACCGCTACCAGGAGACGGCCGGCTCCGACGTGTGCGTGATCACCGCCGGTCTCCCCCGCAAGCCGGGCATGAGCCGGATGGACCTGCTCGAGACCAACGCCGCCATCGTGGGCGAGGTCGCCCTGCGGCTGGTGGAGACCTCGCCCGGCACCGTGGTCATCGTCGTCTCGAACCCCCTCGACGAGATGACCGCCCTGGCCGCCGAGGTCACCGGCCTGCCCCGTTCCCGGGTGATGGGCCAGGCGGGGATGCTCGACACGGCCCGCTTCAAGCACTTCGTGGCCGAGCACCTGGGCGTGTCGCCGTCGACGGTGGAGGCGATCACCCTCGGGTCCCACGGCGACACCATGGTGCCGGTCCCGTCGCTGGTGAAGGTGGGGGGCCGGCCGCTGGCGGAGCTGGTCGACCCGGCCGCGGTCGACGAGCTCGTCCGCCGCACCCGCGATGGGGGGGCCGAGATCGTGGCCCTCCTGGTGAAGGGCTCGGCCTACTACGCCCCCGCGGCCGCGGCCGAGGCCATGGTCCGGGCGGTGGCCACCGACACCGGCGAGATGATGCCGGTGGCGGCGTGGGTCGACGGCCAGTACGGGATCGAGGGCGTCTACCTGGGCGTTCCCGCCCGGCTCGGCCGGGAGGGCGTGCGGGAGGTCGTCGAGCTCCCCCTCACCGAGGCCGAGCGGGCCGCCCTGGCGGCGGCGGCGGACGCGGTGCGCTCCCGCCAGGCCGACGTCCTCGCCCTCGCCCGCCCCGGCCCGGGCTAAGGCCGGGACCGGCCCCGGACCATCACGAACAGGGGGGCGGCCACGAAGCCGACCCCCGCCACCGGGAGCAGGAGGACGGCCGTCGTCCGCAGCAGTGAGGACTGGACCATGGTCGACAGGAAGAACAAGCCCGCCGCGGCCAGGACCAGGATCACCGGCGCCATCACGAACGAGTCCGACGGGCGCCGGGGCCGCGGGTCGCCGTAGGGCTGGTCGTCGAGTCCGTCGGGGTCGTCGGTGTCGTCGGGGAGTGGCTGCCAGTCCCACGACGGCCGGTTGGGCTGGCCCATGGGTCGGGGCGCCGGCTGCGGACGGCCGAGGGACGTGTCGTACGCCCGGCGGCGGGCGGGGTCGCCGAGGACGGCCCAGGCCGCGTTGAGGGCGGCCATGGTCTGGCGGGACCGAGCCGCGGTGGCGGCGTCGACGTCGTGCTGGGTGTCGGGGTGGTAGCGGCGGGCGAGGGCCCGGTAGGCGGCCCGGACCTCCTCCGGGCTGGCCGAGGGGGTGAGGCCCAGCAGCTCGTAGTGGGTGGCCACGGTCAGTAGGTGGTGACCGCCCGCACCGGCGCCAGCAGCGCCCCCAGGGCGGCGAAGTCCTCCTGGCGGGCGGCCAGGATGGCGACATCGCCGCCCAGCTTGAGCTGGCCGGCGGCGAAGGCGGCGGCGGGGGTGGTCAGGCCCTGACTGATGGCGGCCGCGCTCCCATAGGTCTCGACGATCTCGATGTCGACCGGCCCCTCGGCTCCCGGCTCCACCGCGAACCCGCTCGGGCCGGCCCGCACCACGTAGTCGACGTCGCCGTCGGGCCCGCCCGTCACCCGGTGGCGCACGGTCACCGGGCTGCCGGTGCTTCCAGGCCCATCCGGCAGGGCCTCCCGGACCAGGTTGAACCACTCCTCGCTCAGGAACCGTGCCATCCGACCCATCATGGTGCATGACCGACCGGACCGATGAAGGCCGCCACCCGCCGGGTCCGGGGCGGCACTGGGAGGAGTCCTACGTCTTCGACTTCGCCGCCGCCGACGGGTCGCTGGGGGGCTACGTCCGTCTCGGGCTGCGTCCTGCGGACGGGGTGGCCTGGTACTGGGCGGCGGTGGTCGGGCCGGATCGACCGCTGGTCCTGGTGCGGGACGACGAGGTGCCCCTCCCCCGGGGTCGATCGTTGGAGGTGCGCACGTCGGGCCTCTGGGCCGACCACACGTGCGAGACGCCCCTCGAGCACTGGACGATCGGCCTGGAGGCCTTCGGGGTGGCCCTTGACGACCCCCGGGAGGCGTTCGCCGGCGAGCGGGGCGACCGCTGCCCGCTCGGCTTCGACCTGGAGTGGGAGGCCGCCGCCGTCGCCCGGGCCTCGGAGGGCGGCTACGAGCAGGAGTGCGTCGTCCACGGCGAGGCCCTGGTGGGGGCCGAACGCCTGGAGGTCGACGCCCGCGGCTGGCGCTCACACCGGTGGGGCAAGCGGGACTGGTGGGCGGGCGAGCCGTGGGCGTGGGCCGGCGGTGCCACCGAGGTCGACGTCGTCGTCGGGGACGGGCTGATCGCGTCGGCCACGGTCGACGGTGTGGAGGCCACCGTCCTGGCCCACGCGCCGGTGGTCGTGCCCCATCGGGACGGGCGGGTGTGCCGCCTCGACCGGGCCCTCTGCCCGTTCGGTTGGGTCGAGGCCCTGACCTAGACCGGCGCCTGCTCCGGCCCGCGATACTCGAACGCGTCCCGGATGGCGGCCCAGGCGTCGCCGTCGGCGGCCTGCCACGACCAGAACGACACCCCCGGCGCCCCCTTGCCCAGGGCCGTCCGCATGAACCGTTGCAACTCCTCGGGCGGGGGCACGCCGGCCCGGCCGCCCTCGGCCTTGCCGTCGTAGGCCTGGCCCACCGGGAAGACGGGCTTGCCGAACTTGGCCAGCTCGTCCATCGCCCCGACCACATCGGTATCGGGCTGGCGGTTGAGCCAATAGATCATGGGGGCGATGGCGTCGAAGCTCTCCACGATCTCGCCGTAGGGGTAGGTGGGCCGGTGACGGGGCGATGGCCGGGGGACGGTGGCGATGAGGGTGAAGTCGGGTCCGGCGATCTCCCGCAGGGCCTGGCCGTACATCAGGGCGATCTCGGGGGACACGTGGCTGCCCTCGTTGATCGTCTCGATGTCGGCCGAGAAGCCGTCGAGCCGGTCGCCGTTGGGAGCGGTGTAGTTGATCATCGTCCGGGCCCGCTCGATGTCGGACGGCAGGGAGTTGCCCAGTCGGGGGAAGTCCCATCCGAAGACCAGGAGACCGGCGGCGTGGGCCTTGGGGAGGAACGCATCGAGGTGCTGGCGGGCGTTGAACCCGTCCCAGTGGGAGCCCATGCGGGGGTAGACGTGGGTGATCCCGGTGGCCTTGGCCTTGGCCACGATGGCATCCATGTTCCCGCTCTCGCTGCGGGGGAACTCGTAGATCCACATCCCCTTGCCGGTGGGCATGGCCCTGACCGCGACGGCGGGAGGGGCGGGGAAGGCCTCGGCCGGGGCGGGCGGGGGCGCGGCTGCCGGCCGGGCGACCCGTCCGATGGTGAACCCCTCGGTGGCCGGCTGCTCGACGGCCACCGGCCCGTGGACGGCGACCAGCCCGAGGCCGGCCAGCACCGCGGCCGTGCCCAGGTTGATCCGCGTCCAGCGAGAGGAGTGCAGGGCCCGGACCCTCCGGGAGGCCGGTCCTGAGGGCGCTGGTGCCGGAGGGGTCTCCGGAGGCGCAGGTGTGGTGAGCATCGCGTCGTAGGGCCTGTGGTTCGACCCTCGGCACCACGCTCGTCGTGGTCAGCCCGGCCCAGCCCGTTTCCCCCTCGTCCTTCAGTTTCGGCGCGCGGAGGCCCGATCCTTCAGATTTCTTTAAGAAATTTGGTTTGAGCGGCCTCGTCGGGGGTAGAAGTCGCCGCCCGCTTGACCTCCTGGATGGCCTGGGTGACCTTGATGCCCCGGGGACAGGCGTCGGTGCAGTTGAACGCCGTCCGGCAGCCCCAGACGCCCGTGCGCTCGGCCAGGATGTCGAGCCGCTCGGGACCGGCGTCGTCGCGGGAGTCGAAGATGAAGCGGTGGGCGTTGACGATGGCGGCCGGTCCCACGTAGGCGTCGTTGGCCCAGTACACCGGGCAGGAGGTGGTGCAGGCGGCGCACAGGATGCATTTGGTGGTGTCGTCGAACCGGGCCCGCTCCTCGGGCGACTGGATGCGCTCCCGGGCGCCTGGCTGGTCGTGGGTGGTCAGCACCGGCTTCACCGATCGGTAGCCCTCGAAGAACGGCTCCATGTCGACGACGAGGTCCTTGATCACCGGCAGGCCCCGGATGGGCTCGACCGTGATGTGGTCGCCGACGTCGCGGACGAGGAGCACGCACGCCAGCCGGTTCTGGCCGTTGATGACCATGGCGTCGGACCCGCACACCCCGTGGGCACACGACCGGCGGAAGCTGAGGGTGCCGTCGACATGCCATTTGACCTGGTGGAGGGCGTCGAGGACCCGGTCCGACTCGTCGACGTCGACGGTGTACGTCTCCCAGTGGGGCTTCTTGTCGACCTCGGGGTTGAACCGCTTGATGCGCAGGGTGAGGTCCACGTCAGTACTTCCGCTCCATCGGGAGGTAGGAACCGCCGACGACGGGCTTGTAGTCCAGGCGAACGGCGCCGGTGGCCGGGTCGCGGTGGGCGAGGGAGTGGCGGCGCCAACTCGCGTCGTCCCGCTTCGGGAAGTCGTCCCGGAAGTGGGCGCCCCGGCTCTCGGTGCGGGCCCGGGCCGTGACCACGAGGCATTCGGCCAGGTCGAGGAGGTAGCCGAGCTCGAGGGCTTCGGTGAGGTCGAAGTTGAAGACCTTGCCCTTGTCGTCGATGCGGGCCGCGGTGTAGCGCTCCCGCAGGCGGCCGACGGTGGCTTCCGCCTGCCCGAGGAGCTCGTCGGTGCGGAAGACGGACGCCTTGTCGGTCATCTCCGCCTGCAGCTCGGTCCGGATGTCGGCGACGTTCTCCGTCGCCCGGGACGACCTGAGGCCTTCGATGGCGGCCACCGTCGCGTCCTCCACGCCCTTGACCGCCTCCGCGACCCCGGCCCCGCCCGCCTTCACGAAGCCGGCCATGGCCGCCCCGCCCCGCCGTCCGAAGACGACGATGTCGAGGAGGGAGTTGGTGCCCAGGCGGTTGGCCCCGTGGACCGACACGCACGCACATTCGCCCGCCGCGTAGAGGCCGGGGGCGACGGTGCCGTCGGCGTCGAGCACGACCTCGGCGGCCACGTTGGTGGGCACGCCGCCCATGGCGTAGTGGGCCGTCGGCTGGACGGGGATGAGGGCGGTCTTGGGTTCGATGCCCAGGTAGGTGCGGACGAACTCGGTGATGTCGGGGAGCTTCTCGTCGATCTGCTCGGGCGGGAGGTGGGTGAGATCGAGGTGGAGGAAGTCCCGGGCCGGGCCGACCCCCCGTCCCTGGCGGATCTCGGTGAGCATGGCCCGGCTGACCATGTCGCGGGGGGCGAGATCCTTGACGGTCGGGGCGTAGCGCTCCATGAACCGCTCGCCCTCGGCGTTGCGCAGGACGCCGCCTTCCCCCCGGGCCGCCTCCGACAGGAGGATGCCGAGCTTGTAGATGCCCGTGGGGTGGAACTGGAAGAACTCCATGTCCTCCAGGGGGACACCCCGGCGGAAGAGGAGGCCGGGGCCGTCGCCGGTGAGGGTGTGGGCGTTGGAGGAGACCTTGAACATGCGTCCGAAGCCGCCGGTGGCGAAGAGGGCGGCCGAGCAGGAGAAGACGTGGACGTCGCCGGTGGCCTGCTCGTAGGCGACGACGGCGCTCACGCCCCGCCTGGGGTCGTCGCCCACGAAGGCCACGTCGAGGACCTGGAACTCGTTGAAGAAGGCCACGCCCCGGGCCACGCACTGCTGGTAGAGGGTCTGGAGGATCATGTGGCCGGTGCGGTCGGCGGCGAAGCAGGCCCGCTTCACCGGCGCCTCGCCGTGGTTGCGGGTGTGGCCGCCGAACCGCCGCTGGTCGATGAGGCCCTTCTCGGTGCGGTTGAACGGGAGCCCGAAGTGCTCGAGCTCGATGACGGCGTCGATCGCCTCCCGGCACATGATCTCGGCCGCCGGCTGGTCGACCAGGTAGTCCCCGCCTTTGACCGTGTCGAAGGCGTGCCACTCCCACGAGTCCTCCTCCACGTTGGCCAGGGCCGCGCACATCCCCCCCTGGGCGGCACCGGTGTGGGACCGGGTGGGGTAGAGCTTGGTCAGCACGGCCGTCCGGCACTTGCCCGCCGTCTCGATGGCCGCCCGCAACCCGGCCCCGCCGGCGCCGACGATCACCGCGTCGAACGTGTGCCGGCGGATCTCCATCCCGACGATCCTCCCACCGCCGAGCGGCGGGTGCGCGCCGTGCCGACTCGCTACGTCGCGGTCAGTGGCCCTTGGAGCGTGGCGTCGAGGATGACCTTGGACCCTTGGGGCGCGACCAGCACCTTGTAGGGGCCGGCGGCGAAGTCGATCGACGTGGCCGTACGGCTGCCCGACGCGTCGGTGACGGTGAGCTTGCCCTTGGCCGAGACCCGACCCGGGCCGGTGACCTCCAGCCGTTGCGGATCGAGCTTCACCACCACCCCGCCGGTCGTGTTGAGGACGGTGCGGCTGTCGGCCGTGAACGACACCGAGTCGCGGGACGAGGCCAGGCCGGTGGAGCCCACCGCCACCGCCGCCTCCGCCACGTAGGTGCCGGGGAGCAGCTTGCGGCCGCCCGTGATGGTCCACGTGAGGCCGGCCGGGGTGACCTCGACCACCGCCCCGGTGATGTCGACGCCCCCCTCGCCGCTCAGCGGCAGGGACGTGCCACCGCCCCAGAAGATGGTGGTGCGCTTGCCGTCGACCAGGGCGTTCTCGATGGTGCCCTTCCCCGAGCCCCGGTCGAGCGACGTGAGGGTGAACGGCGTCGGGATGGGTGCCGTCTGGGCGTCGTCGGCGGAGAGGAGCTCGATCTCGCCGGTGACGAAGGACTGCCCGGCGGCGGGGACGATGCGGGTCACCGGCACCCGGGTGGCAGGCGGGGCCTCTTCTCCCCCGCGAGCGGCGACGAAGCGGGCCGCGCTCACGGCCAGGGCGGCGCCGGTGAGGAGGGTCAGCACGTAGATGAATCCTCGGCGCACGACCGGAAGGTTACGTTGGACCGGCGATGTCCACCCGTCCGGCCACGATCGGCCAGTTGCGCCAGTCCGGCTGGCAGCCCCGCACCGTCAAAGACGAGATCCGCGACAACGTCGCCCGACGCGTCGCGGCTGGTCAGCGGCTCATTCCCGGGGTCCTCGGCTTCGACGACACCGTCCTCCCCCAGCTCGAGAACGCCCTGCTGGCGGGGCACGACATCGTCCTGCTGGGGGAGCGGGGTCAGGCCAAGACCCGCATCATCCGCAGCCTCACCGGCCTGCTCGACGAGTGGATGCCGGTCGTGGCCGGCTCCGAGATAAACGACGACCCCTTCGGGCCGGTTTCGAGGTACGCCCGCGAGCTCATCCGGGAGAAGGGCGACGACGCGCCGGTCGAGTGGGTCCACCGGTCCGACCGCTTCGGCGAGAAGCTGGCCACCCCCGACACCTCCATCGCCGACCTCATCGGCGAGGTCGACCCGATCAAGGTGGCCGAGGGCCGGTACCTGTCGGACGAGCTGACCCTCCACTACGGGCTCGTCCCCCGCACCAACCGGGGCATCTTCGCCATCAACGAGCTTCCCGACCTGGCCGAGCGCATCCAGGTGGGCCTGCTCAACGTGTTGGAGGAGCGCGACGTCCAGGTGCGGGGCTACCGCATCCGCCTGCCCCTCGACATCCTCCTGGTGGCCTCGGCCAACCCCGAGGACTACACCAACCGGGGCCGCATCATCACCCCGTTGAAGGACCGCTTCGGGTCCCAGATCCGCACCCACTACCCGCTGGACACCACCACCGAGCTGGCGGTGGTGGCCCAGGAGGCGCGGCCGCTCGAGGTCGACGGCGTACGGGTCGAGATGCCCGCGGCCATGGCCGAGATCGTGGCCGCCGTCAGCCGGGAGGCCCGCCGCAGCCCTCACGTCAACCAGCGCTCCGGGGTGTCGGTGCGGCTCACTATCGCCAACTACGAGACGGTGGTGGCCAACGCGGTGCGGCGGTCGCTGCGGGTGGGCGACTCGGAGGCGGTGCCCCGGGTGAGCGACCTGGAGGCGATCCCCGCCTCCACCGCGGGCAAGGTGGAGGTGGAGACGCTCGACGAGGGCGGCGACGGCGAGGTCCTCGGACGGCTGGTGAAGGCGGCGGTGCTGTCGGTGTTCAAGGCCGTCGTGGCCCCCGACAGCCATCGGGCCCTGCTGGCCGAGTTCGACGGGGGAACGATCTTCCACACGGGCGACGACGTGGCGTCGGCCACCTACGTGGAGGCATTGGCGAGCCTGCCCGCGCTGAGGGCGGCGGCCCTGCCCCTGGCCGGCAGCGAGTCGCCAGGGGCGTTGGCCAGCGCGGTGGAGCTCGTCCTGGAGGGCCTCCACCTGTCCCGCCGGCTGAACAAGGACGCCGCCGGCGCCCGTGCCGCCTACCGGGGCCGATAGGTCGGGTCGTTCACCGGATGCCCGCCGTCTTCCGCTACTCCCGGTGGGACGGCACCCAGACCGGCTTCCAGCTCGACGCCGACTCCCTCCTCGACGAGCTCACCGACGACCTCCTCTACCACGGCGAGCTGGACGCCGCCCTCCGCCGCCTCCTTCAGGACGGGGTCCACGACGCCGACGGCAACCGCCTGGCCGGTCTCCGGGAGCTGATCGAGCGGCTCCGGCAGCGCCGGAAGGAGGAGCTGGACCGCCATGACCTGGGCGGCGTCTACGACGGCATCGCCCAGGCCCTTCGGGAGGTGGTGGAGACGGAGCGGGCGGCCATCGACGACCTCGACCGCCAGGCCCGGGAGTCGGGCGATGCCCGCCGCCAGGAGGTCACCGGCACGGCCATGGCCGAGCGGCACATGGAGCTCGACCTCCTCCCCCCCGACCTGGCCGGCCAGGTCCGGGCCCTGGAGAGCTACGACTTCGTCTCCCCCGCCGCCGGGCAACGGTTCCGGGAGCTGCTGGACGAGCTCCGCCAGCAGCTCCTCGACAGCCAGTTCTCCTCGATGACCGGGGCCATGGAGGCCACCTCGCCCGAGGAGATGGCCCGGTTCAAGGACATGCTGGCCGCCCTCAACGGGATGCTCGACCAGCGGGCCCGGGGGGAGGAGCCCGACTTCGAGGGCTTCATGGCCCGGTTCGGCGACTTCTTCCCCGACAACCCGCAGACCCTCGACGAGCTGCTGGAGTCGATGGCCCGGCGGATGGCGGCCATGCAGTCGTTCCTCAACTCGCTGTCGCCGGCCCAGCGGGCCCAGCTGGCCGACCTGTCGGCCCAGCTGCTCGACGACATCGACCTGCGCTGGGAGGTCGACCGCCTCCGCCAGCACCTCCAGGGCCAGTTCCCGGGGGAGGGGTGGGGCCGGCAGTTCTCGGTCCAGGGCCGCGACCCGTTGGGGATGGCCGAGGCGGTCGACCTCATGGACCGGCTGAGCGCGCTCGACCAGCTGGAGAACCTGCTGTCGTCGGCGCCGTCGCCCGGCGCCCTGGCCGAGGTCGACTTCGACCTGGCCCGCGACCTGCTGGGCGACGACGGCGCCGCCGCCCTGGAGCGACTGGCCGAGCTGGCCCGGATGCTCACCGACGCGGGCCTCATCGAGAACCGGGAGGGCCGGCTGGAGCTGACCCCCCGGGGCCTGCGGGCCATCGGCCGCAACGCCCTGGCCGACCTGTTCCACGACCTCGACCACGACCGGGTCGGCCGCCACGCGGTGGAGCGGGAGGGGCCCGGTCAGGAGCGGGCCTACTCGACCAAGCCCTACGAGTGGGGCGACCCGTTCAACCTCGACATCCAACGGACCGTGCGCAACGCCGTCACCCGGCGGGGAGCGGGGACGCCCGTCGAGCTCGATCCGGAGGACTTCGAGGTCGAGCGCACCGAGACGCAGACCCGGTCGAGCACGGTGTTGTTGCTCGACCTGTCGCTGTCGATGCCCATGAAGGACAACTTCCTGGCCGCCAAGAAGGTTGCCGTCGCCCTCCACTCGCTGATCTCGACCCGATATCCCCGGGACTTCCTGGGCCTGGTCGTCTTCGGTGAGGTGGCCCGCACCCTGCGGCCGGCGGAGCTGCCCCGGGTGTCGTGGGACTTCAACTTCGGCACCAACATCCACCACGCCCTGCTCCTGGCCCGGCAGATGCTCGTGCGCCAGCCGGGCACCCGCCAGGTGCTGCTCGTCACCGATGGGGAACCGACGGCCCACATCCTCCCCGGCGGCAGCCCGTTCTTCTCCTACCCGCCGGCCCCGGAGACGCTGCGGGCCACCCTGGCCGAGGTCGCCCGCTGCACCGCCGAGAACATCCGCATCAACACCTTCATGCTCGACGCCACCCCGGAGCTGCAGGCCTTCGTCGAGCGCATGGCCAAGCTCAACCGGGGCCGGGTCTTCCTCACGACCCCGGAGAACCTCGGGAGCTACGTCCTCGTCGACTTCCTGGAGCAGAAGCGCTCCCTCCGGGGCCGCCCCACCTGATCAGGTGAACGACGCCGGCCCGACGTACTGCACGACGACATCGCCGGCGATCGTCGGATGGGGCTACCTCGCAACGGAACAGCCGGACGGGACGATCATCCTGATGCCCGCCGTCGTGATGACGGAGCTGGAGGCCAAGTTCCTGGCCAATCGGGCGCTGGTCGAGCGGATCGAAGAGAACCGCCGCCACCCCGAGAGACTGGTTCGCCGACCGACGGGGTCCGAGTCAACGGGGGACGAGGCTCAGCCGGGCGACGCCAGCAACGCCTCGTAGAGGTTGAGCGTGTTCTGGTCGAAGGCGACCAGGCGGGCGAGTCTCACCGCCGTGGTCGAAGCCCTCCGGAGGGTGTCGACGGCGATGGCGGCCGCCTCCGCGGGCGGGTAGCCGTAGACGCCGGTGGAGATGGCGGGGAAGGCCACCGACGTCGCGCCCAGCTCGTCCGCCACCTCCAACGACCGCCGGTAGCAGGACGCGAGCAGCTCCGGCTCGCCGTCGGTGCCGCTCCGCCACACCGGGCCGACGGTGTGGATGACCCATCGGGCCCGCAGCCGGAACCCGGGCGTGGCCTTGGCATCGCCTGTGCGGCACCCGCCCAGGAGCCGGCAGGCGGCCACCAGTTCCGGCCCCGCGGCCCGGTGGATGGCCCCGTCGACCCCGCCACCACCCAGGAGCGAGGAGTTGGCCGCGTTGACGATGGCGTCGACGTCCTCCGCGGTGATGTCCCTTAGCACTCCTTCGATGCGCAGGCGCGGATTCTCCCCGATCCGCACTTGCGTCGCCACAAAGGTTTGGACCAAGATGACATCGGTGTAATTACAAGGACGTCAAGGGCGGGCGCCAACGCAGAGGTGAGGGGAGCGACGGTGGAGCAACGACGAGGGCACAGGTTCGACTTCGGTGATCGCACGTGGCAGTGGCAGGCCAACTGCCTCGGCGTCGATCCCGACCTCTTCTTCCCCGAGAGGGGTGCGTCGACGCGCGAGGCGAAGGCGGTGTGCCGGGGCTGCGTCGTGCGCTCGGAGTGCCTCGAATACGCGCTGATCAACGGCGAGAAGTTCGGGATCTGGGGCGGGCTGAGCGAGCGGGAGCGGAGGCGCATCCGCCGGGAGCGCACCATCGCCAGCCGGGAGTCGGCGGCCTCCGCCTGATCGAGTCGGCGGCGCCGGGCACACCCACGACCGTGCCCGGCGCCGCCGGTTCACCGCATGTGGTCGAGACGGGCCTCGATCGTCCGGGACGGGTCGAGATCGAGCTCCGCCCACCGCCCGGGTGAGACCGTGGCCACCACCGCCGCCGGCACCAGCCCCACCAGCTCGGCCCGTTCCACCGCCACCAACCCCCGCACGAGGTCGAACACCGCCTCCGGCCCCACCCCGGCGACCGGGTCGACCAGGTTCATCGACACCTGGCCCCGGCCGCCGATGTCCAGCCCCAGCGCCCGCACTCCCGGCCGGCGGACGGCCGCCGCCACCCGTCGGCACTCCTCCCCGCTCACCTCGTCGGCCAGCCACACGTTGTAGGCCACCAACACCTCGCGCGCCCCCACGCACACCGCCCCCGCGGTCGGGTGGGGCGAGGGCGGCCCGGCTGTGGGCGGCAGCGACGTGAACGCCGTCCGCCGCACGTCGGGCAGCGACCGCTCCGGGCCGTAGGCGAACCCGGGCACCGCCAGCTCGGCGCCGGCCCAGGCCAGGAACCGGTCCCGGGCGGCAACTGCGTCGGTCAACGTCGACTCCCGGAGGGGGACGAACGGCACCACATCCACCACCCCTAGTCGCGGGTGGGCGCCGCCATGACGCCGCAGGTCGAGCCGGGTCACCGCCTCGGCGGCCACCGCCCGGGCCGCCGCCTCCACCTCGTCCCCGGCCAACGTGAGCACCGACCGGTGGTGGTGGGCATCGGTGTGCACGTCGAGCAGGCACCGCCCGCCCGCCGCGGCCAGCCGGGCCACGGCCGCCCCGTCCCGGCCCTCGCTCACGTTGATCACGCACTCCAGCACCGGATCCACGCTCGCACAGCCAGACTGTCCCGGTGGAGATCGGCCTGGCCCTGCCCCAGTACGACTTCTACTCCCCCGACACCGAGCCCGGTCCCCTCCCCTGGGCGCCGGTCGCGGCCACCGCCCGGCGGGCGGAGGAGCTCGGCTTCCACTCCCTCTGGCTCTCCGACCACCTCCTCCTCGACCGCGCCCGCTACGGCGCCCCTCCCGCACGCTGCCCCGGCTTCGACCCCCTCCCGGCGCTGGGCGCCCTCGCCCGGGTCACCACCCGGGTCCGTCTGGGCACCCTCACCCTGTGCGCACCCCTCCGGCCGGCCACGGTGACGGCCAAGCAGCTCGCCACCGTCGACGTCCTCTCCGGGGGACGCCTCACCGTCGGCGTCGGCGCGGGTTGGAGCGAGGACGAGTTCAGGACCGCCGGTGTCCCGTTCCGCCCGCCCGGCGAGCGCCTCCGTCATCTCGAGGAGGCCATCCACGTCACCCGGGGGATGTTCGGCGGGGGACCCTTCAGCTTCGCCGGCCGCTACGAGAACGCCCGGAACGCCATGTGCCTGCCCCGACCGGTGCAGCAGCCGTCGCCACCGATCTGGGTCGGTGGGCGAGGCGACCGTCTGCTCGACCTGGTCGCCCGCCTGGCCGACGGTTGGAACACGGTCTGGCGATGGACCCCGGAGACATACCGCCAGCGCGTCCGTGTCCTCCACGCCGCCTGCGACCGGGCCGGTCGCGACCCGGCCGCCATCAGCCTCTCCGTCGGCCTGTTCGCCCTCGTCGGCGAGGACGAGGCCGACCTCGCCCGGCGCTTCAACCTCCTCCGACGCGTCACCCCGGGCGGCCTCGGGGGGGTCACCCTCGACCAGTGGCGACGCGGGTTGTTGGTCGGCACGGTCGACGACCTCCCGGCCCAGCTCGACGCCTGGGCCGCGGTCGGCGTGTCGACCGTGGTGGCCGCGCCGGGCGCCTTCCCGTACGCGGTGCCACCGCTCTCCGGCGACCTCGAACTGCTGGCCGCGGCCTGTAGGCTCTGAGGCCTATGCCGAACATTGGGCCCCTGGAGCTCATAATCGTCTTGGTCGTCGTCCTCCTGCTCTTCGGCTCGACCAAGCTGCCCAAGCTGGCCCGTTCCATCGGTGAGGCGTCGCAGGAGTTCAAGAAGGGCGTGAGCGAGGGCGGCAAGGACGCTGCCAAGGCGTCCGACTCCGGTCCCAAGCCGACCGACAAGGTCACCATGACCCAGGCCGAGCTCGACGCCCTGCTCTCGGAGCGGGAAGCGCAGGCCCGCAAGGATTCTCCCCCCAAGTAGGGGAACCCGGCGGCTGCGGCCGTCGTTCTCGATGACAGACGGCAAGGTCCCCACGTGGGAGGAGGTTGCCCGAGACCACGGTCGCTTCCTCTACACGGTGGCCTTCCGTCTGACCGGAAACGACGACGACGCGCAAGATCTCGTGCAGGACGTGCTGCTCCGGGTCCGCAAGGGACTGGAGACCTACCTCCCGGGGTCGCTGGAAGGCTGGCTGAGCCGCATCACCACGAACACGTTCCTCGACGAGGTCCGCCGGCGGCGCCGCCGACCGGCCGACCCGCTCCCCGAAGACCCCGACCGCGCCCTGCCGCCGGCCCTGGCGGCCGACGAGGCCCTGGCCGGCGGCACCCTCCCCGACGACATCCAGTCCGCCCTCCGCGCCCTCCCGGCCGACTACCGGGCCGCGGTCGTGCTGTGCGACGTGGTCGGGTTGCCCTACCAGGAGATCGCCACCGCCCTCGACGTCCCCGTGGGCACCGTCCGCAGCCGCATCCACCGGGGCCGGGCCATGCTCCGGCAGGTCCTGGCGTGACCGCGGCCTCCGACCACCCGGCCGGCATCCACCCGGCCGAGGCCCTCAGCGCCCTCCTCGACGGGGAGCTGACGTCGGACGAGGAGGCCCAGGTCCAGGCCCACCTCGTGGCGTGCCTGACCTGCCGCCACGAGATGGAGACGGTGCGGGTGGCCCGCCTGTGGGTCCGGGCCCTGCCGCCGGTCGAGCCCCCGTTCGGCCTCTACGAGCGCATGCTGCTGCCCTACCGGCCCGCCCGGCGGCGGCTGGCGATGGCGTTCGCGGGGGCGGCGGCGGTGGTGGCCGCGGTGTTGGTGAGCATCGCGCCCGCCCCCCAGCCGGTCGTCGACCCGTCGGTGGCCACCCTCATCGAGGCCCACGCCACGTCCGCCTCGGTCGAGGGCGACCTGCTCAGCCATCTTGCTCCGGCGGGCGTCCCGGTGAGCATCAGCCGGTGAGGGCCCGGCTGACGAGCGTCGTCGTGGGTGTGGTGGTGGCCACGTCCCTGGCCACCACCACCGCCGGCGCGACCCCGGTCGGGGCGGCGGCCGTCGCCGCCGACGACCCCTTCGACCGAGCCCGGGAGGCGGCCGGGCGGATGTCGTTCACCGGCACCGTCGAGGTCCGCTGGCTCGACGGCGGCACCGAGCACCGCGAGCAGCTCTCGGTGCGGTCGGCCGAAGGGACGCTCCTCCTGCAGGGCGGCCACCAGGTGATGGTGTCGGCGACCGCGGCGCGTTTGGTCCAGCACGAGAACGAGGGCTGGAACCTCCTCTGGCCCCCCGCCCTCGACCGGGTCGACGGTCCCGATCCGAGCCTCAAGTACCGCACCACCGAGCACGAGGGCCCGGCCGTCGCCGGCCGCCGGACCATCGCCGTCGACATCCACGAGAGGTCCCTCCTGCGGGAGCAGGTCCTCCTCGACCGGGCGACCGACCTGCTCCTCCAGCGCCGCCAGTTCGACCAGTCGGGCGCCACCACCCGGGTGGTCGGCTTCACCGAACTGGTCATCGATCCCACCACCGCGCCGCCCCCGGCCCCGGCCAAGGCGTCCGACCGGGCCCCCGAGGCGGTCACGCTCGCCAGCCTGTCCTCGCCGGCCCTGGCCCCTGCCACCCTGGCCGACGGCTACGCCCGGGTGGGCCTCTACAGGCGGGACGGCGTGGTCCAGGTCCTCTACAGCGACGGGATCTACGAGCTTTCCGTCTTCCAGCGCCGGGGCGCGCTCGGCCGCCACCAGCTGGGGAAGGAGGGGGGACCGTTGCAGGTGGGCCAGGCGTCCGGGTGGCGCTACGCCTGGCCCGGGGGGCAGGTGGTGCTGTGGCAGGCGGGGGGCATCGTCTTCACCGTGGTGAGCGACGCTCCCCTCGACCAGGTGATCACCGCCGCCCGCGACCTACCGGTGCCGGCGACCAGGAAGCCGTCGCTGCTCGACCGTCTCCGGAGCGTCTCCCGAACCCTGATCCAGCCGCTGGCGTGAAGCAGGGTGCGCTTGGCGGCCTACCGGCGGCCGGCCTCGGCGGCCGCTTCCAGCCGGCGCCGGCGGGCGATGCGACGCCGCTCCCGCTCCGACGCACCACCCCACACGCCGTGGTCGATGCCGTTGGCCAGGGCGTACTCGAGGCAGGGCTCCTGGGCCGGGCAGGTGGCGCAGATCTTGCGGGCGACCTCGACACCGACGCCGTCGCTGGGGAAGAAGAGGGACGGCGGTTCCGTGCGGCAGTTGCCGGTGGCCATCCAGTTGGTGTCCATTGCCCCTCCTCGTTCGGGCCCTACCCCTACAACGCGCGGGGACGCCCGTTGGTTCCCTTATCGACATCTACGAAGGAGGAGACGAGTTTGGATCTCCCGAAGTTTCATGAATTTTCGGTGCAGACGGGCGAAGACGGCCGGCCGGCCATCGCCCGGCGTGCTTGTAGGCTCGCCCCATGTCCCAGTTGCCGGAGGAATCCGAGGAGCCGCAGCCACCCCGCGGCCATGTCCGGATCGTCTACCTGGGCCCCGTCGCGCCTCACTGGGAGATCGCGTCCGACTTCGGCGATCGCAACCTGATCGAGGAGTTCCGGCAGCGGGCGCTGGCCCGGCTGCTGCTCCTCCCGCCCCACGACCCCCAGTTCCGGCGCAACCGGGAGCGGGTCGTGCGAGACGCGGAGCGGGAGCTGGTCATCCTCGACTGGGACCTGGGCATCCCCGACGACGACGCCTCCGGGGGCTGACCGCGCCGCCGCTCGTCCGCCGGTTTGCCCCCGAGTCGGGGGTCTCGGACTCTAGGGTGGACGCCGATGCCGTCTGACCTGGTACCCATCGCCATCGCGGTCGGCATCATCATCCTGGGCGGCGTGGTGCTGCACCTGTCCCGGCGGGGCCCGGTGCGACGGCTGTCGGCCCTCAACGCCCGGTTGGGCGACGAGGAGCTGAAGCTCGAGTCGCGGGGGATGGACGAGGTCCTGACCCACCTGGAGAAGCTGGTCGACGCCAAGATGACCACCACCGGCGACGTCGGGGTGGCCGGCGTCCGGTTGGAACGGACCCTCGACCACCTGGAGGTGGGCGTCGTCATCGGCGACGACCAGGGCAGGATCGTGTTCCAGAACGCCCAGGCCATCCGCCTGGTCGGCGTCGAAGCCGACGCCGGGGTGGCGGCCAAGCTCGACGACCTCCTGCTCTCGGCTGCCGAGGGCCGGCCCACCCAGCGCAGCCTCGACATCCCCGGGCCGCCCGCCCGGGCCCTCACCGTGAGCGCCGCCCCCCTCGACGACAAGTGGCGGACGGTCGGAGGGGTGTTGCTCCTCGGCGACCAGTCCGAGGAGCAGCGCCAGGAGGGGGTGCGCCGGGATTTCGTGGCCAACATCAGCCACGAGCTCAAGACGCCGGTGGGGGCGCTGGCCCTGCTGGCCGAGACCCTGGCCACCGAGCACGACCTGATCGTGGTCAACCGCCTGGCCCGGCGGGTGCAGGTGGAGGCCAAGCGGGTGGAGCGGGTGGTCGAGGACCTCATCGACCTCAGCCGGCTGCAGTCGGAGGAGGACCCGGTACGGGAGCCGGTGGCCGTCCACCTGATCGTGGCCCAGGCCGCCGAGCGGGTGCGCAACCTGGCCCAGGACAAGGAGATGACGATCAACTTCGGCGAGCCGCCCCAGCGGCTGTGGGTGTCGGGCGACCGCCGCCAGCTGGTGTCGGCCGTCTACAACCTGCTGGAGAACGCGGTGAAGTTCTCCCCCGCCGGATCGCTGGTCGAGGTGCGGGCCCGGGCCGGACGCGACGCCCAGGGCGAGTCCGACGGGTTCATCGAGATCAGTGTTCGCGACGAGGGGATCGGCATCCACGAGCGCGACCACGAACGGATCTTCGAGCGCTTCTACCGGGTCGATTCCACTCGAAGCGTCACCGCCGGCGGCACCGGCCTGGGTCTGAGCATCGTCCGCCACGTCGTCGTCAACCACGAGGGCACGGTGGAGGTCGACTCGGAGGAGGGCCTGGGGTCGACGTTCACCCTCCGGCTGCCCGTCGGCGCCCCTCCGGGAGCGACGCCGCCGGTTCCGCCGGCGGGAGCGGAGCATCCGTGGCGGACTTGATCGACCTGCGGGTGGGCGGCGGAGCGGGCCGTCCTCGGCGACGTCCGTAGGGGCGGCGGCGCCGGCCGCGGGCTGCCCGCCACCGGGGCCGGCCCGGTGGCAGGCATGGTTGGCGGCGTCCCGAGGGCGGAGGTGGGAGCCTCCCGCGGCACACCTACGATGCTCGGGTGACTGCGGATCCCGAGAAGGGTTGGGAGCCGTTGCTGAAGCCGGCTGCGACGGGGCTGGCGGCACAGTCCCCCTTCGCCCGGCTGGGGGTGGCCCACGTGCTGGCCATGGCGGGGGACACCCTCGTCACCATGGCCCTGGCCGGATCCCTCTTCTTCTCCATCTCGCCGTCGGCGGCCCGGGGTCGGGTGGCGCTCTACCTGCTGCTCACCATGGCCCCGTTCGCGGTGGTGGCCCCTTTTCTCGGGCCCGTCCTCGATCGCACCCCGTCGGGACGGCGGCTGATCATGATCGCGGGGGCCGGCAGCCGAGCCCTGATCTGCCTGTCGATGGCCGGACACCTCCAGGGCCTGTTGCTCTTCCCCGAGGCGTTCGGTGTCCTCGTCCTGTCGAAGTCGCACCACATCACCAAGAGCGCCCTCGTCCCGATGACCGTGGCCGACGAGAGAGAGCTGGTCACGGCCAACTCACGGCTGGCGGTGCTGTCGGTGCTGGCCGGCTTCGCGGCGGCGGTGCCGGGCGTGATCATCCTCAAGGTGGGCTTCCTCGGCGCCCCGTGGCTGGTGCGGCTGGCCGCGGTCCTGTTCGCGGCTGCGGCCATCGCCGCCGCCCGCATACCGAAGCCGCCCCGGCGGACGGACACGATCGCGGCCGCGGTCCTGGCCGACAAGGAGCTGCACGCCATCTCCATCCGCATGGCCTCCACCAGCATGGCCGTGCTGCGGGCGACGGTCGGCTTCCTCACCTTCTTCGTCGCCTTCGCCTTCCGGGCCTCGGGGGCGCCGTCGTGGTGGTTCGGTGCGGTGCTGGCCGCCAGCCTGATCGGCACCCTGGTGGGCAACCTGGTCGCCCCCCCGCTGCGCAGGTTCCTGGCCGAGGAGCGCATCCTCCTCGGGGGGCTGGCCCTGGTGGCGGTGGTCGGGTTCGGGGCTGGGCGCACCCACAGTCTGGCCGCCTTCTGCCTGATCGCGGTCGCCACCGGCGTGGCCGCAGCCGCGGGCAAGCTCGCCTTCGACAGCATCGTGCAGCGGGACGCCCCCGACGCCGTCCGGGGCCGGACTTTCGCCCGCTTCGAGACCCGGTTTCAACTGGTGTGGGTGGTCGGCGCCTTCGTCCCGGTGGTGATCGGCATCTCCACCAGCCTCGGCATCGACATCATCACCCTCGGCTCCGCCCTCGCCTTCTTCTCCTACCTGGGGGCGATCGTGTCGGCCGACCACCGCCAGGCGCTGGAGCAGTAGCCGGCGGCTACCCCACGTCGGGCAGGTCGATTCGGGCCAGCCACAGGCCGGGGGCCTCCAGCTCGGCCGGGGTGGGCAGCTCCCGCTCCGAGTGCCACAGCCGGGCCAGCCCCTCCTCGCCCGCCCGTTCGACCACACCGGTGACGAACGCCTGGCCCTTCTCGTACCGGGCCGCGCTGAGGTTCAGGCCCAGGAGGCGCTCGGCGAACCGGGTGCCCTCCGACGACTCCACCCGCCGCCTCCGCAACGCCTCCGCGATCCGGCCGTGCCCGCTCACCAGCCCGACGCCGACGGTGTCGAGGACGTGGTCCACGTAGCCGGCCAACGCCGCCAGCAACGTCTCGATGCGCACGGCCACGTCCCGCTGCCCGGGTGTCTGCATGATGCCGAGGAGTGTCTCCGGACTGAGGGCCTTGGCGAAGGAGGACGGGTCGGTGGGGTCGAGGTCGGCGAAGCCGCTCTCGAGGGCGTTGCCGTCGACCTCGAACCGGCCGACGTAGTCGTCGACCAGGGCCTCCAGCCGGGCCCGGACGTGGGGCCGGCCCAGCACTGCGTGGCGGGTGACCTCCTCCAGCAGGACCCAGAGCCGGAGGTCGTCGTCGGGGATCGACCAGTCGCCGGCGAAGGCGGCCAGGTTGGCCGGGACCACCAGCAGCTTGTCGGACAGCGCTCGGGGGAGGGGGAGGTCGTACTGGCCCAGCGCCCTCCGACCCAGGTGGCCGACCATGTAGCCCGACTGCATGCCCAGCAGCACCGGTCCGACCACCCGGCCCAGGTCTCCCAGCAGCTGGGTGGCCGGGTCGGGGCCGGTGCCCTCGTCGTCGCCCGCGGCCGCCACCGCGGTGGCCAGGCGCTCGAGGACCGGCCGCCACGCCTGGAGCGTCTGCATGGCCCAGTCGGCCCTGGTGGTGGGAACTGCGCTCAGCAGGCCGCCGGTGACGGTGGTGGGCAGGCCGGTGGCGTTGCTCACGTGGAGGTCGGCCACCCGCAGCAGCTCTTCCAGCCGGATGCGCTCGACCGGCTCGACGTTGGGCTCGGCGGCCCCCTCGGTTGCGGACCACAGCGCGATCTGGCGGGCGATGTCCCAGTTGATGGGACCCTGGCCGGCGAACAGACGAGCCAGGTCGCGGAACATCGGCAGGCCCTCGAACGGGTTGCTCCCGCCCGAGCCGGCGTCGCTCATGGGATCGACCTTACGCCGGGGTGGGACGTTCGGTGAGCACGACCTCCATCGACATCCGTCGGTGATCGCGGACGACGTCGATGCGGACGATGTCGCCCGGCCGGTGCCGGCGGAGGGCCACGACGAGCTGGCTCATGGAGCTGATGGCGGCCCCGTCGAGGCCGACGACGGTGTCGAGGGGCGACAGGCCCGCAGTCGCCGCCGGGCTGCCGGCCATGACCTCACCCACGACCGCGCCTCCGGTGAGGCCGAGGGCGGCGGCGGTGGGTCCGGCCAGGTCACCGCCCTTAACCCCCAGCCAGACGTGCACCGCCCGGCCTTCGATGATGAGCTGGTCGGCGACGGAACGGGCCAGGTCGATGGGGATGGCGAACCCGAAGCCACCGGCACCGGTGCCGGTGGTGCCGACCGACGTGGTGATGCCGATGACGCTGCCGGACGAGTCGAGGAGGGCGCCGCCGGGCCACCCGGTGGGCACCCGGGCGTCGGTTTGGACCAGGTCGAAGAGCATGCCGCCCTCCACTCGGGGCACCGACCGGTGGAGGGCGGAGATGACTCCGACGGTGACCGAGGGCCCGCCCATCAGCTCGACCGGGCAGCCGATGGCTATGGCCTGCTCGCCCACCCGCACGCCGATGGTGGAGCCGAGGACGGCGGTGGGGTAGGGACCGTCCCCGTCGATCTTGACGACGGCCACGTCGGTGTCGGGGTCGGCGCCGACCACGCGGGCGCCGAAGTCGCGGCCGTCGTCGAGGCGGACCCGGAGCAGGAGCGCGTTTCCCACCACCGCGGCACTGGTGAGCAGGTGGCCGTCGCTGCGGAAGACGACGCCCGACCCGATGACCGTCTCCGAGCCGTCGAGGCGAAGCTGGGCCACCGCGGCCCGGGCCCGATCGGCCACGTCGACCACGCCCGAGCTGATGGTGTCGATGGGCCGCGGCTCCATCTGCCGCTCGACCGCGGGACGCAGCCCGTCGGTGGTGCCGAGCAGGCCCACCGCCACCAGGACCAGGCCGCTGGCCAGGAGGCCGGCGCTGACCGCGGACACCGCCGCCACCAGCCACATCGACGGTTGGAAGTCGTCTGCGGGGTCACTGGCGGGGCCGGTGGCGGGCAGGAGGGCGCCCAGCTCGGACGGATGACGCCACAGCCGGTCGTCGGGCGGGAGAGGGTTCCGGAACGTGCCGGGTTCGTCCTCTGGCTCGACGAACTCCATACGTCCGTGAGCTTATCGGTGGCGCCCGCGGGGAGGACCGCGGCCACCCGGAGATGATCGGGCCCGGTGGGCAGCCCGCCCGGTAGGATGGCGTGGTGGGCCTTGCGCCTCCGAGCGCTCGTAACGACTGGGTGGGCCTCACCGCCGACCCGCTTCCCCTCGACGATGCCCTGAGGTGGGCCGGGCTGCCGAGTTGTGGAGCCGCGGTCCTGTTCACGGGCAACGTTCGCGACTTCTCGCCCGGGCGGCCGGGGGTCCACCGCCTCACCTACGAGGCCTACGAGGAGGAGGTCCAGCCCCGGCTGGCCGCCATCGCCGCCGACGCCCGCTCGCGGTGGCCCGATGTCGTACGCCTCGTCCTGATCCATCGCGTCGGCGACCTCGACGTGGGGGAGTCGGCGGTGGTCGTGGTGGCCTCGTCGCCCCACCGCGACACCGCCTTCGATGCCGCCCGCCACTGCATCGACACCCTGAAGGCCACCGTCCCCATCTGGAAGCGGGAGGCGTGGGATGGCGGCGACGACTGGTCGGCCTGCCACTCTCCGGTCGCCGAGGTCGGATCCCGCCTGTGAGCGCCCTCCTCTTCCTCGGGATCGCCTTCGTGCTGAGCATGATCGGGTTCCTCGTGCTGTGGATCAAGAACCGGCCGCCTAAGTCCGTCGACGCCCACATCCGCGCCTTCGCCCGCGAGTTGGAAGCCCTGGCGCCCGAACCGCCCAGCCCGCCATCACGCCCCGGGCCAGCCCGGAGAGTCCCCCCCGGAAGAGGCCGCCGCCCTGGCTAGAGACCTCGCCATCGACCTGGGCACGGCCAACACCCTCGTCTACGCCAAGGGCAGAGGGATCGTGCTCAACGAGCCGACGGTGATCGCCCTCAACGAGCAGACGCGCGACGTCCTGGCCATGGGGCATCAGGCGTGGCAGATGATCGGCCGCACCCCGGGCTACATCCGCGCCGTCCGCCCGCTCCGGCAGGGGGCCATCACCGACTTCGAGATCACCCAGCGCATGATCCGGTTGCTTCTGCAGCGGGCCGGCCTGTCGCGGTTCCAGCGACCTCGGGTGCTGCTGTGCGTGCCGTCCGCCATCACCGAGGTCGAGCGGCGGGCGGTGAAGGAGGCCGCCCGCCAGGCGGGAGCCACCGACGCCCAGCTGGTGGCCCAGCCCATGGCCGCCGCCATCGGGGCCGGGCTGCCCATCCACGAGCCGTTGGGGAACATGGTCGTCGACATCGGGGGCGGCACGTCGGAGACGGCGATGATCTCGCTGGGCGGCATCGTCGCCCTGGAGGCCATCCGGGTGGGGTCGTTCGACATCGACGCGTCGATCCAGGCCTACGTCCGGCGGGAGTACGGGATGGCCATCGGCGAACGGACGGCGGAGGAGATCAAGCTCGCCATCGGGTCGGCCTATCCCACCGCCGACGAGGTCAAGGCCGAGGTGCGGGGTCGCGACCTGATGAGCGGACTGCCGAAGACCGCCATCCTCGGTCCCGAGGAGATCCGGGAGGCGATCAGCGAGCAGGTGCGGGCCATCGTCGACTCGGTGGTGCGGTGCCTCGGCTTCGCCCCGCCCGAGCTGGCCCAGGACCTGATCCGCCAGGGCATCCACCTCGTCGGCGGTGGCGGGATGCTGAGGGGCTTCGACCAACGGCTCTCGGAGGAGACGTCGCTTCCCGTCCACCTGGTCGACGCGCCCCTCGAATGCGTGGTGCTGGGCGCAGGAAAGTGCCTGGAGGCCTTCGAATCGCTCAAGGTTCTGTTCATGGGTGCCGAGAGATAAGAAGGCGCCGACCTACGGCGTCGCGCGTAGCGCGTCCGGGGGACCGATGGCACGCAAGGGAATGAAGCGTCGAGTCGTGGCCCTGTTGTCGGCGGGGTTCGTGGCCCTGTCCGTCACGCCGGCTTCCGCCTCGGCCGGCGACCGCGTCTGGACCGCCACCGCCTGCTATGCCGAGCAGCCCTACAACGCGGCGTGGCTGGGCACCCCCGGCCTGGGCGCCAACTACAGCTCCGTCTTCGCCGAGTACGACCTGCCCTTGCAGTGGATCACGTGGAACGGGAAGGGCCAGTCCTACGTGCAGGTGCTGGCCGAGACCCACGCCTACTACGCCGCGGCCGGCTACGAGTGCGGCCGCTTCGGCCTCCCCTACAAGCAGGGGATCTACGAGTCCGTCCTGGTGAGCTACCGGTGGACGTACTTCGTCAAGCCCGGGAGCTGCGACATGCGCTACATCATCGACATCTTCGACGGCGGCCTCACGCTCGAGGGCGCCGTTCCCGACTACTTCTGTCAGTAGCGCAGGGGGCACCCCCACGGTTCGGGCGCTCGAGTGCGCGGGTCGGTCAGTCGGTCAGGTCCTCGGCCGCTTGGCGGACTTGCCAGTCGCGATCGACCTTGGCCCGCTCCAGGGCGGCGTCCACCTCGGGGCCGTCGAAGGGGGCGAGGGCGATCACCGCCCGCCGGCGGACGGCCGGCTTGTCGGAGGTGGCGGCCAGGATGGCGGGCAGACCCCGATCGTCGCCGATGGCACCGAGGGCGGCCACCGCCGCCTCCCGGCAGAGGGGGTCGTCGTGACCGCCGGCGACGCGGGCGAGCGCGGGGACGGCGCCGGTGGCCTGCTCGGCCTCGGCCCGTTCGCCGAGGGCCCAGGCGGCAGCCTCCACCACCATCGGATCGGGATCGGCCAGCAGGGTGACGAGGTCGACCGGTTGGTGCCCGACGGCCACCTCGCACGCCCGCCGGCGGACGTCGGCCGAGGGGTCGGCCAGGGCGGCGGCCACGTCGTCGTCGGTGGCGGCGCCCATCCGGGCGAGGGCGGCGAGGGCGGTGGCGCGGACCGAGGGCGTCGGGTCGGACAGGAGCGCCCGGGCCGTGGCCTGATCCCCGGTGTGGCCGGCGACAGCCGCCGCCCGCCGCCCATCGATGGGCGTCGGTATGCGATCCTCGGGGGGATGGGGCGCCGCTGCATCTCCTGCCATCGACCGGTGGTCACCTTCGTCTCGCTGATGGTGGTGCTGGCGGCCGCCGGCAGCGCGTGCAGCCTGGGGACCGGCACGCTGCGGAGCGACGCCCCGCCGTCGACGCTGACACAGGTCGACAACCCGATTCTCGCGCCGCCGCCCACCTCCGTCCTGCCTGCGACCACGGTCCCCGCCCTGCCCCAGCCCATGATCATCCCCCAGGACCCCTATTACGACGAGCCGATCCGGGAGATCGGGACGATGGAGATCCCCGCCCTGGGGATGTCGAGCACGATCTACGACGGGGTCACCCTGCACAACATCGACCTCGGCCCGAGCCACTGGCCGGGGACGGCGGAGCCGGGCCACGCCGGCAACACCGTCTTCGCCGGCCACCGGGTCTCCCACTCCCGGCCGTTCCGCGACATCGACCGGCTGGTGGAGGGCGACGAGGTGATCTTCACCGTCGGTGGCGCCCGGTCGGTGTACGAGGTCACCGAGCACCTGGTGGTCGGGCCCCAGGACTCGTGGATCGCCGACCAGACCTTCGAGCCGACGGGAACGCTCTACGCCTGCCACCCCCCCGGCTCGCTCGAGTACCGCTACGTGGTGAGGCTGAAGCTGGCCGCGTAGCCGAACATCGTCGCCGGGCTCATGGCCCTGGCGGTCGCTCGGGGCGGGCAGTCGGGACCCGGCTGATCTGGGACCCGGCTACAAGGTCGACTGCGCGGCGGTGGCCAGGGCGACCACCAGGCCGGCGACGGCGACGGCCAAAAGCGCCCCGACGGCGGCGAGGATCATGACCAGGGCCAGTCCCGACCGGACGCGGGGGACCGGGCCGGCCTCCATCCATTGGAACCCGGCCGGCACGGTCGGCGCCGGCGTCATCGTCACCCGGGGACTGCCGGCACCCGCGGGTCTCGGGGTGCGGCGGGATTCGTCGTTGGTCGTGGCAGTCTGGTCGGGCTGATGCAGAGCGATCCGGAGCGTTCCGATGATCGCGACCAGCACCACGGCAGGGCCTAGGAGCGTCGACACGTCTGATCCGATCTCGTCGAGGGGTTACCGCACCGACTGGTCACTGCCCGCGCCACCCGGTCCGCGCCCGCTCCGACCGTGGATGGTGGTGGTGATCGGCGTGAGCCTGGTCATCTCCATCGTCGCGGTCGGCGCCCGATTCGTGACCTTGCCCTACGACAGTATCGGGCCGGGGTCGGCCCGGGCCGTCAACGGGGTGGTGACGGTGACGGGACATCCCTCCTACCCTCCCCGAGGTCAGCTTCTTTACACCACCGTCGCCGTCCGGGAGCGGGTGAACCTCTACGAGGCCTTCGCCGGATGGCTCGATCCCGACACCGACGTCATCCCCGAGGAGAAGGTCAGGGGCGACATCTCCACCGAGGACTTCAAACAGATCAACGTCGAGGCCATGGCCGACTCGAAGACGACGGCCCAGCTCCTGGCCCTTCGCCACCTGGGCTTCACCGAGTTGGGCGACGGGGCCGAGATCGTCGACGTCGAGCAGTCGGTGCCGGCCGCGGCGCTCGTCAAACCCACCGACGTGATCGTCGGGATCGACGGCCAACCGGTGGCCGACAGCGAAGACCTCGTCGCCGGCATCCAGGCCCACCAGGCGGGCGACGTCGTCCACCTCCGCATCGACCGCGACGGCGGGCTCATCGACGTCGACGCCCCCCTGGGCATGGCCGACGACGGCGGGCCCCTCCTCGGTGTGCGCCTCACCACCCGGGTGAAGCTGCCGTTCGACATCGAGATCGACTCGGGCAAGGTGGTCGGGCCTTCGGCCGGCCTGGCCTACGCCCTCGAGCTGCTCGACGTCCTCACCCCGGGCGAGCTCACCGGCGGGCGGGTGGTGGCGGCCACCGGCGACCTCCGCCCCGACGGCACCGTCGGTCCCATCGGCGGGGTGGCCCAGAAGGCGATCACCGTCCGCCGGGCGGGGGCCACCGTCTTCCTCGTCCCCCGGGACAACCTGGAGGAGGCCCGGACACGGGCGGGCGACGACCTGCGAGTGCTGCCGGTCGACTCCTTCGACGACGCCCTCCGGGCGCTGGGCGGCCTCGACGGGAGCAATGCCCTCGCCCTGGGCTCATCCGGGGCGGGCACCGCAGGCTCCGGAACGTAGGACTGGCACCACCGTCGGTGACGGTCGACCGGTACGATTGGGGCAATGACCGGCCGGCCAGAGCCAGCGTGAAGGCCCTCCCCAGCCGGCGGTTCCTGCCGTTGAACACGGCTCCCCCCGCCGGCGCCACACCGGCCGCAGGCCGGCACCCGGGGGGGAGGGTTCGGGAAGGGGGCCTGCCCCCCTCCCGGTGAGCACCGCCGCCGCCCAGCTCCGGTTCGCGGTCGAGTTCGCCACCTTCCTCGTGATGGTGGCCGGCGCGGCCATCGTCATGACCAGACCCGACCTGGTCGGCGCCGGACGGCGGTCACGCAGCGTCCTCGTCCCCGGCTTCATCTGCGTGGCGGTGGCCGCCTTCCTGCACGGCTCCCTCCTCACCGGCGCCCGGGAGACGCCGGTCGTCATCTTCCGCTGCATCGGCATCGGGCTGCTGGGCCTGGGCACGCTCGGATGGGGTTCCGACAAGGGCCCCCGGCGGATGCTGTGGGCGGCCCTCATACTGACGGCGGCGGCCGAGTACCTCACCGTGGTCGACGAGGCGACCACCTCGGACTGGGTCCGGGGGGCGGGTGCGCTGTGCATGGGCCTGGTCCTGCTGATCTCGGCCCGGCGTTCGATCAGCGCCCGCATCACGGTCAGCGTGGGCGCCATCCTGCTGGTCGTCGTGCTGGCGGTGTCGGTGGCGTTGTCGGCGGTGATCGCCCGCACCGTCGAGGAGGAGGCGTTCAAGCGCATCGACGCCCGGGCCCGGGCCGAGGTCCAGGAGATCACCGTGCTGGCCCTCGACGACGCCGTCACCGGGGCCAAGCTGGCCGCCCTCACCATCGGCGGCACCCGCCGCCAGCAGGTGCTGGCCTTCTCCGAGAACCCAGACCAGCCGGAGGCGGCCAAGGCCGTCCTCGAGACCGACCTCAGCAACCTCACCCAGCTGCTGACAACCAACGGTCCCCTGCTCTACGCCAACGACTCGGGGCGGGTCATCGTCCCCGTCGGCTTCGCCCTGGAGGACGCGGTCAAGGTGGCCGGGTCGGCGGCGGTGGCCAAGGTCCTGCCCCCGCCCCGCGGCCTGGGAGAGTCATCGGCCCGGGCGGTGGAGGTTCTCCCGGGCAAGGACGCCCTGGCCATGGGCATCTACGAGGTCTTCGTCATCGAGGACGGCGTGAAGCGGGTCGTCGGGGTGGTCGTGGCCACCCAGGCCCTTGACAGCCAGTACCTCACCGACCGCCGCCGCACCGACGACACCGTCACCCTGGCCACCGTCGACCGCGACGACCAGCTCCGCCAGTCCGGGCGCGACCTGCCGGCCGAGGTGGTTCTCCGCCTGGGTCAGGAGGTCCTGGCCGGGGAGGACAAGGCCCAGGCCAAGGCGGGCGGCTCCTTCATCGTCGCCCGCCCGGTGACCGCCGACGGCTCCCCGACGGGCGACCGCAAGCTGGCCATCATCGCCGCCCTTCCCACCATCTCCGTCGACAACACCCGGACCGACCTGTTCAAGACCCTCTTCCTGGTGGCGCTGGCGGCCGCTCTCACCGCCTTCGTCATCGCCGTCATCGTCGGTGAGCGCATCGGCACCGAGATCCGACGCCTCACCCGCACGGCCAAAGAGATCGCGGCCGGCAACCTCTCGGTGCGGGCGGCCATCTCCAGCCGGGACGAGGTCGGTGTGCTCGGCCAGACGTTCGACTCCATGGCCGGCTCGATCGAGACCCTCGCCCGCGAGCTCAGGCAGAGCGCCGACGAGGAGGCCGAGATCCGCAACCGGTTGGAGGCGGTGGTGGCAGGCATGGGCGAGGCCCTGCTGGCGGTCGACGGCGACGGTCACATCGCCACGTTCAACGGTGCCGCCCAGGAGCTGTTCGGCATCCCCGCCGGCCAGGCCCTGGGCGGGCACGTGGGCGAGGTGGCCCGGATCACCGCCGAGGACGGCACCGACCTCGCCCCTCGCCTCACGTCCCCACCCGAGGCGGGCTGGAGCGAGAGCGCGGTCGTGGTCCGGCCCGACGGGCTCCTCGTCCCGGTGGCCCTGTCCGCCGGCGTCCTGCGGGGCTCGGACGAGCAGGTGGTCGGCGGCGTCTACGTCTTCCGCGACATGCGTCGGGAGCGGGAGGCGGAGCGGGCCAAGAGCGAGCTGCTGTCGAACATCAGCCACGAGCTGCGCACCCCCCTGGTCCCCATCAAGGGGTACGCCGAGCTGTTGCTCCGCCGCGACGTGCCCCCGGAGACGGCCCGGGAGTCGCTGGCGGAGATCGTGGAGGCGGCCGACCGGCTGGAGACGGTCGTGCAGCGCCTGCTCGACGTGGCCGCCCAGGAGGCCGCGCCCACCGATGTCCGGCGGGACCGGGTGCAGGTGGCACCGATGATCGAATCGGTGGTCGACCGCTGGAAGGACCGGGTCGACGACCGCCACCCGATCACCACCCGGGTCTCCCGCACCCTTCCCGACCTGCTCGGCGACCGGGCTCTGCTCGAACGCTGCCTCGACGAGCTGTTCGACAACGCGGTCAAGTTCTCCCCCGACGGGGGACCGGTGAACGTCATCGCCCGGACGACCGACAACGGCACCGGCCCGACGATCGAGATCTCGGTGCGCGACCACGGCATCGGCATCCCCCCCGACCGCCTCGAAGGCATCTTCGAGGATTTCGCCCAGGGCGACTCCTCTCCCACCCGCATGTTCGGAGGGCTGGGCCTCGGTCTGGCCCTCGTCCGTCGCATCGTAGAAGCGCACCAGGGCGAGCTGGTGTGCAAGACGACGCCTGGCAAAGGATCGAGGTTCTCGATGGTCCTCCCGATCGCGCCCACCCGGGCTCGGCGCCGGAGCCGTCCGTGAACGGCCTGCGGAGCCGGCTCGGCCTGGTCGCCCTGGCCCTGCTGGCGATGGGCGTGGCCTGCTCGAGCTCGGGCGAAGGCGATGCGGCCCGGCTGGCCGTCGACGGCTTGGCCGAGGTCACGGCGCCGGGCAAGGAGGCAGACAGCGAGGACGGCAACCGGGCCCTCAAGTACGGCGAGCGGGTGAAGGTCATCGAGGGGACGGCGACCATCCGCCTCGACCGGGGCCGGGAGCTCGAGCTGCGGGCCGGCACCGACGTCGTGTTGGAGAAGGCCGACGTCGAGGACGGCGACGACGGCGACGAGGCCCACCCCCGCCTCCTCGACCGCGACCTCCTCGTGCACGCCCCGGCCGATGCCCGCCTGACGGTGACCACCGACGGGGCGGAGGTGATCGTCAGCGGCGACGCCGAGGTGTCGCGCGGGGCGGCGGTGATCGTGGCGTCGTTCACGGGCGACGTGGAGCTGCGGGTGGGCGGGTCCTCGACCACCGTCCCCGCACTCCGGCAGGCCACGATCCCCCTCGACGGCACCCCGCCGGGCGAGCCGGTGGCGGTCATGTACAACTCCGACGACCCCTGGAACCGGCGCTTCCTGAGTGAGGCCATCGAGCTGGGCAACGAGCTCGAGGCGCGCAGCAAGGGCTTCACCGCCCAACTGGTCGCCACCGACGGCCGGACGCCCGACTTCCTGGTCACCCTGCTGCCCGCCCTCGCCGGTCAACCGGGCCTCGCCGGCCTGTTCGACGCCGCCCGCGAGCCGGGCGAGTCCCTGGTGGGGGCGGCCATCGTCCTCGAAGGATCCCGGGGGACCTTCGCCGAGCGATGGGTGGCCGTCTTCGGGTTCCGAGACCTGGGCGCCCAGTGGGGTCTGGTCGCCTACGACCAGGGCGTCACCCGCTCCCCGCTGCTGGCGGAGGTCGACGCCGCCATCGGCCGAGGCCCTCGCCCGTTCGAGCCGCTCCCCCTTCCGACCCCCGGCTCGGGGACAGGGTCCCCCGTGCCGGGGGGGTCCGGCTCGACCCCCGGGTCGGGCGGCTCCGTGCCCGGGTCGGGCGGCTCGACCCCCGGGTCGGGCGGTTCCGTGCCCGGCTCGGGCGGCATCACCGTCACCTCGACGCCCGGACCGTCGCCGACGGTCTCCACCCCTGTACCCCCCGCGACCCCGCCCAACCCCAACATCGGCCCCCTCAACACCGGGATCCCGATCCTCGACGACACCATCAACGCCCTGGTGGAGACCCTCAGCGGGCTGCTGCGGAGCTTGGGCGAGGGCTGAGCCGGGGGGGGCACATCCCCGTTTCGGGGTCGGGGAAGGCGTAGGCTTTTGCGGCGATGGACGACGAGAGGATCGTCATCTCCTCGAGCGCGGCGATCTCGCCAGAGGCGGTGGCCGGCAAGGGCTTCAACACCGTCCTGCGGGGGTACCAGCCGGCCGACGTCCGTCAGTTCCTCGGCCGGGTAGCCGACGAGATGGCGGCCGCCGTCGCCCGGGAGGCGGAGCTGCGGCACGCCCTCCACGACGCCCTCACCCGCGCCGCCCACCCCGAGCTCGACGAGGCCGCCCTCACCAGCAGCCTGGGTGAGCATGCGGGCCGGCTGATCGCCAGCGCCCGGGAGACGGCGGCCGCCATCACCGCCGACGCCGAGCGCACTGCGGCCGCCACGCTGCGAGATGCCGAGTTTCGCATCGCCCGCATCCGCCAGGAGGCCGACACCCTCATGGCCCGCCGGGTCGACGAGGCCGATGGCGTGTCCGCCAGCCTTCGCCAGTCGGCCGAGGCCGACGCCCGCGCCATCCGCGACCAGGCCCAGGCCGAGGCCGAAGCCGCCATCCAGGCCGCCCGCTCCCACGGCAAGGAGATGGTGGCCGAGGCCCGGGCCGTCCGGGAGCGGATGCTGGGCGACCTCGCCCGTCGCCGGCGGGTGGCCGAGGTGCAGCTGGAGCAGCTCCGGGTGGCCCGGGAGCGGCTGGCAGCGGCGTACGACGTCGTCCGTCGCACCCTCGATGAGGTCACCGCCGAGCTCGATGCGGCCGAGCCCGAGGCCCGGATGGCGGCGGAGGCGGTCGGCCGGCGCCTGTCCGACGCAGACGCCCACCCGCCCCTGCGCATCGCCGACCCGACCCCGCCGTTGCGGATGGCATCGGGAGGAGGCACCGGTCCGGGCCCGTCGTCGCCGCCCCCGCTCGCCGGTCGCCGGCCCGAGCCGCTGCCGCCTCGCGCCGCCGAGCACCCCGGCCGCCCGCCGGCGTCCTCCTTCGCCCCGGCGCCGCCCCCGCCTCCGCCGCCCCCTCGGCCGCCGTCGTTCCAACCGCCGCACCCGGCGCCGCCGCCGATGCCGGCGCCGGGTGCTCCGGTCACCAACCGCACCCCACCCGACCGGCCGCCGGTGCCGCCGGGGTGGATCGAGCGGGCCGCGGGATCCGGTGGACGGAGGTCGTCGCCCTCCGTGCCGCCGCTACCGCCCTCGACGGTCGGCCCCGTCCTCGTCCCCGCCGCCGGCATCGGCGGCGGTCACGGCCCCGAGCCCGCCTTCGACCCCTCTGATCCCGGCACCTGGGCCGGCGCCGGCTTCGGCCAGCCGCGACGGCCCGTCGACGACACCGGCGCCAAGGTCCCGGCCGACGAAGCCCACCCGCCGGCGTCCACGCCGCCCCCTCCGCCGGCCGTCACCGCGCCGTCCAGCGCGCCGGCGCCTGCCGCCGCCCCGCAGTCGGCGCCCACCCTCCCCGATCCGACCCGGCCCCGGTTGCGGCCGCAGACCGTGGCCGAGAGCCTGCCGACCCGCGCCACGCCGCGCCCGTCGCTCCCCCCCGCCGACCTCCGCCCTGTCCCGCCCGACCTCCCCCGGGAGGTACCACCCGCCCCGCCCGAGCAGGCCCCCGAGCTGGCCACCGCCGAGCAGCCCACCCTCGCCCAGCAGGAGGGATCGGCTCCGGTCGAGGAGCTCTTCGCCCGCCTCCGCCACCAGGTGCCCGAGGCCGAGCCCGTCCCGTCCCCGACGGCTCCGCCTTCCGACGAAGTGGTCGACGAGGCGGCGCTGGCCAGGCGTGACCAGCAGCTCGACCCGCTCGACGCCGAGCTCACCCGCGCCCTCAAACGCATCCTCCAGGACGAGCAGAACGAGGTCCTCGAACGCCTCCGGCAGGCGGGCCGGTCGGGCGCAGGCGAGGTGCTCACCGCCCTCGACCGCCAGACCACCGCCTTCACGTCCGCCGCCGCTCCCGTCCTGGCCGCCGCCCACCGTGCCGGCGGAGGCGACGGCGACGACACCACCGGTTTCGCACTGGCCGGAAAGCTGGCCCACGACCTGGCTGCTCCCCTTCGCGAACGGCTCGAGCGGGTTGTGGCCGCGGCCGGCGACGAACTGGAGGAACTGGCCGAGGCCGTGCGCGCCGCCTACCGCCATTCGAAGTTGCAGGAGATCGAGCAGCTGGTGCGCCACCACACCGCCACCGCCCACACCCTGGGTGCGTTCGCCTCGACCCCGGCCGGTGCCACCCTCCGGTGGGTGGTCGACGACGAGGGCCCGTGCCCCGACTGTCACGACAACGCCCTGGCCGGGCCGACGGTCAAGGGCGAGCCGTACCCGACGGGCCAGGAGCACCCTCCGGCCCACCTCGGATGCCGCTGCTTGCTCCTCCCCGCCGCCACGTAGGCTGACGGCGCGATGCGCGCCCCCACCGACCTGCCCCGCCGGCGAGGGCCGTCCGCGTCCAGACGGGTGGCGCTGGTCGTCGTCGGCCTGGCCCTGTTCTTCGTCGTCATCTCCCTGCGGGGGATCGCCGGCTTCTACACCGACTACCTGTGGTTCGACGAGGTCGGCCTCACCGGCGTGTGGAAGGGCGTCCTGGGCGCCAAGATCGGCCTGGGCGTCGTCTTCACCCTGATCTTCTTCGCCATCGTGTGGGCCAACCTGGCCATCGCCGACGTCCTCGCCCCCACCTTCCGGCCCATGGGCCCGGAGGAGCAGTTCATCGAGCGCTACCACGAGGTGGTCGGGACCCGGGCGGGGATGGTCCGCATCGGGGTGGCCGCCCTCTTCGCCCTCGTCGCCGGGCCGGGCGCGGCGAGCCAGTGGCAGTCGTGGCTCCTGTTCCGCAACCAGGGCACGTTCGGGACCAACGACGCCCTCTTCAAGCGCGACATCGGCTTCTACGTCTTCGAGCTGCCCTTCGTGAAGTTCGTGGCCGACTGGCTGTTCGCGGCGGTCGTGATCGTTCTCATCGTCACCGCGGTGGCCCACTACCTCAACGGGGGCATCCGCTTCCAGACTCCGATGCAAAAGGTGACGCCCCAGGTCAAGGCCCATCTGTCGGTGCTTCTGGGGGCGCTCGCCCTGCTCAAGGCGGCGGGGTACTTCCTCCAGCGCTACGAGCTCGTCTTCTCCAGCCGGGGCGTCGTCGACGGCGGGGGCTTCACCGACGTCAAGGCCCAGCTCCCGGCCCTCAACCTGCTGGTCCTGATCAGCCTGTTCGCCTGCGCCCTCTTCCTCGTCAACATCCTCCGTCGAGGATGGGTCCTACCCGTCATCGCAGTCGGCGTGTGGGCCCTCATCTCCGTCGTCATCGGCGCCGCCTACCCGGCGGCGGTGCAGAAGTTCCGGGTCCAGCCCACCGAGTCCACCAAGGAGCGGCCCTACATCGAGCGGAACATCACCGCCACGAGGGATGCGTTCAACCTCCGACAAACCGATCTGAAGGACTTCGAGGCCCGGGAGGACCTCACCACCGCCGACTTGGAGGAGAACCAGGCCACCATCCGCAACATCCGGCTCTGGGACCCGGCCATCGTCCGGGACACCTACAAGCGGCTCCAGGAGATCCGGAACTTCTACCAGATCAACGACGTCGACGTCGACCGCTACCCCATCGACGACCTCGACACCCAGGCCCTGGTGTCGGTGAGGGAGCTCAACATCAACGGCATCCCCTCCCAGTCGTGGGTCAACCAGCACCTCGTGTACACCCACGGCTACGGGGCCGTCCTCACCCCCAGCACCGGAGTGGCGCCCGACGGCAACCCCGACTTCCTGCTCAAGGACCTACCGCCGGTGGGCTCGCCGGTGCTGCGACAGCCCGCGATCTACTACGGCCAGGGCGTCGACGGCTACGCCATCGTCAAGACCGAGCAGGAGGAGATCGACTACACCGACACCACCGGCAACAACCGCACCACCGTCTACTCGGGCGATGGTGGGGTGCGGATGAACTCGTTCGTCCGCCGGGCGGCGCTGGCCCTCCGCTTCGGCGACATGAACCCGCTCATCTCCAGCCTGGTGACGTCGGAGTCGAGGGCCATCTACGTGCGCAACATCGACGAGCGGGTGCGCAAGGCGGCCCCGTTCCTCAGGTTCGACTCGGATCCCTACCCCGTCATCATCGACGGCCAGATCAAGTGGATCTACGACGCCTACACGACCACCAGCCGCTACCCCTACTCGCAGCGGGCGGACACCTCCCGGCTTCCCGGTCGGAGCGACCTCGACGGGCTCGGCTTCAACTACGTGCGCAACTCGGTGAAGGTCGTCATCGACGCCTACAACGGCAAGATGACGTTCTACATCGTCGACCCCAACGACCCCATCGCCAAGGCCTACGACGAGGCCTTCCCCGACATGTTCACCGACGGGTCACTGGTGCCGGCCGACCTGCGGGCCCACTTCCGCTACCCGGAGGACATCTTCCGGGTGCAGACGAACATGTTCGGGCTCTACCACATCACCAACGCGGCCGACTTCTACAACCGCACCGACGCCTGGGAGATCGCCCAGCGCCCGGGCGTCGTCGGCCCGGCCACCCCGCCCGGCCTCAGCCCGACCACCCCCGGCGGTCAGCCGGTGATCGCCCGGGAGGAGCGCATGGAGCCCTACCACCTGCTCATGCGCCTGCCCGGCGAGGACCAGGAGGACTTCCTCATCCTCCAGCCGTTCGTCCCCTTCTCCCGCGACGACAGCCGCAAGGACCTCACCGCCTTCATGGTCGCCAAGAGCGACCCGGCCCACTACGGCCGGCTGGAGGCATTCGTCATGCCCCGTGACCGGCAGATCGACGGTCCGGCCATCGTCAACGCCCGGATCAACCAGCAGCCGGAGATCTCGCAGCAGATCACCCTGCTGAGCACGGGCGGGTCGGACGTCAAGCTCGGGAACCTGCTGGTGATCCCCGTCAACCAGTCGCTGATCTACATCCAGCCGCTGTACGTGCAGGCCGAGGGGACGCCGCTGCCGCAGCTCAAGAAGGTCATCGTCGTCGCCGGCGACCGGGTGGTGATGCGGGACTCGCTGCGGGAGTCGCTCACGGTCTTGTTCGGGTCGTCGCCGACCACCCTCGAGCGCCAGGGGGTGGGCGTCCCGACCGGCCCCGGCCCTGGTCGCCCGGCCCCGGCCCGGGCGAGCCCGGCGGCGAGACGCCGCCTCCCACGGCTCCGTCCGGGGTCGACGCCACCGTCGCCGGCCTCCTCGACCAGGCCAACGCCCGGTTCACCGCCGCCGACGAGGCCCTCCGCCGGGGCGATCTGGCCGGGTACCAAAGAGAGCTGGAGTCGGCCCGGGACCTGGTCGCCCAGGCGTCCGACGCCGCCCGCGCCGCCGCCCCCGCCGCCGCCGCCGACCCCCCCGACGACCAACGCCACCGCCTAGAGTGGTAACCTGAGTTTCACGCCGCGGGGTGGAGCAGTCTGGTAGCTCGTCGGGCTCATAACCCGAAGGTCGTAGGTTCAAATCCTACCCCCGCCACCAGGAAACGAGCAGGATAAGCGCAGGTCAGGGCCGGTCCGAGAGGATCGGCCCTTCTGCTGCCCGACCGAGGCGTCACCGGCGACGTCTACCGGCTTTCACTCCGCCGAGTCTGTGACCTGCGGTTTCGCGCCGGCCCAGCCGGTAGACGTCTACCGGCTGGCGGTGATTAGTGCGGCGAACTGATCGGCGGCCGCAGCGCTCATCCCGGGCATGAGGTGCTGGTAGGTGTTCATGGTGAAGCCGGGATGGGCGTGGCCGAGGCGCTCGCTCACGACCTTGACCGGGACGCCGGCGGCGATGAGCAGCGAGGCATGCGTATGGCGAACATCATGGAATCTGATGCGCGGGACCGCAGTGCGCCCGACGACCCGATCGAACAGCTGGCTGAGAGATTCGGGGTTGAGAAAGCGTCCAGCCGTGCTGCAGAACATCCAGTCGCCATCGCCCGCTGGCAGCCCCTCGTCCTGGATCCGCTGGCGCCATCGCTGGAGCTCGCCGATCGACCCGGTGTCGAGGTCGATGCACCGGCGGCTGGTTCGGGTCTTGACCCCGAATTCGACCGGCCGTCCCGCCACGCACTGAAGGGTCCGCTGGACGGACAGCCGCTTGTTGGTGACGTCGAGATCGGACCACTTGAGACCTACGACTTCGCCGCGGCGCATCCCGGTGTGGGCGGCGAGGTGAAGTGCGGGGTACATGCGTTGCGCGCGAGCAGCCGTCAGGAACCTGGCCAACTCCGGTGCTGTCCAGGCCCGGGCGGTCCGCCCGCCGGCCCGTGGCAGCCGGACGTGAGCGGCAATGGCGACGTTGCGCTCGACCAGCTCGCGCTGGCCGGCGGCGTTGAGGGCAGCGCGGATGACCATGTGGACCTCGAGCACGGTTTTGGGCGCGAGCCCGGTACCGTTTCGACCGCCGCTGGCCGCCAGCTCCGCGTAGAGAGCGTCCAGGTGGTCGACCCGTAGCCGCCGCAGGGGGATGTCGCCGATCGCCGGGATGATGTAGCGGTCGACGAACCAGGCGTAGCGGTAGGCCGTGGTGTGCCGAACCTGGCGGCGCTTCTGCGGAAGCCAGGTGTCCCGTAGGAACTGGCTGACGGTGACGGGACCGCCGACCTTGGGTGGTGCGCTCGTACGTTCGCGATCGAGGCGGGCGGCGAGGGCGTCGGCCTCGCCAGGGTCGTGGCCGACGGGGTACCACCGCCTCCGCTCCCTGCCGGTCAGGGGATCGAGGCCGTCGTAGGCGACGACGTAGAAGCGGTCCTGGCGCTGCACGATGTAGGTCATCGACAGAGCCTGGCCGACCACTATGGCGCCAACCCGAAGAGCTGGCCACGCCGGCAGGCGCGAGCCGTCACCGCCGAGCGAGTGGTGCCGGTCGACACGCGTTGGACTCCGTCCGAGGCCGTAGATTCAGATTCACATTTGATGTTCGTGTCCGATCTTCGACATTTCCTCGACATCCCCGACGATGCTCCCGGTCCGGCGCGCAAGATGGCGGAACACCTGGGATTCGTCGTCCGGGCTGCCACGGCCGGCGAGGCGGGCGCGCCGTGGGTCAGCGCGTTGACCTGCCGTCGCCGTCCGGGGAATCGGCCCTGCGGGGGCCACATCGCCGTGTTCCGTGCCCATCTTCCCGCGCCGATCGAGTGGCGATGCAACGTCTGTGGCGATGAAGGCGTCATCAGCGGATGGGAGGACTCACCGTTCGATCTCACACAGCCCCGCTCTCGCTCTTATGACGCTTCGCGGCGAGAGATAGCGCTCGCCGACCCGCTGGCCGCGACCTTTCGGGACCTGCGACTGCTCGACACCGACTGCGAACGCCTCGTGTTCGGGATGCGTAGCGTTCCGCAGGGCATCGTCTTGACGGCCAGCGCCGACGATCTGGAGGATCTGGTCGGTTTCGTGGCCGCAGAAGCGAACCATGAGACGAACCGGCGCCGCCAGAAGCGCCTGGATGAAGCGTTCGCTGTCCTGAGCGACATCCTCAGCGCCATGGACTCCGGCGCTGCCGTTCCCCCGACCGTGGAGGCTGCTGGCCGAGCGACGACGATCAGACGCGACGCCGAGGGCGTGACGGGCAGCTGGAGGATCGTCGAGATGGATCTCTGGGATCGCGAGGATCTCGACCTGGTTGCGCCCGCCTTCATCGAGATCCAACCCGACCGTACGGGCAGCTTCGGATTCATCGTCGTGAGTGGCAACATGGACTGGCGTAGCGAAGGAATCGACCGTCGTCGCGTCGAGTTCAGCTGGGACGGAACCGACGAGGGAGATCCGGTCAGTGGCCGAGGGTGGGCCGCCCTCCAAGACGACGGGTCCCTGGGCGGGCGCATCTACTTCCACCTCGGCGACGCCTCCAGTTTTCGGGCAGAGCGATACTGATTCTGTCGGCCGTCGACTGCCGTCGAAACGTTGCTACCGGGGGGGCCGAGGCGCGATCTGAGTCAGGCCAGCCCATACGGTGCGACATGACCAGGACCACTTGCGGTCGACTGAGCAAAGTATGACCTATGGGTAATGTAAAATTCTGATGTGGGAAGTCGAGGTCACGGACGATTTCGTCGAGTGGTGGGAGGCGTTGTCGGTCGACCAACAGGAGTCGGTCGCCGATCGTGTCGACTTGCTCGCCGGACAGGGGCCCGACCTGGGCCGGCCGGTGGTGGACCGCATCAGCACATCGCGGCACCACAACATGAAGGAGCTCAGGGCCTCCAAAGGCGGGGCGCTCCGCGTGCTGTTCGCCTTCGACCCGCGCCGGCAGGTGATCCTACTGCTGGGCGGCGACAAGAGCGGCGGCTGGGACACATGGTACGAGTGGGCGGTACCCGCCGCCGATGACCTCTACGACAGATATCTCGACGAGTTGCGCGACGAGGGGTTGATCTGATGGCTCGACGCAAGTTCTCCGAGCTCCGCCAAGAGCTCGAGGCGCGTCCCGGCGCCAAGGAGCGTCTCTCGGAAAAGCGAGCCGAGACATTGGAGGAGATCCGCCTGTACGAGTTGCGCCACGCCGAGGCGGTGAGCCAGGCCGAGCTGGCAGGCCGGCTAGAGGTGACCCAGGGGGCGGTCTCCAAGTTCGAGCACGCCGACGACGTACGCGTCTCGACGCTCCGCCAGTACCTCGAGGCCCTCGGCGCCCGGCTGGAGCTGATGGCTGTGTTCGACGACGACGACCGGCGAGTGCCCCTGCACCTGGGTGGTCCTTCTACCGGATCTTCTACCGGACCGATCGGGACGGAGCCGGACCGAGCCACCCGAACCAGGAGGACGCAGCCACGAAAGGCCAGCTCACAGGCACGAACGGGCACCAATCAACCCGCGCCAGCACGGCGCTCGGATCACTCATAACCCGAAGGTCGTAGGTTCAAATCCTACCCCCGCCACCAACCGCAGAGGAGAAGGCCCAGGTCACTGACCTGGGCCTTCGACGTGAGGGGCGACTCTTCTACCGGGTTCAGGCGAGCTTTCCCGGCCCTTCAACCGACTCTTCTCCCGGGAGTCGTCGGCCGGTAGAGCGTCGGGAAGGACCAGGCGTTCGAAAACGCGGGCGGCGTCGGCCTGCATGCCGGGCAGTGTTCACCATCGACACCTACCAGCACGTGAGGTCGGGGCGCCGGCGAGCGTTGGCGGTCTTTCCCCGTGTCTCGTGTATCTCGTAGTCGACCGCGACGAGGCCGCGGTTGACCGAGAGCGTCGCTGCGTTGGCGTCCGAGGTCGTCCCAACGGAGGCCGAGCAGCTCGCTGCGCCGCATCCGGGTGAACGCCGACACCCAGCGCGCAGGAACAAGCCTGCCCGCCGCCGCCCGCAGAAACGCTTGGAGCTCCTCGGCGGTCCATGCCTGCTGTTCGACTTTTGGGGATAGAGCGCAGTCGCGGTGCGTAGGCGACGAGCGCGACGTTGCGGGACACCAGGCCTCGGCGGACGGCGTCGCCAAGTGCGCTGCGGATCACGAGGTGCACCTCGTAGACGGTCCTCGGCGCCAGGCTGGCGCGACCGTCGCAGGGGTGGAGGAGACGCTCGTAGAGGGCCTCGAGGTGATGGGGGCGCAGTTGCCGCACGCCGATGCGGCCGAGGGACGGCAGAACGTGACGTTCCACGTTGCGGCGGTACCCGTCGTAGGTGCTGGTGGCCAGGACGAGCCGCTTGCCGGGAAGCCACGGCTGGTCAGGTCGGCGCCGAAGGTGAGGGATCGGGCGCTGTCGTTGCGACCGTTGCGCTCGCTGGCAAGCCGCGAATGCGAGGCGTTCGGCGTCAGCACGCTCGGTGCCAGCGGCGTGACCTCCGACACTCCCGGCCCGAGATCGGGTCGACTCCCTCGTAGACGACCGCGTGCCAGCGGTTGCCCTAGACGGAGGCTTGGTGCTTCGACGAGGCCGCGTAGCGTCCCGATCGCAGCGACTGCTGTGCCGAGAGCGCCGAGGACGATGACGGCCCGCGGCGGCCGTTCTGCTCGTCGCAGGAAGCGGGGCAGCTCGCCGTCGTCGGCGATCCGGCGGGTGAGGCGGGCGGTGGCGAACAGGGTGGCGTTGATCGCGGACGCCGCGGAGAAAGCTCGGCGAGGCGGATGTAGCTGAGCGAGGTGACGAACGCGACGGCGCCGCCGAGCACGAAGCTGGCCCACGCCCACGAACCGGCGATGTCGACGACGACGCCGAGCACGGAGAAGATCCCGTCGCCGATCATCCCGCCCACGGCCATTGAGAAGGTGGCGTTCCATCCCATCTTCGCCCGGCTCACCGCTCGCCCCCTGAGCGCCTGGTCCGGTTGAGGATGCGGTCGAGCTCGACGAGGTCGGCGGCGGTGGTCCCGCAGCCGACGATCCTCACCGCGATCGAGGATCCGGGTCGAGCGGTTCGCGCAGGATCGAGAACTGACCGTCCGGCTCCAACACGATGCGGGCGACGACCCGTTCGTCCGTTACGCCGTGGGCCCGCATCGCCTGTTCGAGCGCCGCGGGGGTGAGCTGGGCGCCGAACGGGCTCCTGTCCAGCTGAGGCTCGCCCTGGTCGAACACCACCTGCGGCGAGAAGTCGAGGATCCGCCGGAGCCGCTCGAATCGCTGGCGCAGTGCGCCAACGACGAGCTGGAGGGCGAGCAGCATCACGACAGCGACTGCGCCGCGCCCGTAGGAGGGGGGCTGCGCCAAGATCGCGCTGGCGAGCACACTGCCGATGGCGATCGTGACCAGCGCGTCGAAGGTCGACAGCTGTGAGACCGTGCGACGGCCGGCCAGGCGCACCAGGACGTACACGGTGGCGTACAGCGCCGCCGTCGTCCAAGCGACGCTCACGTAGTCGCTCATGTCGGCTGGGTTGCTACCTCGGTGCTTCGAGATTGCGACCCGGCTGCGATGAGGAGGCGGCGGACCGTCACTCGTCGCGTTCCCACGGAGCGGTGTCGTCCATCTTGGCGTAGTACTTGGCGAGGTGGGACTTCACTCGGTCGATGTCATCGGCGGGAAGGTCGACGCCGCCGCGTGACCCCTGCATGACCGCGGCTGCGGCCATGACGCCGCGGGGCACGGCGTGCAGTCGGCCGTCGATGACGTCGGCGACCAGCAGCTTGTAGGCGCCGAAGTTGTCCTTGTTCTCGTTGTCGTACCAGACATGGGCGTCCTGGTACTTCTCGTTCGGACCGTCCTCGGCGCCGGCCCACTTGCGGACGCGTGACTCGGCGTCGCCGCCGTCCCAGCCACGATCGCGATCGGCGAGGGGAAGGTCCTGGAACGCGGTGACCGACATGGCATAGCTCCTTTCGCTGTCATCGGTTCAGGGTTCGTCGAAGAGCTCGTCCTGGGCGCGCTCCTCGTAGTCGCCAGCGTGGCCGCCGCGACGCCCGACATCCGAGCCGCCTTTGTCATCGGAGGCATTGGAGATGCGTGCGGCTTTCTCCTGCTCATGCCCTCGTGCGCCGCGCCTCGTACTGATCAGGGTCCTTGATCGATGAACCGTGGTCCTTCCCCGGCATCGGTTTCTCCTTGTCGCTGGTCTCGCTTCGTCGTCAGTCCACCTACCCGAGACGCTGCCGGCGACACGCGATGTCGATGCCGGTTCGGTCACGAGGTCGGTGGGTAGGCGGTCGCTCATGGCGGCCTACGATTTCGGGACCATCCTCACGTGCAGCAACCGTGAGTGCGGATGCCGGCTGAGCATCGAGCAACCCTGCCCGCACGGCGATCAGCACACCCGCGCATAGGTCACCCGTTCGATAGCGCCGAAGCGCCGCTGGGCAACGCGCCCGTGCCAGGGCGACGTCGTCGGCGGTGTGCGGGGTGTGGCTGGTCGTGCTCGGAGTCCCAGGGGGCGAGGGTCGGCGCCGGCTGCGACAAGGTTCGGCTGGATCTGGCGGGTCGCCTTGGTGGCGAGCCCGATTCCTGGTGGCGCTCATGGCCGCGAGCACCCAGAGTCTCACCGCACGGCGAGCGGGGTCGAGAATCATCCCGTCGGGGACCGGCCCCGACTCGAGCGGAGGCCGGGCCGAGGTTGGCGGCGGTCGCCGCCGGGAATCCTCCCGGGGAGTATCCACATCCTTGGAGGTGGTCATGCCGGTCTTGCGGTTTCTGGGATCGACACCGGGACGGGCAGTGCGCGTGCTGCTCGGTCTCGCCCTGATCGTCGTCGGCGTCGTCGCCGGCGGTGGATGGCTCGCATTGAGCGCGGTCGGGCTGGTGCCGTTGGCTGCCGGCGTGTTCGACGTGTGCCTGCTGGGTCCGATCGCCGGGTTGCCGTTCCGGGGTGCCGCGTTCCGGTCCCGTTGCGCAGACCGCTGAGGAAGGCTCGGTGTTCTTCGGTGCTGGTGCTCGACTCCCCGGCCGATCTGTGGACGGTCACCTGGGACCTGCTGCGCATCGGCTACGACCCGCCGGTCGGCTGGCTGGCGGGCGGGATGGCCTGGCGCACCGCTGCGCTCGACCTCGAACGCCTGCCCCAGATCCCCGTCCACGAGCTCCGCCACCGCCTCCAGGCGGGCGAGGTCGATGTCCACCAACCGGGCGAGTGGGCGGTCCCGTGCCGCTCGAGTGATCGGGCTGCCGCCGGGGTTCGGTCCCGGCCGGCAGCGATCCGGACGCGGATCGAATCCACGCGGGACGGGGGAACGAAACGGTCGCCCGGGGGGCGGTGTTGGCCCCGGAATCGGACGGGGCTGGTCTCGTCGAGGTCTCCGCGCCCGAGGTGACTACACGGCCGAGAGCTCGACCTGACGCGGCCAGTGACGTAGCCCTCGGCAGGCGGCCACGAAGCGGTCGGAGCCCCCGTCCTCGTCGAGGTTCACGAACCCGTCGTCCATGGCGTCGGCCACGCCCGCCGCCTCGAGCAGGCTCATGGCGGTGTCGACGTAGCCGATGAACTTGCCGTGGGCGAAGGCGTCGGCCACGAAGCTCCTGGCCGGCGGCATGGCCGCGATCTCGGCGGCGCCGGCGGACGAGGCGAGGACGACCACCGCGTCGAAGAGGACGGACGGGCCGCCGTCGATGCGCTCGTCGGCCGGCAGCAGCTTGCCGCCCCGCAGCCTCACGCCGCCGACGGTGGGGGCGACGATCTTGACCTGCGCCCCCTCGGCGGTGAGCGCCGCCACCAAGCCGTCGAGCACCGTTCTGTCGGTGCCGTCGGTGACGAGCACCCCGACCCGCCGGCCGGCGAAGGACTCCGGTCCGTTGCGCAGGATGCTGAGCGGAGGCGACTCCGGGAGATCCGTGATCGGCGGGCGAGCCGGTTCGCTGCGGTCGGGCAGCTTCCGGAGGCCGAGCCCGTCGGCGACCGCCTGCGCCAGGCCCTCGTCGACGTTGCGCAGGTTGGCGACCATCCGCTGCCGGATGTCGAGCCGCTCGACCTTGCTCAGCTCGAACGTGAAGGCGGCTGCGATGTGCGCCTGCTCGACGCCGGTCTGGCTGACGTAGAACTGCCGGGCCTGGCTGTAGTGGTCGGCGAACAGCTCGGGCCGGGCCCGGCGCTTCACACCCGCCTCCTCGACCGCGAACGTCTGGAAGCCGCGCTCGGGCGATTCTCGGGGTCCGCCTTCCTTGGCGGGCCACGAGTTGGGCTCGTAGTTGGCCCGGCCGGGCGGGTTGACCGTGGTCATGTGCCCGTCCTGCTGGAACATGGCCACCGGGCACTTGGGGGCGTTGATCGGGAGATGCACGAAGTTGGGGCTGCCCAGGCGCTTGAGCTGGGTGTCGAGGTAGGAGAAGTTCCGTCCCTGGAGGAGGGGATCGTTGGTGAAATCGACACCGGGGATGATGTTCTGGGTGCAGAACGCCACCTGCTCGGTCTCGGCGAAGAAGTTGTCGACCACCCGGTCGAGAACCAGCCGCCCCACCCGCCGCACCGGCACCAGCTCCTCGGGGACGATCTTGGTGGGGTCGAGGATGTCGAACTCGAAGCGGTCGGCGAACTCCTCGTCGAAGAGCTGGAGGCCGAGCTCCCACTCGGGGAAGGTGCCGGCGCCGATGGCGTCCCACAGGTCACGGCGGTGGAAGTCGGGGTCGGCCCCGTTGATCCGCACCGCCTCGTCCCACACGACCGACTGCAGGCCGGCCTTGGGCTTCCAGTGGAACTTCACGAAGGTCGAGGCGCCCTTGGCGTTGACCAGCCGGAAGGTGTGGACACCGAAGCCCTCCATGAACCGGAAGGACCGGGGGATGGCCCGGTCGGACATGGTCCACATGAGCATGTGGGTCGACTCGGGCATGAGCGAGGCGAAGTCCCAGAAGTTGTCGTGGGCGGTCTGGGCCTGGGGGAAGCCCCGGTCGGGCTCGGCCTTGGCCGCGTGGACGAGGTCGGGGAACTTGATCGGGTCCTGGATGAAGAACACGGGGATGTTGTTGCCGACGATGTCCCAGTTGCCCTCGCGGGTGTAGAGCTTCACCGCGAAGCCGCGGACGTCGCGGGCCAGGTCGGCCGAGCCCTGGCTGCCGGCGACGGTGCTGAAGCGGACGAAGGCGGGCGTCCGCTGGCCGGCTCGGGTGAAGGGATCGGCCCGGGTGACATCGGCCAGGGATTCGTAGGCCTCGAAGTAGCCGTGGGCGCCGTAGCCGCGGGCGTGCACCACCCGCTCGGGGATGCGCTCATGGTCGAAGTGGAAGATCTTCTCCCGGAAATGGAAGTCCTCCAGCGCCGCCGGCCCCCGCTCGCCGATCCGCAGCGTGTTCTGGTCGTCGGCGACGGGTACGCCCTGCTGGGTGGTCAGCGGCGGCCGGCCGCCGCCGGCTACCTGGTGCGTCTCCCCGCCTCCTCCAGTGGTCCCGTGCCCGTTCGACCGGGTGCCCGTCTTCTGTCCGTCGCGCATCTCGCCCCTCGGTTCGCTCGCCGTGCGGGGGGTGCACTACCCCGGGCCGCCCTTCGAGAACCCGAGGTGGCGGACCTACCGTGGAGGCCTTTCGCCCGGCCCATCACCACCAGCGTCAGATCATCGGTCAATCGGGTCTTGCAGAATCGGCGCATCGACGCGATGACATCCTCGGCCACGGTCTCCGGTGGGAGGTTGCGGCCGCGGGTGACGATGTCGACCAAACGCTGCACGCCGAACTCCTGCCCCCCGTCGTCCCGGGCTTCGGTCAGGCCGTCGGTGTAGGCGACGAGCAGGTCGCTCGGAGCGAGGCAATCGGCTTTGGTCGCCCACGCGCGCCCGTACGATCGACAAAGAGAGCGCCGCCGCATCGGGCGAGTCTCTAGGGGGCCACTGGTCTACCCGCCCGGTTGTCGCGATAGGCCCGTTCTGCAAGCGGGTAGAGGGGCGGGATGGCGACCTTCGGATTCCGGTTCCAACCGCTCTACCGTGTCCTCGCGGCTCCGTTCGGCGTGACGTCGAGCACCGCCTTGGTGGAGGTCGCCGATGGTCAACTGACGGTTCGGTTCGGTCCCTGGCTCCTGCGCACGCCCCTCTCGAACGTGGTCGGCTGTCAGCGATCGGGTCCGTACTCGGTGACGAAGACGGCCGGACCCGCCCGGTTGTCGATCGCCGACCGGGGCCTGACCTTCGCCACCAACGCGGACGCCGGAATATGCCTGTGCTTCCGCGAACCGGTCCGAGCCCTCGATCCGTTCGGGATCATCCGCCACCCAGCCGTGACCGTGACGGTCGACCACCCGGGCGAGCTCGAGCGCGTGCTGGCCGGAGGTCCGGCCGATGCCGACCCCGCCGATACCCCCGGTTCGGCCCAGGTCGAGTCACCCTGGGCCATCCTGGGCCGGTGGGCCCGTTGGCCGGCGGGGATGGCGTTGGCGGTCGCCCGCTACCTGGCATCGGTGCGGGGTATCGATCGGCAGTTCGAGACACGATCCGGTGCGGCCCCCTCGCCCGGCCCCGTTTCCGGTGACGACGTGCAAGGCATCGCCGCAGGGGTCGGACCGGTCTTCGAGCGGACGTACCGGGTCCGCATCGGCGGGGTGCGGCTGACGCCCGAAACACTGCTGGCCGAGGTCGCCTCCGATTTCAACCGGGCCTCGCCGGTCGAGGTGGCCGAGTTCTGCGAGGAGACCCCGGATGCCGACGCGACCGGGGCCAAAACGGAGTACCGCATCCGCATGCCCGGCCCCTGGGACGGGCCGGTCCGCATCGTGGAGCAATCCCCCACCTCGGTTTGCCTCGCCACCCTCGAGGGCCACATGGAGGCGGGACAGATCGAGTTCCGAACCGGATGGGGCGACCGGCCGGCCGGTAGCGACGACGGCGACGTCGTCTTCGAGATCCGGTCGCTGGCCCGCAGCGGCGACCGAGCCTTCAACGCCCTCTACGACCGGCTGATCGTGGCACGGGAGATGCAGCTCCACATGTGGGTCCACTTCCTGCGGCGGGTGGCCGAGTTGTCGGGCGGGGAGATACGGGGCAGGCCGGAGGTGCGGACCGTTCGGTATGGGGGGTGACCGAATCCGGACGCGATCGGATGTCTCGCCCGCCCGTCAAGGTGGGGGGCTCCTTCCCATGGCCGCCGAGTTGAACTTCGACCTCGACCGCCGGCTCGAGTTCACCCCCGAGAACGGCTGGCGGCTCGACGACCACCGCATCCGGCTTCCGAACGAGACGCCCGGCCCACCTGTACGCCAGGGCCCGTGGGCGACAGCGGCCCGGCTCATGGCCTCCTACGAGTTCGCCGATCCCGCCATCGTGCGGGCGGTGTCGTTCCCCGACCTACCGGTGCCGGGACGCACGATCCTCCTCGAGGGTCGCTTCCTATGGCTCCGCTTCCCCCTGGCGGTCAGGGTGGGCGACACCCGCCATGTCGTCGTAGTCGAGTCGGGCCGCCCACTCCAGGTCTGGGGGTGGAACTACCGCACTCTGGAGGGACATCTGGAGATGGGCGAGATGAGCTACGAGACGAGGAAGTGGCTCGACACGGGCGAGGTCGAGTTTCGGATCCACGCCTTCTCGCGGCCCGCTCCCGCCGCCAATCCTGTGATCCGACTCGGTTTCGCCCTGTTCGGCCGGCCCATGCAGCGGCGGTTCATTCGCCGTTCGCTCGAACGCATGGACGAGTTGGTTCGCCAGCACCTCTCGACCGGCGGTCTGCCTGCCCCCGACCTGGGCCCCGCCCGAGCCACCGGATGAACCGGGGGTCGTTTCGCTCCCGGGCTGTTGCCGACCGTCGGGCCGGGCGCCCGAGTGGCCGATCGGGGTGACGCGGGTCCTCTACTCTCGGACGATGGGTTCGCTGCAGGCTTCGGGGTGGCGGGAGCCGGCTGGGGGAGCGGTCCTCGAACGGCGGGCAGCCCTGGAACCGACGCTGGACAGCCCCCGGGAGGCCCGTCGCCTCCTGCGGCGATTCCTCGAAGAGGTAGGCCGCTCCGATTGGCTCGAAGCCGGCGAGCTGGCCATCAGCGAGATCGTGACCAACGGCTCGCTCCATGGCCACACCACCATGCAACTGCGCCTCGTTGCCTATGAGGACCTGGCGTACGTGGAGGTCCGCGACTCCAACGCCTCCATGCCCGCTCCTCGCGCCTATGAGCGCGAGGCCTCGACGGGGCGCGGCATGGCGCTGGTTTCGGCGGTCACGGCGCAATGCGGCGCGTCCAGCCTCGGACCCGAAGGCAAGGTGGTCTGGTTCTGCCTGACCGCCGCCCAGACCCCCGGCCCCCCGGTTGCCGCCGACTGGGACCTCACCGACGCAGACGCTCGACCGAGGCACGGCTCGGGCACCACCACCGAGATCGTCCTGTCCTCCATGCCGGCGATGCTGTGGCTCTCGGCTCGCGAGCATCAGGACGCCATCCTGCGGGAGCTGGTCCTCTACCGGGCAGAGCATCGCGAGGTGGTCGGGGCCGACCTGGACGCGGATATCGTCGCCGCCGACCGGGCTCGGAGCACCGTCTCGGGCGCGCTGCTGCGGGCCATCGATGCGGCGCGGGCCTCGGGCGTGGTCCGGCCCGCCGCTCCCGATGGGCATCCGGGCCCGCTTCCCTGGGTTCCCGAGCACCTCGACCTCGTCGTCACGGTAGGCACCGAGGCCGCCCGGCAGTTCGCCACCCTCCAGGACGTGCTCGACGCCGCCGAGCGTCTAGCCGCGTCCGGCGAGCTGCTGTGCCGGCCCGGGTTGCCCGAGATCGTGGCGGTGCGGGACTGGGCCTGCGAGCAGGTCATCGCCCAGTTGTCGGGCATCGCGCCGGCGTCCTGGCCGGGTACGGCCCAGGAGCGCTTCGAGGTCGAGGTCCACGGCCGGGAGGATGAGGATGCCGGCTGGAACAGCCTCTTCGTCGTCGAATCCGATCGGCGTGTCGTCGCCGCCGACGAGGCCAACCGCATTGTGGCGGTCAGCCGACCCCTCGCCGAGCTCCTGGGATGGGATCCGGCCGAGCTGACCGGCCGGCGCGTGGTCACGTTGGTCCCCCACGCGCTGCGGGAGGCCCATGTCGCCGGGTTCAGCCGCCATCTCACTTCGGGTGAGGCACGGGTGCTGGGGGTTCCCCTCATCCTTCCCGTGTTGGCCAGGGACGGCTCCGAGGTGAACTGCCGTTTCCTCATCGAGCAGACCGCGGCCGCCCGCGGCCGCTCGATGTACCTGGCCTGGATCGACCCGATTTGAGGCGGCGGCCGTCGGTCGTCCCGCCGTCACCCGATGACCGGGTCGGGCACGACGCGATCGACGTCCGCATCGACGAGGGTGGTGCGAAGCCGAGCTAGGCCGGAGCGGATGCGACTCTTGACTGTTCCCTCGGCGACGCCGAGGAGGGTTGCGACGGCGGCATACGTATGTCCGCCGAAGTAGGCGAGGGAGATCGCTTCCCGCTCCGCGTTCGACAGGGCTCCGACGAACTGCCGCACCTTCTCACCCTCGGCGCGGCGGGCGGCCTCGTCTTCGAGGACGTAGGGCGCCCGGAACGCATTGGCGACCTTTCGCTCGCGGCGACGCCGAGCGCTCTCGGAGCGGGCGATGTCCAGCGCCCGGCTATGGGCCTGGGTGCGCAGGAGCGCAGGAATCGAGCCCCGGGCCGGGTCGTGACACAGCCGGCCCTGCCATAGGCGGGTGAAGACGTCCTGCACGACATCCTCCGCAACTATTCGCTCCTGCAACACGCTTCGGGCGACCCGGAAGACGCTTCCGCTATGGCGTCGGTAGAGCTCGGCGAGCGCCCGCTGATCCCGATCTGCGACAGCAACCGCGAGCGCAGAATCACTGGCGCACTCGATGCCGTTCACGGGTGTCGACGGGACCCCGTTCGGCCAGTTCGACCAGCCGATGTTGGGTGGGGGCCGCCGGCGCGGATTTCGGACCGAACTCTGGGTCTGATGGACACGGTCCTCTCATATCCGGCCGGTCCGGCCGCCGTCGTGGATTGTGTGAGACCAGGAGGTCGACCAAGAATCACAGCGTCCGAAGGCGGTACCCTTTCGGGACCCCGGCTCTCAGGCGACGTCTTTATCCCACCGTCGACAGCGGCTCGGTCGCGGAGCGTTCGAGCCGGGAAGTCGGCGCACAACCATACCCGAGGTCCCGCGAACTTTCCAAATCCGGACGCCCTGATCGGTCGCGGGTCGTGGTGCGACAGATCATCGTCGCGGTGACACCATTGTCCCTACCGCTCCGTCGGGTATTGACTATGGAGATCTGATCCAGGGCGATGCTGACCCCGGACCCGACCCCTCGTTGGATCGACCCTGCACCCAGGAGGCGACTCATGCCCAAGTACCTGCTCCTGTACAACTCGACGATCTCGCCCGGCGAGATGATGGCCGGTTCGACGCCGGAACAGATGCAGGCGGGTATGGACGCCTGGATGGCGTGGGCGGCCGAGTGCGGTGACGCCCTCGTCGACCTGGGCTCGCCCCTCGGAGGAGGTCGGACGGTGACGGCCGACGGCGCCTCGGCCAGCGACAGCCAGGCGGCGGGGTTCTCGGTCCTGGAGGCAGGCTCGATCGAAGAGGCCACCGCCCTGGTCGAGGGTCACCCCCACTTCATGACGCCCGGAGAGCCGTCGATCGTCGTGCTCGAGTACCTCCCCGTCCCGGGCATGTAGCGCCCTCGGTGAGAGGGCAGGTGCGGGTCGGCGCCAACGAGGCGGAGGTGGCGGGCCCGGATCAGGCGGAGGTGGCCAGGCCGGGGTTGACCGGTTGGAACTCGAAGCTGGGGCCGATGTTCCGGTTCCCGGTGTTCGTGCCCGAGGCCATGTCGATGGCCTGCTGGCGGAGCGACATCATCATGCCGATGGCGGTGTCGAGGAGCGGCGGCTGACCGTTGAAGGTGTCGTGCAACACCTTGAGCAGGCCCGTGTAGGTGTAGTTGAAGTTGTCATTGGCGATCTGACCGACGCTGCCGGGCGGGTAGGTGGGTGTGGGGGTCCCGTGGACCTTGGGGTCTGCCGGGACGGGGTAGACACCGCTCGCATCGAAGGGCACCGGGTGGTTCACGGTGTCGTAGAAGTACTTGTCGTCCGGCTCGGCGTCGGGCCCGGCGTCGGGGTTGGGGACGAGCAGTCCGCCGTTGACGATCTCCGCGAACCGGTAGTAGTGGGCGTAGCCCTTGCCGACGACCTCCAGCGGCTGGGTCTGGGTGCCCTCGCCCTGCTCGATGATGGTGTTGAGGGCCTGGACCGCGGTGGCGACGTCAATGACCACCACCGACTGATCCATCCGGTCGGGGCCCACCTGGCGCCGCGGCCCGGGCACGAACACCCCCTCGCCGAGTGCCTCGATGTTGTCCCTGATGTCCCGGTAGAACTGGCCGATCGTCAGCGGAGGTTTGGCCTCGGCCAGGGCGGCGCGAACCGGGAAGTCGAGCGGATCCTCCGGCTGCTCGATGACCATGAAGATGTCGTGGACCAGATCGATGGAGAAGCGTTCGAGGCGGACTGTGAGCCCGTCCTCGACCCCACCAGGTAATGGTCCGGGAAACGACGGGATGAAGTCGGCCTTGTCGAGCACCGGCGAGCCACCGAGGGCGTTGAGGACGTTGGCCGCCAGTGTCAGGTGGAGCATCTCCTCGATCACGACGGACTGGATGGTCTCGGCGATGGCCTCGTTGGTGCCGGGAGCGATCGAGTAGAGGGCGTACAGGTACGTCGGGATGGTGGCGTGCTCGAGCTCGAGGGCCAGCTGAAGGGCGTCGAGCACGGAGTCCTTGTCACCGGCGCTGAGGGCGGTGCGGAGCTCTTCCCTGAGGTAGATCACCGGACGCCCCCTGTGGTCGAGCCGGGCCGAACGGCATCGATGCGCCCGACCGACAGCCGCCGGCGGACGGCGGCGGATTTTCCGCCCTGGGGTCTCTCCAGCGGCGGCTCCCCGGCCTCCGGCGTCCCCTCGGTCTCGTCGGTGGCGTCGGCCAAGTGGGCGGCGCTCGGTGGTGCGACGCCCATGAGGGGCTGACCGTCCGGACCCAGGTTGTTGAGCCAGGCCAGCAGCACCGCGCTCTTGGCCGGGGACAGGTCTCGGGTCACTGGCATGTAGTTCGGGTTGTCGACGTCGAGGCCGAAGGCGTAGACGAGGTCCCGGCGGTTCGCGCACACTGACGCGTAGTCGCCGAGTCGCAGGAAGCGCTTCATCACCGGGTACAGGTTCTCGAACTGCTGGAGGACGGGCTGCAGGCTGCCGAACCAGGTGACGGGGTCGTCGGCGGGCGCGAACGCGTCCCACACCAGGATGCTGACGAAGTCGGAGGGGTTGAACGGGTAGGGCGCCGACGGCGAGAAGACGGTGTCCTCCAGCACCGGTCGCAAACCGTAGACCTGGCCGTCGATGTAGCCGCGGGGGTTGCCCGGGTCCGATGCCGCCAGCGGGAGCACCGCCATCCCCCGCTCGTCGGTGGTGAGGAGGGCGGGATAGCCGATGGCGTCCACCGGTGTGGCGACGCGGGGCGCGGGCCCGAGGTCGGGGCTCCCGGCTTGGGCCTGCAGTTGGCTGGGCTCGAAGAGCACGATGATCCGGGCGCTCGCGTACGGGGCACCGAACTGGGTGGCGTAGAGGGCCGTCTGGGCGTGGTCACCCGGGCTCATGCGGAACACGAACCGGTCGGCTCGCACGTACTCGCCGCCGGGCGGCTCGGAGACGGCGACGGTAGCCACGCCGCCCGGCCACGCCGAGAGGACAAGGGGGTTGGCGGCGACGGCGGCCAGCTCGTCGTCGGTGAGGGTGCGAGCGGCGGGCAGTTCGAGGACGCCCGCCGTCGTCGGGTACCAGGCGTCGTCGGTGTACGTGTGGTTGAGCACCGTGTCGATCTGGACCGTGCTGGGCCCGTCCTGGGTCTGCACGACGCACGCCAGGGTGATCGGGCCCAGGTCGACGGGGCCGCCGGCCTGGGTCGTGGGCAGGGCGTTGCCCAGGTCGAGGTAGATCTTCTTCACCACCGGGTCCACACGGGCGGTGCAGAAGTTGACCTCGCCCATCGGGGTGAAGAAGCCGGCGGTGGGTTTGCTGGTCGTCATCAGGTGGCGTCCGAGGATCAGCTGATGGGGTTCGTCGGCGGCTGCGGGCGCGATGGTGCCGGTGATGCGGCCCCGCATGAAGTCCGGTGAGGTGAAGGTCAGGTTGAAGCTGTCGACGTTGAACTTGATCGACAGCTGACCGTCGATGGCGGACTGGTGCAGCTGAGTGAGGAACGGCGAGTCAGCGATGTCGAGCCAGTCCAGGTCGGTCAGGACGGACTGGTAGCAGGCGCCGGCATCGGTGTCGCCACCCGACGGGGTCGCCGCCCGGGACCAGATGTCGGTGAACGGCGCCGGTTCGAACGCGCCTCGCATGATGGTGGCGCCCGTCGCCGTGCACAGGCGGACCTCGAGGCCGAACACGGTCGACACCAGCTGTTGCTCGGGGTCGAGGTCGACCAACTTGGCGGCCACGTTGCGGTCGGAGTCGGCCACCAGGTACGTCCAGACCGGGTCGGCGGAGGGCACCGGCGTCGCCGGGCCCATCCACGCGCCGGTGACCTTGCAGCCGAGCAGACGCCAGGTGGCGTCGCCTCGGGGGTTGAACCACCCGTTGAGCGCGCTCCGCGTCTGGAGGTCCTGGTACTGCGGCTTGAACCGGGAGTTGTCGAAATGGACGGGGTCGTTGTTGACGGTGGAGACGGCGGCCTGGAACTGTCCCGCGAAATGGAGCCGCAGAGGGTTCAGATAGCTCATGGCTCAGTCCTCGAGAAGTTGATGGCGATCAGGTTGGCGAAGCGGTAGGTGTTCACCGACGTGGGCCGGAGCACCCAGGCGCCGCCGTGGGCCTCGACCAGTTCGCGGGTCCGAACTCAGGGTGCCGCCCCCCTCTCTCGTCGCTGACGCTGTTCTAGCAGGCGAAGGAGTTGGACGCCCCCCGATGGCGGCCACCGGCCCCGGGACGCCGACATGCCGATGGCGGCAATGATCACTTGGGCGTGCCGGGCCTGGCCGGCGGTCACTGCGGAGCGCGGGTCGCGGCCCGGCTGTCCGGCCTCTCCTCGACGGCAGCCGCCGAGCGGGCGGGCCAGCTGCAAGAGCTGCCCGTTGGCCGGGAGAGCCGCAAGTTCTACCGGGACGGTTCGGTGCGCAGGTACTGCACCCTGACCCGGTCGGGTTGGAGCTCGGCCAGGCGGCGGGCGAGGGGCTCCTCGTAGGTGGTGACGAAGATCTGCTCCAGGCCGCCGGCGGCGCTCAGGTGGGCGAGGGTGCTGCCGACGAGTTGCCGGGACACCGGGTCGAGGTGCTCCAAGGGCTCGTCGACCCAGCAGAACGGCACCGTGGTGGTGGCCAGCAGGGTGGTGAGGCGCATCATGAGCTTGGCCACCGTCTGCTCCCCGGCGCTGAACGCCCCGAACTCGAGCTGGTCGCCGTCGATGACCCGGGACATCTGACCGTCGGGCAGGACGTGGAGGTTGGGCCGGTCGGGGAAGACGGCCTCCCACCGGCGGTTGACCTCGGCCGCCACCGGCTCCAGCTGGCGGCCGAGGACGGTGGTGATGGTCTGGTTGAGGGCGGACCTGGCCGCCTCCAGCAGCGCCTCCGCCCGGTACTGCTCGGTGAGGGCGCTGGCCGTGGCCAGGTCGGAGCGGATGGCGTCGACCCTGGCCGCCGCCGCCTGCTCCGCCAGCTGCGCCTCCCGCAGCCCGCCGACAGCTGCCTCCAGCGAGGCGAGGGCGTGGGCCTCCCGCTCGACCAGCTGGTCGAGGCCGTCGGCCGGGGGCTCTTCGGGCGGGGTGCCGAGGGCGGCCGCCCGCCGGGCCAGGCGGCGGACGGAGTCGAGGGTGACGGCGGGGGACGGGTCGTCGAGCTCGGCCAAGGTGTCGCTGGCCGACTCCACCGCGTTGCGGTGGAGGTGCTGGGCCCGCAGGCGGCTGTCGTCGTCGAGCTCCCGCAGGCAGACGGGGCAGGCGGCGCCCGCCTCGAGGAGGGCGGCCAGGGCGGTCTCGGCCGCGTCGAGCCGGGCGCGGAGGGCGGCCTGCTGCTGGCGGATGGCCTCGACCTTGGCGCCCAGCTCGTCCTCCAACGCGGCCAGGGTGGCGGCCAGAGGCGCCCCCGCTTCCAGCGTCACCGCCTCCGGGACGAGGCCGATCGTGGTTGCTTCGGCCCGGAGGCGGGCGTCGCCCTCCCGCCAGGTGGCGGCCGCCGCCCGCCGGCTCGCCGCCGCCCGGGCCTGGTCGAGGGTGGCCCGCACCTCGGCGTGAGCGGTCCGGGCGGCCTCGACGGAGTCGACCGCGGTGGTGACCCGCAGGGCGATCGCGCTCAGGTCGTCGCTCGCCTGGCGCAGCTGCTCTTCGGTGCCCGACAGCTCGGCCCGGGACGCCTTCAGGCCTTTCGACAGCTGGCTGAGGACGGGCTCGATCTCGGCCACCGCCCGCTGGAGGTCGTCAAGGGAGTAGGCCCGGCACAGGTGGGTGCGGAGGTTGGGCTCCTCCGCGTCGCGGCGGAGGTCCTCGGTGAGGAAGGCGGTGCGGGACACGAACCGGGGGTCGGCCGACCACGACTCCTCCAGCAACCGCACCGCCTCGCTCGCGTCGACGGCCCGGCCGGCGAGGGTGGCGGCGGTGTCGGCCGACAGCCGGGCGCCCTTGGCCCGCAGGGTGCGGACGACCGTGAGTGGCCCGCCGGCCACGTCGACCGTGACCGCGGCCGTCGCCTCCTTGTGGCCGTGGCGGATCATCGACGGCTTGTGGTCGACGTGACCGGAAGCCAGCACCCACCGCACCGCCTCCAGCAGGGAGCTCTTGCCCACGCCGTTGGGGGCGACCAGGAACGTCGTGCCCGGCAGGACGTCGACATCGAGGCTGCGGTAGGCCCGCCAGTTCTCCAGCGCGATGTGGCGGATCACGGGTGGCCGGTCACAGGGCGAGGAGGTCCTGGAGCATGGTGGGCTCGGCCCCGAAGGCGTGGGCCAGGGCCGTGGCCAGCCCCTCCTCGGCGTCGGCGATGGACTCGTAGCCCCGCCGCTTGGGGGCGATCCGGAACTTCGATCCCCGGCCGACCGTGTCGGCCACCGCCGCCGCGGTCGCCTCCCGCAGGATCTCGTCGACGTCGACCCTGGTCACCGGCCCGCGAGCGGCGGGCGCCGCCGCCCGGGCGCCCGAGCACTGGTCGAGGAACTTGGCGATGGCGTCGAAGGGGGAGAGCCCGGAGATCAGGGGCCGGGGCGGGGTGTGGTGGCCGGACGGGGCGTCGATGCCGTAGTTGAGCGCCGACGAGTCGAAGACCTCGGCGGAGTCGCTGACGGTGCCCGCGAGCACCACCAGGGCGGTGGCGTTGTACCGGGTGAGCACGGACCGGGCGATGTCGTAATCGGTGTCGTCGGCCAGTCCGTGGGGCGTGTCGAGGACGACGAGGACGATGCCGATCTCGTCGATGGTGGCCATCGGCTCCCACCCGGCCCGGTCGGCGAGGACGACGTCGCCCCACCCGTTGAGGGGCCGCACCGTGCAGACCGAGCCCCGGAAGGCCCGGAGGTCGGCGATCAGGGTCGACCGGATCTGCTCGGGACGGGGCGGGGGCGCGTCGGCGGCGGTGCCGGGGTCGGGCCGGATTTCCTCCAGCGAGCCCAGGCGGTCGGCGAGGATCTGGCGGAGCTCGATCCGGGGGTCGGTGGCGTCGACGATGGCGGCGCCCCGCCGGGGGTCGGTGAGGTCGGCCCGGCCGAGCCGGTGGTTGAGGACCGACCGGGGGACCTCGGTGGCCAGCCGGGGATGGACGGCGACGCCGCCACCCGCCGTGTCGACGACGAGCGTCTCGTCGTCGGCGGCCTCGACGTCGAAGGTGACGGGTGCGACGAGGACGCGCTCGCCGGCCACCCGGAGGACGAGGACGAGCAGCCGGTCGTCGCCGGGGCCGGCGAGCCACAGGTCGGCGGCTGCCGGCTCTCCGCCGCCGACCGGGCCCGGCCCGGGCGCGGTGAACCCGACCGAGGGCAGGGGGCGGTCGGCATGGAGGCTGATCAGGGGTGCGTCCCGCAGCCGGCGCAGGCGGGCCCGGCACACCAGGCAGGCGGCCAGGTGGGCCTCCACCTGCTCCGTCCGGGCGTCGTCGAGGAGGCCGCCGGACAGGTCGGCGAGGTCGACGTCGAGTGGATGCGCCAGGCTCATCGCGCGAGCACTACGGCGGAAGCGGCGGCCTTGTCCACCGCACCGGCCCACTTCCGGGCCAGCTCCATGACCAGGAGGGCGACGCCCTCGGCGTCGTCGTCGTCGACCAGCTCGACCCGGATGACCTCCGCCGCCCGCCCCCGGATGACGTGGCCCTGCGACGGGCTCACCCCCAGCACCGGCGCCAGCTGGCGGACGGTGAGCTCAGGAAACCCGACCGCGAGGCGCTCGCGGTCGTTGAGCTGGTCGAGCACCTCCGTCGCCCGTCCCACCCGGAGGGCCTCGCTCTCGGTGCTCACCGCCTCCGCGACCGCGGGCCCGTCGAGGGCGGACACCTCCAACGACAGCGGCGCCTGGCCGACGCCCAGCCGGCCGCCGATGACCCGGGCCAGGGCCCGGGGGGTGAGCGAGCCGCCGGCCGCGTCGAGCACCGCCCGGCACAGCGAGACGATGGTGTCCCGGTCGGCCACCGGCGCCGCCCGGCGGGCGTCGTGGCCCCACGCCGGCACCACGACAACCATCCCCGCGATCGCCCGTCCCAGGGCCTCGGCGTCGTCGGTGCCCGCCGGCCGGGGGCCTTCCCGGCGGGCCCAGCGGTCGGCGACCAGCTCGAAGCCGGGGTCGTCCCGCAGCACGTCGTTGATGCGCACGACCAGCTTGCCGATCGGCGTCCGCCGGCCGAGGTCGGCCAGGAAGTTGCGGACCGTGCCTTGCAGCCGTGCCCGCAGGGCGTCGGCCGACGGGCAGTGGACGGCCAGGTCGGCCAGCCGCCGGGGGGTCTGGGCGTCGGTCATGAACTCCGACGCGGCCGACCAGACGGCGTCCGCGTCCCACGACCCGTGACCCTCGGGCGGGGGGAAGTTGCGGGTCACCGCCACCGCCCGGATCGTCCGTTGCAGCTCGGCGGTGAAGCCGGGCCCCACCCGTCCCGCCCCCAGCTCGGCCAGGGCCGCGCTCACGGGAGGAACCGCTGGCGCACCGCAGCCAGCTCGCCGGGCGCGGCCAGACCGGCCGGGACGGCGTTCGCCGTCGTCCACAGCCGGCCCTGGACTCCGTGGCGGCGGGAGAAGCCGTCTGCCGAGGAACGGCTCACGACCACGATCGTCCCGTCCTCGGTGGGGGGCACGTCGACCACGACCACCAGCCGCTGGGGCTCGGGGTCGCCGAACGGGAGGATCGTCGTGTCCACCCACCAGAGCGACCCCGCCTGGGGGGCGAGCCTCACGGGGCCTTTCTACGTCGGACCGGGTGCCGCCGTCCCGCCACCGCCATCAGTCGGCGACCGACCGGCGGTAAGCCCGCATGGCGAGGGGAGCGGACACCGCCACGATGGCCACGATCCAGATCACCGAGTAGGCGAGGGGGTGGGCCGTCGACCACGGGTCGCCCGGTCCCGCCACCGCCGCCGGGTTTCCGAACTGGATGCGGGCGGCGTCGGCGAGGGTGGTGACCGGGTTCCACTCGGCGACGGTGCGCAGGACCCCGGGCATCGACGCGGTCGGCACGAACGTGCTGGCGATGAACGTGATCGGGAAGATGACCCCGAAGCCGAGTCCCTGCACCGCCTCGGGCGTGGAGACGAGGCTCCCGAGCAGGACTCCGACCCAGATCATGGCCAGGGCGAAGCCGACGAGCAGGGCGTAGCCGACGACCGCGTCGGCCAGTCCGGACCGGATGCGCCAGCCGATGACCAGCCCGCACAGCGACATGAGGGTGATCGGCAGGAGCGACTTGAAGAGGTTGGCGATGGCGTGGCCGCCGAGCACCGCCCCCGGAGAGATGGGCAGGGCCCGGAACCGGTCGACCGCCTTGTTGGTGCGGTCGAAGGCGATCGACATGCCCACGCCCATGGCGATGAACACGATCGTCTGGGCGAAGATCCCGCCCATGAGGAACTCCCGGTAGCTGCCGCCGCCGGGGACGTCGATGGCCCCGCCGAACACGTAGGCGAACAGGAGCACGAACATGATGGGCTGGATGGTGGCGTCGGCCAGGGCCTGGGGCTGGCGCTTCATGTGGACCAGTCCCCGGCGGGCGATGATCCACGCGTCGTGGAGGACGCCCCGCGGCGGGGGGAGGTCGTCGTGGGCCGGCGTGGCCTCGACCGGGCCGGCGGCGGAGGTGGGGGCGGGGGTGAAGGTCACGGTCATGACGCCTCCTGGGCGATCCGGTCGCGGGTGGGCTCGTCGTCGCCCTGGTCGTGGGCGGGGGTGCCGGTGAGGGTGAGGAACACCTCGTCGAGGGTGGGCTGGCGCAGGCTGATGTCGTCGAGGGCGATCCGGGCCCGGGCGAGGTGCTGGGCCACCGCCAGCAGGTAGTCGACGCCGCCGTTGGTGGGGGCGGTGACCGAGCGGGTGGCGGCGTCGGCGACGGCATCGAAGCCGGTGACGTTGTCGACGATGCGGGCCGCGTCGGCCAGCCGCGACGGGTCGGACACGACCACCCGGATCTGGTCGCCGCCCACGGTGCGCTTGAGGCTGCGGGCATCGCCCCGGGCGATGACCCGGCCGTGATCGATGACGACGATGTCGTCGGCCAGGCGCTCCGCCTCCTCCAGGTACTGGGTGGTGAGGACCACGGTGGTGCCCCGGTCGACGAGGGTGTCGATCACGGTCCACAGCTCGGACCGGGCCCGGGGGTCGAGGCCGGTGGTGGGCTCGTCGAGGAACAGGACGCTCGGGCGGGAGACGAGGGTGGCGGCCAGGTCGAGTCGCCGGCGCATACCGCCGGAGTAGCCGGAGACGACCCGGTCGGCGGCCTCGGTGAGGGAGAAGTCCTCCAGCAGGGCGCCCGCCCGCGCGGCCGCCTCCCGGCGGCTGAGCTGGTGGAGCTGGCCCAGCATGATCAGGTTCTCCCGGCCGGTGAGGAGGGGGTCGACGGTGGCGTCCTGAGCGGCCAGGCCGATCCGGCGGCGGACCTCGTTGGCCTGGCGGCGGACGTCGAAGCCGGCGACGGTGGCGTCGCCCTCGTCCGCCTTCGACAGGGTGGTGAGGATGCGGACGGCGGTGGTCTTGCCCGCGCCGTTGGGGCCGAGGACGGCCGTGACCGTCCCCACCGGGACCTGGAGGTCGATGCCGGCCAGGGCGGTGGTGTCGCCGTAGCGCTTGACCAGGCCGCAGGCGTCGACCGCCATGCCGATCCGATCCGGCCCGACGACCGATCGGCGGCCGCGTTCGACCAGGACGGTGGTGGTGTCAGTCACGGTGAAGTCCCTTCGTGGCTCGGGTTGGTGTCGACCTGCGGGCTGGAGCTCATCTGAGGTCAAGGGCCGACTTCGTCCTTGACCGTGTCTCCCCTCGTGGACGTGGGAGCGAGCTCCGCTGTCCGCCATGAGGTCATGGTGCGCCCGAGAACCGGTCATCCAGTGTCCGGTTTCCGGAGAAGATCTCGCGCCCACGCCCAAGTCCGACGACGGCGGGGGCCGGGACTCATCGGAGTCCGCCGAGAATCGCCGCTCTCGGGTGGGGGGTGGTCGACGAGCCGACGCCGGCGGGTTCCCACCGGCTTCTCCAGTCGCGCACCCACCGCCGGGCGACGCCTACGCGACTCGGAGCGTTTCCCGGCTCTTGGGCGTGGTGAAATCTGCTCCCATGGGATGTGTGTTCAGGGAGGTCGTGATCGACTGCCGGGACCCGAGGATGGTCGCCGGGTTCTGGGCCGACGTGCTCGGGTGGCCGCTGACGGAGGACGACGGCATCTGCTGGCTCTCGTCCACCGGCGAGCCGTGGGCCCCACCGCCGCTGCTCGTCTTCGCCCCGGTCGAGGAGGACAAGACGGTGAAGAACCGGGTCCACATCGACGTGAACCCGTCCGGCTGCGACCAGGCCGAGGAGTTGGAGCGCCTGCTCGCCCTCGGTGCCACCCACGTCGACGTCGGCCAGGGAGAGTCGCCGTGGGTCGTCCTCGCCGACCCCGAGGGCAACGAGTTCTGCCTCCTCGGGCGCCGGATCGACCCGTGACCTGAACCGATGAGTCGTCGGGCCGGCCGTCGTCCTACGGGCGATGCTTCCGAGCGACGTGGCCGCGGTGGTGGTCCTCACGCGGGGCGGCGACGAGGTGGTGAGGTGGCCGCTCGAGGTGCGGGGGACGGTCGACCTGGCGGTGGTCGACGACCTGGCCCGGATCCAGTTGGCCGCCCGGCGCCTGGGATGCTCCGTCCGCCTCGAGGACACCTGCTGCGAGCTGTCCGGGCTGCTCGCGTTCCTGGGTCTGGCCCAGGCGGTCCTACAGGTGGTCGGGGAGCCCGAAGGCGGTGAACAGGGCGGTGTCGAGGAAGTTGTGGTGCCCGACGATCCGGTCGCCTGAGGTCTCGATGACCTGGATCGACCACGGGTGCAGCCCGCCGTCGCGGCCCGGCTTGTACGACCCGTAGGCGGCGTGGCCGTTGGCTGCCACCGGCACCAGCCGGGACCCCTCGCAGCCGATGCCGTTACCCAGGAACCACTTGCCCATCTCGTCCGGGCCCCGCAGCCAGAAGTCGAAGGGCGGCATCGACATGATGGCGTCCTGGTGGAGGAGCTTGACCAGGGCGGCGATGTCGTAGCGCTCGAAGGCCTCGACGTAGCGGGCTAGCAGGACCTGCTGCTCGGGGCCCACCACCTCCGGCTCAGGGGTGACGTCGTGGCGGGCGGCCAGGGTGGCCCGGGCCCGCTGAAGGGCGCTGTTCACCGAGGCGACGCTCGTCTCGAGCAGCTCCGCCACCTCCGACGCCTGCCAGCGCAGGACCTCCCGCAGGATGAGCACCGCCCGCTGCCGCGGGGGCAGGGCCTGGAGGGCGGTGACGAAGGCGAGTCTGATCGACTCCCGGGACTCGGCCACCGCCGCCGGGTCGCCGTCGAGAGGCACGACCCGATCGTCGGGGATGGGCTGGAGCCAGGCCTGTTCGGGGCGGGTGACGCCGGTGAAGGCGTCGGCGGGTGACGACGGCCCGAGGTCCATGGCCAGGGCCCGTCGCTGGCGGCCCCGGAGCATGTCGAGGCAGACGTTGGTGGCGATGCGGTACAGCCACGAGCGCACCGCCGAGCGGCCCTCGAAGCGGTCGAGGCCCTTCCACGCCCGGACCATCGTCTCCTGCACGGCGTCGTCGGCCTCGAACGTCGAGCCGAGCATCCGGTAGCAGTAGCCGGTGAGCTCCCGTCGATACGGCTCCAGGTCGGCGTCGAGCCGGATCTCGTTGCGGACGGCCACGGGCCTTGATCCTACGGCGGCCGTCGCCGCCCACGGGACGGGTCGACGTCGAACCCGGCGGCGGCAACGGTCGAGGTGGAGGCGCGGCCGGAGCGGGGGACCATCTTCCCGTCGTCGTTGTCCGGGAGCTGCTGCCGGACGATTCCGCACCTGGCGGGGTTAGCCTCGGAACCATGGACGTCACCCTCCGCCACAGCCCCTCCTTCGCCGCCGCCCGGGTCTCCCTCGAGCCGGGGGAGAAGCTCCGGGCCGAGTCGGGGGCGATGATGGCCACCTCCTACGGCGTCACCATCGAATCCAGCACCCAGGGCGGGCTGGTGAAGGGCCTCAAGCGCTCGGTCCTCGGTGGCGAGAGCCTGTTCGTCACCACCTACACCGCTCCTGCGGGAGGGGGCTGGGTCGACGTCGCCCACCACCTGCCGGGCGACATCATCGTGGCCGACGTGGCCGCCGACCGGCCGGTGCTGATCACCCGGGGGTGCTGGCTGGCGTCGGCGGCGGCGGTCGAGCTCGACACCAAGTGGGGCGGGTTCAAGAACCTCCTCGGAGGGGAGGGCGGGTTCCTCGTCCACGCCACCGGGCAGGGGAAGGCGCTGATCGCCTGCTACGGGGCCCTCGACACGATTCAGCTGGCGGCGGGAGAGGCGGTCACCATCGACACCGGCCACGTGGTCGCCTTCAGCCCCGGGATGCAGAGCCAGGTGCGCAAGGTGGCCTCGGGCGTGATGGCCACCCTCAAGTCGGGCGAGGGCTTCGTCTTCGACTTCGTCGGTCCCGGCTGGGTCATGACCCAGACCCGCAACCCGAGCGCGCTCCAGGCCTGGATCCGCCAGGTCATGCCGGGAGAGACCGGGGGCGCCTCGGGCGGCGTCCTGGGCGGCCTCCTCGGCGGGCGCTGACCGGGCCCGTCACACCGACCGGAGAGCCTCGGTCGGCGACAGCCGGGCCGCCCGCATGGCCGGGTAGAGGCCGGCGACGGCCCCGATGACGAGAGCCGCCCCCACGGCCGCGCCCAAAGCGACCAGGGGGACGACGACGGTCCACGACCGGGACGTGGCGTAGGCCGCGGTCACCGCCGCCCCCAGGGTGGCACCCGCCAGACCGCCGAGGGCGGAGAGGAGGAGCGACTCCGACAGGAACTGGAGTCGGATCTGGCCCCGGGTCGCGCCCAGCGCCCGTCGTAGCCCGATCTCCGACCGCCGCTCCAACACCGAGATGACCATGACGTTGGCGATCCCGACTCCCCCGACCAGGAGGGCGACCGCGCCCAGCCCGAGGAAGAGGGCGGTGAAGGCGTCGTCGGTGGCAGCCTTGGCCGCCAGGGCGTCGGACGGGCGGCTGACCTGGACCTCCTCCGGGTGGGCCGGGTTGGCGGTGGCGGGCAGGACCGCCCGCACCGCCTCCACCGCCGAGTCCGCCGACCGGGTGTAGATCGTGCTCGGGTGGCCGCTGAAGCCGAGCAGATCCTGGGCCACGGGGAAGCCGACGAGGGCGGCCCGGTCGATCTCGGGACCCAGCGGCACCGGGTCGAGGATGCCGACCACGGTGAACCAGTGCCCGCCCAGGAAGACCAGCACCGACGGGTCGGCCTCCACCATCCCCAGCCGCTCGGCGGCCACCGACCCGAGGACGACAGCCGGGTAGCCCTCGGTGGCGGCGTCGAGGAACCGGCCCGAGGCCACCGTCGCCCCCAGGACCCCGGGGAGGTCGGTGCGGGCCGCCTTCACCGATATGCCACCCGTCTCCCACTCGGAGATGAGGTCGGTGCGGCGGACCGACGCGGTCACGTTCCCGGTGGCGCTCACCGACTCCACCGGCCCGATGCGCCCGACCATCCCCACCGACTCCGGCGGGAGGGCGGCGTCCTCCCCGAACAGGGTCTGGCCGGGTGTGACGGTGAGGAGGTTGGTGCCCAGTCGGTCGAGCTGGGCCAGGAGGTCGGCCCGGCTCGACGCCGAGATCCCGACGACGGCGACCATGGCCGCGATCCCGAGGGCGATGCCGAGTCCGGAGAGGGCGGTGCGCAGCCGGCGGGTGCGGAGGCCGACGCCGCCCGTCCGCAGCACGTCGGCCGGCGCCAACCGGGCGGGGACGAGGGTGGCCGGCGCGCTCATGCCCGCGGCCGCGCCGACCCCGCCCCGGCGGTCCCCCGGCCCTCACCGGCCGGGGCCGGCCCCGGCGGCCCCGGCCGCAGCCGGATGCGGCCGTCGAGCATCTCCACCGTCCGGGGGAGGGCCGCCGCCCGCTCCCGGTCGTGGGTGACGACGACCACCGTCGTCCCGTCGTCGTTGAGCTCGGCCAGCACTGCGAACACCTCGTCGCTCGACCGGCTGTCGAGGTTGCCGGTGGGCTCGTCGGCCAGGATCAGGGCGGGCCGGGCCACCACCGCCCGGGCGATGGCCACCCGCTGGCGCTCGCCGCCCGACAGCTGCGCCGGGCGGTGGTGCACCCGGTGCCCGAGCCCGACCCGTTCGAGGGCCGTTCCCGCCCGCTGCCGCCGCTCCCGGCCCGACACCCCCCGGTAGAGGAGGCCCTGGGCCACGTTGTCGAGGGCGCTCATGCCGTCGAGCAGGAAGAACTGCTGGAAGACGAACCCGATGGTGCGGGCCCGGAGGGCGGACAGGGCCCGGTCCGACAGCCGGTCGACGTCGTGGCCGGCCACCCGGACGATCCCGTCGGACGGCCGGTCGAGCGTCCCCACCAGGTGGAGGAGGGTGGACTTGCCCGAACCCGACGGGCCCACCACCGCCGTCAGCTCGCCGGCGGCGATGTCGAGGTCGATGCCCCGGAGGACCTCCACCGGCGGCGAGCCGGGGTAGCGCTTGGCCACCCCCCGCAGCTCGACCACGGGAGCGTTCACGTGGCCGGCACCTCCACCCGGGTGCCCTCGGCCAGCCCCTCGCCGCTGACCTCGACCAGGCCCCGGGAGAACAGGCCGGTCTCCACGGCCACGATGCGGCCGTCGATCCGCACCCCGTAGCCACCCTCGGCCAGGGCCAGCAGGGCGTTGACCGGGACGGCGAGGACGCCCTCCCGGCGGTCGGCGGTGATGCCGACCTTCACCGGCGCCTGGTCGAGCCCACCGGTGGCGGCGGGGTCGTCGGGCGTGACCGTCACCTCGACCACCCGCCGGTCGCTGCCCTGGCCCTGGCTGCGGGCCACCGTCCCCACCTCGGTGACGGTGCCGGCGGTGGTCGTCCCGTCGGGGAGCTCGATCTCCACCGCGTCGCCCACCTCCACGAGGGACTGGCGGGTGGCGTCGAGGTCGAGCGTCACCACCCGGCGGGTGGTCGTCCCCTCGAGGAGGGCCGATCCGGGGGGCGCCGACCCTCCCACCTGGGCGTTCACGTCGGAGACCCGGATGGCTCCGGGGAGGAACACGGCCTCGCCCAGTTCGACCACGCCGGTCGTCTCGACGCCCATGGCCTTCTGCCAGCGTTTCACGGCGGTCGTGGTGGCGGCGGTGAACTTGCCGTCGACCAGCATCTCCGACTCGGCGGCGTGGCCGAGAGCGACCAGGTTCTGCTCCAACTGGAGGGTGTCGTCGCCGTCGACGTCCTCCGCCAGCCCCCGCCACGCCGGAAGGGCTCCGTAGAGGAGGGGAACGGGCCGGTTGGCCACCGAGTAGAGCGCCTGGCCCCGCTCCACGATCGCTCCCGGCCTTACGACCGCCGTCACCGTCCCCTGGGCCTGGTTGATCACCGACAGCTCGCCGGCGAAGCCGAGGGTGCCGTCGACCTCGGTGCGGGACACCAGGTCGCGGCGGGTGACCTCGGCCGTCGACGTGGCCGGGCCCCCCTCCCCGGCCGCCTCGCCGCCGCCGGCGCGGGACACGACCGTGGCCCCGGCCCCGGCCAAGAGCGTCGTCGTCACCACCGCCAGCCCCGCCACCATGAGCCACCGCCGGGGCCGGCGGCGGGGGCGGTGGGAGGCGGGCTCCCATCGGGCCTGGCCGTCGTACGCGGCCCGGCCGGGGTCGTCGAGCACCGATCCCCGCCTGGTCACGACGACGCCCGCCCGGACACGGCCGACGACTCGATCGTGGCCGGGCCCGCCCCGCCCGGCCCGAACAGGGCGCCGCACGCCTCCTGGGCCTCCCGGAAACTGTCCGACCCCGGGTCGATCCCGCCGTCGGGACCGCCGATGGTGATGCCGAACCTGCCGTTGCTGCGGGAGAAATCGGGGTCGGGCATGTCGACGCCGTGCTCCCGCATGCAGCGGGCAAAGGCGAGGGCCTTGTCCTGGACGTCGGGGTCGATCGTGGGACCCCCGTCCAGGATGAGGTCGTCGAGGAAGTGACGGCAGGTTTCCTCCGCCTCCTGGAACGCGTCGGGCAGGCCGGCCGAGGTCCCCTCGCTCGCCCCCTCGGCCGCCACCGCCGCGGCCGACCCCCCGATCACGATCGTGCCCCCGCCGTCGGGGCCGGCCCTGGGGTCGGGCATGTCCACCCCGTGCTCCCGCATGCACCTGGCGAACTCCAGGCCCGCCTTCTCGGCGTCGACCTTCCTCTCCGCCGCCGTCTTGTCGTCGGTGGAGCCGCCGGCTCCGGTTGCCGTCGCGACCTGCGCGCCGGCGCCGGCCGATCCCCCGCAGGCGGCGCCGCCCAGGGCCAGGGCGACCACGAGCGGCACCAGCCGGTGCCGACCCATCCGGTGGCGTCCCATGCGAACCTCCCGGCCGGGCGGACGGGTGCCGCCCACGGCCGGCGCCAGTGAACGAAATCGCGCCTGTCGACGCCGTAAACCGGGTTGGTTATGCCAGCGTTATGGCGGGGGGCGCAGCATGGAGGACCGATGCGGGTGCTCGTGGTGGAAGACGAAGCAGTCCTGGCCGACGCCATCGCCCGGGGGCTGCGGCGCGAGGCGATGGCGGTCGACGTCGTCCACGACGGCGACGCCGGGTTGGAGCGGATGGCGGTCAACCGCTACGACGTGGTCGTCCTCGACCGCGACATCCCCGGGGTCCACGGCGACGACGTCTGCCGCCAGATCGCCCTCGACCGCGATCCGGCGACTCCGAGGATCCTCATGCTGACCGCGTCCGGCGGCGTCGACGACCGGGTCGACGGGCTCACCCTGGGGGCCGACGACTACCTGCCCAAGCCGTTCGCCTTCACCGAGCTGGTGGCTCGGATCCGGGCCCTCGGCCGCCGGTCGCGCCCCGCCCTGCCACCCGTCATCGAGCGGCGGGGCGTCACCGTCGATCCCGCCCGGCGGGTGGCCGCGAGGGACGGCCACTTCCTCCGCCTCACCAACAAGGAGTTGGCCGTGCTCGAGGTCCTGCTCGCGGCGGACGGCGCGGTGGTGAGCGCGGAGGAGCTGCTCGAACGGGCGTGGGACGAGCACGCCGACCCGTTCACCAACGCGGTGCGGGTCACCATGGTCAAGCTCCGGCGCAAGCTCGGGAGCCCACCGCTGGTCGAGACGGTGCCCGGCGCCGGCTATCGCATCGCATGACCGGCTCCTTCCGGCCGACCCTACGCCTCCGGCTGACCCTCATCTACGGGGGACTGTTCCTGGCTGCCGGCGCGGTCCTCCTCACCCTCAACTACGCCCTCGTCCGGCGGGGCCTCGAGCGCCAGGCGGGCCCCATCGGAGTGAGCGTCGACGCCGTCGAGGGCCACGGCCTCAAGGCCGTGGCCGCCACCCCGGTCGTGGCGCCGGCGGCCCAGATCGTCACGTCCGACGGCCAGCGGCTGGAGGACGTCCTCCTCGCCTACCAGACCGAGCTGCGGGACGACGCCCTCCACGAGCTGGTCGGGCAGTCGATCGTGGCCCTCGGCCTCATGGCCCTGGCCTCGGTCGGGCTGGGCTGGGCGGTGGCGGGCCGGGCCCTGGCCCCGCTGAGCCGGGTCACGGCCACCGCCCGCCGCCTGTCGCAGGACAACCTCCACGAACGGCTGGCCCTGGAGGGGCCGGCCGACGAGCTCAAGGAGCTGGCCGACACGTTCGACGCCATGCTCGGCCGGTTGGAGTCGGCGTTCGAGAGCCAGCGCCGGTTCGTGGCCGACGCCTCCCACGAGCTGCGCACGCCCCTGGCCATCCAACGGACCCTGGTCGACGTGGCTCTGGCCGACCCCGACGCGTCCCCCGCCGACCTTCGGGTCATGGCCGCCGCGTTGCGGGACGCGGTCGACCGCAGCGAGCGCCTCATCGACGGCCTGCTGGTGCTGGCCCGCAGCGAGCAGGGCCACGTCCCCCAGGAGCCGGTCGACCTGGCCGCGGTGGCGGCGGCCGCCCTCGACCAGTCGGCGGCGGAGGCGGTGGTGGCCGGGCTGCGGGTCGACCGGGCCCTGGCTCCCGCCACCGTCGTCGGCAGCCGCGTCCTGGTCGAGCGGCTGGTCGGGAACCTGGTGCAGAACGCGGTCCGCCACAACGTCGCCGGGGGATGGCTGGCCGTGGTGACCACGTCCGACGGTCGGGTGCGGGTCACCAACTCCGGCCCCGTCGTACCCCCCGATCAGGTGGACGCCCTGTTCGAGCCCTTCCGGCGCCTGGCCCCCGACCGGGTCGAGTCGGCCCGCGGCGTCGGACTCGGGCTGTCGATCGTCCGGTCGGTCACCCGGGCCCACGGCGGCGAGGTCGGGGCGACGGCCCGGGCCGGAGGCGGGCTCGAGGTGGTCGTGTCGCTGCCGGTGGAGTCCGGAGCCGTCCCGCTGCGGGAGCGGGTCGAGCTACCCGTCCATCGCCAAATAACGGTCCCGTAGCTCGATCAGGTGAGCCCGGAACGGCGCCACCAGCAGGGCCGTCGATCCCAGGTCGAGGGCGCCGTACTCGGCCTGGATGAAGCCGCCCGCCTGGAGCAGGGTCGAGGCCCGTCCGGACGGGGTGCCGGACAGGCCGAAGTGGGCCATGAGGTCCTTGACCATGAGGCGGCGGTCCCTCCCGGAGAAGGCGTCGTTGCCGCGACCGATCGACCAGACCACCGCCGCCGCGGTCCGGTCGGCCCGGGCTTGGCGCCGAAAGGTGGCCGGATCGCGGGCGGCCACCCGGGCCAGGAACCGGCGGCAGGCGGTGCGGTACTCCACGTCGAGGAGGTCGTCGCAGGCGGCGTCGACCAGCTCCAGAACCTCATCGACCCGCCCGTGGATGTCGGGGGCCAGACCGTCCCAGGCGAACGGCTCGTCGGGCAGTGGCGTCGTGTCGAGCCCCACCAGCGCCTCCCGACCGCCGACCGCCCGGTCCAGCCAGGCCAGCGCCAGCTCGGCGAACGACCGCCCGTCGTCCGGCATCGCCCACGGGCCGTCGCGGTCGAGGGCGCCGACAGCGGCCAGGAGCGCCTCGGGGCCCTGGGGCCGAGGGGACCGGATGATCTCCTGGTACTCCGCCTCGCACCGGTCGACCGCCTCCAGCGTCTCGATCGTGAGCGCCTCCCGGATCCCTCGCTCGGCGTGGCAGAAGCGGATGAACGCCTTGAGCAGCGCCGGGCCCCGGGCCAGGTACGGGACCGGTTCGACCAGCTTGCGAGGGATCCAGTCCAGGAGGATCAGCTCGACCGCGACCGCGCTCCACCGCAGCGGATCGCCGGGTCCGTATCCCGACCCGAACCACAGGATCGAGTCCAGCAGCCGGCGATGGTCGAGGTCGTCGAAGGGGGCGCCAGGGGACGAGGCGAAGAACCGCTCGGCCAGCGCGTCCAGGTCGGATTCGTCCCATACGGGTCGCTGGTACCCGACCCCGCCCTCGGGCAGCCGGCGAACGACCCACTCGACCAGCGGCCGGCACATGGGCCACGAATCCGTCTCGAACGGCGGATACGTCATGGCGCCGGTGGCGATGGCGTCGGTGATGCGGGCCCGGGCTTCGGCCGGGTCGAGGTCGGCCCACGACGTGTCGGGATCGTCGGCCTCGGCCCGCATGAGATCGACCAGCTCGGTGAGGGGCCCGGGCACCACGAACGCGTCCTTCACCACCGTCCCCAGGTTGTGGTCGATGTAGACGACGACCGAGAGCTGGTGGCCCTCCGGAAGCCGGACGCCGATCATGACGTTGTCGCCGTCCCGGAGCACGTGGACCATCTCGATCATTCGGTAGGGCACCATCCGGCCGAGCTGGTCGAGCCACGGGGGGCGCCGGTCGCGGCGCTCGGCCAACCGCCGGCGAAGGCCGGCCCGGAGGATGTCGTCGGGCACCATCTCCGCCAGCGCCGCCAGCAGGGCCGATGTCTCCCGGCGCTCGACTGAGACGAGGGAGGCCACCAGCTCGTCGAGGGAGAGGACCTCCTCGTCCCGGCGGGCGAACGGGTTCCGCTCCCGGGGGTCGACCGCGGCCAGCAGCGAGCTGGCCAGCGCCAGCAACCCGAGCGGGTGGGGGTCGGCCAGCGCCCGGCGGACGTCGTGCATGAAGTCGGGCTCGTCGTCGGCGGGGCGGGGTCGCCCCCCGCCCGGCACCGACCGAGTCCCTTTAGGGGTGACCCGGCCGTGGCCCCGGTGCCGAGACTTCTTTCCGATGGGCGGACTCTAACGGGCTACCGCGAGAGGACCCGCTGGTAGAGATCGACCGTGCGGGCGGCGACGGCGGGCCAGCCGAAGTGGTCGAGGACGCGGCGGCGACCGGCCCGGCCCATCGCTTCGGCCGCCGCCGGGTCGGCCAGCAGCTGGTTCACCCGGTCGGCCAGGGCGCGGGCGAAGGCGGCCGCGTCGAGGGGCAGTCCGGCGGCGTCGACCTCGATGGGCACCAGCCATCCCGTCGCCCCGTCGACCACCACCTCGGGGATGCCCCCCACCGCGCTGGCCACCACCGGGATCTCGCAGGCCATGGCCTCCAGGTTGGTGATCCCGAACGGCTCGTACACCGACGGGCACAGGAACACCGCGGCCTGGCTCAGGACCCGGACCAGCGTCTGGCGGTCGACCATCTCCTCCACCCACACCACGTTGGGCTGCGAGGCGGCCCGGGCCCGGAACTCGGCTCCGATCTCGGGCGTGTCGGCCGCCCCCGCGCACAGCACCACCTGGGCCGACGGGTCGATGTGAGCGGCCGCCTGGATGGCGTGCTCGATCCCCTTCTGACGGGTCATGCGCCCGACGAACACCACCGAGGGCCGGTCGGGGGCGATGCCCAGCCTCGCCAACCCGTCGGTCGACGGATCGGGCCGGTACTCGTCGGGGTCGATGCCGTTGGGGATGACGACCACTCGGGCGGGGTCGACGGCCGGGTACGTCTCCAGGATGTCGGACCGCATGCCGGCGGACACCGCCACCACCGCGTCGGCCGCCTCGACGGCCGTTCGCTCCGCCCACGACGACACCGCGTAGCCGGCGCCCAGCTGCTGCGCCTTCCACGGCCGGCGGGGCTCGAGGCTGTGGGTGGTCAGCACGTGGGGCATCCCGTGGAGGACCTTGGCCAGGTGGCCGCCCATGTTGGTGTACCAGGTGTGGGTGTGGACGAGGTCGGCGCCGGCCACCGCCGCGGCCATGGCCAGGTCGACCGACAGCACGCCCAGGACGTCGCCCCCGACTCCGTCCGCCACCTCCGGCCACGCCGCGTGGGCGGTCACCCGGGGCGCCTCCCGGGGGGCACCGAAGCAGTGGACGTCGAGGTCGACCAGGCGCCCCAGCTCCCGGCTCAGGTAGGCGGCGTGGACCCCGGCCCCGCCATAGACCTCGGGAGGGAACTCCCGGGTCAGCAGGGCGACCCTCACCGGTTGGTGCCCGGCCCGGTGATGCGCCGCCCCTTGCCGATCACCACCACCCCGTGTTGGGAGATGTTGTAGAGGTCGGCGTCGGCTTCGTGGTCGACCCCGATGCGGGCGCCGGCGGGGATGATCACGTTCTTGTCGACGATCGCCCGCCGGACGATGGCACCCGGCCCGACGACCACGTCGTCGAGGAGCACCGAGTCCTCCACCAGGGAGTGGTCGGAGCAGACGACGCCGGGGGACAGGACCGAGCCCCGCACCAGTCCGCCGGACACGATGGCGCCCGCGCACACCAGGGAGTTCACCGCCCGTCCCACCCGGTCACCCGACTCGTGCACGAACTTGGCCGGCGGCAGCTGGCGGACCCAGGTGTGGAACGGCCACCACCGGTTGTAGAGGTTGAACACGGGGTGGACCGAGATCAGGTCCATGTGCGCGTCGTAGAAGGCGTCGAGCGTCCCGACGTCCCGCCAGTAGCCCCGCTCCCGCTCGGTGACGCCGGGGACGTCGTTGTTGGCGAAGTCGTAGTAGTGGGCCTGGCCCGCCTTGACCAGCATCGGGATGATGTCGCCACCGAGGTCATGGAGCGACTCGTCGTCGTCGGAGTCCTGGGTGACGGCGTCGATGAGCGTCGACGTGGTGAACACGTAGTTGCCCATGGAGGCGAAGATCTGGTCGGGGGCGTCGGGCAGCCCGTCGACCTGGACCGGCTTCTCCAGGAAGGCGGCGATGGTGGTGCCCGGCCCGGCCTCGATGACCCCGAAGCTGGTCGACTCGTCCTTGGGGACCCGGATGGCGCCCACGGTGACCCCGGCACCGGTGGCGATGTGCTGCTCGACCATCTGGCGGGGGTCCATCCGGTAGATGTGGTCGGCCCCGAAGACGCAGATGTAGTCGGGGCGGTCGTCGCCGATGAGGTTGAGGTTCTGGAAGATGGCGTCGGCGGAGCCCGCGAACCACCGGGGACCCCGCCGCATCTGGGCCGGTACCGGGGTCACGTAGGTGTCGAGCAAGGTCGACAGGCGCCACGTACGGCTGATGTGCAGGTCGAGGCTGTGGGATTTGTACTGGGTGAGCACGACGATGCGCAGGTAGCCGCCGTTGGCCAGGTTCGACAGGACGAAGTCGATCAGGCGGTAGTGGCCACCGAAGGGCACCGCCGGCTTGGCCCGGTCGGCGGTGAGGGGGTACAGCCGCTTCCCTTCGCCTCCCGCCAGCACCATCGCCAGCACCCGGGGCTCAGCCACCGTGTCACCGTACCCGGCCGTGGCTTGGCCGCCCGCACGGCGGACGGGCATGGCACTTCAGTCAGGGTGCGGGACGGCCCGGCCGGCGCGGGTGGTCACACCCCCTGCCGCGTCGGGAGGTGGGCGCCGGTGGCCCCGACCGCCACCGGCCACCGCGGGTGCTCGCCCGTCGCCCCGGGTGGGCGCCTCGCCGAACCGCGGCAACCGCGCTCGGGGGGTCGTGCCCCCCTCCCGCTAGACGTCGGTTGCGGGGGCGTTGGTGATGACGCTCCAGGCCTGGCTGGTGGTCGGTGACGGTCCCGGTAACCCCGTCGGGCCGGGGGCGAAGTACTCGAGGCGGGCCGAGCCGAACGAGAGGGAGACCGTCTCCTCGTAGGCAGGCGTGGCCGCGATGGAGACCGAGTTCACGAGCACGGTCCCCAGCGTGATCCGGAAGAAGGTATGGCCCGTGCCGCCCTGCTTGTCCAGGAGGACGACGACCTTGCCGTAGCCGCCGCCGGTGGCGCTGGCCATGAACAGCGGCGTCGACGCCTTGTCGAGGCCCTTGTTGAGCTCCAGCCTGTCGAATGCGAACCGGCTGGCGGTCAGTTCAGGACGGTCCGCGCCGACTCTCGTCGGGTTCTCGCCTGAGAAGTGCACCCCGTTGGCCTCGACCTGCCCGGCACGGGTCCTCACGGTGGAATCGCCCTTGGCGATCGGCGTCCCGCCCAGCGGGGTCTGGAAGTCGACGAACACGTCGAACACGCTGTTGTTGGCCACCGCCAGCCGGAGGTCGGACAGGTCGACCGTCGGCAGGGGTGCGGGTGCCGGCGCGGTCGCCGCCGGTAGGGGCATGAGGTGCAGGCCGGCCAGGATCACCGCCCCCGCCACAACCGCCGGAAAGGTGCGGAGCAAGGTCTTGCGCATGGTTGCCTCCTCATCGACGTCGGAGGCGAACGGTACCGCCGACCTCCTACGACCGGTCGAGGGTGGCCCGGAGGTGGTGGGTGAGCCCCATCCCGACGGCGGCCATGGCGATCTCGTAGCGGAGCCGGTCGCCGCCGACCTCGTAGCGGCGACTGACGGAGGTGACCTCCTTGGCCGTGGGCGTCCCGGCGAGAGTCAGGCTGTCGAGGTCGAGCGCGACCCCGCCGTCGCCGTCGCCGATCGACCCCACCGCCACTTCGACGATGCCGAAGCTGTGGGCCACGACCAGCTCGACCGTGTCGACCACGAGCCGGAGGAAGCCCGACTCGGCATGGCGGCGGTTGCCCTCGACGTCCAGGGTGCGGGATGTCCACGTGAGGATCGGACGCCCTGGCACATGGGCCACCACCAGCTCCTCGGTGTACGAGAACGGCTCGATCGTGGGGTACTCCCCCTCGCCCCGACCCCGCCAGGTCCCCACCAACGGGGCGAGGTCGTCGAGGGAGGCCACGCCGTCAGGCCTGGAGGCTGGAGGCGGGGATCGAGCCCAGGCGGCCGGCGTGGAAGTCGTCCATCGCCTGGACGACCTCCTCGCGGGTGTTCATCACGAACGGCCCGTACCAGGCGATCGGCTCCCGGATGGGCTGGCCCCCGAGGACGATCACGTCGAGGTTGGGCGAGCGGCTCTCCTGGCGCTCGGCCGCGGTCACCGTGACGTGGTCGCCGGCGCCGAACACGGCCAGCTGGCCCATGCGGAACGGCCGCCGCCCCCCTCCCTCGGTGTACGCCCCCACCGTCCCCTGCCCGTTGAGGGCGTAGACGAGGGCGTTGTAGCCCGGCTGCCAGGGCAGGACCAGCTCCGCTCCCGGGCTGAGGGTGGCGTGGACGAAGGCCATCGGCGTGTGGGTGATCCCCGGTCCGGTGTGGCCGGCCACATCGCCTGCGATCACCCGTACCAGAACGCCGCCGTCGGGCGTGGTGAGCAGGGTGGCCCGGCCGGCGCGGATGTCCTGGTAACGGGGCGTCTCCCACTTCCTGGCCTTGGGCAGGTTCACCCACAGCTGGAGGCCGTGGAACAGGCCCCCGCTGGCCACCAGCTCCTCCGGCGGGCGCTCGATGTGCTGGATACCGGAGCCGGCGGTCATCCACTGGGTGTCGCCGTTGGTGATCACACCCCCGCCACCGGCGTTGTCCTGGTGCTCGAAGGTGCCGTCGATGATGTAGGTGGCGGTCTCGAACCCCCGGTGGGGGTGCCATGACGTGCCCTTGGGCTCGCCCGGGGCGTACTCCACCTCGCCCATCTGGTCCATGTGGATGAACGGGTCGAGGCGGGCGAGGTCGACGCCGGCGAAGGCCCGGCGGACGGGGAAGCCCTCCCCCTCGTAGGCGTTGGGGGCGCTGGTGACGGACACAACCGGGCGGGCGGCGGCGGGCGGGGCGGGGCGGTCGATCCGGGGCAGAGCGAGGACGTTGTCGGCGGTGACGGCGGGCATGGCGGCCTCCTTGGAAGCGTTCCGTCGGGAGGAACTCTACGCCCCGCTAAACAGTTGCGGGTTCAACTTCCTTCCCTGCGAGGGATCCCCGTCTGATCGAGGAGGCGGTGCGAGCCATCGCCTGCGTCGGCCCGGCTAGTTCGCCCAGTGGGCGGGGAGGTAGGACTGCGCCGGGGTGGTGGCGGAGAGTGCCCCGCTGGTGGCGGCCAACATCGACCGCAGGAAGCCGAGCTCCTTGTCGAGGGCGGCCAGCGGGGGCCGCCCCCTGGTGACCGGCAGCCCCTTCGACCGGGCGTAGGCGGCGGTCACCTCGGACGGCGCCACGTCGTTGAGGGACGCCTCGCACCTCAGGGCCTCGGCCAGGCGTAGCTGGCGGGTGGACGGCCAGTAGAGCTTGTGGGCGGCGCAGGCGTCGCACCGGACCCAGAAGTGCCGCAGCCACGGCTGGCGCCGGTAGCGCTGGAGCACGACCGTCCCCATCTCGAGCGTGATCCCCGCGTCGCAGTCGCCACACCGAACCTGGTCGATGAAGGTTGCCACGTTTCCCCCCTGAAGCCCCTGGTGCGAGGGCATGGTACCTAGCCCGCCCGCCCGCTGTCCCGGTCCGAAACCAGGTCTTCACACGAGGCTCGGAAACGCCCCCGCGCTTCCGCTCGGGCTCAGACCGAGCGAGGGCCGAAGAAGATGATCCCGACGCCGATGGACACGACCAGGGCGCCGGCCAGGTCCCACCGGTCGGGCCGGTCGCCGTTGAGCCACCAGCCCCAGAGCAGCGACAGGACGACGAACACCCCGCCGTAGGCGGCGTACACCCGGCCGAAGGAGTCCTCGTGCTGGAGGGTGGGGATGACCCCGTAGGCGATGAGGGCGAGGGCCCCCACCATGCCCACGGCCCAGGCCGCGCCTTCCCGCAGCCAGCGCCAGACGAGCCAGCCGCCGCCGATCTCGGCCAGGCCGGCCAACCCGAACAGTCCGACGGCGCGGGCGACCTCCATCCGACCACCGTACCGGCCGGCGCCGGCGCGGTAGAACATGGTCGATGCCCCGCAGGCGGCTCAGCACCGGCAACGTCGAGGCCGACGCCAAGGACGACTTCGATCAGGTCCGCCAGCAGGAGGTCCTCGCCCGCCTGGCCCGGTGGGTCCGCCGCCAGCCGAGCGACGTCAACGCCATCCTCCCCTTCGACGAGGTCGTGGCCGCCCTCGGCCGCACCGGAGAGCGCGACCTCGGCCTCCAGGCGGTGCCGCTCGACACCATCGTGGGCACCGTCGACCGGGCGGGTGGCTTCGACCGCGACTTCCGCCCTACCTCGAGCCAGCCCCGGGAGCGGTGGGTGCGCTCGGCGGCGGCCATGCGCCGGGGCGAGCCGCTCGAGCCGATCGACGTCTACCGGGTGGGCGACGCCCACTTCGTCCGCGACGGCCACCACCGGGTGTCGGTGGCCAAGGCCGCCGGCCTCGACGAGATCGACGCCAACGTCACCGAGGTCCTCACCAAGGCCGGCGCCCCCGTCGACCTGCGGGTATCGGACCTTCCCCTCAAGACCCACGAGCGGTTGTTCCTCGAGCGGGTGCCGCTCACCGCCGAGCAGAGGGGCCGCATCCGCGTCACCCGCCCCGAGAGCTACGCCAGCCTGGCCGAGGGGGTGGAGGCGTGGGGCTTCCGCGCCGCCCAGGCCCTCGGCCAACCCGTCGTCCGATCCGAGGTGGGCGAGGCCTGGTTCCGGGACGAGTACGAGCCGGCAGTGGCTTTGCTCGTCGACGCCGGCCTCATCCACCCGGGGGAGACGGAGACCGACGCCTACCTCCGCCTGGCCGACGCCCGTTACCGTCTCCTACGAACCCACGCGTGGGACGAGCAGGTCATCGAGCAGCTCCGCAGGAGGGTGTGAATGCGCCTGGCGATCGTCGAGGGCGAGCCGGGGATCTTCCCCGCCCCGATAGGGCGGGTTCTGGGCGGGTTCAGCCGGTGGGTGCGCCGGCGGGGTCGGAAGGAGTCGACGCCGGTGGCGCCTCCGGATCCGTCGTCGGCGGAGACGGAGCCGCCGCCTCCGGCGCCGCCGTCCGGCGCCGCCGCCTCCGAACGCCTGATCCGCTCGCCCGAGTCGGGGTCGAAGAGGTGGACGGTGCGAGCGTCGAGCCACAGCTCGAGCTCCTGGTTCGCCTGCGCCTGGCTGGCCGGGTTCAGGCGGGCCACCACCTGCGTCCCTTCGTCGGTGGCCCGGACGTCGTCGGCCGACAGGTCGGCGTGGCGGCCCAGCTCCGACGCCGCCGCCCCTCCGCCCACCGTGAAGTAGGCGTAGAGCTCGGAGCCCATCCACTCGATGACCTCGATGGTGGCTCGGAACCGGGGCCCGTGGGCGAGGTCGTCCTCCGTGACGAGGGACGCGTCCTCGAAGTTCTCCGGCCGGATGCCGGCGATGAACGTGCCGTCGCGCCCGGCGGCCGCGTCGCCGGCCAGGTCGAGCTCGGCCATCGGCAACGTGACGTGGGCGCCCGACACCTCGGCCCGCAGGAAGTTCATCGCCGGGGAGCCGATGAAGCCGGCCACGAACAGGTTGGTGGGCTCCTCGTACAGCTGCCGGGGTGTCCCCAGCTGCTGCACCACGCCCCGGCGCATGAGGGCGATGCGGTCGCCGAGCGTCATCGCCTCCGTCTGGTCGTGGGTGACGTAGACGGTCGTGGTCTTCAACCGGTTCTGGAGGCGGGAGATCTCGGTGCGGGTCTGCACCCGCAGCTTGGCGTCGAGGTTGGAGAGGGGCTCGTCCATGAGGAAGGCGGCTGGCTCCCGGACGATGGCCCGCCCCATCGCCACCCGCTGCCGCTGCCCGCCCGACAGGTTGGCCGGCTTGCGGTCGAGCAGCTCGGAGAGCTGGAGGATGCGGGCCGCCTCGTCCACCCGCCGAACGATCTCGTCCTGCGACTTCTTGGCCAGCCGCAACGGGAAGGAGATGTTCTCCCGGACGGTCATGTGGGGGTAGAGGGCGTAGCTCTGGAACACCATGGCCATGTTTCGGTCCTTGGGGTCCACGTCGTTGACGACCGTGCCGTCGACCTTGAGGTCGCCCTCGGTGACGTCCTCCAGCCCCACGATCATGTTGAGCAGGGTCGACTTCCCGCATCCCGAGGGGCCGACGAGGATGAAGAACTCGCCGTCGCGGATGGTGAAGCTGACGTCGTCGACCGCGGTGGTGCCGTCGGGGAAGCGCTTGGTGACGTGTTCGAGGTCGATCTGGGCCATCGGGTGAACCTCCTCCTCAGCCCTTGACCGCGCCGGTCGTGAGCCCGGCCACGATGCGGCGCTGGAAGACAAGGACCATGACGATGATGGGGACGGTCACGACCACCGCGGCGGCGGCGATGGAGCCCGTGGGCTGGGCGAACTGCGACTCGCCGCTGAAGAAGGCGAGGGCGGCGGGCACGGTGCGGGCCCGGTCGGTGGACGTGAGGGAGATGGCGAACAGGAAGTCGTTCCAGGCGAAGATGAACACGAGGATGGCGGCGGTGAACACGCCGGGGGCGGCCAGGGGGGCGATCACCTTGCGGAAGGCCTGGAACGGGGTGGCGCCGTCGACCCGGGCCGCCTTGTCGAGGTCCCAGGGGATCTCCCGGAAGAAGGCGGACAGGGTCCAGATGGCCAGCGGGAGGGTGAAGGTCATGTAGGGGATGATCAGGCCGGGCCAGGTGTCGTACAGGTTGAGCGATCGCCACATGTTGAACAGGGGCCCGACGATGGAGATGGGGGGGAACATGGCGATGGCCAGGGCCCCGGAGAGGACCACCGTCTTGCCCGGGAAGTCGAGGCGGACGATGGCGTAGGCGGCGAACATGGCCAGCCCCACCGCCAGGACGGTGGCGATGAGGGCGATGCCGATCGAGTTGCGCAGGGCGGCCGTGAACTGCCCGTCGTCGAAGATGGCCCGGTAGTTGTCGAAGGTGATGGACCGGGGGAAGAACTTGTGGTCGGTGAGGTCGGACGTCTTCTTCAGGGAGAGGGAGGCGACCCAGGCCACCGGCACCAGGGCGTAGAGGACCACGATCACGGTCCCCGCGGCCCAGAACGCCTTCTCCACCCGAGGGCTCGTGTTCACCGCCGTTCCCCCCGCTGCTGGGACAGCGAGGCGCCGAAGCCCTTGACGAAGAGCACCGCGATCACGACCACGCACAGGAAGATCAGGACCGACACGGCCGAGCCGATGCCCAGGTTGAGCCGGTTGAACAGCTGGTTCGAGCCCAGGATCGACACCGTCTCGGTCCCGTTGGCGCCGGCCGTCATCACGAACACCGAGTCGAAGATGCGGAACGCGTCGAGGGTCCGGAACAGGAGGGCGACGAGGATGGCCGGCTTCATCAGGGGCAGGGTGATCTTGGTGAACCGCTGCCAGGCGGTGGCCCCGTCCACCTTGGCCGCCCGATGGAGGTCGTCGGGGACGAGGACGAGGCCGGCCAGGAGCAGGAGGGCCATGAACGGCGTGGTCTTCCACACCTCGGTGAGGATGATGACGAACAACGAAGACGCCCGTTCCGCGAACCACGACCGGTCGGTGTTGAGCAGCTCGTTCACGAAGCCGGTGGTGGGGTCGAAGGCGAAGCGCCAGGCGAGGGCGGCCACCACGGTGACGATCCCGTAGGGGATGAGGATGGCCGCCCGCACCGTCCGCCGCCCGAAGATCGCCCGGTGCATGAGGATGGCCAGGCCCATGCCCAGGACGAGCTCGATGGCGACCGACACGCCGGTGATCACCAGGGTGGTGGCCAGGTCGGACCACCACAGGTCGGAGGTGAGGACGTCGACGTAGTTGCGCAGCCCGACCCACTCGGCCTGGTCGGGAAAGCGCAGGTCGGAGCGCTGCAGGGACAGGACGATGGCGTAACCGATGGGGTAGGCGGTGACCAGCAGCATCACGATCACCGCCGGCGCGCACAGCATCCATCCCAGGCGGCGCTCGGATCGGGCGCGCACGCTCCTCTGGGAACGGCTGGGCCCCGGCTCCACGCCGACCGGACCGGTTGCCGGCGGGGCGGTGGTGGTCACAGAAGTCCGCCGGACTTCAGGGCCTTCTCGATGGCGCCCCGGAGGGCCTTGACGTCGTCGGCCGGGTCGATGCTCCGGGGTGGGTGGAGGTTGCGCTGGATGGCGAGGGAGATGTCGTTGTAGGCGGGGCTGATGGGCCGGGCCGAGCCCTGGGTGATCATCTCCCGCATCAGGTCGGCGAAGGGGAACGCCTCCTGCACCCGGGCATCGTCGTAGAGGGCCTCGGTGGTCGGCGGGAGCCCGCCCTTCTCTGCGGCGAAGACCTGGTTGGGGGCCGATCTGAGGCAGGCGGCGGCGTCGAAAGCCAGCTCGGGATACCGGGTGTGGGCCGACACGCCGAGGTTGATGCCGCCCAGGGTCACGTGGGCGGGCTCGTCGGGCAGGACCCGGGGCCACGGCGCCCACCCCATGTTGGCGGCCACGTCGGGGGCGTTCTTCTGGGCGCTGGGCCAGACGAAGCTGTAGTTGACCATGAACGACGAGCTGCCCGACTCGAAGGCGAGGCGGGCCTGGTCCTCCTGGGAGGTGGACAGGGTCGGGTCGGCCGCGCTCGACGTGGCCACCCGCTGCATGACCTCGAGCGCCCGCCGGGTGGGCTCGTCGGCCAGGTCGACCTTCTCCGGGCCTTGGAGGACGCTGCCCCGGGCCGAGGCGAGCAGGGAGTTGAACCACACGGTGAGGCCCTCGTAGCGGTTGCCCTGGACCTGGATGCGCCCACCGGCGCCGATCCTCTCGGCCACCTCGACCATCTCCGCCCACGTGGTGGGTGGCACCGGCGCCCGGTCCTTGCGGTACCACAGGAGCTGGGTGTTGGTGGTGAACGGGGCCGCGTAGAGCCGGTTCTCGTAGGTGCCGGTCTGGACGGTGGCGGGGATGGTGCCGTCGGTGGCCTTGGTGGCGGCGTCGCCCTCCCACGGCAGGAGCCACCTGGCCTCGGCGAACTCGGCCGTCCAGATGACGTCGAGGCCCATGATGTCGATGTCGTCGTCCTCCGCCGCCAGGCGCCGGACGAGCTGCTCCCGCTGCTGGTCGGCGCTGGGCGGAAGGTCGGCGAGCACGACCCGGTACCGTCCCCCGGACTGCTCGGTGCACACCCGGGCCGCCTCCGCGAACGCCCCACCCGGCTCCTTGAACACGTAGAACTTGAGGGTGGGGGTCCCACCGTCGGAGCCGCCGCCGGAGCCACAGGCCGCCGCGAGCACGGCCAGGGCCGCGGCCAACAGGCGGTAGCGCCTGGGTGCCCCCGCCCGGTTCACGGCTCGATGGTAACCCGCCGTTCATGTGCGCAAAAGGGCTGCATCGGCCGGCACCTCGCCCGGAGATTCCGGTGCGATGCGGAACGAGCCCGGGCAGTAACACGTTGGCCGAGTGGCGATACTGGATCGCGAGCACGAGAGGAGCCCGCCTGATGTTCGGCAGCCACAGGTCCCGCATGATCAGCGAAGCCGACGCCCTCCCCGGGCGTAGCCGGGAGACGCCGGTGCCCGCCCGCCACCTGGTGCTGGACGCGCCCCTACGCCCGCCGTTTCCCGAGGGGTTCGAGGAGGCGGTGTTCGGGTTGGGCTGCTTCTGGGGCGCCGAGCGCAAGTTCTGGCAGGCGGACGGGGTGTACACCACCGCCGTCGGTTACGCCGGGGGCTTCACCCCCAACCCGACCTACCAGGAGGTGTGCTCCGGCCGCACCGGCCACACCGAGGCGGTGCTGGTGGTCTTCGATCCCGCCCGCACCTCCTACGCCGACATGCTCAAGGTCTTCTGGGAGAGCCACGACCCGACCCAGGGGATGCGCCAGGGCAACGATGTCGGCAGCCAGTACCGGTCCGCCATCTACGCCACGTCGGAGGACCAGCTCAAGGCGGCCCACGAGTCCCGGGACCTGTTCCAGGAGCGGCTCGGCGCCGCCGGCCTGGCCGAGATCACCACCGAGATCCGGGAGGCACCCACCTTCTACTACGCCGAGGACTACCACCAGCAGTACCTGGCGGCCAACCCCAACGGCTACTGCGGCCTTGGCGGCACCGGCGTCAGCTGCCCGATCTAGCGGAAGGGTGCAGGCTGGGCGGAGGGGGCGAGCCGGAGGTCGGCGGCGGCGTCGAACGGCCGGCGGGGCGACAAAGACCTACCCGGTGGGCGTCGGCTCCTCCACCCGCCGGCGCAGGCAGTAGACGTTGTAGGGGCGGCCGATGAGGGGTTGGGCGACGTTGCGGACCTCGATTCCGCCCGCGGTCCACCCTCGCTCCGACCCGGCGTGGGCGTGGCCGTGGATCACCAGGTCGGCGCCCGCCCGGTCGACCGCCTCGCCCAGGAGGTAACTCCCGAGGAAGGGGTAGATCTCGAGGCGCTCGCCTTGCAGCGTCCGGTCGGTGGGCGAGTAGTGGAGCAGGGCCACCCGGAGGTCGGCGCCCTCCTCCGCCACCGCCGCCAGTGCCGCCTCCAGCCCTTCGGCCAGGTGGCGGGTGTACGCGATGAACGACTTCATCACCGGCTCCCCGAACTCCGACCCGCAGGCGCCGGCGAACCCTCCGCCGAAGCCCTTGGTGCCGGCGATGCCCAGCCGGCAGCCGCCGACCTCCAGCACGACCCCCTCACCCTCCAGCACCCGCACTCCCGCCCGCTCCATGACCTTGGTCACCGCCCGCTCCTGCCGGGCGTGGTGGTCGTGGTTGCCGAGCACGGCGAAAATGGGCACGCCGACCCCGGCCAGCTCGTCGGCCAGCGCCCGGGCCTCCTCGGCCAAACCCCGGCGGGTGAGGTCGCCGGCCAGGAGGAGAACGTCGGCGTGGTGGGCCAGGTCGGCCAGGTGGGGACCGAGGGTCCCGGCCGAATCGGTGCCGAAGTGGATGTCGCCCACCGCCGCCACCCGGATCACGGCAGGTGCTCCACCGACGGGGCATCGTCGAGGGCGATCACTCCGAGGTCGTTGTGCAGGACGTGGTCGGGCAGGACCCGGGCCGCGATCTCGGAGACCGCCTCGACCCGTTCCGGCGTGGCGACCTGCCCGGTGACGAACACGTGGTCGGCCACGATGTGGACCTGGAGGCTGAGCTCGGAGACGCGCGGGTCGGCGGCCAGCGCGCCCCGCAGTCGCTCGCTGGCGTAGCGCTCGGGCTCTTGCGTGGCGGACATAGGGTTGGGCTCCTGGTGCACCGGGGACGTACCCCGTGCAGTTGGGGGCAAACGGGAGGAGGAGAGGTGAACCAGACAGAGCCGAGGAGCGAACTGGTCGACCCGGAGACGCCGGCGGAGGACGCCTTCGAGCAGTCCCTGCCGGTGGATGAGGTCCCCACCGACGGGCTGCCGGTGGACGCCCTACCCGACGACGCCGAGGTCCCGGAGCCAGACGCCATCGAGCAGCACCACCCGGCGCCGGCCTACGACGACGAAGGGTGGCGCTGAGCTGACCGGATTGCAGCCCCGGAGTTTCGTGGGAAACCCGGGAGGGTACTCACCGGCCATGTTCGAGCACCCGACTTCGCCGCGGCCTGCCGACTGGAGGGCGCTGCGCACGGTCAAGCTACGCCGGATGGCTTCCGAGCTCCGATGCCTCGCCGCCCGGCGCCCGCCGGCGATGGCCAACACACTCCGTCAGCGGGCGGTCGAGCTCGAGCGCTCGGCCAACCGGATGGACGACGTCATCTCCCGCCTCGCCTGACCCGGATGTCGGCGGCCAGGCGCCGCATGTCGAGCTCGTCCGCCAGGTCGCGAGCCTGGATGAGAAGGCCCTCGGCCCGCTTCTGGTCCGACCGCTTTCCTTGGGCGAGCAGCGCCCAACCCCACTCCGCCTGGGTGTGGGCTAGGGCCGGATAGGCCTCCAGCTTCTGGTTCATGCCCACCGCGGTGTCGAAGCTGCGCTCGGCCAGCTCCCACTCCCCGCAGGTGGCCGCCGCCAGTCCGACGAAGCGGGCGGTGGAGCCGAGGCACACGAGGCCGCCGGAGGTGACGACCACCCGATCGGAGTAGGGCTCGATGAGCGGGAGCAGGATGGCTGCCGCCCGGCTGTCACGGACCAGCGCACCCGTTTCCAGGGCGCAGGCGGCCATGTGCATCCACTCGCCGTCGAAGGGCCGGGTCGACAGGACATGCTCGGAGATGGTGTCGAGCCAACCCTTGGCGTCGTCGTAGCGGCGGGTGCGGGCCAGGAGGAGGGCGACCGAACCGGCCCACGACCGGCCCACGGGAAGGGCCTTGAGCGACGCCTCGACGTCGGCCACCTCCTCGTCGGACCCCCACTCGAGGGCGATCCAGAAACGCTGATCGCGCCCGCCGGCGGTGTCCTTCGTCTCCCCCGCCCGCTCGGCCAGGGCGGCCACGTCGAGCAGGGCCGACCGGGCGTCGTCGAACCGACCCTCGAGGGCGGCCCGCATCACCGCGTAGGCGGTCGCGTCCCGGCGGTAGAGAGGGTCGCCGACGGCGTTGGCCAGGGCGCTGAACGAGGCGATGTCCTCGTCCGCCTGGGAGAGGCGGCCGATCTCGAGGCGGTCGGCGATCCGCCAGACGTAGCCCTCCATGGCCAGGTCGCCATCGTCGGTGGTTTGGGCGATGGCCACGATCTGGTCGCTCGCCTTCAGCCGCTCTTCGACGTCCTCGGGTCCCCACGGCCGGCTGTGGCGGGCCCGGAGGGCGCTCAGGCGGCTCGTCGTGCCGCGGCTGGCGGGGACGTGGTCGTCGTCGTCCCACGGCGCCTCGGTCCAGCCCATGGGTTCGGGCTCGGGATCAGGGTCGGTCCACAGCTCGCGAAGGTCGTCGGGCATCGGGAGCACGACGGGCGTGGCCGCCACCGGCTCCACCGGGGGGGCAGGGGGCCGCCGGCGGGGGCGGGCAGGCGTGGGGGTCGGGACGGCGGCAGTGGCTGCGGGCGTGGCCGGGGGCTGCGGCGGGAGGTCGAGGTCGGACAAGGACGTAGGCGGTGCCGGCGGAGCCGCCCGGCGGGGGCGGACGATCTTCGGCGGCGCCGGCGCCGACGGCGCCACGGCGTCGGCGGCCCTGGTGGCGGACTCGGGCGCAGGCGGGGACGTCTCCGGTCGGAGTCCGCGGGAGGCCCGGGCGGCCCTGGCGGCGGCCGCCGCCATCTCCCGCTCCGCTGCCACCCGGGGGGTGTTGCGGCGGCCGGGTCGGGGCGGCCGCATCGGGACCTCCGGGGTGGCGGCCAGCAGCTCGCCCATCGGGAGCAGCTTCACCGGCGGGGGCTCGGGCATGAGGAACGGGTGCTGGCTTTGGGTGCCGATGGGGATCTTGGACGTGATCGGCTTGTTCACCGGCACCGGCCACGGGCTGCGGGACAGGGCGGCCTCGGACAGGGAGATCAGCTTCGGGTCGTGGATGGTGCGGGCCAGGCCGACCGCTTCCAGGAACGAGTGGCGGGCCCGGACCTGCTCGCCGGCCCGGTCGTGGGCGTCACCCAGCGACACCAGCAGCCGGCACTTGAGCTTGACTGCGGCGATGCTCGGGCCCACGAGCAGGCCCAGGCCGACGCCGTACCACTCCGCCGCCTCGTCGAAGGCGAGCTGCGCCATGGCCCGGTCGCCCGCCCGTCCGGCATGGACCGCGGCCTCGAGGGAGCCACCGACCGGGGACGCGGCCGCGGCGTGGAAGGCGAGTTGCACCAGGTGGTCCTCGTCCTCCGTGGGGGACGCTTCGAGCTCCTTCGCCAGCTGTTCGTGGACCTGGATGCCCCGGTTGGCGGCGACGCGGTGTCCCACTGCCGCCCGCACCACCTCGTGCACGAAGCGGTAATGGTTGGGCGGGCCCTCGGGCTCGATGATCTCCTGCTGGACGGCCTCGTCGGCTGCCGCCAGGAGGCGGTCGGCGGGGACCTCGCCGGTGCGGGCCACCGTGTCGAGGGAGAACTCGGGGCCGATGATGGAGGCCACCGCCAGCAGTTGGCGGGTGCCGGCGTCCATCCGGGCCATGCGCCGGGCCACCGCCGCGTCCACCGACTCGGGCAGGGTCCGGGGGTCGACCGACGGCAGGGACGGGCCGACGTGACGGAGGAGCTCGGCCAGGAAGAGGGGGTTGCCGTCGGCCCGGGTCCACAGGGTGTCGACCACACCCGGGTGGGGCAGGATCGTCGCCACCACCTGGCGGGAGAGGCCCTCGAGCACGCAGTGGGTGACGTCGGCGTCGCCGGCGAGGTCGGTGAGGAGCGAGGCCACAGCGTGGGCCCGGTCGACCGACGTGTCGCAGTAGGTGCCGATCACCAGCATGGGGATCTCGCGGGTGGCGGTCAGGACGTACTGGAACAGGCGCACGGTGGTGCGGTGGGCGCGGTGGAGGTCGTCGACGACGAGGAGCACAGGCGTGCGGGTGGCCACCTCGGCGATGAGGCCGGCGGCGGCGTGGAACAGCTCCCGGCGATCGGACGGCAGGGGGCCGACGTGGGACGTGCGGGTGCGCACCCCGGGGGCGATGTGGGCCAGCACCCCGTAGTTCGACACCACCTCGGACGGGGCGATCGCCGCCGCTCGACCGAGGATCTCGGCCACCGGGGCGTAGGGGGTCGACGGGTCGGGAGGGCAGGTGCCCCACAGGACGCGTCCGCCGGCCGCCACCACCTCCCGGGCCATCCGCTCGACCAGGGTGGTCTTGCCCATCCCCGGCTCGCCGGCCAGGAGGACGATCTGGCGCCTCCCACCGACCGCTCGCCGCCATGCCTGCTGCAACTCCTGAATATCCGCCTCACGGCCGACGAAGGCGGGCAGGAAGCCCCGATCGCCTTCGACAGGACCCACGGCGGACCCACGGATGGTCGTCGTCATCGCCCTGGGTTATCGGCGCCGGCGCCCACGACCTTGAGGGAAAATGGGCCGAACGGACTAGCCAGCGCGGCCCTCCGCCAGCCGAGGGCGGGCTGGACCTCCTACCGGACCATCGTGTACGCCAGCTCCAGGCTCCGGTAGCTCAGGGGGACATCGGACAGCTCCTCCAAGCCCTCGATGAACTCTTCCGTCTCGGGCAGGTTCTCGTCGTCGAAGGAGTCCTCCCGGTTCTCCCACTCGAGGATGGCGACGTAGCGGCGCGACTCGGACCGGTCGTGGTAGACGAGCGAGCGCTTCAGCTTGGCCCGACCCTTGGCGTCCTCGGCGTACTTGTTGCCCAGGGCTTTCATCTTCTCGGGGTCGTGGGTGACGAACTCGATGATCTGGACGTACGACACGGGGTGGGCCTCCTCGATTCGGTCCCGGCCAACCTAAGCGATCGTCCTGGCTATGGTCGGCCCGTGTCCGACGCCCTGGCCGTGGCCGCCACCGCCCTGCTCGACCAGCGCCGCCTGCTCACCGGGGCCGAGCTGGCCGAGCTGAGCCGGCTGCCGGCGGAGTCGGTGCCCGCCCTGGCGGCGGTCGCCCACCAGGTGCGGCTGGCCTGGTGCGGGCCCACCGTCGAGGTGGAGGGAATCGTCTCCGGCAAGACCGGTGGCTGCCCCGAGGACTGCCACTTCTGCAGCCAGTCGGCCCGTTTCGACTCGCCGGTGCGGGCCACGCCCATGCTCGACCGCGACGAGCTGCTGGCCGCGGCCGAGGAGACGGCCCGCCTGGGCGCCACCGAGTTCTGCATCGTCCTGGCCGTCCGGGGCCCCGACGAGCGCACCCTGGCCCGGGTGATCGAGATGATCCCCACCATCCGGGAGCGCACCGGCCTCGACGTGGCCGCCAGCCTCGGGATCCTCACTGCCGAGCAGGCCCGGCGCCTGGCCGACGCCGGCCTCCACCGCTACAACCACAACCTGGAGACGGCCCGGTCGTTCTTCCCGCAGGTGGTGACCAGCCACTCGTGGGAGGAGCGGCGGGACACCTGCCGGCTGGTGGTGGAGGCGGGCATCGAGCTGTGCTGCGGGGCGATCCTGGGCATGGGGGAGTCCGACGGGCAACGGCTGGAGCTGCTGGCCGATCTGCGGGAGGTCGGGCCCACCGAGGTCCCCCTCAACTTCCTCAACCCCCGGCCGGGGACGCCGATGGCCGACCGCCCCCTCCTGGAGCCGATGGAGGCCATCCGCTGGATCGCCCTGTTCCGCCTGGCCCTGCCGGCGGTGATCCTCCGCTACGCCGGTGGCCGGGAGGTCACCCTCCGCCAGCTCCAGGCGCTCGGTCTGACGGCGGGGATCAACGCCCTCATCGTGGGCAACTACCTCACCACCCTGGGCCGGTCGCCGGAGCAGGACCTCCAGCTGCTGGCCGACCTGGGCATGCCGGCCGCCCGCGCCCGGCGGGGGTGACCGGGGCCGGCCACTGCCCGGGCTGCGGCCGGAGCCGGTCTGCGTGCGACGGGGCCTGCGCCGGGGCCGGCGCCCGCGGCGGGCTGGATCCGCCCCGCTTCTGCGTCACCTGTGGCCGGCGCCTGGTGGTGCGGGTGTTCCCCGCCCACGTCGAGTCCCGGTGCCCGGCCGGGTGTGCCACCCCGACCGGTGGGTAGCCCAGGGGAGTGGACGCCGACGAGGAGACGGGCCTGCTCCCCAGCCTGAAGCGGGCGGCGGCCGCTTTGCGCGACGCCGACGTCCCGTTCGCGGTCGGCGGCGGGTTCGCGGCCTGGGCCCGGGGGGGGAGCGCCAGCGACCACGACGTCGACCTGATGGTCGCCGAGGCCGACGCCGACCGGGCCCTGGCCGCCCTCGCCTCGGCCGGCATGCGCACCGACCGTCCCCCCGAGGGCTGGCTGGTCAAGGCGTGGGACGGCGACGTGCTCATCGACCTCATCTACGGGCCGTCGGGCGTGTCCGGGTCGGAGGAGCTGCTCAAGCGGGCCGACGTCATCCGGGTGGAGGCGATGACCATGCCGGTGATCACGGCCGACGACCTCCTCGTCACCAAGCTGGCGGCGCTGGCCGAGCACAGCCTCGACTACGAGGGCGTCCTGCGCACCGCCCGCGAGCTGCGGGAGCAGATCGACTTCGACGTCGTCCGGGAACGCACCGCCGGCTCGCCCTTCGCCCGGGCCTTCTTCCACCTGGCCGAGGAGCTGGGGGTCGTCCCCCGTTAGTGCCGCGTCGGCAACGTTCGCCGTGTCCACCAACGGCAACCTTCGCGACGCAGCCGCAGGCAGCCCGGCGCACGTTCCCGGACGTACGTTCGGGGACACCCGTCGCCCATCCGACGCGCAGATCCTCTGAATTGCGGCCGTCCTACGATCGCGCCGTGGAACGCAGGATGGGCTGAGTGCGGAGGATCACGCAACCATGAGCACGGTTGCCGACGCGGCACGGGCCGATTTCGACAGCGGAGTCTGGCGCGGGGCCTACCAGCGTTTCTCGGTCGCCGACCGTGACGAGCCGCTGGAACCAGGTGACCTGGAGCGCTTCGCAGTTGCAGCTCAGCTCGTCGGCGAGGACGAAGTTTCGGCGAGATGCTGGGAGCGAGCTCACCTGGAGCTTCTCGACCGCGGCGAGGTCGCCCGAGCGGTGCGTTGCGCGTTCTGGCTGGCATCGGGCCTGTTCAGTCGCGGCGAGACCGCGCGCGGGGGCGGATGGGTCGGCCGCGCCCAGCGACTGCTGGAGGATCACGACCTCGACTGCGTGGAACGAGGCTTTTTGATGATTTGAATCGGCCTGGGATCCGCGGAGGCTCCATACCTTGGAAGTGGGATGGAGCATGACATCGAGGAGCCCTTCCCAGAAGCGGTATCCGCCTGAGCTGCGGGAGCGGGCCGTGCGCCATCGAAGGCCGGTTACCGAACCAGAGCGCCATCGCCGAAGAGGTCGTTGCCGGGACCACCCGTTGGGGTGTGGTTCATCTCGCCGCCGCCCTCGCCTCCGCCCTGATCGCTGTGGCTTTCCTCGCCGTCCGGCATTACCTCCATCAGGCTGGCGAGGACCGCCTCAGTAGCCTTGCGCTGCCGCTCGTGATCATCGGCAGCACCCTGTACGCCTTCCTGCCGGGCATGGAGTTCGCGGCGTTGGCCGCCGCCGACACCGGCGCCACGATCGCGGAGGTCGCCGAGGTGCAGGACGCGGTCGGCCCCTGGTTCATGCTCGTGCTGATCGCCAGCGGTGTCACCTTCGCGCTGGGAGCCATCATCTTCGCCGGCGCGATCAGAGCCTCGAGGATCGGAAGCGCCTGGACCACTCAGGTCGTGAGCGTCGCGCTGGTCGTGATGGCTCTGTCGCGGCTCATCCCCCTGTCGGTTTCACAGTTCTACGTTCACGGCCTGGCCGCGGTCGTCGTGATGTGGCCGCTCGCATACCTCATGCGGACGAACCCGTACCCGGTGGGAACCGGTACTCGTTCCCCGGCAACGGTCAGCTGACCCTGGGGGGGACGGCTCACTCGCGGATGAAACACTGCTCGCCGTTCCCACGACGGGCACCGGGTGCCCGAACGGCGTCGGTCAGCCCACGTGGGGTACCGAGTCGGCGGAACATCCGCCGGGAAGTCGATCTGTCGCCCCGTCGACCTGGCGCGTGCGCGCTACACGGGGGATCATGGCTGTGATGCTGACGGAAGCATCGCGGGAGCTGGCAAGGGGATGTCGATGACATCCGATGAGGCATCGCCGGCACTGCGTGTGCGGTCTCCCGACGGCACCGAGATCGCCTCCTGGCAGACCGGCAGCGGGCCACCGCTCGTCCTTGTGCACGGAACACCGGCATGTCCGATGAGGACATGGCGGCCTTCAAGGCCGCCCCGTCATGGCCGGGTCGTGTGGCCGTCGCGCACACGGCTTCGCGGGATCAGCGCTGTTCCCGCCGGTGACAAGAAGGACGGGCGCTCTGATCTGGCGCGCCGCATCCGTCGGAGGAAACGGGTCCACGTCGGCGGGTGACTCGGACCTGGGACGCAGAGCTACCCGTAGCCGTCGGTCGGTGCGGGCCAATGCAGCCAAGCGATGGCGCCGGCCCGCAAAGGGTCCACCCTTCCGATTAGTTCCGCTGTCAGCACCAGTCAGCATGGGCGACACCCCACGAACCAGGAGCAGTCATGTCCGAGCCGACCAGCCACACCCTCGAGGTGCCCGGCGGTGTCCTGACCTTTGACGTCCGCCAGCCCGAGACGCCGAGCGAGCACCCACCCTTGTTCATCTTCGGGTCGCCGATGGCGGCGTCGGGTTTCGCCCAGCTCGTCGGTCAACTCGATGACCGCACGCTCATCACCTACGACCCCCGGGGCGCGGAGCGCAGCCGGCTGGCAACGGACGGGCGGGTGACGCCGGAACTCCACGCCGACGACCTGCACCGCATCGTCGACGCGACGGGCCTTGCCCCCGTCGACGCCTTCGGGTCCAGCGGTGGCGGCGCCTTCGCCCTCGCATGGATCGTCAACCATCCCGACGACGTTCGCACCCTTGTCTCGCACGAGCCGCCCCTGGTGACCCTGCTCGAGGACCGCGACGTCGCCCTCCGGGTCCAGGCCGACATCGTCGACACCTACCGACGCGAGGGGTATGGCCCGGCCATGGCAAAGTTCATCCAGCTCGTCATGCACGCCGGGCCGCTGCCTCCCGACTATCTCGACCAGCCCGCTCCGGACCCCGCGACCTTCGGACTGCCGGTCAACGACGACGGGTCCCGCGACGATCCGCTACTGAGCCGCAACCTCGCCATGCCGGCCTTCGAGCCCGACATCGCGGCCATGCGTGCCTCGTCGGTGCGCATCGTGCCCGCCATCGGCTCCCAGGGCAAGGGCACCATCGCGCGGCGCGGCGGTGAGGCGCTCGCCGAGGTGCTCGGCGTCGACCCGGTCGTCTTCCCTGGCGATCATGGTGGGTTCGCCGCCCATCAGTGGTCTCCCAGCAACGACCCCGCCGCCTTCGCCGCCAAACTTCGCGAGGTCCTCGCGGCCGGGTAGGGCGCGGGCGTTCCGTCAACGCTTTGAGCGGGCTTCCGCCATCCGGCGATCATCGTCACGGCCCGACGGATCCTCGATGCCCGACCTTCGGTCGTTCATGTCGTCCCGCTCACGAGCAGAGTTCGCTCGTTCCACTCCGAGGTCGTGCTCGAGCCCAACAGCAGCAACGACCTCGACGTCGTATCGGCGCGCAGTGCCAGCACATCCGAGCCGTCTCGCCACATCGGACCATCGACGTCCGCGGCACTGCTGAGCCACTTGCGGGAGACCATCGCCGTCATCCTCGATCTGCCCTGGCGGACGACAACGTCGCACGACAGGCACGCGAGACGCACCCGTGGCCGTCGCTATCTAGTCTGCTCGCCAATAGAGTGGGCGGGTATCGGAGAACGTTGCGGGGTGAGATGACCCACCAGGATCTCGACGACTTCATCGACACCTATCGACAGGCGCTCTTCAGGCCATCGTGAGCGGTGACGCTGCGCCGGTGCTCGCCCTGTTCTCCGCTCGTGATGACGTCACGCTCGCCAATCCCGCTCGGGCCGCCGTGTCGGGGGCGGGCCGCCGTGGATGAAGCAAGTCCTCCCGCTCCGAGTCACGACTGTCTTCCGACGCGAAGGTCCCGAGTGGAAGATCTCCCACCGTCATGCCGATCCCTTGGTGGCCCCGCGTCCGGTATCGGCGATCGTCGCACGAGGACCCGGGTCGTAGATCTCGGCGACGCCGGTTCGGGCGCGCCCCCGGCCATCACGTGGAGATGAAGTCACGAATGATCGCGGCGACCATGGCAGGTTTTGTCTTGTACGCGAAGTGACCGGAGCCGTCCATGACTCGGATCTGGGCGTTAGTCGGGGAGGGGCGCCTAGCCAGCCCCCCCGTCACGCATGCGGAAACGACGTAGCTGGCATGACGGTCCAGGTTGTGGTCGGTCCGGTCCCTAGCGCGTTGGCGTATGGGATCGGCGTGACGAGCCGCGATCTGGACGTCACGGAGGGCAGCCAGGCGGTGGCCTGGTCCACACCTCACGCGCCGGGTCCTTCGTCCTCGAACACGACGAAGAGCTCGAGATTCTCGCCGGAACCATCGCGCCAACCGGCGAGCTCTCTCACTCACAGTCGCGGCGGGGGGCGCAGCTGGAAAAGACGGATCTGTCGGTCGGGTCAGGCCGCATCCGGCCGATGGGATCGCCTACCTTCGAGTGAGTTCGAACGCATGAGGAAAGGATCCACGTGCTGACTGACGGCATCGACCATGTGGCCACGATCACGGCGGACGGAGATCGACTCAAGGCGTTCTACGCTGAGGTCTTCGGGGCGGCCGTGGAGTCTGACGGCCCCGAGTACCCGGGCGGTCCCCGGATGATCATCCTGAACCTCGGACCCAACACCGAGCTCAACGTGTTCCAGATCGAGGGCAACGACCAGGCGCGACACCAGCGACCGATGTTCGGTAGAGGCCGTCTCGATCACATCGGGTTCCATGCCGCCAACCTCGACAGCTTCGGCGAGATCCGTCGTCGCCTCATGGACCAGGGCGCCACCGATGGCGTGGTCACCGAGTTCGGGCGCAAGATCAGCCTCTTTTTTCGTGACCCCGATTTGCTCGAGTGCGAGGTGCTCTTCGTCAACCCGGATGCTGATCCCACCGACTTGCACTTCGGCTCGGCGTCGGCGCGCTTCGTCGATCGGGCCGAAATCGCGGCGGCGTTCCTGCCGGCCGACGGCTGACGCCCCTCGCGCCCGGAAGCGTGCCGCCGACGACGCAGACGTTGGTTGACGCAGCACTGGCTACGTGGTTTCGTCGCCGCCCGGGGCCAGGTGACGGGCGAGGAAGCGGGCGGAGAGTACGAACTCCTCGGTCGGCACCGCGGCATGGTCGCCGGGGGACGCGTGCAGTCGCTTGTCGACCGAGCCGATGGTGTCGAACAGCTCGTGGAGCGCGTCCCGGGGGATGAGGGTGTCGTCCCACTGCTGGACGAGCAGCACCGGGCAGGTCAGGCGGCGGGCGTCGGCGTCCATGCGGTCGCGGGTGGGTCCCACCAGGCCCATGAGCCCGAAGACGGCCACCTGGATCCGGGGCTCGGCTGCGGCCAGGGGCAGGCCGTAGATGGTGCCCATCGACAGGCCCCAGTAGCCGAGGGGCCCGTCGCCCACCTCTGGTAGGGCTCGCACCACGGCCAGGGTCGCCAGCCAGTCGGCCACCGTCTCGTCGGTGGAACCCTCCCGCGACCACTCACCGAGGAACTCGCTGAAGATCTTCGGGAGGTCGTCACCCGGAGTCAGGCGACGCTCCCCGTGGCCGGGGCCGTCGATGGCGACGGCGGCGAACCCGTGGTGGCGGACGAGCTCCCGGGCCAGGGCGACGACGTAGTCAATCCGCTTGTGGCCGGTGGCGCCATGGCCGATGAGGACCAGCGGTCGGGCGCCCTCGGCGTGGGGTGGTGTCCACAGGGCGCCCGGCACCCGCCGTCCGTCGACCTCGACGACGAAGCCTCGTTCGAGCACGCCGTCGGCGCGGTGGGTGTCGCCGGTCCAATCCATAGGGATGGCAGGCGAGTGTACGGGCGCCCGACTGCTTGTCCTGGCCTAGGCAGGGGGTTCGGCGAGGAGCCAGTCGGGATCGGTGTCGGGATCGGCCCCGGGGGGGATGTCGATGGGACCGACATCGCCCACGATGTTGGGGTCCTCCACCCCAACTCCCGTTCCCCGCAGGCGATCGATCAGACTGTCGCCATGGTCAACCTCGAAGTCGCTCATGGGACCGTCCCTACCCGCCGGCGCGTCGTCGGACTCGGACTCGCCGTGCTGCTATCGGTGTTGGCCGCATGCGGCGGTGGCGGCGGCGGTGGCGGTGACGAGGCGGCCGGCGACCAGGCGGGCGCGCCGACCGTCGAGTCCTCGACCACCGTGGCGACGTTCGTCATCCGGGCCGACCGGGTCAAGGCGTGCGGGTTGGTCACCTCCGCCGAGATCCAGACCGCCATCGGGACCGCGCCCGTCGGCGAGGGCGCACCCCTGACCAAGTCCGTGACCCACATCTGCCGTTGGAAGCTGTCCGGCACCGGGAAGTCCTTCGCCCTGGCCGTGAACCCGGAGTCGGCCGCCCCCGTGTCTCCGGTGACCGGCGGGGTGCGGGTGTCCGGCGTGGGCGACCGGGCCGAGTTCTCGGCGACGTCGACCCAGGCCTACCTGCTGGTCCACGTCGGCGACGAGATCCTTTCCATCGCCTGCGTCTGCTCGCCGGTGCCGGCCCAGGCCAAGCTGGTGGACCTGGCCCGGACCGCGATCACCCGGCTGTGAGTGGCGCCTCGCCCATCCCCAGCTGCCAGAAGACGAACGCCCACACGTCGGCCCCCTCGTCGGCCTGCTTCCATGCCGGCTTGCCCACCCCGTGACCGGCCCGGGTCTCGATGCGGAGGAGGACAGGCCGCTCGGCGGGCGCGATGGTGGCGGCCTGGAGGGCGGCGACGAACTTGCGGGCGTGCATCGGGTCGACCCGGGAGTCGGACTCGGCGGCGGTGACGATGACCGCCGGGTAGGCGGTGCCGGCATGGACGTGGTGGTAGGGCGAGTAGGCGTGGAGGGCGGCGAAGTCTTCGGCCCGGTCGGGGTCGCCATACTCCGGCACCCATAGCGCGCCGATCAGGAACCGGTGGTAGCGGAGCATGTCGAGCAGGGGGACGGCGCAGATCACGGCTCGGCACAGGTCGGGCCGTTGGGTCACGGCGGCGCCGACGAGCAGGCCCCCGTTCGACCCGCCGCGGATGGCCAGCCGGTCGCGGCGGGTGCGGCCTTCGTCGACGAGCCAGTCGGCGGCGGCGTGGAAGTCGTCGAAGACCTGCTGCTTGCGGGCGAGCATGCCGGCCCGGTGCCAATCCTCGCCGTACTCGCCCCCGCCCCGGATGCCGGCGATGGCGTAGACCCCGCCCGCCTCGCAGAAGGCCACCAGCCCGGGGGCGAAGCCGGGGGACGACGTGATGGCGAAGCCGCCGTAGGCGGAGAGCACGGTGGGGGTGCCGGGGCCGACGGTGGTGGCGGCCGCCCGCACGAGGAACATCGGCACGTCGGTGCCGTCGGTCGACGGGTAGAAGACCTGCTCGGCCACGAAGGCGCCCGGCTCGAGGGGCGAGTCGAGGAGGGCCCACGGGCGGAGGCCCTCGTCCGCCGTCCACCGCCACATGCCGGGGGGACGGGCGAAGGAGGTGAAGGTCAGGAACACCCGCTCGTCACCAGGGCCGGCCCGGGGGTCGGCGTCGAGGCCGGCCAGTGACCCGAGCTCGGGGAGGGCGATCTCGCCGAGGGGCGTGCCGTCGAGGCGGTAGCGGTGGAGGCGGGAGACGGCGTGCTCGGTTGAGGAGACCAGCAAGGTGTCGCCGGTGACGACGAGTCCCTCGATCACCGCCCCGGTGGGCGCGACGGACTCGGCGACGATGGTTTCCCACGCCTCCGCCTGGGGCCGGTCGACCTCGGCCGCGAACACCCGGGCCCGGGGGGAGCCGAGGTTGGTGACCCCGTAGATGCGGCCGCCCACGATCTGCACCCACGTGGATGCCTCCTCGCCCTCCACCATCACCGTCCGGGTGCCGGTCCGGCGGTCGAGGAGGATCACGTCGGTGCGGGTCGGCATGAGGTGCACGTGGAGCGCCAGCCACCGGCCGTCGTCGGAGATGGCGGCCATGGGCAGCGCCGTCTTGTCGAGGCCGTCGACGAGGAGGGGTTCGTCGTGGGCGGGATCGTCGCCCACCCGGTGCCACCACACCGACTCCCAGTAGCCCTGGTCCCCCTCCGGGACCGTGGCCGGGTCGGGCAGCCGGTCGTAGGCGAAGGCGGAGCCGTCGGGCATCCACGCCACCGACGGGTGGCGGACGTGAGGGATGGCGTCGGGGAGGAGGGTGCCGGTGTCGGCCTCGACGATGCGCAGGGTGCCGTGCTCGCTGCCGCCCTCGGACACCCCGTAGGCGAGGAGGCGGCCGTCGGGCGAGGGGGAGAACCAGTCGATGGACGCCGCGTGGTCTGCGGCCAGGCCGTGCGGGTCGACTACCACCGTGGCCGGGACGTCGGGGTCGATTGCGCTCCGCATGACGAGCACGGCCTGGTCGGCGTCGCCCTCCCGCTGGAGGTGGAAGACCCGGTCACCGGCCACCGACGGTCCGCCGACGACCCCTATCCGGAGGAGATCGAGCAGCCGCCGGTGGAGGGGCTCCCGCGGGGGGAGCGCGTCGAGCACCGCCCGGGTGCGGGCGTTCTGGGCCGCCACCCAGGCGGCGGTGTCCCCGTCGTCGCCGTCCTCCAACCACCGGTAGGGGTCGTGGACCTCGGTGCCGTGGAGCACCTCGACGACGTCTCGGACGGGTGCCGGCGGAGCCGGCGGGACGGCTGGAGGGCTGCTACCGGCCGGCGTTGGGCCGCTTGCCGTGATTGGCCTTCTTGCGCCGGGAGCGGATCTTCCTCTTGTTCGTCTTCTTCGACATCGCCCGCCAGGGTAGTCCACGGTCCTCGCTACCCTGCTCTGCGTGGAGCGCCTGGGCCTGGTGGGCCTGCCGAACGCCGGGAAGTCGTCGCTGTTCAACGCGGTGACGGGCGGGTCGGCTCCGGTGGCCGCCCATCCGTTCTCCACGACGGAGAGCACGGTCGGGGTGGCGGCCGTCTCCGACCCCCGGCTCACCGCCCTGGCCGAGATGAGCAAGTCCCGCAAGGTGGTGGCGGCCACCCTGGAACTGGTCGACATCGCCGGCCTGGTGGCGGGTGCGTCCACCGGCGAGGGGCTGGGCAACCGATTTTTGGCCGGCATCCGGGAGGTCGACGCGGTCGTCCTCGTGCTGCGGGCGTTCGAGGACGACAACGTGGTCGGAGGCACCGATCCCCTCGACGACCTCCACACCCTCGAGCTGGAGCTGGTGCTGGCCGACGTCGGTTCGATCGAGTCGCAACTGCCCAAGCGCCAGAAGATGGCCCGGGCCGACAAGTCGCTGGCGCCCGAGGTGGAGGCGATGGAGGCGGCGCTGGCGGTGCTGAGCGGGGGGACGCCGCTGTACCGGTCGGGACTGGCGGCTTCGGTGCGGACCGCCCTGCGCACCACGTTCCTCCTGACCGACAAGCCGGTGCTGGCGGTGGTCAACCTGGGCGAGGACCAGATCGACGACGTCGAGCGGCTGGTGAAGCCGGTGGCCGAGGAGCTGGGCGAGGCGGCCGAGGTGCTGGGGGTGAGCGTGCAACTGGAGGCGGAGGCGGCCCGGATGGATCTCGCCGACCGGGCCGAGATGCTCGCCGCCCTGGGCCTGGGGGAGGGGGCGCTGCCCCGTGTCATCCGGGCCGCCTACCACCTCCTCGGGCGGCGCACGTTCCTGACGACGGGCGACAAGGAGTCGCGGGCGTGGACGTTCCGGGCCGGGGCCAAGGCGCCCGAGTGCGCGGGCGTGATCCATTCCGACCTCCAACGGGGCTTCATCCGGGCCGAGGTCATCCGCTGGGACGAGCTGCTCGAGCTCGGCTCGTGGAACAGGGCCAAGGAGGTCGGAAAACTCCGGGTCGAGGGCAAGGACTACGAGGTCGCCGACGGCGATGTCCTCGAGATCCGCTTCAATGTGTAATCGTCTCGGACGTGGCCCGACGCCGGGCCGCCAGCCGGTGGGGCCGCCGGCGGCGGCGCTCGCGGCCGGCGGCGTCCCGTTCTGAGTCACGATGGCTACGACTGGCTGGCTGCTGCGGGACGGGGAGGTGTTGGCGGCCCTCGAAGTGGCGTCGACGTTCTCCGAGCGGTCGCGGGGGTTGCTCGGAAGGCCCGGGATCTCGGGGGCGTTGCTGCTGCGGCCGGCGCGCTCGGTGCACTCGATGGGCATGCAGTTCACCATCGACGTGGCCTTTTGCGACCGAGAATTAATCGTCAGGCGGACGATTTGTCTCCGGCCGGGCCGGGTGACCAGGCCGACGCTCCGCTCGGGATGCGTGATCGAGGCCGAATCGGGGTCGTTCGACCGCTGGCGGCTGCGCCCGGGCGACCAGTTGGAGGTGCGTGAGGTCGATCCGTGAGCGGGTCGGGCGTCCTCGTCCTGGTGGGGACTCCGATCGGCAACCTGGGCGACCTTGCTCCCCGGGCGGTCGAGGTGTTGCGCGCGGCCGACGTGATCGCCTGTGAGGACACCCGCCGCACCCGGCAGCTGCTGACCGCGGCCGGCGTTCCCGCCGGCAGCCGGCTGATGGCCGTCCACGACCACAACGAGGCGGCCCGGGTGGGGGAGGTGCTCCGCCGTCTCGAAGGGGGGCAGACGGTGGCGGTCGTCACCGACGCGGGGATGCCCGGCATCTCCGACCCCGGTGAGCGCCTGGTGGCGGCGGCGGCCAGCGCCGGCCATCGGGTGGAGGTCGTCCCCGGGCCGTCGGCGGCGGTGGCGGCGCTGGTGGTGAGCGGCCTGTCGACCGCCCGTTGGTCTTTCGAGGGCTTCCTGCCCCGCAAGGGCCGGGACCGCAGCCGGCGCCTGGCCGAGCTGGCCGCCGAGCGGCGCACGACCGTGATCTTCGAGTCCCCCCACCGGGTCGAGGCCACCGTCGCCGACCTGGCGGCGACCGTCGGCGGTGAGCGCCGGATCGCCGTCGCCCGGGAGCTGACCAAGAAGTTCGAGGACGTCTGGCGGGGGACGCTGGCCGAGGCGGCCGCCCACCTGGCGACGCGGGAGCCGATGGGCGAACACGTGCTGGTCGTGGAGGGCGCGCCCGTCCCGGAGCCGGCCACCGAGTCCGACATCGAGGACGCGTTGCAGGCCCGCTTGGCCTCTGGCCTGCCGAAACGGGACGCGGTGGCCGAGGTGGCGGCCGAGCTCGACGTCCCCAAACGCCGGGTCTACGACGCCGCCCTGCGGATTTCCTGACCCCGGTCGGGTACCGGCACCCGGTCGGTAGATTGAGGTTGTGGCCGAGCGCTTCTACCTCACGACGGCGATCATGTACGTCAACGACGCGCCTCACATCGGGCACTCCTACGAGGTCGTCATCGCCGACGCCGTCGCCCGCTGGCACCGGCTCCTCGGCCACGACGTGCGCCTCGTCACCGGCACCGACGAGTACGGGCTGAAGAACAAGCAGGCGGCCGAGGCCCGGGGCCTCGATCCCCAGACCCTGGCCGACACCAACAGCGCCCGGTTCCGGGAGGCGGCCGACCTGCTCGACGTGTCCTACGACGACTTCATCCGCACCACCGAGCCCCGCCACACCACCGCGGTGCAGAAGTTCCTCCAGGCCGTGTTCGACAACGGCGACATCGAGCGCGACACCTACGAGGGCTGGTACTGCGTCCGGTGCGAGGGCTACTACACCGAGGACGACCTGGTCGACGGGAACTGCCCGATCCACGGCGTGCCGGTCGAGTGGGTCAAGGAGGAGAACTGGTTCTTCCGGCTCTCCCGGTACCAGCAACGCCTGCTCGACTGGTACGACGCCCATCCCGACGCCATCGTGCCCGCCGGCCGCCGCAACGAGGTGCTCTCGTTCATCCGATCGGGCCTGCGCGACATCTCGATCAGCCGCAGCAACTTCCGGTGGGGCGTGCCCCTGCCGTGGGACCCGGACGCGGTGGCGTGGGTGTGGTTCGACGCCCTCCCCAACTACATCACCGCCGCCGGCTACGGCCACCAGGACCCCTCCGAGTTCGAGCGCTGGTGGCCGGTCGACGCCCACCTGATCGGCAAGGACATCATCCGCTTCCACGCCGTGTACTGGCCGGCGATGCTGATGGCGGCCGGCCTCGAGCCGCCCCGCCAGGTGGCGGTCCACGGCTGGCTGATGCTGAGCGGGGAGAAGATCTCCAAGTCCAAGCTCAACCAGATCTCGCCGGGCGAGGTGGTGGAGGAGTACGGCCTCGACGCAGTCCGCTACCACCTGCTGCGGGAGACGCCCTTCGGCCTCGACGGCGACTTCTCGGGTGAGGGTCTGGTGGGTCGTTACAACTCCGACCTGGCCAACAACCTGGGCAACCTCCTGTCCCGGGTGGCGACCGTCGTGGCGACGAAGTGTGGTGGGATCGGGCCGGCGCCTCGCCCCGGCAGCCCGCTGGCCCCGGCGGCCGCCACCACCTACGACGACGTGGCCGGGGCGTGGACCCGGTTCGCCCCGTCGGAGGCGCTCGACGCCACCTGGCGCCTGATCCGGGAGACGAACGCCTACCTGGAGACCGCCGAGCCCTGGAAGGCGGACCCGGGCGAGGCCGTCGACGCGGTCCTGGGCGACGCGCTGGAGGTGCTGCGAATCGTGACCGTCCTTGTCTCGCCGGCGATCCCCGGGGCCAGCGAGGAGATCTGGCGGCGCCTGGGCCTGCCCGGGTCCCCCACCGACCAGCGGCTGCCGGAGGCGGCGGCGTGGGGCGGGTACCCCGGGGGGCTGCCGGTCGAGAAGGGCCCGCCGTTGTTCCCCCGACGCAAGTAGCCGGCCCATGTGGTGCGACAGCCATTGCCACCTGCAGTACGAGGCCGACCCGACCGCAGCGCTCGACCGGGCGACGGCGGCCGGGGTCGGCCATGTGATCTGCATCGGTACCGACGCGGACCAGTCGGGGGCCGCGATCGCCATCGCCAGAGCCCATCCGGGCCGTGTAAGTGCAACCGTGGGTTTGCACCCCCATGACGCGAAACACCAGGTGGACGGCATAATCTCTCTCCTAACTGCTCCGGAAGTGGTTGCGGTGGGGGAATGTGGCCTCGATTACCACTACGAGCACTCGCCGAGGCCAGTCCAGCGGGAGGTGTTCGCGGCCCAGATCGATCTGGCCGCCGAACGGGGCCTGCCGCTGGTGGTGCACACCCGGGAGGCGTGGGACGAGACGTTCGACATCCTCGCCGCCGGGCCGTCCGTGCCCACCGTCTTCCACTGCTTCTCGGGCGGACCGACCGAGGCCCGGCGGGCGCTCGACCTGGGCGCCTGGCTGTCGTTCAGCGGGATCGTCACCTTCAAGACGGCCGGCGACCTCCGGGCTGCGGCCGCCTTGGCGCCCCTCGACCGGCTCCTGGTGGAGACCGACTCGCCCTACCTGGCCCCCGTCCCCCACCGGGGCCGACCCAACCAACCGGCCTTCGTCCCCCTGGTGGGGGCGGCCGTCGCCGCCGCCCGCGGTGTCCCGATCGAGGTCATCGAGGAGGCAACCTGGGCAAGCGCTCGGGACGTGTTCGGAGTCCAACGCTCAGCGTGAGCTTGCGACCACAATTCGGACCCTCTTAAGTTCGACGGGTCGCCGCGCGCACCTTTCCGACGCATCATCCGACCGGGCGAGCGCAGACAGACTGGGGTGGGGAACTGAGGACAACGCCGGACGGCGGATTGATACCGCCCGCGCAGATGTTCGCGCTTTGCGGCGTGATGATCATCGTGGGGATCGTGTACATCCGTAACGCGCCCACACCGGCTCCCGCAGAGCCGGTGGTCGTTGCCGCCCCCGCCACCGAACTGGCCGCCGCCGCCGTCCCCACCACCCGGCGGGCGCCGTCGGTGACCACGACCACCTCCCCCGCGCCCGGTCTGCGCACGATCTCTCTCGACGCTCTGGCCCGGGAGGCGTCGGCCCAGACGTCGGTGCCGCCGAACTCGGTGGCGTCGACAACCGCCGTTCCCGCCTCCGTCGCGCCCACCACCACGGCGCGAGTCACGATCCCCGTGGCCAGCGCGACCACCGACACCACCCGTCCGGCCCCGGCCCTGACGCCGGCCTCCACCGTCGCCCCCGCCGCGCCCCCGCCTTCCGCCCAGTCGATCACCCTGACGGCCTCACCGCCGGCGCCGGCTCTCGGGGCACCGACCACCACGGCCGTGCCCGCCCCGCCGCCAGTGTCCGTCCCGCCCACGACCGCGGCGGCGACCACGGCCAAGCTCTACGCCCACAGCGACTCGGGCATCGCCTCCTGGTTCAACGCGCCCGACAACACCTGCGCCCACCGCACGCTGCCGTTCGGCACGATGGTGAAGGTCACCCGGGTCCGCAACGGCGCCGTCGCCTTCTGCAAGGTGAACGACCGGGGCCCGACGCTCGAGACCGGTCGCCTCATCGACCTGTCGATGGACACGTTCGAGAAGCTGGCCGCCGCCGAGGCCGGCCTCATCGACGTGAACATCGAGTGGTAGGAGTCCCGTCCGGGCGATAGTTCTGGGCGTGACTCTGTCCCGCCCCGAGATCCGACGCCTCCTCGACGAGAACGGACTGCGCCCGAGCCGCGCCCGGGGCCAGAACTTCGTGGCCGACCCGAACACCGTTCGCCGCATCGCCCGGCTGGCCGACATCGGCCCTGGTCAGAAGGTCGTCGAGATCGGTGCCGGGCTCGGATCGCTCACCCTGGCCCTGGCCGAGACGGGGGCGTCGGTGACCGCCATCGAGGTGGACCGGGGCCTGGTGCCGGTGCTGCGGACGGTCGTGGAGCCGGTGGGGGTCGCGGTCGTCGAGGCCGACGCCATGCGCCTGGATTGGGAGGCCCTCCTCGGTGAGGGCCCGTGGGTGCTGGTGGCCAACCTTCCCTACAACGTGGCCACGCCCCTGGTGGCCGACCTCCTGGACGATGTGCCGGCGATCGCCCGGATGCTGGTGATGGTGCAGCGGGAGGTGGCCGAGCGGCTGGCGGCCGTCCCCGGCGACGAGGGCTACGGGGCCGTGTCGGTGAAGGTCGCCTACTGGGCGACGGCCTCGGTGGCGGGACTGGTGCCGGCCAGCGTGTTCGTCCCGGTACCGAACGTGGAGTCGGCCCTGGTGCGAATCGTGCGCCGGGAGGTACCCGCGGTGGGGCCCGATGTCGATCGGGAGCGGATGTTCGGGCTGGTGGGGACCGCGTTCGGCCAGCGGCGGAAGATGCTGCGCCGGTCGCTGGCGGGGGTGGTGGACGCCGGCGGGTTCGAGGCCGCGGGTGTCGACCCCCAGGCGCGGCCGGAGGAGCTCGACGTGGTGGCGTGGGGCCGCCTGGCGGCGACCTGCTAGACGCGGGGCGAGGAGGGAGTCGCTACTTGCCGGCGCGACGCTGCCAGCGGGTGGCCTTCAACATCTTCTTGTGCTTCTTCTTCCGCATGCGCTTGCGGCGCTTCTTGATGAGCGATCCCATGAGCGGCGCTCAGGCTAACGGAAACTCGCTCACCTGGGTAATTGTCCCCCGAGTCGAACAAATGTTCGCAGGATGGCTCAACCTCCGATGGCGGGGTGGTCGCGGCCTCGGCGAGGGAGTCGTCCGATTGGCGGTCGGCGATACGGTGGGGGGGCAGTGATCGGGGGTCGTCTAAAGGTAAGACGGCCGGTTTTGGTCCGGCCAATGGGGGTTCGATTCCTCCCCCCCGAGCGGAAGGCGGAGCGGCACCCGGCCGGGTTCCATTCGGGGTAGAACAAGGGCATGAGGGTGCGTCCGCTGTGTGCGGTGGTCCTGGCGGCGGGGCACGGCACCCGCATGCGGTCGGCGCTCCCCAAGCCCCTTCACCCGTTGTGCGGGCGGCCGATGGTGCTCCACGTCCTCGACGCCCTCTCCGAGCTCTACGTCGAGCGGGCGGTGGTCGTGGTCGGCCACGGGGCGGAGCCGATCACCAAGACCCTCCAGGAGCACGGCCCGCCCGACCTCCTCATCGACTTCGTCGAGCAGCGGGTCACCCGGGGCACCGCCGACGCCCTGGCGGTGGCTCTCACCGCCCTGCCCGACGACCCCGATCTCGACGACGCCGACATCGTCGTCCTCCCGTGCGACACTCCCCTCGTCCGCCCCGCCACCCTCGGCGACCTCGTGAGCGAGCACCGGGAGAGCGACGCCGCGGCCGCCATCCTGACCGCCAAGCCCGACGACGCCGGCGGGCTCGGACGGGTCCTCCGGGCCAAGGACGGCCGCATCGCGAGGGTGGTCGAGGACTCCGACGCCACCGAGGCCGAGCGCGACATCGAGGAGGCGGCCACCTCGATCTACTGCTTCCGCCGGGGCCTGCTCGCCCCCGCCCTGCGCCGGGTCAGTCCCGAGAACACCAAGGGCGAGTACTACCTGTCCGACGTGGTCGCCGTCCTCCACGGCACCGGCCACAAGGTCGTCGGCCTCATCGCCGACGACCCGTCCGAGGCGGTCGGGGTCAACGACCGGGCCCAGTTGGCGGAGGCCGAGGCCGTCCTCCGCCGCCGCATCAACGAGCGGTGGATGCGGGCCGGCGTCACCATGGTCGACCCCGCCAACACCTACGTCGACGCCGCCGTCCACCTCGCGCCCGACGTCACCCTCCTGCCCGGCACCGTCCTCCAGGGGCGCACCGTGATCGCCCGGGGCGCCCGCGTCGGCCCCAACACCCGCCTGGTCGACTGCCTGGTGGGGGAGGGGGCCACCGTCGAGCAGACCACCGCCCACGACGCCGAGATCGGGGCATCGTCGACAGTCGGGCCCTTCGCGTCGATCGCGGCCGGCGCCCACATCGCTCCGGGAGCCACCACCGGCGCCTTCTACACTGCCCGGGGAGGCGATGACGACGGAGTCTGACCGCACCACGGGTGTCATGGAGCTCATCCCCAAGAAGCGGCTCCAGCTGTTCGCCGGGCGTTCGCACCCGAGGCTGGCCAGCGACATCGCCGCCCACCTGGGCGTGGATCTGGGCGAGGCCAACCTGTCGCAGTTCGCCAACGGCGAGATCCACTGCCGGTTCGGCGAGTCGATCCGGGGGTCCGACGCCTTCATCGTCCAGACCCACTGCGGGCCGGTGAACGACTCGATCATGGAGCAGCTGATCATGATCGACGCCGCCAAACGGGCGTCGGCCAAGCGCATCACCGCCGTGTGCCCCTTCTACGGCTACTCCCGTCAGGACCGCAAGGCGGCCGGCCGGGAGCCGATCACGGCCAAGCTGCTGGCCAACATGCTCATGACCGCGGGGGTCGACCGGGTGGTGAGCGTCGACCTCCACTCGGGCCAGATCCAGGGCTTCTTCGACGTCCCCGTCGACCACCTCACGGCCATGCCGGTCCTCGCCGATTACGTCACCGCCAATCTGGGCGACGACGTGGTGATCGTCTCCCCCGACGCGGGGCGGGTCAAGACGGCCGAGCGCTTCGCCCAGCACGTTCACACCGAGGACCTGGCCATGGTCCACAAGCGGCGGGTGCGGGGAGCGGCCAACCAGGTCCAGGCGCTGCAGATCGTGGGTGACGTGGCCGGCCGGGTGTGCGTCCTCGTCGACGACATGATCGACACCGCCGGCACCATCTGCGCCGCCGCCGACCTCCTGGTCAGCCACGGAGCGGCCGAGGTCCACGCCATCGCCACCCATGGGGTGCTCTCCGACCCCGCCCTCGACCGGCTCAAGAACTCCCAGCTCACCAAGGTGGTCATCACCGACACCCTCCCTCTCGACGACGACCGTCGCATCGACAAGATCGAGGTCCTCTCGGTGGCCGGGATCATCGCCGACGCCCTCGACGCGGTCTTCGAGGACCTCTCGGTCAGCGAGATCTTCGGGGGGGAGAACCAGGCGTAGTCGGGGGGCCTCCGCCCCGCCACTCCCCCGGGGGGGCAACGGCGAAGGTTGCGATCCTCGGTCGGGCTGCGACGTTCCGGGACCTCGAGCCGGGGGGCCGTCGGGGGGCAGAGGCCCGGAGTAGACTGTCGAGTCATGGCCGAGGTCTCACTGGTTGCAGAAGCACGTCGTCTCACCGGAAGCGCGGCCGCCCGCCGTCTGCGGGCCGACGGCAAGATTCCCGCCGTTCTCTACGGGCACGGCATCGACCCCCAGCCGCTCACCGTCGACCGCAAGGACCTCCGGGCCGCCCTGGCCCACGAGGCCGGGCTCAACGCCCTCTTCGCGCTCGAGGTCGAAGGCACCCGCCACCTGGCCATGGCCAAGCAGCTGCAACGGAACGCCCTGAAGCGCTCGGTGTCCCACGTCGACTTCGTGATCGTCCGCCGCGACGAGATCGTCACCGTGGAGGTGCCGGTCCACCTGGTGGGCGAGGCAGAGGCGGTCGAGCGGGCCGACGGGATGGTCGAGCAGCAGATGTTCGAGCTCACCATCCAGGCCAAGCCGGCCGACATCCCGAACGCGGTGGAGGTCGACATCTCGGGCCTGGAGATGGGGGAGGCCATCCGGGTGAGCGATCTCAAGCTGCCGGAGGGCGTCACCACCGAGGTCGACGGCGACGAGCCGGTCGTGATCGGCCAGTCGACGCGCCTGTCGGGCGAGGATGAGGCTGAGGAAGCCGCCGACGACGCCGAAGCGGCGTCCGGTGGCGACACCGAGGACTAGACCCCTGCCACCGCCGCGGACGGGGGAGGCGGCCGACCTCCTCGTCGTCGGCCTGGGCAACCCCGGCCCCGACTACGACGCCACCCGCCACAACCTGGGGGCCGAGGTGGTGTCCGTCCTCGCCTCCCGGCACGGCACGGTCCTGCGCAAGGGCAAGGAGCGGGCCCTGGTGGCGGAGGCCCGCATCGACAGCCGCCTGCTCGTCGTCGCCTTCCCCCAGACCTACGTCAACCTGTCGGGCGAGTCGGTGGCCCGCCTGGTGCGCCGCTACGGCGTGGAGGGCGACCTGGGCCGGTTGGTCGTCGTCCACGACGAGCTCGACCTGCCGTCGGGGAGGGTGAAGGTCAAGGAGGGCGGGGGGACCGCCGGCCACAACGGGCTGGAGTCGATCCGGGCCCATCTCCACTCGGGCGCCTTCGTCCGGGTCCGCATCGGGATCGGCAAGCCGCCCGGGCGCCAGGATGGTGCCGACTACGTCCTCCGCCGCCTGGGCAAGGCCCAGCGGGCGGAGATGGACGTGGCCGTGGAGGAGGCCGCCGACGCGGTGGAGCTGCTCCTGCGGGAGGGCCCGGCGGCGGCCATGCTCCGGTTCAACTCGCCCCGCCCCGCCTCACCCTGACCGGTGGTCGAGGATGCCGCCGGTGCGACCGAGCGGCCCGGCTCTACGATCCTCGACCGTGCGACTGGTGGCGGTGGGTGTCGACCCGGTGGGCGTGGTCGCCATCGGTGCCAACGCGACCGGCGTCGTGGCCATCGGGATGCTCGCCACCGGCGTGGTCGCCATCGGGCAGCTGGCCCGCGGGGTCGTGGTGATCGGGCAGTTGGCGCTGGGCGTGGTCGCCTTCGGCCAGCTGGCGGTCGGCGTGGGCTGGGCCGGCGGTCAGCTGGCAGTGGGCGCCGCGTCGGGCCCCGGCCTGCTCGTCTTCGGGCCGTTGGGGAGGTTCTACCTCCGGCCCCTGCTGGGCCGGCGCCCGGGTGGACGGTGGGCCCGCCATCTCCGGGCTGGCGGCGCCTGGTACGGGGTAGCGGCGGTCGTCGTCATGGTGCTGGCGGCGTTGTGGTGGCTGGCCGCCGGGCAGCCGTTGCTCGACGCCCTCAACCGGACGGGCGGGATCCTGCGCCAGGCGCCCCGACCCCTGCGCTGACGAAGGAATCGCCACCCGAACGCGGCCGCGGGTGTCGAACCGGGTCACGGCCGTCCTCGTCGACGGGCGGAGGGTCGACGGTGCGGTCGGCGACGACGGATGGGCGGTCGTCGCCCCCGACGGGCGCCCGTTCGTGGTCGAGGCCGGCGACGACGACGGCACCGTCGAAGCCCGGGCCGCCGTCTCCTGAAGCGCCAGAAAGGGGGAAGGGCGCCGGTAGCCTCGTCCGGTGACCCTGCACGACCTCCCGTCGCTGCTCCGCCGCCACTCCGGGCTGGCCGGGCTGGCGGGCGTGTCCTCGGCGGTGCTGGCCGTGGCCGAGCCGGCCCGAGCCTTCGCCATCGCCGGCCTGGCCGGGCTCACCGGGCGCCACCCGCTCGTCGTCGCCGTCCCCACCAGCCCCGATGCCGAGCGGCTGGCCCACGACCTGCGGGCCTTTCTCGGACCCGACCAGGTCGACGTCTTCCCCGCCTGGGAGACGCTCCCGTTCGAGCGGGTCAGCCCCAGCACCGAGACCATGGGCCGCCGGCTGCGGGCCATCTGGCGCCTCCGCGACCCGCAGCGCTCGCCCCGGGTCCTGGTTGCGCCCGTGCGATCGCTCGTCCAGCGCCTGGGTCCCCACGTGGAGGACGTCGAGCCGATCACGGTCAGCCCTGGCGACCGCCTCGATCCCGTCGACCTGGTCAAACGGCTGGTCGACGCCGGTTACCGGCGGGAGGTGCAGGTCGAGCACCGGGGCCAGGTCGCCCGCCGGGGGTCGATCGTCGACGTCTTCCCGTCGACGGCAGACCACCCGGTCCGCATCGACCTGTGGGGTGACGAGGTCGAGCGCCTCACCCGGTTCTCGGTCACCGACCAGCGCTCCACCGCCGAGGTCGACTGCGTGGAGCTTTTCGCCAGCCGGGAGCTGCTGCCCACCGACGAGGTCCGGGCGCGGGCAGCCCAGCTGGTGGGGGCGGAGCCGTGGGGCCGGGAGCAGTGGGAGCGGCTGGCCGAGGGGGCCGTCTTCGAGGGGATGGAGTCGTGGCTGCCGTGGCTGACCGCGGGCGAGCACACCCTCTTCGACCTGCTGGGACGCGAAGCCCTCGTCCTCCTGGTCGAGCCCCGCCGCATGCGCGACCGGGCCGCCGACCTCCTCGACGAGGAGGCGTCGCTGGCCGGCAGCCTGGCCGCCACGTGGGGTGCGGCCGTCGACCGGGAGTGGCCCCGCCTCCACCTCCCGTTCGACCGCCTCCTGGCCCACACGCCGGCTCCGGCGTGGACCGTCACCGGCGCGGCCGAGGGCCCCGACGTCACCACCATCGTGTCCCGGGGCTGGGACCCGGTGCTGGGCGATGCCGACCGCCTCACCCGCCAGGTGGCCGGCCTGGTCGGCGACGGCTACCAGCTGGTGGTGGCGGCCGACGGCAAGGGTTCAGCCGCCCGCCTGGCCGGGCTCCTGCGGGAGGGTGGAGTCGCCCTGCCCGTCGTCGAGAACGGGGCCGGCCCCGGGACGGGCAGCCGGGTCGTGGTCCAGTCCCTCGAGCGGGGGTTCATCCTGCCCGAGGTGAAGCTGGCCGTGCTGGTGGAGAGCGACGTCACCGGCCGGCGCCGGGCCCACCGGGCGCCGAGGCCCCGCCGCACCGACGCCCAGGGCTTCTTCGACGACCTCAGCCCGGGCGACTACGTGGTCCACCATCAGCACGGGGTGGCCAGGTACGGCGGCATGGTCAAGCGGGCCCTGGGCGGGGCCGAGCGCGACTACCTCCTCCTCGAGTACCGGGGGGGCGACAAGCTCTACGTCCCCTCCGACCAGATCGACGCCGTCCGCCACTACACCGGCGGCGACACACCTTCCCTCAATCGCCTGGGCGGCTCCGAGTGGGGCCGGACCAAGGCCAGGGTGCGGTCGGCCGTGCGCGACATCGCCGAGGAGCTGGTCGCCCTCTACCGCAAGCGGGTCCACGCCCCGGGCCACGCCTTCCCTCCCGACACCCCCTGGCAGCAGGAGTTGGAGGACGCCTTCCCCTACCAGGAGACGCCCGACCAGCTCAAAGCCATCCGCGACGTCAAGGCCGACATGGAAGAGCCGGCCCCCATGGACCGGCTGGTGTGCGGTGACGTGGGCTTCGGCAAGACCGAGGTGGCCATCCGGGCTGCGTTCAAGGCGGTGCAGGAGGGGATGCAGGCGGCGATCCTGGTCCCCACCACCCTCCTCGCCCAGCAGCACTTCGGGACCTTCTCCGAGCGCTACGCCGGCTACCCGGTCCGGGTCGAGGTCCTGTCCCGGTTCCTCACCCCCGGTCAGGCCAAGAAGGTGGTCGACGGCCTGGCCGACGGCTCGGTCGACGTGGTCATCGGCACCCACCGCCTGCTCTCGGCCGACGTCAAGTTCAAGAACCTCGGGCTGCTGGTGGTCGACGAGGAGCAGCGCTTCGGCGTGACCCACAAGGAGGCGATCAAGAAGCTCCGGGCCAACGTCGACGTGCTCACCCTCACCGCCACGCCGATCCCCCGCACCCTGGAGATGAGCCTCACCGGTATCCGCGACCTCACCATCCTCAACACCGCGCCGGCCGAACGTCAGCCGATCCTCACGTACGTCGGTCCCTACGACGAGCGGGCGGTGGGCGAGTCGATCCGCCGGGAGCTGCTCCGGGAGGGACAGGTGTTCTTCGTCCACAACCGGGTGCAGGACATCGACCGGGTCGCGGCCCGACTCCACGAGCTCGTCCCCGAGGCCCGGATCGCGGTGGCCCACGGCCAGATGGACGAGGGCAAGTTGGAACGGGTCGTCCTCGACTTCTGGGAAGGCCAGTACGACGTTCTCGTCTGTACGACGATTATCGAATCGGGCATCGACATGCCCACGGTGAACACTTTGGTCGTCGACCGGGCCGACATGATGGGCCTGGGCCAGCTCCACCAGCTCCGGGGCCGGGTCGGACGGGCCGGCCAGCGGGCGTACGCCTACCTCTTCTTCCCCCCCGAACGGCAGCTCTCGGAGACGGCGTACGAGCGGCTGAAGACGATCGGCGAGCACACCGAGCTCGGGTCCGGATTCAAGATCGCCATGCGCGACCTCGAGATCCGAGGCGCGGGCAACCTGCTCGGAGGGGCCCAGTCCGGGCACATCGCGGCGGTGGGCTACGACCTCTACGTGCAGATGGTGAGCGAGGCGGTCGCCGAGCTCAAGGGAGAGGAGGTGCGGGAGCCGGCCGAGGTCAAGATCGACATCCCGGTCGTGGCCAACCTCCCGCCCGACTACGTGGCCGGCGGCGAGCAGCGGCTGGAGGCCTACCGGCGGCTGGCGGCGGTCACCACCCAGGCCGAGGTCGACGACATCCGGGCCGAGTGGCTCGACCGCTATGGACCCATGCCCTCGCCGGCCGAGTCTCTCCTCGCGGTGGCCGGGCTGCGAGCGGAGTGCGTGCGGACCGGGGTGCGGGAGGTGACGGTGGCTCGGGGGACGGCCCGCATCACGCCCCTCGAGCTGCGGACCAGCCAGCAGATCCGCCTCCGGCGGGTGGCCCGGGACGCGGTCTACAAGGAGGACATCCTCCAGCTGGTGGCACCCCTCGCCCGCAACGTCGACCCGGTGTGGGCGGTGGTGCAGCTCCTGCGGGTGTTGGTCCCGGAGGAGGCTGCGCCGGTAGTGTCGGTGGCACCGTGAACACGTTCAGAACCGCCTTTGTCGCGTCCGTCGTCGGTATCGCCCTGGTTGCCACCGCCGCCTGCGGATCGGCGTCGCCCTACGCGGCCAAGATCGACGGGCAGGCCATCAGCGAGGACACCCTCGTCGGTGAGCTGCGCTCCATCGCCGCCAACGAGGACTACCTGAAGCTGGTGGAGGAACGTCAGCCGGTGCGGGGCAGCGGCCAGGGGACCTTCGACTCCGCCTTCACCGCCCTCGCCCTCACCCGGCAGATCTACTACACGCTCATCGAGGCCGAGCTCGACCGGCGGAAGTTGACGTTGGGCGAGAGCGAGCTGGCTGCGGCCCGGGCCCTGGTGGTCGAGCAGCTCAGCGGCGAGGAGGTGTTCGTCAAGTTCCCCAAGTCGTACCAGGACGACCTGGTGCGCCGGCAGGCCGAGCTCGACCTGCTCACCCTGGCCGTCAACGAGTTGGGCACGCCCGAGCAGGCGGCCCGGACGTTCTACGACAACAACCCCAACGAGTTCGCCGCCGCCTGCGTGAGCCACATCCTGGTGGCCGACGAGGCCAAGGCCAACGAGCTGCGGGCCCGGCTGGCGGCGGGGGAGGACTTCGCCACCATCGCCCGGGCGGACACGATCGACGAGGGCACCAAGGCCGCCGGCGGCGACCTCGGCTGCGACATCACGCCCGAGACCAACTTCGTCCCCGAGTTCCAGTTGGCGGTGTTCACCCAGCCGGTGGGCGAGGTGGGGGCGCCGGTGCTGACCCAGTTCGGCTACCACCTGGTCAAAGTCACCCAGCGCGACGTGGCCCCGTTCGACCAGGTGAAGGACGTCGCCCGCCAGAAGGTCACCGACGCCGGCCAGGAGAGGGTCCTCGCCCTCCTCCAGGAGTCGGTGCAGAAGGCCCGCATCGAGATCAATCCCAAGTACGGCTCCTTCCGCAAGACCGGGTCGTCGCCCGGCGTGGTGCCCCCCGAGAGCGGGGCCACCCCCACCGGTGGGAGTTCCGGTCTGGAGCCCGTGCCCGAGCCGGCTCCATCGAACCCGTAGCGCCCCCGGTGGGGCGGGTCCTGGTGGTGGGACTCGGTCCCGCCGGGCCCGACCAGCTCACCGTCGCCGCGGTGGCCGCCATCGCCCGGGTTCCTCCCGGTCAGCGGTTCCTGCGCACCCTGCGCCACCCGGCCGCGGCGGCCGTCGGCGCGGGGGCGGCCTCGTTCGACGGGATGTACGACCGGGCCCAGACGGTCGACGAGGTGTACCCGGCGATCGTGGAGGCGCTGGTCGGCGCGGCGGGATCGGACGGGTCGGAGGTGCTGTACGCGGTGCCGGGGTCGCCGCTGGTGGCGGAGCGGACGGTGGAGCTGTTGCTGGGCGATCCCCGGGTGACGGTCGAGGTGGTGGCGGGGATGTCGTTCGCCGACCTGGCCTGGGCCCGGCTCGCGGTCGACCCGGTGGCGGCGGGGGCCCGGCTGGTCGATGGGCACCGGTTCGGGGTGGAGGCGGCCGGGTCGCGGGGTCCGCTGCTGGTGGCCCAGTGCGACTCCAAAGCGGTCCTGTCCGACATCAAGCTGTCGGTGGAGTCCGGCGACGGGCTGTCGGCGGTGGTGCTGTCCCGTCTGGGACTGCCCGACGAGTCGGTGTCGACCGTGGCGTGGGACGACCTCGACCGGGAGGTGGCGCCCGACCACCTGACGTCGGTGTACATCCCCCGGATGGCGGCGCCGGTGGCGGGGGAGGTCGCCCGCTTCGCCGAGCTGGTGCGGACCCTGCGGGAGCGGTGTCCCTGGGACCGGGAGCAGACCCATGCCTCCCTCACCCGCCACCTGCTGGAGGAGACCTACGAGGTGCTGGAGGCGATCGGTTCCCTCGACGTCGAGGAGGGCGCCGGGTTCGAGCACCTGGAGGAGGAGCTGGGCGACCTGTTGTTCCAGGTCGTCTTCCACTCGACGTTGGCCGCCGAGGAGGGCCACTTCACCCTGGCCGACGTGGCCCGGGGCATCCACGACAAGCTCGTCCACCGCCACCCGCACGTGTTCGGCCCCCAGGGTGAGGGCGCGGTGTCGGCCGACACGCCGGGAGAGGTCGTCCGCAACTGGGAGCGGATCAAGCAGGCGGAGAAGGGGCGGGCGTCGATGATGGACGGGATCGCGGCCGACCTGCCCTCGCTCCTCTACGCCCACAAGGTGCAACGCAAGGCGGCCTCGGTGGGATTGGAGCCGCCGGGCGCAGACCTGCCGGCGGCGGTGCGAGATGTCGACGAGGGCGGCGGGCTGCTGTTCGAGGTCGTCGACCGTCTGCGGCGGGGTGGGATCGACCCGGAGACGGCGCTGCGCACGGTGACGGCCAGGTTCCGGGACCGGTTCGTCGAGCTCGAACGGTCCGGGTTCGACCTCGGCGGTCTTGACCCGGCTACGGTCCACGGGCTGTGGCGATTCGCGAAACCGACTGGGGGAGAATGACGGGGATGAGCCCGAGGTCGCCCATCCGCAGCCGGCCCCACATTCCCGACTACGGGGTCCCTGCGGAGCCGGAGGGCATGCTGGCCTGGGCGTACGTCACCGATCGGCTGGAGCGGGCCATGATGTACTGGGTGGCCACCACCGGCCCCAAGGGCGAGCCCCACGCGGTGCCGTACTGGGGGGCGTTCGTCGACGACATCCTCTACTTCGAGACCGCCCCCACCACTCGGGGGGGGCGGAACCTGAGCGCCAACCCGGCGGTGGTCGTCCACCTGATCAGCGGGGAGCAGGTCGTGATCATCGAGGGCCTGGCCCGGACGGCGGTGCCCGGGGCCACGCTGTTCGCCAAGCTGCAGGAGGCGTACAAGCCCAAGTACGACGGGTACTTCCCCCCGTCCGCCGACAACCTGTTCGCGGTCGAGCCCACCGTCGTCTTCGCCTGGGACCTGGCCGACTTCCCCGGGAGCATGACCCGCTGGCGGTTCCGCCAGGTGGACGAGATGCAATCGTCGCTGGGCGACGATTGACCTGACGAGCGGCCGTCGCCACCAGCTCGATTGGTCCGCGCCCTTGCCCCCTCCGGTGAGTAGTCGCGCGGTTCGGTCTACAGGGGGGGGTCGTCGGGGTCGGCCCGGCTGGCTTCGTACCGAGCCGGGCCCTCGCAGCGGTGGCGGAGGGCGCACCAGGCGCAGGTGGGGCCGGGGGAGATGGCCGGCGCCGAGTCCGGCGCCATCAATCCCGCCATCTTGACCGCCCCGTCGATCGTGCGGCGGACGGCGACCTCGAGCATCTCGACCGTCACGTCCTCGGCGTGGAAGGTGGCCGTGTCGAGGTAGTAGCTCGCCACCCGGAACGGGGGGACGCCGATGCGCAGCGTCTGCACCAGGGCGTAGAAGCGCAGGTCGTCGAGGTGTCCGGGGTAGCTCCGGCCCGTCTTGAGGTCGACGATGAGCGAGCGGGCCTCGTCCCCCCGGGCCACGCCCAACACCAGGTCGACCCGTCCCCACAGGACGACCCGGCTCCCGCACAGCTCGGCGCCGATGCCCGTCTCGGTGCGGGGCGCCCACGCCGCCTGCAACCGGGGCCAGCACTCCTGGAACTTCACCACCGTGTCGTGGGCCCGGCCCCGGAGGTCGGCCAGCTCCAGGGGTGTGGCCGTCAGCAGCCACGGGCGAGGGCTCGCCCGGCGGGTGTCCTCGGCCAGCGCGGCCATGGCGTGGTCGACGAGGTCGAGGGCCACCGCCTCGGTCCGGGACGAGATCGACAGCTCGATCGCCTTGTGGATCACCGTGCCGGCCGCCGTCCGGGCGCTCCAGTCGAAGCCGATCACCTCCCGTTCCGCCCGCCAGTGGGCTTCGCAGGCATGGATCTGGCCCAGTTGGCGCTTGTCGACCCACAGCTCCTCGACCGGCAACGAGTCGGCCACCGGATCGAGGGCGGTCTCCAGCTGGCGCCGGAGGTGGTGGCCGAGATCGGGGTCGAAGCGGGGGCGGGGCTGGCCGAGGGCCAGGAGGTCGGCGAGGACCCGGTGTTGCGCCGGCGTCGCCGCCTCGGTCACCGGCCGGCGGTCAGCTCTCGTTGCGGACGCCGAGGGCGGTGATCGCGCCCCACACCGCCACCGCCGACGCGGCCAGGGTGGCCAGCAGGAAGCTGGTGAACTGCACCCGGACGTAGCCCGGCACGGCGACGTTCTTGGCCGAGTACTCGTGCAGGCTGCCCCGTACCGCCAGCAGCGCGCCCAGCCCGATGAGGACGCCGATGACGACCGCCGTCTTGAGGGCGGCCCCGCCGATGGCGTACTGGCGGTCGGTGACGTCCTCGCCCAGGATCGTGGGCAGGGCCAGGAGGATGATCCCGATCACCACGAGGAACACCGCCGTCGACCCGAGACTGCCGAACGGGTAGCCGATGCGGTGGAGGAGGTCGTCGGGGACCGCGAAGCGCTGGCCGGTCTTGAGGCTGAGCCCCTCGACCAAAGTGAGCAGGACCTGGAGGGTCACGACGCCGATGAACCCGGTGCCGAGAGCGGTCACCAGCCCCACCCACCGGGGGGCGATGTAGTCGACGAAGTCCTCGTCGGCGTAGGCGGGGCCGGGGGCGACCGGGGCCGACGTGGCCACCGGGGCCGGTGCTACCGCCGCAGGCGCAGGCGCTGGCGTGGGAGGCGCGGGTGCAGGTGCGGGAGGGGCGGGTGCGGGGACGGCCGCAGTCACGGGTACGGCGGGCGGGTCGGGGGGCGCGGGAGGGCCGCTGTCGGCGGCGGTGCTCGTCGCCTCTGGTGCGGGCACCGGCGGAGCCGGTTCTACGGGAGGCGGCGTGTCCGGGCCGGCGGGGCGGCCCTCGTCGGGCTCGGTCATTTCCCTAGCCTGACGTGTTTGGAGGCCGCTGTCACACCCTGGTGCCATCCTGGTCCCCGATGGCGCCCGCCGATCCCGTTCGATTCGCCGCCGCCGCTCGCCGGTTGGGCGCCGAGGCCCGCCGCCGGGGCCTGGCCGTGCCCGGCTTTCGCAGCCCACCCCGTCTCCCGGGCGCCGAGCGCAGCATCCGGCGCCGGCCCGACGGCGAGGCAGTGGTGGCCGTCCGGGTCCACGGGCGCAGCATCGAGGCGGTCGTGGCCGACATGGTCGAGGGCGTCCTGGCGGCCAACGACGTTCCCGTTGGCGAGGAGGCCGGCTACCGGGAGGCGCTCAAGTCGGCCGTCCTCGGGGAGGAGGAGGCATCGGCGGCGTAGTCATCCGTCCCGTCGAGGCCCACGAGGCCGACGCCCTCGGGCGGATCACGCTCGACGTCTACGCCCGCGAGTTCGACGTGCTGTCCGACGGCTACCGGGCCGAGCTGGCCGACGTCCAGGGGCGGGCCGAGGCCGCGCTGGTGCTGGTTGCGGTCGACGAGGCCACCGCCACGGTGCTCGGCGGCATCACCTACATCGACCGGCCCGGGCCCCTGGCCAGCATCGACCGGCCCGACCAGGCCGAGCTTCGCATCCTGGCCGTCGCCGCCGACGCGCAAGGCCAGGGCGTCGGCACCGCCCTGGTCCAGGCCTGCCTCGACCAGGCCCGGCGCGACGGCAAGCGGGAGATCGTCCTCCACACCGCGGCCACCATGCGCACCGCGCAGCGCATCTACGAGCGGGCCGGCTTCCACCGCCGCCCCGAACGCGACCTGGCGATCGAGGAGGGCATCGTCCTCCTCGGCTACTCCCTCGACCTCGGGGGTAGCGTTGACGCCCACCCGCCCGGGTGGCGGAACCGGTCAGACGCGAGGGGCTTAAACCCCCTTGGCCCGTGAGGGCCGTGTGGGTTCGAATCCCACCCCGGGCACCCCTCCGTGCGGCGCGAACGTGCCGGTCAGGGCGTTGCGGCCGTGCGTGGGATGCATTGAAATGGTCGTCGTGGTCACGGTTTGGTCAGGCTTGCGGAGTGTCATTCGGACGAGATCCGCCCGCTGTTTCGTTCGCTTCGTTCATTTTCGTATCGTCGGTCGCCAGATGACTTCATCCTCAGACTGATCCACGCCGACCTGGAGTCGGTGGCCACCGTGATCGAACAGCAGACTGGCGCCCTGCGTAACCCGCCGATGACCACCGCCGAGCTGCTCGACGGGCTCGCGATCGTCGGCCGGCCCAAGTCCGTCGCCGCCCTTCGCCGGGCCACGCCAGAGGCTCTGTGATCGAGTGCAACGACCAGGGCCGACCACTCAGGTCCTCGGGTCGTCCCCTGCGGTCGATGGCGAGGGAGTATCCCCTGGTCGCATCGGCCACGTCCGTCGCAGGTCGGTAGCCGTCGATACCCTCACCATCGACGTGATGTTCGCCTAGATCGCAATGACTCAGGAGCGCCGGTTGTAGCGGAGGAGGGTGACACCGGAGGGGAATGATCTCGCCTCGACAAGGTTGAGGTCGAGGCGCTTGCTTTGGCGCAGCACGCCGGCTCCGCTCCCCACAAGTGCCGGGTAGACGAAGAAGCGGAACTCGTCCACGAGGTCGTGCGCGACCAGCTGCTGCGCCAAACTGATGCTGCCGGTCACGCCGATGCGCAGTGGCTGATCGCGAAGCTCGCGGACAGCGTCAAGATTGCGAAGGATCGTGGTCGGGGACCATCCGGGGTCCTCCATCGTCGTCGAGAGGACGTACTTCTGGGTGCGGTTCAGGTGCTCGGTGATTCCGGTCGTGTCATCGGTCTGTTTGGGCCAGTAGCCACGAAAAGCCTCGAAAGTGTTACGACCGAGGAGTAGGGCGTCCTGTTCGGACATGTGGCTTCGGGCGGCCGACAACATCTGCTCGTCGGATTGGTCTGCGGGGTCGAACCAGCCAGCGGCCATGTCGATGACGCCGTCGGCTGTGCAGTTCTCGGTGAGAACGATTGGCATGTGGTCCTCCTTGGCTCGTGGTGCCTACCCAGAAAAGACGGACGGGCATGAGCAAGCTCATCGGCAACCCAGACGAGCGGATGACGGCGATCGGTTCGCAGGTGCCTACTCGGTGATGTGCGTCGCGGGCCGCACAACGCGACACCGGCTCGCCCCGCGACTGCCACCGACCGCCGGGTCTGTCGTCGACCTCGTCGACGCGATCTGGGACGACGGTATGGGGCACCAGGGCCGGGCGACATCGACCGGCACCTCGGTGATGCGACTCAATGGACGTTCAGGGGCAGCAGTCGTCGAGTTCCTCGGTGCGCCAGTGTTCGATGCCTTCTCTGCCGGCGACGTAGACGATGCCGAGGCCGGCGAGGGGGTCGGCCCACCACCAGCCGAACACGGCGTTGAGTCCGAGCCCGGCGAGCAGGATGGCCGAGAGGTACACGCACAGGGTGGTCTCGGTGGCGTCCGCGGTGACGGCACGGCTGCGCAGCTGCTCGCCGACTCGCCGCTTCGCTCGGGCGAGGAGCGGCATCACGATCAGCGAGACGATGGCGAGTGCGATGCCGAACAGGCTCTCGTCGGGCTCGGCTCCCACGATCAGCTTCCGAACGGACTCGGCCCCGACGCCGGCGGCGAGCACGAGGAAGGTGATGGCGATGAGTCGTACGGCTCGTCGTTCGGCGGCCTCGGAGAGCTCGTGTCCGTGACGTTCCTTGGCGAGGCGCCAGAGGATGACCGAGCCGGCGAAGACTTCGACGTAGGAGTCGACGCCGAAGCCGACGAGGGCGATCGACCCCGCCGCGATGCCGGCGGCGATCCCGGCGATGCCTTCGATGGCGTTCCAGACGATCGTGAACCACGCCAGCCACTTGCCTCGCCGCACAGGCGCCGACCTGTCGGTAGCCGTTTCGGTCTTGATCATGACGGGACGTCCTCGGGGCAGGGGTGAAGCGGCAGTCGCGAGAGCAGGGCCAGGGCGTCGGCGATCGCGGGGTCGGTGAGCGTGTAGCGGACCCGTCGGCCTTCGTAGGTGGCGGTTACGAACCCGCATCCGCGGAGACAGGCGAGGTGGTTCGACATGCCGGACCGGCTCACGCCCAGGTCGTCGGCGAGCTCGCCCGGATAGCCAGGACCTCGGGTGAGCTGGGTGAGCACCGACCGGCGCACCGGGTCCGCCAGCGCTTCGCCGACGCGGGCCAAGACCTCGAGGTCGACATCAGTCGTCGTCTGCACGACGCAGATCATACATCGGTACGTGAACTATTCAGCAAGATCGAATAGGTTCGGCCAGGGCCCATCCGGCACGGAGCTCTCTGACCCGTTCAGACATGACATTCGGGGGCGCCCGGCAACAGCGCCACCCTCCGGCAGTTGGCGGACGCCTGATGCGAGCGAACGGCCCGAGTCTCAAGTCGTCTATGACGCCGCAGACTTTGCAGCCGGCGCCGCCGACAGCTACCGGTGCGGGCCGCCTGGCGATCTCGCCAACCATGTCTCGACCAGGTACCTAGTATCGACGCACCCCGCTCGTTCGTGGCCGTCAACGAGCTCCGTCGCGCCGACATGGCAGTTGCGGTCGACACCACGCACTGGCGACTCGACGCCAACGGTGACCTCACCCGACTCTCCGTGGACGTACAGGTCACCTCGCTCGCTGGGGCCGGAGTACTCGACGGCTACCGCATTGGACACGAGCGCACCCTCGACCACCTCGAACGATTCCTCGCATGACCAGTCCCGAACACCGGCTCAAGCACCCACCCGCAATCATCGAGGACCTCTGGACCGACGCGCACGCCACCTTCGACCACTGACCAGGAGTTCGTCATGCCATCACCTACTCCAACGCCCGACCTGGACACCCGCTTCAGCGCGCCCGGCGCCATGCCGACCCCATGGGAGGACGTCGTCGACGTGCTCGAATCGGCCGAGCTGTTCTGGATCTCGACCGTACGCACGAGCGGGCGTCCGCACGTCACGCCGCTTCCGGCGGTGTGGCGCGACGGCGCCATCTACTTCTGCACCGGTCCCGGCGAACAGAAGGCCCTCAACCTGCGCGCCAACGACCAATGCGCGCTCACAACCGGCAACAACGGCTGGAAGACCGGCCTCGATGTCGTTATCGAGGGACGCGCCGAACGGGTCACCGACGACACGTTGCTGCACACGCTCGCCGCAATGTGGGAGACGAAGTACGACGGCGACTGGCAGTACGACGTGCACGACGGCGCCTTCCACCACGAACCCGGCATCGCCCACGTCTTCGAGGTCCGCCCCAGCAAGGTGCTGTCCTTCGCCAAGGGCGACTTCGCCCAGACCCGCTATCGCTTCGCCGGCTGACCCGCCGACTGGTCATGCACATGGACAGTCGAGGCGCGTCCCCTGACGCTCGTCCGTGTCGACATGCGCGGTGCCCTCCAACGCCGGCTGATGGACCGGTCGGTGGCGCTGGTCTCCGAGTCGGATGAGGCGTCTGCTGGATCTCCCAACACGATGAGGAGATTCAGCCATGACCACGATCACTTCCACCGACACGGCGGTGCAGACGCCGACCGACGACGCCGGGTTCGACGAGGCGCAGCTCGCTGCCGCGTCGTTCCTGGCGCGCTACAGCGGCCGCACCCTTGAGGCCTACCGCCAGGACCTGCGCGGCATCTTCCAGTGGGCGGCCGACCACGACGTCGCCGTACTCGCTGCGACGCGTCCGCACATCGAGCTGTGGCGAGGTTCCATGGAGGAGCGAGGGCTCGCCGCGCCGGAGGGGCCTAACCGCCCCTTTCGGCACGTTGCGCGAGGGTCGGGCACCCTTCCTGCCGGCGCCTTATGGGCGGCTCCAAGCCGAACGACCATTCGAAGGCCGCAACGCCGGACGTATTCCTCGCTACGCCCACACCGGCACCATGGTGGCGCGCCCGGAGCGCCGGGACCGCTGTTACTGGGACGCGCGGTAAGGGCGCTCTCGCGCGATGGCAGTGAATACGGGCAACGCGGCCCTGACCAGGATCGGTACAGGGACCGGAGTCAGGTCCTAGGGTCCCGCAGAACACTCCCACTCGTAAGGTGGGTACTCTCTTGACATGCATACCAAGCATCTATAGGGTTCGCAGCCGTGCGGCACGCCCTGCTCGCCCTGCTCTCCAAGGAGCCGGCCCACGGCTACGAGCTGAAGCAGGCTATCGAGGCCGAGCTGGGTGAGTTGTGGCCGCCGGTCAACGTGGGCCAGATCTACAAGACCCTCGGCCGGCTCGAGGCCGACGGGCTGGTCCGCTCCGCGAGCGTGGCCCAGGCCAGCCGGCCGGACAAGAAGGTATTCGAGCTGACCGCCGCCGGCCGGGACGAGCTCGGCGCCTGGGTCGACCAGCCGTCGCCGGCGGTGCGGGTCAAGGACGAGTTCTTCACCAAGCTCGTGCTGGCGGCCCGGGCCAAGGTGGCGGATCCACTGGTGCTCATCGACCGCCAGCGCCGAGCCCACCTCCGCCAGCTGCGGTCGGTGGGCGACCTGGCCGCCACCGCCCAGGGGACGGCCGCCCGGCTGGCCGTGGAGGGCGCCGTGCTCCACCTGCAGGCCGACCTGAAGTGGCTGGAGCGCTGCGAGCAGGCGTTCACGACCGGAGGAGATACACAGTGACCTTGTTTCGGACGGTGGGCCTCCACCGGCACTTCACCGTTGGCGACACCGTCGTCCGGGCCGTCGACGGCATCGACCTCACCGTGGGCGCAGGCGAGTTCGTGAGCGTGATGGGCCCCAGCGGGTGCGGGAAGTCCACGCTGCTGCACCTGCTGGGCGGCCTCGACCGCCCGACGGCGGGCGAGATCCACTTCGGCGACGTCCGGGTCGACGGCCTGAAGGAGGCGGCCTGGGCCCGGCTACGGCGCCGGCAAATCGGCTTCGTGTTCCAGGCCTACAACCTGATCGACGACCTCTCGGCCCGGGACAACCTCGAGCTTCCCGCCGTCCTGGCCGGCGCATCGGCGCATCGCGCCCGGGCTCGGGCCGACGAGCTGCTCGAGCAGCTTGGGATCGGAGCCAAGGCAGCGGTCGCGCCGTCGCACCTCTCGGGCGGTGAGCGGCAGCGGGTCGCCATCGGCCGGGCCCTGGTCAACGACCCGGACCTCGTGCTGGCCGACGAGCCCACCGGGGCCCTCGACTCCCGGGCCACCACCGAGGTGCTGCAGATCCTGGGTCGCCTGCACGCCGGCGGACAGGCCATCGTCCTCGTCACCCACGACCCGCGGGTGGCCACCCTGGCCGACCGGCTGCTCACCATGCGCGACGGGCAAGTGGTCGACGAGACGAATCTCGGCGGAGTCGGCGCGTCGCCGGTGCTCGGTTTCGGCGATCTGCTGGAGCGCTGACGTGGTCCGCCTTGGACTCCGCCTCCTCGCCACCCGCCTGCGTCGGAGCCGGGCGTCGTCCGTGCTGGTGGTCGTGGTCCTGGCCACCGCCGGCGCCGCCGGGACCAGCGCCGTCCTCCTCCGCAGCGCAGTGAGCGAGCCATGGGACCGGGCCTTCGCCGCCACCTACGGAGCCCAGGTACAGGTGGCCGGTTTCCGGAGCGTCGACGCCGCCGCCCTCGCCGCCCTGCCCGGCGTGGCCGAGAGCTCCGGGCCGGTCGTCGCCTCGATCCGGGAGCTGCGCCACGCCGGAGGCACCGCCGGTGTGGCCCTGGTCGGGATTCCCGACGACCTACGGGTCGACCGGCCGGCTGTCATCAAGGGGTCGTGGCGACCCGGGGCGGTGCTCATCGAGCGGTCGTTCGCCCGAGCCCTCGGCGTGGAGGTCGGCGATCAGGTCGACATCCAGGGGGCGATGTTCGAGGTCAGCGGCATCGCGGTGAGCGTGCGCACGCCCGGCTACCCGGCCACTGTCCCCGGCAGCGCGTTCACCGACATTGCCTCTGCGGCCGCGGCGGGGACAACCGGCCCACAGCTGACCACCGTCGGTCTGCGCCTGACCCGCCCCGGAGACGAGGCGGCCGTGGCCCGGGCCGCGTCCCGTTACGGCATGGTGACCACGGCCTCGGCCATCCGGGCCGACGCCCTCGACCGGACCCGCCAGTTCCAGGTGGTGCTGGCCTCGTTCTCGATCCTGCTGCTGGCCGCCGCCGGCTTCCTCGTGGTGGTCCTACTGGGTGCCCGACTCCGCGCCCAGAGCCGGGAGCTGGTCCTGCTGCGCCTGATCGGCCTGACGCCGGGCCAGCTCGTCGGTCTGGTGGCCATCGAGCACGCTGTCCTTGCCGCAGCGGGCGGGGTGGTTGGCGTCGGCGTCGCCCTGGCCGGGGGACGTCGGCTGGCGGCGACGGCGGCCACGTCGTTGGGCTCCACCACGCCCCACCTCGACGGGTCGGTCCTCGGTGTCGTGGGCGTGCTGGTCGTCGCAGCGGCGGCGGTGAGCGCGATGGCAGCCCGCCGGCCGACCGGCGCCGGGCCGACTGCGAGCACCCCCGTCCGACCGTCGACCGCCACTGCCCGGGCCCTTGCCGCCGGGCTGCCGGCGCCGGTGGCACTGGTGGCCAAGGAGGTGTCGTCATCGCGGGGGCGGGCCGCATCCACGATCGCAGCCGTCGCCCTGGCCGTCATGACCTCGGTCGCCGCCTTGGGGATGGAGGCCACGTTCCGTCACGAGCGCCGGCAGGCAGCAGCCCGGTCTGTGGCCGAGGCGCCGCCGCCCGGGGTGCCCGCGGTCCCCGCCACCGGCGGCGATGAGTCCGGGCTGCGTTCCCTCGTGTACGGGCTCCAAGCTGCGCTCGTCCTGGTGGCGCTGGCGTCCATCGTGGCGGTCGGACTGGTCAGCATCCGGGAGCGGCGCCGGGAGATCGCCGTGCTCAGCGCCATCGGGTTCTCGGGTCGCCAGCTAGCCGGCGCCACGGTGGCGGGCCAGGCCGTTCTGGCCGGCCTGGGTGCGCTGGTGGGCGTCCCCCTCGGCATCGGCTTCTTCCGGCTGGTTTACTCGCTGGCCAACGGATCCTCCGGCGGCTTGGTCGACGCCCCCCCAGTCCACCTAGCCGCCGTGGTGCCTGCGGCCATGCTGGTCGCCGGCTTGGTGGCGGCCCTCCCGGCGTCGGCGTTGCGACGGACGTCGGTGGCCACCGCCCTGGCGGCCTACTGAAGGAGAGCCCGATCGAGGATCCCGGGGATTGCGCAAGCCGCGTCGTTCGAGGGAGCTGTAACGACGGCGTTCTGCATCCTGGGCGACAGCGATTAGTTGGATGGCTGCCTGTTCGACAGCCCCGGCTCGCAGCGGAGTCGACGGCCCACTCTCGCTCCTAATTCCGGGGTCCTCGCCTCGGCCCGCTGTGCCCTGATCGCCGGGTCAACGACCGCTATCACTGTGCATTCCGAGCGGGCCGGTGCTGCTGTCCCGTTCCGGGCAACGCCTCGACCGCCACGGTGCCACCCGGATCGTGCGGCGGGTCGCCAAGAATGCGGGGATCTCCAAGAGGATCTCGCCCCACTCGCTTCGTCACAGCTTCATCACTGCGCTCTCGACGCCGGCGTTCCTCTCCGTGACGTCCAGATCGCTGCTCGTCACGCTGATCCCCGTACGACAACCCGCTACGACCGGGCCCGCCACAACCTGGACCGGCATGCCAGCTACGTCGTTTCCGCATTCGTCGCCGGAGGGGCCTAATCGCCCCTCCCGGCACGTTTGCGCTCCCGGCGTGCCCGGTGACGTGGGCGTTATGGGCGTGCCCGATAGGCGTCGCCCCGGGAACGAGTGTTCGGCTGGCGTCTCCGGCGGCAGTAACCCCGCCTACGCCCTGAACGGCACTTTCGCTACGCGGCCTGGTGCAGCCCGCCGCACGTTCGGGGACGCGCGTTCGGGGCAGTCGGCGTCCGTCCGAGCGCACCCGTACCCGTCTGATCTGTTCGGTTCGGGCAGGCGCCAGCCGCGGATGCGTCATTACCAGTCACGCTGACAGGTACAACGCCGCCACGGGCCGGTGGAGCTTGTGCCGCGCGTGCCGGGGTCGGTCGCTATCCGGCGTTGCTCGCCCCGGCGCCTGGGCTCGCCGCGGCTCGCGGCCGATCGGCGGGCCGGGATGCGGGTTCGCCGTCTCGCAGCCACGCCAGCCCCAGAGGCACGAGGGCGACGACGAACATGGCGGTGCTGGCGAGTGCGATGGCTTCGACGTCGGGGATGTTGCCAGCGGGGAACAGGACGGCAGCCAGAGCCAGCAGCGGCCCGCAGCCGACGGGCCGGATGCGCGCTCTCCACGCCGCCACGCCAAGCGCGACGAAACCGAGTGGGAAGAGGGCACCGGGCACGAACAGGGCGAGGCCGCTGGCGGCACTGTCGGCGTCCTCCAGGCTGGCGCCGTCAGGAAGGCCGGCGTGGATGCTGTCGATCCCGAAGCCGACCCCGCCCGCGCAACCAAGCGCGGCAAGGACGAGGAGGACCACCGCCGCCCGCGGGAAGGAGCCCTCGACGGCCCGGACGATCCCTACGGCGGCGACCAACAGGCCGGCCATGGCGTAGACGAGCAGCGCTCCTCCGAGCTCGTCGGCGTTGAGGCCGCCGTCGCTCATGATGAACGCCACGAAACTCGTCACCAGCAACAGCGGTCCGGCGACCATGGCGGCGCCGAACAGTCGCCACATCGCTGGCGAGGACCCACGTGACTCCACTTTCATCCCCCCCTCCGTCATTGATTGGAACCCTGTTCAAATGACTTGTACTCCGTTCAACCGGTATCGTCAAGGGCCTGGTGAAGGATGAGTCGCGATCGCAGACGCGCCGGGCTCGGCAGGCGGCCCAAACGCGGTGTGACATCCTCACCGCGGCGCGCCAGCTGTTTGCGGTAAGGGGATACGCGGCCACGTCGCTGGCGGAGATCGCCGCCGCCGCTGGCACCTCGATTCAGACGATCTACGACAGCATCGGAGGCAAGGCCACGCTCGTCGCCGCCCTCAACGACTTGATCGACGAGGAGGGTGGCGTCGCCCCGCTCGCCGGCCGCATCGCGACCGAGACCGATCCCCGCCAGCTGCTCGACATTGCCGTCTCCATCACCCACAACATCTGCGGCCGCTGCGGCGACATCGTCGGCGCCGTCTACGGCGCGGCCCACATCGAGGCAGTCCTCGCCGAAGTCCGCGACGAGTCCCGGCGCCGCCACCGTGAGGGCATCTTCCGGCTCACCGGACGGATCGCCGGACTCGGCGGCCTCCGCCCCGACCTGGACGTCGCCCGGGCCGCGGACGTCATCGCCGTGCTCACCGACCCCCAGGTCGTTCGCACCTTCGTCGTGGACTACGACTGGTCATGGGATACCTGGCACGCGTGGGCCCTCGACACGCTGACCGCCATCGTCCTTGCTGACCCGGCGGCGCCACCGAGGGACCGGCGCACCAAGCGCAACGGATGACCCGCGTCTCCAGCCGGACACCACCAGCCGACTGACACTGGCAGGTACTGAACACTTCCGAGGGGAAGAGCGGCTGACTAGTCGTCGCTAGTGAGTCGCGGGGCGCCCCCAAACGACGGGCAAGGCGACTCCGTCCACTGCCCCGAACCGCCGGCTCCTGGGCACGGCGTACCGTGTCAGCTGAACGTGGACGATCACGGGGACCGAGGCGGAGAGCCGGCTTGCTGGTGGACCGGGTCTGCACGGGGTGCGGCTCATTCATGGCGGACGGTGCTGGGCACGATTTCGATGTCCAACAGGCCTCCACAAGCGGTCGCGAAGGCGACCTGGTTCTCTAGAGAGAGGCCGGAGCATTGCAACCTCCGCGGTAGCCACCTGGCGGCGAGCCGGGGGGAGACATCATGTTGCGATGAGCGATTTGACCCATGTGAGCTTCGACGCCGAGCATCCAGTGACGAGGTCAGCCGAGTGCGTCAGGTGAAGGGCACAGCAGTTGCTCGACAAGAGTGCGGCTCAGCCACTCTAGGTAGTGGTCTGCGTACCACCCACGCCGTATCCGTAGTAGCTGGTACACCTCGGAGCTTCCGATGGCCCACGCCGTGTCGGTGCTCTCCTCACGCGAGTGTCGCAAGCGGTCTTCGGGGATCATCCCGATGAGGACAGCGAAGCTCTCGTGCCGCCGTCGAAGCTCGGCCTCGAGATTTGCAGCGATCGTGTCGTCGACTGCGGCCGCCTGACGAAAGACGGATTGCACTGGCGCCGACCGTTCCTGAATGGAAGCGATGAGCGCCGCCATCATCCGCACCTGAGCCTCGGGGTCCGCATCTTCGGCGATGGCGGCGAAGCTCGGCCGGTCGGACATCATCACGTCCTCGTCGTCGCCGGCGACCACGGCATTGACGACCAGCTGCAGCAGCTCCGCCTTGCTGCTGCCTGCCTTGTAGACCGACTGCAGCGCCACGCCGGCGGTCCTCGCGATGTCGGCGATCGTCGTGTCCGTGTAGCCCTTGGCCACGAAGAGCCGCTGGGCTGCGGCGATCACCCGCCGGCGCGTGGCCCGGCGTTCCTCTTCGGCCCGCTGGCGCCGCTTGGTGGCGTCGTATGGCCGTCTGCTGGTGTCGGTCACGCTCTTGACAGTAGACCATAATTCTGCCAAGAATTGAGCTCTACGCTAATAGGAGGTTGCTGTGACCGACCCGATCGATGCCACGACCGCTCTCGAGTGTTCCTACGACATGCTGGCGAAGGTCGTCGCAAACCTCGGGCCCGGCCAGCTCGAGCGCGCCGACGTGCTGCCCGGAGTGGGACGTGCGCGGGCTGCTCAACCACATCCTGGGCGGGGCGATCATGTACACCCTCGTCAACGCCGGCCAGGTGGCGGGCGAGGACGCAGGCGACGTCATCGGCGACGATCCGATCCACGCCCTGACGGTGACATCGGCCGCCAACGTGTCCTCCTGGCGCCAGCCCGGCGCCCTGGACGGGGACCGCACGTATCCGTGGGGGACGTTCCCTGCCGGCGCCGGCCTGGTCATCAACGTGGGCGAGGTCGCACTTCACGCCTGGGACCTGGCCCAAGCCACCGGCCAGAACGCCTACATCGACCCCGATGTCGCCCAGGTGATCTACGACTTCTATCGCCGCATCCCCATGGAAGGCATGCGATCGAGCGGTGTCTACGGGCCGGAGACCAGCGTTCCGGAGACGGCGCCGATCCAGCAGCGGCTCCTCGGTTTTCTCGGCCGGCTGCCGTAGATGAACACCCTGAGGTCCCCGATTCCCGGGGTCGAAAGTCGGGCAGCTCGGTCGCCGGCGGCGGCCATCGTCGTACGGGCGCAGGACGCAGAGGAGCTCGAGTTCCCTGACGGGTCCTCAATGCGCCTCCTCAGCGACAGCCCGGCCACCGGTGGAACATTGAGCGTGCATCGCGCCACATTGCGGCCCGGCGGCCTGGGCGCCGGCCCGCACCACCACCTGACCGCCACCGAGGTGTTCTACGTGCTGAGAGGTTCGGTCCAGCTCCTGGTCGGCGAAGTGCTCGTGGTGGTGACCGAGGGCGACCTTGCGGTGGTTCCTCCCGGCGTGGCCCATGCGTTCGCAGCGGCGCCCGGCGGTGATGCGGAGCTCCTCGTGGCTGTGACTCCCGGGATCGAGCGGTTCGAGCTGTTCAGGCGGCTGGCCCGGCTCGTCCCCGGCGCCGAAGCGCCGGGGACGCTCCTCGACGACCAGTCTCCCTACGACACCTACCGCAGCGACAGCCCGGCCTGGCGACAGGCGAAACACCTTGACCGACCCACCCCGACGCCAGCAGCGAAGGAGACGCAATGACCGAGCACCGGACCTTGAACACCGTCATCCATGCCGCCGTCCGCCGCGACCTCCGTCGCTTCGACGAAGCACTGGCGCACCTCCCCGACGGCTCCCGAGCACGGGCCGATCAGCTCACGACCGCCTGGGACCACTTCTCCTACCAGCTCCACCGGCATCACGAGGACGAGGAGACGTTCTTCTGGCCGGCATTTGAGCAGCTCGGTGTGGACACCTCGCTGGTCGAGGAGCTGCAGGGCGAACACGACCAGATGGTCGCCGCACTCACCACCGCCGACGCGACGATGAAGACCTTCGGCCTCGACCCCTCCGCCGCCAACACCGAGGAGGCGCGACGCACTGTCGTCGAACTGGGTCGCGTGCTCGACGACCATCTCGCCTACGAGGAGCGCACGATGGAACCCTTCTCCGCGACGCACAAGGACACCAAGGAGCACAAGACGGCCGAGGCCGCGGCGCGCAAGGCGCACACCGAAGGGGCGGGGACGTTCTTCGCCTGGCTGAACGACCACTGCGACTCCGACGCCGCCCGCGCCCTGCGCCGCGAGGTGCCGGCCCCGGTGCTGTTTTTCATCCTGCGGGTCGGCGGACGCGACTACAACCGCCGAATCGCACCGGCCTGGGCCTGAGCCGAGGGCCGCGCCGGCGACGGCTCTCTCGCAGCGACCCTCGCCGCAGGACCCGTTTGAGGGAGAGCGGGCCAGCAGGGGCGGAATGGACGTCAGCAGCGAGGCGGCCAAGTCGGAAGCGCACTACCGGGCCGGATCGTCCCATAAGGTGGCGTCCCAGATGCGGTGTAAATCGGGACGAGCGCAGGTTCCTCGTTCATCAATCTACGCGGCGGCTGTGACAGTCTCGGTGGACTCGGTCGGCACCTCCTCGGTGGTGGTCGGGCTGAAGAGCTGACGGCGCAGGTCCTGGAGCTGGCGGACGGCGACGGGCGTCATGACCACGCCCCGCCAGCCCCGGCTGGCTCGGTCCAGCACCGCCCACACCAGGCCCAGGCAGGTGCGCTCGCCGGGAAGGCGACCGATGACCTTGACCCGGCGTCGGGTCTCGCCGAAGGTGCGCTCGATGAAGTTGGAATGACGTATCCGGCCGTGGTGGCCAGCCGGGAATCGCAGGTAGGTGGTGAGGCTGGCGAAGTCGGCCAGCAGGCAGTCGACGGCCGCCGGGAAGCGCTTCGAGTAGGTGGCGACGAAGCGGTCGGCCCGGCCCCGGACCACGGCGATGGCCGCCTCGCCCGGCTCGGTGCCGGTGTCGTCGAAAAGGGCCCAGAACGCAGCCTTGACCTCCGCCTGGTGCTCGACGGGCACCTTGGCCAGGATATTTCGGGCCCGATGGATGAGGCAGCGCTGGCGCAGGCTGTGGGCGAAGACCAGCTCGACGGCGCCGATGAGGCCGGGGGCGCCGTCGGAGATGACCAGCAGCGGCGCCCGCAGTCCCCGGGCGACCATGTCCTCCAGGAAGCCCCGCCAGGCGTCGGTGGACTCCGAGGAGCCCGGTTCCAGGCCCACCAGCACCGGTCGTCCCTCAGTGGTGATGCCCCACGCGGCCAGCACCGGCTCGGCCCGGGCCCCGTCGTGGTAGCGGAAGTGGCTGCCGTCCAGGTACAGGTACTCGAGGGCGACATCGGACAGATCCCGCTTCTTCCAGGTGTCGAACTCGTCCTTGATCGCCTCGCACACCCGGCTCACCGTGGACTTGGACAGGGCCGCCTCGGAGCCGAGGGCCTCGGCCAGGGTGGCCTCCACGTCTCGCACCGAAAGGCCCCGCACGAAGCCGGCGATGACGAGAGACTCCAGGGCGTTGGTGCGACAGACCCCGATGCCCAACAGCCGGGAGGCGAAGGCCTCGTCGGTGCCCCGCAGCTTCGGGCGCTCGATGGTGACGGGCCCGGCGGTGGTCTTGATCGTGGTCGGGCAGTGGCCGTTGCGGCTGCCGAGCCGGGACCGATCGCCGTGGGCGTAGCGCTCACGACCCAGGAACTCGGTGACCTCGGCCTCGATGGCGGTCTGCAGGAGCAGGCGTACGCCCAGGCGGGCGACCTCCTCCAGCACGTCGCCCAGCTCACGGTCGGAAGCGAACAACTCATCGATGTCGGCGCGGACGCGCTCGAGGGGGGATACTCGGGTAGACACGGGTGTGGGTTCCTTTCTCTGCTCGGAAGGCTTCGAGAGGAACCTACGCCCGTCGTCTATTTACACCGGGGACCGGACGCCACCGTCCCAGAACGACGGGGTCCAGGGTCGTGAGGCATATCCCTGATATCAGCGGCTCGGCGACGGCCGACTCCGTGTAAACCGGTGAGATGGAAGGCGACGAGTTCGACCAAGTGCGCAGGATCGCACTGGCCTTGCCGGGCGTCACGGAGCGCATAAGCCACGGCGAGCCGTGGTTCTCCGTGCAGGGCAAGCGCCCGCTTTGCTAGTTCCACGACAACCACCGCGGCGACGGCCGCATCTCGCTGTGGTGCCCCGCCCCGCCTGGCGTGCCCGCCGACCTGACGGCGAGCGAACCAGACCGGTCCTTTCACCCGACGCCGACGGCGTCGGGAGTGTTCGCCACCTGTCTCGGCGTCTACCTCGACACCGGTGGTGATGACCGCGTCGATTGGGGCGAGATCGCCGGCATCGTCGAAGACGCCTTCCGGACCGTCGCGCCGAAGGCGCTCATCGACGAACTCGACCACCGCTGATTCCGCGCGCTGGACCTCGTCCCATAAGAACGGCCTGCCCGGTGGGGACCGACCGTCCCCCAACGCCGGCCGTGGGTCACGGTCTACCGCTGCACGGCCAGGGCCAGGCCAGGGCCAAACGCTCGGCTCGAACCCGCACATGGTGGAGCGCCCATAACGTCGCCGGCGCTGCCGGTGAAAGACCCATGCGACAATGCCGGCGATCGGGCGTTCATCGATCAGCCTCGCCACGCACATCGCCCCGGTCTCGTGACTTCGCGCTTGCTCGTCAAGCCCAGCAGGCGCGCGCTGGACCTCCCCTAACACGAAGGTTCCCGATGCAAGCAGCCACGGCAGCTCAACTCGTCCCCCCGAGCCCACCGCTGTTCGACGAGACCCGTCTGGCCGTCAGCGGATTTCTGGTTCGCTACTCCGGCATCACCCGCATCGGCTACGCCACCGACCTACGCGCCTGGTTCGGGTGGTGTGCCGAAGCGAAGCTCGAGATCTTCGGCGTCCGGCGCGCCCACATCGAGATGTTCGCCCGGTGGATGGAGGAGGAGCGCCATCTGGCCCGGGCCACGATCGGCCGTCGGCTGTCGACGGTGGTCGGCTTCTACCGGTTCGCGGTCGTCGACGGCTACATGGCCGAGTCGCCCGCCGAGCACGTCCGCCGTCCGAAGATCGACACCGAGTCGACCACCCTTGGTCTCGACCGCATGGAGCTCGGCGCCTTCCTGGCCCAGGCTACGGCCGCCGGGCCGGTTGATCATGCTCTGGCCGGCCTGCTCGGCCTTCTCGGGCTGCGGGTCACCGAGGCATGCTCCATCAACATCGAGCACCTCAGCACCGAGCGCGGACATCGCACGGTGAAGATCATGGGCAAGGGCGGCAAAGCCGCCGTCATACCGTTTGCCTCCCCGCGTTGGCCGGGCGATCGACCTGGCTGCCGACGAGCGGACGAGCGGGCCGGTGCTGCTGTCGCGTTCCGGACAGCGCCTCGACCGCCACGGTGCCACCCGCATCGTGCGGCGAGTCGCCCGCAAGGCGGAATCCCAAGAGGATTTCGCCCCACTCGCTGCGCCACAGCTTCATCACCGCCGCCCTCGACGCCGGCGTTCCCCTCCGTGACGTCCAGATCGCTGCTCGTCATGCCGATCCCCGTACGACAACGCGCTACGACCGGGCCCGCCACAACCTGGACCGGCATGCCAGCTACGTCGTTTCCGCATTCGTAGCCGGAGGGGCCTAACCGCCCCTCCCGGCACGTATGCGCTACCTCGGCTCACCGTCGGGGTGACCAGCAAGCCGATTCAATGCATTATGCCCAAGCGTTGGAAAGCCGTCGACGCCACGAATCGACTAGCGGGGCGCTCTTCACGGTTCTGACGAGCCGCCCTCGACTAGCGCTTGCCTCAACGCTTCCGTCGCCCGAGACAAGACCGCCCGGACTGCCCGAGCGGACGTACCCGTAACCTCTGCGACTTCCGAAATGCTAAGTCGATCGACTAAGACAGCAACCAAGTACGCGCGTTGCCGCGACGTCAATGAGGCGTGCGCGGCCAGCTCCAGAACGGCGCCGACGCTAGCGCCGCTGGACCACTCCGCCGCTTCGGCCGACGTCTGCTCCCATATGGCCTCCCGTCTACGCCGTCGTCGCTCCGAGCGCAGCAGCATTAAATAGGACTGTAGGGCGCTGTTAACGAACCAACCCGCATGATCAGGGACGGACTGTAACCGGTCTGCGAACTGAGCGGGGTCCCTCGCTATCTTCAACAACACGTCCTGAGCGGCGTCCTCCGCGTCAGCGCTAGGGAAGCCGCGATGGGTGAGCGCATTAACCATAACGCTCCTAGCGAATGCGATCTGGATAGCATCCGGCTGTGACGCTTGTTCATAATCTCCCAGGGAACGGCGAGGTCGTCGCTGCTGTGGTGATTGCGTCTCGGGGTGCAGCACCTCGCTGAGCCTTTCGGTAAGCGAGGCTCTAAGAATCGTACGAATGTCAGGCTTCGATCGTAATGGCTTCGATTGTGACGTTAAGGCTTGCGCAGGCTGCTTCGTCCTGATCCGAGCAGCTTCCGCAGAGGCATACTGCTCGAACTCGTGCAACACTGCGTCAAGTCTCGCATCTGGCGGCTGCGTCACGTATCGTAGTCGTCCGGTGGTCATAGTCTCGGCGCCCAATCTCCACGATAGATTGCAGAATCATAACGATCGAGGATCAGCCACGCCGCCGCGACACACAGCTGCTCCCACTCAGCTGCCGTAGACATCGAGACGCCTCGATCGATAATGTGACGATACAATGACTCGTCCTGATCCAATAGACTCGCGACAAGCACGGCAAGAGTAGGAAAGTTCGGGTCTGGCGCCTCCTTGAGGTGCCGACGATAAATTTCACGGAAGCCCTGGATCGACCGGAAGTAGTCAGTGCGCGGACAGGCCTCGTCTACCCAGTGGTCAAGACAGGCACGGCTCGCTGCGGCACGCATAATCATCGGGACACTCACCGTCATAACATGCAAACCGGGAGTTGCACAGTAACGGCGGTCTGATGCGTCAGACCGCCGGTACGCCGAACCATCAGCACGTTGATCAGTTCACGCCGCTAATGAACTGGACCAAGCGATGTACCTCTTCGCGAAGGTCCATGACGTTCAAATCGACACCATGGCTGACAACGGCCTGAGCTACACCGACCTTATCGATTGAGGAGAGCCGTTCACCCGTCTTAATCTGCACGAGCAAAGCGTCACCGTAAGGATCGCCGGTCCAAGGGCAAGACGCCACCGTTGGATGTACAGTCCGAACCGCCGCTGCCAACGAAGCGGGAGTGATGTAGTTCTCGATCGTCCTTCCCGCCGTAACCCACAAGTGAGATGTGCGGTTGGTGTCCACCTCCGATTGAATCCGCAGGAGTCGCTTCTTCAGCGTATCAAGCGCTGCCTTGCGATCAGAATCTGCGACAACAGCGAAGTGCTGCTGTATACGTCGAAAGGGTACGCGACTGTCGTCCTCCGTGCCTTCTGCGACGGCACTGAGGCGTTCTAGTGAGCGCGCCTCCGTAAAACATGATCACGTAATGAACACCCTCAACGAGATGGCCGTTAGAGACCTGCTCGATCCACGCTTGCAGATAGATGCGATCGGAGGGGCCCTCAACCCATACAACGCAGTTTGCCTGCAGTATATCGGAGGCGCGATAGCCAAGATCGTCCAAGAGCTCGATCACACCCGAATCGAGCGCACGTAATACCCTTGTGGCACTGTCGTGCAACTGCGTACGGAACACCGGAGCGCGAAATGCATCTATCAGATGAGCGGAGTGTGTCGAGACAACTAGTTGTGCAACTGTCCGGTCCCGTAGGTGGATCCCGAGCTGTCGCTGAAGCTTCGGATGGAGATGAACTTCCGGCTCCTCAATACAAAAGATGTCGTCAGGGTAGGCTACGGTGGCAGCGACGATGAGAAGTGCATGCTCATAGCCAGTGCCGAAGGACTCCAAGGGCCGGTGCTCACCATCAATGATTAGTTCGAGTGAACTACCATTTCCGCGCGGGACTACATAGTCGCAGGTTTGAACCTCCAGGAGTGTGGCGAGGCCGTCGCAGATTGATATATACGCCCGTTTCAGCTCCTCCTCTCGGAATCCGGCGTTCTTGACGCGGTCGAGCCGATTGACCAGGCCTGCACCATCAAGGTTCCAAGCGTCAAGGGTATCAGGAGCACTCGATGTGATTCGACGATGTGCTGGGATGAACTGTACCCTTGGAGTTTCGACGAGCGCATTAGCAGTCAGCCACTCAAGCACGCGCCGTAGGTCGTCATCGCGCTGGCCACCGCGTGTGCTTGTCAGTTGTGCGGATAAGTTAGACCAAAGGTCGGCGTTGGTGGATGCCAAGATGCTATCGACCCACCTCGGGTCTAGCTCGAAGATCCCTGCAAGCTTTGGGGCGCGATACTGGATCCAGTGACGATCAGTTCCAAACGTGAACAGGTCTGCCGTGAGCGCTTCCGTGATCGCCTCACGCAGCGCCTCCGGCACCATGTCGATACTCACTGGCCATCGTACGACTAAGGGAGGTGGTTCTCGACCGGCTACGTGGTGCGAATCAAGGTCTTCCTGAAACGTGGAACTGCCATTTCGTCCCACAAGTGCGGCACGGACGCCCCGGGCATGCCGATGAAACACAGAAAGGAGGTTGGACTTACCGGTGTTATTAGGGCCAACGACGAGGGTGATCCGCTCTAGGGGACCGAGGAGCTGAACTTGTGACGGAAAGGAGCGGTAACCGCCGATTCCTAAGCCAGGAAATAGTACCGAGGTCACGCCGCTACGCTACAGAGTTCGCCGTCCCTCGCACCTCCGGTGCACGCCCTCGTCGCCGGGGGGCCAGCTCCCCGATGCTCACGAAGTCCTGCAGCGCTCGCGTCCTTGGGTCTCGCCACCGTGCTGATGGCCGCGAAACCGATGCATCGTGCCTATCTCCGCTCTCACCGGGTGATCCCCGCACAGTGGAACTCACACCGTTGCAGGGTCTCAACGTGGCTTGGCTCACCGTCGTGCTCTCGTGATGCTCTCTTCCATTCGAGGGATCGCAGAAGGGGTGCGAATCGACGCCGGCCAGGACTCGACGTGGCTTTGCGGTCTCATGCGGGTGCTGCGGTCTGAGAACGCGGAATCGCGTGCTGACATCAACCCGGCCCGGACCGGAGCGTCCGCAAATGCCGGATGTGCATCCAGTGCCTGGCGCCGGCGCCGCTCGGAAACCCTTCTGGCGTGTCGTTGTGGTGCGTCTCGGCAGCCAAACGGGGCGCTACTCCGCGCCGGACGGTCTGGCCGCTGTTCCGAATCGGTGATCTAGCCGAGCCTTTGAGCGCGAACGGCGTCCCAGTCGAGTGGCCGCGACCATGAGACGTCGCATGCAAGGTCGACGTGTGACCGACTCGTTCACATGCTGACGACGCGCTCGATTGAACGCGCGCATGTTGCAGGATCCTGAAGCCAGGGGAGATGACCGACGCCAACGATCTCGAGCTCGGCGTTCGGCATGGCAGCGACGGTCGCGTGGGCGTGGTCGACGTCGCCGACGAAATCGTTCGGGCCCCAGAGGAAGAGGGTCGGCGTGGCGATGCGGCCGAGGTCGGCGTCATCGAGCCACAGCGAGCGATGATCGAAGCGTCCCGGGAACCGGGCCGCGCGCTGGATGTTGCGCATCAGAGACGCTGTGGCCGGAAGGCGCTGGGAGTCGGTGTAGGCCTCCACCATCGCTGGACTGAGCTGGTCGACAGGGTCGCCCCACTGGCGGAAGAACCTTCTCGTCGAGCGGGGAGATGGCGGGCCGATGCGGTTGAGCACCCAGGCGATCCAGGGAACCGACAGCAACCCGAAGATCAAGGGCACCTTCGGGTTGCGCATGCCGGGAGGGCCGCCGGCCAGCACGAGGCGGCCCACGCGATCGGGGCGGTCGGAGGCGAGCCACATCGCCCACAGCCCGCCGTAGGAGCTGCACACGAACGTTGCCGACCCGAGGCCGAACCCGTCGAGGAGCGACTCGAGGTAGCGGACACCGTGCGCTCGGATCTCGGCGGCGGGGACGTCACCGAACTCGAAGTCGCCGCTGAGACCGTGGCTGGGACGGTCCACCACCAGGGCGCGGATGCCGTGCAGGTGCTCGAGCAGCGGCACCCAGACAGCCGACGTCGCCGGCGTACCATGGACGAACACAACCGGTTCGCCCTCGCCGACGTCCATGACGAAGGTGGGACCCGGATCGCTCGGCACCAGGTGATAGCTGGGACGCACGTCGTGGTGAGCGAGCAACGCAGCGAGGCTCGACGCGTAGCGCTCCTGAACCGGCTGGCCGCCGAGGGCACGGGCGACCTCCGCAGGAGACCTGAAGTGCTGAACGGGGACGGAGCTCTCTGGAGTGGTCATGACCGAACCGTGCAACATCGTGTAGTCCACCTACCAGGCCAGTTCCGGTCCACCTTCGGACCGATGCGTAGCGCGGGCTCCGGGACCGTTCCGTCAGCCTCCGCCGATCTCTCGGGCCCACAGCAGGTCGCTGACCCGCTCGAGACCCTGGCGGAGATGACGCTTGTAGGTCGTCATCGGCAGGTCGAGCCGCTCGGCGGCTGACTCCTGGGTGGGGGCGCCTCGCAGGAAGGTCATCCCGAGGGCGCGCGCCGGCTTCGCAGATCGCGGATCCTCCGACAATGCCGCGACCGCGGCGCGAAGCGTCGAGGCGAGGTCTTCGGCGTCGCCGGCTCGACCGACGAGTCGGGACCGGGCCAGCGGGTTGGCGGCCAGCCGATCCGGACGAGCGAGCTCGCGCAGGGCCTCCCGGACCGCTCGGTCGAAGGAGTCGCGGGCCAACGCCACGAGCTCGACCTCGCGGGAGGGCAGCGCGGTGGGCACGCCGCTCAGGTCACGTTCCAGCATGAGGTGCAGCCACTCGTCGAGTGGGATCGTCCGGAAGTCGCGGACGAAGAGGGCGTACGGCATCCCGCCGACCATCACCGACGGGGTTCGCACCTTGCGGATCTCGAAGAAGTCGAAGTACTCGTCCCATCGTCCCGTGTCAGCCAGCACCAGCACGTCGGCGGTGAGCCCCGGGCTGGTGAGGTAGTGCTGGATGCTCAGCACCGGACCGACGTTGAACGTCGGCGACGGCTCCTGATCGGCCTCGCGGTCGGCAATGAAGCGGACCATCGTGACGCGTTCAGCCGGCCGAAGGCCCCCGCCCCTCCCGACCGCCTTGATCGCAGCGGCGGCGACCGGGTCCTCGGCGAGCAGGTCCTGTGGCGCGTCGGCCAGGTCGATGGCGACGATCGCGCCTTGGGCGCGCCGGCCGCTGTGCCGAACGATGAAGAAGCCGTGCGGCTGCACGCTGTGCCATCGGTGGAGAAGGCGTGTCGCCTCGGGACCCTGCCAGGGCTCGATGATGCCCACGACCTCGTCGAGCTCGTCGGGTCGGGCGGGTTCTGCGTAGCTCTGGCCGAACGTCGACCAGTCGGCAAAGCCGCGCGACACCGGGTGATAGCGGTGCATGAACTTGGCGTCGAGGATGGCCCGCTGCTGGCCGTCGCCTCGGGTCTCGTGCAGGCGGCTGATCAGGAAGCCGCTGACCTTGCGGAACAGCTCCTCGTACCGCTCAGGGTCGCGCCACGAGAGGTCGGCGTCCAGTGCGTCACGGGCGACGTCGTGAGGGTGCAACCCGTCGGGACCAGCCTGGATGTAGCACTGGTCGCGCAGCCACGCGAAGAGATCTCCGACGTCCGGCTCGTCGAGCGCAGCGCGCAACAGGCCCTCCGTCGTGACGCGCGCCAACGCGCACACTTCGAGCGCGCGGCGGTGCCGATCGTCGGGGACGTCGCCCACCACCGCTCGAAGCAGCGCCGCACTCCGGCTGGGGTCCTCGTCGATTGCGTCCGTTCTCTGGGCCTGGCTGGCGACCAGATGCAGCGCCAGCGGATGGCCGTGGGTGGCGGCGACAGCCGCGTCGTGCAGTCGGGGGAAACATCGAGGAGGCCCAGCAGCTGCTCGGCCTCCTTCGGGCCGAGATTCCTCAGCGCGACGACATCGAGCAAGGGGGCGATCACTGGTGACACGACCCAGTCGACGGCCGGCGGCCGACGCGACACGACGACGACGACGGTCGTCGGGGGCAATGAAGCAATGAACTCTGATCCGAACCACCCATCGAGATGAGCGAGATGCTCATAGCCGTCAATGACAAGCACGGCCGGACCGGCCTGACCGTCGAGCGCCGGGCCCAACGCGTCCTGCACGATCGGAAGCGTGGCCGGCAGAGCGGACGCGTCTACCCAGGTCCACCGCCGTCCGGCAGCATGGTGGAGACGCCACGCCGCCTCCACAAGCGCCGTCTTGCCCACGCCACCTGGGCCGTGGATGTACACGATCGGCCCGGCAGTGGGTTCTTCGGCAAGCGCAGCGGCGAGCACCCGGAGCTCACGCTCGCGACCCACGAAGTGGCGGGATCGCCGACCCGCAGCCACGCCGGCGAGGCTGGTCATCTGCCAAGTATCGCGATCGATCGGCGCCGTGTCGACGCTTGTAGGAGGCATGCAAAAACCAGCACGTGTCACCGAACACAGGACCGGACGGGTGATGCTGTCTCTGACAAAGCAAGGGCCTCACTGTCTCACCCCCGCCGTAGAGTGTCTATATGGAACTCAGCATGATTCGGTTGGTCGAGCGGATCCCCGACGAGGCTTCGGCCTATGAGTTCCTGGAAGAACTGCGGTGGAACGGCACTCCGGTTTGCGCCCATTGCGACAGCACCAACGTTCGCTACATGAACCCGGCCAACGGGTATCCCGCAAGACTCGCACCGGTGCCGTATCCCAGCGCCGTGCATGGCAATGCCGCTCATGCCGGAAGCAGTTCTCGGTGTTGACCGGCACCGTGTTCCATGGCACGAAGATTCCCGTCCGCAAATGGGTGTTCGTGCTCTTCGAGATGGTGTCGAACAAGAACGGCGTTGCCGCTCGCGAGATTGAGCGGCGCTACGACCTGACGCCGAAGGCGGCATGGTTCATGCTGCACCGAATTCGCGAGGCCATGAAGGTCGGACCGTTGGCGGCCGCGTTGTCCGGGACCATCGTGGCCGATGAAACATGGATCGGTGGCGATCCCAAGAACCGGCACGCGTCCAAAGCGACGGAGCCCATCCCCTACAAGCCGCATGGCAACGCCAAGACGGACAAGGTGTCTGTGTTGTCGCTCGTTGAGAAGGGCACCGGAGAGGTTCGCTCCCGAATCGTGCCCGACGTTACCGGCGCAACGCTGCGTAAGGTCATCGCTGAGCAGGTCAACATGGCCGATTCGCACCTGCACACAGACGGCTGGCGCGGATACCTCCCGGTGGGGGCCGAGTTCGTCTCGCACGAATCGGTCAACCACGATGCAGGCGAGTACGTCAGGGGCGACGTGACGACCAACATGGCCGAGGGCTTCTTCAGCCAGTTGAAGCGGTCGATCGACGGGACTCACCACCACGTCTCCGTGGCTCACCTGCCCCGCTACCTGGCAGAGTTCGACTTCCGGTACTCCACACGGAAGATGAGCGATACGGCTCGTCTCGGCGCTCTCATGGGCCGCGTGGATGGTCGGCGACTCAGCTACCGTCCGCTGGTCCACCACCAGTGACCCACGGACCAACAACCCAAAGAATGTCGACATTCTCGGTCAGGAACTCGCGGTGATAGTGAATTTGTACACCGAGCGCGTCATTTAGCCTCAGGTACGCCGTACGAACTTCATAGTTGGGAGGATCGGACAACTCTACGAACGGGATACTTGGTGCTTGCCAGGGAGCATCGCCAAGCCGCCCGATCCAGTCACGTACTGCTTGCCACACAGGCGGTGACGGGGCCGTCTGAGCCCGCCACTCATGAAGGGCACGTACGTCCCGTAAAGGCACGCAGAGTCAGTCAGGAAACTCTGCGTAGAATTGTTCCCGCGTTATCACTGGCTGTGGATTGGCCCTGATATCTAGCACCCGATTGTGGAGAAAGGACACCACCTCTGGCGATGCCAGCACGTACCGTTGGCTAGCACGGGACAACGCGGCCCCGTCCTCTGACTCGTGGTTGAAAGCCTCGACTTCGCTCATTCCTCCGCCTTCCTAGCGTCGTCGTCGATATCGGAGGGCTTCACCGCGAGCAGCACCCGAGCGGCTTCCTCCAAGGTCCAGGAGATGCCTGAGTCGTCCAGCCTGACCAGTTCGTCTCGTTCGGCCTCTGTCGGCCTACGCTGGTGGCTCATGGGTGCACACCTCCCCTCCTCAACGCGTGACCCCCGGCCGTAGTGGCGCACGCTGCGTCACAGTGACGCACCCCTACGCACGGTTTCGCACCCCTACGCACTGTATTCCCTGGGTGTACAGCTAGTCGAACTTTCGGTGCCGCTCGGGTCACCCTTTCCTGTGGTGTCACTACATGCTGTGTGTTCCAAATGTCCATCACACTGCTTGCTTTGTCAGAGGCAGCATCCCCACCGGACGGCTGCTCACAACCCTCTGTCAACCTCAGCTGAGGCGGATCGAGCAGTCGATTCGTTGAGCTGAGAGGGCGGGGAGGAGTTCCCCGAAGTGACGACGACCATCACCGTTCCATGGACGCGAACGCGCAGTCTGGCGACGTGAACGACACCACTGACGCGGACCCCGAGGTCCTGGAGCGGGCCCGGGGCCCGCGCCGGTACTCGGCGAGGTACAAGGCGCGGATCTCGACGAGTACGAGCGCCTCGACAAGGCCTCCAAGGGGACGCTGCTGCGACGCGAGGGCCGGTACACGTCGCTCATCTCGGAGTGGCGCAAGCAGCGCGACCGCGGGGCGCTGGAGGCGTTGGCCAGCCGGCCGGGCGCCAGCCCGCCGATCCCCGTGACCGCGATCTGGCCCGCCCGCGCCGGGAGAACGAGCGCCTGGCGGGCGAGCTGGACCGGGCCCGCAAGGTCATCGAGGTCCAGGGAAAGCTCTCGGCGCTGTTGGAGCGCCTCGCCACCGACAGCGCCCCGATCCCAGGGGGCGAGACGAAGTGATCGACCAGGCCATCGCCGGCCTCACCCCGGTGGTGGGCGTGCGCCGGGCGTGCGCGGCGGTGGGCGAGTCCCAGGCCCGCTGGTATCGCCGGCATCGCCAGAGCCCGCCGCCACCGAGACCCGAGCGGGTGCCGGCACGCCAACCGCGGGCGCTCTGCGAGGTGGAGCGCCGTGTTCAGCCGCTACGTGCCGGGCTGGATGCTCGCCCACGCCGAGAACGCCACCCTGGCGGAGGCGCTGCTGGCCGACACCGTGGCCAAGCAGGGCATCGGCCGGGGCCAGCTGACCATCCACGCCGACCGCGGCTCGCCCATGGTGGCCAAGCCGGTTGCGTTCCTGCTGGCCGACCTCGGCGTCACCCAGAGCCACGGCCGCCCGCACACGAGCAACGACAACCCCTTCAGCGAGAGCCGGTTCCGCCGTGCGGCCGAGGTGCTGCGCAACGATCTGAAGGCCGTGCTGCTCCATCTGGGCAAGCGCAACTGAAAGGGACTTCCGGCGTTAGGCCGCCATACTGAACCGCATGCGCGACGTCCGCTGCCCGGTGTTGGTCGGACGGGAAGCCGAGGTCGAGACCCTGGTGGGGGCGGTCTCCCGGGCGGCTGAAGGGCACGGCGGGCTGGTCTTCGTCATCGGGGAAGCGGGCGTGGGCAAGTCCCGGCTGGCGGCGGTGGCGGCCGAGGAGGCCAAGGGCAAAGGGATGGCCGTGCTGCGGGGCCGGGCCGCCCCCTCACCGGCTCCTGCCCCCTACCGGCCGGTGGCCGAGGCGTTCCTCTCTGTCCTGCGCACCAGTGGCCCGCCGTCCGAAGTCAGCCCCGCCCTGGCCGTGATCGTCCCCGCCTGGGCCCACCCCGGCGAGGACCGGCCGGCCGAACCCTCCATCGTCCTGTTGGGCGAGGCAGTGCTCGGCCTCCTGGGCGGAATCGCTGGCGCCACCGGGGCGACCGTCCTCCTCGAGGACCTCCACTGGGCCGATGCCGGCACGCTGGAGCTGCTCGATTATCTGGCCGACAAGCTGGACGACTCGGGCGTGGCCATGGTGGCCACCGTGCGGGCCGGTGAGGGATCGGCCGCCGAACGCCAGGCGGTCCGGCAGCGGGCCCGCCGGCAGGCGTCGGTCATCGATCTCGTCCGCTTGAGTGCCAACGGGGTCCACACCATGGTCGCCGCGCTGCTGGCCACCGGCGACGTGCCGCCCGAGGTGACGGACGTGGTCCTGAAGGCGTCCGACGGCCTGCCTTTCCTCGTGGAGGAGATCGTGGCCTCGCTGCTCGAGGCGGGCGCCTTGGAGGGCGACGAGTCCGCCCGCCTGCACGTGCGCGGGCGTCTGAAGCCGGCCGTGCCCCCGTCCTTCGCCGCTCTGGTAGCCGACCGTCTGGTCAGTCTGCGGGAACCGGCGGCCGTCGAGGTGCTCAAGGCGGCGGCCGTGCTCGGGGAGCAGTTCGACTGGTCGCTGCTGCGGGCCACCTGCGAATGTGACGACGCCCACGTCCTGGGCGCCCTCCGGGAGGCGGCGGCCGCGCAGCTGGTGGTGGAGGACCGCCAGGCCCGCATCTTCCGCTTCCGCCACGCCCTCACCCGCGCCGCCGTGCTGGAAACCCTGCTCCTCCCCGAACGGACCGCCATCGCCTCCCGAGCCCTCACCGCACTGGAAGCAGAGCCGGTCCTCGACCCGGCACGGCTGGAGCTGGCCGCCGAGCTGGCCGAGGCGGCGGGCGACCGGAACCGGGCCAGCGAGCTCCTCCTGGCCGCAGCTGCGGCTGCCCTGCGTGCCGGGGCAGTGACGCCCGGCCTAGCCGCGGCCGAACGGGTCGTGGCCGACGCCGTCGATCCCGAGCACAGCATCCGGGCCCACGAGCTGCTGCTGGAAGGTTGCGTCCTGGCCGGGGACGTGCGGCGGGTGGTCGAGATCGGGGAGCGGCTGCTGGCCCGACTGGTGGCCACCGGCGCTCCCGCCAAACGGCGGGCCGAGGCCCATCTGCGGCTGGCCGCCGCCGCCCTAGGCGCGACCGACTGGCGGCGAGTCCGCGACCACCTCGCTCTCGTCGATGCGCTCGTCCCCGAACCCGACGAGGAACTGCTGGCCCGGACCGGCATCCTGCGGGCGCAGGTCGACCTGGGTGAGCACAAGGTCTACGAAGCGGCCGCCCACGCGAGGGCAACGAGAGACGTGGCCGCACGCCTCGGCCTGGCCGACCTCCTGTGCGAGTCGCTCGAAGTCCTCGGACGGGTCGATCGGGTCGCCGACCTGCCGTCGGCCGAGCGGCACTTCACCGAGGCGCTGATGACGGCGGAGGCGTCGGGACTGGCCCTGCGCCGGGTGCGGGCCCTGCACGAGCTAGGGACCATCGACCTCGTCCGCCTGGGCGGCATCGACCGCCTGCGGGCGGCGCGGGACGGGGCCCTGGCCATCGGGGCACCGGGGCTGGAGGCGCAGGCGGGGATGCACCTGGCCGTGTCCCTGTTCGTCCACTACCAGCTGGACGAGGCCCGGGCCGCGGCCGAACGTGCCCTCGAGATCGCCCGCCGCCACCACCTGGGGCTGCTCATCCCGGCCGTGCTCACCGTGAAGGGTGGGATCGAGGGGGTCAGCGGTCGGCGGGCGGAGGCCGTCGTCGCCTTCGAGGAGGCCCTTCCCCACTTCGACGCCGAGATCGAGGCCACCGGGCGGGGCCACGCCCTGGGCCTGGCCGCACTGGCCACCGAGGACCGGGCCGAGGCGCTGGCCCAGTTCGACATGGCGGAGTCCCTGGTGCCGGCCAACTCAGGTGTGTCCCGGGCCCCCTACCGCGGCGTCTACGCCCTCGTCGAGTCACTCGACCCGGAGCGGTCCACCGTCGTCCTGGACGACCTGGCCAGCGAAGCGGCCTCCATGCACGTGGCCACCATCGCCCTGGCTGACCTGGCGCGGGCCGTGCACGCCGGACGGGCGGGTGACGAGGCGTTCGCCGAATCCGCCTTCCGGGCCGGCATGGCCGCACTCAAGGATGCGCCCTGGTACGGCAACCTCGGCCGCCGGCTCGTGGCCGAAGCCGCCATCGACGACGGTTGGGGCACGCCCGCGGTGTGGCTGCGGGAGGCCCTCGAGTTCTTCGAGGACGCCGGCCTCGACAACCTGGCCCGCGCCTGCCGGTCGCTCCTGCGGAAGGCGGGGGCCCCGGTGCCCCGGCGTGGCGGCGCCCAGTCGGACGTGGGCCCCGAACTGGCCCGCCTCGGCATCACCCGGCGAGAGGCCGACGTCCTCAACCTGATCGCCAGCGGACTCTCCAACAAGGACATCGCCGACCGTCTCTACCTGTCGGCTCGGACCGTCGAGAAGCACGTCGAGCGGCTGATGCTCAAGACGAACACGGCCAACCGGACCCAGCTGGCCGCCCTGGCCGCCCGCACGAATACGTAGTCGCGACGGGCAGAAGTACGTAGTCCTCCCGCTGTGGCGAAGGGACGCGATGCGCAGGATGGACCCATGACCATCACTCGCCCAGTCCCCAAGATCCACGACCCCTACCTGATCGCTCCCGACACGTGGGTGATCCCCGAGATCCTGCCCGCCGCCCCCGGCACCGTCGTGCCGGTCAACTCCATGGTGATCACCGGCGCCGAGCCGGTCATCGTCGACACCGGCAACGAGCTGAGCCGTGAGGACTGGCTCAACGCCGCCTTCTCGCTCGTCGACCCGGACGACGTGCGCTGGGTCTTCCTGTCCCACGACGACCACGATCACGTGGGCAACCTCCTGCCGGTGCTGGAGGCGTGCCCCAACGCCACCCTCGTCACCAACTGGTTCACCGTCGAGCGCCTCCAGCGGGCCCTGACCCTCCCCCTCGATCGCATGCGTTGGGTCAACCCGGGCGACTCCTTCGACGCCGGCGACCGGACCCTCACCGCCGTCATCCCGCCCGTCTGGGACTCGCCCACGACCCGCGGGCTCTTCGACTCGACGTCCGGTGTCTTCTGGGCCGTCGACTCTTTCGCCTGCCTTCTGCAGGGTCACGTGACCGACACGGGCGACATCCCGGCCGACCTGTACCGGGAGTCCTTCCTGTTCAGCAACCGGGTGGGCGCGCCATGGCACACCCTGCTCGACATCGACAAGTTCGACCGCCACGTGGATGCCGTGCAGGCCCTCGGCATGTCGACCGTGGCCTCCGCCCACGCCACGACCCTGCGGGGCGCCGACCTGGCCGAGGCTTTCCGCCTGATCCGCTTGATCGCCCGCATGGACGCCGTCCCGCTTCCCGGTCAGGACGACCTGAACGCCATCCTCGCCGTCGACCAGCTCCGGGTGGCGTGACGGCGATGGAGCGCACGATCGTCAACCCGTGGCAGTGGTCGATCCCCATGGGGTTCAACCAGGGCGAGGTCGTCACCGGCCAGACCCGCACCCTCTTCCTGGCCGGCCAGGCCTCGGTGGACGGAGAGGGGGCCGTCCAGCACCCCGGTGATATGGCCGGACAGATAACCCAGGTCGTGGACAACATGGAGGCCGTGCTCCAGGAGGCGGGCATGTCCCTAGCCAACCTGGTGCGGCTCACGATCTTCACTACCGACGTGGACCTGTGCTTCCAGCACTACGGGCTCCTGGCCTCCCGCACGGCGGCTGCCGGTGTCGCCCCGCCGGGATCCATGGTGGGCGTGGCCCGACTCGCCTATCCCGAGCTCATGGTGGAGATTGAGGCGACAGCTGTCGCGTAGCGGACCGATTTTGGTACTGGCTGCCGGCAGCCCCGGCGACGAGGGCACCCCGAGGAAAGCGCCCCCAGGAGACCGCTGACGACAAGGCCCGCCACCCACGGCCCACACGGTCACGAGCGGGTGGAGGCGAACCGCCCGCTCGCCGCCGCCGTGAATGAGCAGACCGCAGGCATCGCTCGCCTCGCCTCGGCCCGGGCGCACCCCTGCCTTACGTACCGGCGACTTCCGACCTGGGCACCCATGACCTCGCCTGGAACTCACGATGTCCACCGGCCGCAAGAGCGCCCAATGCCGGGACCCGAGCGCCAGCAGCACCCGGCGGACGTCGACAACGTTCGGTCGGCATGTGAGCGTTCGCGGCGGCGATGGTGGGTGGCGCAGGACGGCACGTGCAGGGCGCGGGCAGCGGGGCGGATCGCGCATCTTGGACAGCCGCGACGCTGGTGGCCATGTCGGACGTCAGCTCCAGCGAGACGCCGCTGCTCGACGAGTGGCGGGCGGAAGTAGGCGCCGACGCCGTGGCGGCCGCGGTTGTGGCCGCACGGGCCCAGATCGCCGACGGCTCGCTTCGCGGTTTCTCCGACAAAGACGAGTTGTTGGGCTACCTCGAGGGCACGCACCGCCGCTCGGCGTGACCTGGCGAGTCTTCCTGACCGACTAGTCCCAGCCGGACCTCGACGCGCTGACGCCCGCCGATCGCGCGGTGATCCCGACGAGCTCTTCGCCTGGGTATCGCACGGTCCACCTCGCACGAGACGCCAAGTCGTCGCCGGCGTCCAGCTGTTCGAGGATCAGTTGCCGACGGGGATCAGCGTCACTGCTTCGTCGACAAGCAGGTTCCCTACGTCGGGGTCGTCCGTATCCGGAGCCGCTGACTCCCCTCGCCCCAGTAGCCCACAACCGCGTCGTCGTGACGGCGGTCCCCGGCGCCCTCAACACCGGCTCGTGGACGGTGCCGCGACCGCCCACAACGCGCGCCCAAGATCCCGGGGATGGCCCCGCCCTACCTATCCGAAATTGACGGCACCGGGCGTTCATCGAGCAGCTTCGCCACGCACATCGCCCCGATCTCGTGGTTTCGCACTTGCCCCCCGCTCGACGTGGCCGAACTCCACCGCCCCGCTTACGTCCCCGGGGGCTCCTCGCCGCCGCCGCCGCCGATGAGGCCCTTGGCCTTGGTGACGGCCGTGTCGACCTTGTCGTCGTGGCCGTCGACGCGGTCTCTGGCCACGTCGGCGACCTTGTCGATCGCGTCCTCGACCTTGTCGTCGTGCTCCTTGGCCAGGTCCTTGGCCTTGCCGGCCAGATCGCCGAGGTCCGTGGGCACTACCTCCTGGTGGGGTACGGGTACGGGGGCACCGTGTAGTCGGGGGGGATCGTGATTCGGGGCCGGGTCGTCGACGGCGGGGTGATCGGTGGGGACGTGGTGGGCGACGACGTTGCCGGCGGGGACGTGGTGGGCGACGTCGTCGCCGGTGGCGAGGAAGTGGTCGGGGGGGTGGCGGGCGTGGTGTTGCTGACGCCGGAGGGCGCGGTGGTCTCGGTGGGGGCCGACGAGCCGGACGGAGTGGTCGGGTCGGTGGCGTCGGTCCCGCCGCCTCCGCCCTCCCCGCCGCCGCTCAGGGAAGGCGTGGGGCGCCTGGTGATGGGGGTCGCCGGCGGCTGAGACGAGGTCGTGGTCGACGCTTTTCGGGTGGTGGTGGTCCGGCCCACGCGGGTGGTGGTGGTCTCGCGGGTGGTGGGGACGGCCGACACCTGGCTGGCGGCATCGAGGTTGGTGTCGCCGCCGCCACCATCTCCGACGCTCACCTCCACCATGAGCACCACCAGCGACAGCGCGCCCAGGACGTAGAGCACGGAGTTGACCCGGTAGGCGTTGGGCATCAGCTCCCAGCGGGCCTTCAGCTGCCACCAGCGGGGCGTGTAGCGGTCGTAGCCCTCCGAGTCGGGTTGCCGGTACCAGAAGTCCTCGGGGTTCATGGCCATGGTGCTAGGAGGCGGCGGGCGTCGAGGTGGTGGTCTGCTCGCTCGGCGCCGTGGTGGTGGTCTCGTCTACCGGTGTCGACGTGGTGGTGGTCTCCTCGACCGGGATCGTCGTGGTCGTCTCCTCCACCGGTGCCTCGGTCGTGGTGGTGGTCTCCTCCGGCTCCGGCTCCGGCTCGGGCTCGGGCTCCGGCTCGGGGTCGGTGACGACCGTGCGCCGGGTGGTCACCGTGACCGACCGGGTGGTGGTGGTCGTCGAGGTGGAGGTGGTGGTCGACGCCGGGGGGGCGGTGGTCACCGGGACCGACGACGTGGTGGAGGTGACCGGCACCTGGCTCGCCAAATCGACGTTGGGGGCGGTGTCATCGCCCGCGACGAGCTCGAACACCAGGGCGATCAGCGAGAGGGCGGTGAGGGCGTAGAGGGCGACGTTGACCCGCCACGGCTTGGCCAGGTGGTTCCAGCGGGTCGCCAGACCCTGGAGCCCGCCGGGTCCCTGCGCCGGGTTGCTCGCCAAGAATCGTCCCCTCCCCGTGCGGTTGCGGTGCCCAGTGGGCTTAGCTACCCGTCATGGAGCTCTGGCCTGGCAACCCATCACCTCCGGGCGCCACCTGGGATGGCCAGGGTACCAACTTCGCCCTCTTCTCCGAGCGCGCCACCTCGGTGGAGCTCTGCCTGTTCGACGACGAGCCTCTTGCCCGCACCCTCGGCCGCCAGTCGATGAGCACCGAGAGCCGCCTGCCCCTCACCGAGGTCGACGGTCACGTGTGGCACGGCTACGTCCCCGGGGTCATGCCCGGGCAGCTGTACGGCTACCGGGTCGACGGACCGTGGGACCCGGCCCGGGGGCTCCGGTTCAACCCGGCCAAGCTCCTCGTCGACCCCTACGCCCTGGCCATCGACGGCCGCCTCGACTGGCACGAGGCCGTCTTCGGCCACAGCGCGGGCGGTCCCGACGACCAGCGCGACCGGCGGGACTCGGCCCCCCACGTCCCCCGGTCGGTGGTGGCCGACACCCTCTTCCCCTGGGGCGACGACACCCACCCCCGCACCCCGTGGCACGACACGGTGATCTACGAGCTGCACGTCAAGGGCTTCACCGCCCTCCGTTCCGACGTACCGCCCCGCCTCCGGGGCACCTACGCCGGCCTGGCCAGCCCCCCGGTGATCGACTACCTGGTCGGGCTGGGGGTGACGGCGGTGGAGCTCATGCCCGTCCACCACTTCGTGTCCGAGCCCCACCTCCTGCGGCGGGGGCTGACCAACTACTGGGGCTACAACACCCTCGGCTACCTCGCACCCCACGCCGAGTACTCCTCGTCGGGGACCCGGGGCGAGCAGGTGCGGGAGTTCAAGTCGATGGTGCTGGCCCTCCACGCGGCCGGCATCGAGGTCATCCTCGACGTCGTCTACAACCACACCGCCGAGGGCGACCAGTTCGGGCCCACCCTCAGCCTGCGGGGGATCGACAACCCCGCCTACTACCGGCTGGCGGCGGGCGACCAGCGCCGCTACGTCGACTTCACCGGCTGCGGCAACACCCTCAACGCCGGCCACCCCGAGGTCCTCCACCTCATCCTCGACAGCCTTCGGTACTGGGTGACCGACATGCACGTGGACGGGTTCCGGTTCGACCTGGCCGCGGCCCTGGCCCGGGGCATGCACGTGGCCGACCGCCTCTCGTCGTTCTTCGACCTCATCCACCAGGACCCGGTGGTCTCCGCGGTCAAGCTCATCGCCGAGCCGTGGGATCTGGGCGAGGGCGGCTACCAGGTGGGCAACTTCCCCGTGCTGTGGACGGAGTGGAACGGGAAGTACCGGGATGCGGTGCGGGACTTCTGGCGGGGCAAGGGGGCCAGCCTGGCCGAGATGGGCTACCGGCTGACGGGGTCGAGCGACCTCTACCAGGGCAGTGCCCGCAAGCCGTCGGCATCGATCAACTTCGTGACCGCCCACGACGGGTTCACCCTGCGGGACATGGTCTCCTACGACCGCAAGCACAACCAGGCCAACGGCGAGCAGAACCGGGACGGCACCGACGACAACCGCTCCTGGAACTGCGGCGTCGAAGGCGACACCGACGATCCCGAGGTGCTCGGGCTGCGGCAGCGCCAGCAACGGAACTTCCTGGCCACCCTCCTGCTGTCCCAGGGGGTGCCCATGCTGGTGGCGGGCGACGAGCTCCACCGCACCCAGCGCGGCAACAACAACGCCTACTGCCAGGACAACCAGCTGTCGTGGATCGACTGGGACCTGGGCGAGGCGGGCCTCGACCTCCTCGACTACACCCGGCGCCTGATCCGGCTGCGGCGGGACCACCCTGTGTTCCGCCGCCGGCGGTTCTTCCAGGGCCGGCCCATCCACGGCCCGTTCCTCGAGGGCTCGGGTCTGGCCGACATCGGCTGGTTCGGCGCCGACGGCCGGGAGATGACGGCCCGGGAGTGGGCGGAGAGCACGGTCCGGGCCCTGGGCATGTTCCTCAACGGCGACGAGATCTCGGAGCCGGGGCCGCGGGGCCAGCGCATCGTCGACGACAGCTTCCTGGTCCTGCTCAACGGGCCCAAACCGGTGGACTTCCGCCTGCCGGGCAAGGGGTGGGCCTCGGCCTTCGAGCTGGTCCTCGACACGTCCGACGGTCGGGAGGGCGTCGTCTACCCGGCCGAGGACGAGGTCGGCCTGGTCGCCTACTCGCTGGTGGTGCTGCGCAAGATCGCCTGATCGGCGGCCTCGACGGCCGTGTCCACCCGGTGGATGACGTCGACCGGCCGACCCCCTTTGGACAGCTCCCACGTGCCGATGCCGATGGCGGGTCGTCCGAGGCGGAGGGCGAAGGCGATCTCGGAAAGGGTCCCGAACTCGCCCCCGATCGCGATCACCACGTCGGCCGTCCGGACCACGAGGAGGTTGCGGGCCTCGCCCAAACCGGTGGCGATGGCCACGTCAACGTAGGGGTTGGCATGGCTTCGGTCGTCCCCGGGGAGGATACCGACGGTGCGTCCCCCGGCCTGGCGGGCGCCCCGGCACACTGCCTCCATGACCCCGCCCAGCCCGCCGCAGACGACGACCGCACCCCGCGCTGCCAGCTCCCGGCCGAGGTCCTCGGCCACGGCCAGATCGGTGGGACCGGCCTCACCGCCTCCGACCACGGCCACGTGGGGCGGGAAGGGGGCGGTCACGGGGGGAGGCTACCGGCCGGCATGCTCGGGATACCGATGAGTCGTGCGCGGACTCGGGTCGCCGCCGCCATGGGGTTGGCCGCGGTCGGTCTGGGCGTCGGGCTCCTCGCGCCGCTCGAGGAGCCGGTGACCGACACCCCGCTCGCCGCCCTCGGCCGGGCCACGACCACGACGACCACCACCACCACGACCACCACGACGGTCCCCGCGCCGGCCAACATCTACGCCGCCACCCTCGGACCGGCGCTCCCGCCGGGTGTGGCCGACGTCCCGGTGCGCGTCTACGTCCCCAACACCGGCAACGCCACGGTGAGCGTGATCGACCCGGCCACCTTCGCCGTCGTCGACCGCTTCCCGGTGGGAAAGGTGCCCCACCACGTCACCCCGTCGTGGGACCTCAGCCGGCTGTACGTCAACAACACCGAGGGGAACTCGATCACCGTGGTCGATCCGCGGTCGGGCCGGCCGGTGGAGACGCTGCCGATCGAGGACCCGTACAACCTGTACTTCACGCCCGACGGGTCGAAGGCGATCGTGGTCGCCGAGCGGCTGCAGCGGCTGGACTTCTACGACGCCGCCTCCTGGCAGCCGCTCGGGAGCGTGCCGATCCCGTGGCCGGGGGTCGACCACGGGGACTTCACCGCCGACGGGCGGTGGTTCCTGGTCAGCACCGAGTTCAGCGGGAAGGTGGTGAAGGTCGACACCGAGGCGATGGCGGTGGCGGCCCACCTGACCGTCGGCGGTTTGCCGATCGACGTCAAGCTGGCCCCGGACGGGTCGGTCGCCTACGTCACCAACCAGGGCCGGCACGGGGTGTCGATCGTCGACCCGGTGTCGATGACCGAGGTCGGGTTCCTCGCCACCGGCCAGGGTGCCCACGGGCTCAACCTCAGCCGGGACGCCCGGTCGCTGTACGTGAGCAACCGCCTCGGCGCCAGCATCACCGTCATCGACCTGGCCAGCCGCACGGTGGTGGCCACCTGGGAGGTCGGCGGGAGCCCGGACATGCTGCAGGTGTCGGCCGACGGCAGCCAGCTGTGGGCGTCGAACCGCTACCACGGGAGCGTCTCGGTGATCGACACGAGGTCGGGCGAGGTGCTGCACACCATCGCCACCGGACCCGGCGCCCACGGGCTCACGCTGTTCCCCCAGCCCGGCAACCACTCCATCGGCCACAACGGGGTGTACCGCTGACCTGAACCCTGTGGATAACTGGCCTAGGGTGCACCCTTCATGGGGGGACGTCGGTTGGCGCGGGTGCTCGGCGCGGCGCTCGCCCTGGCGCTGTCGGCGCCGACCAGCGCGGGCGCGGCTCCCGAGGACGACCTGGCCGACGCCCAACGGCGGGCCAACGCGGCCGCCCGCCAGCTGTCCGACGCGGAGACGGCCCTGGCCGAGGCGGAGGACGCCGTCGCCCACCTCCAGGGTCGGGTGGCCACCATCGACACCCGAGTGGGGGCCACCCGCCAGCAGGTCTCGCAGCTGGCGATCTGGCTGTATGTCGGAGGGACCTCGCCCATCGTCCGCATACTGCGCATGGCCGACGCCAACGACGTGATCCGGGCCCAGCAGTACAGCCACGTGATCGCCGGCGGCTCCACCGACGCCCTCCACCAGTTCCGGGCCGACCGGGAGGACCTCACCCGGGAGCAGGCCCGGCTGGAGAAGGAGCAGGAGGCGCACGCCGAGTCGCTGGAGAACCTCCGTGCCCGGCGGGACGATGCCATCGCCGAGATCGACCGGCTGAGCGAGGTGGTGGCGGAGGCGGCCGCGGCCCGGGAGGCGCAACGGCGGGCGACGGAGGCAGCGGAGGCCGCAGCCGTCGCGGATCGAGCCCGAACCGCGTCTCCTTCCGCCCCCGCGCCGTTGACCGCGGCGCCGGCGCCGGCGGGGACGTCCGGACCGACCGCCGCCTCCTCCACCGTCCCACCGACGACGGTGCCCGACCCGCCGGAGGTGGAGGTCGACGCCGACGCCGACTGGATCTGCCCCGTCCAGGGCCCCTTGGCCTTCAGCGACGACTACGGAGCCCCCCGCGGCGGGGGGTACACCCATCAGGGCAACGACATCCTCTCCCCCCGGGGGACGCCGGTGGTGGCCAGCGTCGACGGCGTCGTCCGCCATCGGAGCGGCGCCATCAGCGGCCTCGCCTACTACCTCGACGGCGACGACGGCAACGAGTACTTCGGCGCCCACCTCGACTCGTTCGGCGAGAGCGGACGGGTCACCGCCGGCACCATCGTGGGTCGGGTCGGCAACACCGGCGACGCGGCCAGCACCGCCCCCCACCTCCACTTCGAGATCCACCCCGGTGGCAGCGGCTACGAGAACCCCTACCCGACGCTCGTGAAGTACTGCTGACTCAGCCCGGTCGGCCGGCCCCCACGAGGTCGCCCGAGCGCCAGCCGCGGATGCGGATAGGCGTGCCGGTGGTGGACGCCTCGATCATCTCGCCGTTGCCGATGTACATGGCGACGTGGTGGATGCCTTCCACCGAATCGCCGAAGAAGAGCAGGTCACCGGGGATGACCTCGTCGACCGAGACCCGGGTGCTCTCGTACCACTGGATGTCGGCCGCGTGGGACAGGCTCACGCCGGCCGCGGCCCAGGCGTCCTGGGTGAGGCCGGAGCAGTCGAACGAGTCGGGTCCCGAGCCTCCGTACACGTAGGGTTTGCCCAGGTGGGTCATGGCCCGGTCGACGGCCACGCCGCCCAGCCCCGACGAGGGCAGGATGCGGGTGGCGGGCAGCGCCTCCTCGCCCGACACTCGGATGGCGGCCGGGGGGATCACCGCCGCCAGGCGTCGCTGGGCCACGTCCTCCGCCTCCCGGCGGGCGGCTTCCTCGGCGACCAACGAGGAGATGTCGCCCTCCACCGAGGCCAGCAACGCCAGCTGGGCGGCCTCCGCCTCCTCCGCCTCGGAGTTGGCCGCCGCCGCCTCCGCGGCCGCGGCCCGGGCCGCCTTGCGCTCGCCATCGAGCTCGGCTCGGCGCAGGGACAGGTCCTCCTTGGCCGACCGCAGCTCCCCGATGACGGAGCGCTGGTCGGCGGCGGTGACCCGCAGGTACTGATGGCGGACGATGGTCTCGTTGGCCTTCCCGCTGCGGGCCATCGTGCTCAGCAGCGACATGCTCCCGCCGTGCATGTAAGCCGACACCGCGGCTGCGGCCAGCCGCTTCTTGACCTCGGCCAGGCGGTCGTCGGAGCGGGCCACCTCGGCCTCGGTCTGGGCCACGTCGGCCTCCACCTCGGACACCTTCAGGCGGGCCCGGTTGTAGCGCTCGGCCATGATGCTGACCTGCTCGCCCTGGGCCTCTAGCTGGTCCTGGAGACGAGCGGCCTCGGCCCGCTTGTCGTCGATGGGCGCCGCCCACGCCAAAGGCTGCCCCAGCGCGGGGAGCAGCAATGTGAACCCGACGAAAACGCCGAGCAGCCGTCGGTGACGTGGGGTCATCAGCCTCACTTACGCCGGGGGGGTCCTCGGTTCCGGGGAACCCTAACCTGGGCCACGGGGGGGTGCAACAATCCCCCTCTATGGCCTCCCGGCGGGAACACGACTCCATGGGCGAGGTCGACGTGCCCGCCGAGGCCCGGTGGGGGGCGTCCACCCAGCGGGCGGTCGAGAACTTTCCCATCTCCGGCCAGCCCATCGGTCGGGAGCTGATCGGGGCCCTGGGCCGGATCAAGGAGGCATCGGCCCTGGTCAACGCCGCCCTCGGGGTCCTGCCGGGGGACGTGGCCGATGCCGTCGCCGCCGCCGCCCGGGAGGTGGCGGCAGGGGACTGGGATGCCCACTTCCCGGTCGACGTCTTTCAGACCGGGTCCGGCACCTCGTCCAACATGAACGCCAACGAGGTCATCGCGGGGCTGGCCACCGAGCGCCTCGGACGGCCGGTGCACCCCAACGACCACGTCAACGCGTCCCAGTCGTCGAACGACGTCTTCCCGTCGGCGGTCCACCTGGCGGCCGTCACCGCGGTGGCCACCGACCTGGTCCCGGCCCTGCGCCACCTGGCCGACGTCCTCCGCCGGCGCCAGGCCGACCTCGCCGGCGTCGTCAAGGCCGGCCGCACCCACCTGATGGACGCCACCCCCGTCACCCTCGGCCAGGAGCTCGGCGGGTACGCCACCGCGGTGGAGCACGGCATCGAGCGGCTGGAGGGGTCGCTCCCCCGCCTGGGCGAGCTGGCTCTGGGCGGCACCGCGGTGGGCACCGGCATCAACGCCCCGCCCGGATTCGGAACGGGGGTCGTGGGCCGGCTGGCCGAGTCGACCGGCCTGCCCCTGCGGGAGGCCCGTGACCACTTCGAGGCCCAGGGGGGACGGGACGCCCTGGTGGAGACGTCGGGGATGCTGCGCACGGTGGCCGTGTCACTGGTCAAGATGGCCAACGACCTGCGGTGGATGTCGAGCGGTCCGGCTGCGGGCCTGGGCGAGGTCCACCTTCCCGACCTCCAACCGGGGAGCTCGATCATGCCCGGCAAGGTCAACCCGGTCATCCCCGAGGTGGTGGTGCAGGTGGCGGCCCAGGTCATCGGCAACGACGCCGCGGTGGCCTTCGCCGGCACCACCGGCTCGTTCGAGCTCAACGTGACCGTGCCCGTGATGGCCCGCAACCTGCTGGAGTCGATCCGGCTGCTGGCCGCCGCCGCCCGGGCCCTGGCCGACCGCTGCCTGGCCGGACTCCGAGCCGACGAGGCCCGCTGCCGGCGCTACGCCGAGTCGTCCCCCGCCCTGGCCACCGCCCTCGTCCCCCACCTCGGCTACGAGCAGGCGGCCGAGGTCGTCCGCCAGGCCCTGGCCCAAGGCCGCACCCTCCGGGAGATCGTCCTCGAGGAGGGCCTCATGGCCGCCGCCGACGTCGACCGCGTCCTCGACGTCGACGCCATGACCAGGGGCGGAATCGCCCGCTGACCTGCGGTTCTCCCCGCCTGGGGCCGGGTTGTGCACAGCCTTTCAGGTCTTGTGCTCCACAGGCCGGAGGGGCGAAGGTGGGCGGGTCAGGAAGGGAGGCACGAGGCATGCAGGTGGAGGCGGCCAAGCTGGCTTCGGAGCTTCGGCGGCGCCGGGTCGGTCCCCGCTCGATGGTCGACGCCCTGGAGGCGGTCGACCGCTCGACGTGGGTGCTGGGCGAGCTCCGCAACGCTCCGACCTCCATCCTCGTCCTCGCCGCCCTCTCCCTCACGAGCGACCCCGCCGCCGAGGCCCGCCGTCTGGCTTAGGTGCCCTACCCCTCTGGCCCTCAGCCGGCGCGGGCCGGCAGCGGGGCGCCCTGGAACGGCCCCGGGTCGCGGGGATCGGGGAGGCGAGGCCGGGTCCATCCCACCTGGCGGGACAGCTCGACGGTGAGCGCCCGCCAGGCCATCGGGTCCCATCCCTCGACCGCGTTGACCACGGTGCCGTCGATGCCGAGGTGGACGATGGCGGGCAGCGTCGTCAGCCCGAACCCCTTGACCGCCTTGAGCTCGGGGTCGACGAACACCAGGTCGTGGTCGGCCGCCTTGGGCCCGAGGAGCCGGCGGGCGTCGCCCGAGTCGCCGGCGACCAACCAGGCCACCCGGCAGTCGGCCTGCTCGTAGTCGTAGAGCACCCGCTTGGCGGTGGGGACGATCCACTCGCTCTGGTTCCGGGTGCCGATGGCCACGAAGAGCAGGTGGAAGGTGGTGAGCCATTCCCGGACCGAGTGGGCGCGGCCGGTGAGCGAGGTGAGCACGAGGGTCGGGGGCGGGTCGGTGGCCACGGCGGGACGGTACCCCAGCTATCTTCGGCGCAGCGAGCCAGGACGAGAGGCAGAGGGGGACCTATGGGACCGGACGGGGACGCCTACAAGGTCGTGTTGGTTTTGCACCTGCTGACGGCCATCGTCGGCTTCGGCGGTGTGGTGGTGACCGGCTTCTTCGGCGCCCAGGCGGCGGCCCGCCGGGGACCGGAGGGGGCGGCCATCGGGGCGGCGGTGGAGAAGGGGTACTCGTTCTCGGAGTGGTTCATCTACCTGGTGCCGGTTCTGGGCATCGTCCTGGTCCTGATGAGCGAGGACGTGTTCACCTTCAGCCAGGCGTGGATCTCGCTCTCCTTCATCCTCTACATCGTCGCCATCGGCATCTACCACGGCCTGCACCGGCCCACCGTCCGCCGCCTCAACGCCGTCCTTCGGGAGACGGCCGGTGGCTCGCAGGCGACGGCCGGCGATCTCGACGCCCTCGGCCGTCGGGCGGGGGTCGTCGGCGGCATCCTCAACCTGATCACCGTGGCCGTCGTCGTGGTGATGGTGTTCAAGCCCGGCCTGTAGCCGGCCCGTCACCCGATGCACCCCTTCGAGCGGCTGCGGATGGCAGCCCGGGCGGGGGGCGAGGACCCGGGACTGGTGGCCCGGCAGGCGGCGTCGGCCCTGGCCGCCATCTCCGGCGAGCCGGCCGCGGTGGTGACCGCCTGCCGGCGGCTGGTCGACCGCCAGCCCACGTTCGGGCCGGTGTGGTGGCTGGCGGCCCGGGTCTTGGCCGCGGCCGACCCGGCCAACGAGGCGTGGCGGGCGGCCGACGCCCTCCGCCAGGACCCGACGGCACGGGCCCTGGCCGACGCCCTGCCGGAGGGGGCCACCGTCACCGTTCTCGGTTCGCCCCGGCAGGCGGGACGGGCGCTGGTTCGGCGGGGCGACCTCCGGGTGCTGGTGGTCGACGCCCGGGGCGAGGGCGGGCGGCTGCTCTACGACCTCGACGAGGCGGGGGCCGACGTGGACGCGGTGGCCGAGTCGGGACTGGCCGCGGCGGTGCTGGCCAGCGACCTGGTGGTGCTGGAGGCGGACGCCCTCGGCCCCGGGGGGCTGGTGGCGACGTCGGGGTCGCGGGCCGCGGCCGCGGTGGCGGGGCACGCCGGGGTGCCGGTGTGGGCGGTGGCGGGGGTGGGCCGGGTGCTGCCCGCCGGTCTGTGGGACGCGCTGGTGGCCCGGCTAGGAGAGGCGCCCGCGCCCTGGGCCGCGCCGTGCGAGGTGGTCCCGGCCGATCTGGTCTCGGTGGTCGGGGGGCCGGCGGGCGCCGAGACGATGGCCGAGGCCCTCGACCGGGCCGGGTGCGTGGCGGTCCCCGAGCTGACCCGCCGGTAGCCTCGATCGGAATGGGCGACATGGTCGAGATCCCGTCCGGCGCCGGCTATCTGGCCCCCGCGGCCGAGGGGGCGGGCCTCGGCGTCGTCGTCGTCCAGGAGTGGTGGTGCGTCGACCGCCACATCCGCGACGTCTGCGACCGGCTGGCGGCGGAGGGCTTCACCGCCCTCGCGCCCGACCTGTTCGACGGCAAGGTCGTCCCCCTCCGGGAGGTCGACGAGGCGTCGCAATCGGCCATGGCCCTCGACACGGCCCGGGCGGCGCAGGATCTGTCGGGGGCGGTCGACTTCCTCCTGGGTCACGCCTCGGTCCGGGGTCACACGGTGGGCGCAGTCGGGTTCGGCGTCGGGGGCGGGCTGGCCCTGTGGCTGGGCACCGTCCGCCCGGACGCGGTGGCGGCCGTCGTCCCCTTCTACGGCCTCACCCCGTGGGACGCGGGGCAACCGGATTTCGCCCTCCTGGAGGCGGCGGTCGAGGGCCACTACGCGGCGGACGACGTCCTGGCCGGCCCGTCCGCGGTCGAGCGGCTGGAGGCCACCCTCACCGACCTGGGCAAGGACGTGACGACGTTCGTGTACCCCGGCACCCGCCACGCCTTCTTCGACGACACCCGGTCCGAGGTCTACGACGAGGAGGCGGCCCGCATGGCCTGGGTCCGGACCCTCGAGTTCCTCCGGGCCAAGCTCGGTTGAGCCCGGCGACCATCGACATCGTCATCCCCGCCCGCAACGAGGCGGCGACGGTCGGATCGGTGGTGGCGGCCGCCCGGGGGTGCGGGTACGCCCGGGAGGTGCTGGTCGTCGACGACGGGTCCACCGACGGGACGGCCGACGTGGCCACCGCCGCCGGGGCCAAGGTCGTGCGGCGGGAGCCGGGTGGGCCCCGGGGGTCGAAGGGGCGGGCCCTGGAGGTGGGCGTGGCGGCCAGCGACGCCGACGCCTTCCTGTTCTGCGACGCCGACCTGGTGGGTCTGACCCCGGCCCACCTCGACGCCATCTGCCGGCCGTTCGCCGAAGGGCGGGCGACGATGTCGCTCGGGTGGTTCGACTACGGCCTGTGGAACCCCCTGGTGCTCCGGCTGGCGCCGACCACCGGCGAGCGGATCGTCCCCCGGTGGGTCTGGGAGGCGATCCCCGACCACAAGCGGGACGGCTACTCGATCGAGATCATGATCAACGAGGTGATCGCCGAGGGCCGTCTGGCGACCACCGCCCGCACCCTCCACGGGGTGACCCACCGCACCAAGCGGGAGAAGCTCGGGCGCCGGACCGGCCGGCGGGAGACGTGGCGCATGTTCTGGCACCTCATCGGACTGCCGGTCACGGGCGTCGTCCGGTGGCGGACGATGTGGTTCTACTGGCGAGGGCTCACTGTCGAGGTCTGAGGGGTCGGTGCCGGCCCGGTCGTTCGTCCCCAAGGTGGGGGCGTACGAGTGCCGGGAGTGGACCCGGATGCCGGCCGCGTCGGACGTGTCCGACCGGTGGGTCGACCACGGCTGGGCGCCGAAGAGTCCCCTGGTGGCGGAGGAACGGGCCCTGCTCGTCCGGTCCCACGCCGCGCCGCTGGCCGCGGTCCACCGGTAGCCGGGTGGAGATCGTCGCCGCCATCCTGGTCGTCGCCGGCTATGCCGGCGCCCTGCCCGTCCTGGTCCGGTTCCGGGCCGTCTTCGCCGAGCGCCGGACCCGGTGGTTCGCCGCCTTCGTCGCCGCCATGGTCGCGCTGGTCGTGGGCCACGCCCTCGCCGGCCGCCCCCTGGCCTCGGCCGTCAACGCGGTGGCCTTGGTCATCCTCGCCGCCGCCTGGTGGCGGTCCGGCCGGCGCCGCCGCCTCCCGTCGCGCTAGCCGGCCTCCGAACGTCGCTGGCGGCGACGGGCACCTTCCACCAGCGCCGCCGACCGGGGGTGGAGGGGTCGGGACATGACCTGGTCGGTGGGGCCCTGGTCGACGATGCGGCCCTCGTCGAGCACCACCAGCCGGTCGCAGAGGAACTCGGCCAGGGCCAGGTCGCGGGTGACGAACAGGTACCCGACGCCGTGGAGGATTCCCAGCTCGGCCATCAGCTGCACCAGGTCGGCGGCGGCGGTGGGATCGAGGGGTCCGGCGATGTCGTCGGCCACCACCAGCGGGGGCCGCAGGATGAGGGCCCGGGCCAGGGCCACCCGCGCCTTGGCTGCGGCGGTCAGGGCCGAGACCTTCCGTCCGACCATGTCCTCCGCCGGGAGGCCGACGGCCGTGAGGGCGGCCAGGACCAGCGGGATGCGTTGGCCGGGATCGGTCTTCACCCAGTCCAGCGGCTCCTCGACCACCTTGGCGACCTTGGACCTCGGCGGGAGGACGGAGTCGAGGTCCTGGGGGACGAGGTGGACCCGGCGGGGCAGGGCGAGCAGCTCCTTGCGACCCATGAGGGCCACGTCGTCCCCGTCCACCCGGACCGTGCCCGAATCGGGGGCCAGGAACCCGGTGACCAGGCGGGCGACGGTGCTCTTGCCGGCGCCGGCCTCGCCCACCAGGCCGACGTTCTCGCCCTGCTCGACGACGATGCTCACGTCCCGGATGGCGTCGAACGACGACGACCGTCCCGGCGCGTAGGTCTTGCGCAGCCCGCTCCCGTCCACCAGCACGGTGCGCAGTATTGCCCAGCCCGCTTCGTCAGTGCCCGGGCCGGCGGGCGACCACCGTGACCAGGGGCGGGAGGACGACAGGGTCGTCGCCCGGGTGCACCCCGGTGAGGGAGGCGAGGTAGTCGGCCACCGGGCCGGGGCCGGCGCCGGCCTGGGACTCGGCCCAGGCGTCGACCACCTCCAGCCCGGCGGCCCGGGCCAGCGCGGGAAGGTCGGCACCTACGTCGGGGTGGCGGGCGTCGGGCATGGAGAGGGGCCGGCCGCCGACCCGGCCGGCGGAGGTGATGGGTTCCTGGGCCACGACCCATCCCCCGGGGCGGACGGCGCCGCCCATCCGCCCGAGCACGACCGCCGGGTCGTGGACGTGCATGAGGACGAACCGGCAGAAGGCGAGATCGACCGGTTCGGGGAGGAGGAGATCCTCGGCCGACTGGGTGACGGCGAAGACCTGGCCCTGGCCGGCGGCGGCGGCGGCGGCGGCGGCCGCGTCGCGGGCCCGGGGATCGCTGTCGACGGCGTACACCCGTCCGTCCCGGCCGACGACCTCGGCCAAGGCGACGCTCACGTCGCCCCCGCCGGCGCCCACGTCGGCGCACAGCCAACCCTCGCGGAGGCCGAGGCGGTCGAGGGCGGTCATCAGGGGACGGCGGTAGACGTCGCTGCGGAGGGCGAACTCGAGCATCTCGGGGCCGACGTTAGGCTCCCGCCGGTTCGAGATCGTGCGCCGGCGATCGAGGCTCGCACGCCAGTTCGCCACCTCGGGCCGGCAGTAGCCTCGGCCGGCGTGCTCAACGTGACGTTCCATGGCGTGCGGGGGTCGGCCCCCGTCCCGGCGGCCGGGAACCTGCGCTACGGCACCCACACCGCCTGCGTCGTGGTCGAGTCGCCCAAGGAGCCCCCGATCGTCCTCGACCTGGGCTCGGGCCTCCGCCGGTGGGAAGCCACCATCGACGTCTACGACCACCCCCTGCGGGCGGCGGCCCTCCTGACCCACCTCCACTGGGGCCACGTCCAGGGCCTGCCCGACTTCGCCCCCCTCGACGACCACCACACCGTTCTCGACGTGTTCGGCCCCCCGCCCGACCAAGGTCCGCTGGCCCGGGTGCTCGCCGACACCCTCGGCCCGCCCTGGTTCCGCGACCGGTTCGACGAGAAGCCGGCCATCATCCGCGTCCACGACGTCCGGGACGAGGACTTCGCCATCGGCGACGCCAAGGTGAAGGCCCGCTCGGTCCCCCACGGGGCGGCCGTCACCAACGCCTACCGCATCGAGCGGGACGGCGTGACCATCGCCTACGTCCCCGACCACGACGCCCCCGCCGACCTCGACCGGGTCGACGAGGGTGTCCTGGAAGTGGCCGACGGCGTCGACCTCCTCGTCCACGACGCCCAGCTCAGCGCGGCCGATTGGCCCGGCCGGGCCCGCCGGGGCCACTCCACCGCCGGCTACGCGGTCATGGTGGCCAAGGAGGCGGGGGCCCGCCGCCTGGCCCTCTTCCACCACGACCCCGACCGCGGCGACGACGAGCTCGACCGCCTGCTCGACGTGGCCCGCCACGCCGCCGGCCACTCCGGCCCGGACGAGGTCCTCTCCGCCTACGAGGGGCTCACCGTCAGCCTCGAGTCGGCGTGCGGCGTGACGGCGTGACGGCGTGACGGGCGTGACCGCGTGACGGCCGGCGTCGACGAGGCCCGGTTCCGCCAGGTCCTGGGCCACTTCGCCACCGGCGTCACCGTCATCACCGGCGCCGACGACTCAGGGCCACTCGGGCTGTCGGTGAACTCGTTCACGTCGGTCTCCCTCGACCCGCCCCTGGTGGCGATCTGCGTCAGCCGGCGTTCCACCACCTGGCCCCGCATCCGGGTGACTGGGCGCTTCACCGCCAACATCCTCGGCGCCGACCAGGAGGTGGTGGCCCGCCGGTTCGCGACCGTCACCGAGGACCGCTTCGAGGGCGTCGGCTGGCACCCGTCCCCCGCCGGATCGCCGGTGGTCGAGGGCGCCTTGGCGTGGATCGACGTCACCGTGGAGGCGGAGCACGACGCGGGCGACCACATCATGGTGATCGGCCGGGTGACGGGCCTCGACGTGGCCCGGGAGGGGCCTCCGCTGGTGTTCTACCGGGGCGGCTACGGTCGCTTCGAGCTATGAGCGCCACCGTGGTCACCGAGTCCGACGTCATCGCCGGCGTGTTCATCGTCGAGCCGGCCACCTTCGGCGACGCCCGGGGGCGCTTCGTCGAGAGCTACCGGCGGTCGTGGTTTCCCAAGGGTCGGGAGATGGTGCAGGGGAACCGGTCCGACAAGCAGGCGGGGGCGGTGGTCGGGCTCCACTACCACCTGCACCAGGCCGACTACTGGTATCTCACCCGGGGCCGGGCCCGGGTCGTGCTGCACGACCTGCGCGACGCCTCACCCACCGAGGGGGCCACCCTCGAGCTCGACATGGGCGACGAGGACGGCCGGGGCGTGTTCATCCCCCCCGGCGTGGCCCACGGGTTCGCCGCCCTCACCGACCTCACCCTCACCTACCTGGTCGACCAGTACTACAACCCCGACGACGAGCTGGGCGTGGCCTGGGACGATCCCGAGATCGGCGCCGACTGGGGCCTCGCCGACCCGGTGCTGTCCGACCGCGATCGCGAGAACCCGTCCCGAGCCGGCATCCCCGCCGGCCGCCGCCCCTACATCGGGTTGCGCACGTAGCGGTCGACCGCCTCGGCGCCCACCAGGCGGGCCTGCACCCGCCCGTCACCGTCGGCCAGCAGCACGGTGGGGGCGCTGCGCACCTTGAAGGCGGTGGACAGATGGGGCTGCTCGGTGGCGTCGATGCGCACGACGTTGGCCCCCGGATCGCTGGCCCGCAACCGGGCCTCGATGGGACCGCAGCTGGCGCAGAAGGGCGTGGTGAAGATCAGCCACGTCCGCTCCGCGCCGGCTCGGATAGAAGACGGGACCAGCGGCGTGGTCGGCGTCTCGGTGCGGACGGTGTGGCGCCACTGGCGGTAGAGGCGGGCCAGCAGGAGCACGCCGAAGGCCAGGACGACCACGATCAGCAGCCGGAGGGGGATCACCGCTACGAGCCGCTCACCACGACGCCCCGGCGGCGGGCGAAGAACAGCCACATCTCGCAGCCGACGCACACGCCGGTGGTGGCCGACAAGCCGGCCAGCACGGCCACGACGAGCGCCAGCCCCCAGCCCAGCGTCGCGGCGCCGGCGGCGAACGCGATCGTCGCCCCGCTCAGGAAGATCACCCCGACGGAGGACGCGAACCGGGGCGGCCGGGGATCCTCGAGGTCCGCCGGCGGGCCCAGCCGGGGCTTGACGAACTCGGCGTAGAACCGCAGGAACGGCCCGTAGCGGGGCCCGAAGGCGGCGCCCAGGAAGAGGACCACGGCGAAGAGCGGTGCCACGGGCTTCCAGTCGACGAGGAACCCGGTCAGCAGGCCGAGGGCAAGCGCCGTCTGGTTGAACCGGGGGCCGCGGGGGTCGATCGGCGTCGGCGGGGGGGCGGGCATGGTGACACTGTAAACTCGACCGACCAAGTCGGGTATTCCGACGGGGTTCAGGTCCGAGACCACCCGTCTCATCGACCTTTACGGGCCCGTCGGCCCCGGCCGCGTCTCTCCGGCAGGGAGACCACCGAGCACCGGGCCCGGCCCGTCCGTACCCTGGCCGGCGATGGCCCACGACCTCGGAGGACGGGTGGCGATAGTCGGCACTGACTGGCCCGACGTCGCCCGGCGGCTGGCGGCGGCAGGGGCGACGGTCGTGCTGGTGGGCCCCGACGCGGCGGCGGCCGGCGCCCTCCTGGCCGAGCTGGAGGCAGCCGGCGGCGGGCGGGTGGCGTACTTCAGGCTCTCGGCCACTCCGGCAGCTCCACCGCCTCCGGGGCCGGCGGCGGGGCCGGACGGCGGGACTCCGCCTTCGCCGGGTCCCACGGAATCCGATCTCGACGCCCTCGTCGAGCTCGTGGCCGAGATGTGGCCACCCAGATGACCAGGAGCACCAGCGCCTCGGCGGCGACGATCATCCCGTAGCGCACCGACCGGGGCCGGTAGCGGAGGACGACCTCGTGGGTGCCGGCGCCGACGGGCACGGCGGTGAAGGCGTAGTCGGCCCGCTCCACGGGGACCGGCCGGCCGTCGACGGTGGCGGTCCAGCCCGGGTACGACGTCTGGATCGCCACCAGCCATCCGGGGTCGGTCCGGGTCACCCGCAGCACCACCTCGGTGTCCCGCTGCTCGACGACTGCGACCGTTCCCGGGGTGCCCGTGGTGGCGGTCACCCCCGGGTCGTGGACCAGGACGGTGCGCGCCATCTCGAATCCGGGGGACGACAGGATGCGGCGGGCCTCGTCGTCGCTTCCGACGGGGCGGGCGTCGGCCGGTGAGAAGTAGCGGGCCGGGCTGGCCGGGGCGCGGAAGAGGGCGAAGTCGTCGTCGGCCGAGTCCACCTGCTCGAGGCCCACGACGCCCTGGGCCCAGGGGGCGAAGGCGAGCACGTCGGACGTCCCCCCGAACCGGGCTATGTAGGTCTTGCCCTGGCTGTCGGCGATGGGTGGGAACGAGAGGGTGGTGAACGGCTTGCGGCAGGGGGCCGTCGCCGTGCCCGCCACCGACGTGTCAACCACCAGGTCGAGGGTGATCACGCAACCGGGCCCGGTGTTCTCCGGCACCGCCGTCACCGCGTGCAGCCCGTTGAGGGTGGCGGCGAAGGTCCGGGGCGTGGGCACCCGGGCCGCCGGCAGGGCCGTCGGGTACACCTGCTGGGAGGCCACGTAGCGGATGCCGAGGACGTCCAGCGTCCGGGGCCCCCGCAGCGGCTCGGGCAGGGCGGCCAGGTCCCGTTGCAGCTGCTCGCTGCGGAGCACCCCCACCCCGTCGTAGGACTCGGGCATCCGCAGGCGGTACCAGAGGTTGGCGTCGGCCGACAGGAGCGGTCCCAACGACACCGTCTCCTCGTCGGGGCCGGCCCGCGCCTGCAGGGCCGCCACGCCCGGCGACGTGGCTCCGATCAGGTCCTCGTCGACGGTGGGGTTGTGCGAGCGCAGCAGCCAGCCGCCCTGGGTGAACACCACCCCCACGATGGCCAGGCCGGTCACACCCCGCACCCAGCGGTTTCGTCCCCCGCCCGCCACCAACGCGGCCAGCAACGCCAACCCGGCCAGGAAGGAGAAGGTCACGAACTTCAGGTGGGCGTCGACCGACGCTTTGCCCACCGGGTCGATCACCCTCCCCCCCAGGTTTCCCCCCGCATCGAGGGTGTGGCGGGAGAGGAGGACCGCCGCTGCCAGCAACAGGGTCCCGGCTGCGGCCACGCCCCCGGCCGCGGCCCACGCCCGCCGCCGCCCGACCGTGCCCGCCCCCGCCCGCAGGAGGGCGTCCACCCCGATGGCGGCCAGACCGCACATCGCGAACGCCCAGATCGGGTGGCTGCGGTTGATCGCGCTCAGCTCCACGAGGGGCAGCGTCCCGACGGTGTGGCCGATCCCGCCCAGGTCGTGGGCGTAGACGACCCACACCACGCCGGCGAGAGCCGCCATCACGCCGAACGCGGTCCGCCTGCGCACCAGCGAGACCAGGCCGATGCCCGCCAGCAGGAGCACCAGCAGGCCCACGTAGAAGCCGCTGGACTCGATGTAGTTCGAGGCGAGCCGGGTCCCGTCGGGCAGCTGCAGCCCGCCGACCAGCTGCAGGGGCTGGTAGTAGGTCTCGCTGGGGGCGCCGAACAGGTTGGGGAAGGCGTGCAGCCCCGAGTAGGCCAGGTTGAAGTGGGCCTGGGCCCGGTCGGCCCCCTCGGCGTAGGCGGTGCTGCGCTGGAGGTACTCCACGAACGGCCACAGCTGGATGGCGGCCAGCCCCACGGCCAGGACGCTGGCCACCACGAACTGGCCCGCCTTGGCCAGCCGTTCCTTCCCGCGGCCGAGCTCCCGGGAGACCAGCAGCCGAACCGGGACGTAGGCCAGCACCAGGCCCCAGGCGAAGAACATCGTCTCCGGGTGCCCGGCCAGCAACGCCAGCAGGACCGCCACCGCGTAGCCGGCCCACGCCAACCGCTGGCGGACCCGGCCGGCGGCCTGGAGGGCCACCTCGGCGAAGTAGAGACCCATCGGCAGGCAGACGGCCGCGCCCGGGTGGGGCCAGGCCACCCACAGCACGTTGTAGGCGGCGAACATGAACCCGGCCGCCCCCACCAGGCCGCCCACGTGCGACACCGCCACCTTGCGCAGGAACAGGTAGGTGAACAGGCCCAGGACCAGCAGCTTCAGCCCGGCCGACACCAGCAGCGCCACCCGCCACGGCATCACGTAGAAGGGCACGCTGAAGGGGGACAGCACCGCCGACACGTAGTTGGCCAGGTGGGGCGTCCCGGCCCCGTTGTAGGGGTTCCACACCGGCAGGTCGCCGTCCTCGACGTGCTCCCTGTTCCACTCCAGCCACGGGTGCATCTGCAGCACCGGGTCGGTGAGCATGACGTTGCCGAAGCGGTAGTCGTCGGGGACGGTGCGCACGAGGGGCGACGACTGGAGGAGGTCGTCGGACGTGTAGGCCCCGTCGTCGGAGGTGATCGGCTCCCACAGGAAGACGGTTAGCAGCACGAGCAGCACCGCGGTCGCCCCCAGTGCCTCCCGCCAGCTGGCTCCCCGAACCTCCTCCACGGCGCGGCATGCTAAAGGGGTGCGACCGGTCATCGGAATTACGGCCTATCCGCGGGTCATCGACGCCTCCAGCGGGCCCACCCTGCTCCACACCGTGTCCCGGTTCTACGTCGAGAGCGTGGAGCGGGCAGGAGGGCTCCCGCTGGTGCTGCCGGTGCTCGATCCGTCGATGGTCGAGGAATCGCTGGCCTGCGTCCAGGGGGTGCTTCTCACCGGCGGGGGCGACATCCAGCCGGCCCGCTACGGGGCCCAGCCCACCGAGTACACCCGGGGCGCCGACCCCGCCCGGGACGACTACGAGATCCGCCTGCTGCAGGTCGCCATCGCCGCCGACCTGCCCCTTCTCGCCACCTGCCGGGGGATGCAGGTGCTCAACGTGGTCATGGGCGGCTCGCTCATCCAGCACGTGCCCAGCGTCACCGGCAAGAACCACTGGCGCCCCGACCGCTGGCGGGAGGGCGTCCACACGATCAAGATCGAGCCCGACAGCCACCTGGCCGAGGCCGTCGGCGCCACCGAGGTGGAGGTCAACTCCCTCCACCACCAGGCGGTCGACGTGGCCGCGCCCGGCACCCGGGCGGTGGCCTGGGCCGACGACGACACGGTCGAGGCGATCGAGGTCCCCGGCAGCCCCCACATCGTGGCCGTCCAGTGGCACCCCGAGCTGTTGGAGGACTGGCCCGAGCAGCAGGGCCTGTTCCGCCAGCTCGTCCGCCACGCCGGGGAGCGAGCACGGGGGGGATGACCTCGGCGGGGTGGTTTGTTACTATCGACGTAGGAGAAATTCCGCTCGTCTCTCTGTGGAAGCTGGTGTGCTGATGGCGACGACCGAACTCGACCTGGGCCGGTACAAGCTCGGGTGGCACGACGTCGAGGACTACGTCTTCAAGCCCAAGAAGGGCCTCAACGCCGACATCGTCAACGAGATGTCATGGATGAAGGGCGAGCCCGACTGGATGCGCCAGTTCCGGCTGCGCGCCCTCAAGCTCTTCGAGCGCAAGCCCATGGCCCCGTGGTTCGCGGTGAACATGCCCGACCTGGACTTTCAGGACATCTTCTATTACATCAAGCCCACCGACCACCAGGTCGACGCCTGGGACGAGCTGCCCGAGTCGGTCAAGGCCACCTACGAGAAGCTGGGCATCCCCGAGGCCGAGCGCAAGTACCTGGCCGGCGTCACCGCCCAGTACGAGTCCGAGGTCGTCTACCACAAGAACCGGGAGGACCTGGAGGCCCAGGGCGTCCTGTTCATGGACATGGACTCGGCCCTGCGGGAGCACCCCGACCTGCTCAAGGAGTACTTCGGCACGGTCATCCCGCCGGGCGACAACAAGTTCGCCTCGCTGAACTCGGCGGTCTGGTCGGGCGGGTCGTTCATCTACGTGCCGCCGGGCGTCAACGTGGAGATGCCGCTGCAGGCCTACTTCCGCATCAACGCCGAGAACATGGGCCAGTTCGAGCGGACCCTGATCATCGCCGACGAGGGCTCGACCGTGCACTACATCGAGGGCTGCTCGGCGCCGGTGTACTCCACCGACTCCCTGCACTCGGCGGTGGTCGAGCTCATCGCCAAGCCGTCGGCCCACATCACCTACACCACGATCCAGAACTGGTCGACCAACGTCTACAACCTGGTCACCAAGCGGGCCCGGGCCGAGACCGAGGCCCGGGTGGAGTGGATCGACGGCAACATCGGGTCCCGGCTGACGATGAAGTACCCGTCGATCTACCTGATGGGCCCCAAGGCCTCGGGTGAGGTGCTGTCGGTCGCCTATGCGGGGGCCGGGATGCACCAGGACGCGGGGGCCAAGATCGTCCACGCCGCGCCGGAGACCACGTCGACCATCGTGTCCAAGTCGATCTGCAAGGACGGCGGGCGTACCACCTACCGGGGCCTGCTCAAGGTGGAGGAGGGGGCCAAGAACGTCAAGGCCCACGTGCGCTGCGACGCCCTCATCCTCGACGAGCACAGCCGGTCCGACACCTACCCCTACATGGAGATCGGCGAGCGCGACGCCCGGGTCGGCCACGAGGCCACCGTGTCCAAGGTGGGCGAGGACCAGCTCTTCTACCTGATGAGCCGGGGGCTCTCCGAGCAGCAGGCGATGGGCATGATCGTCAACGGCTTCATCGAGCCCGTCACCCGCACGCTGCCCATGGAGTACGCCGTCGAGTGGTCGCGCCTCATCGAGCTCAACATGGAGGGCTCGGTCGGGTAGGTCCTGTCAGGAGTCCTCCTCGCGGAGGAGCTCGTCGTACTGGGTCGCGTTGAGCAGCTCGTCGACCTCGGCCGGGTTGAACATCGTGAGCTCGATCAACCAGCCGGTGCCCAAAGGATCCCGGTTGATGGTCTCCGGATCGTCGTCGAGAGCCGGGTTCACCTGCGTGATCTTCCCCGAGACCGGCATGAAGAGCTCCGACACGGCTTTCACGGACTCGACGGACCCGAACGCGTCGCCCCTGTCGAACGTCGCCCCCACCTCCGGGCGCTCGACGTAGACCATCTCACCCAGCTGGCGTTGGGCGTGGTCGGTCAGACCCACCCGCGCCCGCTTGGCTTGGGCGTCGACGACGAGAAGCCACCCGTGATCGTTGGTGTACCGCCTGTCCGTGGGACTGACCATGTGATCCCGCCTTTCGTCGCCGTGGCCCAGCCAGGGCCAGGCTAACGGCCCGGCCAACCCCGCCACCCGCCATCGGGGTTCACCCGCGGCGGTCGGGCCAGCGGCGGGGCTGTGATCGCCTGCGCCCCGGAGGGGGAAGAGGCCCGGTCGGGTAGCCCTCGGTCCGAGGGACCGGAAGGAGGCGGCGGTGACCTTTCCCGACTCCGAGGGCGCCCTCCTGCCCCTGGCCCGGTGACCGGGCAGGACGAGCCGATGGCGCGGCGGTCGAGCGTCCTCGCCCGGTCGGCGCCGGGGGAGATGGAGCGGGCCTCCGCCGTCGCCTGCGGCCGCATCCGCCCCGAGCCGGGCCGTCCGCCGCTGCGGTGGGCCCTCCGGGTGCCCCTGGCCGGCATCCGGCATGCCCAGTCCCCTCGGGTTGGTTGCCGGTACTCTGGGCCCGGGGGCAGAGGTGGTTTCGGCTGAGGGCCTGAGTGCACTGCGACATTCTCGGATAACGCGGCGGGCACTCGTCGTCAAAGCGCGGGCGGCCCTCGACCACGGGGCCCTCGTCGTGGTCGCGCCCGCTGGTTACGGCAAGACCTCCCTGCTCCACGATGCCCTGCCCGCCACCGCCACGGACGTGGCCTGGGTGTCGTGCACGGCCCGGGAGCGACACCCCGGGCAGCTGGTAGCGGCACTGGTCGCGTCCATCGACGAGGCGGTGCCGGGCGCGGCCAAGGCGGTGGCGGAGGCACTGGCCAGCTCGAGGGAGGTGGTGGACCCGTTGGCGGCCCTCGGCTCGTTGGAGGACGAGTTGAACCGCCTGCTCGTGGAGCGCGCCTTCGTGGTGATCGACGACGCCGAGAACCTCGCCGGGGCGGGCGCTTCCTGTGCCATCGTCACCACGCTGATCCGGACGCTGCAGCCGCGCCTCGGAGTGGCGGTGCTCTCGAGGCGTCCTCTCGGCCTGCGGCTGGCCAAGCCCCGGGCGAGCGGCCGGATCGTCACGCTGGGTGCGGCCGACCTGGCGTTCACGTCCGCCGAATGCGCCGAGTACCTCCGGCGTTCCATCGGAAGGCGTCCCTCGGATCGGGAGGTGGACCGCCTGCTCGAGGTGACCGAGGGCTGGCCCCTGGCGGTGGCGACCATCCTCCACGGCCGGGAGGGCGAGACGCCCGGCGAGCAGTCGTGGCTCTCCGACGTACGTTCCCCCGAGCAGCTCAAGGCCTACCTGTGCGAGGAGGTGCTCGACCGCCTCGACCCGCCCGCCCGCCGGGAGGTCCTCGTCTCGGCCCTTCCTCGACACCTGTCGCCCGCCACCGCCGAGGCGCTGGGGCTGCCGGCGGACTTCGTCCCCGGCCTCCGCCTGAAAGGGCTCTACCTGCGCAACGTCGACCGTTCCCGGGACGTCATCGACTACCACCCGCTCTTCCGAGAGCTGCTCCTGGAGCGACTCGAGGCCGAGTCCGAGGGCGGGGAGGTCGAGGTGCTGCACCGGAGGCTGGCGCCGGCGTTGGCCCGAGATGGGGATACCGCCGGAGCCATCGAGCACTGGATCGCGGCCGGTGCCTGGGCCGAGACGATCGCCGCCATCGGGCAGGAGGCGCGCCGGCTGGTCGTGACCTCGCCCGGACTGTTGCGCGCCTGGCTCGATCGTCTGCCCGCAGACCTGCACCGGACACCGGTGGTGCAGTTGCTCGAGGGTCACCTGGCGCTGGCTGCCGGACGGTACGACGAGGCCAGGGCGCTGCTGGGCGCAGCCCGCGCCGGGGTATCGCCCGCCCTCAGCCCGGCCAACGACTGGTGGTGCCGGTACCTCCTCATCGACTGCCTGAACATGTCCGGCCGGCCGGAGGAGGCCGTCCTCCTCGGCGACGGCTTCGAGCGCCCGGAGGCCCGCCACGCGGGGGTGGTGGCGGTGGCCGCCGGGCTGTACGCGGCCCACATCCTCGCGTCCATGGGTCGAACCGAGGCCGCGGAGAGGGCGGTCGCCATCGCCCGCCGCCTTCCCGAGGCGGAGATGGTGGGCCCCATCGACGCCGTCCTCTGGGCCTACGTCGACCTGCCCGCGGGGCGATTGGAGATGGCGCTGGAACGGGCCCTGGCGGCGTACCGCCAGGTCGAGAGCTCCGACCCGCTCATGTTGCGGTTCGACGTGATGGCGACGATCGCGACCGTGCTCGGCGAGCAGGGAAGGATCGAGGAGTCGCTCGAGTGGTGGGCGCGCCAGCGGGCCGGGTGCGAGGCGGCCCTGATGACGGCCCGGTCGCGGGTGGTGCAGGGCGTCCAGGCCCAGTTGCTGGCCCAGACGGGGAGCTTCAGCGAGGCCGAGGCCGCCCTGGCCGGTCACCGGGAAACCGGAACCTGGGCCGACACGCCGTTCCACCTGGCCCGGTGCCTGCTGGCGGCCGGGCGAGCCGAGGTGGAGGAGGCGATCGCGGCGTGCGCCACGGCCGTGACGGTGGCGGCGGCGGCGCCACCCCTGTACCGGTACTGGACCCTGGTCGGGCTCGTCCCGCCCCTGGTGCGGGTCGGCGGGCTCGATCGGGCCGACGAGATGCTGCGCCAGGCGGTCGACCTGGTCGGGCAGGAGTTCCCGGGGGCGAAGGGTCGGTTCCTGCGCGCTCGGGTGCTGGTGCTGGAGGCGTGGCTGGCGGCCGAGCGGGGGCCGGACAGCGACGCCCCGGCACGGATGGTGACCGGTCTCCTCGAAGCGGGGGAGGCGGCGCCGCACCTGCTCCGGCTGGAGTGGGCCCGCATCGAGCCCCTGCTCGAGGTGGCGCTGGCCGACGAGCGACTCGACCCGCCGACCGTCGTCGGGTGGCTCTGGCGGGCGTTCCCCGACGGCCAGGGTTTCATCCCGTTGGTCGAGCACCCTCGCCCCGACCTTCGGCGGGCGTCCTTCCGGCCGGCTCTGTCCTCGGGCAACCCGGTGGTCAAGAACCGGGTCGCCGCCGCCTGCGACGACGACATACCGGGCGTGGCCGATGCCGCCCGCCGGGCCCTGGAACGGGTCGCCTCCGATCCGCCGGCCCGGACGTTCACGACGCTGGGCGGGTTCGGGGTGCGCGTCGGGGGATGGGAGGTGTCGAGCCGGGAGTGGGCTCGGCCGGTGGACGCCCGCCTGGTCCGGTTCCTGCTGGTCCAGGGCGACGAGCCGGTCCCGGAGGACATCCTGCTGGACGCCTTCTGGCCGAAGCTGGCGCCCGACCGGGCCCGCCGGAGCCTGCACGTGTCGGCGTCCCGGGTGCGGGCCCTGCTCGACCACCCCGGGACCGAAAGCGTGGTGGAGGCCGCTCAAGGTTGCTACCGACTCCTCCTGCGGGAGCGTGATTTCGTCGACTGGCGCGAGTTCGAGTCGGTCGCCGCGACCGCCGTCGCCGAGCGCGAGCCCGACCGGGGCCGGCTGGAGAGAGCCCGATCGCTGTGGGGTGGGGAACCGCTGCCCCGGGAGCGATACTCGGACTGGGCGGCCGGATGGCGGGATCGGATGCGACATCTCTACTCGGAGGTGCTGGCGGCGCTGTATGTCGCCCTCGACCGCGAGGGCGAGCTCGGCCCCGCGATCAGGGTCGCGCGCGACATGGTGCAGCTCGACCCGCTGAACGAGGGCGCCCATCGCTCGTTGATGTCGGCACTGGACCGGGCCGGACGTCGCGGCCAAGCCCTGCGGCAGTTCCTGGCCTGTCGCAAGGTTCTCATGAGCGAGCTCGGCATCGAGCCGGCCGAAGCCACCTCCGTCCTCCGGGCCCGGATCCTGACCGGCGTTTAGAGTGGGAGGTCGGGCTTTGCCCGGCGGTCATGTGCTGTAGCTGAAGACCGTCGGCTTCCAGGTCCCGACGCCGTAGTTGACCTTGAGCTTCACCTTGACGCTGAACTTCGCCGGGGGCAGGTAGGTGAAGGCGAACTCTCCACCGATGCCGCCGCTGATCCGGCCGCACTTGCCCCAGGCGCCCAGGTTGGCGGAGGCGCTGATGAACAGGAGGTTGGCCAGGCCCCGGATCGTGCCGCTGAAGCTGGCCGACAGCCTGTACTCCGCCCTGCAGATGTAGAAGGGCGCATAGATCTTCTTGCTGCCCGTCTTGTACATCCCCGCCGTCGCCTTGAAGTCCAGGTAGTTCCCGTTGGAGATGCTCCCGGTGACGTGGACGCTGCCGGGCAGACCCAGTGCATCCCTGGCGCTGACGTCGATCGTCAGCGAGTTCTGGCCGGGCTTGTTGTGGTAGTGGACGAGGGCGGTCGGGTTCCCGAGGACCCGGCCGATGGTGCCCTCCATCCGCATCGACGCGTCCAGGAAGAGGTTGCCGTTGGTGTACACGGCGATCTTGTTGGCGGTCCGGGCGAAGCCGGGCACGTCGAGTGTGACCGCGACCTCGACCCCACCCTCGCTCAGGCCGACCTGGCGCCAGATGCGGAAGGACCCGGTGCCGAAGTTGTAGCCGCCGGGAGTGACCGCGCCGTTCCCCCGCAGGTCGTAGGACATCCCGTACACCCCGGTGCGGCTGAAGCTGCCCTCGAAGGTGACGGCCGCCAGCTTCGGGACCGACCACCGGATGGCAGCGCGGATGTCGAGGCTCCCGCCCGACCGGGCGACGGTGAAGGACCCGCTGGGGAGGGAGAAGCCGTTGAGCTTGATGGCGGCGGAGCCGGTGAGGCTGAAGTCGCCGTTGCTGGCGAAGGATCCGGCCACCTCGACCTTGCCGGCGATGTTCGTCGAAGCCGCCAGATCGGCCCAGAAGACGCCGTCCACATAGCCGATCGAGACCGCGGCCGACATCGAGAAGCCCCGGATGCCGAGGCCGAGGTTCCTGGCCGCGAAGCGGAAGTCGCCCTGGGACGCCTCAACCTCGTCGCCGTTCTGGTTCTCGATGGTGGTGGTCGACCCGCCGTCGGACGCCCAGACGATCGTGCCCGCCAGCGTCGGCGGGGAGCTGAGACCGAGGGCGGTCCCCAGCCTGGCCTGGAGGTCGAGGCCGGCGCCGGTGAGGTGGGCCGAGACCTGGGTGAGGCTGTGGCCGTCGACGTCCATGGTCCCGTCGATCGACACGGTCGGGAACTCGCCCCGTTGCAGCTCGAAGTGGCCGGTGCCGGTGATCGTGACGTGGTCGATGGGGATCAGGATGGAGGCGTCCCCGCTGGCGGACTCGATGCGCCCGTTGACGATCGTGAAGGCGAGGGCGACGTGCTGGGGCACTCCGAGCACGGCGATGTCGGCCTCGGCCGCGAGGTCGATGGTCACGAGTCCGGCCTGCTGCTCGAGGTGGAGGGTGATCAGCAGGCGGTCGATCGACAGGCCGCCGAGATCGGGAGAGCTGAAGGTCCCCTGGAGATCGACGGTCGTTCCCGTCGGGGTCTTGGCGAACTCCCCTCGCACCGACGCCTCCACCCCGAAGACGGTGGCGTCGGCCGCGAACGAGATCTCGCGCTCGACCGCGCTCAGCAGGATGTGGAACTCGGCGCTCCGGAGCTGGAAGCCGTCGACGGAGATGTCGCCGATCGTGACCGTGGCGTCGAGCACGAACGGAGCCGGCCGCACCGTGGCGTTGACCGTGACGTCGGTCCCGAGCACGGCCCCGTCGAACAGCAGCGACGCTCCCGGGACCAGGGTGTGGGGGCCGACGGTGCAGCCCGTCGGCGCCACGACGATGCTGAGGTGGCGGGCGGTGACGGCGCCGGCGTTGCCGAAGTCGACCACCGGCACGGTGGCCCCCGCCTGGCCGACCTCCATGCTGAAGCAGGCGTTCGGACCGCCGACGGAGGCGACCAGGACGATCGGTGTCCCGGCCACGAGCCCCATCGGCTCGACCCAGGCCCCGGGCAGGACGACGGTCCCTGCCAGCTGGACCTGGATGCCGGCGCCGATCGAGACACCGGCGGTGAGGTCCCGCACGATGAGTCCCGGGACCCCGAAGGCATCGGCCCAGTCGCCCTCGACCGTGAGCGTGCCGGCCAGCCCGCCCCCGGGGCCGGGCTGGTAGGTGGCGGCGAAATCGACGGGGACCTGGCTCGGAGGGGTGGCCGCGTCGAACCCGGGCAGGCGCAGCTCGCCCCCCGCGCCGAGGCTGCTGGTGACGAAGCCGCCGGCCGACACCACGTGGAAGCTGACCCCGTCCAGCCGGTGGGCCACCCCGCCGACGGCGAAGAGCTCCGTGTCGGCGGGAAGGTCGAAGGAGATCTGGAGGTCGAAGTCGGCCGTGGTCAGGTCGACCAGCCCGGCGACGGTGGCGCCGCCGGGGTTGAAGCCGATGAGGTCGGCGAACCAGGACGGGACGCCGGTCGTCGCCGCCAGGTAGATGGATCGGGCCGGCAACGGCACCTCGTCGGACCCCACCAGGATCGTCGCCTCGTAGGTGGAGTAGACGATGCGGGCCTGGTCGAACTTGGGGGAACCCGGCGCCGGGTCCCACGTGCCGAGGGAGACGGACACGATCACGCCCGCGTCCGAGAGCTCGATGACGACCTCGACGGGTACGTCGAACACGACGGCGTTGCCTTGGAGGCTGATCTCGGTCGCCTCGCCGTCGCCCCCCGTCATCGACAGCGTGACGCTCTCGACGACCAGGCCGTCGAAGGGTCGCAGCTCGGCGATGGCGGCGTTGAGCGAGAACGCGCCGGTTGCGAGGTCGAGGGTGCCGGCGACCTCGACGGTGGTGGGCGGGTCGTCGATGGAGACCGTGACCGCCCCGGTCGCCGACAGCTCGGTGGCGCACGGGCCCTCGCAGACCGAATGCACCTCGAACAGGAGGTCGGACAGGACGACCTCGGGTGCCAGCGACACCGAGGCGGCACCGATCTCGAGGTCGAAGGTGGTGGTCCCGCCCTCCCGGGCCAGGCGGCCGGCGACGGTGGGCGAACCGATGGTGAAGCCGTCGATCGGCGTCCACGACGGATCGCCCGCACCCGGGTCGATCGACAGCGTCGCCGCGTACGAGCGGGGATCGGCGAAGTCGAACGTGGCGGCCACCAGGAGCACGCCCCCGTCGGCGGTGATCGACAGCGCGCCCGAGCCGCTGAACACGGACCCGTCCCAGGCGAGGGTGGCCGACTCGAGGGTGACCCCCGGGCCCACCCCGACCGGCCCGGCCAGCGAGCCGCCCACGGCGATGTCGAAGGCGCCGTCGGCAGCCCGGGTCAGAGTGCCGGCGAAGTCGATGCCTGCGCCCTGGATCTCGACCAGACCGGTCGAGGTCAGCGAGAGCGAGAGGCTGCGATCCGTGCTGGCGGAGCCGTCGACGGTGAGCTTCGACGCCCCCTCGGGCGGCACCGGGAGGTCGTCGGGGACCGCCTCGGCCGCCCCGCCGCCCGCGTCCCATGCCACCGCCGCCAGGCCGAGGACCTGGCCCTCGGCGGAGGACGAGAAGGCGAGCTTGGCGGCGGCCTCCCAGCCGCCGGGCAGGTCGAGGAAGGTCAGGCTGTCGGCGATCACCGCACCGGCCACGGTGAGGTCGGCGCCGTCGAGGCTGAAGGGGATGTGAAGCCCGGTGGTTACGACGCGGAAGTCCATCCCCGCCAGCTGGGCGTCGCCGGGGGCGGTGAGGGTGCCCCCGTCGAGGTCGATCCCGTCGGCATCGACGTGCACGTCGAGATCGACCACCCGCAGCCACTCGAACAGGTCGAGCGTGGCACCGGTCATGTCCAGGGTGGTCGACTCCGAGCACGTCCCCGGGGTCGTCGTGGCACCGGCGAACGTCAGCACCATCGCCGACCCCAACGAGAACGTGACCGGGTCGGAGCCGGCCGCCCCGGCCTCGCCCGCCATCTGGCACAGGAGCCCGGGCACCGCCACCTCGCCGAACGTGACGATGATCGCGGCGGTGGCGGTGATCCCGAAGGAGTCGGTGGCGGTGACGACGAAGCGCAGGTCGCCGCCACCGGTGGCGGGGGTCGTGATCTGCAGGGTGCCGCCGGCGACGGGGCCGCCGAGCACGTCGGGTCCCGCGGTCTGCTCCCATTCGAGGGTGACGTCGCCGTCGCCGCCGTCGGCGACGGCGTTCACGGTGATCTCGGCCGAGTTGGGGACGCTGGTGGAGCCCCCGGGCAGATCGGTCGTGACCACGAGGTCCGGCTCCGGGACGGGCCCGACGACGTCGCTGATGGCCGATCCGGACGTCGACCGCACGACGCGCCCCTCGCCGTCGAGGGCGAAGGAGGTCACGACGGCCCGCAGGTAGTGGTGGAAGTCGTCCGCATTGACGGTGTAGGTGGGGCCGACGGCGACGGTTTCGCAGCCGATGTTCTCCCCCGGGCACCGCTGCCACTGGGTCTCGATCTCGAACTCGAGGTTCCACGTGCCCGTGTCGGAGGTGAGCACCTGGCCGAGGACCGGCACTCCGAGGATGCGGGGCCCCTCCAGGTTCCTGGGGGTGGCCCGGTCGATGGCGACCCGGCCCAGATCGAACTCCCGCACCGTCTCGAAGGACTCGTCCAAACGCTGGCCGGTGACGATCATGCGCAGCACGGCGATGCGGTCCGCCTCCCGGGGCACGACCGACTCCTCGGTGCCGATGACGTCACAGGCCACGGGGTCGTAGGAGCCGGGCGGATCCTCGTCGCAGAGGAGCCACTCGTGCCTGACCTCCTCGGTCTGGGGGGGGTTGTCCGGCTGGGCGAACTCGTAGGTGCCGTTGTCGAGCAGCGTCAGCCGGGACCCGAGGGCCACGTACTCGAAGTAGCGGTGGACGCTCGGGTCGGTCGTCCAGGTCCACCACGGCGGGGGGGCGGCGGTGGCGAAGGCGATCGTCGCCAGCGGGGCGGGGCTCGGGAACCGGGCCGCGGCCGGCCGGGTGTTGTCGGCCTGGTCCTCCCAGCCGGTCGATCCGCCGTCGGCGGCGACGGGCACGGGCTCGACCGTCACCTCGACGGTGGCGGTCGAGGTGGTGAAGCCGTCGGTGACGTCGAGGGCGAAGTGCAGCACGGTGGTGGCTTCGACCACGGGAGCGGCGAAGGTGGCGGTGGACGACTCGACCTGCGTCGCCCCGGGGGCAGCCCGGTCGAAGACGACGAGGGGCTCGCCGCCGGCGGGCACCTGCCGCCACACGTGGGAGGCGCCGACCGCCTCGCTGGCGCGCCCGTCGAGGAGCACCATCGGCTGGCGGCCACCGAAGGCCTGGTTGTGCACCTCGGTGGGCGACGCCGACGCCCGCGCCACCAGCGGCGCCAGCACCGGCAGCTCGACCGTCGTGTCCACCGCCTCGCCCTCCCCGCTGGGGTCGACGTGGATGTGGGCCGGGCCACCGCGCACGGGCGGGGCGGAGGGTCCGCCGCCGACCGGCGACCCCAGCAGGCGGTCGAGGATGCTCCACAACCGCAGGACCGGGCCGGGACGGGCCCCGGCCTCGACTCCGACGACGATCGGGTCGAACCATTCGCCGGGGCCGACGTCGGTCCCGGTCGTGCAGATCAGATCGAACCCCCGCAGCCCGGCGGCGAAGGTGCTGCAGCCCCCTGGCAGGGGCCTGGAGGCGGAGACCCCCTCGGGGAGGTCGATCCCCACCTCGGCCCGGCTCACCCGATCCGATCCGGTGTTCTGGACCTCGATCGTCAGCTCGCCCGTCCGGCCCTGGAAGCGGGGCACCCGGCCGACCGTGGCGACCACCGAGAGGCCGGGGCCGGCGTCGGCGGCGGCGGCGGGATCGATCACGACCAGCGGGATATCGAGGGCGGAGGACAGGTCGGGCGAGGTCGCCGGATCCTGGGCCGCGAGCGCGACCGGGACGTCCACCGGGCCGGGAGCGAACCCGGCCGGCAGCGCGAGCTCGGCCCGAAGGCGGGGGAGGCTGGCGTCGAGCGGGATCGGGGTGGCGACGGTGAAGGTGCATCGCAGGGTCTCGTCGCCCTGACCAGGGTCGAGCATCCTCGCCAGGCGGAACAGCCGGTCGAGGAGCGACCCCACGCCACCGCCGGGGCCGCAGTCCCACGACGGCTCTCCGAGGTCGGTGGTGGTGGTCACGACCGTGCCCGGTGGGAGGGTGGCCGTCAGTACGAGCGCCGTGCCCGCGGCGATGGGCGAGCTGCCGTCGTTGATCGCGTCGAGTCCCACCGCGCCGGAGGTGCCGGGGAGGACTTCGATCGGGGCTCCGTCGGTGAGGGCGGCCTCGCCCGCGTCCCCGTACTGCCACAGGCGCAGGGCGATCCCGGCCGGGGGCGGCCCGTCGATCTGCACGTCGACGGCGCTCTGGTTGTCGCCCAGCCGGTCTGCGGGCTCGCCCGGGGTGGACGCGGCGAAGACGAGGGGTGTCGTCCCCACCGCGGCACCGGGTGTGACGCCGAGGGTCAGGGAGAGCCTGCTCGACGCGCTGTCCCCGAAGTGAGCGCTGCGCCCGCACTGCACGGTCGTCGGGTCCGGCGCGCACGTCCACCCGTCGTCCGAGGCGATCCCCGTCAGCAGGAAGCCAGCCGGCAGCTCCGCCCCGAGGATGACGTCGCTGGTCGGGTGGACGAGATTCGAGCCGAAGACGGTCAGGTCGACGGTGACCTCGCCCGGCGGCTCGAGGGCGGCGGGGTTCACGCCCGTCGCCAGCAGCCCGATCTCGGGCTGGGGGGAGCGACGACGATGGCGGTCTGGTCGGTCTCGACGACGGTGTTCGTGCCGCCGGAGGCGGGTGTGGCCGAGACCGTCCGGGTCCACGAGAGCTCCTCGCCCTCGGCCGTCAGCCCTCCGGGTGCCACGAAGTCGACCGCGAGCGGCGGGAGGGATTCGCCGGCGCCCACCTCCGACCCTTCCCACGCGCAGTTCGGCGTGCCGCCCCCGTCGGCGCACGACCAGCCCGATCCGGTCGCCGACCAGGCCGACGCGCCCGGGGGGAGGATCCCGGTGATCGTCGTCGGCGCGGCCGGACCCCCGAGCCCCGCCGGCCCGAGGTTGCGGATGCCGATGGACACCGTGTCGCCCTCGGACGGGTAGAAGATGCCGGGGAGATCGCTGGAGACGTCGAGCGCCAGCGACTGGCCCGCCGGCATCGGCGGGAAGGCGATGGTGGTGGCGGCGTCGGTGAGATCGGGCGGCGCGCCGTCACCGGGCGCGGTGACGTGGGCGTCGACGGTGAGGCCGGCGCCGACGTCGGCCGCGGGGTCGACGGCGACGACGAGCTCGCCGCCGACGATCTCCTCGCCCTCGAGCGGCGTGGGCGTGGCCGACCCGCTGTCGACGAGGGTGCAGGTGGTGTCCGGACCAAGGGGGGAGCAGTCCCAGCCGTAGACGTCGTCGGGACTGGTGAAGGACTCCAGCGTGACCCCGGGGGGAACGGCCAGGGTGAGCTGGAGCGGAACGCCGGAGCTTCCGAGGCCCCCGTTGCCGATGCCGACGTCGGCGGTGGCCAGGCCCCCGGGCGCGACCGGAGACGCGTCGAAGGCCACGATCGCGATCGTGGCGTCGGAGGTCTGGGCGCGCGCGACCGACGGGTTCACCATCGTGATCACGCTGGCGACGAGCGCCATGCAGATCGTGCCGCTCGTCAGCGCCCGTCCCCGCCTCTTCGGTCCCAGCCGGTCTTCGGTCACTCCAGTGGCCCCCTTGAGACGACCCGTGCGAACAGATCCCCCACGAGTTGCACGGTGTTGTCCGGTGCGAGGGACGGCAGCTGGGACCCTACGGTTCGGTGGTTATCGGGTTGTTATCGCCCCGCCCGCCGAACGGACCGGTTCACGCCTGGGCAGTGAGGGGTGAGACGCTGCGGGGATGGCCTCGCCGCGGGTAACGGATACCGGGCTCCTCCTCGGCGTCGACGTCGGGTCCTCGCGGACGAAGGTGATGCTGGTGGATGTGGCACGGGGGACCGAGGTCGGGACGATCTCGGCCGCGGGGCCCTTCACGGCCCGGGGTGGGCGGTCGGAAGCGAGTGTCGACTCGCTGCTCGACGTCGTCGGACGGACGCTGCGCAGGGCCGTGGGCAGCGCTGCGGGCCGGGTCGTGGGGGTGGGGGTTGCGGGGGTGGCCGAGAGCGGGGCGCCGACCGACGCCGACGGGCGAGCGTTGGCGCCCGTCATCGCCTGGCACGACCCTCGGGGCGATGCGACCGCGGCGCGGCTGCGGCAGGCCTTCGGCCGGGAGCTCGACCGGTCCCTGGGTCAACGCCTGCGCTACGTGGCCACCGTCGCCAAGCTCGGGTGGCTGGTCGAGCACGGGCTTCCCCCGCCGGCCCGATGGTTGGGCGTGCCGGAGCTCGTGCTCCGGGCGCTCACCGGGGCGGAGGCGACCGAGTGGTCGTTGGCCGCCCGCACCGGGTGCTTCGACGTCGGCCGGCGGGCGTGGCTACCCGAGGTGGCGGCCGCGGCCGGGTTCGACGTGGACGTGTTCCCTCCGGTGATGGCGGCGGGCGAGGTCATGGGTCGGGTGACAGCCGACGGGGCGGCGTGGTCGGGGCTGCCGATCGGGGTGCCCGTGACGGTCGCCGGCCACGACCACCTGGTCGGGTTCGTGGGCAGCGGCGCCGGTCCCGACGACCTGGGCGACTCGGTCGGCACCGCGGAGACGGTCGTGGGCCGGTCCCCGGGGTTCCCCGGCGCGCTTCCGGGCCTGGCGGTCGGGCCGTTCCCCGGCGACGACGGGTGGGCGGTGATGACCAGCGCCGCCCGGGCCGGGCAGGCGATGGCGGAGACCGCCACCGCCCTCGGTCGGACGCCGTCCGAGCTCGACCGGTTGGCCGAAGGGGCCGACCTGCTCGACGCCCCCGGACTCGTCGAGAGCCTCCGCCGCCGGGAGCCACCGGTCCTGCCCGACGGCTCGCTCGGGGCGGTGTGGGCCACCCTCCTCGACGCCCTCGCCACCGAGACGGCCGCCGCCGCCGACCGGGTCACCGCCGCCGCCGCCCTCGGCCCCCGCCGGCGCCTCGTCGTGTTCGGTGGCGGCTCGGTGAGCCGGCCGTTGCTGGCAGCCAAGGCCCGCCGTGTCCCCATCCCGGTGGAGCGGGCGCCGGTGGTCGATGCGGTGGCAAGAGGCGCCGCCCTCCTCGCCCCGGCCAACTGGTGACGAGAACGGGGGTCCTGGCCCCCGGATCCGTCACCGGTTCGCCACCGCCGGCCAACTGGTGACGAAATCCGGGGTCCTGGCCCCGGATCCGTCACCGGTTCGGGACCGCCCGGCGGCCGGCGGCCGGCGCTACGTGTCGCTGTCGAGGACGGGGAGGCGCATGGCGACGACCGCGGCCCGGCCCTTCTTCTTCTCCGGCTTGGGCGGGCGACGGATGAACCGGCGGGTGGCGCCCACGATGCCGAGCCGCCAGCAGTAGTAGCCGGCCCGGCCGGGCAGGACCGAGAAGTCCATCGACCGCAGGTGGTCGAGGACCCGCTTGAGCAGGTAGATCGACCGGAGGAAGGTCCCGACGCGGGGGTACATCCGCTGCGGTTCGGTGCTCGCCCGGGCCCGCTTGAGCATGCGGTCGAACAGCCACCGCGGCGGTCGCCACACCGCCAGCACGTAGAGGAGGAGGTTGGCGGCCCGGGGCGGCACGACCATGAAGCTCGACGAGATGTGCTCCACGTCGATGCCCCGCTCGATCATCTCCTTCTCCAGCTGGGTGTTGGGGATGACCTTCAGCGAGTAGATGTACAGGGTGTACGGCCGGTCCATGGTGTACAGCAGCTCGAGCGTGTCGACCACGTCCTGGCGGGTCTCGACCGGGTTGTCGACGATGATGTCGTACGCCGGCGGGATGTGGTATTTCGGTGAGAAGGAGGCGATCACCGAGCCCGCTTCCAGGATGCGGGCGGGGGGGGTGGGCCGCTTGTAGAAGTCGAGGATGGCCTGGCTGCCGCTCTGGATCCCCATCCGCACCCGGTTCATCCCCGCCCAGCTCAGGAGGTCGAACTTCTCCTGCTTCACGTAGTTGGGGATCACCCCGAACACGGTGAACGGGATGCCCAGCTCCTCCCGCCACAGCTCGGCGAACTCCTCCAGCTCCCGGTAGGGGATGGCCATGAAGCTGTCGTCGTGGAAGTTGACGTGGCTGACGAACGGGAAGCGCCGGCGGACGCTCTTGACCTCGTCGACCACGTACCGCGGGCTCGGGTGACGGACCTTCTTGTAGTTGGCGTCGTTGGCGATGAACTTCGTGTTGCCGCAGAACGAGCAGTGGAACGGGCAGCCGATCGACCACACCGTCTGGTAGCCGAGGCTGAAGTTGAGCACGTAGTCGTTCTTGACCAGGGGGACGAAGCCCTGGCCCTGGGCGTAGATCATCTCGCCGTCGGCCCCGTACTGGGGGAACGGGAGCGTGTCCATGTCGGCCGGCGTCATCAGCGGCAGGAAGTCGTTGCGGGTGATCCGGCTGCCCTGCTTGAACCAGAAGTTCCTGACGCCGGTGTGGTCCTGGCCGGCCACCAGCCTGTCGTAGAGCTCGTTGAAGGCGAACTCGCCTTCGCCGGTGCAGATGGCGTCGACCTCGGCCTCGATCGCGTTCTCGGGGTGGATGATCGGGTGGATGCCGCCCCAGACGATGAACGTGGACGGGTCGATCGTGCGCAGGCGGCCGATCACCTGGCGGGTGAGGTCGGAGTAGCCGGTCATCGACGAGAAGCCGACCAGGTCGTTGCCGGCCAGGGACTTGGCGATCTGGTCGACGTCGTCGGAGTCGAAGTCGCCCTTGGTGCCCATCTTGCCGGTGATGTTGTTCATCACACCCCGGAAGCGCTTGGTGGACACGTACCACGACTCGGTGTCGGGATTTATCCGGGCGGCGTAACCCGCCATCTTGCGGAAGCCGCACGACGTGATTCCATCCTCAAGGCAAACCATTTTGACGCGCATTTGAGAATTCCTCGGGAACGCGGCGGTCCGAAGCACGCAGACTACCATCGGAGGGCGTGACGAACACCCACCGGGAGTACCAGCAGAACTACTACGACCGCACGTACCCGAGGCGGGCGGCCGTGGTGGGCGAGCAGCTCAACCACCCCCTCTTCCGCTCCTTCAACGACCGCCTGGCGGGCCGGGTGCTCGACGGGGTGGCCAAGGTGACCGCCCCCCCCGAGCCGTCCACCAACGGCCACGGCAGGAAGACCTTGCGCATCTTCGAGCCGGCGTGCGGCGAGGGCTTCCTGGGGGCGGCCCTCCTGCGGGTGGCCAAGGAGCGGGGGATCGACCTGCGCTACTCGGGGGCCGACCTCAGCCAGGCCGCGGTCGACCTGGCCCGACCGGTCCTGGGTGACGATCTGGTCGTGGGCGATGCGGCCGAGATCACCGGCGGCCTGCCGGCGGGGTCGGCCGACGTGGTCATCGTCAAGAACCTCCTCCACCACCTGGCCAACCCGGCCGACGTGCTGCGGGAGGCGGCCCGGGTGGTGGGCCCGTCGGGACGGGTGGTCGTCCTCGAAGGACGCCTGGGCTGCCCCCACTTCATGCTCCTGGCCGCTCTCGCCCCCAAGCGGGAGAAGTTCTACTTCTACGGCACCCGCCGCAACCGCAAGGCGGTGGCCGACGCCGGCCTCGAGCTGGTCCACCAGGAGCGGTTCTCGTTCCTGCCCTACGAGCTGTTCCTCCAGCCCCGGCCGGCCATCATGCGCCGCATCTTCAAGACGTCCGACCCGGCCGCCCTCGAGCGCTACCGCAAGGCCGACGACGGCCTGGCCAAAGCCCTGCCGTTCTGGTCGAGCTACTGGGTGTGGGTGGCCGCGCCCAAGGCTTGACGCAAAAGGACCGTTGGCTACGGCGGTGTCACCCGCCGGCCGCTCCCGCCGCCGAAGTCGCCCTCCGGAACAACACGTAGCGGTGGTGGGCCAGGGCCGGTTGCACCACGCCGGGCACGAACCGCTCCCAGCGTGACAGGCGGGCCACCCGGTCCTCGATCGTCGGGTCGTCGCCGGTGAGGTAGGGCAGGATCGACCAGGCCCACGCCTGCTCCTCCTCACGCCCGGGGTCGGCCTTGCCCTTCCGGGCCCGGAGGAGCTTGGCCAGGGGGACCGACGTGTCGGGGAACGGGGGGATGTCGAAGAGGCCGGTGTCGACCGCCTCCAGTCCCGACTCGGCCGCGGCCCGGGTGGCGGCCTTGGCGTCGAGGGCGTCCTCGTTGAGCCGCTCGAACAGGTCCTTGTGCCACAGGCGGGCCCGCATGCGCATGAACACGTTGCGGTTGGGGACGCAGGTGAGCACGCCCTTGTCGGCCCACCGGGCGAGGGCGGCCTGCACCGCCCACGGGTCCTCGAACCACCACAGGGCGGCGAAGCTGAAGGCGAGGTCGTAGCGGACGGGGAGCTGGTCGGGCCACCCGGCCGGGTCGAGGCCGTCGACCAGGTGGACCTCGGGGTCGAGTCCGAGCTCCCGCCACTGGTTGTGGACCGCCTCCAGCCGCTCCCCGTCGACGTCGAGCAGGCCGACCCGCATGCCCCGGCGGGCGAGGAAGACGGCGTCGAGGCCGGGGATGCCCATCATGCCGAAGAGGGGGGCATGGAGGACGGACGTGGCGCCGGTGGCGGCGACGGCGCCCTCCAGCACCCGGTCGAGGGCGAAGCGCTCGTAGACGGTGCCCAGGCCCTCGTCGGGGTCGACGAAGTAGCCCCGCCAGTCGAAGCCGCCGGCGGCCGGCGCGCTCGGGTCGTGGCCCGCCTCGAAGCCGGGAACCGTTCTGGCCGCCTTCGTCGGGGCCGGCTCGGGCCCGGCGAGGACGTTGCCCGCCAGCCATCGGCCCACGGCCGGCACGCCGTCCTCCAGCTCGACCAGGGGCGCCCAGCCGAGGACCTCCCGTGCCCGGTCGGACGTGTAGGCCCGGTCCCGGGTGGCCACGTCGAGGCGGTGGCGGTTGATCGGGGGCTCGCCCGGCCGCCCGGCCCAGTTCCAGAGGGTCTCGACCGCGACCGCCGCGCCCCGGACGGGGCCCTGGGGCACCCCGAACAGCGGCTTGGGCAGGCCCGCCCCCTCGGCCAGGAGGCGGAAGATCCGCCGGATGGGAGCGGGGCGGGGGCCTCCGAGGACGAAGACGCCCTCGCCCCTCGCACCCAGGGCCGTCAGGCCCGCCACCAGGTCGTCGACATGGATCAGGTGGACCCGGTTGAGCCCGTCCCCCGGGAACAGTCGCACGTGGCGGGCCAGGAGCGAAGCCACCCGGGCCAGCATCCCGTCGGCGTCGCCCGGTCCGTAGACGATGGTCGAGCGGGCGATGGCCGAGGTCCCCGCCGGGCGGGCCGCCACCAGGCCCTCCGCCGCCAGCTTGGCCCGCCCGTAGGCCGACGACGGGTTGGGCGGCGACGAGTGGTCGGCCGGCCACGTCTGATCCCACCCGTAGACCGACGTCGAGCTCAGGTGCACCACCCGGGCGTCGGGCTCGATCGCGGCCAGCAGCCGGGCCGTCCCCTCGACGTGCATCTCCTGCATCTCGGCCGGCGAGCCCCGGTACCGCCCGGCCAGGTGGTAGACGAGCCCACACCCGCGAGCCGCCTCCTCCACGTCGAAGGCGACCTCGGCCGACGGCGCCACCGCCCGCACCCGCTCGGCGGCCGCTTCCGACCTGACGAGCACCCGCACCGGCCGGCTGTCGCCGCTGGCGGCCAGCGCCGCCACCAGGTGCGACCCGATGAACCCCGACCCGCCGGTGACGAGGATCAGGACTGCCCTGCCTCGAGCGTGGCGGGCACCTTCGTCGGCTTGCGGACCATGCTCACCGCCATCCGGGAGGCCGCCCCCGGCTCCACCAGCAGGTTGGTGTACGCCGCGTTGGCCAGGGGGCAGGCGCAGCGCCGCTCCCGCATCCACGTCCGGAACTCCTCCGCCTCGGCCGAGAACCACACCTTCTTGAAGTCGAAATCGTGGTCGCGGAGGTTCCCGAACGAGCGGGCCAGCACGCAGCACGACCACACGTCGCCGTCGGCCCCGATGTGGACCGACAGGAACCCGGCGTGGCAGACGGGCATGGCCGTCTCGTCGCCGTCGAGGAACCGGACCACCCGCCCGTAGTACTCGCCCCGGATGGCCCGGGCCATCTTGGCCACCGTCCCGTGGGCTTCCTTCTCGTTGACCAGGACGGCGGCCGCGGCCCGGGCGAAGCCGGCGCCCCGGGGGGTGATGCCCGTACCGATCGTCTGCAGCTCGACCCGCTCCTCGGCCGGCTCGGCGATGTAGGAGTCGGCGCCCAGGTGGGCCAGGCCCTCGGCCACCGCCGGGAAGTCGGCCACGTTGGCGTTGGAGACGACGGTGTGGACGCCGACGGTGAGGTTGGCCAGCTCCAGCGCCCGCAGCCCGGCCAGGGTGTTCATCAACCGCCCGTAGGACCCCTCCGCCCCCCGCAGGACGTCGTGGCGCTCGGGGACGTGGTGGTCGACGCTCAGGTTCACGACCAGCTGGATGTCGGGGTGCGAGGTGCAGATCGTCTTGACGCCCGCCACCACCCGGTCGGTGAACCACCCGTTGGTGGGGATGTTCACCACCGCCGGCCGGCAGTGCTGCACGGCCAGGCCGATGATCTCGGGCAGGTCACCCCGGAGGAAGGGCTCGCCCCCGCTGAAGGTCATCCACGCCGGCGCCCGCCCCAGGGAGCGGAAGACCTTCTCCCACTCGCCGACGTCGAGCTCCTTGACCTTGCGCTCGTAGACGTTGCAGCTCAGGCACTTGAAGTTGCACCGGAAGTTGGTGCTGACGGTGACGTTGACCGGCAGGAGGCGGGGCCGCCCCCGCGCCCGCCAGGAGCTAGCTGCCGCCAGCGCCCAGCCCGTCCGGGCCAGGCGGGCCGCCTTTGGTGCTCTTGACCATGGCCCAGACAACGTTCTCCCTCCCCTTGAGGTAGTCGAGGCGGGCCAGGAGGCGGGCGGAGGCCTCCAGCGCCACGGTGCCTGCGGTGAAGGCTAGCGGTCGCGGCCGGCGGGCCTGGGGCGTCTCGGCCAGGTCGCGCCAGAACTCACGCAGCAGCAGGCCCAGATGCAGGCTGGGCACGGAGTAGTGCTCCCGGTGGCGCAGCCACAGGTGGCCGGTGTGGATCTGGCGCCGCTGGCGGATGAAGTCGCGCACGGTGCACGGGCCCCGGTTGGCCACCACCGCCTCGGGGACGTAGCGGGCCTTCCAGCCGGCCGTCTCCAGGAGGGACTGGAAGCAGGCCTCGTCGACCGAGGTGCGGGGCAGGGCGACGACCGCCTCGGCCCGGATGGCGATCATCTCGCCCAGCTTGGGCTGCTGGAGGGCCAGGCGGTGGTGGAGGCGCCACAGGGTGTGGGAGGCGTGGCCCATGGCCGTCGCCGGCGGGTTGTCGGGGACGGGTCGGCCCCCGGCCAGTCCCACGCCCGGCTGGTCCAGGGCCTCGACCAGCTTCGAGATCGCGCCCGGCTGCGGGAGGACGTCGCCCGAGATGATCACCACGTAGGGCAGGCGCAGTCGCTGATCCATCCCGAAGTTGATGGCCGACGCCTTGCCCGACCGCTCCGCCTCCACGAACATCTGCACCCGGACGTCGCCCGCGGCCGCCTCCGCCACCAGGGCCACGGTGTCGTCGTCGCAGCCGCTGGCCACGACCACCACGTCGCCCACCCCGGGCTCGGCCAGAACCCGGCGCAGCAGGGGTTCGATGGTGCCGCCGTCGTTGTGGGTGGGGATGAGGACGGCCACGTTGGCCAGGGCCGGCTGCGGTTGGGACCCGTTCGAGGCGGGCGCGGCAGTGGGCGGCGTCCCGCCCCGCTCCTCGGCTCGCTGGTCCATTGCCGGCTCCCCCTGCCCTCTCCCTGGCCCGCCGGCGCCAGCGGCTCGCCGGGGCAGCATAACCTCCCAGGGTGCGCGGCCCGAAGCTCATGCTGGCCGCCGCCGTCCCGCTCCTGCTGGCCGTGGCCGGCCCCATCCACGCCGCCGCCCAGCCCGCCACCTGCCCCGCCCCCGAGGAGGAGTCGTCCGAGGTCGTGATCGTCACCCCCGAGGCGGGGGCCGACGTCGCCGGGCGGGTCGAGGTCGGCGGCCGCGTCGAGTCGCCCACCGCCCTGTTCCAGATCGAGCTGTTCGTCGGCGACAGCCGCAAGGACTTCGTCGTCGTCGACCCGCCCGTGACCGAGACCGACTTCACCCTCGTCTGGGACGCGTCGGCCACCGCCGGTGGTCCCACCACCCTGCGGGTCGTGGCCTGTGGCGGGAGCGCCGACCTCGGCCGCCTCATCCGGGGGTCGGCGACGGTGGAGGTGCAGGTCGGGGCGTCGCCGCCCGCACCCACCCGCAGCCTGGTCGAGGTGGCCCCGCCCGAGGACGAGTCCGACCGCAAGCCCTCGCCGGCGGCGGGGGCCGTCATCGCCGTGCCCGCCGCCCTGTGCCTGCTCCTGGCGCTGGGTCGGCGCCGCTCCACGTCGTGACCGGAGTGATCCCCGCCGGGCCGGGGCGGCGGCGGGGGCCCGCCACCGCCCAGTCCCCCAACCCGTGGATGGAGGACCGCCTCATCCGCCTGGCGGCGGGCGCCGGGGCGGGCGGGCCGATCCTCGACCTGGGCTGCGGCCGGGGCTACTGGCTGTGGCGGATGGCGAAGGCCGGACTCGACCCGGTCGGCGTCGAGTACGACCCGTCCCGGGCCGCGGAGGCGGCCATCCAGGCACCGGTGGCGGCCGGTGACGCGGCCCGGATCCCGCTGCGCTCCGGCTCGGTGGGGCTGGTGTGGTCGATCCACGTCCTCCACCATCTCCCCGACCCGGCGGTGGTGCTGGCGGAGGTGGGGCGGGTCCTGCGCCCGGGCGGCCACCTGATCCTGGCCGAGACAGTGGAGGACCACCCCGTCATCCGCCTCGGCCGCGCCCTTCACCCGCATTGGGACGGGGTGGGCGTCCACTCACGGTTCCGGGCGGCGACGCTGCTGGCGCTGGTATCCGGGGCCGGGTTCGACGTCGTCGAGTCCCGCCAGCACAGCCTCGTCTCCTTCGCCGCCTGGGCCCTCCCGGTCGGCGACCGCCAGGCGTGGTCGGCGCTCGTCCGCGTCGAGAGCCGACTGCCAGTCGGGCTCCGGCGATGGGGAGCGCACCTGGAGGTCGTCGCCCGCCGACCGTGACCGGCGGCGGGACCGCCACCAGAGGACGAGGACGGCCAGGATCGTCCCCCCGCTGATGGCCCGACCCACGACGGCCGTGGCCGGGCGCTGGTAGGAGAGCTCGATCGTGTGGTCGCCGGGCGGGACGGGGATGCCCACGAAGGCGCCGTCGGCCTCGAACACCGACACCTCCTCACCGTCGACCAGGGCCTTCCATCCCGGGAAGTAGGTCTCGGCCACCACCACCATCGACGGGATGCCGGTGGCGGCCCGGATCCGCCACTCGCCCGGCCCCGGCCGCACCACGTCGGACACCGTCGCCGGCCGGGACGCGGGCGGGAGGCGGTCGTGGATGGGCACGAAGGCGATCTGGCGACCCCGCTCCCGCCGGCCGTCGACGACCAGGTTGCCGGGGTCGCCCCCCCGGGTGGGCCCGGTGATGGCGTTGGTGGCCAGGTCGGGGGCGCAGCCGGCGCAGGAGACCAGGAACGCGTACCGCTTGCCGGCCGAGTCGAGGATGGGGTCGAAGGTGAAGGTGGTCAGGTCGTACTCGTCGACGCCGACGGCCTGGCTGCGGGCCACCTCGGGACCGAGGCTGAGCCCGTCGGCGCCCAGCTCGTGGAGGGCGAGCTCGGCCCGCCCGGGGTTGCCGTCGAGCCACACGGCGACGCCCCGGAGGCCGTCGGCCAGCGCCTGGTAGACGCCACCCACCTCGTGGCCCAGGAGCGGCTGCAGGGTCGAGCCGGCGAAGAAGGCGCCCATCCACGGGTCGAGGGCGCAGGCCACCGCCACCTCCCCCGCCAGGGGGCCCAGTCCCGACACCGACTCCGGTTCGCACCCGGTGTTCTTCGGGACCGACGCCACCGGCATGCCTCCGAGGCGCTGGTCGGCGCCGGCGTCGGCGATGCCGCCCACCACGGCCACGTTGCGGGCGGCCAGCGACGTGGCCAGCAGGGGCGCCAGGTTCCCGTCGCCGACGACGACCGCCTGCTCGTAGGCCCGGACGAGGGGCAGCAGGCGGGGGTTGCGGATGAGGCGGATGCCGGACACCGCCTCGTCCGGCGTCCCCTGGGCGGTGGTCTCCTCGACGGCCAGGTAGGCGGTGCTCGACAGCCCGTAGGCCGCCTCCCGGTATCCGAAGGGGGCGACGTAGGCCTCCCCCGAGAGCCGCCAGTTGTGGACGCCGGCCAGGGGGTGGGGCCAGCCCACGGACAGGTGGCGGCCGGTGTCCATCACGGCCGTGATCGACCGGGGGTCGATGGTGCCCGTGGCGATGCGGGCCTCGCCGCCGACCGACCTCAGGCTCTCCGCCATCTGCTGGTACGCGACGTCGTCGGGCGGCGGCTGGAGGCGGTAGAAGCTGCGGTAGGGCAGGACGTCGACCACGAAGGCGGCGGCGATGACCACCGCCAGGGCCACCGGGTGGATCACCCGCAGGCTGGGCCGGTGCAGTCCGGCCCGGGCCAGGTGGACGATGGGGTAGGCCGTCCCCAGGGCCAGCCCGAGGGGGGCGACCACGTAGAAGCGGGGGAAGCGGAGGCTGCTGACGAGGGGGACGAACGTCTGCAGGCTGAGGAACGGGGTCATGAACGGCAGGGCCGCCAGCAGCCCGAGGCCGCCCACCACCACCACCACCCGCCCGTTGCGACGCAGGTCCAGGCGGCGGACGAAGGCCCCCAGGGCGAGTCCGGCGGCGGCCCCGGCCAGGCCCAGGCCGATCCACTGCTGGCGCTGGGCGGGGCCGCTCGACGCCAGCGGCACCGCCGCGGTCGACATCCACACGCCGACGAGCGACACCAGCAGCACCGCCGACAGTGTCCGCTCGCCCGGGCGGCGACTGATGAGGAAGAGGGACAGCAACGACACCGCCACGCAGACCCAGCCCAGGTAGAAGAAGTCGGAGAGGATGCCCTCGCGGGTGAAGCTGATGGTGCCGGTGCGGTAGGAGGTGCGGGTGAAGAAGATCCCGATCTCCCGGCCCACGCTGGCCCCGATGCCGTTGTACAGCTCGCCCTTGACCAGCTCGGGCGGGGAGAGCACGAACCACCTGCCGAGGGAGGCGAAGGGCAGCAGCCAGTGGGCGGACAGGGCCAGGGCCAGGCCCCCGACCGCGGTCGCCCGGACCAGGACCCGGCGGGCGGGTGTGGCCAGGTCGAGGCTGCGCAGCCGGCCCAGCTCGGCCACCACCAGCACCCCGCACATGAGAGCCAGCCCGTAGGCCAGCTCGGCCTGGTGGATGACGGAGAAGCCGGCCAGGAAGCCCGCGGCCACCACGTAGCGGGTGCCCTCGCCCCGCAGCCCCAGGCGCAGGCTCCACACCAGCCAGGGGACGGCGGCCAGCACCCCCGACGCCGTCTCCGCCCCGGCCAGGACCCCGTGGGAGATCACGAACGGGTGGAGGGTGTAGACGAGGGCGGCCACCAGGTTGGCCGGCGAGCGACCCCAGAGGGAGCGGGCCAGCACGTAGGCCCCGACCCCGCCGATCACCTGGAAGGCGACGATGGCCGCCTTCACCGCCACCGCGGGACCGAACACGGAGGCGACGGGGACGAGGAGGATCGCCGGCAGCGACGGGGCCAGGGCCCAGACGGGCGCCCCCGACCACATCTCCGGCACCCAGTACGGGACCCGGCCGATGGCCTTCACGTAGTCGGTGGCGAGGCGGACGTAGAGGGCGATGCCGGGCCCGTCGATGAGCAGCGCGCCCCGGGTCCACAGACCGGAGAAGGCGGCCAGCACGGCCGTGAGCAGGGCGGTCACCGACACCAGGGGGTGGCGCACGAGGGCCCCGGCCAGCCCCGGCTCCCGCAGCGTGGTCTCCGCCGGCGACGGCGACGGCTGCGGGCGCCGGTCCGGTGCGGGACGGTCGGGCGGTGCGGGACGGTCGGGAGGGGCCGGGCGCTCGGGCGGCGCCGGGCGCTCGGGCGGCGGCGGCGCCTCGGGCTCCTCGGGCGTCTCGGGCGTCTCGGGCGCCTCGGGCGCCTCGGGCGCGGGCCGGGGCGGTGCCGGCGGGGCGGCGTAGCCCAGCCGGCGGCGGATGTCGGCCACGCGGGGGATGCGCCGGCTCATCGGAGGGGGACAGCCTCGCCCGTCACCGGTCGGCGGCGATCGCGGTCGGGACCTCGCTCAGTCGGCCGCCGGGCCGGCCTTCAGGGCTTCCCACAGGTCGGCCTCGAGGCGGTTGATGCGCTGGCCCTGGAGCCGGAGGGCGTCCCAGAGGCGGGCGTTGAGCTCGGCCACGGGCGCCCCGCCGGCACCGGTGGTGCGCTGGTCGAGGGTTGCCCGCATCTCGTAGAGGGCGGTGAACAGGGCCTCGTCCACCTGGCGCTGGTAGAGCGCCCGGGACCGGACCGCCCGGTCGACCATGCGCCGGGCGGTGGCGCTGACCCCCTGCTCGTCGAGTCCGGCCTGGTAGCCCTCGTGGAGGAGGCGCCCGGCCCGGAGCAGGGCGTCCTCGGTGGCAGGGTCGGGAGCGGGCGCGCCTGCGCCGAGCGCCCCCGCGGCGGCCGCCGCGGCCGAGGTCGCGGCCGCCGGCTGCACCGTGATGGGCTGGCCCCGCACCACGCCGGGGGCGTCGTCGGCCGGGCGCTGGAGGAGGACGAAGTCCTGGAAGCCCATCGAGCCCCGGGGGATGAAGCCGGCCACGGTGAAGAACCGCCCCCAGTGCTCGAACACGTACCACGGGGCGTGGAAGGTGGAGTGGTAGAAGTCGGGGAACGGCCCGCCGGTGAAGGCGTCGTCGTGGATGAAGGAGATCCCCTTGGTGCTCAGCTCCCGGCGGATGGGGCTGGGGTCGCCCACCCCGCTCTTCTTGACGTTCTCCTCGAAGACCAGGAAGGCGGGCTCGCCGTGGACGCTCAGGATCAGGTGCCCGCCCGGCTTGACCACCCGCCGCAGCTCGGCCAGCCACTGGTCCTGGTAGTTCTCGTCGATGTGGGTGAAGACGCTGTGGTTGTAGACCAGGTCGAAGGTGGCGTCGGGGTAGTCGATGGGCGGCAGCGGCTGGTTGGCCTTGAACGTCGCCCACGGCATGTTGTCGCGCGACCACTGGATGGCCCGCTCGTCGATGTCGATCCCGTGGAGGGACGACGTCGACGACAGGTGCTCCAGCCACAGCATGATCCGCCCGCAGCCGCTGCCGAAGTCGAGGATCGTCTCGTAGTCGGCCAGCTGGCGGTGGATGAGGCTGAGGACGGCTTCCAGATCGCGGACCGACTGGCGCCCGGACGTGAAGAAGTTGACCCGGTCGGTGCCGCCGGTGACCCGGTTGACCAGTTCCTCCCCCGGCCAGGGGAGCTTGTCGATGTCGACGTCGGGCTTCGGAGGTGTCATGGGAGGCCGCCAGCCTTGCGCGTCCACCACTGCGGCGGCAAACGTAGGCTGGCTGGCTTGTGGACCGACGCCGGCTCCGTGCACCGATGAGGACGACAGTGACGCAGAGGACCAGTCAGAGGAGATCGTCGTGAGCACCGACGGACCGGTCTTTCGATCGCTCGGACCCGACGGGGAGTACCTCGACGACGACGACGAGGGCGCGATCGGCGACCAGATCGACGGGCGGGTGCTGGTGGCCGTGGTCGGCCCCGGGCCCGGAGTCACCGAGATCGTCACCCACGGGCCCGACGGCGAGACCATCAACCACACCGTCAGCCGCCCCATCACCGTGGCCCAGGCCCGCAACCAGGTCCTCGGCTACGGGGCCGACATGTGGTTCGACGCGGTGGTCTTCATCCAGGGCGCCCTGCCGTCGTGGCCGCTGGCCGCCCCCCTGTGGAAGGTGGCCTCGTCCGACCCGACGATCGCCATGGTCACCGGTCTCGACTCGCCCTCGGCCGGCGGGGCCCGGGCCTGGGCCGCGGCCCACCTGGCGGCCGAGTTCGGCACCGACGCCATCGACATCCCCGCCCCCGCGCCGGACTGCATGCTCATCGTGCTGTCGGCGGTGCGCAGCCTCGACCGCCTCGACCAGAACTTCAAGAACGGCAGCGAGATCGACTGGGCGGTGCGGGCCCGCAAGGCCGGGATGCGGGTGGTGGCGGCCCCGGCCGTCCCCCTGGGGGGACCCATGACCGCCCCCCCGGAGGGCATGGTGCTCTTCCGCCACCCGTCGCTGATCAAGGACCAGAAGGCGTTCTGGGCGTCGGGGGCGGTGGAGGCGGCCCAGGCCCGGGCGGCCAGGGCCCTGGTGAAGGCGGCGGCCCGCACCATCGGCTACACCGTCGACGTGACGTCTCAGCCCCGGCCCATGATCACCCACGACCCCCTGGCCCGGGTGACCGTCCATCCCGTGCCGGCCCAGTCCACCCTGGTCGACATCCGCTTCGCCGGCCTCCAGGCCACGGTCGACCTGGGGGAGGGCGACCCCCCCGACGCCATCGAGCTCGGTCTCGGCCGGCGGCCGGAGAAGGTCGTGGTGTACGACCGCGGCGAGGTGGCCGACCGGCTGTCGATATGGGAGTTCAGCGGCGTACCGATCGAGGACAAGACCTCATGAGCACGTTCCCGTACGCCCCCGAGCGAGTGGTCGAGAACGCCGACGACTGCCTCTGGTACCACACCACCGACCTCCCCGGCCGGGGCGTCGTCGAGGGCCAGTGGGACCTGCGGGGGGGCGAGGACGCCTACGTGGGCGGGGTCGACGTGGCCGGCAAGCGGGTGCTGGAGGTGGGCACCGCCTCGGGCCACATGTGCCGGGCGCTGGAGGCCCGGGGCGCCGACGTGGTGGCCTACGACCTGTCCGAGAAGCAGCCGTGGGACGTGGTGCCCTTCGCCGTGATCGACGTCGACGCCATCATCGCCCAGCGCCAGGGACTCATCCGCCGGCTCAACGACAGCTGGTGGTACGCCCACCGGGTGTTCGGGTCGCGCGCCCGGGTCGTCTACGGCACCGTCTACGAGATCCCGGCCGAGATCGGCCCGGTCGACGCGGCCCTGTACGGGGCCATCCTCCTGCACGTGCGCGACCCGTTCCTGGCCCTGTGGAACGGGCTGCGGCTGGTGAAGGAGACGGCGATCGTCACCGAGATCGTCAACAACCGCCACCCCGGGCAGGTCGGGCCGGCGGTGGAGTTCCTCCCCGACTGGAAGATCGGGGCGCCCCTCGACACGTGGTGGTTCCTCGGGCCGGAGGTCGTGCAGGCCATGCTGGGCGTGCTGGGCTTCGCCGACACCACCGTCACCAGCCACACGCAGAAGGGCAGCTACGGCGAGCACGAGTTCTTCACGGTGGTCGGGCGGCGCACGTTCGGCACCGCCGTGGGAAGTTGAGAGGAACGATGGCAACCACCAAGGACACGGTCGAGCTGGTGCGGGACGGCGTGCGGCGGGTGATGCCGGAGCCGGCCCGGCGGTTCATCCGCCGGCTGGTGAACGGAGCCCCGGTGCCGCCGGAGTCGGCCACGCTGACCCTCACACCCACCGACCCGGCCGTCCCCGGCCCCGTCCCCGGCATCTACGAGACGCTCTACGAGCAGCACGCCACCCGTCACGACGACCTCACCGTCGTGGGGGAGGGGATCGAGAAGTTCGGGCGGCTGGAGCTGGCCATCCTGCGGAAGGAGGGTCTGCAGCCGGCGCAGACGCTGGTCGACCTCGGCTGCGGCATCGGCCGGCTGGCGGCGCAGGTGGTGCCGTGGCTCGAGGGCGGGCACTACATCGGCACCGACATCTCCCAGCAGATCCTCAACCGGGCCGCGCACCGCATCGCCACGGTGGCGCCGGAACCGCCGTGCCAGGTGACCTGGATCAAGCAGTCCGACAACACCTTCCCCATCGCCGACGACACCGTCGACATGATCTGCGCCTTCTCCGTCTTCACCCACACCGAGCACGAGGACACCTACAACATCCTCAAGGACGCCCGCCGCATCGCCCGGCTGGGGGGCACCTTCGTGCTGTCGTGCCTCCCGATGGACCTCGACGCATCCCGGGTGATCTTCACCAAGTCGGCCGCGGTCGACTTCAACGCCCGGTGGTCGGACGTGCGCAACGTCACCACCTCGGTCGACCTCATGGAGATGATCGCGCTGATGGCGGGCTGGAAGACGCGGGCGTGGTACCGGGGCGACGAGAAGCACTTCGACGTCGACGGCGTGCTCAACAACTTCGGCCAGTCGGTGATGGTGCTCACGGCCGTCTGACCGCCTACCGGCTTGGCCGCCTAACCTCGCTCGTACCCGACGAGCGGAGGACGGCGTGGAGCGGCGAATTGTCGAGGTGGAGCTGCCCGGGGGGGCGGTCGCGCTGGTGCAGGCCACCGAGATCCCGGATGAGGTTCTCGAGCGCGCCGAGAAGGTCGGCTGGGGCGACCGGTTCGACTTCGACGAGGTGGCGGCCACTCTCACCGGGGTGACGAAGGCGCTCCGGGGCGCGCTCGACAAGGTGACGCCGGACAAGGTGACGGTGGAGCTGGGCGTCGAGTTGGTCGTGAAGGCGGGGAAGCTCACCGCCCTCATCGTCGAGGGACAGGGGACGGCCACCCTCAAGATCACCCTCGAGTGGAGTCCCGAGGAGGCTGGCGGTGGCCGAGCCCGGGGTGGCTGACCCGGAGCCGGCGCCCTTCGAACCCGACCCGCTGATCGCCCTCTTCCGCCGGTGCGTGGTCCGCATCGACGGCGACGACGGGCGCTTTCGCGGCACCGGCTTCTTGGTGGCCCCGGCGACGATCGTCACCTGTGCCCACGTGGTCCACGGCCAGGAGGCGTTGTCGGTGTCGTGGGCGGGGTTGCCGGCCGCCGTCGGGGAGGTGCGGGCCGATCCGCCCCTGGCGAAGGTGGCCGACGCCCGGGCCTACCCCCTGCCCGACCTGGCGGTCCTCAGGCTGCCCGATGGGGCGGGTTTCGGCGACCACCCGTGCGTCCGGCTGGCGACGGCGTCGGCCGACGACGCGCCCGCCCTGGGTGACGCCCTCTACTACGCCGGGTACTCGGTCGAGCACGCGAGCCCGGCCCTGGCCGGGGACACGACCGAGCTGGGGTCGCCGATCACCGAGGAATCGACCACGTTCCACAAGCTGAAGCGGTCGCAGGTGCTGCCGGGCTACAGCGGCTCGCCGCTGCTCGACCTCCGGACTCGGTGCGTGGCCGGCGTCATCGAGAGCACCCGGGGCCGGCATGCCGACCTGGGCGGCTTCGCCGTCACCGCCGCCAGCCTGGCGGGGGCGTTTCCCGACGTGGCCGAGGCCAACGCCGGGTTCCACCGGTCCGATCGTCGATGGGCCGACGCGGTGATGGCGCAGGCGGCTCGGGTCGCCCAGCGGGAGGGGAGTCGGGCCCGCCTCCCGCTGCTGCCGCCGACAGTGAAGCTCGATTGGTCGGAGGAGCGGTCGCCCGCCGACGCCCTGCGCCCGAGGCACGCAGTGGTGCCGTACGTGGGCCGGGAGCGGCTGCTCACCGACATCGCCGCCTGGTGCGAGGCGCCGGACGAGGTGGCGGTGTGGTTCGTCACCGGCGGGGGCGGGTTCGGCAAGACCCGGTTGGCGGTGGAGGCGTGCCTCGACGCCGAGCGCCGGGGTTGGATGGCGGGGCTGCTGGAGGCGGAGGCGAGCGAGGCTCAGACCGAGCGGCTGGCGGAGTGGCCGGGCCCGCTGCTGCTGGCGGTGGATTACGCCGAGACCCGTCCCGACGTGGTCGGCCGGCTGGTCACCCAGGCCCGGCGGTGGGGCCTCCGGCGGCCGCTGCGGATCCTCGCCCTCGTCCGCAGGCGGGCGTCGCGCCCGGATCTCGTCGCCGACTTCAACCGGTCCCGGGAGGAGGGCCTGGCCGGGGTGCTGTACCAGGCGGGACTGTCCCGCATCGAGGAGCGGGAGGTCGACCGGCTGACCCTGTTCGACGAGGGTGCGGAGGCGTTCGCCGGGTTGCTGGGCCGGGAGGCGGGCTCCCGGCCCCGGCCCCGTCTGCGGGCCGGGCACTTCGCCCGCCCGCTGTACGCGCTGGTGGCGGCCTATCTGGTGGCGGCCGACGCCGATGTCGACATCGACGCCCTCGACGAGCGCGACCTCCTCCGGCGCTGGCTGGAGGAGCACGAGGTGCGGTACTGGGATCGCTGGGCTGAGCGCCGCCGGCTGAACATCGACCCCGCCGACCAGCGGGTGGCGGTGGCGTTGGCCACGTTCCTGGGCGCGGCCAACGAGGACGAGGCCCTGGCCGTGGCCGGCCTCGTCCCCCACGTGGCCGAGACCCCGGAAGCGAGGGTGGGGATCGCCCGCTGGCTGGCCGACCTCTACCCGCCGCCGCCCGGGTCGCCGGCCGTCGCCTTCGGGGCGCTGGAGCCCGACCGCCTGGGCGAGGTCCTGGTGGCCGACGTCCTGCGGGCGCGACCGGCCCTCCTCGCCCTGGCCGTCGACGGGGCCACCGACGGCCAGATCACCCGGCTGCTCACCGTCGCCGCCCGGATCGCAGCCGACGACGACGCGGTACGAGACCTGCTGCGCGACGTGCTCGACGCCCGCCTGCGCGACCTCCTGGGCCGGGGCCTGGCCGGGGCGGGCGACCTCCTCGAGGCGGTCCTGTCGGCGACGGCCGTCAGCCGGCCGGCGGCGGGCGCCCTGGCTGCCGTCGACCTCTTCCCTGTCGCCGTCCCCGTCTGGGCCCTGCCGATCGCGGCCGACGTGACCGGGCTGGCCGTCGCCGGCCTCCGGGCCCGGTCGGCCGGCGGGGAGGACATCAATGCCGAGCTGGCGGGGATGCTCTCCAACCTCGGCGTCCGCCTGGCCACCGCCGGCCGGCGGGAGGAGGCCCTGGGCCCGGCCACGGAGGCGGTGGAGCTGCGCCGGGACCAGGCCCGGGCCAACCCCGCGGCCTACGCCCCCGACCTGGCCATGGCCCTCAACAACCTGGCCAACCACCTGGCCGAGGCCGGCCGGCGGGAGGAGGCCCTGGGCCCGGCCACCGAGGCGGTGGAGCTGCGCCGGGACCAGGCCCGGGCCAACCCCGCGGCCTACGCCCCCGACCTGGCCTCGGCCCTCAACAACCTGGCCAACCGCCTGGCCGAGGCCGGCCGGCGGGAGGAGGCCCTGGGCCCGGCCACGGAGGCGGTGGAGCTGCGCCGGGACCAGGCCCGGGCCAACCCCGCGGCCTACGCCCCCGACCTGGCCTCGGCCCTCAACAACCTGGCCATCCGCCTGGCCGAGGCCGGCCGGCGGGAGGAGGCCCTGGGCCCGGCCACGGAGGCGGTGGAGCTGCGCCGGGACCAGGCCCGGGCCAACCCCGCGGCCTACGCCCCCGACCTGGCCATGGCCCTCAACAACCTGGCCATCCGCCTGGCCGAGGCCGGCCGGCGGGAGGAGGCCCTGGGCCCGGCCACGGAGGCGGTGGAGCTGTACCGGGACCAGGCCCGGGCCAACCCCGCGGCCTACGCCCCCGACCTGGCCTGGCCCTCAACAACCTGGCCAACCACCTGGCCGAGGCCGGCCGGCGGGAGGAGGCCCTGGGCCCGGCCACGGAGGCGGTGGAGCTGTACCGGGACCAGGCCCGGGCCAACCCCGCGGCCTACGCCCCCGACCTGGCCATGGCCCTCAACACCCTGGCCATCCGCCTGGCCGAGGCCGGCCGGCGGGAGGAGGCCGAGGCCCACTTCGCCGCTGCGCTTGAGGACCTGGCCGACAGCTCGCCCGGGGTCGGGCATGTGGCTCTCGCCCGGGGACGGTGGCGGATCGATGCCGGCGCGCCGGCCGGTGCCATCGCCGACCTCCTGGCCGCGGTCGCCGCCTTCGACCGGTCGGGCGACCTCGCCCGGCGGGGCGACGCCCGCGCCGCTCTCCGGGGGCTGCGGGCCGACGGCCCCGTCGCCTTCGACGGGGCCTGGCCGGCTGACCAGGGCCAGCTGCCCCTCTGGCTACGAATGCCCGTGAGCGACGGCGCCCTCGTCGGGTCCGTGCTCGAGTGGGTGCGCGCCCCCGACTGGGAGGCCTCCCGCGTCCTGCTGGAAGCGAACCTCGGCGAGCTGCTGACCGACGCCGCCGAGGCCGCCCTCGAGCACCTCATCGACGTCAACCCGTACGCGTCGACGCTGTATGAGCACCTCGCCCTCCTCCGCGCCGCGCGGGCCCATGGCGTCGCCGACGCCTACGTCGCCCATGAGGAGCAGCGGGTGGCGGAGTACGCAATCGACCTCCTGAACGCGTGGATCGGCACCCCGACGTGGAACGACTCGCAGGCCTTCGCCGAGCAGCACGAGGACGAGCTGACCAGCGACCAGGTCGCGGGCGCATTGGAGGCCGCCCTGGCGCAGGGCCCCGACGCTTCCGACCTGCGCCTGCACCTGGGCCTGCTCGGTCTCGCCCGCTCCGACGGCGTGCCCGCCGCCTTCGCCATGCTCCACGGCGCTCCCGCCCGGCGGGACGCGCTCACCTCGCCTGCGCCCGACGCCGATCCGGTCCGACTGCTCGCCCTCGCCCGCCTCGACAGCGGGCTCGATCCCGACGACCCCGAGGCCCACTTCCGACTCGTCGCCATCGCCCTCCGCCTCGGTGATCAGACCGAGGCCGAGGCCGCCTTCCGGGCCTGCGCCCAGCACTCGGCGCCCTACGAGCTGGCCGACTTCCGCCGCCGCCTCGGACGCCTCGCCGCCGACCACCCCGACATCGCCCCCGCCGTCGAGACCCTCACCGCCGTGGGCACCGGCGATCCTCCCGCCGCTACGGCCGGCTGACGGCGGCCGTCGGGAGCCGGGCGTGGCGGGCGGCGTCGAGGACGTCGACCCACCGGCCGGCGGTGGCGGGGTCCTGCGGGGGGACGTCGTCGAGCAGGCGGCGGCGGCGCTCCCAGGTGGCCCGGTCGGTGAGGAGGGCGGCGATCGCGGAGGCGTCGGCGGCGACGACGACGGCCTCGGTGAGGTCGGCGGGCAGGTGGGCGGCCACCTCGGGGGTCGTCACCACCGGCACCCCGTCGACGACGGCGGCCACCGCGGCCAGCACGTCGGTGGCCGCCACCACCCGGGGCGGCGGGTCGTCGGCGGTGGCGGTGACCACGTAGGGCGGGCGGGCCGTCCCGGCGGGCACGTGCAACCGGGCCTCGGGCGCCCCCGCCGCCCGCACGCGCGCCATGAACTCGTCGGCCAGCCATCCCCAGGGACCGTCGCCGGCGACGAGGACGTCGCGGCGGGGGCCGAAGCCGGGCGACGGGCGTCGCCGCTCGGGTCGCCGGGGTTCGGGCGTGCCGGTGCTCGAGCGGCCGTCGGTCGGCCAGAACACGATCGGCGCCTGCGGCTGCGTGCGCCCGACGACGTCGGCCCACCGGTCCCACAACGAGTCGCCGGCGATGACCACCACGTCGAAGGCCAACACCCCGCCCAGCACGACGTCGAGATCGAGGACGATGTCGACCCCGGCGTCGCCCAGCCGGTCCCGGGCCCCCTCCGCGAACCCGCCCGACTCCCCCAGCGTCACCGCGTACCCCCGCCCCGACGACGCGATCTCCTCCAGCACCGCCTCCGTCTCCCGGCCCACCCGAGAGTCGATCACCAGCGCCCGCAGCGGCAGGCGGCGGGCGCCCTCCGCCGCCCGCTCGACCGTCGGCATGGCCCGCGGATCGGGCGGCGTCGCCGGAGGTGGAGCCGGGTAGCCGCCCAGCCGGGAGCCCCACTTGGCCAGGAACGCCTCCCGGCTCCGGCGGGCCACGAACGCCTTGACCCGCAGGTCGAGGCTGCCGACGTCGCCCCCGCCGTGGTGCATCAGCCGGGCCCGGGGCTGGTAGAGGATCGTCTGCCCGAGGGCGGTGATGTTGAGGCAGAGGTCGAGGTCCTCGTAGTACCCGGGGAAGAACCTCTCGTCGAAGCCACCCACCGCGTCCCACGTCGACCGCCGCACGAGCAGCGCGCACGCCGAGCAGTAGTCCACCCGCCGGAGGTACCGGTGCCGGGATGTGGAGTCGCTCACCAAGCGGCCCACGTGCCAGATCGACCCGTCCCCCCAGAGGATCCCGCCCGCCTCCTGCAGCTTTCCGTAGGGATCCCGCACCCGGCTCCCGATCGCCCCCGCCTCCGGGTGAGCGTCGGCGGTGTCGACCAGGGCGTCGAGCCACCCGTCCTCCACCTCGGTGTCGTCGTTGAGGAGGACGATGTACTCCCCCCGGGACGCCCGCACCGCCCGGTTGCAGCCCCCGCCGAAGCCGAGGTTCACCGACGACCGGACCACGACCGCACCCCGCAGGTGGTCCTCCACCACCGACCGCACCTGGTCGTCGGCCCCGTTGAGGACGACGACCGTCTCGAAGTCGACCCGTGTGCGGTGGCGGGCGAGGGCGGCCAGCCCCCGGTGGAGCAACTTGGCGTGGCGATACCCGAGGATCACCACCGACACCCGGGGCCGGGCGGGCGACGGCAGGGTCACCAGCCCGAGGTCGCCGGCGTTGGCGGAGCTGGGGACGGCCAGGGCTCAGCCTTCCGGCGCCGGGCCGCGGCTCGCCGGCCGGGCCAACTGGGCCAGGCGGAGGGCCATCCGGCGGGCCAGGCGGGCCGCCGGGCGGAACCGGGCCAGAGCCTTGGTGGTGCCGTCGACGATCTGGTAGCTGGCCCGGTGGGTGACGAGGTCGAGCTCGGTGGCCAGCCGGCCGACCTCCATGTTGGCGACCGCCACCTCGCCCGTGCGGCTGGCCAGGAGGGCGTGGGCCTCGAGCAGCAGCCCCTGGAGATGCTCGACCGACCGTTGCAGCGCCTGTGCCTCCAGCCGGGTGTGGTGGGCCTGCAGCTCCCGGTCGTCGGCCAGGGTGCGCATCTCCAGGGAGTAGGCGTCCTTCAGCTCCAGGTCCATGCGGGCGTGGGCCAGCTCGCCGTGGAGGTCGTCGAGCTCGGCCAGCCTGCTGTGCAGCGCTTCTTCCAGCTCCCGCACCCGCTCGCCCCGGGCGTCGGCGTCGGACCGGGCCCGGGCCGCCTCCACCTCCGCCCGTCGGAGCCGGTCCTGCAGCTCCTCGGCCAGCGACAACCTGCCGTCGGGGTCCCACGCCACGGCCACGCTGTCGTCGGACGCCCGCCGGCCGACGAAGACGAACGACGCCACCTGGGCGTCGCCGTCGGCCTCGACCGCGGCCACCAGCTCCGGCTTGAAGGCGTGGAGGTCGACGGCGACCGCTCCCTCGTCGAGGGCCCGGCGGACCTCGATGCGGTCGAGCACGACCAGGCCGGCGGCCCCGAACAGCCGCTCGAGCGCGTCCCGGTCGTAGACCGGCCCCACCCCGGCGGCGGGGAAGTGGCCGTGGAGCAGGGCCAGCCGGACCGAGCCGTGGGTGACGTTGGCCGCGGTGACCACCACCCGTCCCCCCGCCGCCAGCCGCCCGGCGACGTCGGCCAACGCCTCGGCGCCCTCCGGGGACCCGTGGACCACCACCGCGTCGAGGGCGTCGCCCTCGTCGTCGAGGCGGCAGCCGCGGTCGGCCAGGGCGGCGGTGAGGGCGGGCGTGGCCCCCACCAGGGCCACCCGGCTGCCGGGGGTGACGGCCAGGACGGCCAGGTCGGCGGCCTCGTCGGAGGCGGTGCGGGTCACCGGTTCAACGTACTGCGGGTCGGGCCAGCAGCGAGCGGTAGACCTCGACCAGGCGGGCGGCGGTGGCGTCCCAGGTGAGGTCGCGGCCGGCGGCCAGGGTGGCCTGGACCTGGGCCGCGGCGAGGGTCGGGTCCCACAGGAGGGCCTCGGCGGCGTCGGCCAGGGCGGCCGGCGACCAGTCGTCGGCGACCACCGGCAGGGCCGCCGCCAGGGGCACGAGGGGTCCGACCGGCACCATCACCGTCGGCGTTCCGAGACGGGCGGCCTCGTGGGGGACGAGGCCGAAGCCCTCGGCCGACGTCGGGTAGAGGACGACGGCGGCGTGGCGGAGGAGCCAGTTCCGCTCGGCCGCGGGCACGTTGGGGAGGCGGACGACGCCGGGGTCGGGGCCGGTGGCGCCGGCGGCCGCGTCCTCGGTGACCTGCGACGACCCGTGCCGCACCGACGGTCCCACCAGGACCAGACCCACGTCGAGGCCGCGGCGCACGAGCTCGCCGTGGGCCCGAACCGCAAGGTCCCGGTTCTTGTGGGCGTAGTCGGCGCCCAGGACGAGGACGAACCGCGGGTGGCCGGTGGCGGCGTCGGCGAGGGCGGCGGGCATCGCCTCGGGCGAGTCCCACCGGAGGTGGTCGGTGCCCAGGCCGACCACGAACAGCCGGTCCGGTTCCACCGGCAGCCGCTCCCGGCGGACCTGGAGGCCCACGTCGTCGGAGATCACCACCACCCCGTCGACGTCGCCCACCGTCTGGCGGATCGTGCGCCGGTGGGCCGCCCAGTGCTCGCCCGAGGGGTGGTACGACCCCACCGTGTAGGCGATGAGGTCGAGGATGCTCACGACGGTTCGAGCCGCCTCCCGGCGCCAGCCGCCGACGTCGAGGGGCCAGTCGGGCTGGAACGGCCGGTGGATCACGTCGGCCGGTCCCAGGCCGGCCAGGTTGCCGCCGGTGTCGGCCCGGGCGTCGACCTTGGGCCCGGCGAGGAGCTCCCGGGCGGCGGCCGGCAGGACCGCGGGCAGGGCCATGGTGACCCGGGCCACGTCCCGTCGCCGGGCGAGGGCCTGCACCATCGCCACCGCCTGGACCTGGGTTCCCATCTCCCACGACCCCAGCCACGACCCGTCCACCAGGATGCGAAGCCCGGCGGCCCGGGCCCGGGCCGACGAGCGGACGACGGCGAGCGGGGTCTCGGCGTCGCCGCTTTCCTCGTCGAGGAGGGCGGTGACGAACGGGTGGCGCCCGACCAGCCACTGCCGGTCGGGCTCGGGCGCCGGCACCGCGATCGCGGTCGAGGGGTCGACCACGTCGAGGAACCCCCGCCGGCGGGCGCGGAGGGAGAAGTCGGCCACCGCGTCGGCCGCCGCCGCGTCCACCAGGGGTCCGACGGCGGAGAAGGCGTAGGCGGACAGGACCACCACCGCCCCGGTGGCGAAGGGAACCGGGGCCGGCTCCGAGTCACGGTCGGCCCCGTCGGCCAGGAAGCCGACCGTCGCGATCCGCCGGTCGCGGTCGAGGAGGGCCAGGGCCGCGTCGAAGGCGCCGTCCGGGAGCTCGCCGACCGGCGCCAGGACGGCGACCACGTGCGCCGGCCACGCCTGGTTGGCGGCGTCGGGGCCGCCCACGACGACGGGCAGCCCGGGCGCGGCCCGACCCAGGGCTTCGATCGTCGGCTGCCAGGCCTCGTGGTCGCCCTCGGAGAAGAGCACGGCGACGGCCCTCGGCACGGCCGGGAGTCTACGGACGCCGAACCGGTGACGATTCTCAGGCCCTGACCCCGGGATCCGTCACCGGTTCGGCCCGGCCCGGCAACCGGTGACGATTCTCAGGCCCTGACCCCGGGATCCGTCACCAGTTCGGCCGCCCGCGGCCCGCCGGTAGGGTTGACGACCTGATGACGGAGGGGGTGGACGCCCGCAGCGGCGTGCGGCTGATCGGCGGCGAGGTCGACTACGCCGACGGGTCGGAGGACCCGGTCCTCGAGATCCTGGAGGAGGCCGACGACCGCAGCACCGCCTCCGACGAGCTGGCCCGCCACATCGTCGACTGGCCCACCCGCTACCACCTCTCCCGCCAGCGGGCCAACCTCCTCCGCCCGCTCACCTTCGGCCCCGGCACCCGAGTCCTCGACGTCGGCGCCGGCACCGGGGCCATCGCCCGCCACGTAGCCGAGACGGGGGCCGACGTGGTCGCCCTCGAGGGCACCCTCCCCCGGGCCCGGGCCGCCGCCGCCCGGTGCGAGGGCCTCCCCAACGTCGAGGTCGTGTGCGGACCGGTCGACGCCTTCGACGACGACGCCGGCTTCGACGTCGTCCTGTGCATCGGCGTCCTCGAGTACGCCGGCGAGCCCCTCCTCACCAAGCTCAGGGCCCTCACCCGTCCCGACGGCGTCGTCGTGGTCGCCATCGAGAACCAGCTCGGCCTCAAGTACCTCCTCGGCTACGGCGAGGACCACCTGGGCCAGCCGTGGGCCGGCGTGGAGGGTTACCGCACGGCCGGCGAGGGCGGCCCCCGCACCTGGTCCCGCCGCCGCCTGGGCGCCCTCCTCGCCCAGGCCGGCTTCCCCGCCCAGCGGTGGATGTTCCCCTTCCCCGACTACAAGCTTCCCTCGGTGGTGGTCGACGAGTCGGCCTATGCGGAGGTCGACGCCCCCGACTTCGTCGACCAGATCGTCCGCTGGCCGTGCAGCCCCCTCGCCTCCGAGCCGGCCCGGGTGTGCGACGACCGCATCGCCCACCGGGTCTTCCTCCAGGCCGGGCTCGGCCCCGAGGTGGCCAACTCATTCCTCGTCGTGGCCGGCCACGACAGCACCGCCATGACCCGGCGGCTCGACCCCGACGTGGCCGCCTGGTTCTTCGGCAGCGACCGCCTCCGCATGTGGCTGGGGACGAAGACCTTCTCCACCGACGTCGCCGCCACCGCAATCGCCCCCACCGATCGCCTCCTCGAACGGGGATGGCTCACCCAGCACCGGGAGCCCCGCCAGCCCCGCATCCTCGGCCGCACGGTCGAGCAGGACGCCCTCGATGCCCTCGACCACGGCCCGGCGGCGGTGGCCGCCGTCCTCCAGGCCTGGCGCGACCACCTCCGGACCCACGAGATCGAGGCCCCCGAGGAGGCCGGCAGGTCGCCCGACCACCCCTTCGCCGGACCCGCCACCCGCCGCCTCCTCCCCGACGACCACCTCGACGTCGACCTGGCCAACTTCGTGGCCGGCACCTACGTCGACCGCGAGTGGCGGGCCGAGGGGGGCGTCGACGCCGACCTCGTCGCCCTCCGGGCCCTGTGGTCGTTCGCCTTCAACGTCGTCGCCCGGGGGGTCCGTCACCCGTGGCCCCTGGAAACCACCGTCGACGAGCTCACCCAGACCCTCGCCCGTCTCTGCGGCACCCCGGCCAGCGACAACGCCATCGCCAGGTGGCGCCAGGCCGAGTCCGAGCTCCAGGCCAAGGTCCGGGGCATCGGCATCGCCACCACCCGCGAGGAGCTCGAACGGGTCGGGGCCGTCTCCCAGGTCAGTCCGGGCAGCAGCCGCTACCTGCCCTTCACCGCCCTCCGCCACTCCCTCGCCCGCACCTACGACCACCTGGGCCAGGTCTGCCACCAGCTCGAGCGCTCCCTGCAGGCCCAGGTCGCGCTCGGCCACAGCATCGAGGGACTCCAGGACCGCTACGAGCAGCTCGGCCGCGACGGCGCCGCCGTTCGCGTCGCCCTGGCCCACGAACAGGCCGTCACGGCCGGCCTCCGCCACGAGCTCCAGGTGGCAGCCGAGCGCCAGGCCGCCTTCGAGGCCCGGCCCCTCGTCCGCCTCTACCGGCGCCTGCGCCGCCTCGTCGGCTAGACCCCGCCTCGACTAGACACGGGCCCACATGTCCAAGACCGTCAAGATCTACGGCCGCACGTTCACCATCTCGGGCGGGGAGGGGGACGACTACTACCGGCACATACCGGACGGTGGCGACATCACCGACTCGGTGATGGCCGCCATCCAGCCCCACGTCAAGGCCGACGCCGTCTGCCTCGACGTGGGCGCCAACATCGGCCTCTACAGCCTGGGCCTGTCGGCGCTCGCCCCCAAGGGCAGGGTCTACGCCTTCGAGCCCTCGCCGAGCGCCTACGGCCACCTCCAGGACAACCTGCGCACCAACCGGGCGGGCAACGTCGACGCCTGCAACCTGGCCGTGAGCGACAGCACCGGCACCGTCGTCTTCCACGACTTCTCGTTCTTCAGCGCCGGCAGCTTCTCCTCCGACGAGGGGTCTCTGCTCTCCTCCGAGTCCTACGGGTCGCATTCCTTCGAGGCCGCCACCATCACCCTCGACGAGTTCGTGGCCGACCGCGGCCTCGACCGGGTCGATCTGGTCAAGGTCGACGTCGAGGGAGCCGAGCTGGCGGTGCTGGCGGGGGCGGAGAAGACGCTGGCCACCTACCGCCCGGCCGTCGTCCTCGAGTTCAACACCTTCGGGTTCACCATCCACCAGAGCGTCCTGCCCCAGGTCGCCCTGGCCCGCATCCGGGAGCTGTTCCCCCACGTCTTCGTGATGGACCGGGTCGACGGGGCCCTCTGCCGGCTGGAAAGCCCCCACGAGATCTACGAGTTCCTGTACGACAACGGCATCCACGGACCGGCCGACAACATGCTCTGCACGTTCGACGACCTGCCCGTCACCCGCCGCTACTCCCACCTGACCACCGTCATCAACGCCCCCTACCGGGGCGCCGCGTCCCTGGCCGAGGCCGATGCCATGCGCCGCACCCTGTCGTGGCGGGTCACCGCACCTCTCCGCGACGCCCGCCGCCGCTTCGACCCGATCATCACCAGGGCCCAGGCCGTCAAGCGGGCCCTCAAGGGCTGACGCCGACCCGCCCATGGCCGACAACATGGACCGGCTGGAGGCGATCGTCGCCCGCCTGCCGGAGGCGGAGCGGGTCGACGTCGCCGAATGGGGCGACCACCCCACGTTCCGGGTCAGGGGCAAGAACTTCGTCTTCTGCGACCAGGCCGCCCGCAACCTCAGCGTCAAGCTGCCCCGGGAGGAGGCGGCGGCGGTGGTCGCCACCGACCCCGACGTCAAACCCACCGGCTACGGGCTCGGCCGCCACGGGTGGATCAGCTTCGACCTCGCCCCCGACCCCGACGACGACCGCTGGCGCCAGGTGGAGGAGTGGGTGCGCACCTCGTTCACCCTGGTGGCGCCGAAGCGGCTGGCCAGGCAGGTCCTCGAGGAGGACGAGCGGCACCATTGACGCCCGGGAGGCCCCGGCTTAGGTTGACCGCTCTACAACTTCGAGCACTGGGGGCCCGATGCGACGTTCGGCACGATGTCTTTTGGCGGTCATGGTGGGGATCACGGTCCTGGCGGGATGTGGCGACGACGACGGTGAGGAGGCCACCGACCTGGCCGTCACCATCACCGAGGCGGAGGACCGGGTCAACATCGGCATCCCGGCCAACATCGACGGGGGCGTGGTCAACCTCAGCCTCACCAACTCGGGCCAGGGCCCCCACTCCCTGCAGTTCATCAAGGTCGAAGGCGACCACACGATCGCCGAGTGGCTCGCCTTCCTCGACAGCGAAGGGCCGGGGCCGGTGCCCGACTGGATCTCCGAGGGCGGTGGCATCGGCACCGTCGGCCCCGGCCAGACCGGCAGGTCCAGCTTCGAGTTGAGCGAGGGCCGTCACTTCGCCTGGGACGACGAGTCCGACCAGAACGACGTGTCCAACACCGCCAAGGGCGGCATCGTCGAGATCATGGTGTCAGGGGAGGGCGGCGGCGAGCTTCCCGACGCCGACGCCACCGTCATCGCCGACGAGTACGAGTTCACGGTCGAGGGCCTGACCGCGGGCACCGCCAACGTCCGCTTCCAGAACGACGGCGACGAGCTTCACCACTTCATCGCCGCCCCCATCGCCCCCGGCAGCACGATCGAGGACGTGAAGGCGTTCTTCGCCACCGAGGGGGAGCCGACCGGCCCGCCGCCGCTCGACTTCGAGGCCGGCGTCGGCGTGCCGGTGATGGACTCAGGCAAGGCGGTCGTGGCCGAGCTGACGCTCGCCGCCGGCGACTACGCCTTCGTCTGCTTCATCAGCGACCGGGCCGGTGGCCCGCCCCACTTCACCCTCGGCATGCTCCAGAGCGTGACGGTCGCCGCCTAGGGCGGTCTCAGTTCTGGATGGCCAGTGGCCCGGCGGGGTCGAGCAGGGTCCGGACGGACGCGAAGGGGATGCTCACGTGGGGCGTCCCCATCGCGTAGGGGGCCACCTGGTACTCGTCGAAGGTGATCACCAGCTCCTGTTCGGTGACGGTCCAGTGGGCGAAGTTCTCCGCCGTGGGCGCCGTCCCGCCCTCGAACCCGGTGAACCCGTCGAAGCCGGGCTGGGCCAGGAGCAGCGGCCGGGACAGCTCCGACAGCCGGTCGAGGTACGGCGCGCCGGGGGCGAACAGGTCGGCCAGCTCCAACCGCCGGCCGGTGCGGAGGTCGAAGGTGAACGTGAGCAGCACCCTCCCCGGGTGGGCCGCGCCGGAGAAGTAGCGGCTCACCGGCTGGCGGAAGCTCAGGAGCCGTTCGTCGAGCCGGTCCACGGTGTACCCGGTGCTCGTGAGGGCGCTGGGGCCCGGTCCGGGCCCGGGAGGTAGTTCCTTCGCCGCGGCCACGAACTCGTCGACGGCAGCGGTGAGCTCGGCCCGGACGCGGTCGTTCACCGACTGCCGCACCGACGTGGCGGCCGGCCCGGAGACGGTGGGGAACGCGACCTCCCAGGTGTAGCCCTCGGCCTGGCTCCCGCCGGAGAGCTTGACCTCGGCGATGGTGGGTCGGACCGGCACGGTGGACGCCGTGGGGGCGGCCACGGTGGTCGGCGGGGCGGTCACCGCGGTCGAGGTGGTGCTCGCCGGGAGGGCGGGGGAGGTGGTGGTCGCGGTCGCCGCCGAGTCCCCGTCGCCGCCGCAGCCGGCCAGGGCCAGCCCACCCACCGCCACCAGGGCCAGGATCCGTCTCACGTCTCCTCCACCACCTTCCGGGCTCGGCTGGGCGCCACCCGGGGCGGCTCGCCCGGCATCTTGGGGTAGACGGGCGGCCACGGGGCGTCGAGCAGGCCGGCGGCCATGTCCCGCTGATGGAGAGCCAGCACCGGCTCCAGAGACTGCGGCGCGGTCGCCATCTCCGCCCACGGGTCCCCCGTCTCCTCCACCCTCCGGGGGACGGTGGCGATGGTGAAGGCATCCGGGTGGACCGACTCCAGCTCCTCCCACCGGAACGGCGTCGACACCTGCGCCCCGGGCCGGGCCCGCACCGACCACGCCCCGAAGATGGTCTTGTGGGGGGCGTTCTGGTTGAAGTCGACGAACACCCGGCTGCCCCGCTCCTCCTTCCACCAGGCGGCGGTGACCAGGTCGGGCCGGCGTCGCTCGAGCTCGCGGGCCACCGCCACCGCCGCCGACCGCACGTCGTAGGAGGTCCACCGGGGCAGGAGTCGCACGTAGACGTGGATGCCGCGGTTGCCGGTGGTCTTGGGCAGGGCGACGACCCCCAGCTCGTCGAACAGTCCCTTCACCTCCGTCGCCGCTTCCCGCAGCATGGGGAACGTGACCCCCGGGCTGGGGTCGAGGTCGATGCGCAGCTCGTCGGCGTGCTCGGGATCGGCCGCCTGCGACGGCCACACGTGGAAGCCCAGGCAGCCGAGGTTGACCGCCCACAGCACGTGGGCCAGGTCGGCCGTCACCAACGCCTGCGACGTGGTGCCGTTGGGCGTGCTCACGACGGTGGTCTCCAGCCAGCCGGGCCGGGACTCGGGCACCCGCTTCTGGAAGAACGACGACCCCCCGGCCCCGTTGGGGAAGCGCTGGAGCAGCACCGGCCGACCGCCCACGGCCGCCAGGAGCGGGCCTTCGACCGCCTGGTAGTACCGGACGAGGTCGAGCTTGGTGTCGCCCCGCTCGGCGAAGAACACCTTGTCCGGGTGGGTGACGGTCAGCTCCCGGCCCGCCGCCTCGACGACCACCCCGTCCCCGGCCACGCCTCCGACGGTAGCGGCGGATCTACGGACCCTCGACGTACCTCCACACCAGGGGCAGGTCCTGGGTCGCGGTGACGGTGAAGTCGAAGGTGGTGCCGATCGTGGGGGCGGCGGGGGCGGGCACGTTGCTCAGCGACCAGGTGGCGCCGACCTTGTAGCCGACGGTGTCGACGCCGTCGCCGTCCCAGTCGCCGACCACCGGGTAGCCGGCATTGGCGGCCACGTCGTCGAACACGGTGAGGTTCGTCCCCCCCGAGGTGGCGGTCTGGCGAAGGGTCCAGGAGCCGGCGGCGGCGCCGTTGCCGTTGTAGAAGCCGATGCCGTCGACGCCGTCGCCGTCCCAGTCGCCGGCCACGGGCACCGTGGCCGGCCAGACGCCGGTGCCGAAGCCGGAGAAGGTCGTGCCCGGCTCGGGGTCGGGGTCGGTGTGGGGCCGCACCTGCCAGGTGCCACCCCTGTACACCGCCACCTCGTCGTCGCCGTCGCCGTCCCAGTCGCCGGCCACCGGGAAGCCCCGGGTGTCGCCGAAGGTGAAGGTGATCGGGGTCCCGGAGCCGTCGAGCTCGTCGCTCAGGGTGAACACCCCGCTCTTGACGAAGCCCGGGGTCCGGTCGCCGTCGCCGTCCCAGTCACCCATGATCGGAACCAGCGGCTTCGTGCCCAGGACGAAGGGCGCCAGGGTGGCGGGACCGGTGGAGAGGACCTCCCGCAGATGCCAGTTGACCGACAGGTTGACCACCGCCGGCAGCGACGTCTGGCGCTCGACCGCCCCCCGGTCGACCCGGGTGCCGCTGACCCGGGAGAGGCCCCGCTGGTCGACCGGCGGCGGCCCGCCCACGGGGAAGGCGGGGTCGCCGCTGTCGAAGGCGGGGCTGGTGGGCGGGATCATGTGGGTGAACGTCGGCCCGCCGTTGTCCTGCAACGGCCCGAGCTGGGGGTCCACGCCGACGACGTTGTTCGGGTTGAGTGACGGATCGGGGGAGACGGACGCGGGGCTCTCGATCAGGCTCCAGTCGGTGCCGACCGACCCTTGGAGATCGGAGCCGTTGTCGGCGAGGATCGAGTGGTCGACCGTGACCACCGCGTCGTTGCCGCCGTCGACGTAGACGCCACCGATCAGCGACGCCGCGTTCCCCGCGATCGTCGAGTGGGCGATGGAGACGGTCATGGTGTCCCCGTCCCCGGCGTCGAGGTCGACGACGATCGCCCCGCCCGCAGCCTGCAGGCCGGACCCACCGCCCCCGTAGGCGCCGTTGTCGGAGAAGGTGCTGTTGACGATCGTGACGGCGTGGTTCTCGGCGCCGTCGTACTGGTCGTTGAGGACGGCGAGGCCGCCACCCTCGGCCCCCGAGTTCCCCGATACGGTCGACCGGTCGAGCAGGAGGCCACTGTCGTGGTACGCAATGCCATAGAAGGCGATCCCTCCGCCGAAACCGTCCGCGACGTTGCCGCTGATGGTGGAGTCCGAGACGAGGAAGGTGCCGCCCTCGGCCGCCAGGAGCAGGCCACCGCCGGAGTCCTCGGCGGTGTTGCCCTGGATGACGGACTCGGCGATGGAGAGGTCGTCACCCACCACGAGCGCGCCCCCGCCCTGAAAGGCATCGTTGCCGACCAGGACCGAGTCGTGGATGTCGATCCCGTCGTCGAGGTTGGCGATGGCGAACAGGCCGCCGCCGGCCTCGGCGGTGTTGTCGTCGAAGGTCGTCCCGCTCACCGTGAGGTCGCTGGCAAGGGCGATCAGGCCGCCGCCGGGCCCGTCCGCCGTGTTCCGGAGCAGGGTCGTCCGGGTGAGGGTCACGTCGGAGTAGACGGCGAGCATCCCGCCGCCCCAGAGGCTGGACCCGTTGTCGGAGACGATCGAGTCGATCATCGTGAGCTGGGCATTGACGGCGCCGATCCCCGCCCCTTCGCCACCGTCGCAGTCGACGATGTCGACATGGTCGAAGGTGAAGGTCCCCTCGCCCGCCAGGGCGCACCCGCCGAGGTCGGCATCGCCGTGGGTGATGGTGAGGTCCTCGACGGTGAAGGTGCCGTCGTACAGGTGGAACACCCGGCTGGCGTCGGCCCCGTCGATGGTGAGGTCGGCCGACCCGGGGCCGCTGATGGTGAGGTCGTCGGAGGCCGCCAGCTCGGTGCCGTTGAGGGTGATGGTGGTGGCCGGCGGGAGGTTGAAGTCGATGACGTCGGGGCCGGGGTTGGCTTCGGCCAGGGCGATGGCCTCCCTGAGCGTGAGGCCCCCGGTGCCGTCGTCGGTGGCGCTGTCGACCGTGAACGTGGCGGCACCGGCCGGCACGGCCGCCACCAGCTGACCTGCGACCAGGGCTCCACCGGACAGGGCTACCCCTCGGACACGCCGGCGGCGCGCCTGGCGGGCGAGAGCCCGCCCATCGCCTGCGTCACCAACCATCTTCGACCTCCCGTGGCCTCGGATCGTCCCCGCCGGCCGGATTCGCCGGGACACAGGATCCTAGGCTCCTCGATCGATCGCTGCCCGCTCCCTCACCCGATCTCGAGAAGGCGGGCCTTGACCTTGGCCGCCACGTGGTCCCAGGTCCAGGTGGCGGCCACCTCGGCCGCCGCGACCAGGCCTTTCTCCCGGGCCGCCTCGGGATCGTCGGCCACCTGGCGCATGAGGGCCCGGAGCTGCTCGACGTCGGGATCGGCCCACTCGAAGCCCTCGTAGTAGGGGCAGCGGGCCTCGGCCGGCACCAGCCGCTTCGGCTCCAGGGGGTAGCCGACGCCCTCGTGGAGGAAGTCGGCCAGCCCGCTCCACCGGGTGGCGATCACCGGCAGGCCGCAGGCCATCGCCTCCAGGACGGGCATGCCCCAGCCCTCGCCCCTCGTGGGCAGGACGAAGGCGTCGGCCGAACGGTACAGGCTGCCCATCTGGTGGGACGTGAACGTGGGGTTGAGCATGACCACGATGGGGGCGGTCGGGGGCAGGTCGAGGGCGGCGATCTGCTGGTGGACGTCGACCTGGGGGTCGCGATTGGACACCGACAGAAGGAGGAGCACGTCCTCCGAGTCCTTGAACTCCTCGGCGAAGGCCCGAAGGAGCACCTCCGGAGCCTTGCGCTCGCCCCACTCGAACACCGACAGGAACGTGAAGCGGGTCGACGGCCGGAAGCCGGTGATCTCGGGGTGGAAGTAGTCGACGTCGACGCCGAGGGGCACGACGTGGATGGGCACCGTCACCCCCGAGCTCCGGAAGGTGTCGACGTTGAACGACGCCGGCACCCATATCTCGTCCATCGAGTTGCAGCCGGCCACCCAGGCGGCGGGAAGTCCGGTGACCTCGAGCATGGTCCAGCCGACGGTGTGCTTGCCGGCGACGGGGAAGAAGGCATCGGCCTGGCAGAGGGCCACCTGGGTCACGTCGGGGCGGATGGCCCGCCTCATGATGTCGTCGAGGAGGAAGTCGTCGGTGGGGTCGTCGTCCTGGTTGTAGGCGTTCTTGTAGGCGACCTTGACCCCGGCGAAGTGGAGGGCCCGCATGATGTGGCGGCTCTGGACCCCGTAGCCCATGGGCTGGTGGACCACCGAGTGCCAGGCCATCTCCAGGTCGTACCGGTCGTGCTCGAGCCACTGGGCCCACTTGCGGGTGAAGACCTTGCGTGACTTCCCGTAGACCGACCAGAAGTCGACCTTGTTCTCCTTGGTCGACGTGCTCTGGTGGTGGACGGAGGTGACGTCGCCGGCGCAGGCCACGTCCCACCCCGCCTTGATGGCCCGCAGGCAGTAGTCGGAGTCCTCGAAGTAGGCGAAGAGGTCCTCGTCGAGGCCGCCGAGCTCGTTCAGGCAGTCCCGCCGGAGGTAGGCCTGGGCGAAGACCACCGACTCGACGGACCGGGTGGTGTTGCACTGGTTGACGTCGAGCTCGAAGCCGCCCATCTGCTGGCCCATGAGGGTGAGGGGCATCATGAGGGCGCCCAGGTGGAGGATCGTCCCCTGGGCGTCGACCAGGCGGGCGCCGACGACGCCCCGGCGGGGGTGGGCGTAGGCCGCGTCCTGGAGCTTGGTCAGCCACCGCCGGTCGGTGACGATCACGTCGTTGTTCATGAGGACGACGTCCTCGTCCGGCAGGCAGGCGGTGATGCCGATGTTGCAGCCCTTGGTGAACCCCAGGTTGCGGCTGTTGCGGACGAGGGTGATCCACGGGAGGGTGCCCAGCCACTCGGGGGTGCCGTCGACCGAGCCGTTGTCGACGACGATCAGGCGCCAATCGGGGTGATCGGTGATCTCCTTGAGGGCGGCCAGGCACCGTTTGGAGAAGTCGATCGCGTTCCAGGTGAGGATGACGATCGCGACTGCTTTTCGGGGCTCCTCAGTCATGGGCCTGCTTGTCGTCCTCCCGGAGGACCCGGTTGAGCTCCTCGACCTCGTTGCGCAGGCGCTCGTTCTGGAGTCGGAGCTTCTCGACCAGGTCGAGGAGGGCGTGGTTGAAGCGGGTCTGCTGGTCCCACGGGGGGGTGGTGTACCACCGGAGGGTGCGGCGGACGGCCTTCTTGGCGAAGCGGATGGCCTCGCCGACGACGGGCCGGTCGGAGCCGGAGAGGAACTCGACCCGGATGGTGGCCGGGTCACGGAGGTTGGCGATCCCGAGCTCGTCGTCGCCCTCGGTGTGCACGAAGATCGGGCCTCCCCCGCTCACGCCACCCGGCTGGCGGGCGGCCCGGACGAGGGCCGTCTCCACTCGGGTCATCATCGTCGGAACGGGCGTGCCGCGCATCGGGTGGAGTGTGGTCCCGCCGATTGCTCCGCGCAATTACACGCGTGAGGGGGTGGGTGCGCGGACTGCTCGCCGGGGGCGTCGCCACGCGGGCGCCGAGCGGATCGCCTACGACGGGGCGGCCGCGCCCGAGGCGTGGTGGGCCTCGGCCGACGACGAGCCCGCGCCGGCCGTCCACACGGTCTTGACGTGGACCATGCCGCCCTCGATCGGCAGCAACGGGTTGTCGAAGACGGAGAACCAGTGGCGGCGCTCGTGGCAGTCGTAGATCTTGGTGGCCGACCCGTCGTGCAGCACCACCGTGATCACGTAGTGACCCCGGAGCAGCGGGAGGTACGGGACCTTGAAGTCCACCGACCCCTCGCCGGTGGCCAGCGTCACCCCCGCCTGGCCCGAGTTCTGCCCGAAGACGTAGGCCAGGTTCTCGCCCCGCATGACCGCGATCCCACAGATCGTGTCGGCCAGATCCGAGGGGATGGAGTACTTCACCCGGATGGTCAGCGGGTCGCCGGTGCGGAACGTGCCGGTGTGGGCGCCGTCGCCGTCGAGCACCCCGATCTCGGTGACCTGGGCCGGCCCCGCCCCGTAGCGGCGGCCGTGCGACCCCGAGCCGGCCCCGCCTTCCTGGTCGGCTGTCTCCTGGTGGACCTCGGCCAGGTAGTCGGCGACCACGTCGGCCGCCTTGCCCACCTCCCGCACCGTCCCCTTGTCCAGCCACACGGCCGTGGAGCACAGCGTCCGCACCGTGGGCAGGCTGTGGGACACCAGGACGATCGTGCGGCCCTCGGCCCGCAGCTCGGTGATCCGCTCCCAGCACTTCATCTGGAAGCCCTCGTCGCCCACCGACAGCACCTCGTCCACGATGAGGATCTCGGGGTCGACGCTGATCGCCACCGCGAACGCCAGCCGGGCGTACATGCCGCTCGAGTAGTTCTTGACCGGGATGTCCATGAACGTCTCGATCCCGGCGAAGTCGACGATCCCGTCGTAGCGCTTCTCGATCTCCCGCCGGGGCTGACCCAGCAGGGACCCGGCGAGGAACACGTTCTCCTTGCCGGTCAGCTCGGGGTGGAAGCCGGTGCCCAGCTCGAGCAGGGGCGAGATCGTCCCTCGCACCGTCAACGAGCCCTTGTTGGGCGTGAGGATCTTGGCCAGCGTCTTCAACAGGGTGGACTTGCCCGACCCGTTGGGACCGATGATCCCGATGGTGGTGCCCGCCTCCACCTCCAGGTCGATCCCCTTCAGCGCCCAGAAGTCCTCGTACCGGTGGGCCCGGGAGATGACCTTCTCCTTCAGGGTGTGGGCCCGCTGGTGGTAGATGCGGTAGCTCTTCCAGACCCCCTCGCAGGAGATCGCCACGTCGCCCACTACACGATCTCCGCGAACTGCCGCTGCCAGCGGCCGAAGAGCTTGGTCCCGATGGCCAGCAGGACCAGGCCCACCGCCGCGTCGTAGGCGAGCAGCCTGAAATCGGGCGGCCGGTTGAGGAGGACCACGTTGCGGAACGACACCACGATGCCGGTCATGGGGTTGGCCTCGATCAGGCGGACCAGTCCGGGGCGGTCGTCGAGGATGTGGAGGGAGTAGATGATCGGGGTCCCCCAGAACCAGAGCTGGAGGAAGACGCCGATGAAGTGGGCCACGTCCCGGAGGAAGACGGTGACGGAGGACAGGATCAGGGCCAACCCGAAGGACAGCACCGTGACCACCACCAGGATCACCGGCAGCCAAAAGAGGTGTAGACCCGGCAGCCCGGCGAACACCAGGGTGGCCACCAGGAGCACCGCCAGCTCGAAGCCGAACGTCACCACCGACGACAGCACCGTGCTCAGGGGCAGGATGGCCCGGGGGAAGTAGACCTTGCCCAGCAGGTACCCCGACCCCACCACCGAGCCGGTGGAGCCGCCGACGGCGGTGGCGAAGAGGTTCCAGATCACCAGCCCGCCGAAGAAGTAGAGGGCGAAGGGCACGACCGTGCCGTCGGACCGGGTGGCGTCCTGGATGTCGCCCACCTGGAAGATGAACGTGAAGATGAACCAGTAGAGGCCGACGAACAGAAGAGGGGTGGTCAAAGACCACAGCATCCCCAGAAAGGTCCCCCGGTGGCGGACCTTGAGGTCGCGCCGGACGAGGTTCCCGATCAACTCGCGAGCGCGATAGAGCTCCTCCACGCCTGCGATGGTCACGGGCGGACGGTACTACGAGCGTCCCGGCAGGCGGCCTAGCTCGGGCTCGGGGCTCGATCCCGGCTCCCGGACCTCGGCCACCGCCGCCCACAGGTCGGTGGCCGACGGCGGCCCGACGAACGAGGCCCGCACCACCCCCTCGGCGTCGGCCACCACGATGGTGGGGACGGCCTCGATGCCGTAGCGCCGGTGGAGGTCGCCGTGGGCGCCCACCTCCACGTCCTGGACGGCGACCTCGGCGCTGGAGAGAACGGCGGACTTGGCCACCACGGTGGCGCACGAGTCGCAGGTGGCGGAGGAGAACACCGCCACCAGCCAGGGGGCGTCGGGGCGGTCGAAGTCGGCCCGGTCGAGCTGGCGGGGCACCGGCCAGTCCCCCTGGGTGGGGGCGTCGGGTCGGCGCCGGTCGACGATCACCGCCAGCACGACGGCGACCGCCACCACCAGGACCACCACCACCAGCCGCTCCATGACCGCCAGTATCGACCACCCGGCCCCGGTAGCTGTGCACGGCCCCTATTGACGGTGACGTCCGTCACAGTGGACCATCCACCCGGGTATCCGGGCGGCGATCGACGGAGGGGGGTCTGGGGACCCCCCTCCGTCGATCTCAGGCCCGGAGAGGGATCCCGGGGGTGATCGTCATCCCCAACGCCCCGCCCTGGGCGAACAGCATCCGTTCCGCCACCACCGGCTGGGTGCCGCTGACCAGGAGCGACAGGGCGGTGGTGGGGACAGGGACGTGGTTGGCCAGGCGTACGACGGTGCGCTCACCGGGGGCCAGCTCCACGTCGCCCAGCCCGGGGAGGGGTCGGCGCACGCCGTCGGCCAGCACCGAGATCGTGACCTCGGCCGGCGCGGTCCCGAGGTTGGCGACGGCGACGAACTGGTCGATCACGTCGTCGGCCTGGCCGGCGGCGAAGACCCAGTGGCGGGCGGAGGTGCGGGCCCCGGGCGAGGACCCCACGCCCGAGCGGCCGGCGGCGCCGGTGGCGTCGATGCTGCGCTCGACCACCACGTCGACCCCGTTGGTGCTGCGCAGGACCACCGAGTGGCCGACGCCCTTGGGTACCCGGGTCTCGTCGTTGGCGACCACGCTCACCCTCGACTCCCGGGGGACGGTGATGCGCAGCGGCTCGGCCTCACCGTCGTCGAGGCCGAAGGCGACGTCGACCTGGGCCTCGGCCTGGGTCGGGTTGTAGACCTGGAAGCGCTCGGCCAGGCCGTCGGCGGCCAGGCCGTCGGCGAAGTACCACAGCGGCTCGGGGGCGGGCACGCCCAACGTGACGGCCACGCCCCGGCGATCCACGCTGCCGTCGAACATCTGCAGCCGGGACACCACCAGCCGCCCGGAGCGGGCGCTGACCCGGGCCGCCACCGCCTCCCGGCGCTGGACGAAGTCCCCCACGTTGATGGCGGTCATCCCCCGCCCCTGCACCGACAACCCGGTGAGGGCCTGGGGTGTGACCTGGCCCTCCTCGGACGTGAAGGCGAAGTCGACCACCGCGTCCTCGGGGAAGGGGTTGAACACGAGCAGCACCTCGGTGGCGTCCCGGGTGGTGACGCCCTCGGCGAAGTACCAGGTGGGGGAAGCGGTCGAGGCGCATGGGGTCACGCTGGCGCCGAGGGGGCCCGAGGTGGACAGCTCGACCACCGCCTCGCCGCCGTCGAGCTCGACCACGGCCGAGAGGTAGTCGCCCGGGACGACGTCGGCCAGGGCGAGGGCCGCCCGCCCGTTGGCGGCCACGTCGATGCTGGTGGGGGTGGGCGTGCCACCGACGGGGACGACGGTGACGTCGGCCCGCAGGGGCCGGGTGCCGGCGTTGGCGATCACGACGGTGCCGTCGGCGACCGCCTCCGCCCTGCCGGTGGCGCCGGTGCAGTACCAGGCCGACGACCGGGCCGAGGCGGGGGCGGCGGACGGCCCGGTGAGGGCGGCCGCGGCTTCGGGGTCGGCGGGGACGCGGTCGGAGGACGACCGGGCCCACCGGTCGATCGCCCCACCGGCCACCAGGAGCAGGAGGATGAGGAAGATGGCCGGGATGCGGCGCCCGGTCACAGATCGCCGGGGTCGGCCGCCGCCGGGCGTCGGGGCCGACTGACGACCAGGAACCGGATCAGACCCACCCACAGGGCGAGCTGGAGGACGACCAGCCCGTAGCGGAGGACGGGGGTGTTGAACTGGAGGCGGCCGTCGCCCGAGCGGGCCACGTCGAAGGCGTTGGCCACTCCGTAGGCCCGGGTGCGCTCGGCCGCCTGTCCCCCGACCTCCAACGACCATCGGCGCGAGGGGCTCTCGGCCAGCAGCACCTGGCCGGTGGACGGGATGCCTCCCCGGTAGCGAACCGGGCCGCCCTCGTCGAGGATGTGCTGCGATCCGGTGATGTCGGCACCGCCCCCCAGGTCCTCGGGGATGGCGCCGGCGGTGGCGTTGGGGAGCAGGACCCGGCCCGGCAACCAGGCCGTGTTCTCGTACACGGCCAGGGTGGCGTCGGCCGGGAGCAGGCGGAGGTCGAGCTGGGAGCCGAGGGCGCGGGTGAGGGCGGGCGGGATGCCGGGCACCGGCGCCACGTCGTCCCGGGGAGCGGTCTGGGACGGGACGACGATGTAGCGCACGGCCATCGGGGCGAGGAGCCGTCCGAGGCGGGCGGTGCCGCCGTTCTGGGCCACCCGGAGAACCTCGGCGATGGTCTCGGTGGCCCCCGACGGTCGCCCGGGGAGGAGATCGACCACGTCGGGCGCCCCGTCGCGGGACGTGGCGTAGCCCACCCCCTCCTGGAACCGCCAGCTGTCGAGGGGCAGGATGGCGGGGTCGCCCAGCCACAGCACCCGGAACGCGCCCACCTCGGTCTCCGGATCCATCCACGCCACCGATCGGGCCAGGTCGGTGGAGGGCATGTTCCACGCCCCGTCGGCCGCCGCCCCGAGGACGGGAAGGGTGATGGCGGCGATGGTGGCGCCGGCCGTCACCGAGAGGGCCTGGCGCCAGCCGAAGCGCTCCGAGCGAAGGTCGGTCTCGAACGCCACCGCGCCCAGGGCCACCGAGGCGGCCAGGGCGGCGGCGGCGAAGGCGAGGAGGACGTCGGGGGACTGGAACTGCAGCGGGAGCCAGCCCTGGCCGCCGGCCCACGCCACGCCGATGCAGGTGAGGGCCGTGATCCACAGCCGGATGGCCCAGGCCAGGCGCCAGTCGCGGCCGAGCACGAGGGGGACGGCGGCCACCAGCAGCAGGGCCCAGCCCAGAGGCGCCGCCCCCATGGGCCCGATCTGGAACCGCAGCAGCTCGCCCAGCCCCGGTTGCACCGCCGGGAGCCGGGACACGCCGGTGACCGTCGACCAACCTCCCGGGAGGAGCAGTTCCACCGACCACGGCACCAGGAGCACGGCGGCGACCAGCGCCGCGCCCAGGGCCCCGAGGAACGAGGTCGAGGTGGCGGTGGGCTCGCCCGCCACCAGCGAGCCGAGGAGGAGGCCGAGGGCGGCCACCAGCAGGGCCAGGGCGATCGACGGGACGAAAGCCGTGACCACGGCCAGGGCCAGCCCGAGCAAAAGGATGTCGCGCCCGTCGACGGCTCGATCGTGGTCGTCCCGGAAGGGTGGCAGGCGGGTGAGGCGCACGAGCGAGCCGAGCAGCCAGGGGGCGGCGGCGAAGGCCAGCAGCCCCCCCCACTGGCCCCGGGCCAGAGAGTTGTAGGGGAGGGCGACGGTGACGTAGGCGATCACACCCACCAGCCGGGCCAGGGGCGATCCCAGGTGGCGGCCCACCCGCCAGGCGCCGACGGCGGCGATCGGCCACACCCCCAGGACCAGCAGCTTCTGGAGCAGCCCGACCCCGCCCAGGAGCAACGTTCCGGCGAAGCCGAGGATGCCGAGCATGGGCGGGGCCGACGACGGCGAGCCCAGGCCGGTGGTGCGCCACCCGTCGACGTAGTGGGTGAGCAGGGTCGACACCCGAGGGAACGGGGCCAGCTGGCCGACGGCGGGCAGGCGCCCGGTGAACAGCTCCCGGCTGCCGATGAGCAGGGCGAGGGCGACCAGTCCCAGGAGGGCGGCCGCAGCCCGGGCCGGGCCCTGCCACACCGACTCCACCAGCTCCTGGCCGGCGGACACCAGGGCCCGGGCCCGTTCCTCGGCGTGCAGCCGGCGCTGGAGGTAGTTGGTGAGGCGGACGCTGCCTCGTACCTGGAGGCGGCGGACCTCGCTGTCGGGCACGCTGCGGGAGCGGCGGACGGCCTGCCGCAGGGGCCGCAGGCGGCGGACCCGGCGCAGGTTCCACAGCCAGGCGGCGATCAGCTGGCGGGCCTCGCCCCAGCGCCGGGCGAGGAGGGCCACGATCGTCTCCACGATGGTGACGACCGCGGCCTGGGGCACCACCCGCAGCAGGTGGAGCAGGGAATAGCTCTTGAACATGGTCCGCAGGTGGTGGCGGGACTGGGCCGCGTCCTTGTCGACCGCGTCCTCCCGGTGGCGCTCGTCACCCCTGTGGTGGCGGACCCGGGCCGCGGGCGCCACCACCACCCGGGCCCCCGCCACCTGGGCCCGCCAGCAGAGGTCGACGTCGGCCCCGTGGTCGCCCATCTCGGCATCGAACCCGCCCAGCTCGCTGAACAGGTCGCTGCGGACGAGGAGGCAGGTGTTGGACACGGCGAACACGTCCTTGACCGCGTCGTGCTGCTCCTGGTCGAGCTCGCCCCGGTCGACCACCGACCCGCAGGCGCCCGTCTTGTCGACCACCAGGCCCACCTCGAGGAGGCGGTCGGGGTGGTCCCACTCGACCACCTTGGGGGCGACGATGCCGGCGTTGGACCGGAGGGCCTCCTCGACCAGGAGCCGGATGGCGTCGGGGTCCATGGCCACGTCGTCGTGGCAGAAGACCAGGAAGGAAGCCCCCTGCACCGTCTGCAGGACGTCGTTGGCGGCGGCCGCGAACCCCGGCTTCGACGGGACCCGGCGGAGGTAGGCGTCGGGCAGGACCGACGCCACCCGGCGGGCGGAGTCGCCGCCGGCGCCGGCGTCCATCACCAGAACCGACTGGTTGGGGTAGTCCTGGCCGCCCAGCGCCACCAGGGCCTCCTCGAACCAGTCTCCCGGCTCGTTGGCCACGACGACCGCCACCACCGGCGGCGCAGAGGGCTGCGGTTCCATGCTCGCCAGGAGGCTAGCCGCCCCCGATTCGTGGTCCCCTGGGAACCGGTGTGGTTTGCTGGTGCCGGTGTCCGACGAGCGCCTCGACCGCGCCGACGACCGCGTGCCGGCCCCGACCCGGTGGGTCGCCGCCCTGATCGTGCCGGCGCTCACCGCCGCCTTCGTCGTCCGCTGCCGGTTTCCCGGCCGGCTCCGGCAGCTGTAGGCATGGACGATCGCGCCGTCGACGAGCTCGCGGGTGATGGGGGCGTGCCCGTTCCTGCGGGTGGCGACGGCCCGGGACCGGGGCCGGGTGGGGTGAGGGGGTCGGGGTCGTGACGGACGAGGGGGGAGGCCTCCGCGGTCGCCTGCTGGTGGCGACGCCCACCGTCGGCGACCCCAACTTCGCGGGCACGGTGGTGCTCATGCTCGAGCACTCGGAGGACGGGGCGGTGGGAGTGGTCCTCAACCGGCCGAGCGACATCGACGTGGCCGAGCACCTGCCGGGATGGACCGAGGTGGTGGTCTCCCCGCCGGTCGTTTTCCTGGGGGGACCGGTCTCGCCCAACGCCGCCCTCTGCCTGGCCCGGGTCGACGGCGATCACGCGGGCGGGGGCTGGGACCCGCTGCTGGGGCAGGTGGGGACGGTCGACCTCAGCGCCGACCCCGACCAGGCGGTGCCCGGCGTGGCCGCGGTCCGCATCTTCGCCGGTTACGCCGGGTGGGCACCCCGGCAGCTGGAGGCGGAGATCGCCGACGGCGGCTGGTTCGTGGTCGACGCCGATCCCGGCGATGCCCTGTCCCCGTTGCCCGAGGGCCTGTGGCGGGAGGTCCTCCGCCGCCAGCCGGGGACGGTCTCGCTGTTCGCCGACTACCCACCCGATCCCTCGGTGAACTAGTCACGACGATTCGGGGGATCGAAACCGATCTCGGCCCGGCGGCCGGGCCCGGACGGCGAACGGATCGGTCTGGCAGAGTGGCGGCCGTGAGCCCCGCACCGCGACCGCCGGCGTTGGTGACGTCGGTCGTGTTCGGCGTGATCGGGGCGGTGTTGCTGGTCGTGGGGTTCGTCGCCGACAGCGAACCGCTCGTGCTCGGCGCGGTGGGGGCGGGGACGATCTCGCTGATCTCGGTGCTCGTGTGGCGGGAGCAGTTGATCGCGGCCTGGCGGAGCCGGCGGCGTCCCGGCTGACCAGGGGGTTTTCCGCCCTCCGATCCGCCGGTCGTAGCGACCGGGCGCCGATACGATGGCGTCATGCGCACGACCAACCCGGCCCTGAACGACAAGGTCTTCACCCGCGAGATCGAGGCCGCCCGAGCGGCGGGAGCCGGGGGTCGCATGACCCGCCCGCCGGTCGACGACCAGGTCTCCCCGTGGACCCCGCCCTCGTCCACCGAAACCATGACCATCGGCGGCACCGTCAGCGCGGCGGCCGTCCTCCTCATGGTGCTCCTGGCCGCGGGCTGGGTCGGCTGGGCCCAGGTCACCCCCTCGCCGGAGGGCGTCCGCTTCCCGGGGTGGATCCTCCCGACCGTCCTCGTCGCCTTCGGTGTCGCCGTCCTGACCTTCTTCAAGCCCCGGTGGGCCCGATTCACCGCCCCCGTCTACGCCGTGATCGAAGGCGTGGTCCTCGGGGCCATCTCCCATGTGTACGACCTCGCCTGGGAGGGCATCGTCGTGCAGGCGGTGGGGCTGACGGCGGCCGTCTTCGGGATCATCCTCTTCCTCTACGCCACCCGGGTGATCAAGGTCACCGACAAGCTGCGGATGGGCATCGTGGCCGCCACCGGGGCGGTGATGGTCGTCTACCTCGTGAGCATCGTCCTGCGGCTGTTCGGGGCCAACGTCCCCCTCCTCCACGACGCCAGCCCGATCGGCATCCTCATCAGCCTGGCCATCGTCGCCATCGCCGCCCTCAACCTCCTCCTCGACTTCGACTTCATCGAGCGGGGTGCGGCCGAGGGCGCCCCCAAGTACATGGAGTGGTACGGCGCCTTCGGTCTCCTGGTCACCCTGGTCTGGCTCTACCTGGAGCTCCTCCGCCTCCTGAGCAAGCTCCGCAGCCGCTAGCCGTAGCCGCTATCCGAGGGCGACCACCGACCGGTAGACCTCGACGTGGGCCCGGGCGGAGGCCGACCACGTGTGGCGGCCGGCGACGGCCAGCCCTTCGGCCCGCCGCCGCCCGACCTCGGCCCCGCCCGCCAGCGTCGCCTCCAGCGCCTCGGCCAGCCCGACCGTGTCGCCCGGCGCCACCAGGAGGCCGGCCGTGCCCACCACCTCCTCCATGGCCGAGCCGGTGGTGGTCACCAGCGGGGCCCCACACGCCATCGTCTCCAGGGCGGGGAGGCCGAACCCCTCCTCCAGCGACGGGTAGGCCACCACCGCCGCTCCCCGCAGCAGGGCCACGTTCTCCTCCTCGGACACGTAGCCGGTGACCGTGATCCGGTCCCGCCACCGGGCGGTGACGATGGCCGCCTCCACCGCGTCCACCCCCCATCCCCGTTGGCCGGCGAGGACCAGGAGCGTGTCGGGATGGCCGGCGGCGATGAGGTCGAAGGCCCGCACCAGCGACGGGACGTCCTTGCGGGGCTCGAGCGTCCCCATGAACGCCACGTAGGGCCGGCCCGGGTCGATGCCCAGCCGCCGGCGGGCGGCCACGTCGGCCTCCTCCTCCTCGGGGCCGGCGGCGGGCCGGAACCGGTGGTGGTCGACGCCGTGGGGGATGACGTGCACCCGTCCCCGGGGCCGGGTCCGGTCGGCCAGCCGGTCGGCGGTGGACTGACTCACGGCCACGATGGCTGCCGCCCGGGCCGCCGCCACCCGGATCGCACCCCGGAAGAACGCCACCTTCGCCGACTGGTGCCACTCGGGGTGGGAGAAGAAGGACAGGTCGTGCACCGTCACCACGCTCGGCCCCCGGGCGGCCACGGGCATCGTGTAGTGAGGACCGTGGTGGACGTCGACCGGCATCCGGTTGAGCAGGCGGGGGAGCGTGGTCTGCTCCCAGGCCAGGCGGACGGGTCGGCGGGTCGGTGCGGTGTCGACCACCCGTCCCGCGCCGGCCTGGGCCTCCCACCGGGCCCGGTCGCCCTGGCGGCAGACGACGGTGACGTCGACGTCGTCCCTGGCGGCCAGCTCGCGAGCCAGGTTGAGGACGTAGCGCCCGGCGCCGCCGGGCTTGGCCGGGACCGCGGTGGCGTCGAGGCTGACGCCGAGGGGACGGGTCATCCGACCAACTCCCGCCACACCTCGACATGGCGGGCGGCGGCATCGGCCCAGGTCAGGCCGGCGGCCCGGCGGGCCCCGGCCTCGATCAGCCGGGCTCGGAGGGCGTCGTCACCCGCCACCGCCACCAACCCGTCGGCGATCGCCTCCACGTCGTCGGAGGGCACCTCGTAGGCCGCCCCGCCGGTGCTCGGCATCGGCGTGGCCACCACCGGGACCCCGCAGGCCATCGCCTCCACCGCCGGCAGCCCCCATCCCTCCCGGAGGGGGACATAGGCGACCAGCCGGGACCGTTGGTAGAGGGCGGTGAGGACAGGTCCGCTGACCGCCCCGGCCAGGCGTACCCCCGGCCGGGGCGCGAGCGTCGGCCCCCATCCGGCGGGGCCAACGACGACCAGGGGCCACGGCTCCGGCAGCCGGGGCGAGGCGAGGGCATGGGCGTCCAGCAGCCGGGGGAGGTTCTTGCGGGGCTCCAGGGTGGACACGGTGAGGAGATAGCCGTCGATGTCGCCGACCACCTCGGCCGCGCCCTGGTGGTCGGGCGGGTCGAGGTGGTCGCAGCCCTCCTCCACGACGACGATCCGCGCCGCGGGCACGCCGGCGGCGGCCAGGTCGTCGGCGGTGGCGGCGGACGGTGCCATCACCACGGTCGCCCGCTCCCGGGCCCGGGCCAGGGCGGCCTCGTGCCACTGCCGGCCCCGCCGGGGATAGGCGTCGGGCTCGTGGCGCCAGGCCAGATCGTGCACCATCACCGTCATCGGCACCGAGCCCTTCGGGGGGACGGCCAGCGACGTGGCGTGCACCACGTCGGCCCCCGCCGGCGGCCGGCCGAGGCCGCGGTCCCACATCCGGGTGAGGGCGGGACCGGGCAGGGACGAGGCCACCACCCGGCCCATCGAGGCGAGGGGATCGTCGGCGGGCGCCCGTCCCGTCCAGAGGGTGACGTCGACATCGTCGGGATCCAGCCCCGCCACCAGCCCCCGGACGTAGGTGCCGATCCCCCCCGGGACCGGCCGCCGCAGCTGGTCGGCCACCACGACGGTTGCGAGCCGGTGCGGCCGTGTCAGGCGGCGACCTGTCGGTAGAGCCGGAGGCAGGCGGCGGCCGCCCGCTCCCAGGTGAACTCCGCCTCCCGGGCCTTGCCCGCCTTGATCAGCGTCGCCCGCAGCTCGTCGTCGAAGACGAGCTGGGCCATGGCGTCGGCGAAGCCCTCCACGTCGCCCGGCTCGACCAGGAGTCCGGCGTCGCCCACCGTCTCCGGTGACGCGCCGGCCCGGGCCGCCACCACCGGTACGCCGACCTGCATCGCCTCCAGCAGCGGCATCCCGAAGCCCTCGTACAGGGACGGGAACACGAGCATCCGGGCCCCGGCCAGCAGCGACGCCACCCGGCTGTCGTCTATGTAGCCGGTGCAGACCACCTCGGGGCTGCCCAGCCCCCGCTCGGCGAGAAGGGCGGGCAGATCGATGAGGTTGCTCCGCCCGCCGGCGAGGACGAGCCGCAGGTCGACGCCCCGCTGGCGCAGGACGCGGAGGGCGTCGAGGGCGAGGGGCAGGTTCTTCCGGGGCTCGAGGGTCCCCAGCATGAGGGCGTAGGGGGAGCCCACCGCGCCCGACGCCTTGCCGTCGAGAACCCGGGAGCGGTGGTGGCTGCCGTTGGGGATGACGGTGATGCGGCCGTCGAGGTGGGGCTGCCAGTCGAGGAGCTCCTGGCGGGTGAACTCGGACACGGTGACCACCGCCGCCGCCCGGCTGAGGATCTGGGGCAGGAGGCGGGCCATCCGGCGCACGCCGGGGGAGACGTCGTTGGGGTGGTGGACGAAGCCGATGTCGTGGACGGTGACCACCACCGGCACCTTCCGGGACGGGGGGGCGATGAAGTTGGTGGCGTGGAACACGTCGCAGTCGACCAGCCACTCGACCGGGGGGAAGGGGACCCGGTCCCACATCGCCCAGAGCGGTCGGGCGGGGGCGAGCTTGCGCTCGACGCCGACGTTGGGGCGGTGGGGCGGGTCGAGGTTGAGGTACCGGGCGGTGCGCCACGAGATCGGGAACACGACCATGTCGTCCTCGGGGGCGAGCAGGGCGATGGCGTCGATGAGCTCGTGGGTGTACCAGCCGACGCCGGTCTTGCGGCCGAGCAGGGGTGTTCCGTCGAAGCCGATCCGCACCGGTCAGGCGTCCTTCCGGGCTCGGCGGCGCTTCCGGCGGCCGCCACCGTCGCCGTCACCATCGCCGGAGTCGTCGGCGCCGTCGCCGGTCCTGGCGTCGCCGGTGGCGGTGCCGGCCGCAGTGGCGGTGGTGGTGGCGGTGGCGGGCGGCGTGTCGGCGGGAGCCGTGTCGGCGGGAGTCGTCGCCGACGCGGTCGCCGTCCCGCCCCCCCGCAGCTCGCCCACGATGAGCTGGCGGTGGCGGTCGAGGAACTGGGGCAGGTCGAGGGCCAGCCGCCGGCCGAGCTCGCTCACCGTGTGGCGGATCTCGTTGGACGCCCTCCGGGTCTCGTCCCGCACGACCTGCTGCAACGAGGCTTCGAGCTGTTCCACGCGGGCGCCCAGGGCGATCAGCTCCGCCTCGACCGCCGCCATCCGGCGCGACGGGTCATCGGCGTCGTCTCGTCGTTCCGGGTCCTGCACCGGGGGCGGCAGGTCCATCCCCCGAGACTAGCGGCGGCGGTCGCGACGGACCTAGGAGGCGGCGTTCCTCTGCGGTCGGCGGACGCTGGCGGATCAGGGCCGCGACGTGGGCGGGCGGCGACCCCTTCGCCGACCGACGGGGAGAAACGGGTGGTCGCGCCGGTGACGACGACGATCGGCGACGTTCCTTCCGCACCGCGCTCGCCGGCGGCCGACGGCGGGTGGAGGCGGTGATCGTCCATCAGTCGGCCACTGCGGCGATGCCGATCCCCCCGGCGGTGATGGTGAGGCGAGCGGCGGTGATCGAGTAGCGAGCGTCCGGGGCGCGGAGGAGCTCGACGGTGGTCTCCCACGGGGGTGGGCATCCGATGGCGTCGACCACGAGCTCCCCGAAGCGAAGCGTGCCCTGGTCGACGCCGACGTCGAGCCGGGCCGAGGTGCAGCCGGCTGACGTGGCGGCGAGGGTCCCGTCGGCGTTGAACTCGAGGGTGACCGGGCCCGCCTCCGGGACCGAGGATGCGGCGTCGCCCCGGATCACGGTGTCGACCCGCCACCGGGTTCCCACCAGGGGACGATCGGGGTCGGCGGCGACGCGGTCGAGCAGGCTGAGGGTCGCACCGGCCGACGTGAGGGTGAGGGTGTCGCCGTCCAGGTCGACGCCGGGCCCGCTCCGGAGGAAGGCGCCCAGCCACTCGTCCTGGGCGTGGCGCAGTGGGTCGCAGCCCATCTCGGTCATCGTCATACCGCCCCGCACCACGAGCCGGCCGTCGACGACCTGGTAGGGGGCGCCGAGCGAGTTGCACCCGGCGTGGGCCCCGACCTGGCCGTCGTCGAACGAGAGCCGGATCCGGGTGCCCGGCACGAGGGTGTGCCCGATCACGGCCTGCGACAGGAACACGCGCCCGGCCAGTGGCCCGGTTCCGTCGCCGCGGCTGCCACTTCCTCCGCCGCAAGCCGCGAACGAGAGGAGCGCCATCATCACCGTGGCCGTCGTCGGGACCGCGATCCGGCGGCCGGTGCGTCGGCCGGAAGTCGTCGGCACCGGAACAGGTTGCCAGTTCCGAAGTCGTCGCCGTCGCCGACCATCGGGGCCGGGCGGTGTGCCGGGCGTCGCCGGCGTTCACCCGATGCGTCGCCGGGCGCGTCCGTCGGCTCCGGAGACGGCCTGTCAGGTCGGTGTCCTGACCACTTCCGGGGCCTGACGGGACGGCCGCACCGGCACGGCTCGGTTTGGGTCGGACCCCAGGGGAGCAGGATCGACGAAGCTGGTCCGCGGAAACAGCCGTAGCGTCGGCCAGCGAGAACCGTCCGTGTCCATCCCGGAGAGGAAGGGTCGCTCATGCCAGAGAAGACCACGGGCGCGTCCGGCGGCTTCAGCGCCGAGGAGCGCGCCGCCATGAAGCAACGCGCCGCCGAGCTGCGCGCCGAGGGGAAAGGAGGGGCCAAGAAAGCCGATGCCCTCCAGGCCGCGCTCGACAGCATCGCGGCGATGGCCCCGGACGATCGCAGACTCGCCGAGCGGGTGCACGCCTCCGTGACCTCCGCAGCTCCGGATCTGTCGCCCAAGACCTGGTACGGCATGCCGGCCTACGCGAACGAGGACGGCAAGGTCGTCGTCTTCTTCAGGGACGCCGGCAAGTTCAAGTCCCGCTACGCGACGCTGGGGTTCGAGGAGGCGGCGAACCTCGACGACGGTCCGATGTGGCCGACGTCCTACGCGCTCACAGAGTGGACGCCGGCCGTCGAGAAGAAGGTTCTCGAGTTGCTGAGGGCCGCCGCCACCTCGCCAGTTGCCGCCGGGCCGAGCAAGTGAAGTTGTAAGCGCCGTCTACGGCGCCGACCCGCCAGGTGAACTCGAGCAGACATGCCGAAAGAGAGAGTCCCGCTGGCGTGTCGTTGGACGCAACCGCCGACGCGGGGTCTGCCGTGCCGAAAAGCGCCCGTCCGAAATCCGGAAGCGGCACCTTCCGCATAGCCTGCTGCCCGGTGAAAGTCCGATCGGAGATCCCCGGCGGGTTGCGCGAGCGCGCCCTACCGCCAGAGTTGGCCGGCCTTGATTCCCATGCTCCACGTGCGAGACGGCTGCCTGACGACGCACTCGCCGAGTTGGGCCCGCATACGCACGACATGCTCGGCACCGACTGAGGGGCAGCCCGTACATGCTGGAAAGACAGAAGGGTGCCGGTCGCAGAATACTGATCCATCGAAACTGGCGAGACGTCGAGCGCGTGCGGCGGGCAGGGTGCGCAGATGGGATCATGCGGGAATGGGGCGCGGTCGAATTCTTCCGCTGGACGAGGCCTACCGTTCGCTCGCAGAGGAGTTCGGCGAGGCAACGGTTACCACATCAATTCGGGTGGAGATGGGGTCCCGGGAAGTGTGGCTTCTCCGGCTACCCGACGACTCAACCCCACCCGAAGCGATCACGCATGCGGCCATCGCTGAGAGAGGACGGAAGGTCGCTTCCTTCGACCGACACGTCCGACTGTACAGATTCGTGAAGTTCGAGCCGCTACATGTGGATGATCTTCGAGCGGCAGTTTCCCCTAGGCATCGCACATATATTGGAGCCTCAACTCCTACTGGCGCCTGGGGGGCAGCGCTGCTAGCACTCGAGCGTTTGCGGCCCAACGCCGCTCAGGAGTTGCGGGAACTCAGGAGACTCGCTGGAGAGGCTTCACTTCGTTCTGTTGGCGGCGGTCTTCGGTTGGAGAAGGACGCTGTCGGGCTCGCTCTGGACATGAGTGGGATGGACCGTAAGCGATACCTTCGGGAGTGGTCGCCGGGCGGAAGGTCAGATGGCTTCTTGAACGGCTTGTCATCGGTTCGCCTGCGGGAGGACCAAGTCCTCCAGCACGATGCGGGCGTGTTCGGCGATTGGAGCGTAATTGGTCGCCACGTTACCGGAGAGACTGTATTTCAGTCTGGGTCCGGAGAGCGACTCACAGTTATCAACACCAACAAGACGCCAATCGAGAAGGTGCTCGGGGTTGATTTGGTATACTATACGCACCGATATGCCAGCTGTGTCATTGTACAGTACAAGATGTTTAGAAATGAAAGCGGAAGATGGGCATACCGGCCAGACCTTCAGTTCTACGAGGAGCTTCGTCGAATGAGAGACCTCCCAGCCAGCGATTGGGATGGCTCTTCACCGGCATTCCGGCTCTCATCCGATCCGCGTTACCTAAAACTATGCTGGCCTAAGGCCGACGATCCAACCTCGTCGAGCTAATCAAAGGCCGTTATGTCCCGGTCGAGTTCTGGGAAGGTGCCGAGAAGGCTGGACATTTCCGAGGTGTGAAGGATGGCACCGTGGTCTACGACGATCGCCTTGAACGATCCCTCAACAACACTGAGTTCACAGACCTTGTTGCGGCTGGCTGGATCGAAGTCGCGGCGCACCGACTCGACTCTCCGAGCGGTGATTCTCAAGTCCCTGGAGGCGGATCGCCGGTCATGCTCGCTGTTCACAGGCAGGTGTGACGGTCATGGATTATGGCGTGCCACGTACAGGCGCGGGTGCCGTCGATATCGACGCTGAGGTGGAGTTCGCGGTTGCGGCGCCAGCGGCAGGCGGCGAGGTTCGGCACCGCATCTCTCGGGCGCTAAGCGCATTCTTCGGCATTGGCTGGGCGGTTCCGGTCGGCCCAGCGGCACGAGCGTACTGCCCAGGCGTCGGTTCGACCGCCGAATCCTCGCACTCGGTAGCCTGAACCCATGAGCGAGTCGTTAGTCGTTCCGACGAACATCCCATGGGACGACCTAAGTGCCGAACCGCTCGAGAGCTAGTTTCTGGCTCCTTGATGCGCTCGGCGCCAAGGACCTTCAGTGGCGCGTTGGGGCCACCAGCCACCATTCCATCGACGGCGGTCGTGATCTTGAGGCGACGTTTTACCAGGCCACGCCGGACGGCGAGCTCCTCGCCGAGCGATGGTGGGTGCAGTGCAAGGGAAGTGCCAAGGCTGTGGGTCGTCGACCAGTACAGGACGCTGTCGCAGACACAGAAGTAGTACCCAATGTCGACATCGTGCTGGTCGTCACGAATGCGCGATTCACGAATCCAACCTGGGACTGGGTCAACGCTAGATCGGATAGTCGTAAACGGCCTGTTGTGCGATTGTGGGACCGGAAGCGCTCGAACGTCTCCTTGTAAGACACCCCGAGGTAATTGTCCGAGCGGCACCAGAGGCTCTATCGCCCCAAGGCCGACTAGCGGCGATAACAGCCCAATTCTGGAATCAGATGTACTTCCCAGGTCCACTAGACATGGCGACGTTCTGGCAGGACCGGGACGCTTTGAGGTGGGACGGTCGGCACTTATCGCCGTGATTGCAGGGAGGTCGTGAACGGGGACCCCGGGCTACGACCATGGGGAGCGTGGACGCATGAGGAGAATCTTCTCGAATCGATGGTGTCAGTCCTTGTAAATGGGATTTACCTTTCGACCGGTGCGAGAGATTTGGGATTGACTCGAACAAGCTGGTCCGAACGGCGGCGAATCTCCGCCTCGCGGCGATAACCCGTGTCGAGTCGGGGACGGTGGCGGGCATTCGTGCGACCCTTGGCACTTTGTTGACGGAGAGCCAATCGACCCGACGTTCCGCAGCGTGCTTCATGAGTACCTGGTCGAGCCGGTGATTAGTGTGCTTGAAGGAGAGCTTGGCGATGTGTGTTCACGAGATTGTCGCCGCTCGACAGACGTCGGCACCCTCTCGGAGGCCGAGGCTACTCCCTCATACTGGGATCGTTTTATAGTTTCCGCGGGCGGAACTCCTGACGTAGCCCCGGAACGCGACGCCTAATCCTTCAGGTCTGGGCGAATCCCTGCAAAATTGGCATCGTCCAGGGGAATACTGAATGCCCGCTGTTCGATTTCGACACACCGATGGAAAATCGCTTAGAACAGATCCGCAATATCGTAGGTCGGCGCCTGGCTCAACGGTCGAGCGGGGCGTCGTAGTTCGGTTTTCGATACGCATGCAAGGATGATGCGAACCCCGATTGGGATTGCCGGCTCCTGCCCGCCCCGCTGGCTCGGATACCCGATCAAGAAACGCTCGCATCACGTTGTTCTCGCCCGGCACCGCTGGCGACGTCGGCGACGAGGCCCGGCACTTTGAGTGCGGCTCAATCGACGGACGCGACCACGCCGTCCCCGATGTCGCCGCCGTACCAGGCGTTGAACGGTTCCCCGGCTTTCACGACGCCTCGGGCGGCTTCTTCGGCCCAGAAGTCGATCCGTGCGTCGTGGTCGGTGCCGGGGGCGAAGTCGTCCCCCGTCACAGCCGTGGCCCTTCCGCCCAGTAGCTCACCACCTTCGCCGCCGCACCGGAAGAGCATCGACGGCGTGCCGGACGCCGGCAGACGGAAGGCCCGATCCGACGGCCAGAGCGAGATGCGGGCACGGACCATCACCCGCTCATACTGCCGGCGATGCGCTTGCCGGCACCACGCCCCCCGCCCGCCATTGTCCGCACTCGTCGGGTGGGCGGCCGGAGCGCGGAGCGCTCGTTCCTGCATGCTTGAGCGCTCCGGCCGTCCGCGGGTCCGGCTGCCCCCCCCAAACGCAGGATCGACGAGGGCTTCAGAGCACCTCGATGACGCACCGAGCGCCCGGCGCGTTCGCTAGCCGCCTGTCGGCGGTGAGGAGTCGACCGTCAACCGCTTCGGCGAGGGCGATGTAGCAGCCGTCGTAGGAGGTGACGTTGTCCCGGAGCTCCCACACGCGGGGCAGGAGGGGAGCAGTCGGAAACACCGAGATCGGGAGGTCGACCAAGTCCTCGAACGCGGCATCGGCCTGCTCACGGGTGATTGAGCCGGCGTTCGCGTGTCGCCGCACTACGGACATGACCTCGATCCGGAGGAGGTCCGGGCCGGCGATGGTCTCGCCCCGAAGCCGGTCGCGGAACCGTTGCCCGTCCTCGCCGGCGTCGACGATCGCCGAGGCAATCACCGAGGCGTCAACGACGAGCACGTTCGGCGTCTACCGCTTCAATGGCCTCGGAAGGTGAGAGCCGACTCTTGGGCCGGCGCTCGATGCGGTCCAGCATCTCATCGAGGGTGGGCGCGGCCGCGATGGCCGCGAGCTGGCCCGCAAGGAACTGCTGAAGGGATTGCCCGGCACGTTCGGCTCGACGAACGAGCGCCTCGTGGACTTCCTCCGGCACGTCGCGGACCTGAACATTCGGCATGCATGCATAGTACATGCGGCGATGGGTTGACGCGCCGCGACCTGTCCCAGGACGCCGGGTGAGCCACCCCGCGAGGCAGCCCGAGCGGCTCACCGTTCATGCCGGCGTATCACCGTCCGAATCCCCAGAACACCGCCCGCGATCCCGACGACGACCTCAGCCCGTACCCGCCCTAAATGCCGGCATTGCGGTCGCTTATCGCTGAAGTCTCCGTCCGGAACTGCGCGCACCCGGCGGTCCTGGCCGGTGACGACACCCGAGAGCTGGTCCTTGTGCCCGAGAACGATCCCGCCGGTCGGGTGAGATTCGTCTGGCGACGCCGAGCCCGAGGGCGCGAGCCTCAGTTCAGTGGGGGCCGCGAAGGTCTCGCCAGCGCCAGCGAGCACCGTCCACGAGCAGCTCGGGATCCCCGGTCCACAAGGTCGCCTCCTCAGCGATAGCGAGTGCGGCACCGAAGGCGTCGGCGTATGCCATCGGATAGTCAGCCTTGATGCGTGCGGCGTCGAGCACGAGGCGCTCATCTGGGAGTCGGGCATCGAGGACACTCCGAAGGTCGCGCACGGCCTCGACCGCGTCGTCCTCACCGTGCGTGCGACGAAGGACGTAGTGCACCTCGCCGAGATTGATCCATGACATCAGTGGTCGGTGGTCGGCGAGAAGGTCGGCCACGAGCGTCGCCATCGGCTCGGTGTTCTCGAGGTAGCGGAGCACCGCCCAGGAGTCGAGGACGACAGTCATCGTTCAGATTCACGCACGCGGTCCGCCTCTCGTTCCGCGGCCAGGGCGTCGACGAGCGACGAGCCTTCGAACCGACCGCGTAGCGGACGGCGATGACTGGCCGGGCGAACGGCCACATGATCGTCGTGGCGCCAAAAGCTGACCTCGTCTCCTGGCTCGATGCCTAGTTCGTCCCGCAGCGCCTTCGGGATCACGACCTGGCCTTTCGGTCCGACGCGGTGAGTCATACCGCTCAGTATAACCTGGCCGAGCGGACGGGGCCGGCATCGTTTCCTGACGCGGAGAGCCGACGGCGAGCGAGCCCGAGCGGCGTTTTGTCGAACTCACTGTGAACGGTGCGCCCACAATGACGCCCCACATATCCTGACGATGGACCTTCGGCGGCGCGCTCATGTCGGCGATCGGGCGTTCATCGAGCACCTTCGCCACGCACGTCGCCCCGGTCTCGTGATTTCCCGCTTGCTCGTCATGCTCGACAGGAGCGCGCTTGACCTCCCGAACAAGGAGGTTCCCGATGCAAGCAGCTACGACCGCTCAACTCGTCCCCCCGAGTCCACCGCTGTTCGACGAGACGCGTTTGGCCGTCAGCGGGTTCCTGGCCCGGTACTCCGGCACCACCCGCACCGGCTACTCCAGCGACCTGCGCGCCTGGTTCAGCTGGTGCGCCGAAGCGAGGCTCGAGATCTTCGGCGTGCGACGCGCCCACATCGAGCTGTTCGCCCGCTGGATGGAAGAGGAGCGCCATCTGGCTCGGGCCACGATCGGCCGTCGGCTATCGACGGTGGTCGGCTTCTACCGGTTCGCGGTCGTCGACGGCTACATCACCGAGTCGCCCGCCGAGCATGTCCGCCGTCCGAAGATCGACACCGAGTCGACCACCCTCGGTCTCGACCGCATGGAGCTGGGCGCCTTCGTGGCCCAGGCCGCCGCCGCTGGGCCAGTCGATCACGCCCTGGCCTGCCTGCTCGGGCTATTGGGCCTGCGGGTCTCGGAGGCCTGCTCCATCAACATCGAGCACCTCAGCACCGAGCGCGGACATCGCACCGTGAAGATCGTGGGCAAGGGAGGCAAGGCCGCCGTCATACCGCTGCCACCACGCGTTGGCCGGGCGATCGACCTTGCTGCCGACGAGCGGACGAGCGGGCCGGTGCTGCTGTCCCGTTCCGGACAGCGCCTCGACCGTCACGGTGCCAACCGGATCGTGCGGCGGGTCGCCCGGAAGGCAGGCATCACCAAGAGGATCTCGCCGCATTCGTTGCGTCACAGCTTCATCACTGCCGCCCTCGACGCCGGCGTTCCTCTCCGTGACGTCCAGATCGCTGCTCGTCACGCCGATCCCCGTACGACAACGCGCTGACGACCGGGCCCGCCACAACCTGGACCGGCATGCCAGCTACGTCGTTTCCGCATTCGTAGCCGGAGGGGCCTAACCGCCCCTCCCGGCACGTTCCGGATGGGGGGCCGATGGCAAGCGCCGTGAGCGTTACCGGGCGCACGGCTCGCATGGGTTCGCCGGTTCCTGGGCTGCGTGGCGCGACCGGACGAGAGCGGGTGGGGTCAGTACAAGGGGCAGTAGATCGACCGTCCGATAAGGTGCGCGTACGGTGGAATGGGACGACTACCTGAGGTGCGCTGAGGAATCGCAACGCCTCCGTGGCCCGTTACTTCATGCCCTGGGCGATCGTGCTCGGACAGCGGAGTCCCGAGAATCGCTATCGCATGCTGAGTGCCGAACCACCTGTTCCGGCAGGAACGCAGAGAAGCGGCCGTCTCCCAGGGACAGGATATGAGCGACTCGGGTGCTTCCAGATGGTGGATCGGCGAGCGCACGGTGCATCCGGACGAGGTCCCCCAACTCGCCTACGATGACCCTCAGGTATTTGCGCAGAACTGGCTGACAGCGGTGCACGATGGCGAGTCTCTGCTCGCTTGGCAGCTCTGTGATGAGAATTTGCGTCGGTGTATCGCTCAACTCTGGGTCAGCACGGTCACCGATCGGCCGAGCGACGTCGTGGGCAGCGTTGAGCGACTGGCCACCCTCGTGGCCTCCTCCGCCGAATGGGCCGCATTCGCCCCGTGGTGGGATATGCACCTCTCTACCGTTCGGAAAGATCCGGCAGTTTGGGGCGTCTCCACCCGTGTCCGCTTCCTGGCTCCATCACTGTTCGCCATCCTCTTTATCTCAACGGGTCCTTTACTCCGACGAATTGACGAACCCCAAGCTGCGGACGTGTTATGCGTAGTTGTAACCGGCTCGCGAGGCAACTGGCGTATTGCAGGTACGGGCGCTCCGAGTCCTCCCGTCGGTGGTTATCCACCGCTCTTCCCAGGTTGGCTCCGCAGTCATCCAGACGGCCCAAACCTCTATGTAATGCCAATCCGCCCGCTGATAGCATTGGTTCCAACGCCGGTGTTTCCGATATCGCCTCGGTGGCCACTACTGCAAGAACGTGTTCGCGTGGCGGTGAACGAGGCGTTCTCTACCTTCGAACGTGTTGACGAACTCCCATTCGTTATGGAGCTACCAAGCCAACAGCTCTGGGAACGAACGGACATGCAACACGTCCGACCTCACACGGACCTTCGATGGGTCCGTCCCGGCGCAGCGCCGATTCGGGAAGTCCTTGTCGAACTTGAAACCTTCTCGGCACTCGATGACTACGTCCGCTCAGAACCGTACCTCGCCGATCGGTTCGACACCCTGGCAGGAAGTACAGCATACCGAAGACGGCGCCCGGACATCACCGAGGCAGTAAGACGAGTTTTTCTCGAACCGTTGGCTCTCGCTGCCTGCGAATTCCGCGTGCACGAAGCTTCGTGGCTCAGCTTATACGGGGCCTTCGAGAGAGCCCTTGCCGCAGTATCGCGGCCACAGCTGACCTGGGTGCCAATGCCCGGACTGCTGATCGCCGATGGCAAGTTGATGATCGACAATAATCACTCGCTTCACGTCATGAGCGACAGGCAGCTTGACGCCGTCATTCAGACCGCAGCAATCCCCGCCCCTGCCGACGTTGAAGGTCAGCTCGCAGTGCCCGTGAACCACCAGTTCGGGCTGCTCCGGATACGTAACGTTTCAGTTCGCAGAGGAGATGCAGCTGAGGACTTCCCACCCGAAGACGCCGACGACCCTGCTATTCGTGTGTTGGCTACGCAATGGGCCCAAGCGATTAGGCTCGTGCTCGGAATGGCGGTCGGCGTTGGGGGAACCTACACCCTTGACATCGTCGACGTTCTCGACGAGCCGGCGTCCGCCATGGCTTTGCTCTCTCCAGAGGTCGGTGGGCCTCGCTTGAGCACGGCTGGTGTTGTCTCCGCTAACGATGTCCCAGAGATTAGGGCGGTAGCGGAGGCTCTGTCAGGAAATACCGTGATAGCCGACGCGCCGTTGCAGGAGGCACTTCGGCGAGTGCTCACAGCGGGACTCCGCGACCATTGGATCGATTCTCTTACCGACTTAGTTGTCGCGCTAGAAGCCCTTCTTGGTCACGGAGAACGAGGTGAAATAACATACAAGCTTGGTCTCCGAACTGGTGCTCTTCTCGGCCGCGGTAGCGGCGCCTTCAGCGGAAGGGGGGGAGTCGTTCGCGCCTTTGTAACCAAGGTGTACGCATTGCGTAGCAAGGTGCTCCATGGCGATAGAGTGAAGCCGACCGAGAAACGACGATTGGACGGCACTCTCGCCGACAGTGAATGGGATATCGTTGGCGACCTCGATGGGATTTGCCGGGCCGCCGTGCGTGAAGCAGTGTTGGCTATCGGCGCTGGGCACCCTGCTGAAGAGCGGTACCAGGATACTGCGATTGACGAGTTCGTCGACGGTAAGGTCGGCGATTGAGGGGGCCGAGGCAGTTGTATCGGTAAGATCAGGGCGGCCCGCCAGATCCAAGCGGCTGAGAACGCGACATCCTGGTCACCGCTAGCTCGTCGAGCGGTGACGCCGGCGATCGGGTGCCGAGGCCGCGCAGGGTATGCGAACCGCATGAGTACGGCACGAGCCGGGCGCTCGATAACGCGCTGCACTTCCGCTGCACCGCGCTGTTGGGCATCCGGAATTGCCGGCGATGCGCTTGCCGGCACCACGCCCCCCGCCCGCCATTGTCCGCACTCGTCGGGTGGGCGGCCGGAGCGCGGAGCGCTCGTTCCTGCATGCTTGAGCGCTCCGGCCGTCCGCGGGTCCGGCTGCCCCCCCAAACGCAGGATCGACGAGGGCTTCAGAGCACCTCGATGACGCACCGAGCGCCCGGCGCGTTCGCTAGCCGCCTGTCGGCGGTGAGGAGTCGACCGTCAACCGCTTCGGCGAGGGCGATGTAGCAGCCGTCGTAGGAGGTGACGTTGTCCCGGAGCTCCCATACGCGGGGCAGGAGGGGAGCAGTCGGAAACACCGAGATCGGGAGGTCGACCAAGTCCTCGAACGCGGCATCGGCCTGCTCACGGGTGATTGAGCCGGCGTTCGCGTGTCGCCGCACTACGGACATGACCTCGATCCGGAGGAGGTCCGGGCCGGCGATGGTCTCGCCCCGAAGCCGGTCGCGGAACCGTTGCCCGTCCTCGCCGGCGTCGACGATCGCCGAGGCAATCACCGAGGCGTCAACGACGAGCACGTTCGGCGTCTACCGCTTCAATGGCCTCGGAAGGTGAGAGCCGACTCTTGGGCCGGCGCTCGATGCGGTCCAGCATCTCATCGAGGGTGGGCGCGGCCGCGATGGCCGCGAGCTGGCCCGCAAGGAACTGCTGAAGGGATTGCCCGGCACGTTCGGCTCGACGAACGAGCGCCTCGTGGACTTCCTCCGGCACGTCGCGGACCTGAACATTCGGCATGCATGCATAGTACATGCGGCGATGGGTTGACGCGCCGCGACCTGTCCCAGGACGCCGGGTGAGCCACCCCGCGAGGCAGCCCGAGCGGCTCACCGTTCATGCCGGCGTATCACCGTCCGAATCCCCAGAACACCGCCCGCGATCCCGACGACGACCTCAGCCCGTACCCGCCCTAAATGCCGGATTTGCGCTGACTGCGGGCGACGCTCCGCCGCTACCACTCGTCGTCGATCTTGACGACGGCCCGTCCTCCCCAGGTGCCGGGTCGGGACCCCCCGCCGACACCGGCGGGCTAACGTCTCGGCCCCGTGAAGGGAGTGATCCTCGCCGGGGGCACCGGGACGCGGATGCACCCGCTCACCCGCATCACCAACAAGCACCTCCTGCCGATCTACGACCGGCCGATGGTGACGTACGCCATCGAGGCCCTCGTGACCGCCGGGGTCGACGAGATCATGATGGTCACCGGCGGCACCCACGCCGGTGAGTTCCTCCGCCTCCTCGGCAGCGGCAACGAGTGGGGCATCCACCGCCTCTCCTACGCCTACCAGGAGCGTGCCGGCGGGATCGCCGAGGCCCTCGCCCTCGCCGAGCGCTTCGTAGACGGCGACCGGGTGGTCGTCATGTTGGCCGACAACATCGTCGGGCGCTCGATCCGCACCGCGGTCGACAACTTCCGTGACCAGGCCGAGGGCGCCCGCATCCTGCTCTCCAAGGTCGACGACCCGGCCCACCTCAGCCACCTCGGCGTCCCCGAGATCGACGCCGACGGCCGGGTGACGAGGATCGTCGAGAAGCCCGACGTCCCGCCCAGCGACTACGCCGTCACCGGCATCTACTTCTACGACCAGTCCGTGTTCGAGATCATCACCACCCTCGTGCCGTCCGGCCGGGGCGAGCTCGAGATCACCGACGTCAACAACTGGTACGTCGACCAGCAGGCGATCGAGTACGACGTGCTCGACGGGTTCTGGGGCGACGCGGGCGAGTCGATCGACGCGTACTACGAGGTCAACGACTATGTCCGGGCCCACGGGGCCAACAAGGGCTGAGGACCGAGGGCCGACGGCGTGGTCCGGCGGGGCCGCCTCCGGCCGCCGTCGGACGCCCCGGACGAGGGCGAGGACATCGACGTCCTCCTCGAGTCCGCCGCCGGCCCGGTGGTCGAGCAGATCCTCTCCGGCCGGGTGGACACGCCCATCGACTACCTGGCCCCCCGCGACGAGTGGATCGCCGTGCTCCACGGCGGGGCCGCACTCGATGTCGGGGGCGAGCATGTCGAGCTGGCCGCCGGGGACTGGGTCATGCTGCCGGCCGACGTCCCCCACCGCCTGCTCCGGGTCGACGAGGGGACGAGCTGGCTGGCGTTCCATTTCCCGCCCCCGTAGTTACCCCCAGGAGATCCACAGGGCAGGCGGGGAACCTTCACCAGGGCCGGTGCGTCTACGCAGAGTGGGGGCGCGATGGCGGGAACGAAACACGATCGTTATGGTGGCCCATCGGTTCGGCGGATCGCGGCCCTGCCGGCAGGGCCGCAGGGGGTGCATATGCGGGCAGTGACATCTCGGATCTCGGTCGGCGTGGGGGTGGTGACGGCCCTCGTGGCGATCGCTCTCGTGCTTCCGGCGGCCCAGGCGACGTTCCCCGGCTCCAACGGCAAGATCGCATGGATCCAGGACGGCGACCTGTGGACGGCGTTGCCGAACGGCACCAGCCCGGCCAAGCTCCTCGACGACGCCGACCACCCTGCGTGGTCGGTGGACGGGGCGTGGCTCCTGTTCGACCGCGACTTCAGCGGCAACGGGGAGATCTTCAAGGCCAGCGCCAACGGCACGTTCGGCCAGCGGCTCACCACCGACGCAGCCGACGACATCCAGCCCGCCTGGTCGCCCGACAACCAGCGGATGGTGTTCTCCAGCAACCGGGTCGGCGGCGAGTACCGGCTCTACATCATGAACACCGACGGCTCGGGCGGCCTCGTCCCCCTCACCAACGGCGACAACCTCGGCACCGACACCGACGACCTCGCCCCGGAGTGGTCGCCCAACGGCCAGCGCATCATCTTCCAGCGGGGCGACGGTTCGGGCGGCTCCAACATCTGGAGCATCAAGGCCGACGGCACCGACGCCTTCCAGGTCAACCCGGAGACGGCGCCCGGCGGCCTGCCCTTCACCGACCTGGTCACGCCCAAGTGGTCGCCCAACGGCAACACGATCGTCTTCACCGGCGAGGCCGCCGGCTGCGACAGCCACATCTTCGTCATGACCGCCGCCACCGGGGCCAACGTCGACGACGTGCCCGATGGCGGGTGCCTGGTGGCCGAGCCCACCTGGTCCCCCGACGGCACCATCATCTTCTTCCGCCTGACGGCCGGTCCGACCGGCGACGGGCTCTACGGGTACAACGTCGCCGGCAACACCCTGGCCGAGCTGGTCGGCGGCGCCGGCGCCACCTCGCCCGACTGGCAGCCACTCGGCGGCTCGCCCGTGACCTCCTCGACCACGACCTCCACCGTCGTCGGTACGAGCACGACCACGACCACCACCACGACCACCACGACCACGGTCCCGCCGGGCAAGGACAAGAAGTCGCGGCCGCTCGTGGTGCGGTCGGGCCGGTGGTACCTGCGCAACACCCTCACCACGGGGACGGCCGACATCACCTTCGACTACGGGAACCCCACGGGCGACGTGGGCGTGACCGGTGACTGGGACGGCAACGGCTCGACCACGCCGGGCGTGGTCCGGGCCGGCACCTGGTTCCTGCGCAACTCCAACACCACCGGCGTGGCCGACCTGTCCTTCGTCTACGGCAACCCCGGCGACGTGCCCGTCACCGGCGACTGGGACGGCAACGGCACCGTCACCCCCGGCGTCGTGCGGGCCGGCACCTGGTTCCTGCGCAACTCCAACACCACCGGCGTGGCCGACCTCACCTTCACCTACGGCAACCCCGGCGACATGCCCGTCACCGGCGACTGGGACTCCACCGGCACGTTCACCGCAGGCGTGGTGCGGGACGGCACCTGGTACCTGCGCAACTCCAACACCACCGGGGTGGCCGACGCCACCTTCGGGTTCGGTAACCCCACCGGCGACAACCCCCTGACGGGTGACTGGGACGGCAACGGCTCGACGACCCCGGGCGTGGTGCGGGGTAGCACGTGGTACGTGCGCAACTCCAACACCACCGGGACAGCCGACGGCAGCTTCGGATATGGCGATTCCACCGACAAGCCACTGACGTGGCGCAATGCGTAACATCGATCGACGAGCGGAGGTAGCGTGAGGATGGATCGGTCCCGGCGAATTTGGGCTATTAGGGGCATCGTCATGGCGACAATCGTCGCTTCCGGTTTCGTAATGTTGCCGGCGGCTCAGGCCGCTATTTCCCAAGTGGTCGTGAGCGTGCGGTGCGGGGGTGCCTCCGACCCGACCAACTTCGCGGTCATCAAGAACAACCGGGCGACGCCGATCACCGGCACCGTCCAGAGCACGGGCGCGCCGGTGCCCTTCAACGCCGCCGCGGGCGCCACTGTCGAGGTGGGGGTGGCCAAGACATCCAACGCCGCCATCGTGAGCGTCGGCAACGAGGTCGACGTGGCCAACTTCGTCGGCTGCCTGCCGGGCGTGACCTCCACCACGTCGTCCACCACGACCACCACCGTGCCGGGGGTGACCACGACCACGTCCACCACGGTCGTCGGCTCCACCACCACCAGTTCGCCGACCACGACGACCACCACCACCATCCCGCCGGCGGGCGCCAAGCAGGCCCGGCCTCTGGTCGTGCGGGGTGACATCTGGTACCTGCGCAACAGCCAGACCACGGGCACGGCCGACGCGTCCTTCGTCTACGGCAACCCCACCGGCGACACGCCCATCACCGGCGACTGGGACGGCAACGGCTCGGTGACCCCCGGGGTGATCCGGGGCAGCACCTGGTACCTGCGCAACGCCAACTCGACGGGCACGGCCGACCTGTCCTTCATCTACGGCAACCCGGGCGACACCCCCCTTGCCGGCGACTGGGACGGCAACGGCACCGTCACCCCGGGTGTGTACCGGAGCGGCACCTTCTATTTGCGCAACACCAACTCGCAAGGTGGGGCCGATATCACGTTCATCTACGGCAACCCAGGCGACATTCCCGTCGTCGGTGACTGGGACAGCAGCAAGACCACCACGCCTGGAGTTGTCCGCAACGGCACGTGGTACATCCGCAACTCCAACACCCAGGGCACGGCTGACGGCAGCTTCATCTACGGCAACTCGGGCGACAAGCCGTTGGCCGCCGATTGGGACGGCAACGACTCGGTCACCCCCGGCGTCGTCCGGGCCAACGTGTGGTACCTGCGCAACTCCAACACCCAGGGCACGGCCGACGTGACCTTCACCTTCGGCAACCCCACCGACAAGCAGCTCACCTGGCGGCCGGCGTAGCTCGGGAGGGGAGGCCCCCCTCCCGAACCTCGGCGGCATAGGTCGCAACTTTCGATACGCTGGTGTCTCATAGCGAGACAGGCGTGTATCGAAAGGACATCCGGGTGACCGAACTGCTCCACGAGGACCCCGTCGTCCACCGCCGGCGGTGGTTCCTGCTCGGGATCATGTGCCTGTCGCTGGTCATGGTCGTCATGTCGGTGGCGGGGCTCAACGTGGCCCTGCCGAGCTTGCAGCGCGACCTGGGCGCGGGCGCCAGCTCCCTCCAGTGGATCGTCGACTCCTACGCCCTCGTCTTCGCCGCCCTCCTGTTGCCGGCGGGCGCCCTGGGTGACCGGTTCGGGCGCAAGAAGGCCCTCATGTTCGGGCTGGTGGTGTTCGCCTCCGGCTCCTTCGTCGGGGGGGTCGGCACCGGGTCGGCCCAGGTCATCGTGAGCCGGGTCGTCTCCGGCGTCGGCGCCGCCTTCGTGATGCCGGCCACGTTGTCCCTGCTCACGACCATCTTCCCGCCGCACGAGCGGCGCAAGGCGATCGCCCTGTGGGCCGGGTTCGCCGGCGCCGGCGGGGCCCTCGGGCCCATCCTGTCGGGCGCCCTCCTCGAGCGGTTCTGGTGGGGGTCGGCCTTCCTGGTGAACGTGCCCATCGTGGCCGTCGTCCTCCTGGCGGTGGCGATCTTCTCCCCCACGTCCAAGGACCCCGAGGCCACGCCCCTCGACCCGGTCGGCGCCATCTTGTCGCTGGTGGGCCTGGCTGCGCTCGTCTTCGGGATCATCGAGGGACCGGAGAAGGGCTGGGGGAGCGGCCTGGTCGTGACCGCGTTCGCGCTGGCGGCGTTCGGCCTGATCGGCTTCCTGGCCTGGGAGCGGCGGACGAGACACCCGATGCTGCCCTTGCGCCTCTTCCGGGACCGGCGCATGAGCGTCGGCAGCGCGGTGATCACCGTCACCTTCTTCATCATGTTCGGCCTCTTCTTCCTCCTCACCCTCTACCTGCAGTTCGTGCGGGGCTACTCGCCCCTGAGCGCGGGCCTGGCCACCCTGCCCATGGCGGTGACCCTCGTCGCCATCGCCCCCCGCAGCGCGGCCCTGGCCGACAAGGTGGGTACGGGGCCGGTGATGGCCTCCGGGTTCGTCCTCATCTCGGCCGGCTTCGGCATCCTGTCCTTCCTCGGCACCGGCACGCCCTACGCGGTGCTGGCTCTGTCCCTGGTCCTGCTGGGGGCGGGCATGAGCCTGACCGCCGCCCCCGCCACCGGGAGCATCATGAGCGCCGTCCCCCAGGCCAAGGCCGGGGTCGGCTCGGCCGTCAACGACACCACCCGGGAGGTAGGCGGCGCCCTCGGCATCGCCGTTCTGGGCAGCATCGCCAGCGCCTTCTACCGGTCGAACGTCGACCTCGCCGGCCTCCCCCTGCCGCCCGCGGTCCGGGACGCGGCCGGCGAGTCGGTCGGTGCGGCCACCGTCATCGCCGAGCAGGCGGGCCGGGGCGGCGCCGAGCTGGCCGCCCGGGCGGGGACGGCGTTCACCGAGGCCTTCACCATCACCAGCATGGTCGCGGCCGCGCTGGCGCTGGCCGCCGCGGTCGCGGTGCTGGGCGCGTTCGGGCGGAGGACGGAGGACTCGGCCATCGCCGACGGCGACCGCACCGAGGCCGCGGCCCAGGCCGAGCGAGCGGGGGTGGTCACCTGAGCGCGACCGAGGTCGACCCGCGCGTCGAGCGCTCCTGCCGGGTGATCCTGGCCGCCGCCCTCGATCTCCTCGCCGAGGTCGGGTGCGGCGGCATCACCATGGAGGCGGTGGCGGCCCGGGCGGGTGTGGGCCGGAGCACCGTCTACCGCCACTGGCCCGACAAGCTCGCCCTGATCGAGGACGCCATCCGCACCTTGAAGCCGGTGATCCCGGCTCCGTCCGGCGCCTCGGTGCGGCAACGGGTCATCGGCCTGCTCCAGGGGGTGGCGGCGGGCCTGGCCGACACCACCTGGGCCTCGTGCCTGCCCGCCATCATCGACGCCGCCGAGCGCGACCCCGGGGTGCTGGCCATCCACCGCCGCCTGGCCGGCGAGCGACGCCAGATCCTGGTCGACCTGCTGGACGAGGGGGTGCGCACGGGTGAGGTCGCCGCCGGCGTCGACCTCACCATGCTGGCCGAATGCCTGATCGGGCCGCTGGTCTTCCGCCGCCTGCTGCTGCACGAGCCCTTCGACCCGGCCGCGGTGCCGACCCTTGTCGACCAGCTCCTGACCCACCCGTGACGGCGTCCGTGTCGCGTGGTGATCGCCTGGCGACTCCCGCGCGACCCGGAACGCCACGCGGCCTACGTTGCCGACGGGGCTTCCCAGGGCGGGGCGAACTGGAAGTAGTTGCCGTCGGGGTCGGCGAAGGTGCACAGGACCATTTCGCCGCCTCCGCCGCCGGGCTCGTAGGGCTCGGCGACCACCTCGGCCCCGAGGCCCTTGACCCGAGCGAACTCGGCGCGGACGTCGCCGGTCGTGAAGTTGAGCATGATCCGCCCCGGCTGGGGGTTGCGGCCGGTGACTTCGCTGTGGGGGCCGATGACGACGCTCCCGTCACCCGCCTTGAAGGCGAACCAGCCGTTGGTCTCGTCGCTCCAGTCGGCGTCGGCCGCACCCAGGACCCGGGCATAGAAGTCGGCCAGCGCCTTCGAATCCTCCGATCCGAGCATCACGCTGTTCAGGTTCAGGGCCATCGTTCCTCCTCGTCGGTCTTCGTCACCAGCCCCCTACGTCGGAAGTCGGGCCCGTGTCCGCCGGCAGGTCGAGGGCGGCGCCCGACGACCGGCGTAGGTTGGGTCCTTCGGGCAAGTCGAGGGAGGCACCGTGGCGCAGCGAAAGGCGAGTGCGAAGTGGGAGGGCGACCTGTTCGCCGGTGGCGGGACGGTGACGGCCGCCAGCACCGGGCTCTTCACCGACGCCCCGGTGAGCTGGCCGGCCCGCACCGAGGACCAGCCCGGGGGCAAGACCAGTCCCGAGGAGCTGCTGGCGGCGGCCCATGCCGCCTGCTTCTCCATGGCCCTGTCCAACGAGCTCAGCTCCCGGGGCCACGTCCCCTCGAGCGTCGAGGTCGAGGCCACCTGCACGTTCGAGCCGCCGGTGGTCACGCGGGTCGACCTGGTGGTGGTGGCCACCGTCCCCGGTGCCGACGAGGCCGCCTTCCGGGAGGCGCTGGCCGCGGCCGAGGGCTCGTGCCCCGTCTCCAACGCCCTCCGGGGCGGTCCCACCATCAACGTGGAGGGCCGGCTTTCCTGACCCCCGGGCTATCATCGGAGCGGAGACGTGGTCGCCCACCTGCGACGACGTCGAGGAGCCTGAACCGATGCCATACGACGAAGAAGAAGCGCGGGCCGAGGCCGAGTGGCTCAAACTGGTCGTGCGCATCCGAGCCATGCTGGCCCAGGCCCTGTCGAGCCAGTACCCGCAGGAGATCGAGGTCTACACCAAGAAGGCGGCCCAGCTGGCCAAGCGCCACGAGGTCGACGAGTGGCTGCTCGAGTCCCCCGGCGCCGACCTCGACATCGTCATCATCGGGGCCCAGCTGCGCCGGCTGAACACGATCATGGCCGGCTACTCCAAGTTCACCCGGATCGAGTACGAGGACCAGACCCGGGAGTGGACCGACTTCATCCGCCAGTACGACGCCACCCTGGAGGTGGCCTGCGGCGTCCTCAACGTGCCCCTGCCCATGTTGCCGGGCGGGGTGGTGCGGCGCTTCCGGCCCGAGGCCCAGCTCCACATCGAGAAGCTGATCCTGGAGGCGGGTTACGACGTGAGCGCCCGTCCCGGCTGGGACCCCACGGTCGACGCCCAGACGCCGAACCTCGACCAGGTGGTGGAGGGGGAGATCGCCAAGCAGGCCAACGTGGCCGGTGGCGAGAGCATCCCCCTGCGGAAACCGCAGGTCGTGTGAGGAAGTCGCCATGAAGAAGTCGATCGATTTCGGGATGGACGACCATCCCCGGGGCGGGGAGCGCCCGCCGGCGTCGTGGGCGGTGGCCATCGCCGACGACTGCGACGAGTGCGACGACCTCCGGGTCGAGGTCACGGTGGAAGAGGAGGACCGGAAGGGCACGGGGATCATCACCCACCTCGCTCCCGGTTCGGCCCGCCGATTGCGAGCAGCCCTGGCCGAGGCGCTGCGCCAGCTGGGTGAGGACGTCGAGGGAGAAAAGTGAGCAGTGTGTTGGAAGGTTGGACCGAGGTCACCCCTGAGCTCCTGGCCGCCCATGGCGAGCCGCTCGGGCCCGACGACCTGATCCGGTACTACGACGGCGGGCAGCCCGACTGGCGCATCGCCCAGGCGCCCGAGACCCAGGTCCTGCGCCGGCAGGCGGTGGCGCCGGCGGTGGGGGCGTTCGACCGCACCATCGAGATGGCCATGGTGCTGCTGGTGGGGCCGCGGGGCGAGGGCAAGACCACCACCGTCCTCCAGGTGGCGGTCGACCTGGTGCGGGCCGGCACCAAGGTGCTCTTCCGCGACCCGGGGGGCCCGCTCGACGCCGACGCGGTGGCGGCGCTGCCCGAGGGCCCGTGGGTGCTGGTCAGCGACGACGCCGAGGAGATCGCCGCCGCCCTGGAGGCCAACCTGGGGCAGCTGGCCAAGAAGCGAAAGGACGTCCACTGGGTCCTGGTCGGGCGGAGCCCGGACTGGGATGCCAAGTTCAAGCGCCAGGGGCGGAGCGCGGAGCCGCCGTGGGAGAAGTTCGTCAGCCTGTGGCCGACGCTCGGGATGCGGGGCCAGCTGCTGGCCCTGGCCCCGGCCGACGCCGACCGGCTGGCCGAGGTGTGGGCCGCCGCCGGCTCCCTGCGGGCGCTGGAGACCGACCCGGCAGGCGAGCGGGGCCAGTACATCCTCGACGCGGTCGGGTCCCGGGCGGGGATGCTCGACGCCACCATCCTGGGCGGCATCCTCGACCAGCGCTTCGGCGCCGACGACCTGGTCGACCACGTGGCCGGGCTGGTGTCGACCCTGTCCGAGGCCGACCTCGACATCTTCCTGGCGGTGGCCGTGGCCGACGCCTGCGACTTCGACGGGATCGACCAGGCGGTGGTGGCCGACCTGGCCGGGGTCGAGCGGGCGGACGCAGCCGCCATCCGCCGGCGGCTGATCGCGGCCGGGGTGTGCTCGGGCAGCGGCGACGCCCTCCGCAGCCGCCACCCGGCCCTGGCCCGGGCCGCGGTCCGGCTGGTCGACGCCGGCCGGCTGGGCGACCGCACCCTCGACGACGGGTGGCGCCGGCTGGTGCAGGCCACCGGGCGGATGGGCCGGAAGCTGGGCCCGCTGGTGTCCGACGGCCCGATCATGACGTGCGGGCCGGTGCTGGCCGGCCGCTACGAGCGCTTCGGGATCCCCCGCGACCGGGCCGACCACGTGGCCCGGGTGGTGGCCGACGCCGCCCTGGCGGCCATGGGCGAGCGGTTCAGCCTGTTCACCGTCCTCCAGGCCCGCACCTACCGCCTGAGCGGGCTGGCGGCGGAGGCGTCGGCCATCCTGCGCACGTCGTTCGCCGGCGCCATCGGCAAGCAGGACTGGGACCGCATGGGCCGGGGCTACTTCTACGAGATGGCCCTGGCCGAGGCCGCCCTCGGGCACTGGTTGGAGACCATCGTCATGGCCGGCGTGTCGATGACCGACGCCAGCCGCATGAGCCCCGTCACCTACACCGACGCCAAGATCGCCCTCCTCGAGATCGGCGAGGCGTGCCTCAAGATGGACGAGGCGATGCTGGTGCCCCGGTACGCGAACCTGCTGCGCTCGGCGGCGGTCATGCACCCGACGGTCACGCCCAAGTGGGACCAGATCAGCCGGGCCCGGTTCCGGGCCTTCGCCGATCGGGCCGACGAGCTGGGGCTGCCCGAGGCCAAGCTGGCCCAGGCTTTCCAATGGTTCGGTGAAGCCCTCGTAGCCGCCGCCGGCGAGGTCCACGATCCCGAGCTCGAGGTCATCTGGAAGCGCTTCGTCCCCGACGGCGTGCCCAGCCTCAACTCGCTCAAGCGCACGGTCGACGTGCGGGGACCGTTCCCCGGCAGCCAGTCGCAGACCTAGGTACGCTCCGGCCCGGACCGGGCCTGAGGGCAGCGGCCGGACGGGAGGGACATGGCGACCCGGACGACCCCATGGAAGGGCAGTTTCGTCATCGACGGCGATCCCGACGGTTCGATCCGGGTGAGCCAGTTCGGCATCAAGGACTTCACGCTCGAGTCGACGATCACCTACGTCGGGGAGAAGACCGGCCTCGAGGGCAAGCTCGGCGACGAGGTCCTCGACGACATCCGCACGGTCGGTCCCGCGAGCCTGCCCACCACCGACCTCACCTCGGTCCCGGGACCGCTGCGCTGGTTCCTGAGCCAGTACGGCAGCCACACCCCGGCGGCGCTCATCCACGACCGCCTCATCGGGGTCGACCCGCCGATCGAGGGGCTCACCGACGCCTACACCGACCGCTACTTCCGGACCATGCTCAAGGACCTCGGGGTCCGCTGGATCCGGCGGTGGCTGATGTGGACGGCCGTCGCCTTCCGCACCCGCTACAAGGCCGGTGGGCTCAAGCAGGCGAGCGTGGTGGCGTGGGTGGTCGCCATGGCCCTGGGGACGGCGGCGCTCGTCGTCGGCCTGAGGGACGGGAACACGGCGGTGGTGGTCGGGGCGCTGGTCGCCCCGCTTCTCACCGCCGGCCTCTGGGGTCTCCAGTACGGCGCCGGGCTGCTGGCCGCCTTCAGCGCCGTGTGGCTGCTGCCGCCGACGGTCCTGGGCGCCCTCGGGTTCGTGATCTACTGGGTCCTGGAGCGGGTGGCCGGGGTCTTCGTCGAGAAGGACGAGCCCAAGCCCGAGCCGATCAGCTACAAGACCTTCTGAGGCGCGGTCAGGGCTTCGTCGTCCACCGCTCCAGGAGCTGGCGGTCGTCGACGGTGCGGCGGCGGCGGATGGCGCGGCGGTCCCCGAGGGCGCCGGGCACCAGACGGACGTAGGCGCCCAGGGATTGCAGCCGGCGCCGGACCGTCTCCACCGTCGGGCGACGGAGGTGGACCAGGGGGATGACGATGTCGCGCCGGGCGTAGGACCCGGTGATCAGCAGGTGGCGGCCCGCCTCCCGGCCGGCCAGGGCCAGCGGCGCGTTGCGGGTGAGCATGAGCAGCCGGTTGCGCTCGACGTAGTGGGCGAACAGCCGCGACCCCTCCACCGACGACGCCGAGTGGAGGTGGCGGACCACCGACTCGGGCACGTAGACGTAGCGCCACCCTTGCGACCGTCCCCGCCACGAGAGGTCGGTGTCCTCGTAGTAGAGGAAGAAGCGCTCGTCGAACCGGCCGACCGACTCCAGGTAGGGCACCGACAGCAGCACCGCCGCGCCGCACCAGGCGAAGATCTCCTCCCGGCGGTCGAACTGCCCCTCGTCGGGCTCCTGGTAGCCCCGATCGGCCCCGTAGCCGTCGGCCAGCAGGATCCCGCCCACGTTGTTGACCACCTCGAAGGGCCGGCCGCCGACCGGCACCGCGAACCAGGCGGGCTCGCCGGACACGTCCAGCTGGGCCTGCTCCGACCCCGACCGCACCACGACCGTCCGCCGGCTGCCGGCCGCCAGGCGGAGCTCGACCGCGGGCAGGCTGCCGTCGGGCCTCACCGGCACCCGGAGGCGAGCCTCCCCCCGGCTCCAGTGGAACACCGCCTCCCCGTCGTGGCCGTGCTCCTGGCCCCAGAAGCCCTCCACCAGCTGCAGCCGGCCGAAGGCGTCGGCCCCGTCCACCCGGGCCCCGCTCAGGCGGAAGCCGAGCGGCCGGCGGTCGCCCAGGCCCCGCACGTCGGTGGCCGACTGCAGGGTCACCTCCACGAACGACCCCGAGAACAGGATCTTGGGGTTGGCCGCCCCCACCGTGGGGTCGGACTCCACCGCCGCCACCAGCGGTCTCAGCCAGCCCCGGTCGACGGTGGCGTCGTTGTTGACGAGGGCCACGAAGTCGACCTCGGACAGGTCGTGGAGGGCGAGGTTGCACCCCCCGGCGAAGCCCCGGTTGGAGCCCGACTCGATCACCGTCACCCGGGGCATCCCCGCCTTGACCGCGGCCACCACCCCGTCGTGGGAGGCGTTGTCGACCATGACCACGTCGAGGTCGTCGGCCGGCCAGTCGGTGGCCAGGATGCTCTCCAGGCAGGCCAGGGTGGTCCCCTCGCCGTTGTAGTTGACGACCACGACGCGGCACGCGCCGGCGGGTCACCTCGGTGCGGCGTCGGGCAAGGAGCTGCGGGCCGCCGGGCGCCGCAGGGGTGAGGTCCCGATCATGCTCACCAGGACCCGCACGTAGTGGTAGGCGAGCTTGACCCGGCCGTTGGACGGGGCGCCGCCGGCCCGGGGTCGCATCTTCACCGGGACCTCGACCACCTCGAAGCCGGCCCGGCACGCCTGGAGCAGGGCCTCGGCGGTGTCGCCCAGGAACTCGTTGGGGTAGCGCTCGGCGAAGAACTCGAGCAGCGGGCCGGAGAAGGCCCGGAACCCGGACGAGGCGTCGGTGAACGGTCGGCCGACGAGGATGCGGACGGCCAGCTGCAGGCCCCGCATGGCCCCTCCCCGGACCCGGCCCACGGCGTAGTCGCGGGTGCCGCCGGCGAAGCGGCTGCCGATGACCAGGTCGGCGCCGGCATCGAGGCCGGCCAGGAGGGTGGGGATCTCGAACGCGTCGTGCTGGCCGTCGCCGTCGAACTGGATGGCCCGGGTGAAGCCGTGGCGCACCGCGTAGCGGAAGCCGGTCTGGAGGGCCCCACCCACGCCCAGGTTGAACGGGAGGGGGGCGACGGCCACGCCCTCGGCCCGGGCCACGGCGGCGGTGGCGTCGGTGGAGCCGTCGTCGACCACCAGGACGTGCACCCCGGGCGACCACGCCCGCAGCTCGGCGATCACTCCGCTCAGGGCCGCCTCCTCGTTGAGGGCGGGGATGATGACGAGTAGCGATCCGTCGCCCGCTGTCGTCACGACCACCGAGTCTACGCCCGAGGGGCCTTCGCTCAGCTCCAGGGGACGAGGCGGTCGGCCGGGTCGCCGAAGTGGAAGTTCACGTCGGCGGTGCTCGACCCGAGGGTGTTGGTGACGTACCACTGGCCGTCGCGGAAGATCCCGGCGGTGTCGGCGCCGTCGTCGTCCCAGTCGCCCACGGTGGGCGCGTCGCCCGGGTTGCCGTAGCCGAAGACCCGCTCGGCCGTGCCCGCGTCGAAGTAGTCGGCGATGTACCACACGCCGCGCCGGACCACGCCGAAGGTGTCGGTGCCGTTGCCGTTCCAGTCGCCCACCACGGGCGTGTCCCCGAAGTCGCCGAAGGGCCAGACGGCGTCGGCCGCGCCGGTGGAGTTGGTGTTGCGGAAGTACCAGTTCCCGGCCCGGAAGATCCCCACGGTGTCGGTGCCGTTGCCGTCCCAGTCGCCGACCACCGGGACATCGTCCGGGTTGCCGTAGCCGACGGTGATGTCGGCCACGCCCGTGCTGTTGGAGTTGCGCAGGAAGAAGGTGCCGGCCCGGAAGACCCCGGGGGTGTCGGTGCCGTTGCCGTCCCAGTCGCCCATGAGGGGGACGTCGGACGGCTCGCCGTAGAGGTAGCTGAAGTCGGCCGGACCTCCGGTGCGGGTCTGGCGCAGGTAGCGGGTGCTGCTGCGGGCCAGGGCCGGCTTGGTGCCGGTGACGACCGGCTCCCACAGGAAGGTGACGTTGACGTAGGCGTTGTCGTTCGGGGCCAGGCCGAGCTTCTTGGCCGCCTCGAAGGACAGGTCGATGCCGGCCGGGTTGAGCACGCACCGTCCGAACTGGTCGGAGCCGGCGGTCTTGTCGGTGGGGTTCTCGTCGAGGTCCTTGCAGTTGGCCTGGACGTTGTAGCCCTCACCGAAGGCGGCGGTGGCCTCCGGCTTGCCGGTGGGGAGGTCGCCGAAGAGGCGCCGGGGGCGGGGGGAGCCGGCCGCGCTCGGGTTCCAGTAGTTGTCGTCGACGTTCCACGGGCCGACGTCCTTTACCGGGATGACCTCGCTGCGACCGTTGGCCAGGGTGACGATGACCCGGTAGTCGAGGCCGGTGCTGTAGCCGGCGGGGCAGCCCTGGCTGCTGAGGGCGGCGGTGTTCTTGAGGGCGGCGAACTTGGCGCACTTGTCGGGGACGGCCACCTCGACGCTGGCCGGGTCGTGGGACTCGTACTGCGTGGCGAAGACCCGGTAGGTGACGAACGAGCCGGTGGGGACGGGGATCTCGGCCGGGGTCTGGGCCGTGGCCTGGGCCCCGGCCTGGGTGGCGTCGGCCTCGCCGTGGGGCGTCGGCTCGACCTGGCGGGCGGACGCGGTCGCCGGCAGGGCGGCCAGGACCGCCAGGGCCAGGGACACCAACGTCCTCCGCCGGGGACGGGGCGGTTCGCCCCGTGCTCGGCTCACCATCGGGCGATCTCGCCCTCCCGGTCGGCGGCGGGCGGCGTGAGCGGGCCTTCGGCCCGCAGGAGGGCCAGCTCCTCGGCCAGGAGCCGGGTGCGCTCCTCCAGCCGGGACAGCTCCCAGGAGAAGTGGATCACCACCAGCAGCAGGAGCGTGATGGCACCGAGGAAGAAGGTGGTCGGCCCGTAGGTGATGCCCATCCAGTCCGACACCGCGTCGAGCACGCCAGGAAAGGCGGCCAGGAACACGAGCGCCGCCCCCACCGACATCCACAGCAGCGCGTAGCGGGCCGGGAGGTGGTGGCGGCGGAGGAGCCGGACGATGAACAGGACGCTCGAAAGAGTGACCAGGAGGACGAGCAGGTGGCCGCGGGAGCTCAAGGCACCGAGAGCCTAGGCCAGCGAACGCCTGCGATCGAGCATCCTCCGGGCGACCCACCAGTAGGCGGAGAGGCCGGCGTTCAGGGGACGGGTCCAGCCGGGGACGCCCATGTTGGCCGCGTCGAACCGGGTCGAGAGCCGGGGGGCGAGGTCCCGGTCGCCCACCGTGCGCTCGGACTGGAGCCGCCGGCGCCGGTCGCGGATCCACCGCCGGTGGGTGGCCAGCCACCACCAACCCCGCAGCTTGGGCCCCAGCCAGCCGGCCCGGGCCGCCACCAGGAGCATGCCCAGCTCCACTCCCAGGGCGGCGGGGGCGAGGACCAGGAGGGTGCGCCGCTCGTAGGTGGTGAGGACGAAGACGAGGCGGTTGCGCTCGAGCAGGTACCACTTGGCCGGGTTGCGGGAGAAGTGGTAGCGGTGGGTCACCACTGCGGAGGGGACGTAGACCACCCGCCACCCCCGCTGCCAGCAGCGCAGGCTGAGCTCGGTGTCCTCGTGGTAGGCGAAGTACTCCTCGGCGAAGCCGCCCAGGGCGTCCCACGCCGGTCGCGCCATGAGCATGGCGGTGCCGGCGGCGGAGGCGACGTCGGCTTCCACCTGGTGGTTCGCCACCGGTTCGCCGTAGGCGCCGGCCCAGCAAAAGCCGAGGAAGTGGACCGGGTTGCCGGCCGAGTTCATCAGGCCGGGGTCGTCGGCCAGGTGGACGCTGGCCGAGGCGATCCCTACCTCGGGCCGGGTCGCGACCTCGGCCAGGGCGGCGAGGGCGTCGGGCTGGAGGACGGCGTCCTGGTTGAGGAAGGCGAGGAAACCGGCCTCGGGGCGGGCCGCGGCTGCGCCCGCGTTGCAGCCGCCGGCGAAGCCGAGGTTCGTCCCCGGGCGGAGGACGGTGACCCGGGGACGGGTGGCGAGGCGGTCGATCGTGGCCGGGTCGGCGCCGTTGTCGACGACGACCGCGGCCGCGTCGACGCCGGTGGAGGCGAGGATCGAATCCACCGACCGCTCCAGCCACGGGTCGTCGCCCCAGGCGGGGATGACCACGTCGACCGTGGGGGTCACGGCGTCATCCCCGGTGGGGGCGACGTGAGGAGGTCCGAGGCGGAGGGGACCGGTCCCACCCGGTGGTGGAGGAGGGGGACGAGGAGGGCGGCCATGGTGAGGGCGGAGACCGTCCCCCCGGCGACCATGCCCAGCTCGACCCGGGTGAGGAGGTCGTCGCCGAGGGCGGTGACCACGCCGAAGGACACCACCCCCGCCAGCCAGGCCGCCGCCACCCGGCCGTGGCCGGCCACCGCGATGAGGGCCTGGGCGAGGGTCATGGCGAACAGGTAGGTGGCGCAGGCCACGGCCAGGGTGGCCAGGTCGTGGGCGGGGAGCTCGAAGTCGGCGCCGAAGAGGGTGCGGACGACGGTGGGGCCGGCCACCAGCGCTCCGAGGATGCCGGCCCCGCTGAGGGCGGTCACCAGGGCGAGGAGGCGGCGGAGGCCGGCGTCGAAGCCCCGCCGGTCGCCGGCGGCGGCCATCCGGGCCAGGCGGGGGAGGGCGGGGGCGAGCACCGCGGTGAACAGGAACAGGGGGACCCGGGCCACGATGAGGGCGGCGAGGAAGCGTCCCGCCACCGCCCCCTCGGATTCGTCGGCCAGGAGCTTCACCGCCACCGGCCCGGCGTTGGCCAGGGCCTGGGCCAGCACCGACCCGCCCAGGAGCCAGCCCAGCGCCACCGTGAGCTCCCGCCGGTCGGCCTCGGGGCCGGGGGGTGCCAGGCCCCGCTGGCCCCGGAGGGCGACGGCGGTGGCGAGCAGGGGCGCCGCGCCCAGCACGACCCCGTAGCCGCCGGCGGTGGCCACCCCGGCCGCGGCCAGGACGGCGCATCCCACCAGGCGGAAGGTCCCTTCGGTGGCCAGGGCGATGCCGTAGGGGCGGAAGCGCCCGTAGCCGGCGAGCACGCCCCGGGCCAGGTGCTCGGCGTAGTAGCCGGCCAGGGACAGGAGGAGGCCGACGACGAGGAGCGTCTCGCCGTCGAAGAGGCGGTCGAGGAGGACGATGCCGACCACCCCGCAGACCACGGTGAGCAGGAGGAGGGCGCCGCCGCCGAGGGTCGCCGCCCGCCGGATGACCGGTCCCCCGCCCAACCCGGCCGCCCGGCGGGCGGCCAGGCTGCGGGCCAGCTCCTGCTCGATGGGGATGAAGCAACCCGGCCCGACCAGGAAGACGATCGCCCACAGGGCGGACAGGGGGGCGTAGGCCTCGGGGCCCAGGGCCCGGGCCGCGACCACCAGGAAGCCGTAGGCGGTGAGCCCGAGCACGACCAGGCCGACGGCGATGGACGCCGTGCCCTCCGAGGCCCGGGCCAACTGCCGGAGCCGGCTGGCGGTGTCGGCACGGTTGGCGGGGAGGGACGCGGGACGACTCCGGGTGACTGCGGGTGACTGCCGGTGGCAGTGGGCCTTTCGGATCATATCGGCGAGGCCATGCCCGGCCGGCCCGGCGGGCGATCGTTCCCGGTGCCGGCGAGCACGCCACCCCGGACCCGGTGCGGAGGAACCCGGTGGGTGGCGGCCGCCCTCCGCCGGATGGGGTCGGCCCGGGTGGTCGGCCTCGATCGCCCGGGTGGTCGTCCCTCGGTCGCCCCGGGTGGTCGGCCCGGGTGGTCGGCTTCGGTCGCCCCGGGTGGTCGTCCCGGTTGGTCGCCTCGGTCGCCCGGGTGGTCGTCCTCGGTCGCCCCTACTTCGATGGTCGTCTGATGGCGTTGGGCCGCGTTGTCGGCGACCTGGTGTTCGCCATGGGCGGGGACTCCGAGCCCGGTGCGCCCTGTCTACGGGCGGGCTTCCCTCGCCGGCGAAGGCCCGACCCCGAACCTGGATCGCGTGGGTCTCGCAGCGGTCGCGGTACCCGCCGTGGTCGTCCTCCGCCGGCCGCTCGGTCAGGCGTTGCGGCGGGCGTCGAGATACTGGAGGAGGTCGTGGGCGGCCAGCTCGATCTCCTTGTGCTCCCACTCCGCCGCCCGGTAGACACAGGCGATGAGGCCACTGCGGTGGAGCCGGCGGAGGTCGCCGTACACGAAGGCGTGCCGGGCCTTGGTCTCGTCGTTGGCCCCGTCGGTGAGCCCGAGGTGCCACTCGGCGTAGTCCTCCCACGGGTGCCGGGCCAGGTAGCGGTTCTCGTCGTCGGCCGTGGGCTGGACGTCGCCCCAGTTGCTGCGGACGACGTACTGGCGGGCGTCGATCAGCCCCTTGGCCCGGGCCACCGCTCGCCGATTGACCGAATAGGAGGCCATGCCGGAAGTGTTCCCACCTGGACGGAGGGCACGCCTGGGCTCGTTACGAGCCGACCACCGAATCCGGCAGGTCGGCCAGCCGGCCGGCGAAGACGCTGACGATCTCGGGGACGGCCGTCTTGCCCTGGATCGGGATGGGCGGCTGGTCGATGTCGGGGAAGTAGACGCCGAGGAGGGCCCGGCCCCGCTGCAGGAACACGGCGTAGGAGTGGTTCGTCACCCCGGCGGCGTCGGTGGTGGTGAAGTCGTACGCCACCCGGTTGACGCCGTCGGTCTGAGGCCAGCCGGCGTCGGGCGGGGGCCCGAAGGTGGTGGTCAGAGCTGCGCCGCCGAGCGGGCTCTCCACCGGCGTCGGCGGGCAGGCGGCGACCACCGCGGCCAGCTCGGCCAGCGCCTGGGCGGCGGCGGCGGGGTCGGCGTAGAGCACGGCCTCGGTGCTGAACCGCACCATCGAGTCGTCGTCGATGACGACGTCCTGCAGGCGGGCCTGGCGCTGGGACTCGCTGGGGTAGGTCCCGTTGCACAGGTCGAGGGTGGGTTGGGAGAGCCCGTCGCCGCCGGGGAGGAGGCCGACGGTGAGCGACGGCGAGACGTCGTCGGGGACCACGATCAGGGCCAGAAGGGCCTCGGTGGCGGGGTCGGCGACGGTGGTGGGCGGGCGCAGCCGGGGGGTGGTGGGGGATGGAGTGAGACCGTCCGCCGGCTCGGTCGGCACCGGGCCGGTGCCCGAGCGCGGGTCGGGGTCGCGCAGGACGGCGACGCCGAGGAGGCCGGCCACCAGGCCGAGCCCGAGGCAGGCCACCAGCACCGTCAGGCCGAGGGGACGCCTGCCGGCGGCCGCCGCCGGCGTAGGGGGCGGCGGCGGCGGGGCCGAGGCCTGCGTCGCCGGCGGGGCGACGACGGTCGGCGGCGGAGCGGGCCCGGCCGGCGGCGGGGGGACGACCTCGCCGCCCACGGGGCGGGTCGAGAACGTCCACGCGTCGCCTGTCCACCAGCGCTCGAGCGTCGACGAGTACGGGTCGGGATGCCAGCCGGGGACGCCGGGCGGGCCGCCCGGGGGCGGTACGTCGTCGGTCAATCGGTCACCTCCACCCCTCCATCATGGGCTGGGAACAGGTACGGGGGCTCGCGGTGGTTCGCCGCCGTTACAGTTGAGGACGACCGATGGCACTGACCAACCCTCGCTTCGCCGGGGATCCGGTGCTCGAAGCGTGCCTCGCAGGCGGGCACCGTATGATGGCGCCGGAGACCGGGCCGGCGGTGGTCAAGATCCAGCAGGCGTTGCTCGATCTCGGCCTCGCCCTGCCGGTCCACGGCGCGGACGCCACCTTCAGCGACGAGACCGGCGCTGCCGTGACGGCCTACAAGACCGACCGCGGGATCTTCCCCAACGATCCGGTGGTCGGTCCCAAGACGATGGCCAGTCTCGACGCCGAGCCGGCGCTGGCGCCCGGGCCGACGGAGACCCCGGTGGAGAAGGCGGAGCGGTTGGTCGCCGACATCAGGCGCCTCCTGGAGGAGCTGTCCGACGTGGTGGCCGGCCTCCGGGACGACCGCTAGCGCCGGCGACAGCCGCGCCGCCCACCAGGGCGACGGCGAGCGCCCAGGGCCACCACGGACCCTGAAGCACCCAGCCGACATGGTCGGGGGTGGTTGCGAAGTGGCGCAGGCTGGTGTGGAGGCCGACGACGTGGATCGTCACCGCCGAGGTCGCCACGATCCCGACGACCACCCCCGGTCGCCACCACCCCGGCAGGCGGTGGCGGTTGGCGAACACCACGTCCCCCGCCAGCAGCGGGACGAGGACGGCGAACGCCAACACGTGCCGGCCCTGGACCTGGAACCCGTTCTGGCGCAGGAGGGCGGACGACACCAGCACGGTGACGACCACGGTGGCGACGACGGTCGACGCCAACGCCACCCGTTGCCGCCGGTTGCCGACCACGGCGGCCGCCACCAAAACGCCGACGACCAGGGCCATCCACACCCAGCGGGCGGCCGCCGGGAGAGGGAGGTCGATGGCGCCGAACACGCCGACCACCTCCCGCTGGACCCGGGGCAGGTCGGCCGTCGAGGGGCCGAGCTGGTTGAAGAAGAACCCGACGTCGAAGGGGATGCCCGGCTGGCGGGTGGCCTCCCAGCCCACGGTGGCCAGGCCGGCTGTCACCACCGCCCCGATGGCGACCACCGCCCACCCGCCCGCCCCCCGGACCGTGGACCACAGCCGGCGGGGGCCGGCCAGGGCGGCCACGGCAACCACGTCGAGGACGACCCACACCGGTCCCAGGGACCGGCTGGCGGCCAGGGCGGCACCGCCGATGGCCAACGCCGCCCACGCCGCCGGCCCCGGAGCCTGCTCCGGGGATCGGGCCAACCGGACCAGGCCGGCGGCGAAGCACACACCCCCCGCCACCTCGGCCGCGCTCGGCGCGGGCGACGCGCCCACGAACAGCACCATCGGGCTCACCGCCACCACCAGCCCCATCCACGCCAGCGGGCCCCCGGCAGGTGACCGCAACGCCGCCGCCGCCAATCCCAGCAGGACCAGCGTGATCAGGGCATTGGCGGCCCTGGCCCAGCGGACGGCCGCGATCGGATCGTCGGCCAGGCGGGTGGCCAGCCCCGGCAGGATGTAGGGGACGGGCTCCAGCGTCCCCATCGTGGTGAGGCGCTCGGGGACCGTCGGCGGCGGCTCCCGCTCGACGCAGTCGGCCACGAAGCCCGGCGCGGCGTCGAAGCACGTCCCGAAATCGAGGCCGGCGGGCACGTCCACCATCCGGGCCCCCCGTTGCACCCACCGCAGGCGGGCCGGGTTGTCGGGCGAGCAGCAGGCCTTGACCGTCTCGGCCGGCCCGTCCGGCTGCGCCAGCTCCGGGTTGGGCCGGCCGTCGAGGTCGCCCCGTCCGACCGCCTCCGCCCGCAGCACGTGGTTCAGCTCGTCGGGCGAGCCGCCCACGGGGTTGGTGAGCACCCACCCGGCCAGCACCAGCGCCGCCGCCAGCAGGACGGCCGCCGGGCCCCACGTCCGCCGCCGGCCCGCGCTCAGGACAGAAGCCGCCGAACCCGGCCCAGGGCCTTCCTCGCCACCAGCCGGGGGCCGCCCCACTGCAGGTAGTCGATCCCGGACCTGACGTCGTGGCGCCAGCCGGACAGCCCCGAGCGGCCGAGGGCGAGGTCGCGGCGCAGGTGGTGGGCGGTGTCGGGGTCGAGCAGGTCGGGTGCCCGCCGCGGTGCCCGGCAGAACTCCACCAGCGGCCGCAGCCCCTCCGACCAGACCAGGGCGGGCGTGACCCGGGCCACGTTCTCGACGCACTCCTTGCGGAAGCCCTCGTCGTCGAGGATGCGGAACAGGGCCGCCTCCAGCGCCTCGACGTCGCCCCCGGGCACCGTCAGCCCCAGGCCCTCGGCGTCGACCATGTCGGCCAGCGAGTCGCCGGCGGTGCAGACCACGGGCAGCGAGGCCCACAGGTAGTCGAGGATGCGGGTGCGGAACGACATCGCCGTCTCGAGGTGGTCGATGTGGGTGCTGACCCCGATGTCGGCCTCCAGCAGGTAGTTCTGGCGGTCCTCGTACTCCACCCACCCCTCGTTGAAGAAGACGTGGGTGCCGGTGAGCCCCAGCTGGTCGGACAGGGCCCGGGCCGCCACCGCCATCCGCATCTCGGGGATGTCGGGGTTGGGGTGCTTGAGGCCCATGAAGAACAGCCGCACGTTGGGCACCCGCCGGCGCAGACGGTCGACGGCCGCCAGCAGGGTCAGAGGGTCGAACCAGTTGTAGATGCCGCCGCCCCAGAGGATGACCTTGTCGTCGAGGCCGATCCCGGGCAGGACACCCTTGAGGGCGGGCCGGGTGTGGGCCGGGGCGGCGTCGGAGATTCCGAACGGAACCACCGCGATCAGCGACCGCATGGTGGCGTCCTCGTCGTAGGTGAGCGGGTTGACCCGGCCCAGGGCCGACAGCTGGCCCAGCCAGAAGTCCCGCTGCTTCTCGCTGGCGCACAGGAAGAAGTCACCCCGGATGAGCTGCTCGTTGAGGACGCCGACCGCCTCCGACACCAGCTCCACCCGCCGCTTCTCGCCCTCGTCCCGGGCCTGCTCCAACTGCTCCAGGTGGAGGGGGTCGTAGACGTCGGCCACGATCACCTTGGTCGACGCCAGCAGGTAGGGCCGCCCGGTGAGGAACCACCCCTGGAAGAGGAGGATGTCGCACCACTCCTCCAGCTCCCGCAGCTCACGGTCGGCGACCGACTGCACCTCGAACCGGGGATGGGTGACGGTGGCCACCGACGTGGTGACCAGCCGCACCTCGTGCTCCAGGGACAGGGCCGACGCGATCTGCCAGGCCCGGATGGCGGGACCGGCCATGGCCGGGGTGAGGGTGTCGCAGGTGGCGACCACGATGCGGCGGCGGCTGCCGAAGCGCTCCCGGACGCCGAGGGCGTCGGTGGCCTCGGCGAAGGCGGTCCGGTAGCGGTCGTCGTCGACATCGGCCCCCAGCGGCCGCCGGAGCAGGCGGAAGATCTCCTGGTCGGTTCGCCGGCGGCTCTCCTGGATGGCCTGGCGGACCGGGACCAGGTCGGCCAGGGCGGCCAGGAAGGCGTCGATGGCGTGGGCCGAGGCCACCAGCGGGGCCGACGCGGCTGTGGCCGACAGGTCGAAGGGGGCGGATCCGGTGGGCAGCGGCCGGTCGCCGCCGAGGACGACCCCCCGCCGCACGGCGAGGGCGAGCGCGGCCGGCATGGCCGCGGCCAGGCTGGCGTCGTCGTAGTTCTTGTAGATGGTGAACAGGGCGTTGCGCTCGCGGAGGAACCGCTCCCGCGCCGACGTCGGGGGGTGCTCCGGCCCGGACACCGACACGTCGGGGGCGGCGACGACCCGGTGGCCCAGCAGCCACAGCCGCCAGCCGAGGTCGACGTCCTCCAGGCCCCGTTCGTAGCGGGCGTCGAAGCCACCCACCCGGCTGAAGACGTCGGCCCGGACGACCATCGCCTCGATCGGGGCGTACAGGACCTCGTCGATCGTCGTGGCCGCGGGGTCGCCGCGGGCGTCGTCGGGCACCGGGTGGCCCAGGAAGGACACGGCCGGCGGCCAGGAGTCGTGTCCGCCGGGGCGGTCGACCCGGGTGGCCACGCAGGCGACGGAGCGGTCGCGGTCGAGGATGTCGACGCACGCCGTCAGCCACCGGCGGTCGGGCACATGGCCCGCCCCCAGGAAGGCGATGACGGTGCCGGAGCAGGCGCCGGCGGCCCGGTTCAAGGACTCCGCCCGTCCCGGGTCGGCCTTGAGCGACACCTGGATGGCATCGGGGGCCGCTTCCCGGAGCCGGCGCGGGCTGGTGCTCAACGCGCCCGTGTCGACCACCACGACCTCCACCCGGTCGGCGGGAAAGTCCAGGTCGGCGACGGCCTGGAGCCCGGCCGCAGTGTCGGCGATGGCACCCTCGTGGCGGATCACGACCGACACCAGGTCGGGCCGGACGGGCGGCGGCGTTCGGTCGGCGTTCACCGGGTCCCGTCCACGGAGTGAATCTGCCACAGCCCGCCGAGGGACATGACCCCGCCGTAGGACTCCTTGGGCTGGCCCGCCTCCACGTCGAAGCGGAACGTGCGGTGGCGGAAGTCGAACTGGTGGAGGGTGGCGTAGTCGGTGATGGCGGTGGACACGTCGTAGGTCCCCGGCAGGAGCATGAGGACGGGCACGACCAGGTCGACGTGGCCCTCGCCCTCCAGTCGCTCGGGGACGCACCCCGCCTCCCGGGTGTTGGGGCCGGTGACGTGCTGGCCCTCGAGGGTGTGGACGGCCATCCCGAACACGGGCCGGGGGATGGGCTCGGTCATCACGTAGTGGAAGCGGAACGTCACCCGGTCGCCGGTGCGGACCTTGCCGGTCGGCTGGCCGTTGCCGTCGACGATCTCGATGCGCTCGACCCGGGCCTCGCCCGATCCCCACCGGGTGCCGGCGCCCGACACCTGCTGGCGGTCGGGGTGGACCTCGTCGATGTAGCGGTCGACGACGTCGCCCGCCGGGCCTACGGCGTGGAGGGCGCCGCCCTTCAGCCACGCCACCTCGTCGCACAGGCTGCGGATCGAGGACAGGCCGTGGGAGACGACCACCACCGTCTTCTTGGCCGCCTTGAGCTCGGCGAACTTCTCGTTGCACTTCCGTTGGAAGCTCTCGTCCCCCACGGCCAGGACCTCGTCGACCAGGAGCACGTCGGGCTCGACGTTGATGGCCACCGAGAACCCCAGGCGCACGTACATCCCCGACGAGTAGTTCTTGACCGGGGTGTCGATGAAGCGCTCGAGGCCGGCGAAGGCCACGATCTCGTCGAACTTGGCCGCCAGCTGCTTCTTGCCCAGGCCCAGGATGGAGCCGTTGAGGTGGACGTTCTCCCGTCCCGAGAGCTCGGGGTGGAAGCCGGCGCCCAGCTCGAGGAGGGCGGAGACCTTGCCCCTGACTTCGATCGCGCCCTCGTCGGGGCGGAGGATGCGGGCCATGCACTTGAGCAGGGTGCTCTTGCCCGACCCGTTCTCCCCGATGAGCCCGAAGGTGGTGCCCTCGGGGACGGTGAAGGCGACGTCGCGCAGGGCGTGGAACTCCTCGTAGTGCGCCCGCCGCCGGCGGAGGAGGGTGGTCTTCAGGTGCTGGTTGCGCTCGTGGTAGAGCCGGAAGTGCTTGGTGACGTGGTCGACGACGACGGCGGGCGTGGTTTCGGCGGCGATGTCGGTCGCGGTCACAGCTCTTCGGCCAGCTTCGGCTCGAGGCGGGCGAAGACGAGCAGCCCGACGGCGAGGGCGACCAGGGACACACCGAGCAGGTAGAGGAGCTCGCCGGCCGCCGGCGCCCGCAGGTCGTAGAGGAGGTCGCGGTAGACGCCGACGAAGTGGACCATCGGGTTGAGGTCGTAGATGGCCCGCACCGGGATCTCGGCCCCCAGGAAGGTGGCCGTCCGGGGGACGAGGGTGACCGGGTACACGACCGGCGTGGCGTAGAACCAGAGCTGCAGGAGGATGGCGGTGAAGTGCTGGACGTCGCGGAAGTAGACGTTGAGCACGCCCAGGGTGAGGCCGATCCCCAGGACGAAGACCGCCTGCACCGCCACCAGGGCGGCCACCGGCACCAGCCACGGGAGCACGAGGTTGCCGGCGATGAGCAGGACCACGGCCAGCACGCCCAGCTCGATCAGGAAGGCCACCACCCACGAGGCGACGTTGGCCGCGATCAGCACCTGGCGGGGGAACCACACCTTCTTGATCAGGTTGGAGTTGGCCAGCATGGTGCCCATGGCCCCGGTCATGCCGTTGGCCAGCAGGTTCCACGGCAGGATGCCGCAGAGCAGGAAGAGGGCGAACACGTGGAGGCCGCTGGGGTCACCCGGGGGGACCTGGACCTTCAGGAACAGGCCGAACACCACCGCGAAGATGGCCATGGTGGCCAGGGGGTTGACCATCGACCACGCCCACCCGAGGAGCGAGCGCTTGTACTTGCCCCGCAGCTCGCGCAGGGTGAGGTTGGCCAGCAGGTCGCGGGACTCCCACAGCTCGCCCACGCTGGCGGCGGTGGCGGCCAGGAGCGGGGGGCGGGCGGACCCGGTCGGCCGGGGACGGTTGCCGTCGGCCGGGGCCACGACGTCGTCATCTACCGGCATGAACCTGGGCCCTCCCGGGAGGCGTCGTCTGCCGCCTCCGACCAGGATACCGCCGTGGTCCCCGCGCCAGCCGACACTGCGGCTCAGCCCGATCGCGAAGGCGGGACCGGCTCGTCGTCGAGCCGGTCCCGTCTCCGAGATGGTGGTCGTCTCAAGAGCTCTTGTAGACGGCGAAGCCCACCGTGGTGAGCGAGGTGAGGGCGTACCGGACGTACTTGAACATCACCTTGGCCATGTTGTTCACCTCCCTTCGGGGTCGGACTGGGATCGGCGGGGGGTCAGGCGGCGACCGGGAGCGGCTCGGCGCGGAGGTACTCCCAGGTGGTGCGCTCGGCTCCCCGCTTCCGGGACCAGTAGACGATCTGGGCGATCACGACCGGGCCCAGCACGACCATCGCCGGCACGATCGGGGCGGTGTCGGCCAGGTACAGGGTGGTCAGCATGCCGACGAGGGCGAGCGCGCTCGAGCCGAGTGCGACCAGGCCGGCGGTGCGGCCGTAGGCCTTGCGCATGACCAGGGGGAACACGGCCGCCACCAGCAGATCGCCGAGCCCGATGGCCAGCTGGCGGCCCGGGGGACCCCAGCCCACGAAGGGGACGAAGGGGATGGCCGACAGCCGCTGGGCGATGTCGGACATGACCGAGACCTGGGTGGTGGCGAAGATGTCGTAGGCGGTGATCCCGCCGGCGAGGACCGCCAGGTCTCTCGCCTTCATCCCTCCCTGGGCCCACAGCGTCGCCGTCCCCACGACGACCATCACCAGCACGGCCGCGTTCACGGCCAGGAACTGGGGGCTGCCCGCGCCCTCGGTGACGGCCAGCACGACGTCGGCTGTCAGCAGGCCGGTGATGGCCAGCCAGCGCAGCGCCCGCTGGGGCACCACCGGCTGGAGGGCGGTGCTGGTGATGCTGAGCATGCCCACCCCGAGGAACGTGGCCGCAGCCGCCGCCGGCAGGACGAGGTACAGGTAGGGCATGGTCACCAGGGCCACGAGCATGACCATGACGTCGGTGCGGTTGAACGCGCCGAGCGGTGGGCGGTTGATCTGGAAGCGCCGGAAGTAGCCCCACGCCAGGAGCACACAGGCGACGGCGAGGCCGTCGACCACGATCAGGGCGGTGTCCATTGTCAGGCTCCCTTCGTTCCGGTGAGGGCGAGTGCGGGTGGCTTGGCGGCCGCCGGGACGTGGGCGAACGAGCCCTCCCGCATGTCGGCCCGCAGGGGGATCGGCCGATCGAGGGCGCGGTGGTCCTCGACCAGACGAAGGTCACGGACAGGCACGCCGTTCTGGTGGAGGGCGTCGTCGATCCGTCGCCGGACGGCGGCGGTGTCGGAGCGGACCAGCACCTCGACCGCGACCCCGCCGGGGACGGCCCAGTAGCCGTAGCGGGCCGGGGTGGGGACCTCGTCGAGGTTCTCCAGCGCCTCGACCACGTCCCGGAGGAACGTCCAGCCGTCGTCGTGGCGGATCGACAGCCGCTGCTTGCCGAGCAGGCCGCTGGTGGCCGGCAGGTTGCGCAGCTCGCACGTGAGGGGGCCGGACAGCTGGCGGACGACGTCCTCGGTGTTGTAGCGGAGGAAGATCGTCGACTCCCGGAAGGGGGGGAACGGCGTGGCCACGATCGTCCCCGTCTCCCCGTCGGTCGCGATGCGGGACGGCTGCTCCAGGCTGGCCACCTCGATGAGGCCCATGGAGACCTCGAAGTGCAGGTGGCCCTGTTCGCAGTGGTTGCCGGCCAACGGCGCCAGCTCGGTCATGCCGTAGTTGGAGATGATCTCCACCGAGTCGCCGAAGAACTCCTTGGCCCGCCGTTCGAGGCCGGCGGTGAGGACCTCGCCGCCGGCGAGGATCGTCTCCAGGCCGAAGTCGGCCGCCTGGTACCCGAGGGCCCGGCCCGTCTCCACCAGCAGGCCGAGGTAGGAGGGGTACGTCGACATGATGCTGACCCGGGACTTCTTGCCCGGCAGCCGGTGGCGCTCGGTGAGCATCTTGAGGGTGTGCTCGGGGCTGACCAGGCCGCAGATGTACAGGCCGGCGCCGATGCCGTCGCACGCCGCGGCCACGCCCCGCACGCCGATCGTGGCCCGGGTGCTGATGTTGATCTGGACCAGGTCGTCGGCTGCGATCAGGCCCCGGCTGAGCGAGCTCAGCGACGAGAGGGCGGCCATGGTGCGCATCTCGTCGTGGGAGAAGTAGATGCTGGTCGGCCAGCCGGTCGTGCCTGTCGTCGTCGACCGGGAGCCGAGCTTGGCCGTGCGGCGGATGAACGCCTCGGGGTTGTCACGGACGGCGTCCTTGGAGGTGAGCGGCAGCTCGACGATGTCCTCCAGCGTGAGCTTGGCCGGGTTGACGCCGAGCCGGCCGAACAGCTCCGAGTAGTACTCGGTCTCCCGGGCCCCCCGGACGGCCTGCTTCCGGAAGCGGCGGGTCTGGAGGAAGCGGCGGGTGTCCTCGTCGAGCGCGGGACCGGAGAGGACCTCCGACATCTCGACGCCGAGGCTGCCGAACTCCTCCTGGGTCTGGCGCACCGCCCGGTAGATCCGGTCGAGGGACGGCTGGTGGAACGGCCGCCCGAGGCCCATCGAGAGGGCGAAGCGCAGGTTCGCCACCGCTGTCTCAAGCACGTCAGTCTCTCCGTTCGCTCGTCTGGGGCGGGTCGCCGACGAGGAGCACTCTGACGGGGGGAGCCGGCGGATTGAACCGTGACAGCCCGCTTCTTGGCCGGTCGTGGTACCACCACCGATTCGTGCAGCCGGCCGGCGGTAGGGTCGGCGCCGGATGCGGATCGTCGTCGTATCGGCCCACTTCCCGCCGAACTTCGTCAGCGGCGGGACCCTCCAGCCCCAGCGCCTGGCCCGGGCCCTCCGGGCGCGGGGCCACGACGTGCGGGTCTACGCCGGCTGGCTGGGCGACCGTCCACCCCTCGCCAGCTGGGACGACGCCGACGAGACGGGCCTGCCGGTGCGGTGGGTGGCGAGCGGGCGATGGATCGGTTGGGGCGACGATCGCAACTTCGACAACCCCGACGTGGGCGCCCACTTCGCGTCGTGGCTGGCCGAGGTGCGCCCCGACGTGGTGCACCTCCACGCGCTGCAGTCCCTGGGCGGGACCCTGGTGCCGGCCGCGGCCGCAGCCGGGGCCAGGGTCGTCGTCACCATGCACGACTTCTGGTGGTGCTGCCCCCGGCAGTTCCTGGTCGACCGGGACATGCGCCCGTGCTCGCTGGTGGTGGCGGCCGGGAGCTGCCCGTGCGAGGTCGACCGGGAATGGCTGGAGGACCGCAACCGGCGGCTGGCCACGATGCTGGCGGGCGCCGACCGCATCCTGGCCCCGTCGGCGTCCGCGGCCCGGGTGCTGGCCGCCAACGGCGTCGACCCGGCCCGGTTGGCGGTCGACGAGAACGGCCTGCCGGAGGGGGCGGCGCCGACGTCGGCCCCGTCGTGGGGTGGGCCCGACGGCCCGGTTCGGTTCCTGTTCACCGGGGGGAACAACCCCATGAAGGGCGCCCAGGTCCTGTTCCGGGCGGCCCGACGCATGGCGTCGATGCCCGGGTGGCGGCTGACCGCCTACGGGTGGGACGGACCCGTCGGCGACGACCAGGTGGCCGCCCCCGTCGCTGCCGACGGAGTGCCGGTCGATGTCCGGCCCCCCTTCGACCCGGCCGCCATCGAGGAGGTGTACGCCGGCACCGACGTGGTGGTCGTCCCGTCCCTCATGCGGGAGACGTACTCCCTGGTCACCCGGGAGGCGCTCACCCGGGGCATCCCCGTCGTCTGCACCGACACCCTCGGCCCGGAGGAGGTCGTCGAGCACGGTCGAAACGGGCTGGTGGTGCCGGCCGGCGACGCCCAGGCCCTGGCCGGCGCGTTGCGGTCGGTCGTCCGTGACCCCGAGCTTCTGGCCCGGCTGAAGGCGGGCTGCCAGCCCCCCGTCGTCGTGCGGACCCTCGACGACCAGGTCACCGGCCTCGAGCGCCTGTTCGGATCGCTGCGGGACGGGTCGGCCCCGTCGGCGCCGGCCCGGCGGCGGCGGACGGTGCGGCGGGTCCTGTTCATGGTCGGGATCGAGGGGGCGCCGCTGCGGTACCGGGCCCGGCTGCCGGCGGAGGCGCTGGCGCTGGTCGGGGTGGAGAGCGACGTCCGCCACTACCGCCACCCCGACGTCCCCCGGCTGGCGGCGGCGGCCGACGCGGTGGTCGTCTACCGGGTGCCGGCCACCCACGAGGTGCTGGCCGTCATCGCCTCGGTGCGGGACCGGGGCGTCCCCGTCCTGTTCGACGTCGACGACCTCATCTTCGATCCCGACGTGGCGGCGGAGATCCCCGCCCTCGAGATCCTCCCGCGGGCGGAGGCGGAGCTGTGGATGGAGGGCGTCCGCCGCTACCGGACGACCATGGAGGCGTGCGACGCCTTCGTCGGGACCACCGTCGAGCTGTGCCGCCACGCCACTGCGGTCACCGGCCTGCCGGCCCACCGGTTCGCCAACGGGGTCGGCGTCCGGCTGGGGGCGGCGTCCGACGACGCACTGCGGCGGGGCCGGCAGCCGGGGCCGCCCCGGGTGGGGTACCTGAGCGGCACCGACACCCACGACCTCGACTGGGCCCACGTGGAGCCGGCGATGGTCGAGATCCTCGGCCGCCACCGAGGCGTGGAGCTGTGGCTGGGGGGTTTGGTGAGCCCGTCGCCCGCCCTCGACCCGTTCGCCGACCGGGTCGTTCGCTTCCCGTTCCTCCCGTGGCGGGAGCTGCCCCGGCTGCTGCGCCAGATCGACGTCAACCTGGCGCCTCTCGTCCCCGGCAGCCGGTTCAACGAGTCCAAGAGCGCCATCAAGTGGCTGGAGGCGGCTTTGGTGGAGACGGCCACCGTGGCCAGCCCCACCGAGCCGTTCCGGGAGGCGATCACGCCGGGGAGGACGGGACTGCTGGCGGCGACCACCGACGAGTGGAGGGACGCGGTCGACCGGCTGCTCGACGACGACGAGCTGCGGCTGGCGATCGGCCGCCACGCCCGCCGGGACGCCCTCCTGCGGTGGTCGCCCCACCTCCAGGCCCACCGCTACCGGGAGATCCTGGAGACGGCGGAGCCGCGATCGGCGGCGTCGGTGTCGAGGTGGGCGCCGGTGGCCCACGCCGAGCCCCCCGAGCCGGTCGAGCTCGAGCCGTACGGGGAGGCGGCGGGGCCCGCCCCGGCGCCGGCGGCCCGCACCGATGCCGGGCGGCTGGTGGCGGCGCTCCGCGACAGCGTGCGCACCGAGGGCGCCCGGTCGGCGGCGATGCGGCTCGGCCGCTATTCGGCGAGGGCCGTGCGCCGCCGGCTGCCGCGGCGCTGAGCCCGGCGACCGGCGCCACCGGTCTCGCGGTGCGGCAGCGAGATCGGCACGTTCCGCCGACCGTCGGGGACGAGCAGCCCGACGGGCGCCGCGGTTGACGATTGGCCATCCTCCGCCCGGCGGTGAGATGGAGATGCCCGGCCCGCTGGCCCCACTGCCCCGTCGCTGACGACGGCGATCGCCATCGGGCGGGCGGTTGCCCTGGGGCGTGCCACACGGCAGGCGTTGTCCACAGCGACGTCAGTCGGCACCTGCTGGTGGCCGTGTTCGACGGGTGAAACCGGGTCACTGTGGGCGGCGGTGACGGCCAATGACCGGCCCGAGCGGGATCGTCCGACTCGACATCCCCGGCTTTGACGGATCCGAACACCGCTTCAGGCGCCGTTGCGTCGCCTGTGCGATCGTTGCTCCGTGAGACAGGGCGGGCGATGGTTGATGACGGTGGCCTTCGCCGCGGCCGCGTCCGGCTGTGGCCCGACGACGACGCCGGTGACCGGGACCGGGCCGACAACGACGGTGGTCGTCACCGATCCGGTCACGACGACATCGACCACCACGGCGAACCCCGGCCCGTACGACGGCGCGTGGGTCGGTGTGTCGTCACAGGACGAGGAGGTGCTCTTTACGATCGAGTCCTCGCGCTTGACCGCCCTCAAGCTGCGCGTCCGGTCGACCCCGTCCTGCCGGGATCCGGTCACGTTCGTCCTTTCGGCCAACCTCACCGACCCGAAGCCCCTCACCGGATCCGAGGTGGAGACGACGATGGGCGCCGGCGACCATTTCGCGGCGTCCTTCTCCTCACCCACGGACGCGTCCGGGACCATCGAGGTCGTACGCGACGCTCAGTGCACACAAAGCATCGTCGTCACCTGGAGCGCGACCAGGCAGTAGGGGGCCGAGGGCGGCCACGACGCTCGTCACCGCGCCCACGCCGAGGTGGACCAAGGCCAGGATGAAGAGGCGCCGGTCCGATGCCGCAGCCTGCTCGTAGGACGCGTCGCCGATGAGATTGAGCTCGATCCCGCGAAAGATGGCACCGACGCCGCACAGGGCGGCCAGCACCACGAGCAGGGCGGAGGCCAGCCGGGCCGATCGACGGGGGATGCGGGGGCCTCGCCGGCCCGGCGGCGAGGCCGGTCCGTCCTTCGGGCCCACGGGCAAGGTGATGGTTTCCGTACCGGCCTCCTCTCCTCAGCCGATCTCTTCGGCGAGACCGTCCCACGCCGAACTGAACGGCCACTGAACGCGAGGTCGACCGGCCCGCCACCTCCTTCGGGAGGGTGGCGGGTGCTAGGACGTGCTCAGCGGGCTATCGGCCCGGCTTGCGCCGGACCTTGTCGGCCGCGCTGGCCAGCGGGTGGCGGATGAGGTGGACGAGGTGCTCGATCGACGACTCCATCGCGGCCAGGCGGGCCCCGAGCCGTTCGAGGCCGCCCTCGATGGCCTCCAGGCGGGGCGGGAGGTCGAGCATCATCGCCTCGGTGACCTTGATCCGGGTGTGGGTGTCCTGGCGGACGGCCTCGGCCACGTTGGCCGCGGTGAACGTGGCCAGGAGTCCCGAGACCCCCTCCGGCGGGGCCGACTCGACCCGCTCGCCGAGCGCCGGCACCGCCGAGCGGCCGGCGGCGATCAGGTGGCGGTAGAAGGGCGCCACGTGGTCCCGTCCCGAGAACATCCAGTTGTAGGCGATGTCGTATCCGGTATCCAGGGGAGCGAGGGCGGGGCGGGCCACCAGCTGGTGCTTGAGCAGCATCATGGCCAGCCAGTCGTGGAGGTTGCCGGCGCCGGCCACGGCCACCTGCAGGCCGAGCGCCTCGAAGGCGGCCCGGGTGTCGTCGACGCCCGGCAGCCCGTGATCACGGTGCTCGTCCAGCTGGTCCTGGGGACACCCGGTGGCGAGGAGGACGAAGCGGCGGGCCAGCTCCTCGGCCCCGGCCACGCCGGGCGTGTCGAAGGGGGCGGCCAGCAGGACCAGCTCCCGGCTGACCCGGACCAGCTCGGCCACGAAGTTCGACCGGCTGCCGGGCGGGACGTGCTCGAGGGCGTCGCTGCTGACGACGGCGTCGAAGGCGGCGTCGGGGAAGGGGAGGCGGGTGCCGTCGGCGGCCAGGCGGACCGTGCCGGGGAGGGGCTCGGCGGTGGGGGCGAGGTCGACCGACACCCCCTCGACCTCGGGGTCGAAGGCGGACAGGTACCCGGCCCCGTCGCCCACGTCGAGGACGCGTAGGGGGCCGCCGCCGAGCGTCGCCCGCAGGGCCCGGACGATGGCGCCGTAGCGGCTGTAGCGGTCGAAGGCGGTCCAGGTCGCCCCCGGGAACTCGACGTGGCGCAGTTCCTTGCGGATGGGATCGGTCACCGGTCGGACACAGTCGCCCGAACGGCCGCGCCGGCGGTCGCCACCAGCCCGAGGATCCCGAGCACAGCCCAGGCCCGGGGCCAGAGCCGGACAGTGTCGTAGCCCACCTGGCTCGGGTGCAGCGGCGGGTACTGCTGGTCGAACCGGGCCCGCTCGGAGTCCCTCACCTGGCAGTACAGGCGGGCCACCGGGTCGCCGGCGGTGCCGACCAGGGCCAGGTGGGGATCGGTGTCGGCCCGGCTGGCGCCGACGACCAGGGCTCCGGTGGGCGCGACCACCTCGAACGGAGCCGTCAGCGGCGAGGCGAGGGTGTACACCTGCACCTCGGGGTCGGACGGCCGTTGGCGGGGGCTCAGCTCGGCCACCGTGCCGGTCAGGGCCGTGGCCGTCCCCCCGACGAGGAGCGTGGGCGGCGCCGGACCGTCGACGACCAGTCCGATCGCCCGCACCGGGCACGGCGGGTCGACCCGGATGACCGAGGCCGGGACGAAGCCCTCGTTCAACGGCTGGTCGACGACCGGCGCCAGGTCGGGGGGCAGCCGGCCGGCGGCGTAGGTGTAACGCACGTAGTCCCGGACCTCGGCCTGCTCGGCCAGGAACGCCAGGGCGATCACGCCCGCCACCGCCACCACTCCCCACCGGGGCCCGAGGGCGACGACGGCCGCCGCCGCGATGAGCACGCTCACCGGCGCCAGGGCGGTGTAGAGGTGGCGGCCCTCGGGGTGGCCGACGCCGTCGAACAGTCCGAACACGATGGCCTCCATGCCCACAAAGGCGAGGGGCAAAGCCGTCGCCACCCAGACCAGGGCCACCGCCGCCGGCCGGTCCCGCCGGAGGAGGGCCACCGCCGGCCCCGCCACCGCGGCCGCGATCACCGACCACACGAAGACGCGGAAGTAGGGCGGTCCGGTCAGCGGCGAGAACAGGGCCGAGTGCCAGAAGCCCATGTTGGCCAGGCGGACGTGGTCGCCCAGCACGCCGATGCTCAGCCCCGACTGTTCCATCATCTGGCCGGTGATGGCGCTGCTGGCGGCGGCCGCGGTCGGCGAGCCGTAGGTCAGGAGGTTCCACGCCACCCAGGGGAGCAGCACCGCGCCGGTGACGGCGCCGGTGACCGCCCCCGCCTTCAGCACCTGGGTTGGGGTCTGGCGGCGGGTCACCACCAGCCACAGGTAGGGGAGGGCGAGCACGCCCACCAGTCCGAGGGTGGTGGTCTTGGCCAGCAGGGCCGCGCCCAGGGCGAGTCCGGTGAAGGCGGCCGTTCTGGTGCTCGGCGCCCGGTGGTAGCGGGCGGCGGCCAGCAGGGCGAGGGCGGCCAGGGGCACGACCAGGGCGTCGTTGGAGATGGTGGCCAGGTTGGTGTTGAACCCGTTGACGGCGACCAGGACGGCGGGCCCGGCCAGCCAGATGGCGGGCCGGCGGGGGAACAGCTCCCGGGCCAGGAGCCAGGTCAGGGGCACCGCCGCCAGGGAGATCAGGACCGAGCCGATCCGCAGCCCGTAGATCGACGCCACGAACCCGAACGGCCGCGACACCCAGTAGGCCGGCACCTGCAGGACGTAGTACAGCGGCGGCTGCACCGCCTCGTACTGCGACCGGGCCACCGACCAGAACCCGTCCTCGGGCACGGGGACGTGCTCCGACGACCGGGTCGCCAGCGTGGGCGACGCCTTGACCGTCTCGATGACCTCGACCGGCATGACGTCCTTGCCCACCGTCGGGATGCCGTGGCCGGTGGCCAGGGACTGGACGAAGCCGTAGTGGTGGGGCTCGTCGATGGGGCTCCACGTCTCGGTGGCGGCGACCCAGAACAGGCCCCGGAGGAGCCCGACCAGCCCGATCACGACCAGGGCCCACCGGTGGCCCTTCGGCACCCTCGGTCCCGCCTGCGCCGGCCCGGGCACCCCTCCGCTCTCGGCGGGCGGAGCCGGGCTCGGCTCGACGCGGTCGTGGGTCGATGCCGTCACTCCGGGTCCGAGGGTAGTGGGCGGGCCGTTCGCCATCCGGGCCCGGGTGGCGGGGGCACCGCCGGTACCCTGGCCCGGTGCGCATCACCGCCCTGGCCGGCGGCGTCGGGGCGGCCCGGCTCCTGCGGGGCATGGTCGAGATCGTCGACCCCGCCGCCGTGACCGCCGTGGTCAACACCGGCGACGACTTCGTCATCCACGGCCTGCACGTCAGCCCTGACCTCGACACCGTCACCTACACCCTGGCCGATGCGGTCAACCCGGAGACGGGCTGGGGCCTGGCCGGCGAGTCGTGGGCGGCCATGGAGGCCCTCGACCGGTTCGGTCCCGGACTCACCTGGTTCCGCCTCGGCGACCGCGACCTGGCCACCCACCTCTACCGCACCCGCCGCCTGGCCGAGGGGGCGCCGCTGTCGACGGTGACGGCCGAGGTGGCCGCCGCCTGGGGGGTGGGCGTCCGGCTGCTGCCGATGTCCGACGACCGGGTCGAGACCAGGATGGACGTGCTGGGCGAGGGGGAGATCGACTTCCAGGACTACTTCGTCCGCCGCCGCCACGACGTGCCGGTGCGGGCGGTCCGGTTCGCGGGGGCCGACGGGGCGACGCCCGGCCCGGGCGTGCTCGGGGCGCTGGCCGGTGCCGACCGGGTCGTGATCTGCCCCTCCAACCCGATCGTGTCGATCGACCCCATCCTGGCCGTGCCCGGCATCCGGGCCGCGGTGGAGGCCCGCCGGGACGACGTGGTGGCGGTGTCGCCCATCGTGGCGGGTGCCGCGCTGAAAGGCCCGGCCGCTCGGCTGCTGGCCGACCTGGGCCACGACGTCTCGGTGGTCGGCATCGCCCGCCTCTACGCGCCCCTGGCCGCGACCCTGGTCGTCGACGTGGCCGATGGCTGGCTGGCGGAGGCGGTGGCGGGCGAGGGCATGCGCTGTGTCGTGACCCCGTCGGTGATGCGGGGCCGGCCCGAGGCGGTGGCCCTGGCCGCGGCCGTGCTCGGCGCCTGATGGGCCGGATCGAGATCCTTCCCGTCGAGGGCGTGCCCGAGGTCCGCCCCGGCGACCGTCTGGCCGACCTCCTGGTGGCGGCGTCGGTGGCGTTGGAGGACGGCGACGTGGTGGTCGTCACCCAGAAGGTCGTCTCCAAGGCCGAGGGCCGGCTGGTGGCGGTCGACCACGACGACCGCCACGCCCGGGCGGCGGTGGTGGAGGCGGAGTCGGTGCGGGTGCTGCGGCGGCGGGGTGACCTGGTCATCTCCGAGACGAGGGCCGGGTTCGTGTGCGCCAACGCCGGCGTCGACCTGTCCAACGTGCCCGACGGCTACGCCACCCTCCTCCCGGTCGACGCCGACCGCTCCGCCCGCCGCATCCGCGACGGCCTCCGGGCCCGGACCGGCCGGGAGGTGGCGGTGATCGTGTCCGACACGTTCGGCCGCCCGTGGCGGCGGGGGCTCACCGACGTGGCCATCGGCTGCGCCGGCATCGCCGCCGTCGTCGACCTCCGGGGCACCCCCGACGCCAACGGCCGGGAGCTGCACGCGACCGAGGTGGCCGTCGCCGACGAGCTGGCCTCGGCCGCCGAGCTGGTCATGGGCAAGGCCACGGGCGTGTGCGCGGCCGTGGTGCGGGGCGTCGACCGTTCGTGGTTCCGCGAGCGGGCGTCGGTCCGCGAGGAGATCGTCCGCCCCCCGGGGGACGACCTGTTCCGGTAGCCGGAGGCGGGCGGCCGTAGCATCGACCCGCGGCGATCCGCTCGCGGTTGCTCCCGCCGGCGGAGCGGCTATCCCGGGCGGCGGGCCTCGAACCAGCGCAGGACCTCGGCCGTCCCCGCTTCCAGCGTCGTCCACGGCTCCCAGCCCAGGTGGATGGCGGCCCGGCCCGGGTCGAGCGACGACCGGGCCAGCTCGCCCGCCCGGGCCACCGAGTAGACGGCCGGGGCGGCCACCCCGGCGGCGTCGGCCATGGTGCGGTAGAGCCGGTTGACCGACGTCTCCCGGCCGGTGCCGACGTTCATCAGCAGCCCGCTCCCCCGGGTGGCGGCCCGGGCGAAGGCGTCGACCACGTCGTCGACGTAGACGAAGTCCCGCGTCTGCTCACCCGTGCCGAAGATGGTGCACGGCTCACCGGCCAGCAGGCGACCGGCGAAGATGGCCACCACGCCGGCTTCGCCGTGGGGGTCCTGGCGGGGGCCGTAGACGTTGGCCAGGGCCAGGGCGGTGAACTCGATCCCGTGCAGCTCCCGGTAGGCGGCCAGGTAGTCGCAGGCCGCCTTCTTGGACACCCCGTAGGGCGACAGCGGTCGTTGCGGCGCCGACTCCCGCACCGGCAGCTCGTCGGGCTCCCCGTACAGGGTCCCCCCGCTGGCCGCGAACACGACCTTGGCCGTGCCCGCCGCCCGGGCCCCCTCCAGCACGTTGAGCGTCCCCAGGATGTTGACCTCGGCGTCGAAGCCGGGCCGGGACACCGACACCCGGACGTCGGCCTGGGCCGCCAGGTGGAAGACGACCTCCGGCCGGCGCCGGGCCATGAGGTCGACCAGCCCCGCGTCCCGGATGTCGAGGCGGTGGAAGCTCAGATCGTGGCCGGGCGTGGCCCGGGCCTCGGCCAGGTTGGCCAGGGCGCCGCTCGACAGGTCGTCGACCACGTCGACCGCGTGGCCCTCGGCCAGCAGCCGGTCGACGAGGGTGGAGCCGATGAAGCCGGCACCGCCGGTGACGAGGGCCCGCATCGCGCTCGAGCCGGGCCTAGCAGCCGTCGCCGGCAGGCACGCGGGCGCCCACGATGTTGGCGCCGGGGTCGACCTTGACGCTGGCCCCGACGACCGAGCACCCCGCCACCGACGCCCCTTCGCCGATCACCGCGCCCGGTCCCACGATCGACCCCCGAACCGACGCGTAGGCCGCCACCCACGCTCCCGGCAGGAGGACCGAGTCGGCCACGAGTGCGCCCTCGTCGACCACCGCCCCCGCCCCCACCACCGAGTTGCGGACGGTGGCGGCCACCCCGACCCGGGCGTCGACTCCCAGCAGGGCCGGCCCCACCACGGTGCCATCCACCGTGGCCGACCCCAGGCACCACACCCCGTCGTCGCCCCGGACGGCGCCCGGAGCCGCCGGGCCCGGCCGACGGCCGGCGACGATGTCGAGCTGGGCCCTCAGGTACTGGGCGGGGGTGCCGGTGTCGGTCCAGTAGGCAGGGGACGGGAAGGCGTACAGGGCCCGGTCGGCGGCGATGCCGGGAAAGACCTCCCGCTCCACCGACACCCGGCGGTCGGCGTCGATCCGGTCGAGGACCCGCGGCTCGAACACGTACGTCCCCGCGTTGATGTGGCCCGGCCCGGCCTGGTCGGCCGGGGGCTTCTCGACGAACCGCTCCACCCGGCCGTCGGCCTCGTCGGTGATAACCAGCCCGAAGGCGGACGAGTCGAGCACCTGGGCGAGGGCGATGGTGGCCTCGGCCCCGTCCCGGGAATCGTGGAAGGCGAGCAGGGCGGTGACGTCGAGGTCGGTGAGGATGTCGCCGTTGACCACCAGGAAGCGCTCGCCGATGCCCGCCTCCATGGCCGCGAAGCGGATGGCACCGGCGGTGTCGAGCGGCTCCGGCTCGACCGCGAAGGTCACGTCCATGGTGCGGAAGCGACCGCTCTCGAACAGGTCGGCGAAGGCCTGGTGGAGGTAGCCGACGGACAGCACCGCCCCGGTGACGCCGTGGTCGAGGAGGTGGGCCAGCACCCGCTCGATCATCGGCACCTCCGCTATCGGCAGGGCCTGCTTGGGGGTGGAGTAGGTGAGCGGGCGCAACCGAGTCCCGATGCCCCCGAGGAGCACGACCGCCTGCAACGTCACGGGGCGGGCGGCGCCGTCGTCTCGGGCGGGAGGGTCGTCGAGTCGGGGGGGACGGTGGGGGCCTCGGCCCCGGGGCCGGCGGTGGTGTCGGGGGTGAGGCCGTCGGACGGTGTCGTGGTGGTGGTGACCAGCTCGTCGGGCACCGGCGTGGTGCCGACGTCGCTCAGGTTGTCGAGCGTCGGCTCCGACGGGGGCTTGGGTATGTCGGTGCCGTCGGGGACGAAGGCCACCGTGATCAGCTGGTTGTCGGTGAGGCGGATGTCGCTGGGGTCGCCCTTGTAGACGATGCCCTCGGCGGTGGCGTCCCGGGAGGGCCAGGTCTTGACCTGGACGGTGCCGTCGGCGTCGCCGCACTTGTCGCCGTTGCGCTTGGCGTCCTGGCCCGGGAGCTTGAGCCGGGTGCTGCTGACCTCGACGTTGACCGTGTCGAAGAACACGCCCAGCTTGGCGTTCTGGCCCGCCGACCGCGACGCGAAGGGGTGGATGTGGACGATGCCGTCGTTGTGGGTGTGGATGCCGAGGGGATCGGCCGCCTCGGAGATGTTGGGAGCGAAGGTGCCGCAGATGTTGAAGCCGATGGCGGCGTGCCAGTGGTCGCCCTGGCGTCCGGGACCGCTGGCCAGCGGGCGGCTGGTGTCGGGCTGGCGCTGGTCGCGGGAGTACACGACCCCGGCCGTGCCGACGAGGACGATGGTGGCCATCATCGTGGGCCACAGCCAGGAGGTCGACCCCCGGCGCGTGCGCCCGCCACCGGTCTTGGCGGCGCGCGCCACCTTCTTGCTTGCAGATGCCTTTCCCATGACCCCCTCGAAGGTACTCGGACGGCAGGAGCAACCAGGAAGCAGCCCGGCGACGCAGCCCGCCGTCGGAGGCTAGTGCGAACGGCCGGCGGGACACCCCGGCCCCTGTCGTCAGTGCGTCGCCGGCGGCTTCCGGTCGAAGCGGTGCTGGGCCCACGCCAGCAACGTGCGCACGGCCAGGCCGGCGGCGACGGCCGGGAGGAGGGCCCGGCCGGGACCGGTGGTGGTGCGGTTGGCGAAGCGCAGCAGCGACCGGTGGTGGGCCAGGATCATCCGGTAGGGGGCGAGCTGGCTCGACGCTCCCACCGCGTGGACGACCCGTCCCGCCGGCTGGTAGCCGACGGTCCACCCCGCCCGCCGCAGCCGCCAGCACAGGTCGACGTCCTCCACGTACATGAAGTAGGCGGGGTCGAAGCCCCCCACCTGCTCGAACGCGGATCGGCGGGCGAGCATGCACGACCCGCTCACCCAGTCCGCCAACGCGGCCGCGTCGGGGTCCCGATCGAGCATCCGGTAGCGGCGGGTGAAGCGGTTCCCCTTCCAGACCACGCCCAGGAAGGCGTGGCCGGCGGCGTCGCCCATCTTCGGGAAGCGGCGGACCGACGGGTAGCGGGAGCCGTCGGGGTTGTCGACCCGGGGACCGACCACGGCCAGCGCGGGGTCGTCGTCGAGGGCGGTGGCGAGCGCCTCGATCGTCCCCGGCTGCACGATGGTGTCGGGGTTGAGGATGAGGACGTAGGCGGCGCCGGTGTTGGCCACGCCCACGTTGGCGGCGGTGCCGAAGCCCAGGTTGGACCCGGTGGGCAGGAACCGGCAGTCGGGGTCGGCTGCGGCCAGGGCGCCCTCCGACCCGTCCGACGAGGCGTTGTCGACCACCACCACGTCGTCGATGCCCTCCGCCCGCAGGCTGCGCACGCACTCCACCAGGTGGTCGCGGGCGTTGAAGTTGACGATGACGGCCGCCACGTCGGGTCGTAGGTCACGCGTCGTCACGGCGGAACCACTCGGCCGTCCGGGCCAAACCCTCTCGTAGCGCGACGTGGGGCTCCCAGCCCAGGATGCGGCGGGCGAGGTCGATGTCGGGCCGCCGCACCCGGGGGTCGTCGACGGGCAGCGGCTCGTGGACCAGGCTCGACGACGACCCGGTGACGTCGAGCACCGCCTGGGCCAGCTCGAGAAGGGTGTACTCGTCGGGATTGCCGATGTTCACGGGCCCGATGTGGTCGCTGTCGAGGAGGGCCAGGATGGCTCCGACCAGGTCGTCGACGTAGCAGAAGCTGCGGGTCTGGCTGCCGTCGCCGTAGACGGTGAGGGGCTTGCCGGCCAGGGCCTGGGTGAGGAAGTTCGACACCGCCCGGCCGTCGTCGGGGCGCATCCGGGGCCCGTAGGTGTTGAAGATGCGCACGATGCGGACGTCGAGGCCGTGGAAGCGCTGGTAGGCGGTGGCCATGGCCTCGGCGAAGCGCTTGGCCTCGTCGTAGACGCCCCGGGGCCCGATGGGGTTGACGTTGCCCCAGTAGTCCTCCGTCTGGGGGTGGACGAGGGGGTCGCCGTAGACCTCGCTGGTCGAAGCCAGCAGGTAGCGGGCCCCCTTGTGCAGGGCCAGGCCCAGGGTGTTGTGGGTGCCCAGGCTGCCGACTTTGAGGGTGGGGATGGGGTGCAGGAGGTAGTCGACGGGCGACGCCGGGCTGGCGAAGTGGAGGACGGCGTCGACCGGGCCGGGCACGTGCACGAAGTTGCTCACGTCGTGGAGCTGGAACATGAACCCGGGCCGGCCGAAGAGGTCGTCGAGGTTCTCCCGGCGGCCGGTGAGGAGGTTGTCGACGGCGACCACCTCGTCGCCCCGGGCCATGAGGGCCCGGCACAGGTGGGAGCCGAGGAAGCCGGCCCCGCCGGTGACCACCACCCGGCGCCCGGCGGGGATCATCAGCGGCCGATCCCCGTGTACTGGAACCCGTGTTTGCGCAGCTCGGCCGGGTCGAGCAGGTTGCGGGCGTCGACCACCCGCAGGGGACGGTGGAGGAGTCCGGCGACCTTGGTGAGGTCGACCCGCCGGAAGTCGTCCCACTCGGTGAGGACCACCAGCACCGACGCCCCGTCGCACGGGGCGTAGGCGTCGGCCCCCACGTCGATGCCGGCGAGGGACGGGTGGGTCGATCCCGGTTCGATGGCGGGATCGTGGGCCCGGACCCGGGCGCCGCGGGCCATCAGCCGGCCGATCACCTCGAGGGCGGGCGACATCCGAAGGTCGTCGGTGCGGGCCTTGAACGTCAGCCCCCAGACGGCGACGGTGACACCGTCGACGCTGCCCCCGGCGGCGGCCTCGACCTTGCTCACCACCCGCTCGAACTGCTCGACGTTGACCTCGGTGACGCCCCGCAGCAACCCGAAGTCGTACCCCGCGTCGGCTGCGATCCGTATCAGCGCGGCGGTGTCCTTGGGGAAGCAGCTGCCCCCGAACCCGGGTCCGGGGCGCATGAACTCGGAGCCGATGCGCTTGTCGTACGACATGCCCATGAGGACGTCGCGGACGTCGGCGCCGACCGCCTCGCACACGTTGGCGATGGCGTTCACGAACGAGACCTTGGCCGCCAGGAAGGCGTTGGACGCGTACTTGATCGTCTCCGCCGAGGCGGGGTCGGTGATGAGCAGCTGCGCCCGCAGGGGGTCGAAGAGCGACGCCACCCGGAAGGCGGCCGCCTGATCGTCGGAGCCGATGACCACCCGGTCCGGGTTGAGGAAGTCGTGCACCGCCGACCCCTCCCGGAGGAACTCGGGGTTCGACACCACCCACACGTCGTTCCGCCCGAGCACCTCCTCGACCACCCGGGTCGAGCCCACGGGGACGGTGGACTTGTTGACCACGATCGCCTCGGTGGGCAGCAACGGCCCGATCTCGGTGGCCGCCGAGCGGATGTAGGACAGGTCGGCCGACCCGTCCGGCGCCTGGGGTGTCGGCACGCAGAGGTAGGCGAACTCGCAGCTGGCGACGGCGGCGGAGGCGCCGACGACGAAGCGCAGGGTTCCCGAGTCGAGGCCCGCCCGCACCAGCTCCGGCAGGCCCGCCTCCACGATGGGGACGATCCCGTCGTTGAGGTCGGCGATGCGCCGCTCGTCGATGTCGGCGCAGACGACGGTGTGGCCCATCGACGAGAAGCAGGCGGCGGTGGTCAGGCCCACGTAGCCGGCGCCGACGACGGCGATGTGGCTCACGCCGAAACCAGCTCCTTCACCAACCGCTCGAGGGGAACGTGGTGGTCGTCGAGCAGGGGGAGCCCGGACAGGCGGAGGGCGGCGTTGTCGAGCACGGAGCAGGCCGGACGGGGGGCGGGCCGGGGCGGCTGGAGCTCGGCCGTGGGGATGGCCGTGACCAGGCCCGGGTCGAGACCGGCGGCGGCCGCGATGTCGGCTGCGAACCGGTACCACGTGGTCGGGCCCTGGTTGGTGACGTGGAACAGGCCGGCTCGGCGCCCGACCACCAGCCGGTAGAGCATCCCCGCCAGGTCGTCGGCGAAGGTGGGGCACCCGTGCTGGTCGTCGACCACCTTCATCGGCTGGCCGCCGCCCACCACCCGCAGGACGGTCTTGACGAAGTTGCGGCCGTGGCGCCCGCAGACCCACGACGTGCGCACGACGGTGTCGCCCGGTCCGAGGACGGATTCGCCGGCCCGCTTGGAGCGCCCGTACACCGACAGCGGGTTGGTGTCGTCCCACTCCTGGTAGGGGCGGTCGGCCGTGCCGTCGAAGACGTAGTCGGTGGAGACGTAGCAGACGCGGGCGCCGACGAGCCGGGCCGCCTCGGCCACGTGGCGGGTGCCGAGGGCGTTGACCCGCCACGCCCGGTCGGGGTCGGTCTGGCACCCGTCGACGTCGGTCCACGCCCCTGCGTGCACCACCGCGTCGGGGGCGAAGGTGCCGATGACCTGCATGCACGCGTCCCGGTCGCCCACGTCGAGGCCGTCCCGGGAGCACCCGAGCACCTCGTGGTGAGCGCCGGCGGCGGCGAACGCGTCGACCACCTCCCGCCCGAGCTGCCCCCCGGCGCCCGTGACCAGCACCCGCATCAGGTCACAGGTCCAGCGTCTGAGGGTCGACCGGCTGGTCCCAGGCGGTGCCTTCCTCGACGGGGGCCCGATCCAGCAGCGGCTCCCACCACGAGCGGTTGGCGGCGTACCACCGCACCGTCTCGGCCAGCCCCTGCTCGAAGGAGATGGTGGGCTTCCAGCCCAGCTCGGAGGCGATCTTGGACGAGTCGAGCAGGTAGCGGCGGTCGTGGCCGGGACGGTCGGGCACGATGGTCTTGAGCGACTCCGGCTTGCCCAGCTCGGCCAGCACCCCGTCGGCGATCTCCGCGATCGACCGTTCCACCCCGCTCCCCACGTGGTAGGTCTCACCCACCCGGCCCTCGAGCAGCACCGCCTCCACCGCCCGACAGTGGTCGATCACGTGCAGCCACTCCCGCCGGTTGGCGGTCGACGCGTACAGCGGCAGCGGCTGGTCGTCGATGGCGTTGCAGGTGAACAGGGGGATGACCTTCTCCGGGAACTGGTAGGGCCCGTAGTTGTTGCAGCAGTTGGTCAGCGTCACCGGCAGCCCGAACGTCTCGTGGTACGCCCGCACCGCGTGGTCGGCGCCCGCCTTGGACGCGTTGTACGGCGTCCTCGGCCGGTAGGGGGAATCCTCGTGGAACATCTCGTCGCTGTCGAGGTCGAGGTCGCCGTAGACCTCGCACGTGGAGATGTGGTGGAAGCGGGTGATCCCGCCCGCCCGGCGGGCCGCCTCCAGGAGGGTCTGGGTGCCGAGGACGTTGGTGCGGAAGAACCGGCCCGGGTCGAGGATGGCCAGGCTGTTGTGGGACTCGGCCGCGAAGTTCACCACCACGTCGATCTTGTGCTCCCGCAGCGTGCGCTCGGCGCCTTCCAGGTCGCCGATGTCGCCCCGGACGAAGGCGATCCGGTTCCGGATGTCGTCGAGGTTGGCCAGGTTCCCGGCGTAGGTGAGCAGGTCGTAGGCCACGACGTGGTCGCGCGGATGGTGCTGGGTCCAGTGGCGGACGAAGTTGGCGCCGATGAACCCGGCGCCGCCGGTGACGAGGAGTCTCACGGCCGCCAACGCTAGGGGACCGCCACCCGCACGGCGAACAGGCCCGTCTCCCGGCTAGCAGCTCACCCCGGGCGGCAGGGTGGTGGGCCCGAGGGTGGTCGGGGGGGCGGTGGGTGGTGCCGCGAGGGTCGACGTGGTGGTCGCGCCGGCGCCGGTGGCGGATGGGGTGGTGGTCGCCGTCGTCGACGGCCGGGGGACGGGGATCACGGGACCCACCGTGAGGCCGGAATAGTCGGTGCCGAGCACCAGGACGAGGTCGGCGCCGGTGACGGTGTCGTCGACGACCAGGTCGGCGCCGCCGACCAGGGCCCGGTCGAGGAGCTGGGCCGCGGCCAGGGCGTCGGACCGGTGGCGGATTGTGGTCCGGCTGATCTCGGTGGCGTCGCCGGTGGCGTCGATGACGAAGCCGGCGCCCCTCAGGGCGGTGGCCGCCTCGGCGGCCGCCCCCGGCGTCCCCTCGCCGTTGAGCACCCGGACCTCGACGTCATCCGGGTAGAGGAACGCCTGCGTGGGCACGGTGGTGGTCGGCCCCGCCGCCCCTGCCGGCCCCCCTCCCGGCTCGCCCTCGGTGAGGCCGTCGTAGTCGGTACCGAGCACCAGGACGAGGTCGGCGCCGGTGACGGTTTCGTCGACGACCAGGTCGGCCCCCCCCGCCAGCGCCCGCTCCAGGATCCCGGCCGCCTCCAGGGCGTCGGCCGGGTGGCGGATCGTGGTCCGACCGGTGGCGGGGGCGTCGCCCGTGCCGGCGACGGTGAAGCCGATGTCGGCCAGGGCGGTGGCGGCCCGCCCGGCGGCGCCCGGCGTGCCCTCGCCGTTGAGCACCCGGACGTCGATCCCGGCGGCCTCGACCGGGTCGAGGACCGTCGTGGTGGGAGCGGTCTGGGTCGGCGGCGGGGGGATCGTGGCCCCTGCCACCCCGTTGATGCGGTCGACGTAGGCCTGCGCCTCGTCCTCCCGGAGCAGGAGGACCGACGCCCCGTCGATGTCGGCGGGCGACGTCGGCAGCGTGAAGAGGGCGACGCTGTCGGCGTCGAGGTTGTTGAACCGCCGGGCCAGGGCGGTGATGTCCTTGGTCGACAGGGTTTCGTCGAGGGTGACGTCCCGCACGCCGATCCCGATCAGGCGGTTGAGCTGGATGGGGTTGGTGAGGCCGGACGAGAGGGCCTTCTTGAGCATCCGCCGGATGAAGTCCTGCTGGCGCTCGATGCGGCCCAGGTCGGCCCGGGGGTCGGGCACCCACGTGAGCCCGTCCTCCAGCAGGTACTCGAGGTTTCGGCTGCGGACCCAAGCCAGGCCCTGGGTGCCGTCGACGTTCACGCAGCCGATCTCGTGCAGGTCGAGCCCGCTGGTGAAGTCCCGCACCCAGTTCGTCAGGTAGAGGTTGACCCCGCCGACGGCGTCGACGATGTCCTTGAAGCCGACGAAGTCGACTTCGACGTAGTGGTTGATGGTGATGCCGAGCGACTCCTGGACGGTATCGATCAGGCCCGCCGCCCCCCCGAGGGCGAAGGCGGCGTTGACCCGGTCGGAGTAGCCCTCTCCGGCGATGGGCAGGTAGAGGTCGCGGGGGATGGACAGGATCGCGGCCTGCTCCTGCTCGGGGTCGATGTGCAGGACCATGATCGTGTCGCTGCGCTGCCCGCTAACCTGGCCTTTTCCGGCCTGGAGGGCCTCCTTGCCCTCCAACCGGTCCCGGCTGTCGGAGCCGACGAGGAGGACGTTCATGATCTCGCCCTCCCGGTCCTCCACCAGGCTGGGGACGTCGACCCGGGGGATCTGACCCAGGCGGTACTGGAGGTAGACGGCGCCGCTGCCGACGAGCGTCACGCTGGCGGAGAGGAAGAAGGTCATCCCCACGAGGAACCGCCGCCGCCGCCGGCGTTGCTTGAGGACGACGGCGCGGGGGACCCGGGGCGGCTTCCTGGGTGGTCCCGGAGGGTTCGGAGGTCGGCTCGACCTCGCCGGCGGGACGGGCGGGAGATCGTCGTCGTACTCGTCGTCGTCGTAGCGGTCGCCGCGGTCGTCGAACGTGGCGTAGGCCCGGGTGCTCTCGCCCGGCTCCTGCGCCTCCTCCTCCCACTCCGACCCGGCCTCGGCGGACTGCGCGAGATCGTCGTCGTCGTCCGGATCGGCATCGACCCACTCGTCGACCAACTCGGCCTCGGCCGCTTCGGCGTCGTCCTCCGGCTCGTCTACCCAGTCGTCGTCGACCCCGACGGCGTCGTCGTCCGGCTCGGCGCCGCCTGCCGCCGGGGGGGCCTGGATCGAAGGCCGGGGCCCCGGCCGGTCGGGGGGGCCTAGCACGAGGCGCCGACGGCGGCGCCCTTCGGCGGCGAGGGGTCCTCCGGCGGTGGGGCGGTGGTGGGCGGCACGGCCGGGTCGGTGCCGTTGGGCACGCTCACGATCCCGGTGTAGTCGGACCCGAGGACCAGGGTCAGGTCGACCGTTCGCAGCGAGGAGTCCTCCTCGATGACGGCCCCGCCGTCGACGTACTGGTTGAGGACGTCGGCCTTGGCCTCCGCACCGGAAGCGTGACGGATGACGGTCGTCGTGTAGTTGTAGGAGTCGGCGTCGCCCCGGTCGGCGACGTTGAACCCGGCCACGGTGAGGCCGACGCTCGCCTCGCTGGCCACCCCGTCGGCGCCGTAGCCGTTGAGGACCCGCACCCGGATGTCGGATGGGCGGGCCGAGGCGGACGCCTGGTCGTCGGGCCGGGCCAGCCCGTTGAGGCGGTCGATGTAGGGCTGGGCCTCCTCGTCCTGGAGCAGGAGGACCGACGTCCCGTCGATGTCGGCCGGCTCGGTGGGGAAGGTGAGCATGTCGACGGTGTCGGCGTCGAGGGACTTGAACCGGCGGGCCAGGCGGACGATGTCACCCGTGCTCATCTGGTCGTCGAGGGTGACGTCGCGCACGCCGATGCCGACGAGGCGGTTGAGGGTGAGGGGGTTGCTCAGCCCCGACGACACCGCCTTGCGCAGCATCCGGCGGATGAAGTCCTGTTGGCGCTGGATGCGGCCCAGGTCGGCGGTGGGGTCGATCTGCCACTCGCCCGACTCGTAGGTCTCGTAGTTGCGGCTGCGGACGAAGGCCAGCCCGGCGTCGCCGTCGAGGTTCACGCACCCGGGATCGTCGACGAACAGCCCGCTGACCTCGTCGCGGACCGGGGACGGGAAGTACACCTTCACCCCGTTCACCGCGTTGACGATGTCGCGGAAGCCGACGAAGTCGATCTCGACATAGTGGTTGATCGGGAAGCCCAAGGCCTCCTCGATGGTGGCGATGAGGCCGGGCGCTCCGCCGACGGCGAAGGACGTGTTGACCCGGTCGGAGTAGTCGGTGCCCGCGATCGGCACGAAGAGGTCGCGGGGGATGGAGAAGATGGCCGCCTTCTTCTGCGCGGGGTCGACGTGGAGCACCATGATCGTGTCGCTGCGCTGGCCGCTGACCTCGTCCTTGCCCGTCTGCTCGGCCAGGTCGCCGGTGACCCGGTCCCGGCTGTCGGAGCCGACGAGGAGCACGTTCATGACGTCGCCCTCCTCGTCGAGGCCGGGGATTGCGAGGCGGGTGATCTTTCCGAGCTGGTGGCGAAGGTAGACGTAGCCTCCGGCGGCCATGACCACGCAGACGGTGAGGAAGATGATGGCGCCCCTGAGCAGGCGCAGGGACCACTCACCGGTTCGGGCGCCGGTCATCTCACGTACCACGACGGGAGGCTAGCGCCGCTCCTCGCCGCTCCTACGTCGCCGGCCGCCGCCGGAACACGCTGGTCATCGGCCCTACGCTTGACCCCGTGAAGCAGGTTCCCGCCGTCGCCGACCTGGCGATCGTCGGCGGGCGGGTCCTCACCGGGCTCGTCGACGTGACGTCCGACGTTTCCGCCCTCGACACCACCGGCACGTGGGCGGTGGTGCTCCCCTTCGACGGCGAGGCGGTGTGCGCCCGCTTCGAGCGGTCGTCGAGCACCGCCGCCGCGGCCTGGCTGGAGACGGCCCGGCCGCCCCTCCCTCCGGTCGCGGGGTGGACGTCGAGCCTCGATCGCCACGCCTACGCCAAGGGGGTGGTCGCCATCCGGGAGGCCATCGGCGCCGGCGACGTGTACCAGGTCAACCTCTGCCGCCGGCTGACGGCGCCGCTGCCCGCCGGCTTCGACGTGGCCGACCTGGCCGCGGCCCTCTTCACGTCCCACCCCGCCCCCCATCAGGCCCTGGTCGTGCTCCCGTCGGCGGGGGTGGCGGTGGCATCGGCGTCGCCCGAGCGGTTCCTCCGCCGCCGGCGCGACGTGGTCGAGTCCTCCCCGATCAAGGGCACCGCGGTGGCCGCCGACGAGCTGACGGCCAAGGACCGGGCCGAGAACGTGATGATCGTCGACCTGGTCCGCAACGACCTCGGCCGGGTGTGCGAGTACGGGTCGATCGAGGTGCCGTCGCTGTGGCGGGTCGAGCCCCATCCGGGTCTGGTCCACCTGGTGAGCAGGGTGCGGGGCCGGCTGCGCCAGGGGACGGGATGGGCCGGGCTGCTCGACGCCACCTTCCCACCGGGCTCGGTCACCGGCGCCCCCAAGTTGGCCGCCCTCGACGTGATCGCGGCCCTCGAGCCGGCGTCCCGGGGCGTCTACTGCGGCGCGGTGGGCTGGGTCGACGCCGATCGGCAGGAGGGCGACCTCAACGTGGCCATCCGCACCTTCTGGGCGTCCGACGGGGAGCTCCACCTGGGCGTGGGGGCGGGGATCACCTGGGACTCCGATCCGACCGCGGAGTGGGAGGAGACCGAGCTCAAGGCCCGGCGGCTCCTGGCCGTGGCGGGTGGCTCGTGACGATCGTCTGGATCGACGGCGCGCTGGTCGAGGCCGCGGCCGCCCGGGTGTCCCCCTTCGACCACGGGCTCCTCACCGGCGACGGCGTGTTCGAGACCCTCCGGGTGTACGGGGGCGTGCCCTTCGCCGAGCGCCGCCACCTCGCCCGGCTGGCGCTGTCGGCGGGGGCCATGGGCCTGCCGTGCCCCGACGCCGACGTGCTCCGCCGGGCCATGGCCGACGTGGTCGCGGCCAACGGCCTCGACGCAGCCCGCATGCGCATCACCTTGACCGGGGGGCCGGCGCCCCTCGGGTCGGGCCGGGCGGCGGTGGCGCCGACGGTGATCGTGGCCGTCGGGCGGCTGACCGGCTGGCCCGACGCCACGCCGGTCGTCACCGTCCCCTGGCCCCGCAACGAGCGGGCGGCGCTGGCGGGGGTCAAGACCATCTCCTACGGCGAGAACGTGGTCGCGCTGGCGTACGCCCGGGAGCGGGGGGCCGGGGAGGCGATCTTCGCCAACCTGGTCGGCAACCTGTGCGAGGGGACCGGCACCAACGTGTTCCTGGTCGTCGGGGGCAGGCTGGTCACGCCGCCGCTGTCGGCCGGCTGCCTGGCCGGGGTCACCCGTGACCTGCTCCTGGAGCTGGTCGAGGTGGTGGAGGACGACGTGCCGCTGTCGGCCCTGGCCGCGGCCGACGAGGCGTTCCTCAGCTCGAGCACCCGGGAGGTGCAACCCATATCAGTGGTCGACGGCGTGGCCCTACCGTCGGTCCCCGGGCCGCTCACCAAGGCGGCCGGCGAGGCCTTCGCCGACCTCGTCCGCCGCCATCTCGACCCGTAGCGATCGACGTCGAACCCGTGCGCCGGCTCCCGCGGTCGCCGTCGCAGGCCACCGAGTGGCCCCGCTTACGAGGCGGGACGCACGTGGACCACGTCGCCCGCCGCCACCGGCCGGCCGTCGACCACCAGCCGGCCGTCGTCGTCGACCGCCTCCGCCCGGCCCTCGAACGTCTCCCCGCCGGGAAGCGCCACCCGCACCCGGCGGCCGATGGTCGAGCACACCGACCGGTAGGCGGCCATGAGGTCGGCGGGGGCCATGCGGCACCGGATCTCGAGGGCGACGAGGTAGGCGACGAGAAGCGGGGCCCGGTCGGTGCCCGGTCCCAGTGAGGTCCCGCCCGGGGGCAGGGGCGTCTCCCCCCAGTCGACGTTGAGCCCGATCCCGACGACCACGGCCCCACCGTCGCCGACGGCTTCCGCCAGGATGCCGGCCAGCTTGCCCCGACCGTCCACCACCAGGTCGTTGGGCCACTTGAGCGACGCTTCGCGCCCGACGGCGTCGAGCGCAGCCAGGCCGGCGGCGACGACGGCCACCTGCGGCGACGGGGGCCGGAGGAGCACCGACACCAGCAGCGACGACCCCGGTGGCGACTCCCAGGTCCGGTTCCGCCGGCCCCGGCCGCCGGTCTGGTGGTCGGCCACCACCACGACCCCTTCCGGGGCCCCGGCCCGGGCCCGGGCCGCCACCTCGTCGTTGGTCGATGCCACCTCGGGCAGCCACGTCACCTCGGCGAACCGGGTGCGGGCGAGGGCCGCTCTGGCGCCGGCGTCCAGCACGCCTGCACCATAGGGTCCTTCATGTTCCGGAAAGTCCTCATCGCCAACCGGGCCGAGATCGCGGTGCGGGTCATCCGCGCCTGCCGCGAGCTGGGCATCGCCACGGTCGCGGTGTACTCCGACCTCGACCGGCGGTCGCTCCACGTCCGCCTGGCCGACGAGGCCTATGCCCTGGGCGGGGTCACCGCGGCCGAGAGCTACCTGAACACCGACTCCATCCTCGACGCCATCTCCCGCAGCGGGGCCGACGCCGTCCACCCCGGCTACGGCTTCTTCTCCGAGAACGCCGATTTCGCCCGGGCCATCACCGACCGAGGGGTGACGTTCGTCGGACCGCCCCCCGAGGCCATCGACCTGATGGGCGACAAGCTCTCCTCCCGCACGACCGCGCTGGCGGCGGGGGTGCCGGTCGTCCCCGGCAGTGACGGGTCGGTGACCACGGCGTCCGAGGTGGTCGCCTTCGGCGACACCCACGGCTGGCCGGTGGCGATCAAGGCCGCCTACGGGGGTGGGGGGAGGGGGATGCGGGTCGTCGAGGGCCCCGAGTCGGCGACGTCCGCCCTGGAAGCCGCCCGCCGGGAGGGCCACGCCTACTTCGGACGGGACGAGGTCTACCTCGAGCGCTACCTCGACTGGCCCCGCCACATCGAGATGCAGATCTTCGCCGATCGCCACGGGCACGTGGTGTGGATGGGGGAGCGGGACTGCTCCGCCCAGCGCCGGCACCAGAAGCTCATCGAGGAGACTCCGGCCCCCGGCCTCCCCGAGGCGGTGCGCCAGGCGATGGGCGAGTCGGCGGTTGCGGTGGCGAGGGCGTGCGGGTATGTCAACGCCGGCACCGTGGAGTACCTGTACCAGGACGGGGAGTACTTCTTCCTGGAGATGAACACCCGCCTCCAGGTGGAGCACACCGTCACCGAGCTGGCCTGCGGGCTCGACATGGTGGCCGAGCAGCTGCGGGTGGCGGCGGGGGAGCCGCTGTCGTTCACCCAGGACTCGCTGGTGCGCCGGGGCCACGCCATCGAGTGCCGCATCAACGCCGAGGATCCCGCCGGGGGCCGGTTCCTGCCCTCGCCCGGCACCTTGACCCGCTTCTCCCGGCCCGGTGGCTTCGGCGTCCGCATCGACGCCGGCTACGGCGAGGGCGACGCCATCAGCCAGCACTACGACAACCTCATCGCCAAGTACCTCACCTGGGGCCAGGACCGGGAGGAGGCCCGCCGGCGCATGCTGCGGGTGCTGAGGGAGTCCGCCATCGAGGGCGTCACCACCAACATGGCCGCCCACCTGCGCGTTCTCGAGCACCCCGACTTCGTCGCCGGCGTCCACTCCACCCGGTGGGTCGAGGACAGGCTCGACTTCTCCGACATCCCGCCCGGCCCCCTGGCCGCAGGGGGCGCTGCGGGCGGTGGGCCGCCGATGACGGCCCGGCCGGTCGACGTCGAGGTCGAGGGCCGTCGCTACGAGGTGCGGGTGTGGCTCCCCGAGGTGGCCGGGGGTGGCGGGGCGGCCCCGGCCCCCGCCCCCGCCCCTCGTCGGCCCTCCTCGGCGGCGGCCGCGGCGCCGGCCGCCGGCGGGGGACGGGTGGTGGCTCCGATGCAGGGCACCATCGTCGAGGTCCTGGTCACGGTGGGCGAGACGGTCGCCGTCGGCCAGGGCGTCTGCCTCCTGGAGGCCATGAAGATGGAGAACCTGGTCGTCGCCGATCGGGCCGGCCGGGTGGCCGAGGTCCGCGTGGTCCCCGGCGACAACGTGGGCGCGGGCGACGTCCTGGCCGTCATCGAGTGACCTGAACCGGTGACGGATCCCGGGGTCCTGGCCCCGGAACGTGTCACCGGTTGCCGCTATTCGGCGGCGTCGGCCAGCGACTCGGCCAGCGTGGGGTGGACCAGGAGCGAATCCACCACGTCGCTCACCCGGAGGCCGCAGTTGACGGCCAGGGCGATCACCGAGATGAGCTCGGCCGCGTGGCGGCCCACGATCGAGCCCCCCAGCACGACGCCCGTGGCCGGGTCGGACACGATCTTCACGAAACCGCGCCAGTCGTCGTTGATGAGAGCTTTGGCGTTGGCCGAGAACGGGACCTTGGTCACCCGGATCTTGCGCCCCGAGGCGAACGCCTCCGCCTCCGCGATCCCGACCTCGGCGATCTCGGGCTCGGTGAACACGGCCTGGGCCGCCTTGTCGTAGTCGAGGTGACGGTGGCTGCGGGAGTGGCCGCCCATGACGTGCTCGGCGATCTTGCGGCCCTGCATGGTGGCCACCGATGACAGGGGCAGCTTCCCCGACAGGTCACCGGCGGCGTAGACGTGGCGCAGGTTCGACTGGCAGTGCTGGTTCACCGGGACGTAGCCCCGGTCGCTCTCCACACCGGCCGCAGCCAGCCCCAGATCCTCCGAGTTGGGGATCGACCCCACCGCCAGCAGCGCATGGGTCCCCCGGGCCACCCGCCCGTCGTCGCACCGCACGGCCACGCCGCCACCACCGGCCCCGTCGCCGCCGTCCCGGTCGATGGCCTCCGCCCGGGCTCCTTTGAGCAGGCGGACGCCCCGGCGCAGGAAGTCCTCCTCCAGGGCGTGGGCGACCTCCGGGTCCTTGTTGGGCAGGACCTGCTGGCGGCTCACCACCAGCGTCACCTGCGATCCCAGCGAGGCGAACATGTGCACGAACTCGACCCCGGTCACCCCCGAGCCGATGACCACCAGGTGGCCGGGCAGGACGGGCGGGGGGTAGGCCTGGCGCGTGGTGAGCACCCGCTCGCCGTCGGGACGGGCCCAGTCCGGCACCCGGGGCCGGCTGCCCGTGGCCAGCAGGATCGCGTCCGCCTCCAGCTCCTCCTCCGCCCCGTCGACCGACGTCGCCACCACCCGGTGGGGCCCCGCCAACCGGCCCTTGCCGGTGATGATCCGCACCCCCTGGTCGACCAGCAGCCCCACCACCGACCGGTGCAGCCGTTCCTCGATGCCGGCGATGCGCCGCTTCATCCCCTCCAGGTCGACCTCGGCCGCTGCCGACGGGCTCAGCCCCATCCCCCCCGAGCGGCGGACGAAGGCCATCGCCCCCCCGCTGGCGATCATGGCCTTGGACGGGATGCAGTCCCACAGGTGGGCCGCCCCACCGACGACGTCCCGCTCGATGAGGGTGACCTCGGCGCCCAGGCGGGCGGCGGCGGTGGCGGCCGAGTTCCCGGCCGGCCCACCCCCGATGATGACGAAGCGCACCCCCGGCACGTCCCCACGGTAGGGGACCCCTGTGACCGAGCGGTCACGGCCCGCGTCAGGGTTGGAGGACGCCGCCGGCGGCGGGCGCCGTCACCAGGTCGAAGGCGATCGCCATGGCCTCGGACGCCCGGCCCATCTCGGGCGCCACCCGCATGCTGAACACCAGCAGCCCGGTGGGCGCCAGGGGCAGGGCGGGACCGGTGGCGACGAGTATCCCCACCGCCTTGCCGTCGAGCCCGACGACGGGGCTGCCGGAGTCCCCGGCCGACGCCACGCCCAGCCCGGTGAGCACCCGGACGTCGTGGCCGTCGACCGTCAGCTGGGTGCGGGCGGGGACGAGGGAGCCGGTGAGCGAGCCCCGCCCGACGTGGTGCAGCGGGGTCAGGGCGCCGACGGGTCCGACGGTCATCCCCGACGGCCCGCCGAAACGGCAGATCTCCGGACTCGCCCTCACCCCCGGGTCGAGCCGGATGAGGGCGAAGTCGCTGGTGGCGTCGAGGGCGGCGTAGGCGAACTCCCCGAACCGGTGACCGGCCGAGTCGCGGGCCGGCGGTCCGTCGCCCGGCTGGTACACCACCTGGTTGTGGGCGGTCCCCTCGAGGAGGCAGTGGCCGGCGGTGCCGATGTACTGGCGGCCGTCGCTCCCCGTCCACAGGAAGTTGAGGGTGCACTGCCCGACCGGCGTGAGCACGGGCGCCCCCGGGCGCAGGCCGGTGCAGGCCTCCTGGCCGTCGAGCGTCAGGGGGGTCGACGCCGGCAGCAGGCGGCACGCCTTCCCGGACAGCTCCCAGGGCTTGTCACCGGCCTGGCCGGCGGCGGCCACGGCTGGTCGGCCGACGGCCGAGCCCAGGGCCAGGGCGAGCACGCAGGCGAAGGCGAAGTACGGCGTCCGCCTGGATCGCATGGCGGTCACGGTACCGCCGAGGCGGGACCTCAGTGGGCGGCGGCTCCGGCCACGTGGGGCATGCAGTGCTCGTCGTACTCGGCGATCACGATCTCGGCCCCGGGGCTGCACGCGGGGCAGGCCGGGTCGCGCCCGACCTTGAACACCCGGAACGTCTCCTCCGAGGCGTCGTAGGCCAGCAGCCGGCCGATCAGCGGTTCACCCAGCCCGAGGATGATCTTGATGGCCTCCATGGCCTGGATCGACCCGATGATCCCCGGCAGCACGCCCAACACGCCCGCCTCGGCGCACGACGGGGCCAGCTCGGGCGGCGGCGGCTCGGGGATGAGGCACCGGTAGCACGGCCCCACGTAGGGGGCGAAGACGGTGGCCTGGCCCTCGAAGCGGAAGATCGACCCGTGGACGACGGGGATCTTCTTGAGGAGGGAGGCGTCGTTGACCAGGTATCGGGTGGGGAAGTTGTCGGTGCCGTCGACGATCACGTCGTAGCCGTCGATGACGTCGAGGACGTTGTCGGCCCCCAGCCGGACGTCGTAGGTGACCACGTTGACGTCGGGGTTGAGGCCCACGAGGGTCTTCTTGGCCGAGTCGACCTTGCGCTCGCCCACCCGGTCGATGTTGTGGAGGATCTGGCGCTGGAGGTTGGACTCGTCGACCACGTCCATGTCGACGATGCCCAGGGTGCCCACCCCCGCCGCGGCCAGGTACAAAGCGGCAGGCGAGCCCAGGCCGCCGGCCCCCAGGAGCAGGACCTTGGCGTCGAGGAGCTTCTGCTGGCCTTTTTCCCCCACCTCCGGGAGGAGCAGGTGACGCTGGTAGCGGTTGCGCTGCTCGGCGGTCAGGGTGCGGGGCGCGGCCCACTGGCGACCCTCGTTCTTCCACCGGTTGAAGCCGCCGGCCATGGAGACCACGTCGGTGTAACCGAGCTCGGCCAGGGTCTTGGCCGCGAAGGCGGAGCGGGTGCCGCCGGCGCAGTAGACGAGCACCGGCGCCCGGTGGTCGACGATGCGGGACTCGATCTGGCTCTCGAGGTGGCCCCGGGGGATGTGGATCGCCCCCGGGATCGCGCCCTGCTCGTACTCGTCGGGCTCGCGCACGTCGAGGAGGACCGTGTCCGGGGCGGAGGAAAGGGTTGACTCGGCGGTGGCGGTGTCGACTTCGCGGATGGTGGCCTTGGTCTGCGCCAGGAGGTCACGGAAGCTGGGCATGGGCGATCTTCCTCCGGAGGGGTTCTACCGACCAAACCCTACCGCGAGGGTCGACATTCCCTTCGGGCTTGACGGGTCCCCGGAAGCGAAGGAATACTGGAAAGGCACGAAACATCACGAGCTTCCCCGGGCTGCACCTTCCCCCTGGTCTCGCGCCGCACCTTGGAGGCTTCATGAGCACGGTCTCGTTGCTCCCCGTCGAACCCCAGCCCGTCACCGTCCTGCCCGTCCGCCCGTGGCCCGACCCGGTCATCGACGCCCTGGGCCACGACCCCCGCTCCACCTACGTCGAGACGTTCTGGCTCGGCATCCTGGGCCCGTCCACCACCTGGCTCCTGCGCCGGCTGGCGGCCGCGCTCGACGAGTTCCCCGCCGGCTTCGACCTCGACCTGGCCGACACCGCCGCCGCCCTCGGCCTGGGAGCCAAGGGCGGCCGCCATTCGCCCTTCATGCGAGCCCTGGCCCGCTGCTGCCAGTTCGACCTGGCCATGGCCCGCACCGACGGCACCCTGGCCGTGCGGCGCAAGGTCCCGCCCCTCAACCGGCGCCAGGTGCTGCGGCTGCCGCCGAGCCTCGTAGCCGCCCACCAGGCGTGGCAGGAGGGCGAGCTGCGGACGCCGGCGGCCGAGCAGCAGCGGCGGCGGGCCCGGCGGCTGGCCCTCAGCCTCCTCGAGCTGGGGGAGGACGTCGACGCCGCCGAGCGCCAGCTCCTCCGCTGGAAGTTCCACCCCGGCCTGTGCCGGGAGTCGGCCACCTGGGCGTGGGACCGCCACCGGCGGGCGACCGCGGGTGACGACGAGCTGCCCACCTCCGACGGTCCCGGCGACTCCGGCGACGCCGCGTAGCACGGTCCCCCAACCCGCCGGCGGCCGGGGCCCACGACCCCCGGCCGCCCGTGCGGGCCCGACCACCGCCGGTGGCCGGTCCGGTGGAGCTCGGGGCAGTGCCGTCACCCCTGCGCTTCGGGCTCGCCGGCAACGGGCCCGCACCGTCGTCGGGGGTGGTGGCACCCCCCTCCGAACAAACTGGTCAGCACCAGTTACAGGTCGACCCTCCGCGTGTCGAAATATGTGGTACCAGACCGGGGGAGAGTCAGATGGCCAGCCAGTCGTTCGACCGATCGCATCGCTCACCAGCCACCCTGGCCGAGCGTCGCAACCGGCACTCGGCCGGCAACCGCCTCGACCTGTCCGGTCGGGTCAACCGGTACGGGCCGCCGGAGGCCGTCCTCCGCGCCCTGCGCACCCTCTCGCCGCGCGATCTGCAGGCCGCGCCGGCCGACGCCGCCGCCCGCCTGGCCGATCGCTACGCCGAGACGCTCGGCGTCGATCCCGGCGAGCTGGTCGCCGGCCGGGGCCCGGCCGAGGCCCTGCGGGCCATCGCCGCCCGCGCCCCCCGGGGCTCGGTGGCCGTCCTCCTGCCCGCCCCCGCCGAGTTGCTCGCCATCTTCCCGGGCCGGGGCGTCGCCCTGCCCGCGGGCGACGGCATGCCTGCCTACACCCAGGTCGACGACGCCCTCGACGATGCCGACCTCGTCGTCATGACCAACCCCCACGCCCTCACCGGTGCCGTCCTCGACCCGATGGTGCTGGCCCAGATCGCGTCCCGCCACCCGGCGTCCACCCTCGTGGTCGACGAGACCGACATCGAGTTCCTCAACGACCCCGGTCGATCCTCGCTCGTCGGAACCGACGCCGACAACGTGATCGTGCTGCGCTCGTCGGCCGAGTTCTCGGGAATGGGCTCCACCCGCACCGGTGTCGCCTGGAGCCGCGACCGCTACCTGCTCCGGGTCCTCTTCGACCCCCGGTTCTCCTCGCCCATCTCCGGGCTCGACGTGGTGGCCACCGAGGCCGCTCTCGCCAGCCGGGTGTGGGCCGAGGCCGTCCGCCGCCAGCTGTCCGAAGACGGTGGCTGGCTGGCGCACGCCCTGGCCCCCCTGGGCACCGTGGTCGACGAGAAGATCGCCACCCCGGGCCGGCTGCTGATCACCGAGGGGGCGCCGGAGCTGGCGGCGGCGCTCGCCCGCCACGGCGTCGACGTCCTGCTGGTGGGCCCGGCCGAGGGTGTCCACCCCGGCGGGCTGCGCATCGCCGCCCCCCGCGTCTCCGAGCGGGCCGCGTTCGTGGCCGCCCTCCGGGCCGCCACGGCCCCCGCACCCGACCTGTCGGTGCTGGAGCTCGGCGTCGCCGGCTGATCGATCTTCGAGGCGGCTCGATCCAACCCCCCGTGGTCGAGCCGCCTCGGATCAACCCCCGGCGACCCCCAACCATCGTCGGACAGGCGCGGTGAGCGTCACGTCGCCTGTCCCGACGCCGGGCCCCACTTCGTCCTGATCGGCGGTCGGCCTATGGCGTGCGGAAGGCGGTGACGGCTTCGAGGATGGTGCGGACCCCGAAGCCGGTGCCGCCCTTCGACAGGTAGCCCTCGTCATCGTCGCTGCGGGCGGGCCCGGCGATGTCGAGGTGGGCCCACGGCACGTCGCCCACGAACTCCTGGAGGAAGAGGCCGGCGGTGAGGGCGCCCCCGTAGCGCCCGCCGCTGATGTTCTTGATGTCGGCCACGTCGGAGTCGATCAGCTTGCGGTACTCGGCGGGCAGGGGGAGCGGCCACACCGGCTCCCCTGCCCGCTCCGAGGCCTCCCGGACCTGGCCCGTCCACCCGTCGTGGTTGCCCATGAGCCCTGCGATCCGCCGGCCCAACGCGATCACGCAGGCGCCGGTGAGGGTGGCCAGGTCGAGGATGGCGTCGACCTCCGCCTCCACCGCCAGCGACAGGCCGTCGGCCAGCACCAGCCGGCCCTCGGCGTCGGTGTTGAGGACCTCGACCGTCTTGCCGTTGCGGATCTTGAGGACGTCACCCGGCTTGATCGCGGCGCCGCCGGGCATGTTCTCGGTGGCGGGGATGATGGCCACCACCTTCACCGGCGGGCCGAGGGCGGGCAGAGCCGACATCGCGCCCAGCACCGCGGCCGCCCCCGACTTGTCGGTCTTCATCGTCTCCATGCCCTCGGCCGTCTTGATGGACAATCCCCCCGAGTCGAAGGTGATGCCCTTGCCGACCAGGGCGAGGGTGCAGGTGGCGCCCGGGGGGTCGTAGGTGAGGCGGATGAGGCGGGCAGGCTCGTCCGATCCCAGAGCCACGCCGGCCAGCCCGCCCAGGCCCTCGTTGACGATGGCGATCTCGTCGAGGATCTCGATGGCCAGGCCCTCGTCCTCCGCCACCTGGGTGGCGATCTCGGCCAGCCGTCGCGGCGTCATGGCCGCAGCCGGCTCGTTGACGACGTCGCGGGCGAGGGCGACCGCCCGTCCCACGCGCACCCCCCGCTGGATGCCCCGATCCGCCTCGGCGCCGGTGCCGACGACAACCAGGGACTCGATCCGGCACGCCTTGGGGTCGGACTTGTAGGTGGTGAACCGGTAGGACGCGAGGAGCGCCCCCTCGGCCACCGCCTGGGCGGCGAGGGCGGGATCGAGGGTGGCCGGGGCCGCGGCCAGGAGCGTGGTGGCCACTGCGGTGTCGCGCCAGACCGCCTTCACCAGGGCCGCCGCCGACCGGCGGAGGGTGTCGGCGGTGACCGTGTCCGGCGCCCCCATGCCCACGGCCACGAGGGTGGTCCCCGCGGTCGGGCCGGGGACGACGGCCGTCTCGCCCACCTTGCCCTCGAAGCCGCGGTCGGCCAGGTAGGCCCGGTCGACCTCGGGACCGGCGCCCTCCGGCGACGTGCGCCCGGCGAACACGGGAACGCCCAGGACGAGGGCGTCGTCGGGGAGGGCGTCGGCGAGGGTGACGGCGATCGGCATCGGATCAGTCCTTGCTGAGAAGGGGCGTGCCCTCCTGCTCGCGGGCGAGGGCCCACAGCAGGTCGGACAGCCGGTTGAGGTAGGGGACGACGTGGGAGCCGTCGGCGGCGACCGCCAGGGCGGTGCGTTCGGCCCGGCGGACGACGGCCCGAGCCAGGTCGAGGGCCGCCGAGAGCGGGGTCTGGCCGGGGAGCACGAACTCGGTGGGCGGCGGGAAGCGGGCGGTGACGTCGTCGATGTGGGGTTCGAGGTCGGCGACCATGCCGGCGGTGACCGCGGTCCGGCCGGGGACGAGCTTGGTCCGGTTCTCGGGGGCGGTGGCCAGCTCGGCCATGAGCACCCACAGGTCCCGCTCCAACCCGACGAGGAGTGCCGAAAGCTCGTCGCCGGTGGAGAGGGCCCGGGCCATGCCGATGGCGGCCTGGGCCTCGTCGACGTCGCCGCAGGCGGCGGGGGCGGGATGGTCCTTGGGTACCCGTCCACCGAAGAGGAGCCCGGTGGTGCCGTCATCGCCCGTCCGGGTGTAGATCCTGCTCACGTGGCCGCCAGCCTACCGGCGAGTCCTTCCAGCCCCGCCGCCCGGCTGCCCTTCACCAGCACCCCGTCGCCCTCTCCGATCGGCCCCAGGAGGCGGAGGGCGTCGTCGGGGTCGGACGCCTGCTCGCCGCCGTAGTCGGGGGCCGCCACCGCGATCACGCGCAACCCCAGATCGGTCGCCAGCGCGCCCAGGCGGCGGTGCTCGGCGGGCCCGCCCTCGCCCAGCTCGGCCATCACCCCGAGGATGGCGGTCCGCCGCTCCACCTGGAGCTGGGCCAGCGAGCGCAGGGCGGCCTCGGTGGACACCGGGTTGGCGTTGTAGGCGTCGTTGAGCACCAGCGCCCCTGACGGCGCCCGGTCGAGCTGCATCCGCCACGCCGACAGGGTGGCTCGGCTCAGGCCCTCGCTGACCTCGGTGAGGGTGATCCCGCAGGCCAGGGCGGCGGCCGCGGCGGCGACCGCGTTGGCCGCCTGGTGCTCGCCCCGCACCGGCAGGCGCATGGCGACCGAGCCCCACGGCGTCTGCAGGTCGAGGTGGACACGGAGCGACCGGTCGACGTCGAGCACGTCGCCCCGCACCTCCCCGCAGCCCATCCCGAAGGTGAGGACGGTGGCGGTCGTCCGCTCGGCCATGGCCGCCACCAGGGGGACGCCGGCGTTGAGCACCGCCGTCCCGGTGGACGGGAGGCTCTCGACCAGCTCGCCCTTGGCCGCCGCCACCTCCTCCAGCGACCCGAACAGCTCGGTGTGGGCCATCCCCACCGTGGTCACCACTCCCGCCGTGGGCCGCGCCACCGCGCAGAGGGAGGCGATGTGGCCCCGGCCCCGGGCGCCCATCTCGACCACCACCGCCTCGGTGCCGTCGGGGGCGTTGGCCAGGGTGAGGGGCACACCGAGCTCGTTGTTGAACGACCTCGGGCTGGCCGCGGTGACCAACCGGCGGGCGAAGATCGAGGCCAGCAGGTCCTTGGTCGACGTCTTGCCGACCGACCCGGTGATGCCGACCACCCGGTCGGGGAGGCGGTCGCGGGCGGCCCGGCCGAGGGCGGTGAGGGCGGCGCCGGTGTCGGTCACCACGATGGCGGTGGTGCCGCCCACCGGCTGGCGGGCGGTGAGGTAGGCGGCCGCCCCCGCGGCCAGGGCCGCGGCCACGAAGTCGTGCCCGTCGCGGGCGTCGACGATGGGGACGAACAGCTCGCCACCCGTCACCAGGCGGGAGTCGATGGCCGCGCCCCGCACCGCCACGTCGGGCCCGAAGTGGATCCCACCGGTGGCCTGCGCCACCTCGGACGCCAGCAGCTCCATCGGTTCCTACACTCGCACCTTTGTGGGGCTCACTCGGCTCGTCCTCCTCTTCGGCGGCCGGTCGGCGGAGCACGAGGTCTCGTGCGTCACCGCCGCCCACGTGCTGGCCGCGGCCGACCCCGAGCGCTACGACGTCGTCCCCGTCGGGATCACCCACGATGGTCGGTGGGTGCGGGCCGAGCCCGCGGCCGACCGCCTCGTCGCCGAGGGGCCGACGGTCGAGCCGGGCTCGATGCTGTCGGGGTCGGGCCCGTCCACCGTCGCCTTCCCCGTCCTCCACGGCCCGTTCGGGGAGGACGGCACCGTCCAGGGCCTGCTGGAGATGCTCGGGGTGCCCTACGTCGGCACCGGCGTCCTCGGCTCCGCCCTGTGCATGGACAAGGCCATGGCCAAGGACGCGGCCGCCGCCCACGGCCTGCCCCAGGTCCGCCACCTGGCCTTCCGCGACGTCGACCTCGACGGGGCCGTCGACCGGGTCCTCGCCGACCTCGGGCTGCCGGTGTTCGTGAAGCCGGCCAACCTCGGATCGTCGGTCGGGGTCAGCCGGGCCCGCGACGAGGCCGAGCTGGCCACCGCGGTGAAGCTCGCCCTCGACTACGACGAGTGGGTGGTGGTCGAGGAGGCCGTCACCGCCCGGGAGATCGAGTGCGGGGTCCTCGGCTACGGGCGGCTGCAAGCGTCGGTGCCGGGCGAGATCCGCCCCAGCCACCAGTTCTACGACTACGAGGACAAGTACGCCGACGGGGCGGCCGAGTTGCTCGTTCCCGCGCCCCTTCCGGCCGAGGTGGCCGACGAGGTCCGCCGGCTGGCCGTGGCCGCCGCCACCGCCCTCCGGGTCGACGGCATGGCCCGGGTCGACTTCTTCTACGAGGAGGCCGGCCGGGGGCTGCTCCTCAACGAGGTCAACACCATCCCCGGCTTCACGCCGATCTCCATGTACCCCAAGATGTGGGCCGCCACCGGCGTCCCCTACCGCCGGCTCATCGACGAGCTGGTCGACGCCGGCCGGGCCCGCCACCGCAACCGGGCCGAGCGCTACGGCCGCGGCCGGTAGCCGCCAGGAGACCCGAGGGGCGGACTTGAGGACCAGTGCCGACATGATCCCGAGCCCCGCAGACAGCCGCCGCCTATACGGAGTGTGATCGGGTCGCCACTCTGTGTCAGCAGCCGGTTTCCTCGACCGGGAGGGACGGCCGCCTCGGTAGCGTGGACTCCGACATGAGCAGCTACCTCGACGCGGTCCGCCGGCGGGTCGTGATCTACGACGGCGCCACCGGCACCAACCTCCAGCTCCGGGGCCTCACGGCCGACGACTTCGGGGGGCCGGCGTTCGAGGGGTGCAACGAGATCCTCGTCGACACCCGGCCGGACGTGATCGCCGACCTCCACCGGTCGTTCCTCGAGGTCGGCAGCGACGTGGTGGAGACCGACTCGTTCGGCAGCCTGTCGCTCACCCTCGTCGAGTACGGCATCGCCGACCGGGCCTACGAGCTCAACCTCAAGGCGGCCGGGATCGCCCGGGAGGTGGCCCACGGCTTCACCACCCCCGACCGACCGAGGTGGGTGGCCGGCTCCATCGGCCCCGGAACCAAGTTCCCGTCCCTCGGCCAGATCCGCTTCACCGAGATGCGCGACGCCTACGAGGTCCAGGCCCGGGGTTTGCTCGACGGCGGGGTCGACCTCCTCCTGATCGAGACCGTGTTCGACCTCCTCCAGGCCAAGACGGCCATCGTCGGCTGCCGCCGGGCCATGGCCGCCGTCGGCCGTCAGGTGCCCATCCAGGTCCAGGTCACGGTCGAGCTCACCGGGCGCATGCTCCCCGGCACCGAGATCGGCGCCGCCCTCACCGCCCTCGACGCCCTCCGCCCCGACGTCATCGGCCTCAACTGCGCCACCGGCCCGGCCGAGATGCACGAGCACCTCCGCCACCTGTCCCAGCACTGCCGGGTGCCGATCTCGTGCCTGCCCAACGCCGGCCTGCCCTCGGTGGTCGACGGCAGGATGCACTACGACCTCACCCCCGCCCAGCTGGCCGAGTACCACCACGGCTTCGTCACGGACCTGGGTGTGAGCGTGATCGGGGGGTGCTGCGGCACCACGCCCGAGCACCTCAAGGCCGTCATCGACCGGTGCCGCGACCTCACCCCCGCCCCCCGCAGACCGGTCCACGAGCCGGGGGCGGCATCGATCTACACCCACGTCCCGTTCCGCCAGGACACGTCGTTCCTGGTGGTGGGCGAGCGCACCAACGCCAACGGGTCGCTCAAGTTCCGCCAGGCCATGCTCGCCTCCGACTGGGACACGTGCGTGGCCATGGCCCGCGACCAGGTCAAGGAGGGCGCCCACCTGCTCGACGTGTGCGTCGACTACACGGGCGAGGACGGCGTCGAGGACATGGACGAGATCGCCCGTCGCTTCGCCACCCAGGCCAGCCTGCCGCTCATGATCGACTCCACCGAGCCGCCCGTCATCGAGGCCGCCCTCCGGTGGATCGGGGGCAAGGCCGTCCTCAACTCGGTCAACCTGGAGGACGGCGACGCCCCCGGCACCCGCCTCGACCGCTTCCTGAGCCTGGCCCGGGAGTACGGGGCGGCCGTCGTCTGCACGTGCATCGACCAGGAGGGTCAGGCCCGCACCCGGGACTGGAAGCTGCGGGCGGCCCAGGCCATCCACGATCTGGCGGTCGACCGCTACGGGCTGGAGCCGTCCGACCTCATCTTCGACCCGTTGGCCCTGCCCCTGTCCACCGGCATGGAGGAGAGCCGGCGGGACGGCATCGAGACCATCGAGGGCATCAAGCTGATAAAGGCCCAGTTGCCGGGGGTCCACACCATCCTGGGACTGTCGAACGTGTCGTTCGGGCTCACCCCCGCCGCCCGCCACGTGCTCAACTCGGTCTACCTCAACGAGTGCGTGGAGGCGGGCCTCGACGCGGCCATCGTCCACGCGGCCCGGATCATGCCCCTCAACAAGATCCCCGAGGAGCAGCGGCGGGTGTGCCTCGACCTCGTCTACGACCGGCGCAAGCCGGGCTACGACCCCCTGCAGACGCTGCTGGCCCTGTTCGAGGGGGTGTCGTCCACCACCCTGGTCAAGGAGGACCGCAGCGGGTGGTCGGTGGCCCGGCGGCTCGAGCAGCGCATCATCGACGGCGACCGCGACGGGCTCACCGCCGACCTCGACGAGGCCCTCGTCACCACGCCCGCCCTGGCCATCGTCAACGACACCCTCCTGGCCGGGATGAAGGTCGTGGGCGACCTGTTCGGCTCCGGCGAGATGCAGCTGCCCTTCGTCCTCCAGTCGGCCGAGTGCATGAAGGCGGCGGTGGCCTACCTCGAGCCCCACATGGAGAAGGCGGCGGCCGGCGGCAAGGGCCGCCTGATCATCGCCACGGTGAAGGGCGACGTCCACGACATCGGCAAGAACCTGGTCGACATCATCCTCACCAACAACGGCTACGAGGTCCACAACCTCGGGATCAAGGTGTCGCTGGCGGAGATGATCGCCAAGTACGAGGAGGTCGGGGCCGACGTCCTCGGGATGAGCGGGCTGCTGGTCAAGAGCACCCTCATCATGCGGGAGAACCTGGAGGAGCTGAACCGGCGCGGCCTCACCGGGGTGCCCGTGCTGCTCGGCGGAGCGGCCCTGACCCGCCGCTACGTGGAGCGCGACCTGCGGGAGGTCTACGAGGGCCGGGTCTTCTACGGCAAGGACGCCTTCGAGGGCCTGCGCACCATGGACCGGCTGATGGAGATGAAGCGGACGGGCGACGACGACCCGTCGTTCGGTCGGGTCCCGCTGGGGCGGGTGCTGCCCTCCTTCGAGCGCGACGCGCCGTCGGAGGACGAGCTCCCCTCCCGCTCGCCCGACGTGGCCGTCGACAACCAGGTCTTCGTCCCCCCCTTCCTCGGGTCGCGGGTGGTTAAGGGGATCGCCATCGACGACATCGCCGGCTACGTCAACGAGACCGCCCTGTTCCGCAACCAGTGGCAGTTCCGTCCCCACAAGGGCGAGCCCGACGCCGAGTTCAAGGACCGCATCCGGCCCTCCCTGCGGGACGAGCTGGGCAAGGCGGTGGCCGGCGGGCTCCTCGTCCCCCAGGTGGTCTACGGCTACTACCCGGCCAACAGCGAGGGCAACGACCTCATCCTGTGGAAGGACGACACCCGCACGTCGGAGTGGATGCGGTTCTCGTACCCCCGGGAGCGGACCTCGCCGTGGCGGTGCATCGCCGACTTCTTCCGGCCGGCGGTGTCGGGGGAGCTCGACTACGCCGGGTTCCACATCGTCACCATCGGCGACCGGGTGTCGGAGGCGACGGCCGCGCTGTTCAGGGAGGACCGCTACACCGAGTACCTGCTGCTGCACGGTCTCGGCGTCGAGATGGCGGAGGCGCTGGCCGAGTACTGGCACAAGCGGATCCGCGACGAGTGGGGGTTCGGCGGGGAGGACGGCCGCCTCACCGACATGCTCGTCCGCCAGGGGTACCGGGGCGGCCGCTACTCGTGGGGCTACCCCGCCTGCCCCGACCTGGAGGACAACCGCAAGGTGGCCGAGCTGCTCGAGGCCGACCGCATCGGGGTGGCCGTGAGCGAGGACTTCCAGTACGTCCCCGAGCAGACCACCTCCGCCCTCATCTGCCACCACCCCCAGGCCAAGTACTTCGTCGCCCGGTAGCGCTCAGGCGGGTCAGCCGGCGAGCACGGCCCTCGCCACCAGGTCGGTGCCGAAGGCCATGAGGATGGCCAGGTAGAGGAGGCCGGTGGCGGCCATGACCGCGGAGTAGGACTTCTCGTCGAGGGCCTTGCGGGTCACGACGGTGAGGACGAGGGTGGTGACGGCGCAGGCGACCCAGAACCAGCCCAGGGTGCCGTTCCACCCGTCGTCGATCGACCCGGAGAGCACGGACATCATGCCCGTGGGCCAGAGGAGGGCGCCCACCTCCACCGGCCACGTCCAGGCCAACCACCGGTTGAGCTCGAGCAGCGGCTCCCGACCCAGGCCGGGCTGGACCAGGTACCAGTGGCCGAGGAGCATGGCGTCCGTCACCGCCCCCAGGAAGGCGGCGCCGGCCAGGATGCGGACGAGGGCGAGGGCCGACGGTCCCCCGGCGGCGAGGGCGGCCGCCACCAGGCCGACCACCCCGATGGCCGGCGCCACCAGGTCGAGGACCGGGGGGAACTCGGGCAACTGGTGACGGATCTCGGGGCCGGGGGCCCGGGAAGTGTGACCGGTTGGATCGGGGCCGAGCATGGCCGCCACCCGGGCGGCCCGGCGTTCGTCGAGCGCCCGCCGGCCGGACACGCCCGCCTTGCGGCGCACGATCGAGACCCCGAGCGCCACCGTCGCCGCCACCGCCACCAGGGCGGCCGACCCGTCCCGCACCCCGTCGGCGTCGGTGAGCTGTCCCGCCACCACCGCCCCCACCGCGATCACGGCGTAGACGGTGCGCAGGAGCCATCCGTAGCCGATGCCCAGGAGTCGGCCGCGGGACGTCACCCACAGGAAGAACAGTCCGCCGGTGGCCCACTGGAGGAGGACGGTGGCGGCGTCGAGGCGGATCACGCCATCCGATTGTCCCATGGGCCCCGTAGTCGGTTTGGACTGGGCGTCAGGGAGGAATCGTCAAGGCACGGCCCTCAAGGTTCGGGCGCCAGATGCCGAAACAGGACCAGGAATGACGACGGAGACCGGGGAGATGAGACCATGACCGACCTGATCCTGGAAGTGGGGGCGTACGTGTGCCTGGGACTGGGCGTCGCCCTGCTCGTGGTGCGCATTGGCGGCGAGCGCATCAAGCGGTCCTTCGGTCTCCTGCGGTTCAAGCACAGCCTGCGCAAGCTCGACGGCGTCCCCACCGAGTGGACCCGTGCCATCGAGGCGATGGACAACCTGCGCGACGACGAGCCCGCCCGCCGGCACAACCGTCGCCACCAGCACCCCAGCGCCCCCGACGAGCGGTAGGCGCCCGCCCGTCCCCCCGGCCTCCTCCAGCCGAGGCCGAGGATCTCGCCCCGTCGACCGCCCACTGCCGACCCCATCCTCCCCCTCCTCGGCCAAGGCCTGGGGCCGCCGCCCTCCCCTGAGGCGGCGGTGACGAGGGCGACCTTCGCCCCGCAGGCCCAGGTCCACGCCTCCGGCCTCGACCGGGGCGCCAGGCCTCAGGCCTCGACCAGGGCCAGGCCGTGGGCGACGCGGTTGAGGGGATCGGGACCGGCGTCGGTGGCGACCACTATGTCCTCGATGCGGGCCCCGAAGCGTCCGGGGACGTAGATGCCGGGCTCGATGGAGAAGGCGTGGCCGTGGGCCAGGGGGACGGTGTTGCCGCTGGCGATGTAGGGGTCCTCGTGCTCCTCCAGGCCGATGCCGTGGCCGGTGCGGTGGACCACGTAGGCACCGAGGCCGGCGTCGTGGATGTGGGCTCGGGCCACCAGGTCGACGTCGTGGCAGCGGGTGCCGACGGTGGCCGCCTCGACGGCCATGGCCTGGGCTTCCTCCAGCACGGTGTAGAGGGTGCGGAACTCGATGGGCGGGCGGCCGGTGAAGACGGTGCGGGTGATGTCGGAGCAGTAGCCGTCGAGGGTGCCGCCGAAGTCGCAGACGACGGCCTCGTCCCGGCCGATGACCCGGGGGCCGGGCTCGTGGTGGGGGCTGGCCGAGTTGGGGCCGCTGCCGACGATGGCGAAGTTAACCCGCTGGTGGCCCTCGGCCAGCAGCCGGTCGCCGATGTCGCGGGACACCTCGGCCTCGGTGCGGCCCACCAGGGGGATGGCGCCGGCGACGAGCTGGGCCGCCACCCGGTCGGCGGCGGCCGCCGCCCGCCGGAGGGCGTCGACCTCGGCCGGGTCCTTGACCGCCCGCAGAGGAGCCGTGACCAGCGACGACGGGAGCCACCAGCTGCCGGGGAGGGCGTCCTGGAGGCGGAGGACGAACGTGGCCCACGTGCGGTCGGAGATGGCGATGCGCTGGCGGCGGCGGCCGGCGAGGTCGGCCACGAACGCGATCGGGTCCTCCGACTCCTCCCAGGCGAGGATGCCGAACAGGTCGGGGTGGGGTTCGACCCGGGGCGCCTCCAGGCGGGGGACGACGAGGGTGGCCTCCCCGTCGGCCGGCACCACCAGCACGGTGAGGCGCTCGAGGGGCATGGCCTGGTAGCCGGTGAGCCACGGCAGATCGGCCCCGAGGGAGAGGAGCAGGACGTCGACCTCGAGCTCGGCCATCCGGGCCCGGACCCTTTCGGCGCGTCCCGACAACGGTGATTCAGTGCTCACGCAGGACAGCTTCGCGCTCCAGGAGAAGGCGCTTGCGCTCGACGCCCCACCGGTACCCCGAGAGGGACCCGTCGGTGCGGACGACCCGGTGGCAGGGGACGGCCACCGCCAGGGGGTTGGCGGCGCACGCCCCGGCGACGGCCCGGACGGCGGTGGGGGCTCCGATGGCGGTCGCGATCTCGGCGTAGGTGGCGGTGGAGCCGGCGGGGATGGCCCGCAGCGCCTCCCACACCCGCCGTTGGAAGGCGGTCCCCCGGACGTCGAGGGGCAGGTCGCGGCCGGTGCGGGGGTCGTCGACCAGGGCCACCACAGCCGACATCCACCGGTCGAAGGTGGCGTCGCCGGCGGTGAGGGTGGCCTTCGGGAAGCGGTCCTCCAGCTGGCGGACGAGGACGTCGGCGTCGTCGCCCAGGAGGATGGCGCACACGCCGGCGGCGGTGGCCGCCACCAGCACCGACCCGAGCGAGCACTCGCCCACGCGGAAGCGGATGGTGGCGCCGTCGCCGCCGGCCCGGTACGAGGTGGGCGTCATGCCCAGGGCGGCGGTGGACGTGGCGTAGAAGCGGCCGTTGGAGCCGAAGCCGGCGTCGTAGATGGCGTCGGCGACGGTGGCCGAGGTGGCGAGGGCGGCCCGCACCCGGCGGGCGCGGACCTCGGCCGCGTACGCCTTAGGGGTCAGCCCGGTGACCGCCTTGAACGTCCGGTGGAAGTGGGACCGGGTCATGCCCGCGGCCGCGGCCAGGGCGTCGACGGCCGGGGCGTCGGCCGTCGACTCGATCGTCCGGCAGGCGGCGGCGATGGTGGCCGCCCGGCGCTCGGCGGCGGGGGCCTCGTCCGGCCGGCACCGCCGGCAGGGGCGGAAACCGGCCCTCTCGGCGTCGGCGGGGGAGGCGTGGAAGGCCACGTTCTCCCGGCGGGGGCGGCGGGCTCCGCACGACGGCCGGCAGTACACCCCCGTGGTGCGGACCGAGTAGTAGAAGTCGGCGTCCTGGCGGGCCACCACGGCGGCCCAACGACCGTCCTCAGGGGGCATCGGGCTGATCATGTCGACGATCGTCGCGCCGGCGGGCGCGGCTGTCGCTCCGTTGTGTGCTCCCGAATCCGGGAGTAGCGGTAGAGGGCCTCCTTGCGCTCCTCGTCGTGGTCGACGATCGGGCGGGGGTAGTCCGGGGGGATCCCGCCGGCGAGCTTCCAAGGCTCGTGGACCGTGCCCCCGGCCACGTGGCGCAGCTCGGGCACCCACCGGCGGACGTAGTCGCCGTCGGGGTCGAAACGCTTGCCCTGACTGGTGGGGTTGAAGATGCGGAAGAACGGCGCCGGGTCGGTGCCGGTGCCGGCCACCCACTGCCAGCCGTGCTGGTTGGAGGCGAGGTCGCCGTCCTGGAGCCGGTCCATGAACAGGGCCGCGCCCCGCTGCCAGTCGATGTGGAGGTCCTTGACCAGGAAGCTGGCCGTGATCATCCGCACCCGGTTGTGCATCCACGCCTCCGCCGCCAGCTGGCGCATGCCGGCGTCGACGATCGGATACCCGGTGCGCCCGGCGGCCCACGCTTCGAAACGGCGGTCGGCGGACGGGCCGGTGTTGACCCGTAGGGCCGCCATCTCCGGGCGGTAGGTCTGGCGGGCGGAGTCGGGGAACGCGGCCAGGACGGAGGCGTAGAAGTCCCGCCAGGCGAGCTCGGCCCGGAAGCGCTCGGCCCCGTCGCCCTTGCGGTGGCGGACGGCGTGGAGCGCCTGGCGGGGGTGGACGCAGCCGAACTTGAGGTAGGGGCTGAGCCGGCTGGTGGCGTCCTCCGCCGGGCGGTCGCGGCCCGTGGCGTAGTGAGCCACCCGCTCGGCGAACTCGGCCAGCCGGGCCAGGCCGGCGGTCTCGCCCGGCGGGAGGCCGGTAGCCGGCTCCGGGGCCCGGGGCAGGGGCTCGGATCCGACGCCGGTGGCCCACCTCGGGTCGGCGGGCTCGTCCGCCGGGATGCCCCACCCGTGTTCCTTCCACCGCCGGTGGAAGGGGGTGAAGACCTTGAACGGCTGGCCCTCGGCGGTGGTGACGTCCCCCGGGGCGACGGCGTAGGGCGAGTCGACCGCGGTCAGACGATCGCCCAGCGCCGCGTCCCGGCGGGTGCCGTAAGGGCCGAAGTCGGCGGTGACGAAGACGTGGGTGGCCTCCACCTCGTCGGCGACCACGGGGACGACGGTGCGGGGATCGCCGGTGCGGATCACCAGCCGGCCGCCGGTGCGCTCGTGGAGCTCGGCCAGGCAGCCGGCGAGGAAGGCCCTCCGGGGCTGGCCCGCCGGCCGTTGCAGGCGGGGGTCGACGACGAAGAGGGGCACCACCTCGTCGGCTGCGTCGAGGGCGGCGAGCAGGGCGGGATGGTCGGCCAGGCGCAGGTCACGCCGCAACCAGAGGATGGAGGTGCTCAGCGGGCGGCCTCCGCCGCCTGGCGGGCGTGATAGCTCGACCGGGTTAGGGGCGACGCCTCCACGTGGGCGAAGCCGAGGGCGGCGCCGGCCTCCCGGATGCGGTCGAAGTCGGCCGGCGTCCACCACCGGTCGACCGGCAGGTGGTCGGCCGTCGGGCGCAGGTACTGGCCCACGGTGAGGATGTCGACCCCGACGCTGCGCAGGTCGGTCATCGCCGCCACCACCTCGTCGTGCGCCTCCCCCATGCCCACGATGAGGCCCGATTTGGTGGTGAGCCCGGCCCCCCGGGCCCGGGCCAGCACGGCCAGGCTGCGGGCGTAGCCGGCCGACGGACGCACCACCCGCTGCAGGCGGGCGACCGTCTCCAGGTTGTGGTTGAGCACGTCGGGGCGGGTGTCGAAGATGGCGGCCAGGGAGTCGGGGTCGCCCTTGCAGTCGGGGACGAGGACCTCGACCAGGGTGTCGGGGTTGCGCCGGCGGATGGCGCGCACCGTCTCGCCGATGGCGGCCGCGCCCCCGTCGGCCAGGTCGTCGCGGGCCACCGCGGTCACGACCGCGTGGGCCAGTCCCATGTGGGCCACCGCCTCCGCCACCCGCTCGGGTTCGGCCGGGTCGGGCGGTCCCGACGGGCGGGACGTGTCCACCAGGCAGAACCGGCAGGCCCGGGTGCACTGGTCGCCGTTGACCATGAACGTGGCCGTCCCGTCGGCCCAGCACTCGAAGATGTTGGGACAGCCGGCCTCCTCGCACACCGTCACCAGATCGAGGTTGCGCATCGTGCGCTTCACGGCGCGGAACCCGGGCCCGAGGTCGGCCTGCACCCGAAGCCATGCCGGTTTGCGCTCGTCGACCGGGAGCCCGCCCGCGGGCCGGTCGCCGTCGACCGACGTGAGCTCGAACCGGCCTCCGTCCCACGCCTCGGCGGCGCGGGCCACGATGCGGGCGACGACCTCGGCCATGGTCACGTGGACGCCCTCGGCCGCCAGTGAGGTCACCTGGCACCCGTCGATGCCGCAGGGGACGATGCGGTCGAACCAGGCCAGGTCGGGGTCGACGTTGAGGGCGAAGCCGTGCATGGTGCGCCCCCGGCTGCGGCGGACGCCGACGGCGCACAGCTTCCGCTTCCCGTCGACCCAGACGCCCGGGAAGCCGGGCAGGCGGTCGACGGGCAGACCGAAGTCGGCGCACACGTCGATCACCACCTGCTCGACGCTGCGGACGTAGGCCGGCGTCGCCCCCGGCGAGTTGGGCCAGGTGAGGATGGGGTAGCCGACGAGCTGGCCTGGGCCGTGGTAGGTGACGTCGCCGCCCCGGTCGGTGCGGACGAGGGGCGCGCCCAGGTGGTCGGCGTCGGCGAGCACGTGGTCGAGCGTCCCCCGCAGTCCGAGGGTGAAGACGTGGGGGTGCTCGAGGAGCAGCAGGTAGGGATCGGTGGCCCGTTCGAACAGGGCCCGCTGGAGGGCGTGGGCGTCGGCGAACTGCGTCCGCCCCAACCACCGGGCCCGGAGCACGGGCGCTACTCCGAACCGGTGACGAAAGTGGGGGTCCCGACCCCGGAACTCGTCACCGGTTGGTCGGACGCCGCCAACTGGTGACGAAGATCGGGGTGCTGACCCCCGGATCTGTCACTGGTTCGGGAGGCGGTCACAGCTCCTGCGACCAGTCGCGGGTCTCGAGGATGTCGCGCACCCGGGCGATGAAGGCCGAGGCGTAGGCGCCGTCGAAGGCCCGGTGGTCGAAGCTGAGGGCGAGGTTGCCCACCGGGTGGATGGCGATGGCGTCGGTGCCGTCGGGGAGCGTCACCACCACCGGCTTCTTGCGCACCCCGTCGGTGGAGACGATGGCCACGTTGGGCTGGTTGATCACCGGGAAGGTGAGGAGGGTGCCGTAACCGCCGGGGTTGGTGAGGGTGAACGTGGCGCCCGAGATCTCGTCGGCGTTGAGCTTCTTGGACCGGGCCCGGGAGGCCAGATCGGTCAGCTCCCGGGCGAGGGAGCGCATGCGCTTGGCGTCGGCGTCGTGGATGACCGGGACGATGAGACCCTCGAAGCTGAGGTCGACGGCGAAGCCGAGGTTGACGAACCGGTGGACGACGAGGGAGTCGCCGTCGACCGAGGCGTTGACGTGGGGGAAGTCGCGGATGGCGTCGATCACCGCCCGGGACACGAACGGGAGGTAGGTGAGGGAGAAGCCCTCGTCGTCCTTCCACCGGCCCTTGGCCGCGTTGCGGACTCGGTCGACGTTGTCGAAGTCGACCTCGATGACGGTGAGGACGTGGGCCGACGTCTCGAGCGAGCGGACCATGTGCTCGGCCGTCCGCCGGCGGATGTTGGAGAAGGGGATGACCTGGTCGTCGGCGCCGCCGGCGGTGGAGATGGTGGCGGCCGGCCGGGCCGAGGGAGCGGCGGTGGATGCCGGCGCCGCGGCCGGCCGGGGGCCGGAGGCACCCTTGTCGAGGTGGGCGAGGACGTCGTCGCGCGTGATCCGGTTCTGGTAGCCGGTGCCCGCGATCTGGTCGGGATCGAGGTCGTGCTCGGCGATGAGCCGCCGCACGACGGGGGACAGGACCCGTCGGGGCCCGTCCGAGCGGGCCGGGGCGGCGGTGGGGGCGGGCGCGGGCTGGGGCCGGGGCCGGGGGGCGGAAGCGACCTCGGCCACCGGCTCGGGGGCGGGGGGCTCGGGGTCGGGTTCCGGCTCCGGCTCCGGCGCAGGGGCCGGCGCCTCGGCCGCCGCCGCTCCCTGCCCGTTCGAATCCCCCGCGCCGCCGGGAGCGTCGGAGATCACCGCCAACTTGGCCCCGACGTCGACCGTCTCCCCCTCCTTGACCAGGATCTCGGTCAGGTACCCGGACGTGGACGCCGGCACCTCCGAGTCGACCTTGTCGGTGGAGACCTCGAACAGGGACTCGTCCTCCTCGACCTGGTCGCCGACCTGCTTGAACCACCGGGTGATCGTCCCCTCGGTGACGGTCTCGCCCAGTTGCGGCATGGTCACGTCGGCCATCAGCCGTGCAACCCCCTTCCGGTGAGCGTCAGGACGGCCTCGCCGAACGTCTCCGACAGCGTTGGGTGCGGGTGGACGAAGGGGGCCATGTCGTGGGGCGTGGCCTCCCAGTTGACGGCCAGCCAACCCTCGGCCAGCTGTTCGGTCACCCACGGTCCGGCCATGTGGACGCCGAGCAGCTTGCCCGCCCGCCCGTCGGGCGCCTTCTCCGCGATCACCTTCACCAGTCCCTCCGTCTCCCCGATGATCATGGCCCGGCTGCTCGACGCGAACCGGTGCTTCGAGACGACGACCTCGCGCCCCGAGTCCCGGGCGGCCTGCTCGGACAGGCCGGCGAAGGCCACCTCGGGGTGGGAGTAGATGGCCCACGGGACGTTGCCGTAGTCGACGGGCAGCGGGTCCTCCCCGAGGATGTGCTGGACGGCGACGATGGCCTCGGCGAAGCCGACGTGGGCCAGCTGGGGGGTGGCGACCAGGTCGCCCACCGCGTAGACGCCGTCCTCACCGGTGCGCATCAGCTCGTCGACCGTCACGAAGCCCCTGGTGTCGACCTGGACGGCCGTGCCGTCGAGGAGGAGGCCGTCGCTCAGGGGCCGGCGGCCGACGGACAGGACCACCGCGTCGACCGTCACCTCGCCGCCCTCGCCGAAGCTCACGGTGGTCTGTCCCTCGCCCGGCCGGTGGCCGTGGACGGGGACTCCCGTGTGGATGTCGATCCCCCGCCGCCTGAACGAGCGGGAGACCACCTCGGCCACGTCGGCGTCGCAGCCGGCGAGGAGCCGGGGAAGGGCCTCGAGGATGGTGACCTGGGTGCCGAGGTCGCTCATCATGGAGGCGAACTCGCAGCCGATGGCCCCACCGCCGACGACCGCGGCCGACCCGGGCAGCCGGTCCAGGGCGAGGACCTCGTCGGAGGTGAGGACGAAGCGTCCGTCGACGTCGAAGCCGGGCAGGGTGCGGGGGACGGAGCCGGCGGCCAGGACCACGTGGCGGCCGGCGAGCTCGGTGTCGGCCTCGCCGCCGGTGACGTGCACGGCGCGGTCGGGCCCCAAGGCGCCGGTGCCGATGACGGTGGTGATCCTGCGGCCCTTCATCAGCGCCTGGAGTCCCTTCCAGAGCTGGTCGACGACCTTCTGCTTGCGGGCCTGGCTCACGGCGAAGTCGACCGTCGGCTGCTCGGCCTGGATGCCGAACTCCTTGGCCCCGGCCACCGTCCGGAACACGCTGGCCGTCTCCAGGAACTGCTTGGCCGGGATGCAGCCCCGGTGGAGGCAGGTGCCGCCCACCCGGTCCTTCTCCACGACCGCCACCGACAGCCCGGCGGCGGCGCCGTAGAGAGCGGCCGCGTACCCGCCGGGGCCGCCACCGATCACGACGAGGTCGTACTGGTCGGGCATCGGTACCAGCCTAGGTGGCCATCGTGATCTGGATGGCGAAGGCGATGAGGATGGCCAGGCCGGCGATGAGGGCGAGGACGATCAGCTTTCGCGTGCTCATCGGGGGGCCGCCCCCGGCGTCCGCGGCGCGGTGCGGGGCGCGCCGTGGATCGGGTCGCTCACCTTCGGTTGGCTCACAGCGACCCTCCCGGTCCCCGGGGGAAGCGGGGCAGGGGTTTGCGGCCGGGGAAGCCCTCCTCGGGCAAGTGCCACCAGGCGAGGTCGTCGTCGTCCATGCGCCAGCAGAGGTAGTAGACGACGCCGTCCTCGCCCATGGCGGGGAAGTCGCTCAGGCCGGTGGTGGTGTCCCGCAGGATGATGTCGGTCGCCGCCAGCTCCTCGACGGCGGCCTTGGCGTCGGCCGCGGGCGAGGTGCTGCCGTTGCGGGACCCGACCCGGCCCGCCTCGACCTGGTTGGACTGGCGGATGGTCTCCACCAGCTGCCGCAGGCGGGGCAGGTACGCACGCGCCTCCTCCACGGTCCAGTAGCGCACGGTTGTACGGTAGAAGACGAACGCAGGGGAGCTCGGAGCGTCGGGCTGAGAGGCGGGCACGACCGGCCCGCGACCCTCTCGACCAGCCCGGTAATGCGGGCGAAAGGCAGCGTGGAGTGTCGGATTCGCTGGTCATCGCGGGGCGGGAGTTCGGGTCGCGCCTGTTTCTCGGGACGGGGAAGTTTCCGTCGAACGCGTCGTTGCGGGCGGCCATCGACGCGTCGGGGACGGAGATGGTGACGGTGGCGTTGCGGCGGGTCGACGTGGGGGCGATCGACGGGGACATCCTCGACGCCATCGACTTCGACCGGGTCCTGCTGCTGACCAACACGTCGGGCGCCGACGATGCCGACGAGGCGGTGCGCCTGGCCCGGCTGGCCCGGGCTGCGGGGTTGCCGACCTGGATCAAGTTGGAGATCACGCCGGAGCCTCGGTACCTGCTGCCGGATCCGGTGGAGACGCTGCGGGCCGCCGAGGTGCTGTGCCGGGACGGGTTCACGGTGCTGCCCTACGTGAACGCCGACCCGGTCCTGTGCAAGCGGCTGGAGGAGGTGGGGTGCGCCACGGTGATGCCCCTGGGGTCGTGGATCGGGTCCAACCAGGGTCTGCGGACGCGAGGGGCGCTGGAGATCATCGTCGAGCAGTCCCTGGTGCCGGTGGTGGTCGACGCCGGCATCGGAGCGCCATCGCAGGCGGCGGAGGCGCTCGAGCTGGGGGCGGACGCGGTGCTGGTCAACACCGCCATCGGGACGGCCGGTTCGCCTGCGGCCATGGCCGCCGCGTTCCGGCTGGCGGTGGAGGCGGGGCGTCGGGGGTACCTGGCCGGGCTGCCGGCGGTGGGCGGGGTGGCGACGGCGTCGTCGCCGCTGACGGGGTTCCTGTCGCCGTGACCGCGGTCGAGATCGAATCCCGGCCCACCGGCGCTCCCCGAGGCACCGCCGCCGCCGACCTGCTGGCGGCCGACCTCGCCGGCCTCGCAGCCAGGTCGCAGGCGGCCGGCCCGGCGGACGTCGAGCGCGCCTTGCGGGCGGGCCGTCGGTCGCTCACGGACCTGGCCGTGCTCCTGTCGCCGGCGGCGGGCGAGCGGCTGGAGGAACTGGCCGGGGCCGCGTCGCAGGCCACGGTGCAGAGGTTCGGCCGGGTGGTGCGGCTGTTCGCGCCGCTCTACCTGTCCAACGAGTGCGTGTCGGTGTGCACGTACTGCGGGTTCTCGGCCGGCAACGACATCGCCCGCCGGACGCTCGGGGTGGACGAGGTCGTCGCCGAGGGTCGGGAGCTGGTGGCCCGGGGCTTCCGCCACCTGCTGCTGGTGGCCGGCGAGCACGCCCGGATCGTGTCGAAGGACTATCTGGTGGCGTGCGTGGAGGCGCTGGCGCCGGTGGTGCCGTCGCTGTCGGTCGAGGTCCAGGTGTGGGACGTGGCCACCTACCGCCGGCTGGTGGCGGCCGGGTGCGAGGGCCTGGTGGTGTACCAGGAGGCGTACGACCGGTCGGTGTACGAGGCGTGCCACCTGAAGGGCAAGAAGCGCAACTACGACTGGCGCCTGGGGGCGCCCGACCGGGGTGCGGAGGCGGGGATGCGGTCGCTGGGCGTGGGCTCGCTCCTGGGACTGGCGCCCGATTGGCGGCGGGAGGTGCTGGCGGTGGGGGCCCACGCGTCGGCGCTGCTGCGGCGGTGGTGGCGGTGCGAGGTGTCGGTGTCGTTGCCCCGGTTGCGCCCCGCGGCCGGTGACTTTGTCGCCGCGCAGCCGCTGTCGGACGCCGAGTTCGTCCAGGTCGTGTGCGCCTTGCGGCTGGTGCTCCCGACGGTGGGGATCTCGCTGTCGACCCGGGAGTCGCCCCGGCTGCGCGACGGCCTGGTGAGGTTGGGGGTCACGTCGATGTCCGCCGGCTCCCACACCGAACCCGGTGGCTATGCCTCGCCCAGCGAGGCCGAGCGCCAGTTCGAGATCGCCGACGACCGCTCGCCGTCGGAGGTGGCGGCGATGCTGCGGTCCGCGGGCTACGAGCCGGTCTGGAAGGACACCATCGGCCCCCGCCGGTTGTTCCGTGTCGCGCAGTGATCGCCAGCCGACTTCTTCGCGACACGAGACGGTTCCCGCCCCCGAAAGCCGCTGCCACACCGCCTACCGCAGCACCACCGCCTGAATCTGCTGCACCGGGAAGTCCTCGATCCGCCCGACGGTCCGAAGCTCGTCGAGCGTGCCGGACTCCTCCCCGAAGCTCCACGTGGCCGTCCACCTCTCGGTCACGACGACGTCGTAGGTGCCGACGTTCAAATATTCATGCCTGATGGTGCCGTCCGGCCACGGCCCACCCTCGGAGTAATGGGGTCCGGTGTGGGTTCCGTCCCCCCAGTCGACGTAGTACCTGCCGGTGGCCACAACGCTAAGCGGGCCGAACGGCGTCGAGGGCTCGGTGTACGTGTGCGTCGTGGTCCCCCGCGTTTCAAGGTAGGCGTACATTCCGGTTATAGCCCGGCCCGGAGCGATATATGGCTCGGGGGCCGGAAGCGACTGCTCGGTCCAGAACTGTCGTGCGAATGTTTCTGCAGTCTCGAACCCAGGTTCGGCTGTCGTCTCGTTCTCAGCGCCGACCGGACAGTCGACATAGGCGCGACGAATGTCACCAAAGTCTCGATCCGGCAGTGCTCCTACTACTCCGGGGTCGGCCCCTTCCGGCACCTCTCGGTAGCCCGTCGTGACACATGGTTCGCCATTTGGCCCGCCACCCGCTAGGACTCGCTCATAGGGGACCAATCTCTTGAGGACAGCCTCGGTGACGTCGGCAGCGAAGTCGATTGTCTCTTCAACCGATGCGCCGACCCGGCGTACGACTGTCGTCTGCTCCTCGTCCTCGCAGACGTACTTTTTCGCCGTGGTCGAATAGCCGCATCTCGGCCTGCCAGAGGCTATCGCAAGGTCCGACCAAGGAAGGATCATTGTGAAGGCTGTGAGAAATATCAGGATTCGTCGCACGGGTCCTCGGGCGCTGTAAGTTCAGGAGTCATTCCTTCATAGATAAAGCCCCAACCGGTCGGGTTATATATGGATTCTTCGGTCCGAACGATTGCTATCCATTGATCGTATTCGGCACGGGGTAAGGACGACACAAGCGAAGCATCGGTGTGCACCTTGGCAAAGACGCAGTCAGGGTCAGCCGAGATCAGTTGGGTAATCGCAGTTCGTCGATTCCCAGGATTAGCGCGAATCCCCTCCAGGTCAGCGAGGAGATCGTGTTGATAGATATCAACAACAAGTTGGAGAGCGTCGCCGTCCACATAGAGTGCCTTGAGGCGATCGATCACTTCCGGCGGCACTGAGCGGGTGCCTACGACAAGGCGGGTCACATTCCCGACGACTTGGTCCAACCCAGCCAGGACGCGGTTCACGTAGGCCTCGTCGATGACGTCGGGGACGGCGTAGGGGTCGACCGTGGTCGTTGGCTGGGGAACCGTCGCCGTCGGACCGAGGGTTTCGTCCTTGCCGCCGCACGCGGCGAGTACCAGACCCGCCACCAGCATGCCGACGACCGCCTGGCGCCTCACCCGCTAAGGAATATCATGCCTTTTCAGCCCTTCGCAAGAGGCTGGCGACAGCTCGTGGGGCGGACACGCGGTCGAACGCATCCGACGCCGATGTCATCGACTCGAGCTCGTCGTCGGTGAGGTCCAGGTCGGCGGCGGCGACGTTGGATTCGAGTTGCTCGACCGTCCTCGCCCCGGGGATGACGACCGTGGTCGGGCGGCGCAGCACCCACGCCAGCGCCACTTGGGCCGGCGTCGCGCCGTGGGCGGCCGCGATCCCCCGCACCATGTCGAGCAGCGCCGCCACCCTCCGGAGGTTGGCCGGCATGAACGTCGGATTCGCCCGCCGGATCGCCGACGACGGACGATGCCCGGCGTCGTACCGCCCTCCCAGCAACCCCTGGGCCAACGGGCTGTAGGCGATCACCAGCCTCCCCTCCGCCTCGGCCCAGGGCAGCAGCCGACGTTCCGGGCGGCGAGCCACCAGGTTGTACTTCACCTGGTTCGAAAGCACCGGACTCCCGAGCTCACGCTCCGCCGCCTGCCACCGCCGCAACGAGAAGTTGCTCACCCCCACGTGACGCACGACCCCGTCGTCGACCAGCCGGCGCATCCCCCCCATCGAGGACCGCAACGGCACCACGGGGTTCGGCCAGTGCAGCTGGTACAGGTCGATCGAGTCCACCCCCAGCCGGCCCGCGCTCCGTCGACCGCGACGCACGACCGAGCCCAGCGGCGACGCCTTCGTCGCCACGAAGGCCGACTCCCGTCGCCCCGCGATCCCCCGCCCCACGATCGCCTCCGATCGCCCGCCCCCGTAGATCTCGGCCGTGTCGATCAGGTTGACGCCCAGATCCAGCGCCCGCCGAACGATCGCCTCCGCCTCGACCGCGGCGTACCCCTCGCCGTACCCCCACTCGGCCGACCCGAACTGCCAGGTCCCCAGGCCGACGACCGATATCCGGGCCCCGCCGACCTCCCGGTAACGCACCCGACCACGATACGGCCGGGAACCGACCACCCCCGCGCCAGCGTCGTAGGGGCAGCTCACCCGACGGGAGGTCGATGATGCGCCCCACTCGACGACGGAGGTTCCTCGTCACCCTGCTCGCCACGTCTGCTGCGCTGACGGCCACCGCCGCCCCTGCCTTCGCCTGCGGCGGCGTGTTCAGCCAGAACGGCGAGGTCAACCTCACCCGCACCACCACCCTCGCCGCCTATGCCGACGGGGTGGAGCACTACGTCACCGCCTTCGAGTTCGCCGGCGCCGGCGGGGCCTTCGGCTCGATCGTCCCCCTGCCGGGCATCCCCACCTCGGTGGAGGAGGGCGGCGAGTGGACCCTTCAGCGCCTGGTGAAGGAGGTCACCCCCGTCCCCCCGAGGGCCGCTCTCGAGCTGGCGGCTGCGGCCAACGCCAGCGACAAGGCCGAAGTCCTCCTCGAGACCCGCGTCGGCGCCCTCGATCTCACCGTCCTCAGGGGCGGCGCCCAGGCGGTGGGCCAGTGGGCCGTCGACAACGGCTTCCTCCTCACCCCCGACGCTCCCGAGGTCCTCGACTTCTATGCCCGCCGCAGCCCGATCTTCCTGGCCGCCCGCTTCGACGCCGCCGCCGTGCTCGACAAGGGCGTGAACCTGGGTGACGGCACCCCGGTCCACATCACCATCCCCACCGACAACCCGTGGGTCCCCCTGCGCATCCTCGGCCTGGGACGGGTGGCGGGCGAGCGCATCGACGCCGACGTCTTCCTCCTCACCGAGATCAAGCCCGCCCTCCTGGCCGGACGGGACTCGGCCGGCACCGTCCTCGACCGCCAGGAGCTCGCCTCCGAGTCCCTGCTCGCCGACCTCCGCACCGACAAGGGGATGGACTGGCTGCCCCAGTCGATGTGGCTGTCGTACCTGAAGGTGGCGGCGGCGCCGTCCGAGCTGACCTACGACCTGGCCATCGACGTCACCGGCGCCGGGAAGCCCTCGGCCCTGGCCGCCGGCCTGCTCGGCACCGACGAGTCGGTGACCGCCCAGCCCGAGGGTGGCCTCATCGGGGTCAAGTCCGGCGACGACAGCAGCTCCGGCACGGCCCTGGCCCTGGCGGGCATCGTCGCCGTGGTCGTCATCGCCGTCGCCGGCGGCGTCGGCCTCGCCTACAAGCGGAAGTGAAGCGGCTGGCCGCCATCACCGTCCTGGCTCTCGGGGTCGGGGCGGTGGGGTCGGCCGGGTGCGGCGGCCCCGGCGCCGACCGCACCATCGAGCTCACCGCCCGGTTCTCGAAGTTCACCCCGATGCAGATCGAGGTGGCTCCCGGCGCCACGGTGAAGCTCGTCGTCCACAACGTCGACCCCATCGGCCACGAGCTGATCGTCGGCGACGCCGGCGTCCACCAGCGCCACGAGAAGGGCACGGAGCCCTACCACCCGCCCCGCCCGGGCGAAGTGTCCGTCCCCGCCGGCGAGACCCGGGCCACCACCTTCACCTTCGGGACCACCCGCGGCGAGCAGGTCGAGTTCGGGTGCCACCTCCCCGGCCATTGGGCCTACGGCATGCGGGGGACGTTCACCATCGCCTGAGGAGGCCGAGCAGCTCCGGCAGCGCCGCGATCGACGCGTCGGGCGGGGGACCGTCCTCGTCCACCATCGGGTTGGGACGGAGGACGGTGCGCATGCCCACCGCAGTGGCGCCCGAGATGTCGTCCCACGGACGGTCGCCCACGAACACCGCGTGCGACGGGTTGTCGATGCCGACCGCGTCGAGCGCGGCCCGGAAGGCGGTCGGGTGCGGCTTCTGGAACGGCATCTCGCTGGTGTAGAGGCGGGCGTCGATGAGGCCGGCCAGGCCGTCCCGTTCGAGGAACCGCTCGAGGAAAGCCCGGGGCCAGTGGGTGTTGGACAGGAGCCCGATGCGCAGGCCCTCGTCCCGCAGCGCGAGCAGGGTGGGCGCGGCGTCGGGGTCGTGGCGGACGTGAGGCGTCCACGAATCGAGGTGGCGGACGGCGGCCTCCTCCAGCAGCGCCCCGGCGACGTCGAGCCCCATCTCGACGGTGGCCGCGGCCAGGAGGTCGGCCAGGGTGGCACTCCGCTGGTGAGTGGCGGTGGTGGTCCAGAAGGCGGCCTCCACCGCCACCAGCCGGTCGGTGAGCTCGTCCTCCCGGTCGGGGGCGAGGTGGCGGGCGGCCAGGCGCCAGGCGTCCACCAGCTCGGCCTGCACGAACTCGGAAAGAGTCCCGCCCCAGTCGAAGACGACCGCCTCGATCACGGGACCTGACCGGCGAGCGAAGCGTGTGCCACCAGCCGGTAGCTGCCGGTGACGAGATCGCGGTCGGCGTCCCAGACAACGGGGACGGTGTCGAGGTCGAGGCCGACCCATCCCCGGGGCCCGATGTAGGCAGGCATGAACCACCGGGACGGGTCCTCGGCCGCGAGGGCGCCGTCCTCACCCGTCGGGACCTTGCAGCACAGCGGGACCCGGCCATCGCCGTGGTGGTCGACCAGGTGGTAGGCGAAGATCCTCGTGCGGACGGCGAACGCCGTGTGCTGGTCGGTCAACTCGGCTCGCTCGCGTCGGGCAGGGTCAGGCAGACCTCGGCGAGCCGCTCCGGCCGGCGGGAGACGTCGTCGGCCACCGGCCGATCTTCGCGCGGTGGTGCTGGCACCCTTGCCATCGTCCTGCCGGTGCACGGAGACTGCCCCAGTCACCATTTGAGCCAGGAGTCTCGCCGATGCGCGTCCGCACCCCCATCCCGCTTCTGCTCGCCGCTTGCGTCGCCGCGCCGCTCGCACTGCTGGCCGCGCCGGCCTCCGCCGCCAGCGGTTGGACCACGGTCGATCCCATGAACGTGGTCCGCTCCGGCCTGGTGGCGGTCGCCGGCACCGACGGCCGGATCTACGCGACCGCCGGCTATCAGACGGGCTCGTTCGGGCAGCCCATCCTGGACAACACATCCGCGGCCTACGATCCGGCCACCGACGCTTGGTCACCGGTGGCGCCGATACCGACCGCCCGCACCCTTCCCGGTGCGGCCCTGGCATCGGACGGCCGCATCTACGTCGTCGGCGGGCACACGGGCGGCGGCTTCGGCTACTCAGGCGTGAACGAGGCCTACAACCCGAGCACCGACTCGTGGACGGCCGGGCTGGCGTCGATGCCGACCGGCCGCTACGAGGTGGCGGCGGCAGCGTCGGGCTCGCGGGTCTACGCCCTGGGCGGGTTCAACAACAGCGGCGGCTCGCTGGCGACCGTCGAGGCCTACGAGCCGTCCACCAACGCCTGGACGGCAGCCGCTCCCCTTCCGACTCCCCGCCGGGGGCTGGCTGCGGTGACCGGGCCGGACGGCCGGGTCTACGCCATCGGCGGCTCGCCCGTGTCCGGTTCGCCCCCGTCGAACGCCCTCGACGCGTACGACCCGGTCACCAACGCTTGGTCGAGCCGGGCCCCACTCCCCACCGCCCGCGCCTACCACGCCGCCTCCCTGGGTGCCGACGGGCTCATCTACGTGGTCGGCGGTCTGGGCGCGGGTGGCAACGTCGAGGCTTACGACCCGGCCACCGACACGTGGCGCAGCGTCGCCCCACTGCCGACGCCTCGCTACGCACTGGCTGCGGCTTCCTCCGGGGGTCGGGTCTATTCGGTGGGCGGGCAGGTGAGCACCGTCGCCCTGGACAAGGTCGAGGCCCTGGTCCTGGCCGGCGCATCCGTCATGCCGCCGGTCTTGTCCTTCGGCGACCAGGAGGTCGGGACGCCCAGTGGGTCACTGCCGGTCTCGGTCACCAGTGACGGCACGCTGCCGCTCGACGTCACCGGCGTGACCGTCACGGGCGCCGCTGCGAGCGACTTCTCCGTCTCCGAGGACACCTGCACGGGGAGCCCGCTCCCCGTCGGAGGGTCATGCTCGGTGTCGGTAGTGTTCACCCCGACCGCGGCCGGCGCCCGTTCGGCCAGCCTCGTCGTCTCCGCCTCCTCCTTCGCGGGCACCCACCCGGTGAGCCTGTCAGGCACCGGCGTGATCACCGACGCCGAGCCGCCGGTCCTTTCCCTGCCGGCCGACATCGTCGTCGACGCGGTCGGCCCGACCGGCGCCAACGTGGCCTACACGGTCACCGCGACGGACGCCGAGAGCGGCGTGACCTCGATCGACTGCAGCCCGGTCTCGGGTTCGCTCTTCGCCATAGGGACCACGACCGTCTCCTGCACGGCCACCGACGGCAGGGGGAACACATCGGCCCCGGGAACGTTCCAGGTCATGGTGAAGGGAGGCGCCGGCCAGCTCGGCGACCTCTTGGCCGACGTGCAGGGCGCCGGCCCCGGCGCCAGCCTGGCCCACAAGGTGGAGCGAGCGCAGGCGGCGCTGGCTGCGGGCGACCTCACCGGCGCGTGCCAGGCCCTCGACAGCTTCCTCAACGAGGTCCGGGCCCAGTCGGGCAAGAAGCTCACGGTTGCCCAGGCGGCGGCGTTGACGGCCGACGCCAACCGGATCAAGGCGGTGATCGGCTGCCCGTAGCCCTGTTGTCCATGTTGCCGGTGGCGCCCGTCACCTGGGTGCCGAACGCTTCTCACCCCTCGCGGTTGCGCACGGTACCGAGGGCGAGCGGGGGCCCGCCATGGCAGGCGCCGTTGCCCGGGCCGCCGTCGAGGGTGTCGACGGCGGTTCCCCCGTTGACGGTGTCGTTGCCGGGACCACCCCCCAGCTCGTCGCCGCCGGCACCGATGACCTGGTCGGTGCCGTAGCCACCGACGAGGACGTCGTTCCCGTCGCTCCCGCAGATCACGTCGTCGCCACCGAGAGTCTCAACTCCCCAGCCGCCGCCGCCGGGGGTGAGAAGGCGGACGATGTCGCCCGCTCGCAGCCGGAGGGTGCACTTGTCGGGGAGGCGCCCGGCTCGGGACTCGTCGCCGCCCGGGAGGAGCCAGTTCTCGCCCGTCTCCCCGTCGTCACCCCCGCCGACCCCCCAGGGTTTCGACGTCCGGCGTTCGGTGATGAGGGAAACGGTCACGTCCTCCAACATCTCGAGGTCGCGCTCGATGCCCTCGCCGCCGGGGTACTCGCCCTGGCCGCCCGAACCCTCCCGCAGCCGGTACCGGCGCACCCGCATGGGGAACGCCCGCTCGAGCGCCTCCGTCGGTGTGTTCTTGGTGTTCGTCATCCCCGTGTGGATGCCCGACTGCCCCGCCCGCCCCGGTCGCCCGCCCTGCCCGCCGGCAACGGTCTCGTAGTAGACCCACCCCGTCCCGCCGACGAGGGTGTTGTTCATGGTGCCCTGGTTGGCCGCGCCCAGGCGGCCGGGGAGCGCCATCGCCAACGCCCCCAGGCACACGTCGGCCACCCGTTGGCTGACCTCGACGTTGCCCGCGCCCACCGCCGCCGGGGGACGGGCGGCCACGATCGTGCCCGCAGGCGCAACCACGCCCACCGGCCGCATGGCGCCCCCGTTGGCGGGGATCGTGGGGTCGGTGGCCGATCGCAGGGCGAAGGCGACCGCGCTCACGGTGACCGCCTCGACCGCGTTGACGTTGCCCGAGCGCTGCCGGTCGGTGCCGGTGAAGTCGAACGTGGCCGACTCGCCGTCGACCGTCAGGGTCACCACGATCCGGGCCGGGCGTTGCTGGTCGGGTCGAGGCCCGCACGAGTCGATCACGTCGGCGAACGTCCACCGGCCGTCGGGGACCTCGGCCAACGCCGCCCGCATCCGCCGCTCGCCGTAGGCGGTGACCTCGTCGAGGGGCGCGCCGCCGCCCAGCCCGGCCACCAGGGCCGCCAGCCGCTCGACGCCGACCACGTTGGCCCCCCGCTGGGCGTCGAGGTCGCCCCGCCGCTCGTCGGGGGTCCGGGAGTTGGCGCCCAGGATCTTCTCCACCGCCGCCGTGAGCAGCACCGGGGGGATGCGGAGGCCTTCCTGGTAGATCTCGGTGGCGTCGGCGGGGATCGACCCGGGCGCCATCCCGCCCACGTCGGCGTGGTGAGCCCGGTTGGCGGCCCATCCGACCAACCGGCCGTCGAGGAAGCAGGGCGCCACCAGGGTGAGGTCGTTGAGGTGGGTGCCGCCGGCGAAGGGGTCGTTGAGGACTACCTGGTCGCCGGGGGACAGGCGCCCGTCACCGAACGCCTCGATGGCCGCCGCCACCGACGCCGGCATCGACCCGAGGTGGACGGGGATGTGCTCGGCCTGCACGAGCAGCTCGCCGGCAGGGGTGAACAGGGCGGCCGAGCAGTCGGCCCGTTCCTTGATGTTCGGGCTGAACGCCGCCCGCCGCAGCACCGCCCCCATCTCCTCGGCCACGCCGGTGAGGCGGGAGATGAGGATCTGGAGGTCGGCCGGGCCTAGGGGGCTCACCGGCCCGTCGAGGTTGCCGGTGTCCGGCCGGGAAGGCATGGACCGGGCCATGGCCCAGGCTATGTCGGCCGACCCGCTCGGCGGGTCAGCACCCAGCTCCCGTCGGTGGTCACCGCGGCCGACCACCCGGCGGGGATCCACACGGTGCAGTCGGGCTCGACGACGACCGCCGGCCCGGCCGTCGGCCGGCGCTCGACGGTGGCTTGTGGGAGGTCGGCGACCGCCACGGACGGGGCGATGTGGGCGCGGGCCCGGACGGCCACGACCTCCACCGGCGCCCCCGGGCGGGCGTAGCCGTTGCGGCGGCGGTGCTCGTCGGCGAAGTCGTCCGGGTGGCGGACGGTGAGCTCGTGGGACTGTCCCGCGTAGCGGCAGTCGAACGACGTGGTCACCTCGGCGCCCGCGCCCACCGCGGCCTCGGCCTCCCGGGCCAGGGCGGCGGCCGCCTGGTGGACGCCGGCGTGGTCGGCGGGCGTGGGCCACGAGCGGACGAGGTCTCGCTGGCGGGGCGAGCACAGCAGGCCGACCGCGGAGAGCACACCGGCCCGGGGCGGGACCACCACCGCGGCCATGCCCAGGGCCTGGGCGACGGCGCAGGCGTGGAGGGGCCCCGCCCCACCGAAGGCGATGAGGGCCAGGCCGGAAGGGTCGACGCCCCGCGCCACCGTCACCGCCCGCACCGCCTGCTCCATGGCCGCGTCGACCACCGCCACCACGCCCTCGGCCGTGACGCCGGACCCGGCGAGCGCGGCCCGGGCCGCGTCCACGTGCAGGCCGCCGAGGTCGCCGAGGGCGGCGTCGGCCGGGATGCGGCCCAGGACCAGGTCGGCGTCGGTGACGGTCGGTTGCCGTCCGCCCCGTCCGTAGCAGGCGGGGCCGGGGTCGGCGCCTGCGCTCTGGGGGCCGACCACGAGGGCCCCGCCGGGATCGATGCGGGCGATCGACCCCCCGCCGGCGCCGATGGTGTGGATGTCGAGGGCGGGCAGCCGGACGGGGAAGCCGGCCGCCATCCGGCCCGGTGCGGGCTCGGGCACGCCCCCCTTGACCAGGCACACGTCGGTGCTGGTCCCGCCCATGTCGAAGGTGACCGCGTCGGGGAAGCCGGCGGCCCGGGCGGCCGCCGCCCCCGCCACCACCCCGCCCGCCGGTCCCGACAGGAGGAGGGCGACGGGCAGGTCGGCGGCCTCGGTGGCGGGGACGAGGCCACCGGCCGAGGTCATGACCAGGACCTCGCCCGCCAGCCGGTCGAGCAGGCGCAGGTAGTGGCGGCACCGGGGCCGGAGGTAGGCGTTGAGGACGGTGGTGACGGTGCGCTCGTACTCCCGGAACTCGGGGGAGACGGCGGACGAGGTGGTCACGTCGAGGCCGGTCGCAGCCCGGAGCCGGCCGGCCACCACGTTCTCGTGGACCGGGTTGAGATCGGCGTGGAGGAGGCAGACGGCGACCGCCTCGACCCCGTCCGGCACGGGCGGCATGTCGTCGGGGACGGGCTCGATCTCGGCGCCGGTGGCGTCGAGGCGCCCTCCGACCTCCAGGCGCAGGCCCCGGGGCACCAACGGCGGGGGCCGGTCGGCCCACTGGTCGTAGAGCGACGGACGGTCCTGGCGGGCGATCTCGATCACGTCGGCGAAGCCCGTGTTGGTGACGAGGGCCACCACGGCCCCCCGCCGCTCCAACAGGGCGTTGGTGGCGACGGTGGTCCCGTGCGCCAGCAGCTCGGGGTGGCCGTCGAGGCCGGCGGCCACCGCCCGGGCGGGATCGGCGGGCGTGCTCGACACCTTGCGGACGGTTCCGTCGTCGGCGACGACGTCGGTGAAGGTGCCGCCGGTGTCGACCCCGCAACGCATCGACGCAGTCTCGCCCACCACACTGGGGCGGTGGACGCCCCCTACCCCCTCGTCCTGCGCCGGGTCGGGGACTGGCGCCTGTCCCGTGCCTGCCGGGCCGAGGTCCGGGCGGTGCGGGCGGTGCGGGCGGTGCGGGCGGTGCGGGCGGTGGACCGGGTCGGGCTGCGATCGCCGGGTGGCTGACCTCGCCCCGCCGCCGGTGCCGGTGGGTCCCTCGGCGTGGGCTCTGCCCCCGCCCGAGTCCGCCGACTCGGCGTCGGGGCTGGTCGCCTTCGGGGCCGACCTGGCGGTGGAGACGCTGGTCGACGCCTACCGGCGGGGCATCTTCCCGTGGCCGCACGAGGGGGTCGTCCTGCCCTGGTTCGCGCCCGATCCCCGGGGCGTGTTGGACGTGGCTGTCGGGGCCAGGGTGGCGCGGTCGCTGCGGCAGCGGCTGCGGCGGTGCGGCTGGACGTCGACCGTCGACATCGCCTTCGACGAGGTCACGGCGGCGTGCGCCGTGCGCCCCTCGGGGGAGGGGACCTGGGTGACGGCGGAGATGCGGGCCGCCTACGGGCGTCTGCACCGGCTGGGTTGGGCCCACAGCCTGGAGGTGTGGGACGGCGGTGGTCGGCTGGTGGGCGGGTGCTACGGGGTCCGGGTGGGTGGGTGCTTCACGGGGGAGTCGATGTTCAACCGGGAGCCGGACGCGTCGAAGGTGGCGTTCGTCGACCTGGTTGCCCGGTGGCGTTCGGCGGGCGGGGAGCTGGTCGACGTGCAGATGCCGACCGAGCACCTCGTGTCGCTGGGCGTGGTGGGGCTGGCCCGTTCGGAGTTCACGGCCTGGCTGGGCCGCGTGCGGGACTCGCCGGTGTCGGTGGCGCGGGACCGGCTGCCGGTCAGCCGGCTGGCGGGGGAGTGACCACCCACACCTCATCCTCCCCCAGGACGTCCTGGAGGGCCCGGACGGCGCGACCGACGGCGGGGTCGTCCCCGTCCCACACGACGACGGCCTCGGCTGCGTTCTTGGCGATCCACCCGTCCCGGCGGCGGAGGGCGCCGCCTGCGAGCTGCTTGGTGGCGGGCTGCTTCTGCTGGAGGACGACGGTGGTCTGCGCTCCGTCGAGGAGCCGGCGGAAGCGGGCCTTGGCGTCGGCCGGCCACATGGCGTCGGGATCGGGGTAGGGGAGGACCGCCACGTAGGGGACCTCGACCTCCGCCGCCGACTCGGCTGCGAGCTGTTCGGCGCCCAGGCCGAGGCCGGTGAGGACGACCAGGTCGGGGTGGAGACGGCGCTTGGCGGCGAGGATCTCGGCCAGCTGGCGGCGGACGCCGGCCGCGGTGGGGTTGCCGTCGTCGTAGCCACCGAGCTCGGGGGGGCGGTGGCCGGTGACGGCGAGGCGGCGGCCGGGCGGGAGGCGGGCGTCGCCGGCGGTCCCCGCCGCGTCGTCGGCGGCGCCGAGGTCGGCGGGCGTGCCCTCGCCCGTGCGGCCGGTCTGGGTGCGGGCCGCCTCCACCGCCAGCCGGTCGACGAGGTCGTTGGAGACGTCGCCGCTGTGCCCCTTGACCCACCGGAACACGATCCGGGCCGGATCGAGCCGGACCGCCTCGATGAGGGGCTCCCACAGGTCGCGGTTGGCCACCGGCTTCTTGGCCGAGTTGATCCATCCCCGGGCCAACCATCCCTCCCACCACCGGTCGCGGAAGCAGTTGACGACGTAGGTGGAGTCGCTCACCACCTCCAACGGCCCGTCGAGCGCCCGCACCGCGTCGAGCACGGCGTTGATCTCCATCCGCTGGTTGGTGGTGTGGGCGGCCGCCCCGCTGGCGAACCGTCCCCCGGGCACCGCCCACGCCCACCCTCCCGGCCCCGGGTTCCCCAGGCACGCCCCGTCGGTGAACACCTCGGTCGTGGCCGTCCCGACTGATCCGCGCAATTACACCCCTGAGGGGGCAAGCGCGCGGAGTGTTCGCACGTGATCGACGAGGGTCCGGGCCGTGGTGGCCGACGTGACCGGCAAGATCCGCCAGCCTAGGGCGGTGAGGGCGGCGTAGCGGGCGGCGTCGTGGTCGAAGGCAGAACGGGTCGAGTGGAAGTCGAAGCCGTTGTACTCGAGGGCGATGAGGTCGTCGGGGTAGGCGTGGTCGAGGAGGTAGACGGTCGAGCCGACGACCACCTGGTGTTGGGCCACCGGCTCGCCGAGGCCGGCGCCGACCAGGATCTGGCACAGGTCGAGCTCCTTGGGGCTGTCGCCGGGGTCGAAGCCGGGCAGGCGGTCGTCGAGCACCGTTCGCAGGACGGTGAGCCGGCGCCGGCCCCGGCAGGCCAGAACCCCGTAGACCTCCCGGAGGTCGTCGAGGACTAGGAGATGGCGGCGAAGGCAGTCGTCGACGATCCTCCCGAGGAGCTGGGCGCCGACCACGCCGGAGAGGTCGCCCAGGGTGCGGGCGGGCGAGGTGACCGGAAACCGGTCGTGGACCCTCCGGTGATGGTCGGGTAGGAAGCGGCTCTGGTGCGACCGGACCCCTGGCAGGCGGATCCACACCGGCCACGGCACCGTGAGCTCGGGCTGGTCGGCGACGATGCCCGGCATCCGCCAGATCTCCGCTGCCGACCGGTGGGATGCCACCCCGTTCGGTCCGGCGGCCAGCAGCGCCGCCCGCAGCGGTTGGCGGGAGGTGATGGGCGCACCGGCGAACCGGTAGACGCCCCACCGAACGATGACCAGCCGGCCTGCCTTGAGCGCGTACTCCGCCTGCTTGCGGGTGAGGTGGGCCCGCGTCTGGGGACGCGTGACGAGACCGTCCTGTTCTTCGGCGACGGCGGCCAGCTCGGTATCCGACATGCTCCGCCATTGAATCGGCCGGGTGAGACATTTGCGCCCGTGGCGGCCCAGCCGACCGACCACTCCGCGCGCTCACGCCCCCACGCGTGTAATTGCGCGGATCAATCGGGACGGGGCGCCGCGCCCGCTGAACTGTCCGCGCACTCACCCCCTCACGCGTGCAATTGCGCGGATCAATCGGAAACGGACGAAACTAGTCCCGATGATCTTCGACGGATTCTCCGCGCAGCTCCCCGACATCGATCCCCAGGAGACGTCCGAGTGGGTGGACTCCCTCGACGCGGTGGTCGACCTGCGGGGCAAGACCCGGGCCCGATTTCTGGTCATGAAGCTCCTCGAACGGGCCCGCGAGCTCCAGGTCGGCTTCCCGGCCACCGTCTCCAGCGACTACATCAACTCCATCCCGCCCGAGCGCGAGCCGTGGTTCCCGGGCGACGAGCACATGGAGCGGCGCATCCGGGCCTTCGTCCGGTGGAACGCGGCGGTGATGGTGACGAGGGCCAACGTCAAGGCGCCGGGCATCGGCGGCCACCTCGCCACCTACGCCAGCAGCGCAGCCCTCTACGAGGTCGGCTTCAACCACTTCTTCCGGGGCAAGGACGACGGCCAGCCCGGTGACCAGGTGTTCTTCCAGGGCCACGCGTCCCCCGGCATCTACGCCCGGGCGTTCCTGGAAGGAAGGCTCAGCGAGGCCCAGCTCGACAACTTCCGCCAGGAGATCGGCGGCAACGGCCTCTCCAGCTACCCCCACCCCCGGCTCATGCCCGACTTCTGGGAGTTCCCGACCGTCTCGATGGGCATCGGCCCCATCAACGCCATCTACCAGGCCCGGTTCAACCGCTACCTGCACAACCGTCGAATCGTCGACACCAGCCGCTCCCGCGTCTGGGCCTTCCTGGGTGACGGCGAGTGCGACGAGCCCGAGTCCCTCGGCGCCCTCAGCCTGGCCGCGAGGGAGTCCCTCGACAACCTCACCTTCGTCGTCAACTGCAACCTGCAGCGCCTCGACGGCCCGGTCCGGGGCAACGGCAAGATCATCCAGGAGCTCGAGGCCGTCTTCCGGGGCGCGGGATGGAACGTGATCAAGGTCATCTGGGGCTCGAAGTGGGACGAGCTGCTGGCGAGGGACGTCGACGGCGTCCTCGTCAACAAGATGAACACCACCCTCGACGGCGACTTCCAGAAGTTCTCGGTGGAGTCGGGCGCCTACATCCGCCAGCACTTCTTCGGCCCCGACCCTCGCCTGCGGGCCATGGTCGAGCATCTGAGCGACGACGACCTCCGCACCCTCCCCCGGGGCGGCCACGACTACCACAAGCTCTACGCCGCCTACCGGGCCGCGGTCGAGCACGAGGGGGCGCCCACCGCCATCCTGGCCAAGACCATCAAGGGGTGGACGCTCGGTCCCGAGGTGGAGGCCCGCAACGCCACCCACCAGATCAAGAAGATGTCGAAGAAGGCGCTCCGTGAGTTCCGTGACCGCCTCCACATCGACGACCTCCTCCCCGACGCGGCCCTCGAGAACGCCGACCAGCCGCCCTACTGCCGGCCCGCCGAGGGGTCGCCCGAGCACGAGTACATGATGGTGCGGCGACGGGCCCTCGCCGGATCCCTGCCCAAGCGGGTAGTTCGTGCCAAGCCCCTGCCCGCACCCGCGCCCAAGGTCTTCGAGAGCATGAAGGCCGGCTCCGGCGACCGCCAGGTGTCGACCACCATGGTCTTCGCCGGCCTTCTGCGCGACCTCCTGCGGGACAAGGGCATCGGTCAGCGGGTCGTCCCCATCATCCCCGACGAGGCCCGCACCTTCGGTATGGACTCCCTCTTCCCCGAGGTCGGCATCTACGCCGCCCACGGTCAGCTCTACGAGCCGGTCGACGCCCACCTCCTCCTGTCGTACAAGGAGAAGAAGGACGGGCAGATCCTGGAAGAGGGCATCACCGAGGCCGGCTCCATGGCCAGCTTCACCGCCGCCGGCACCGCCTACGCCACCCACGGCGCGCCGATGCTGCCCTTCTTCATCTTCTACTCGATGTTCGGGTTCCAGCGGGTGGGCGACCTGATCTGGGCCTTCGGCGACTCCCGGGGCCGGGGGTTCCTGTGCGGCGCCACCGCCGGCCGCACCACCCTCCACGGCGAGGGTCTCCAGCACGCCGACGGCCACAGCCTGGTCCTCGGCTCGACGGTGCCCAACCTGGCCGCCTACGACCCCGCCTTCGCCTACGAGCTGGGCGTCATCGTGGAGGACGGCATCCGGCGCATGTACGGCCCCGAGCCGGAGGACGTCTTCTACTACCTCACCCTCTACAACGAGAACTACACCATGCCGCCGATGCCCGAAGGGGCCGAGGAGGGCATCCGTCGGGGCCTCTACAAGTTCGCGGCCGCCCCCGAGGGCCCCACCCGCCGGGCCACGGTGATCTTCTCCGGCACCGCCCAGGGCGCGGCCCGGGAGGCCCAGGCCCGGCTGGCGGCCGACCACGACGTGGCCGCCGAGCTGTGGAGCGCGACCTCCTACAAGGCCCTGCGGGAGGAGGCGCTCTCGGTCGAGCGGTGGAACCGGCTCCACCCCACCGACACGCCGAGGACGCCGTACGTCACCGACGTGCTCAGCGCCGCCGAGGGGCCCGTGGTGGCCGTCACCGAGTTCATGAAGATGGTCCCCGACCAGGTGGCGCGGTGGGTTCCGGCCCCCTTCGTCATCCTCGGCACCGACGGCTACGGGCGGTCGGACACGGCGGCCAACCTCCGCCGCCACTTCGAGACCGACGCCGCTCACCTCATCGTCGCGGTCCTCGACTCGCTGGCCCGGGCCGACGAGGGCAAGCCCGAGGAGGTGGCCGACGCCATCGCCCGCTACGGCCTCGACCCCGACATCCCCGACCCCCGCGTGCGCTGACCGTCACCACGCATCCGCCCCCCTTCGTCTTCGTCGTCGGGTCGGCCCGATCGGGGACCACCCTCGTCCGCAGCCTCCTCGATTCACATCCCCAGCTCGCCATCCCGGGCGAGAGCTACTTCGTGGTCGGCATGGCCGAGCGGGACTTCGACCTCGACGAGCTGGTCGCCCACCCCCGGTTCCGGGAGTGGGGCCTGGGGCGGGACGTGGTGGCCGCCGAGCTGACCCGGGTCCGGGCCACCACCTACGCCGACGCCATCCGGGCCGTGTTCCGGTGTTACGCCGCCGCCCAGGGCAAGCCCCGGTACGGGGACAAGACGCCCGGCTACGTGTTCCACCTCCCCCTGGTGGGGGAGCTCTTCCCCGAGGCCCGGGTGGTGCACGTGGTGCGCGACGGCCGCGACGTGGCCGTGTCGATGCGTCAGGCATCCTCGACCACCCCGCCACCGATCGACCAGTTGGCCCGCCTGTGGCGCAAGGCGGTCACCAAGGGACGGGCGTTCGGCGAGGTCGACCCCGGCCGCTACGCCGAGGTCCGCTACGAGGACCTGGTCGACGACGCCGAGGGGGAGCTGCGCCGGCTGTGCCCGTTCCTCGGCCTCGACTTCGACCCGGTCATGCTCGACCACCGGGCCAGCGCCGAGCGCCTGCTCGGGAGGATCGAGCTGGCCCACCTCCACACCCGGCTCCCGCGGCCGCCGACCACCCGCCTCCGGGACTGGACCGCGGAGATGACCGCGGAGGACGCGGCGGCCTTCGAAGCCGTCGCCGGCGACGCCCTCCGGCGGTTCGGCTACCCCACGTCGGCCCGCCGGCGCTTGGCCTGGACCCGGACGGCACCTCCCCGGCGGAGCCCGTGAGCCGGCTCGCCCGGCATGGATTGTCCGGGCCCGGAGCCCCGAGTGCCGTCGGTCGAGGACGAGGACGAGGTTCGGGGGTGCGGCCCCCGCCCCGGGTGGTACCGGTCCGGCAACGGGTGGGAGGCTGCCCCGGTGATCTCGACCTTTCGCACCGTCGCCTACGTGGAGGCGGTCAGCTTCCTCGTCCTCCTCGCGGCCAGCTTCGTCAAGCGGGTGATCGAGGGTCCCGACCTCGTCCCCGTGCTGGGGATGTTCCACGGGATCATCTTCCTCGTCTACGTGGTCATGGCCCTGAAGGTGCGCGAGGGGCAGGGGTGGGGCTTCTGGCGGACGATCTGGGTGGTCGGGGCCGCCACCATCCCCTTCGGCGGGTTCTTCGTCGGGCGCGACCTCAAGGCGAACGAGGGCCGTGTGGTCGAGGAGCGGTGAGGCGGTGACCACCGTGACCGACTCCTCCACCAGGATGTCGTCGCGACGCGGCCCATGCCGGACACCTCGCCGGTCGGACCACGGCTCACCGGGCGTCAGGCGACGCAGATGCGCGAGCGCGATCCGAGCACGAACGGCCGAACTCCGCCGTACGCTGACGCCATGGCCGAGCACGAGCTCCATCTCACCGGCGACGCGGCCGCCGACGACCTGCTGTCCACCGACGCCTTCGCCCTGCTCGTCGGGATGCTCCTCGACCAGCAGGTGCCGATGGAGAAGGCGTTCCGCAGCCCGTACGACCTCAAGGAGCGGATGGGGGGGCGGCTCGACCCGGCCGCGGTCGCCGACTCCGACCCCGACGGGCTGGGCGCCATCTTCAGCCGCCCACCGGCCCTGCATCGCTTCCCGGGGTCGATGGCGGCCCGCACCCAGGCCCTGGCCCGGGTGATCGTCGACGAGTACGGCGGCGACGCGGCCTCGGTGTGGCGGACGGCCGAGAGCGGGCCCGAGCTGTACCGGCGGCTGAAGGCGCTGCCCGGCTTCGGCGACCAGAAGGCGCGCATCTTCCTGGCCCTGCTGGCCAAGCGCCTCGGCGTGCGGCCCCCGGGGTGGGAGGAGGCGGCCGGGGCATACGCGGCCGACGGGTTCTACTCGGTGGCCGACATCGTCAACCCGGAGACGCTGGCCAAGGTGCGGGAGTACAAGCGGGCCAAGAAGGCGGCGGCCAAGGCCGGTCAGTGAGGGTCCCACCATGCGGGTGACCGCCAACGGCGATCCGGTCGACCTGCCCGACGGCGCCACGGTCGACGACTTGCTGGTGGCGATGAGCCTCGGCGGGCGGTGGGTCATCGTCGAGCGCAACGGCGAGCCGGTCGAGCGCCGCCATCTGTCCACCACCGCGCTGGCCGAGGGCGACCGGCTGGAGCTGGTCCGGGCCGTGGCCGGCGGATGACACCCGGGTCCGTCGAGGGACGTCGCCTCTATCTCTGCACCGCCGACCGTCCCGACCTGGCGACCTTCCTGGCCGACTGCATCGTGGGCGGGGTCGACCTCGTCCAGCTGCGGGACAAGCACCTCGACGCCCGTCCTCTCCTCGACCGGGCCCGGCTGGCGGCGGCCGTGTGCCGCGACCACGGCGTGCCCTTCGTCCTCAACGACCGTCCCGACCTGGCCCTGGAGGCCGGCGCCGACGGCGTCCACGTGGGACAGGACGACGCCCCGCCCGCCCTGGCCCGGCGCATCCTCGGCCCCGACGCCATCGTCGGCCTCTCCACCCACGCCCCGGCCGAGCTCGACGCCGCCGCCGGGGAACCGGTCGACTACGTGTCCACCGGCCCGGTTTCGCCCACCCCCACCAAGCCCGGCCGGCCGGGGACGGGCCTGGGCTACCTCCGGTACGCCGCCGCCACGACCAGCCGGCCGTGGTACGTCACCGGCGGGGTGACGCCGGACACGGTGGCCGGCATGGTCGCCGCCGGAGCCCGGCGGTTCGTGGTGGTGCGGTGGCTGACCGAGGCGGGCGACCCCAGGAAGTCGGCCCAGGCCCTGGCCCGGTCGATCGATCGGGCGATCGATCGGGCCGGTGATCAGGCCGGGTCGAGCGCCTGACGCTCCATCCAGCCGATGAGGATCGCCACCGCCCGGGGATCGTGGCGCAACCGGTGGCCGGCGCCGGGGACGATGCGCAGCTCGGCCCTGCCGTCGGTGGCGTCGGCCAGCCAGCGGGAGTCCTGGAGGTGGACGACCTCGTCCTCGCCCCCGTGAACGATGAGCACCGGTCGAGGTGGGATCTTGCCGATGACCACGACCGGCCGGATCTCCATCAGCTCCCGGGTCCAGAGATCCATGTCGGGGGGGAAGCCGGGATCGCGGACCGCCCCGATGGTGCGGGTGTGGTCGAGGAAGGCGGCGGGGTCGGAGCCCCAGTCCCGGAAATCGGCGTGGGGGGCGAGGGCGGCCACGCCCCGCACCCGCTCGTCCTCGGCCGCCTCGCAGATGGCGATGGCGCCGCCGGTGCCGGTGCCGGCCACCCACACGCCGGAGACGGGCTGGGTGGCGACGAGGTGGTCGATGGCGGCCCGCAGGTCGGAGAGCCAGCCGGACAGGGAGAAGTCGCCCTCGGACGCGCCGCTGCCCCGGAAGTTGAAGGTGAGCACGGTCCAGCCGGTGTCGGCGGCCAGCCGCTCGGCGAACTCGGGGAACGTCTGACCGGACGTGGCCGAGCCCCCCGGCCCGGCGGGGAAGCCGTGGCACAGGACGAGGCCGTTGGCACCCGGCCCCTCCCCCGGGTGGTACACGTGCCCGGCCAGGCTCAGCCCGCCAGCGTCGATCTCGATACGCATGCCGCCACCCCCTTCGTACCGGTCGCGCCGAGGGGGCGCACGGTGCGCCCCCTCGACCGTCGTTCTTGCTGGAAAGGTAAACCCGAGATCTACGGACTACTCCGGGCGGGACCAGGATCCGGACGCGATCTCAAGCGGTGACCGGCGGTATTCGCCAGCGTGGTCCAGCTGACCGGCTAGCGGACAGCCACCTCCGAGGTCCCATGACAACAGTCGCTCAGTTGGACCACCTCCTTTCTTCGGTCTACGTATGAAAGCACACCGGGGGCCGAAAGTGGTGAAGGTTTACTCGTCGGGATCGGCCACCCGGCCGACGGCCCCGATCTCCTCCAGGTAGCGCATCTGGGCGTCGAGGACGGCGTGGACCTGATCCGGCGTGTAGGGGTTGCCGCTCGCCTCCGACCGCAGGAGGACGAAGTCCACCGTCTCCGCCCCGCTCACCACCACCGGGCCCTCGGTGTGGGGCCGGTCGCCGTTGGACGCCACCCCCCGCAGCCGGAAGTACTCCAGGTGCCAGTCGAGGATCTTGCGCACGTCGTCGGGGCTGAGGACGGCCGCCACCTCGAAGCCGACGTGGTCGCACACGTAGGCCACCGCCTCCTCGAAGTCGAACGACCGCTGGGGTGGCTTCAGGGACAGCCGCCGCGCCTCCCGCCCGATCACGACCGCGGCGATGGCGAACACGCCCGCGATCGCCAGCGCCACGAGGATGACGGCCACCGGGGCAAGGCTAGGTCAACTCCTCACCGCCGAGGACGTCCCGGGGGAGACGTGGTGCTGCCGGCGGTGACCGAGGTCAGAGCCCGAGCAGGCGGAAGAGGCGCTCGCGGTGCACGCCCGGGTCGCCGAACAGCAGGCGGGACGATCTCGCCCGCTTGAAGTAGAGGTGGGCGTCGTGGTCCCAGGTGAAGCCGAGGCCGCCGTGGAGGTGGACGGTCTCGGTGGCGACGAAGGCGTAGGCCTCGGAGCAGGTGACCTTGGCCGCGGCCGCCGCCCGCGGGAAGGCGTCGGTCCCGAAGGTTTCGACGGCCCACGCCGCCGCCGAGCGGGCCGACTCCACCTCGAGGAGCATGTCGGCGCACCGGTGCTGGACCGCCTGGAAGGTGCCGATGGGGCGTCCGAACTGGACCCGCCGGCGGGCGTGGGCGACGGTCATGTCCAGGCACCGCTGGGCTCCACCGACCTGTTCCGCGGCGAGGAGGGTGGCGGCCACCGCCAGCGCCCGATCGAGGTCGGCGTCGTCCCCCACGAGGCGGGCGGGAGCGGCGGCGAGCTCGATCCGGGCCTGCTTGCGGGTCGGGTCGACGGTGGGCAGAAGGTGTCGGGTGAGTCCGGCGGCGTCGGCGTCAACCTCGAACAGGGCCACGCCGGTGGGGGTGCGGCCGGCCACGACCAGGGTGTCGGCGGTGTGGCCGTCGACGACGAAGCCCTTGTGGCCGTCGAGGCGCCACTCGCGGCCGGCGGGGGTGGCACGGAGGTCGACCGCCGCCGGGTCCCACCGTCCCGAGTCCTCGGCCACGGCCAGAGCCACGATCGAGCCGGAGGCGCCGATGCCGGCGGCCCGCACGATCGCCGTTCCCAGGAGGGGGGCGCACAGAAGGGCGGCGCCCGCCCCCTCGACCACGATGGCCAGGTCCGCCACCGGGAGGTCGATCCAGCCGGCGGCCACGATCTCGTCCCACACCGATGGGTCGAAGCCCTGGTCGGTCTCCATCAGCCGGCGGACCTCGGCCGGCGGGGAGGCCTCGGCCAGGAACGCCCGCACCTGAGCCCGGAGGTCGTCCTGGGCCGGCGTGGAGACGTAGCGCACGGGCCATACTCCACTCCATAGCTGCCGGTTCGCTCCACTACGAGGACTCCCAGGTCGAGATCACCCGTCTGGTCGTGGGGCCGGTGGCCAACAACGTGTTCGTGGTCCGGTGCCGGGAGACGGGCGAGGCGGCCCTGCTGGACGCGGCCAACGAGCACGAGAAGCTGCTCGAGCTGTGCCGGCGGCTCGACGTCCGTCAGGTGCTGGAGACCCACGGCCACTGGGACCACATCCAGGCCGTCCCCGAGGTCCGGGAGGCGGGCTACCTGGTCGGGGTGACGGCCGAGGACGCGGGGATGCTGCCGTCGTACGACTTCCTCCTGGAGGACGAGAGCGTGATCGCGGTGGGTCGGCTGCGGCTGCACACCATCCACACGCCCGGCCACACCCCGGGGTCGATGTGCTTCCGGATCGAGGGGTCGCCGGTGCTGTTCTCGGGCGACACCCTGTTTCCGGGCGGCCCCGGTGCCACCCGGTGGGAGTACTCCGACTTCCCGACGATCATCCGCTCCATCGACGAGCGGCTGTTCTCCGCGCTTCCGCCGGAGACCCTGGTGCTCCCCGGCCACGGCGCCGACACCACCATCGGCGCCGAGCGCCCCCACCTCCAGAAGTGGGTCGACCGAGGCTGGTGACCGAGGGGGAAGGTCGACCTTCCCCCTCGAGCTCCCCCGCCGCGGAGCCCGCGCCGGCCTTCTCCCATCGTCCGGCGCGGGCTCGGCGGCGGGCTACGCCGTCAGGGGGTTCTCGGCTCGGAGACGATCTCGATGCCGGGGGGGAGCCCGTCGAGCTTGGTGCCGGACCGGTCGACGTCGATGGTGACCCGTTGGCCGGCCAGGGGGACGTTCTCGATTCGGAGGCGACCCATCCACTCCGGCAGCTCGGGGTCGAGCCAGACCTTGTCGTGGGGAACCCACGGGTCGAGGCGGAGCAGCGTCCGCAGGAACAACAACGGCGACGCCGCCGCCCACGCCTGGGGCGAGCACGACGACGGGTAGCTGACGGGGAACGGGACGTCGTCGCGGCTCAGACCCCCGAACAGCTCGGGCAGGCCGTGGTCGAAGTGGCCGGCCGCGTCGAGCAGGCCCTTGATCACCCGGTTGGCCTCGTCCTTGAACCCGTAGCGCATCAGCCCGGCCGCGATCAGGGCGTTGTCGTGGGGCCAGATGGAGCCGATGTGGTAGCTGATCGGGTTGTAGCCCGACATGGTGGTGGCCAGCGTGCGGATGCCCCAGCCGGTGAACATCTCGGGCGACAGCAGCCGCTCCGCCACCAGCGGCGCCCGGGCCTCGTCGACGATCCCGGTCCACAGGCAGTGGCCCATGTTGGACGCCAGGGCGTCGATGGGCCGCTTGTCGCAGTCGAGGCCCATGGCGTACCAGCCGTGCCTGGGCAGCCAGAAGTCGCGGTTGAACTGGATCTTCAGGTCGTTGGCCCGGGCCCGGAAGTCGACGGCCAGCTCGGTGTCGCCCGCCTCGTCGGCGAAGTGGGCCCGGGCCAGGTAGGCGGCGTAGACGTAGCCCTGCACCTCGCACAGGGCGATCGGGGGGCGGGCCAGGCGGCCGTCGGCGAAGCGGATGGCGTTCCAGGAGTCCTTCCACCCCTGGTGGGCCAGGCCCTTGTCGGACGCCCGGCGGTACTCGACGTAGCCGTCGCCGTCCTTGTCGCCGAACTCCTCGATCCACGCCAGGGCCCGGTCGGCGGCCGGGAGCAGGGAGTCGACCACCTCGGGGGCCAGGCCCCAACGCCGCAGCTCGCCCAGCATCATGACGAACAGGGGCGTGGCGTCGGCCGAGCCGTAGTAGACGTCGCCTCCGCCGAGCGACAGGGACGGCGCCTCGCCGAAGCGCATCTCATGGAGGATCTTGCCCGGCTCCTCGTCCTGGCGGGGGTCGACTCGGGTCCCCTGGAAACGGGCCAGGGTTTGCAGCACCCCCTGGGCCAGGCCGGGGTCGACGAGCAGGGCCATCCAGGCGGTGAGCAGCGAGTCGCGGCCGAACAGGGTCATGAACCACGGCGCCCCTGCTGCCACCACCGTCCGCTCGGGGTGATCGGGGTCGAAGATGCGCAGCGCGCCGAGGTCCTCGGCCGACCGGGCGACCACCTTGCGCAGGTCCTCGTAGTCGGTCTCGACCCGGGGGACGATGCTGCGCCACTGGTCGAGCCGTTGCGTCGGTGTGGCCTGCTCGACCGGCTGGCCGCACAGGTAGCGGGGCTCGATCTCGTCGCCCTCGATCACGGGGGTGAACTGCAGGCACAGGTTCCACGACTCCCGGGCGGGGATCACCAGCTCGTAGTGCAACGTGGACGACAGGGCCCGGGCCGGCTGGCTGGCCGTGACCCGGAGGCCCTTGGTGGTGGGGCCCTTGCGGTAGTCGAACGCCAGACCCGAGGCCGACGTGCGCAGCTCCACGTTGCCCTCCGCCCGGACCACCCCCTCCTTCACCCGGAACAGGTTGGAGAAGTCGGCCCCGAAACCGATCTCCACCGAGCAGTAGGCCGCCTCCTCGCCGTAGTTGCTGAGGACGATGTCCTCCCGCATGCCCCGGCCTACGTACCGGTAGCGGAAGACCATCAGCGAGCTCTCGGCCGCGCCCGGCCGGGTGGCGCTGCGCAGGACGAACGTGGCCGAGAACGGGTTCGACGTCTCTGCGGCCAGCGGCTCGGGCGGGTAGTCGTTGATCTTCAGCTCGAGACCGGACAGGAACCGCGTGTCGCGGAAGAACAGGCCCTGGGCCGACGCGGCGCGGATGTCGCCGCTGCGGTCGGAGATGCAGAACGATGCACCCTCGACCAGTGTCACGTGCCCGTCGGCCTGACCCAGGGAGGGACTGGCGCCCATGAAGGTCCAGGGATCGGCGATAGATCGACGTTAGTCAAAACCGGGCCGGGCCCAATTTCCCCTACGGCCGTAGGTGTAATATGTCGGGGATGGTCACGCCGCTGTTCGAGATCCGGGACCTGCACGTCTCGGTCGAGGAGACCGAGATCCTCAAGGGCGTCGACCTCACGGTGATGCCGGGCGAGGTCCACGCCCTGATGGGGCCGAACGGGTCGGGCAAGTCCACCCTGGCCAACACCCTGCTGGCCCACCCCGACTACGAGGTCACGTCCGGCACCGTCCGCTTCAAGGGCGACGACATCACCGACTGGGCCACCGACGTGCGGGGCAAGGCCGGCCTGTTCCTCGCCTTCCAGTACCCGGAGGAGATCCCCGGGGTGTCGGTGGTGCAGTTCCTCCGCCAGGCGCTGTCGGCCCGCAAGGGCATCGACCTGTCGGTGCTGGAGCTGCGGCTGTCGATCATGGAGTGGATGGCCCGCCTCGGCATCGACCCTTCGTTCGGCGACCGCTACCTCAACGAGGGCTTCTCGGGCGGTGAGAAGAAGCGCAACGAGGTCCTGCAGATGGCGATCCTCGAGCCCGAGTTCGCCGTCCTCGACGAGACCGACTCCGGCCTCGACATCGACGCCCTGCGGGTCGTGTCCAACGGGGTGTCCGAGGTGCGCAAGGACCGGCCCGAGCTGGGCGTGCTGCTCATCACCCACTACCAGCGCATCCTGCAGTACCTCGAACCCGACGTCGTCCACATCCTCGTCGACGGCCGCATCGTGGCCAGCGGCGACGCCGACCTCGCCCACCGCCTCGAGCGAGAGGGTTACGACGCGTGGCGTTGATCGAAGCGGGCCCGGCCCCTCTCCGCGCCGTCCCCCGGGCGAGCCTGCGTCTCGGCCGGCTCGAGGCCATCCGCAGCGTCCGCCGGCGGCGGCATCCCCGGCCCGCGCGGTAACGGCGTGGCGCTCACACACGCCGTCAAGGACGATTTTCCGCTGCTCGCCGACGCCGATCGGCCGCTGGTCTATCTCGACTCGGCGGCCAGCTCGCAGAAGCCCCGCGCCGTGCTCGACGCCATGGACCGGTACTACGAGACCAGCCACGCCAACGTCCACCGGGGCGTGTACCGGCTGGCGGAGGAGGCCACCGCCGCCTTCGAGGACGCCCGGGCCAAGGTCGCCCGCTTCATCGGCGCCCCGTCGCCGTCGGGGATCGTCTTCACCAAGAACGCCACCGAGGCCCTCAACCTGGTGGCGCACAGCTACGGCCGTCGCTGCCTGCCGGAAGGGCAGGCGGTGCTGCTCACGATGATGGAGCACCACGCCAACCTCGTCCCCTGGCTCATGCTGCGGGAGGAGAAGGGCGTCGAGCTGCGCTACATCCCGGTGGCCGACGACGGCACCCTCGTCCTCGACGACCTCGACCGACTGCTCGACGGAGTGGGGCTGGTGAGCGTCACCGCCATGTCCAACGTCCTGGGCACGCTCAACCCCATCCGCCACCTGGCCGACGCGGCCCACGCGGTGGGCGCGGTGATGGTGGTCGACGGGTCGCAGTACGTTCCCCACCTGCCCACCGACGTGGCCGCCCTCGGCTGCGACCTGCTCGCCTTCACCGGCCACAAGATGTGCGGGCCCACCGGCATCGGGGTCCTGTGGGGACGGGAGGAGCTGCTCGACTCGATGCCCGCCTTCCTGGGTGGGGGCGAGATGATCAACGACGTCCGGCTCGACGGGTGGACTCCCAACTGCCTGCCGTGGAAGTTCGAGGCGGGCACGCCCCCCATCGCCGAGGCGGTGGGCCTGGGCGCGGCGGTCGACTATCTCACCGGGCTGGGCATCGACGAGGTCCGCCGGCACGAGGTCGAGCTCACCACCTACGCCCTCGCCACCCTGGCCGAGCGCCACGGCGACGACCTGCGCATCTTCGGTCCCGCCGACCCCGAGGGCCGCGGCGGGGTGGTCTCCTTCGCCTACAAGGGCATCCACCCCCACGACCTGTCCCAGGTCCTCGACGAGACGGGCGTCTGCATCCGGGCCGGTCATCACTGCGCCAAGCCGCTCATGCGGCGGATGGGGGTCAACGCCACCGCCCGGGCGTCGTTCTACGTCTACAACGACGAGTCCGACGTCGACGCTCTGTCGGAAGCCCTCCTGTCCGCAGCCAAGTTCTTCGCCTAGTCACCCGAGGCCGCCCGAATGTCCCTCGAAGACCTGTACCGCGAGATCATCCTCGACCACTACCGCAACCCGCGGAACCGGGGCGACCTGCCCAGCCCGCCCGCCCTGCGGGTGGAGGGGTTCAACCCCCTGTGCGGCGACGAGGTGGTGCTCTTCGTCGACATGGCGATGTCCGACGAGCAGGGGGGCGACCGGGTGGCCGACATCCGCATCGCCGGCCAGGGATGTTCGATCAGCCAGTCGTCGGCGTCGATGATGTCGGCCGCGGTCAAGGGCCGCACCGCAGCCGAGGCGAGGGGGCTGATCCGGGCGTTCAAGGCCATGATGTCGATCCACGAGCACCGCCTCGACGGCGAGGGCCGGGAGATCGACGAGGCCGTGGCCCCCGACCCCGAGGTCAAGCTGGGCGATTTGGAGGCGCTGCGGGGGGTGGTCAAGTTTCCGGTAAGAATCAAGTGCGCCACCCTGTCGTGGAACACGCTGGCCCAGGCCCTCGACGAGGCCCGAGCCGGTCAGGTTCGCGTCGTGAGCACCGAAGCCGAAGGAGCATGATGCGCCGAGTCCGAGTCCTCTCGTCCGTCCTGGCGATGGTGGCCCTGGTGTCACTGGCCGCCTGCAGCAGTGGCGACGACAACGAGGAGTCCGCGACCACGACCACCGTGGTGGCCTCCACCACGCCCACGACCGAGACGTTCACCGGTAGCTCGACGTCGGTGTTCTGCACCTTGGCCCGGGAGAACTCCACCCGGGTGTCGCAGATCGGCGGCACCGCGTCCAACCCCGAGCAGCTGGCCGCCCTCCTGGCCGACGTGGCCCCGGCCGTGCGCGAGATCGTGGCCGTCGCCCCGCCCGAGCTCAAGGGCGACGTCACCACCCTGGCCGAGGGCTTCGAGAAGCTGCTGGCCAGCTCCCAGGAGGGCCAGCTCGATCTGACCGTCCTCACCGACCCGGAGTTCCAGACGTCGGGCCAGCGCCTCCTCTCCTACAGCCAGCAGGTCTGCGGCATCACTCCGTGACCGTCGGGGGGCTCGTCCCCCCGGCGTCGACGTCCACCGCGCTGGCCGCTTTAGGCGAGCTGCCCTTCGGTCCTACAGGCCTAGGTCCTTGGGCCCGCTGGCCGGTCGGTCGGCCGGCGACTCGCAGGGGAGGTGGCCTCCCGGCTTCCGGGTTCGACATACTGTCGGCCCGATGATCGGTGATCGCATTCGGGCGCTGCTGGCGGGCGGCGAGACCGTGCTCATGCCGGGGGTCTACGACGCCCTGTCGGCCCGGCTGGCGGCGGACGCCGGTTTCCCGGTGGCGTTCCTGTCGGGGTATGCCACGTCGGCCGCCCTCCTGGGCCTGCCCGACTTCGGGTACCTGACGCAGGGGGAGATGGCCGACGTCGCCCGCCGGGTGTGCCGGGCCGCGCCCGAGACGGCGGTGATCGTCGATGCCGACACCGGCTACGGCAACGCCCTCAACACCCGGCGCACGGTGGAGCTGTTCGAGTCGGCGGGCGGGGCGGGCATCTTCCTGGAGGACCAGGTATGGCCCAAGAAGTGCGGCCACATGGCCGGCAAGCGGGTCGTGCCGGCGGCCGACTGGCTGTCGAAGCTGGAGGCGGCGCTCGACGCCCGCCGCCACGGCCTGTTCGTGGTGGCCCGCACCGACGCCCGGGCGGCGGCGGGGCCATCCGGCGGCCTCGACGAGGCCATCGCCCGGGCCCAGGCGGCCGCCGCCCTCGGCGTCGACGCCATCTTCGTGGAGGCCCCCGAGTCGGTGGACGAGATGCGGGCGGTGGCCGCCGCCACCCCGGGGGTGGTCCGGGTGGCGAACATGATCGAGGCCGGGCGCACGCCGCTGATGACCCCGGCCGAGCTGCACGACCTCGGGTTCGACCTAATCGTCTCCCCTCTGACCGGCCTGTTCGCAGCCGCCCGGTCGTTGGCCGACGCCTACGGGGTGTTGGCGGCCAAGGGGACGCTTCGGGACGACCTCGGCCTGCTCACCACGTTCGACGACTTCAACCGGGTCGTCCGCCTCGACGACCACTACGGGCTGGAGGCCCGCTACCAGGGCGAGACTCCCGGCCCGGCGTGATTCCCGAGGAGCCGCCCGCCCCCCCGGCCGACGTCGCCCGGCGGGGGCCGCTGCGGCTGGCGTCCCTCCGTCCGTTGGCCCGGCGCCGGTTCGCGGTGCTGTGGACGGCGGCCCTGGTGTCCAACATCGGGTCGTGGGTGCAGACGGTGGCGGTCGGTGTCCTCGTCACCGAGCTCACCGGCCAGGCCCGGTGGACGGGGCTGGTGGCGGCGGCCGCCTTCCTGCCCCTGGGGCTGTTCTCGCCGGTGGGCGGCGCGCTGGCGGACCGGCTCGACCGCCGCCGGCTGCTGATCCTCACCACCCTGGGCGAGACCGCCTTCGCCGCCCTGCTGGCCGTGCTGTCGGCCACCGGCAACATCACCCCGGCCAACGTGACCCTGACCGTGCTCGGCATGGGGTGCATGGCGGCCCTCGGCTATCCCGCCTACCAGGCCATCCTGCCCGACCTCGTCCCCCCCGAGGAGCTGCTGGCGGCCAGCTCGCTCTCGATGGCCCAGTGGAACCTGGGTCGGGTCGTCGGACCCGCCTTGGCCGGCCTGATCCTGGCCGCCGGCTCCTACACGTTCGCCTTCGTCCTCAACGCGGTGTCCTTCGGGGCGGTGCTGGTGGCGGTGACGCTCGTCCGGGTCCCACCGCCGGTCGGCGACGAGGAGGTCGGCGGGCTCTGGCGGCGGATCGTCACCGGCGCCCGAGGAGCGTGGGCCGAGCCCGGCTGCCGGCTGGCCATCCTCGGCATCGCCGCCGCCGCCCTCTTCCTGTCTCCGTTCATCGCCCTCATCCCGGCGGTGGCGGTGAAGGTGCTGGGGGAGGGGAAAGGGGCGACGTCGGTGCTGATCACGGCCCAGGGTTTTGGGGCGGTGGTCGGGGCCCTGGCCCTGCCCGGTTTGGCCGCCCGCTTCGGGCGGCGGCGGGTTCTCCTGGTGGACATGGTGGTCCTGCCCGTCTTGCTGGTGGCGTACGCCGTCTCGCCGTCGCTGCTGGCGGCGACGATGGCCCTCACGGCCGTAGGGGCGGCCTACGTCGGCATCCTGTCCGGGCTGGGGACGGTGGTGCAGCTGCGGGCGCCCGCCGCCCTCCGGGGACGGATCCTCAGCCTCTACAGCGTGGCCCTGGGCACGGTGTACCCCATCGGGGCCGTGATCCAAGGGGCGTTGGGGGACGCTTTCGGGCTGCGGGTGGTCACCGCCGGGTGTGCGATCGCGTTCGTGGTCCTGGTCCAGGCGGTCCGGGCGACCCGCCCCGGTTTGGCCGTCGCCCTCGACGACCCCGACTGACAGACGCGCCACGGCCGGCCGTCAGGTGACGGCCGGGCCGGGGCGGACTGCTGGGGTGCCGGGGTTAGGCGGCGGGTGCCTCGACGGCAGGGGCCTCGTTGCCCTCGCCGCGCGTGACCTCGACCCGTCGGCTGGCGCCCTCCACCATCGGGATGGTGACGGTGAGCACACCGTTGACGACGTTCGCCTCCACCGCGTCGAGGTCGAGCCCGTCGCCCAGGTAGAGCTGGCAGGTGGACGTGCCGTAGGCCCGCTCCGCCTTCAGCCACGTGACCCCCTCGATGGTGGGCCGGGGCCGGGGGGCGACAACCTTCAGCGTGCGGTCCTCGACGTTGACCTCGATCGACTCGGCGTCGACGCCGGGTACGTCGAAATCGATGACCAGGTGGCCATCATTGCGGTAGGCGTCCATCGGCATGGTGGCCGGACGCGTCCACGTCTGCTTGAGCATGGTTCGGTTCCTCTCGGGATGGCGTGAGTGTCTCACCAGAGTTAACACGAAGCGACTCAAGTTTCATCCCACAATACGTAGCAACCCATCCCGGCTTCTGACCGGCGCTCGCGGCCGCCACCCGGACCATGATCGGGCGGCCGTCGTCCCCGACGACCACCCGCTCACTGGCTGGCCCGACCGGGTCAGTGACGGTTGCGGCTGCCTCAGCCGGGCCGATACAAAGGCAGTCCGTCGCCCACGGCCGACACCGGTCGTCCGCCGGCGGCCACCGCCACCCGGTTCCACTCGTCGCGATCCCACCCGATCACCGAGTCGACGACGGTGCCCGCGGTGTCGACGAGGACCAGGCTGGGAACGCTCACCAGCCGGTAGGCGTCCGACACCCGGTAGGGCCTGGGCTCGCTCAGCGTAGGCACGGTCTGGGCCCACCGGGCCCGGTAGTAGACCAGGGTCGGGGCGGGATCCTCGCCGATGGCGACCACGTTCGCCCCGCCCTCGGCGAGGGCCCGGACCTTGGGCGCGGCCAGTTGGCACACCGGACAGGTGGCTTTGAAGAAGGCCAGGATGGTGGGCCCGGTGACCGCTCGCCACGGATCGGAGACGGCTTCGCCGGTGTCGATGTCGGGGAGCGTGAACGACGGCGCCCGATCCCCGTTCGAGAGCATGGCCGCACTGTAGGGGTGCCGCGCGGGTACTGTCGCCCGGCGATGGCCAAGAAGAAGGGTCCGGGGAAGGGCAAGGGTCCCGCCAACCGGCCGCCCAGCCCGGCCAAGCGGGTGACCGCGCCCAAGCCGGCCGCCCCCCCGTCCACCTCGGCCACCAAAGCCCCGGCCCCGACCAAGGCCACGCCGTCCGAACCACCGGCCCCGGCCTCGGCCAAGGCCACGCCGGCCGAACCACCGGCCCCGCCCAAGGCCGCCCCGCCCAAGGCCAAGGGCACATCCCAGGCGGCCCAGGCCAAGGGCACGGCGGCCAAGGGCCCGGCGGCCAAGGGCACGGCCCAGGCCAAGGGCGCGGCCCAGGCGAAGGGCACGGCCCCGGCGGCCTCGGCCAAGGCGGCACCAGCCCCGGCCAAGGCAGGCACGGCCCCGGCGGCCTCACCCAAGGCGGCCCCCCAGGCCAAGGGCACCCCCCCGGTCAAAGGTGCAGCCCCGGCCAAGGAAGGACGGGGCCCGAGCCGGGAGGAGCGGTTGGCGGCGGCGGCCAAGGCCCGGCGCCGGCGGGTCCTGCGCAACCGGGCCCTGATCGCCGGGGGTGTGGCCGCCATCGTCGCCGTCGTCGGCTTCGTCCTCGTCTCCGACAAGCGGGAGCGCGACCAGCAGGCGGCCGGGTTCCAGACCGCGTCGTGCCGGTTCGACCGGGAGAGCGACTCCGACAACGGCGCCGGCCGCAACCATGTCGCCGCCCCGACCTACCAGGTCGACCCGCCGGCTGGCGGAAACCACACGCCCCAGGCGGCGGGCGCGGGCGACTACACCCTCGAGAACAAGCCGTCCGACGGCTTGATCGTCCACGCCCTGGAGCACGGCTACGTCGTGCTCTGGTACCGGCCCGATGTCGACGGGCTGACCCTGTCCGCGCTCCGCGACGTCGCCGCCCGGCATTCCCGCGACGTCCTCGTCGTCCCCCGGCCTTCGATCCCGACGCCGGTGGCGGCCACCGCCTGGCACGCCCGCCTCCTGTGCGAGGGGATCGAGACCGACACCATCGACCGCTTCGTCACCACCTTCGCCAACCAGGGCCCGGAGAAGATCGAGCACCCGTGAGGGGCCACCGCACCGCTCCGGCCCTCGCGGTGGCCCTCGTCCTGTTCGCCGCCGGCTGCACCTCGGGCACCGACGCCAAGACCATCGGCGGCTCCAACACATCCACCTCCCCGCCGACCAGCTCCACCGTCCCGCCGACCAGCACCACGACCTCCACCAGCACGACCACGTCGACGTCGACCACCGTTGCCCCCGCGCCGGCCGAGACGGCCCGGCCCGGCCTGGGCGAGGGCGACACCGGCGCCGCCGTCCTCGCCCTCGAGCAGCGCCTCGACGCCCTCCGCTACGACGTGGGCGACGTCGACGGCACGTTCGACGAGGTCACCCGGTACGGGGTGATGGCCTTCCAGAAGGTCCACGGGTTCGGCCGGGACGGGCGGGCCACCGACGACGTCGTGGCCGCCATGGCCATCGACCCCGGCACCCATGCCGCCCTCGCCCCCCAGGGCGGGCCCAACCGGGTCGAGGTCGACCTCGGCCGCCAGATCCTCTTCCTCTACCAGGGCGGCGGCCTCACCCGGATCCTGCCCGTGTCCACCGGCTCCGAGGAGCGGTTCTGCTCCGAGGGCTACTGCCGCTACGCGTTCACCCCCCGGGGCGCCTACACCGTCTACCGGGCGGCCCAGGGGTGGGAGACGGGTCCCCTCGGCGACCTCTACAACCCCCTGTACTTCAACGGGGGCATCGCCTTCCACGGCGCCTACTCGGTGCCCGGCTACCCCGCGTCCCACGGGTGCGTGCGCCTGCCGATGAACGCGGCCGAGTGGTTCCCGACGATCGTGGGCAACGGCTGGCCCGTCTTCGTTTCGAACGGGGTGGGCGACGAGATCGTGCCCCCGCAGCCCCCGTCATCGGCGGAGCCGGAGGCCCCCGGCCCCACGATCACCCTGCCGTCGGCCCTGACTACCGGGTGAGGCCGTCGGGCCCCGGATCCTGCTCGCCGTAGCCGGCGTAGCCGGTGCGCTCGAGCTCCTCGGCCAGCTCGGGACCGCCGGAGTCGACGATGCGACCCGCCCGCAGCACCGACACCACGTCGGGCTTGAGCTCCCGCAGCAGGCGGCTGTAGTGGGTGATGACCAGGATGCCGACGCCCATCTCCTCGGTGATCTTCTCCACCCGCCGGCTCACGTCGCGCAGGGCGTCGACGTCGAGTCCGGAGTCGATCTCGTCGAGGACGGCGATCTTCGGGCGGAGGATGCCGAGCTGCAGGGTCTCGTTGCGCTTCTTCTCCCCGCCCGACAGGTCGACGTTGAGGGGGCGGTCGAGGAGGGCGACGGGCAGGCCGATGCGGCCCGCCTCCGCCGCCACCCGCTGGCGCAGGTCTCCGGTGCCGGCTCCCCGGGCTTCGAGGGCGGCGGCCAGGGCGTCCTCCAGGGAGACGCCGGGGACCTCGCTCGGGTACTGCATGGCCAGGAACAGCCCCGCCTGGGCCCGTTCCCAGACCGGAAGGCCCAGCATCTCCACACCGTCGAGGGTGATGGAGCCGGCGGTGACCTTGTAGCCGGCCTTGCCCATGATCACGTTGGCCAGGGTGGACTTGCCCGAGCCGTTGGGGCCCATGACCGCGTGCACCTGGCCGGTGGCCACCGACAGGTCGATGCCCCGGAGGATGTCCTGCCCGTCGATGCCGGCTTCGAGGCCGCGGACGACCAGCTCACTCATGTCCGGAGACCTCCACCAGAACGGCGCCGTCGACGACCGTCACCTTGTAGACCGGGATGGCATGGATGGCGGGCAGCGACTGGGGTTCGCCCGTGACCAGGGAGAACGTGCTGCCGTGCTTCCAGCACTCGATCTCGCACTCGTCGACCCACACCTCGCCCTCGGACAGGGAGAAGTCGGCGTGGCTGCAGCGGTCGCCCACCGCGTAGAAGTCGTCGCCCAGGCGGACGAGGGCGATGCGGTGCTTGCCCACGTCGAAGCGGCGGGCGGTGCCGGGCACCATGTCGTCGGCGGCGCACAGCCGGACCGCGGTGGCGTGGCTCACTGGCTCGCCCCCGCCGCCGCCGGCGCCTCGTCCCGGGCCGCCAGGCGGCGGGAGATGGTGGCCTTCAGGCCTGCCACCAGGGCCGGGCTGGGCAGCCGGTCGAGCACCTCGCCCAGAAAGCCCATCACGATCAGGCGCTCGGCCTGGACGGGCGGGACGCCCCTGCTCTCCAGGTAGTACAGCTGCTCCTCGTCGACCGGGCCCACCGCCGACGCGTGGCTGCAGCGGACATCGTCGGTGAGGATCTCCAGGTTGGGCACCGACTCCGCCCCTGCCCCCTCGGACAGGACCAGGTTGCGGTTGGTCTGGAAGGCGTTGGTGCCCACGGCCTCGGGCCGGACCCGGATCATCCCCGAGTACACCGAGCGGCCGTGGTCCTGCACCGCCCCCTTGAACAGCAGGTCGCTGGTGGTGGACGGGGCCACGTGGTCCTGGAGGGTGCGGAAGTCGTGCATCCGGTCGCCGTCGGTGAAGTAGACGGCGTTGAGGTTGGCCGTGCCGCCCTTGCCGTCGATGCGGGAGTCGGTGCGGACCCGGGCGTAGTCGCCGCCGAGGGCGACCACCGAGGACACCAGGCTGGCGTCCCGACCGACCCGGCTGGACTGGTAGCCGACCTGGGAGACGCGAGGGCCGAGGTTCTGGACGTTGAGGTAGCGCAGCCGGGCGGCGTCGGCCACGTCGATGCGGACCACCGAATCGACCAGGGCCAGCACGTCGGCCGAGGCCTGGTGCTCGACCACCGTCACCTGGCTGTTCTCGCCCGCGGCGAGGATCGTGCGGGGGAAGGCCGCAGTTCCGTCGCCGTCGATCCAGTGCAGGATCAGGATGGGGTGGGGGACGTCGACGCCCCGCGGCACCCGCACCACGGCCGCCCCCAGCAGGAAGGCGGCGTTGAGCTCGGTGAAGGCGTCGGCGTCGGTATCGGACGCGGCCAGGTGGTCGGCGCCGTCGGGGAGGTCGCGGGCGTCGGCCACGACCACGCCCAGGGCCTCGACCGCGGGGTCGAGCTCACGGCGCACGACCCGGCCGTTGTGGACGACGAGCAGCCCGGAGCGGGGCTCGGTGGCGGCGAGCACCTCGGCCACCGGACCGGCGAGCTCGGGGCCGTGGCCGTTTCCTCTGCCATCGCCGGGGAAGCCGGCGGCGTCGTAGGCGTCGAGGTCGAGCTGGGACACCCGGCTGTAGCGCCAGATCTCCTCCGCCTCGGTGGGCAGGCTGGCGGCGGCGAACCGATCGGCGGCGGCGGCCCGACGGGCGCGGAGCCAATCCGGGCCCTCGAGGGCGGCGGCGGCGTCCGGCGTGAAGCGACTCAAGGCAGGCTGTCTTTCCGAGACTGGATCGTGGTTCGGTGCGGCGGAAGGCGCAGCGGCGCCGTCCCGGTCGTCAATCGATGCTAGCGGGCCTGCGCTAACGGGCCGGTTGCGCAGGGTCGCCGACGGGGTCGTCGACCCCGTCGTCGGCAACCGCGTCGTCGTGGGACCCGTTGGTCATCGTGTCGCCCGGCAGGTCCTTCAGCTCCGCGATCGGAGGCGCGGGCACCTCCGGCGGCCGCACCAGGCGACCGGCGGCCTCGTCGACCAGGCGCCGCACCTCGGCCCCGTCGATGGTCTCCTTCACCAGCAGGGCGGCGGCCACCGCGTCGAGGCCCTTGCGGTGCTCCCGGAGCAGGTCGCGGCAGCGGTTCTCCTGCTCCCGCAGGATGCGCTCGACCTCCTCGTCGATGACCCGGGCGGTGTCCTCGGAGTAGTCGCGCTGGCGCATGAGGTCGTCGCCCAGGAACACGGCCCCCTGCGATCCCCACGCCATGGGACCGATCTTGTCGGACATGCCCCACTCCCGCACCATCTTGCCGGCCAGGTCGGTGCAGCCCACCAGGTCGTTGTTGGCGCCGGTGGAGGTGATCCCGTAGACGAGCTCCTCGGAGATGCGCCCCCCCAGGCGCACGACCAGCGAGTCCTGCAGGTAGGGGAGCTGGTAGATGTGGCGCTCCTCGACCGGTAGCTGCTGGGTGACGCCCAGGGCCATGCCCGAGGGCAGGATCGTGACCTTGTGCACCGGGTCGGCGTGCTCGAGGACGTAGGCGGCCACCGCGTGCCCGCCCTCGTGGTAGGCGATGACCTCCTTCTCCTTGCCGGAGAGGGCCATCGACTCCCGCCGCTGGCCCATGAGGACGCGGTCGCGGGCCGACTCGAAGTCGAGCATGTGGATGTCCTTGTCGCCCCGGCGGACGGCGTGGAGGGCGGCCTCGTTGACCAGGTTGGCCAGGTCGGCGCCGCTCATGCCGGGGGTGCCCCGGGCGATGACCTCGAGGTCGACGTCGGGGGCCAGGCGCTTGTCCTTGCAGTGGACCTGGAGGATGGGCAGGCGCTCCTCGAGGTCGGGCAGGGGGACGACGACCTGGCGGTCGAACCGGCCCGGCCGCAGCAGGGCCGGGTCGAGGATGTCGGGCCGGTTGGTGGCCGCCATCATGACGACGCCCTCGGTGGTGTCGAAGCCGTCCATCTCCGAGAGCATCTGGTTGAGTGTCTGCTCCCGCTCGTCGTGGCCGCCGCCCAGGCCGGCGCCCCGCTTGCGGCCGATGGAGTCGATCTCGTCGACGAAGATGATGCACGGCGCCTGCTTGCGGGCGGTCTGGAACAGGTCGCGCACCCGGGCCGCGCCCACCCCGACGAACATCTCCATGAAGTCGGAGCCGGTGATCGACATGAACGGCACGCCCGCCTCGCCGGCCACGGCCCGGGCGATGAGGGTCTTGCCGGTGCCCGGGGGCCCTACCAGGAGCACGCCCTTGGGGATGCGGGCACCGATGTCACGGAACTTCTGGGGCTGCTTCAGGAAGTCGACGACCTCGTTGATCTCCTGCTTCACGCCCTTGTAGCCGGCGACGTCGGCGAAGGTGGTCTTGGGCTTCTCGGTGGTGTACACCTTCGCCCGCGACCGCCCGATCGACATGATCCCGGCCATCTGGCCCTGGGCCCGCTTTCCCATCCACCACCAGAACAGGAGGAGGAGGGCGATCGGCAGCATCCATACCAGCAGGGTGCCCACCAGGTTGGAGCTGGGGGGCAGGAACTCGACGGTGACGCCCTTCTCCCGGAACAGGGCCAGGTCGTCGTCGGGGATGACGGCGGGGGCGGTGGTGGTGAAGTCGGTCTTGTCGTCGATTGGCGTCTTGTACTTGCCCTTGATGCGGGACGAGTCGTTGGTGACCTTGATGCTCTCGATCTGACCCGCCTCCACCTTGGACCGGAAGGTGGAGTAGTCGATCTTGTCGGCGTTGGTGCGGGTGACGGCGGGGGCGGCGACGAGGGCCAGCAGGGCGACGCCGATGAGGACCCACACGAGGGGTCGGGGCCAGGACGATCCGGGGACCGGCACGCCGGAGCCCGGCGGACGTTCCTTCTGCGCGCCTCTGGGATCGGGCGTTGACGGGCTCACGGCTGCAATGGTATGCGGCCTGGACCCCTAACCTGGTCTCGCACCATCCACAGCCGGTCTCCGGAACCCCGGTACCGTGGTGAGATGCAGCGTCCTCGCCTCTGCGCCCGTCCCGGGTGCGGGGAAGCGGCCACCGCCACCCTCAGCTTCCAGTACGCGACCAGCACCGTCTGGCTCGACGACGTGGGCGCCAAGGAGCCGCACACCATCGACCTGTGTGCCCGCCACGCCGACCGGACGGCACCCCCCAAGGGCTGGACCGGCCACGACCGCCGGGCCGCCACCGTCCGGGCCCGGTCCACCGCCTCCGAGCTCCGCGCCCAGGCGTCGTAGTCGGGAGGGGGCAGGCCCCCCTCCCGACCTCCCCAACTGCGTTCCGTAGGCCGCGGCGGCGGCCGCGGCCGGCGATCACCCCGCCGACGTCCCGACGGCCTCGGCCCGCGGCCGTGGCCTTAGGCTCGGCGGAGACATGGACTCCGATGCACCCATCGCCGGCGCACCCGTGGTCGCCGATCCGCCCCCCCGGTGGGGGCTGGGCGACGTCATCCTCGGGCTGGTCGTGGGGCTGGCCCTGTCGAGCGTCCTGGCCGGCACGTGGCTGGGGGTCACCGGCGACGACGAGCTGAGCCTCGGCGGCAAGGCGTTCAGCCAGATGGGGCTGTGGATCGGCCTGGTCGGCAGCGTGGTGCTCGCCACCCGGCGCAAGGGCTCGGCCAGCCTCACCCGCGACTTCGGCTGGTCCTTCCGGCCCGTCGACCTGGCCCTCGGCATCGCCGTCGGCATCGGCGCCCAGGTGGTCGTAGTCCCCGGCGTGAGCCTGCTCCTCCGTCCCCTCCTCGGCAAACCGGAGGTGTCGGGGCCGGTGCGCAAGCTGGTGGACGAGGCCAACGGGGTGGCCCTCGTGGGCCTGGTCCTGATCGCGGTCGTCGGTGCCCCTCTGGTGGAGGAGCTGTTCTTCCGGGGTCTCCTCCTGCGCTCGATCGAGAAACGCCTCGGGCCGCTGTTCGCCATCGTGGGGTCGTCGGTGTTCTTCGGCCTGGCCCATCCCAACGACGTCCCGGTCAAGGGCCAGATCATGATCATGGTCGCCCTCGCCTGCCTGGGCCTGGCCCTGGCCACCCTGGTGGTGAAGACCCGGCGCCTGGGTCCCGCCATCGTGGCCCACGCCACGTTCAACCTCGTCAGCCTGGTGGTGGCCATCGCCACCTGAGCGCTACGGCTCGGTGGTGGAGGTGGTCGACGACGTCGAGACGGAGGTGGTCGTGGGGGGCGGCTCGGTGGTGGCCGTCGTCGGGAGCGGGGGGAAGGTCGGGAACGTCGGGATCGTCGGCGGGTCGGTGTCGGGCGGAACCGTCGCCACCGGCACCGGGTTGGGCGGCGGCTCGGGCGGCGGCGCCAGGCCCTCGGGTCCCGGTCCCCTTCCCGACGAGGATGACGGCCGTCCCCCGGGCCACCTGGTCGTAGAACGTGGGGGCGGCGTACATCGGGATGCGGATGCACCCGTGGGACGCGGGGTAAGGCGGCACCGCCGGCGACCCGTGGATGGCGATGCCCCCGTTGAAGTACATCGGCCACCACAGCTCGCCGAGGGGGGCGACCTCCAACCCCTCCGCCTTGCGCCCGATGCGGAACGACCCGGGCGGGGTGACGGCCACGTCGCAGTCGCCGTCGACGCAGTACTCCTCCCCGTTGCCGCTGGACACGGGCAGGATGCGGGTGCGCACCCCGCCGACCCAGAGCATGAGGACCTGACGGTTGAGGTCGATCTCGACCCGTGTCGACGGGCCGCCCGGCACCATCGGCCCCGGAGGGGAGGCGTCGGCCAGCGCCGCCTCGAGTCCGTCGTCGATGTCGGCCGTGCGCTCGAGCCCCTCCATCTTCTGGAAGGCCACGATCGCGTAACTGGTCCGCCCCCCGAAGCGACCGTCGGCCTCGCCCACGTCGTAGCCGAGCTCGGCCAGCCGCTCCTGGACGGCCCGCACAGCGGCCGAGCTCACCACCTCCGCCGGCGGGGCGGCGGTGGTGGACGTGGTCTCGACCGTGGTGGGGGAGGCGGTGGACGACGGGGACGCGATCGTCCCCCTGGTGGTGGAGGTCGCCGACGGCGCCGAGCGGACGTCGGACCCGTCCGCCGAGCACGCGGCCAGGACCGCGAGCAGCGCGAGCGCGCCGAGGGGACCCCGCCGTCTCGCTGATCCCGTCCCGTTCACGCCACGCATCGTCCGTCTCTGACCGCCGACCGTGGCTCATGGTTCCACATCCGGACCGTTTCATGCTCAAGCAAGCAACCAAATCGGCCGATACAGAGAAGGCCTTGGGAGGGCGAAGCATCGCTTAGAGGGAGTCCGAACATGACCTGCCCGAACTGCCGTTCGCGTGACCTGGTCGAGATCCGCATGCAGCACCACGCCGAGAAGATCACCATGCACTCGTGCCAGGTGTGCGAGCGGCGCTGGTGGGACCGGGACGGCGAGCAAGTCGGCCTCCGCTCCGTGCTCGACCTGGTGGCTGTTCGCTGACCCCGGGCCGACGGCCGGCGAGATCCTGACAGGACCTCCCGTTCGGGGAATGACAAGATACTGAGATGGCAGTACAGCGGCGGCCGCCGCTCCGGGCGGCTCTCGACCGCGTCAAGATGCCGGCCTGGAAGACCCCTGCCCTCAGGATGCCGACCCTTCGTCGGCCGACGGTGCGGATCCCCACCGTCGACGAGCTGAAGCAGCGGGCCAGCGAGGTCACGCCGGAGACGATGCTCACGGGCGGGATCGTCACCGCGGCCGTCCTGTTCGTGTTCCTCCAGCTCCAGCCCAACCTCATCTTCGCCGACACCATCCCCGCGGGGGGCGACATGGGGGCCCACGTGTGGGGACCGGACTACATGCGCCACCACCTGCTGCCCAACCTCCGGATCACCGGTTGGGCGCCGGACTGGTACGCAGGCTTCCCCGCCTACCACTTCTACTTCCCGCTGCCGTCGCTGCTGATCGTGATCCTCAGCTTCGTCCTCCCCTACGGGGTGGCGTTCAAGCTGATCACCGTCCTCGGCTGCGTGACCCTCCCCATATGTGCCTATGCCTTCGGCAAGTTGGCGGGCATGCGCTTCCCGGGCCCGGTGATGCTCTCGTTGGCCTCACTGCCGTTCCTGTTCGATCGGGGCTTCACCATCTACGGGGGCAACATCCCGTCCACCCTCGCCGGGGAGTTCTCCTTCTCCATCAGCCTGTCTTTCGCCCTCCTCTTCCTGGGCGTCGTCGCCCGGGGCCTCGACACCGGGCGCAACCGGGCCTTGGGCGGGGTGCTTCTCGCCCTCACCGGGCTCAGCCACCTCCTGCCCACCGTGTTCGCGGTGGTGGGGGCGGCCCTGCTCTACATGCTGCGCCCGGGCCGGGCCCGGATGAAGTTCCTGTTCGGCATGATCGGGGTGGGCGCCCTCCTCGCCGCCTTCTGGTCGTTCCCGTTCGGCATGCGCCTGGGCTACGCCAACAACATGGGCTGGGAGAAGATCACCCAGTACAGCCAGAACCTGTTCCCCGAGAACCGGGCCTGGCTGTGGTTGGTGCTGGCGCCGGCCGGCGCCGTGTTCGCGGTGGCCCTGCGGCGGCGGGTCGGGCTCTTCCTCGTCGGGATGGCCGCCGTCAGCGGAGCGGTGTTCGTCCTCGCCCCCGCCGGCCGGCTGTGGAACGCCCGCGTCCTGCCGTTCTGGTTCCTCTGCCTCTACCTGCTGGCCGGCGTGGCGGTGGCCGAGATCGGCCCCGCCCTGGGCCGTATGTTCGCCGCCGACCCCAACGACCCGTCCGCCCTCGCCCGCCGGCTCACGCCCGTGGCCGGGGCGCTGGCGGTGTGGGTGTTCGTGGGCCTGCCGCTGGGGGTGCTCCCCGGCTGGCTGCCCAAGCCGGCCACCACCGACAGCAGCTACATCGACGACTGGGCCAAGTGGAACTACTCCGGCTACGAGCGCAAGGCGGCGTTCCCCGAGTACAAGCGGGTCATCGACATGATGGAGCAGGTCGGCGGCACCTACGGCTGCGGCCGGGCCCACTGGGAGTACGAGTCCCAACTCGACCGGTTCGGGACGCCGATGGCCCTCATGCTCCTCCCGTACTGGACCGACGGCTGCATCGGCTCGATGGAGGGCCTCTACTTCGAGTCGTCGGCCACCGTCCCCTACCACTTCATGAACGCGGCCGAGCTGTCGAAGGCCCCGTCCAACCCCCAACGCGACCTCCCCTACACCAGCCTCGACGTCTCCAAGGGGGTCGAGCACCTGCAGATGCTCGGTACCCGCTACTACATCGCCTTCTCCGCCGAGGCGGTGGCCCAGGCCGACACCAACCGCGACCTCACCCTCGTCGGCCAGACCGGGCCGTGGCGGGCCTACGAGGTGCGGGGCTCGGAGATCGTCGCACCCCTCACCAACCAGCCGGCGGTCATCACCGGCGGGGGCGACGGCGAGCGGGGCTGGATGGGCGTCATGACCGACTGGTACCAGGACTTCTCCGACCACGACGTGTTCCTGGCCGCCTCCGGTCCCAAGGAATGGCAGCGAGTGGCGGTCACAGCGGTCGCCACCGACCCCTTGATCAAACCGAAGGTGGGCGACGACGTCGACGTCGTCACTCCCGACCGGCGGCCGCTCCCGCCGGTGGCGGTCAGCGGGATCAAGACCAGCGACAACCGCATCACCTTCGACGTCGACCAGGTCGGGGTGCCGGTGCTGGTCAAGGCGTCGTACTTCCCCAACTGGAAGGTGTCGGGGGCGAGCGGGCCCTACCGGGTGTCGCCCAACCTGATGGTCGTCATCCCCGACTCCACCCACGTGAGCCTCTACTACGGCTGGACTCCCGTCGACTACACCGGCTGGATCCTCACCTTCATCGGGATCGGGCTGGCGGTGAAGTGGTCCCGGCGGGGACCCATGGTCGTCGACGACCCGGAGCAGCCGGTAGCCCTTCTCCCGGGCCGGTCCGAAGCGGGGGCCGGCCCCCACCCCGACGCCCCCACGGGGACGCAGCCGGTGCCGGTACCCGACCGGAGCGGCTGATCCCGGCCGGCGCCCGACGCTGCCCTTGACCGTCGAGGACCTCCAGGTCCGCTCCCCGGCCCCTGCCGTCGCGGCGCCCCGGCGGCGGGCGGCGGTGGCGGTGACCGTGGCGTCGGTGCTGGTGGCAGGCGTGGTCGCCCGGTTCCTCACGGTCTCCCCCCTGTGGCTGGACGAAGCCCTCACCGTCAACATCGCCCGCCTGCCGCTGGGGGACATGTTCGTCGCCCTCCGCCACGACGGGGCGCCGCCGCTGTATTACCTGATCCTCCACGGGTGGATGGACATGGCCGGCACCGGCGACGTGGCCGCCCGGGCCCTGTCGGGGCTGTTGGCGGTGGGCGCGCTGCCGCTGATGTGGCTGGCCGGGCGGCGGCTGGCAGGGGAGGCCGACCGGAGGGTGGCGTGGGCCGGCGTGCTGCTGCTGGCGTCGTCGCCGTTCGCCATCCGCTACGGCACCGAGGCCCGCATGTACTCGCTGGTCGTGGTGCTGGTGCTGGCCGGGTTCCTGGCCCTCGACACCGTGCTGCAGCGACGCTCCCGTCGAGCCGCGGTCGTGCTGGGCCTGGTCACGGGTCTGCTCCTCCTGACCCACTACTGGGCGTTCTACCTGGTGGGTGCGGTGGGGGTGCTGCTGGCGGCCCAGTGGCGGCGGGCGGAGGGCGCCCGCCGGGCACTGCTGGCCATGGCCGTGGGGTCGCTGCTGTTCGTGCCCTGGCTGCCGTCCTTCGTCGAGCAGATGCGGGCGACGGGCACGCCGTGGGGCCGGGCGGCGAGGCCCCGGGTCGTGTTCGACATCGTCCTCCAGTTCGGCGCCGGGCTACCCGACACCGCCCTGCCCCTCGGGCTGCTGCTCTACGCCCTGCTGGCCCTGGGCCTGTTCGGCCGGGCGGTCGGGTCGGGGATCGTCACCCTCGACCTCCGCGGCCGGCCGCCGGGGCGGATGCTGGCCGCGGCCGTGGCCCTCACCATGGTGTTCGCGGTGGTGGTGGGGCAGGTCACCGGGTCGGCCTACGCCGTCCGCTACGCAGCGGTGGTCTTCCCTGTCGTCCTGCTGCTGGCGGCGATGGGCAGCGCCACGTTGGCCGGCACGTGGGTCGGCCCCGCGGTGGTCGGTCTGGCGGTGGCCCTCGGCTTCGCCACAGCCATCCCCAACATGGCCGGTGACCGGACGTCGGCGGGACGGGTGGCGGCCGCCCTCCGGGCCGAGGCCCAGCCGGGCGACGTCGTCGCCTACTGCCCCGACCAGCTCGGACCGTCGGTGAGCCGGATCCTGGCCGCCTCGCCCGGAGGGGAGCCGGACCTGGTGCAGGTGACGTTCCCCCGGGGCACGGGTCCCGAGCTGGTCGACTGGGTCGACTACGAGGCCGTGAACCGGGCCGCGCCGACCGGCCCCTTCGCTCGCATGCTCCTCGACCGGGCCGGACCCGGGCGGTCGGTGTGGGTGGTGTGGTCGCCCGGTTACCGCACGTTCGGCACCAAGTGCCAGGGACTGCTCACCGACCTGCGCCAGGCCCGCCCCGCCGAGCGCCGGGTGATCAGCGTCCCCACCAACACCTTCGAGCGGTCGGGCCTGGTGCAGTACCCGCCCGGATAGGGTGCGGCCCGTGGTGAACGAGGAATTGCAGGTGGTCATCATCGGGGCCGGGCCGGCGGGGCTCACCGCGGCGTGGCAGCTGGCCAAGCAGGGTCGGACGTCGACCGTTCTCGAGGCCGACTCGGTGGTGGGTGGCATCGCCCGCACCGCCGAGCGAGACGGATGGCGCTTCGACATCGGCGGCCACCGCTTCTTCACCAAGGTCCAGGCGGTGGAGGACGTGTGGCACGAGATCCTCGCCGACGACGAGTTCCTCACCCGGCCCCGGATGAGCCGGATCTACTACGACGGCAAGTTCTTCGACTACCCGCTCAAGCCCATGAACGCGCTGAAGAACCTCGGCGTGCTGGAGGCGGTGCGGTGCGTCGGCTCCTACGGCTGGGCCCGGGTCCGCCCGCCCAAGGACCAGTCCAACTTCGAGGGCTGGACGTCGTCCCGCTTCGGCAAGCGCCTCTACCGGATCTTCTTCAAGACCTACACGGAGAAGCTCTGGGGCGTGCCGGCCACGTCGATCCAGGCCGACTGGGCCGCCCAGCGCATCAAGAACCTCTCCCTGATGAAGGCGATCACCAACGCCGTCCTCCCCAAGCGGAACCAGAAGGAGATCACCAGCCTCATCGAGGAGTTCCAGTACCCCAAGTACGGCCCGGGGATGATGTGGGAGCGGGCCCGGGAGCTGGTGGAGGCCAAGGGGACCACGGTGGTCATGGAGACGCCGGTCATCGCGGTCCACCACGAGGGGGGCACGGCGGTGGCGGTGTCGACGCCCGCCGGCCGCTACCCGGCCTCCCACGTCATCTCGTCGATGCCGATCTCGACGCTCCTCAAGATCATGGACCCGCCCCCGCCGGCCGAGGTGCTGGCCGCGGCCGACGCCCTCGGCTACCGGGACTTCCTCACCATCGCCCTGGTGGTGCCGGAGGCGTGCGGGTTCCCCGACAACTGGATCTACGTCCACTCGCCCGACGTCCGCCTCGGGCGGATCCAGAACTTCGGGTCGTGGTCGCCCTACCTGGTCAAGCAGGGGCGGACGTGCCTGGGCCTGGAGTACTTCGTCTTCGAGGGCGACGACCTGTGGACGATGGCCGACGCCGACCTGGTCGAGCTCGGGAAGCGGGAGCTCAACGTCCTCGGCCTGCTCGACGACACGTCGAAGGTGGAGTCGGGTTACGTGGTGCGGATGCCGAAGGCGTACCCCATGTACGACGCCGCCTACAAGGCCAACGTCGGCACCCTCCGGAAGTGGCTGGCGGAGAACACCCCCAACGTGTTCCCGGTCGGCCGCAACGGGATGCACAAGTACAACAACCAGGACCATTCCATGTACACGGCCATGCTCTCGGTGGAGAACATCCTCGGCGCCGACCCGCCCCACGACATCTGGAGCGTGAACGTGGAGGCCAAATACCACGAGGAGAAGGACAAGGCCGCCGCCGAGGCGACCACTTGAGCGCCGCCCCCTCCCTCTGACGGGAGTCTGGCGGGCGATGATCCGGCTGCCGTTCTCGTGCCTGGTCGTGCTCGGGGGCCTTCGGGGAGCGGGAAGCCGAGGTGGGCGTGCAGACCGCCATCGTGCGCATGGCCGCCCTCGACGTGGCCGCCGTCGAGCGCTTCGCCGAGGTGATCGCCGCCTTCCGACCGGCCGAGGGCGACGGCGACGGCGACGGCTAGGAGCGGCCCTCCTGCCACAGCGCCACCCGCAGCCGGGCCAGTCCGAGGATCGACCGGGGGATGCGGTGGACGATCGACGACCGTGACGGTCGGGTCTCGGCCACCACCACCGGCACCTCGTCGACCCGCATGCCCGCCCGCTCGGCCCGGATGACCAGCTCGGTGTCGAACAGGTCGGTGCCGAACCTCGACCGCTTGACCAGGGCGACCACGTCGTCGCGCCGGAGCACCTTCATCCCGTGGGTGTCGGACACCTTGAGCCCGAAGCCGACGTGGAGGATCGTGCTGAACGTCCAGGTCACGAACTGCCGCGACCGGGCCCGGGTGTCGACCGACCCCTTGCCCCGCTTGGTCCCCACCACCACCGCCGGCCCGTCCGGCTGGTTGATGAGCTGCATGGCGGTGGCGAGGAAGCCGAGGTCGTAGTAGTCGACGTCGAAGATGGCCACGGCCCGCCCGGAGGCGGCGAGGAAGCCCTGGCGCAGGGCGTTGCCGTAGTCGGCCTCGGGCAGGGACAGGGCCCGGACCTCGGGGTACTCGGCCGCCAGCTTGGTGGCCACGGCCGCGGTTTCGTCGGTGGAGCCGTTCTCGACCACCAGCACCTCGAACGGATCCCCGAGCCCCCGCAGGCCGGCGACGACCTCGGCGACGGACGCGGCGAGGAACGGCTCCTCGTCGTGGGCGGGCATCACCACCGAGATCACGGCCTCATCCTGCCGCAACTACTGTGGCCGGGACTTGGATCTGTCCGACATCTTCAAGGCCTACGACATCCGTGGCGTCGTCCCGGACCAGCTCGACGCGTCGATCGCCCGGGCCGTGGGCTCCGCCTTCGCCCGATTCACAGGCGCCCGCCGAATACTGATAGGCCGCGACATGCGGGCGTCGGGCGTGGAGCTGGCAGCCGCCTTCGCCGACGGGGCGACAGGCGAGGGGGCCGACGTCGTCGACCTCGGCCTCATCTCCACCGACACCATCTACTACGCCGCCGGCAGCCTCGACGCCCCCGGTGCCATGCTCACCGCGTCCCACAACCCGGCCCGGTACAACGGGATCAAGCTGTGCCTCCCGGGCGCCAAGCCGGTCGGGCAGGACACCGGCCTGCGCGACATCCAGGCCATGGTCGAAGCGGCACCGCCCGAGCCCGACCCCGGCGCCGCTCACGGGTCGGTCTCCACCCTCGACATCCTGGTCGAGTTCGGCGACCACGTGCGCTCGTTCGTCGACCAGTCGGTGCTCCGGCCCCTCAAGGTGGTGGCCGACGCCGGCAACGGCATGGGCGGGCTCGTCGCCCCGATGGTGTTCGAGGGCCTCCCGTTCGACGTCGAGCTCCTCTACGCCGAGCTCGACGGCTCCTTTCCCAACCACCCGCCCGACCCCATCCAGCCGGAGAACCTCAAGGACCTGCAGGCCCGGGTGCTCGAGGTGGGGGCCGACGTGGGCCTCGCCTTCGACGGCGACGCCGACCGGGTGTTCCTCGTCGACGACGAGGCCCAGCCCCTCTCGGGATCGACCACCACCGCCATGGTGGCGGCGTCGATGCTCGAGAAGCACCCCGGGGCCACCATCCTCTACAACCTGATCTGCTCCAAGGCCGTCCCCGAGGTGGTCACCGAGCGGGGCGGCACGCCCGTGCGCACCCGGGTGGGCCACTCGTTCATCAAGTCGGTGATGGCCGAGACGGGGGCCGTCTTCGGCGGCGAGCACAGCGGCCACTACTACTTCGCCGACAACTTCCGGGCCGACTCGGGGATCATCGCCGCCCTGGTCGTCCTCGAGCTGCTGTCCAAGGCCGACCGGCCGCTGTCGCAGCTCCGGAAGCCGTTCGAGCGCTACGCCGCCTCGGGCGAGATCAACGTCACGGTCGACGACCCCCACGCGGTGGTCGAGTTGGTGGCGGCGGCCTTTGCCGGCGCCACCCAGGAGCGGGTCGACGGCCTCACCGTCGACCTCGGCGACTGGTGGTTCAACCTGCGCCCGTCCAACACCGAGCCCGTCCTCCGCCTCAACCTGGAGGCCGCCGACCCGGCGTCGTGCCAGGCCCACGTGGCCGAGGTCCGCAGCCTGATGGCAGGGGAGGCCTGACCCCGATGACCCTCGACCCCCGTTTGCTGGAGATCCTGGCCTGCCCCGCCGACCGGGGCCCCCTCCTGTACTTCGAGGACGAGAACGCCCTCTACAACCCCCGCACCCAGCGCCGGTATCGCATCGACGACGGCGTCCCCATCATGCTGATCGACGAGGCGGCGCCGGTCGACGACGCCGAGCACGCCCGGCTGGTGGCCAAGGCCGAGGCCGAGGGCATCCGGCCCACCTTCGAGGCGTGACCCGGTGACCGCACCCGCTCGCACCCATCTGGACACCCAGGGCATCCTCGATGCCACCCTCAGCCTGCCCGAGCAGGTGGCCGAGGCGATGCTGGCGGCCCACGGCCTGGAGGGGCTGCCCGACCACGACGACGTGGAGAACATCGTCGTCCTGGGGATGGGAGGCAGCGCCCTGGCCGGCGACGTCCTGGTCGCCGCCGCCGGCCCGTTCCTGCCGGTGCCCGCCCTCGCCCTCCGGGGCTACAACGTCCCCGCCTTCGTGGGCGAGGGGTCGCTCGTGTTCGCCGTCTCCTTCTCGGGCGACACCGAGGAGACGGTCGAGGCGGTCACCGAAGCCGCCCTGGCCGGGGCCAAGGTGGTGGCCATCACCACCGGGGGTGAGCTGGCCCGGCTGGCCGAGGCGTGGGAGGTCCCCCTGGTCCGCATCCCGCCGGGCATCCCCCAGCCCCGCACCGGGTTGGGCGCCCTGGCCATCCCCGCCCTGGCCGTCCTGGAGGACATCGGTCTTTTCCCCGGGGCCACCTCGTGGGTCCACGCCGCGGTCGAGCAGCTCAAGGTGCGCCGCGACCAGCTGGTGAAGCCGGGCAACCTGGCGGAGACCCTGGCCCGCAGCATCGGGCGCACCATCCCCGTCATCCACGGCGGGGGACCGGTGGGGGCGGCCGCCGCCTACCGGTGGAAGTCGAGCATGAACGAGAACGCCAAGATCCCCGCCTTCTGGAACACCCAGCCCGAGCTGTGCCACAACGAGGTCTCGGGATGGGGCCAGCACGGCGACGTCACCCGCCAGGTGATGACCCTGGTCGGGCTGCGGCACGACTTCGAGCACCCCCAGGTCATGCACCGCTTCGAGCTCACCTACCGCCTGCTCGACGAGGTGGTGGCCGGCATCGAGGAGGTGACGGCCGAGGGCGAGGGCGAGCTGGCCCAGCTCCTCGACCTGATCCTGGTGGGCGACGTCACGTCGATCCACCTCGCCCTCCAGGAGGGCGTCGACCCGGGGCCCATCCCGGCCCAGGACCACATCAAGACCGCCCTGGCCACGTCGGCGGGCGAACGCACACCAGACCCGGAGGAGAGCCCCCCGCATGAGTGATCAGCCCGCACCCGACGCCATCGGCGACTTCGCCGACGCCTCCCTGGCCGAGCTCGGTCGCCAGCGCATCGCCTGGGCCGACAGTCACATGCCGGTGCTGGCCAGCATCCGGGCCCGCTTCGAGAAGGAGCGCCCGCTGGAGGGCGTCACCATCGCCGCCTGCCTCCACATCACCACGGAGACGGCCAACCTCCTGCGCACGCTGAAGGCAGGGGGCGCCACCGTCGTCGCCAGCGCCTCCAACCCCTTGTCCACCCAGGACGACGTGGCCGCCTCCCTCGCCATCGACGACGGGATCGCGACCTACGCCATCAAGGGCGAGGACACCGAGACGTACTTCCGCCACCTCGACGCCATCCTCGACGCCCATCCCCAGGTCACCATGGACGACGGGTGCGACCTCGTGTCCCGGCTCCACCGGGAGCGCCCCGACCAGGTGGGCGAGGTCGTCGCCGGTACCGAGGAGACCACCACCGGGGTCATCCGGCTGCGGGCGATGGAGGTCGACGGGGCGCTCAAGTTCCCCATCGTGGCCGTCAACGACGCCAACACCAAGCACATGTTCGACAACCGCTACGGCACCGGTCAGTCCACGTTGGATGGGATCATCCGGGCCACCAACGTGCTGCTGGCAGGCAAGACGATCGTGGTCGCCGGCTACGGCTACTGCGGCAAGGGCGTGTCCAGCCGGGCCTCGGGCATGGGCGGGCACGTGATCGTGTGCGAGGTCGACCCCCTGCGGGCCCTCGAGGCCACCATGGACGGCTTCCGGGTCATGCCCATGGCCGACGCGGCCCGGAAGGGCGACATCTTCATCACCGTCACCGGCGACCGCGACGTCCTGCGGCGGGAGCACTTCGAGGTCATGAAGGACGGGGCCATCCTGGCCAACTCCGGCCACTTCGACATCGAGATCGACCTCAACGCGCTCTCCGAGATGGCGGCCGCCGCCGGGGGCCGGATGCCGGCGCGGCCGTCGGTGGAGGCGTTCGACCTCGGCGGGCGGCGGCTGCTGGTCGTGGCCGAGGGCCGGCTGGTCAACCTGGGGGCGGCCGAGGGCCACCCGGCGGCGGTGATGGACATGAGCTTCGCCAACCAGGCCCTGTGCGCAGAGTGGGTGCTGCGCCAGCGGGACTCGCTCGAGGCCCGCGTCTACGACGTCCCCCCGGAGATCGACGAGGAGGTCGCCCGGCTCAAGCTCGACACGATGGGCATCACCATCGACGTCCTGACGCCGGAGCAGCAGGAGTACCTCACCTCGTGGACGGTGGGCACCTGACCGCGGGTACCCACGTCGCGACATCCGACCGATCCGGTGGGTGTCCCATGCCCCTTGTAGCTTTCGAGGCATGTTCCTGCCGCGGACGTGCCCGGTGTGCGGTGCCCGGGGGGCCGCCCCCTGCCCCCGGTGCGCGGCCGACCTGCGGCGGGCCCGGCCGCTCCCGCCGCCGACAGGCGTCGACACCTGCCACGCCCTCCTGGCCTACGAGGGCGTGGGGCGGGAGGTCGTAGCCCGGCTGAAGTACCGCAACGCCCGCTCGGCGCTCCCCTTCCTCGCCGACGGGATGGCCCGGCTCGCCGCCGCGACCACGCCGGTCGATGTCGTCACGTGGGCCCCCACCACCGACGCCCGCCGCCGAACGAGGGGCTTCGACCAGGCCGAGCTCCTCGCCCGGGCCGTCGCCCGCCGCCTTCATGTCCCCTGCCGGCGGCTTCTGGTCCGGCCGCCGGGCGTCGCCCAGACCGGCCAGTCCCTCGACAGCCGCCGCCGCGGCCCCACCTTCCACCCCGCCCGCCGACCGGCCCCACGGGTCCTGCTCGTCGACGACGTGGTCACCAGCGGTGCCACCGTCTCCGCCGCCGCCGGCGCCCTCCGCGCCGCCGGCGCGCACCAGGTCCACGTCGTCGCCGCCGCCCGCACCGCCCCTAGGCGGACAAGCCCGTGGCCGGGCCTACACTCCGAGCGTGTGGCCGTGTGCGGGTCTGTGGTTGAAAGTCGACGCCAGTCGCAGGCGAAACGACCCACGTAAGGCAACCCGTGGTTGCTGAGCATGGTGCGGCTTAGGAGTAAGCCCTGCCTCGTGGGCGCCCGATTGGCGGGCGCCGGCGGGAGAGGGAGGAAAACGGGCACCACGGGCGGTGCCGGGTCGGAAGCCAACTCCGTTGGCCCGACCGCCGCCGCCGGGGTCCGTGAGCTCTCCAGCAGGCGAGTGTGGGGGCAAAGACCAGGTCAGCCGCACACGGCTACGCCCTAAACCAAGGAGCACACATTGGACGTGACGATTCGAGGACGAAACGTCGAGGTGTCCGAGAGCCTGCGGGTCACGGCCCAGGAGAAGGTCACCCGGCTCAGCCGTCACCTCGACGGGTGGGAGCACGCCGAGATCCACTTCTCGGAGGAGAAGAACCCCCGGATCTCGGCCAAGGAGGTGTGCGAGGTCACCGTGTGGGGCCACGGCCACGTCATCCGGGCCAAGGCCGCCTCGCCGGACGCCTTCGCCTCGGTCGACAAGGTCATCGACAAGCTCGAGCACCAGATGGAGAAGCTCAAGTCCCGCCTCCTCAGCCGGTCCCATCCGCGCCGGCCGGTAGACTTGGGTCACCAGGAACGGCCGGCGGAGACCGACGGTGCCGACACCGAGCCCGGCTCCAACCAGTCCCGGATCGTCAAGACCAAACGCTTCGACATCAAGCCCATGACCCCCGAGGAAGCGACGCTGCACATGGACATGCTGGGTCACGACTTCTACCTCTTCACCAACGCCGACACCGGGGTGGCCGCCGTGGTCTACCGCCGTAACGACGGCGACGTCGGGCTGATCGATGCCAACTGACGGGGCCGACTGACCGGGATGTCCACGGCTGAGCCCATCCGGGTGCTGGTCTGCGACGACCACGACCTCTTCCGCAAGGGTCTGCGCATGGTCCTGGAGGCGGAGGAGGACATCGTGGTCGTCGCCGAGGCGGCCGACGGCGAGCAGGCGGTGACCCGGGTCGAGGAGCTCGCCCCCGACGTCGTGCTCATGGACGTCCGTATGCCCCGGCTGGGCGGCATCGACGCCACCCGTATCATCCGCCAGCTGTTCCCGACCACCCGCATCATCGTCCTCACCGTCAGCGACGAGGAGGACGACCTCTACGGGGCGGTCAAGGCCGGCGCCAACGGCTACCTGCTCAAGGAGGTCTCCATCGAGGAGGTCGCCGATGCGGTGCGGGCCGTCTACGAGGGCCAGAGCCTGATCTCGCCGTCGCTGGCGTCGAAGCTGCTCAACGAGTTCGAAGGCCAGGTCGGCACCATCAAGGAGGCGGTCCTGGCTTCCGGGCCCCGGCTGTCGGAACGGGAGGTCGAGGTGCTCAAGATGGTCGCGTTGGGGATGGGCAACCACGACGTGGCCGAGCGCATGTCCGTGTCCGAGAACACGGTCCGCAACCATGTGGCCAACATCCTGGTGAAGCTCCAGCTCCGGGCCCAGATCGAGACGGCCACGTGACGGCCGGACACAGCTGAGCCCGCTCCGTCCCCGGGGCACGTACACCGAGTGGTTCTGGCCCCCACCACCCGCCGGGCAGGGCGGCTTCCGCAGCTTCGAGCACGTCGTCACCCCCGAGGTCGACCCCGGGCCTCGAACCCCCTGGTTCTGGGCCCACCAGTTCCGGCTGGAAGGGGGCGACGGCGGCTACCTGGGCCTTCAGACGTGGGGGAACCTCACCCGGACCCGCCTCGACCGCATCGCCATCTTCTCCGTCTGGGACGCCCTGGGCGCGGAGGGGGAGTTCCCCGGGCCCTTCGACGGGGAGGGCACCGGCTGGAGCTGCCGCATCGTCTACCCGTGGGTCGCAGGAGGTTCGTACCGGCTGCGGGTCGCCACCGATGCCCCCGGCTGGTGGGCGGCCTCGGTCACCGACCTGGCCGATGGCGTCACCCGCCTCATCGGTCGCGTCCGGGTCCGGCCCCGGGTCACCGGCCTCGGCCGGTGGTCGGTGATGTGGACCGAGTACTACGGCGCTCTCGTGCGGTGCGCCGATCTCACCCACTCCCGGGTGGCCTTCTCGACGCCAGCTGCAGACGGCGGGATCGTCCCCCAGCGCCGCCACAACATCGTCCACGACGGCGACTGCCAGCCATCGACGGTGGAGGACTTCGCCGGCGGGGTCCGCCACGAGGTGGGCGCCCCCCTCAGGGGCTGACGCCTCGCCTTCGGAGAAGGGTCACGTTGCCCTCCTCGAAGACGAGGTCGTAGTCGCCCCGGATCTGGTCGAGGACGGCCTTGGGCTCCGAGTCGAGGATGGTCGGCAGGAGGATGTACTCCACCCGGTCGGCGAAGGGCAGGCGTTGGCCCTCGGTCTTGAAGGTTCCCCAGTACGACGCCTTGAACGGGTTGGGGAACATGTAGATCTCCTCCCGGTGGTCGAAGTGGGGGACGTAGCCGTAGAAGGCCGACAGGATCGCGTCCTTGGGGATGATGTCGTTGGCCCGCTCCAGGTACGGGATGCTGTTCCCGTCGGGGGAGGCGACGACCGCTTCGTGGCGGCCGAGGGGCGTGGGCCCCCACAGGTAGGCCGTGACCAGGCTGCTGGCCACCACTATCCCGACCATGATCTGGCGACCGGCCATCGACCGGGCCCGGGAGATGGCGAAGACGGTGCCCGCGATCAGAGTGGGGACTATCAGAGTCCCGTAGTGGTAGTGGATGTCGTACTGGTAGGAGAAGGTGCTCAGGACGTTGGCGGCCAGGGCCGGGACCACGACCGCCAGCATGCGCAGATCGAGCAGGGGCATGAACGCCACCGGGCTGAACATCTGCCAGACGTACCACGTCCGGGGTTTCTCGGTGGCGTAGGTGATGACCTCCCCGGGGTGGAGGATGAAGGTCTTGACCAGCCCGCCGACACCCCCGAAGGGCACCCGCCACGAGTTCAGGCTCCCCACCCCGTTGTACATGGGCAGGATCCAGTACAGGGCGGCGGTGATCATGGCCAGGGACATCAGGCAGGTGATGGCGCCGATCCGCCGGTCGTAGCGAAAGGCGACGTAGAGCCCCAGGGGGAAGATCAGGAGGGCCACGTCCTCCTTCACCAGCAGGGCGGCGGCGCAGAAGATCAGGAACCCGCCCCAGCGATGCTTCACCATGAACCACAGGGCGAAGAAGATGAGGATGGGTTCGAAGGCGTCGGGGTGGAACTGCTCCAGGTTGGTGAAGGCGATCGAGGGGTGGAGCAGGTAGGCGCAGGCGACGAGGGCGGCCAGCCACTCCGACCGCAGCTTCTCCCGGGCGAAGAGGAAGGCGGGGATGGCCGCCCCGCCGAGGGCCGCCGCCTGGGTGAAGAGCAGGACCTTGGCCGACGGGAGGATCCAGTACACCGGCACGAGGGGCAGGAGGATGAAGGAGGTGTGGTCGCCGAAAAGGTGCCGGCCCATGATCGTGATGAACGGCCGCTTGAACCGGCTCATCAGCCAGAGGCCCTGGTCGTAGATGCCGAAGTCGAAGGCCTGGGTGCCGAAGCCGTCGTGGTTGCGCATCGTCCAGTAGGCGAACAGCCAGATGTAGGTGACGGTGGCGGCCACCACGAGCACCCGGGCCAGCCGGTCGGCATGTATCGGGCGGCGGTCGGCGTCCGGCCGCCAGTCGAGCTGCTGCCACGGGAGGGCGGGTGACGTCGCCGGGTCGCGGTCGACGAGCACGCGGTCGACCAACGTGGCCCCGCCGGCGCCCCCGGCGCGGTGGCCACCGACGTCGGTGCCTTCGGACGCGGCGACAAGGGCGGGCTGGCGCCCGGAGGGGCGCTCGCGAGGCGGTCGGGGCGGTCCGAGGAGGTTGCGGCGGCGGAGCCAGCCGGTGACGGCGCTGAAGTCCACCTGGTCGCGGTCGCGGGTGGACGGCGCCTCCTCCGGGCCAGGGGACCCGCCGGTGACACGGTTCGGCTCCTCTGCGAGCAGCGGATCCTCCTCTGGCGCGCCGTCGTCCGCCGCCTGGTCGACCGGGCCCTCGCCGGTCCCGTCGACCGGGGCCTCGCCGGTCCCGTCGACCGGGGCCCCGCCCGTCCCGTCGACCGGGCCCTCGCCGGTCCCGTCGACCGGGGCCTCGCCGGTCCCGTCGACCGGGCCCTCGCCGGTCCCGTCGACCGGGGCCCGGCCCGGTGGCGCGCTCACCCCGTTCCCGGTGGCGGACGGCTCGCGGTCGGTCAGGGCGGCCCCGGCGTCGTCGATCCCCTTCGCGGGCGGGTCGGGCGGCGTCCCCCCGAGCTCGTCCTCCGTCCCGGCCACGGCGTCATTCTGGCCCGACCGGAGCGGTCGGTGCCTGCACCCGACCCACCGGGGCCGGGTGCCCCCCCGGTAGACTGGCCACCATGTCGATCCTGACGAGGGTCCTCCGTGCCGGGGAGGGCAAGAAGCTCAAGGCGCTCACCACCCTGGTACCCGACATCAACGCCTACGAGCGCGAGATCGAGGCCCTCTCCGACGCCGACCTCCAGCACAAGACGGTCGAGTTCCGGGAGCGGATCGACCGGGCCGGCCCCGACAACGTCGACGACGCCCTCAACGACATCCTCCTCGAAGCCTTCGCCGTCACCCGCGAGGCCAGCCGCCGCACCATCGGCCAGCGCCACTACGACGTCCAGCTCATGGGCGGGGCGGCCCTGCACTTCGGATGGATCGCGGAGATGAAGACGGGCGAGGGCAAGACCCTCGTGTCGACCCTTCCCGTCTACCTCAACGGCCTCAGCGGCCGGGGCGTGCACGTGATCACCGTCAACGACTATCTCTCCCAGCGCGACGCGGAGTGGATGGGCCAGGTCCACCGGTGGCTGGGCCTCACCATCGGCATCGTCCTGCCCCGCTACGACCGGCCCGAGATGAAGCGCCTGGCCTACGGGGCCGACGTCACCTACGGCACCAACAACGAGTTCGGCTTCGACTACCTCCGCGACAACATGGCCATGGCCAAGGACCAGATGGTTCAGCGGGGCCACGCCTTCGCCATCGTCGACGAGGTCGACTCCATCCTGGTCGACGAGGCCCGCACGCCCCTCATCATCAGCGGCCAGGTCCAGGACGCGGCCGCGCTCTATTACAAGTTCGCCAGCATCGTCCGCACCCTCGTCCGCGACGACGACTACGAGGTCGACGAGGAGAAGCGCACCGTCTTCCCCCTGGAGGCGGGCATCACCAAGGTGGAGAAGGCGCTCGGCGTCGACAACCTCTACGACGAGCTGTCGGCCAACTACGTGCACCAGCTGCAGGCCGCCCTGCGGGCCAAGGAGCTGTACAAGCGCGACGACGACTACGTGATCCAGAACGGCGAGGTCAAGATCGTCGACGAGTTCACCGGCCGCATCCTCGAGGGTCGGCGCTGGTCGGAGGGCCTGCACCAGGCGGTGGAGGCCAAGGAGCGGGTCCGGATCAAGCACGAGAACCAGACCCTCGCCACCATCACCCTCCAGAACTACTTCCGCATGTACGACAAGTTGGCCGGCATGACCGGCACGGCCGAGACCGAGGCGGCCGAGTTCGCCCACACCTACGACCTGGCGGTGGTCCCCATCCCCACCCACCGGACGATGATCCGCCAGGACCACCCCGACCTCATCTACAAGACCGAGGCGGCCAAGTTCGACGCGGTGGTGGCCGACATCGCCGAGCGCTACGAGTCCGGCCAGCCGGTGCTGGTGGGCACGGTGTCGGTGGAGAAGTCGGAGCGCCTGTCCCGGCTGCTGGGCAAGAAGGGCATCCAGCACGCCGTCCTCAACGCCAAGCAGCACGAGCGGGAGGCGGTCATCGTGGCCCAGGCGGGCCGGCTCCACTCGGTCACGGTGGCCACCAACATGGCCGGCCGGGGCGTCGACATCATCCTCGGCGGCAACGCCGAGGGCCTGGCCAGCCTCGACACCATGGCCGAGGGCCTCCTCCTCGACACCGACGAGGGCAAGGCCCGGGTCGCCGAGCTCTTCAAGCAGTACAAGGACGAGTGCGCGGCCGAGGGCGACAAGATCCGGGCCTTGGGCGGGCTCTATGTGCTCGGCACCGAGCGCCACGAGAGCCGTCGCATCGACAACCAGCTCCGGGGCCGCTCCGGCCGACAGGGCGACCCCGGCGAGAGCCGCTTCTACCTGTCCCTCGAGGACGAGCTGATGCGCCTCTTCGCCACCGGCGCCATGTCGTGGGTGATGGGCAAGGCCCTGCCCGACGACGTGCCGATCGAGGCCAAGATGGTCACCCGGGCCATCGAGAAGGCCCAGGGCACGGTCGAAGCCCGCAACGCCGAGATCCGCAAGGACGTCCTCAAGTACGACGAGGTCATGAACGAGCAGCGCAAGGTGATCTACCGGCGCCGCCAGCAGATCCTCGACGGGGCCGACCTGCGGGACGAGGCCCTCGACCACCTGACCAAGGTGATCGAACGCCAGGTGGGCGTGTTCTGCTCCACTGACTACGCCGAGGACTGGAACCTCGAAGGCCTCCTCCACGACATCGCCACCTACTTCCCCACCGGCTTCACCGCCGAGGAGCTGGTGTCGGCCACCAGCGCGGCCCAGATCCGGGAGAGCCTGTTGGCCGAGGCGCTCCGCTACTACGAGCAGCGGGAGGAGTCGCTCGGCGCGGAGACCATGCGGGAGATCGAGCGCCGGGTCATGCTCTCCATCCTCGACCAGCGGTGGCGGGAGCACCTCTACGAGATGGACTACCTGCAGGAAGGCATCAACCTGCGGGCCATGGGCCAGAAGGACCCCCTCTCGGAGTGGCAGCGCGAGGGCTACGACATGTTCGGCCAGATGATCGACGCCATCTCCGACGACTTCGTGCGCTACGTCATGCACCTGGAGGTCGTGGTCGAGAACGCGCCCCAGGCGGAGGTGGTCAACGTCCAGTACTCGGCCCCCGAGGACCCGACGTCGGGCGGGGCCACCGTCAAGCAGGCGGCGGCCAGGGAGGCGGCGGCTGCAAGCGAGGGCGGCGGCGGGGGCGGGGCGGTGGCGGTCGACGACACGCCCACCGTGGCCCAGGTCGTCCGCAGCGAGCACGAGAAGATCGGCCGCAACCAGCCCTGCTACTGCGGGAGCGGCAAGAAGTTCAAGCTGTGCCACGGCAAATAGGCGCCGAGCAACCGGAGGTTGCCCGGCGAGTGCTCGGAGCTCCGGGCACCGGCGGAGCCGGCACCCTCCGCACTGAGGGCTTGCTGCCGGCAGCCGACGGTGGCCGCCTTCGGCGGCGTCGGCGGCCGCCGGACCGGTCCCGGTGAGGGACCACTCCGACGCCCTTGCGGGCCTCCGGGCCCGGCTGTCCGAGATGGAGAAGACGCTTGACCTTCCCGGTCGGCGGTCCCGGCTGGCCGAGCTGGAGGCGAAGGCGTCCGACCCTTCGTTGTGGGACGACCCCGACGCCGCCCGCACGGTCACCTCGGAGCTGTCCCGGGTGAAGGGCGACGTCGACGAGCTCGACGGCCTGGAGGGGCGGCTCTCCGACGTCGAGGTCCTTTACGAGCTGGGGCGGGAGGAGGGCGACGACTCGGTCGAGACGGAGATCGACGCCGGGGTGGACGCCGTCGACCGCGACCTGGCCGGCGTCGAGCTGCGGGCCATGTACTCGGGCGAGCACGACGAGCTCGACGCCGTGTGCGAGGTCCACTCCGGCGCCGGCGGCACCGACGCCCAGGACTGGGCCGAGATGATGCTGCGGATGTACCTGCGGTGGGCCGAGCGACGGGGCTTCGGCGTCGAGCTGGAGGAGGTCTCGCCCGGCACCGAGGCGGGGATCACGTCGGCCACCTTCATCGTCCGGGGCCGCTACGCCTACGGGCTGCTGACGGCGGAGAAGGGCGTCCACCGCCTGGTCCGCATCTCGCCGTTCGACTCCCAGGCCCGGCGCCACACCGCCTTCGCCTCGTTCGAGGCCGTCCCCTTCCTCGAGGACCTCTCGGGCGAGGTCGACATCGACGAGAAGGACCTCCGCATCGACACCTACCGGTCGTCCGGGGCGGGGGGCCAGCACGTCAACGTGACCGATTCGGCGGTGAGGATCACCCACATCCCCACCGGGATCGTGGTGTCCTGCCAGAACCAGCGCAGCCAGCACCAGAACAAGGACGTGGCCATGAAGATCCTGGCCGCCAAGCTGGCCGAGAGGGCCCGGGAGGACCGGCGCCGGGAGATGGAGGCGCTGGCCGGCGAGCAGCGGGACGTCGCCTGGGGCAGCCAGATCAGGTCCTACGTCCTCCACCCGTACCAGATGGTCAAGGACCTGCGCACCGACCACGAGGTGGGCAACATCGGCGGCGTCCTCGACGGCGACCTCGACGGGTTCATGGAGTCGTGGCTGCGCTGGCGGCAGCGCCAGCGGGGCTAGGGCCGGATTCCCAGCGGTTTCCCACCCGTGAGTGCTCGCACCCGGCGCTCCCGACCCGTTACCATCGTCCTGCCGCACCCCACAGGGAGGCAACCCCGGGAACTCATGATCAGACTCCGCAACGTCACCAAGGTCTACAAGGGCAACGTGACCGCCCTGCGGGGTCTGTCGCTCGACATCGCCAAGCAGGAGTTCGTCTTCCTGGTCGGGCCCACCGGCTCGGGGAAGTCCACCCTCATCCGCCTCCTGCTCAAGGAGGAGAAGCCGGATTCGGGCCGCATCTGGGTGGCGGGCAAGGACATCGGCCAGCTCGGGTCGTGGAAGGTGCCGCTCCTGCGGCGCAACATCGGCTGCGTCTTCCAGGACTTCAAGCTCCTGCCCAACAAGACCGCCTACGAGAACGTGGCCTTCGCCCTGGAGGTCATCGGCCGGCCCTCCCACGTCATCCAGGCCCAGGTGCCCCAGGTCCTCGACCTGGTCGGGCTGTCCAAGAAGCGCGACCACTTCCCCAGCGAGCTGTCCGGCGGTGAGCAGCAGCGGGTGTCGGTGGCCCGGGCGTTCGTCAACCGGCCCCTGATCCTCCTGGCCGACGAGCCCACCGGAAACCTCGACCCCAACACGTCGGTCGGCATCATGCGCCTCCTCGACCGCATCAACCGCACCGGGACGACGGTGGTCATGGCCACCCACGACGCCGGCATCGTCGACACGATGCGCCGCCGGGTCATCGAGCTCGACCGGGGCTCCCTCGTGCGCGACCAGGCCCGTGGCGTGTACGGGGCCTTCACGTGAGTCTCGCCCTCGCCGCGCGGGGACGAGCTGTTCGACAGAAGGAGGCCTCCGGGCCTTCCTTCGGCATTGCCCCCGGCCGGCGCCGACGTCAGGATCGAAGGCACTAACCCGTGGCAGTCAATCTTTCCTATGTGGTGCGGGAGACGGTCTCCAACCTGCGCCGCAACATCTCCATGGCGTCGGCGGCGCTGCTCACGGTCGCCGTCTCCCTGACCCTGGTCGGTGGCGCCCTGCTGGTGAAGCGGGGGGTCGACCGGGCCACGGTGCAGTGGAAGGACAACGTCGAGCTCTCCATCTTCATGAAACCCGACGCCTCGGCGCCGGAGTCGGAGGCCATCGACCGCCAGCTCAAGGCCATGCCCGAGGTCAAGCGCTACCACTACGTGAGCAAGCCGGAGGCGTTCGAGGAGTTCCGCAAGATCTTCGCCAACGAGCCCGACGTGCGCGACAGCCTGACGGTGGAGCAGATCCCGCCGTCGTACCGGGTGGTTCCCAAACAGGCGGAGCAGACCAAGCTCGTCGGCGAGCGCTTCCGGGATACGGCCGGCGTGTTCCGGGTGAGCTATGCCAAGGAAGAGGTCGACGCCCTGGTGTCGGTCACCAACTTCCTCCAGATCATGTTGTGGGCGGTGGCGGCGGTGCTGCTGGCGGCAGCCTCCCTGCTCATCCTCAACACCATCCGCATGGCCATCTTCGCCCGCCGCCGGGAGGTGGCGGTGATGAAGCTGGTGGGCGCCACCAACTGGTTCATCCGAATACCGTTCATGCTCGAGGGACTCATCCAGGGCCTGGCCGGGGCCGCCCTGGCCTACGGGATCGTCTGGATCGGGCGCGACCTGATCCAGAGCCGCATCACCGAGGCGCGCAACGACATCCAGCTGTTCAAGCAGTTCCTCGTCACCAGCGGCGACGTGGCGGGAACGGGGATCCTGCTGCTGATCGTCGGGGTGCTGGTGGGAACGGTGGGCTCGGCCCTGGCGGTCAGTCGGTTCCTCGACGTCTGACGCCGGTCCCGGCGTGGTTGGTGGAGGGTTCCTGTTGCTGGTGTTGCCGGTGTTGCTAGCGTGGCCGGAGTGAAACGCGGGGGGCTCGTGCGGGCGCTGGTGGCAGCGGCGGCCCTTATCGTGGTCCTGCCCGGTTTCGGGGTCGCCGGGGCCCAGACAGAGGCCGACAAGGACCGCATCGACGGCCAGATCGAGTCCCTGCGGGAGCAGGTGGGCGAGGCGTCGGCCGAGGAGGGGCGCCTCCTCGGGCTGATCGACGAGAGCTCCGTGCGGCTGGCCGACCTCGACGGCAAGGTGACCGACTTCGACGGCCGCATCGCCGGCGTCCAGGGCAACCTCGACGCGGCCCAGTCGCGGCTGGCGGCGCTGGAGGCGGAGCAGCAGCACACCGAGATCCGCCTGGGAGAGGCGTCCGCCCAGCTGGCGGTGGCCAAGGAGCACCTGGCCCAGCAGGCCATCGCCGCCTACACCGGCCAGTCGGAGGCGGCCCGCTACGCGGGGATGCTCCTGGGCTCGGGCAGCCTCGACGAGCTCGCCCAACGGCGGTCGTACCTCAAGGCGGTGATCGGCAGCCAGGCCGATGTGATCTCGGAGAACGAGCGGTTGCGGGACCAGGTCGGCGACCTCAAGGCGCGGCTGGAGCGGTCGCGAGCGGACGCGACGGCCCAAAGGGACACCGTGGCCAGCGAGCGGAACCGGCTGCAGGTGGCCCGGGACGCCCAGGATGCGGTGCGCGACGACGCCGCCGCGGAGTTGGCCCAGCAGGAGCAGCTCAAATCCGCGGTCCTGGCCCGCAAGGAGGAGTACCAGGCCGAGGTGGAGGAGCTGGAGGCGGAGTCGGCCGCCATCGCCGACATCCTCCGCCGGCGGGCGGCGGACCGGGCCGCGGGCGACATCGCCCCGTTGCCGGCAGGGTCCGGCCAACTCCTCTTCCCGGTCCCCGGCGGCGAGGTCACCTCACCCTTCGGTTTCCGGGTCCATCCCATCTACGGCGACGCCCGGCTGCACACGGGCATCGACATCGGCGCCGACACCGGCGATCCCATCTACGCCGCCGGCAACGGCGTGGTGGCCAGCGCGGGGTCGATGGGCGGATACGGGAACGCGACGATCATCGAGCACGGGGGCGGGATCGCCACGCTCTACGGCCACCAGAGCTCGATCCTCGTGTCGGATGGGGAGTCGGTGGTGCAGGGCCAGGTCATCGGCCGGGTCGGATGCACCGGCGCCTGCACCGGCCCCCACCTCCACTTCGAGGTTCGCGTCGCCGGGGAACCGGTCAACCCCATGGGGTACCTGTAGACCCCACAACCGGTGCCCGGCCCGGGCGACGGCGTGATCGGCGGTTACGGCCTTGGTTTCACCGACAGGTGGGGTCTCGGGGTCTCGCCGATCCAGGTGGTGAGGAGCTCGCTGCGGCGGGCGTCCCAGTCCTCGGAGGTGAGGGCGTAGCGGATGTGGTCCTCCCACACGCCGTTGATGGCCAGGTAGCGGTGGGCGATGCCCTCCTCCCGCAGGGCGAGCTTCTCCGCCACCCGGCGGCTGGCCCGGTTGCGGGGGATGATCGCCACCTGCAGCCGGTGCAGCCCCAGCTCCTCGAAGGCGAACCGGGCCGCCACCACCAGCGCCTCGGGAACGTAGCCCTGGCCGGCGTGGGTCTCGTCGATCCAGTACCCGACGTACGCGTTCTGGAACGGCCCCCGTTGCACCCCGGACAGGTTGAGCTCGCCGGCGAAGCGCCCACCCACGAAGATCCCGAACCCGTAGCCGGTGCCCATCTGCCACTCCCGCTCCCGGGCTCCGCAGCGGGCGACGAAGGCGGGCCGGCTCTCGGTGTCGTCGGGTGCGCCCGGCGGCGGCTTGGGCTCCCACTTGAGCAGCCACCCCCGGTTGCGCTGGCGGACCTCCCGCCAGCCCTCGAAGTCGGCCCCCGTCAGCGGGCGAAGGAGCACCCGGCGCCCCCGCAGCTGGGTGGGGATGCGCTCACCGAGGGCCATCGCGCCCGACCCTAACGGTTGAGGCTCATGACGAGCCCGTCGAGGATGTCGGACTCGCTGACCAGGCACTCGGCGAAACCGAAGTACCGCATCACGGCGGCCAGGATGACGACACCGCCCACGATCACGTCGGCCCGCCCCCGCTCCAGGCCCGGGTTGTAGGCCCGTTGGGCCCGGGTCTCGGTGGCCAGGGTGCGGAAGACGTCCTCCACCGCCTCCCGCGTAAGGCGGAAGTGGTGGACGCGGTCACGGTCGTAATCGATACCCAGCTCCACCGTGGCCACGCTCGACACCGTGCCCGCCAGCCCCACCAGGCAGGCGGCGTCGGCCGCGGCGGGGATGGCGCGGGTGACGTCGTCGAGGTAGTCGCGCACCACCGTCAACGCCCCGCTCAGCTCCTCGGGGGCGGGCGGGTCGGAGTGGAGGAACTTCTCGGTGATGCGGACGCAACCGATGTCGACCGAGACCACGCCGTCCGGGCCGGCACCGGTGGGACCCGGCGTCCCCACTGCGAACTCGGTGGACCCGCCGCCGATGTCGACCACCAGGAACGGTCCTTGGGACGGGTCGAGCTCGGCCGTGGCCCCGAGGAAGGACAGGCGGGCCTCTTCCTCGCCCCCGAGCAGCTCGGGACGGACGCCCACCGCGGCCTCGGCCGCGTCGAAGAAGGCGTCCCGGTTGCCGGCGTCCCGAGCGGCCGACGTGGCCGTCATCCGCACCCGATCCACCCCGAGCCGGTCGATGACGCCCCGGTACCCGGTCAGCACCGCCACCGTCCGCTCGATGGCCTCGGGGGCCAGGTGGCCGGTGGCGTCGACGCCCTGGCCCAGGCGGGTGATGTGCATCAGCCGTTCGAGGGTCTTGCCGCCGGCGTCCACCACCAGCAGCCGGGTCGAGTTGGTGCCGCAGTCGATGGCCGCCCGGCTCACGAGGCGCCAGCCCGGGCCAGCTGCTCGGCCACCCACCGGCCGACGGGGTCGTCGCCCCCGGCCAGGTACCAGGCGTAGTGGGCGTGGAGGCACTTGACTCCTTTGCGGGTGCCGCCGACGCCGCCCGACGGACGCGGTCCCTCCCACCCCGCCGGCACCGCCGCGTCCCGTTCCGCGGCGTGGCGGGCGTGGGCCCGGGCCAGCTCGACGGGGTCGACCGCCGCCTCCGCCGCCCGCACGCCCCCCGCCGACTCCAGGCCGCTCACCACCCGGCGCAGCTCGGCGTCGACCAGCCAGTAGCGGGTGGGCATGGGCGTCCCGTCGGCCATGAGCGGGGCGTTGCGGATCACGACGGGCCGACCGCCGGCGTCCCGGACGACGACCTCGAAGTCGCCCTGCGGTGGCCGACCCAACAGGGCCTCGACCGCCGCCGCGTCACTCACTGCCCCGCCAGCAGCTCGGCCAGGCGCCGGGCGTAGCGGGGACCGTCGCCCTCCGGGTCGTGCTTCAGGTAGACGTAGCTGTCGCGGCCGTCGGCCCGCAGCTTGGCCAGCCGCTCGGCCCACGCCTCCAGCCCGCCCCGGTCGTACCTGTCCCGCCGGAGGCGGAGGTAGGTGAGCGGCCCCACCGTCAGCGGCGCCGGTTCGCCGCGCTCGCTGTCGTTGTCGACCACCGCCAGGGTGGCGCGGTGGGCGTCGAGGCGGCTGATCACCGCGTCGGTGTACCACTTGGGGCCGAGCTCGAACGCCGCCACCGGCGCCCCCGGCAGGGAGGCGAAGGCGGCCAGCAGCCGATCCAACCGGTCGAGGTCGGGCTCGTGGTGGGGGAGGCTCACCAGCACCGGGCCCAGGTTGTCGGCGAGGGGTGTCACCGCGGCCAGGAAGGCGGCCACCCGGTCCTCCACCCCGTCGAGATCACGCCGGTGGGTGATCCCCATGTGGGCCTTGGGTGCAAACCGGAACCCGGGCTGAACCTGAGCCCGCCATCGTTCGAGGGTCACCGCCGTCGGCAGCCGCCGGTACGTGGCGTGGGCCTCGACGGTGGTGAAGCGGCGGCTGTAGAAGTCGAGCATCCTGGCCGTCGAGGTCCCGCTGGGATAGAAGCGACCCGTCCACTCCGGGTACGACCATCCGCTGGTCCCCACGTTGATCTCGGCCACAGGCCAACGTTAGAAGTCCTCAGAAGACAGAAGAAATCCGGTCCCACGCCCGGCCCAGCCACCCCTTGCCGGCGGCCTCGCCGGCCGGCACCGGCACGGCCGGCGGGCCCGGAGTGGTCGTCGGCGGCCTCCCGTCGGGGAGGATGACGTACGCCTCCTCGCCCGGCCTGACCAGCTGGTAGTGCAGGCGGGCCAGGCGCTCGATCTCCTCGGTGGTGTCGAGCTCGGCCGCCCGCTGGGCCAGGCGCTGGTTGGTGTCCTGCAGGGCGGCCACCTGGGCCGCCAGCTCGTCCCGGTCCCGGCGCTGGTCGATCCACGCCCGGGTGGGGAACACCGCCAGGAAGAGCACGCCGAGCAGGCCCAGGGCGGCTACCGCCACCCCCACCCGCCGCCGGATCACCGGCTGCCCCCCAACTCGGCCCCTCCCCGGAACACAGCCGCCTCGCCCAGGTCGTCCTCGATGCGCAACAGCTGGTTGTACTTGGCCACCCGCTCGGAGCGGGCGGGGGCGCCGGTCTTGATCTGGCCGCAGTTGGTGGCGACGGCCAGGTCGGCGATGGTGGTGTCCTCCGACTCGCCCGAGCGGTGCGACATCACCGACCGGTAGGCGGACCGGGAGGCCACGCCCATGGTGTCGAGGGTCTCGGTGAGGCTGCCCACCTGGTTGACCTTGATCAGGATGGCGTTGGCGACGCCCGCGGCGATGCCGGTCTCCAGCCGCTCCGAGTTGGTGACGAACAGGTCGTCGCCCACCAGCTGGATGCGGCGGCCGAGTGAGGTGGTGAGGGCCTTCCATCCGTCCCAGTCGTCCTCCGACATGCCGTCCTCGATGGACACGATCGGGTAGCGGTCGCACAGGCCGGTGAGGAAGTCGGCGAAGGCGCCCGGATCCAGGGTCCGGCCCTCACCGGCGAGCGAGTAGGTGCCGGTCGTGGTGTCGAAGAGCTCGGTGGCGGCCACGTCGAGGGCGATGGCGAGGTCGTCCGCCGGCCGGTAGCCGGCCTGCTCCACCGCTTCCAGCAGCACCCGCACCCCCTCCTCGTTGCCCAGGTCGGGAGCGAAGCCGCCCTCGTCACCCAGGCCGGTCGACAGGCCCCGCCGGTGGAGGACGTCCTTGAGCGAGTGATAGCACTCAGTGGCCCACCGCAGTCCCTCGGAGAACGACGCCGCCCCCACCGGGACGAGCATGAACTCCTGGATGTCGAGGGGGTTGCTGGCGTGGGCCCCGCCGTTGAGCACGTTGAGCATGGGCAGGGGCAGGACGCAGGCGTTGGACCCGCCCACGTACCGGTAGAGGGGGACGTCGAGCTCGTCGGCTGCGGCCCGGGCCACCGCCAGGGAGACGCCCAGGATGGCGTTGGCGCCCAGGCGGGCCTTGTTGGCGGTCCCGTCGAGCGCGATGAGCTGGAGGTCGAGGCCGCGCTGGTCGAGGGCATCCCACCCGACGAGGGCGTCGCGGATCTCGGTGTTGACGCTATGTATGGCGCCCTCCACCCCCTTGCCCCGGTAGCGGGTACCCGCGTCCCGACGCTCGTGGGCCTCGTGGCTGCCGGTGGAGGCCCCCGAGGGGACGATGGCCCGGCCCCGACCGCCGTCGTCGGTCATGACCTCGACCTCGACCGTTGGGTTTCCCCTCGAGTCGAGAACCTCCCGCCCGACCAGGTGCTGGATGCCGCTCATATGCTGTTGCTCCTGTGGCTGTTGTTGGAAAAGTTAGCGGACGCGTGGTGGGCGGTCGCGTCCCGTGCCTCCGTATCGGTTCGGTGACGGTCGCCGGGTGGCGTAGGTTCGGCGGCCAGTGAACCTGTTCGACCTCGTCATCGCGGTGATCGTCTTCGGCGCCATCGTCGGCGGCTACCGCCTCGGCCTCCTGGCCCGGGTCGCGGGCTGGATCGGCTGGGGGCTGGGCCTAGTCCTGGCCGCGTCGTTCTCCCACCGCGTGCTCGGGATGGTCGATGCCCCCGATCCCCAGGTCAGGGTCCTCATGGCGCTGGGCATCTTCCTGCTGGTGGCCAGCCTGGGGGCGGCTCTGGGGGAGATGGTCGGGTTTCGGCTGCGGCGCCTGCTTCCCTTCGGCGGCCTACGCACGGTCGACCACGTCGGGGGTGCGTTCGCGGGGGCGCTCGGCGTCATGGTCGTGCTCTGGCTGCTGCTGCCGGTGCTGGCCTACGTCCCCGGCGAGATCTCCCGGCAGGTGCGCAACTCGACGGTGGCCCGGGCCATCGACGCCGCCGCCCCCCGGGCCCCTGGTCCCCTTCAGGACCTGCGCAACCAGGTGGTCGACGCCAACCTCCCCGAGGTCTTCTCCCGCCTGCGGCCCGCCCCCAGCACGGGAGCGCCGCCGGTGGCCACCGCCCTGGCGCCCGATCTGGTCACCCGGGTGGCGTCGTCGACGGTGAGGGTGAGCGGCCAGGCGTGCGGGCGGGTGCTCACCGGGAGCGGGTTCGCAGCCGACACCGACACCATCGTCACCAACGCCCACGTGGTGGCGGGGGTCGACAACCCGTCGGTTCTCCGCCCCGACGGCCGGCGGCTGTCGGCCACGGTGCAGGTCTTCGATCCCCGCCGCGACCTGGCCGTGCTGGGGGTGCCCGGGCTGGGGCAGGCACCCTTGCCGGTGGGGACGGGGGAGGTGGGTTCCGAGGGCGCCGTCTTCGGCCACCCCGGCGGGCAGGACGATCTGGAGGTCTCGCCGGCCCGGATCGAGGCTGCCATCGAGGCCCTCGGCCGCGACCTCTACGGCCAGTCGACGACCCGCCGCAACATCTACATCCTCGCCGCCCAACTCGAGCGGGGCGACTCCGGCGGTGCCCTGGTGAACCCGTCCGGCGAGGTGGTGGGGGTGGCGTTCGCCGTGGCCCCCGACCAGCCTGCCACCGCCTACGCCCTGGCCACGTCGGAGCTGGAGGCTGTCCTGGCCGAGCCCCGGGTGGGCGCCGACACCGGTTCCTGCCTGCGCTAGGCCGTTTCCAGGATGCCCCGGAGGGCGGCCTCGATCTCGACGTCGGCGAAGGTGAACCCGGACGACTGGAGCACCTCCGGCAACACCCGCTGACCGGCGAGGAGCATCTCCGCCACCATCTCCTTGCCGAACATGGTGTGCAGGGCGAGCTTGGGCACCGGCATCACCGTCGGCCGGCCCAGGACCGTGCCCAGGGCCTTGGTGAACTCGGCGTTGGTCACCGGGTTGGGGGCAGTCAGGTTGACCGGACCCTCGACGGCGTCGGTGGCCAGGAGGTGGCGGATGGCCGCCACCTCGTCGTCGAGGGTGATCCAGCTCAGGTACTGCTCGCCGGTGCCCACCCGTCCGCCCAGGCCCATCTTGAAGGGGAGGAGCTGCTTGTCGAGCGCGCCGCCCTTGTCGGTGAGCACCACCCCGCTGCGGAACCTCGCCACCCGGATCCCGGCCGTGGCCGCAGGGGCGGTGGCGTCCTCCCACTGCCGGACGACGTCGGCCAGGAAGCCGGTGCCGGGGCCATCGACCTCGGTGACGGCCCGGTCGCCGGTGTCGCCGTAGTACCCGACGGCCGACGCCGAGGCGAAGACCGGGGGTGGGCGGTCGAGGCCGGCCAGGGTGGTGGCCAGCAACGTGGTCCCCTTCACCCGGCTGTCGAGGACCGCCCGCTTGTGGTCGTCGGTCCACCGGTGGTCGCCGATGCCCACGCCGGCCAGGTGGACGACGGCGTCGTGGCCCTCCAGGCCGGCGGCGTCGATGGTGCCCGCGGCCGGGTCCCACCGGATCTGGTTGGGACCCGTCGAGGAGCCCCGGACGAGGGCGGTGACCTGGTGGCCGTCGCCGACGAGAGCGTCGACGAGGGCGGTGCCGATGAGTCCGTGGGAGCCGGTGACCGCGACCCGCATCGACCTGTCCTCGCGCCGCGAGCCGGGGCCGCTTAGGCCGCGACCTGTCGGGAGCGCTCGATCACGTGGTCGATGATGCCGTAGTCGCGGGCCTCCTCGGCCGTGAACCACCGGTCGCGGTCGGAGTCGGCGAGGACGGTCTCGACCGACTGGCCGGTGTGGAAGGCGATGCGCTCGGCCATGATCCGCTTGGTGTAGATGATCTCCTTGGCATGGATGGCGATGTCGACCGCGCTGCCCTGCATCTGGGCCGACGGCTGGTGCATGAGGACCCGCGAGTGGGGGAGGGCGTAGCGCTTGCCGGGCGCCCCCGCGCACAGGAGGAACTGGCCCATGGAGGCGGCCAGGCCCAGGCAGATGGTGCCGACGTCGCAGCTGATGTACTGCATGGTGTCGTAGATGGCCATGCCGGCCGACACCGACCCGCCGGGGGAGTTGATGTAGAGGAAGACGTCGCGGTCGGGGTCCTCGCTCTGCAGCAGGAGGAGCTGGGCGCAGATCAGGTTGGCCGAGGCGTCGTCGACCTGGGAGCCGAGGAAGACGATCCGCTCCTTCAGCAGCCGCGAGTAGACCTCGCTCGACCGATCGCCGACGAAGGTCTGGGCGTTGTACTGGGGGACCACGAGGTCGGGGGTCATGCACGCTCCTTGGCGATGATCAGGGCTTCTCCCAAGGTAGCGGGTCCCCCCTGGTTGGGTGTCGGGGGTGGGCGCGGAGAGACTCGAACTCTCATGCCGAAGCACTGGCACCTAAAGCCAGCGTGTCTGCCAATTCCACCACGCGCCCGGTAGCCCCAGCCTACCGACCCGGTGGTGAGGTCAGGTTAGGGCGGGTGCGGTCGTGTCGACGGCCGCCGCCACGGTCAGCCCCGCCACCGCCGCCACCCGGTCGACGCCGTCGTCGGAGTCGTCCGCCCCGTCGCTGACCACGGCTGGGCCGGGCCCAGCTCCGACCCCGGCACGAGCCCCGTCGAGCTCGGTCGGCCGGCGGCGGGTCCGGTCCTCGACCGCCAGGCGGATGGCGGTGCGGCTCTCGCCGTCGATCAGGATGTCGGCGAACGTCGGGATGCAGACCAGATCCAGGTTCGAGGGCGCGACGAAGCCACGGGCGATGGCGATCGCTTTGATGGCCTGGTTGAGGGCGCCCGCGCCCACGACCTGGACCTCGACCACGCCTGTCTGGCGGAGGACGCCGGCGAGCGCGCCCGCGACCGAGTTGGGATTGGACTTACTGGAGACCTTCAAGACCTCGACCACGACGTGTCCCCCAATGACGCGCTTGTTCCAATCGGTTCGACGGCGCCCGTTCCCGTTCCTCCCTTGGTCGAACACAGCGCACCGGTGAGTGAGAGATCTACCATGCCGCCGCGGCCGGGGGAAGGGGCGATGCGCGAAGGGCGGTGTGGGGGAAGAGCCGGCGTTGCCGGTCGAACGGGCGGGTCCACCCGATCTCGGCCGGGTCGCAGCCGCCTGCGCGGTGGTGGCGGGCGTGGGCTGGGTGGCGCTCAACGCCATCCTCGTCGCCGCCGGGTGCCCTGTCCGGCGGGTCGCCGGCGGGTCTCGATCCCGGCCCGCCAGACCCGATTCACCTACCCGTCGGGCCCTTTACCGTGACGATATATATATGGGGCCGTCTGACTGACGCGATCGACCCCGGCCACGCATCACTTTCGCGCCCTCGGCGTCGGGTTCGTCCTGCTCGTCAAGCCGTCGCGGCCCTTCGTGGCGGCCGGTGGTTGCGACCGGCCCCGGACGAGGGTGACGGCCCACCACCGTCACCCTCGTGCTGATCTCGGGTGTGAGTCTGACCTATCCCATTGAGTTGGACGGGTTCCGAACAGCGGCCGGCACGGCTGCGTCAACCGCGGGCTTCTTGATGTTGACGGGCGGCACGCCTGCCGTGGCGGCGGCGATCGCGGGTGGGGCTGCAGCCTCCGGGGACTCCGCCGTCGCCGGCTCGCCCTTCACCTTCTTGCGGATGCGCTCGGAGACCTCGACCATGATCTCGGGGTTCTCGACGAGGAACGCCTTGGCGTTCTCCCGGCCCTGGCCCAGCTGCTCGCCGTCGTAGGTGTACCAGGCCCCCGACTTCTTGATGAAGCCGAGGTCGACTCCCACGTCGAGGAGCGACCCCTCGCGGCTGATGCCCTTGCCGTACATGATGTCGAACTCGGCCTGGCGGAAGGGGGCCGACACCTTGTTCTTCACCACCTTGACCCGGGTGCGGTTGCCGACCACCTCGACACCGTCCTTGATCGACTCGATGCGGCGGATGTCGAGCCGGACCGAGGAGTAGAACTTCAGCGCCCGCCCGCCGGGGGTGACCTCGGGCGAGTTGTGGACCATGACCCCGTCGACGAAGTAGTTGTGGGAGCCCTCGACCTCGATGTCGAAGCGGTGCATCGACCGGGTGGGGGGCTGGGGTGCGATGGTGGTGATGGGCATCGGCATCAGGGCGAAGCGCACGGGCGCGAACACGGCCTCGACCGCAAACCGTCCCCGGAAGCGGGGGAGCACCTTGTAGTCCATCGAGGGGTGGACGAAGGGGGCGATCAGGGCGTGCAGCTTGGCCGTCTCGTCCCTGGCGAAGACGAACGTCGCCTTGCCACCCTGCGCCACCAGCGCCGGCGTGATCCCCCAGGTGTCGCTCAGGTAGGCGGCCAGACGAGCTCGGGTGGTGGGTTCGATGGCCTCGACGCAGATCTCCGAGCGCCCGCTGTCGTCGCGGGAGCGGGTCTGGAGGCCCTTGACCCGGACGCTGAACCCACCTTCGTCCATGTACCAGATGGCGAGGGAGAGGGGGGTGAGCTGCTTGAGGTAGTCGTCGCTGAGGACCTTCTTGCCGCCGACGTAGACCGCCCGCTGGAGCTCGGCCAGTTCGGGGAGGGGTGCGACGTCGCAGAACACGGCCCCGTCGGTCGAACGCTCGTGGCGGCTGCAGCCGATGTTGGCGAACAGGGACGCCTTCCAGTCGCAGTAGTCGGCCTGCGGGTGAACGTGACCGTGACCGAACCGGAATCGGGCTCCGTGGCCGCGGCGAGTCGGGGAGAGGGCGCCGTCGCCCATCAGGCCGCCGAGGACGACCTGCCACTGGAAGTCGGACAGGCGGTGGGGCATCGACTGCATGACCCGGTCGCCCACCCGCAGCTCCGCCGCCTCTCGCCAACCGCCGGGCGTGCGGATCTGGTGGTTGGGGGTGCATCCGAACTGGGCCCGGCCATTGTCGCCACCCCCGGCCACCGTGAACTGGAGGAACCGCTCCGTGGGCCCGTTGTCGAACCAATTGACGACCTTCCGGGGGACGACCGCATCCAGGTCGGCGTCGTAGGAGAGAACCTCCACCGGCATGCGCTGGTTGACGATCTTGCCGATCTTCTCCTGGCTGCCGTCGGCCAGGGTGACCCCGGTCGAGTAGTTGAAGCAGCCGTAGATCACGCCGATCTTCTCCCGCAGCTGGTTGATGAACAGGGCGATGGTGTCGGTCTTGTTGAGGGTGGCGGTGAGCTTGCGCAGGGCCTGGGACATGAGCCGGGCCTGGAGGCCGACGTGGCTGTCGCCCATCTCCCCCTCGATCTCGGCCCGGGGTGTGAGGGCGGCGACCGAGTCGACGACCAGGACATCGAGCGCGCCCGAGCGGATCAGCATGTCGGCGATCTCCAGCGCCTGCTCGCCGGTGTCGGGCTGGGCGATGAGCAGCTCGTCGACGTTGACCCCGATGGCGCGCGCGTAGACCGGATCCATGGCGTGCTCGGCGTCGATGTAGGCGCACGTGCCTCCGTTGCGCTGGGCCTCGGCGACCACGTGCATGGCCAGGGTGGACTTGCCCGACGACTCCGGACCGAAGACCTCCACGATGCGACCCCGGGGCAGACCGCCGACCCCGAGGGCGATGTCGAGGGCGAGGGCACCGGTGGAGATGGACTCCACGTCCATCGAAGCTTTCTCTCCCATGCGCATGACGGCGCCCTTGCCGAAGTTCTTCTCGATCTGGCTCATCGCCATCTCAAGGGCTTTGTCTCGTTCCACCGGTGGATCCCTTCTGCTCGTCGGACCGGACGGCAACCCACCCTACGAAGGGGGTGTGACACTTACGACGCTGTAACTTCGGCAGCGTAGTTCCGAACGCACGTTCGAATCAAGGATCGGCGTCCGAACCTCGGTTCCGTGCCGCGAAGTGATCGTCCGGCGACTCGAACGCCACACGCAAGGCCCGAGTGGCGGGCGACTATCGCTCCGGGACGTCCCGGTCGGCGAGGACTTCCTCCAGCAGCGCCGCGGCCCGGTCGAGCATGGCCAGGTCGTGGGGCCCGAGGCCGGCCAGCCGGGAGGCCAGGTGGGCCACCCGCCGTCGCCGGCCGGCCTGCAGCATCCAGCGGCCTCGGGCGGTGGCCGTCACCTCGGTCACCCGCCGGTCGGTGGCCGAGCTCTCCCGGGTCACCAGGCCCAGCGCCTCCAGCTCGGCCACCAGCTTGCTCGCGGTGGGGGACCGGACCTGCTCGGCGGCGGCCAGTTGGCCCACGGTGAGCGGTCCGCCGAAGACGACCACGGAGAGTGCCGACAATCGCGCGCCGGAGAGTCCCGTGGCCTCGTCCTCCCTCCGGACCCTTCGGAGCAGGCGAACGGAGGCCGAGTGGAGGTGGTCGGCCACCTCCTCGGGGCTTGCCGAGGGGATCATAGATAGGTAGCCTACCGAACATATGGCCCTGTTCGAGGCGATAGAGGCCGGAAACGGCCCCGAAACACGATCGCTCCTCGCCGACGACCCCACCCTCGCCGGCGCCCGCCACCCCTCAGGAGTGTCGGCCGTCCTGTGGGCCCTCTACCGGGGACGGGGCGAGGTCCTCGACGCCATCCTCGCGGCCGACCCCGTGCTCGACATCTTCGACGCCGCCGCCCTCGGCCGTGTCGACCGCCTGGCCGAGCTGCTCGTTCTCGACCCGTCCTGCGCCAACGCCTGGTCGCCCGACGGCTTCCCGCCGCTCGGCCTGGCCGCCTTCTTCGGCCAGCCGTCCGCCGTCCGCCTCCTCCTCGACCACGGGGCCGACGTCGGGGCGGTGGCCCGCAACGCCATGCGGGTCCAGCCCCTCCACGCCGCCACCGCCGCCCGCGACGTCGAGTCCGTCCGCCTGCTGCTCGAGGCCGGCGCCGACCCCGACGCCGAGCAGCAGGAGGGGTGGACGCCGCTGATGGCCGCCCGCCGTCACGACGACGCCGACATCGTCGACCTCCTCCTCGCCCACGGCGCCCACGACCGGGCTCACGAGAGCGAGAACCGCTCCACCACCTCGTAGCGGGCGCCGGTGGGAGCCAGGTGGCTCTTGACCAGGCAGACCTCGTCGACTGTCCACCGCCCCCCGACGGCCTCCCCCGCCTGCGGCTGCAGGTCGACTCGCCGCCCCTTGGCCACCCGGGCCAGCGTCAGGTGCCCGAAGAACTCTCGGTCCTCCGGCGGCTGCCCGAGCCCGGCCGTCAGCGCGATCACCCGGTCGGCCACGTCCCCCAATCCCGTCACCGGGACGTGCAGCACCCGGTTCCCGAACCGCCCCACCGCCGGTCCCAACTCCGCCTCGACGGCGCCCACCCCGGCGACCCCGCCCAACGCCGCTACCACCGCCGCGGCCCCCTCGTCGTCGACCGTCCCCAGGAACCGCAACGTCACGTGCCACTGCGCCCGGCCCGTCCACCGCAGCCCGTCCACCGGGGGACGGGCCAGCGCCGCCACCGCGTCGAGCACGTCCGCCGGCGGCCAGACGGCTACGAACAGCCGGGCCACGCCGGACGCCGGTCGAGCAGCCGCCGCCGAAGTTGGTCGACGAGGGAGATGGCGGCCAGCTGGCGCACCAGCTGCCGGCCGCCGGGCAGATGCCGCTCCACCACGTCGACCCCTCCGTCGAGGTCGACGGCGGTGAAGACGGTGCCGACCGGCTGGCCGTCCTGGGTCGCCGGCCCGGCCACGCCGGTGACCCCCAGGCCCACGTCGGCCCCCAGCACCCGGACCGCCCCCGACGCCATGGCCGCCGCCGCCGTCGCGCTCACCACCGGCCCCTCGGGCACGCCCAGGACGTCGAACTTGACCTCCGCCGCATAGGCCACGATCGACCCCTTGAACCACTCGCTCGACCCCGGCACCTCCGCCAGCCGCGACCCGACCATCCCGCCGGTGAGGGACTCGGCCACACCCAGCGTCAGCCCCTGCGCCCGCAACAGGTCGCCCACCGACTTCTCCATCGACTCGTCGTCGACGCCGAACACCAGCGACCCGAGGATCGCCCGCAGCTCGGCCTCCTCCGCGTCCAGCAGCGCGACGGCGGACGCCGGATCCCCGGCCTTCGCCGTCAGCCGGACCTTGATCCCCTCGATCCCCGAGGCGAGGAAGGCGATGGTGGGGTTGGACTGCCGGTCGACCCGATCGCCGATGAGCTCGGCCAAAGTGGATTCCGGCGTCCCCCACGTCCGCAGCATCCGGCTGACGATCACCGACCGGGGCCCGGCCCGCTCCTGGAGGTCGGGCACCACCGCCCGGTCGAGCATCTCCTCCATCTCCGCGGGAACCCCCGGGACCGCGTAGATCACCTTCCCGCCCCCGGTCGGGCACACCAGGCCCGGCGCCGTGCCCAGCTCCTGGAGCACGAACGAGGCCCCTTCGGGACGGTCGGCCTGGCGCAGGTTGTTGGCCGCCATCGGTCGGCCCCGGCGGGCGAACAGCGTGCCGATGCGCTCGACCATGCCCTGGTCCCGCACCAGCCCCACCCCGAGCACGGCCGCCAGCGCCTCCCGGGTGATGTCGTCCTGCGTCGGCCCCAGGCCCCCGCAGACGATCACCGCGTCGCCCACCGACAGCAGGGCCGCGATCGCGCCCACGATCCGACCCAGGTTGTCGCCCACGTGCACGTGGAGGTGGGAGTCGATGCCCGCCCGGGCCAGGCGGTCGCCGATGAAGGCGGAGTTGGTGTCGACCGTCTGTCCCAGCAGGAGCTCGGTGCCGACGGCCAGGACCGAGCAGCAGTACGGGGCCGCGGCTGGGGCGGCGGCTGCGGGCCCCTCAGAGGGCACGGACGACCTGGCGCCCCTCGTAGAGGTACTGGACGCCGGTGACGAGGGTCATGCCCGCCGCCAGCCACACCGCGAAATCGACGAACGCCAGGTAGGCGTCGGACGCGATGGGGGCGATGGCCAGCCCGACGGCGATGGCCTGCACCCAGGTCTTGACCTTGCCCGACATCCGGGCCGGCACCGAGATCCCCCGGCGCCCGACGTAGGACCGGTAGGCGCTGACCGCCACCTCCCGGGTCGCGATCAGGGTCACCGGCACCCACCACATGGCGCCGGTGGACACCAACGCCGTCATCGCCCCCAGCACCAGGACCTTGTCGGCCAGCGGGTCGAGGAAGGCGCCCGAGCGGGTGGCGCCCTGCTTGCGGGCCAGCCACCCGTCGAACAGGTCGCTCACGGCCAGGACGAACCACAGCCCGAGGGCCTGCCACTGGGTGTCGGTGCCGACGATGAGCAGGATGACGAGGGGCGCCGCCACCACCCGGACCAGGGTGATGGCGTTGGCCGGGGTGGCCAGGGCGGACGGACCGAACGACGAGGTGGACACGAGCCCCCTCCTCGCCTAGGAGGCTTCGAGGTCGACGCCCGCGGCGCCGGTGACCGTCACGGTCGCGAACGTACCTGGCGCGAGGCTGACGGGCAGGTTGACCACACCGTCGATCTCCGGCGCCTCCCGGTGGCTGCGGCCGACGCCCGGCTCGTCGACCAGTACCTCGACCGTCGACCCCACCAGCGCCTCCCGACGGCCGAGGGTGATCTCGTCCTGCAACTCGCCCAGCTCTCGCAACCGCTCGGCCACGAGGCCCTCGTCGACCGCCCCGTCGAGGCCGGCGGCGAAGGTGCCGTCCTCGGCCGAGTAGGCGAAGAACCCGGCCCAATCCAGCCGGGCGTCCTCCAGGAACCGGAGCAGGAGGTCGTGGTCGTCCTCCGTCTCGCCCGGGTAGCCGACGATGAACGACGACCGGAAGGCGGCGTCCGGCTCCCGCTCCCGGATCGACCCGATCCGGCGCAGGAAGCGCTCGCCGTCGCCCCACCGCCGCATCCGCCGGAGCAACGGCTTGGAGACGTGCTGCAACGAGAGGTCGAAGTAGGGCACGCCCGTGGCGCAGATGGCGTCGACCAGCCGATCGTCGAGCTCGGACGGGTACAGGTACAGGAGCCGCACCCGGGGCACGAGCCGGGCCACCGCCTCCACCAGGGGGACGATGGCCCCCTTGCGCCCGACATCGCGGCCGTAGGACGCCAGGTCCTGGGCCACCAGGACGATCTCCGCCACCTCCAGCCGCTCGACCTCACCGAGGATCGACGCCTCCGATCGCGACCGCTGCTTGCCCCGGAAGGACGGGATGGCGCAGAACCCGCACGTGCGGTCGCAACCCTCGGCCACCTTCACGTAGGCCCACGGCGACGACGACTTCGGCCGGGGCAGGTTCAGCAGGTCGAGCCGGGCCGTGTCGACACCCGGGGCAGCCGGCGCTCGCCCGAACGTCACCGGAACTCCGAAGCCGGCCACCTGGTCGACCTCGGGCAACGCCTCGGCCAGCTCCGCCCCGTAGCGCTCGGCCATGCAGCCGGTGACCACCAGGCGGGAGCCGGCCCGGCGGACGTCGTCGAGGGCCAGGATCGTGTCCACCGACTCCTTGCGGGCGGGCTCGATGAAGGCGCACGTGTTGACCACGACCAGGTCGGCATCCTCCGGGCTGTCGGCCGCCACCATCCCGCCTGCGGTGAGGGTGCCCACCAGCTTGTCGGAATCGACCTGGTTCTTCGGGCAGCCGAGGGTCTCCAGCCAGAAACTTCGGGTCGGGACCTCGGCGCCGGTGGGAGGGGCCGTACCGGTCACGACCCCCAGCCTACCGGTGACCCCGGTTCAGGACGTCTTGCCCAGCATCCGGTTCATCTTGGTTCCGCAGACGGGACAGGTGCCCTGAGCCGCCCGCCGTCCGTTCTTGAGCACGACCTCCTGGCCGTCGAATTCCCGCTTCTCGCGGCACTTCACGCAGTAGGCCTCGTACATCGCCATCGCTGATTCTCTCCTTGGTCGGTACGACGACGTGTTACCCCGCCGAGTCGTCAGCGGTCGAACTGGCTCCAAGAGCGCACACATGCGCAGCCAAGGAGGCACGTCTCATGTACCACTTCGCCGTTGTCGCCCTGCTCGGTCTGGCGATGCTGAAATTCGCCGACCTGCTGGTGGAGCTGCTGCCGTCGCTGGGCAAGAACCGAACGCTACTCACGTTCGCCCTGGCCATCGCGGCAGTCATCGCGGTCGACTACTCGCTGTTCGCCGGCTTCGGCGTCGAGCTCCGGGAGGCCTGGATGGGCCCCTTCGCCACCGGCACCGTCGTCGCATCACTGGCCGCCGCCTGGTCCGCGGTTCTCGGCTGGCTCGGCCAAGGCCGGACGGAGACCAGCGGCCGCCGCACCGGGGAGGCCCGCCGCATCGCCGCCTGACCTTCGAAGCTCGCAACATCCCGGAACCGGGGGCGCCTCAACGACGAGGCGCCCTCGGCGCGTCCCGACCCGGAACCCGTCAGGACTGGCGGGCGCGAAGCGCGTCGAGCTCTTCGGGCGTCATGAGCACGGCCCGGGCCTTCGACCCCTCGGAGGGGCCCACGACGCCCCGCCGCTCGAGCAGGTCCATGAGCCGCCCGGCCCGGGCGAAGCCGACCCGCAGCTTGCGCTGGAGCATCGAGGTCGAGCCCAGTTGCGATCGCACGACGAGCTCCATCGCTGCGTCGAGGTGTTCCTCGTCGTCGGCTTCGGCCCCGTCCCCACCGCCCCCCGGGCCGGTGGCCTCGTCGCCCTCGACCCCGTCGACGTATCGGGGCGACGACTGCCGCCGCCAGTGGGCCACCACCTTGCGCACCTCGTCCTCGCCCACCCACGCCCCCTGCACCCGGCGGGGGACGTTCGACGAGGCGATGGCCAGCAGCATGTCGCCCTGGCCGATGAGCCGCTCCGCCCCCGGCTGGTCGAGGATGACCCGGCTGTCGGCCAGGGAGGACACCGCGAACGCCAGCCGGGACGGGATGTTGGCCTTGATCACGCCCGTGATCACGTCGACCGACGGCCGCTGGGTGGCGATCACTAGGTGGATGCCGACGGCCCGGGCCATCTGGGCGATCCGGCAGATCGACTCCTCCACGTCGCGGGCCGCCACCATCATCAGGTCGTTCAGCTCGTCGACGACCACCACGATGAACGGCAGGCGGGGGTACGCCTGCCCGGCGTCGCTCATGGGGCCCGGATCGGGCTTGAGGTCGCCCCGGTCGTAGGCGGCGTTGTAGCCGGTGATGTCGCGGACCCCGACCTCGGCCAGCAGGTCGTAGCGGCGCTCCATCTCGTGGACCGCCCAGGCCAGGGCGTTGGCGGCCTTCTTGGGGTTGACGACGACCTGGGTAAGCAGGTGGGGGAGCCCGTTGTACTGCCCGAGCTCGACCCGCTTCGGGTCGACGAGGATCATGCGGACCTGGTCGGGCGTCGAGCGCACCAGGATCGACGTGATGAGCGAGTTGATGCACGACGACTTGCCCGCCCCGGTGGCCCCGGCGATGAGGACGTGGGGCATCTCGGCCAGGTTGGCCAGCACCGGGCGGCCGGCGATGTCGCGTCCGAGGGCGACCTCGAGGGGGTGGCTGGCCTTGGCCGCCTCGGGCGAGGTGAGGATGTCGCCCAGGAGGACGAGCTGGCGGGCCTTGTTGGGGACCTCGACGCCGATCGCCGACCGACCGGGGATGGGGGCGAGGATGCGGACGTCGGCCGACGCCATGGCGTAGGCGATGTCCTTGTGCAGGTTGGTGACCCGGGCCACCTTCACCCCCGGGCCGAGGGCGAGCTCGTAGCGGGTGACGGTGGGGCCGACGGTCATCCCGACGAGCGATGTCTCCACGCCGTGGGCGGCGAGGGCCGCCTCGAGGGAGCGGCCCTCGGCCTCGACCAGCCGCCGGTCTACTTCCTGAGCCTTTCCCACCTTGAGCGACGAGGGCGAAGGGAGCTTCCAGGCGCTGCGCTCGGCCGCCGGGCCGAGGTCGATGGCCAGCTGCTCGGCCGGCCCGGTGGCCACCGCCGGCGGGGCCTCGACGGCCACCGGCGACTCCGGCTCCGGAGGGGCCTCGGGGATCGGCGCCGGGACGACGACGGAGTCAGGCACAGCCGGCGCGACCAGGACGGGCTCGGTGGTCGGCGGCTCGACCAGGCGGGGACGGCGGTAGGGGACCCGGGCCTCGTCGTCGGGCTCGAACGGCCGGGGCGCGGGGACGAGGCTGACGAGGGAGCGCCCGGCCCGGCCCACACCGCGGGCGAGGGTGACGGCGTGGCGGCTGGCCGCCCGCACCGTCGTGCGCCCGACGACGAGGCACGCCACCGCGAAGACGGCGACCAGCACCGTGGCCGCCCCCCAGCCGGCGAGCACCGACCGCAGCGAGGCGCCGGCGGCCAGGCCGACCAGCCCACCCGCGTCCCGTAGATCGGAGACGGGGGCGCCGAAGTCGGGCCCGCCCGTCCACACGTGCAGGAGGCCGCAGGCGGCGACCGCCATGAGGCCCAGCCCGGCAGCCAGGCGTCCGTGCTCCTTGGCCGCCCGCCGCCACAGCACGATGCCGCCGGCACCCACCAGCGCGACCGGCAATCCGTAACGCCCCAGACCGAAGGCGGACCCGGCGCCGTCGGCCAGCGCCCGCCCGGCGGGACCGGCCAACCCGCCGTACACAGCCAGTCCACAGACCAGGCCGGCGGTGACGAGGCCCACGCCGGCGATGTCGGCACCGTGCCCGCCGAGGGCGGGCGCCTTGGGCCGCCTGGGCGCCGGAGCCGGCGGGCGCTTGGCCGCGGGCGCCGCCCGACCTCTCGCCGCCGGCGCCTTGCTGTGAACCGGTGCCTGTGCCGGGCGCTTCGGGCCGCTGCTGCCGGCGCGCCCGCTGCCAGGCGACGAAACTTTTCGGGTAGCCGCTGTGCCCGTCGCAGCCTTCGGACGCGGCGTCGTGGTCGCCACAGTGGCCCCAACAGTAACAGGAGCAACAGGGCGGACCCGGTCCGTGGCCGGCTGGGCCCGCTCCGGGACATTCTGCTAGGGTCCCCCGCCGGAAGGGACACCAGACACCTAGTGCCCATCCACGTAGCCGAACAAAGACACCTATTTACAACCCTGTGCCGGAAGGAGTAGATCTTGCCGGCAGAACGCTGTTGGCGATAGCGCAGCGGGTTCCCAGCGGCAGTCGGCGCACGCGCGCCCGAAAGAGGGGGTACACATAGTGGCAGCAGCATCCGCTGAGCCGGTTATCAACATCCTATGGATTCAGTCCGGTCTCAGCTGCGACGGAGACTCCGTAGCCCTCACCAGTGCAACGCAGCCGAGCATCGAGGAGATCGCCCTCCAGGCGCTGCCCGGCCTTCCGAAGATCGCAGTCCACTGGCCGCTCATCGACTTCGAGTGCGGACCTGTCGGCGGGGCTGACGACTTCCTCGAGTGGTTCTTCCGCGCCGAGCGTGGCGAGCTGGAGCCCTTCGTGCTGGTGGTCGAGGGTTCGATCCCGAACGAGGCAATCAAGTCCGAGGGCTACTGGTGCGGGTTCGGGAACAACCCCGCCACCGACCAGCCCATGACCACGAGCGACTGGCTCGACCGTCTGGCCCCTGTGTGCACCGGCATCCTCGCCGTCGGCACCTGCGCCACGTACGGCGGCCTGCACGCCATGTCAGGTAACCCCACTGGCGCCATGGGCGTCGCCGACTACCTCGGCTGGGGCTGGCGTTCGAAGGCCGGTCTGCCGGTCGTCAACGTTCCCGGCTGCCCGATCCACCCGGACAACCTGTCCGAGACGATCCTCTACCTGCTCTACATGGCCACCGGCCAGGCTCCGCTGATCCCCCTCGACGACGCTCTGCGTCCCGCGTGGCTCTTCGGCAACACGGTCCACCAGGGCTGTGACCGGGCCGGTTACTACGAGCAGGGCGACTTCGCCACGGAGTACGGCTCGCCCAAGTGCATCGTCAAGCTCGGCTGCTGGGGCCCCGTCGTCAAGTGCAACGTGCCCAAGCGTGGATGGACCAACGGCGTGGGCGGTTGCCCCAACGTCGGTGGCATCTGCATCGGCTGCACCATGCCTGGCTTCCCCGACAAGTTCATGCCCTTCATGGACGAGCCCCCGGGCGGCAAGGTTTCCACCGCTGCTTCCGGTCTGTACGGCTCGGTCATCCGTGGCCTTCGTGAGGTCACCGGCAAGACCGTCGACAAGGAGCCGAAGTGGCGTGCCAAGGGCACCAAGCTCCTCACCGGCTACGAGCCTCGCTGGCGGTAGTCGCTCACCAAGCTTCGTCATAACTGACAACAGAACTCTCAAGAGAGGACAAACATATGGCAGCTAGGGCAAGGACCCGAGGGGGCAGCGACCTCGTCGAGATGGCATGGGACCCGGTTACCCGCATCGTGGGCAGCCTGGGCATCTACACCAAGATCGACTTCGCCCAGGGCAGGGTTGTGGAGTGTCACGCGACCTCCTCGATCTTCCGTGGCTACTCGATCTTCATGAAGGGCAAGGACCCGCGCGACGCTCACTTCATCACCAGCCGCATCTGCGGTATCTGTGGTGACAACCACTGCGTGTGCTCTTGCTACTGCCAGCAGATGGCCTACGACATCCAGCCCCCGCACCTGGGCGAGTGGATCGTCAACCTGGGCGAGGCTGCTGAGTACATGTTCGACCACAACATCTTCCAGGAGAACCTGGTCGGCGTTGACTTCTGCGAGAAGATGTTCGCGGAGACCAACCCCGGCGTGCTCGACCTGGCGAACGACACCGAGTCCCCCGGCGCCGCCGCTCACGGCTACGCCACCATCGGTGACATCATGCGGTCCCTGAACCCGTTCTCGGGTGACCTCTACCGTGAGGCCCTCATGGTCTCCCGGTACACCCGTGAGATGTTCTGCCTCATGGAGGGTCGCCACGTGCACCCGTCCACCCTGTACCCGGGTGGTGTGGGCACCACGGCTTCCATCCAGCTCATCACGGACTACATGGCCCGCCTGATGCGCTACTGCGAATTCATGAAGAAGATCGTCCCGATCCACGACGACCTCTTCGACTTCGTGTACGAGGCGATGCCCGGCTACGAGGCCAACGGCCAGCGCCGAATCCTCACCATCTGCTGGGGCGCCTACCAGGACCCGAACGTGTGCAACTTCAAGTACCGCGACATGACCGAGTGGGGCCGTGCGATGTTCGTCACCCCCGGTATCGTCGTGGACGGCAAGCTGGTCACGAACGACCTGGTCGACATCAACCTCGGTCTCCGCATCCTGCTCGGCCACTCGTACTACGAGAGCTGGGAAGGCCAGGAGATGTTCGTCGACCGTGACCCCCTGGGCAACGCGGTTGACCGCAACCACCCGTGGAACCAGCACACGATCCCGCAGCCGCAGAAGCGCAACTTCGACGGCAAGTACAGCTGGGTCATGGCTCCCCGTTGGTTCGACGGTCGTGACCACCTCGCCACCGACACCGGTGGTGGCGCCTTCGCCCGTATGATGGCCATCGCCCTTTCCGGCCTGGTCGACATCGGCTGGTGCAAGGCGACGGGTACCTCGATCATCATCAACCTGCCCAAGACGGCCCTCAAGCCTGAGGTCACCTTCGAGTGGCACGTTCCGAAGTGGTCGAACACCCTCGAGCGTCACCGTGCCCGTACCTACTTCCAGGCCTACTCGGCTGGCTGTGGCATGTACTTCGTCGAGAAGGCTCTCGAAGAGGTCCGTGCCGGGCACACCAAGACCTGGGAGCCCTTCACGGTTCCCGACGAGGCCATCGGCTGTGGTTTCTCCGAGGCCGTCCGTGGCGTCATCTCCCACCACATGGTCATCCGTGGTGGCAAGATCGCCAACTACCACCCGTACCCCCCGACGCCGTGGAACGGTAACCCCCGTGACATCTACGGCACTCCCGGTCCCTACGAAGACGCCGTGGTCAACACGCCCATCTTCGAAGAGAACACCCGTGAGAACTTCAAGGGCATCGACATCATGCGTGCCGTGCGTAGCTTCGACCCGTGCCTTCCCTGTGGTGTCCACATGTACCTGGGCAAGGGTAAGCTCGTGAAGAAGCTGCACTCGCCCACCATGGTCAACACCGGGGAGTAGTCATTTCCGAGAACCTTCGTGCGGTCGGTGACCGCATTGAGTATTTGGTCAGTGAGCTCAGGTCGTCGGCACAGCCGGCGACCTGGGCTCTGGCCGAAGAAGCGCTTGGCTTGGTAGCACAGCTCTACGGCGGTGCTCTCGACAGGATCCTCGAGATCCTCGTCAACGCCGAGGCCACTCCACTCATCGCCGAAATCGTCCACGACGAGCTGGTGAGCTCCCTGCTCGTCCTCCACGGCCTGCACCCCGACGACCTCCCCACCCGCGTGGAGAAGGCCCTCGACTCGGTGCGGCCCTACCTCGAGTCGCACGGCGGCGACGTCGAGTTGCTCGACATCCTGCCCGACGAGGGGATAGTGCGAGTCCGCCTGCTCGGGAGTTGCGACGGCTGTCCCTCGTCGTCGGTCACCCTCAAGCTGTCGGTGGAGCAGGCCATCCACGAGGCCGCTCCCGAGATCATCAACATCGTGGTCGACGGCTATGTCGACCCGACCGCGCCGGTAGCAGCCCCGTTGCCGGCCTCGGCACCGATCCAGCTCACCGTCAAACCAGCCGCCGCGAGTCGGTAACACTAGAAGGCATGTCGAATCCTGATTTTCTACGCCTCGGCTCGTTCCGGGCGCTCAACCCCGAGGGCGGTGAGAAGGAAGAGGCCAAGCCGTTCGCCGCGATCGAGCGGCTGCTGCAGCCCAAGCCTCGTCCCCGCCCGGGTGAGAAGTGCGAGATGTGCGCCGTCGACGTTCCCGACGAGCACCCGCACATCGTCAACCTGGAGAGCCGCAGCCTGCTCTGCGCCTGCCGTCCGTGCTACCTCCTCTTCGCATCCGGAGGGGCCGGAGGCGGGCGCTACAAGGCCGTTCCCGACCGCTACGTGTCGATGGACTCGGTGGCGCTGACCCCGATGCAGTGGGACTCCCTGCAGATCCCGGTCAGCACCGCCTTCTTCTTCTTCAACTCCGAGGCCGAGCAGCTGGTGGCGTTCTACCCCAGCCCGGCCGGCGCCACCGAGTCGCTCCTGCCTGTCGACACCTGGGCGGAGATGACCGAGTCCAACCCCGTGCTCACCAGCATGCAGCCCGACACCGAGGCCCTGCTGGTGCGGGTGGGCGACCGCTCCGGGCCCGACGAGTCATACATCGTGCCCATCGACGCCTGCTACGAGCTGGTCGGCTACCTACGCCGCCTGTGGCGGGGCTTCGACGGCGGCAACGAGGCCCACCAGGCCATGGCCGACTTCTTCACGCGAGTCAAAGGGCGAGCACAGCCGGCTGTCACGAGCGACACATGAGCGATCTCGAGTTCGAGGTCGTGGGCGTCGGCCCCGAGCGCTACTGCGCGGCACCGACGGTCACCTTCAAGGTCCGGATCACGGAGAACTCGGGCGACAACATCTACGCCGTCGCCCTGCGCACCCAGATCATGATCGAGCCCCAGCGGCGCCGCTACACCCCTGAGGAGGAGCAGCGGCTGCTAGCCCAGTTCGGCGAGCGTGACCGGTGGGGCCAGACCCTCAAGCCGTTCTACTGGGCCACGGTGGGCTCCATGGTCACCGCCTTCACCGAGAGCGTCGAGATCGACATCCAGGTCCCCCTCACCTACGACTGGGAGCTGGCTTCCACCAAGTTCCTGCACGCGGTGGAGACGGGCGACGTGCCGGTCAACCTGCTCTTCAACGGCACGATCATCAGCAAGGGCGAGTCGGGTTTCTCCATCGAGCCGGTGCCGTGGAACAAGGAGTCCCGCTTCGGCGTCCCCGCCGGGCTGTGGCGAGCGGTGATGGACATCTACTTCCCGGGCACGGGCTGGATCCGCACCGACCGGTCCACCATCGACAAGCTCGAGCGCTTCCGCTCCATCCGGGGCCTCACGTCGTGGGAGCGCACCTTCGACGTCCTCGTGGAGGAGGCGGACGAGCCCAACGGCCTTCTGGAGCCGGCTTCGGCCGAGGTGGCGGCCGCCCCCGACGCGGTCTCCTCGCCCGACGCCGGTGCCGCGCCCACCAACGGCAAGGCCGGCTCGTGACCCTGGCCGACGCCCGCAAGGTGGCCGACTGCGTCGTCTACGAGGGCTACGTCCTCTTCCCCTACCGGGCCAAGAACATAAAGAGCCAGATCCGGTGGCAGTTCGGCGTGGTCGCCCCCCGGTCGGTGGCCGAGGCCGACCCCGGCGAGCGGTGGTTCATGCAGACCGAGGTGCTGATCGACGGCGATCGCGACACGTCGGTCAACGTCGTGCTGCGCTTCCTGCGGGTCCAGGCCCGCGCCGTGGAGGAGCTGGTCGACGGCGCCTACGTGCCGGTGGCGTCCCTGACGGTCGACAACCGCATCATCACCGACTGGCAGGAGGCCATCGAGGAGGTCATCGAGCTGGCCGATGTCCCCCTGGCCGACCTGCTGGCCGAAGGTCGGGACGTCCCCATCGCCTTCGATGCCACCACCTCCTACGAGGACATCGTCGACAACGGCGGCACCGTCGTGGGTCGCTTCGTCCGCGACTCGTGGCCCGTCACCGTCCAGGCGCGGGTGCGCGCCGTGCGCGACGACAGCCCCTTCTCCATCGTCAAGCTGAGCGTCGTGGTCGAGAACCTCACCGAGTGGGAGAAGGCGGGCGCCCCCCGCTCCGAATGGGTCCGCAACTGCATGGCGGCCGTCCACCTCCTCTTCGAGGTCCGCCACGGCACCTTCATCTCCCTGGCCGACGCCCCCGAGTTCGCCCGCCCGGCCGCCGCCGGCTGCGTGAACATCGGCGCCTGGCCGGTGCTCATCGGAAACCCGGATCACTGCGACACGATCCTGGCCTCGCCCATCACCCTGTCCGACTTCCCGGAGATCGCACCCGAGAGCGAAGGCGACTTCTACGACGCCACCGAGGTCGACGAGATGCTCCACCTCTTCACCGCCACCCTCACCGAGGAGGAGCGGGCCGAGGCGAGGGGCACCGACCCCCGGGCGGCGGCGATCATCGACCGGGTCGACAACATGCCCCCCGAGCTGATGGAGAAGCTCCACGGGGCCATCCGGTCGCTGCGCCCGATCCCCCTGGGCCGGCCCACGGTCGACGACGACGACGAGGAGGACGACGACGACGAGGAGGACTCCGGCCTCGGCACCGGCGACCTGGCCCCTTTCGGCGCCGACCTCGTCTTCGGCGCCGACGACGACTTCCCCACGTTCAGCACCGACGCCGACGGCACGGTGATGGACGTGCGCCTCGACGCCGAGACCGACGCCAAGTACAAGCCCTTCGAGGACACCACCCGGCTGAGCGGCATGCAGGTGGGCAAGGGGGCCAAGGTTCGCCTCCGCCCCACCACCGGCGCCGACGCCCAGGACATGTTCCTCCGGGGGCTTCTGGCCACCGTGGAGGGCGTCTTCCACGACGTCGACGGCGACATCCACCTGGCGGTGTCGATCGACGACGACCCGGCCACCCTCGCCTTGCCGAGCTGGATCGGGCGCTTCCGGTACTTCCGGCTCCACGAGGTCGAGGTGCTGAGCCAGTGAGTCCCAACATCCTGGTGGCCGGCATCGGCAACATCTTCCTGGCCGACGACGCCTTCGGTGTCGAGCTGGCCCTTCGTCTGAGCCGTGAGCCGCTGCCCGAAGGCGTGACCGTCGTCGACTACGGGATCCGGGGCCTGCACCTGGCCTACGACCTGCGCGACAACGACTACGACCTGGTCGTGCTTCTCGACGCCCTCCCCCGGGGTGACGAACCGGGGACGGTGTATCTTTTCGAGCCCGACCTCGATTTCGATCGGGACGAGGTGGAAGTCGACGCCCACGAGATGCACCCGTTGGCTGTGCTGGCGTTACTGGCCGACCTCGGTGGGGAGGTCAGGCGGCTGTTGGTGGTCGGTTGTGAACCAGCCGAGCTGGAGGAGCGCATGGGGCTCTCTCCGGTAGTTGCGGTCGCTGTTGACAAGGCGGTACAGGTGGTGGGAGAACTGCTCCAGCAAGAGATGTCGGCACTTGTTGCCGGAAAGGAGAGCTGAGATGCTCGGTAAGTTGGTCAAGAGCCTGGTGGTCGCAGTCGTCGCAGGGATGGTCGTTAACTCTCTGCCTGACATCCAGCGCTACCTCAAGATCCGGGAGATGTGAGCTGACGTGAACATTGTTGGCATCGTTGCACTAATTATTCTGGCCCTCCTCGTTCTGGGCTTCCTGTTCATGTTCCTGCGGTCCGTGCCCGACATGGCTCGGTACCGTCGCATCCGCCACATGTGATGCAGGCACGGGGACGACGTGAGTCGACCCCGTGCTCGGTGCTGTTGCCGACATCGTCTGCGGCCGGTGGGGACGTAGGTCCTCGCCGGCCGAAGTCGAGTCGGCTTGTTTTCGTGCTGGGTTCCGGCACGCCACGACGTTCTTGTCGCGCCGCCTGACCGAACCCGAAAGGAGGAACCGCGATGTGTCTCGGGATTCCCGGGAAGGTTGTCGAGTTGGTGGAGGACCAGCCCGGTCTGGCCACCGTCGACGTCTGTGGGGAGAAGCGCAACGTCAGCACCGGCCTCATCGAGGAAGGTGTGGTCCCGGGCGACTGGGTTCTCATCCACGTGGGCTTCGCGATGCAGAAGATCGACGCGGCCACCGCCGAGGGCGCCATGGAGGGCCTGATGATGATGCGGGGGCCGTCGGACGGCAACGGAGATGATTTCGACGGATTCGACGAACCAACGGAGGCTTCGAAATGGGCGTTCTGATCGGGGTGGCCGTGGGCTGGGTGGTCGGTGCCAAGTCCGGCGTCGGCACCCTGAACAACATGAAGTCCGTGGCCCGGGGGCTGGCTTCCTCGGGCGACGTGTCCAAGGTGCTCAACGGCGCCATGGCCGGAGCCATCCCCATGGCCGGACAGCTGCTTCGCACCGGACGAGGTGCGCTGGAGGGCCTGAAGAAGGCCTGAGATCGATCGCCTGCGGGCGACAGAGGGGTTCCGAACGGGGTCGGCCGGGGGGCCGACCCTCCTCATTTCCGGGGCGGAGACGGGGTCGCCGCGGTTTCTTTTGGTTCGCACTCGACACGTATGGCCTGGGCCGTCTACCGTCCTCCCTGCATCCGCACTGAACGGGGTGCGGAGGTCGACGTGGTGCCGGCTGGCTCCCCAGTGGAGACGGCCGGAGATGGATGTACAGCAGGGCCGCTCCGGAGGCGCCGCGGCGCCGACAGATGTGGCCGTGACCGAGACAAGGGGGAGAAGGTAGATGGCTGTTCTGTGGTGGATCGGCATCGTCGTGCTGCTGCTGGCCGGTGTCGTGGTGGCCAAGAGCGCCGCTAGCGTCCTGGGCCGGATCAAGGCCATCCAGGGCCTGGCAGGCGACATCATCAACGGCGCGGGCGGGATCAGCAGGCGGCTGGACGCAGTGCCCAAGCTGGTCAAGACCCAGGAGCTGGCCGTCGCGGCCCACCGCCTGGTCGGCCGTTACGGCGCCGCCCTTCTCCGGGCCCTGTAGCCCCCGTACTTTTCCGGCAACCCGAGAACAAGAAGGAGTTCCATGGGACCCGAAACTGTGGCCACGCTCATCGTGGTCGCTGTGATCGTTCTGCTCATCGCCTACCACCTCATCGCGATCGCATCCGGGCTGAAGACGGTCACGTCTGCCCTCGACACCATCGCCGGCGCCCTTGAGGGCATCAAGAAGCAGACCGACCCCGTCAACCGGGTCGTCGGTGGCATCGCCGGCGAGGTTCTGGCCATCGACGACGACCTGGCGGGCCTGCTCGAGCTCGTCGGGGCAGCCCTGGCGGCCAAGGCCGCGGGTCGCCCGTCGCCCCACAAGGCACCGGCGCCGGCTCCGTCCCGGGGCGCCGCTCGCCCTCGTGGCGCAGCCGCCGCGTCGACCGGTTCCACCGCCCCGGGTGCCTCCCGGATGGCCGCCGCGGTCTCCCGGGCCCGCGGCCGCTAGGGGCGTCGACTCGGGGCCAGCGGCCCCTCGTCATTCCGTTCCAACTGCTGCGCCGAGCGATGCTCGGCGCAGCGGCGCGTCCGGCCCCCGACCCTCGCTCGTCCGCGTCCGCGTCCGTTCGCGGGCGAGGTCGACGGCGGTCGGCGGACGGGTCGGGCCGCCCAGGGCGCGTCCGGCCCCAGGACGGCCGGACGGCCCTCGGGGGCACCTAGTTGTGGGTCTCGCCGGTCTTCGGCGCTCTGCGGCCGTCTGAGGGGCCTGTGGGGGCCAGGACAGGCCCCGCCGCCTCCTCGACGCCGGCATTGGGCACTGGGTCGCTCCCCGAGACCGCCCGGTGGCATGTCTGAGGCTGCGGAACGTGTGCCTGCTCCGACCGGGGTGCGCCGAGAGAAGCTGACGGCGCACCGATCGTCGGCCGTGCCCCGGGCGGCGCCGGCGTGACCGCGTCCCCGACGTCCGATCCCACGGGGTCGGGCTCGTCGGCCCGCCAGGACCGTTGGCGGCGCCTCTGATGGGCACGGGCGAGCCGGGTCCGGCCGCCTCCGGCGGGGGATCCCGGAAAAGCAAGAGCGGCGCCGGTGGAACCGGCGCCGCTCTTGGTCGAGGAACGAGTCCTCGTCAGATGGTGAGTGGGTTAGGCGCTGAGGCCCTCGGCCAGCTCGCACGCCCGGGTGAGGCCACCAGCGGCCTCGCCGAGGATGCGGTTCACCTGGTCGGCGCCGGGGCCGATGATCGCGCAGTGGTCCTCGACTGCCTTGGCGCCCTTGGCGACCTTGGTGAGGTTGTCGACGACCCCGACGAGCTGGGAGTCGATGGCCCGGAGGAAATAGACGAGGACGCCGGCGAGGGTGACGATCTCCACGCAGGTGAGTACGACTTGCAAAGCGACCATGTTGTCCCTTCCCTTACTTGGCCGGAGTCAGGAGCTTGACGTGCAGGCCGAGCTCCTCGCGGAGGGCCTTGCACATCTCGACGGTGGTGGGGAGCATCCAGGTGCAGACCGTTTGCGCGGCGACCCTGGTGGCCATGTCCCAGACGGCCTGAACGCCGCGGGCGACGTCCTTCACGTACTGGAGGAGCAGGAACAGGAGCAGGATGACGGCCGAGATGACGACGGCCCCCAGCCCCAGCGTGATCCACCAGAACAACTCGTGTTCCTGTGCGAGTCCGAACATGGTCAGCCTCCTAGAGCCTTGCGGGCGGTAGCGGCCTTTTCGACGACCGAGAGCAGGCCCTGGTTGAGCGTGGCGATCGCCGGGATCGACGTCGTGTTCTTGCGCACGCCGTCGAGGATGTCGACGACCGCGTCAGCCTGCTGGGCGATCTTCCGGACCAGAGACAGGATGATGGCCACGAGTACAACCACCAACACGATGACAACGGCTGCGATGACGTAGCCGACATACCAACCTGTCAGAGTGACAGCTTCCAATATTGGCCTCCCCCGGGCTGCGGTGTGCAGGGGAGTGTAGCCATAGGGTCGCCGGGGCGGCAAGGGAGAGAAAGCGCGGCCGTGACCAGCACCTTCGCGCCCTGGGCGAGCGGCGGGTCCGGCGGACGGTGGGTGCTAGTGGTGGTGGGACATGGGGTCGTCGAGCGGCCAGCGGCAGCGGTCGGCGTTGCCCGTCATCGACTCCAGCTCGGCGATGAGGTCGGCGAAGAAGGCCCGCCAGGCCTCGTCGTCGTGGGCCGGCCAGCGGCCGGTGTAGGAGATCCAGGCGTCGGGCAACGTGGCCGCGTTCTCCAGGCCGTTGCCCTCGGACCAGGCGTAGTCGTCGCCCCGGCGTTCGATGTAGAGCGTCTCCCCCTCCTCGGGGGCGAGCGCCCGCAGCGTGTCCGAGAGCTGGTCGAGGGTCATCGGTCCACCACTCATCTCAAGCCTCCATCACGACTGGGACGATCATAGGCCGCCGCCTGGTCTTTTCGTTCACGAACCGGCCCACCGCCTGGCGCACGTGGCGCTTCAGGGTCTCGATGTCGGTGGAACCCTCCTTGGCCGTCGCGGCCAGCGTGTCGACCACCCGCTGGCGGGCCTCCTCGAGGAGGGCCTCCGCCTCGGGGGCGAACACCCAGCCCTTGGTGATGATCTCGGGCCGGGCCAGGACCTCGCCGCTCTTGGCGTCGACGGTGACGACCACCACGATCACACCCTCCTCCGACAGCACCCGGCGGTCGCGGAGCACGCCGTGGCCCACGTCGCCCACGATGCCGTCGACGTAGAGGAAGCCGGCGGGGACCGAGTCGACGAAGTCGATGCCGCCGTCGGTGAGCTCGATCACGTCGCCGTCCTCGGCCAGCAGGACGTTGGCCTCGGGCACGCCCATCTCGATCGCCAGCCGGGCATGGTGGATGAGGTGGCGGAACTCGCCGTGGACGGGGATGAAGTTGGCCGGCTGGGCCAGGCTGAGGAGGGTCTTGAGCTCCTCGCTCTTGGCGTGGCCGGTGACGTGGACCGCGGCCAGCCCCGAGTGCACCACCTCCGCCCCCAGCCGGTAGAGGCCGTCGATCACCTTGTTGACGCTGTACTCGTTGCCGGGGATGGCGTGGGCGCTGATGATGACGACGTCGCCGTCGCCCACCTTGAGCCATTTGTTCTCGCCCGCGGCCATGAGGGCGAGGGCGGACATCGGCTCGCCCTGGGACCCGGTGGAGATGACGCACACCCGGCGGGGGTCGTGGTCGCCGATGCGCTCGATGTCGACCAGGGACCCGTCGGGGATGGTGAGCAGGCCCATCTGGCGGGCCAGGGCGACGTTCTTGGCCATCGACCGGCCCAGGGTGGCGACCACCCGCCCGTTGGCCACCGCCGCGTCGGCGATCTGCTGCACCCGGTGGATGTGGCTGGCGAAGCAGGCGGTGATGATGCGCTTGCCGGCGTGCTCCGCGAACAGGCTGCGCAGGACCTTGCCCACCGAGCTCTCGGTGGCGGTGTGGCCCGGCTCCTCGGCATTGGTGGAGTCGGCCAGCAGCAGGCGGATACCCGGTCCGGCGGCCAGGGCGCCGATGCGGGCCAGGTCGGTGACCCGCCCGTCGACCGGGGTGAGGTCGATCTTGAAGTCCCCCGAGTGCAGGATCACGCCCTGGGGCGTGTGGAAGGCGGTGGCGAAGCCGTGGGGCACCGAGTGGGTGACGGGGATGAACTCGCAGTCGAAGGGACCGATGCGCCGGCGCTCGCCGTCGACCACGGTGACGAGCTCGGTGCGGTCGAGGAGGCCGCCCTCCTCGATGCGGTTGCGGGCCAGTCCCAGGGTGAGCGCCGACCCGTAGATCGGGAACCGCAGGTCGCGCAGCAGGTAGGAGAGCCCGCCCATGTGGTCCTCGTGGCCGTGGGTGATGATGCAGGCCTCGACCCGGTGGGCGTTATCCCGCAGCCAGGTGAAGTCGGGCAGGACCAGGTCGACCCCGAGCATCTCCGCGTCGGGGAACATCAGCCCGCAGTCGAGGATCATGAGCCGGTCGTCCTGCTCGACGATGGCGCAGTTGCGGCCGATCTCCCCCAGCCCGCCGAGGAAGACGATCCTGACGGGGGCCGTCAACGGGCGCCCAGGCCGGCCAGGACCCGGCGGGCGTGGTCGTCGACCCCCGCCGGGGCCGGTCCCATCGGAAGCCGGCACTCGCCCACGGCCAGGCCCAGCACCCGCATCATGGCCTTGGCCGGGATCGGGTTGGGGGCGGCGTCGCTCGACTCGAAGGCGTAGGACTCGAACAGGGTGGCGTTGACCTCCCGGGCCCGCTGGGCGTCGCCCTTGCCGAAGGCGGCGATCATCTCCGACATCTCCGGGCCGGCCCAGTGGGTGGCCACGCCCACGACCCCCACCGCGCCCACCGCCAGGAGGGCGAGGGTGAGGTCGTCGTTGCCGCTGTAGAGCTCGAAGCTGTCGGGGGTGGAGGCCACCAGGCGGGCGGAGGCGGCCACGTCGGAGGCGGCGTCCTTGACCCCGGCGACGTTGGGGACCTCGGTGGCCAGGCGCACGAGCACGTCGTGGGCGATCTTGCGGCCGGTGCGAACGGGGATGTCGTACACGAGGACGGGCAGGGTGGTGGCGGCCGCCACCGCCCGGAAGTGGGCCTCGATACCGGCCTGGGACGGGCGGTTGTAATAGGGGGTGACGGCCAGGACACCGGCCGCCCCGGTGTCGGCCGCCCGGCGGGCGAGCTCGACCGAGTGGGCCGTGTCGTTGCTGCCGGCGCCGACCACGACGGGGATGGTGACGGCCCCCACCACTGCGCGCCAGAGGTCGAGCTTCTCGTCGTCGGCGAGGACCGAGCCCTCGCCGGTGGTGCCGGTCACCACCAGCCCGTCGCTGCCATGATCGGCCAACCAGCGGGCGAGCGCGGCTGCGGCGTCGAGGTCGAGGGCGCCCTCGACGTCGAACGGGGTGACCATGGCGGTGACCACCGCGCCGAACCGGGCCATCCCCCCAGGATACTCGGGACCCCCCGAGCCCCCGCGAGCGCGGGGCTTGGACTGGGCCGAGGAGGTACGGGGGTGGGGATTACCGGCGAACGCTACCTGCGGGTCGACCACGCGCAGCCGCCGGGACCGTCGCCCGAAGGGGCGTTGCCCGATTCGAGCCCCGGTCCGCGGCGCAGACCCCGGGCACCGGCGTGTTCGCCACGACTCCGGGGCGGGGCGCCCACCGTCGCTCCCACCCTGGCGACCTTCTTGCCAGGCGGTGGCGTCTACAGGATGTGAGAGGAGCGGTGTGGGCGTGCGACCACGCCCTCTGTTCGGCGGGTCGCACCCCGACGGCGACCAGGTCGTCCGCTACGACCCGGGCTCGGGGGAGACATCGGTCGCCGGCCGCCTGCCGACCACGCTCATGCACTTTTCGTTGGCATGGGACGGCCGGATGGCGTACCTGTTCGGCCGCCATGTCCTCGGCGTCGAACCCGACCCGTGGTCGGCGGCCGTGGTGCGGTTCGGCCCGACCTGACGGGGTCGGGAACCGCAGGGTGCCCTCGGTAGGATTCGAACCTACGCACCCGCCTCCGGAGGGCGGTGCTCTATCCCCTGAGCTACGAGGGCGGTCGATTCTGATCGTACCCGCACCGGTACCATCGGGTCGGTGGGGAAGCTGACGGTGCTGGTGATCGACGACGATCCGGTGATCCTCGAGCTCCTCCGCGTGAACTTCGAGATCGAGGGCTTCGACGTGGTGTGCGCCCGGGACGGCGACGAGGGGCTGGCCATGGCCCAGGACATCCGCCCCGACATCGTGATCTCCGACATCATGATGCCCCGCCGCGACGGGCTCCAGCTCCTCTCCGACCTCAAGGCCGACCCCCGCACGGAGGACCTCCCAGTGATCCTTCTCTCGGCGAAGGCCCAGAAGTCCGAGGTCCAGCACGGCCTCGACATGGGCGCCGACGACTACATCACCAAGCCGTTCGACCCCATCCAGCTCATCGACCGCCTCAACGCGGTGATGGGCAAGCCCCGCGGGTAGGCCCTCGATGAGCCACGACCTTGATTAGGGAGCTCCTGGTCGAGTCCCTCCGCGCCGCCCTGGTGGCCAACGGGATCGATCCCCCCGAGACCATCGCCATCGAGCGCCCCGCCCGTCCCGAGCACGGCGACTGGTCGTCGAACCTGGCCCTGGCCCTGGCCGCGGCCGCCGACCGACCGCCCCGCGACCTGGCCCAGGCCATCGTCGACCGGATCGCCGCCGATCCTCCGCCCTATCTGGCCGCGGTCTCGGTCGCCGGCCCCGGCTTCGTGAACTTCCGCCTCGACCACGCCTGGCTGCACGCCGTCCTCCGGGACGTGGTCGACGCCGGCGTCGAGGACTACGCCCGCCACCAGCTGGGCGACGGCGAGCGGGTGAACGTCGAGTTCGTGAGCGCCAACCCCACCGGTCCGCTGCACGCCGGCGGCGGGCGGTGGGCCGCCTACGGCGACTCCCTGTGCCGCATCCTCCAACGGTGCGGTTACGAGGTCCACCGGGAGTACTACCTCAACGACCGGGGCCGGCAGATCGACCTGTTCGCCGAGTCCCTGGCCGCCCGGCGCGACGGCCGACCGCTGCCGGAGGACGGCTACCAGGGCCAGTACGTGGCCGACTGGGCCGCGGAGATGCCGACCGACGCCGACGCCCGGGCGTGGGGCGAGTCCCGGGTGCTCGCCGACCTGCGCCAGGCCCTGGGTCGCATCAACGTCGAGTTCGACACCTGGTTCAGCGAGCGGTCGATGGTGGCCTCGGGTGCCCTCGACGCGGCCCTCGACGACCTCCGGGCCCACGGCCACGTCTACGACGCCGACGGCGCCACCTGGCTGCGGGCCACCGACTTCGGCCTGGCCAAGGACGAGGTCCTGGTCAAGACCGGGGGCGAGCCCACCTACCTGCTGGGCGACATCGCCTACCACCGCGACAAGTTCGAGCGGGGCTACGACCGGCTGATCGACATCTGGGGCGCCGACCACCACGGCCACGTGGCCCGGCTCAAGGTGGGCATGGCCGCCCTCGGCTACGACCCCGGCCGGCTGGAGATCATCCTCGGCCAGCTGGTGACGCTGCTCCGGGCCGGCGAGCTGGTCCGGATGGGCAAGCGCAGCGGCGAGTTCATCGAGCTGGCCGAGGTGCTGGACGAGGTCGGCAGCGACGTGGCCCGGCTCACGTTCCTCCAGCAGTCCATCGACAACCGCCAGACGTTCGACCTGGCCGCGGTCGTCATGCACTCGATGGACAACCCCGTCTATTACGTCCAGTACGCCCACGCCCGGATCATGTCGATCAGGTCGACGGCCTCGTTGCGGGGGATCGAGCGGGGCCCGCTGGTCGACGTCGAGCTCGACCTGCTCACCCATCCCCGGGAGCTGGAGATCCTGCGGGTGCTGTCGGAGCTGCCCGACGTGGTGGCCGACGCCTGCTTCACCCGGTCGCCCCACAAGGTCACCACGTGGGCCCGGGAGCTGGCAGGCCGGTTCCACGGCTTCTACTACGACTGCTACGTGATCGGTGTGGGGATCAGCCCCGAGCTGACCCAGGCCCGACTGTGGCTGGTGGAGTCCACCCGCATCGGCCTCGCCATCGGCCTCGACCTGCTGGGCGTCAGCGCCCCGGAGTCGATGTGAGCGGCGGCGGGTGAACGGCGGCGCCCTTCCCCGTCACGTCCTCCCCGATACGGCCGAGATCGGTGCCGACGGTCGCCTGCGGATCGGCGGCGTCGAGCTGCTCGACCTGGCCGCCGAGTACGGGACACCCCTGTTCGTCTACGACGAGGCCCACCTCCGGGCCCGGTGCCGGGAGGCGGTGGCCGCCTTCGGGGACGGGGTGGCCTACGGGTCGAAGGCCTTCCTCTGCCTGGCCATGGCCCGCCTCGTCCACGAGGAGGGGATGCATCTCGACGTCGCCACCGGTGGCGAGCTGCACGTGGCCCTGGCCGCGGGAGTGGCCGCCGACCGGCTGATCCTCCACGGGAACAACAAGTCGGAGTCGGAGCTGGCCCGGGCCCACGACCTCGGCGTGCGGGTGGTGGTCGACTCCTTCGACGAGATCGGCCGGTTGGAGGCCCTCCACGCGGCCGGCGGCCGGCGCACGAGGGTGATGGTGCGGGTCACGCCGGGCGTCGAGGCCCACACCCACGAGTACGTGATGACCGGCCAGGTCGACTCCAAGTTCGGGTTCGGGCTGGCCAGCGGCGACGCCGCCCTCGCCGTCGCCCGGATCCAGGCCTCGCCCGCGTTCGAGCTCACCGGGCTCCACGCCCACATCGGCAGCCAGATCTTCCTCCTCCATTCCTTCGAGAAGGCGGTGGAGGTGCTGGCCGGCTTCGTGGCGCCCCTGGGCCTGCCCGAGCTGTGCCTGGGGGGCGGCCTGGGCGTCCCCTACGTCGACGGCGAGGAGGCGCCCACCCTCACCCAGTGGGCCAAGATCCTCCAGGAGGCGTGCCTGGCGGCGGGGATCGGGTCCCGGGTGACGGCCGAGCCGGGCCGGGCCATAGCGGCCGCCGCCGGCCTCACCCTCTACCGGGTGGGAACGGTGAAGGACGTCCCCGGCGTGCGCACGTACGTGGCCGTCGACGGGGGGATGAGCGACAACCCCCGGCCTGTCCTCTACGGGAGCGGTTACGAGGCGTTCCTGCCCCGCGCCACCGCCGCCCCCCGTCCCCGCACCGTCACCGTCGTGGGAAAGCACTGCGAGTCGGGCGACGTGATCGTGCGCGACGCCGAGGTGCCGGCCGACCTGGTGGTGGGCGACGTCCTGTGCACGCCTGTCACCGGCGCCTACGGGCACTCGATGGCGTCGAACTACAACAAGGTTCCCCGACCGCCGGTGGTGTTCGTCCGCGACGGGGCCGCCCGGGTCGTCGTCCGGCGGGAGACGGCGGACGACCTCCTCCGCCTCGACCAGTAGCCCCGACCCATTAGCCTGACCGCGATGGACGGGAACTCCACCGTGCGCATCGGGCTGCTGGGCTGCGGCACCGTCGGCGCCGCCCTCGTCGAGCTGGTGGCGGCCAACGGCGACGCGGTCGCGGCCCGGTCCGGCCTGCGCCTGGAGATCTCCCGGGTGGCGGTGAGCGATGTCACCCGCCCCCGTGCCGTCGACTTCGCCCCCGGCGTGCTCACCGACGACGCCGCCGGCGTGGTCGCCGACCCCGACATCGACCTGGTGGTGGAGGTGATGGGCGGCGTCGAGCCCGCCCGCACCCTCATCCGCACCGCCCTGGAGGCGGGCAAGCCCGTCGTCACCGCCAACAAGGAGCTCCTCGCCACCCACGGCGCCGAGCTGTTCGACGCGGCGGTGAAGTCGGGGGTCGACCTCCTCTTCGAGGCCGCCGTGTGCGGGGCCATCCCCCTCATGCGGCCGCTGCGGGAGTCCCTCGCCGGCGACCGCATCAACCGGGTCATCGGCATCGTCAACGGGACGACCAACTTCATCCTCACCCGCATGACCGATGGGGGCGACACGTTCGCCGACGCCCTGGCCGAGGCCCAGGCCCTGGGCTACGCCGAGCGCGACCCCACCGCCGACGTGGAGGGCTTCGACGCCGCGGCCAAGGCCGCCATCATCGCCAGCGTCGCCTTCGGCATCGACGTCCGGGTGGGCGACGTCTACACCGAGGGCATCACCGGGGTCACCACCGACGACATCGCCATGGCCGCCCGCCTGGGGTACGTGGTCAAGCTGCTGGCCGTGGCCGACTCGGTGCCCGGGCCGGGCGGCGACCAGGTGGCGGTGCGGGTCCACCCGGCGATGATCCCCGTCTCCCACCCCCTCGCCGCGGTGCGGGACGCGTTCAACGCGGTGTTCGTGCAGGGCGAGGCCGCGGGCGAGCTGATGTTCTACGGACGGGGGGCGGGCGGGCGGCCCACCGCCTCGGCCGTCCTCGGCGACGTGGTCGACGCCGCCGCCAACCTCCGCCAGGGCACGTCGGCCGCGGCCGCGGTGGCGGGCCTGGTCACGACCCGGCTGCGCCCGATGGACGAGCTGGCGTCGCAGTACTACCTGTCCCTCGACGTGGCCGACCGGCCCGGCGTGCTCGAGCGGGTGGCCCACGCCTTCGCCCGCCACGGGGTGTCGATCGTGCAGGTCCTGCAGGTGGGCATGGGCGACGAGGCCCGGCTGATGCTCGTCACCCACACCGCCCGGGAGCGGGCCATGCAGGCCACGGTGGCCGACCTGCGGGAGCTGGAGGTCGTCGACCGGGTGGGCTCGCTGGTGCGGGTCATCGGCCCCGAGTGATGGCCCGCCGGACCTGATGGCACGGCCGGGCTGGCGGGGGCTCATCGAGGAGTACCGCGAGCACCTGCCGGTCACGGCCGAGTCCCCGGTCATCACCCTGTTGGAGGGGGCCACGCCCCTGGTGCCGGCGCCCCGGCTGTCGGAGCGGGTCGGGGCCCAGGTCTGGCTCAAGGTGGAGGGGGCCAACCCCACCGGCTCGTTCAAGGACCGGGGCATGACCCTGGCCATCTCCAAGGCGGTGGAGGAGGGGGCCAAGGCGGTGGTGTGCGCGTCCACCGGCAACACGTCGGCGTCGGCCGCGGCCTACTCCACCCGGGCCGGCCTCACCTGCGCCGTCCTCATCCCGGAGGGCTACATCGCCCTGGGCAAGCTGGCCCAGGCCCTCATCCACGGAGCCCGGGTGCTGCAGGTGCGGGGCAACTTCGACCAGGCCCTCGACGTGGTGCGGGCGCTCGGCGAGTCGGCTCCGGTCACCATCGTCAACTCGATCAACCCCTACCGGATCGAGGGCCAGAAGACGGCCGCCTTCGAGATCGTCGACGTCCTGGGCGAGGCGCCCGACATGCACTGCATCCCGGTGGGCAACGCCGGCAACATCTCCGCCTACTGGAAGGGCTTCCGGGAGTACCAGGACGCGGGCCGATCCACCAAGCTGCCGGCCATGTTCGGCTTCCAGGCGGCGGGGGCGGCCCCGATCGTGTTGGGGCACGTGGTGGAGAACCCCGACACCATCGCCACCGCCATCCGGATCGGTAACCCGGCCTCGTGGTACGGGGCGACGGCGGCCGCCTCGGAGTCGGGCGGGGGCATCCTCGCCGTCACCGACGACGAGATCCTCGACGCCTACCGGTTCCTGGCCGGAACGGAGTCGGTCTTCTGCGAGCCGGCGTCGGCGGCGTCGGTCGCCGGGCTGCTGAAGGTCGGCGTGGCCGACGGGGTGCGGACGGTGGTGTGCACCCTGACCGGCCACGGGTTGAAGGACCCCGACCGGGCCATCGCCGAGATCGCGGTCCCGTCCCCGGTCGACGCCGACATCGGCGCGGTGCGGGCCGAGCTCGGGCTGTAAGCCCGTCGGGCGTGACCGACGGGTGAGGGTCCTCCACGTCCAGCGGGTCTCCGGCATCGGGGGTTCGGAGCGCCACCTGCTCTCGCTCCTGCCGGCGCTCGTCGCCCGGGGGATCGACGCCCGCATGTGCGTCCTGTCCTTCGCCGACGCCCACCGCTTCGTCGAGCCGATGGTGGCGGCGGGCGTGCCCGTGTCGACGATCCCGGCCGGGCCCGACGTCAACCCGCTGGTGGTCGCCCGGCTGGCCCGTCAGATCCGGGCCCTGCGCCCCGACATCGTCCACACCCACCTCATCCACGGCGACAGCCACGGGCAGGCGGCGGCCCGGCTGTGCTCGGTGGCGGGAGTGTCCTCGTTCCACGGGTGCCACCCGTTCTACGAGCGGGAGCCCTACCGCGGGGCCGCCCGGCTGGCAGGGCGGTCGTCCCGGCGGACGATCGCCATCTCCCACCACCTCGGTCGGTACCTGGTCGACCATCGCCTGACCGCCGCCGACCGGGTGCGGGTCGTCCACTACGGGATCGACTCCACCGGGTGGCGGTTGGGTGACGGTGAGCGGGCCGCCGAGCGGGCCCGGCTGGGGTTGGCGGCCGACGAGCTGGTCGTGGGCGTGTCGTCCCGGCTCATCCCCGAGAAGGGCCACGCCGACCTCATCGACGCCATGGCCATCGCCGGCCGGACGAACGACCGGCTGCGCCTGCTGATCGCGGGCGACGGTTCCCTGCGGGCGCCTCTGGAGGCCCGGGCGGCGGCCGCCCTGCCCGCCGGCTCGTACCGGTTCCTCGGCTTCGTCGAAGACATCCGGGGGTTCATGAACGCGTGCGACGTGTTCGTGTTCCCGACCACGCCCGCGTTCGGCGAGGGCTTCGGGCTGGCCGCCCTGGAGGCGTCGGCGGTGGGGCTGCCGATCGTGGCGACGGCGGTGGGGCCGATTCCCGAGGTGGTGGCCGACGGGGAGAGCGGCCGGCTGGTGCCGGCCCGGGCGCCTGCGGCCCTGGCCGCCGCCATCGGGGAGCTGGCCGCCGACCCGGGCGAGCGCCGGCGGCTGGGCGAGGGCGCCGCCCGCCGGGCCCGGGAGGTGTTCGGCCTCGACCGCATGGTCGACGCCACGGTGGCCGTCTACGACGAGGTGGCGGGCACGATCCGGTAGACGGTCCCGTTGATCGACAGGGCGTAGAGCTCGCCGGCGCCGTCCTGGCCGAACGACGACAGCCCGGTGACGTCGATTCCGAGGTCGGCCTGCTCGGTGACCGCGCCCTCCGACTGGCGCAGCGCGAGGATGTCGCCGGCGCAGAAGTCGCCGTAGAGGAGGGCACCGGTGAGGCTCGGTATCGTCGTCCCCCGGTAGACGTAGCCGGTCACCACCGAGCAGCCGCCGTCGGAATGGCCGTAGCCGAGGATGGGGTCGACGGCACCCGCGGGCCGACCGCCCCGGTTGGAAAGGGTGCCCTCCATGCTCGGCCATCCGTAGTTCTCCCCGCCCGAGGAGGAGGCGGGGGCGAAGTCGATCTCCTCGACCGCGTTCTGGCCGACGTCGCCGATCCACAGGTCGCCCGTCTCCCGGTCGAACGAGAACCGCCACGGGTTGCGCAGGCCGAAGGCCCAGATCTCGCCCCGGGCCCCGGCCTGACCCACGAACGGGTTGCCGGGCGGGATCGTGTACTGGCGGCCGCCGGACGGGGTGGGATCGACGCGGAGCATCTTGCCCAGGAGGGAGTCGAGGTTCTGGGCCCGGTCCTCGGGGTCGTTGGCGCTGCCGCCGTCGCCCGTGCCGACGTACAGGTGCCCGTCGGGGCCGAAGGCGAGGTGGCCACCGTTGTGGTTGGAGTAGGGCTGGTCGATGGTCAACAGCTGGCGCCGGGTGGACGGGTCGGCCCGGCCACCGGCGAAGGCGTACTCCACGATCCGGGTGTCGCCGGCGGTGTCGGTGAAGTTCACGTACAGGTGGGCGCCGTCGGGAGCGAAGGTGAGGCCGAGCAGGCCCTGCTCGCCGGCGCCGGACACGTCGTCGCGGAGGTCGAGGGCGGGGGCCTCGTCGACCGCCCCGTCGCGGACGGCCCGGACCCGCCCCGTCTTCTCGACCACGTAGAGCGCAGGGTCGCCGGCCCGGACGGCGAGGTCGACGGGCTGCTCGAGCTCGGCCACCGGGGAGAGCCGGACCGAGATCGAGTCGAGCGGCTGGGCCCCCGGACCGGGAGCGGGAGCGGGGCTGGTCGGATCGGGCGAGGCCGGCGTGACGGTGGTGGTGGCCGGCGCCGCCGCGTCGTCGCCCTCGCCGCCACAGGCGGCGAGGGCCAGGGCGACCGCCGCCAGCGCCGCGGCCGGGCGACGGCGGCGGAAGGGCATGGCGCCGAGGCTACCGACGTCGCGGTCCCAACCGGCACCGCCCGAGCCAAGGCCCGCGACGCGAAGGCTCGGCAGCCGGACCGGTGGACGGCCGCGGTTACGATCCCCGGCCATGAAGTACGTGGTGTGCGTCCCCGACGGGGCCGCCGACGACCCCATTCCCGAGCTCGGCGGGCGGACGCCCCTCGAGGTGGCCCACATGCCCCACCTGGCCAAGCTGGCGGCCCGGGGCGAGGTCGGGCGGGCGGCCACCATCCCGCCGGGCATGCCGCCGGGCAGCGACGTCGGGAACCTGTCGATCCTCGGCTACGACCCGGCCGTCCACCACACCGGGAGGGCGCCCATCGAGGCGGCGGCGATGGGCCTGCGCCTGCGCCCCGACCAGATCGCGTACCGGTGCAACCTCTCCACCGTCGGGCCCGACGGCACCATGGTCGACTTCGCCGGCGGTCACCCCACGACCGAGCAGGCGGCGGCCGTCATCGCCACCCTCCAGGACGAGTTGGGCGACGACGAGATCTCGTTCCACCCCGGGGTGCAGTACCGCCACATCGTCGTGGCCCCCGACACGTGGGCCGACGCCGACTGCTTCCCGCCCCACGACCTCATCGGCCAGCCGGCGGTATGGCCCACCGGCCCCGCCGCGCCCCTGGTGCAGGCCCTGATGGACGCCTCCCGGGCCATCGTCGGCCGGTCCGACCTGGCTGCCACCCAGATCTGGCTGTGGGGTCAGGGCCCGCAGCCCGTTCTCCCGTCGTTCGAGGCCGCCTACGGCCTCACCGCCGGGCTCGTCTCCGCAGTCGACCTCGTCCGGGGCCTGGGCGCCCTCACCGGCATCCCCGCGTCCGACGTCGAGGGCATCACCGGCTGGTACGACACCAACTACGAGGGCAAGCGCGACGCCTGCCTGGAGGCCCTGGCGGCCGGCGTCGACCTCTTCCTCATCCACGTGGAGGCGAGCGACGAGGCCGGCCACGCCGGGAACCTGGAGGCCAAGATCGAGGCCCTGGAGAACTGGGACCGGCGCATCATCGGTCCCCTCGTCGAGGGACTCGACGCCCTCGGTCCGTGGCGTCTGCTCCTCCTGCCCGACCATCCGACACCGGTCGCGCTCCGGACCCACACATCGGACTCGGTCCCCTATCTCCTCGTCGACTCCGCCGTCGACGGTCCCGGCGGCATCTACAACGAGGCGGCGACCGCTACCGCGGTCCCCGTGCCCGGCCATTCCCTGATGGGACGTCTGATTCAGCGGTGACCGAGCCGGTGGGTTGGCGGCGGGATCCACCGGGCGCCGGTGGGGTCGTCACCCCGGCGGAGGTCGTCGGGTCGGCCAGGGCGGGTCGACCCCGCTGAGCCTGCTGCCCGACGGCCATCCCCGCGTCGTGGCCCGGGGCGAGTCCGCTTGCCGTCCGACAAGCAGGTCCCCGACGATGCGCCTCCCCGCAAAGCACCTGGAGCCGAGCACCCCCGTCCGGCTCCGCGCGGCCGAGGGGGATCCTGGACGACCGACCCGACCGTAGGACGTCGCCGGGGGTAGAGTCCACGGTCAATCCCTAATCCTCCCGAGGTGCGACCGCCTGTGCGGACCCTCGTCCTGGTCGACGGCGAGCATTACCCGCCGGTCGTCCGGGCCGCCATCGACGAGCTGCCCCGACGCATCCCTGGTGTGGTCGTGGTCGGCGCCGCCCTCCTCGGCGGGGGAGAGAAGCTGGCCGCCGACCTGGCGGACGACCTCGGACTGGGTGTCAGGGTGGTGCGGGCCTCGACCGGTCGGGTCGAGGACGCCCTGGCCGAGGGCATCCGCCGCTTCACCCCCGACCTCGTCGTCGACCTCTCGGACGAGCCGGTCGTCGACGCCCGCCAGCGCATGGGCCTGGCCGCCCGGGCCCTCGTGGCGGGAGTTCCCTACGTCGGGGCCGACTTCCGGTTCGACCCCCCGCCCCGGCCCCGGCTGGCGACCAAGCCGTCGATCGCGGTCATCGGCACCGGTAAGCGGACCGGGAAGACGGCGGTGTCGGCGTCGCTCGCCCGCCTTCTCGCCGAGCGCGGGAGGCCCCCGGTGGTGGTGGCCATGGGCCGGGGCGGACCTTCGGAGCCGGAGGTGGTCGACCCGGCCACCTTCGACCTCACGCCCGCCGGGCTGCTGGCCCTGGCCGCGTCCGGCCGCCACGCCGCGTCCGACCACCTGGAGGACGCCCTGGTGGCGGGCGTGGCCACCGTCGGCACCCGTCGCTGCGGCGGGGGGATGGCGGGCGCGCCCTTCGCCAGCACCTTCGCCGCCGGTGTGGCCGCGGCCAACACAAGACCGGAGCGGTTGCTGGTGTTGGAGGGAAGCGGATCGTCGCTGCCGCCGGCGCACGCCGACGCCACCATCTGCGTCGTGCCGGCCACCGTAGACCGGGAGTTGGTCACGGGATATCTCGGTGCCTACCGGTTGTTGCTGAGCGATCTGATTGTGGTTACCATGGTGGAGCCATCGTTCGCCGTCTTGGGCGTCGGCGCTCCGACAGGAACCGGTGCTGCGAGCTCGGGTTCTGGGTTCCTCGAGGAAAGCGTCCGGAAGTTGGTGCCTGGGGTCCGGGTTGTCCATACCGTGTTACGGCCCTTCCCCCTTGAGCCGATCTCCGGTCGTCGGGTCTTCTACGTCACCACTGCGCCCGCTCATGCGAGCCCGGTGTTGGTCGAGCACCTCGAACGACAGCACGGATGCACCGTGGTCGGGGTGTCGCACCACCTGGCTCGAAGGTCGGAGTTGGCCGACGACCTGGCGGCGGCACCGGCCGCCGACGTGTTGCTGGTGGAGTTGAAAGCGGCGGCGGTGGACCTCGCGGCGAAGAAAGCGCTCACGCGGGGAATGGAGATCACGTTTTGCGACAACCGAGTTGTATCCACCGGAGGTGACGGGACGTTCGACGAGCTGGCGGTCGGCCTAGCCGACGTGGCCTTCGAACGGTTTTCCTCATGGGAGCGTCAGGCACAATCGTGAAAACAGTGGCATCCCGCCACATGGTCGTCGGTGACCGGGAGTACGAGCTTCCCTACTCCAAGGGCCTCATGGCGTCCGCCATCATGGCCACCGGGCTGGCGCCCGGGCGTGCGTTCCACGTGGCCGAGGTCATCGAGGAGCGCCTCGACGACCTCGGCGTGGCCACGATCTCCCGGGTCGAGCTCAACCAGCTGGCCCACGACGTCCTGCAGGCCGAGGTCGGCGACCGCTACGCGGCGTCGTTCTCCAACTGGCAGATGGTGCAGCGCCTCGACCTCCCGCTCGTGATCATGCTCGGCGGGGCCACGGGGGTGGGCAAGTCCACCATCGCCACCATGCTCGCCAGCCGGTTGGGCATCACCCGGGTGATCCCCACCGACGCCGTCCGCGAGGTCATGCGGTCGATGTTCACCGCCGACCTGTTCCCCAGCCTGCACACGTCGTCGTTCGACGCCGCCCGCCTCGTCCGCCACCCGCTGCCCAGCAGCGCCGACCCGGTGATCATCGGTTTCCGGGAGCAGGTGGCGGCGGTCGCCGTCGGCATCGAGGCCCTGGTCAGCCGGGCGGTGAACGAGGGAACCGACCTCATCATCGAGGGCGCCCACGTGGTGCCCGGCTTCTTCGACCTGGAACGTTTCGAGCACAAGGCGGTCGTGGTACCCATGGTGGTGACGGTGGACGAGGCGGAGTTGCACCGCAGCCACTTCCTCCAGCGATCGCACGACTCCCGCAGCCGGCCGGCCGAGCGGTACCTCGACTCGTTCCAGAACATCCGCAAGATGCACCGGTACGTCCGGTCGCTGGCCCTGCAGCACAACGTGGCCATCGTCCAGTCGTACAACCTCGACGCCACGTTGTCCCAGGTCATCGACCTGGTGGTCGGGCAGGCGTTCAAGGCCGTACCCGACCAGTCCCGTCCCAGTCCGACACACCAACCAGACGAACACGCCCGGAGCCAGACGGCACCGGGTGGGGAGGCAGCTACATGAGCATCGCCCCGCAGGCGCTCGAGCGATCCGTTCTCGAGGGCAAGGAACGCGAGGAGCTGGCGGTCATCGCCGAGGCCATGGGCGTCAAGCCCGCGTCCCGAGCGTCGAAGGCCACCTTGATCGACTCCATCCTGCGCCAGGCCGGCATCGAGACCGGCACCGAGGCCCCCGAGCGCCCCCGGCGCACCCGCGCCCCCAAGGCGGCGGCCGCGGCGGCCCCCGCCCCGCCCGTCGAAGCCCCGGCCGACGACGCGACCGCGGCCAACGGCGCGGGCACCGCCGAGGTCGTCACGCCCCCGGCCGAGTCGCCGGCGCCGGCGGCACCCGCGGCCGACGCCCCCGCGTCCGGCAACGGCGAGGCCCCGACCGAGGCGGGCGACACCCTCCCGGCCGCGGCTGCGGCCACGGCCGAGGCGGCCACCGCCGCCACCACCACCGACACCAACGCGCCGGCGGCCGAGGGCGATGCCCCCGCCACCGAGGGCGGCCCCGCCGACCGGGCCCCGGGCGGCGGCGACCGCCAGCAGGGCGATCGCCCGGCCCGTGACCGCGGTGACCGGGGCGAGCGTGACCGCGGCCCCCGGAACGACAACAACGGTCCCCGGGGCGGTGCGGACAACCGCCAGCAGCAGCAGTTCGACGGTCCTCCGGGCGACCCCGGCAACCGTCGCAGCCGGCGCCGGCGGGGACGCGACCGGGGCGAGCGCGACCTTCAGCCCGATCGGGTCCAGGGCCAGGGGGGCCAGGAACCGGCCTACTCGGGCGAGCCCGTCCCGGCCGACGGTCTCCTCGACCTCCGGGACGAGGGCTACGGCTTCCTGCGCACCAACGGCTACCTGGCCGGACCCGCGCGACGTCTACGTCTCGCTCAGCCAGGTGCGGCGCTTCGCCCTGCGCAAGGGCGACGTGATCAAGGGCGCCAGCCGACCGGCCGGCAGCACCGAGAAGTACCCCGCCCTCCTGCGCATCGACACGGTCAACGACATGACGGTGGAGGAGGCCCGCAACCGGCCCCGGTTCGAGGACCTCACCCCCCTGTTCCCCGACGAGAAGCTGCGCCTCGAGATCCCGGGTGACTCCAACAACATGGTCGCTCGCATCGTCGACCTCATCTCGCCCATCGGCAAGGGCCAGCGAGGGCTGATCGTGTCGCCCCCCAAGGCGGGCAAGACCACCGTCCTCAAGCAGATCGCCCACTCCATCGAGGCCAACAACCCCGATGTCCACCTCATGGTGCTCCTGGTCGACGAGCGCCCGGAGGAGGTCACCGACATGCGCCGGTCGGTGAAGGGCGAGGTCATCGCCTCCACCTTCGACCGCCCGTCCGACGAGCACACCCAGGTGGCCGAGCTGGCCTCGGAGCGGGCCAAGCGGCTGGTGGAGATGGGCCGTGACGTGGTGATCGTCCTCGACGGGATCACCCGCCTGGCCCGGGCCTACAACCTGGCCGCCCCCGCCAGCGGCCGGATCATGTCCGGTGGTCTGGCCACCGACGCCCTCTACCCGCCCAAGAAGTTCTTCGGGTCGGCCCGCAACCTGGAGGAGGGGGGCTCGCTCACCATCCTCGCCACCGCCCTCATCGAGACCGGGTCCAAGATGGACGAGGTCATCTTCGAGGAGTTCAAGGGCACCGGCAACATGGAGCTGCGCCTCGACCGCAAGCTGGCCGAGCGGCGCATCTACCCGGCTCTGGAGGTCAACGCCTCGTCCACCCGCCACGAGGAGCTGCTCTTCGAGCGGGGCCAGCTGCAGCAGGTCTGGAAGCTGCGCCGGGTGCTCAACGCCCTGGAAGGCGGAGCGGGCCTCGAGCTGTTGATGGACAAGATCAAGACCACCAAGAGCAACGACGAGTTCCTGGCCGAGATCGCCAAAGCGCCTTCGCCGGCCGCGTGACCGAAGTGTCTGTGTGACCGGCGAAGGCACCCAGCCCCGGCGGCTGGCCTTCGCCATCCGCCACTACCGGCTCGACCGGCTGAGGACGCTCGATGTCGCCTGCGGGTCGGGCCTCCACCTGCGCCATCTGGCCCCCGGCTCGGTGGGGCTGGACATGAATCCCCAGGTGGCGCCCGGGCTGCCGGTGCGGCCCTGGAACGTGGACGAGGGCATTCCCGGCGACCTGTGGGGCAGCTTCGACGCGGTGTGGTGCTCCAACTTCCTGGAGCACGTCCTCGCACCCCACCAGTTCCTGATCGAGCTGCGCCGGGCCCTGAAACCGTCGGGGTGGCTGTTCGTGGTCGTGCCGTCCACCCACCGGCTGCGGCGAGGGCCGTGGCTGGGCGCCTACGCGGCCGACCACGTCAACTTCTTCACCCCCCACACCTTGCGCCTCACCGCCGAGCGGGCCGGCTACGACGTCGAGGCGGTCGCGGCGCCGTCGTTTCCTCGCCTGCCGGCGGCGATGGCACGGGCCATGGCCTCGATAGGGCCGGTCCTGTTCCTCGCGGCCCGGCTGATAGACGGCTTCCAGTACCCCGCCAAGGCACACAAGACCTTGGTCGACGACCAGATCCGATGGGTCCCCGCGACCGGTACGATGGACGGATCATGAAGACCGGCATCCACCCCCAATACGCCGACGCCACCGTACGCTGTTCATGCGGGAACACCTTCGTCACCCGATCCACCCGGGACGAGCTGCGGGTCGAGCTCTGCAACGAGTGCCACCCGTTCTTCACCGGCAAGCAGAAGCTGGTCGACACCGGTGGTCGGGTGGAGCGGTTCGAGCGTCGCTACGGCAACCGGGCCGGCGCCAAGGGCGGGGCCGGGGCCGGGGCCAAGAAGAAGTAGCGCCTCCCGGCGGGCCCGAAGTCGGTCGCCGGTAGCCTGACCCTATGCTGGACCGACTGGCCGCGCTGGAGACGGAGTACGAGGCCGTTCTGAGCCGGCTGGGCGACCCCGTGGCGCAGGGCGACCACCGCGCCTACACCGAGCTGTCGAAGCGGTTCAAGGAGCTGGAGCCGGTGGTGCTCGCCTACCGGGAGTGGCGGGGCCACAACGACGACCTGGAGGCGGCTCGGGGCATGCTGGCCGAGTCGGCCGGCGACGACCGGGAGTTCGTCCGCAGCCAGATCGAGGAGTCGGAGGCGGCGGTGGCCCGGCTCGACGACGAGCTCAAAAGTCTCCTCCTGCCCCGCGACCCCAACGACGGCAAGAACGTGATCGTCGAGATCCGGGGGGCGGAGGGGGGCGAGGAGGCCAACCTCTTCGCCAAGGACCTGTTCGACATGTACTCCCGCTACGCCGAGCGGCGGGGTTGGAAGTTGGAGGTGCTGGGCGCCGACCCGTCCGACCACGGCGGGTTCAACGAGGTCGCCTTCCTGGTCAAGGGCGACGACGTGTGGACCCGGATGAAGCACGAAGGCGGTCCCCACCGGGTGCAGCGGGTGCCGGTCACCGAGTCCCAGGGTCGCATCCACACCTCGTCGGCGACGGTGACCGTGCTGCCCGAAGCGGAGGAGGTCGACATCCACATCGACCCCAGCGAGCTCAAGATCGACGTCTACCGGTCCACCGGACCGGGCGGGCAGTCGGTCAACACCACCGACTCGGCGGTGCGCATCACCCACCTGCCCACCGGGATGGTGGTGGCCATGCAGGACGAGAAGAGCCAGATCCAGAACCGGGCCAAGGCCCTGCAGGTGCTGCGGGCCCGGCTGCTCAAGGCGGAGCAGGACCGGCAGACGGCCGAGCTGTCGGAGGCCCGCCGGGGCCAGGTTGGTGGTGGCGGCCGGTCGGAGAAGATCCGGACCTACAACTACAAGGAGAACCGCGTCACCGACCACCGCATCGGGCTCACCATCTACAACCTCAACCGGGCCCTGCTGGGCGAGCTGGACGAGATGACCGACGGCCTCATGGCCGACGAACGGGCCCGCCAGCTCCAGGGTGACGGCTAGCGACCCGCCGGCTGGCACCTGGCGGGCGGTCGTCGAGCGGGCCCGGGCCGCGCTGGGGGACGACGGATGGCGGGTGGTGGAGCGGGCGTCGGGGTTCGACCGGGCGGAGCTGGTGGTGGAGCTGGACTCGCCCGCGCCGGCCCGGTCGGCGGCCTACGCCGAGGCCATGCTGGCCCGGCGGGCGGCGGGGGAGCCGCTGCAGTACGTCCTCGGGACGTGGGGGTTCCGGCGCCTCGACCTGCTGGTCGACCGGCGGGTGCTGATCCCCCGGCCGGAGACGGAGGTGGTGGCGGGGATCGCCATCGACGAGCTGCGCCGCCTGGGCGGTCTCGGTGGGGGCCGGCCGGTGGTGGCGGTCGACGTGGGGACCGGGTCGGGCGCTATCGCCCTGGCCGTCGCCGACGAGGTGCCGTCGGCGCGCGGTGTGGGCCACCGACGTGTCCGCCGAGGCCCTGGCCGTGGCCCGGGCCAACCTGGTGGGGACGGGCAGCCTGGTCGCGCCCCGGGTGCGGCTGGTGGAGGGGCCCTGGTACCAGGCGCTGGCGGAGGAGCTCCGGGGCCGGGTCGACGTGGTCGTGTCCAACCCGCCCTACGTGGCCGCCTCCGAGGTCCTGCCCGAGGAGGTCGCCGGATGGGAGCCGCGGGGGGCGCTGGTGTCGGGGCCGACCGGCCTGGAGGGCGTCGAGGCAGTGGTGACGGGGGCGCCGTCGTGGCTGGCCCGGCCGGGGACGGTGGTGGTGGAGCTGGCGCCCCACCAGGCCGGGGCCGGTCGCCGGCTGGCGGTCGAGGCCGGCTTCGACTCGGTGGAGGTCGTCGACGACCTCGCCGGTCGGGCGCGGGCCCTGGTGGGTAGGTTCACCGGATGATCGTCGCCGCCGGCGACCCGCTCTCGTCCGAGGCCCGGGAACGGGCGGTCGTGGCGTTGGCCGAGGGGCGGGCCATCGCCATCCCCACCGACACCGTCTACGGCCTGGCCGTCGACCCCTTCCTGCCGGGGGCGGCCGACCGCCTGTTCGAGCTCAAGGTCAGGCCCCGCGACGTGAGCCTGCCCGTGCTCGTCTCGGGGCTCGAGCAGGCGCTGGAGCTGGCCACCGCGGTGCCGGCGTCGGCGGCGGCCCTCATGGCCCGGTTCTGGCCCGGCGCCCTCACCGTCGTCCTCCCCGCCCGCCCCGGCCTGGGCGCCGACCTGGGCGACGACGAGGCCACCGTCGGCATCCGCTGCCCCGACCACCCGGTGCCGCTGGCCCTGTGCCGGGCGGTGGGGCCGCTGGCGACGACGAGCGCCAACCGCCACGGGGAGCCGACGCTCACCACTGCGGCCGACGTGGCCGCCACCTTCGGCGACGCGGTGGTGCTGGTGCTCGACGGGGGGACGTGCACGGGCAGCCCGTCGACGGTGGTGGACTGCACGGGCGTGGAGCCCAAGCTGCTGCGGAAGGGTCGCCTGCCGTGGGCCGACGTGGTGGCCGCCCTGCGCTGAGCGGTCGGTTCAGCCGGAGGTGCGGGTGGGCCGGGCCGCCCTGGCCTTGGCCGCCAGCTTGGCCGCCCCCGACTTGGTGAGGGTGGCCCGGGGCGGCGGCTTGGCCGGCGTCTCCGGCTCCGGCGGTGCCGACTCCGACACCCACCCTGGCGGCGCCCAGTCGTCGTCGGCGTCGGCGGTCTCCAGTTCGTAGGCGACGACCATCTGGTCGGGTACGAAGGTCGCCCGCTGGGCCCGGACGGTGGCCCGCCGGCCGTTGGCGGTCGCCACGGGTAGGGCCGGGGGCGGGGCCGGCGTCGGGGACGGGAGCGGGGGAGAAGGAGGGGGAGGGGGGGCCGCCCGGCGGGTCGACACCCGCTGGGGGACCACGGGGGAGTCGTTGGCGGCCGCGTCGGTGCGGTGGATGCGGCCGGTGGCGACGGTGGCCGGCGGAGCGGGGGTGGCCGCCCGGCGGGTCGCGGGTCGGGGGGTCGGGGGCGGGCTTGCGACCTGCGCCCCGACCGCGGCGGCCGCCTCGGGCTTGGCCGGCACGGGCGGGGGCGCGGCCGCGACCGGGGCGCGACGGCTCGGGACCCGGGGCGCCGCCGGTGGCGGCACCGATGCCGGAGTCGCCTCTGCCGCCGCCTCGACCTGGGCGGCCAGGGCGTCGACCTTGTCGCCGAGCGCGGCCAGGGTTTCGACGATGGGCCCCACCTGCCGGGTGACGCTGCCCTTGAGCGCTCCCAGGCGCACCGACTCCCGCTGCTCGGCCTCCTCGTCGTGGACGGCGATGGCGTCGGTGAGCTTCCGCACCGAGGTTGCGAGTGACTCCACGGCCCGGTCGGTGGTGACCCTGATCTGCTCCGCCTCCGTCCGAAAATCCTGGTGGGAGCGGCCCTCGACGCCGATGAGGGCCTGGGCGTGGCCCTCCATCGCCTCCCGGACGGCGTCGGCCACGACGTCGGGCAGCGACTCCGCCACCAGCGCCAGCCGCAGCTCGGCCTGCCGGCTGTCGAGCAGCTCGGCCAGCATCGCCTGCTGGTGGGTCATGCTCGCGATCAGCGCCTGCAGTTCGCCCCGCACGCCCTCGAACGCCTCCTCGAACCAGCGGAACACCTCCCGCCGGGGGTCACCCGCGCCCTCCCGCTCCCGCGCCCGGCCCTCGCCGACGTCGGCCCGGGCGTCGGCCCGGGCGTCGGCGTCGCTCGGCGGCGGCTGGCCGCGGCCGGACCGGTTGTCGGCGACCGGCCCGATGGCGGCGGCTGCCACCGGCCGCGCCGCTCGGGGCTCGTCGATGCGGGGTCGGGGCCCGGGGGGGAGGGCGGCCGGCGCGGCGGAGGCCGTGGGGGCGCCGTTGGCGGATCCGGCCCGGGTGACGGAGATGGCGACGGGGCGGGGGCCGCGGGCCCACACGTCGGGACAGCCGTCGAACAGGCCCCGGCAGACGACGCCGCACTCCGCGCACGAGCAGGCGGAGGCGCCGGCCCGCATCGGGTGGTCACAGCCGGCCCGGATCTGGGAGCCGAACTCGTGGCAGAGCCCCATCAGCCCATCGTACTGCTCCCACCCCACCCGAAGGGGGAGCACGGGCGCGCCGGATCAACTTGGCGAACGGGCGGCGGTCGCCGCCCGGGGTGAGCTACAGGCCGCTCAGCGTGCCGAGGTTGGGCAGCAGGCCGTTGATCTGAAGCTGCGCGCTGCTGGCACCGGCCGGCCGGGCGCCGGGGGGCAGGGTGCCGCACGGCGGGGCACACTTGGCGATCCCGCAGCAGCTGGTGGGGATGCAGAAGTAGCCGGGCGGGCAGTCGCCGTTGCCGTTGCCGGCGTTGCACGTGGCCAGGTCGGAGCAGAAGGCGTCGTTGCGGCAAACGCAGGCGGCGGTGGCGTCGACGTCGCAGAAGCAGTCGAACCCGCCCGCCCCGTCGCCGCAGTCGGTGTACGGCCCGCCGCACACGAAGTTGACGCACGTGCCGGGGGGATAGCTGTTGCAGTCCTCCGGGGCCTGGGCGACCGCGCCGCCCTGCCCGTCGGGGAGGGTCGGTGCATCGGTGGTCTGGTTCCGGGACAGGTGGTTCTGGAGCCGCCGGTTGGCCTCGTCGCGGGCGTCGCTGCGGCTGAAGGTGGCGGCGGCGACGACCGGCGCCGACCACAGGGCGACCCCACCGGCCACCATGCCCCGCCGTATCACCTGGCGACGGGAAAGAGGTGGACGAGGTTCGCGAACGCTACCTTCACCCATAACTGGCTCCCCCTACATGCCCCGCTCGGACCGGCGGCCCGTGCTCCGTCATCGCTACGGCCTCGGCGGACCTTACCAGCATCGGCACCGCGGATCTACTGACCGGGTTCCAGAACTCGGTTCGCGCCCGCCGGCCGATCACCACGCCGGTGACCAGTTCGTGGGCCTTCAGGGCCAGGTACCGCCGGCGAACGGTGATGGCCCCGAGCGTGACCCCCACGACCGACAGTCCCACGTAGACGGCCAGCAGCGAGGCGCTGGAGGCGTCGCCGGTGCGGACCAGCACACCCTGGTTGCGGGTGGGGTCGAACACATCGCTGAGGTCGACGGTCACCGACTGGGCCGCCGCCGGCGGTGCCGACACCGGCGTCTGGGCGGCCGCGGCGCCGACCCCGACCCCCAGAGCCAGCCAGACCACCGTCGCTACCGTAAGTGCCGTTGTTCGACGAATCATCAGCTCTCGCACCACGCTTGCCCGACCTGGAACGAGAACCGCCTGGTCCCGTCCCGAACGGCAGGAAGCTAGCAGCCTGGTCGGTGGGCGGTCCAGCACCAAGGTGTCGCCGGGCCCGGGCGGTCGAGGGTCAGGAGCGGGCCGTCAGCCGCTCCCACACCCCGGCCCACCCGATGCGCTCGAGGCGGACCAGGACGGTGAGCCTGCTCTTGGCCGCCACCTGCGTCGTCGCCCGCCGGTCGCCGTCGAGTTTGAGTCCCTGGACCTGGGCGATGCGCCACCCCTTGGGGACGGAGACGGATACGGCCACGTCGTCGGGGACCAGCGACGTCTGGTGGTGGAGGTCGAGGCGGTACCACCCGTCGGCGAGGGTCACCGTCCCCTCGACGTCGAGGACGAGGGTGCGGCTGGACCCGGCAGGGATGCTGAGGGTGGTCGAGTGGGCGACGCGACCGAGATCGGGCTGGTGGTCGAGCGTCACCGGGCGACCGTCGAGGGTGGCGGACCCGGTGGCGAAGGGCGTGTAGACCGACACGTAGGTGCGGTTCTCGCCCGCCCGGAAGCGGTCGTCGAAGGGGCCGATGACCTGGGGCGACAGGCCGCTGGCAGGGGCGGCGTTGTCCATCGTCAGCTCCAGCCGGCCCCGGATCGACGTGGGGCTGCTGGACGGGTCGAGGGCGACGTCGTAGCGCACGTGGCGGGTGAGGAAGGAATCGATCTTGTTGGCCGCCAGGTTCTGGTTCACCACCAGCAGCGAGTCGCCCCGCACCTCGCCCAGCTCCCCGGCGATGCCCAGCCGGACCATCAGCGCCTGCTCCGCAGGATCGGCCATCCACGCCAGGAGGTGGCCCTCGCTGGCGGCGGGGCCGAGGGCGGCCGTGACCTGGCCCGGCCGGCCCAGGTCGGCTCGGGTGAAGGCCTCCGCCACCAGGCGGGCGAGGTCGCCCAAGAAAGCAACCCGCTCGTCCTGGGGGAACTCCTCGTAGGCCTGGCGGAGGGTGACGTCGACCACGTTCTCGGACGTGACCGGCACCGGCCACCGGGGCACCGACACCGGGCCCGAGAGCTTCAGCATGGCCGCCAGCCCGGGTGGGTCGACCGCGATCACGCCGTCGACCGGCCTCCCACCGGACTGGGGGTAGAGCTCGGCGATGAGGCGGGCGGTCGTCGGGAAGTCGGGCGACACGTTCACCTGCTGCCAGAACTGGCCCGGGTTGAACGTCCGCCACCGCTCGAAGAACTGAGGGTCGGCAGTCACCATCCGGGGCTTGGTGCCGGCGCCGTTGAGCTCCTCCAGCCGTCCGAAGCGCTCGAGCCGCAGTCGACCGCTCTCGCCGACGAGCTCGCCCCAGTTCCCCATGAAGCCGCCGGTGCCCCGCAGCTCGGCGTTGTTCTGGAAGGCGAGGAAGTACCGGCGGGTGCCGCCGTCGCCCAGGATGGCGGGCAGCAGGGTGGCCCCCTGGGCGGCCAGCGCGGTGGACTCGGTGTCCCGGTCGAGGCGGAGGCTCAGCTCGCGGACGGCGTCGGCCAGGGGTGGGACGAGGAAGTTCTCCCGCAGTCGGCCCATGTCGTGTTGGGCCTGCTCGACCACCGCCACCGCGTCGCCGAGCTCCGGCGTCAGCCGTTTGAGCCGGTCGAGGGGGAGGCGGCCGCCCTCGGTGGCGGCCAGGTCGATGTCGGCCACCTCGGCCAGGTCGATCCCGGCCACCGCCAGGGTCGTCCCGACCGACACGAGGGTCCGGGAGGCGTGGAGGTTCGACGCCAGGCCGGGGACGATCAGGCCGAGGGACACCAGCGGCCCGTCCAACCGGCTCTCGGCCGTCGCCAGGAAGACGCTGGCCTGGCGGAACAGCTCGGCGCTGGCTTCGGAGTCGCCCGCCTGGAAGGCGTCGAGGGCCCGGTTGGCAGCCGCGGCCCCGGCCCGGGCGGGGCCGTTGGCCCGGGCCAGGGCCACCAGGGCGGGGGCGGCGAGGATCGGCACCGCCAGCAGCCCCGCCACCACCGCCCGCTTGAGCGTGCGGGGAAAGCCGACCACCGGCTCCTTGTAGACCTCGGCCTTGGCGGTGACCGCCAGCAGGCCGCCCACGATGAGCACCGCCACCACCACCGCCACCGCGACCGGCACCACCCGCCGCCCGGCCAGCACTGCCAGCACGGCCAGGACCGACTCGCAGCCGATCAGCACCGCGACCGCGTTCCGGCGCCGGAGGCCCCGTTTGGCCAGCCGGTGGGACAGGTGGTCGCGGCCCCCCTGGGACACCGGTCTCCGCCTCCGGAGCCGGGCCAGGGTGACGGTGGTGGTGTCGAGGACGGGGACCGCCAGCAGGAGCAGGGGGATGAGGAAGCTCACCGGCGGCACGACCGCGGGGCTGACGTTGATGGTGAGGATGGCCAGGACGAAGCCGAGGAAGAGGCTGCCGGCGTCGCCCATGAAGATCGAGGCCGGGGGCCGGTTGTAGACGAGGAAGCCGAGGCAGGCCCCGGCCACGGCCGCGGCGAGGGTGGCCACCACCGGCTGGCGCCCGAGGATGGCGAGGGCGAACACCGACAGGGCCGTCACCGCCGAGACCCCGGCGGCCAGGGCGTCCATGTTGTCGAGCAGGTTGATGGCGTTGGACACGCCGACGATCCAGACGACGGTGATGAGGATGTCGAGGCCCTCGACGCCCGTGGCGTTGATGCGGACTCCCACCGCCACCGCCAGCAGCGCGGCGGCGGTCTCGGCCAGGAACCGGAAGCGGGGGTCGACGGTGCGGTCGTCGTCGAGCAGGCCCATCGCTCCCAGGCCGGCGGCGCCCGCCATCAGCACCGCCACCCGGGGCGCGGCCCGGGCCTCGAACAGCAGGGCGACCAGGACGCTGCAGATGATGGCGATCCCGCCCAGATAGGGAACGGGGCGCCGGTGGCTCTTCCGGGGCGCGGGATGATCGACGAAGCCGGTGGCCGTGGCCAGGCGGCGCAGCACGGGTGTTCCGACCAGGGCCAGCCCCACCGCCGTCAGGAAGGCGAGCGCCCAGGACGGCACCAGCTACTCGCGCTCCTTCAGCTCGGCCAGCGCCTCGGCGATGGTTGCGTCGAGGATGTCGTCGAGGGTGTAGCGGGGCTCCCAGCCGGTGAGGTCGCGGACCTTGGTGGTGTCGGGCACCCGCCGGCGCATGTCCTCGAACCCGACGTCGTAGGCGTCCTCGTAGGAGATGAGCTTCACCGTCGAGGTGCTGCCGGCGGCCCGGACGATGCGGTCGGCCAGGTCGCGGATCGAGACCTCCTCCTGGCTGCCGATGTTGAACACCTCGCCGATGGCGCCGGGGTGCTCGAGCAGTCCGACCAGGCCGCCGACCACGTCGGAGACGTGGCAGAAGCACCGGGTCTGGTCGCCGGTGCCATGGACGGTGAGCGCCTCGCCCGCCACCGCCTGCCGCACCAGGCGGGGGATGACCATGCCGTAGGCCGGGCTCTGGCGGGGCCCGACGGTGTTGAACAGGCGGACGATGGTGGTGGGAAGGCCCCGCTCCCGGTGGTAGCTCTGGGCCAGGATCTCGTCGACCGCCTTGGCGGTGCTGTACGACCAGCGGGCGATGCCGGGCGAGCCCAGGATGCGATCCGCGTCCTCCCGGAGCGGCAGGGCGCCGTTCTTTCCGTAGATCTCCGAGGTGCTGGCCAGCAGGATCCGGCGCCGATGGCGGAACGCGGCCTGGATGACGATCTCCGAGCCCCGGATGTTGGTGATGAACGAGCGCAGCGGCTGCTCGATGATGAGCTTCACGCCGACGGCCGCGGCCAGGTGGATCACCGTGTCGCACTGGTGGACTAGCTCGTCTACCTGAAGCTCGTCGAGGACGGACCCGTGGACGATCGTCAGCGCCGGGTTGTGCTCGACCGCGGCCAGGTTGTGGAGGTTGCCGGTGGAGAGGTTGTCGAGCACGACCACCCGGTCGCCCCGATCGAGGAGCCGCTCGACCAGGTGGGATCCGATGAAACCGGCTCCACCGGTGACGAGATGGACACGCTGCACCCTGCGAGTGTACGGCGCACCGCCCGATCGCGACCGCGGCCACCCGGACGGCGAGGAGGGAGCTCTTCGTAGACTGTCCGGCGATGGGAGCCGAGGCTGGCGTCGGGGGGCGCAAGCCGGTGCCGGTGCTGCGCCTGGTGACCCGGTTGAACGTCGGAGGACCGGCCCGCCAGGCGCTCCTGTTGACTCGTGCTCTCGCCCCCGAGTTCCACACCACGCTCGCCGCCGGCCGCCCGTCGGCGGCGGAGGGCGAGCTCGGCGACGACCTCGTCACCGTCCACCGCGTTCCCCTCGTCCGCCAGCCCCGGCCGGCGACCGACGTCCGGGCGGTGGTCGCGGTGCGCCACCTCCTGCAGGTCTCCGGTGCCCGCATCCTCCACACCCACATGGCCAAGGCGGGCACCGTCGGCCGGCTGGCGGCTGGATCGCTCTCCGACCGCCCCCGTCCCCGCACCGTGCACACCTTCCACGGCCACGTGCTCGACGGCTACTTCCGGCCCTCGGTCGAGCGGGTCGTAGTGGAGACCGAACGCCGGCTGGCCCGTCGGACCGACGTCCTGGTGGCGGTGAGCGCCGAGATCCGCGACGATCTCCTCGCCCACGGGGTCGGCCGCCCCGGACAGTTCGAGGTGATCCCCCTCGGCCTCGACCTGGCGCCCCACCTGGCGGTCGCCGGACCCGGAGGCGAGCTGCGGGCCCGGCTCGGTGTGCCCGCCGGTGTCCCGTTGGTCGGTGCCGTCGGGCGGCTGGTCCCCATCAAGGATCTCGGCACCCTGCTCGAGGCGGTGAGCCGCCGGGAGGGGTTCCACCTGGCGATCATCGGCGACGGCGAGTCACGAGCCGCGCTGGAGGCGCAGGCGGCGGCCCTCGGGCTGGGGGGGCGGGTCCATTTCACGGGATGGATCTCCGACGTCGCCGGGGCCATGTCCGACCTCGACGTGGTCGTGCTCACCAGCCGCCACGAGGGCACCCCTGCGTCCCTCATCGAGGCGGGGGCCTGTGCCCGGCCGGTGGTCGCCACCGGGGTGGGGGGTGTCCCCCTCGTGGTCGTCGACGGCGTCACCGGGGTCCTCGTGGCGCCCGGCAGGCCCGACGAGGTGGCCGAGGCGCTGGCCGGGCTCCTCGCCGACCCCGACCGCGGCCGCCGCCTGGGCGAGGCGGCCCGGGCCCACGTGCGGGGCCGGTTCGGCCAGGAGCGGCTGGTGGACGACGTGCGCAACCTCTATGCCGGCCTGCTGGCGCGGCCCTGAGGGCGGTCGCCCGGCGACTGCGCTTCCCTCGTCGACACCCCTCCCCTAAGCTCTGGCAGCGGATGCTGGTGACTTGGGTTAGACACGGGGGTCGCGCGGGAGGCGGCCCACGGCTGGCCCCGATCGTCATGGTCGCGTGCCTCCTCTCCCTCGGCCTCTCCCTGACCCGTGCCGGGACGGCCATCGCCCAGGTGGTGCCGCGAGTCATGCCCCTGGGCGACTCGACGACGGCGGGGCTCAGCCTGCAGACCAACGACGCCGCCTACCGGACCTCGCTCGAGACGCGGCTCCTGTCCGACGGGAGGGGGTTCGACTTCGTGGGGTCGGGGTCGAAGGGACCGCCGGAGCTCTTCGACCGCGACCACGAAGGCCTGGGCGGCCGGTATGTGAGCGACGTCGACGCCGGCGTGCCGGGGTGGTTCGCCGCGAGCCAGCCCGACGTCGTGCTTCTCATGATCGGCACCAACGACGTCCGCAACGGCCCGATCGAGAACCTGCCCACGCTGAACAGCCGGTTCGGCGCCCTCCTCGACAAGATGATCGCCCTCCGCCCGACCACCCACATGATCGTCGCCTCGATCCCGCCACAACCCGACATGGCCGTACCGAAGTTCCCCGCGGAGCGGGTCAACGCCTACAACAGCTTCGTCGGGGCGGTGCCGGGGATCGTCGACCAGCGGGTGCAGGCGGGGAAGAAGGTCGTCTTCGCCGACGTGTTCGCCGCTCTGGGCCCGGCCGACATCGTCGATGGCAGCCACCCCACCGCGGCCGGCCACGCCAAGGTGGCGGGCGTCTTCCACTCCGCCCTGGTCGCCAGCGCGCGGGTACCGGTCTCGCAGGCGGGCGTCGACTACCTGGGCGAGCTGCAACCCACCAGCGCCACCAACGGCTCGGGCTCGTACCGGCGGAACCGCACCAACGCCGCACCCGACGCACCCATCAGGATACGGGGCGTCCAGTACGGGCGGGGCCTGGGGACGGCCGCAGTGGCCGACATCCGCTACAACCTCGGTGGCGGTTACACCAGGTTCCTCGCCACCGTCGGCATCGACGACCTGGCCTCGCCCAACGGCTCGGTGTCGTTCCGCCTCCTCGTCAACGGGGGCAAGATCTGGGACAGCGGCACCGTGACCGGGACTTCCAGCCCGGTCCAGATCGACATCTCCGTGGTCGGGTTCACCCACCTGCAGCTCGTCGTCGCCCCCACCCCCGACGGCAACGCCAACGACTTCGCCGACTGGGGTCACGCCCGGCTGGTCAAGGGCTCCGGCCCCTCCCCGACGACCACCACGACCACGACCACGGTCCCCGCCACGACCACGACCACGATCCCGCCCTCGGCGGCCACCGTCTACCTGGGCAGCGAGCTGGCCCCGACGTCGGCCACCAACGGGCTCGGCCCCTACGAGGTCGACCGGTCCAACGGTGGGGCCGCCGCCGGCGACGGTCCCCCCATCAGGATCCGGGGCGTCCAGCACACCAAGGGCCTGGGGACGGCGTCGGTGGCCGACCTGAAATTCGACCTCGGCGGCGCCTACTCCCGGTTCCAGGCCACCGTCGGCATCGACGACGCCGCCGCGCCCAACGGCTCGGTCTCGTTCCGGCTGCTGGTCAACGGGGCCAAGATCTGGGACAGCGGAATCGTGACGGGGACCTCCGCCCCGGTCAACGTCGACATCTCCGTCGCCGGTGTCGGCGTCCTGCAGCTCGTCACCGCCCCCACCCCCGACGGCACCGCCAACGACCTGGCCGACTGGGCCATGGCCCGGGTGATCGGGAGCGGGTCGCCGGCGACGACCACCACCACCACCTCCTCCCCGACGACCACCACGACCACGACCACGGTCCCCGCCACGACCACGACCACGATCCCGCCCTCGGCGGCCACCGTCTACCTGGGCAGCGAGCTGGCCCCGACGTCGGCCACCAACGGGCTCGGCCCCTACGAGGTCGACCGGTCCAACGGTGGGGCCGCCGCCGGCGACGGTCCCCCCATCAGGATCCGGGGCGTCCAGCACACCAAGGGCCTGGGGACGGCGTCGGTGGCCGACCTGAGGTTCGACCTCGGCGGCGCCTACTCCCGGTTCCAGGCCACCGTCGGCATCGACGACGCCGCCGCGCCCAACGGCTCGGTCTCGTTCCGGCTGCTGGTCAACGGGGCCAAGATCTGGGACAGCGGAATCGTGACGGGGACCTCCGCCCCGGTCAACGTCGACATCTCCGTCGCCGGTGTCGGCGTCCTGCAGCTCGTCACCGCCCCCACCCCCGACGGCACCGCCAACGACCTGGCCGACTGGGCCATGGCCCGGGTGATCGGGAGCGGGGCGCCGGCGACGACCACCACCACCTCCTCGCCGACGACCACCACGACCACGACCACGGTCCCCGCCACGACCACGACCACGATCCCGCCCTCGGCGGCCACCGTCTACCTGGGCAGCGAGCTGGCCCCGACGTCGGCCACCAACGGGCTCGGCCCCTACGAGGTCGACCGGTCCAACGGTGGGGCCGCCGCCGGCGACGGTCCCCCCATCAGGATCCGGGGCGTCCAGCACACCAAGGGCCTGGGGACGGCGTCGGTGGCCGACCTGAAATTCGACCTCGGCGGCGCCTACTCCCGGTTCCAGGCCACCGTCGGCATCGACGACGCCGCCGCGCCCAACGGCTCGGTCTCGTTCCGGCTGCTGGTCAACGGGGCCAAGATCTGGGACAGCGGAATCGTGACGGGGACCTCCGCCCCGGTCAACGTCGACATCTCCGTCGCCGGTGTCGGCGTCCTGCAGCTCGTCACCGCCCCCACCCCCGACGGCACCGCCAACGACCTGGCCGACTGGGCCATGGCCCGGGTGATCCGAGCCTGACCGTTTGCCGCTGAGCCCTCCGCAGTACTGTTGGCGCCCGTGACGACCGAGGAGCGCTCTTCGGCGCCCACCGTCGCCGGTCGGCACGCATCCCGTTCGTCGATCCTGCGGCGTCCCGTCCCCGTCGGCGTCGCCAACAGCGTCGGCAACCGCCTGGGCTACCGGCCGGGGCTCGACGGCCTCCGCGCCATCGCGGTGACGGGCGTGATCATGGCCCACTTCTGGGAGTGGATCCTCCCCGGAGGGTTCATCGGGGTCGACATGTTCTTCGTCCTCTCCGGGTTCCTCATCACCACGCTCCTGCTCGAGGAGAAGGACCGCACCGGACGGATCTCGCTGCGGTACTTCTACGCCCGCCGGGCGCTGCGCCTGCTCCCCGCCCTCGGGCTGCTGCTGGCCGTGCTCGCGGTGTGGGCGTTCCTGGCCGAGCCCTCACCCCTGCGGAACTCGACGATCAAGGCCTTCCCGTCGACGATCTTCTACTACTCCAACTGGTACCGGGGGTTCTTCGGCAACGATGTCGGCGCCCTCGGCCACACCTGGTCGCTCTCGCTGGAGGAGCAGTTCTACATCCTCTGGCCGGCGCTGACGCTCGTGTTCCTCGCCTACCGGCGCGGCCTCAAGTTCCTCCTGGGCGCCTGCCTGGTGGGGATCACCGCCGCCGCCCTGCTGCGGTGGCAGCTGGCGGAGCGGAACTTCACCGAGGAGGCCACCCGCCGCCTCATCAAGCTCCGGGGCGACATCCTGCTCGTCGGCTGCGCCCTGGCCATCGCCAACGTCAAGGGCTGGCTGCCGCAACTGTCCCGGCGCCTGGTGGTGCTCGTCACCGCCGGCAGCCTGGCCGTGCTCGGGTACTTCGGCCTGTTGATCCGCGACGGCGTGCACGATCCGCGCTTCTTTCAGGGCGGGTACACGTTCGTCGCCCTGGCCTGCGCCGTTCTCGTCTATCGGGTCGTCTGCCAGCCGTCGGGCGTGCTCGTCCGGTTCCTCTCGACCCGGCCGTTGGTGTTCGTGGGCCGGCTCTCCTACACGCTCTACCTCTGGCACGTCCCCATGCGCGACATCGTCAAGCCCCGCCTGGGGGTCTTGCCCAGCCAGCTCCGGCCGTTCGCCGTCCTCGCCCTCACCATCGTCGTCTCGGTGCTGTCGTTCAAGCTGGTCGAGCAGCCCGCCCTCCGGCTGAAGGACCGCTTCACGGCGAAGGGTTCGCCACCGCCACCTCCCCCGCCACCGCCACCGTCACCGCCACCGGCGGAGGACTCGGGAGCAGCCCTCGTGCCGGGTCCGGTCGAGTCCCGGTAGGCGGATCCGAGCTCAGCGGCCGAGCGCAGCCCGCGCCCGGCGGCCGATGCGCCGCCCGGCGTCGGCCACGCCGGCGAGGAAGCTCGCCACCCGCCAGGTCGACGATCCCCGCATCTGGTGGACGGCCTGCTCGAGGCGGGCGATCTCGAGCCGGGCCAGGGCCAGCTCCCGGGGCGCGACGGCATCGGTGTCCGGCTCCCGGCGGTCCGGGGCGAGGTGGAGGAGGGAGGCCAGGGACGGTTTGAGCCAACCCTTGGCGATGCCGTCCTCGACCTCGGCCGGTGGGACCGCGCCCGCCTCCATCGCCTCGGCGAAGGCGGTCATCCAGAGGTGGCCGAGCGGGTTCTTGTCGACCTTCCACGGCTGGGTGCGCACGACCGTGTAGTGGAGCAGCCGGGTGGTCGGGTCGAATCGCTCGAGGTGGTTCCACTCCGGCGGGATGGTGTCATGCACCGCCTCCGCCTCGACCAGGCGCAGGTCGTAGACGAGCTCCTCGTAGGTGTACCTGCCCTCGTCGAGCCCGGCGACGATCTTGGTTGCGTCCCAGTCGAGCGCGCCGCAGTCGAGGACCAGAACGGCCACGTTGCGCCCGGGCCGGAAGCCGGCCTTCTCCCTCCACGCCTCGGGCAGCTCCCGCTGGTACGTGCAGAGCACCTTGGCCCCGTCCATCGGGAGGGCCGCCAGCTCGGCGACGTCGCCGAACACGAGCATGTCGGCGTCGATGTAGACGGCCCGCCCCTGGAACCCGCACAGCTCGGGGATCAGGAAGCGGCTGAAGGTGAACCCCACCCGGGCCCGGTTGGCCGGATCGGAGGGCTCGGGCAAGGGCAGGTCGATCATCGGCGTGACCTCGACCGGGATCGACGCGTGGCGGCGGATCGTGAACTCGAGCACCCGGTGGGCGACCACCTGCGACGGCTCGGAGCCGACGAAGATGCGCAGGGGCTGGTCGGCCCCGGGCACTCGGCGACCCTCACTCACGCGCCCTCACCCTAGCCACGAGACGGGCGGCAGGACCCCACCGGTTACGATCGTCAGCGCGCTGCCGTCGTCCGGGAAGGTGTCCAAACGTCCACCGTCGTCCACATCGGCTTCCACAAGACGGGGACCACCGCCCTCCAGCAGCACGTCTTCCCCACGTTCGGCTGCGCCTACGTCGGACCGGGAACCGACCGCCTGTTCACGCCCTTGTGCCGCAATCTCACCGATGCCGAGGGCGACGACTACCTCCGGGGCTCCTGGGAGGGGTTCCTGGCCGACGCCCGGCAGACCGCCGGCACGCTCCTGCTGTCGCACGAGGCGTTCAGCCGGCGTCACGTCGACGGCCGGACCACGGACCGGCTGCACGAGCTGATGCCGGACGCAGCCATCCTGGTCGTGGTCCGCAGCCAGTCCACGGTGCTGCACTCGCTCTACCACCAGTACCTCAAGCACGGCGGGACCCGTCCGTTCGACGCCTGGGCGACGACCGTGCTCGACCGGAGGTGGATCCGGTACGACGCCGTCGTGGCCGAGTACCAGCGCCGGTTCAGTCCCGAACGGGTACGGGTGCTGGCCTACGAGCAGCTGGTCGCCGACCCGGCCGGCTTCGTCGCCGAGCTGCGGCGGTTCGTCCTGGGCGAGCTCGGCGAGGGCGAGCCCGGGTGGTCGCCTCCGAGGGTGAACCGGTCCCTCGCTCGGCCCTCCTGCTGGGCGCTGCGGCACATGAACCGGCTGTTCCGCAAGAGTGAGCTGAACCCCCGGCCCCGCGTCTACCCGATCCCGCTCCACAAGGCGATGCGGCTCATCCGCGCGGTCGACACCCGGTACCTCGGCGAGAGGTACCGCTCCCCGTCCCCTCGTGACGGGGAGGCCATCCGGGCCGTCGTCGACTCCGTGCGGGAGAGCAACGAACGGCTGGCGGAGCTGACGGGGCTCGACCTCGGCGTCTACGGGTACCCGCTGCCCGTGGCCGCCGGCCGTCTCCTCCCGGCCTGAGGGTGCTCCTCCCCGTCCCGGTGGTGTTCCACGTCGGGCTGCCCGACAGCGGCATCCCCCTGGAGCGGGCCTGGCTCCGGACGCTGCCCGGCTGCGTGGGTGTCAGCCCGGCCGTCGAGGGGGTGTTCCGGTCGCTGTGCGCCAACCTCGCCCTGGCCGACGATGCCGATTTTCGCCGGGGGACCTGGGCGCGGTTTCTCGACGACGCCCGCCGCGATCAGCCGACCCTGATCCTCGCCGACGAGGACCTCGCCCTGCATCCCCGCGGGGGCCGGACCGCCCGCCGGCTGGACGCCCTGCGGGCCGACGTCCGGGTCGTGCTGCTGGTGCGGGAGCAGCGGGCCGTCCTGCGCTCGTTGCACGCCCGGTACGTGACCGGGGGTGGATCGGCCCGCCTCCGGGAGTGGGTGGACGCCGGGGTCGACCTCGGCCGCCTGCGCTACGACGTCCTCGTCGCCCCCTACCTGGAGGTCCTCGGCCCGGAGCGGGTGCTCGTGCTGGCCGCCGAGCAGTTCCAGCGGGACGGACCGGCGACGTATGGGCGCCTTCGGTCGTTCGTCCTGGCGGCCGGCGGAGCCGGTTCCGTCGAGGGCCATCCAACGGGGCCGGCCGCCTCCCCCGACCCGCCGATCCGGCTGCTCCGCCTGGTGAACCGGGTGCTGGGCACGATCGCCCCCCCGCCCGCCGACCCGCCCGGTGGCCCGCCGGCAGGACCGCGGTCGCGGGCCCGGGGCGCGGTGGCCTACCGGGTGACCAGGCTGGAAGCCGGCGCCGGCCGCACCGGCCGCTCGAACCTGGCCGAAGCCGACCAGGCCGCCCTTGACCGGGTCGCCCGCAACCTCGAGGCCAGCAACGCCCGCCTGGCCGCGGCGACGATCCTTCCCCTCCGTGATCTGGGCTACGTCCTGCCCGGATGACGCGCCTGCCTGCGAGCTAGGGTCCGGACGGGTGGCTCGTCCCTGGTTTTCCGGGACGACTCGATCCCGCACCCACCGCCCATGCCAACCGTTTTCCACATCGGCCTGTCCAAGACGGGGAGCACGGCGCTCCAACGCAGCTTTCTGTCCCGCCTCGACACCTGTGCCTACGTGGGCCACGGGAGCCACGAGCTGGTCGAGACGCTCCTCTGGTCGCTCCTGTTCTCGTACGACGAGAACTTCTATCCGGCCACGCTGGCCCAGTTCCTCCGGGAGGTCCAGGGCGTCAAGCCCGCGCTCGTGCTCTCCCAGGAGTCGATCAGCTGGCACCACCACGGCGGGCGGACGGCTCGGCGCCTCCACCAGGTCGACCCGGACGCCCACGTCCTCGTGGTCGTGCGCAGCCAGCGGACGATCCTGCGCTCGATCTACCACCAGTACCTGCAGCACGGCGGCACCGGGTCGCTGCGGGCGTGGTTGGAGAGCCCCCATCTCGACGTCAGCCAGCTCCGCTACGACGAGATCGTCGAGCCCTACCTGGAGCGGTTCGGGCCCGACCGAGTGTCGGTGATGCTCTTCGAGGAGCTGCGGCGGTCACCGGAGGAGTTCCTCGCCGACCTGTGCCGGCGGACGGGGATCGCCCCCCCTCCCACCGAGGCCGTCCCCCTGGAGACCGACAACCGGTCGCTGTCGCAGCCGTCGCTGTGGGCCCTGCGGCAACTGAACCACGCCTTCCGGGCCACCGGCCGGGTCGCCTACACCAACATGTTCCCCGACCTGTGGCCGAGGCAGAAGAAGCGGCCCTACCCGCTCAACTGGAGGATCGGCCGGGGGCTGGCCCGTGTCGACCAGCGGGTGGTCGGCGACCGCTTCCGGAGGCCGGGGCGGCGCGATCGGGCGGCGGTGGAGACGGCGGCGGCGGCGTTTGCCGGGAGCAACGCCCGGCTGGAGAAGCTGACGGGGCTGTCGCTGGGCTCGTTCGGGTATCCGCTGCCGGACTGAAGCCGTCCTAGGTCATCCGGGCCAGCCGGTCGGCGGTCAGGCCCCGGACCGGGCGGCCGTCCAGCCAGTCGACGACCGTGGTGATGGCCTCGTCGCCCATCCGCTGTTCCTCCTGCTCGGTGGTGCTGGCGTTGTGGGGGGTGAGGATGACGTTGGTCAGCGACCGGAGAGGGTGCTTGGCCGGAAGCGGCTCGGTGGCGTAGACGTCGAGGGCGGCCACGATGTCGCCCCGGCGGAGACGGGCGACGAGCGCGTCCTCGTCGACCAGCTCGCCCCGGGCGGTGTTGACGAGGACGGTGCCCGGCCGCAGCTGCTCGAGGACCCCGGCGTCGAAGGACCCCCGGGTGTGGTCGCTCAGGCCCCGGTGGAGCGAGACGACCCGGGCCGATCCCAGCAGCTCGCCGATCGCCGCCCGCCGGGCGCCCACCGCCTCCAACTCGGCGGTGGCAGCCGCGTCGGATGCCACCAGCACCTGGCAGTCGAACGGCCGGAGCAGCTCGGCGAAGTGGCGGGCGGTGTGGCTCCATCCGACGAGTCCCACGACCTGGCCCCGGAGGTCGGCGCCCGGGGAGCCGGCGTAGGGGACCGCCTTCGGGGCTCCCCTGGCGGTCGCGCCCCCGGATCGGCCGCTTCCGGCGACGCCCCCGATCTGAGCCCGCAGGCGCCGTTCCAGCTGGCCGAGACGGGTGCGGACCGGCTTCGACAACGGCAGCTTGCGGGCCAGCCGGCGAGGATGGAAGCGAGCCCCCACGGAGTCCGGGGGCCGGCCCGGTCGGGGCCACCCGCCGGCGCGCATCCCGCGGTCGATCACGCTCAACCGGCGGAGGCCGGCCAGGGTGACCATCAGGCAGTGCTCGGCCACGCTCTGGGCGACCGCGTCGGCGGTGTTGCACACCACGACGCCCCGTTCGAGGAGCTTCTCCGGGTCGATGCCCCGGACCGACGCCCCGATGACGACCACCAGGCCCAGCTCGGGCGCGTCCTGCAGGTGGTCGGTGAGGGACTTGGCGCCCCGACCGGTGACGATGGCGGTCGCCTCCCGCAGCGTGGCTCCCGGATCGTCGCCCGTCAGCACCCGGACGTCGGCTCGCTGGTGGAGGGCGGACAGCCGCTCGGGGCGGAAGAAGCGGGGGTGCATGGCCACCGGGTGGTGGAGCACGACCACCGGTCGGCCATCGGTGGCGGCGTGGGAGCTGACCGCGGCCTCGGACCCGACGGCGTCGGTGCCGACGGGCCGGGCATCGACTGCGACCGGGGTGAGCGTCCCCGGCGCAGCCGTCAGGATCGTTCCCACCAGGGACATGAACCGGGCCCCGTACTCGAAGTCGCACGCGGGTCGGGCCCCGCCGGCGATGGCGGACAGGAAGGCGCGGTACTCGCCGGTGAAACCGCTCACCAGGTGGAACTCGCCGGACTGGGAGAGGGTGCGGATCTCGCCCCCGTGGGCGAAGTCGCCGTCCTTGGGCAGGTCGAGGCGCACGTCGTAGGTGGGGCCGAGCCACTCGTAGCGTTCGGTCCGCCGCCCGGCGGCGAAGTGGAGGAGGAGCAGGGCCGACCCGGCCGGGCAGTGGAGCTGGATGGTCCACGCGTTGTCGGGACCGCCGCCGACCTGCCGCCGGTCGACGCTGACCGACAGCGGGAAGCCCATGGTGGCCACGGCCAGGTCGAGGGCGTGGGATCCGGCGGACGAGATCCAGTCGTCGACCGAGTCGCTCGGGGGCTTGCCCAGCAGGGCCCCGGACACCCGGCCGTAGAACGACGTCGGCGGGCCGAGCGACGTCGACCGGGCCATGGCCTCCAGGTAGAGCGGGTTGAAGCGGCGGTTGAAGGCCACCACGGTCACCCGGTCGGGATGGGCGGCTGCGGCCCCGGCCAGATCCCGGGCCTGGCCGAGGTCGCGCCCGGGCGGCTTCTCGCAGATGACGTGGCGCCCGAGGGAGGCCGCTTCCGCCGCCACCTGGGCGTTCAGGCCCGGGGGGAGGCAGACCGAGACGGCGTCGACGGACCGGGCCGCCTCCCGCCACCCCCCTGCGGCCCGCAAGCCGAAGCGCTCGGCCGCGGCCCGGGCCCGGTCGGGATCGAGGTCGCTGACGAGCACCTCGACCATCCCCTCCTGCTGGAGGTCGCGCAGGGCCGGCAGGTGGGCGGCGGTCGCGATCTTGCCGCAGCCCACCAGGAGCAGCGAGGTCATCCCCCGAGCTGGCTTCCCACGAGGGCGGCCCGGAGCACGCCGGTCCATTGGGCGACCACCCGCTCCGGGGTGTAGGTGGCCCGGATGTGGCGCTGCCCGTCGGCGACGTGGCGGGCGGCCAGGCCGGGGTCGGCGACGTAGGCCCCGATGTTCGCCGCCCAGTCGGCGAAGCGGATGAAGTCGGCCAGGTCGTCGTAGCTGGGGATGCGGTCGGCGACCACCGGCACGCCCAGCATCAACGAGAGGACGGGACGGTTGTTGCTCTTGCACACGGTGAAGGGGTTCAGGTCGGAGGGGATCAGGCACACGTCGTGGGCCGCGAAGCGGGCGGCGAAGCTCGACGCCCGCCAGGGCACGTACCGGACGGCGAAGCGGGCGCCGGCGAGCGCCGACCGGAAGGCGGCCTCGGAGTTGCCGATCACGGTCAGCTGCAACGGCAGGGTGGCGTCGAGCCGGTCGAGGACGGGTACCAGCGCGCTCAGGCTGTACATGCCCGAACGGGGGGTGCGGGTGCCCGCCTGGCCCTGCCAGACGAGACCGACCGGGCCCCGGCGGCGGCGGGCCGTGTCGGCTCGCCGCCTGCCTCGGGCGCTGCAGGATGGCAGCTCGAGGGCGTCGTCGACCACGATCGCCGGTTTCGAGTCGATGAGCTTGGCCATCTCCGGCGTGGAGACGCTCACCACGTCGGCGCGGTCGATCATCTCCTGCAGCCGGCCGACCCGCTCCTCCAGGTCGGGCCGTCCCTCCGGGTTGTAGAAGTGGTTGTCGCAGAGGTCGAACACGACGCGGGTGCCGCCGGCCGCCAGCCGGGTGGCCAGGCCCAGGTCGGCCTTGGCGTACGCCTTCTGGAACACGACCACGTCGTACGCCCCCCGGCCGTCGACGGGGACGATGCGGGCGTCGACACCCGCGTCCGACAGGTACCGGCAGGGCAGGTGGGCCCGGACCCGGGGACTGAACACCTTCGGGTCGTAGCTGCACGGCCGGAAGCCGACCCTGACCCCGGCGAGGGTCACCGACCCTCCACCGCCAGCTGCGCCGGCGGCCGGCCGGCGCCGGCCGCCGTCGTGGCGACCAGGGTGGAGCCGGCCTGGACCTCCCAGGTGGGGTCGACGATGCACAGCGCCCGCCACCGCCCGCTCCGGGGTTGGAACCCGGTGCCGAAGACGTCGGCCGGCTCGACCTCGATGACCGCGGCCCGCTCCACCAAGTCGACCAGGCTCTTCACGCCGAGCACGCCGCCCTCGCTGACCCGAACCTCGACCCAGTACCGCCCGGGGTTGAGCGGCAGGTAGGGGATGCGGAGCACCACCTTCGTCTGGGTGGCGCTGCGGTCGAAGACCTCCAACGGCTTCATGTTGGTGTTGACCTGGACGGCGCGGAGGTCGGTCTCGGTGACGAGCCCGATGGCGATGTAGTGCCGCGGGACCCGAAGCTCGTCGATCTCCACGGTCAACGACAGGCCGGAGCCCATGGGGATGCGGTTGGTGAGGGTGCCGTCGTCGCGCCGGACCTCGACCTTGGAGATGACGGGACGGGCCACGCCCGCCGGCCGGGGTCGATCGGTCACGTCGAAGACCCCCGAGTGGTCGTCGTCCAGGCCACCGGCCCGTTCGAGGTAGCGGCGGATCCCCTCTGCGCTCTCGCCGTCGAAGACGACCCTCCCCTGCTCCAGGAGGAGCACCCGCCGGCAGAAGTAGGCGACGGCCGACATGTTGTGGCTGACGAACAGCACGGTGCGTCCCTCCTGGGAGGCGACCTCGTTCATCTTGCCCAGGCACCGGCGCTGGAACTCGGCGTCGCCGACGGCCAGCACCTCGTCGACGACGAGGATCTCAGGATCGAGATGCGCCGCCACCGCGAACGCGAGGCGGACGTACATGCCGCTGCTGTAGCGCTTGACCGGGGTGTCCAGGAACTCGTCGATCTGGGCGAAGTCGACGATGGAGTCGAAGGCCCGCTTGATCTCCTCCCGTCTCATCCCGAGGATGGCCCCGTTCAGGAACACGTTCTCCCGCCCGGTCAGCTCCGGGTGGAAGCCGGTGCCGACCTCCAGCAGGCTGCCCACCCGGCCGTAGAGCTCGACCCGGCCCGAGGTGGGCTCGGTGACCCGGCTCAGGATCTTGAGCAGGGTGCTCTTGCCGGCCCCGTTCTTGCCGATGATGCCCACCGCCTCGCCCTGGCGGATGTCCGCGGTGATGTCGGTGAGGGCGTGGAAGTCGTGGCGCGGCGTCCGGCGGATCGGGTGCCGCAGGCGGCGGCGGAGGGCGTCGACGAACAGATCGTCGCGGGTGCGGACCGTGGGGATCGAGTACGTCTTGGAGATCCCCTGGATGGACACGGCGAGGGGCGCCCCCGTCCCGGCCTGGGCCTCAGATGACATCGGCGAAGCCCCTCTCCTTCTTCTCCAGCGTCACCATGCCGACCACGAAGATGACGACCGCCACCGCCGCCGAGGTGAGCAGCCGCGAGGCCGCCGGTAGCTGGGTGCCGAGCAGCGACCAGCGGAACGCCTCCAGGAGGGCCACCAGGGGGTTGAGGTAGTAGAGGGACTCGTAGCGCTCGGGCACGGCGGAGACGGCGTAGGCCACCGGGCTGGCGTACAGGAGCAGCTGGAGCAGGACAGGGGTCACCTGGGCCAGGTCGCGGTAGCGCACCGACAACGACGCCGACAGCGTCCCCACGCCGAGAGACGTGAGAAGCAGGAGCAGCAGCCACACCGGCAGCAGGAGGATTCCGAAGCCGGGCCAGCGGCCATCGATGACCAGCATCGTCATGAGGACCGAGAGCGAGAGCAGGAAGTCGATCACCACGCCCGCGGTGTTGGCGAGGGGCAGGATCAGGCGGGGAAAGAAGATCTTGGACACCAGGGAGGCGTTGCTGAGCAACGACGTGGTCGTGCGGCTGACCGTCTGTTGGAACGCGTTCCAGCCCAGCATGCCGGCGTAGGCGAACAGGAAGATCGGCGCGCCGTCGGTGGAGAGCCGGGCGATCCGTCCGAAGACGAACCCGAGGATGGCGGACGAGAGCACAGGCTGGACGACGACCCAGGTGGCGCCCAGGGCGGTCTGGCGGTACCGCAGCTTCAGGTCCCGGAAGGCCATCACCCGGATCAGGTCGCCGTAATGGACGAGATCGCGCAGGTACTGGATCAGCGGTGTGCTGCCCGGCTCGATGACGAGCAGGGGGCGCGTGGTCCTCAACGGCGGGTCAGGCGTGACCGGCCCCGGCGGACGAGCGCCCGCGGGAATCGGGCCGTCCGAACTATCGAGCTCCCGATCCTCCACGACAACGACTCTGTCATGCTCGCCAGGCGCTCCTCCAAGGCGGCGATGCGCCGCTGGGCGGCGGCCAGGTCGAGCGACGCCCCGGTGAGCACCGACCGGCGGGACGGTGCCGACCGGAGGGCGGCCGTCAGCGAGGGCTTGACGTGCCCCGCCCGGACCAGGGCCTCGACCTCCTCGGGGGGCACCGCCCCCGCCTCCACCGCCTCCCGGTACCACCCCATCCACAGCTCGGCCAGGGGGTTGTCGTCGTTCTTCCACGGCTGGGTGGGAACGACCGTGTAGTGCAGGAGCTTGGTGCGCCCGGGTTCGAAGCGCTCCAGCTCGTTCCACTCCGGCGGGATGCCGTCGGCGATCTCGGCCGGGGGGACGATGCAGACCTCGGACAGGAGCTGGGCGTAGGTGTAGCGGCCCTCGTCGAGGCCGGCGACGATCTCGTCGACCTTCCACCGCAGGTGGTCGCAGTCGAGGAGCATCACGGCCACGCTGCGGGCGCCCAGGTAGGGGGCGGGGTGGCCGTCCCACGCGCCGGTGGGGGCCGGGGCGGTGCAGAGGACCCGGCGGTCGCCGAAGGGCAGCTCGGCCAGCTCGGCGACGTCGCCGAGGACGATCATGTCGGCGTCGAGGTAGAGGGCCCGGCCCCGGTACCCGCACGCCTCCGGGATCATGAACCGGCAGAAGGAGAACGTGGTGCGGGGCTTGTTCTCCGGACTCCGGGGGACGGGGTGGGGCCAGTCGAGCATGGGGGTGACCTCGACCGGCACCGAGGCCGACTTGCGGATCGAGTACTCGAGCACCCGGTGGGCCACGATCTGGGACTCGTCGGTGCCGAGGAAGATCCGCAAGGGTTCGACGAGCGGCTGGTAGTCGATGCCCCGCTCGGCCACGATCACCGCCAGCCGATCGAACTGCTCGTCGAAGCTGGAGGCACCGTTGGCCAGCATCGTCTCCGCCGCCAGGTGCTGGAAGGCGGCGCCGTAGGAGCGCCCCCCGTCGATCCCGAGGGAGCGGACCTGGCGGACGCCGAGCGTCCCGAGGAGGTTGAGGGCGGCCTCGGCGCTGAAGCGTTTGGCTCCGATGACGGGCGACCGCCCGTGGACGGGGCCGCCGGAGAGGTTGTACCAGACCAGCCGGCCCTCCCGGTCGAGCTCCTCCAGCACCGGGTACTCGCCGAACCAGTCCTCCAGGGCCCGGTCGGAGTGGGTGCTGCGCAGGTGGGGGTGGCGGGGCATCACCAGCCACCGGCAGCGGTGGCGGAGGCCGTCGGCGCACCCGCCGACCACGTCGACATCGACGATGTGGGCCACGTCGACGTCGACCTCGTTGACCACGTGGTTGAGCGAGAGCCGGTTGTAGCCGGAGACGTCGAAGGTGGGGAGGCGGTCGAACGTGGGCCCCTTGCCCAGCACCAGCCAGGGACGGGGCGGGAGCCCGGCGCCCGCGAACCACTCGGTGAGCTCGATCACGGTCGCCTGGCGACGAGCCTCAGATACCGCTCCGGACCAGGTCGTGAAGGCGGACGAGGCCCACGCAGTGGCCCAGCTCGTCGACCACGGGCAGGACGCTGATCTGGGACGGCCGGTTCTCCATGAGCTGGAGGGCGTCGTAGGCGAGGGTGGCGGGCAGGACCGAGACCGGTTCCGCGGTCATGACGTCGGCGGCGGTCAGCGACTCGACCGCGTCGGGGGAGGTGCCCCCGACCGTCCGCCGCACGTCGCCGTCGGTGACGATGCCGAGGAGGAGCGAGTCGGCGTCCTCGACCGTGACCGCCCCCTGCCCACCCCGGCTGACGGCGAGGACGACCTCGTGCCACGGGGTGTCGGGGCCGACGGCGGGCCGGTCGGCCCGGGCCATGAGGTCGGAGACCCGGAGGGTGAGGCGCTTGCCCAGCCGGCCTGACGGGTGGTTGAAGGCGAACTGCTCGGGGGTGAGCTGCTTGACCTCCATGACGGCCATGGCCAGGGCGTCGCCCACGGCCAGGGCGACCGAGGTGCTGGCGGTGGGGGCCAGGTTGAGGGGGCACGACTCGCGGGCGGCGAAGGCGTCGAGGGCGATGGCGGCCCGCCCGGCCAGGGTGGAGCGCAGGTTGCCCACGATGGCGATGACGGGGACCTTGCGGTGCTCGAGGTAGGGGAGCAGGCCGAGGAGCTCGTCGGTCTCGCCGCTGTTGGAGATGAGGACGGCCACGTCGTCGCCGGTGACGATGCCGAGGGCGCCGTGGAGGGCGTCGGACGGGTGGAGGAAGAGGGCGGCGGTGCCGGTGCTGGTGAGGGTGGCCGCGATCTTGCGGGCGATCACACCCGACGTGCCCGCCCCCGAGAGCACGATCCGACCCTCGGTGCCGGAGACCAGGTCGACGGCGGCGGCGAACGCCACCGGGTCGAGGCGGTCGGCGGCGTCGAGCAGGGCCTGGGCCTGGAGCCGGATCAGGTCGGCGCCGGCCACGGGCGAGCTTCCCATCGGCCGGGAAGTCTACCGGCTGGTCCGCTCCCGGACGCGGCTGGCCGCCCGCCGGCCGAGGGATCGGGCCCGGCGCAGCACCACCCGGGCCAGCGGGGGCCGGGCCGGTGGGGGGCTGGTGAGGGCGGGCCGGTGCGGGTGGTCGCGGGCGGAGATGTCCTCGGTGGGCGCCACCACCGGAGGAGCGTCGAGCTCCCCGCACAGCCGGGCGAAGTCGAGGTCGGGGTCGTCGAGCTTGAGGAACGGGGTGAGGGCGACCAGGTTGACGCCCCGCTCCCGGAGGGCGGCCCGCACCTCGGCCAGGCCCTCGTAGTACTGGAGGTAGCGCTCCTCGGGCTGCTTGTCCAGCCACTTGGTGTGCTGGCGGTGGGCGTGGTGGTTGCCCCCCAGGGCGCAGTTGTCGCAGCCGACGAGGATGACGTTGCGGGCGCCCATGTTGGCGGCCAGGTTGGCCGCCGTCTGGGAGATCGACGACCACTGGTAGAGCAGCTCGCCGGTGGGCCGGCGGACGTAGTCGAGCACCCGGGCGGCGTCGTTGACGCCGAGGTCGGCGTGGTCGGGCCGGGGTCCTCCGCCGGATCGGACGGAGAACGTGTAGAAGGTGCGATCGGCGTGCTCGAACTGCTCCGGCGTGAGCACCTTGCGGGCCTTCCCGGACTTGGTGACCCACGTGATCTCCGGGTGGGGCGCCTCGCCGTCGATGAACTCGGGCACGTTGAGGTGAGGGCCGATGGTGATCCCGTACCGGACAGGGACGTTCTTCCATGCCATGTTGAGCCCGATGGTGATCTTCCCGTCCAGGAAGGACGGGGGCAGGACCCGCATGCTGGTCCCGGAGCCGACCACGTAGATGTCGGCTCCCGCGTGGCGCCCGTAGAGCTCGGACACCGGTCTCACCGCGTGCTCACTGGTCCCCCGCCATCGCCGGACGAGGCTAGCGCCCCCTCCCCGGTCCTAGGATGGCCGCCAACCGTGCAGCCCCGGCGCCGATCCCCCTGCTGTCCGACCCACCCGGCGGGGGCCGGACGGTGAGCCCGCCGGATCCCGATCCGGGTCCCGTCACCGCCGTCGTCGTCCACTTCCGGGGGGGTGAGCACCTCGACCGCTGCGTCGAGTCGTGCCTGGCCGCCGACCGTGTCGCCGAGGTGGTCGTGGTCGACAACGAGGGCGTCGGCGACGAGCTGCGGGCCCGGCTGCCGCGGACCCGGGTGACGGTGGTCGACATGGCCGGCAACGTCGGGTTCGGCACCGCCGCCAACGTCGGGATCGGCCGGGCCCGCACGCCGTCGGTGCTCGTCCTCAACCAGGACGTCGTCCTCCCCCCTGCGACCCTGGAGGCGATGCTGGCGGTCGGCACCGCCGCCGGAGCCTGGATCGTGACGCCCCGCCTCCACGACGCCAACGGGGTGGAGGGCGGCCGCAAGTCGGGATTCGGACCTCCGCTCACCTGGGGTCCGAGGCCGGCCGGCGACGGGTGGACCCCGGCTCCGTTCGTGGCCGGGGCGGTGATGCTCCTGACGCCCGGCCACACCGACCTCCGCTTCGACGAGCGGTTCTTCATGTACGGGGAGGACGAGGACCTGTGTTTCCGGGTCTGGGAGGCGGGGGGGAGCGTGGTGGTCGTGGAGACCGCGTGGGCGCTCCACGTGGGGGCCACGGCCACGTCGACCATGTGGTCGGATCGGCGCACCGAGCACCGCATCCTGGTGGCCCGGGCCCGGTTCGTGGCCAAGCACGCCGGGTGGTGGGGCGCGGCGCGCTTCGTCGCCATCACCGGCGGCCGCATCGTGCGCGGCCGGCGGGCTCAGGCCAGGTAGCGGTCGAGGACCTCGCGCTCGAAGCGCGGGATCAACACCCGCCAGTCCCGCGCCGCCCCCGCCCGCCGGGCGGCCTCGCCGACCCGTCGCCGTTCCGCCGGGTCGGCGGCCAGCCGCTCGACGGCGGCGACGAACTCGGCCGGCGTGGTCGCCAGCAGGCCCGCCCCCGCCTCCCGCAGGTCGTCGACGACCCGGTAGTCGTACGACACCGTGGGCACGCCGACGGCCATGTACTCCGCCACCTTGGAGGCCCGCACGCCCTGGTCGGCCGTCCGGGGGTAGAGGGCGATGTCGAAGTTGGCCACGTAGGCCAGCGAGCGTTCCCGGGGGATGGCGCCGAAGAGGACGACGTCGGCCCGGCCCCCGAGCCGTTGCCGCAGGCGCTGGCTGGCCTCGCCCACCAGCCACAGCCTGGCCGTCGGGACCCGGGCGTGGATCTCGTCCCACAGATCGAGCAGGTGGTCGACGTTGTGGAGGGGATTGTCGGCGTGGCGGTCGCCGGTGAGCCGGAGGGTCGAGGCGATGTAGCCGACCACCACCCCGGCGTCGCCGTCGGGTCGGTACCGCTCCCGGACCTCGGCCACCGCCCGGGGCGAGAGCGTCTCCGTCTCCGCCCCCAGGGGCAGGACGTAGAACGGGCCGGGAACCCCCATGGCCTCGAACCGGCGGACGGCGGAGTCGGCCGTCACCACCACCACGGCCACGTTGGGCCGGGTGAGGATGGCCGCCTCGTCGGCCGAGAAGCTGGGATCGTCGAGCTGGGCCACCACCGGTCCCGGGAAGTACGGGATCTGGGTGTGGCCGTGGGCCAGCATCCACCGGTAACGCCGGCCCGCGGCCCGGACGACGACCTGGTGGCGGGCGGTCGTGAGGGCCCGGTAGGAGCGGAACTGGACGGCCCGGGCCACCCGGTTGGCGGAGCACATGGAGAGGTAGCAGTCGACCCGGGCCAGGCGGGTGACCAGGCCCTCGACCTGGGGGCTGTTGTGACCGCGAAACCAGATGTTCTGGTAGAAGATCCGGTCCTCGGCGGGGGGCGGGCCGACGAACAGGCGGGCGTGGGCGACCCGGTGGAGGACGGGGCGAGCGGGGACGTCCCGGTCGGCTTCCATCCGGGGGGACCTTACCGCGCCCTCGGTAGGATGCCCCGATGGCCGAGGGCACCGTCGCGCGCCATCGCAGCCCCGACGCCCTCCGGTTCGTGGCCTTCTACCTGCCCCAGTTCCATCCCATCCCGGAGAACGACGAGTGGTGGGGTCCGGGGTTCACCGAGTGGACCAATGTGGTCTCGGGCCGACCCCTGTTCCGCGGTCACGACCAGCCCCACCTGCCCGCCGACCTGGGGTTCTACGACCTCCGGCTCCCGGAGGCACGGGCCGCCCAGGCCGCCCTGGCCGCCAGTCGGGGCATCCACGGCTTCTGCTACTACCACTACTGGTTCGAGGGGCGGCGGCTGTTGGAGCGACCCTTCGCCGAGGTCCTCCGCTCCGGTGAGCCCGAGCTCCCGTTCTGCCTGTGCTGGGCCAACGAGAACTGGACCCGGGTGTGGAACGGCAAGGACGACCAGGTCCTGCTGCGACAGACGTACTCCGCCGCCGACGACGTGGCCCACGCCCGGTGGCTGGCGGAGGCGTTCGCCGACCCCCGCCACCTCCGGGTCGACGGCCGGCCGGTGTTCCTCGTCTACCGGGCCAGCCGGCTGCCGGACCCGGTGCGGACGACCGACAGGTGGCGGTCGGAGGTGGTCCGCCTGGGCGGGGCCGAGCCCTACCTGTGCGCCGTCCAGTCCCTCGCCGCCGACCGGGTCGACCCCAAGACCCTCGGGTTCGACGCCGGCGTCGAGTTCGCCCCCGACTTCACCGACCCCACCAGCCTGGGCCGCGCCCCGGTGCGAGCCCTCCGCCGGTTCCTCCGGCCGGGCAGCCCCTACCGGCGCCACCGGGTGGCCGACTACGAGGACGTCGCCCGCCGGATGCTGGCCCAGCCGCCGCCGGCCTACACCCGGTTCCCGTGCCTGACCCCCGGCTTCGACAACTCCCCCCGCCGGTCCGGGGGCGGGGCCACCATCCTCGTCAACTCGTCCCCCGCCGCCTACGAGCGGTGGCTGCGGCGGGTGGTCGGGCGGTTCGAGCCGCCGTCGCCGGAGGAGAACCTGGTGTTCGTCAACGCCTGGAACGAGTGGGGCGAGGGCAACCACCTCGAGCCCAGCCGGCGGTGGGGGACCGGGTACCTCGACGCCCACGCCCGGGTCGCGTGCGGCCCCGGCCCCGGCCCCGGCCCCGGCCCCGGCTAGGTCGGGGAGCCCGGATCCACGGTCGCCCACAGCTCGATCTCCTCGCCCGCGCCCACCAGGGCGGCGGCGCAGCTGGCGACCGTGCCGGCGGCCACCACCGGTCGCGGTGGCTGACGGTGGTGGCGCAGGTGCCAGCTCCGCCGCCAGCTCACCGGGCCCTCCCGGGACGACCGGGTGGCCAGGGACGCGACCTCGAAGCCGGCCGCCTCCACCGTCGCCCGCAGCGTGGGGGGGGCGAAGAGGACCAGGTGGCGGGGCGGTTCGAGGGCGTACCACGAGCGGCCGAACAGGCGGCGGCCGAAGGCGGCCCAGTTGGGCGTGGCCACCCCCAGCCTCCCCCCGGGGGCGAGGAGCGGGCGGAGGGCTCGCAGCTCACCCACCGGGTCCTCCAGGTGCTCGATCACGTGGTTGAGGGTGATCACGTCGAACGAACCCGGCTCCAAACCGCCGTCGGCCAGGCTCGCCACCACCGCCAACCCCTGCCCCGTCGCCACCGCCCGGCTGGTGGCGTCGGGCTCGACGCCCACCACGTCCCAGCCCAGGGCCCGCATGAGCAGCAGGTACCGGCCCGCCCCGCAGCCCAGGTCGAGGATCCGCCCCCCGGGCGTGGCGCGGGGCACGAGGAGGCATCCCCACTGGGAACCGATCCGCACCATCGGGACGGCGGCCACCAGCCGGTCGACCGGTCCCGGCGACACGGGCCCGGCCGTGCCTCCCTCCTCCACCCGGTACCCGAGGCCGGCCAGCGCGTGCCGGCGCAGCCAACGGCGGGCGGGCGAACGGGCGGGACCGTCGACGCCCGGGGCACGGACCTGATGCTGCACGTAGCTCGCCGGGTAGCCGGCGCTCACATCCTCCGGGAAGGGGTCCAGGGCCACCAGCCGGCACTCCGGGCAGCGCCGGAAGTCCCACCGGCCCTCGACGTGGTAGCGGCCGTCGACGACACCGGCCAGAACCGCCTCCCGGGCCCGGCGGGACCCGCACAGCACGCAAGCCGGCCGGGCCCCCGCGTCGACGTCGGCCATCCCGTCCACCCTATGAGGAGTCGACGGGACCGACCGCGCCGGGTACGGTCCGCGGGGACCGACGTGGGCACCATCGACGCGTTCATACGGCGCACCCGGACCTATGCGCCAGTGGCCCTGCGGGGCCGGTGGAACCCGGGCACCTGTCCGATCGGCCACGGCGGGACTGTTCCCCGGGGCGCCCTCGTCGTCCGGGAGTGGACCGCCGACGTCGCCGGGTTCATCCACGAGCACAGCGGGCTGGCCACCACCGTCCACGACATCCGAGACCGCCGCCTCGGCATCGACGGCGACCACCGCGACATCCTCGTCACCCGCAAGCCGGTGCGGGCGTGACCGGTGCGCTGGAGGTGGCGGTGGTGATCCCCGCCCGGTGGGCCAGCACCCGCTTCCCGGGCAAGCCCCTGGCCGTGATCGACGGGGTGCCGATGATCGTGCGGGTGCTGCGCAACGTGGCCGACGCCACCCGCGTGGCCCGGGTCCTGGTCGCCACCGACGACGAGCGCATCGCGGCCGTCGTCGAGGACGCGGGCGGTACAACGGTCATGACCCCCTCCGGGCTGCCATCGGGCACCGACCGGGTGTGGGCGGCGGCGGCCGAGCTCGGCTGCGACGTGGTGGTCAACGTGCAGGGCGACGAGCCGTTGCTCCCGGGCGCGGTCCTCGACCGGCTGGTCGACGCGCTGGGGGCGTCACCCGAGCTCGACATCGCCACGCCGGTCGTCCGCTGCTCCCGGGCCGACGCCGGCGCCGACGACGTGGTCACCGTGGCCTGCGACGGGTCGGGCCGGGCCCTGTACTTCTCCCGCTCGGTGATCCCCTGGGGGGCCGACCCGGTGTGGCGCCACGTGGGCGTCTACGCCTACCGCACGGAGGCCCTGCGCCGGTTCGTGGCCGCCCCGCCCGCCGACCTGGAGGTCGCCGAGCGGCTGGAGCAGCTGCGAGCCCTCGGCCTCGGGCTGCGGATCGGGGCGGTTCCGGTGGAGGTCACCACCCTGGCGGTCGACCGTCCGGGGGACGTGGCCGCGGTGGAGGCGGTGCTGCGGGGCGTCCCGGCCACCCCGCCGGCCGCCGTGCGCCTGGTCGTCCTCGACGCCGACGGGGTGCTGACCGACGGGAGCATCTCCTACCACGGCGATTCCGGGCAGCTGATGCGGTTCGACGTGAAGGACGGGTACGGGATCACGGCCCTGACCGGCGCCGGCATCGGCGTGGCCATCCTCAGCGGGAGGGACTCCGTGGCGCTCCGCCGGCGGGCCGAGGAGCTCGGTGTCGTGCTCGTGCGCACCGGCGTGGTGGACAAGGCGGCCGAGCTGCGGGCCCTGTGCGAGACGCTCGGCGTCCGGCTGGAGGAGGTGTGTTACGTGGGCGACGACGTGCCGGACCTGGAGGCGATGGCGTTGGCCGGGCTGTCGGCCGCGCCCGCCGACGCCTGCCCGATCGTCCTCCAGCGGGCAGACATCCGGCTCGCCCACGCCGGCGGCCACGGGGCGGTGCGGGAGGTGGCCGAGCTCGTCCTGGCCGGGAGGGCGGGCGCCCGGTGAGGGCGTCCGTGCGCGAGGCCGGCCGTCGGCTCCGGCACATCCCGCCCGTCGAGTACGCCTGGGAGGGTGCGAACCGGTGGCGCCACGCCCTTCGCCGCCGGGGTCGGGGTCGGCCGCCGGTGGGGCGGGGCGTCATCGTGTACCAGATGGGCCAGGTGGGCTCGACGTCGATCGTCGACACCCTGCGGGCCCTGCACCTGGGCGTGCCGATCTACCACGAGCACTTCCTCGCCCACGGGGTCCTCGACCATCCCACCCGGCCCCTGCACCGGCGCCTGCGCGACGACCTGCGCTCGGCATCGACCGACCGCCGGTGGAGCCTGGTCACCGCGGTGCGGGATCCCGTCGCCCAGGACTGCGGGGCGTTCATCCGGAACCTGGCCAAGCCGACGTTCCCCGGCGGGCCGGATCTGGCCGCCCGGTACCGGGACGGGTCGATCTCCATCGACGATGTCGTGCAGGCGTTCCTCGCCCTCGACCGCCGGCCCGGCCTGACCTGGTTCGACGTCGAGATGCGGCGGGTGTTCGACATCGACGTCTACAGCCGGCCCTTCGACCATGCCGCCGGGTACTCGACCTACGAGGGACCCTCGGCCGACCTCCTGCTGGTGAGGCTGGAGACGATGGACGAGACCCTTCCCCACGCGCTGGCGGGCTTCCTGGGCCTCGACGACGACGTCCCCGTCTTCCGCTCGAACCAGAACGTGCGGTCGTTCTACCGCACCTTCCTGGCCGCGGCCCGGCTACCGGACGGGTATCTCGACCTCATGTACTCGTCCCGGATGGCTCGGCACTTCTACACCGACGCCGAGATCGCCGCCTTCCGGCGTCGCTGGCAGGGTGAAGCCGGGGCCTGATCGAGGCTCGACCGGCGGGTCAGGGTCCGAGCGGGACGGCGACCGTGCTCGACAAACCCTTGATGTCGACCGCCGTCACCGTGACCGACGTCGCCCCCGGGGCGACGGTCGCCCCCGCCAGCTCCCAGTCCATCTCCCACTCCCACTCGGAGTCGTAGTCACCGCCGGTGACCCGCCACGTCATCGCCGCCGGGCGGTCGCCGACGAGAACGGACCGGATGCCGAGGTTGTCCCGGGCCGCACCGGTGACGCGGAGGGTGTCGCCGGTGCGGACGGCAGACTCCACCCGGAGCGTCGGCGCAACGGTGTCGACCACCGCCGGCGTGCTGGCGGCCCGCAGCCCGGCCAGGTAGGGCCCGTAGTCGAAGGTCTGCAAACCCTGGGCGTAGACGAGGAGCTCCCCGCCGGTGGCCCAGGTGCGGAACGCGTCCAGCTGGTCGGCCACGTACGACGGCGGGCGGGCTCGTTCGAACTCGCTCGTGCCGCCGTCGATCCATGCGAAGGGCGAGACGAAGACCCTCGACGAGGCGTGACCCCAGTTGGACAGCTCGCGGGAGAACAGGGCGTAGAGGCGGTTCACGTTGTACTGGTTGGCGGTCTCCCAGGTGGAGCCACGGATGTGGGTGGTCTTGTAGAAGATGGATTCCGAGAACCTGATGGCCCGGTAGCCCTCGGCGCTCGACATGCCGTCCCAGAACGGAAGGTGCAGGAGGCGGGCGAACCCTCCGCGCCCGTTGACCTTCTCCTGGACGAGCTCCCCCCAGCTCTCGGGAAACACGGCCGCGTAGACCTGGATCTCGACCTCGGGGAAGCTCTCCAGAATCGTGGTCATGAGCTGGCGCCCCCGCTCGAACGCCGCCCGCCGGGTGTCGTCGATCGAGCGGGTGTTGCCGGGGTAGCGGTTCTCCCAGCTGGCGGTGGACGATCCTTCGGGCCGGGGGTAGAGCTCGGAGTCGACCGCGAGGCCGTCGAAGCCCAGCAGGCGGGCGGCTCCCGCCAGCTCGGAGACGCGGGGCAGGATCGTGCCCGTCCAACCGGCGTCGTCGAACCAGTCGGCCAGCGGAGTCCGGGCGTCGGACCGGCTCGACAGGTAGAACCCGAGGTAGAGCTTCATCCCCTGGGCCTTGGCCCGGGCTACCAGCCGGCTGTCCCGCAGCGAGCGCTGGAGGTCGTAGTCGGGGCCGTCGAGGGCGGCCCCGGGCTCGGCCGTGAAGCGGGAGTTGCCGCCGATGCCCGCCAGCCACTGGGTGGAGAGGACGAAACCGTCGACGCCGCGCCGCTTCCAGGTGGCCAGCTCGGCGTCGGTCATGTCCTGGACGGCCCGGACGTTGACCCAGAACAGGACCCGGTCGGCGCTGTTGGCGTCCTCGACGACCCCTTCGACGGCCTCCTCGACCGGCAGCCCGGCGGCCACGTCGGGGGGCCCGTCGGTCTCCGCCGGGGAGTCCCCGGAGCCGCCGCCGCCGGCCCGGGCGGTGATCATCAGGACGACGAGGAGCGCCAGCAGGACGATGCGGAGGGCGCCGATCCTGTGCAGCCCGGTCCGGATGTTCATTGGTTGGTCACGGTCCGATGGCGGTCGACGGGGCTGGCGATGCGGTCCGAGGCTAGCCTCGGACCGCCGAACGTCGGGTTCGCCGACCTCGCCGACCTCCAGGACCGACCATGCTGCTGATCTCCGGGCCGTGCGTCATCGAGTCGCTCGACCTGTGCCTCCAGGTCGCCGCCGAGCTGGCCGAGCTCCAGGCGGCCCGGCCCGAGCTCGAGATCGTGTTCAAGGCGTCCTACGACAAGGCCAACCGCACGTCGCTCGGGTCGTTCCGGGGCGAGGGCATGGAGCGGGGGCTGGAGGTGCTGGCCGAGGTCCGGGCCCGGACCGGCCTGCCGGTGATCACCGACGTGCACGAGTCCGACCAGGTGGGCCAGGTGGCGTCGGTGGTCGACTACCTCCAGGTGCCGGCCTTCCTGTGTCGCCAGACCGACCTCCTGCTGGCGGCGGCCGCCACCGGGAAATCGGTGCTGGTCAAGAAGGGCCAGTTCCTCGACCCCGCCAACACCACCGCCATCACCGCCAAGCTCCGGGCCGGGGGGTGCACCGACATCCTGCTGGCGGAGCGGGGGACCACGTTCGGCTACGGCGACCTGGTGGTCGACTTCCGTTCACTGGTCATGATGCGTGAGCCCGACGTCAGGGTCGTCTACGACGCCACCCACTCGGTGCAGCAGCCGGGCGCGCTCAACGGCCGGTCGGGCGGGCGGGCCGAGTTCATCGTCCCCCTGGCGCGGGCGGCGGTCGCGGTCGGCTGCGACGGCCTGTTCTTCGAGGTCCACCCGGAACCCGAGCGGGCGCTGTCGGACGGGCCCAACGCCCTGCGCCTCGACCTGCTGGCGGGCGTCGTCGACGACCTGATGCGGATCCGGCAGGCAGCCCGGGTCCCGTGAGCATCGCCGCTTCGCTCGGTTCGGATCGCACCCGGTCGGGATTCACCGGCGAGCGGCTCACGCCGGTCCAGCTCCTGGTCACGGCGGCCCTGGGGTGGGGGGTGGCCATGTTCGTCCTCCCCCCCGGCTGAGCACGCCGGTGGTGGTCGGCCTGCTGGGAGCGGTCGTCGGCCTCGCCTATGTCACCCGCGACCCGGTGTGGTGTGTCGCCGGCGTCCTCGGGCTCACCCTCGTCGGCGCCTATCGAGTCGGGATCGTCCTCGGCGTCATCGACCTGCGCCTCTCCGACCTGCCGCTGGCCCTGCTCATGGCCTGGGTCGTGCACCGCCGGATCCAGGACGGTCGAGTGGTCCGGGCTGACGTGGGTCAGCGCGTGGTCGCCGTGCTGCTGATGATCTTCGGTCTCTCCCTGGTCGCGTCCTACGGGCTGGCGGAGGGGGACGCGATCGACCTGGTCGTCTCGCTGGCCCGGCTGGTGGCCACGTTCAGCCTGGTCTGGCTGGTCCCCTATGCCGTCCGGACGGCCAGGCACCGGCTTCTCGTGATCCGCGCCCTGGTGGTGACGGGGGGTTTGGAGCTGGCCTGGACCGCGTTCGTCTTCCTCCGGGACGGGCGCTTTCCCGACCGGCTCCGGGGGGTGAACGGCCCCAACGCCGAGGGTCTCGTCGCCGCCCTGATCCTGATCGCGGTGATCAACCTGCCCGTGTTCAGGCCTCGGGTGCGGTTCGCCATCGGGGTCCTGGCGGGAGCGTGTCTGCTGCAGACCAAGTCGATCGGCTCGATAGCCGCCTTCATGATGGTGGTGGGCCTGTTCGGGTTCCGTGTCGCCCACGCCCGGAACCCCCGCACCGAGGCGCTCCTGCGCCCGGCCCGTCTCCTCGTGATCGTGGCCGGCGTGGTCCTGCTGGTGTCCAACATCCGACCCCAGGACCTTCCCAACCAGGAGTTCTTCGAGAAGAGCAGCACCGCCTCCCGAATCGCCCTGGGCTACACGGGACTGCTCATCTTCGCCGACCACCCCGTGCTCGGCGTCGGGTGGCAGCGCAGCTCCAGCCGGGAGGTGATCGGCGACGCCGCCCTGGTCGAGGCCGTGCGCGAGCGGTTCCCGAACATCAGCGCCGGGCTGCGGCCGGGGGACGACCGGGAGACCACCGTGCACAACGCCTACATCCAGATCCTGGCCGAGTCCGGCGTCATCGGGGGGATGGTCCTCGTCGCCGCCCTGATCCTGGGCCGGAAGGGAGCTCGGAGGGTCGTCGCCCGTTCCGGCCCCGAGGCGCCGGTCGCCCGCACGGTCGCGGCGATGCTGGTCCTGGTCCTGATCTGGTGGAACGACAACCCGCTGTTCGGGGCTCAGCCGGAGACGGTCGTCTTCGCGGTCCTCCTGGGGTTGCTGGCCTCGATCCCGCTCCTCCCCGAACCGCCCAGGGTCGGACGGCGGCGCTCGGAGGTCCCGGTCTCGACCACCGGTGGCTGAAGCGGAGGGGAGCCTGCACGGGCTGACCGTCGGCTACTTCGGCCACCACGACCCCGCCTACCCCCGGAACCGCATCCTGGCCAAGGCCCTCCGCCGGGCCGGGGCGGGCGTGGTGGCCGTCACCGACCCCCGCCCGTTCCTGGCCCGCACCCCCCGGCTGCTCGCCGGCGCCGCCCGCCTGCCCCTCGACCTGCTCCTCGTCGGGTTCCCCGGCCATGCCGACGTGGCCGCGGCCCGGGCCCTCGGGCGGGCCAAGGGGGTGCCAGTGCTCTTCGACGCCTTCGTCTCGCTCTGGGAGACGGCCCAGGACCGGGGGATGGGCTCCCGGCGGGCCCTCCGCTACCGGCTGGAGGACCGGCTGGCGTGCCGGATGGCCGACCTCGTGCTGGTGGACTCCGATGCCCACCGGGACCTGTTCGTCGAGGACCTCGGCGTGCCCCGGTCCAAGCTGCGCACGGTGCGCCCGGGGGCCGACGACGAGCTGTTGCGTCCCCTCCCCCGGGACGAGGGGACCGGCTTCCGGGTGCTCTTCTGTGGCTCCTACATCCCTCTGCACGGGGTGGACACCATCGTGCGGGCGGCCAAGGTGCTGGAGGACGGGGGCGAGGCGGTCGAGATGGTGCTGATCGGCAACGGGCAGACCTTCGCCTCGGTGCGGGCGCTGGCCACCCGCCTGGGGGTGGGCTCGGTCCGGTTCGCGCCCCGGGTGCCGGCCGAGGACCTGTCCGCCGCGATCGCCCGCAGCGACGTCTGCCTGGGGATCTTCGGCGCCACGCCCAAGGCGGGGCGGGTGATCCCCAACAAGGTCTTCGACGCCCTGGCCATGGCCCGGCCGGTGGTCACCGGCGATACGCCGGCGGCGAGGGAGGTCCTCGACCATGGCGAGACGGCCTGGCTGTGCCCGCCGGCCGACCCCCAGGCCCTCGCCGCCGCCATCCGTGCCCTCCGGGCCGACCCGGCGGCGCAGGCCCGGCTGGCCGCTGCCGGCCACCGGCTGTTCCTGCACCGGTTCTCGATCGACGCCCTGTCGGCGACGATCGCCGGCATCGTCAGGGAGCTCGTCCCCCCGGCCGGTTGACGGCGTGGGCCTCGGCCGCCAGGCGGACGATCTCGTCGGCCCAGTGGTCGAGCGAGTGGGACGCCTCGACCCGCCGGCGGAGGGCGGCACCCACCGCCTCCCGGGTGGTGGCGGGGGTGCGGGCCAGGGCCACCATGCGCTCGGCCAGGTGGTTGGCGTCGGCCTCCCGGAAGGTGAGGGCCAGGTCGTCGGTGGCGACCAGGCCGGCGAACACCTCGCTCGACACCAGGGCCGGCCGGCCGCAGGCGAGGGCCTCGAACACGACCTTGTCCGCGCTCCCGTCGGCGTGGGCGTTGACGAGGGCGTCGGCGCCAGCGAGGAGCGCAGGCATGCGGTGGGGCTCGACGTCGGACTCCAGCGTCACCGACGGCTCGAGGCCGAGGGCGGCGATCAGCTCGGCGATCTCCTGGCGGTGGGCCGTCTCGGCCGGCTTGGTCGCAGGGCCGACGATCCGCAGCCTCACGTCGACCCCCTCCTGCCGGGCCTGGGAGACCGCCCGCACCATGGCCGGGTAGTGCTTGGTGGGCGCGGTGCGGCCGATAGCCACCAGCCGGAGGGTGCCGTCGTCGGGGGGTGGGGCCCCGGGCCGGAAGTGATCGGTGTCGATGGAGTGACCGATGGCCCGCACCTTGTCCGACGGTCGGGGATAGGAGCCGGGGAGGGCGGTCACGATCACGTCCGCCAGCCGCTCCGCCCGGCGCAGGGCGGCGCTGGCCGCAGGATGGGTGAACCACAGCAGGGACCGCCCGCCGGTGGCTTTGAGGAGAGGGGCGGCCACGGTGAGGTAGGTCGGGCACATGTGGGCGACCACGGTGACCGGCCGCCGCCGCCGGCAGAGGTCGGCCAGGATGCGCTGGTAGCGGAGGCCCTTGGCCACCCGTCCCCGGCCGTCCTCCTTGCCGAGGGACCGGACCTCCACCTCCAGGTCGGCGGGCACCCGGCGGACCTCGTTGGCCACCACCACCAGCCCCGGCGACCGCTGGCCCAGGCCCCGGACCAGGCGAACGGCAAAGCCGAGGATGGGGTCCTCGGGGTCGATGACCTGGGTGACGAAGACGACGGTGGGGGTCAGCGCCGGGGCCCCACGCCCGCGCCCAGCACCCACGCCGCCAGCCGGTCGATGCCCGCCTCGTACTCGACCGCCGGCCGCCGCCCTTCGGCCCGCCTCCGGCCGGCTTCGCCCATCGCCGCCGCCAGCCGACGGTCGCCGAGGACCTCGACCAAAGCGTCGGCCAGGGCGAGCGTGTCCTCGGCCGGCACCAGGCGGCCGCTGGAGGCGTCGACCAGCTCCCGCATGCCCCCCACGTCGGAGGCGACCACGGCCCGGCCCCGGGCCATGGCCTCGAGGACGATCCGGGGCAGTCCCTCCGACCGGGACGGCAGCACCAGGCACGTCGAGCGGTCGAGGAGGGCGGCCAGGTCGGCCTGGGGCATCGGCTGGAGGGGGCGGACGGACGCCAGGGCGCCGTCGTCGGCCGCCAGCCGGGCCTGGAGCTGGTCGCCCATGCTGCCCGCCCCCACCAGGAGCAGCTCGGCGTCGGGAACCCTCGCCACCACCGCCGGCCAGGCGTCGAGGAGGACGTCGATCGCCTTGTAGCGCTCGAGGACCCCGACGAAGGCGGCCACCGGCCGGTCGGGCGGGGCCGCGCACGGGGCGTCGAGGAAGACGTCGAACTCGCTGTAGGTCACGTGCCGGTCGAGGGGGCCGGCGTAGCCGACGGCGCGGGCCAGCTCCTCGAGGGCGACGCTGACGGCCCGCACCCGGTCGGCTCGACGCAAGGCCCAGGCCGCGGCGCGGTCGGCCGGGGGGGCGAGCAGGCGGCGGCGGGTGCTGCCGTAGAGGCGGGCGGCGGTGCGCCAGTCGCCGTGCAGCTCGATCTGGACGAGGGGCCGGAACCGGCGGGGGAGGAGTGTGCGGGCGACCACCACGCCGAGCCCCTCGAACGGGCTCTGGCAGACGACCACCGTCGGCCCGCGGCCGGCGGCGGCGGCGACGGCCAGCAGCGGCCCCACGCCGTAGAAGAGGGCGGCGCCCACCGGCGGCCGCAGCGGGGGCAGGAACAGGGCCCGGACACCGGCGACCCGGCGCAGCCCGGCCGGCCCGGTGCATATCGAGAGCTGGCGGAAGCGGCGGGCGTGGATGGCGAGCTTGCGCCGCTGCACGTCGCCCGGCGGCCACGGTACGCCCCGCCGGCCGAGGTAGACGGCCCGCGGCCGCTCCTCGTCCTGCGGTCGGGGTCGGCCGCGGGCGGAGCCCGTCAACCGGTGGAGCAGCCCCTCGACCTCGGACGCGCACCGGTCGAAGCCCCACGCCTTCCCCGCCTCCGCGGCCCGGGCCGAGAGGTGGGCGAGGGTGTCGGGGTGGCGGCGCAGGTCGTCGAAGGCGGCCGCGAAGGTGGGGGCGTCGCCCGGGTCGACCAGCCGTCCGTTGTCACCGTCGACGATCACCTCCACCACGCCTCCGGCGGGCGTGGTCACCACCGGCGTGCCCGCCACCAGCGCCTCGATGACCACATGGGGCAGACCTTCGTAGGCGGTGGCGCTGACCAGGGCGTCGGCCGCCGCCAGCCGGGCCATGACCTCGTCGTGGGCCAGGGCGCCCTCGAAGCGCACCCGCCGGCCCAGCCCGGCCCCGTCCACCCGGGCCCGGAGGGCATCCTCCTCGGGACCGGTGCCGACGATGTCGAGCGTCACCGACTCGTCGGTGAGGGCGAGGGCGGCGAGGAGGACGTCGATCCGCTTGTGGGCCACCAGCCGGCCGACGAAGACCAGCCGCAACCCACCGCCGGGTGCGACCGCCCGCCCGCCGGCGACGGCCGGCGCGACCACCGCGTTGCGGATCACCGCCACCGGCGTCCGGCCGCCGACCCACCCGTCGACCACCCCTTCCAGATACCGGCTGGGGACGACGACCGTCGACGCCCGGCGGGCGGTCCAGGACCGCACCCGCCGCATGGCCCGCAGCCTCGGCGGCCCGCCCCGGTCCTCTTGGAACTCGTCGAAGCCGAGGTCGGTCAGGCCCAGGCGCCGTCCCCGCTCCCACGCCCGGTCGCCGGGGACCTTCAGCACCACCGGTCGCCGGGCCAGGCGGGCGCCGGCGACGGCCGGCAGATCGAGGCCGGCGGCGTACACCACGTCGACGTCCCGCCGGTGTCGGATCAGCCACCACCCGGCGGCCGCGCTCCGCACCGGCCACGGCCATCGCCGCGGGTGTCGCACCAGCTCCGGCCCCTTCTCCGTCCGTCCGCGGTCGGTGAGGCTGAGCACCGTCACCTGGTGGCCCCGGCCCCGGAGCGCCCGGGCCAGGTCGGCCGCGTGGGTAGCCGGACCCCCGATGTCCGGCGGGAATATCCCAGAGGCGATGACCACCCGCACCGCCGCCAACGGTACCGGTGGTCGGTCGCCGCCGGGATTGTTCCGAGCCGGCCTGCCCGGGTAGGCACGCAGAGGCGGGTTTCGGGCCTCCCCCGGGAGTAGCATCGCCCGCATGTCGGAGGAGTCCGCTCGCACCGTCGAGCTCCGTGACTACCTCGACGTCCTGCGGCGGCGCAAGTGGGTCCTGATCGTCGCCTTGGCCGTCGTCGTGTCCATCGGAGTGTTCCGGTCCGCCCGCCAGACCAAGATCTACCGCTCCACCGGCCAGATCCTGCTGTCGGTCGACGGCGCCGACAACGTCCTCACCCAGCTCTCCATCATCCAGGGCCAGGCCATCCGGGAGAAGGTGAAGGTGCTGGTCCCCGGGGTCAACGCGCCGTCGGCCACCCGGGGCGACGGTGTCCGCATCGTCAACATCTCGGTCGAGAGCCCCGACCCGCAGATGGCCAAGGCCGGCGTCAGCGCCTACATCGCCACCTACATCGAGTTCCGTCAGGAGCAGCGGCTCAAGCAGCTGGCGGCCACCACCGAGCAGACCCGGACCCGCATCGCCGAGCTGTCCGACCAGGTCAACAAGCTCACGGACGATTACGAGACCGGGTTGGCCGACATCGAGGCGCGAGCGGTGTCCGTGCCGGGGGAGAGCACCTCGGAGGCCGCCGCCCGCAACAGCCAGCTGGCCCGTGAGCGGCGGGAGCTCGACCTCGATCTCAAGTCCCGCCGCGACGCGCTCCAGCGCGACCAGCTCCAGCTCGAGAGCAAGCTGTTCGAGCTCGAATCGGCCACCGACATCACCACCCCCGCGGCGGAGATCGTCAACGACGCGTCCGACGGCCGCAAGGTCCGTCCCGACCCGATCTCGGCCGGCATCTCGGCCGGCGTGCTCGGCCTCATCCTCGGCGTCGCCCTCGCCTTCCTCTTCGAGTACCTCGACGAGTCCATCAAGACGAAGGACGACGTCCAACGGGCGGTGGGCACCAAGGTGCCGGTGGTCGCCACCATCCCCGCCATCACCGAGTGGCGCGACCGCTCCAAGACGGAGGTGGTGTCGCTCTCCGCCCCGCGGTCCTCGGCGGCCGAGGCCTACCGCGCCCTGCGCACGACGGTGCAGTTCGCGGGGCTGGAGAACCCGGTCAACGTGATCGCCATCACCAGCCCCACCGCCGGGGAGGGCAAGACCACGGCCCTGGCCAACCTGGCCGTGGTCGTGGCCGGTGCCGGCCGCCGGGTGGTCATGCTCGACTGCGACCTGCGCCGGCCCCGCATCCACCAGTTCTTCGGGATGTCGAACGAGGTGGGGTTCACCTCGTGGATCATCGGCGACGCGCCGCTCTCGGCCGCCCTCAAGGAGGTCCCCGGCATCCGCCGGTTGTCGCTGATGGCCTCCGGTCCCATCCCCCCCAACCCGTCGGAGCTGCTGTCCTCCCGGCGGTTCCCCGAGCTCGTCCGCACCCTGCAGTCGGAGGGGGCCCTGGTCCTCATCGACACCCCGCCCCTGCTGCCGGTCACCGACGCCGCCGTCATCGCCCGCTCGATCGACATCGCCTTCATGGTCACCATGGCCGGCAGGGGCACCCGCAAGCACCTGCGCCAGGCGATGGAGATCCTCGACCAGGTCGACGCCCCGGTCGGCGGCCTGGTCCTCAACGGGGTGGACCCCGACCGCCAGTCGTACTACGAGGGCACCTACTCGTACTACGGGGAGGCGCCGAAGCCCCCGCCGTCGCAGCGCCGCACCCGCCGGGCGGACGACCTCCCCGGCCCGCCGGCGGAGCCGGCCGCCACCGGCCGGTCCAACGGCGCCGGCGAGCGCGAACCCCGCAACCCGAAGCCGACCAAGGCCTGAGCGGGCGGGCCGGCGTGGGGTAGCGCCGCGCCGTCGGTACCATCTCCGCGATGCCCGCCGCCGCCAAGGGAGAGGGACGGGTCTGGCAGTACCTCCTCGGAGTGTGGCGCCGCCGGGTCGCGATCGTGCTGGCCGTGCTGGTCATCGTCGGCTTCTCGATGGTGATCTCGTCCTCCCGGCCGACGGTGTACGAGGCCACCGCCGAGGTGCTGGTGCAGAGCAGCGGGGTGGAGCTGGCTCTCGACCCCAACTCCCGGCCCCGCACCGACCCCGACCGGCTGGTGGAGACCGAGATCCGCATCCTCAACAGCCCACCCGTGAAGGACTCGGTACGAGTCGCCATCGGCGAGGCCCCCGAGGTGTCGGCCCGGCCCGCCGGCGACGCCGACGTCATCGCCATCCGGGCTCGCAGCGGCAGCGCCGAGCGGGCGGCCACCACCGCCAACGCCTACGCCGACGCCTACATGCGGGTCCGCACCCAGCAGACCGACGAGGCCATCAACGCCGCCGCCACCGAGATCCAGAAGCGGATCAGCGAGCTCCAGCCCCGGATCGACAGCACCCAGGGCGACGAGCAGCAGTCCCTGTCCCTGCAGCAGACGGCACTGCGCCAGCAGCTCGACCGGGTCCAGGTCCTCCGGGTGGTCAAGAGCGGCAGCGCCCGGGTGGTCACCTCGGCCGCCCTGCCCACCGCCCCCGTCTCGCCCCGCCCGGGCCGGGCCGGCCTGCTGGCGGGCCTCGCCGGCCTGGGCCTGGCGGTGGCCGTCGCCCTCCTGCTGGAGAAGATGGACGACTCCCTCCGCTCCAAGGACCAGCTGGCCCGGGCCACCGACCTCCCGGTGCTGGCCACCATCCCCACCGTGGCCAGCGGCCTCTCCCTGGGCCGGCCGTCGGTGGTGTCGCTCACGACACCCCGATCACCCGCCACCGAGGCCTATCGCACCCTGCGCACGGCGGTGCAGTTCCTCCCCCTCGAGGGGGTCACGATGATCCAGGTCACCAGCCCCACCGCCGGCGACGGCAAGACCACCACGCTGGCCAACCTGGGCGTCGCCCTGGCCCGGGCCGGCCAGCAGGTGGCGCTGGTGTGCTGCGACCTGCGCCGGCCCCGGCTCCACGAGTTCTTCGGGATGACCAACGACGTCGGGTTCACCTCGGTGCTGCTGGGCAAGGTCCCCCTCAGCGCCGCCCTCCAACAGGTCCCCGACCAGGACCGCCTCTACGTCCTCGCCTCGGGACCGCTCCCGCCCAACCCGTCGGAGCTGCTCTCGTCCCGCCGGGCCCGGGAGGTGCTGGCGTCGTTGCGGGCGGAGGCGGAGATCGTCCTCATCGACTCGCCCCCCGTCCTGCCGGTGAGCGACGCCATGATCATCGCCGGCCTGGTCGACGTCACCTTCGTCGTGTGCGCCGCCGACCGGACGTCCACCCGCGACGTCACCCGGGCGGTGGAGCAGCTGCGCCAGGTGGGTGCCCCCCTGGTCGGTGCCATCCTCAACGGGGCCGGTCCCGAGTCCGCCTACGGCGGCAAGTACGGCTACGACACCCTCGAACCCGACCCGCCCCCCGCCGCCTCCCCGTCGAAGTCGTCGAAGGGCTCGAAGGCGAGGCCGCCCAAGCCGTTCAAGGGGGCGGCGAAGGAGCTACCCGCGGGCCCACCCGTCGACCGCGACCAGGTGCCGAAACGCTCGAAGCTGTAGTCGCGGCGCCGCCGGCCACGCTCGGCCCCCCTGTCACAGGTACTCCACATGGGGCCCCGCCGGGAGGCGGTGACGGGTGTCGAGGACGAAGCGGGCCGACCGGAACACGACGTCGAAGTCGAATGTGTCGTGGTCGGTGAGCAGGACGACGGCGTCGGCTGCGGCCAGCTCCTCGGCGGTCGCCTCCACCCGCACCACCCGGCCGTCGGTGTGCTCGTCGAGGACGTGGGGGTCGGCGGCCCTGACCTCGGCCCCCAGGCCCAGGAGGCGGTCGGCCACCACCACCGCCGGGGACTGGCGGTCGTCGCTGGTGTTGGCCTTGTAGGCCAGGCCGAGGAGCAGGACCCGGCTCCCGTTGACCGACCGCCGGATGCGGTTGAGGGCGAGGACCAGCCGCTGGACCACGAAGTCGGGCATGTGGTCGTTGACGTCGTTGGCCAGCTCGATGAGGCGGAACTGCTGGCCCAGGAGCCGGCGCACCCGCCACGACAGGTAGCTGGGGTCGATGGGCAGGCAGTGGCCGCCGACGCCCGGCCCGGGGGTGAAGCGCATGAACCCGAACGGCTTGGTGGAGGCGGCGTCGATGGCCTCCCACACGTCGACCCCTAGGTCGGCGGCGAACATGGCCAACTCGTTGACCAGGGCGATGTTGACGTGCCGGAACGTGTTCTCCAGCAGCTTCACCATCTCCGCCACCTTGGGACTCGACACCGGCACCGTCGTCTCGACGATCGAGTCGTAGAACCCCTGCACCGCGGCCAGGGAGGCGGCGTCGATGCCCGACACCACCTTGGGCGTGGTGACCAGCCCGTGGGTGCGGTTGCCGGGGTCGATGCGCTCCGGGCTGTACCCGAGGTGGAAGTCGGCCCCCGCCTCCAGCCCCGAGCCCGCCTCCAGGATGGGTGCCACCAGCTCCTCGGTGGTGCCCGGGTAGGTGGTGGACTCGAGCACCACGGTGGCGCCCGGCCGCAGGTAGCGGGCGATGGTCGCGGTGCCCTCCTCGATGTAGGACAGGTCGGGGGCGCCGTCGCTCAGGGGGGTGGGGACGGTGATCACGGCCACGTCGAAGTCGGCGCACGCCTCGGGCTCCAGCGAGGCCCGGTAGCGGCCGGAGTCCACCGCCGCCTGCAGGACGGCGGAGGGCACGTCCTCCACGTAGGACTCGCCCCCGTTGAGGCGCTTGACCCGGTGCTCATCGACGTCGAGGCCGACGACCGTCCATCCCACCTCCAGCGCCCGCATGGCCAGGGGAAGGCCCACGTAGCCCTGTCCGACGACGACGACCTTGCCGTAGTGCGACTCACTCATGGGATGTTCAGCACCTCTCGCTCGCCGTGGCTCCCCAGCTCCGCCGCACTCGCCGAGGCTGCGGATGTCACGCCCCGGACCGCTCCGAGTGGTCCGACGCGTGGCCGTCTCCCCGCATCTTCGCGCGCTCGCCCGGCCCTCGCATGCAGGATCCGGGTCGCCGACCGCCGTTAGACTCGGTCCCATCGACGTTCTCATCCTCTGCACAGGCAACATCTGCCGTTCCCCGGCCGCGGAGGCGATGCTCCGCCACCGGGTCGACGCCCTGGGGGTCGAGGCCCGCATCCGGTCGGCCGGCCTCCTCGACGACGGCCGTCCGGCCCACACCAGCAGCATCGACACGCTGGCCGGCCGGGGTCTCGACATCACCGCCCACCGCAGCCGTCGCCTCACCGCCTCGTCCGTGCGCAGCGCCGACCTGGTGCTGGGCATGGCCCGGGAGCACGTCCGGGAGGCGGTGGTGATGGTGCCGGCCGCGTTCCCCAAGGTGTTCACCCTCAAGGAGCTCGTGCGGCGGGGCGAGGCCATCGGCCCCCGGCCGGCCGATGTGACCCTGGCCGACTGGCTGGCCCGGGTCCATGCCGGGCGCACGTCGTCCGACCTGCTGGGCAACTCCGACACCGACGACGTGGCCGACCCCATCGGCCTGCCCCGGGTCGCCTACCAGCGCATGGCCGTCGAGCTCGACGACCAGCTCGACCGCCTGGCTGCCCTCATCTGGGCCCCCCGGTTCGACCGCGCCCTGTCGTGAGGGCCGCACACGGAAGCAAGGCTTCCTCGGCGCGGTGTTCGGAGCTCCGGACGGCCGGCGGGGCCGGCCGTCCTCCGCGGTCGTCGTCGCCCGGCAGCCACGGGGGGCCGCCGGCGGCGGCGGGCGTGGCCGCCGGCCAGATCGACGGCGGCCGCGCATGACCCACGACGATCCTGAGGTCTTCGACGTGCTCCGGCGGGAGCGGGAGCGGCAGAACACCACCGTCCAGCTCATCGCCTCGGAGAACTTCACCTCGCCGGCGGTGATGGCGGCCCAGGGGTCGGTCCTCACCAACAAGTACTCCGAGGGCTACCCGGGGCGGCGCTACTACGGCGGCAACTACGTGGTCGACGAGGTGGAGGAGCTGGCCCGGGAGCGGGCCAAGGCCCTCTTCGGAGCCGACCACGCCAACGTCCAGCCCCACAGCGGGGCCAACGCCAACATGGCCACCTACCTGGCCCTGCTCCAGCCGGGCGACACCGTCCTGGGCATGCGCCTCGACCAGGGCGGCCACCTCACCCACGGCTCGCCGGTGAACTTCAGCGGCCGCATCTACCGGTTCGTGTCCTACGGGGTGAGCGAGAGCGACGAGCGCCTCGACTTCGACCAGATGCGCGACCTGGCCCGGGAGCACCGGCCCAAGGCCATCGTGGCCGGGGCCACCGCCTACCCCCGGGTCATCGATCCGGCGCCGCTGCGGGCCATCGCCGACGAGGTGGGGGCGCTGCTCATCTTCGACGCCGCCCACATCGCCGGCCTCATCGCCGGCGGCGCCCACCCCAACCCGGTCCCCTACGCCGACGTGGTCACCTTCACCACCCACAAGACCCTGCGGGGACCCCGGGGGGGCTGCATCCTCACCACGTCCGAGCACGCCGCCGCCATCGACAAGGCGGTGTTCCCCGGGTTGCAGGGCGGACCGCTGATGCACGTGATCGCGGCCAAGGCGGTCGCCTTCCGGGAGGCGTCGCAGCCGAGCTTCGGCGACTACGCGGCCCGGATCGTGCTGAACGCCCGGGCCCTGGCCCGGGCGCTGGCGGGGGAGGGGTTCCGCCTCGTCTCCGGCGGCACCGACAACCACCTCATGCTCGTCGACCTGCGCCCCTTCGACGCCGAGCTCACCGGCAAGGAGGCGCAGAACGTCCTCGACGAAGCCGGCATCACCCTCAACAAGAACCAGATCCCGGGCGACCCCCGCTCGCCGTTCGTCACCAGCGGCCTGCGCATCGGGACGGCGGCGGTCACCACCGCCGGGATGGGTGAGCCGGAGATGACCGAGATCGCCGTCCTCATCGGCCGCGCCCTGCGGGGAAGGGCCGACGCCTCGACGGCGTCCGAGGTCCGCGAGGCCGCCGCCATCCTCTGCTCCAAGTTCACCCCCTACCCGGAGGGGTAGGCAGGGATGGTCGCCCTCCCGAGCCGGCCGCAGGAGCCGCCGCAGGCGGCTTCCCCGGATGGCCCCCCGCCGGCCGCAGGCCGGCACGCCGTGGGAGGAGGTTCGGAGGGGGGCCCGCCCCCCTCCGAGTGATCGGCTACGCGGTCGTCTTCGGGGTGGCGGCGGCGGTCACCTACGCCCTGACGCCGGCGGTGTGGCGGATGTCGGTTCGCATCGGGGCGGTGGTGGTGCCCGACGAGCGTCGCATCCACCTGCGCCCGACCCCCACGCTCGGGGGCGTGGCCATGCTGCTGGCGCTCTTCGCGGCCATGGGGGTGGCCTGGTTCCTGCCCCAGTTCCGGCCCGTTTTCGAGTCGTCCTCGGAGCCGTTGGGGGTGGCGATCGCGGCAGCGGTGATCCTGGCCGTCGGCCTCCTCGACGACCTCCGGGAGGTGTCGGCGCCGGCCAAGGTGGCAGGTCAGGTGCTCGCCGGCTCGGTCCTCGGGCTGGCCGGGGTGACCATGTTCTACTTCCGGGTCCCGTTCGCCGACTTCTTCGTCCTGTCGCCCGATCTCGGCTTCCTGATGACCGTGATCTGGGTCGTGGCCATGGCCAACGCGGTGAACCTCATCGACGGCCTCGACGGGCTGGCGGCGGGCGTGGTGGCCATCGCCTCGGGGGCGATCTTCCTCTACTCGTACCGGCTCTCCGACGTGGGCCTGCTGTCGCCCGACAACGTGGCGCCCCTCATCATCGCCATCACGTGCGGCCTGTGCGTGGGGTTCCTGCCCCACAACTTCCACCCGGCCAAGGTGTTCATGGGTGACAGCGGTGCGCTGCTGCTGGGGCTGCTCCTGGCCGCCACCACCATCTCCGTCGGAGGGCGGACCGCCGACCAGTTCAGTGGTCAGACGTTCTTCTTCTTCGCCCCCCTGATCATCCCGTTCGTGATCCTGGGCGTCCCCTTCGTCGACACCGCCCTGGCCATCTTCCGCCGGGCCCGGCGCCGCACCGCCCTGTCCCAGGCCGACAAGGAGCACCTCCACCACCGGCTGATGCGCCAGGGCCACGGCCCCCGGCGGTCGGTCTTCATCCTGTGGGCGTGGACCGCGATCCTCTCCGGGGTGGTCCTCATGCCGACCTACACCAACCAGGGCAACGCGGTGGTCCCCTTCGCCGTGATCGGCCTGGCGGTGGTGCTCTACACGCTCCTCCACCCCGGAGTCCGCCAGACGGCCCACGAGGTGGAGGAGGAGGTCGACGGCGACGACGAGCTCCTGGTCTGGCCCAAGCCCGAGCCGGTCCCCTCCCCCCCGCCGGGTGGCGGAGCCGGGCGCCTGAAGTCGCCTGGCGGGGGTCTGCGTCCGCCACACTGACGGAGTGCACATCTCGGCCAAGGTCGACTACGCGGTGCGGGCCCTGCTCGCCCTGACCGCAGCCGGGGGGGTAGCGGTGCCGGCGGAGGCCCTGGCCACCAGCCAGGCCCTACCCCGCCAGTTCCTCCAGAACATCCTCAACCAGCTCCGCCACACCGGCCTGGTCGCCAGCCAGCGGGGATCCGAGGGCGGCTACCGGCTGGCCCGGCCCCCGGCCGACATCTCGCTGGCCGACGTCATGCGGGCGGTGGAAGGGCCGCTGGCCGAGGTGCGGGGCGACCGGCCGGAGTCCACCGTCTACACCGGCCCGGCCGAGCACCTGCAGGAGGTGTGGGTGGCGGTGCGGGCCAGCCTCCGGTCGGTGTTGGAGAACGTCAGCCTGGCCGACGTGGTCGCCGGCGACCTCCCACCGGCCGTCGCCGCCCTCACCGCCGACCCCGATGCCTGGGTTCCGCATTGAGCCCTGTGGTACAGAGGGGGGTGCGTATGGGGCGGCAGACGATCCTGGCGGGTCTGGTGACGGCCGTCCTCCTCGCCGGGTGCGCCGAGTCCCTGGAGACAGGTCGGACCGGCTCCGGTTCCACCACGCCGGGCCCCGTCCCCACCGGGGCGGTGGCGCCCGACACACCCGCGGCCACCGGCACGGGCACGGGCACGGGCACCGGCACCGGCACCGGGACGACGCCCTCCGTCCTCACCGCCGGAACGACTCCGCCCCACACCGGTAACCCCGGGACCGGGGTGAGCCCGGTCGTGTCACCCGGCGTCGAGGCGCTGGGCATCCTCGGTGTTCCGATCTTCGCCCTTTCCCCGGAGGCGCAGGCGGCGGGCGCCTCCCCCGCCGGCGGCACCGGCGCCACCGACGGCACCGGCGCCACCGGCGGCACCGGCACCGGCAACTCCGGCACCGGAACGGGCGGCACCGGCACCGGCACCGACCCGGGTACCGGCACGGCCGGCACCGGCACCGGCGGCACCGAGCGCCGGCCGGCACCGACCCGAGTACCGGCTCGGGCACGAACCCGGGCCCGGGCTCCGGAGGGACGAACGGCCTCACCCCGAGCTCCGGTGGGAGCAACAACACCGGTGGGAGCAACAACAGCTCGGGCGGCAGCAGCTCCGGGGGCACCGGCAGCCATGGCGGCGGGGGCACCACCAAGCCGCCCATCCCCACGCAGCACCGAGTTCTGCGGTACCGGCGCCGAACCTCAGCGCCGCCCTCGACTCGGTCGCTACGGCCCCCGACGGCAGCCAGCTCCAGGCGGCGGTGGCGCGGCGCCCGCCGGTCCTTCGCCACCGCCCAGGCCACCGCCCCGCCCGGCCTCAAGGACGACGTCGACATCCTCGCCGGGGCCTTCGGCCAGTTCTTCGACGCCCTGGAGGAGGCCGGTTACGACCGCAACCGGCTGACACCGAGCGCCTTCACGGCCCTGGCCTCCTCCGACGCCGTGGAGGCCAAGGACCGCTTCAACGAGTACATGAACACCGTCTGCTAGAGAAGGTGGATGCGTTCGCTGACCCCGCGTCGTCCTCGTCCCCTGCCTCGTCGCCGTCCTGCCCCTGGCCGCCTGCAGCAGCGCCGGCGACGACGATTCCCGGCCGGGAACCTCGACACGTCGATGGGCCCCACCACCACCGTGCGCCCGGTCGACACCAGCTTCACCGGCCAGGGCAGCGAGCAGTTCTGCCAGTTCCTGGCCACGTTCTCGGCCGGGTCGCAGAACGTCGACGCCGTCGGCCGACGCCCGCCGAGCTCGAGGCCAGCTTCAGCTCGGCGCTGGGCGCCATCAACCAGGCGGTGGAGGTGGCCCCGGGTGAGATCAAGCCCGACGTGTCCAACATCGCCGACACGTTCGAGAAGGTGACGGGCTCGGTGGCTGCTGCCGGCTACGACATCGCCAAGGTCGACGTGGCCGCGGTGGCGCCCTTGCAGTCGGAGGCCTTCCTCGACTCCGTCACCCGGATGCAGGCCTACCTGAACAACGTCTGCCAGGTCGACGGCTGAACCCGCCAGGACGCGAAACGACCCACCGTCGCTTCGACGGTGGGTCGCAGTTCAAGCTGTCGGCGCGGTGGCGGCGAGCCGCCGCCGCTAGCCGGATGGGTTGACGGTACAGCCGAAGAAGAGCAGCAGGCGGTCGAAGATGGCGACGAAGCGGCCTCCGAACAAGCCTCCGAACAGCGCCTTGAGCGCCACCAGGATGGGGCAGATGATCGCCTGGAAGCTGATCTGGCTTCCCGACGACGACCCCACAACCGCGGCTGCGGCCACGCCCGCCCCCGCGCTGGAGGCGTCGGCACGGTCGGTCACCAGCAACATCAGGGCCGCCACCAGGAAGACCGGAAGAAGGAGGGACAGCGTGCGGCGGAATGCCGAGTGTCGGTTTCCTTCGATCTCGAGTGCTTCGAGTAGCCCGCTCATCAGCCATTCTCCCGTTCGCCGCGCGTCGAGTGACGTCACCTTACCCGATGGGGCCAGGCGAGTCATACGTCTGCATGTGAACGGAGGGTGAAGGAGCCCCGGCGGGCGAGCCCATAGGATTTCGGCCACGTTGCCCAGGTCGAGGACTCGGGGACCCGTGGTCCGGCGGGGGCGCAAGTACGCCCTCAAGCCTCTCCCGGAGGAGGCCGACCGGCCGCGGCCCTCGCCCTCGCCCCGGCCCCGGTCGCACCGGAACCGGGTCAACCGCCGGCGGCGGGTGGTCCTTGCCCTGGTCGGAGGCGTGCTGCTGGTCCTGGGTGGGTTCTCGCTGGTCCACACGACCCAGGCCGCCCGGTCCGCGATCGCGGGCAAGTCCGCTCTCCTGCGCTCGGAGACCCTCATCGCGGCCCAGAAGCTGGACGCGGCCCGGGCCGAGCTGCGAACGGCGAAAGGCAAGTTCGACGTCACCCGCCAGGAGATGGACACCGCCACCCGCTTCCTGCCCATCGTGCGGTGGGTGCCCGTTCTCCGGACGCAGGTGAGGGCGGTGGAGACCCTCGCCGACGCCGGCCGGGTGCTCTCCGACGCCGGGCTCAGCCTGTCCGATGCGGCCGCGGTGATGGTCGCCCCCCAGGACGACAGCACGTCGTTCGCCGACGCCCTGAGCGAGCTGCGCGACATCCGGGGACTGCTGGCGACCGGCCTGACCAGCATCGACGCGGCTGCGGCCACGGTCGGCCGGTTGGACGGGGCCTTCCTGCCGGGCCCGGTGGGCGATGCCCGGTCGCAGTTCAACGCCCGCCTCCCCGAGGTCCGTCAGCGGGCAGCCGACTCGGAGGAGGCGCTGGCGGCCATGATCACCTTCGTCGGCGGCAACGGGCCCCGCCGCTACCTCTACCTGTCCCAGAACCCGGACGAGGTCCGTCCCACGGGCGGGTTCATCGGCACCTACGGTGTGCTGACCGGCATCGGCGGCCATCTAGCCGTCGATCGGTTCGACTCCATCGAGAGCTGGATCACGGTCCACCCGGAGGCGAACATGACGCCCGAGGAACGGACCTCGCCCTTTCGCTACGACCCCAAGCTGCCCCAGCGGCTGGCCAACGTCAACACCGTCCCCGACTGGCCCCAGGCGGCGGTGCTGGCAGCCCGGCTCTGGGAGCGGGGCGGCGAGGAGCCCGTCGACGGCGTGATCTCGTTCAGCCCCGCCTTCCTCGCCCAGCTCCTCGAAGTGCTGGGCCCGGTGACCGTCGAGGGCTACGACGAGACGATCACGCCGGCCAACCTCGTCGAGCGGCTGGACTTCTACACCCACGAGCAGCGCAGCGTCCTCGGCGCCAACCGCAAGGACTTCATCGCGGTGCTGGCCAAGGCGGTCATGGACCAGCTCATCCAGGCCCGCACCTCGAAGTGGGCGTCGCTGGGCAAGGTGGTGGGCGATGCCTTCGGGGCCCGGGAGGCGATGGCGTGGTCGGCGGACGCGGACGTGGCGTCGGTGCTGGCCGACCGGCGTTGGGACGGGGCGTTGCCCCAGGTCACCGGCGACTTCGTCGCGCCCACCGAGTTCCAGTACGCGGCCAAGAACGGCCGGGCCCTGCGGCGCTCGTACCAGCACCGGGTGACCCTGCGGCCGGACGGCTCAGGCTCGGTCACCACCAGCGTTCGCATCGTCAACTCCCAGCCGCCGGAGCCGGACGTCAACCCGCCCAACGGGCTCGTGTACATCACCATGTACGGCCCCGAGGGGGCGACCCTGGCCCCCGGCTCCGATCGGCTGAGCCAGGCCGAGCCGGCGATCGCCGGCCATCCCGCCCACGGATGGTTCCGGCCCATCATTCCCCTGTCGGAGACCACGCTGACCGTCGTGTGGGAGGTCCCTCGGCTGGCCACGCGGCAAACCGACGGCTCCTGGGCCTACTCGCTGCGCTGGCTGCGCCACCCCGACCACACCGGCGACGTCCTCGACCTCAGCTTCGAGCTGCCCTCCGGGTGGGAGTGGGAGGGCGAGGGCCCGCCGGCCCACGTCGACCTCGACCGGGACATCTCCGGCACCTGGTTCCTCCGGCCCTGACCGGTCGCCCTCAGGCGCCCACGATGACGGCGACGGCGAGGGCCATGAGGGCGAGGTTCCTGGCCACGGTGACGGCGCCGATGGGGGCGTCGTCGGCCGGGCCGAAGCAGTGGCAGGGCGGCCGCCGGCCCCGGCGGAGGCTGAGGACGACCAGCCCGGTGAGCAGGGCGAGCAGGAACAGGGCGCCGGCCGCCCCCGCGGCGGCGGTCGGTCGCCACAGGAGGGCGGCGGCCACCGCCAGCTCGGCCGCCGGGAGGGCCGCCGCCCCGATCGGCGCCGCCCACCGGCGGGGTACGCCCAGTCCCTCGGCGGCGGCGGCCGTCCCCTGCCGGTCGGCCAGCTTGCCCACCGCGGCGGCGACGAAGACGAGCGCCAACGCCAGCCGGCCGATGGTGGTCAGGGGCACGGTCAGATCCGGTGGTACTCCCGGTACCAGGCGACGAACCGCTCGATGCCGACCTCGATGGGGGTCGACGGGCTGAACCCGACGTCGCGGACGAGGTCGTCGACGTCGGCGTAGGTGGCGGGGACGTCGCCCGGCTGCAACGGGAGGAGGGTGAGCCGGGCCGGCCGGTCGAGGGCCTTCTCCAGCGCCCCGATGAGGTCGAGCAGGGCCACCGGGTTGTTGTTGCCGATGTTGTAGAGCCGGTAGGGGGCGGTGCTGGAGGCCGGGTCGGGGGCGTCGCCGGTCCAGGCCGGGTCGGGGGCGGGCGCCCGGTCGAGCACCCGCACCACTCCCTCCACGATGTCGTCGACGTAGGTGAAGTCCCGCCGCATCTCGCCGTGGTTGAACACCTCGATCGAGACGACCCTCGAGGATGGCCCGGGTGAACAGGAAGGCGGCCATGTCGGGTCGGCCCCACGGCCCGTAGACGGTGAAGAAGCGCAGGCCGGTGGTGGGGATGCGGAAGAGGTGGCTGTAGGCGTGGGCCATCAGCTCGTTGGCCTTCTTGGTGGCGGCGTAGAGGCTCATCGGGTGGTCGACGTTGTGGTGGACCGAGAAGGGCATCGTCGTGTTGGCCCCGTAGACCGAGCTCGACGAGGCGAACACCAGGTGCTCGGTGCCCCGGTGGCGGCAGCCTTCGAGGACGTTGAGGGTGCCGGTGACGTTGGAGTCGACGTAGGCGTGGGGGTTGGTGAGCGAGTAGCGCACCCCGGCCTGGGCGGCCAGGTGCACGACCCGGTCGGGCGACCGGTCGAAGGCGGCGTCGACCGCGGCCCGGTCGACGAGGTCGGCCCGCACCAGCTCGAAGCCGTCGCGCCCGGCGAGCGTCGCCAACCGGGCTTCCTTGAGGGACGGGTCGTAGTAGGCGTTGAGGTTGTCGAAGCCGACCACCTCGTCACCGCGGTCGAGGAGGGCCCGGCTGACGTGCGACCCGATGAATCCGGCCGCGCCCGTGACGAGGACCTTCACGGGACGAACCTACTCAAACGGGCCCCGGGTAGCGTGGACGGGATGGACGGCCCCTCCGGCGCCCCCCGCTCCCGGCGCCAGAAGGCGACGGTGGCCGTCGTGGTCGCCGTCGCCCTCGCCGTCGGAGTGGTGGTGGCGGCCGTCATGGTCCTGGCGGGCGACGACGGATCGGAGCGGCCACTGTCGGGCCCGGCACCCACCAGCGGCCTGCCGGCATCGACGTCCACCCTCTCGTCGGCGCCGTCCACGTCGACCGCCCCGACGACGACCGAGGCGGTCTCCAGCAATGTCGCCGCCGCACCCGATCCCGACGGGACGGCCACCCCCGGTCTCCCCGGCCGCGACTCCGAGGCCTGCGCCCTGTTCCGCCAGCTCCTGGCCCTGGTCGACGACCCGGCCCTCCATTCGGCGGCGGCCGAGGTCGGTTGCACCTGAGGACGGTGTGGGTCCCCTGGGCGGGGCCGGTTCAGACCGCCTACAGTCGGGTACGTCGTGCGGCACGCGACTGGACGGCGAGAGGCGATTGTGGTGCGAACGGCGGCGGTCGAGGTGCTGGCGGGCCCGGCGAGGGCCCTCGGGGTTGATCATCGTTTCGACACCGCCGGCGGGGGAGACGCGTAGGCATGGGCTGGTGCGCCGAGTTCGCGTGCGACATCAACTCCGCCTGCGCCTCGAGGATGGTCGCCGGCAAGAAGTCGTGCAGTTGCAGCGGGTGCGGCGCGACGTGCAGCGGGCGGTATCCGGGCTGTGCGGCGGTTTGGGCCGCGGGTCCGACGCCAAGCCGGGGGTCGCGTCCTCCATTGTCCGGTCGGGCCGGGCGTCGAGTCGGGCGGCCGACCGGCGAGGTCGCCGCCGAGGCGGTGGTGTCGCCCCTGCGTCCGCCCGTTCCGGCGCCGGCGCCGACCCCCGGGACTGACGCCGGCGCCCTCGCCTCCATGCAGGTCGCGATCCACGAGCTGCAGATCCAGATGCGGACCACGCTCACGATGCTGTCCCAGCAGCAGTCCATCCTCGCCCTGCTGGTCGACGATCGGCGGGCGGCGGGCCCGTCCCGGCCCGCGCCGCCCCCCGCCCCCGGCCTCCCGACCGATGTCCGACATCCAACGGGTCCTGGAAGAGCTTCTGCCCCCGCCGCGGACGCGAGATCCCGACGCTCAGGCCCCGGTGGTCGACGGTGGTCCGCCGGCCGACCGAGCTGAGGGCCGGGCACCGTTCTTCTGATCCCCGGAGTCGACCTGGGCGGTGCCGGAGCAGACCGACCTTCGGCTAACGATCCGAGTGGCGGTCGAGGATCATCCCCGCGGCGACGGTGGCGTTGGTGGCCTCGTCGAGGAGGATGAAGCTTCCCGTCGACCGGCTGCGGTGGTAGTCGTCGTACATGAGGGGGGCGGTGGTGCGCAGGGTGATGCGCCCGACCTGGTTCAGGCCCAGGTCGGCGGCGGTCTCGTCGCGGTGGAGGGTGGTGACGTCGAGGCGGTAGCGAAGGTCGCGCACCACCGCCCGCACCGACCGGGTGGTGTGCTTCAGGCCGTACCGGGCCCCCTCCGTCAGCGGCTTGTCGGCCATCCAGCACACCATGGCGTGGATGTCCTGGCTGATCTCGGGCTGGTTGCCGGGCCGGCAGATCATGTCGCCCCGGGACACGTCGACGTCGTCGGTGAGCCGGATGGCGACCGACATGGGCGGGAACGCCTCCTCCACCGGTCCGTCGAAGGTGTCGATGGCGGCGATGGTGGAGGTCATCCCCGACGGGAGCACCACCACCTCGTCCCCCGCCCGGAACACGCCCCCCGCCACCTGGCCGGCGTAGGCCCGGTAGTCGTGGTGCTCGTCGGTGAGGGGCCGCACCACGTACTGCACCGGGAAGCGGCCGTCGACCAGGTTGCGGTCGGACGCGATGTGCAGCTCCTCCAGGTGCACCAGCAGGGGCAGCCCCCGGTACCAGGGCATGTTGTCGGAGCGGTCGACGATGTTGTCGCCCCGGAGGGCGCACACAGGGAAGAAGCTCAGGTCGGGGATCTCGAGGCGGGCGGCGAAGGCCCGGAACTCGTCCCGGATGGCCTCGTAGACGCCCTGGTCCCAGTCGACCAGGTCCATCTTGTTGACGCACACGGCCAGGTGGGGGACCCGTAGCAGCGTGGCCAGGAAGGCGTGACGGCGAGACTGCTCGAGCAGGCCCTTGCGGGCGTCGACCAGGACGAGGGCGACGTCAGCCGTCGAGGCCCCCGTCACCATGTTGCGGGTGTACTGCACGTGGCCGGGGGTGTCGGCCAGGATGAACTTGCGGCGGGAAGTGGTGAAGTAGCGGTAGGCGACGTCGATGGTGATGCCCTGCTCCCGCTCCGCCCGCAGCCCGTCCGTCAGCAGGGCCAGGTTGACGTAGTCGTAGCCCCGTTGGGTGCTCGACTTCTCGACCGACTCGAGGGTGTCCTCCAGGATCTGCTTGGAGTCGTACAGGAGCCGCCCGATGAGCGTGCTCTTCCCGTCGTCGACGGACCCCGCGGTCGCGACCCGCACCAGGTCCATCAGGCGCCCCTCGTCACGGCCAACCGGTGACGCTTGGCGTGGCCCTGGCCCCAGGAGATGTCACCGGTTGCAAAGAGGGCCACTAGAAGTACCCCTCCTTCTTGCGATCCTCCATGGCTGCTTCGGAGAACTTGTCGTCGGCCCGGGTGGCGCCCCGCTCGGTGACGCGGGTGGCGATGACCTCGTCGATGACCTCGTCGACCGTCGATGCCGACGACAGCACCGCCCCGGTGCAGCTCATGTCGCCCACCGTGCGGAAGCGCACCATCATCTCCGCCGGCTCCTCGTGGGGGAGGGGCTCCACGTAGGGGCCGACGGCCAGCAGCATGCCGTCGCGGGGGACGACCGTGCGCCGGTGGGCGAAGTAGATCGACGGCAGCTCCAACTTCTCCTTGGCGATGTACATCCACACGTCGAGCTCGGTCCAGTTGGAGATGGGGAAGGCGCGGATGTGCTCGCCCTTGTGCACCCGGCCGTTGTAGATCGACCACACCTCGGGGCGCTGGTTCTTGGGGTCCCACTGGCCGAAGTCGTCGCGGAAGGAGAACACCCGCTCCTTGGCCCGGGCCTTGTCCTCGTCGCGACGGGCGCCGCCGAAGCAGGCGTCGAAGCGGTGCTCGGCGATGGCGTCGAGCAGGGTGATCGTCTGCAACCGGTTGCGGGACGCCAGCGGACCCCCCACCTCCACCGCCCGGCCCTTGTCGATCGACTCCTGGACGCTGGCCACGATGAGGCGCTCGCCCAGCTCCGCCACCCGCCGGTCGCGGAACTCGAGGGCCTCGGGGAAGTTGTGGCCGGTGTCGATGTGCATGACGGGAAAGGGGAACTTGGCCGGCCGGAACGCCTTCTCCGCGATCCGCAGGAGCACCAGCGAATCCTTGCCCCCGCTGAAGAGCAGGACCGGACGCTCCAGCTCGGCCGCCACCTCCCGCATGATGTAGATCGCCTCCGACTCGAGTGCCTCCAGGTGGGACAGCTCGAACGGATGACGGGTGGTGGCGATGGGGCTCATGGCGTGGAGCTCATCGCGGAGCGCGTCCCAGACCGCCTGCACCGACTCGGCTGCGGTCTGGGTGTGGGTGGGGACCACCAGCTCGGGCTCCAGCGGCGGCTCGTAGGGGTCGTCGACGCCGGTGAGGCCGTTCATCTGGCCTGCCGACTGGCTGGCGTAGAGCCCCTTGACGTCGCGTTCGGCGCACACCGCCGACGGGGCCGACACCAGCACCTCGAAGAACCGGCCGGCGTGGGCCGACCGCACCTCGTCGCGGGTGGACCGGTAGGGCGACACCAGGGCGCAGACCACGACCACCCCGTGCCGGCTGAGCAGTTCGGCGACCCAGCCCACCCGGCGGACGTTGCGGTCGCGGTCCTCGCGGGTGAAGCCGAGGTCGGGGCTCAGCACCTGGCGCACGCAGTCGCCGTCGAGGACCTCCACCGGGTAGCCCTCGGCGGTGAGGCGGGCGGCCAACCCGTTGGCGATGGTGGTCTTGCCCGCCGAGGGCAGGCCGGTGAGCCACACCGTGAGCCCGTCGCCCAGGCGCGCGGGGACGACGAGGGTGGGATCGGGGTCTGACTGGGCCAACCCCGGTCGAACGGCTCCGGGAGCCTCGTCCATGATCGCTCCACTCTGGCACGCGCTCGGTGCTGCCCGTCTCGCCCCGTGGGCGGCGAGATGTCGCCGTCCACGGGGGCGGGGCAGGACACCCACCGGGCCGGCTTGTTCCTGGCGCCCGGCGGTCCGGCCTAAGCTTCGTGCGGCTCGAACCACGGGTGCAGGACGGCGAACGGCGGAGGTAGCGGATGGCGGCAGGAACAGACGTCGGGGCGGATCAGGGCCTGATCGGGACCAGGGCCCGCCTGGCGGTCCTCATCGCCCGCCACCGGTGGGCCGTGCACAGCTTTCTCGATGCGGTCGCGGTGACCACGGCCCTGTGCTTCGCAACCGTCCTGCGCTACGACCTCTCGTTCTCCGAGAACGAGGTCGACGGCCTCGTCTATCTCATCCCCTTCGCCGTGCTGGCCCAGATCGGGGCCGGCCTGCACTTCGGGCTGTACAACGGCCGGTGGCGGTTCGGAAGCTTCGAGGAGGTCATGGCCCTGGTCAAGGCGTCCGTCGTCAGCACCGCCCTGGTCGCCGTCTTCAACCCCCTGTGGCAGCCGCGCCTGCTGCCCCTGAGCGTGCCGCTGATCGCCGGCACCATCGCCCTGGTCGTTATGGCCGGGTTCCGCTACACGTGGCGGCTCGACATGGAGCGGCGGATGCGGCCCACCGAGGAGGGCCGCCACCGACTGCTGGTGTTCGGCGCCGGTGAGGGCGGCACCCAGGTGATCGCCGCCCTGCTGCGCAACCCCACCAGCGAGTACGTGCCCGTCGGGCTGCTCGACGACGATCCCGACAAGCGCAACCTCCGGCTGATGGGGGTGCCCGTTCTCGGCAGCCGGTCCCGGCTGGCCGAGGCGGCGGCCGCCTGCCGGGCCGACACCCTGCTCATCGCCGTCCCCAGCGGCGCCGCCGACCTGGTGGGCGACCTGAGCGAGCGGGCGCTCGAGGTGGGGCTGGCGGTCAAGGTCCTGCCCCCGGTGCAGGAGCTGTTCGGGGGACGGGTCGACCTCGACGACATCCGCGACGTCACCACCGCCGATCTCCTCGGTCGCCACGAGATCAACACCGACATCGGCCTCATCGCCGGGTACCTGGCGGGCAAGAAGGTGCTGGTCACCGGGGCCGGGGGGTCGATCGGATCCGAGCTGTGCCGGCAGATCTACCGCTTCGCCCCCGGTCGGCTGATCATGCTCGATCGCGACGAGTCGGCCCTCCACGGGGTCCAGCTGTCGATCGACGGCCGGGCGCTGCTCGAGTCGCCCGACCTCGTCCTGCTCGACATCCGGGACCGGGCCGCCCTCCGCCAGGTGCTGCAGCGGCTGAAGCCCGACGTCGTGTTCCACGCCGCCGCCCTCAAGCACCTGGTCATGCTCGAGCGCCACCCGGCGGAGGCGTTCAAGACCAACGTCCTGGCCACCCTCGACCTGCTCGAGCTGTGCGCCGAGGTCGGGGTCGGTCGGTTCGTCAACATCTCCACCGACAAGGCCGCCGACCCGTGCAGCGTCCTGGGCTACTCCAAGCGCATCACCGAGCGCCTGACCAGCCACTTCTCGGGGATCACGGAGGCGTCGTACCTGTCGGTGCGCTTCGGCAACGTCCTCGGCAGCCGGGGGTCGGTTCTCACCACCTTCCAGGCCCAGGTCGACCGGGGCGGCCCGGTGACGGTCACCGATGAGGAGGCCACCCGGTTCTTCATGACGGTGGAGGAGGCGGTCCAGCTGGTGATCCAGGCCGGGGCCATCGGCCGCCCGGGAGAGGCGCTGGTGCTCGACATGGGCCGGCCCGTCTCCATCGCCGAGGTGGCCCGGCTGGTGGCGTCCCGCTCCGAGCGCCGCATCGCCATCGAGTACACCGGACTGCGCCCGGGCGAGAAGCTGCACGAGGTCCTCCTCGCCGCCGGCGAGGTCGACAACCGCCCCGCCCACCCCCTGATCTCCCAGGTGGCGGTGCCGCCCGTCCACCCCCTGTGGGCCCGGGCCATCGACCTCAGGGTGGGGGCCGACGACCTGATCCGGCACCTGGCCGCGCTGGCGTCCGCCGAGGCCACCGGCGCCGCGGCCCGGGCGGCCACGCGCGTCCCCCGGAGCGTGTCCTGACCGGGCCGCCCCGGCCCCGCCCGGCGGCCGGGAGCGACCGGAAGGGAGCGAGGACCAGACCCGACAGGGCACAAGTCGAAGGGCGGGAGAGATAGCAATGGGGTGGTGCGGGGACTTCGGATGCACGATCAACGCGGCGTGCGACCACCGGATGATCGCCGGCCCCCGATCGTGCAGTTGCGACACCTGTGGTGTGGTGTGCGGAGGCAAGTACGCCGGCTGCAAGGAGGTGTGGGCTGTAGGACCCCGGCCGGGGCCCCGCGTCCGGCCGGCGTTCCCCGGACGTGCGAACGCCGGAGCCGGCGCCCGCACCGGCGAAGCGTCGATGGCGGAGCTCGCGCTCCCCGGCCCCGCGATCCGCCTGCCGGCCGGTGACGGGATCGACCGGATCCAGACCTCGGTCGAAGGTTTGCGGCAGGAGATGCACAACGTCCTCACCATGCTCTCCCAGCAGCAGGCGATCCTGGCCATGCTGGTGGAGGCCCGCCGCCCGCCGCCGCCCGCCCGCCCCCACCCATCCGACCCCGGTGGGGACCGGGGATAGCCTGGTGCCGGTGCCGACCGACGAAGTCGAAGGTGAGCTCGAGCTTCGCGACTACCTGAGCGTCCTCCGCCGGCGGCGGGCGATCCTCGTGATCACCATCGCCATCGTGGTGGGCGTTGCCACCGTGATCTCGTTGGTCCAGACGCCTGTGTACGCGGCGACGGCCAAGCTGCGCATCGAACCCCGACCGGGGAACTCCGCCTTCGAGTCGGGCGGTGCTTCCGAGGGCAACCCGGCCCAGTTCGTCGCCACCGAGATCGAGGTGATCAAGGGCGAGCCGGTGCAAAAGGCGGTTCAGAAGATTCTCAGTTCGGCACCGGCGGTCTCGGTCCGGCAGGTAGGCACCACCGCCGTGGTGCAGATCGTGGCCGAGAGCTCCGACCGGGAGCGGGCGGCAGCCGTCGCCAACGCCTACGCCAAGGCCTACATCGACCATCGCCGCCAGCAGGGCATCGACGAGGCCCTCGCCGCTCAGACCGAGGTCCAGGGCGGGATCGACGACCTCCAGGATCAGATCGACGTGCTCGACGGCCAGATCGCAGGTGCCGAGGGCGCGGCCGCCGACTCCTTCCGGGCTCAGCGCCAGTCGCTAGTCCAGCAACAGGCCCTGTTCAAGGACGCCCTCAGCCGGCAGCGGGTCAACACCGCCCTCATCACCGGTGGGGCCGAGATCGTGCGCTCGGCGGCGGTTCCCGGCTCGCCCATCAAGCCGACGCCCCTCCGCAACGCCATCCTGGCCCTGGTGGTGGGGGGGCTGCTCGGTGTCGGTCTGGCGTTCCTGGCCGAGTACCTCGACGACTCCATCGCCACCGACGACGACCTCGAGCGTGTCACCGGGGTCATCCCCGTGATCGGCCAGATCCCCGAGGTCAGTGGCTGGAAGCTGAAGGACAAGGGCCGGCTGATCGCCATGGAGGAGCCGAGGTCGGCGGCGGCCGAGGCCTACCGGGCCCTGCGCACGGCGGTCGACTTCATCGCCCTCGACCACCCGATGGGCACGCTGTCGGTCACCAGCCCGGGCCCGGGGGAGGGCAAGACCACCACCCTGGCCAACCTGGCCATCACCATGGCCACCGCCGGCAAGAGGGTCGTAATCGTCTGCTGCGACCTCCGCCGGCCCCGGATCCACGAGTTCTTCGGGCTGTCGAACACGGTCGGCTTCACGTCGACCCTGCTCGGCGAGCGCCCGGTGTCGGCCGCCATCCAGGCCGTCCCCGGGATCCCCCGCCTGCGGCTCCTGGCCTCGGGACCGCTCCCCCCGAACCCGTCGGAGCTGCTCTCGTCCCGGCGGGCAGCCGACGTCTTCACCGCCATCGCGGCCGACGCCGACCTCGTCCTCATCGACTCGCCGCCGGTGCTCCCCGTCACCGACGCCCTCGTCCTGTTCCGCCACGTCGACGCCACCCTCATGGTGTTCTCCGCCGGCACCACCACCCGCAAGGAGGCGGCCGCCGCCCTGGCCAAGGTGCGGCAGGTCGACGGGCCGGTCATCGGTGCCGTCCTCAACGGGGTCAAGGCGGAGGCCAGCTTCGGGTACGGGTACGGGTACGGGTACGGCTCCACCTACCGGGAGCAGGAGGGCTCGCCCAAGCCCACCAAGCCCACCACCGCCGATGCACCGACCAACGGCACCACCTCCCCGCCGGCCGCGTCCAACGGCGGCCACGCCCGGGGGAGGAAAGCCCGCAAGCCATGAGCCCGTCCCCCGTCCGCCACACGCCCGCCGGGAGATAGCTCCCTGCGCCCTGCGGAGGACACGGAGCCGAACCCGCCGTGACCGGGACCGGGACCGGCACCGGGCGAGCCTGGCTCGGCCGCCGCCGCCTGCCCCGCTCGGCCTACGTCGCCAGCACGGCGGCGATGCGCTCCGCCGCCCGGCCGTCCCACAGGGCAGGACGCCTTGGGGCTACGCCGCGCGTCAACACCCGCATGGCCTCGGCCACGATGCGCCGGGGCTCGATGCCCACCACTGTGTTCGTCCCTTCGGTGACGGTGAGCGGGCGCTCGGTGGTGTCCCGCAGGGTGAGGCAGGGGACGCCGAGCACGGTGGTCTCCTCCTGGATCCCGCCCGAGTCGGTGAGCACCACCCGGGCCGACGCCTCCAGGGCCACGAAGTCGAGGTAACCGAGGGCGGGGATGAGGCGCACCCCGGGGGGGATGTCGAGGGTGGAGAACACCTGGGCCGCCCGGGGGTGCAGCGGGAGGATGAGGGGGCAGTCGGCGGCGATCTCGCCGAGGGCGCCGAGGAGGCCCTTCAGCCGGCCCCCGTCGTCGACGTTCGACGGGCGGTGGAGGGTGACCACCCCGTACTTCCCCTCCTCCAGGTCGAGATCGGCCAGCACCGGGCGGGACCGGGCCCTGTCGAGGTTGGCCAGCAGGGTGTCGATCATGACGTTGCCCACCAGGTGGATGCGCCCCGGCGGGTGGCCCTCGCGACGCAGGTTGTCGACCGCGTCGGCGGAGGGGGCGAAGAGGAACTGGCTGACCCGGTCGGTGACGACCCGGTTGACCTCCTCGGGCATGGTCCAGTCGCCGCTGCGCAGGCCGGCCTCCACGTGGGCCACGGGCACCGATGCCTTGGCCGCCACCAGGGCCGCGGCCAGGGTGGAGTTCACGTCTCCCACCACCACGACCACGTCGGGCTGCCTGTCCGCCAGCAGGGGCTCGAGCCGGACCATCACCGCCGCCGTCTGCTCGGCGTGGGTGCCCGAACCGACGCCGAGATGGTGGTCGGGCCGGCGGATGCCCAACTCCTCGAAGAAGACCTCGCTCATCGACGGGTCGTAATGCTGCCCGGTGTGGACCAGAACCACGTCGATCGATCGGGCGTCGAGGGCGGCGACGACGGGCTGGATCTTTACGAAGTTGGGTCGTGCGCCCGCCACACAAACGACCCGCATCCGCCGAGGCTACAAGAGCGTGGAGGCCGCGCCGATCCATGACTATGGTGGGTCCCCGAGAATGCTGATACCCGCGTTGTTGGCCTTGGGGCTGACGCTGGCCATCAGCCCGGCGGTTCTCGGCGGGCTGCGACGGCTGGGCGTCATCGACCATCCTTCGTCGCGCTCGTCCCACGTCCACCCCACGCCCCGCGGCGGTGGGGTGGCGGTGGGGATCGGGGCGGCCACGGGCCTGCTCGTGGTGTCGTCGGTGCCGGGCCGGGCCCGGACCGGGGTCCTGGTGGCGGCCTGCGGGCTGGGCCTGGTCGGTCTCCTCGACGACCTCGTCGACATCTCCGCCCTGCGCCGACTGGCGCTCCAGGTCTGTGCCGCGGGGGCCGCCGCCGCCTGGATCGCTACACCGTCTTCGTCCCTCACCATCTCCGGGGTCGGAATGATCTGTCTCATCGCGTTGTGGCTGGTGAGCTACGTGAACGCCTTCAATTTCATGGACGGGATCAACGGCATCTCCGTCGCCCAGGTCGCCGTCGCCGGCGGCGCTTGGGTCGTGGTTGCCGAGGTGGGTGATTTGCGGCTGCTGGGCGTCCTCGGGGTGGTGCTGGCGGCCGCCGTCGTCGCCTTCGCCCCCTTCAACTTCCCCCGGGCCCGCATGTTCCTGGGCGACTCCGGCAGCTACTTCATCGGCGCCTGGCTGGCGGCGGGGGTGGTGCTCGGGCTGCGCGCCGAGCTGCCACCCGAAGCGGTGGTGGCCCCCCTCGCGCTCTACCTGGCCGACACCGGCACCACCCTGGTCCGGCGGGTGCGGCGGGGCCAGACGTGGCACGCGGCCCACCGCGACCACGCCTACCAGCGCCTGGTCGACCTCGGGTGGAGCCATACCCGCACGACGGTCGCGGTGGCGGGCGTGATGGCGCTGGTGAGCGCCCTGGGTCTCCTGTCCCTCACCGACTCGGTCGCCCTGCGGGTGGCCGGCGACGTGGCCGCCGCCGCGGTGGTGGCCGCCTACCTCGCCACCCCGGCCTGGGTGGAAGGCCGGGGTCGCGCCCGCACCGACGACGCCGAGGCCCGGATGGCATGAGGATCGTCATCGTCACCCACTACTTCCCGCCCGAGATCGGGGCCCCCCAGGCCCGCCTGAGCGCGTTCGCCCGCGGCTGGAGCGAAGCCGGCGACCAGGTCACCGTCCTCACCGGGATGCCCAACCACCCCACCGGCGTGGTGCCGCCCGAATACCGGCGCCGCATCCGGGCCGTGGAGCGGGTCGACGGCTACCGGGTGGTGCGCACCTGGCTCTATGCCACCCCCAACGAGCGGGTCCTGCGCAAGCTGCTGGGCCACCTCTCGTTCATGCTCTCGAGCGTGCTGCTCGGCGTCCGGAAGGTGGGCCCGGTCGACGTGGTGGTGGTCTCGTCGCCGACGTTCTTCTCCATCGCCTCGGGCTGGGCCGTGGCCCGGCTGAGGCGGGCCCGGTTCGTGGTCGAGATCCGCGACCTGTGGCCGGCGATCGCCGTCGAGTTGGGGATGCTCAGCAACCGGTTGCTGATCCGGTTGCTCTACGCCTGCGAGATGGCCGCCTACCGGGCGGCTGACGAGGTGGTGGTGGTCACCGACCGGTTCCGCGACGACCTGGTGCGGCGGGGCGTCGGCGCCGGCAAGGTCCACGTGATCCGGAACGGGGCCGACATGGCGAAGTTCTCCCCGGGGGAGCCCGACCCCGAGGTCCGCCGGCGGCTGGGGGCCGGGGCCGACGACACGCTCGTGCTCTACGCCGGCGCCCACGGCATCAGCCACGGGCTGGTGACGGTGGCGGAGGCGGCGGCCAAGCTCCGCTACGAGCCGGTCCGGTTCGCGTTCGTGGGGGAGGGGGCGGCCAAGGAAGAGCTGGTGGCCAGGGTCGCCGACCTCGACGCGTCGAACGTGACCATGCACCCCGGCATCCCCCACCACGAGATGCCCGGCCTGCTGGCCGCGGCCGACATCTGCCTGGTCCCACTCCGCGACGTGCCCCTCTTCGCGTCGTTCATCCCCTCCAAGATCTTCGAGCACCTGGCCGCGGGCAAGGCGGTGGTCGGCGGCGTGCGGGGCGAGCCGGCTGAGATCCTGGCCGCCACGGGCGCGGTCGTGGTCGCCCCCGAGGATCCCGACGCCCTGGCCGATGCCATCCGGGAGCTGGTCACCGACCCGGCCCGGAGGCGGGTGATGGGCTGCCGGGGGCGTAAGTACGCCGTCGAGCACTTCGACCGGTCCCGCCTGGCCGACCGTTACCGTGCCATCCTCCAGCGGTCCGTCGACGCCTCGTGAAGGTGCACGTCACGGGCGGGAGCGGCTACCTGGGCCGGCGCGTCGTCCCCCTCCTCGTTAACGCGGGCCACGAGGTCACCGCCCTCGCCCGGAGCCGGGCGGCGGCGGCGAAGATCGCCGTGTCCGGGGCCCGGCCGGTCGCCGGCGACCTCGACGACCCCGCATCCCTCGACGTGGCCTTCGCCACCGGGCAGCCGGAGGCGCTGGTCAACCTGGCCTCCCTCGGGTTCGGCCACGCGCCGGCGATCGTGGCCGCGGCCGAGGAGGCCGGCATGCGGAGGGCGATCTTCGTCTCCACCACCTCGGTGGAGACCGCGCTCGACAGCCGATCGAAGGCGGTGCGGCTGGCGGCCGAGGAGACGATCCGGGCGAGCGGTCTCGACTGGACCATCCTGCGTCCCACCATGATCTACGGCTCCCCCGCCGACCGGAACATGAGCCGTCTGCTGCGCCTGGTGAGACGGGCGCCGGTGGTGCCCCTCCCCGGCGGCGGTCGGCGGCTCCAGCAGCCGGTGCACGTCGACGACCTGGCGGGGGCGGTCGTGGCCGCCCTCACCGCCCCGGAGGCGGTGGGCCAGGTCTACGACGTCGCCGGGCCCGAGCCCCTCACCCTGCGTGACGTCGTGGTCCATGCCGGCGAGGCGGTCGGTCGCCGGCCCCGGCTGGTGACGGTTCCCCTGGCGCCCGCCATCGGCCTGACCCGGGTCTACGAGCGGGTGGCCGCCCGGCCCCGGCTCAAGGCCGAGCAGCTCCAGCGCCTGGCCGAGGACAAGGCGTTCGACATCGGGCCTGCCCGCCGCGATCTGGGCTTCGACCCCCGCTCGTTCTCCGTCGGGATCAGGCAGGAGGCGGAGCAGCTGGCATGATCGCCTCCTCCGTGGCCCGAGGCCTGCTCGTGGCCCGCACCGTCCGCCACCTGCGGCCGGCCCAGGTGCTCCACCGGCTGCGCCTGCCGCGGGCAGCGAGCGATCGCGGGGCACCTTCCCGGCGCCGTGGTCGGCCGGGCCCGAGGCGTGCTCGGGGCACCGGCGCCCGGATGGCCGGCGTCGTTCGTCCCCCTCGATCGGCGCCACCACGCGGGGTACCCGTCGCCCGAGGCCAACGCCGCCGGCCGGTTCTCGTTCCTCGGCGACGAGCGCGAGGTGGGGGAGTCGTGGTCGCCCCCCGGCGCCTCCCAGCTGTGGCGCTACCACCTCCACTACCTGGAGTGGGCGTGGTCGTTCGCGGCCCATCCCGACGCCGCCTGGGCCCGGGAGGCGTTCGCCGGGCGGTGGCGATCGTGGGTTGCGGCGACCCCCTTCGGCCGCGACGACCCGTGGTCGTCCTACGTGGTCTCGTTGCGGGCGTGGGCCCTCTGCGGCGTCCACCCCCACCTGGTGGCGGGCTCGACGGTCGACGACGACGTGGTGGCGCATCTCCGCCTCTCAGCCGCCTACCTCCGCCGCAGCCTCGAGCTCGACGTCGGTGGAAACCATCTGGTCAAGAACCTGAAGGCGCTGGTCGGACTGGGTGTCTTCCTGGGCGACGACCGGCTGGTGACCTCCGCCGGCCGGCGGCTGGCGGGGCAGGTGGGCGTGCAGGTGCTGGCCGACGGAGGCCACTACGAGCGGTCGCCCTCGTACCACTGCCAGGTGCTGGGCGACCTGCTCGACGTGGGCGGGCTGCTGGCCGCGGCCGGCCACCCGCCGGTCGGGGGCCTGGCCGACGCCGTCGAGCGGATGCGCGGGTGGCTGGGAGCGGTGCTCCTGCCCGACGGCGACGTGCCCCTGTTCAACGACTGCGTCCTGGTGGGCAGGGAGCGGCTGGCGGCGCTGGCGCCGGCGCCCCGCCCCCCGGGCCGGCTGGTGGTGCTGCAGCCGTCCGGCTACGTGGTGATCCGCCCCGGGCCCCGCCTGCACCTGGTGGCCGACGTCGGCCCGCCGTGCCCCCCCGACCTCCCCGCCCATGCCCACGCCGACTGCCTGAGCTTCGAGCTGGCGATCGACGGCGTCCGCACCGTGGTCGACACCGGCACGTCGACGTACGCCCCGGGCGAGCGCCGGCACTACGAGCGGTCGACCCGGGCCCACAACACAGTGGAGATCGACGGCGAGGATCAGAGCGAGGTGTGGGAGACGTTCCGGGTGGCCCGGCGGGCCCGTCCCACCCTGCACCGGGCGGTCGACGACGGCGAGGGGCCGATCGAGGTCACCGCCTCCCATGATGGCTACCGGCGGCTGCCGGGCCGACCCGTGCACACCCGTACCTGGCGGGTGACGGGGGGCGATGTCGAGATCTTCGACCGGGTCGAGGGCGGGGGCGTCCACCGGGTGTGCTCCCGGGTGCACCTGGCGGAGACGGGCGCTGCCCTCGACGTGCGGTGCGACGTCGAGCGGGCGGAGCTGCCGGTCGGTTTGGCCCACGATTTCGGTGTTCTCGAGCCGGGGCGGACGCTGGAGTGGCTGATGGAGGGCCCGCTGCCGGTCGAGCTGCGCACTCAGCTGCAGGTGGGCGCGGCGGCACCGCCGACGGCCTCTAGCATGACCGCGGCGATGGAGCACCGGCGGTGAAGCAGGTCGTGCAATCGGCATCCGGGGGCCCGGTGCGGGTCCTCGACGTGCCCCGACCGGTCAACAGCCCCACCGAGGTGCTGGTGCGCACCGTGGCCAGCCTCATGTCGCCCGGCACCGAGCGGGCCGTCACCGCCCTGGCCCAGTCGAGCCTGCTGGCCAAGGCCCGGGCCCGGCCCGATCTGGTGCGCCAGGTGGTGAAGAAGGCCCGCAACGAAGGGGTCCTCCAGGCCGCCCGCACGGTGAACGCCCGCCTCCACGACGACATCCCCCTCGGCTACTCGGCCGCCGGGATCGCCATCGAGGTGGGGGAGATGGTGGCCGGCATCGCCCCCGGCCAGCTGGTGGCCACCGGAGGGGCGGGCAAGGCCAACCACGCCGAGTTCCAGGCCGTGCCCGGGCTCCTGTGCTCGCCCGTGCCCGACGGCGTTCCGGCGTCGGATGCCGCCTTTGCGACAATCGCCTCGGTGGCGTTGCACGGCTTCCGCCTGGCCGAGGTCGGCCCCGGGGCCAAGGTGGTGGTCCTCGGGCTGGGCCTGGTCGGCCAGCTCGGCGTACGGCTGGCCCTCGCCTCCGGTTGCGACGTGGCCGCCATCGACCTGAGCGAGGCGGCGGTGGAGCGGGCCCGGGCGGCAGGCGCCTTCGGCCTGGTGGAGGCTGGTGTCGACACCACCAAGGCCGTCGAGCAGTGGTCACGGGGACGTGGTGCCGACGCGGTGCTGGTGATGGCCGCCACCAAGTCGTCGTCGGTGATCGCCCGCACGCCGGAGCTGTGCCGAGACGGGGCCAACGTCGTCGTCGTGGGCGACATCGGCCTCGAGCTCGACCGCCGCCCGTTCTACGAGCGGGAGCTGACGATGCGCTTCGCCCGGTCCTACGGGCCGGGCCGGTACGAGCGGAGCTACGAGGACTGGGGGGTCGACTTCCCCCCCGGCCTGGTCCGCTGGAGCGAGGGCCGCAACATGGAGGCGGTCCTCGACCTGCTGTCGTCAGGGCGGTTGGCAGTCGACGACCTCGTCACCCACCGCTTCCCGATCGCCGACGCGCCTGTCGCGTACGAGCTGGTGGAGAAGGGTGCGGAGCCGTTCGTCGGGATCATGTTCACCTATGGGACGGGTGAGCTGGGGGCGGAGGGACCCATCGTGCTGCGGGCGCCGCGACCCGGGCGCCGGGGAGCCCCGGCGTCGGTCTGATCGGGGCGGGGGCGTTCGCCAGCACGGTGCTGATGCCCGCGTTCAGGGAGGCCGGCTTCGACCGCTTCGTCTCGGTCGCGTCGGCGTCAGGCCTCTCGGCCCGCCGCCTGGCCGAGCGGGTCCGGCTTCGAGCGAGCGGTGTCCGGGGCCGACGCGGTGATCGACGACCCCGAGGTCGAGGTCGTCGTGATCGCCACGCCCCACGATTCGCACGCCCGCTTGGCGGCTCGGGCCTTACGGGCGGGCAAGCACGTGTTCTGCGAGAAGCCTTTCGCTCGACCATGGAGGAACTCGACGATGTCGAGGCCGCATGGGACGAGAGCGGGGTCGCTCTTCGTCGGCTTTAACCGCCGTTGGTCGGAACCGGTCCAGCTAGTACGGGACCATTTCTCGGGTAAGGAGGGTCGCTTGTCGTCACATACCGCGTACGCGGGCGCGGTACCAGCGACCACTGGTATCACGATCGGCGGCAGGGCGGCCGCCTGCTGGGCGAGGTATGCCATTTCGTTGATACCTGCATAACCTTTATCGAGTCCGAACTGGCTGAGGTTCATATGTTCCGATCGAGCAAGGGGGAAGGACTTCTTGATGAAAATTCCGTGATGTCACTCCGGTTTGTTGACGGTTCTGTCGCAGTAATATCTTACGCGTGGGACGGTCACCCACGAACTGAAAAGGAACGGGTTGACGTGCTGGGGCGGCGACACTCAGCAGCGATCTTAGATTTTACGCAGGTCTCCTTGGATAACGAACTCTTTCGATTTCGAAAGGCAGACAAAGGTCACCTCGCAGAGGTGGTGGCATTTCGTTCAGAGGTTCTCCAAGGCTCAACAGCAGCGGCTGCGAAGTCAGCGATCAGAAGCATGCGGGCTACCTTGACCATGACTGGGCCAGGGGGATGCCTGCAATGAGCCTTGTTGCCGCTGGCTGCGCCGCGCAGCTCCGCCTGGAGGGGGAGCCGTTTCCAATTTGGAAACACCGGGTGCGCCGGTGCGAGGGTCACGCCCCCTCCCCTTCGAGGCACCAAACAACGGCGAAGCCGGCCCGAGCGCCGAGGCGTCATTGGCCGAGGGTGTCACTTCTACGCTCCTTTGGCGCTGGTAGATGGAGGGCGTCTGAACGCTTAGATCCACAACTTTACAGGCGGGTGATCGGTACCTCCAACCAGTTGTGTCAGCCGGCTTTGCATCCCACCTCGCTAGAACGGCGGCGACCCTACGACGGTACTGGTGGTTTCGGCGACTACCGATTGATGCACCTTGTTGCGCACCAGATGCCGTAGGTTACGATCCTCAACCAACTCGACTATTGCCGACGCGAGAGCGGCGTGGATCCCGTTTGTCCACAAGGACACTGCCTGCCGGAGCGCCCGATTCTCGGGTGGCTACCACAGCTGTTCCCATCATCGCCGCCTCCCTCAGTGAAAGTGAACTTCCCTCAGACAACGAGGCGCTTACAATGATGTCGGCGTTCGCCATAACCCTGTGGAGGGCGGTGCGCTCAAGTCGCCCATGCACCCTTCCTAGCGACTGGACCTGGCACAAGCCTTCAGGCGACAGCAAGGACGGCCCCACGAAATCGAATACAGCGCCAATCGGTGGACCATTAGGGAAGGCTTGGCAGAGGTATTGTATACCTTTCAGCAGGGAAAGCCGCCCGACAATCAACACGCGTACAAGTGCTTGCGCTTCGTTGCTCGGATGATCGCAATCACCAGTTCCGAGGGGGATATCAATACTGCTCGGATAGGGGACGATGTTAAAACGGTCGCGAGGGGCACCCGATGCAACACAGGATTCCACGACATGGGCAGCGGGAGCGATAATCCGCGTTGCCAGCATCCACTCAGATTCCATGCGCCGCTCCCAGTTTGTGCTGGCCTGGGCGACTTCGCTGGACCAGCCCGGAAATCTTGATTGCTCCTCGGCTAGCAGTTGGCGATTCGCTACTTGGGGGCACGACATCTGCTCCAGCACCGATCCCTCGCGGTCGGCGAGGAACTCCAATCCCGTGGATGCGACCGACATTGCATAACGGCCACTGCTCGCGGTCCTGGACCCCAGGAATGAGCGCTCAATCCACGTTTCGGGAACGCGAGGCGACCGGTGATGTCGTAATAGCTTCCGTCGGAGCCGGGCCGCAATTATCCAGTCTGGGTGGTACCTCAGGCGTTCGGTCGGAATCTCATGCAAAGGGTCGCCGCTTTCACGGCCTTCTCGCTGTATCTTAGATCGATTGAACCGTTCCCATGGCATGGGAGGCCCCTCCGACACATGCAAAGTCGCCAGGGAACCCGCGCGGTAGACTGCCAAGGGAAGCCGGTAATTCATTCGGCGATTAGACCACAATAGGTCCCATTCGGGCCGGCGGGCGCAGGCCTCGTCGTCCTTGTGTGGCGGAGCTGGGCCGGCCGTCCCTTCCTCGTGTCCTCCGTTGGGTCGGTAAGAATTGCTCAACGGGATTCGCTGCGTCGGTGACAACAGTAGAATAGGTCAATTGTATAGACATGTCGAGGCATGTATGCTATAGAATTGCACTGCCGCATCTGCAACTGACCAACGCGTCTTCCAGGGGGGGGCGAGCCACCCCCACCACGAAGTCCCGAGTGTTCTGTGAGGGGGGTAAGGCCGCCGCCTCGTATAGCAGGCCAACCGTCCATCGGGACATTTACCACGCGAATCAACGGAGAGTCTCCGCATAGGGCGCTACCATTCGGTGGGGGTGCGAGCGTCGTTGACGAAATATACTGCTTTCAAGAATGCCTCCGATGCCGCCTCTGGGCCAAAGGCGTCTCTGGCAGTAGCTGGCACTCGGCTACCCATAGCTCCGCGCACATCTGGTTAGTTCCCGCGACGACGAGGTTACCATTCTTTGGACGCACGCACCGAACCCTGCGAGATCGTCAGCCGATCCAACTCCTGGTCCCAATACCACGGGCCGGGCCGCAGTGAGCGCCTCAACCGCTACTAGAGGCCATGGATCACGTCGACTGGGTACCAACACCACTGTGGCTTCCGCTATCGCCGCAGCTTTCACTGCCTCGTCGGCGTATCCTATGTATCGAAGTCTTGGCTCATACCGGGCTGCCTCTCGGACGTCGTGTCGTAGAGGGCCATCCCCTGCAAATGTCACTGTGTCGAAGAGTTCGAGTAGCGAAGCCATAGCAACCAAGACAATGTCTGCTCCCTTCCGTTCGCTAAGCTCCCCAAGAAATAGGGCATTCGTCGCGACTTGAGTGACACATGGCTGGACGTCGCGCAGCTTCGGCTGACCGATCGGATTCGGCATATAGAATACATGGAGGTTCTCGGTCACTAGGGTGCGTAGGTACTTCTCTGCTGCGGTGCCAGGCACAAGCGCGCCAACCGCGCCCCGGAGGAATGCACGGCGTACCCGGTCGGCCGCAGGACTCCGTAGCCTTCCGCTGAGCTGCGTGCTTTCCGACCAAATAACAATCGGCACATTTCTCCGTAGTGCCCAACGCCGGGCTGCCCAGCACGCCGGGAGGTCCCATCCAGCAAGTACAACGACTGACGGCGAAAGTTCGGTAAGCGATCGGGAGACTCCGTAGTTGACGAACGTCCCTCGTTGGCCCACCACAACCGCTCGCCCAGGAAGAACCCTGTACGGAAACTCTGCGGCGCTTTGATCGATGTGCCAATGCCTTCGGTGGTCATGGTTAACGCCAGAGAACAGTACGGAGAAGTTCCCCGGCGCCGCCTCAGCAATATTAGAGAACAAGGGCAGCCGATATGGGGACATGATATTGTGAATCAGAACGATGTTCATGGCTCCTCCGAATCAGAGCCCTCGGTTAGGCTAGAGCTACGGCACACGATCGCTGTCATTGGGTTGAGGTGTGCACGCCAGCCGTGAAAACCGAGCGATAGAGGAATTGTCCTTTCAACTGCTAACCCAGCACTAGCGACAGCGAGCGCGCCACGGGACGCGTGATCCGTGGGGCCGCGCTCGTAGATACGAGTTGAATCGCCGCTGCCCATATAGTCGCGCACCAGCGGCGTCGACCAGTGCATTAATCGGTCGTTCAAGAGCGCGGACAGGAGAGCGGGAGTTGGGCACCGTGATAATCATGGCTCCGCCGGGAATAAGGAACTCGGCAAGACGACGTACAAGCCTCCCCGGATCCGAAATGTATTCCAGTACTGATATAATCAGCACTAGGTTGAAAGTCGGAGACTGGGAACTCATAAGGCAGTCTACTGTGCCGGCCACTCGAATGATTTTAGCCGGCTCGCAATACTGCACCAATTCCTCTAGAGCGTGATCGCAATTAGTGACTCGCTGCTCAACCCCACCTAGGAGCATTGCCGGCGCCGAATCGATCGCGACGGCGTGGCAGCCGTACCGCGTGGCTATCGCGCTGAATACTCCTGGACCGCTCCCATAGTCGAGAACCCAGGGCGAGGCTACACCTTGTATTTCGGAGCGGATCAGGATCTCGAGCGCTTTCATGCGAACGTGAAACGATGAGTGTGTCCTGTAGCGGGCAAGCCAGGTCGGGCTGACCGACTCAAAATGGTCGGATTGCGTCCCTGTTCCGTATGGATCGACCTTCCGCGGGGGTGATGTCATCGAGGAAGGGCGTCCCAGACTAACTCCACGGACTTCCGTATCGCCTGAGTCTGAGTGGCTACAACGAGATCAGGTACAGACGGAACCTCATACGGATCGTCCACCCCGGTCAGGTGGCTGATCACCCCCGCCTGCCGTTGTGCATAGAGGCCCTTGACATCACGTGCTGCGCAAACTGCCTTGGGGGTGGCTACATGCACCTCGAAAAATCTCCCCTTATGCAGCGCTGCTGGACCTCGTCACGAGCCATTTGATACGGCGAGACTAATGCGCATATTGCTACGATGCCGTTCCGGCTGAGGAGGTGGGCGACGAAGCCAACCCGGCGCACGTTCTCATTCCGGTCTGATGCTGTAAAGCCAAGGTCGCCACAGAGCGATTTTCGGAGAATGTCGCCATCGAGAACCTCGACTAGATGGCCATCGCCAATCAGGCGCTCCGCGAGGCCAAAGGCAATAGTTGTCTTTCCCGCCGATGGGAGGCCTGTAAGCCACACAGTGAGCCCGTCGCAGAGCCGCATCCTCGGCGGCACTGACGAGTCGTCCAGGTTCTGTCCTGACTGGGACCCGTCGCTGGTGGATCTGAGTTTCATTTTCGCCTTCCCGTCTTTGGTGTCGTTCGCACGGCCGCTACCAGCCATTCTCACCGACCACGGACCAGTTCGTGACGTCGCAGTGCGTGCCGGCATACTCCGTGTGCCGCTGAGGGAAGGGTTGGCATCCGCTGACCCGAAGTTCTGCGGTCTGAAGACGACCGCCAACCGGCTATGATAACCTTCCCGGACTGCCGCTAGGTGGCCAGACGGCGTCGGGACGCTAAAGATGCCCTCGATGACGGGCGCCGGCTGGGTCGGAAGCGGATTTCTACGCTTTGGATAGCTCTTGTGAACTCTTAATGAAGCGGGCTGTGACGATTGGCCACGCTGCGCTCCTTGACGGACGCCAAGCTCGCCGCTTCTTCAAACGCACTTCCTTCCAAGATGATGCGAATGCTTGCGTCAGCCACTGCCCTATCCACCCGATAGCATCGTCTACGAATCGAGCGCTGGTGAGACTCCAAGTTGGCGACCGATGACGAGTGTGCTCTACATCGGCGGTTTCGGGCGCAGCGGAAGCACGCTTCTCGAGCGCCTAGCGGGTACTCAGCGCGGCTTCTGTGCTGGCGGCGAGCTAGTCAACTATTGGTCACATGGGCTCCTGGAAGGCCGCCTCTGTGCCTGCGGGGAAACCTTCTACTCTTGCGGCTTCTGGTCCGCGGTACGAGAATCGGACCCCGTACTAGCTGATCATACTGTTGCGCGGATGATCGTTGACACTCACAATGTTCTCCTTCGGACTCGTAACATACATCGCCTATGGTCGAAGCCGGCCAGACACTCTGTCCACGCTCGGCTGCCCGCAGAATATAGAACGTCGATCGTCGCCCTTTACCGTGGCGTCCTCTCAGTATCTGGCGTGTCGACAGTCGTTGATTCTTCTAAGCATCCTACTTACGCCTACCTATTAGCCGCAAGCGGAGTACATGTGCGGGTGGTACATCTCGTGCGAGATCCCCGTGGTGTGGCTTATTCATGGACGCGGCGACGGATCGAGCCAGGCGGAGGGGCGGCCCTTGAGATGCATCGCTTCTCGCCTTACCAGAGTGCGCTCATCTGGGATTCCTGGAATTTGTCGTTCCGGTTCCTGCGCAATTGTTTCGAAGGCTACATGACGCTAAAATACGAGGAGCTCGTCGCTGATCCCTTAGGCGCCGTGGGATCGGTAATCGCTTTCGGAGCTACTTCCTCGATTGACAGGGCTGGCGGTGTATCACATAACGTCGGCCCTAACTCGCATTCTCTTTCCGGTAACCCGACTCGCTTTATCCAAACTGCGCCCGTGGTGACGCTCGACGATGAGTGGATGAAGGCGATGGCGAGGACGGCACGGGTGACGGTCACTGTGCTTACGATGCCGCTGCTGGTTCAATACGGCTATCCGCTACGCGTCCACCTTCCGGCGACGTGATCGTGGGACGCTCGATGGCGGCGCTTCGGATATCAGCAGGGTGTGATGGCGGCAAGGAGGCCCCTGTTCGGGTGGCCGGCGTCGAGGAGCATTTGGATTCGTGGCTGGCGAGCCGTTTGAAGCCAATGAGTGCGTCCACTAGCTCGCAACTCAATGATCGCATCATCGCTAATAGCTGACCTTTCTAACAATCAACGGACCTGCCCGAAACGTGAGAGCGGCCACGTGCCCATGTGCTGGACGCATGATCTGGTAACCACGACTGTCAAAGAACAAGCATCCCTCATGAGAATCGATGCTGGCACAGGCATCGGAGTCCGACATCCAGAATACCTCATAGTTAGCAGTTAGCGGACGAAATGACAGCTTGGTTGATTGGCGTAACGCCAAATACCGCGCCCTACGGGCGATCCGCTTAGGGGCCTGCGTCGTAGCGCGATACACTAACGAATTTCGCAGTGGTATCAAGCTCTTTCTGATGCGTTCTGGGCCTGTCAGGTCACGATAGCGCCGGACAGGGAGGCCCGCAGCACTCCAGCTCCTACAGTGCCAGGCAGGCGCCAAATAGGCGACGCCACCGATCGCGAGCACGCGATCCACCTCCTCAAATGCCTTATCAGGGCGAAGGACGTGTTCCAGGGTCGCGATAGAGAATACAAATCGACAACTTCCCCGTTCCAGAGGTATGGCTTCCGCGCTTGCGCAAACTGCCCCCTTTCCATCGACGAATCGTCGAAGATGAGACAAAGAAAGGTCGAGAGCGCAGTAGTCCTCTCCGCCGACTCCGGCGAAGTTGCCCGAACCGGAGCCGATTTCCAGGACGACACCCGGAATCTGAGGCAAGTCTGTGAGCGACTCAAGATCATCGTACGACCCGTGCTGACACTTTTCCCGGAGGTAGCCGTCCTCGTTCTGATAGAAGCTACTTCGTGCGTCCTCGGGCTGGAGTCCTCCTCCAAGCGCTTCGCGAGTTGCGGAATCCTCGATCAGGATAGGGACACTACCCACACGGGGATAGACAACGTCACATTGCGGGCAGCGGAGATCACTAAGCAAACGTTGTTCGATTCCTATGGCAAGACATGAGACGCAAACCAAGGGAAGCGCATTTGTCAGGCCGCTGCGATCTGAATCGGACGGCATGCCGTGCAAAACCGGCTCTTGACCATGCAGGTAGACGGAGGTAATTGTAACAGCTAGCGCCGATCGGACCTGTCCTCAAGCCCCGACGGGCTCGGTCGTCTGCGGGGCCGAGGAGTGATCGACTCCAGCTCGACCGGCGGCGAGTCGCACGGATTACTTCAGCGGGGTGTGATGGTGGCGAGCAGTGACCAGTTGGGCCGCCCCGCGTAGAGGAGCGTGCGGATGCGGTAGTTCCGAAACCGGGAAAAGCCGAACGCGACCCGCTTGACGCGCTTGATCAGATTGTTGGCCGCCTCGGTTGGCACGATCGTCACCTGCGCCTGGTGCCAGGCGGCGATCTGGCAACGCCAACGGATGAGCGTCCGACCAAGCCGGCGGATCTCCGGTGGGCAGTCGGCGTCCTGGAGGTCATGGCCCAGACGGGTGACCCAGTCGAGGGCCAGGTCCGGGTCGCTGTGGAAGTAGAGGGCCCGAACTGCCTCCTTGGCGTGCCAGGCCGTGGTCACCTCCCCTCGGGGGTCGCCGGCTCGCAGCAGGCCGAGGAGCTTGGTGCGGCCCTTCTCGTCGAGGCGCTCGTCGGCCTTGGTGAGCAACCGGCGACACCGGTAGAGCGGGTCGTGCTTGCGGCCCCGGTGGCCCAGGGTGTCGTCCTGGACCCGCCGCCGGCACTCGTCCAGCGCGGCGTTGGCCAGCTTGATGAGATGAAACGGGTCCGCCACCTGGATGGCGTCGGGGACCATGGTGTCGAACACGGCCCGGTAGGGACCGGACAGGTCCAAGGTGGCGAACTCGATGTCGTCCAGCCAGTCCTGGCCTCGGTCCCCGAGCCATGCACAGGGCCCGGTGGTGCTGCGACCAGCCACGATGTCGAGCAGGCGCCCGGCGCGTACGTCAACGATGGAGGTCGACCAGAGCTGGCGGCGCCAGGGCCCTTCGTGGACGAACAGCGTCTCGTCCAGTCCCAAGGCGGTGACGGTGCCGATACGGTCGGGATCGTCGTCGACCAGGGCGGTGCCGAAAGCGAGCACGGTGTCGTTGATGGTGTGCCAGTCACAGCCGAGCTCGACGGCCACCTCGTTCACCGTGCGGCCCCAACGACCGACCTGCTCGGTCACCCACCTCCCGGCCCGATCGGTCATCACCAGGCGGGCCGCGGCAATGCTCAACGCTTCCTCGGTCCAAGACCCGACCGCACACGCCGGGCTCTGGCAACTCCAGCGGTGCTTGCGCCACACGAGGCGAGCGGGGCGGCCGAATGCGGGTAAGTCGACGAGTACCACCTGCGGCCGATCCTTGATCACCAAACGCCGCACGTTTGACCCTACTATTGGCGCGGGTCACGAATACTGCTTGCGTGTCGCAGCCTACTGGAGCCAACGACCTTGTGTTAACCCGCCGGCTGGGAATGACCTACGTGGGGGGATCTAAAGTGTGAATCGGTCCCACCTCTTCAAACCGGGTTTTGGGAAATGAGCGAAGTCTGACCATCCCCGGAGCGAAGCAGGGGCCTTGCGAACGTGATGGTTTCAAAGCTTCCAAGTTTGGGAGAGCATCTGGGAGATGGACCCCTTTAGCGGGGGAAGGGGAGGCCTCCCTGTGGCAACCTCTCCGGATCGTTCGGCGACCGCCAGCATCCGAAAAACTTCCAGCCCAATAGGGGCTTCTGCCGGGTCGATACCGCCGTTGCCGGCAGTGTTCTCCCATCGCTTTAGCGACACTAAGGGCGTGTGTGGAAGCGGATTCGCTGCGGTTTAGGCCTATAGGGCCAGGTGACGCCGCCAGCGTGGAGCTGCGCCCGTAACTGGTAGTATCCGGAAATCGTTTGAAGCTGTGCCTGCATCGCTTGACCTGCTTCACGCACAGATTCAGTTCCTCGGTGGGGCCGTTCGATGCGCCAGTGCTGTGCTAGGCCAGGATCTCGGTGCGCCACGGCCTGAGGGTGGGAACGGACGTGGTCGGAGAGCTCGGTCCACGTCTTGGCCTCGCAGTCGGCCTCGGGCATCGCAACCGGCGCTTAGCTTAGGCTGACCGCGGGATTTGATCGCAGCAATGGTGTAGTTCCATTCGCCGTGCCAGTCGTGTGCGGCGTGAGCGCGATGGTGGCGTAGTCGGCGTCGGAGACCTTGACCCCGGTGGGGGTACCAGTCGGGGTCGTAGGCGGCCTGCACGGTGAGCCCGGTCTGGGTGGTCGTGGCGGCGATGAGCTCGACGATGGTGCGGATGTCGGGCGAGGGGCCGGCCCCGCCGTTCATCGAGATGAAGGAGAAGAGGCGGTGCTCGATCTTGTTCCACTTGGAGGTGCCGGGCGGGAGTGGGACACGGTGATCTCGAGGCGGTGTCGGCCGCCAGTCGGGCCAGGTGCCATTTCCAGGCCGGGTACCCGGTAGCCGTTGGAACGCCGGCATCGGCGGTGATCAGCAGCTTGGTGGCGGTGGGGAACCGGACCCGGCCGATCCGCTCGTCATCAGCGCCGGACGGACGATCCGGCAACTCGGCGGTGTCCGCGGTGTCGCCGACCAACACCCAGCCCTCGTCGTTGCCGACGTCGTAAACGCCATAAAGGATGGCCTTGGCGAACTCGCCGAGGGCCCGATCGGCGAAGTCGCGCACGTTGACGCGCACCGGCTCCGCCGGCTGGCTGACTCCCGGCCACCGTCGCAATAGCCCCTGATCAGCCTCTTGGTGTCGACCGAGATGACCGGCTGGCCGGCGCCGACGTGGCCGGCGGCGAGGTCGTTGAGGTAAACGGAACTGGCCGTCACGATCAGGATGCGTGGTCCTCGTTCCGCTCTGGCCGGGGCCTGCAGCGAGTAGCTGATCTGGTGCAGCAGGCGGCGAACGATCTGGCCGAGACCGGAATCCTGGCGGGCTCGCAGGTCACGCGCCAGCTCATAGGTCGACTTCAACGTCCAGCGCAGCAACGACATCGGGTCGCCCCGGGTGTCGGGGTGGACCAGCTCGTCGAGCGCCTCGGCCAGGCGGGCTGCTTGTCGACGGCGGCTCGTCGCGCTCCGGGCCCGCAGCGATTCGACGGCTCGATGCCGGTCCGACCTCCGCCTGGGCCTTGATCACCGCGTCGGCGAACAGGCCCAACGCGCCGGCGACCGCCGACTTGCCGCGCCTGAACGCCCGGGCCATCGACCCGGCCACCACCCGCCGCTGGACCTCGTTCCAGGCGAGGCAGCACCGTCGTGAAAAAGTCCCAACCCTCCGGCGCGGCCTCCACGCCACAACTCTACCCCGCGCTGATCAATCTGTGGTGGACCCTTAGTCCACGCCAGCCAAGGTGAAGTGGCCCTACTCGGCGGCCGGGCGGGGCGGCCGAACCGAAACCAGATCCCGGAAGTAGATCGGCATCCGGTCATGGGCCTCGGCCCGCACGCGGCAGCTCCCGCACGGCACCTGGGAGGCGGTGGTTTCGACGGTGACAACCACCTCCGCTGGCCTTCGACAACCGCCAGCACCCGGGTCCGGTCGAGTCCCGAGGAGCGTTTCCGCCAGGCCGATAGCCGTCGTCGCTCACCAAGGGTCTCCCATCGCTGCAGCCGTTACAGAAGGCGCAACGATGACTGGGCTCTGGCCCCTGTGGTGAATATCCTCCTGCGTCCTGCCCCCACTCCAACGCGAAGAGCCGGGGAAAGCCAGCCCGGGCCCGCCGGTCTCGTGTGGCCTTCGGAGCTGGCAGGCAGCGGTCAGCGGGGTGGCAGCCCCGACGGTGATGAACATCAGCGACGTGCTGGGGGTCCCCGTCGCTCTGGAAGACCTTTCTTCACCCATCACCGAAATCGGTCCCGTATTGCAAGTAAAGGGCGTTCGATGACAAAGTAGCTAAGCGTCGTCGCCCCGACCGTAGTTAGTCCTGCGGCTGCGACCTGAGTGTGACCCTCCAGGCCGAGGAGCCCCCGACTAAAAAACCAGAATACTGGTGCATGCCATAAATACAGACCGTAGGACATTCGGCCGATATAAACCAGCGGCTTCAAGCCCAATATCCGACCAGGCAACCACGATCGTGCTCCGCTGCCCACCACAATCACAAGGCACACTGCGACGTAAAAGAGGGAAAGAATGCCGAAGTAGAGCCATGGCGACTCTACCCTCGCACCGAAAAGACAAACCGCGATTACTGCCAGAGCCGCCCACCCTGCTGCGCGCTCAGCACCATGATGAACGGTCCACGTCCAATCGATCCCAGATCATAACACCCAAAAGACATCCGACGAGTAAGCCGTCGAACCGAACGTCGGAGGCATAGTAGAGGTAATCCCACGGTGCACCGGCGAGAACCAGGAAGGAACGCCACACTGTGATGGCTCCGACGACCGCGAGAAGGAACCGAAAAGCGCTGTTGCGCCTCCGCAAAAGCCACATCAGCGTGGGTGGCCACACTAGGTAAAATTGCTCTTCGAGCGCCAACGACCACAGATGGCCGAGTGGACCCATGGGTACGCCTGCGACCTCAGCCCAATTCGCGACATACAATAACCCATATATGTTCGTGAGAAGGACCTCGTGTTTCGAGGTGGCAGGAAGAGTAATGATGGCGACCGTTACAACCGTTCCGAGCATTACACATAGAGCTGGCAGGAGGCGTATAGCGCGCCGTGTATAGAATCTACGGAGCCTTATAGTGCCCGTCCGCCTCACCTCGACTAGCAACAGGACGGTTATTAGGTAACCGCTAAGTACGAAGAATACATCGACGCCAAGAAAGCCGCCCCTAGGCGGAAGTCCCCCATGAAAGACCAAGACACAGATAACTGCGATCGTGCGTATCCCATCCAACCTCGGCTGGTAATTGAATGACACGATTCGGTCCTCGGTTGAGGCTTCGATATCTGAGCGAATACTATTCCGGCCCCTCACGACGATTTCTCCGCATCCCGCCGGGCACCCGCCTGTTGCAATAACGCCGACTCCTATCGGAGTTACCGCCACATTTGAAGCGTAGTCGCCAGAGATATAATGCGCCAGCCCAGTAACCCACCAGCGAGGCGAAGCTTGCACCGATAAGTCCGAAGGGGGGGAGTAGAATGGCTAAGAGAGTAAGACCGATAATCAGTCCGACCACCTCGCCTTTGCTGCCCGTCCATGGGCTTCCCTCGGCAAGCGATACGCCGACAAGCACGTCCTTCAACCCGTAGCCAATAGTCGCTATGGTTAAAACGATTGCTAGAGGCACAGCGTCAATATAGGCCCGCCCATAGACTAATGGGACGGCCAGGGGCAGCATCATACAAACAGCGAGGCCTAACGGAAGGGCCGTGCGCCAAAAATCTTTATAAGCCGTTGGCCCTCCGCATGCCGATCCGAGGACCCGACTGCTGTTCTCGCTATTCGGGTACCGTGAGTTGTCGCAGCGCCGACGAAACGAGGGTGAGGACGTTTGCGGCTCCTGCGGCTACCACGTACACGCCGACCTGGCGGGCTGGAAGCGAGACGGCGATCACTGCTTGATCAGTTTTGAGAATCAGACCTTGAGATGCCTGACCCACTTGGGCGCGCAGTCCATATCGCAGAAGTTCCATTACTCCGGGATCATTGTGAGGACCGGTGGCAGCTGCCTCTGAACCTGGTGTTCTCGATTCGAATGTCCGTTGAATGCTAAGTACCGGATCCCGAATACTGCCGCGTTGAGGCGCGACGTGCGAGACGACGCTACGGCTTTAAGGGAGAGTGCCGCCGGTCCACTGCAATGTCGCCACCAAAATGGCGTAGCCGAGCGGCAATACCATGCGAAGAATGTTATACAGTCTCAAACGGTTAGCCCCCAGCGCCGATGCAACCGCTACTTGCGCGGAAAGGGACGGTGTGACGACAAGTGAGTAGCAATAGCCAGCGCCGAGAACGCCCGGTCCCGCCGGGAAAACAGTAGTCTTACTAGGGATAGCGCAATAACCGTCATACCTAATCCGAGTATGATTGACAAGCAAACGGCCTTAGCTAGAATGTCTCCGGATGACAAGCGGTATTGCGCCGTGAAGTAGGCGGTTGCAGCAGGAATGCCGAGCGCACCGAGCGTACTAATCATTCCAGGAACGATCATGGCTTTCGGGAGTTCCCCCCGCCCGGTGGGCCCAAACCATCTTGCAAGCGCGATCGCGACTGCAAAGCCAAGGAGGGCTACGACTAGATTCGTACCGACTGTGGTCGCGTATTCCCCCCTCAACCAGCGGAGCGGTCGGGTCCCGGAGCGGGACTTGTCGAGAAGGTTCATCCCCGACGGACCGAGATTCGGGCGGGTCGCGGTCCGCAATAGCCGGTAGCCCACGCCGAGGCCAAAGATGATCCCAAATTGACTGGCGAGTGCACCAGCAAGGTATCCGGCGAAGTACAGGTACACGACCACGGCCAATGCTCCAGCCGAGAGAAGCGCTTCATGCGCTGTCGTCGAGCCTCGAAGTGCGTTCCAGAGGCGTTCCACCCCGTATCCGAATGCCATACTTCCCACGATCGCGCCCGTCCATCCGAAGTTTGCGAAGAGTTCACCATAAGCTGGAAAAGCCGCACCGGACCGTGGGTCAAGGTATTGCGACTGGAGTTCCACGAGGACACTCCTCGGCTTCGTAGGCCATACGGCCCTGGGTACTATCAGCCAGGTCGCTTCCATGTATGAGCGCCCAAGCAAGTACGGGTACCCGCTGGGCACGGTAGTGATCAGTCCTGCAGTCGACGAAAAGGGGCCGCTCGAGCCCGGGCCCTGTCCATGGTCTGCGGTGACCTGATTCAACAGAGCGGTGATCAGCGAAACCCTCTTACCGCTCTCGGTGCCGCGTGCTGTTCCTACGATTGCGACGAATGCGAATCCAGCTGCGCCAAGAGCGATTACGTACAATCGCGGATGGCGTCTTCCCGCACCCCTACTCGTCTTCCACCATAGCAGCGCGGCATGCTGATAGTGGAACTAGTAGGAGTTCCCGCTGACCGCTCAACCCGAGAAAGATTACCCCGACGACAAAGGTAGCAATGGGTAACCTGCGTCCTTTGCTCGGCCCCAGGCGGAACGCCAGAACTGCGAACATAAGCGCAATTCCAACTAGGCTCTGAAGTGATCGTGCATATTCAACCCCCTGTCTGTTGGTCGAGCGTGCAAAGTCTCCGTACTCAGTGCCGGAGGCAAAGACGTTTAGCCGCGGAAGGTCCGCACCAGCCTGCAGAACGAAGGCGATCAAACCCAGACCACCGGCGAGCAAGAAACCCACCATGGCGAAGCGGACGGCTCGCAGATTTCTACCTAAGGAGGTGATAGATCGTGTCGGATGCCGTCCCGGTAGTCGCGCTAGCTGCCCGCCTACCACGAGGCCAGCAACGGCGAGCATGGCCAGGATAATCGCCGAAACTAGTCCCGCGGTGAGATCCACCCCGGCGGTGCCGATCTGACCCGCACGAGCAGCGGCAGTGGCGGGCAGCACGACATCTACAAGCGACAGGGCGAGGAGAAACGCCATCCCAAGAGAGAAGGGCCGCTGCCCCCACACAAGAACTGCGCCCGTCGCCCAGATGACCCAGAGTGCGACCAACCAAAAGATGGCATCCGGAACATCCAAGGAAGCAACCGCAATCCCCAGCATTACGGGCACCAGGCCGTATATGCATCTTGTCGGAAAACTCGCGTGCACGAAACTCCGGCCGAGATGCCATCCGGCCCTGAGCGGCATGGCCACCTACACCACGCCTCGGCGATCGTAGCCAACGACCTCGGCGACTGCTCCGGTTAGACTCCAAACTCTTTCAGCCAAGTCGCGACCGATCGGACAAGGTCGCCCAACGCGTTCTGGGTCGAAATAATCACGAATCCGGCTTCGAGTGCTCTTTGTAAGCGAAAGACTTGCAAACTCATAAAGCGCGGAGATGCGATTCTCGTTCAATGACTCAAGGCTAAACTCCATAAAGCGGCCCGGGTCGCTAAATGCATTTCCAGCAGCGTACGCCGATCCGGTGCAAAGGCTCCATTGCATTGAAGCGATGTCAATGATATCGGCCTGCTTGCGAGCTTGTGCCAAACCAGGTATCCTGGGGCCCCAAATAGGCTCAGCTCCACGCAGGCGGCTAGCGATAACCCTGGAACCAAGCTCCCATCCAGCACCCGGCAGTTGCCTTGGACTTGCATCCTTGACTCGCATTTGTAGGCGGCTATAGAGGGCGACAGTGCTTTTGCTGGAGCCCTGTCCATTCCACGCCCGAACGATTGACGGGACGGCCCATAGGGGATGTCGAGTAACATGGATAATTCGAGCCTCCGGGAAGATCCCGAGAACGAAGCTCAGGCGCAGAGCGTTGCTAGGCGTCTTCTCGACTAGTCGACTCCGACCACTTTTCCTCACGATACGCTCGAACCGGGCCCGTACGTGGTGACGTACGTTCTCGGTGACATCGGCGGGCCACAGGAGGTCGCTTTTTCGGTCGTTGCCGTAGCGCCACGTATAGCGAGGCTCATCAACGAGACACACGTCTGGACACGCGCCGAGGATCCGCGTAACGGCCGTGGTCCCACTGCGAGGAGCGCCAACGACAAAGATCGGGCGATCAAAAGTCGACGACGCCGGCGTTCGTTCTTCCCGCCATCTCATACCGCACTCACTCGAGGGTGCCACGCTCCCTCAAGTCTGACAGCCATTTTAAGCCGCTGCTGCCAGAATTTCGGCGAGCCGCTGTGCGTGTTGATGCCAGGTCATGTGCCATTCCCAGCGGGCCCGGGGCATATTATATGCACCTCTAAGTGCATCGACTAGATTAGTGTGCGAATCCAGGGAGAAGTACATCGTGTTGTGACCTGCTACCTCGCGGTGGGGTGGAATGTCACTGAGGATCACTGGGCAGCCCATGCTCCCTGCTTCTGCCGGGGTCAGAGGAAAGGCCTCTGCCGATGATGCGGTCACAAGGGCTGTGGCATTCTCTAGTAGCCAGCGTACCTCCGATCGGTTCGTAACCGGGCCCAAGAACGTCAGAGCGGGACCTACGCGCTGCGCATCCAGTGCCTCGAATGCAGACCGCCGAGCATCACTCACTGCTCCAGCTATCGTAAGACCGAGATCGAGGCCGTGTTGGGCCTTTGCTTGCGACCATGCTCGCACGATAACGGGAAGATTCTTGTGAGGATAGTCATTGCCTAGGCACAGGAGATAGGGCCGATTATTCTTTAGAGCCTGCGGGCGTTCGCTTGTCTCGGGCCACGTGGCTGTACCCGAATGAAGAACAGTGAGTCGTCCCGCAACAGATGGAATGTCGGCAATAATGTCATCTGCCAGCGAGTTGGAGATAGCAATTACCCTCTCCGCTCGGCGAATCGACATATGCGCAAGTTGGGTTTTTAGTCTCTCTGTCGGCGCCCTCATCATGGGATGTAAGTTGGCACGCCCGAAATAGTTCGGATTCTGGACGACGAGGACGCGCCTGTACCCTTGCGTAGGCAGGGATAAAGTTTCCTGGACAATAGACGACGTCAATGCCGGGCCATGCCCAACCGAGCAATGCTTGCTCGGCGGCGACACGAATGGGAGTGAATCCCGTGAGGGGCATTGGTCGCGCTGGTGCTTGGATCGCCGCACTCAGCGGACCGCTGTTTTGGGGAGTTGCTATCACCGATAGGGACAAATTGCATCGGAGTTGCGCCAAAGCGCCCAGCTGTTGAGTGAGATAGCTAAGGCCGCCGCCGAGCCTGGCAGACCAACCATCTACTAAGACGTGTACAGTACGTGTCAATGCTCCTCCGCCAATTGCCTACTATTCACGTCCGCTCTGCGCGCCAGTGGCGAAGTCTACCGCTTCTCAGAATGCTTCCGATTTCGCTGATGCATCTCTGGCATTTGCCGGTACACGACTCCCCTTTGCAGGGCGAACACCTCGGGCAAGCTCTGATGGATCGACAATAGCATCCTCTTCTCTCAGGCACCAAAGCGCACGAGATCGCCGCCAGAGGGAGTAGAGAAGGCTACTGTATCCGCGTGAGAGTCGGGTGGGAGGCGATGAGCGGAGATAGCCATCGGAGGGGTAGGGCAACCAAATCATCCTAACTGATTCCGGAATTGTCTGGAATTCTGTGGGCACTTTGACGTCTGGCGCTGCCGGGCAGTCCGAAGGAGGTAGTGGTCTTCCGACTGACGGTATCCCCTTGAGCCACCCCTGAGCTCGTCACAGAATCGCTTCCGGCCGAGCCGAGGAATCCAGGTATTGTGTGGTCGTTCCCGACTGGTCGGTTCAATCTTTCCCGCATCCACTCGCCTCTCGTCGTGGGGTTCGCCGTTGCGCCCAGCTGGAGCCATTCTCGCCGACCACGCGCTCGCTGGCGACTTGGCGACGCGGGCTGGCGAGCTACTAGTCACGCTTCGCGAGGAGCTAGCCGGAGCTGCGCCGAGCCTCCGGCAGGAGTTGGGCGATCAGCGATCGGCCTTCCTGATTCTCGGGCTCATTGCGGACCTGCGCCCGAACGATGCCGTGCTCGTTGAGGACGCCGTCGACGGTGGGCAGCGGCTGACCTGCGACCGCGTCTGGATCATCGACCCCCTCGATGGCACTCGGGAGTTCGGTGAGCCTGGGCGCAAAGACTGGGCAGTGCACGTAGCGCTTTGGTCTAGCGGCCGACTCGTCGCCGGTGCGGTTGCGCTCCCCGCTACTGGCGGGTTGTTCCAAGCGCATCCTCCGGCATCCACCGTTGAGCGTCGGCCTGGCCCGATGCGGATCGCTGCGAGCCGCACCAGGGCACCTGAAGTCGTTCATGAGATCGCTAGAGAGCTGGGCGCTGAGGTATTGCTGATGGGCTCCGCTGGTGCGAAAGCTATGGCAGTGGTCACCGGTCACGCCGACGCCTACATCCATGCCGGTGGTCAGTATGAGTGGGACTCGGCCGCTCCTGTTGCGGTGGCCAGGGCTGCCGGCCTGCACGTGTCTCGCCTCGATGGCTCCGACCTTGTCTATAACCAGCCAGACGCCTGGCTGCCGGACTTAGTGGTGTGTCGACCTGAAATTGTCGACAAGCTCCTGTCCCTGACTGGCCGCTGAGTTCCGCGATTCCATTCGCCGCCTGGTCGTGCGGCGGCGGGCGCCCATCCCTGGAAAGTTGTCGTCTGCGGATCGCGGAGGTGGATGTCGAGGCCGTGTCGGAGGCGACGGGCTACTCGCGAGTGCTCGACCACGCCGTGCAGCCCTCGATTACCGAGGCGTACCGAACGTTCGGGATCAGCCGAACCACCTACCATCGCTGGGCCGACCGGGCCAGGTGCTACGGCCTGGCCGCCCTGATGCCCAAGGCACGGCGCTCGCCGGCGATGCCGAACTCGGTTCCGCACGAGACCGTCGAGATCGTGCTGGCTGACGCCATCGCCCGACCCACCCTCGGCGCCCGTGGCTTGTAGGAGTAGTTCGAGGAGCGAAGCGTGGTCCTCTCAGCGTCGGGTGAGCAAGAGCTCATGGTCAGTCACTGCCTCAGTCATCGCATCCAGCGCCTGGCGGCCCTGGCCCAGATCACGGCCATGGACACCGGCCTCGTCACCCAGGCGGCCAAGGAGGAACCTTTCGGTTTCTTCGACTTCGCCGCCCGACCTGGAAATTTGGTCGCTCTGGACACGTTCTCACTGGGCAAGCTTGAAGTCGTGGGCACCGTCTGGCAGCTCAGCGCCGTCGACACCGCTCCCCGCTGGGCCATCTGCCAGTTCGTCGTCGGGCGAAAAGAGCAGCCAAGCCGCCGCCGAGTTCCCACGTCATCGTTCATCTGGCCAAGATCGGCGTCGAGCTCACCGGGGTGCTCACCGACTACGGCCCCGAGTTCACGGGCAGGGCCTTCAATGCGCACTTGAGCGAGCTCGGTGTCGACCACGTTCGGATACCCCCCATTTCTTCCAACCACAACGCCGTGTGCGAGCGCTTCCAGGGCACCCGGCCCGCAGGAGTTTCACCGACCCGCCTTCCACCGCCAGCGCTTCGACCGTCTCGACGACCATCCACGCACGTACATGACCCGCCGTCGCAACCACGGCGACTTCATGTGCGGCCGCAGCCCCCAACCCGTGCTCAACTCTCAACGATGACCATCCGCCAGAGGGTTCATCCGTCACCTCGAGACGCGGACCGGAAGCCCGAGGTGGCTGGCCGATCTCCAGTGCGGCCAAGGCCGTGGTTCGGACGGCAGTGGTGGATCAGCCGGAGGGGACCGGGCAGTCGAAGAACCGCAACAGCGAGTCGATGACCCAACCGAACGGGCCGAGGGTTGCTCGGATGCCCAGGAGGGCGGAGCAGATCGTCCCGGGCGGTGGGGGAGGGGGCGGAGGCGGCGGGGGCGGCGGCGGGAGTGTCGTCGTCGTCGTCGGGGTCGTGGTGGTTGTCGTGGAGGTCGTGGTCGTCATCGCCCGGCAGGCGGCGAGGGCGGCGCGGGCGGCGGCGAGGGCGGCGTTGGCGGCGATGAGGTCGTCGGCTTTGAGGGAGACGTTGATCAGTGCCAGCGCGATCGCCCCGACGGCGGCGATGCACGCCGGCGTGTAGAAGAAGAACGCGCACACCGCCGTCGCCACGGCGGTGGCCACGCCGGCGGCGGCGGTGGCGTCGCGGAGGGCCCGGGCCGCGGCGGCGACATCGCGTTGGGCCTGGTTGACGGCCGCCTGCTCGGCGGCGCAGCCGGGGGCCTGGGCGAAGGCGACGCCGAGGAACGATGCGCCCGCGGCGTCGAGGCACCCGTCGGCGTCTAGCCCTTGTACCACCACCGGGGCGACGGTCTGGACGACCGCCAACACCGTGAAGAGGGCGAGCACGGCACCCATCCGCCGGAGGAGCCTCACGATGACCCGTCCTTCCCGGCCCCCTGCGATGCAGAGCCCGTCGCACCCTGGAGAAACTCGACCAGGTCGGAGATGGTGGAGAGCGTCCGCGGTGGCACGTCGGCGGAGGCCGGCACGTCGATCGCCACCTCGGCGCCGTAGTCGTATAGCTCGTAGTTGGAGACGACGGTGCCGCTCGCCTCCGTCCCTTCCCCCAGCAGCTTCTCGATGTCGACGCGCGTCTCCAGGCGGAGCAGGCGCCCGTCGGCGTCCACCCAGGCCGATGCGGGGACGAGCCGTGGGCCCGGCACGGGCGCCCCGGCGACTTCGGGGGCGAGGTTGAGCGGGACGAGGAAGTCGAAGCGCGTCGATCCGTCCGATTGGTCGCCGGGCTCGGTCCGGGTGATCTCCCCCGAGGCCCCGGCCAGCAAGCCGACTGCCGGCTGGGTGCCGCCAGTGGTGATCGACGGGGCGATCCCCTGCAGCACGGCGGCGTCGACCCGAGCCCACGGGGCGGTCGGCGAGATACGGATATAGGACGTGGTGCCGTCGGTGACGACTTCGGTTGTCGACGGCGGCCCCGGGTCGGGGCCCGGCGCCGCCAGCCGCAGCGCGAACGAGGACCGGCCGGAGGCGAAGTCGAGCAGCCCGGTGGCGACCTCCGTGCGGCCATCGGGCACGCCGTCGACGCCCTTGGTCTCCACCAGGACCCGGGTGCGGGCGCTTCCCGAGGCCAGCGTGCGCTGCGCCACGTCGACCAGGGCCTGCTGGGCCACCGGCTCCGCCTTCGGGGGCGACGAGCACGCCCAGGCCGCCGTCGCCAGGACAAGAGCCACCCAGGCCAGCATCCGCTGCACGCTGTCACCTTCCGCCGTCGCCGAAGCTTGACGCTACAGGCGAGGTCCGGAGGGTGTCCAGCAGCCGGCCGGGAGCGGGGTTCGGTTGTCACGGGCCTGGCGCCAGGGACTCGAGCCCGGCTCGCCAGGCGCCAAGAGGATCGCCCAGACGCTCAGCGCATGACGAAGCCGGGCAACCGGTAGTGGAGCCGGTGGATCGCCTTCGCCGCGCCGCGGGCATCGTCGTCGGACTCCCAGCTCCAGCCGAACGCGCTGGCCATGCGGTTCACGGTGTTGAAGATGAGGTTGACGTACAGCGCGTCGACGATGGCGTCGTCGGCGACGCCGGTGGGCGTGACGGTCCCCGGCGTTGATCGGAGAAGCGAGCCACGGTCGGCAACCGGCGTCGAGGACGAGGTTGTCGTTCGGTGAGGGAGACTCCGCCGCAGGTCAGCTGATGTGGGCGGCCGTGGCGTGCATCGGTTCGGAGTAGTGGTCGGCGAAGAGCTTGGCGACCAGCTCGCCGCGGGTGCTCACCCCCACCTTCTCGAACACGGCCTTGATGTAGTAGCGGACGGTGTGGGCCGACAGGATCAGCTCGGCGGCGATGTCGGGCGTCGACAGGCCCCGGGCGATGGCGCGTACGACGTCGCGCTCCCGGGGCGACAGGCCGTACGCCTCGATGATGATGGGGGCGACATCGGTGCTCTTCGCGCATTCGACGACGACGGTGACGGTGCCGTCGGCGGGGCCACCGCTCAGGCACGAGGCGTGGAAGACCAGCCATCGGCCGTTGCGGTCACGAAGCCGAAGCCGGGCCGGGCCGTCATCGACTCCGGCCGCGACGGCACGGGCCCGGGCCAGGAGCGGGATGATCGGGATGGCCGACCTCAGGTCGTTCGACGATGCGACGGGCAGGAGGTCACGCCAGGTCTCGGCGCCGTCCGGGGCCGTCCCGTAGATGTCCCCCAGCCACCGGGTCGCCTCGGCGTTGGCCGAGACGAGGGCGTTGGAGGTGTCGAAGATCATCAGCCCGGGAGCGGTGCACAGCGCGGAGGTCGTGCTCCCGGTCGCGACGCGAGTGCGGAAGGCGGCCCCTACGGCGCCTGAGAGCCGTGCCATGAGCGCCACGTCGTCGTGGCTGAAGGAGCGACCCTTCTCGCGGTACAGCGCCGCGACCGCCCAGGTGTTCTCACCCGACCGGAAGGCCACCCGCAACTCGTCGTCGTAGCCCTGCGGCAGGATGAACCGCCGGTAGCGCGCGCTGCGCAGCGGCCGGCCGGCGGTCACCTCCCGGAGTCCCGCAGCCGGTGTGGGTTGGCGGGCGAGGTCGCGGTAGAGGGCGACGTCGGGCTCGTGGAACTCACCGTCCCAGAAGGTGTTGCAGTAGCCCTCGTCGAGCGCCTCGAAACGGGCAGGAGCGACGGCGAGGAACGTGGACGGGTCGACACCGAACCACATCGATCCGTCGAAGGGGACGACCTTGTTGACCTCGTAGCTCACAGTGGCGAACAGCTCCTCGCCGGTGGTCGCTCGAGCACACGTCCGTTCGATCCGCTCGACGACGTCGGGGCTGGCCGCGGCCGTGTTCACGACGTGAACGATACGCCGCGGCAGGCGTTCTGGTACCCCCCATATGAGGGGTCTCGGGCGTCCGCCATCCACTCGAACGGGCGGTACCGGCATGGCCGGCGGAGGCGCATGGTCAGCAGGACCAACGACCAGAACGGAGTCGACCATGGAAGCCGCCATCCCGACGACGAGCCCGGTGCGCATCGCACCTGAGACCTACCTCATCCCGAACCTGACACCAGCCGGACCCGGGACGTTCGTGCCGGTCAACTCGTTGCTCATCCGGGGCGAGGAGCCGATCATCGTCGACACCGGGGCGCCCGTGCACCGCCCGCACTGGCTCGAGCAGGTCTTCTCCCTCGTCGAGCCGGGGGACGTGCGCTGGATCTTCCTCTCCCACGACGACGGTGACCACACGGGGGGCCTGTACGCCGCCCTCGAGGCATGCCCCGCGGCCACGCTCGTCACGAACTTCTTCGCCTGGGAGCGTCTGGCGCTGGAGCGGCCTGGGATCCCCGTCGACCGGATGATCTGGCGGGGGCCCGACGAGGTCTTCGACGCCGGGGACCGCCGCCTGCGCCTCGTCGTCCCGCCGATCTTCGACGGGCCCACGACGCGGGCCCTCTACGACCAGCGGACGGGCGTGCTGTGGGCGGTGGACTCCTTCGCGGCGTTGACCATCGGCGCGGTCCACGAGGTCGAGGACGTTCCCAAGGACCTCTACCACGAGAGCTTCCAACTGTTCAACAGCCTGATCTCGCCCTGGCACGAGTGGCTGGACCCTGTCGCCTACAACCGCCACGTCGACATGGTGGAGGCCCTGCGGCCGGAGGTGGTCGCCTCCGCCCACGGTCCGGTGCTGCGAGGTGGCGACATCCACGACGCCTTCGACCGCGTCCGGATGCTGGCCGGCCAGCCGCGCATCGCGCCTCCCGGCCAGTCGCTGCTCGACGAGCTGCTCGCCGCCACCCTCGTCGCCTGATTCGGACTGACTACCCGACGCTCGCTAGCAGCTGCTCACCAGACGGCGATCCAGCCCGCGTCCGGTGGTTTCCGGGCGCCATGCCAACTCACCCGTGCATCCGCTTCCAGAAGGGAACCCGCCATGAACCCCTCCGCCCCGAGCCGCCCCGTCCTGCGCTGGGCGTCGATCGCCATCGCCCTGCTCGGCCTCGTGCTCGTTCTTCTCGGGCCCCGCCCGGCGAGCGCCCGGGAATGCGGGTGCACGGACGTCGGCCCCTACCAGGCACCGGCCCGCACCGCCCCTGCGGCGCAGGAGCTGTCGCCGAAGGGCGGCGCGTTCCGCCTGCAGGCATCCCAGTGGAACGAAGAGGTCACCCTCACCATCACCCGGACCTCGACCGGCACCACGGTGAAGAGCTTCTACATCCCCCTGACCCGGGCGGGGTGGGGCTTCAGCCCCGACGGCAACCGCTTCATGTACCGCTACGCGTTCCCGGAGCCGGTGCCGGGAAGTCCCCAGGTCGACGTGATCGTGCTCTACGACCTGATCGGCAACCGCCAGCTGCACTCCATGGAGGCGGCCGCCGGCGCCACCGCCGCCTTCAGCCCCCACGGGCACTGGTACCTCCTGAACGTGCTCTACGGCGCGAACTGGTCCGGGATCACGGTGCTCGACGCCGCCACCGGTGAGCAGGCGCTGTACGAGGAGCTGATCTTCGAGGCCCCACCCGGCTCGCCGGGCGACAAGTTCGGCACCATCGGCCTCGGGTTCAGCTCCGACACCGGTGACCGCTCCTTCGTGTGGGCCTACCGCCAGATCGGCGGGACCATCCAGCTGGCGATGAAGAACCTGGAGACCCGCTCGACGGTGCTGAGCACCGCCGTGGGCGGCAGCGCCTTCTGGCGCTTCAGCCCCTGTGGCGACGCCCTGGGGTTTTCCAACCAGACGACCCAGACCGAGCTGACCGCGACCATCCACAAGACGGCGACCGCCGGGCTGCTGGGCACGCCCAGGACGTTCTCGCCCATTCCCGACCTCCTCACCTTCGACGCCACGCCCGAGAACCACCGGATCACCGTGGTCGAGGCGGGCACGGGACTGTCGACGACCATCGACGTCGCCCCCAACACGGCCGGCGGCGCGTGCGCCCCGGCGCCGGCCCTCAGCCAGGTCACGGTCGCCCCGACCAGCCTCATCGGCGGATCGGCGACGGCCAGCGGCACGGTGAAGCTGACGGCCGCAGCCACCGCGCCCTTCACGGTGTCCGTGTCGAGCAGCGACACGTCGGCCGCGACCGTGCCGGCGTCGCTCAGCGTGGCGGCCGGCTCGGACAAGGCGACGTTCGCCATCACGAGCAAGGCCGTCGCCGTCCCGAAGAACGTGATCATCACGGTGGCGGCCGACGGGGTCTCCAAGTCGGCGACCCTCACCGTCAACCCGTCCCCGGACCCGGTCGTGGCGGCCGTCTCGGTGGACCCGGCGAGGCTGGACGGCGGCCAAACCGCGATCGGCACGGTCACTCTGGACCGCGCCGGCTCGTCGGGCGTCACCGTGACCCTTGCGAGCAGCGCCTCCGCGGCCGTCTCGGTGCCGGCCTCGGTGACCGTGCCGGGCGGCCGGACGAGCGCGTCGTTCGCCGTCGGCACGGCGGCGGTGCCGGTCGACTCGCGGGCCACCATCACGGCGACGTCGGCCGGGGTCTCCCGCACGGCCACGGTGACGGTGCTGACCGCCGACCGGACCTGTGCGCCGGGCTCGTCGGACCCGGCGGCCGAATCGCTGCGGACCCGGGCCTTCGCCGCCTTCGACGACCACGGCGCGAATGCCGACTGCACGATGCCCGTGAACTTCGAGAACGGGATCACCGTCGGGGCGGGCAGCACCGGCCTGCCGGTCGGCACGCCGGTGGAGCTCCAGATCACCCTTCGCTTCGACGGGTCGGTTCACACCAACCCCCCGATCTCGTCCACTTCCGGCGGGGCCCTGGCGGAGGGGACGAGCAACTACTGGATCGTCGACGACAGCGTCCCGCACGGCGGTGAGGGTCATCCCCAGATGGCGGAGTTCACCGCCGGCTACACGCTTCAGCAGTACGGGTTCGACCCGAGCCGCCCGAACGTCTTCTACGACTCGAAGTGGAGCTTGGCAACCAACGGAAGCGACCCCCAGGAGGCCTACCACCGGGACGAGTGGGCATCCGAGACGGCCACGTCCCTGGCCGGGGACACCGGCACCCTGACCGCGACCTACCGGACCAGGGTCGGCGCCCACCTCGCCATCGGCGGCCGGGTGTCCACGGTGGCCAGCGCCTACGGCCCCGGCTCGGCGGCGGTGGCGGACTTCTCGAACACCTTCAAGGCATCGACCACCGCAGCCCCCGGGTACGAGGGCCTGGCCCTCGTCTACGACGTGCGGGACGACCCGGTGAACCTGCCGCCGGCCTGTGCCGAGGGCAGCACCTCGACACCGGCCGGCATCGCGGTCTCCGCCAGCCTGGCGTGCACCGATCCGGAGGGGACCGCCCTCACGTACTCAGTGGTGGTGGGCCCCGGCCACGGCACCCTCTCGCCGATCGGACCCGACGGCGGCTTCACCTACACGCCGGCCGCCGGCTACCTCGGGCCGGACTCGTTCACGTTCACCGCCGGCGACGGTGCTCAGACCTCGGCCGTCGCCTCCTTCGCCATCACGGTGACAGGCGGTGGCTCCCCGACGGGCAAGGACGAGTGCAAGAGCGGCGGGTGGCAGCGGTTCGACAACCCCCGCTTCCGCAACCAGGGCGAGTGCGTGAGCTTCGTCGCCGCGGCCAAGGGCTGAGCTGCGCACGCCCATCGTCGTGCGCACCTCCTTCGCCTCAGCGAGGGCTGAGGTGTCGTGATCCGATCGAAGTGAGCCCGGGACCTGTGGAGCGACAACTCCGTGACCTCCTCGTGGCACCCTCGCCGACCTCCTGCCGACGCACCGACCCGACGGTCTCCGGCTCAGGGGCCGGGACGGGCCCTCGGGAAGGCGCGGTCGGCGGGCGGTCGGCCGGGCGGGCGGGGCGTGGTGGGTAGGACCGGCCGGACCGGCCGGTCGTCGGTGTTGGCGTCGGCGAGGGTCTCGATCACCTCCGCCACAGCCTCGGCCAGGACGGTTGTGGACTCGGTGAGCTCGTCGACCTTCTCGTCGAGGGCGGTGAGGCGGACGTCGGCCTGCGCCACCGACTCGGCCACGACCTCGATGATCGGTCGCATGTCCTCGGCCAGCGCCGCCCGGAAGGCCTTGCGGTTTCCGGCGTCGAGGCGGCCGAGCTCGGTCGACAGCGCCGACGTGGCGGCGGCCACGTCGGCCACCAACTCCCGCAGGACGGCCACGTTCTCGTCGTTGGCGTCCTGCAACCCGTCGAATCGCTTGGCGAGGGCGACGGGCAGGTCGGCGCGGGCCACTCCGACCTCGGCTACCAGCTCCTTCATGGCGGTGAGGCCCTCGTCGTAGGTCTGGCGCATGGCCACCATGTCGCGCCGGACGCCTTCGAGGAGGGCGGCCACCGCGTCCCCGAGGGCCACCGACTCCTTCCGCATCGCCGTGCGGACGGCGGCGTCGATGGTGGCCCGGATCGAGTCGGTGTCGGGTCCGGCGCCGACCTTCGACGCAGAGACGGGGTCGGCCGCCAGCGACTGCTCCCGGGCCAGGGCCCTGCGGAGCTCGACGATCTCGTCCCGGAGGGCCTCGATGGCGACCGCGGTGGCGATGTCGTCGGCGGCCTCGTCGCCGGCCTCGTCGCCGGCAGCCGGCTCAGGGGTGTTGGGGACGGACCGGAGGCGGATCGGCGCCGGAACCAGGTCGTCGGCCGGCGGCGCCGGAGTCTTGAGCAGCACCGGGTGCGGTCCCCGGGCCCAGACCTCGCCACACCCGTCGAAGCGGCCCTGGCAGACGACGCCGCACACGTCGCACGTGCAGGAATCCGAGCCCGCCCGCATCGGGTGATTGCAGCCCTCCGCGATCTGCGGGCCGAAGTCGTGGCACAGGCCCATGGCCCCCCCGATGGTACCCCTGGGTCAAGCTTCGGGATCCTCGCCATCCCGGCCGCCGGCCGAGCCGGAGGCCCTCAGCCGTCGGGGCCGTCGAGGAGGTCGGTGAGCGCCGCCTCCCGGCGGCCGAGGGCGGGCCAGGCGGCGTCGTCGCGGTCGTCGAGCTTGAGCATGCGCCGCTCCACCCGTTGCTCGCGGGGGATGTTGGACCGGCCGAGCTTGACCCGCCCCCTCGGGTCGTAGGCGCCCGACGCCGACGCCGACGCCGACGCCGACGTCGGCACCGGCTCGGGGAGCCGGGCCGGCCTGGTGGTGGGCTCGCCCGCCGGCCGGGAGATCGCCGACCGCAGCCCGTCGAGAGCCCGCTCGTAGGCGGCCGCCTGCCGTTGCACCACCCCGTCCCGATCGACCAACGCCTCCTTCAACTCGGCCACCGCCTGGTTGAGGTCGGCCAGGGCGGCCTCGTTGTCGCGGCGCAGCCGTTCCACCTCGTCCCGGCTGTCGGCTCCGGCCGACGCCACCGCGTCGGCAACAAGGGAGGGGAGGGCGTCGGTGACGGAACGGGCCGCCTTCTGCCACAGCTCGGTGACCGTCGTGCGGTCGTGCTCGAGGGATCGGAGGTGGGCCGCCGCCCGCTCGTCGACGAGCTGCTCCTTGACGGCCAGCGACTCCATGATCTTCTCGAACGACCGCTGCATCGCATCCCGCATCACGTCGGCGTCGGCCCGCAGCCGGTTGGACAGGTCGGTGACGCCCGAGCGGCGCTCGGTGGCGTAGCGCTCCATGGCCGTGCGCACGGCGACGTCGACGAGCGCCGGCAGGGAGTTGAGGACCGAGTGGGCGATCTCGTCCCTGCCCCCTTCGATGATGGCCGCCACCGCCTCCCGTTCCTGCTGGAGAGCCTGGAGCTGGTCGACGATCTCCTTGTCCCGCCGGAAGAGGGCCTCCAGCATGCGCTCGGCCGCGGCCTGGTTCTGCTCGGCCGCGACCTGCATGTCGGACCGGATCCGCTCCGCCCGGGCGACGGCGGCGGCGATGGACGACGTCTGGGCCCCTAGGGCGGCGTCGACCGCCGATGCCGCCACCGCCGGGATGGCCTCGTGGACCCACTCGGTGAGGCGTTTGTGGCGCTCGCCGACGTCGACCTCGGAGAGCTGCTGGGCCAGGCGGTCCTGGTGGCGGACGACGTCGGCCAGGACGCCCCGGTCGTCCTCGATCGTGCGCAGGTGGGAGCCGACCCGCTCGTCGATCTCCTGCGCCCGGCGGGCGATGGCTTCGATGCGCTTCTCGAGCGAGCGCTGGCGGGCGTTGATGTTGACGATGGGGTCGGGACCGGCCTTCGCCCCGTACTCGCCCCGGACGGCGTCGACCACGAGGGAGGGGACGGCCTCGAGGTGGGCCGCGATCCGTGCGTCGAGCTCGCGGGCTCGGGTGGGCAGCTCGTTGAGCATGCGCTCCAACCAGGCCCGGTCGTGCTCGAAGGCGCGAGCGTGGGCCTCGGCCCGCTCGTCGATGTCGAAGGCCCGGGCCGAGAGCTCGGCGGTGGCCTGCTGGAACCACTCGTCGAGGTCGCGGGCGCCCTCGAACGCGGGCGGGGGCGCGGCCCGCACGGGGATCGGCGGCTGGCGGCGCGCCGGTGGTGCGGGTGGCAGTGGCAGGGGCGGCGGTGGTGGCACCGCCGCCGGCACGACGAGCGGCTCGATGTCGGGCGGCGGCGGTCGGGGCTGGGTCCGCTCCGCGGTCCGGGCCCGGGGCGGGGGGACGTGGCGGATGACCGCCGGCCACGCCGCCGGTTCGTAGTCCGGTGGGGACGCCGCCACCCCGGCCTGGATCGGGTCGTAGCTCCGGTCCCGCCGGTCCCAGACCTCGGGGCACCCGCTGTACTGGCCGAGGCAGACGGTGCCGCACTCCTGGCACGAGCACTGCGACTCCTCGGCGCGCATCTTGTGCTTGCACCCGGACTTGATGATCACCCCGAACTCGGTGCATCGGCCCACGTCACACGGTACCGCCCCCTCTCCCGCATGACGAGGAGAGTCTGCGTCGAGCCCGCTTCCGCTCCTCCGGCACCGGCGCCGGCCGCCGGTCGGTTTGCGGTTTCCGGGGCGTGTCCCGTAGATTGCGCATTGTTTCACAAGGGGATGTCAGTCGGTCTTGCAAGGGCGCGAACAAGGTGAACAAGGGGAGCTGTACCGGGGCTTCGGCGACAGCTTGTCGCGGTCGTTCGAGCTAGCCCTGACCCCTCCCATCGTCGGCGCCCTCGGCTACCTCCTCGACCGCATCCTCGGCATCGTCCCCGTCCTCACCATCTCCTTCTTCCTCATCGCCATGATCGGACTCATCGCCACCATGTGGTACGGCTACGACGCTCGGATGAAGGCCCACGAGGAGGCCGGACCGTGGGCGGCCAAGGACGGGCGGGCGTGACCGGGACCCCCCTCCTCACCGCCGACCACGGCCCCTCGGTCGAGCCCCAGGTGGCGGTCGACATGGCCCGGCGGGTGCTCCCCGCGGTCCCGGTCCTGGTTCTCGTCTCCGGCCTGGTGTGGGGCCTCGACGGCGCCGCCTCGGCCGCCTTCGCCGTCGTGCTGGTGCTGGCCAACCTGGCCGCCTCGGCCTGGCTGCTGGCCACCGCCGCCCGCATCTCCCTCCCCCTGCTGATGGTCGCCGCCCTCGGTGGTTTCGTGGTCCGCCTGGCCCTCCTCACCGCCGCCGTCATCCTGGTCAAGGACCAGCCGTGGGTCGACCTGGTCGCCCTGTGCCTCACGCTCGTGGTCACCCACCTGGGCCTCCTCATCTGGGAGACCCGCCACATATCCGCATCCCTCGCGTATCCCGCGTTGAAGCCCAAGCCGACCGGAGGGGGACGATGACCTTGATCCTGGGGCTGCACTTCCCGCCCATCAAGGAGCTCGTCGAGTGGGAGGGCCTGTTCCTGAAGGGCACGCCCTTCGAGGTCAACAAGGTCGTCCTGCTCATGTGGGCAGGCGTGCTGATCGTGGGTGGGCTGTTCTGGGCCGCCGGGCGCAAGTCGGCCACCGGCAACCTCGTCCCCGCCGGCGTGCAGCACATCGCCGAGTCGGGCATCGAGTTCGTCCGCAAGGACATCATCCTGCAGACGATGGGCAACGACGGGATGCGCTTCGCCCCGTTCCTCACGACGATGTTCTTCTTCATCTTCGTGACCAACCTGTTCGAGGTCATCCCCGGCATCCAGTTCCCGGTGAACGCCCGCATGGCCCTGCCGATCTTCCTGGCCGTCGTGGTGTGGCTCATCTACAACATCATCGGGATCAAGAGCCAGGGTCCGATCGGCTACCTGAAGTCGGTCGTCATGCCCCCGGGCGTGCCCAAGGGCATCCTGCCCCTGGTGGCGCTCATCGAGTTCATCTCCACCTTCATCGTCCGGCCCTTCTCGCTGGCCGTCCGGCTCTTCGCCAACATGCTGGCCGGCCACCTGCTGCTGGTCACGTTCGCGGTGCTCTCGGCGGCCCTGTTCAGCAAGACGCTGCTGGCGATCATCCTCCCGCTGCCGTTCATCATGCTCATCCTGCTCACGGGCTTCGAGATCCTCGTCGCCGGGCTGCAGGCGTTCATCTTCACCATCCTCACCGCCGTCTACATCGGCGGGGCCATGCACCCAGAGCACTAGGAGGGCCCCCTTGCTCGACATCCTGACCATCGCCCAGACCGCACCGGACGAGTTCCTGTCCGGTCTGAGCGCCATCGGCGCCGGTATCGGATACGGCGCCGCCGCCATCGGCCCCGGCATCGGCATCGGCATCGTGGTGGGCAACGCCATCACGGCCATGGCCCGCCAGCCCGAGGCCGCCGGCATGGTGCGAACCACCATGTTCCTCGGCATCGCCTTCACCGAAGCGCTGGCCCTCATCGGGTTCGTCGTCTTCATCCTCCTGAAGTTCGCGTAGGCGGCGGCGACGATGATGATCGCCACCATCCTCGCCTTCGCCCAGGAGGCGGGTGAGCACGCCGCCGAGGCGGAGGAGAAGGTCAACCCGATCCTCCCGGCCATGAACGAGGTCATCTGGGGGGCGCTGTCGTTCGCCGTCCTCCTGTTCTTCATGGTCAAGAAGGGGTTCCCCGCGGTCAAGAAGGGGATGGACGCCCGGGCGGAGAAGATCCGGGCCTCCCTCGCCGAGGCCGACAAGGCCAAGGACGAGGCCGACACCATCCTGGAGGAGTACCGGCGCAAGCTGGCCGACGCCCAGGGTGAGGCCGCCCGCATCATCGAGGCCGCCCGTCAGGACGCAGACCGGGTCGGCCAGCAGATGCGCAAGCAGGCCGAGGCCGACGCGGCCGAGATCCGGGAGCGGGGCCTGGCCGACATCACCGCCCAGGTCGAGCGGGTCAAGGCCAACCTCCGCACCGAGGTCGCCCGCCTGTCGATCGAGCTGGCCGAGAAGGTCGTCGAGCGCAACCTCGACCGGGACACCAACATGGCCCTGATCGAGTCGTTCATCGAGCAGGCATCCCGCCAGCCCGCGGGGTCATGACCAAGCGAATCGACTCCTACGCCGCGGGGCTGTTCGCGCTGGCGTTGGCCGAGGAGGCGGTCGACACGGTGAGCGACGAGCTCCACCGGTTCTCCGTCCTCCTCGAAGGGTCGGAGACCCTCCGCGACGCCCTCGGCAACGCGTCCATGCCGGCCGACCGCCGGCAGGCGGCCATCGAGGAGCTGCTGGGCGGGCGGGCCTCCCGCCTCACCGTCCAGCTCGTCTCCCTGCTGGTCGGGGTGGGGCGGGTCAAGGACCTGCCCGAGATCGTCACCGCCCTGCTGGCCATGGTGGCGGCGGAGCGGCAGCGGGCGGTGGCCGAGGTCCGCTCCGCGGTGCCCCTCAACGAGGATCAGATCGCCCGCCTCACCACTGCCCTCGGGTCGATGCTGGGCCAGCCCGTCGACCTGCGGGCGATCGTCGACCCGTCGGTGATGGGCGGCATCGTCGCCCGGGTGGGCGACACCGTGATCGACGGCACCGTCCGCCACAAGCTCGAACTGCTGAAAGAGGCCATGTAGATGACCGACACCGTCTCGTCGTCCTTCGACTTCGACCTCGACCCGGCCGAGATCACCTCCGTCCTGCGCAAGCACCTGGAGAGCTACGCCCCCACGCTCGACCGCCAGCGGGTCGGTCACATCATCGAGGTCGGCGACGGCATCGCCCGCATCTCGGGTCTGCCCAACACCGCCGTCAACGAGCTGCTCGAGTTCGAGGGCGGCACCCTGGGCCTGGCCCTGAACCTCGACGAGGAGTCGATCGGCGCCGTCGTGCTGGGCGAGATGGGGTCGATCGAGGACGGCCAGGCGGTCACCGCCACCGGCCGCATCCTCTCCGTCCCGGTCGGCGACGGGATGCTCGGCCGGGTGGTCAACCCGCTGGGCGTGCCCCTCGACGGCAAGGGCGACATCTCCACCACCGAGTCCCGCCGGCTCGAGGTGCAGGCGCCCGGCGTCGTCGACCGCCAGCCGGTGAAGGAGCCCCTCCAGACGGGCATCAAGTCCATCGACGCCATGACCCCCGTGGGCCGGGGCCAGCGCGAGCTCGTCATCGGCGACCGCAAGACGGGCAAGACCGCGGTCTGCGTCGACGCCATCATCAACCAGAAGGGCCAGGGGGTGAAGTGCATCTACGTCGCCATCGGCCAGAAGGGCTCGACGGTGGCGGAGGTGGTCGCCACCCTGGAGGAGGCGGGGGCGATGGACTACACCGTCGTCGTCACGTCCCCCGCGTCCGACCCGGCCCCCTTCAAGTACCTCGCCCCCTACTCGGGCGCGGCCATGGGCCAGCACTGGATGGACAACGGCGAGCACGCCCTCATCGTCTACGACGACCTGTCCAAGCAGGCCGAGGCCTACCGCCAGCTGTCGCTGCTCCTGCGCCGCCCGCCGGGCCGGGAGGCCTACCCGGGCGACGTCTTCTACCTCCACAGCCGGTTGCTGGAGCGCTCGGCCAAGCTCGGCGAGGCCCTCGGCGGCGGGTCGTTGACCGCCCTGCCGGTCATCGAGACCAAGGAAGGCGACGTCTCCGCCTACATCCCCACCAACGTGATCTCGATCACCGACGGCCAGATCTACCTCCAGACCGACCTGTTCCGCTCCGGCGTGCGGCCCGCGGTCGACGTGGGCATCTCCGTCTCCCGGGTGGGTGGCTCGGCCCAGACCAAGGCCATGAAGGCGGTGGCCGGCACGCTCAAGCTCGACCTGGCCCAGTTCCGGGAGCTGGAGGCCTTCGCCTCCTTCGGGTCCGAGCTCGACGCGGTGTCGAAGGCCCAGCTGGACCGGGGCTACAAGCTCACCGAGCTGCTCAAGCAGGGCCTCCACTCGCCCATGCCGATGGAGGAGCAGGTCGTGTCTCTCTATGCCGGCACCCGCGGCTTCCTCGACGACCTCGAGGTCTCCGACGTGCGCGGCTTCGAGAAGGCGCTGCTGGAGGAGTTCCGCAGCCGCTACGCCGACCTGCTGGGCGAGATCCGGTCCTCCGGCAAGCTGCCGGAGAAGGACAAGATGGACGAAGCCGTCAACGCCTTCAAGAAGCGGTTCGTCGCGGCCAAGGCCGGCGCCGCCACCCCGGCCGGGTAGCCCATGGCCAGCGGCCAGGAACGGATTCTCCGGAGACGCATCAAGAGCGTCCAGTCGACCAAGAAGATCACGCGGGCCATGGAGCTGATCGCGGCCAGCCGCATCGTCAAGGCCCAGGCCCGGGTGGCCGCCGCCCGTCCCTACTCCGAGCAGATCACCGAGGTCATGCGCAACCTGGCTGCGGGCGGCTCCGGGCTCGACCATCCCTTGCTCAAGAAGCGCGACGTGGCCAACGTCGGCTACGTGGTGATCGCCGCCGACCGGGGGCTGGCCGGCGCCTACAACTCCACCGTCATCCGCCGGGGGGAGCGGGAGATCGCCGCCGCCCGCGCCGCCGGCCACGGCTACTCCCTCACCACCGCCGGCCGCAAGGCGGAGAGCTACTTCCGCTACCGGGAGTACACCCTGGCCGAGGCCCTGTCCGGGTTCAGCGAGCAGCCCACCTACGAGGACGCCCGGGCCCTGGCCGCCGGTCCCATCTCCCGCTTCGAGGACGGTGAGGTCGACGAGGTGTACCTCGTCTACACCCGGTTCCTCTCCCTCGGGTCGCAAAAGGTCGACGTGGTCCGGCTGCTGCCGTTGGACGTGGAGAAGGTGGCCGGTGCGGCCGACTCCGGCGAAGGGGCGGGCACCCGGGCCGACTACGAGTTCGAGCCGGAACCGTCCCAGATCCTCGAACGGCTGGTGCCCCGCTACGTGGAGGGTCGCATCTTCGCCGCCCTGCTGGACGCCGCCGCGTCCGAGCAGGCCGCCCGCCAGCGGGCCATGAAGTCGGCCACCGACAACGCCGAGGAGCTCATCAAGCGGCTGTCGATCGTGGCCAACAAGGTCCGCCAGGCCGGCATCACCACCGAGATCATGGAGATCGTCGGCGGCGCCGAGGCCCTGCGCCTGGCCAAGACCAAGGGCAAGCCCGACTACTTCGTCGACACCGTCGTGAGCCGCGACGTGTTCGTCGACCAACTCGACCGATCAGGAGCACGCTGATGTCTGACACCCCCTCCGAGTCCGACGGCGCGACCAAGGACGGGCACGTCGTCGCCATCGCCGGTCCCGTCGTCGACGTTGAGTTCCCCCCGGGAACCTGCCCGAGATCAACTTCGCGGTCACCATGCACGTCGAGGTCGACGGCAAGGACATCGAGATCCTGGCCGAGGTGGCCCAGCACATCGGCGAGAGCCGGGTCCGGGCCATCTGCATGAAGCCGACGGACGGGCTGCGGCGGGGCACCCCCGTCAAGAACCTCGGCCACGGGATCACGGTGCCGGTGGGCCCGGGCGTGCTCGGCCACGTGTTCAACGTCATCGGCGAACCGCTGGACACGGGCGGCGAGCCGGTCACCGAGGGGATCAAGGCCCGGTGGGACATCCACCGCCCGTCGCCCCCGTTCGCCGACCTGGAGCCGCGGTCGGAGATGTTCGAGACCGGCATCAAGGTCATCGACCTGCTGGCGCCCTACGTGAAGGGCGGCAAGATCGGGTTGTTCGGCGGGGCCGGCGTGGGCAAGACCGTCATCATCCAGGAGATGATCCGCCGGGTGGCGGAGCAGCACGGTGGCGTGTCGGTGTTCGCCGGCGTGGGCGAGCGCACCCGTGAGGGCAACGACCTCTGGCTGGAGATGCAGGAGACGGGCGTCATCGAGAAGGCGGCGTTGGTCTACGGGCAGATGGACGAGCCGCCCGGCGTGCGCCTGCGGGTCGCCCTGTCCGCCCTGACGATGGCCGAGTACTTCCGCGACGAGGAGCACCAGGACGTCCTGCTGTTCGTCGACAACATCTTCCGGTTCGTCCAGGCCGGCTCGGAGGTCTCGACGCTGCTGGGCCGGATGCCGTCGGCGGTGGGCTACCAGCCGACTCTGGCCGACGAGATGGGCGAGCTGCAGGAGCGGATCACGTCCACCAAGGGACGTTCGATCACCTCGCTGCAGGCGGTGTACGTGCCCGCCGACGACTACACCGACCCGGCGCCGTTCACCACCTTCACCCACCTCGACGCCACCACCGAGCTGTCCCGCCAGATCGCGTCGCTGGGGATCTACCCGGCGGTCGACCCGCTGGCCTCGACCTCCCGGATCCTGGTGCCCGAGGTCGTGGGGGAGCGCCACTACGCGGTGGCCCGGCGGGTGCAGGAGGTGCTGCAGCGGTACAAGGAGCTGCAGGACATCATCGCCATCCTGGGGCTCGACGAGCTGGCGGAAGAGGACAAGGTCATCGTCCAGCGGGCCCGCAAGGTGCAGAAGTTCCTCTCGCAGCCGTTCTACGTGGCCGAGCAGTTCACCGGCGTCAAGGGCATCAACGTGCCGGTGGCGGAGACGGTCGAGTCGTTCGAGAAGCTGGTCAACGGCGAGATGGACGACGTCCCCGAGCAGGCCTTCTACAACGTGGGCGGAGCCGACTCGGTGCTGGAGAAGGCCAAGTCGTTGAAGGAAGGGGCGGCCGCCTAGTGCACGTCGAGCTGGTCTCGCCCGAGAGGATCCTGTTCTCGGGCGACGCGGAGATGGTCGTGTGCCGCACGGTCGACGGGGGCGAGATCGCCTTCCTCTCCGGCCACGCCCCCTTCCTCGGCGCGTTGGGGGTGGGGTTGGTCCGGATCAAGACGTCGCCGTCGGAGGAGGTGGTGGCCGCCGTCCACGGAGGGTTCGTGGAGGTGCGCGACGACCGGGTGACGGTGTTGTCCGACGTGGCCGAGCTGTCCGGGCAGATCGACGTCGACCGGGCCCGCCGGGCCAAGGACGCGGCGTCGGGGGGTGCCGCCGACGACGAGGAGGCCCTGGCCGCCGCCCGCCGGGCCGAAACCCGTATCGCCGCCGCCGACCGCGGCAGCCACTAGGCCACTGCCGCCCGCCGGGGCCGATCCGCGTCCGGGACGGCGCTGTGCCTCGGGCGTGGTTCACTCTTGGCGTGACCACGATCGATGTCGCCGTGGCCGTCCCCCGTCGGTCCCCGGCCGACACCGGGAGCCCCGATCGTCCCGGGTTGGTTCTCCCAGCCGCCGCAGCCGAGTCGGCGACCGGGGGCGGAACGGCCGCCAGCTCGGCCGGCTCCCCGGGCTCGGGTGGCGGGTCCTCCGGTTCACGGGGGCCGACATCAGGCACCGGCGCCACGACGTGATGGGCCGACGCACCCCGGCGATGGCAGCCTAGGAGGATGCCCCGTTCCCGGGTGGGCGTCGTCCTCCTCGTCCCGTCGCCGATCGACCGGGAGATCGACGCCCTCCGGCGGGCGGTGGGCGACGGTACCTACGGGCGGGTCCCGGCCCACCTCACCCTCGTCCCGCCGGTCAACGTCCGCGACGACCGGTTCGACGACGCCCTCGCTCTCCTCCGCCGTGCGGCCGGCGCCACCCGGCCCTTCGCCGTCGAGCTCGGCCCGCCCACCACCTTCCTCCCCGACAACCCCGTGCTCTACCTCCCGGTGGTCAGCGGCGCCGACGCGGTCCGGGCCGCCCGCGAGCGGGTGTTCGACGACCCCCTCGCCCGCCCCCTCACCTGGCCCTTCGTCCCCCACGTGACGGTGGCCGACGAGATCTCACCGGCCCGCATCGTGGCCGCCCAGGAGGCCCTCTCCGCGTTCCACGTCGACATCGAGTTCGACCGCATCCACCTCCTGGAGGAGGGTCCGGGACGGGTGTGGGGCCCCATCGCCGACTTCCCCTTCGACCCGCCGGCGGTGATCGGGCGGGGAGGGATCCCGGTGGAGCTCACCGTCACCGAGCAGGCCGACCCGTCGGCCGACGGGTTCCTCCGCTCCCGGCGGGAGCCGGTCACCATCACCGCCCGCCGCCACGGGCTGGTCGTAGGGGTGGCCCGGGGCTGGGCCGACGGCCACGCGGCCCAGCTCAGCGAGGTGGTGGTGGCCGACGGCGAGCACGTCCTGGGCACCGACGACCACCTGGTGGCGGCGTTCGACTCGTGGGCGGCCAAGCGGGGCGTGTGGCGGCACGCCGGTGATGGGTAGTCGCCTCGGTGTGGTCGCGCTGGTGGTCGCCCTCCTTCTGACCGCGACGGGTGCGGGCGCCGCCGCCCAGCTCGACTCCGACACCACCACCACCACGGTCACCGCCCCGCCCGCCACCGAGCCCCCGACCACCACGATGCAGCCGGTGGCCCCGCAACCGGAGCCGCCGCAACCGCAGCCGCCGGAGTCGGCCCCGCCCGACACCGCCCCGCCCGCAACCGCCCCGCCGGCGGACGGCACCGAGGGGGGCGACAGCGGACCGGCCGAGACCGACGCCCTCCCCGACCTCGTCCTCGACTACCGGCCCCGCACCGGGCCCAGCAGCACCGCCGCCCTGCTCGACGCCCTCCGCCCCCTCACCGTCCTCGGCTTCAGCGAGGAGGAGGCCTTCGTCCTGGGGATGGGACGGTTCCCGGTCGCGGGTTTGGTCACGTGGAGCGACGACTTCCACGACCCCCGCTACAACCCGACGCCCCACCTCCACCAGGGCAACGACCTGTGGGCCGACTACGGCGTCCCGGTCCGGTCACCGGCCCGGGGCGTGGTCGAGCTCACCGGCGAGGCGGTCGGGGGGATCTCGGTCTACGTCACCACCGACGACGGCACCTACTACTACATGACGCATCTGGCCGGCTACGCCGACGGCCTCCAGACGGGCGACACCGTCGAGGAGGGCCAGGTGGTCGGATACAACGGGGCCACCGGCAACGCCGCCGGCGGACCGGCCCATGTCCACTTCGAGATCCATCCCGGCGGCGGGGCGGCGGTGAACCCCAAGCCCATCCTCGACCAGTGGATCGCCGACGCGCTGGCCGCCGCGCCCACCCTGCTGGGCGGCGGCGACGTGGGCGGCGACCGCCGCGTCCTGCGGACCACCGGTGAGCTGCGCCGCTTCGACGTCCCCGTCATGGCCACCGCCGCCCGCTCGGCCAAGGGGCCGCTGCTGTGGTCGGCCTCGGTGAGCTCCGGCGGAGCCGCCATCCGCCTGGCCGAGGTAGAGGCGGCGCGCATGGCCCAGCGGGTCGACTGGGGCCAGCGGGCGATCCAGGCCCAGGCCACCGCCGTCGACCGCCAGCGGGCTCAGCAGAGGGCGGTGGTCCTGCTGTCCCGCCTCACCCCGCCCGCCCTGCGGGGCCTGCTGGACTTGGGCGCGGCCTAGAAAGACGTCCTAGCCGACGAGGCGGGCGAAGCGGGCGGCGAGGGCCGGCGGGTCCTCCTTGGACGCCGCCGCCAGCGCCTCCAGCGACGACCCCTCCAGGTCGCCGGCCCGCAGCCGCGACTGCAAGGCCAGGGCCGCCTGCCACCCGCCCCCGTCGACGTCGACCTTGCGCACCCGGACCTTGCCCGTGGCCGGGTCCTGGAGGTCGGCGAAGGCGATGGGGACGAGCTTGCCCGCCTGGAGGGAGATCAACGCGTTGCCCGACCCGTGGGCCAGGAACTCCACCGCCCCGTAGCCGAGGGTGCGGGTGTACTGGACGTCGAAGGCGATGGGATCGGCGCAGCGCAGCTCGTAGCCGATGATCTTGGTGATGAAGGCCATCTTCACGCCGCGGGCCTTGAAGCGGGCGTCGACCACGTCGCGGACGATCTTGCCCAGGTCGATCTCCGACAGGCGGGGGTGGCCGTGCTCGTCGTAGTCGGTGACGTACTGGGACATCTCCTCCTCCGACATCTGGTCGAGCAGGCCCTCGGCCAGCACGGCCAGGCCCCAGCTCTCGCCGGCGGCCATGCGCTTGAGGATGGCCGCCTCCACCAGGTCGGCGATGTCGGCGACGGTGATCGCCCCCGGCGGGAACTCCTCCTGGATCGACACCAGGTGCGAGCCCGACCCGATCGCCATGGCCACCGCCAGGTGTCCGGCCGAGCGGCCCATGGCCGTCACCAGGTACCACCGGCCGGTGGTCTTGGCGTCGGCCAGGAGGTTCTTGAGCAGCTCCGCGCCCCAGTACTTGGCCGTCTCGTAGCCGAAGGTGGGGGCCTCCAGGGGGAGGGGGAGGTCGTTGTCGATGGTCTTGGGGACGTGGACGGCCCGCATGTCGCCGCCGAAGGCGCCCGCCACCTTCACCGCCGAGGAGGCGGTGTCGTCGCCCCCCAGGGTGACCAGGTCGGTGACCTCCAGCTTGCCCAGGGCGGCCACCACCGCGTCGAGGTCCTCCTGCTTCTTGGTGGGGTTGGCCCGGGCGGTGTAGAGGATGCTCCCGCCCTTGGTGGCGATGCCGTCGACGTCGGCCTCGGTGAGCTCTCGCACCCCCGACACGTCGCCCACCATGAGCTGGGAGAAGCCCCTGGGGACGCCCAGCACCCGCCAGCCCCGGGCCCGGGCACTCAGGGTGACGGAGTTGATGACGCCGTTGAGGCCGGGGGCGGGACCGCCGCCGACGAGCATGGCGATGGTGCGGGAGGGTGAAGTCGAGGACATGACCTGGACACTAGCGGCGGGGATAGCCTGCCCCTGTGGCCGGCCGCGACGACTGGCGGCGGGGGTACGAGGCGGCGCCGGCGGGGCGCGCCCCGGCCCCCTTCACGTCGTCCGGGATCCCCCTGGAGCCGGTCTACGGGCCTGACGACGGGGAGTGGCCGGGGGTCTTCCCCTACACCAGGGGCCCGTACGCGTCCATGTACCGGTCGAAGCTGTGGACCCACCGGATGTTCGCCGGCTTCGGTTCGGCGGCGGCGTCGAACGGGCGCATCCGCGCCCTGCTCGACGCGGGCGGCGACGGGGTGTCGATCGCCTTCGACCTGCCCACCCTCATGGGCCGGGACTCCGACGATCCGGTGTCGGCGGGCGAGGTGGGTCGGTGCGGCGTGGCCGTCGACACCCTCGCCGACATGGAGGAGCTGTTCGCGGGCATCGACCTGGGCCTCGTGTCGACATCGATGACGATCAACTCCCCGGCCGCCATCGTCCTGGCCATGTACGTGGTGGCGGCGGAGAAGGCGGGTGTCCCCCGGGCGGCGCTGCGAGGCACCGTCCAGAACGACATCCTGAAGGAGTACCAGGCCGAGAACGAGTACCTCTACCCGCCCCGGCCGTCGGTGCGGCTGGTCACCGACGTGGTGTCGTGGTGCACGGCGGAGATGCCCCGTTTCCACCCGCTGTCGGTGTCCGGCTACCACATCCGGGAGGCGGGGTCGACGGCGGTGCAGGAGCTGGCCTTCACCCTGGCCAACGGCTTCGCCTACGTGGAGGCGGCGGTGGCCACCGGGCTGGCGGTCGACGCCTTCGCCCCCCGACTGAGCTTCTTCTTCAACGCCCAGATCGACTTCTTCGAGGAGATCGCGAAATTCCGGGCCGCGCGCCGCCTGTGGGCCCGCTGGCTGCGGGAACGCTACGGTGCCACCGACGAGCGGTCGCTGCGTTGCCGGTTCCACGTCCAGACGGCGGGTGCCTCGCTCACGGCTCAGCAACCGGAGGTCAACGTGGTGCGGACGACGTTGGAGGCGCTGGCCGGAGTCCTCGGCGGGGCTCAGAGCATGCACACCAACGCCCTCGACGAGGCCCTCCGCCTGCCGACCGACCACACATCCCGCCTGGCCCTGCGCACCCAGCAGGTGATCGCGGCGGAGACCGGGGTGCCCCTCGTGGCCGACCCCCTGGGTGGGTCGTGGCTGGTGGAGTCCCTCACCGACGAGGTCGAGCGCCGGGCCGAGGAACTGCTCGGGCGGATCGACCAGCTGGGAGACGGCTCGATGCTCCAGGGGGTGCTGGCCGGCATCGAGTGGGGGTGGTTCCAGCGCCGGATCGCCGACGCCGCCTTCGAACACGCCCGCCGGGTGGAGACGGGCGAGCAGGTGGTGGTCGGGGTCAACCGATTCACGGACGGGGCGGGGACCCCCGCCCCGGCTGCTGCGGCGGCGGTGGCCCACGACGACGCGGCGGCGGCCGAGGTCGAGGAGCGCCAGCGCAAGCGGCTGGCCGAGGTGCGGGCGGGCAGGGACGAGGAGGTGGTTCGGGCGGTGCTGGTCCGGGTGGTCGACGACGCCCGCCGGCCCGACGTCAACCTCATGCCGGTGATCGTGGAGGCGGTGCGGGCCTACGCCACCGAGGGGGAGATCGTTTCCGCCCTGGGCCAGGTGTTCGGGGAGTGGGTGCCGGCATGATCGTGGCCTGCTGTCCGTGGTGCGGCGCCGAGTTCAGCGTCACCGACACCCGCTGTTGGGACTGCAAGCTGTCCCTGGTCGACCGCCCCGATGCCACCCTGGCCGAGGGGACCGAGGGCGACGAGGTGGGCTTCGAGCTGGAGGAGTGGTCGGCCGGCGAGCGGGGTCGGCTGTCGGCCAGCCTCCGGGAGCGGGGTATCGCCTTCCGCTGGGAGCCGGGGCTGGTCCTGGTGGTGGGCGTGTCCGAGGAGGACCTGGTGGACGCCATCCTCGACGACATGGAGTCCGACGACCGGGTCGACCGGCTGCGGGGCGTCGACGACGACTTCGACGACGACTTCGACGACGACGAGGAGGACGACGACGACGGCGGCGGTGGCGACTCGGGGGAGCGGGCCCACGCGGCCATGGGCGACCTGTTCGTGGCCGCCGACCGCCTCATCCAACGGCCCGACGACGGCCGCATCGCCGAGCAGCTGGTGGCCGCCACCGTCATCGTGCAGGAGTCCCGGCCGCCCTACGGGTTCGAGCCGGTGGCGTGGCTGCAGATCCGGGAGCTGGCCGCGGCCGCCCTGGAGGCGGTCGAGTCCGACGCCGGCGACGAGTCCGTCTCCCGGGAGGCCCGCACCCTGCGGGACGCGCTGCGCCCGTACATCTAACGGGGCTTCGCCCGCCCGCCGAACCAGCCCGGCCGCCTTTGTGGCGAGCGGTGATCGCCGGGCGACTCGTGCGCCACGCGAAACGTCGGCGAGCCGGACCCCGGGCCGCCCCCGTCACGCCGCGCGGTGACGGTCCTGGTCGCCGGGAGGGTCTCCGGTTGGCGGTGGGTGTGGGTCGGCGGCCTCTACCCTGCATGCCGTGCTGCTGGCAGAGCTCGAGGTCCGTCATTCGCGCGCCGTCGCGCCCACCCGACGGGTGGCGCTGGGGCACGTGTGGCTGCCCACCGACCCCGCCCCCGGCTACGGCGGCATCCTCCTGGGTGCGGTCGTCGCCGCCCACGTGGGCGACCTCGACCCCGAGACCCGCCTCGACTTCCTCGCCCTCCTGGGCGACGTCGCCGGCGGGGGGACGATCGTCCAGCCCCGCCTCCGGCACCGGTTCCAGACCGACATCGTCGGCCTCGACCGCACCCGCCACAAGCTGACGGGCACGGCGGAGGAGGCGTCGGAGCTGGAGATCGGCGGCGACGGCCGGTCCGTCCCCCAGCTGCTGGGCGCCCTCTACGCCGCCGGCCGGCTGCACCCGTCGGCCCGGCCGGCGGTGTTCACCGCCATCCGCAAGGCGATGATCTGGGACGGACCCATCGGCCGGGAGCTCATCGACCACCTGGCCGACGCCACCGTCTCCCCGCCGATGGCGTGGCGCCGCTTCGCCACCGACGAGCGGTGGGCCCGCCAGGTGCTCGGCTTCGGACCCGAGAGCGATCCCGACCGGGACGAGGTGGTGCGCCGGTTCCGGTCGTTGCTGCGGGAGTCCCACCCCGACCACGGGGCCGACTCGGCCGGCGCCGGCCAGCGCATCCTCGAGCTCACCGAAGCCCGCCGCATCCTGCTTCCATGAGCGCGGACCGGGCTCTGCTGGTGGCGCCCGGCGCCAGCGCCACCCGCGACCACCCGTCCCTGGTCGCCCTGGAGAAGGCGTTGGCCGCGGTCGACGTCCCCGTCGACCGGATCGACCTCCCGTCCCGCAAGGCCACCGCGGTCGTCCTCCAGGTGGTGCGGGACGCGGCCGCCGCCCTCGCCGCCCGCACCGGGCTCGATCCCGTGCGGATCGTCCTCGGCGGGCGGTCCTTCGGCGGGCGGATGGGCTCGATGGCGGTGGCCGACGGCCTGCCCGCCCTCGGCCTGGCCCTGGTGAGCTACCCCCTCCACCCGCCGGGGCGCCCGGAGAGGTCCCGCACCGAGCACCTGCCCCGCATCCACGTCCCCTGCCTGTTCGTGTCGGGGACGAGGGACACGTTCGGTACCCCGGCCGAGCTGGAGGCGGCCACCGCCACCATCGCCGGCCCGGTCACCCACGTGTGGATCGAGGGCGGCGACCACGGGCTGCGGGGCCGGGACGCAGCCGTGGCCGCGGCCGTCAAGGACTGGCTGCTCGGTCTTCCGGGTTGAGCTCCTCCAGCCGGCGGCGGGCCGTCTCCGGGTAGGCGACCAGGACGAGGATCGCCAGCAGGAGGGGGCCGGCGGCGAGCACGGCCATGGCCGGGCCGATGGCGCCGAAGCCGTCCGACATCAGGCCCGCCCCCGTCAGGCCGATGGCGCTGCCGGTGAGGGCGCTCACCGCCACCAGGCCGTTGGCCTTGCCCCGCAGGCCGGTGGGGAACAGCTCCGGCCCGTAGACGCCGAGGGCGGGGACGGAGGCGGCGGACAGGACGTTGCCCACGATCGCCCACACCCACAGCGGCCACCCGTCGGAGAAGAAGAGGGCCACGGTGGCCGACGTGCCGAAGACCAGGGCCACCGCGGCCACGATCCGGCGCCCCCGGACGTCGGCGATGCGCCCGCCGGCCACGATCCCGATCGACGCCGGCGTCCCCACGACCACCGAGAACAGCCCGATGGCCCCGCCGCTGAAGCCCAGTTCGGAGCGGAGGTAGCGGTTGCCGAACTGGGAGTTGGGGGCGATGAACAGGTTGGCCAGCAGGGCGGAGACGCCCAGCAGGGCGAGGCGGCCGCCGTGGCCCTTGATGGCCACCCGGGGATGGGGGGCCAGGTAGCGCCGGCTCTCCTGCAGCCGGTGGCGGGTGGTGGCCAGCGCGGGCAGGGCCAGCAGGGGCAGGACGTAGAGGGTTCGCCACCCCCGCACGCCGAGATCGGCCAGCCGGAGGGCGAGCACGCACACACCCGCCCCCAGCCCCCCGGCCATGGCCAGGAGGCTGACGGCGTAGGCGCGGGACCCGGCCGGCATCTCCTCCGCCGCCACGATCGACACCAGGATGAGCAGGGCGCTGGCGAAGGCCCGGGCCATGAGCTGGCTGCCCGTCAGCCAGGGGAGGGACGGGGCGAAGGCCCCGGTCACGGCCAGGAGGCAGCCGGCGGTGGCGGCGGCCAGCATCACCGCCCGCCGCCCCCGGCGGTCGGCGGTGGCCACCACCACCAGGGCGATGAGCCCGCCCACCCGGACCACGCTGCCGGCCGCGCCCTGGCCGCTGTTGCCCACGCCGAACTCCTCGCCCGCGAACCCGATGGTCTGGGTGAACAGGCTGTTGAGGTAGCCGAACGTGACGGCCAGGACGGCCAGGGTGCCGAGGGCGTTGGCCGCGCCCAGGTCGAGGTGCTCGGGGGGCGCCCACCACGGGGCCCGGTCCCGGCCCGGCCGGCGGAGGGCGGAGCGGGCGGCGGGCGTGAACAGGAACCGGAAGTAGGGCAGGCCGAGGCGGAAGTCGACCGTCTGGGTGACGCGGACCCGGTCCGCGGCGCCGTCGGCGCCGGCCACCGGCTCCGTCTCCACTCGCCGCCGGTAGCGCTCGAAGGGACCGTCCGCCTGCTCGAAGGCACCGTCGCCGCCGGCCGCGGGCACCTCCACCAGCAGGTCGGTGCGAGGGCGGAGCCAGTCCTCCAAGCCGACCCGGTCGACGACGGCGCGGGCGACGACTCGGGCCACTTCGAGGCGAGCCTACCGGCCGCCCCCCGGACGGGAAGGCCGCAGGCCGGCTGGGCGTTGGTAGCATCGGGACGATGGCAACGGAGGCAGATACCCGGTGACGACGACGATGAAGGAGCAGGTGATGGAGGCCATCGAGGCCATCCGTCCCGTGCTGCAGTCCGACGGCGGCGACATGACGCTGGTGGGCGTCGACGAGGAGACCGGCGTGGTCGACATCGAGCTCGTCGGGGCCTGTGGGAGCTGCCCCGCCTCCACCATGACCCTCAAGGCCGGCATCGAGCGCATCCTCAAGGACCGGGTCCCCGGGATCACCGCGGTCAAGAACGTCGGTGAGGAGCCCGAGCTCTTCGACCTGACGTCCCGGCACTAGCGGGGAGATCTAGCCCGTCAGGCGGTTGTCCTCCTCGACCAGGGCGTTCACCCGGCCCACGGCGGCGTTGTGCTCCACCACCAGGGCGTTGAAGCGGTCGACGTTGAGGTTGTAGGCCTCGAAGTCGCCCGCCGCCTGCTGGGCGTCGAGCTCGGCCTGGATGGCGTCGAGGCGGGTCTCCATGGCGGCGATCGCCGCCTTCAGGGCCCGGATCTCGTCCTCCCGGTCGCCGAGCGTGCGGCGGAAGGTGTCGAGCACGAGGGCCCGGTCGAAGAACCCGGCGTAATGGGCCTCCAGGACGGGGTCGAGGTCGGCGAACTCGGTGCCGAGCAGGGAGTGGACCTCGTTGGGGGTGTCCTCGTCGACGGCGGCGTACACCTCCAGCCGCTCCTCGAGGACGCCGTTGCCGACGCGGGCCGCTTCCAGGAGAGGGTCGATGGTCAGCCGGTCCGACCGGCTCAGCCGGCCGTAGACGACGTGCAGCAGTTCGTGGACGGCGACCACGTAGATCAGGTCGCGCACCTCGGGGTCGGAGAACGACCGGACGTGGATGCGGCCGTCGATCAGGCAGCCGAAGGTGTGGGCGCCCTCGGGTCCGGCGCTGGCGTCGAGCCCGGCGCAGCTCTGGGCCACGGTGGCCGAGTCCTCCACCGACGGCGAGGCCGACAGGAACAGGCGGCGGCCGGCCTCGGTCATCCCCGCGCCGGCCACGATGTCCTCCAGCTCCGGGTCCAGGGGCTCGGTGGTGGTCGTGGCGGCCACGGTGGCCGGGGCCCCCGATCCCATCCGCGCCGGCGGCCCCGGGCTCGTGCACCCGACGAGCGCCATCAGCGCGACCGCGCCGGCCAGCGGCCGGCGGGCGAGCCGGCCCCGGTGGCCGCGCCCGGGCGCCGCCGTCAACGCTGGCTCGAACGGTGGCTCAGGCGACCGCCATGCAGCCGAGCTCGGCCCAGGTGAGGAGATCGGGGTGGGAGGGCACCACCCGCACAGTAAACCCGTAGCGACCGGGTCGGTCGCAGGTGAAGCTGCCCTCGTACCGGTGGCGGCCGGAGCCATCGGGCCCGACCAGGGTCATGGGGGCGGCGGTGGGATCGACGATGTCGTCGGTGTTGCCCACCGGGCCGTGCACCACCTGGACCTGGACGTCGTCGGGGCCGAGTTTGCCCAGGTCGGCGGCGGCCACCACCACCCGGGCCCCGCCCAGGTCGGCGCCGTCGCCCGATTCCTCGACGGTCTGAACCGCCACCGTCGTCCACATGGAGAGGACCCGCCGCTTCCAGGCGGCCAGGGCCTTGGCCCGGGCGTTGCCGTCGGCGGCCAGGTCCTCGCCGTGGGCGGCGGCGGGCTCGTACATCTTCTCCACGTAGTCCCGCACCATGCGGCTGGACGTGACCACCGGTCCCAGGGTGCGCAGCGACCGCCGGACGCGGCTCAGCCACCGGCTGGGCGGACGTCCCGGGTTGGCCTCGTAGAAGAGGGGGACGATCTGGCGCTCGAACAGGTCGAACAGGCTGCCCGCCTCGATCTGGTCGCGAACGTGCTGGTCGGTGACCGTCTCGGCCGACGGGATGGCCCAGCCGTTGTGGCCGTCGTAGAGCTCGTCCCACCAGCCGTCGAGGATCGAGCAGTTGAGGCCGCCGTTGAGGGCCGCCTTCTCCCCGCTGGTCCCACAGGCCTCCAGGGGCCGGCGGGGGGTGTTGAGCCACACGTCGCACCCCTGGTAGAGGAGGCGGGCGACGCCGATGTCGTAGTCCTCCAGGAAGGCGACCCGGTGGCGGAGGTCGCGGTTGCGGGCGAACTGCACCACCTGGCGGATGATCTCCTTGCCCGGGTCGTCGGCCGGGTGGGCCTTGCCCGCGAACAGGATCTGCATGGGCCGGTCGGCGTCGAGGAGGAGCTTGGCCAGCCGATCCGGCTGGGACAGCAGGAGGGTGGCCCGCTTGTAGGGGGCGAAGCGGCGGGCGAAGCCGATGGTGAGGATGCCGGGGTCGAAGGCCTCGTCGATCCACGTGAGGTCGGCCTCCGACATCCCCCGGGAGAGGGAAGTGGCCCGCAGCCGCTGGCGGACGTAGGCCACCAGCCGTTCCCGGGCCTGCTGGCGGGCCCGCCACAGCTCGTCGTCGCCCACGTCCTCGATGCGGGCCCACCGGTCGGGGCCGGCCAGGTGCCACTCGGGCAGGACGTGGCGGTCGAAGAGGTCGCGCATCTCGGGCGAGGCCCACGTGCGGGTGTGGACGCCGTTGGTGATCGACCCGATGGGCAGCTCGTCGGTGGGGACGTCCGGCCACACCGGCTGGAAGATCTGGCGGCTGACCACCCCGTGGAGCTTGGACACCCCGTTGCTGAACCCGGCCAGGCGCAGGCCCATGATGGCCATGTTGAACGGGGCGTCGGAGGGCTCGCCGGGTGCGTGGCCCAGGGCCATGAGCGAGTCGAAGCTCACCTCGCACTCGTCGGCCCACCCCTTGAAGTAGCGCTCCATGAGGGCCCGGGGGAAGCGGTCGATGCCGGCGGGGACGGGCGTGTGGGTGGTGAAGACGGTGCCCGCCCGCACCGCCTCCACCGCCTCGTCGAACGAGAGCCCCCCGGCGATGGCCCGCCGGATGCGCTCGAGGCCGAGGAACCCGGCGTGGCCCTCGTTGCTGTGGAAGACGTGGGCCGACTCGCCCACCACGTCGAGGGCCCGCACCCCGCCCACGCCCAGGAGGATCTCCTGGCGCAGCCGGTGCTCGGTGTCGCCCCCGTAGAGGCGGTCGGTGACACCCCGGCCGGGCTCGTCGTTGACGTCGACCGACGTGTCGAGCAGGTACAGGGGGATCCGGCCCACCTGGGCCCGCCAGATGCGGGCGTAGAGGGTGGTGCCGGCCAGGTCGACCTCCACCAGCCCCTGGTCGCAGGGGGCCAGCGACATGGCGTGGGGGTCGAGGTCGACGTAGCGCTCCTCCTGCCACCCGTCCCCGTTGAGCTCCTGGCGGAAGTAGCCCTGGGCGTAGAAAAGGCCCACCCCGACAAGGGGGACGCCGAGGGCGCTGGCCGCCTTCAGGTGGTCGCCGGCGAGGACGCCCAGGCCGCCGGAGTACTGGGGCAGGGCCTTGGCGATGCCGAACTCGGGCGAGAAGTAGGCCACCGAGCGCAGGGCGCTGTCTCGGCCCTGGAACCACCGGTCGGCCTCGGTGTCTCGGCGCAACTCGCCGAACACCTCGCGGAGGAAGGAGAGGAACGTGCGGTCGGCGGCGAGGGCGTCGAGGCGGGCCTTACCCACCGAGCCCAGGAGGCGGACGGGGTCGTAGCCACTGGCCTCCCACGCCTCCGAGTCCACCCACCGGAACAGGTCCTGGGTGCGCTCGTCCCACGACCAGCGCAGGTTCATGGCCAGGGTGTGGAGGGGAGCCAGCGCGTCGGGCAGACGGGGCCGGACGGTGAAGCTGCGGTAGGCCTTCATGGGCCGGACGCTATCGCGGGGGTCCTTGGCGTCGGCGCGTGAAAGGCCATGGCATACGATCGGGTGACGGCCTGCGTGCCGACCTGTTCAGAGTCGGGGGACCCTTTCCCACTCACGGCATGCCGGCAGGAGATGTCACCCGGGGGCGGGATCCGCGTTTCCCGGACTCAGCTGGCGGCGAGATCTGACCCAGAGACGCCGGCGAGCGTCGCCGGCCGTCCGGCGTCCGCGGTCAGGGGCCGGACAAGGGCCGGATCATGTCGGTCGCCCTCCGGAGGGCGACCGCGTCCTGACCGTTCGTGCCGACCTGCTTCATCAGGTTGAAGAACTGGTTGACCGCGGCATCGCCGCCGAGGTGGGCGCGGAGCGGTGGAGCAGGGCTCCGACGTCGTGGCCGCCATGGGCACCCTGCCTTGGCCGGTCCCCGCAACGCCCCGATCGCCTTCGCCATCGCCGGCCGCCGACCGGGCCAAAACGCTGATCTGGGCCGGGACGTTCTGCAGCCACGAGCGCAGCGTGTCGCGTCGCTCGATCAGCTCCGACACCGGTGCACCGGGGAGGGCCTTGTTCTTCTGTCATGGGACGCGCTCCCGGCGCGGAACCAGCAGGACGTCTGCGTTGAGCACACGCCTTCGACGCAGCAGCTTGAGGCATGTCCAGGACCGGGCTGCGCCCGGGGGATGTCTCGCACGCGGCTACGACCATCGGCCATACTCGCCAGGCTGCTTCATCACCAGCACCCTCACTCGTGCACTCGACCTGTCCGCCGCGGCGGACGGTCGGGTGCCTCGAGGGGTTCTCACCCACTACGGCCGATTCGCATCCCGCCAAACGCAGGCGGGTCTGGCGACACCTGGGAGCCCGCTTGGGACGAGTGCTAGCCGGGCCGGCCAGCGCCGACCAGGTCGACGGAGCGCCAGGCCCGGATGCGTATCGGCGTGCCGGTCTGGGACGCCTCGATCATCTGCCCGTCGCCGATGTACATCGCGTTGTGGTGGATGCCGTCGACCGAATCGCCGAAGAAGAGCAGGTCGCCGGGGATGACTTCGTCGACGGGCACCCGGGTGCTCTCGTAGTACTGGAGGTCGGCGCCGTGGGACAGGCTCACGCCCGCCGCCGCCCACGCGTCCATCGTGAGCCCCGAGCAATCGAAGCCCTCCGGGCCTTCCCCGCCCCAGATGTAGGGCTTGCCCAGGTGCGTCATGGCCCGCTCGACGGCGATGGCCCCCAGCCCCGACGAGGGAAGGATGCGGGTGGCGGGCAGCTCCTCGGCTGCAAGCGGGGTGGGCGAAAGGATTCCAGACGGGCTGGCCGACGGCGGAACCACTACCGCGATGCGCCGCTGGGCCGCCTGCTCCGCCTCCCGGCGGGCCGCCTCCTCGGCTACCAGCCCGGAGAGGTCGCCCTCGACCTGGGACAGCAGGGCTCGCTGGGCCGCATCGGCGGCCCCCGCCTCCCGGCTGGCAGCTTCGGCGTCCTCGGAGGCAGCCCGGGCCGTCTTGCGCTCGGCGTCGAGCTCGGCCCGGCGCAGGCCCAGGTCCTGCTTGGCCAGCCGCAGCTCGCCGAGGATCGCCCGCTGGTCGGCGGCGGTGACCCGGAGGTACTGGTTGCGCACGACTGTCTCGCTGGGCTTGGCGCTGCGGGCCATCGTGCTCAGGATGGAGGTGCTGCCCCCGTGGACGTAGGCGGAGATGGCAGCGGTGGCCAGGCGGCGCTTCACCAGCTGCAGGCGTTCGTCGGAGCGGGCCACGTCGGCCTCGGTCTCGGCCATGTTCGCTTCGACCTCGGCCACCCTCATGCGGGCCTGGTTGTAGCGCTCGGCCAGGATGCTGAGCTCGATTCCCTGCGCCTCTAGCTTGTCCTGGAGCTGAGCGGCCTCAGCTCGCTTGTCGTCGATAGGCGCCGCCGTCGCCAAAGGCTGCCCCATCATGGGCAGCATCAGAACCGACCCGACGAGTACGCCGAGCAGCCATCGGTGACGTGGGGTCATGAGCCTCACTTGCGCCAAGGGGACCCTCGGTAGGCGGAACCCTAATCCGGCTCCGTCGGGGGCGGCAATCATCCGCGGGGAATGAGACCCAACTGTTGTGCTTTCGGCTGTCCTCGCCCTGGTCCAGCGTGCTCACCGATTTCGTCGCCGACCGGTTCCACCCCCGCGACCGGGGCCATCGCGTCTGATCCCGGCCCGGTTCGCGCCTCCGCAGGAGGAGGGGGTCACTGAGGAGCGAGGCCCAGGGGGGCGAGCTCATCCGAGAACGCATCAGCCCAGCAGCATGGCCGGACTCGGAGCGATCGCGCCGGGGCGTCACCCGTTTGAGCTACCGACCATCGGCTTGTGTGCCTGGGTGCCGTTGGCTCAGGAGACAACTACGGCGATCTTCATGCCACCGGCGTAGTGGCCCGGTTCGTGGCAACCGATCTCGATCTCGCCCGCCTCGTCAAAGGTGTGGGTGAGCGTGCCGGCTTTACCCGGCTCGACGGTGATCGCGCCAGCGCCGCCGTTTCCGCCGTGGGCATCATGGCCGCCTCCGCTGCCGCGCATGTCGGCCTCGTGCTCCGCTTGGGCCTCGGCGTCGCCCACGTAGGCGTCGTGGACGACGGTGCCGGCATTGCGGAGGACGAACTTGACCTCTTCGCCCCGGGCCACGGTGAGGGTGGCCGGCTCGAAGCGGTTGTCGGCCATCGTCACCTCGACGGTCCGGGCGTCACCGGTCACGCTGGTGGAGCTCCCGTCGGAGCCGCCGCAGGCCACAGTGACCAGGACGACTCCGACGAGCAGGCTACGCAGCGGAAGGGAGAGCTTCATCGTGCTCCTCGGGGTTGTCAGTGGCGGGGGCCGGGGGCCGGAGTTGAACCCGGCGCAGCAGCTGGGCATTGAGGGCGACGACGATGGTCGACAGGCTCATGAGCACGGCGCCGACCGCCGGCGACAGGCTGACGCCGGCCCAGGACAGGGCGCCGGCGGCCAGCGGGATGGCGGCCAAGTTGTAGCCGGCGGCCCAGGCCAGGTTCTGGATCATCTTGCGGTAGCTGGCCCGTGACAGCCGGATCACCGACACCACGCCCCGAGGGTCGCTGGAGGCGAGGATGACGCCGGCCGACTCCATGGCCACATCGGTGCCGGCGCCGATGGCGATGGCGACGTCGGCCCGGGCCAGGGCGGGGGCGTCGTTGACTCCGTCTCCCACCATGGCGACGGACAGGCCTCGGGCCTGCAGCTCGGCCACCTTGGCGTCCTTCTCCTCGGGCAGCACCTCGGACATGACCTCGTCGACGCCCAGGTCGGCTCCGACCGCCTCTGCCACCTGGCGGGCGTCGCCGGTGATCATCACGACCCGGCGGCCCATGCGGTGCAGCTGGGCGACGGCCTCGGCCGCCTCGGGCCGTATCTGGTCCTCCAGGGCCAAAGCACCGATGATCTCCTGTCCCCGCACCAGATGAAGGACCGCGGCGCCGCGGCCCCGCCAGGAATCGGCGGCCTGGGCCAGGGCGGGCGGCTCGGTCAGCCCACGCTCCCGGAGCATGGCCGGACCACCGACTGCGTAGCGCTGACCGGCGATGGTCGCCTCCACCCCCCGGCCGGTGATCGAGCGGGACTCGCTCGCCTGGGGCAGCTGCCCCAGCTCCCGGGCGGCGGACACGATCGCCCGGGCCAGCGGGTGCTCGCTGTCGGATTCCACTGCGCCGGCCAGGCGGAGGACCTCGTCCTCGGCCAACCCCACACCGGCCACCCCGGTCACCGCGTGCTCGCCCTTGGTCAGGGTGCCGGTCTTGTCGAACAGCACGGCGTCGACGGTGCGCATGCGCTCCAGGGCCAGGCGGTCCTTGATGAGGATGCCGGACCGGGCGGCGATGGCGGTCGATAGCGACACCACCAGGGGGATGGCTAGGCCGAGGGCGTGGGGGCAGGCGATGACCAGCACCGTCACGGTCCGCACCACGGCGTCGTCGGGCGACCTGGCCAGCCACCACGCGGCGAAGGTGACCACGGCGGAGCCGGCGGCGACGTAGAACAGCAGGGCGGCGAAGCGATCGGCCAGGGCCTGGGCCCGGCTCTGCGACGCTTGGGCCTCGGCCACCAGGCGCTGGATGCCGGCCAGGGCGGTGTCGTCGCCCACCGCCTCCACCCGCACCCGGATACCGGAGTCGGTCACCACTGTGCCCGCGACCACCTTGGACCCAGGACCCTTGGCCACCGGCCGGGACTCGCCCGTCACCATCGACTCGTCCAGATCGGCCTCGCCCGCGACGATCACGCCGTCGGCCGGGACACGACCTCCGGCCCGCACCAGCACGACGTCGCACCGCTCGAGCTCGCCGATGGGCACCAACTCGACCTCGCCGTCGGGGCCCACCCTCTCGGCGTCGTCGGGCAGCAGCTCGGCCAGGGCGGCCAGGGCCGACCGGGCCTGGCCCAGCGCCCTCATCTCCAGCCAGTGGCCCAGGAGCATGATGGAGATCAGTAGCCCCAGCTCCCACCAGAACTCGAGGTCGAACCACCCCAGGCTGGTGGCCATCGACGCCCCGTAGGCCACGGTGATGGCCATGGCGATGAGCAGCATCATCCCCGGCTGGCGGGTGCGCAGCTCCGACCAACCGCCGGCAAGGAAGGGCCAGCCCCCCCAGAGGAAGATCACGGTGCCGAGGACGGGGCCGACCCAGCTCATGGCGGGGAAGTCGAGCTGGTAGCCGAACCAGTCCATGACCATGTGGCTGGTTGCCACCAGCGGGATGGTCAGCAGCAGGCTCCACCAGAAGCGCCGCCGGAACATCCCGACGTGACCGCTATGGCCGCCATGCGCGCCGTGGTCATGCCCGGCGGGCGGCTGGCCGTGCCCGCCCTTGGGCTCGACTGCGCCCTCGGGCGCGAGATGGTCGCCGTGGACCGGCGATGCTGCGGTATGGGTCGGATGCATCGGTCCTCCTAGCTGCGGATGAGCCGGGCCACGGCGGCGGTGGCTTCGGTCAGTTTCTTGTCGGCCTCCGGTCCCCCGGCGGAGACGGCATCGGCCACGCAGTGCCGGAGGTGGTCGTCGAGCAGGCCCATGGCCACGCTCTGCAGGGCTTTGGTGGCGGCTGAAATCTGGGTGAGGACATCGATGCAGTAGCGGCCGTCCTCCACCATCTGCTGCAGCCCCCGGACCTGGCCCTCAACCCTGCGCAACCGCTTCAGCAGGTCGTCCTTGTCCATGTCGTATCCGGGCATGAACCTACGATACCCCCGTAGGGTATCCAGAGCAAGACCTGTCCGGTGCTCCTGCTCCCGCGCCGACGGCGATCACTCGGCGTGCTACCGGACCGGGCCGACCGGGCCAACCGGCCGACCGGGCCGACCGGCAGAAGCTCTCAGCCGAGGCGGAGCGGCCACGGGAGCAGGCGCTCGGTGCAGCCCTGCGGGATTCGGATCTGGACCGAAGTGGTACACCTGTGGAGTGACTGGTCGCATCGTGATCGTCGACGCGCGCCCGCGCACCACCTCCGGCAGGTACCCGGCCAAGGCGGTCATCGGGCATCCCACCACCGTCTCGGCCGACATCTTCCGCGACGGCCACGACCTGCTGGCGGCCCGCGTCGGGTGGCGGCCGGAGGGGGAGTCGAAGTGGCGCTACGCCCCCATGGCCGAGCTCGGCAACGACCGGTGGACGGCCACCATCGAGCCCAGCTCCCTGGGTCGCCACGAGGTTCGGGTCGAGGCGTGGACCGACCGCTTCGGCACGTGGCGGCGCGACGTCCTGGTCAAGCAGGCCGCGGGCCACGACCTCGCCGTCGAGCTGGAGGAGGGCGCCCGCCTCCTCGAACGGCGGGCGGCCGATGTGGCCAAGTCCGACCGCCGACCCCTGGAGCAGGCGGCGGTCGCCCTCCGCCAGCGGCCCGAGGAGGGCGGCCTGGTCGACGCCCTGCACCCGAACCTGGCCACGGTGCTGGCCAAGGTCCCCGATTCCGTCGACCTCACCGTGGCCGACCCCATCCCCCTCTGGGTCGACCGGGAGCGGGCGGTGTTCTCGGCCTGGTACGAGCTCTTCCCCCGGTCCGAGGGGGGTTTGCGGGCGACGGCCGACAACGCCGTGCCCCGGGTGGCCGCCATGGGCTTCGACGTCCTCTACCTGCCGCCGATCCACCCCGTCGGCGACTCCCACCGCAAGGGCCCCAACAACACCCTCACCGCCGGTCCCGACGACCCCGGCAGCCCGTGGGCCATCGGCTCCGAGCTCGGCGGCCACACCGCCATCGACCCCGGCCTGGGGACCACCGACGACTTCGAGCACCTGGTGCAGGCGGCCCGAGACCACGACATGGAGGTCGCCCTCGACTACGCCCTGCAGTGCTCGCCCGACCACCCCTGGGTCACGGAGCACCCGGCGTGGTTCCACCACCGGCCCGACGGGTCGATCAAGTACGCCGAGAACCCGCCCAAGAAGTACCAGGACATCTATCCGATCAACTTCTGGCCGGACGGGGAGGGGGAGCGGGAGGCGCTCTGGCGGGCGTGCAAGGACATCCTCGACTTCTGGATCGGCCACGGGGTGCGCATCTTCCGGGTCGACAACCCCCACACCAAGCCCCTGGCCTTCTGGGAATGGGTCATCCCCGCCGTCCAGGCCGCTCATCCCGACGTCCTCTTCCTGGCCGAGGCCTTCACCCGGCCCAAGGTGATGGCCGCCCTGGCCGAGGTCGGCTTCACCCAGAGCTACACCTACTTCACCTGGCGGACCACCAAGTGGGAGCTGCGCAACTACCTGGAGGAGCTGGCCCAGGGGCCGCTGGCCGACTTCATGCGCCCCAACTTCTGGCCCAACACGCCCGACATCCTGGCCCACCCCCTGCGCAACGGGACCCCGGCCGCCTTCCGCCAGCGGCTGATCCTGGCCGCCACCCTGGTCCCGTCCTACGGGATCTACGGCGGCTACGAGCTGATGGAGAACGCCCCCGCGTCGGAGTCGAACGAGGAGTACCTGTACTCCGAGAAGTACGAGATCAAGCACCGGGACTGGGACGACCCCGAGTCGCAGGCCCCCCTGGTGGCCCGCCTCAACGACATCCGCCGCCGCCACCCGGCCTTCGCCGAGCTGGGGAACATCCGCTTCCACGGCACGTTCAACGACCACATGCTGGCCTACTCCAAGCGCAGCGCGGACGGGTCCGACACCGTGCTGGTGGTCGTCAACCTCGACCCCCATGCGGCCCACGAGGACACGGTCGTCCTCGACCTGGAGGCCCTGGGCATGCCCGCCCACCGGCCCTACACCGCCTACGACGAGCTGAGCGGGGCCGTCTACACGTGGCAGGGCTCGTCCGCCTACGTCCGCCTCGACCCGTGGACCGCGGCCCACATCTTCAGCCTCCGGCTGTCACCTTCGGAAGCGGAGCTTCCGCGGTGAGCTCAGCGGAGCGGCGGACGACCGGCGGCAACCCCGAAGTCGCTGCGTGACCACCTCTGGCGACGACCGTTGGTACCAGAAGGCGGTCTTCTACGAGGTCCTCACCCGGGGGTTCTACGACGCCAACGGCGACGGCACCGGCGATCTCAAGGGCCTCACCCAGAAGCTCGACTACCTCTCCTGGTTGGGCGTCGACGTCCTCTGGCTGCTCCCCTTCTACCAGTCGCCCCTGCGCGACGGCGGCTACGACATCTCCGACTTCTTCTCCGTCCTGCCCGAGTACGGGGTCCTGGCCGACCTGGTGGAGCTGGTCGAGGAGGCCCACGGCCGGGGGATGCGGGTCATCGCCGACCTGGTCATCAACCACACCAGCGACCAGCACCCGTGGTTCCAGGAGTCGCGCCACGACCGAACGAACCCCAAGGCCGACTGGTACGTGTGGCACGACGACGACCAGGGCTTCTCCGACGCCCGCATCATCTTCGTCGACACCGAGCGGTCCAACTGGGCGTGGGACCCCCAGCGCCAGCAGTACTTCTGGCACCGCTTCTTCAGCCACCAGCCCGACCTCAACTACGACAACCCCGAGGTCCAGCAGGCCATCCTCGACGTGGTCCGGTTCTGGCTCGACCTCGGCCTCGACGGGTTCCGCCTCGACGCCGTCCCCTACCTCTACGAGCGGGAGGGCACCAACGGCGAGAACCTGCCCGAGACCCACGACTACCTCAAGCGGCTGCGCAAGGAGGTGGAGGCCACCCACCCCAACACCGTCCTGCTGGCCGAGGCCAACCAGTGGCCGAGCGACGTGGTCGACTACTTCGGCGCGGGCGACGAGTGCCACATGGCCTTCCACTTCCCGCTCATGCCCCGGATGTTCATGGCCGTGCGCCGGGAGCAGCGGTACCCGATCACCGAGATCCTGGCCCAGACGCCCGACATCCCCGACGGGGCCCAGTGGGGCATCTTCCTGCGCAACCACGACGAGCTGACCCTCGAGATGGTCACCGACGAGGAGCGGGACTACATGTACGCGGAGTACGCCAAGGACCCCCGGATGAAGCGCAACATCGGCATCGGCCGCCGCTTCGCGACCCTGGTCGACAACGACCGGCGGGTGTCGGAGCTGCTCCACGGGCTGCTGTTCAGCCTCCCCGGGAGCCCCGTCCTCTACTACGGCGACGAGATCGGGATGGGCGACAACATCTATCTCGGGGACCGGGACGGGGTACGTACCCCGATGCAATGGACGCCCGACCGCAACGCCGGCTTCTCCAAGGCCGATTTCGCCCAGCTCTACCTTCCCCCGCTGATGGACCCGGTGTACGGGTACCAGGCGGTGAACGTGGAGGCGGGGATGCGCGACCCGGGGTCGTTCCTCCACTGGCTGCAGCGGACGCTGCGGGTGCGCAAGCAGAACAGCGACGTGTTCGGGGTGGGCGAGTTCGAGGTCCTGTCGGCGGAGAACCCGTCGGTGCTGGCGTTCATCCGCCGCCTGGACGACGCCGTGATCCTGTGCGTGAACAACCTGAGCCGCTTCGCCCAGCCGGTGGAGCTGCAACTGGCCCGGTTCGCGGGCACGACGCCGGTGGAGCTGTTCGGACGGGTCCCGTTCCCCAAGATCGGCGAGCTGCCCTACCTGTTGACCCTCGGGGGGCACGGCTTCTACTGGTTCCAACTGTCATGAGATTCGCCTTCGCAACCGGAAGTTGCTCGGCCCGTCGGGAGGCCGGGTCCGCCGGCCACCGGGCGCCAGCCGATGGGGGCCGCCTCCGGCGCGCTCCCGGCCGGCGCCGGGAGGTACTGACGTGAACGCACCTGTGATCCCGATCGAGTTGATCCGGCGGCACCTGCCGCGGCAGCGGTGGTTCGCGGGGACGGACGAGCCGGCCTCGGTCGACGTGCTGGCGGCCGAGGTGCTGCGGGACGGGTGGCCACGGCTGGAGCGGCTGGTGGTGGCGGCCGACGGGAGCTGCTACCAGCTGCTGGTCGGTCTGCGCCCGGTCCCCGAGCAGCTCGACTTCCTGCGGGGCCACGACGAGGCGGTGCTGGGGACGGTCGACGTCGACGGCGACGCCGAAGCCACCGGCGGGCTGGCCACCGCCTACGACGCCACCTTCGACCCCGACCTGGGGCTGCACCTCTACTGGCACGTCACCGGCGGCGACGAAGATGCCCGGCGGGTGCGGCCGATCGGGGTGGAGCAGTCCAACACGTCCCTGGTCTACGACGAGCGGGTCATCCTCAAGGTCTTCCGGCGGCTGCTGGCGGGGCCCAACCCCGAGGTCGAGGTCACCTCGGCCTTGAACGCGGTCGGGTTCGCCTGGGTGGCCGAGCCGTTGGCCACCGAGTCGGGTCACGGATTCGACCTGGCCCTGCTCCAGCCGTTCCTGGCGGGGGCGACCGACGGGTGGGCGCTGGCTCTGACCTCGCTGCGCGACCTGTTCGGCGTCCACGACACCCAGTCGATGCCGGTGATCGATCTGTCGGCGCCGCCGCCGGCCGCCGACCCGGGCCAGGCGGGGGGCGACTTCGCGGCCGAGGCCCGCCGGCTGGGCGAGACGACGGCGGCCATGCACGTCGCCCTGGCCGAGGCGTTCGGGCGGGAGCCGGGCGACGCCGGCAGGTGGGCCGACGACATCGAGGCCCAGGCCCGGGGATCCCTGGCCGACGTGGTGCCGGCCCTGGCCGTCCTCGAGGAGCTGCGCCAGGCCGATCCCGGCCCCGCCATCCGCGCCCACGGCGACTACCACCTGGGCCAGGTCATGCGCACCGACGCCGGGTGGTACATCCTCGACTTCGAGGGCGAGCCCGACCGTCCGCTGGAGGAGCGGCAGCGGCGGACGTCGCCCCTCCGGGACGTGGCCGGCATGCTGCGGTCGTTGCACTACGCCTCCGCCGTCGCCCTCACCGAGCGCGACGGGGACGAGTTCGACCTGCCGGCGGAGGCGTGGGAGTCCCGCAACCGGCGGGCGTTCCTCGACGGGTACCTGCCCGCGGCGGCCAAGGGCGGGATCCTCCCGCGCACGCGGGCGTCGGTCGACGCCATCCTGGCCGCCTTCGAACTGGAGAAAGCGGTGTACGAGCTGTCCTACGAACGGGCCCACCGCCCCGACTGGGAGCACATCCCCCGCACCGCCCTGCGCCGGCTGGCGGTGGGGCGACGATGAGCAAGCGCCCCCGCCGGGCGACGCCGGCCGTCCCCACGGCGCCCGCCACCGACCCCGTCGCCGCCACCGACATCGCCGCCGACCCCGTCGCCGACCACCTGGCCGGGGAGATCCAGGCCCTGGTCGCCGGGCGTCACACCAACCCCCACCAGATCCTCGGCCTGCACGGCGGCCTTGTCCGCGCCTGGCGGCCCGACGCCACCGCGGTCGACGTCGTCCTCCCCGACGGCAGCCGGGCGCCGGCCGAGCGGGTCCACCCGGCGGGCCTGTTCGAGGCCACCGTGCCCCCGGCGGCGGCGGCCGACGGGTACTCCCTCGCCGTCACCTACGAGTCGGGGACGTACCCGGCCGAGGACCCCTACCGCTTCTGGCCGACGGTGGGCGAGCTCGACATCTACCTCCTCGGCGAGGGCCGCCACGAGACCCTCTGGCGGGTCATGGGCGCCCACGTGCGCCAGCACCAGGGCGTGGTCGGGGTGACGTTCGCGGTGTGGGCCCCGTCGGCCCGGGCGGTGCGGGTGGTGGGCGACTTCAACGGGTGGGACGGGCGCATGCACCCGATGCGCATGCTCGGGTCCTCCGGCGTCTGGGAGCTGTTCATCCCGGACATCGGTGCCGGGCCCCGCTACAAGTTCGAGCTGGTCACCGCCGACGGCTCCCTCGTCCTCAAGACCGACCCCTTCGCCTTCGCCACCGAGGTCCCCCCGAGCACGGCCGCCATCATCGGCACCGAGGGCACCCACACGTGGGCCGACCAGGAGTGGATGGAGCGGAGGGCGGCCACCGACGCCATGACCAGCCCCATGTCGGTGTACGAGATGCATCTCGCCTCGTGGCGGCGGGTGCCGGAGGAGGGCAACCGGTCCCTCACCTACCGGGAGATGGCCGCCTGGCTGCCCGAGTACCTGGTCGACATGGGCTTCACCCACGTGGAGATGATGCCGGTGGCCGAGCACCCGTTCTCCGGGTCGTGGGGCTACCAGGTGACGTCCTACTACGCCCCCACGTCCCGGTTCGGGTCGCCCGACGACTTCCGGTTCCTCGTCGACGCCCTCCACGCCCGGGGGATCGGCGTGATCGTCGACTGGGTGCCGGCCCACTTCCCCAAGGACGCCTTCTCCCTGGCCCGCTTCGACGGCACCGCCCTCTACGAGCACGCCGACCCCCGCCAGGGCGAGCACCCCGACTGGGGGACGCTCGTGTTCAACTTCGGTCGCCACGAGGTGGCCAACTTCCTCCACGCCAACGCCCTGTTCTGGATGGAGGAGTTCCACATCGACGGGCTGCGGGTCGATGCGGTGGCCTCGATGCTGTACCTCGACTACTCCCGCAAGGAGGGCGAGTGGTTGCCGAACCAGTTCGGGGGGCGGGAGAACCTGGAGGCGGTCGACTTCCTGCGGCGGATGAACGAGCTCGTCTACGCCAACCACCCGGGTGCCCTGACGATGGCCGAGGAGTCCACCGCCTGGCCGGCGGTGTCCCGCCCGACCTACCTGGGCGGACTCGGGTTCGGCTTCAAGTGGAACATGGGCTGGATGCACGACACCCTCGAGTACTTCTCCAAGCCGCCCGTCTACCGCTCGTACCACCATCACCACCTCACGTTCGGGCTGCTCTACGCGTTCTCGGAGAACTTCGTGCTCCCGCTGTCCCACGACGAGGTGGTCCACGGCAAGGGGTCGCTGCTCTACAAGATGCCGGGCGCGGGAGCGGAGCAGTTCGCCCACCTCCGGGCCCTCTACGCCTGGATGTGGGCCCACCCCGGCAAGCAGCTCCTCTTCATGGGGGCCGAGGTGGCCCAGGGCCGGGAGTGGTCGCACGACGGGAGCGTCGAGTGGGACCTGCTCCAGTGGCCGGACCACGCCGGTGTGCACCACCTGGTGCGGCGCATGAACCAGGCCTACCTGGGGGAGCCGGCGCTGTTCGAGCGGGACTTCGACCCGTCCGGGTTCCGGTGGATCGACGCCAACGACACCGACGGCAACGTGATCTCCTTCGCCCGGTTCTCGGCCGACGGGACCCGGACGCTCGTGTGCGTGGCCAACCTCTCGGGCTCCGACCGTCCCGGGTACCGCATCGGGGTCCCTCGGGGCGGGTGGTGGCGCACGGTCCTCGACACCCAGTCCCCCGAGTTCTCCGGCTGGGGACAGGGCCACCGCGACCACGTGCCCGCCGACGAGATCGGCTGGCACGGCCTCGACCAGTCGATCGCGGTCGACCTGCCGGCGCTGGCGGTGCTCTGGCTGGTGCCCTCGGAGCAGTAGGCGGTCAGGGGCCGACCGCTTCCGGCCCGCGCCCACGTACCCTGGGGCCGATGGCGGACCGGCCGGAGTGGGCACCGATGGAACCGCCCGGCGGGGACGGGGCGGGTGGCGGGTGGCCGGGGTGGGACCCCTCAGGCCCGGCTGGGCCCGGCGCCGGCCCGGGGTCGCCGATGCCGCCGCCACCCCCCGGCCGCTCCGGCCCCAAGGGGGGCAGCGCCCGCACCGGGCCGTTGCCCCTGCACCCGATGACCCTGTCCGACATCCTCGACGGGGCGTTCAACCTGTTCAAGGCCGAGGCCCGGTCGATCCTGCTGGTGACGGCGGCCTTCATCGTCCCTGTCCAGATCGTGGCCGCGTTCCTCCAGCGGGGCTACCTGGGCGGGGAGGGACTGGTCGGCCTGCTGGGCGACCCGTCGGCGGCCGAGTCCGCCCTCGACTCGGGCACCGCCGGCCAGGGGTGGGGGACACTGGTGGCCTTCGCCGCCACCGTCCTCGTCCTGCCCTTCGTGGCCGGGGCCGTCAGCCGGATCGTGGCCGCCGCCTACCTGGGGCAGCGCATGACGCCGGGCGAGGCGCTGCGGGCGGTGCGGTCCCGGTGGTGGGCGTTCACCGTGGCCTGGATCCTGGTCCACCTGCTGGAAGCGGTCGGCACCCTGCTGTGCATCCTCCCCGGGCTGCTGGTGATGGCGCTCTCCGTCCCGGTGGCTCCCGCCATCGCGGTGGAGGGTCTGGGTCCGGTCCGGGCTCTGAAGCGGTCGTTCCGGCTGGTGCGGCCCCGGCTGTGGCCCGTCCTCGGGGTGGCGCTGCTGTCGGGGCTGCTGGCGAGCACGGTGGGGTCGGTGCTGGGGGGCATCCCGTCGGTGCTGGCCCTGGTGGTGGGACTCAAGTGGGGCTGGCTGCTGCTGGCCATGGGCAGCGTCCTCAGTGGCCTGGTGTCGACTCCGCTCGTCGCCATCGTGGCCACCCTCGTCTACTTCGACGGCCGCATCCGCCAGGAGGGCCTCGACCTGCAGCTCATGGCGTCCGACCTGGCGCGCGGTGACCCTCCCCGCTAGCTGGGGCCTGGGCCTGGGCCGACCTGCGCCCGCCGGCGCGCTCTTCGGACGAGGTCCGGGACGCGATCGGCGAGGTCCTGGCCCGGGCCGAGTACCAGCGGCCGGCACCGGGGCTCGTCCAGCGCCTGCGGGAAGCGGCCATCGACCTCATCGAGCGGGCCCTGGGCGCCCTCCTCGGCGGGGGCCGGGGGTCGGTGATCGCGTGGATGATCCTGGCCGTGGCGGTGGCGGGCGTGGTGTGGGTGTCGGCCCGGTTCGCCCGGGGGGTCACCCGGGACCCGGGCCGGGGCGTGGCCGCGGTGGCCGTCGCCCGGCGGGGCGCGGCCGAGTGGCGGGCCGACGCCGAGGCCGCCGAGCGGGCCGGGCAGTGGCGGCAGGCGCTGCGCTGCCGGTACCGGGCGCTGGTGGCCGAGCTGGCCGACCGGGGGCTGGTGGAGGAGGTGGCGGGCCGCACGGCGGGGGAGTACCGGGTCGAGCTGGCGACGTCGGCGCCGTCGGCGGCGCCGTCGTTCGCGGGGGCGACCGAGCTGTTCGAGCGGGCCTGGTACAGCGGGTGGCCCACCGGCGAGGCCGAGGCGGCGCGTTTCCGGGGGCTGGCGGACGAGGTTCTGGCCGGGGGCCGGCGGTGATCACCCGGGAGCGGCTGCGGACGTGGTGGCCGCTGCCGGCGCTGGTCGGCGCCATGCTGGCGGTCGGCCTGGTGGCGGGGGCGCCCCCCGCCGACGGGCCGCCCCTCGACCCCGCGTCCACCGGCCCGGCCGGCACGAAGGCGCTGGTCGACACCCTGCGGGCGCTGGGCGCGGAGGTGACGGTGCAGTCGGAGGCGCCCGGCCCGGCGGCCACCACCGCCCTCCTCCTCGACGACGGCCTCGACGACGCCGCCCGGGGCAGGATCGTGGAGTGGGTCGAGGCGGGCGGGACGCTGGTGGTCACCGACGTGTCCTCGCCGCTGAGCCCGGTGGTGCCCGTCCGGGGGGCGGGGCTGGCGTTCCTCGAGCCCGAGCTGCGCCGGGACTGCCCGGTGCCGGCGCTGCGCCAGGTCCAGCGGGTCGACGTCCCCGGGGCGGTCCTCCAGGAGGTCCCCGACGGGGCCACCGGCTGCTTCCGGGCGGGGGGGGACGACGACGAGGGGTGGCTGGTGGTCGTGCCCGCCGGCGACGGGACCGTGGTGGCCGTGGGTGGGGCCGGGTTTCTCGTCAACGCCAACCTCGGCGACGCCGACAACGGCCTGCTGGCGGTGACCCTCCTGGCCCCGACGAGGACGGAGCGGGTGGTCGTCCTGCGCCCGCCGGCGCCGGGGGAGGGCGACCGGGGTCTGCTCGACCTGGTGACCGACCGGTGGAAGCTGGCCGTCCTCCAGCTGGCGGTGGCCTTCGGGGTGCTGGTGCTGTGGCGGGCCCGCCGCCTGGGCCGGCCGGTGCTCGAGCCCCGACCGGTGGAGCTGGCCGGCTCCGAGCTGGTGGTGGCGGTGGGGGAGCTGCTGCAGCGGGCCAAGGGCCGGGCCCAGGCGGCATCGGTGCTGCGGGACGACCTCCGCCGGTGGCTGGCCGAGCGGGTGGGACTGCCGGCGGCGGCGCCGGCCGACGTGGTGGCCGAGGCGGTGGCGGCGTCCCCCTCGTCGGCCGTGACCGCGGAGGAGGTGGGGGCCGTGCTGGCAGGCGGCCCGCCGGCGGGTGAGGATGCGCTGGTGGCCCTCGCCCACTCGGTGGAGTCCATTCGTACCCGTGTGAGAGGAGGACACGTTGGCTGACGCGGACCCGGGCGACCCCCGGGCGGCGGTGCTGCGCATCCGGGAGGAGGTGGCCAAGGTCGTCGTCGGCCAGGACGCGGTGCTGACCGGGCTGGTGGTGGCGTTGCTCGTGCGGGGCCACGTCCTGCTGGAGGGGGTGCCGGGGGTGGCCAAGACGCTGCTGGTCAAGGTGCTGGCGGCGGCGTTGGACCTCGAGTTCTCCCGGGTCCAGTTCACGCCCGACCTCATGCCCTCCGACGTCACCGGCCAGGTCATCCTGGAGGGGCGGGACTTCCGGTTCCGGCCGGGCCCGGTGTTCACCAACCTCCTGCTGGCCGACGAGATCAACCGCACCCCGCCCAAGACCCAGGCGTCGCTGCTGGAGGCGATGGAGGAGCGGCAGGTGACGGTGGCGGGCGAGACCCGGGCCCTGCCCGACCCGTTCGTGGTGGTGGCGACCCAGAACCCGGTGGAGTACGAGGGCACCTACCCCCTGCCCGAGGCCCAGCTCGACCGGTTCACGCTGAAGCTGCACGTCGCCTACCCGACGGCGGAGCAGGAGCAGGCGGTGGTGGCCCGCCATCACGCGGGGATGAACCCCCACGACCTGGCCACCCTCGGCATCCGGCCGGTGGCGGGGGTGGCCGACCTGGCCGCCGCCCGCCGGGCGGTGGGCCAGGTGGCGGTGGAGGACAAGGTGCAGGCCTACATCGTGGCCATCGTGCGGGCGACCCGGGAGTCCCCGTCGCTGGTGCTCGGCGCCTCCCCCCGGGGGGCGACGATGCTCCTGGCCGCGTCGAAGGCGTGGGCCTTCCTGGCCGGAAGGCCCTTCGTCACCCCCGACGAGGTCAAGGCGGTGGCCAAGCCGGCGCTGCGGCACCGGATCTCCCTCCGCCCCGAAGTCGAGCTGGAGGGCGTCACGCCCGACGGCGTCCTCGACGGCGTGCTGGCCGCAGTGCCCGTCCCCCGGTGAGCTGGTGACGGTTTCCGGGGCCAGGGCCCCGAAGAACGTCACCAGTTCGGGGGGGTGGGCCAGTCCGGTGCCGACCTGGCGGCTGGTGGCGGTGGCGGCGGCGGCCTCGTTGGCGGTGCTGGCCTCGCCGTGGCCAACGGTCGCCATGTGGGTGGTCGACGTGGGCCTGCTGGCGGCGGCGGTGGTCGACTGGGCCCGGGCGCCCCGGCCGGGGGCGATCCCCGTCGTGCGGGACCTGCCGGGCGTCGTCCCCCTCGGGGGCGAGGCCGAGGTGCGGTGGACGGTGCGCAACCCGAGCCTCCGCCGGCCCCTCCGGCTCACCCTCGCCGACGAGCTCGCGCCCTCCCTGGGGGCCGCCTCCCGGAGGGCGACGGTGAGCGTTCCCCCCGGGGGACGGGCCACCGCCCGCACCACCATCCGTCCCCGGCGGCGGGGGAAGTTCACACCCACCGAGATCGTGGTCCGGGCCGACGGGCCGTGGCGGCTGGCCGCCCGCCAGGGCCGCCAGCGGGTGCCGGGCGTGCTGCGGGTGTACCCGCCGTTCAAGTCCAAGGAGGAGGCCGAGCTGCGGATCAACCGAGCCCGCATCCTCGAGATCGGCCTCCGGTCGGCGCCCGGACGGGGCGGCGGCACCGAGTTCGACCAGCTCCGGGAGTACACCGTCGACGACGAGTTCCGCCGGGTGGACTGGTCGGCGACCGCCCGGGTGGGGCGCCCGATCGTCCGCACCTACCGGGCCGAGCGCAACCAGACGGTCATCCTCCTGCTCGACAGCGGCCGGATGATGGCGGGCCGGGTGGACGACGTCCCCCGCCTCGACCACGCCATGGACGCGGTCATGATGCTCACCGCGGTCGCGTCCCGGCTGGGGGACAAGGTCGGGCTGGTGGCCTTCGACCAGGCGGTGCGGGCGGTGGTGCCTCCCCGCTCCGGCCGGGACCAGCTCGGACGGGTCACCGAGGCCATGTACGCCCTCGAGCCCCAGCTCGTCGAGAGCGACTACCGGGGCGCGTTCGCGGCCACCCTCGGCCGCTTCCGCCGGAGGTCGCTGCTCGTCCTGCTCACCGAGCTGGCCGAGCAGGCGGTCACCGAGACGGTGCTGCCCGTCCTGCCCCTCCTCAGCCGCCACCACCTGGTGATCGTGGCCAGCGTGGCCGACCCCGACGTGGCCGCGTGGGCCGCGGCCACGCCCCCCGACGCCTCGAGCGCCTACCGCAAGGCGGCGGCGGTGGCCTCCCGCACCGACCGGGCCCGCACCGTGGCCCTCCTCCGGGGGATGGGCGCCACCGTCGTCGACGCCGAGCCCGGCCGCCTCGCCCCCCTCCTGGCCGACGCCTACCTCAAGGTGAAAGCGACAGGCCGGCTGTAGGTCGCCGCCCGGCCCGCCGGCCGAGGGTGAGGAAGTACCAGAGGAAGAGGACTTCGGCGGCCACTCCGATGCCGACCCGGGCGGTGGTCGGCAGGGTGGAGCCGGTGACGAAGCCCTCGATGGCGCCGGCCATCCCGAACACGACCACCAGCCCGAGGACGATCACCATCGCCCGCCGGCCCTCCTCCACCAGGGCGGCGGCCCGGGGACGGTCGCCGGGGTCGATGAGCGTCCACCCCAGGCGGAGCCCGGCGGCGCCGGCCACGCACACCGCGGTCAGCTCCAGCAGGCCATGGGGCAGGATCAGTCCCCAGAACTTGGGCGCCGCCCCGGCCGCGTGGAACAGCCCCGCGGCCACCCCCACGTTGGCCCCGTTGAGGACGAGGATGGCCGCCGTGAGCAGGCAGAACGCGATCCCGCCGGCAAAGGCGAGCACCGCCACCCGCACGTTGTTGGTGAACACCTGGGAGGCGAAGGCGGCGGCCGGGGCCGACGAGTAGTAGTCCTCGAACTCCTCGTCGACGTAGGACTGGCGCACCGCCTCGGGGCCGGTGGCCTCCTGGGCGGCGGGCGAGTTGGCCACCCAGATGCCGAAGGCCAGGGCGGGGACGAACAGGAGGGCGGCCGCCACCGCGACGAAGTGGCGGATGTGCCACAGGGCGGCGGGGAAGGTGACGGCGAAGAACCGTCCGACGGCCCGCAGGGTGCGGGACCGGGTGCCGTAGACGACGGCCCCCGAGCGGGCCACCCGGCCGGTGAGGGCGGCGGTGAGGGACGGGTCGCGGTAGTAGGTGCGGGCATAGGAGAGGTGGGTCGACACCCGCAGGTAGAGCTTGACCAGCTCGTCGAGCTCGGCCGCCGACAGCCGGCCCACGCCGCGTCCGGCCCGGGCGGTGAGCTCGTCGAGGCGGGCCCAGACCGGCTGGTTGGTGCGAATGTAGGAGTCGACGTCCACCGCTCTCTGTACGGTACGCGTCATGGGAACCCCGGCGGTGGTCACGCCCGAGGCGGTGCCGCTCGACCTGCAGCCGGCCGGGCTGGGATCACGCTTCGTGGCCCTCATGATCGACTGGGTGGTCCAGGCGCTGCTCCTGTTCGCCCTGCTGCTGGCGGGCATCGGCCTGTCGGCGGCCGACGTGGGCGGCGTCGGGCTCGCCCTCTTCTTCCTCCTCACGTTCGGGGTGCTGTTCGGGTACCCGATCGCGCTGGAGACGCTCTGGCGGGGACGGACCCTGGGCAAGGCGGCCATGGGGCTGCGGGTGGTGACCACCGAGGGCGGGCCGGTGCGGTTCCGCCACGCCGCCATCCGAGCCGCCCTGGGACTGGTGGACTTCTACGTCACGTCGGGGGCGGCGGCGGTGGTCTCGGTCCTCGCCACCCGCGACAACCAGCGGCTGGGCGACCTGGTGGCGGGCACGCTCGTGCTGCGGGAGCGCACCGGCCTGCCCCCGCCGCAGGCGGCCGAGTTCTCGGTGCCGGCGGGCCTGGAGCCCTACGCCGCCAGCCTCGACGTGAGCGGGATGACGGCCGAGGACTACCGGGCGGTGCGGGCCTTCCTCCTGCGGGCGCCCGGTCTCGACCACCAGGTCCGCTATCAGCTGGCCGTGGGCCTGGCCGACCCCCTGGCGGAACGGGTCCGTCCCCTGCCCCCGGCCGGGATCCACCCCGCCTGGTACCTGATCTGCGTGGCCGCGGTCTACCAACACCGCACCGGGGCGACCCGGCCCTCGACGCCGACGCCTATGGCCAGCCCGCCGGCCGAGCCGCCGCCCCCCCCGCCGCCCCCCCCGCCGCCTCCGCCGGCCGGGGATCCGGGAGGGTTCGCCCCCCTCGGCTGACATCATTGAAGGCGTGCCGACCTATCTCGACCACGCTGCCACCACGCCCATGCGGGCGGAGGCGGTGGAGGCGATGCTCCCCTTCCTGCGGGACCGGTTCGGGAACCCGTCGGGGTCGCACGCAGTGGCCCGGGAGGCCCGCAAGGCGCTCGACGAGGCCCGGGACGTGGTCGCCGCCGGCCTGGGGGCGGAGCCGGGCGAGGTCGTGTTCACCGGCGGGGGGACGGAGGCGGACAACCTGGCGGTGGCCGGCATCGGGGGCACCGTGGTGTGCTCGGCGGTCGAGCACCACGCCGTGCTCCACGCCTGCCGGGCCCTCGGCGGGCGGCGGGCGCCGGTCACCCCGGACGGGGTGGTCGACCTCGACCGGCTGGCGGCGACGCTCGACCCGTCGGTCACGGTCGTGTCGGTGATGCTGGCCAACAACGAGGTGGGCACCGTCCAGCCCCTGGCCGAGGTGGCCGAGCTCGTCCGCCGGTCGGCCCCGTCGGCCGTGCTCCACACCGACGCGGTGGCCGCCTTCCCGTGGATCGACGTGGCCGCCGTGGCCGGGGTGGCCGATCTGGTGGCGGTCAGCGCCCACAAGTTCGGCGGTCCCAAGGGCGTGGGCGCGCTCGTCGTCCGCCGGCCGGCCCAGCTGGCGCCGATCCTCCACGGGGGCGGCCAGGAGCGCGACCGGCGCAGCGGCACCCACAACGTGGCCGGGATCGTGGCCATGGCCGCGGCCATGTCGGCGACCGTGGCGGAGCGGGCCGAGGTCGGGGCCCGGGTGGGCCGGCTGCGGGACCGCCTGGCCGACGGGCTGATCGCCGCGGGCGGGATCGAGACCGGCCGGCGCGACCGCAAGGTGGCGGGAAACTGCCACGTCGCGTTCGAGGGGGTCGAGTCGGAGGAGCTGCTCGTCGTCCTCGACGGGGAGGGGGTCTACGCCTCGGCCGGCTCGGCCTGCGCCAGCGGGGCGGTGGAGCCGTCGCACGTCCTGGCCGCCATGGGCGTCCCCCGGGAGCGGGCCCTCGGATCGCTGCGGCTCACCCTCGGCCGGGACACCACCGACGCCGACATCGACCTGGCCCTGGCCGTCATCCCCCCGGCCGTGCGCCGTCTCCGCCGGTGAAGGTCCTGGTCGCCATGTCGGGCGGGGTCGACTCGTCGGTGGCGGCGGCCCTGCTGGTCGAGGAGGGCCACGACGTCACCGGTGTCACCTTGCGGCTGTGGGGCGGCGCCGCCGTCGACGCCGGCTGCTGCTCGGAGGCGGAGATCGACGACGCCCGCCGGGTAGCCCACCAGCTCGGCATCGACCACCGGGCGTGGAACTTCACCGACGACTTCGACGCCCGGGTGGTGGCGCCCTACGTGGCCGCCCATGCCGCCGGGCGCACGCCGAACCCGTGCATCGAGTGCAACCGCCACCTCAAGTTCGGGCGGCTGTTGCGGCGGGCGGCGGCCCTCGGCTTCGACGCCGTGGCGACCGGCCACCACGCCCGCAACGACCCGCGGGGCGTGCTCAGGCGGGGGGTCGACCCCGGCAAGGACCAGTCCTACGTGCTCTACGTCCTGGGCCGGGCGGAGTTGGCCCGGTGCCTGTTCCCCGTGGGCCGGCTGACGAAGACCGAGGTTCGGGCCCACGCGGCTGCGTTGGGGCTGGTCACGGCGGACAAGCCCGACAGCCAGGACGTCTGTTTCATCACCACGGCCGGTGGCCGCCAGGCGTTCCTCGGGCCCCGGATCGACCTCCACCCCGGTCAGGTGGTGGGTGTCGACGGGGCGCTCGTGGGCCGGGTCGACGCGGTCGAGCTGGTCACCGTCGGGCAACGGAAGGGCCTGGGCACGGGCGGCGGCGACCGCCGGTACGCGGTCTCGGTCGACCCGGCCACGGCGACGGTCGTCGCCGGCACCCTCGACGACCTCCACACCGACCGGGTGTCGCTCACCGACCTCACGTGGGTCGGCGAGGTGCCCCACGGTGCGGTCGAGGCCCAGTCGAGCGCCCACGGCCGCCCGGTGCCGGCCACCTTCGACGGCGAGGCGACGGTCGTCTTCGCCGAGCCGCACCGCCGCGTGGCCCCGGGTCAGAGCGTCGTCCTGTACGACGGCGATCGGGTCCTCGGCGGCGGCATCGCCGCCTGAGGACCACCGGCGTCACACCGGGAGTCGCCGGCGGCGGGCCTCGTCGAGGACCTGGCCCGGGCGGGTGGGGGTGAAGAGGAACCGGGCCGTCTCCGTCGGGCGCCCCTCCCGGCGGCCGGGGACGAGGACGGTGAACGACGTCGGCTCCCGCAACGACACCTCCAGGGCCAGGCCGGGGGCCCGCTGGCTGAGGTCCAGGGCGTCGGTGGCGACGGCTGCCGGCCCCACCCGGGCGACCACCGAGCGCTGCAGCAGCACCGGGTCGAGCAACGTCAGCGGGTCGTGCAGCACCATCCCCGCAGGCACGAACACCGCCCACCGCCGGGACAGGTTGTGCATCGACCTGCCGAGCAGCCACACCAGCGGAACGCCCACCGCCACCGCCACCCCGCCCAGCACCCACTGCCGGGCCGCCAGCAACAGCGGACCCGCCGCCACCGCCACCACGAACACCGCCCACACCAGCACCAGGGGGCCGGCGAGCATCGTCCCCGGCGCCCGGAGGGGGTAGCGGCGCTCGTTGGGGTAGGCGGGCCCGTTCACCCACCGGGCCCCGATCACCGGGGTGAACGCCCACGCCGCCACCACCAGGGCCCACACCGCCGCCAGCGGCGACGGCTCCGCCACCAGCGCGGCCACCACCACGGCCGGCGCCAGCACCCGGACCACGGTCAGGCTCACCGGGTGGGGGACGACCACCGCAGCGGTCCCCACCGCCCACCCGAGCCACAGCCCGAGCGACGCCACCGTCCGCACCGGGACGCTGGTCCCGTCCAGGGCGTCGGCCAGGGCCGGCCCCACCGTGAACGGCAGGGCCACCCAGAGTCCCCGCAGCAGCCAGGGGACGACACGGGACGGGGGCGGAAGAGCCACGCGGGCGGAATCTACGCTTGCTCCATGTCGTTGACGGACGTCGCCTCCCGGGCCGCCGCGTTGCGCAACCTCATCGAGCACCACAACCAGCGCTACCACGCCCTCGACGACCCCGAGATCTCCGACGCCGAGTACGACGCCCTCGTCCGGGAGCTCCGCCGGCTGGAGGCCGACCACCCCGCGCTGGCCACGCCCGACTCACCCACCCAGAAGGTGGGGGCGGCCCCGTCGTCGCTGTTCACGCCCGTCCGCCACACCGTCCCGATGATGTCGCTCGACAACGCCTTCGGCTTCGACGAGCTGGTCGCCTGGGGCAAGCGCATGGAGCGCTACATCTCGGGGGACGTCGACTACGTGTGCGAGCTCAAGATCGACGGCCTGGCCATGTCGCTGCTCTACGAGGAGGGCCGCTACGTCCGGGGCGCGACCCGGGGCGACGGGGTGATGGGCGAGGACCTCACCGAGAACGTGCGCACGATCGCCGACGTCCCCGACCGCCTGCGAGGCGACGACGTCCCCCGCCTGCTCGAGGTCCGGGGCGAGGTGTACATGCCCCTGTCCGCCTTCGAGGAGCTCAACCAGCGCCAGGGGGAGGCCGGCCAGCGCCTGTTCTCCAACCCCCGCAACTCGGGCGCGGGCTCCCTCCGCCAGAAGGACCCGGCGGTGACCGCCTCCCGTGACCTGCGCTTCTTCGCCTACCAGGTGGGCGCCATCGACGGCGGGCCACCGTTCCGCCGCCACTCCGAGACCCTCGCCTTCCTCGACGCCGTCGGCCTGCCGGTCAACCCCGAGGTCCGCTCCCTCGACGACCTGGCCCTGGTGGACGACTACTGCCGCCATTGGCTCGAGCACCGCCACCGCCTCGACTACGAGATCGACGGGGCGGTGGTGAAGGTCGACGACCTCGGCCAGCGGGCCGAGCTGGGGTCGACCTCGAAGTCACCCCGGTGGGCGATCGCCTACAAGTTCCCCCCCGAGGAGGCCACCACCACCCTGTCGGGGATCATGGTGTCCATCGGCCGCACCGGGAAGGCGACCCCCTTCGCCCAGCTGGAGCCGGTGCGGGTGAGCGGGTCCACCGTCCGCCTGGCCACCCTCCACAACCAGGACCAGGTCCGGCTCAAGGACGTCCGCCCGGGCGACACGGTCGTCGTGCGCAAGGCGGGCGACGTCATCCCCGAGGTGGTGGCACCGGTGCTCTCCAAGCGCCCGCCGGGGTTGCCGGAGTGGGAGTTCCCCACCGAGTGCCCGGTGTGCGGCGCGCCTCTGGTGCGGGAGCCGGGGGAGAGCGACACCTTCTGCACCAACGCCGAGTGCCCCGGGCAGCGGGTGCAGCGCATCGCCCACTTCGCGTCCCGGGGGGCGATGGACATCGAGCACCTGGGCGAGAAGCGGGTGACGCAGCTCATCGACGCCGGGATGGTGTCCGACGTGGGCGACATCTACTCGTTGACCCACGAGAAGCTGATGACGCTGGAGGGCTTCGCCGACGTGTCGGCCAACAACCTGCTGGCCGCCATCGAGGCGTCGAAGGCCCGCCCGCTGCCCAACCTCCTGGTCGCCCTCGGCATCCGCCACCTGGGCGGGCGGGGGGCGGAGGTGCTGGCCGAGGCTTTGGGCGACCTCGACCGCATCGTCGCCGCACCGGAGGAGGAGCTGGCCGTCACCCCCGGGGTGGGGCCGGTGATCGCCCACAGCGTGGCCCGCTTCTTCGCCCTCGACACCAACCGGGCCATCGTCGACAAGCTCCGCCAGGCGGGGGTGAACGTGTCCGGTGGCCGGCCCGCGTCGGACCTGCCGCAGTCGTTGGCGGGCCTGGCGGTGGTGGTCACCGGCACGCTGGCCACCATGTCGAGGGAGGCGGCCATGGAGGCGGTCAAGGCCCGGGGCGGCTCGTCGCCCGGGAGCGTGTCCAAGAAGACGGCCTACCTGGTGGCGGGCGCCGAGCCGGGGGCGGCCAAGGTGACCAAGGCGGAGGCGTCGGGCGTCCCGATCATCGACGAAAAGGGGTTCCTCCGCCTGCTGGCCTCCGGGAGCGCCGACGGATGAGGCGCTCGGTCGGACTCAAGGCGGTCAACGTGGGCCAGCCGGCGTTCCTCGGGATGCACCGCGGCCAGCCGGTGACGAGCGGGATCGCCAAGCGCCCGGTCGACCCGGCCGTCACCCCCGAGCTGTGGCTGGCGGCGACCAACCTGGAGGGTGACGGCCAGGCCGACCTCGAGGACCACGGGGGCCGGGACAAGGCGGTCTACGCCTACCCGTCCGAGCACCTCCCGATGTGGGCGGCGGAGCTGGGGGAGCCCGACCTCGGGCCGGCACCGTTCGGGGAGAACCTGTCCACCGCCGGCTGGCGGGAGGAGGACGTCTGCATCGGCGACCGCTGGCGGTGGGGCGACGCCGTGCTCGAGGTCTGCCAGCCCCGATGGCCGTGCTACAAGCTGGCGCTGCACCGGCGGCGGGGCGACATCGCCTCCCGGCTCAGGGACGCCGGCCGCACCGGCTGGTACCTGCGGGTCCTGGAAGAGGGGGCGGTGCCGGTGGCGGGCCCGATCGCCATCGTCGAGCACCACCCGGCCGGGGTCACCGTCCTCGCCGTCCACGACGCCGCCCGCCCCGGCCACGGGTCCCCCGAGGCGATCGAGGAGGCCCTGGCGGTGACCGCCCTGGCCGACGAGTGGCGCGACCTGCTCACCCGCCGCCGCTGACGGTCGCCAACCGGTGACGCCTTCTGGGGCTGGAGCCCCGGAAATCGTCACCGGTCCGAATCAGTCGAGCGCCTCCCGGATCCCGGCCGCCACCCGCTCCATCTCGTCGTCGTCGGCGTAGCGAGTGCGGGGCCAGAAGAAGCCCCGCAGGCCGTCCTTGCGGCGGCGGGGCACCACGTGGACGTGGACGTGGGGCACGCTCTGGCTCACCTTGTCGTTGAGGGCGACGAACGCGCCCTCCGCCCCCAGGGCCGCCTCGACCGCCGCCGCCAGCCGGCGGACGGTGGCGAAGAGCGGGCCGACGGCCGGTTCGGGCAGGTCGGCGAGGGTGCCGTGGTGCGACCGGGGGACGACGAGCACGTGCCCGGGGAACACCGGGCGCACGTCGAGGAAGGCGACCGCGTGCTCCTCGTCGAGCACCTTGGCCGCCGGGGAGCGGCCGGCGACGATGGCGCAGAAGAGGCAGTCGGGATCGCTCAGTGGAGACGGAAGCACCACTGGAAGCGACCGGCGGGGTCGGACTCCGGCTGGCCGATGAGGTTGTAGACGACGGTGGCGCAGTGGGGACCGGGCTGGAGGGCCTCGTAGTCGCTCCCGTCGAGGGGGGCGAGGGTGATGCTGTTCAGGGCGAGGACGATCTGGAGGTCGTCTCGGGGCACCTCGACCCCGTCGATGAGCAGATAGCCGGTGTAGCCCGGCGCGAGGTCGGCGGAGACGGTGGTCTGGCGCAGGTCCAGGTCGCCGCCGGGGGGGAACACCCGCTCCACCGCGGGCGGCAGCGGCCCCACCGGGTCCTGCTTGGGCGAGGAGAAGGCGAAGATGAATCCCCCCACCGCCACGGCGGCGATCAGCGACATGACGATGCGGCGCTTCATCGGGAGGGGGGCGGGCCCGCCGGCCGGCGGATGGGGGGCCGTACTGGTCGGCCGCGTTCGGAGCCGGTCGCGACCGGCTGGGCGTGGTGGAGGGCGAAGGCTGCGTTCACGGTCGGCTCATTCTCGCAGGGGGACCATGCCTCGGTGGGCGGGGTCGGGCACGGTAGCCTTGCGTACGTGGGTTCGACGCGGATGGCCGACCACATCGGTCGCGTCCTCGGCGACCGCTACCGGCTGTTGGCCCCGGTCGGCAGCGGTGGCTCCGGGCACGTGTTCGTGGCCGACGACGTCCGCCTGCGGCGCCGGGTGGCGGTCAAGATGCTGCATCCGGCCCTGGCCGACGACGAGGCGTTCCTCAAGCGCTTCCGGGCCGAGGCCCGGGCCGCGGCCGCCCTCAACCACCCCAACGTCATGGCCGTCTACGACTGGGGCGAGGAGGAGGGCGGTCCCTACCTGGTCTGCGAGTACCTGGGCGGCGGCAGCCTGCGCTCGGTCCTCGACCGGGGCCGGCGGCTGAGCCCGTCCCAGGCCCTCCTGGTGGGACTGGAGGCGGCCCGGGGCCTCGACTACGCCCACCGCCGGGGGCTGGTCCACCGCGACATCAAGCCCGCCAACCTCCTCTTCGACGACGACGGCCGGCTGCGGATCGCCGACTTCGGACTGGCCCGGGCCCTGGCCGAGGCGGCGTGGACCGAGCCCATCGGCGCCGTCCTCGGCACCGCCCGCTACGCGTCCCCCGAGCAGGTGAGCGGGGCCGCCATCGACGGCCGGGCCGACGTCTACTCGCTGGCCCTCGTCCTGGTGGAGGCGGTCACGGGGCGGGTGCCGTTCTCCGCCGACACCACCGTGGCCACCCTCATGGGTCGCCTCGACAAGCCCATCGACCCCCCGCCCGAGCTCGGCCCCCTGGCCCCGGTGGTGGCCCGGGCCGGCCGCCCCGACCCCGCCGAGCGCCTCGACGCGGCCGGTCTCGGCAGCGCCCTGCAGGCGGTCGCCCTCACCCTGCCCGCACCCGAGCCCCTCCCCCTCGCCGGGGCCGCCACCCTCGACGACATCGGCTCCCAGGACGACCCCACCGACATCGGCCCCCGATCGGCCACCAAGGCCCGGCCGGTCACGCCGCCGAAGGCGCCCGCGACTCCGGTGACCACCCACGCCGATCCCGAGGCCACCGGACCGGTCGCCGCCACCGGCCCCGAGCCCACCGGACCCACGCCGAAGGTCAGGGCCTCGTCCAAGCGCGCCGCGGTCGACGACACCGTCGCCCAGGCGGCGCCCACCACCGTGTCCCGCCGGCCCGAGCCCCGGCCGTACCCCCCGCCCGAGGTCTCCAAGGCCGGCCGCCGCCGCCGGCACCGGTGGCCGTATCTCGTCGTCCTCCTCCTCGTGCTCGCCGGCGGCGCCGGGGCCGGCGGCTACCTGCTCGTCGTCAACCGGGCGCCCAGCGTCCCCCTGCCCAGCGTGGTCGGCCAGACCGAGCTGGAGGCGGGCACCACCCTGCGCAACCTGAAGTTCGACGTCGAGATCCGCCAGGAGTACTTCGACGCGTCGGTTCCCGGTGAGGTCAAGGCCCAGGACCCGCCGGGCGGGGGTGCGGCCACCCTGAAGGAGGGTCGCCGGGTGGTCCTCGTCGTGTCCAAGGGACCGAGGCCGACGCCCGTGCCCGACCTCCGCAACCTCGACGAGGCCGCCGCCCGCCAGGCGGTGGAGGGGGTGGGCCACGTGGTCGGCTCGGTCACGTCCCGCTCCGACGAGACCGTCCCCGAGGGGGCCGTCCTCGACTGGACCCGCAAGGGCGAGAGCCCGCCCAAGGGGGAGTCGATCGATCTGGTCGTGTCCAGCGGCCCCGCGCCCCGGGAGATCCCGCCCCTGGCCGGCACGACCTACGACGCCGCCGTCGCCGCCCTGGCCGCCATCAACCTCGAGGTCGAGCGGGTCGACGCCTTCACCGACGACGACGGCGCCGCCGGCAAGGTCGTCGCCACCGACCCGCCCGCGGGTGCGAAGGCCAAGCGGGGGACGACGGTCACCGTCACCGTCTCCAAGGGCCAGCCGTCGGTGCCCAAGCTGAGCGGGCTGTCGGCCGACGACGCCGCCGCCGCCCTGGGGGCGGTCGGGCTCCAGGTGGGCAGCAAGTTCGGTCCCGGCGACGGCGAGGTCTTCCTCACCCTCCCCGGTGAGGGCACCAAGGTCAGGCCCGGCGCCTCGGTCACGATCTACCTGCTGTGACGGGCGCCCTCGGGGGCCGGATCGCGATCGTCACCGGCGGGGGACGGGGACTGGGCCGGGAGCACGCCCTGCTCCTGGCGGCGGAGGGAGCCCGGGTCGTGGTCAACGACGTCGACCGGGAGGCGGTCGACACGGTCGTCGAAGAGATCCGGTCGGGGGGAGGCGAGGCGAGCGCCGACCACGGAGACGTCGCCGACTGGGACGGGGGCCGGCGCCTGGTGGAGGCGGCCATCGAGGCCTACGGCGACCTGCACGTGCTGGTCAACAACGCCGGCAACCTCCGCGACCGGTGGCTCACGGAGATGACCGGCGACGAGTGGGACGACGTGGTGCGGGTCCACCTCCGGGGCCATTTCGTCCCCACCCGGTGGGCCTCGGCCCACTGGAAGGCGCAGGCCAAGGCGGGCCGCCCGGTGGCGGCGTCGGTGGTGAACACCACGTCGACGTCGGGCCTGGTGGGGCAGCCGGGGCAGACCAACTACGGCGCGGCCAAGGCCGGGATCGCCGCCTTCACGGTCATCGCCGCCGCCGAGCTCGGCCGCTTCGGGGTGCGGGTCAACGCGGTGGCGCCCCTCGCCCGCACCCGCATGACCGAGTCCGCCGCCTCGCTGGCGGCGGTGGTGGCGGCGCCCGCCGACCCCGACGAGTTCGACGTGTGGCACCCGGCCAACGTCTCCCCGGTGGTGGCCTGGCTGGCCACCGAGGGCTGCTCCGTCACCGGCGAGGTGCTCCTGGTCCAGGGCGGCCTCGTCCAGCGGTTCCGCAACTGGTCGCTCGACGACGACGCCAAGCTGGCCCGTGGCCGCCGGTGGACGGTGGCCGACCTCGCCCGGTCCTGGCCCCGTCCCGGGGGATAGGGTCCGGCCGGCGCATGGCATCCGAGGGGCGGGGCGGCGGACACCGGGGACTCTCTCGCCGCCAGGTGCTCCTGGGCGGCGGCGGGTTCCTGGCCGCCCTCGGCTACGCCGGGGTCAGGGGCGCGGCCCGCCCCGACCGGGCCGACCGCATCACCGAAGCCCCCGCCTTCCTCGACCGCGACCCGTTCACCCTGGGCGTGGCCTCGGGCGACCCCCTCCCCGACGGGGTCGTGCTGTGGACCCGCTTGGCGCCCGATGCGATGGCCGGCGGGGGGATGCCACCGCTGGCGGTGTCCGTCGACTGGCAGGTGGCGACCGACGAGCGCTTCCGGCGGGTCGTCCGCCGGGGGGTGGCGATCGCCCGGCCCCAGCGGGGCCACTCGGTTCACGTCGAGGTCGGCGGCCTCGATCCGGCCCGGTGGTACTGGTACCGGTTCCGGGTCGGCGGCTGGATCAGCCCCCACGGCCGGACCCGCACCGCGCCCGCCCTCGACGCGTCGCCGTCGTCCTTCGCCTTCGCCTTCGCCTCGTGCCAGGACTGGCAGAACGGCTACTTCACCGCCTACCGGGACATGGCCGACCAGGACCTCGACCTGGTCGTGCACCTGGGCGACTACATCTACGAGTTCGGCCCCGACGCCAAGACCCGGCCCGGGGCCCCGCCCGGCCGGGTCCACGACGGCCCCGAGCCGACCGACCTCACCGGCTACCGGAACCGCTACGCCCTCTACCGGACCGATCCCGACCTCCAGGCGGCCCACGCCCGGTTCCCGTGGGTGGTCACGTGGGACGACCACGAGGTGGAGGACAACTACGCGGCCGGGGTGGCCCAGGAGACGACGTCGCCGGCGGCGGACTTCGCGACCCGCCGGGTGGCCGCCTACCTCGCCTATTACGAGCACATGCCGCTGCGCCCGTCGTGGTTCCTCCTGGGGGTCGAGGCCCGCCTCTACCGGCGCCTCCGGTTCGGCGACCTGGTCGAGCTCAACGTCCTCGACACCCGCCAGTACCGCGACGACCAGCCCTGCGGCGACGGGATGACCGACTGTGACGATCGGCAGTCCCCCGACCGCACCATCACCGGCGCCGACCAGGAGCGATGGCTGGTCGACGGGCTGGCCGCGTCGAGGGCGACCTGGACCGTCGTCGCCCAGCAGGCCGTGTTCGCCCAGACCGGCCTCGACCACCGGTTCAACGTGGACCAGTGGGACGGATACCCGGTCCAGCGCCGGCGCCTGACCGGGTTCCTGGGGGGACCGGCGGGACCGGTGAACACCGTGATCGTCACCGGCGACCTGCACTCGAGCTGGGTCAACGACATCCAGGACGACTACGACGACCCGGCGTCTCCGACGGTCGCCACCGAGTTCGTGGGCACGTCGATCACGTCGGCCTTCTCCACCGCCATCGCCCCTGCCACCGCCGCCCTCGCTGCCCAGCCCCATGTGAAGGACTTCGACGGCGACCACCGGGGCTACGCGGTGGCGCGGGTCGAGCGGGGCCGGTGGACCACCGAGTTCCGGGTGGTCGAAACCATCGACAGCCCCACCTCCGCAGCCCGGGCGCGGGCGTCGTGGGTGGTGGAGGACGGGATCCCCGGGGCCCACCCGGCCTGACCGGCCCGACCGGCCGCTGGCCCCACCGGCCGCTGGCGCCTACCCGCCCTGAGGCCCGGCCGGGGGGCGAACCTATTCGGTGATCGCCCGGATGCGGTCCTGGACGGCGGTGGCGGCCGACCCGTCGGGCGGGGCCAGCTGCTGGAGGGCGGCCAGGAGCTTGGCCATCTCCCCCTGCACCCGCACCTTCCCGGCCATGAACGCGGTCATGGCGGCGGAGATGGTGCCGTCGACGAAGACCGACTTGGCCGTGGCGTAGTCGAGGGTGACGGTGACGTCGGCCTTCTCCAGGTGGCCGAGGTCCATCTCCAACGACCCCGACGACGTGTCCACGTGGGCGTTGATCGTCCCCGTCCCGAAGGGGACCTCGTTGATCACCTGGTTCATGCGGATGTTGTCGGGGATGCCGTCCTCGAGGACGCCGAACTCCTCCCGGATCTGGCGGGCAGCCGCGACCCAGTCGTCGGAGAGGAAGGGGAACCGGTCCATCCGATGCACCGTAGCCTTGCCCGGAACATGGCCGGCGCGCTCCTCCTCCACGGCTACACGAGCACCCCCCAGAGCCTGGAGGGGATGGCCGCCGCCCTGGCCGGGGCCGGCTTCGACGTCGAGGTCCCGCTGCTGCCGGGCCACGGCACCGACGTCGACGATCTCGTCCCCCGCCGGTGGGGGGACTGGGTGGCGGCGGCCGAGGAGGCGTGGGAGAAGCTGGCCGCCCGTGAGGAGCGGGCCATCGTCGGGGGCCTGTCCATGGGGGGAACCCTGGCCACCTGGCTGGCCGCGGCCCGGCCGTCCGAGGTGGCCGGGCTGGCCTGCGTCAACCCGATGATCGACCCACCGGCGGAGTCTTTCCGGGAGCTGTTCCGGGCCTTCCTGGCCGACGGTCACCGGTGCGTGCCGGGCCCGGCCAACGACACGTCGCAACCCGACGCCCGGGAGGTCGCCTACCCGATGTGGCCGATCGAGCCCCTGCTCTCCCTGTTCGAGGCCCAGGACGACCTGGTGGCCCGGCTGGCGGCGGTGACGTGCCCGGTCCTGGTCGTCACCAGCCGCCACGACCACGTGGTGCCGCCGGTGTCGAGCGACATGCTGGCCAACGGGGTCGGGGGGCCGGTCGAGCGGGTGGAGCTGGAGCGCAGCTTCCACCTGGCCACCTTCGACGTGGAGCGCGACGTCCTGGAGGCGGCCCTGGTCGCCTTCGCCCACCGGGTGTGCCCGTCCGGCTGATCCGGCCGAGCCCTCGGGGGCCCCGTCCTACGATGGGCCGGTGGACAGGCCGACGATCACCCGGGACGAAGTCGTCCGCGTGGCCAACCTGGCCCGCCTGGCCCTGACCGACGAGGAGATCGACACCTTCACCGGCCAGCTGGCCGCCGTCCTCGACCACGCCGCCGACGTGGCCGCCCTCGACACCACCGGCGTGCCGCCCACCGCCCATCCGCTGCCCCTGGTCAACGTCCTGCGCGACGACGAGGTCCGGCCCTGCCTCGACCGCGCCGAGGTCCTGGCCCAGGCGCCGGCCGTCGAGGGCGGCCGGTTCAAGGTCCCCCGGATCCTGGGCGACGCCCCATGACGGCACTCGAGATCGCGGCCGACGTCCGCGCCGGCCGTCGCTCGGCCCGGTCCGTGGTCGAGGCCCACCTGGAGGCCATCGCCGACCGGGAGCCGGAGCTGCACGCGTTCAACCGGGTGCTGCACGCCGACGCCCTGGCGGAGGCGGACCGGATCGACCGGCGGGTGGTGGCGGGGGAGGAGGTGGGTCCGCTGGCGGGCGTGCCGGTGGCCCTCAAGGACAACCTCACCACCCGGGGGATCCCGACCACGTGCGGGTCCCGGATCCTGAAGGGGTGGAGGCCGCCCTACGACGCCACCGTGGTCCGCCGGTTGCGGTCGGCCGGCGCAGTGGTCATCGGCAAGACCAACATGGACGAGTTCGCCATGGGCTCCTCCACCGAGAACTCGGCGTTCGGACCGACCCGCAACCCGCGCGACCCGTCGCGGGTGCCGGGGGGGTCGAGCGGGGGCAGCGCCGCGGCGGTGGCGGCCGGGTTCGCCCCCCTGGCCCTCGGATCGGACACCGGCGGGTCGATCCGCCAGCCGGCCGCCCTGTGCGGCGTGGTCGGGATGAAGCCGACGTACGGGGTGGTGTCGCGGTACGGGCTGGTGGCCTTCGCCTCGTCGTTGGACCAGATCGGGCCTCTGGCGGCGACGGTGGCCGACGCGGCCGCCCTCCTCGAGGTCATCGGTGGCCACGATCCGTTGGACTCGACCTCGCTGGCTGCGCCCCCGCCGGCGGTGAGCGGGGTCCTGGCCGACGGCGTCGAAGGCATGCGGGTGGGGGTGGTCCGCGAGCTCATGGACGGCCTCGACCCCGACGTGGCCGCCCGCCTGGCCGACGCAGCGGGGGCCCTGGCCGCGGAAGGGGCCAAGGTGGAGGAGGTGTCGGTGCCGGCGGTCACCCTCGGCCTGTCCGCCTACTACGTGCTCGCCACCGCCGAGGCGTCGAGCAACCTGGCCCGTTACGACGGGGTCCGGTACGGGCTGCGGGTGGAGGCCCCATCCGACGGCTCGGGCGACGTGGCGGCCATGAACGGCGCCACCCGGGCCGCCGGCTTCGGGGCCGAGGTCAAGCGCCGCATCATGCTCGGCACCTACGCCCTGTCCGCCGGCTACTACGACGCCTACTACGGCCAGGCCCAGCGGGTCCGCACGCTCATCATCCGGGACTTCGAGGCCGCCTACGCCCAGTTCGACCTGCTGCTGTCGGCCACGTCGCCCACCACCGCCTTCCGCCTGGGGGCCAAGGCCGAGAACCCCCTGGCCATGTACCTGTCCGACGTGTGCACCGTCCCCGCCAACATGGCCGGCCACCCGGCGGTGTCGGTGCCCTTCGGCACCGGCGACGACGGGATGCCGGTGGGCGTGCAGCTGCTGGCCCCGGCTCTGGCCGAGCCGACGCTGTTCCGGGCCGCGGCGGCCCTGGAACGGGCGGCGCGGTGACGCCGCCCGCCGGTCCGAACCGAGGTCCGGGGGGTTCCGACGGGCCCCGTCGGTGGGAGACGGTCGTCGGGCTGGAGGTGCACTGCGAGCTGGCCACGTCCACCAAGCTCTTCTGCGGGTGCCCGAACGTGTTCGGCGACGAGCCCAACACCAACGTCTGCCCCGTCTGCCTGGGCTTGCCGGGGTCGCTGCCGGTGCTCAACCGGCGGGCGGTGGAGCTGGCCATGCTCCTCGGGACTGCCCTGCGGTGCGAGGTGCGGCCCTCCATCTTCCACCGGAAGAACTACTTCTATCCCGACATGCCGAAGGACTACCAGGTCAGCCAGTACGACCAGCCGATCAACGTCGGCGGCCACCTCGACCTTCCCGACGGCACCCGGATCGGCATCACCCGGGCCCACATGGAGGAGGACACGGGCAAGACCACGCATGTGGGCGAGAGCGGTCGCATCCACGGGGCCGACTACTCCCTCGTCGACTACAACCGGGCCGGCGTGCCGCTGGTGGAGATCGTGAGCGAGCCCGACATCCGCTCGTCCGACCAGGCCAAGGCCTACGTGAACGAGCTGCGGGCGATCCTGGTGGCCATCGGGGCGTCCGACGCCCGCATGGAGGAGGGGTCGCTGCGCATCGACGCCAACGTGTCGGTGCGCCCGGTCGGGGCGCCGGTGCTGGGGACCCGGGCCGAGATCAAGAACCTCAACTCGGTGCGGTCGCTGGGGCGGGCCGTCGACTTCGAGGTGCGGCGCCAGATCGGGTTGCTGGAGGCGGGGGAGAAGGTGGTCCAGGAGACCCGGCACTGGAACGAGGACGCGGGCCGGACGTCGTCGATGCGCTCCAAGGAGGAGGCTTACGACTACCGGTACTTCCCGGAGCCCGACCTGGTGCCGGTGGTGCCCTCCGACTGGTGGCGGGCGGCCGTGGCGGGGGGGCTGCCGTCGTTGCCGGCCGACCGCCGCCGGTCCTTGGCGGCGGCAGCCGGGGTGGCGGCCGACGACCAGGCGGTGGCGACGGTGGTCGCCCTGGGGCTGGACGGGCTGGTGGGGGAGGCGGTGGCGGGCGGGGCCGACGCCCACCTGGCTCTGAACCGGGCGGCCAACGAGGTGGCGTCGGCCCACGTGGCGGTGGCCGACATCGACGTGGCCGCCTTCACGGGCGTGGTGCGCATGGAGGGCGACGGCCGCCTCACCGCCACCCAGGCCAAGCAGGTCCTGGCCGAGGTGCTGGCCGGGGCGGGCGACCCGGAGGCGATCGCCCGGTCGCGGGGCTTCGAGGCCATGGCCCCCGACGCGCTCACCGGCGTGGTCGACCGGGTCGTCGCCGACCATCCCGCCGAGTGGGCCCGGTTCCGGGACGGCGAGGCCAAGCTGGTCGGCTTCTTCGTGGGCAAGGTCATGGCCGCCACCGGCGGCCAGGCCGACGGCAAAGCCGTCACCGCCCGCCTCCGCCACCTCGCCGCCGACCACCGCTGACCTCGCTCCGCCCGACCCTCGATCGCTGACGCCGCCGCCCACCGGCGGGTCGCAACGTCACCGGCCGCCCCGGCTTCCCGCGCCACCGGTGCGCCCGCAGGCGCGACCGTCGACCGGCCGGGCGACCTCCGGTTGCGAGGCGCCTATGGTCCCTCCATGAGCGTGGTCAAGATCAATGCCATCACCGTCCCCCCCGAGCGGGCCGACCAGATGGCGGCCCGGTTCGCAGCCCGGGCCGGGCAGGTGGGACAGGCGGAGGGGTTCGAGGAGTTCCAGCTCCTGCGTCCGACTGACGACCGCACCACCTGGCTCGTCTACACCCGGTGGCGGGACGAGGAGTCGTTCCAAGGGTGGCTCTCGTCTCAGGCGTTCGGCCAGGCCCATGGCTCCGAACGGCCCCCGTCCACCCAGAGTGGTCCGGTTGCCACGGGCAGCGAGTTATGGAATTACCACGTGGAGCAGCGGGAAGCGCGCTGAGCGTTTCCCCCCGGATGTCCGCCCAATACTGGCGTCGACCTCAAGTGAACGGATAGGTTACGGCGTCTGCTCGGCGGAAGCAGTTGCGGGGTGGGGAACGGCGCGGAACGCGAGACGACCGAAGGAGTCCGGGGATGAGCGCATCTCGTACGTCGAGGATCCGGGCTGCCGCCATCGCGGGCGTCCCCATCGCAGCCATCCTCCTGGCCACGCTCACCCCCTCGGCCCAGGCCGACGTCGACTCGGTGAGCGCCAGCGCGTTCGCCGCAAGCCTGCAGTCCTCCCTTCTCGGCACCGTGATCGCGCCGACGCCGGCCGTGTCCGGCTCCGCCACCGAGCCGGTCGACAGCTTCGGCCCCACCGCCCAGTCCGCCCTGCCGGTCAACATCATCGGCCTCCTGAGCGTCGGCGTCCTCAACGCTCGAGTGGAGGGTGACGGCGTCGCCGCCGGCGAGCCCGAGGGCCACTTCGGCTACTCCCGGGCCCGGGCCAGCGTGGCCGACGTGGTCGTCGGCCTGGGTGCCCTGAGCATCGACGCCCTCGAGACCCAGTGCCAGTCCGACGGCACCGGCTCCACCGGCTTCACCGAGCTGGTCGGCGGCGTCCTCGGCGGCAACCCGCTCATCACCTCTCCCCTGGCCAACACCTCGATCGTCCTGCCCGGCATCCTCGAGGTGGTCCTCAACGAGCAGATCCGGGCCGACGCCGTCGGCAGCACCAGCATCACCGTCCGGGGCGCCCGGGTGAGCCTGCTGCCCGGCCTGGGCAGCCTGCTCGGCGTGGTCGACATCGTGCTGTCCGAGTCCAGGTGCGCCGCCACCGGCCCCGACGTCAACGTCGTCCCCACCACCACCTCCACCACCACGACCACCTCCACCACCTCCACCACGACCACGACCACCGCCCCCCCGGCGGCGACGACCACCACGGTCGTGGGCGCCACCACGACCATCGCCCCGGCGACCACCACCACCTCCACCACGACCACCACGGTCGCCCCGGCGGCCACCACCACCACCTCCACCACGGTCGCCCCGGTGGTCACGGTGCCGCCGGCCGGCAGCACGCTCCCGCCCGCCACCACCACCACGCTGGCGCCCCCCACCACCGCCCCGCCGCTGGTCCGCACCGGTAGCAGCACGCTGCCGATGGTCGCCATCGGCTTCCTCGCCATCGCCCTGGGCGTGCTGCTGCGCCGGAGCAGCGAGGCGCTCTCGCCGGCCGCCGTCTCGGGGCCACCCCTCCTGCCGCCGGCGCCGATCAGGTTCCAGCCGGCCGACGCCCGGCCGTCGGTGGCTCGCCGCCGGGTGCGGCGCAACCCGCTCGACGCCGCTGCCCGAGACGCCCTCTCGGCCTTCGACGACGATGATCCGAGCACGCAGGCGTAGCCGTTCTGCCCGTCAGAGGCCCGGCTTCCGTTTGGAAGCCGGGCCTTTCGGGTTTCCTCTCTTCAAAATCGAAGCCAACAGCCGGGCCGACTATCGTTCGCCCGTGCGGGTTGGGGACAGTCAGGACACCGAAGGAGTGTTGCGATGATCGCAGGTCGAGGCTCCAGGTTCCGAGCGGGGGTCATAGCGGGGGTCCCGATCATCGCCATCATCCTGGCCGCGGTGACCCCGTCGGCGCAGGCCGACGTCGACACAGTCGCCGGGAGCGCCTATGGCGCGTCCGTCGAGTCGTCGCTCCTGGGCACGGTGATCGCCCCGACCCCGTCGGTGTCGGGCTCGGCCACCGAACCGACCGACACCTACGGCCCCATCGCCCAGTCGGCGGTCCCCCTCAGCGTCCCCGGGCTCGTGAGCCTGGGCGTGCTCAACGCCTCCACCGAGGGCGGTGGCGTCGCCGCCGATGAGCCGGCCGGCCACCTCGGCTTCGCCCAGAGCCGGGCCAGCGTGGTCGACGTGGTCGTCGGCCTCGGTTCGCTGACCCTCGACGCCATCGAGACCCAGTGCACGTCCGACGGGAACGGGTCCTCCGGCTTCACCGAGATCGTCGGCGGTGTCCTCGGCGGCAACCCGATCCTCGGCTCGCCTGCGGCCAACACCGCCATAACCTTGCCCGGCATCCTCGAGGTCGTCCTCAACGAGCAGGACATCGACAACGCCGTCGGCAGCACCAGCATCACCGTCCGGGGCGCTCACATCACCCTTCTCCCCGGCCTCGGTTCGCTGGTGGGCGTGGTCGAGATCATCCTGGCCGAGTCCCACTGCGAGGCCACCGGCCCCGACGTGAACGTCGTCCCGACGACCTCCACCTCCACCACGGTCCCGCCGTCCACCACGAGCACCACGACCACTGCCCCGCCGTCCACCACGACCACCACCACCACTGCCCCGCCGTCCACCACGACCACCACCACCGCTCCGCCGCAGTCGTGCAACACGTCGACCACCTCCGGCGGGGACGGGACGACGGTCACCAACCACGAGCTCGGCCAGGCCGGCCCGACCTCGTTCCGGTTCGACTACGAGACCTTCAGCCAGCCTGACCGCATCACGATCCGGTACCAGGGGACCACCGTGTTCGACGTCGGCCCGGTCGGCACCAACGGCACCGTCACCACGACGGTGAACCTGCCGGCCGGCACCTCGACGCAGATCGAGGTCACGGTCATCGGTGGCGGTGCCGGTACGGCGTGGAACTACACCGTCTTCTGCCCCGGCTCGGGCGGCACGACGACCACGTCGACCACCACCACCACGCTGGCCCCGGGCACCACCACCACCACGCGGGCCCCAGGCACCACCACCACCACGGCGGCGCCGGGCACCACCACGACGATCCGGTCGACCACGACCACCGTGGTCGCCACCACCACGACCGCCGCTCCTGCCACCACGGTGGCGCCGACAGCCACCACCACCACCAGCACCACGATCGCTCCGGTGGTCACGGTGCCGCCGGTGCAGCCCACCACCACCGCGGCCACCACCACCACCCGGGCGCCGACGGTGGCGGCGCCGCCGCTGCCCCGCACCGGTGGCAACATGCTGCCGCTGGTGGCCCTGGGCATGCTGGCCATCGCCCTGGGTGCTGTCGTCCGCCGCAGCGAGCAGGCCTTCACCCCCGTCGTCTCCACCCCGGCCACCCCGCCGGCGGCCCCGGTGACGCCCGAGTTCCGGGCCCTGGAGACGCCCCCGGCGGTCTCCCGCAACCGGGGCGCCCTCAGCCCGCTCGACCCGGCCACCGCCGACGCCCTGTCGGCCCTCGAGCCCGACGACCCCGACCCAGGCGGCGGCTGAGCCGAGCCCGAACGTGAAGAAGAAGCCCGGTCCTCGGACCGGGCTTCTTCCTTTCGAGGTCCTCTACTCCTTGAAGGAGAGGGACACCGCGAAGTCGCCGTCGGGGTCGGTCCACCACCGGGCCAGGGCGAAGCCGGCCGCGGCCAGCTCCGACTCCACCCCGTGACGGCGGAACTTGGCGCTCACCTCGGTGCGCATCTCCTCGCCCTCGTCGAAGTCCACCACCAGGTCGAGGTCGCCCACCCTGACCTGCTGTGACCGGTCCGACCGCAGACGCATCTCGATCCAGTCCTGGTCGACGTCGAACAGGGCCACGTGGGCGAAGCGGTCGGGGACGAAGTCGGCGGCCAGCTCGCGGTTGACGACGGCCAGCACGTTGCGGTTGAAGGCGGCGGTGACGCCGGCCGAATCGTCGTAGGCGGCCACCAGCCGGTCGAGGTCCTTGACCAGGTCGGTGCCGAGGAGGAGGGAGTCGCCCGGCGCCAGGCCGGCCGACAGGTCGGCCAGGAACTGGGCCCGGGGCTTGGGCTCGAGGTTGCCGATCGTCCCCCCCAGGAAGGCCACCAGCCGCCGGCCGCCCCCGGGCAGCCGACCCAGGTGGTGCTCGAAGTCGCCGACCACCGCGTGGACCTCCAGGGTGGGGTACTCGACCGCCACTGCGGCGGCTGCGTCCCGCAGGGTGGTCTCACTCACGTCGAAGGGCACGAAGCGCCGGAAGCCGCCGCCCGGTCGGGCCAGGCAGGCGTCGAGGAGGAGGCGGGTCTTCTCCGACGTTCCCGATCCGAGCTCGACCATGGTGTCGGCCTGACTCAGGCGGGCCACGTCGGGCGCCTGCTGCTCGAGGATCCACCGCTCCCGGCGGGTGGGGTAGTACTCGGGGAGGCGGGTGATCTCGTCGAAGAGCTGCGACCCCGCGTCGTCGTAGAACCACTTGGGGGGCAGGGTCTTGGGCGAGGAGGTGAGGCCCTCGGCCACGTCGGCCCGGAGGGCGTCCCGCATGGCGCCGGGCGCGAGGTGGACGTCGACTCGAGGGTTCCCAGGGCTCCGAGGGCTCACAACACCTCGGTCGATACCCATCCGGGGCCGGCTTCGACCATCGACCCCTCGGGCACGCGCCGCCAGGCGCGGTCGTCGTCGTAGGGCTCCGACGCCACCACCACCGAGTCCGTCCGTTCGAGGACGAACAGGGAATCGCCCCGGGCGGTGGCGGTGACCCGATGTCCGTCCGTCAACAAGAGGTTGAGCCGCGACGGCGCCACCGACGTAGCGGTGGTGATCACCTCGGTCAGCGCCTCGACGGGGGTGGCGCCCCGGTCGAGGTTGTCGAGGACGAGGGCGAAGAGGACCTCGGAGTCGGCCCCTCCCTCCAGGCCCGCGGCCCGCTCGTCCGACAGCCTCCGCCACAGGCCGACCTTCACCTTGGGGTCGAGACCCCACCCGTCGACCTTGCCGTTGTGGGCGAACAGCCACGGACCGGCGGTGAAGGGCTGGGCACCGGTCTCCTCCACCGGCGACGGGGGGGTGGCGTCGCGGACGGCGGCCACCAGGGCGGTCGTCGTCACCAGCCCGGCCAGGCTCTGGAACGTCCGGTCGGACCAGATGGGGCGGGCGGTGCGGTACCGGGCCGGCTCCGGCCGCCGGGCGTGGTCGTACCAGCCGGCTCCGAACCCGTCCGCGTTCACCGTCCCCACCCGCTGGTGTCTCGGCGCGTACGCCTGCCGTTGCAGGCAGAAGGGAGGATCGAGGATCAACGAGCCGAGCGTGACCGGCGGCCCCAGGTAACAAAGAAAACGACACATGACCGGTGGCGGTTCAGGCCGGAGCTCGACCGGTTCGCCCGAGCGGAGCGAGGCCGATCACCGGGCGCAGCGAAAGCCGGAGAAGATCTGGCGGCGGACGGGGTAGTCCCAGTTGCGGAACGTGGTGCGCACGGCCACCGGCGAGGTGGCCCACGACCCACCCCGGAGGACCTTGTAGGACGGGCCGAAGAAGACCTCGGAGTATTCCCGGTAGGGGAAGGAGGCGAAGCCGGGATAGGGCTGGAAGTCGCTCGCCGTCCACTCCCAGACGTCGCCGATCATCTGGTGGCAGCCGTAGACGCTGGCACCGGCCGGGTAGGCGCCCACCGGGGCCGGCCGGTACAGGCGCCCGCCCAGGTTGGTCACCTCCGCCGTCGGCGCCCCGTCGCCCCACGGGTAGTCCCGCTTGACGCCCTCGGGCGCCCACGAGGCCGCCTTCTCCCACTCCGCCTCCGTGGGCAGGCGCTTGCCCGCCCACCGGGCGAAGGCGTCGGCCTCGTACCAGGACACGTGCTGCACCGGTTCGTCGAGGGGGAGGTCCTCCCGGAACCCGAACCGCAGCCGGGACCAGTCGCCGCCCCCCTCGTCGACCCAGAACAGCGGGTGGCCGACGTCGTTCTCCTCCCGCCACGCCCACCCCTCGGGTGCCCACAGGTGGGGTTGGCGGTAGCCGCCGTCGAGCACGAACTCCAGGTAGCGGCCGTTGGTGACCGGCCCCGCGTCGATGCGGAAGGGGGGCAGATCGACCAGGTGGGCCGGGCGCTCGTTGTCGTAGGCGAACGGCTCGCAATCGGTGCCCATCACGAACGGGCCGCCGGGAACCCACACCTCGCCCGACGGCACCGGGTCGACCGCCGCCGGCGGGGCGGGAGCCAGCGGCCGGTAGCCGGCGCCCGCCATCAGCTGGAGGGTGGCCAGCATCGTCTCGTCGTGCTGGTGCTCGTGCTGGACCACCATCCCGTAGACGAACCCGCCGGCCAGCAGCGGGCGTCCGTCCCCGGCGTCGAGGTCGGCCTGCTCCAGCGCGTCGAGCACCCGACCCCGCACGTCGAGGATGTAGCGGCGGGACTCGGCCGGGCCCAGCAGCGGCAGGGACGGGCGGTTGGGCCGGGGATGGCGGAAGGCGTCGTAGACGTCGTCGAGGGCGGCGTCGATGGGAGCCGCCCCCGCCACCTCCCGCAGCAGCCACAGCTCCTCGTAGTTGCCGACGTGGGCCAGGTCCCAGACCAGGGGGGACATGAGGGGCGAGTGCTGGCGCAGGAGGTCGCCGTCGTCGAGGGGCGCCAGCAGGTCGAGGGACCGCCGGCGTACCGCCTCGAGCTCGTCGGCCAGCCGCTGTCGCAGGTCCACGCCGCTCACGATTCTACGGCGAGGACGGACCGAGCTGTGACAGCATCGACGCCATGGAGCTCCAGAGCCGTGAGGTGACCGCCGGGTTCGAGCGGGCACCGGCCCGGGCCATGCTGCGGGCGGTGGGGATGACCGACGACGACTGGGACAAGCCCCAGGTGGGCGTGGCCACCAGTTGGAACGAGGTCACGCCGTGCAACATGTCCCTCGCCCGGCTGGCCCAGCGGGCCAAGGCGGGGGTGCGGGCGGCGGGAGGATTTCCGATCGAGTTCGTCACCATCGCCGTGTCCGACGGCATCTCCATGGGCCACGAGGGCATGCGGGCGTCCCTGGTGAGCCGGGAGGTCATCGCCGACTCGGTCGAGGTCATGGTCCACGCCGAGCGCCTCGACGCCCTGGTGACCTTCGCTGGCTGTGACAAGTCCCTCCCGGGGATGCTCATGGCGGCCGCCCGGCTGAACGTCCCGTCCATTTTCCTCTACGGGGGCACGATCCTTCCCGGACGGGGGGCCAAGGGTGAGGCCCTCGACATCGTGAGCGTGTTCGAGGCGGTCGGGGCCCATGCCGCCGGCCGCCTGTCGGCCGAGGAGCTGGCCCTCATCGAGCGCAACGCCTGCCCCACCATCGGCTCGTGCGCGGGGATGTTCACGGCCAACACCATGGCCGCGGCAGCCGAGGCCCTCGGCATGTGCCTGCCCGGGTCGGCGTCGGCCCCCGCCGTCGACCGCCGCCGGGACGACTTCGCCTTCGCCAGCGGCCAGGCGGTGGTGGCCATGGTCGAGGCCGGCATCCGCCCCCGCCAGATCCTCACCAAGGCCGCCTTCGAGAACGCCATCGCGGTGGTCAACGCCCTGGGCGGGTCCACCAACGCCGTCCTCCACCTGCTGGCCATCGCCAACGAGGCCCGGGTGGAGCTGGCGTTGGAGGACTTCAACCGCGTCGGCCGCCGGGCGGCCCACATCGCCGACCTCCGTCCCGCCGGCAAGTTCCACATGACCGACCTCGACGCGGTGGGCGGGGTCCCCATGGTGCTGCGCCACCTGCTCGAGGCCGGCATCCTCGACGGCGGCTGCCTCACCGTCACCGGCCGCACCATGGCCGAGAACCTGGCCGCCCTCGACCCGCCCCCGCCCGACGGCCGGGTCATCCACCGCCTCGACGACCCCATCCACGCCGAGGGCGGCATCGCCGTCCTCCGGGGCTCCCTCGCCCCCAACGGGGCCGTGGTCAAGGTGGCCGGCATCGACACGATGCGCTTCGACGGCCGGGCCCGGGTCTTCGACGGGGAGGCGGCGGCCATGGAGGAGATCCTGGCCGGGCACATCCGCCCCGGCGACGTGGTCGTCATCCGCTACGAGGGACCCAAGGGCGGCCCCGGGATGCGGGAGATGCTGGCCGTCACCGGCGCGCTGAAGGGGGCCGGGCGGGGCGGCGACACCGCCCTGATCACCGACGGGCGGTTCTCCGGGGGCACCCGGGGGTTCTGCGTGGGCCACGTGGCCCCCGAGGCGGTCGACGGCGGGCCCATCAGCGTGGTGGCCGACGGCGACCGCATCGTCATCGACGCCGATGCTCGCACCATCGATCTCCTGGTCGACGAGGCCACCCTGGCCGCCCGCAGGGCGGACTGGAAGCTGCCGCCGCCCCGCTACACCACGGGCGTCCTGGCCAAGTACGCCCGGCTGGTCACCGGGGCCGAGCGGGGAGCGGTCACCGAGCCGTGAAAACACGTCTGGTTCAGCTTCGTACCGCCGGGAGAAGCTTGCTTCTGTAGACTCCCGTGGGACAGACTGCGGCCCACCGTTGAGCGGGGAGATTGTGTTATGAGGCACGTCCAGAGGTTGGGGAACCGGGGGCGTAGGCGCACGACTGCGGGTTCCATCGCGCTGCTCTCCGGCTTGGCGCTCTTCAGCGTGGCGCGCGCCCCGCTGGCCGTCGGCCAGCTGGCCAGCGTCGACGTCGGCAACAGCGGTTCGGCCGTGGCCAGCACGGGCGGCAACACCGCCACCGGCAACAACTCCACGAACACCATCGGCGGCCCCGGGGTCACCACTGGCGGCCTGGTCGACGCCAACATCGGCCTCGGCTCGCCCACCAACACGTCCAGCGGCACGGCCACCGTCACCTCGGGTGCGGCCAACGCGTCGGGCAACAACTCCCAGACGGGCGTCAACCAGGCCACCTCCGGCTCGGGCGGTCCCGCCTTCACCCCGTTCAACCCGTTCGCGGCCCCCGCCGGCAACAGCCAGTCGGCCACCGTCACCAACGACGGTGTCGCCGCCGCCTCCACCGGCGGCAACACCGCCACCGGCAACGACTCCGTCAACGCCATCGGCCCGGCCGACGGCGACGGGGCGATCGACGCCCTCGTGGCCCTGGGCGCGCCCACCAACACCTCCACCGGCACGGCCACGATCACCTCGGGCCCGGCCAACGCCGTCGGCAACACCGCCACCACGGGCGTCAACCAGGCCAACCTGGGCAACGGCGGCGCCGGCAGCGGCGGGTTCGGCAGCGGGGCCGGCGGCGGGGCGGCGGCGCTCCCCCCCGGCTTCTTCAACGCCACCCCGTTCCACCCGGGCTCCTTCCCGGGCACGGTCAACAACCTGGGCAACTCCTTCGACCCGTGCAGCGGCCGGTTCTTCCCGTTCAACCCGTTCTTCAACACCCCCAGCAGCCAGCGGGCGACGGTCGACAACAACGGTGACGCGGTGGCCTCCACCGGCAACAACACCGCCATCGGCAACAACTCCACCAACACCCAGTCGATCAACCAGACGGCCTCCGGTGGCCTCATCGCCCTCAACGTCAACTTGGGCAGCCCCACCAACAACTCGACTGGCACCGCCACCATCAACACCGGTCCGGCCAACGCCTCCGGCAACAACTCGAGCACCACGGTCAACCAGATCTGTGGCGACCTGGCTTCGGGCGGCGGCAGCGGCAGCGGCAGCGCCCCGATGATCCGCAACCCGATCACCGGCAACCCGATCGTGGTCCCGCCGATCGCCACACCGGTGGTCGTCACCCCCGCGGTGCAGACCGGCACCCTGGCCCGCACCGGCTTCGAGTCGGGCCTGGCCCTGCTCGCCACCGCCCTGGTGCTGATGGGCATCGGCCTGCTGGTCACCGCCCGCCGCCGGCTCACCCCGGTCCGCTCGGGCGGCGTCTCCTCCACGGAGTGGGACTCCATCGTCCGCTGGTAGGCGGTTTCGCCTTCGCACGCCGAGCTCGCTCGGCGAGCTCCAAGATGAGAGGCCGATCGGCGAAGCCGGTCGGCCTCTTGCTTCAAGGCTCGTCGGCCGCCAGTCACCGGGGGCCCGCCGGCGGCGGCAGTGGCGGGCGGCGTCGGGGACGATGTGTTTGCGGCTGGCTTCCGCGCCCGTTTACACTCACCCTCGGATGAGACTGTTCACCGGACTCGTACTTATCGCCTAGCGCACGCCGTCACCACACGCGCGTGCGCCCACGACCTCCCAGACGGGAGGTCGTTTCTTTTGTCGGCCACTGGACTGGGAGCGAACATGAAGTTGAACGGAGGGCAGGCCCTCATCAAGAGCCTCGAGATGGAGGGGGTGGAGGTCATGTTCGGCCTCCCCGGCGGCGCCATCCTGCCCGTCTACGACCCCATCATCGACTCGCCCATCCGCCACATCCTGGTGCGCCACGAGCAGGGGGCGGGGCACATGGCCGAGGGCTACGCCCACGCCACCGGGCGGCCGGGCGTGGCCATGGTCACCAGCGGGCCGGGGGCCACCAACATCGTCACCCCCCTGGCCGACGCCCTGATGGACTCGATCCCCATCGTCGTCATCACCGGCCAGGTGCCGTCGGCGGCCATCGGCACCGACGCCTTCCAGGAGTGCGACACCATCGGGATCACCCGGTCGGTGACCAAGCACAACGAGCTGATCACGTCGGCCCAGGACATCCCCCGAATCATCCACGAGGCCTTCCACATCGCCACCACCGGCCGTCCCGGCCCGGTCCTGGTCGACATCCCCAAGGACATCGTCGACCCCAAGAACCCGAACTCGGCCATGGATTGGTACTGGCCCGAATCGATCGACCTGCCCGGCTACAAACCCACCACCAAGGGCCACCCGAGGATGATCCGGGAGGCAGCCCGCCTAATCGGCGAATCCCGGCGACCGGTCATCTACGCCGGCGGTGGCATCCTCAAGGCCCGGGCGGCCGAGGCCCTGCGGGAGCTGGCCGAGCTCACCGGCATCCGCGTGGTCACCACCCTCATGGCCCGGGGCGCCTTCCCCGACTCCCACCCCCAGTGCCTGGGCATGCCGGGCATGCACGGCAACTTCACAGCCGTCACCGCCATGCAGAAGGCAGACCTGCTCATCGCCCTCGGGTCACGGTTCGACGACCGGGTGACGGGCAAGCTCTCCGGCTTCGCCCCCGAAGCCAAGATCATCCACGTCGACATCGACCCCGCCGAGCTGGGCAAGGTCCGCCGACCCGACGTCCCCATCGTGGGCGACTGCCGGCTGGTCATCGAGGAGCTCATCCGGGCGGTGCGGGACATGGGCGGGTCCGAGGCCCAGCCCGACCGCACCGGGTGGAACGACACCCTGCGCTCGTGGCAGGAGAAGTTCCCCCTCCGTTACGAGCAGGGCTGGGAGGCGGGCGACAAGCTCAAGCCCCAGTACTGCGTGGAGTCCCTCCGGGACAACTCCCCGGAGGACACCATCGTGGTGTCGGGCGTCGGCCAGCACCAGATGTGGTCGAGCCAGCTGTGGCGGTTCGACCACCCCTACACGTGGGTGAACTCCGGCGGGCTGGGCACCATGGGCTTCGCCGTACCGGCCGCGGTGGGGGCCAAGGTGGGCATGCCGGGGCGGACGGTGTGGGCCATCGACGGCGACGGCTGCTTCCAGATGACGGCCCAGGAACTGGTCACCGCCTCCGCCGAGCGCATCCCGATCAAGGTCGCCATCCTCAACAACGCCTACCTGGGCATGGTCCGCCAGTGGCAGGAGCTGTTCTACGAGGAGCGCTACTCCGAGGTCTACCTGTCCCCCGACCTGCCCGACTACAAGATGTGGGCCGAGGCCATGGGCTGCATCGCCTTCCGGGTCGAGTCCCCGGAGGATGTGGTGCCCACCATCGAGAAGGCGAACTCGATCGACGACCGCCCGGTGGTCATCGACTTCCGCTGCGACTCCGACGAGAAGGTCTACCCCATGGTCGCCGCCGGAACTTCCAACGACGACATCATCCTCGGCCCCGAGTTCGGCCCGGGAGGACACTGATGGCACACGCGTTCGATGGGCCGGGATCGCCCGAAGGCGCCCGATCCCGCTGGCGGCGACGAGCCTTTCAGGCGGAGGTCGCCGGCTTCGCCGGCGGCCGGAGCACGACCCGTTCGGCCGACCGCAGCGCAGCGGAGGGATGGCGATGAGCTCGAAGCACCACATACTCACCGTCCTGGTGGAGAACAAGGCGGGTGTGCTGGCCCGGGTGGCGGGGTTGTTCGCCCGCCGGGGGTTCAACATCTACTCGCTGGCGGTGGCGCCCACCGACGACGAGCGGTTCAGCCGGATCACGATCGTGGTCGACGTGGCGTCGACCCCGCTCGAACAGATCACCAAGCAGCTGTTCAAGCTCATCAACGTGGTCAAGATCAGCGAGCTCGACCCGGCCGACGCCGTCGAGCAGGAGATGATGCTGGTCACGGTCAAGGCCGAGGGCCCGGGACGGGGCCAGGTCATCGAGCTGGTCCAGGTGTTCGAGGGCCGCATCATCGACGTCGGGCTGGAGGCCATCACCGTGGTCCTGGCCGGGCCGCCGCAGAAGCTCGACGACTTCGAGGACCTCATGCAGGTCTACGGCATCCTCCAGCTGCAGCGCACCGGCCGGGTCGCCCTGCCCAAGCTCGAGCGCCAGCCCCACCCCACCCGCCTCCGCCGGACCGGCTGAAAGGTACGGTATCGCCATGGCCAACGTCTATTACGAGAAGGATGCCGACGCCGGCCTCATCGGCAGCCGCAAGGTGGCCGTCATCGGCTACGGGTCCCAGGGCCACGCCCACGCCCTCAACCTCATGGACTCCGGCGTCGACGTGCGGGTCGGGCTGCGGGAGGGTTCGAAGTCGTGGGCCAAGGCGGAGGCGGCCGGGCTGCGGGTGACCACCATCGCCCAGGCCGCGTCCGAGGCCGACCTGGTGATGATCCTCCTGCCCGACACCGAGCAGGCCGCGGTGTACGAGTCCGAGATCGCCCCCCACCTGTCCGACGGCGACGCCCTCTTCTTCGCCCACGGCCTCAACATCCGCTTCGGGCTGATCAGCCCGGCGGCCGGCCTCGACGTGGGCATGGTGGCCCCCAAGGGCCCCGGCCACCTGGTGCGGCGCACGTTCGAGTCCGGCGGGGGCACCCCCTCGCTCATCGCCGTCTCCCAGGACGCCTCGGGCAAGGCCAAGGCCCTCGCCCTCTCCTACGCCCACGCCCTCGGCGCCACCCGGGCCGGTGTCCTGGAGACCACGTTCGAGGAGGAGACGGAGACCGACCTGTTCGGCGAGCAGGTCGTGCTCTGCGGCGGGCTCACCGAGCTGGTCATGGCCGGCTTCGAGACCCTGGTGGAGGCCGGCTACCAGCCCGAGTCGGCCTACTTCGAGTGCCTCCACGAGGTGAAGCTCATCGTCGACCTGATGTACGAGCAGGGCATCGCCGGCATGCGGTTCTCGATCTCCGACACCGCCGAGTACGGCGACCTCACCCGTGGCCCCCGCATCATCAACCAGGAGACCCGGGCCGAGATGCGCCGCATCCTCGACGAGATCCAGGACGGCCGCTTCGCCACCGAGTGGATCGCCGAGAACCGGGCCGGGCGGCCCAAGTTCAACGAGCTGCGGGCCAAGGGTGCCGAGCACCCCATCGAGAAGGTCGGTGCCGAGCTGCGGGCCATGATGCCGTGGATCTCTGCCGGCAAGGCCCGTCCCCAGGACGTGTCCGGAGGCTGAGGTCTCCCACGTCGTCCCCAGAAGCCGGCCTGCAGGCCCTTGGGGCTTCAGGCGCTGAGCGACTCCCGGGGGCCGTGGTCGGCCAGGCGGCGCAGGCCGCGGTGCTGGAGGACGCGCACCGTGCCCGGGCGTTTGCCGAGGAGCTCGGCCACCTGCGACACCCCCAGCCCCCCGATGAACTGAAGCGCCGCCGCGGCCACCCGATGGCGTCAGCCGCCCGCGGTCATGCACTCCCTGACGATGGGTCTCAGGGTGGTCCGGTCGGCGTCGGGGTTGGCCGCCTTGGCGTCGGCCACGCACCGGCGCAGGCGCTCCCGAGCCCCGCCCAGCTGGATGCCGGCCTCCTCCAGGCATCCTTCGACCGCCGGCCGGAACCGGGGCCGGTCCCCGTCGGGGTCGGCCTCCCGGGCCGCCCGCACGCACTCCTTGAGGGCGTCCCGGCGGGCCTGCTGCTCGGGGGTCGGCGTCCGCACCGGGATGCCGGCCGCCTCCAGGCAGGGCCGGGCCGCCTCCCGGATGGCGGCCCGGTCGGCGTCGGGGTTGGCCGCCCGTGCCTCCGCCACGCACACCTTGGCCGCTTCCCGCAGGGCGGGGTCGCCCGATCCCGGTCCGTGCCGGCCGGGACCGGCCGCGGCCACCGCCCCCGCCCCCACCCCCACGACCAGGACCGCTCCGACCCCCACTCCGATGATTCGTCGCATTCGCATGTCCCCACTGTCGGCCGGCGGGGTGAGCGCCCGACCACCGGACTATGAGGGTTGTGTGAGGAGCTCGGCCACCACGTGGTCGATGGCCCGGGTGAGGACGGCCACGTCGGAGGCCTCCACCGCCGGGTACATGGCGACGCGCAGCTGGTTTCGGCCCAGGCGGCGGTAGGACTCGGTGTCGACGATGCCGTTGGCCCGCAGGACGGCGGACACGACGTTGGCGTCGACCGCGTCGACCAGGTCGATGGTGCCGACCACCGGGCTGCGCTGGGCCGGGTCGGCCACGAAGGGAGAGGCGTAGGACGAGGCCTCGGCCCACGGGTAGAGCTCGGCGGCCGACGCCTCCGACCGGGAGGCGGCCCAGCCCAGGCCCCCGCCGGCCAGCATCCACTCCACCTGCTCGACCATGAGGAACACGGTGGCCAGGCCGGGGGTGTTGTAGGTCTGGTCGAGGCGGGAGCTCTCCAGGGCCAGGCCCAGGTCGAGGAGGGCCGGGGTCCAGCGCCCCGCCATCCCGTTGCCCGGCGCCCTGATCCGCGCCACCCGCTCGACGGCGGCGGGTGACAGCAGGGCCAGCCACAGCCCCCCGTCGGCGGCGAAGCACTTCTGGGGGGCGAAGTAGTAGGCGTCGCACTCGGCCGGGTCGACTCGCATCCCGCCGGCGGCGGACGTGGCGTCGACCAGGACCAGGGCCCCGTCGGAGCCCGGCGGCCGGCGCACGGGCATGGCCACCCCGGTGGACGTCTCGTTGTGGGTGAGGGCGTAGACGTCGACGTCGGGGTTGGCGCGGGGCAACGGGTGGGTGCCGGGCGCGGACTCGATCACCTCGGGGTCGTCGAGGTGGGGTGCGGCCTTGGCCGCGGCCGCGAACGAGGCCGAGAACTGGCCGAATGCGAGGTGCTGGCTGCGGCGCTCGATGAGCCCGAAGGTGGCCATGTCCCAGAAGAGGGCCGCCCCCCCGTTGCCCAGCGCCACCTCGTAGCCGTCGGGCAGCTTGAACAGGTCGGTGAGGCCGGCCCGCAAGCGGCCGACCATCGAGCGGACGGTGTCGGCCCGGTGGCTGGTGCCCAGGTAGGTGGGGGAGGCGGCAGCCAGGGCGGCGACCGCCTGGGGGCGGACCTTGGACGGCCCGCTCCCGAAGCGCCCGTCGGCGGGGCGCAGGTCGGGGGGCAGGCGGATATCGGGAACGGTCATATGCGAGCGGGGGCAGCCATCAGGTGTGCAACTCTTACAGACATGGCACGCGTATCCGCTCGCATTGCATCCATCGAAGAATCCGCCACCCTGGCCGTCGACGCCAAGGCCAAGGCCCTGAAGGCGGCGGGGGAGGACGTCATCGGCTTCGGCGCCGGCGAGCCCGACTTCCCCACGCCCGACCACATCGTGGAGGCGGCCATGGCCGCCTGCAAGGTCCCCCGCAACCACCGCTACACGCCCGCCGGCGGTTTGCCCGAGCTGCGGGAGGCGGTGGCGGCCAAGACGGTGCGGGACTCGGGCTACCCCACCACCGCGGCCCAGGTCCTGATCACCAACGGGGCCAAGCAGGCGGTCTACAACACCTTCGCCGCCCTCCTCGACCCGGGCGACGAGGTCCTCATGCCGGCGCCCTACTGGGTGACCTACCCGGAGGCGATCCGCCTGGCCGGCGGCGTGCCGGTCGTGGTCCCCACCGACGAGACCACCGGTTTCCGGGCCACCGTCGAAGCCCTGGAAGCGGTCACCACCGACCGCACCAAGGTGCTGCTGTTCGTGTCGCCGTCCAACCCCACAGGGGCCGTCTACAGCCCGGAGGAGACGGCCGCGGTGGGCAGGTGGGCGGCGGAGAAGGGGCTGTGGATCGTCACCGACGAGATCTACGAGCACCTGGTGTACGGCGACCACACGTTCACGTCGCTGCCGGCGCTCGTCCCCGAGCTGGCCGACCGCAGCGTGGTGATCAACGGCGTGGCCAAGACCTTCGCCATGACCGGCTGGCGGGTGGGCTGGATGATCGGTCCCAAGGACGTGATCGCGGGGGCGACCAACCTCCAGTCCCACGCCACGTCGAACGTGGCCAACGTGTCCCAGATGGCGGCGGTGGCCGCCCTCACCGGCGACATGGCGCCGATGACCGCCATGCGGGAGGCGTTCGACCGCCGCCGGCGGAAGATGTTCGAGATGCTCTCGGCCATGGTCGGGGTCACCGTCCTGGAGCCGGAGGGGGCCTTCTACGCCTTTCCGTCCTTCGCCGGTGTCCTGGGCAAGGAGATCGGCGGTCGGCGCATCGACTCCACCCTCGACCTGGCCGGGGTGGTGCTCGACGTGGCCAAGGTGGCGATCGTCCCCGGGGAGGCGTTCGGCGCCCCCGGCTACGCCCGCCTCTCCTACGCCCTGGGCGACGACGCCCTGGAGGAGGGCCTCACCCGCCTGGGCAAGCTGCTGGCCGAAGCGGGGTAGCCGGCCCTACCGCGGGCCCTACTGGCGCCAGACCCGGGCGCCGTTGTCGACGTGGAGGAAGCCCTCCCGGAAGTACCGGCCCACCCCACCGCCGCCGTCGAGCAGGGCGTCGGCCCGGTCGGCCCACTCCTGGATGGTGCCCTCCTGGAAGTAGACGTCGGCTGCGGCCGCCACCTCCTCGAGGTGGAGGGTGTAGACGTGGTACGAGCTCGACGCCCCTCCGATCGAGGCGTTGTGCTCCTCGGTGCGGAAGCCGGACGTGACGGTGCAGACGCCGAACTCGTCCCGCAGCGGCTGCAGGACCCGCTCGCACAGCGCCTGCAGGCCGGGAACGGCCTCCTCGGGGACGGGAGTGCGGTCGTCGTCCTGGCAGGCGAACTCGAACCGGCTGAAGTTGGCGGTCAGCCTGACATCGCCCTCGATGTCGGGCAGGAACTCGATGCCGTTGCGGGTGAGCAGCGCCTCGAGGTCCTCGACCTCCTGCCGGAGTCGCCTGACCTCATCGAGGAGAACGCCCTGGGCTTCGCCCGACTCGTCGACCGGCGGGGGTGTGTCGTCATAGGCCATGGTCGATCTTCTACCCCGGCCCGTCGACCGCCACCAGTCCGGGACGACCCCACCGCAGCTCCCAGGAGGCGGCCCGGGTCTCGGCCGGCGAGGCACCGACCACCGTGTCGAGGTGCCACCAGTCCCCCCGGACCCGCTCGGGGGTGACGTCGATCACGACGTACCCGTGATGGCGGAGGTCGACCATCCGCACGTGCCGGTTCTGCCACCGGAAGGTTCGCTCCGACATCGTCGCCCCCAGCCGGCCGCCGGGTACGAGGATGTCGGCGAAGGACGGCGACGACACCGACGGGCCGACGAACTCGGCCCCTACCGGCAGGTCGTTGGCCCACGACGAGTGGATGTCGCCGCTGAGCACGGCGGCGTTGCCACCGGCCGCGGCCAGGATTCCGTACAGCCAGTCCCGCTCGCCGGGGTAGCCGTCCCACTGGCCGGGGTTGAGCAGGCGGCCGGCCACCAGAGGAGTGGGGGCGAGCACCACCTGGTTGCCGAGCAGGCGCCACCGGGCGGTGGAGGCGGCCACCTCCGCCGCCAGCCAGGCCCGCTGGGCGGGGCCGAGCAGGGAGCGCTCCCGGTCGCCGCGGGGCACCCTGACGACGACCCCCCGGCCGCCTCCGACGGGCTCGTCCCGGCCGACCAGCCGGGTGTCGAGCATCAGCAGGTCGGCCAGGTCGCCCCACGACACGCTGCGGTAGACGCGCTCGGGCCCGGCCGGGTCGGGCTGCCGGACCGGCATCCACTCCCAGTAGGCCTGCATCGCGGCCGCCCGCCGGTCGGACCACGACCCGTGGCGCCGGGGGTTGTGCTCGCTGGCCCCGTGCCACCAGGCTCCCCCGGCCAGCTCGTGGTCGTCCCAGACGGCCACCATCGGGTGGCGGGCGTGGAGGGCCTGAAGGTCGGCGTCGGTCTTGTAGAGGGCGTGGCGGGCGCGGTAGGCCTCGATGCCGACGGCTCGGCCCGGCGGGTGCCGGCGGGGGCCGTTGTGGGAGTGGCGCCCGTTCTCGTAGAGGTAGTCGCCCACGTGGACGACGAGGTCGACGTCGCGGCGGGCGAGGTTGCGGTAGGCGTGGAACCAGCCGGCGGCGTAGGAGGCGCAGGAGACCAGTCCCAGGCGGAGGTGGTCGACGGGGACGTCGCGGGCGGGGGCGGTGCGGGTGCGGCCGACCGACGACTTGTCACCGCCGGGGCCGGTGAACCGGTACCAGTAGGTGGCGGCGGGCGCCAGACCCTTCACGTCGACCTTGACCGTGTGGTCGGCTTCGGGACCGGTGGCGGCCGTCCCCCGGGCGACCACGTGGTGGAAGTCGGCGTCGGTGGCGACGGACCACCCGACGTCGACGGCCGAGGCCGAGGCCGAGGTCGAGTTCGGGGCCGGGCCCCGTCCGGGCGCCGTCCACCGGGTCCACAGCACCACCGAGTCGGGGAGGGGGTCGCCACTGGCCACGCCGTGGCCGAACGTCACACCGTCGTCGACAGGACCTCCAGGGCCCGGGCCAGGCTCTCCACCCCCTCGACGGTGAGCCCGTCGTGGCGGGCGTCGTCGGCCTCGTCCGACGGGACGAGGAGGACCGAGGCGCCGGCCGCGGCGGCGGCGGCGGCGGTCGCGGCCGGGTCGCCGGCGGGACCGAGGTGGCCGTCGGCGTCGATGGCGCCGACGGCGGCGACGGTGCGGCCCCGGGCCACATCGTGGGCGGAGAGGAGGTCGGCGATGGCCAGAGCGTAGGCCAGACCCGCGCCCGGCCCGCCGGAGGCCCGGCCCGAGAACGTGACCTCGAAGGGCAGCTCCACCGAGAGGTCCCGGGTCTCCAGCGTCATCCCGATCCCGCCCTCGGCGGTGGTGACGACGATGTCGATCACCGGTCCGCCCCGCTCCACGGAGAGCACGAGGGCGGTGCTGGGCGGGCTGGCCCGGACGATCTCGGCCACCAGCGCGGCCTGGCTCACCGGCCGGCCGTCGACGGCCAGGACGACGTCGCCCGGCCGGAGGGCGCCGGCCGCCGGCGTCCCCGGCCCCACCGCCACCACGACCGCCCCGGTGCCGGTCACCGTCGCCGGCAGGCCCTGGGACAGGGCGGCGGCGGCCGCGGCGAGGATCCGCGTCTCCCGGGCCTGGCCCGGGTGGTGACCGCCTCCGACCTCGTCGGCCTCCCCGGCGGACACCACCCGGTGCCCGTCCCGGACGAGCGCCACCAGTGCGCCCAGGGCGTTGGTCCGCCGGGCCTCGACGGTGGGGACCAGGAACCGGCCGGTGACCGGGGTGACCGGCACCCCGTCGACCGACACGTCGGAGGCCACGTCGACCGCCGGCCCGGGGCTGACCACCACCAGCGGAGGGCGGTAGAGGACACCCACCGTGAGCAGGCACAACGCCGCCACCACCACCTGCGCCCGGCGGCCGGCGGCGCCGGGCGGGTCGGGGGTGGCGGCGCCGGCGGTGGCTCGGTCGAGGGCGCCGGCCACGTCGTCCTCGTCGAGGATGCCCACCACCCGGCCGTCCTCGATCACCACCACCTGCCCGGTGGGATTCGTCCCGTCGAAGCGGTCGACCATGTCGAGGACGGCGTCGGCCGCGTCGACCATGGGGATGTCGTCGAGGGGGGTCATCACCTCCTCCACCCGCCGGTCGCCCCGCTCCGCGGACGGCACCCGGCGGGCGTGGTCGAGCACGACGACGCCCAGCAGGCGACCGCCGCCGAGCACCGGGTAGCCGGAGCGGACGGGCGCCGGCGGATGCTCCACCAGGCGGGCCACCGGCGTGTCGTCGAGGACGACCCCCGGATCGGACGACATCACGTCGGCCGCGGTGAGGCCGTGGAGGCGGTGGCGGGTGAGGGCGTCGGCCACCTCGGCGGTGGCGGCCCGCACGAGAAAGGCGCCCAGGACCACCAGCCACACCCCGAGCAGGCGGGACCCCGCCCACAGGTCGAGCAGCCCGACCACCACGAGCGTCATCCCGAAGGCCTGGCCGGCCCGGCCGCTGGACCGGGTGGCGGCCAACCGGTCGCCCCCGCGACGCCACAGCCATGCCCGCAGGATCCGGCCCCCGTCGAGGGGGAGGGCGGGGACGAGGTTGAAGGCGGCCACCACCAGGTTCAGGCGGGCGACGTAGTCCAGCACCCCGCCGACCGCGCCCTCGGCCCGGCCCGCGGCCAGCGCCAGCCCGCCGGCCAGGGCCAGCGACACCAACGGCCCCGACCCGGCGACCGCCAGCTCCTGGCCCGGCGAGCGGGCCCGGTGGCCGGTGTCGGACACCCCGCCCAGGAGCCACAGCGTGACGCCGCAGACGGGCATCCCCGCCCGCCGGGCAACCACTGCGTGGGCCAGCTCATGGAGGACGACCGACAGGAACAGCAGGCCGGCGGCGGCCACGGCCATGACCACGTGGCCGGCTCCGCCCACCTCCGGGAAGTCGGCCGGGAACACGGACGCGGCCAGCGTCCAGGCCACGACCGCGAACGCGACCGGCCAGGTCCAGTGGGCGTCCACCGGGATGCCGCCCAGGCGGAGCAGTCGAAACGTCGGTCCCACGTCTGGTCGTGTACCCCGCCGGGAGGGGGATCTCTCCCTCCGGGTTGCGACAGGGCGTGCGGTTCGTGCCAGTCTGACGGGATGGACGTCGGCATCCTCGGGGGCACGGGCCCCGCCGGACGGGCGCTGGCCGCCCGCCTGGCGTCCGCCGGCTACGACGTGATCATCGGGTCGCGGTCGGAGGACAAGGCGGCGGCGGTGTGCGACGACCTGCGGGCGGCCTGGCCCGACCGCTCGCTCAGCCTGGAGCCGGCCACCAACGAGGGGGCGGCCAAGGCCACCCTGGTGGTGGTGGGCACCCAGTGGGCGGCGGCGGAGCCGACGGTGGCATCGGTGGCGGGCGCCCTCGGCGGCAAGGTCGTGATCTCCATGGGCAACGCCTTGACCAAGGTGGGCCGGGAGCTGGTGCCGGTGCACCTGCCGGCGGGATCGGTGGCGGCGGCGGTGCAGCTGGCCGCGCCCGACTCGCTGGTGGCGGCCGCGTTTCACCACGTCCCCGCCCGGGAGCTGGGCCAGCTCGACCACCCGATGGCCTGCGACGTCCTCATCTGCACCGACCACGCCGAGGCCCTGGAGGCCACCACCGGCCTGGTCCGGGCCATCCCCGGCCTCCGGGCCGTGCCGGCCGGCTCGCTGGCCCTGGCGGGCACGGTGGAGGCGTTCACCGCGGTGCTGGTGCGCTTCCGCAAGGCCAGCCTCCGCCTCACCGGCATCGACGTCTAGGCCCGGGAGGTGCGGTTCTACGACACCGCTCGCGGTGAGGTGGTCGACTTCACGCCCGGTCGGGTCGTCACCATGTACACGTGCGGGATCACGCCGTACGACGCCACCCACGTCGGCCACGCCGCCACCTACCTGCTCTACGACGTGGTCCAGCGCCGGCTGCGGGACGAGGGCTACCGCACCCTGTGCGTCCGCAACGTCACCGACGTCGACGACGACCTCCTGCGCAAGGCGCGCGAAGTGGGGATGCCCTACCTCGACCTGGCCGCCCGGGAGATGGCCAGGTTCGACGCCGACATGAAGGCCCTCGGCATGCTGCCCGCCTTCAGCGAGCCCCGGGCCACGTCGGCCATCCACGACATCCTCGGCTTCATCGGGATGGTGCTCGACCGGGGCCACGCTTACCAGGCCGGCGGCGGCGTCTACTTCGACGTCGCCTCGTTCCCCAGTTTCGGCCAGGTCAGCCACCTGGGCCGGGACGAGATGCTGAAGCTGGCCGCGGAGCGGGGCGGCAACCCCGACGACCCGGTCAAGCGCGACCCCCTCGACTTCGTACTGTGGCAGCCGTCGGCCCCCGACGAGCCCTCGTGGCCGTCGTCGTGGGGGCCGGGGCGGCCCGGCTGGCACATCGAGTGCTCGGCCCTGGCGCTGCGGGAGCTGGGCACGAGCATCGACCTCCACGGGGGCGGATCAGACCTCATCTACCCCCACCACGAGTGTGAGGCGGCCCAGTCGGAGGCGGCCATCGGGGAGCGCTTCGTCCGCCGCTGGCTCCATGCCCCGATGGTGGAGCTGGACGGGGTCAAGATGTCGAAGTCGCTCGGGAACCTGGTGTTCGTGAGCGAGCTGGTCGCGGCGTGGGACCCGATGGCGGTGCGGCTGGCCATCCTCGACCACTCCTATCGGGCGCCGTGGTCGTGGCACGAGGGGTTGTTGCCCGTCGCCACCGACCGCCTGGCCCGATGGCGGGCGGCCGGGATGGGCGACGCGGCCGTGGACGCGGTGCGGGCCGCCATCGACGACGACCTCGACTTCCCCCGGGCCATCGAGGCGATCGACCGGGCGGCCGCCGCCGGCGACGGGGCGAGCCAGGCCGCGAGCCTGCTCGGGGTCGACGTCACCCCCGGCTGAGGGGGCGGTCGCGTTCCGGACCGTGAGCGCGGTCGGCAGGCAGAAGTCGATCCGACCGCACCCTGACCCCCCGCCTCCGACCGATAGGGTGGGCCTACGTGAGTGACGGGAAGTCCTTCTGGTCCACCGTCCCCGGGGTCATCACAGGAGTCGCCTCCGTCGTGACGGCCATCGTCGGGTTGCTGGGCATCTCGGTGCAGGCCGGCTGGATCGGCGGTGGCGGCGGCGATGAGACCGTCGCCTCGTCGACCGACGGTGCGACGACGACTGCGGCGGGGGCCGCGACCACCCCCTCCATGCCGGTCACCGCGGGCGACTTCGCAGTCGAGCCGGCCTCGGTGACCTTCGAGCCGCTGAAGTCCAAGCAGGCCACCATCACCGTCCGCAACACGGGCGACGTTTCCCTCTCCATGCGGACGCCGACCGTCAGCGGCTCGGGTGCGGCCAGCTTCAAGGCGGCTGACGTGAACTGCACGCGGGCCTCGCTCGCCCCCGGCCGGAGTTGCGAGCTCACCGCCACCTTCGCCCCCCCCGGACCCGGCGAGTACTCCGCCGTGCTCGTGGTGGCGGCGAGCAACGCCCCCCGCCAGGTGGAGGTCGACCTGAAGGGGAACCAGACCCTCCTCGGCTGATCCCGGTCGGCCGATGGCCCGGATCTCCCATCCGGGCTCCACCCGTCCCGCCGGTAACCTCGGACCACGATGCCGGAGATAACCCTGCCCGACGGGTCCGCCCGCACCCTGCCCGACGGAGCCAACGCCGGCGATCTGGCCGCCAGCATCGGCCGGGGACTGGCCAAGGCGGCGGTTGCGGCGACCGTCGACGGGCGTCCGGTCGACCTCGCCACGGCCCTCCCCGACGGGGCTGCGGTGGCCATCATCACCGCCAACACCGACGAGGGGCGCTACGTCCTGCGCCACTCCACCGCCCACGTGATGGCCCAGGCCGTCACCGACCTCTTCCCGGGGGCCAAGTACGCCATCGGCCCGCCCATCGAGGACGGCTTCTACTACGACTTCGCCCTCCCCGGCGGGGCCCACTTCACCGACGACGACCTCGTCCGCATCGATGCCCGCATGCGGGAGATCGTGGCCGAGGACCAGCCCTTCGTCCGGGAGGAGCTGACCCGGGAGCAGGGGCTGGCCCGCTTCGCCGACCAGCCGTTCAAGGTCGAGATCATCGAGGGGGTCGACCCGGCCGAGGGGGCGGAGGGCGGGGCGGTCAGCGTCTACCGCAACAGTGCTGCACCGGATGGGGGCTGGATCGACCTGTGCCGGGGCCCCCACGTGCCCTCCACCACCCGGTTGGGGTCGTTCAAGCTCATGCGGGTGTCGGGGGCCTACTGGCGGGGCGACGAGCACCGTGACCAGCTCCAACGCATCTACGGCACCGCCTGGGAGTCCGACAAGGCCCTGGCCGAGCACCTCCACCGGCTGGAGGAGGCCGAGCGCCGCGATCACCGCAAGCTGGGCCTGGAGCTCGACCTGTTCCACTTCCCGCCCGAGATCGGCGGCGGCCTGCCCGTCTTCCATCCCAAGGGCGGCCTCATCCGCAAGGTGATGGAGGACTACTCCCGGGCCGAGCACGAGGCGGCCGGCTACGAGTTCGTGTTCACGCCCCACCTCTCGAAGTCGACCCTCTTCGAGATCTCGGGCCACCTCGGCTGGTACGCCGACGGGATGTACCCGCCCATGGAGATGGACGGCGCCACCTACTACCCGAAACCCATGAACTGCCCCATGCACATCCTCATCTACAAGGCGCAGGCGCGGTCGTACCGGGAGCTGCCGCTGCGGTTGTTCGAGCTGGGGACGGTGTACCGCTACGAGCGCTCCGGCGTCCTCCACGGCCTCACCCGGGTGCGGGGCTTCGCCCAGGACGACGCCCACATCTTCGTGACGCCCGACCAGCTGGCGGGGGAGCTCACGTCGCTGCTGGCCTTCGTCCTGCGCATCCTGCGCACCTTCGGCCTGACCGACTTCGAGGCCGAGCTGGCCACCCGGCCCGACAAGTTCGTGGGCGAGCCGGAGGAGTGGGACGTGGCCACCGTCGCCCTGCGGGAGGCGTTGGAGGCCTCCGCCATCCCTTACACGGTGGCGGAGGGGGAGGGCGCCTTCTACGCCCCCAAGATCGACGTCCACGTGAAGGACGCCATCGGCCGGCGGTGGCAGATCTCCACCCTCCAGGTCGACCTCCAGATGCCGCAGCGCTTCGACATGGAGTTCGTCGGGGCCGACAACGCCCGCCACCGGCCGTTCATGATCCACCGGGCCCTCTTCGGGTCGGTGGAGCGCTTCTTCGCCATCATCCTGGAGCACTACGCGGGGGCCCTGCCGGCCTGGCTGTCGCCGGTGCAGGCCCGGGTGCTGGGCGTGCGCGACGACCACCAGCCCTACGCCGACTCGGTCGTGACCCGGCTGAAGGGGGCCGGGCTGCGGGTCGACACGGCCGCGGCCGACGAGCCCCTGGGCGGGCGCATCCGCAAGGCCAAGCTGGAGAAGCTGCCCTACGTCCTGGTGGTGGGGGACGCCGACGTGGTCGCGGGCACGGTCGGGGTCAACCCCCGGGGCGGCCAGGTCGAGAGGGGGGTGCCCGTCGACGACGTCGTCGCCCGGCTGGCGGACGAGGTGGCCGCCAGAGCGTGACCCTCGAGCGGCTGTGGGCCGGCTGGCGGAGCGAGTACGTCGCCCGGGCGGCCGACGACGATCCCTCCGACCGGTCGGAGGGATCGTGTGTGTTCTGCCGCATCCTGGCCTCCGACGGCCCCGCCGAGGACACCAACGTCGTGTGGCGGGACGGCGCCGTGGCCGCCGTCCTCAACGCCTATCCCTACACGTCGGGGCACCTGCTGGTGATGCCCGTGCGCCACGTGGCCGAGATCGAGGACCTCGATCCGGTCGAGGGGGCGGTCCTGTGGTCGACGGTGGTGGCGGGCGTCACCGCCCTCAAGGCCGCCTACCGGCCTCACGGGCTGAACGTCGGCGCCAACCTGGGCCGGCCCGCGGGCGCGGGCATCCCTGCCCACTTCCACGTCCACCTCGTGCCCCGGTGGGACGGCGACACCAACTTCATGACCACCGTGGCCGAGACCCGGGTCCTCCCCGAGTCGCTGCCGGAGACCCTCGCCCGGGTTCGCGCCGCATGGCCGGGGGCAAAAGAAGGCTAAGGCGGGTGCCGGCGCGTGCCGATCACCCACTTTGACGCCGGCGCAGTCCGGCTGGCAGCGTTTGTGGACAGTGGAGCTCATGGTCAGACGGATCGGCGGGACCTGCATCAAGCTGGTGGCCGGCGCCGCCGCCTTCCTCGTCCTCGGCAACCTCGCCATCCTGGCCGCCTCGTGGTGGGCCCAGGGCGCCGTCACTCCCGCGGGGGCGTCGGTCGACGAGGTCGCCGGCATATCCAACTTCACCGCTGTCGACGCCCGCCTCTGGCGGGGTGGGGCACCGTCGGTGGAGGGCTACCGCAACCTGGCCGCGGCGGGCGTCACCACCGTCGTCGATCTCCGGGCCGAGGACGGGCTGGAGGCCGACGCCCGCACCGTGGGGGAGCTGGGCATGCGCCTGGTGCGCATCCCCATCCGGGACGGCCAGGCTCCGTCGATGGACAAGGTCGAGCACTTCCTGGCCGCCACCCGGGAGGCAGGAGGGACGGTGTTCGTCCACTGCGGGGCCGGCGTCGGCCGGACCGGGACGATGGTGGGTGCCTACCTGGTGGAGCAGTCCGACGTCGGCCGCGGCAACGCCGTGCGCCGCAACCTCGCCATCGGCCCGCCGAGCCTGGAGCAGCTGGCGTTCGTCGCCGGCCTCGACCGGGGCGACATCGACAAGCCCAACTCCCTGCTCACCGCCGTCAGCCGGGTCCTCGACGCCCCTCGCCGCCTCTGGGTGAGGATCGGCTAGTAGCCGGTAGGCAGGAGGTCGCGCTTGGTGACGACCTCGGCCGTGATGCGGTCGATGGTGGCGTCCTCCAGGCAGCCCTGGAGCCGGCGCCACGAGTGCTCGCCGACGGCGGTGGTGGTGACCAGGAGGTAGCGGCTGCCGCCCAGATCGACGACGCCAGGGTCGACGAGCTCCTGCTTCACCGTCCCCGAGCAGGCGCCCCACAGGCCCTGGGCCGCACTCAGGGGCGAGCCCAGGTAGTCCTGGGTCCGGACCTCGAGGACGATCTCGCTGCGGGCGCCGGGGACGACGGTGTCGGGCCGATCCTGGGTGAGATCGCCCAGGACGTCGACGAACACGGCCAGGGCCGCCATCCCGAGGAGGACGAGGGCGGCCCGCTTCACGGCCGGGGCTCCCGGCGGACGGGGCGGGCCAGCAGCTCCGACGGCTGGTCGACGGCGAGCGGCACCAGCAGCCCATCCGCCGGCCACGCCAGGGCCTGCATGCGGCCGGCCAGGCGCCGCTCCAGGGCCGGCCCGGCGGTGGACCGGGCCACCCGCTCCACCAGCCAGGCCAGGGCCGACATGACCACGCCCATGCCCATGAGCACGGGCACGAACACGTTGGTGTGGCCGCTGGCGGGGGAGAGCCAGGCGAAGCGGTCGCGGGGGGCGGGTGCCGTCTCGTGGATGCGGGCCACCACCCGGGGGTCGGTCCGGCGGGACAGTTGGGTGTCGACGTGGTCGCTGAGGCGGCTGATCCGGTCGATGACCGCCACCGTGAGCATGGCCACCTCGGCGGCCACGAAGAGAACCCCCGCGATGAGGGCCCGGTTCCACTCCCATCGCCACAGGTAGACGAAGAAGTACAGGGCGGTGGCGGCCATGACCACCACGCCGAACAGGGAGGCGATGCGTCCCGCTCTCATGCGGCACCTCTTTCGTCGTCGTCCACCTTCTGGACCTGGCGGCTGACCTCGCCGGTCGTGCCGTCGACCACCACCACCGTCCCCGCCGGGAAGCGGGTGAGGGCGTCCTCCACGCCGACCACGGTGGGGACGCCCAGCTCCCGGGCCAGGATGGCCAGGTGGGACAGGAAGCTCCCCGTCTCCGCCACCAGTCCGCCCAGGAGGGGCAGGACGCCGGCCAGGCCCGGGTCGAGCGTGCGCACCACCAGGACCGAGCCGGGGGCGACGGGGCCGTCGCCGATGTGGACCGGCCCCATCGCCCGCCCGCCTCCGGCCCCATCGCCCGAACCGTGGCCGAGTTTGCGTGACCGTCGACCCCGTCCCGCCACCGCCACCACCACCGCCGTGTCGGTCAGGCGGAACCGCGTGGGAAGGGGCGCCCCGGTGGCCAGGTGAGCCCGCGCCCCGATCTCGACTCCCTCGGGGAGACGGCCCCGGCGGACGGTGACCGCCAGCTCTCCGAGGCGCAGGTGGCGGACGTGGGCCGCCTCGGCCAGGACGCCCGTCGCCGCCAGTCGCCGGCCGAGCTCCTCGGCCGCCTTGGCCGTCAGCTCCTGGACCCAGCGGGCCCGCAGCCGGAGGGCCTCCCGCAGCACCGCCGCCCGATCGGGCTCGGGGCCGTCGAAGCCGGCTTCCGCTTCGGCGACGCCGAGCCTGTCGACGGTGGGGGGGAGGACCGTGGCCACCCCGATGCGGGGGGGCACCAGGGCGAGGACTCCCGGGTGGGCGGCGACGATCTCGTCGTCGGTCGCCAGGCCGTCGGCCCGGGCCACGGCCAGCGCCCGGAGGGCGACCGACGCCGCCGTGGTCGCGCTCTCCGCCGGCGTGACCAGCCATCCCATGAGGACCTCGTGGCCGTGGAGCGAGGCCAACGCCGGGGCCGACCGGCCCAGGAGGGAGAGGAGCTCCCCGTCGGACAGGGTGGCGAGGGTGGGGACGTCGAGCAGGTCACGGTCGGCGACGGCCAGCAGGTCGTCGGCGAGGGCGGGGAGGGCGGCCCGCAGCCGGCCCACCCGCCAGGAGGCGACCAGCCGGCGAGCGGGAGGCCGGGGATCGAGGCGTCGGACGAAGGAGACGGGTCCGTCGGCCGCACCCAACAGCTCGAGGTCGGCCGCCACCCGCCCTCCGGCGGAGGTGACCACCGGCGAGGAGGCCAGGCGACGCTTGGGGGCGGTGCCGGCCAAGGTCAGGGCCGAGCGCAGGCCGTCGCGCAGGGGGCCGACCCACAGGTCCTCCTCCAGGGCGGAGAGGGCGTCGGGGAACGTCTCCGCCACCGGCCCGGGGCCGAGGACGGGACCGTGGGCGGCGAGGGTGTCGGCCGCGGCGGCGGTGATGGGCCGGCTCTGGAGCAGCCACAGGCGGCCGTCGGTCGCGAAGGCCCACTCGACGTCCTGGGGACCGCCGAAGGCGTGCTCGGCGCGGCGGGCGAGGGCGGCCAGCCGGCGCAGCTGAGCGGCGGTGAGCGGGCCCCCCGTCCCTTCCAGGCGGCGGCCCCGGCGGGACAGGACGTAGCGGGTGCCGTCGACCTGGCCGCTGACCACGGCCGACGGGCCCGCCTCGCTGGCGGACACCACCAGGCGGTCGCGGCGACCGGACACCGGGTCGAGTCCGAAGAGCACCCCGCCCACCGCGGCCGAGAGCTGGGGCTGGACGAGCACCGCCATCGGCGCCCGCACCCGGCGGCGGGCCTCGGGGCCGGTGAGGGCGACCACGTTGCCGGACGCGACGACGGTGTCGACTGCCAGCCGGAAGCCGTCCCACGACCCGACATCGAGGACGGAGGTGAACATCCCCGCCATCGAGCTGGTGGCGCTGTCCTCGATCGTCGACGACGAGCGCACCACAACCGGCCGCCGGCCGCCATCGGAGAGGAGCGACCAGGCCCGGTGGAGGTCGGCCTCGATGTCGGCCCGGGGCCGGGTGAAGGCGTCGGTGGTCACGACCAGGCCCGGCAGGACCGGCAGCCCGTCGGCCGCGGCCCGGGCCAGGGCGGCGGCCTTGGCCCCGGTGACCTGCGAGTCCGCGGCCAGGGAGTCGTCGAGCGCCACGACCGGAGGGAGCGTGGAGAGTGTCCGCCGGCCTGGTGATTCGATCGTCGTCATGCCCCGACCCCCATCCCGTCCCCGGTCGTTCACCTGCTGTTCGGTGAACACCAGTCAGTCAGGCCGGATTCCTTTCCGGAACCGTGCAGCCATGCATGTTCGGAGGTGGGGCTAGCACCACCTCGGGGGCGGTCAGGGCGGTCCGGGCGGTCGGGCCGGTCGGGCCGGCTCAGGCGGCGGTGGCGAGGGCGTGGACGGCGGCGCCCAGCCGGTCCTCCCAGGCCCAGTCCTCCCGGAAGTGGCGGTTGGGCTCGACCATCACGTCCCGGTACCACCAGAACAGGTAGATGCCGAAGCTGAAGACGGTGGCCGCGATGCGACCGCCGTAGTTGTGCCGGCGCCGGCCCGGGACCGGCTCCACCGGGCCCAGGTCGTGGCCGAGGCGGACGTAGACCCGGGCCAGGTCCGCCTGCAGCGCCCGCTCGGCGGCCGTGTGGCGGAGGAGGTCGCCGTCGAGGAGGACGAAGGCGACGACGGTGGCGATGCCGCCGCTGACATACGCCAGGAGGGTCCAGACGGCGGGTTCGCGGAACTCGGTGGACATCCGGCGGAGGACGTCGAGCTGGCCCGCCATCGACTCGAACGTGGGCCGGAGCTCGTCGGCCACCGCCGGCCGGCGCTGGGCCTGCCCCCAGGCGAAGGCGATGCCCGCCTCCAGGAGGTCGAGCCGGCGCCGGTTGTGGTCACGCATGCGCCGGACGAGCTGGTAGATCACGTAGAAGCCGAAGGCGCCGCAGGTGACGACCGTCCAGCCGAGGGCGGTGGCGTAGTCGAAGACGTAGTCGGTCTCGTATCGCCGCTGGTAGGCGATGCGCACCCGCTCGGCCGCCGGGAGCGTGGGCAGGGCCGGCGGACCCGGCGGCGGCGGGAGGCTCACGTCCCGAGCGTACGCTGGCCCCTGCGATGGACGACGACCCGACGACCCGCCCCACCGCCAAGCCCGCCGAGCCGGCCGAGCCGGCCGAGCCGGCCGAGCCCGGCGCCACCGCCGAGCCCGCCGAGCCCGGCGCCACCGGTGACGGGGGCGACGCCCTGCCCGCCGAGCTCGACGTCACCACCTACGTCGGTGGTTACACGTTTCCCGACATCCGCCGCCGGCGGTGGCCGGCCTACGCCTACCTCCTGCTCGCCACCGCCTGCTTCGCCCTGTGGGCCACCCGCGGCGGCGACGGGGTCATGGTCAACCGGGGGATGCTAGGGGCGGCCATCGCCCTCCTCGTCATCGGCGCCTACCACCTGGCCGCAGCCTGGCCCCTGGCGGTGCGAGACGGCGACGCCCTGGTGGCCGCGGCCCGGGAGGTCGGCTTCCCCGTGGGCCACGCGTCGGCCCAGCTCGGGTGGCGCGGTCTCCGCAGCCGCCCGACGTGGCGGATCCTCCTCTACTCCAACGAGGACCCGCCCCGACGCCGGGGCCTGGTGCTGGTCGACGGGGTCGACGGCGCCGTCCTCGACCACTTCGTGGAGGACAACCCCGAGGACTGGGCCGCACTCGACCGGTAGGCCGTATCTCGGCGGGTGCGGAACCTCAGCCTCCTACCAGACCCAGCGTCGAACCGACCGCAGCGAACGCCGACAGGGCCGCGTCGAGGTGGTCGTCGGTGTGGGCGGCGGTGACGATGGTGCGGATGCGGGCCTGGTCGAGTGCCACCGTCGGGAAGACCACCGGCTGGGCGAACACGCCGGCGTCGGCCAGACGGTCGGAGAAGGCCATGGCCGTGGCCGGGTCGCCCATCATGACCGGGGTGATGGGGGTCTGCGACCGGCCGGTGTCGAAGCCGAGGCGGGCCAGCTCGGCCTTGAAGCGGCGGGTGTTGGCCCACAGCCGCTGGTGGAGCTCGGGCTCGTCCTGCATGACCCGGAGGGCGGCCCGGTTGGCGGCCACCACCGCCGGCGGGTGCGAGGTGGAGAAGAGGAACGGCCGGGCCCGTTGGGTGAGGATCTCCCGCAGGGCGGTCGGTCCGGCCACGTAGCCGCCCAGGCCGCCCACCGCCTTGGACAGGGTGCCCACCTGGATCGCCACCCGGTCGGTGAGGCCGAAGTGGTCGACCGTCCCCCGACCCTGGCGGCCGAGGACCCCCGACCCGTGGGCGTCGTCGACCAGCACCGCCGCGCCCACCGCCTCCGCCGCCTCCACGATCCCGGGGAGGGGGGCGATGTCGCCGTCCATGCTGAACACGGCGTCGGTGGCGACCAGGATGAGCCGGTACCGACCCTCGGCCGCAGCCTCGTCGAGGATGGCGGACAACGCCGCCACGTCGGCGTGGGGGTACACACGCCGGGGCGCCTTCGACAGGCGCATGCCGTCGATGATCGAGGCGTGGTTGAGGCTGTCGGAGACGACGAGGTCGCTCTCGCCGGTGATGGTGGGGATGAGGCCGGTGTTGGCGGTGAAGCCGGATTGGAACGTGAGGACCGCCTCCACCCCCTTGAACTCGGCCAGCTCCGCCTCCAGCGCCTCGTGCATGGTCATGGTGCCGGCGATGGTGCGCACCGCCCCCGACCCCACGCCGAAGTCGGCCACTGCAGCCAGGGCCGCCTCCTTGAGCCGGGGGTGGTGGGTGAGGCCGAGGTAGTCGTTCGACGACAGGCTCACCAGCCGCCGTCCGTCGACGTCGACCACCGGGCCCTGGGCGCTCGCCATAACCCGCAGGGCGCGGTACAGGTGCCGCTCCCGGAGGCCGGCGACCTCGGCCGCCAGGAAGGCCAGGGGATCGGGGCTCACGTCGCCCAGTCCATGATCACCTTGCCCGAGTCGCCCGACCGGGCGGTGGCGAAGGCGGCCTCGTGGTCGCGGAAGCCGAAGCGGTGGGTGATGGCGGGCGTGATGTCGAGCCCCGACAGGAGCATCACCGTCATCTTGTACCAGGTCTCGTACATCTCCCGGCCGTAGATCCCCCGGATGGTGAGCATCTTGAGGACCACCTCGCCCATGTCGATGGGGACGTCGGCCGCCGGCAGCCCGAGGACGGCGATCCCCCCGCCGTGGGCCATGGCCGCGATGGCGGACCGGAGGGCGTCGGGGTTCCCCGACACCTCCAGGGCCACGTCGAAGCCCTCCACCATGGCCAGGCCGCCGAACACCTCGTCCAGGGCGGTCACGGCCGGGTCGACGGCCAGGGTGGCGCCCATCCTGAGGGCCAGCCCCCGCCGGAGGGGGTTGGGCTCGCTCACCACCACGTGGCGGGCGCCGGCGTGGCGGGCGACGGCGGTGGCCATGAGCCCGATCGGCCCCGCCCCGCTCACCAGCACGTCCTCCCCCAGCACGGGGAAGGCGAGGGCGGTGTGGACGGCGTTGCCCAAGGGGTCGAACACGGCGGCCACGTCGAGGTCGATGCCGGCCCAATGGCGCCAGACGTTGGTCATGGGCAGGACCACGTACTCGGCGAAGGCCCCGTCCCGCCCGACACCGAGGCCGACGGTGTGGGCGCACAGCTCCCGCCGCCCGGCCAGGCAGTGGCGACAGCGCCCGCACACCACGTGACCTTCGCCCGAGACCACCTCGCCGGCGGCGAACCCCGTCACGTTCGACCCGACCGCCTCGATGACGCCCACGAACTCGTGGCCCACGACGAGCGGCGGCTGGACGTGGTGCTGCGCCCACCCGTCCCACGCCTCGATGTGCAGGTCGGTGCCGCAGATCCCCGTCCGCAGGACCCGGACGAGGACGTCGTTGATCCCGTGGTCCGGCTGGGGGACTTCGCCCAGCTCCAAGCCCGGGCCGGCGGCCGACTTCACCAGGGCGAGCATGCCCTCATGCGTACACCCTTGGGCGGCCTACGAGGCCGCCCCGCCCGGAGTGCGTTGCCTGACCACCGTGCACTTCGGCCCGTGGTCATGGAACCGTCGGTTCTCGGGCTCGACCTCCGGCGGGTTCACCCGGTCGAAGCGAGCGGTCCCGACGATCTCCCGGACGACGTCCTCCGCCGAACGGAGAGCTCCTTCGATGAAGCCCTGGTAGTCGGAATAGGCCTCGCCGCACACATGGATGTTGTCCGCCTCCTTGGCCCCCAGCAGGCCGAACGATCGAAGCTGCTCGACCGCCTCCCACGATTTCGCGCCCGGTTTCCAGACGTGGCAGCCGGCCCAGAACGGTGGCCGACTCCAGTCCCGGATGGCGCACACCTCCACCTGCTCCCGCTCCACGGGGAACAGGATCTCGCTGGGCGCGACCGCCCGCTCGTTCCCGCGCAGGGTCCCCCGGGGCTCCTGGCACAGGATCTGGTAGAGAGTCGCCCGCTCGCCGTAGTGGAGCCCGTATTGGAACACCCCGGCCCGCCGGTCGTCCTCCGCCTCCTCGTTCGCGGCGCGCAGCGCTTCGATCCGCTCCTTCGGGAACCCTTCCATCGTCGGCAGGAAGGTGTCGATGATCTGCCGGCCGAACTCCTTCGGGAACGGGCGGCAATCGTCGATCAGGTAGTGGACCATGGTGCGCACCAGGTGCTCGTTGTCATCGAGACCCTCCGCCCCTGCGCCGTCGGCCAGCACCCTCGCATCGGTCGCGGGTTCGTTGCCCTCCCCCTCCTGCCAACCCAGGGCGCGCACCTTGCGGTCCTTGGCCAGGAAGACGGTGGCTCGGTCGTGGGACTCGCTCAGCTTGATGAAGGTCCGCCAGAACTCGTCTGCCGGATGATCGGTGTACAGCAGCACCATGCCGGTGGCCCGATCGTCGTCACCGGCGAGGGTCGTCCCGGTGCTCCGGCGCGTCTCCACGAAGTAGTGGAGCTCCCTGGTCGGGACGTTGCCGGCACCGGCCTGCGGCGGTTGGTCCCGCCCCCACCAGGGCTCCTTGGTGACCAGGAACCCCTTCACCAACGGGAAGCCGATGACCGACTCGAGGTGGCCCCGAATCCGCTGGGGGAAGTTGTCGCACAGTTGCGTGATGGCCCCGGCAGGCAGAGCGAGGATGGCATGATCGACGGTCAGGTCGAACACCGGGTCGTGGGGCTCGGTCTTGTCGCGGACCTGGAGCACGACCCGTTCCGACGACGGGTCCCGGGCGATGCCGACGACCTCGTGGCGCATGCGGATGTCGACGGTGCGCTCGATCTGGCGAGCGAGGCGGGTGACGAGCACCCCACTTCCGCCCACGATCTGCTTCAGCTGTTCGTTGGAGGGATGCTTGAAGGCCCGCAGCCAGAACACGATCCACTCGGCCGCGTTCGGGTTGTTGGGGATGAGGTGGTAGAAGGTCCCGACGTCTCTGATCTTCATGACGGCCTGATGGGTCAGGACCAGCTCCAACGCGTTCCACAGGCCCATCTCGTGCAGGTGGATGCCTTCGAGCTTCGCCGACCGGCGCAGGAAATCCCACGTCCTCTGATCCGTCCCCTCGAACCACGTCCTCCATTCGGGGACCACCTCGTACCGCCTGTCGGTGAACCGGAACACATCCTTCGGCGTTATCAGCTCGCTCGGCAGGGTTGGGCCGGGATAGCGGCCCGCCCCTGTGTTCGGTGCCGTCCGGATGGCATCCCGAACGATCCGCAGGATGCCCAGCTTGAGCAGCTCCAGGCTGTGAAGGTCTTCCGAGACGTCGGCGGTGACGTAGCGCTCGCTCTGGACCAGCTGGTATCTGGGGTACGAGATCCGCTCGCCGTGGTACGAGGAGAAGTCTCGACGCTGCACTTCGAGCGTTTCGCAGAGGGCGCGGAACCGGTTCTGCACCGGCTCCTCGAACCTCATCGGGCCGAACTCGGCAATCAGGTGACCGCAGGCACAGGCCTCCGACTCACCGGTCGGTTCGCTCAGGTCCATGGTCTCGACCCGGCCCCCCAGCCGGTCCGACGTCTCGAACAGGATTATCCGCGTTCGGCCGTCGTCATCCGTCTCTCCGCCCTGGTAGGCGCGACTCAGCAGCCATGCCGAGTAGAGCCCGGAGATGCCGCCCCCGACGATCGCAACCGACGGGTAGTCCCTAACCGAAACCATCGCCGGTCTGGGGGAGCGCGCCGGCTAAGGGGAACACCTGTGCACCACGAGCCGCCGCCTCCAATCAGATGCCTGACCGTCGCCGTCAGTTGTAATCCCGGCGGGCAGGACCGTCAACGCCTGCTCAGGTCGGCCGGGCCTGCTCCCGGACGGCTCGCAGGCCCCGGCCGATGTCGAGGAGGTGGTGGTTGCCCTCGTGGACGGCCCGTCGGGCATGGAGGAGGACGCTGCGCTCCTCGTGACCCCAACGGATGCCGACGCGGTCCCAGCCGTCGGAGGGGATGTTCTCGAAGGTGGTCGCCAGCGACTCGGCGTTGGCCGCGAGGGCGTCGGCCACCGCCACCGGGTCGTCCTCGTTGTACCGCCGCTCGACGGCCTGGGCTTCGGGACCTGGCCCCTCCAGCTCGGGTCGGTCCTCGGCGAGGATCTGCCTCACCCAGCGGTCGTAGTTGAGGAAGACGTCGCGGACGTGGGCGGCGTACTCGAGGGCCGACCAGGTGTCGGGCGCCGGCCGTCGGCGGACCAGCGCGTCGCCGTCCTCACCTGGCAGGAAGCGGGTGAGGGGCGCCCGGTAACGGCGGGCGAAGGCACGGATGGCGGTGGGAGCGTCGGGTCCGGCCAGGTCGGCGTAGACGAACCCGCACTCCTCACACGGAGGGATGTCGGTCAATCGTGCTTGACGACCTTGTCGACCAGGTGCGACGGCAGCGGGTCGTAGTGGTCGAAGCGGACGGTGAAACGGCCCCGGCCGCCGGTGATCGATCGGAGGTCGATGGCGTAGCGCAGGACCTCCGACATCGGCACCTGGGCGGTGATGGTCTGCTCGCCGTTGCCCACCGCCTCCGTCCCCTGCACCCGTCCCCGCCGGGAGTTGAGGTCGCCCATGACGTCGCCCTGGTACTGCGTGGGCACTGTCACCTCGAGCAGGGAGATCGGCTCCAGCAGCACCGGTCCGGCCTTGGCCATGGCGTCCTTGAACCCGAGCGACCCGGCCATCCTGAAGCTCATCTCGGACGAGTCGACGGGGTGGAACTTCCCGTCGTACAGGGTGACCCGAACGTCGACCACCGGGTAGCCGAACACGCCGGCGGTGACCATCGTCTCGGCCACGCCCTTCTCGACCGCAGGGATGAACTGGCGGGGGATGGCCCCGCCCACGATCTTGTCGACGAACTCGAAGCCGCCCCCCCGCTCCAGCGGCTCCACCCTGAGGAACGCGACGCCGAACTGGCCGTGGCCACCGGTCTGCTTCTTGTACTTGCCCTCGGCCTCGGCGGAGCCGGTGATCGTCTCCCGGTAGGCGACCTTGACCTCTTCCGTCAGCACCTCGACCCCGAACTTGCGGGCCAGCCGCTCGGTGACGATCGACAGGTGGGTCTCGCCCATGCCCGACAGGATCGTCTGGTGGGTCTCGTCGTCGCGCCGGACGAACAGGGCCCGGTCCTCGTCCTGCAGGCGGTGCAGGCCGGTCATGAGCTTGTCCTCGTCACCCTTGGACCGGGGGAGGATGGCCACGGAGAGCACCGGCACCGGCGCCTCCGGGGCGGGGATCGTGACCGGGGTGCCCTTGGGGGCGAGGGTGTCGCCGGTGGAGGAGTCGGACAGCTTCGACACCGCCCCCAGGTCGCCCGCCGGCAGGTACTGGAGTTGGACCTGCTCCTTGCCCCGCATGGTGAACAGCCCGTGGAGGCGCTCGTCGGAGTGGGTGCGGGGGTTGGTGAGGACCACGTCGGGCCGGATGGTGCCGGAGAGGACCTTGAGGAACGAGACCTTGCCCACGTACGGGTCGGCGATGGTGCGGTAGACGAGGGCGAGCGGCTGCCCGGCCGGGTCGGGGGTCACCTCGGCCGTGCCGTCGCCCGCCTCCACCGTGACCGGGGGCCGGTCGAGGGGGGACGGGCCGACCTCGCATAGGAGCTGGGCCAGGCGGTCGATCCCGATCACCTTGGTGGCCGAACCGCACGTCACCGGGAACACGTTGGCGTCGGCGACTCCCTGGGCCAGGGCCTTCTCCAGCTCGGCGGCGCTGATGTCGTCGCCCTCGAGGTAGCGCTCGGTGAGGTCGTCGTCGGCGACCACGATGCCCTCGACCAGGTTGTCGCGCACCTCGTGCTCACGGGCCGTCATCTCCTCGGGGATGTCGCCCTTGGTGGCCTTGCCCCCGTCGTAGAACACGGCGGTGTCGGTGAGGAGGTCGGCGATGCCCCGGAAGCCGCTCTCCTCGCCGATGGGCAGCTCGAGGGGGGCGACGCCGGCGCCGAAGCGGTCGCGGAGCTGGTCGAGGGTGCGGTCGAAGCTGGCCCGCTCCCGGTCGAGCTTGTTGACGAAGAACATGCGGGGCAGGCCCCGCTCGGCCGCCAGCCGCCACGCGACCTCGGTCTGGACCTCGACGCCCTCCACCGCGCTGACCACGATCACCGCCAGGTCGACCACGTCGAGCGCGGTCTGGAGGTCGGTGACGAAGTCGGCGTAGCCAGGCACGTCGAGGACGTTGATCTTGTGGCTCTCGAACTCGAAGGGAGCGAGGGCCAGGGCGAGGGAGATGCCCCGCTTCACCTCCTCCGGGTCGAAGTCGGTGGTGGTGGTGCCGTCCTCCACCCGACCCTGGCGGCTGATCGCCCCCGAGCAGAACAGAAGGGCCTCGGCCAGGCTCGTCTTCCCCGCTCCGCCGTGGCCGACAAGGGCGACGTTACGGATCTGGGCAGGAGCAAAGCTCTTCACGGGGGCGCCTCACAGGGAGTGTTAACCACGAGTTTCCGGCGGCTTCCACCGTACCTCCTGCTACCGTCGGGGACAGAATGTTCGACAAGCGGTGCCGCGCGGGGGTGGAGCGGGGGTTGCGCCCGGTCGGGACGGGACTGGAGCGCGCCGGCGTCAGCGCCGACCAGCTCACTTTCGTCGGACTCCTGATCTCGGTGGCCGCCGCGTTCGCCGTCGCCACCGGTCGGCTCGGTCTGGCCGCCTTCCTCCTCGCCGCGTCCGCCGTCCCCGACCTGCTCGACGGGGCGGTGGCCAAGGCGTCGGGCACGGCGTCGCCCCGGGGCGCCTTCTTCGACTCGGTCGTCGACCGGGTGAGCGACATGCTCGTCCTGGGCGGCTTCGCCTGGTACCTGCAGTCGGTCGACGGTGGGCACGCCGCCATCCTGCCGCTGGCGGTCATGGGCGCCTCCAGCCTGGTCTCCTACGAACGGGCCCGGGCGGAGTCGCTGGGGTTCACCGCCCGGGGCGGGCTGATGGAGCGGGCCGAGCGCATGCTGGCCCTGGGCGCCAGCCTGCTGTTCAGCATGGTCATGGTGCCGATCCTGTGGGCGATGCTCGCGCTCACCCTGTTCACCGCCGGCCACCGGTTCGTGATGGTGTGGCGCCAGGCGGGCGCGGCCGGGTCCGACCAGGTCAAGCCCAAGCCCACCCTGGCCGGCGTCGCCGGCCGCTGGCGGGGCTGGACTCCGGGCATCTCCGGGCCCACCGTCCGGGGTCAGGAACGGCCCCTGCGGGGCACCGGCACCGGCAGCGGCGGCCCGCGGCCGGCCGCCGCCTCCCGCCGACGGCCCCGCCGCCCGTAGACCCGCCGCCCGCGGAGGCGCCGGTTGCGGAGTCCCGCGCCGGGCGCCTCCGGCGGCTGCGGCCGTACTACGTGTTCCGGGCCGCGTCGGCGGTGGCCAACGCCCTCCCCGAGCGGATCGCGGTCCCCCTGGCCGAGCGGCTGGCGTCGGCGGCCGTACCCTTCGTCCGCAACCGGGAGATCGTCGCCCGCCACCAGCAGCGGGCGGCGGCGTCGCCGCTGACCGCCGGGGACCTGGACCGAGCCGTCCACCGGGCGTTCGAGTCCTACGGCCGGTACTGGATGGAGTCGCTGCGGGCGCCGACGATGGACCCCGACTCCGTCGACGCCGGCCTGTCGATCGAGGGCCTGGGCCGGCTGGAGGCGGCCCTGGCCGAGGGTCGGGGGGCGATCCTCGCCATCCCCCACGTCGGGGGCTGGGACGTGGGCGGGGCGTGGTTCGTGCGCCGGGGGTTCCCGCTGACGGTGGTGGTGGAGGCGTTGCAGCCGCCGGAGCTGTTCCGGTGGTTCGTCCGGCTCCGGGAGTCGTTCGGGTTCACGGTGATCCCCCTCGGGATGCGGGCGGGGACGGCGATCATCCGGGCCCTGCGGGCCAACCAGATCGTGGCCCTCCTGTCCGACCGCGACATCGGCGGCGGGGGCATCGAGGTCGAGTTCTTCGGCGAGCGGACCACGTTGCCGGGCGGTCCCGCCACCCTCGCCCGCCGCATGAAGGCTCCCCTGCACCCGACCGCCATCTACTTCCACGGCCGCGGCCACCACGTGGTGATCCGTCCCCCGGTGTCCCTCGAGGGCACGGTGGCCGACGTCACCCAACGCCTGGCCACCGAGCTCGAAGCCCTCATCCGCCGGGCGCCCGACCAATGGCACCTGTTCCAGCCCAACTGGCCATCCGACCGAGAAGAGCTCCTTTGAGCTGGGCTTTTACAGTCGGCCTAGGCCCTGGTCAGGATCAGCGTTTATCGCCTGCCCCCGACCGGCACATTGATGTGACGTTGGCGGCAGCCTTCAGCGGCATATCGGGACGGGTGTTCTGGGGCAGGTTGCGCTCTCGCGGCCTCGCCCTGAGTGTCCGATGTGCAGTGACTCCGACGACACATTCGTCGATGTAGTTCTCGTCGGTCGGCCGTCGTTACTCGACTGAGGCTGGCGGTGGGGTCGATAGGGCCAGCCATCCGGCGGGGCCGTTGACGTCTTCCCAGCGGGGCGCATAGTGCTCGAGGAAGATCTGGCCGACGAGCTCGTTGCGGCTCCGAACACCGGTCTTGTCGAAGATCGACTTGAGGTGGTCCTGGACCGTGTAGGCGGATACATGGAGGCCGGCGGCCATCTCCTTGGTCGATCGGCCTCGCATGCACAGGCGGACGACCTGGGTCTCGCGCTCGGAGAGCCCGTATGCCATGGCCACCAGGGGGGCGACCTCGTTGGGCGTCGCGGGCTGGAGGATCACGGCGGTCCGCCGGTCGCCGCCGCCTGCGAGGGGCGTGCCGTAGAGAAGGAGCCATGCGCCTGATCGCGTCTGCACTCTTGATCGGGCGGCGAGCTGGAGGGGATCGTCTCCGCTCGACAGGGTGCGCGCTCGGGCTGCGACCGCCTGGACCATCTTCGACTCCGCCGGTGATTCGGGTGGCGGCTCCTCCACGAGCTGGGAGATCCAGTGCTCCGCCGCGGGTGAGATGAACTCGGGACGGCCGCGTTCGTCGAAGACGACGACGCCGGGTCCGTCAGCGGCGGTGACGATCTCAGTCGACGTCGTGGCCACGCTGGTGATCAGCGCCGAGCGCATCCCCTCGGCGATGGTCTCGGACAGCGAGGCGAGGAACCGGACGTCGTCTTCGGTGAACCAGGGCTGGTCGCTGCCCCGCACGAAGCCCGCTGCGCCCCAGTAGCGTTCGCCGGCGACGAAGGATCCCCGCAGCTCGTCGCCCATGCCGTAGCCGGTCTGGGAGCGGTGACGGGCGCTCCGGGATAGGTCGCCGTGAGTTGCGAGGCTGGTGGCGCCGGCGAGGCGTCCGCTCCGGGCCAGGAACCACCACTTGTTGACGTCGTCGATGACGTACTCGTGCTCGGCCAGCCACGATCCCGAGCAGGCGACGTTGCGGTTCACGCTGCCGGTGAAGAGCACGGTGCCGGGGTCGACCGTGTGCCAGCAGCAACCGTCGAACGGCACCACCTTGGCCACGATCTCGGTCACCTCGGTCGCAAAGCTGACCCAGTCCAGCCCCCGCCGGCCCAGATGGATGATGTCCTCCTGGATGCGGCGGCGACCGTCACGGCTCACGCGGCGATGCTACGCCGCCCGATCTGGGCGGTCACTCCCAGGATTCTGGGGGTGCACGGGGGGATCTTCCCGGACATCTGGGATGTTCCATTCCCGTGAGGGGCCTCATGCTCGAGGTGACCATCGACGACGGAGGACCACGATGACGACCGCCCTGGAGACTGCAGACATGCAAGTAGGAACCCATGCGCTGGCGAGCCCCGAGCCCATCATGCGGGTCGCATCGGGGTTCATGGCCGCCAAGCATCTGTTCGCCGCCAGCGAGCTGGGCCTCTTCGAAGCCTTGGCCGACTCGCCGGCGACCCTCGACGCGCTGACGGCCCGCACCGGACTCACCCTTCGTGCTGCGCGCATCAGTGCGGACGCCATGGTCGCCCTCGGCCTCCTCGAGCGCCGCGGCGACCAGTACGCAAACGGCCCGGCCGCCGCACGCTTCCTCGCGGGCGCCACACCCGCGGACCTGCGGCCGTTCCTTCGTTTCTGGGACACGATCAGCTACCCGACGTGGCAAGGGTTCGCCGAGGCGCTGGGCAGCGGACCTCGCAGCGAGGTCTTCGACCTCGATGACGACCAGCAGGAGATCGTCTCCGCGGGCATCGAGGCCGTCCTCGCCGGACCGGCCCACGCCTTGGCCGGGATCGTCGACTTCTCGGCGCACCGCAGCCTGCTCGACGTCGGCGGTGGCACTGGCTCGTGGTCGATTGCCGCAGTGCGCCGACATCCGGCGCTGCGAGCGACGGTGCTGGACCTTCCCGTCATCTCCGACATCGCCCGCCGGCGCATCGCCGACGCCGGCCTCACCGACCGGATCGGCGTGCACCCCGCCGACGCCATGGCCGAGGACCTGCCCCTCGGACACGACGTGTTCCTCCTCGCCAACCTCGTCCACTACTGGTCGCCCGCGCAGAACCTCGCCCTGTTGCGCCGCGTTCGTGACGCGGCAGCACCCAGTGCGCGGCTGCTCCTCGCCGACTTCTGGACCGACCCGACCCACACCGAACCAGTGCACGCTGCGCTCATGGCCGGCGAGTTCGCCGTTCACCTGCGCGACGGCGACGTCTACAGCGTCGACGAGCTCCGCCAGTGGCTGCCCGAAGCCGGGTGGCGCTTCATCGAACATCTGCCCCTGGCCGGCCCTCAGAGCTTGATCGTGGCAGAGGCGGACTGACGTGCGACCACGCCCGCACCGCCGGTCCCGACGCCCGGCGAACCGAGGCACAGCCACGGTTGCGATGGCAGCTCCGGAGCGGCCGTCGAGGTCCGGGTCAGGTCGGTGTTCACTCTCCGCTGACCGACGCGTCGGCCCACGCGACGAGGCCAGGTAGAAGGGTGCCGACGCAATCGTGTCACACGCGACACCGAAGATGACCCCGAGGCGAGCGCTCCCGGCGGATGCTGGCCTGAAGGTCGGGGTCAGAGACCGGCCGATCACTGACCCCGACCGATGGAGCACTGCCCCTACGGAATCAATGAGTTGTAGCTCGGCGGGGCGGAGTCGATCGGCGTCGACTTTCCGCCCTGGTCATGAGGCACTCCGACCGTGAGCGTTGCCTGGCACGTCGCCCCGAACCTGTCGGTGACCGTCACGTGCAGTCGATAGACCCGACCGTCGCCCTGCCCGCTGCGCTCGGACCGCAGTGAGGCCGTGTTGGAGGGCGGGGTGGCGAGCGTGGCGTCGGGGCCGGTGTTCCCGTCCCCCTTGGCGTTGACCGGTTCGTCTTGGGTCACCCCGTCGATCACGACCATCAGCGAGTCGCCCGGGTCGGGGTCGGTGGCTCCGCTGGCGGCCACCTCCACCATCTTGTGGTTCGGAGGCCAGATCGAGGTATTGCTCAGGGACAGGGCCGAACAGTCCGGAGGCCGGTTGGCGACCTGCACCCGAACGTCGGAGAGCACAGGGCTGTCGCCGGCGGGACTCGCGGTCAGCGTCGCCCGCACCTCGATGTACCGGCCGGTGAGGGAAAAGGTGCTGCCGTTCGGCACAGTCTGGAACGTCTGAGCCGCCAGCCCAGCCTCAGACTCCGCCGTCCGCGCCTCGACCGTGATGCCGGTCCCCGGCGGCACGCTGCCCTCCGGCTCCGTGTTCCACGTCACCTTCCCCCACGGGGTTCCCGCCGTGCCGCCGTCCTGGACGACCGACCATATGCCCTGGGGTGCCGTGATGTCACCGAGGACCGATCCCGTCATGTCGCTGTAGTTGTAGGGCCCGGCGCCCATCCCCAAGTCGACACTCAGATCGATCGCCCCCACCTTGTTGCCGTTGGCGTCGGCTGGCTGAGCGGCGGGGTTGGGGTCAACACGCGAGGCCCGGTTGCCGATCTCAGCGGCCCAGATCTTTTCATTGGCATCGACCGCAAGTCCCGTGACTCCGGCGAAACCGGTGACGATTCCGACGGAGTAGTGCGTACCGGGCGCCGCCGGGTTTGGGGCGAGGTGCCACACTCGTGAACCGAAGATCTCGGCCATCCACACGTGGCTGTTCTTGTCGACGGTGACGCCTTGAGCAGCAAACGGCTGGCCATAGGAGTTGACGACGTTGCCGGCGGGGTCGATCTCGTTCAGGTTGCCGCCGAGGCTGGAATGCCAGATGTTCCCGGTGTTCGGGTCGACGCCCAGCCCGTAGTTGCCCTTCGAGTTGCCGAGGCAGGCGCCGGACCCGGCGGGCGGGGGGCTGGCGTTGGGCACGAACCGCAGGAGGCCCCCGCCTCCGCGGGCAGACCACAGCGTCCCGGCGGGGTCGACCACACCGCCGTAACCCCCGCACCCCAGGTTGAACTGCGTCCCGGGGACGGGAGCACCCGTGACCCCGCTGACCTTCTCGTGGTCGAGATCGCCCAGACCGCCTACCCATACGTCGTTGTTGCCGTCGACGGCCACCGTTCGGGTGAGCGTGCCTGTCACCCGGGTGTAGTTGATGATGCACTCGTCGCCCGCGGTGGAGACGCCGCCGTTGGTGTTGGCCCCTCCCGCGTTCGTCCAAGGCAGGATGTTCGTCAGGCCTGACGAGGTCTTGAGCAGCCCGTCGCCGTCGCGGTCCGAACACGTGTTGTACGCGAACGGTGGCTTGAGGTACTGCCCTGCGGGGTTGGCACTTCCGTCGGCGTCGGCGCGCGTTCCCCGGTCACCAGGCCGATCCGCGCCACCGATCCCTGTCCTCCCGACGACTCAGCCCTGTTGGCGACCCAGACGTTGCCGAACTTGTCCACTGTCGTTCGGGAGGGGTCCCTTCCCATGCCGTCCGGCGCGGTCCGGTACTCACCGGTGATCTGACCGGTGTTCACGTCGATGCGGATCGCCGTTCCCCGTTGCGAGGCGGCGATGTTCACGAAGGGGAAGAACGTGCTGACCTTGTCGAGCTGCAGCTGGTCGGAGTTGGGAGCGTCGTGGTTCACATCCACGAGGGATCCCTGGTCGAACTGCCCGTCGAGTGTGTAGGTGACGTCCGTCCCGGCAACCGGTGCTGCGACCGCCCGACCGAGCGGAGCGAGCGGCGCGGCTATCGCTGTCAGCAACGTTCCCAATAATAGTCCCGTACGGACCCGTCGTCTCTGAATGGCTTGCATTTCAAACCCCCAAGCTCGTTGACCGCCATTACTCGCTTTTCACTGCTGACGACCTCGTCGTCAAAACGGCGCGTGGAGCGCGCTTGAAGAAGAAGACAAGCCCGCGCCAAGAAACAACGACTCAAGGGTCGAAAGTTCCTGTTTGTCCGCGCTCCACTAACCAGGAGCAGCCGTCACCCGCCGGATACTGACCTCCAATTTTCCCCGCACGCCCGCCGCTGGACCCGCAGTCGATACTCTCCGCCGAGATCGAGCCCATGTCAAGGGTTGGGTCCTCGAACTGGGGAAAACCGACCGATCGCAAGCCTCCTCGGTTGATCATTCTGCGGGGCGGGTGAGACGACGGCAGGATTGAAACTCCCGGCGGAACTGGCGCGCCGGAGGTGCGCTCCAGCGAGTTTGGAGTATCCGCCGGGTGCTCGGTGCTCGGTCTGGCAGCGCTGGTAGAGACACCGACTTGAGATTCGCGGGCCGGTTGTTGAGCGCGGTCCGCAGGGGTGCGTTTATTCCCCCGCCTCAGAGCTGAACTGGTGTAGGCGGCGGGCACAACCGGTGCACCTCGGTCCTCGTCTCGTCGCCTCATTCTGGCGATCACTGCGTCGCCGGGCAGAAAGTGAAGTCGGGATCCAGGGGAGATGTGGCGGGCTCAATCCGTATGACGAGGACTCTTCTCGACCGGATTCGAAAGCCCGACACCGGCCGCACCAATTATGTTGCCTGCCTCATTCGACCCGCTAGAGGTGAGAGCGGGACCGTCGGCTTTCGCCATCCCGATAGTCGACAGCCCGATGTCAGGAAGCACGACGATGCGTAGTGATGCTCTCGGATCCCGATTCTCATAAGCATGCGGATGCTAGAAGCAACAACGCCCGGGCAATCCGGAAGCGACCACGGATGCAAAACAACAGATGCAAAACAAAAGATGCAAAACAACAGAGGACAGGCCTTTCCAGCCCAACTGGCCATCCGATCGCCCGTAGCTGGTCCGGATCGACATGGGTACGCTCCGGGGTCATGACCACGATCGACCGGGCTCGGGTCGAGATGGCGACGGCGAAACTGCTCGAACGAGTCGCCCCGGTGTTGGACCGCAGCGGAGTGCCCGGAATGGCGGTGGGCGTCGTGTTCGACGACGAGGTCGTGGCGGCCCAGGGTTTCGGGGTCCGCCTGCTCGGCCGCCACGAGCCGGTGGACGCCGACACCGTCTTCCAGATCGCGTCGCTGTCGAAGTCTTTGGGCGGGTCGGTGATGGCCGCCCTCGTCGACCGAGGGGTGATCGGGTGGGACGAGCCGGTGCGGGCAGACATGCCCGAGTTCGCCCTTGCCGACCCCTGGGTCTCCGACCACGTCACCTACGCCGACCTCTTCAGCCATCGCAGCGGCCTGCCCGACCACGCCGGCGACCTGCTCGAGGACCTGGGCTACGACCGCTCGACCGTGCTCGATCGGCTCCGCCGGTACCCCCTGGCTCCCTTCCGGGCCTCGTACTTCTACACGAACTTCGGCCTGACGGCTGCCGCCGTGGCCGCGGCCGCCAAGGCCGGCCGGCCGTGGGAGGACCTGTGCCGCCAGTTGCTCTACGACCCCCTCGGCATGGCCGGCACCAGCTCGACCTACGCCGAGTTCATGCGCCGATCCAACCGGGCCGGCGGCCACGTCCGGGTGTCCGGCAACTGGAGCGTCACCTCCCAGCCCCGCCAGCCCGACGCCCAGTCACCGGCCGGCGGGGTGTCGACCAGCATCTCCGACCTGATGTGCTGGCTGCGGGCCCAGCTCTCCGGGGGCACCGCCGGCCGAGCGCGGACGTGGCTGCCCCACGCCTTGTCCAGCCCCCCGCACAGTCCCACCGATCGCGCCGGGTTCTACGGGCTGGGGCTAAACGTCTCCTACGACGGGGCCGGCCGGCTCCGGCTGGGCCACTCCGGTGCCTTCGCCCTCGGCGCGGGCACGGCCCTGACGTACTTCCCGGCCGAGCGGATCGGCGTCGCCGTCCTCAGCAACGGCCGGCCCACCGGCATGGCCGAGGCGTTGATCGAGTGCTTTGTCGACGACCTCTTCCCCGGCCGAACGCAGATGGACTGGTTCACCCTGATCGGCGACTACTTCGAGCGGCTCATGAACCCCGAACCCAAGGAGGACTTCGACCACCCGCCGGCGGGTGCGGCCCCACCCGGTGCCGAGGCGGGCTACGTCGGGCGGTACGAGAACGACCTCTACGGCGGCCTCGAGGTCGGCCCGGCCCCCGACGGAGGGCTGCAGATCGTCCTGTCGCCGGCAGGGCAGACCTATCCCCTCCACCCCTACGACGGCGACCGGATGTGGTGGCAGTTCGCGGGCGAGAACTCCGGCCCGCCCGCCGCCGCCACCTTCGCCGGGGGACCGACCGGACAAGCCACCTCCCTCACCCTCGACCAGTTCGACGCCGAGGGTCTCGGTACGTTCGTGCGAACCGAAACCGGTTGACCTGAAAGGTCCGGTTCAAGCCGGACATAGGGTGAAAACGGGCGTGTCCGCCCTCCATGGGGTTGGTCCGGCTAGGAAGCGGGGGGATCGGGACGTTGCGGATCGGTTGGTTTGGCGTTCTGGCGCTCGCCGGGGCCGGGTTCCTCGCGTCCGTCAGCTCGTTGGCGGCCGCGGCCCAGACGAGGGTTCCCGAGGTCGGCACCGCGGCGACGAGGATGATGGCCGACTTCGAGGGTCGCCACATCGACCTCGCCACCGACTGGGAGCAGGCCCGGGCGTGCGTCGTCCTGCGCCAGGCGGACGTGACCAGGTGCTTCCGCTCGCACGGGGATGCCGACGCCGAGGCCAAGGCGGTGGGTGCCACCTACACCGCAGCCGGCTTCTCGTGCGCGTACCCCCTCCGCCTTTCCGAGCACGCCAACTTCGGCGGGCGCCAGCTCTACTTCTTCGACCGCTTCTACTGGCAGAACCTCACCGACTTCGGCTTCAACGATCAGATGTCGTCCTACGTCGTCGGTGCCTGCCGCGCCTACCTGGCCGAGCACGTCACGGGCGGGGGTGCCCTGTACCCCGGCCCGACGGCGCCGTGGTCGGCCGTTCCGTGGCCGGCCGCCCACTGGGACAACCGGGTGTCCTCGATCTACCTCGCCTAGGTCCCTGCGAACGCGGCTTCCCCAGCGGCCGCGTCCATTGCGGGAAGCGTGAAGCGGCCGGCTCGCCAGCCGGCCGCTTCCGCGTGACGGCCCCGGCGTCGAGCAAGCTCACCGCACCCGATGGACGACCACGCGCACCGGTTCCGCAGCATCTACGAGTCCTACTACGGGGCGGTCGCGGCCTACGCCCGACGCCGCCTTCCCGACGGCGACCTGGCCCAGGATGCAGTGTCCGAGACCTTCCTCGTGGCCTGGCGGCGGCTGGACGACGTGCCCACCGGCGCCGAGGCCCTGCCCTGGCTGTACGGCGTCGCCCGCCGGGTCATCGCCAACCAGCGGCGGGGCAACCAACGCCGGGTCGACCTGTCCACCCGCCTGGCCCGGGAATGGCTCCCGGGGCAGGACGTCGACGCCGGCGTGCTCTTCGACGACGACCGGCGGGCTGTCCTCGAGGCTCTGGGACGGCTCCGGGAGGGCGATCGGGAGATCCTCCGGCTGAGCGTGTGGGAGGAGCTCTCCCATCGCCAGATCGGACTGGTCGTGGGGTGCTCCGAAGCCACGGTGGCCGTCCGCCTGCACCGGGCCCGCCACCGGCTGGGCAAGGAAATTGAGAAAGGTCGGCCCCGGACCGGACACGACACTGCTTCGAATCCTCCGAAGCAACGCGGAAAGGCGCCCGATGGCAATTGAGCGTGACCCGATGGAACGGCTTCGGGCGCTCAACCCGGTGCGGCCCGGAGAGCTCGACGCCCTGGTCTGGGCCGGGCCCGCCCAGGCGTTGTACCAACGGATCGTCGGCGGCGAGGCACCGGCCCCCGTCGGGCCACCAGGGACCGCGTCGGCGCCACCACGACTGCGCCGGCGCGGGCCCCGGGTGGCGTTCGTGGCGGGGGTGGCCAGCCTGGCGGTGGCCGCCGCCGGCTACGCCCTGGTCGGAGGCCATTCGTCGAAGCCACAGTTCGTCGCCTGCTTCGGTGCGGCCGACCTCCAGGCGCCGACGGCAGTGGCGGGCGTCGAGGGCGACGGGCCGGTGGCGGCCTGCGCCGGCGTCTGGGCCACCGGGCTCTTCGGCGCGTCCCCCACGCCGCCGCTCCGGGCCTGCCTGCTGGAGTCGGGCGTCCTGGGGGTCTTCCCGGAGCCATCGGGACGCGACGTCTGCCTCGACCTCAACCTGGCGGCGGCGTCGGCGTCGTCGGCACCGTCCGGTCCCACCGCGCTCGACCAGACCGCGTTCCTCGCCTTCCAGGACTCGGCGGTGGCCCGGCTGGTCGCTGCCGGATGCATCGCCGCCGCGTCGGCGGAAGTGATCGTGCGCCAGGAGATGGAGCGGGCCGGTCTGCGGGGATGGACGGTGATCACCGGCGCCGGTGCCGACGGCGACGGGTTCTCCGCCGCCCGGCCCTGCGCCAGCCTCGGCTTTCACCCCGAGCAGCGGACGGTGGTGCTCGTCCCCCTGCCCGGCCCGCCGCGGGACTAGTTCGAGACCTCGGCCCGCAGGTCCCAGTAGAGCTGGAGACGGAGGAACTCGCGGGCGATCTTGACCGCCAGCAGGAAGCCCAGGAACAGCACCAGCAGGTGGCCGGTGCCGGCCTCGCTGTACTCGCTCACCAGCGCCTGGCCGAAGGCGGCCAGGGAACCGTCGATGCCGCCCGAGGGCACGACCGGCGTGGGCGGGGCGGCCGGCTGCTCGAAGACGGGGGGCTGGCCCAGCGCGGCGGCCTCGGCCAGGGCGGCGTCGGCGGCGCGCAGGCCGTCGGCGGCGGCCGATTCGGCATTGGGGACCCCTGCCGTCTGGTCGGCCGCAGCGGTGGCCGGGTTGGCGCCGCCGATGGGGGTTGACGCGGTGGCCGGGGAGCCGGCCACGGCCGAGCCGAGGGTGGCGGTGTTGGTGGCCGTGGGCGTGGAGGCGGTGGCGCCGGTGCTGCCCACCCCTCCGGAGGCGCCGGAGCCGGCGAACGGGTTGGAGATCGCGATCGACGTGGCGTCGCCCGTGGCGCCGGTGTTGGTGGCGCTGGAGCTCGACGACGCCGAACCGGAGCCGCCGGAGGTGGCGATCGGGCCCACGACCACGGTTGCGCCCCCGGCGTCGCCCCCGCTCGATCCGGATGTGCCCACGCTCGATGCACCCGTCGCGGTCTGCGCTCCCGCGCCCACCGCCAGCAGCATCACCGCGGTCATCGTCACCGCCAGGCCCGCCGCCATACGGGTCACGCTTCTCCTCGTTCCCTGAAGCATCGGGCCAGGTTAGACCCCGACCGGGTATCCGGCCAGCACGGTGGGACGCTGGAGCGGATGGCCGGGCCGAAGGAACCATGTCGCCGATGAAGGCCGAGACGCGCCCGCCGCCAGCCGGGACGCCGGTGTCGGGACGCCGGGCGGCGGTCGCGGGCGGCCTGGCGGCCACCCTGGCCCTGGCCGTCACCGGCCTCGTCGACGCCCTCTCGGGCCCGGCACCGTCCCTGGTGGCGGTGGTCGGGCAGGCCGTCATCCGCCACACGCCCGGCTTCCTGAGCCGGGGCGCCACCGAGAGCGTCGGCACCGCCGACAAGCCTCTGCTGCTCGCCGCCATCGTCGTCCTGGCCGTCCTCATCGGCACTCGGGTCGGTCGTGCGGCCCGCCGCCGGCCCCGGTTGGGCGACGTGGCCTTCGCCGGCTTCGCGTCGTTGGCCGTGGTGTGCGCGGCGTCCCTCGACCACATCCCCCCCGGGCCGACGATCGTCAGCGCCGCGATGGCGGCGGTGGTGGGCGCAGTCGTCCTCCGCCGCCTGCTGGCGGCGGCCGCGGCGGCCGGGGTGGCCGAACCCCGGCCCGCGCCCGCTCCCGACCCCGACGGCCCCATCGCCTGGCCCGGCGATCGCACCGTCGACCGGCGCCGCTTCCTGGCCGCGGGCACGGTGGCGGCGGGCGCCACTGCGGCCGTCCTGGGCGCGACGTGGGGCCTGCGCCGGGCCGGGAGCGGGGCAAGCCCCGGGGCGTCGGTGGTCCTACCCCCCGCGGGCGAGGGCGCCCCCGCGGTGGCGGTGGCCGCCTCCGCCTTCGAGGAGGTGGAAGGCCTGACGCCCCTCGTCACCTCCAACCGGGACTTCTACCGCATCGACGAGGCCCTCATCACCCCGTCCGTCGACGTGGGCAGCTGGCGGCTGCGGGTGACGGGCATGGTCGACGCCCCCTTCGAGCTCACCTACGACGACCTCCTCGCCCTGCCCCTGGTCGAGCGCCACATCACCCTGGCGTGCGTGTCCAACCAGGTGGGCGGATCCCTGGTCGGCACGGCCAAGTGGCTGGGCGTGCGCCTGGCCGACCTCCTGGCCCGGGCCGGGGTCCAGCCGGGGGCGACCCAGCTGGTCGGCCGCTCGGTCGACGGCTTCACCGTCGGGTTCCCGGTCGATGTGGCCACCGACGGCCGCGACGCCCTGGTCGCGGTCGGCATGAACGGCGAGCCCCTCCCGGCCGGCCACGGGTTCCCGGCCCGGCTGGTGGTGCCCGGGCTCTACGGCTACGTGTCGGCCACCAAGTGGCTGAAGCAGATCGAGCTCACCACGTTCGAGGCGTTCGACGCCTACTGGGTGGAGCGCAACTGGGCCCGCTTCGGGCCGGTGAAGCTGGAGTCCCGCATCGACGTCCCCCGCGACGGCAGCCGGGCCCCGGCCGGTCCTCGTGTCGCGGCCGGCGTGGCCTGGGCCCCCCACCGGGGGATCGCCCGGGTCGAGGTCCGGGTCGACCAGGGGCCGTGGGTGGAGGCGTCCCTCGGCCCCGCCCTGGGTGACGACGGCTGGCGCCAGTGGTCGTGGCCGTGGGACGCCATCCCCGGCCAGCACGTCCTCACCGTCCGGGCCACCACCGCCGACGGCGAGGTGCAGACCGCGTCCAGGACCCCGCCCTTCCCCGACGGCGCCACCGGCCACCACCAGGTGAACGTGCGCGTCACCTGATTCGAACCGGTGACGAGTCCTGTGGCCCGGGCCACCAGAATCGTCACCAGTTCGAATCAGGTGGTCACACCGCCAGCAGGTCGGAGAAGGCGGACAGCTCGACCGACGAGGTGTCGCCCCGGTCGGTGATGAGGCCCCCGTCCATCACCGCGTAGCGCTCGGCCAGCCGCAGCGCGAACTCGACGTACTGCTCCACCAGGAGGATCGTCATCCCCGCCGACGTGTGCAACTCGGCGATGGCGTCCTCGATCTCGAGGATGATCGACGGTTGGATGCCCTCGGTGGGCTCGTCGAGGACGAGCAGCCGGGGCCGCGAGACCAGCGCCCGGGCGATGGCCAGCTGCTGCGCCTGCCCCCCCGAGAGCAGCCCCGCGGGCCGGTCGAGCAGCGTCCGCAGCCGGGGGAAGACGTCGAGGGCGTCGTCGATGGCGGTGCGGTCGCCGTTGCGGTCGCGCTCGAACACCACCAGCAGGTTCTCCCGGGCGGTGAGGTGGGGGAACACCTGGTGACCCTGGGGCACGTAGCCGATCCCGGCCCGGGCCCGGGCGTAGGCATGCATCCCGGTGATGTCGCGCCCGTCGATCGCGATGCGGCCGGCCTTGAGCGGCAGCATGCCCATGATCCCGTTGAGGAGGGTGGACTTGCCCACCCCGTTCCGGCCCATCAGGCAGGTGCAGCTCCCCTCGGCGACCTCCAGCGACACCCCGAACACGACCTCGGTGCGGCCGTGGGCGATGCGGACGTCGTCGACCGCGAGCTGCATCAGCCCCGCCCCCGCCGCCCGCCCGCCGCCACCGGCTCCTTGACCTGGCCCGAGCGCTCGTCCCGCGACCGCCCGAGGTAGACCTCCCGCACGATGGGGTCGGCCTGGACCTGGTCGACCGAGCCCTCGGAGATGACCCTGCCCTCGTGGAGGACGGTGACGGTGTGGGCGAACCGGCGGAGGAAGGCCATGTCGTGCTCGATCACGACCACGGTGTGGTCCTCGGCCAGCTGGTGGAGGAGGGTGCCGACGTCGACCCGCTCCTCCGGGCTCATGCCCGCCACCGGCTCGTCGAGCAGGAGCAGCTTCGGCTCCTGGACCAGCAGCATGCCGATCTCGAGCATCTGCTTCTGGCCGTGGCTGAGGGAGCCCGCGGGCCGGTCGGCCACCGCGGTCAGGCCCATCCGGGCCAGCGTGTCGGACACACCCGAGGTCTGCTTCCGGCGGCGCAGGAACAGCCGGGGCATCGAGCTGCGGAAGGACTCGGCCAGGTCGAGGTTGTCGGCCACGGTGAGGGACTCGAAGACGGTGGGCGCCTGGAAGCTGCGACCGATGCCGAGCTTGACCCGGCGGTGCTCGGCCAGCCCGTTGAGCGACCTCCCCTCGAACCGGACCTCCCCCGCCGTGGGCCTGGTCAGGCCGGTGATGCAGTCGACGAGGGTGGTCTTGCCGGCCCCGTTGGGACCGATGAGGAAGCGCAGCTCGCCCTTCTCCACCGTGAGGTCGACCCCGTCGAGGGCCTTGAACCCGTCGAAGTCGACGGCCAGACCACGGACTTCCAGCTCCTGGCTCATACCGTGCCTCCCGCCTCGATCGGCGTCCTGCCGAGTCTTCGTTGGAAAAGGTCGACCGCCCCCTGCCACCCCGTGCGCACGACCCCCGCGATCCCGCCGGGGGCGAAGGCGAGGACGATCACGAAGAGGAGTCCCTGCAGGTACAGCCAGTCGTCGGGCCGGGCCGCGCTGACCTTGACCCGGGCCCAGTTCACGACCAGCGCCCCCAGCACCGCCCCCCACAGCGTTCCCCGCCCGCCGACCGCGACCCAGCAGACCATGAGGATGGACGGCACGTAGTCGAACTGGGCGGGGGAGACGATGCCGAAGACGGGGGCGGCGATGGCGCCGGCCAGGCCGGCCATGCCGGCCGCGATCATGAAGCCGACGGTCTTGACGATGGCCGGGTCGTAGCCGAGGAAGCGGACCCGGTCCTCGCTGTCGCGGGTCGCCTGGAGCAGCTTCCCGTAACGGCTGCGGACCACCTTCATGGCGACGGCCAGCACGACCAGCAGGCCGACGGCGGCCACCGTGAACAGCCAGCGGTTGGTGCCGGCGGCATACCGGTTGCGCCCGAAGATCTTGGTGAAGCCGGTGAGCCCGTTGGTGCCCGACGTGAGCTTGAGGTTGCCGATGAGGACGAGGGCGAAGATCACCGCCGTGGCCTGGGTGAGGATGGCGAAGAACGGCCCCCGGATGCGGCGCTTGAACACCAGCAGCCCGAGCAGTCCCGACACCAGCATCGGGACCAGCACTGCGGCGGCCGCCGCGAACCACAGGCTCCGGAACGGCCGCCACAACGCCGGCAGTTCGGTGTAGTCGCTGTAGAGGGCCATGAACGAGGGCAGATCGCCGTCGGGCACCTGCTCCAGCGACAGGTGCATGCCCATGGCATAGGCGCCCAGGCCGAAGAACAGCCCCTGGCCCAGGGCGAGCATGCCTCCGTAGCCCCAGGCGATGTCGAGGCCCACGGCGATCATGGCGTAGCAGAGCCACTCCGCCCACAGGCGGACGTCGGCCGGGTTGGTGGCCACCGTGGGCACCGCCAGCAGGACGACGGCGAACACGACGAAAGCGCCCCGGCCGGTCCACGGGCTGCCGGTGGCGGCGACCAGCCGGGAGAGCGACGGGCGGCGGGCGGAGGCGGTGGAGGTGGAGGTGACGCCGGGAGTGGGCCCGGGAGGAGGAGCGACGACCGTGGTGTCGGTCATGCGGTGAGTCCCCGGGTCCGGAACGAGACGATCCCGTTGGGCCGCCACTGGAGGAAGAGGATGACGAAGGCGAACAGGGTGGCCTTGGCCAGGCTGGACGAGGTCCAGAACTCGACGTAGGAGTTGACGATGCCGAGGGCGACGGCCGCGATCACCGCCCCCTTGAGGCTGCCGACCCCGCCGACGATCACGACCAGGAAGGCGAACAGGATGTAGGCGGTGCCGGTGGCGGTGCCCACCGAGCCGATGAGCGACACCGCCACGCCCGCCACCCCGGCCAGCCCGGAGCCGAGGAAGAAGGTGGTGGCGTCGACTCGGGCCACGGGCAGGCCGCTGACCGCGGCCAGGTCACGGTTCTGCATGACCGCCCGCATCCGCCGCCCGGCGGCCAGCTTGCTCAGGAAGAAGGCCACGCCGGCCATGGCCACCAGGACCACGGCCAGCACGAACAGGCGGGTGTGGGTGACGGTCACGCCCAGCAGCCGGGTCTGGCCCCGGAGGAAGGTCGGCGTCACCACCTCCTTGTTGTTGGCCGAGAACAGGTCCTTGGCCAGCTGCTGGAGGATGAGGCTGACGCCGAAGGTGACGAGGAGCGTGTCGAGGGGCCGGCCCGCCATGCGCCGCAGGAGGACCCGTTCGAGCACCACGCCCATGAGGCCGGCGACCACGAAGGCGACGGGCAGGGCGACGAGGACGGCCGCCCCCTTGGTTCCCTCGAAGAAGGTGGTCTGCAGCACGTAGGGCACGTAGGCCCCGGCCATGATGAACTCGCCGTGGGCCATGTTGATGACGCCCATCTGGCCGAAGGTGAAGGTGAGCCCCAGCCCGACCAAAAGGAACAGCGAGGCCAGGGTGATCCCGATGTAGAGGTTGCTCAGGAAGGTGTCCACGGCGATCGCTCCTCGCACGTCGGTGCCGGAGGGAGCAGACCCGCCGCCCGAGCCGGACCGGCCCGGACGGCGAGAGTCCTCCATCCCGCCAGCTGGGCTAGGCCGCTGCGTCGCACTCGGCGCGGGCCTCGCCGGTGGCGAGTCCCGCGGCCCACGGGTAGCTGTCGAGGCAGGGGTCGGGGACGATGGGTTGTCCCGAGCTCCACACCTCGTCGATCAGACCCTGGTCGTTGATGGCGCCGATGCGGGCCGTCTTGGACACGTGGTGGTTCGACGGGTGCACGGTGAGGGTTCCCTCGGGCGTGTCCAGGACCAGTCCGCCGGCGGCGGCGGTGACGGCCGCCACGTCGAAGGTGCCGGCCTTCTCGACCGCCGCCTTCCAGATGTAGACCGAGTTGTACCCGGCTTCTATGGGGTCGTCGGTGTTGCGGTTGGGGCCGTACTCGGCCTTGTAGGCCTCGACGAAGGCTTTGTTCCGGGGCAGGTCGGTGGTCTGGTAGTAGTTCCACGCCACCAGGTGACCGACCAGGTTGGGGATGCCGACGCCGCGCGTCTCCTCCTCCGCGATCGACACGGAGATGGTCTGGATCTTGTCGGGGGTGTTGCCCTTGGCCTTCAGCTCCTGGAAGAAGCTGACGTTGGTGTCACCGTTGAGGGTGTTGAACACGACCTGGGGGTTGGCGTCGATGACCTTCTGGACGACGGTCTGGGCGTTCTTCTCGCCCAGCTCCAGGTACTCCTCACCCAGGATCTCCAGGCCGTTGGCGGCGGCGTAGGCCTTGATCTCCTTGTTGGCCGTCTGGGGGAAGACGTAGTTGGAGCCGACCAGGAAGACCCTGGTCAGGCCCTTCTCCTTGAGGTAGTCGAGGGCGGGGATGATCTGCTGGTTGGTGGTGGCGCCGGTGTAGAAGATGTTGGGGGACACCTCGAGGCCCTCGTACTGGACCGGGTAGAAGAGCAGTCCGTCGAGACCCTCGACCACCGGCTTCATGGCCTTGCGGCTGGCCGACGTCCACCCGCCGAACGTCACCGCCACCTTCTCGGTGGTGATGAGCGACTCCAGCTCCTGGGCGAAGGTGGGCCAGTCCGACTTCCCGTCGCGCACGACCGGCTGGATCGTCCGGCCCAGGACACCGCCGGCGGCATTGATCTCCTTGATGGCCAGCAGGGAGGCGTCGCGGACGGCCACCTCGCTGATCGACATCGTCCCGCTCAGGGAGTGGAGCACTCCGACCTTGACGGTGTCGCGCTCGGTGGGAGCGCCGCCACCGCTGCTCGTGGTTTCCTCGTCGCTGCCACACGCGGCCAGGATCAACCCGGCGGCGGCCACCATGGCGACGAGGTTCCTCGACACCGATCGTCTGCTTGTTCCCATGAGCTCCCTCTGCGCTCGACGGACCAACTCGCCGCACCCTACGGAGGGGCCGTTGCCCGGCCGTGAAGCGAGCATGTACGCGTCATGACCATTCCCTGTCGCATGTCTGACCGGCAGATGGCGGGAAGCTGACGGTCAGCCACGATTTCGGTCGCCATGCCGTGTCACCCGTCGCCGGGCGGGCGTCACCGGGTTGTCGTCACTCGGAAACACGACGGAAACGAGCCGGGCGTACCGTCCGGGCCACAACCGAGAACACCCGCACCTAGGGTTCCGCCCCCACGCCGGGGGGTCTGGTCCGAGAGGTGCAGCGGCCGCACCAGGCCGTCACACGGAGGGACAAAAGCCCGGGAGATCATCACGATCGCCCGGGCTTTCCCGTTTTCAGGCCAGGAGGAACACCAGGTGGCAGTCCACGACCGGCACGGACCCGAGGCCAGGCGGGCCCTGGAGGCGGAAGCCCTCCTCCCCCTCGACGGCTGGCGGCGGGAGATCGCCCGGGGCCTGGAGATGGGCCTGCCCGGGGCCGACTCCATCGTCGACAGGAACATCCCCACCTTCAGCCGGGGGGAGCTGCCCCACTACGCCGGCATCACCACCTTCCTCAAGGCCCCCTACGTGGAGGACGTGCGCACGTGTGGCGCCTACGACGTGGCCATCGTCGGCGCCCCCCACGACTCGGGCACCACCTACCGGCCCGGGACCCGCTTCGGACCCCGGGGCATGCGGGCCATCTCCACCCTCTACGGGCCGTACTCGTTCGAGCTGGGGGTCGACCTGCGGGAGTCGATCACCATGTGCGACCTGGGCGACATATTCACCATCCCCGGCAACATCGAGAAGTCGTTCGACCAGATCTCCAAGGCGGTGTCCCACGTGTACGCCAGCGGGGCGTTTCCGGTGGTGCTCGGCGGCGACCACTCCATCGGCTACCCGACGGTTCGGGGCGTCGCGCCCCACCTGGGCGGCGGCAACCTCGGGATCATCCACTTCGACCGCCACGTCGACACCCAGGAGACCGACCTCGACGAGCGGATGCACACCACGCCGTGGTTCCACGCCACCGACATCCCCAACGTCCCGGCCCGGAACCTGGTCCAGATCGGCATCGGCGGCTGGCAGGCGCCCCGGCCCGGGGTGAAGGTCTGCCGGGAGCGGGAGACGACGATCATGACCGTCAACGACTGCGTCGACATGGGCCTCGACGCCGCCATCGAGCATGCGCTGGACGTGGCCTGGGACGGGGCCGACGCGGTGTGGCTGTCGTTCGACGTCGACTGCCTCGACGCCGCCTTCGTCCCCGGGACGGGCTGGCCGGAGCCGGGCGGGTTCCTGCCCCGGGAGGCGCTGAAGCTGGTCAGGGGCATGGCCGCCCGGGGCCTGGCAGGCATTGAGGTCGTGGAGTGCTCACCCCCGTACGACAGCGCCGAGATCACGTCGCTGCTCGGGACCCGGGTGATCTGCGACGTGTTGGGAACTCTCGTGAGCCACGGCCATCTGCCGAAGAAGAAGGAGTCGACCGATGCGTAGACGTCTGCTGGCGGCCGTGCTCGTCGTCGGGCTGGTGGCCCTGGCTGGCTGCGGGGGTGACGACGAAGCCTCGGACTCGTCGTCGGCCGGCGGCCTGGCCCGGGTGAGCATCGGGTTCAGTGCCTGGCCCGGTTGGTTCCCGTGGCAGGTGGCCAAGGAGAAGGGGATCTTCACCCGGAACGGCCTGGACGTGAACCTCAAGTACTTCGAGAGCTACACCGATTCCCTCACCGCCCTCGCCACCGGCAACGTCGACGGGAACACCCAGACCCTCAACGACACCATCTCGTCGATCTCGGGCGGGTCGAAGCAGACGATCGTGCTCGTGAACGACAACTCCACCGGCAACGACCAGATCATCGTCGCCCCCGGCATCGCCAAGGTGGAGGACCTCAAGGGCAGGTCGGTGGGGGTGGAGGAGGGCACGGTCGACCACTACCTGCTCCTCCTCGGCCTTCAGCAGGCCGGCATGCAGCCGTCCGACATCGAGCTGAAGACGCTGCCGACCGCCGACGCGGCGGCCGCCTTCGCCGCCGGCCAGTTGGACGCGGTGGCCGTGTTCGCGCCGTTCACCGACACCGCCATCACCCGTGAGGGGTCGAAGGTGCTGTTCAGCTCGGCCGACTTCCCCGGCGCCATCCCCGACCACCTGGTGATGGACGCCGCCTTCGTGGCGTCGCGGCCGGCCGACGTCCAGAAGCTGATCGACGCCTGGTTCGACACCCTCGACTACATCGCGGCCAACCCCGACGATTCGATCGCGGTCATGGCCGAGCTGGCCGGCGTCGACCCGGACGCCTACCGGGCCTACGACGCCGGGACCACCATCTTCACCGTGGCCGAGAACGTCGAGGCCTTCACCCCCGGCGACAGCCGGAAGCACCTCGACTTCGTGGCCCGCCAGATCGTGACGCTGCTGGTCGACACCGGCCTCATCGAGATCGCCCCCGACCTGACCGGGCTGTTCGACGCCAGGTTCGTCACGGCCGCGGCGGCCACCGGGTGACCGGATGACGGAGATCGCGCCCGTCCGGGACGAACCGGCCGCCGCCGGCGGGGCCGGTCCCGGTGCCCCGCCGCCCCCGGTGCCGGCGACCCGGGTGGCGGGCCGGTCGCCGATCCGCGTGCTCCGGCTGCGGGTGGAGATCCCGGAGCGGCTGCGGTTGCCGATCGCCGTCGTCTCCATCGGGGTGCCGTTCCTGGTGTGGACGTTGCTGAGCGCGACGGGCGCGGTCAGCCCCCTCTACCTGCCCTCCCCGGCGGCGGTGGTGCGGGCGCTGGGGCGGTTGGCGTCCGGCGGAGAGCTGTGGACCGACGCCCGGGCCACGCTCACCCGGGTCGGGATCGGGTTCGCCCTGGTGGTGGCCATCTCGGTGCCCCTCGGGCTGGCCATGGGGACGTGGCCGGCCGTCCGGGCCCTGTTCGAGCCCATGATCGCCCTCGTCCGGTACATGCCGGCGCCCGCCTTCATCCCCCTGCTGCTGATCTGGCTGGGACTGGGGGAGGCGCCCAAGATCACCCTCCTCGTCATCGGGACCGTGTTCTTCAACACGTTGATGAGCGCCGACGTGGCCCGCCGGGTGCCGGCGGAGCTGATCAACGCCTCCTACACCCTGGGGGCGGGGCGGTGGCAGGTGATCCGCAAGGTGATCGTGCCCTATTCGATCCCGGGGCTGCTCGACGCCATGCGGGTGAACATCGCCGCCACCTGGAACCTGGTGGTGGTGGCCGAGCTCATCGCCGCCAGCGAGGGCCTCGGCTACCGGATCGTCCGGGCCCAGCGCTTCCGTCAGACCGACACCATCTTCGCCGTGCTCATCGTCATCGGCCTGATCGGCGTGGCCATGGACCTCGCCTTCAGGATGGTGCGCAACCGCGTGGCGCCGTGGGCCCGATGAAGGTCCCCAAGCTGCAGATGATCGCGGTGACCAAGGACCACGTCGGACCCCGGGGGGCGGTCGTGCGGGCCCTGGCGAGCATCGACCTCCACCTCGAGGAGGGGGAGCTGGTCACGCTGGTGGGGGCGTCGGGCTGCGGGAAGTCGACGCTGCTGTCGATCGCGGCCGGCCTGCAGGAGCCGACCGACGGGGTGGTGCTGGTCGACGGCCACCACGTCGCCGGCCCCGGCCCCGACCGGGGGCTGGTGTTCCAGGGCTACTCGCTCTACCCGTGGCGGACGGTGGCGGAGAACGTCGCCTTCGGGCTGGAGTTGAAGAAGCTGGCCAAGGCCGACATCGCCGAGCGGGTCGACCGGTATCTGTCGGTGATGGGGTTGTCGGAGTTCGCCGGGTCCCTGCCGAGAGCGCTGTCGGGCGGGATGCAGCAGCGGGTGGCGATCGCCCGGGCCCTGGCCACCGAGCCGTCGGTGCTGTTGTTCGACGAGCCGTTCGGGGCGCTCGACTCCCAGACCCGGGCGTCGATGCGGGACTTCGTGGTCCAGGTCCAGGCCGACACCGGCGCCACCATCCTCATGGTCACCCACGACGTGGAGGAGGCGGTCTACCTGTCGAGCCGGATCTATGTGCTGTCGTCCCGGCCGGGACGGGTGGCGGCCGAGCTGGCGGTGCCCTTCGGGGCGGGGCGGGAGCGGTCGTTGCTGCGGGACCGGGCGTTCCGGGAGCTGTGCTGGCGCATCGACGACCTGTTGGGGTCGCCGGTGGAAGTGGCAGGCTGAACGGCGATGCTGCTCACCCCCCACGAACAGGAGCGCCTCCTCATCCACGTCGCCGCCGGCCTGGCCCGGGCGCGCCGGGCCCGGGGCCTGCGCCTCAACTACCCGGAGGCGGTGGCGATCCTGACCTCCCACCTGCTGGAGGGGGCCCGGGACGGACGCTCGGTCACCGACCTCATGGAGAGCGGGCGGGGCGTCCTGACGAGGGACGACGTCATGGAGGGCATCCCCGAGATGATCCACCAGGTCCAGGTGGAGGCCACCTTCCCCGACGGGACCAAGCTGGTGACGGTTCACCAGCCGATCCCGTGACCCCCGTCGAACCGGTGACGGAATCCGTGGCCCCGACCCCCGAATCCGTCACCGGATGATCCCGGGGGAGACCGTCCTCGGGGACGGGCCGGTGGAGATCAACGTGGGCAAGCCGGTGACCGTCCTGGTGGTGGCCAACACCGGCGACCGGCCGGTGCAGGTGGGTTCGCACTACCACTTCGCCGAGGCCAACCCCGCCCTGTCCTTCGACCGGGCGGCGGCCCGGGGCCTGCGGCTGGCCATCCCCGCCGGCACCGCGGTGCGCTTCGAGCCGGGCATCGAGCGGGAGGTCGAGCTGGTGCCGATCGGGGGGTCGCGGGTCGTGGCCGGGCTGCGGGGCGAGGTCGGCGGGGCTCTGGACGGCCATGGATAGGGCCCGCTACAACCTCCTGTTCGGCCCCACCGCCGGCGACCGCATCCGCCTGGCCGACACCGACCTGTTCATCGAGGTGGAGGAGGACCGGTCGGCCGGCGGCGACGAGGCCGTGTTCGGCGGGGGCAAGGTCATCCGGGAGTCGATGGGCCAGGGCCGGGCGACGCGGGCCGAAGGGGCGGCCGACACCGTCATCACCGGGGCGGTGGTCCTCGACCACTGGGGGATCGTCAAGGCCGACGTCGGGATCCGGGACGGCCGCATCGTCGGGCTGGGCAAGGCGGGCAACCCCGACACCATGGACGGGGTCCATCCGGCCCTGGTGATCGGCCCGTCCACCGAGGTCGTCGCCGGGAACGGGCGGATCCTCACCGCGGGGGCGATCGACTGCCACGTCCACCTCATCTGCCCCCAGATCCTGGAGGAGGCGCTGGGCGGGGGGATCACGACCGTCATCGGGGGTGGAACGGGGCCGGCCGAGGGGACCAAGGCCACCACCGTCACCCCCGGCTCCTGGCACCTGGCGAGGATGCTGGAGGCGCTCGACGGGTGGCCGGTCAACGTCGCCCTCCTGGGCAAGGGCAACACCGTCTCCGCCGAGGGGATGTGGGAGCAGCTGCGGGCGGGGGCGTCCGGCTTCAAGCTGCACGAGGACTGGGGCACGACCCCGGCCGCCATCGACGCCTGCCTGCGGGTGTGCGACGCGTCGGGCGTGCAGGCGGCCATCCACACCGACACCCTCAACGAGGCAGGGTTCGTCGAGTCGACCCTGGCCGCCATCGGCGGGCGGGGGATCCACGCCTACCACACCGAGGGCGCGGGGGGCGGGCACGCGCCCGACATCATCACGGTGGCGGGGCAGCCCAACGTCCTGCCGTCGTCGACCAACCCCACCCGGCCCCACACCGTCAACACCATCGACGAGCACAAGGACATGCTCATGGTCTGCCACCACCTCAACCCGGCGGTGGCCGAGGACCTGGCGTTCGCCGAGAGCCGCATCCGGCCCTCGACCATCGCCGCCGAGGACTTCCTCCACGACATGGGGGCTATCTCGATGATCGGGTCGGACTCCCAGGCCATGGGCCGGGTGGGCGAGGTGGTGCTGCGGACGTGGCAGACGGCCCACGTGATGAAGAAGCGGCGGGGCTTCCTGTCCGGGGATGGGCCCGCCGACAACCGTCGGGCCCGGCGCTACGTGGCCAAGTACACGATCTGCCCGGCGGTGGCCCACGGGCTGGAGGGCGAGATCGGGTCGGTGGAGGTGGGGAAGCTGGCCGACCTGGTGCTGTGGGAGCCGGCGTTCTTCGGGGTCCGACCTCACGCCGTGGTCAAGGGGGGGATGATCGCGTGGGCGGCCATGGGCGACGCCAACGCGTCGATCCCCACGCCCCAGCCCGTCCTTCCCCGGCCCATGTTCGGGGCCGCCCCCCGGGCGGCGGCGTCGACGAGCGTGGCGTTCGTGGCGCCGGTGGCGGTGGAGGATGGGTTGGCCGACCGCTTGACGCTCGGGCGGCGGCTGGTGGCGGTGGGCGACGTCCGCCGGCGGACGAAGGCGGACATGGCCGAGAACGACTCGTTGCCCGTCATCGCGGTCGAGCCCGACACGTTCACGGTGCGCATCGACGGCGAGGTGGTGGAGGCCGACCCGGCCCGGGAGCTGCCCATGGCGCAGCGCTACTTCCTGTTCTGATGTCGTCGCTGGCCGCCCTGCTGCTGGCCGACGGTCGCTTCCCCTCCGGCGGGCACGCCCACTCGGGGGGCCTGGAGGAGGCGGTGACGGCGGGCCGGGTCCACGACCTGGCGTCGTTGGCCGGCTTCCTCGGGGGACGGCTGGCGACCGCGGGGCGGGTGGCGGCGGGGCTGGCGGCGGCGGCCGGTCGCGGCCGGTGGCCGGCGGCGGTGCTCGACGCCGAGGCCGACGCCCGGATGGCGTCACCCGCGGTGCGGGCCGCCTCCCGCCGCCAGGGGCGGCAGCTGCTGCGGGCGGCGGCCCATTCGTGGCCGGTGCCGCCGGGGACGTGGCACTTCCCGGTGGCCGTCGGCCTGGTGGCGGCGGCGGCCGGGTTGGCGCCGGTGGAGGCGGCCCGGTGGGCGGCCTACGACGCGGTGATGACGCCCGCCACCGCCGCCGTCCGGCTCCTGGGGCTCGACCCGTTCGCGGTGTCGGCCCTGGTGGCGGGCCTGTCGTCGGCCATCGACGCGCTGGCGGCGGAGGCGGCCGCGTTCGCCGCCGGCGACCGGGGGCCGGAGGAGCTGCCGTGCGGGGCGGCGCCGCTGCTCGACGTCGGGGCCGAGATCCACGCCCGGCGGGAGGTGCGTCTCTTTGCCTCATGACGACCACTTCGCCCCGGCGCCGGCCGAAGGTGGGCGGGCGCTGCGCATCGGCATCGGCGGCCCGGTCGGGAGCGGGAAGACGGCCCTGGTCGCGGCCCTGTGCCGGACCCTGGGTCACGAGCTGCGGCTGGGCGTCGTCACCAACGACATCTACACCGAGGAGGACGCCGACTTCCTCCGCCGGGCGGGGGTGCTGGCCGACGACCGGATCGTGGCCGTCCAGACCGGCTGCTGCCCCCACACCGCCATCCGGGACGACATCTCGGCCAACCTGGAGGCGGTGGAGGACCTGGAGTCGAGGCACCGGCCCCTCGACCTGGTGCTGGTCGAGAGCGGCGGCGACAACCTCACCGCCACCTTCAGCCGGGGCCTGGTCGACCGCCAGGTGTTCGTGATCGACGTGGCCGGGGGCGACAAGGTGCCTCGCAAGGGGGGCCCGGGGGTGACGTCGGCCGACCTCCTGGTGGTCAACAAGACCGACCTGGCCCCGCTGGTGGGGGCCGACCTGGCGGTGATGGACCGGGACGCCCGGGCCAAACGGGGCGACGGGCCCGTGCTGTTCAGCTCACTGGTGGAGGACCGGGGGGCGTCGGCCGCGGCCGACTGGGTGCGGGCGCAGCTGGCGGCCTGGCGTTCGGCGTTGCCGGCACCGGGATGATCGCCCGGGGCCGGGTGGTGGTCGAGGCGGACGGTCGCGGGTTCTCCCGGCTGGCATGCCTCCGGTCCGACGGCCCCCTGGTGCTGCGGCCGGCGCAGGGGACGGTCGTCAACCTGGTCGGAGGGGCGGGAGGGCCGCTCGGGGGCGACCTGCTGCGCATCGAGGTGGTGGTGGGGGCGGGCGCGGCGCTGACGCTGCACACGGTGGCGGCGGCCATCGTGCTCCCCGGTCGGGGGCCGGCGCCGTCGGTGGTCGAGATCGACGCGTCGGTCGGCGAGGGCGGCTCGCTGCGGTGGCTTCCGGAGCCGACGATCGCGGTGGCCGGCTGCCGGCACGTGGCTCGGACCCGGGTGGTGCTCGAGGCGGGGGCCCGCCTGGTGTGGCGGGAGGAGCTGGTCGGTGGGCGGCACGGAGAGGTGGGCGGGTCGGTCTCGAGCCGGCTGTCGGTGGACTACGGGGGCGCGCCCCTGGTCCGGCACCTGGTGGAGGTGGGCCCCGATCACCCGGCGTGGTCGTCGTCGGCGGTCGGTGGGGAGCGCGCTGCACGGGGTCGCAGCTCACCGTCGACCCGGCCTGGGCCGACGGTGCGCCGGCGGCGGCGCTGTCGGACCACGACGGCGGCCGGGCCGCGGCCCTAACCCTCGCCGGGCCGGCGGTCCACGTGGTGGCGATTGCGCCCGACGCCCGCACCCTGCGCCGCCTGCTCGATCGTCCGTTCCGTGTCGCGCACGACTCGCCAGGTGATCGATCCGCGACGCCGAACGGCACCGGCCTCCGAAACCCGTAAGGTCCGCCGCCCGCCGCCGCTCCCTCCGGTGACCACACACCGAGGAGGAAGCCATGCCTGCCACCGACCGCTCGCCGAACCGCATCTCTCGCCTGCTGGCCGTTCTCATGGGCGCGCTGGCGTGCTCAGCTTCGGAGGAGCGACCGCGGCCTCCGCCGCCCCGTCCCGCACCGTCGGCGACCGCCAGCCGCCCGTGACCATCGGCGGGCTGGTGGTCGTCACCATCCCGACGACGGTTCCCGAGCTCGTCCTGCCCCCGACCACCACGCCCGAGCCGAGGCCCGAGGAGCCGGCGGAGCAGGACCAGGCGATCGAGCCGGAGTGCCCGCCCGTCGGCGCCGCGTCGGTGCCCGACGGCTGCGCGCCGGAGTGCCTGCCGGTCCCAGGCGGGCCGTCCGGCGACTGCCCGCAGCCGTGCCCTCCTGGAGGATCGACCGTTCCCGTCCCCGACCCCGACTGCCCGCCCCCGTGCCCCGCTGGTGACCCGGAGTGCGACCGCCCCGAGTGCCCCACGAGCGACCCGCAGTGCGACCGCCCCGAATGCCCAACTGGCGACCCGCAGTGCGACCGCCCCGAATGCCCCGCTGGTGACCCGGAGTGCGACCGCCCCGAATGCCCCACGGGCGACCCGCAGTGCGACCGCCCCGAGTGCCCCACGGGCGACCCGGAGTGCGACCGTGGCGAGCCCGAGTGCCCCGAGGGCCGGGACTGCCGGCCCGACCGGGGTCGGCTCCCGCTCACCGGCACCGGGGTAGGGACGCTCGTGCTCGCCGGCCTGGTCCTCGTGGGCGGCGGGACCGTCGTCCGCCTGGTGGGCGGCCGCCGGACTGGCAGCCCCACTACCGGGTCGTGAACGACTCCGCCATCCGCCGCAGCTCGTCGGCGGAGGCGTCGCCGGCGACGGTGACCACCAGCCGGTCGTCGATCGTCCACACGTGGGGGATGGCCCGGGCCGACACCAGCAGCTCGGCGTCGGCCCCGGCCAGCGCCCCGCCGTCGACGACGAAGGGCGACGGCGAGTCGAGGATCCCCTCCCCCGACGCCAGGGGGTCGGCCCAGCAGGAGGAGGCGCCCGACCCCGGCAGCACCCGGTCGCACCGCTCGATCCCGTCCCGCAGCCGGGTGGTCACCACGATCCGGTCGAAGCCCCGGCGGTAGGCCACCGACACCACGCCCGGCGCCGGGGGGTTCATCCCCTCGGTGCCGGTCGGCCCGCCGACCTCCGCCGCCGTCACCTCGGCCAGCTCGAAACCGTCGGGCACGTCGGTCGGGAGGACGGGCCGGTACCCGACCACCGCCGCCACCTCCTCCGGCGTCACCCGGCGGAAGCCGCCGTCCTGGCGGAACACCTCGGTCCCGGCGGGGAACTCGAGGACGAACTCGTCGGGGTCGACCGGCTCGTCGGCGACCAGTCCCGACAGCCTGATCTCGTGCAGGAACCGTCCCTCCAACGTCTCGGTGATCCGCAGCGGGAACCCGTTGGCCCGGTCGACCACGACCTCGATGCGGTCGCCACTCCCCCCCGGGCCGGCCAGCTTGTTGGGGACGACCGGCAGCACCAGCCGCCAGGCGTCCCGTCCCTGCTCGACGACCTCGGTCACGGGCACGTCGGCCGGGTCGCTCACGAACGCCCGCACCACCGACCCGAACTGGCGCCGCAGCAGCGACCGGCCGAAGTCGTCGGGAGGGCCGGCAGCCACGTTGGTGATCTCGGCGGCGCCGAACTCCCGCACCTCCCGCGCCACCCGGGTCGCCGAGCTGAAGGCCACGTCGTCGGTGACGCCGATGCCGGTAACCCGCTCGTCGCCGGCGGCGGTGGTCACGAACGCCCACCGCAGCGTGGTGCGTCCCCCCGCGTCGGGAGGGGAGCACGGCCCGTACGGGTCCTCGCACTCCAGGGAGATCTCGCCCCGGAGCGTCTCCATCGACGCCAACGCCCCCGCCACCCGGGACCGGACCTCGGCGGCGGTGATCAGCACGGGCGCCACGTCCGGCGGCGGCACCGGCCGGGTGACGAGCGACGTCGCGGCCACGGCGACCACCACGACTGCGGCCGCGGCGGCCATGAACAGGTAAGGGCTCGGCCGCCGGGGACGGTCGCCGGCGGTCTCGGCCAGCCGGGCCATCAGCCGGGCGTGGAACCCGGGCCGATGGTCGGGCACGTCCAGTCCCCGGAGAGCCTCGCCCAGCCGTTCGTCGCGCTGGTTCACTCGAGCCCTCCCAGCGCCGCCCGCAACGTGGCGCGGGCCCGGCTCAGGCGGGACCCGACGGTGCCGGCGGCCACCCCCAGCACCTCGGCCGCCTCGCGGTAGTCGAGCCCGTAGGCGTCGACCAGGAGGACGGCGGCCCGATGGTCGGGGGGCAGGGTGTCGAGCGCGGCGGCCAGGTCGCGGCGGCCGATGGCGACGTCGGCCGGATCGGGTCGGGTGTCGGGCACCCCCACCTGCTCGTCGAGGGCCACCGTCTCCCGCCGCGCCCGGAGGTCGTCGATGCAGGCGTTGTAGACGACGCGGTACAGCCACGTCCCCAGGGCCGCCTCACCCCTGAACCGGGGCAGCGACCGGAAGGCCTTCACGTACGCCTCCTGGAGGACGTCGTCCATGCGGTCCCGGTCGCCGAGGAGGCGGTAGGCGAGACCCCGCAGGCGGTGGTCGTAGTGATCGACGATCTCGGCGAAGGCCCGATCGTCGCCCCGCCGAGCCCGGGCCACGACCAGTTGGTCGACATCGACCGCGGCCAGCACGGGGTCCACACCCCACCTTCGACGGGAGCGATCCGGGAATCCTTCCCCCGCCGCTGTTACCGAAGTGCAACGGAACGATCGGGAGACCCACCCCGTCCGAAGAGGCATGGGAACGACCCGCATACTCCGGGGCATGACGGTGGCGGTGGCGACGGTGACGGCGGCGGTCGCCGTCGCCCTCTTCGCCCTCCAGGGCCAGACGAACGCAGTGGCTGAAGTTCCGATGGTGCCCGCGCTGCCCGACAGTACGACAACCCCGACGACGACCACAACGACGACCCCGCCGACCACAACGACGACCCCGCCGACGACGGCAGTCCCGCCGACGACGGCGCCCGAGCCCGAGCCGGAGACCCCGGCGGGGGCGTTGCGGCCGGGCGCCAGGGGTCCGGCGGTGCTCGCCCTCCAGCAGCGGCTCCACCACCTCGGGTACTGGCTCGGCCCCGCCGACGGCACCTACGGTGACCTCACAAGGCAGGCGGTCATGGCCTTCCAGAAGGTCGAGGGCCTGGAGCGGGACGGCATCGTGGGCGAGCGCACCCGGGCCGTCCTGGCCGGCGCCGGCCGTCCCACGACCGAAGCCAGCGGCGACCTGATCGAGGTGGACAAGGACCGCCAGGTGCTACTCGTCGTCCGCAACGGGGCCGTGCGATGGGTGCTCAACGTGTCGACCGGCACGGAGGAGCCGTACTGGATCAACGGCCGCGCCGAGCTCGCCGACACCCCCGCCGGCCACTGGCAGGTGGCGTGGGCCGTCGACGGCCTCGACGTGGGCGAGCTCGGCGGCCTGTACCGGCCCCGATACTTCCACCGGGACGGGATCGCGGTGCACGGTTACTCCGACGTTCCCGCCCACCCCGCCTCCCACGGCTGCGTCAGGGTCAGCAACCCGGCCATGGACTGGATCTGGGCCCAGGGCGTCATGCCGGTCGGCTCGCCGGTGTGGGTGCACTGATCAGGAGGCCGAGCTTCACCCACGCGGCCGCCACCAGGACGATGGGCACCTCCAGCAGCCGCTCGGAGATTTCCGACAGCATCCCGCCCACGACCATCACCAGGACGGGCGTGCCGATCCCGAGGACGAGGGGCAGGCGGGGCCACGGCGGTGGGAACACCCCGGTCCGCCGGGCGGCTAGGCCGAGAAGTACCAGTCCCACCACCGTCCCGAGGACGCTCAGGGCGATGGCCACGCCGGGGACCACGCCCTCGGCATCCGGGTCTATCGTCGACACGCCGACTGCGAAGACCCCGGCCGCCAGGGCAACCAGGGCCACGACCCGGCCCCCGGCCACCAGCCGCCCACCCTGGCCGGAGACGCAGGCGTGGAGTCCGAGGAGCCCGATGGGGAAGAGCGGCAGGGCGAGCTCGAACAGCAGCGACGGTTGCTCACCCGTGAGGAGAACGGCTAGGCCCTTGGCGGCCCACAGGGCCCCGCCCAGAGCGCCGGCCCATCCGCACCATCTGGCTGTCGAGGGCGACATCGATCCTCCTTCTAGGTGACGATCGCGACTTGGATGGAGCCGGCGACGACGGCGACGACGGCGGCCGCCAGGCCACCGGCCCCAGGCCACCGGCCGCCAGGTACCGAGCCGAGGGGGCGGGACGGGTCGCCGCCAGTGCGAGCGCGGCCACCAATGCGATGCCGCCCCATAGGTACAGCAGGTGCCATCCCATGGCTGCCGGTTCCGGACCCTTGTTCAGATCGTCGGTCAGCGGCAGCAGCCACCGCTTCCAGTCCCACGACCACCACAAAATGGGAATCGGCATCAGGTAACCGCCCAGGAGGATCACCGGCGTCCGCCACCGAGAGGAGCCGGGCGGAGGTGACACACGCGTGGCTTGCGGGGGAGGACTCAAGGAGCTCGCCCGTCCGACCGCCGGTCGCGAGCCGCAGCCAGGGAGCTCGAGATACCGACCCCGATCGCCAGGATGACGCAGCCGGCGCCGGCGAGCAGCTTGTAGCGCACGAAGGTGTCGTCGCCTCGGTAGGCATCCGGCCCGAGAGCCAGCAACGGCAGGCTCAGCACGAGAGATCCGACCACTGCTGGCGACCGCAGCAGCGGCCGCGATTCCACGACCGCGAGCGGCAGGCAACTCTTCACGCCGTCGCCGGCGATCTCTCGCCGGGACGCGTGCTGAACCCCGCCGACGACAACGTCCTTCATCGCCGGTCACCCCACCGAGCTGCCGGGTCCCGGCTGAGGACGACGAGCACCGCCGCCGCCAGGGCGAGGATGATGATCCAGTTGCGGGACTGGCCCGGGGCCACTACCAGGTTCCACGGGGCGGGCAGGACGGCGCCGGCGACGGCTACCCCCACGGCGAGGGGGGCGCCGGCGATGCCGCCACCGAAAGCGGAGCCGGCCAGCACCACCGCCACCAGGGCGGCCAGGGCCAGGTGGGCGGCGCCAGCCGCCGGGGCCCCCGGGCGCAGCGCCCACAGCGGCTGCACCACCGCCAGCCAGACCACCGCCGCCACGGGCAGGGCCAGGCCGAGGCGAAGCGCCCGCCGGTGGGGCCGGCCCGCCGGGGTGGCGTCGAGGAGGACAGCGGCGGGGTCGTCAAGCAGATAGGACGCGCCCGAGGCAACGACCGCCACGACGAGGACGGGCGAGAGATCGGCCAGAGCCGCCGTCGCCGCGGCTACTCCCGCGCCCAGGATCGGTTGCCACCGGACGGCCCGGCACAGGTACGGCAGCTGCTCCCTTACCGGTGACACCGCCGTCGTCACCACCGCGGTCATGGGCAGGCGGGAGCTACCCGGACGCCGGCCGAGGTGGCCGCCGGCGCCGAGACGCCCGCCAGACCAGCGAGCTCGGCCGACGGCGTGGACGGGTCGACGAGCCGGTCCCAGTGGGCCAGCACCACTTGGCCGACCTCGTCCGCCGGACGTTCGAGGAGGGCGATGGCGGTGGCCATGTCCTGGTGGCTGAAGGCGACGCCCCAGTTGGGCCAGTTGTTGGAGTCGAAGGAAACGGTGTCCCCGCCCCCCAGGCGCAGGCTGGTCCGGAGCACCTCGGCCAGTGCCTCCGGTGCCCCCGGGGTCGACTGTCCGGCCAGCCACAGGGCCAGCACCGACCGGGCCTGGCCCGACGCCACGCACGGCGGCGTGGACGACTGCGCCGGCGGCAGGCCTACGGCCCACGACCCCACCTGCACGGTGAGGACGGTGCCGTGGTCGACGAAGCTGCACCCCGGGTCCCACGGCCAGTACCGCCACGGGTGGACGGCGTTGTCCGCCGGCCAGACCTGCTCGGGGGTGACCAGGGCCCGTACCCGGGGCGACACCATCTCCAGCATCGGCTTCGGAGAGCAGTCGGTGTTGCCGACCACGTTGGGCTCCCGCATGGACACGACCAGTCCCCCTTCGCGCACAGGGTCCGGCACCCGGGCCAACACCGCCTGCACCGGCTCGTCCCACTGGCCCACCCGGACCCCGTAGCCGGGCTCGACGCAGTACCGCACGCCGCCCCGCAGCTCGCATTCGAGTTCCGGAGCGGTGAGGGCGGCCGCCTGGCGGCGGGCGTTGGCGTCCGACAGGGGGCGGGTCTGGGCGTAGGCGGCCGCCCCGCTGACCGCCACCGCCCCCATCAGGAAGGTGGCTACCCGCCTGGAGAACCCGTGGCGGGCCAGGGCCAGGCCGGCGGCGATGGCCACCGTGCCCAGGAGGAAGAGCAGGTGCCAGTCGACCGGGCCCGGGAACGGGTTGCCGTCGTCGAGACCGACGCTCTCGGGGGAGAACGCCATCCACCGGAAGGGGCTGGTCTCGGACTCACTGAGCTTGCCCTGGACGACGATTGTCGCGATCACCACCAAGGGGGCCATCAGCGGGTGGGGCGCCCACCGGGCGACGAGAACCCCGAGCACCGCCCCGCCGGCCACCAGGAGCGGCGCCACCAGGAGCTCGGCGACATTGGGCGAGCCGATCGCGCCCTGGGCCACGACGTAGGCGAGGTAGCCGGCGAACACGACGATCGCCACCGGCACTCCGGCCAGGCCGCCGACGAGGTGGGCCGCAGTGCGGGAGGTGGCCGGCGTGGGCAGCGAGTCGAACAGCCCGTCGGTGCCCTCCCGGCGGGCACGGAGGGTCGCCAGGTTGGTGGCGATGAGGGTGGCCCAGCCGAGGATGGCCATGGCCACCACCGCCGCCCCGTCGGCCTCGGGGAGGATGTTGGTGTAGGCGGCGGAATCGATGAGCAGCGCGGTGAGGACCACCCCCACCACGAACGAGGGGTGGCGGAGGAGGCGGATTGCCTCCCGCCCGGCCAACGCCCGGACGACGGCCACCGTCCGCCGGCGTTCGCCATCGGCGCCGGGACGGGTGTTCTCGCCGCCGGCCGCTCCCGCCGCCCGTGTGGTCACGGTGCTCACGCCGCCGCCTCCTGGGCGCCGAGGCCGACGAGGAGCAGATACCCGTCCTCGACTGTCGGTTCGACCAGCTCCACGCCCGGCGGGGGGGCGTCGCCGATGTTGCGGTGCCGACCGTCGCCGGTACGCCACGACAGGCGGGCCTGAGGGTGACGGTCGGCGGCCAGCCACACGCGTCCCCGGGCGCCCTCGGCCAGGTCCCGCACCGAACCGTCGTACCGGAGCCGGCCCTCGTGCATCACGACCACCCGGGGACACAGGGCGGACACGTCCTCCGTCTGGTGGGTTGACAGCACGACGGTGGCGTCGGTAGCCACCGAGGACACCACCTCCCGGAACCGCAGCCGTTGCTCGGGGTCAAGGCCGGCGGTGGGCTCGTCGAGGATCAGCAGGTCGGGAGATCCCAGCAGGGCCTGGGCCAGGGCGACCCGCCGACGCATCCCCCCGGAGAGAGCCTTGATCTTCTTGCCCGAGACGTCGGCGAGCCCGACCAGGCCCAGGACCCGCCGCACCTCGTCGTGCCGGGCCCGCCGGTCGGTCATCTCCTTGAGAATGGCGACGTAATCGACGAACTCGAAGGCGGTGAAGTTGCGGTGGTAGCCCGGCTCCTGGGGGACGTAGCCCAGCCGGCGACGGATGGCGAGGCGACCGGCCGCCTCCGTCGGGTCGTAACCGAGGAGCCGCAGTTCGCCGGCGTCGGCCGCCAGGACGGTGGCCAGCATGCGCAGCAGGGTCGTCTTGCCGGCTCCGTTGGGCCCGAGCAGCCCGACGATCCCGGCCTCGGCGACCAGGTCGACCCCGGCCACCGCCTGGGTCCTCCCGTACGATTTGTGGACGGCGGACAGGTTGACGGTGGCGGTCATAGGTCGCTCCTGATCTCGAAGAAGTCACGCCGCTGGGCGACGAGGGCCGCGGCCAGGACGGCGACGGCGGCCAGGCCGAGCTGACCCTGGGCGCCGAAGGCGGCGAGGGTGTCCCGGGTCCCGCCGGCGCTGCCGACGACGACCGTGATCCAGGCCCCGGCGGTGAAGGCGGCCGCCCGCTCGGGGCTGGTGTAGGTGGACAGGGCCAGGCTGGCGAGGGTGAGGCCGAGGGCGGGCAGGACCCAGGCGGCCGCCACCCACGACCAGCCCGGCAGGGCGAGGGCGGCCCCGGCCGCCACCGTGAAGGTGGAGGCGAAGACGCTCGTCGCCCGCAAAAGGAGCAGGCGGAAGCCGCCACCGGGCGTGGCGGTGGTGATCTCCCACGTCGGGTCGAAATCGCGACCAAAGGCGGCGGCGACCCCGATGACGGGGATGACGGGGGCGACCATCAGGAAGATCGCCAGTCCCCGGTCGGTCCCGCCCTGAGCGGCGAGGGCGGCGAAGCCGAGGGCGAGGACGACCGCCGCCAGCCACGATGCCCGCAGCGACGGGGTGGCGGCCAGGAGGCGGGCGGTGTCGGCTCGCACGCCCAGCCGGCGGATCAGCCGCTCGACGACAGTGGACCGGGGTGTGTCCAGGGTGTCGACGATGGCGACCCACGCCTCGTCGAGCCGGTCCCGTCCCGTGCCGCCGACGGCGCTCGCCACCTCGGCTCGGCACTGGCCGCACGTAACCAGGTGGGCCTCGATGGAGCCGGCTCCGATGTCGTCGATGACTCCGCTGGCGTAGCGGGCGATGTCTCCGGGGTCGGCGTGCCAGATCCCATCCGTTCGATGATGTGTCATACCAGTCCCTCTCGCAGCAGCGGCTTGGCCCGCATCATCCGGGTCTTGACCGTCCCCGCCGGGATTCCGAGGAGGCGGGCCGCCTCCCGGGTGGTGAGGCCGTCGAGGACGGTGGCCTGCACCACCGCCCGCAGCTCGGGCGAGAGCCGTTCGAGGGCGCCGGCCAAATCGCCGTGCTGCACCCCCAGCAGGACCTGCTCCTCGGCCGACGGCGACGTTGCGTCCCACGGGTCGAGCTGGTGGAGCGCAGCCGGCCGCCGCCGGAGCTGGTCGATCAGGCGGCGGATGGCGATCCCCCACATCCAGGCCGCCACCTCGCCCGAGCCCTTGTACCCGCCCGGCTTGCGCCACACGGCCAGGAACGTGTCTTGGAGGGCCTGGTCGACCACATCGGGATCGGCGCAGCGCCGGGACAGGCGAGCCAGCAGCCAGGCCGAGTGGCGCCGGTAGAGCTCGGCCAGGGCCGACCGGTCGTCGTCCGTCACGGCGCGCAGCAACTCGGAGTCGCTGCGGTCGTCGCCGGTCGGCATGGTCACGTTCCCCCTGTCGCACCGCCGACCGTGAGCGGTTCATGTGAACCAGTCAAGGCTTTCATTCCGACAGGGACGGTGACATCCGAACGAATAGGGAGCGCCCATGAAGCCCATCCGGACCGTGGCCGCCGCCGCGGTCGCCCTCGCCCTGCTGGCCGCCTGCGGAGAAGACGACCCGGTGACGACCACGACGGCCTCGACGACGGGGCCGGGCGCCACCACGGCATCGGCGGAGCCGTCCGTTTCCATCGTCGGTCCGGCGGCAGGAACGGTGGTCGAGGGCAACGTCGTGTCGCTCGACCTCGAGAGCGCGGGCATCACCATCGTCAAGGCCGACGGCGACACCTCCGGCACGACCGGCCACTACCACGTCTTCATCGACCGCGACCCGGTGGCGCCCGGGGCGGTCATCCCGGCGGAGGCGGGGATCGTCCACTCCGCCGACGATCCGGTCGTGCTGACCGGGCTGGCGGTGGGCACCCACCGCCTGTCGGTGATCCTCGGGGACGGCACCCACAGCCGGCTGGGCGAGGCGCTGGCCGAGACCACCGTCGACGTCAAGGGGCCCTCGATCGACGCATCCGCCCCGGCCACGGCCACCGCCGGGCAGCCGGTCGAGATCACGGTGAAGGTCGAGGGCCTCAACATCGTCGCCGCCGACGGCGACACCTCCGGCGCCACCGGCCACCTGCACGTCTTCATCGACCGCGACCCGACGCCGGCCGGCCAGCCCATCCCGGTGGAGGCCGGCATCATCCACACCACCGCCACCACCATCACCGTCCCCGACCTCACCCCCGGTGCCCACACCCTCTGGGTCGTAGCCGGTGACGGCCTCCACCAGCCCCTCAACCCGCGGGTGGCGGACAAGGTCACGGTGACCGTCAGCTGAACACGGGGCCCGGCTAGCTTCGGCCTCGATGCGACGCTGCGCCCTCGCCCTCACCGGTGCCCTCCTCCTGGCCGCGGCCGGGTGTGGGAGCTCCGAGGGGGATGGGGGCGCGGCCGTCGACGTGCCGACGACGGCGGCCGGCGAGACCACCCCCCCCACTACCTCGGGCCCGCCGAACGTGCTGGCCATCGTGTCCCCCGCCTCGGGGGCGGAGGTGGGAGGCAACGTGGTCGTCCTCGACGTCGCCGGCTCCGGCATCACCATCGTCCCCGCCGACGGGAGCACGTCGCCCCTCCGCGGCCACTACCACGTCTTCGTCGACCGGGACCCGGTCGAGCCTCGTGAGGTGATCCCGGTGGCGGCCGACATCATCCACACCACCGACGACCCCATCGTCATCCCCGGGCTGCGGGTGGGTCCGCACCGGGTGTCGGTGATCTACGGGGACGGCACCCATCGCCGCATCGGCAGCAACGAGGCGGCCACCTCGTTCACCGTCACCGGTCCCTCGATCGACGGGTCGGCGCCGCCCAACGTCGCGGCCGGCGAGCCGGTGGTGCTCACGGTCGCAGTCGACGGATTGTCGTTGGCCGACGCCCGTCTCTACGTACTGGTCGACCCGGCGCCCGGATTCGCCCGCCAGCCGTTCGCCGAGGACGTCCTCCAGACGTCGGACACGACCATCCCCGTCCTCGACCTCGCCCCCGGCACCCACACCCTGTGGGTCGTGGCAGGCACGCCCGACCGGGTCCCCCTCGACCCGGCGGTGGCCGACCGGATGACGGTCACGGTCGGCTGAGCGATGATCGCCCTCCCGAGTGGCACCGGTCCGGCCCTCGACATTCGAGTCCTTCCGGGGGAAGGACGGTCTGTTCACCGCCGTAGGAACGACCGCCGGCGCAAGTTCCAGCGCCTTGATCTCCGGCTCATCCGCATCGGCCAGTGGCTAGATCGCCGGTCACTCCGCTGGGGAGGCGCGGGGGAGGCCACGGCCCATGCCTTCGAAGTAGCCGCCGTCAAGCCCGAGGCTAGTACCCGAGCGAGGGGCTGACCCGGCCGAGGAGGGGCTCGCCCTGGCGGTAGCGGCGGACGTTCTCCGCCACCCGGCGGGCGAAGAGGGGCTCGGCCATGGCCCAGGTGTTGGCCGTGTGAGGCGTGATCAGGCAGTTGTCGAGCGCCCAGAGGGGATGGCCGGCGGGGAGCGGCTCGGGCTCGGTGACGTCGAGGGCGGCGCCGCCGATCGCCCGCCGGCGGAGGGCGTCGACCAGGTCGTGGGTGACCACGTGCCGTCCCCGGGCCACGTTCACCAGCCAGGCGTGGGGTTCCATGCGGTCGAGCTCGGCCGCCCCGATCAGCCCGTCCGTCTCCGGCGTGAGGGGCAGGGCCAGCACGACCAGGTCGGCACCCGAAAGCGCATCGCAGAGCCGGTCGGGGCCCACCACCCGGGCCTTCCCCCCGACCGGTGCGTCGGGATGGCGGCGCACGACCGTCGCCTCGACGCGGAACGGGGCCAGCAGCCGGAGGAGGGCCTCGGCGATCCCCCCGCCGCCGACGACCGTCACCCGCCCGTCCGTCAGCCGGCGGCCGGCCTGGTCACCCCACTCCTCGGCCCGGGCCCGGACCGGCAGCTGCCGCAGGCCGGCGAGGCCGAGGGCCAGGGCGTGCTCGGCCACCGGCTCGGAGTACGCCCCCTTGGTGCTGGTCCAGGTGCGGTCGTCGTCGAGGAGCGAGAGGAAGGCGTCCACCCCGGCGAACGGCAGCTGCACCCACCGCACACCGGGCGCGCCCTCCAACGTGGCCGCCAACCCGGGACCGTCGCCGGGCTCGGTCCACACCAGGACCTGGGCCCGGGACGGGTCGACCACCTCCCCGCCCCCGGCCACGACCGCCTCCACGATCACCGGAGAGCGAGGCTCGGGCGCCACCGCGCACCGAGGTTTCACCGTCAGCCGGCGGCGACGTCGGCGGCCCGGGCCCGGATGGCCCGCTCCATGCGGTCCTTGCCCTCCAGGAGGAGGCGGCGGACGGGGCCGGCCAGCCCGTCGTCGGCCAGCGCCCGGTCGGTGGCGGCCACGACCCCGGACCGGACCAGCGTGCGGGGGTAGAAGCCGTTGGCCAGCGCCAGCGCCTCCTCCCGCGAGCGCCCGCGCCACCAGTCCCCGAGCGACGCGAAGTAGGCGTCGACGTATGGTTCGACCAACTCGTCCTGGCCCCACTGCCAGAAACCGCCGGCGATGGCCCGCACGGTGGCCAAAGCCGGGCCGGGAGCCGTGGCCCGGGCCCACGCCTCCGCCTTGGCCTCGGCGGTGGGCATCGACGCCCGGGCCGCGGCCGCCCGCCGCCGGCCGATGTCGGTGGGGTCGCGCTCCAGCTCCGCGGCCACGACCGACTCCGCGTCGGCGGTGCCCGCCGTGGCCAGGGCACCGACGATCTGCCACCGCAGGTCGGTGTCGACCTTCAGCCCCGGGACCACGACCGAGCCGTCGAGCAGGCCCCGGGCGAAGGCGAGGTCGTCGGCCGACTCGCCTGCGGCCAGCAGGTGGCGGACCCAGATCAGCTGCCGGTCGGAACCCGCCTCGGCCTCCGCCAGCTCGGCTTGGGCCTGGGCGGCCAGCGCGGCCAGGGCCGCTCCCCGGTGGGCGGGGTCGCCGTAGGAGTCGACCGAGACGGTGGTCTGGCCCACCAGCCGGGCCAGGGTCGAGTCGTCGGGCTCGCCCGCGGCGTGGGCCAGGACCAGCTCGACGAAGCGGCGGGTCGCCAGCTCGGCGTCGCGCACCATGTCCCAGGTCGACGACCAGCACAGGTTGCGGGCCAGGGGGTCGGCGACGGCGCTCAGGTGGTGCTCCAGGGTGGCCACCGACCGCTCGTCGAGGCGGACCTTGGCGTAGGTGAGGTCGTCGTCGTTGACGAGCACCAGGTCGGCCGGCTCCTCGCCCAGCAGGTCGAGCACCTCGGTGGACTCGCCCACGACGTCGAGCTCCACCCGCTTCCGCCGCACCAGGCCGCCACCGCCCTCCGGGTCGTGGTCGTACAGCCCCACCGCCAACCGGTGCGATCGCCGCGGCTCGCCCGCCTGGGTGATGGCGAACGAGTCGTAGCGCCCGCAGGTGACTGCGAACGACGCCCGCAGCGTGTTCACCCCCGATGCCGCCAGCCACTCCTCGGCCCACGGCTCCAGCTTGCGACCGCTCGTCTCCTCCAGGGCCCCCAGGAAGTCGGCCAGGGTGGCGTTGGCCCACTGGTGGCGGCGGAAGTAGCGCTGCACCCCCTCGGTGAACGCCTCCTTGCCCACCCAGGCCACCAGCTGCTTCAGGACGGACGCCCCCTTGGCGTAGGTGATCCCGTCGAAGTGGAGGCGGACGGCGTCGGTGTCGACGATGTCGGCCGAGATGGGGTGGGTGGTCGGGAGCTGGTCCTGCACCAGGGCCCACGCCTTGTCGCCCGAGGCGAACCGGACCCAGGCGTCGGTGAAGCGGGTGGCCCGGGCCACCGCGTCGTTGCCCATGTAGGTGGCGAAGCTCTCGTTGAGCCACAGGTCGTCCCACCAGCGCATGGTCACCAGGTCGCCGAACCACATGTGGGCCATCTCGTGGAGGATCGTCCCCGCCCGTCGCTCGTAGGCGGCGTCGGTGACCCGGGACCGGAAGACGTAGCTCTCGTTGAACGTCACGCACCCCGGGTTCTCCATGGCGCCGAAGTTGAACTCGGCCACGAACAGCTGGTCGTACTTGGGGAACGGGTACGGGTAGCCGAACTCGGCCTCGAAGAAGTCGAGCCCCTGGCGGGTGACGGTGAGGATCTCGTCGGTGTCGATGTACTGGGCCAGCGACTCCCGGCAGTAGATCGAGGTCCCGATGCCCCGGTGCTCCTCGTGCACCGCGTGATACGGCCCCGCCACCAGGGCGGCCAGGTAGGTGGAGATGCGCCGGGTGGTGTCGAACCGCCACCGGGTGCCGTCCCGCTCCACGACAGGGGCGTTGCTGATCGCGGTCCACCCGTCGGGCACCTCGACGGTGAGGTCGAACGTGGCCTTGAGGTCGGGCTGGTCGAAGCAGGCGAACACGCGGTGGGCGTCGTAGGGCTCGAACTGGGTGGACAGGTAGCGCTTGCCGTCGGTGGGGTCGTCGAAGCGGTGCATCCCGACGCCGGTGTGCTGGTACTCGCAGTCGGCCACCACCCGCAGGACGTTGTCGGCCGCCAGACCGGACAGGTGGATGCGGCTGCGCTCCCCGTCGAAGGCGTCGAGGGCGACCGGCCGCCCGTTGAGGACGATCTCGGTGACGGCGGCCGCGTCGAGGTCGACGAACGTGGCTCCCCCCACGTCGGTGGACCCGAAGCGCACCGTGGTGGTGCTGGCGAAGGTGTCGCCGTCGCCCGTCAGGTCGAGGGCCACCTCGTAGGCGAGGACGGACAGGCGGGCGGCCCGGTCCTCGGCTTCGGCCCTGGTCAGGTTGTCGTCCTTCATGGGGCCAGTATTGCCCGGCACCGGTACGCTCCCGTACGTGCGGATCGCCGTCGTATGCCCGTACAGCCTCACCATCCCCGGCGGGGTGCAGGGCCAGGTCCTCGGGCTGGCCCGGGCCCTGCGGACGCTCGGCCACGACGCCAAGGTGCTCGGCCCCTGCGACGGGCCGCCCCCCGGCGTGGGCGTCATCCCCCTCGGCAACAGCATCCCCACCGCCGCCAACGGCTCGATGGCCCCCATCGCCCCCGACCCGTCGTGCGCCCTGCGAACCATCGCCGTCCTGCGCGACGAGCACTTCGACGTCCTCCACCTGCACGAGCCCCTGGCCCCCGGTCCCACCCTCACCAGCCTGGCCCTGGCCTCGGTCCCCCTGGTGGGCACGTTCCACGCCTCGGGGGTCAGCGCCGCCTACCGGGTGCTGCGGCCGATCGCCCGGTGGCTGGCCCCCCGCCTCTCGTTCCGGTGCGCGGTGTCGGAGGACGCCAAGGCCATGGCGGTGAAGGCCCTGGGCGGCGACTACCACGTCATGTTCAACGGGATCGAGGTCGAGCGCTTCGCCAAGGCCACGCCGTGGCCCACGACGGGCCCCACGGTGCTGTTCATGTCCCGCCACGAGTCCCGCAAGGGGCTGGCGGTGCTCTTGGAGGCCATGGCCCACCTCCCGATCGATGCCCACCTGTGGGTCGCGAGCGACGGCCCGGAGACGGCTCGGCTGAAGGCGACCACCGCCGGCGACCACCGGGTGGAGTGGCTGGGCCGCATCGGCGACGCCGAGCGGGCCGCCCGCCTGCGGGGCGCCGACGTCCTCTGCGCCCCGTCGCTGCGGGGGGAGTCGTTCGGGATGGTGCTGCTGGAGGGCATGGCCGCCCAGACGCCCGTCGTGGCCAGCGACATCCCCGGCTACCGCAATGTGGCCGATGGGGGCGGGTGCGGGCCGGCGGCCCTGCTCGTGCCTCCCGGCGACGCGGACGCGCTGGCGGTGGCCCTCGCCCGGGTGTTGTACCAGCCGTCGGCGGCCGACGACCTGGTGGCGGGGGGGGAGGCCCGGGCCAGCGAGTTCTCCATGGACCACCTGGCCGAGCGCTACGTCGACTTCTACGAGCGGGCCGCCCGTCAGCTGGCGGCGGGCAGGTCCGGGCGGGTGGACAGGTAGTCGCTGGCCAGCAGGGGGGACGAGATCAGGTAGTCGGCGGTGGCCCGGTTGCAGGCGATGGGGGTGTTCCAGACCACCGCGATGCGCAGGAGGGCCTTGACGTCGGGGTCGTGGGACTGGGCCTCGAGCGGGTCCCAGAAGAACAGGACCAGGTCGATGCGACCCTCGGCCACCCGGGCGCCGAGCTGCTGGTCGCCGCCGAGGGGGCCGGAGAGGAACCGGGTGACGGGCAGGAGGAGCTCGTCCTGGATCATGCGCCCGGTGGTGCCGGTGCCGTACAGGTCGTGGGCGGCCAGGATCGGGCGGTTGTAGCGGGCCCAGTCGAGGAGGTCCCGCTTCCTGTTGTCGTGGGCCACGAGGGCGATCCGTCGGGGGTTCGCGGGGGCCGGGGGGACGAGGTGCATGGGCATCACGCTCCGAGAGAGAGGGGTGGCATCGGCCTGCGGGCTCGCCCCGCGGCGCTGGATGCCGGCAGGAGCATTGTGGCTGGTTCCCGGCCGTCGGCAACGGGGATTCGTGTGAACATCCGATGACGGGGCCGGCGCTCGGCCCCAGGCCAGCGGGGAGCCGTATGATGGGCCCGATGGTCAAGTGGGTCCTCCTCGGGGTCGTGGTCTTCCTCGTGCTCTACGTGGTGGTCACCTACAACGGCCTGGTCAAGCTGCGGAACCGGGTCCGCAACGCCTGGTCGCAGATCGACGTCCAGCTCAAGCGCCGGTACGACCTCATCCCCAACCTGGTGGAGACGGTCAAGGGCTACGCCAAGCACGAGCGGGAGACGTTCGAGGCCGTCACCCAGGCCCGGGCCAACGCCATCAACGCTTCCGGGGTGGCCGAGCAGGCCCAGTCGGAGAACATGCTGACGGGAGCCCTGAAGTCGCTGTTCGCGGTGGCCGAGGCCTACCCCGAACTGAAGGCCAACGAGAACTTCCTGGCCCTGCAGGAGGAGCTCACCGGCACCGAGGGCCGCATCAGCTATGCCCGCCAGTACTACAACGACACCGTCCTCCAGCTGAACAACAAGATCGAGAGCTTCCCCTCGAACATCGTGGCCGGCCGGTTCGGGTTCAAGCAGCAGGAGTTCTTCGAGGCCGACGACACCAGCCGCGGCCCCGTCAACGTCCAGTTTTGAGTCGGCCTCACCCCGCTTCGCTCGGTCCGGCCGAACTGGTCGTTCGGCCGCCGGCGGAGCCGCCTGCAGCGGCGTTCGCAGCCGCCGGATAGTCCCCTGTACGAGCAAATCGCCTCCAACAAACGGCGGTCGATCCTGCTGGTCGCGGGGTTCGTCGTCCTGGCCATGTTGCTCGCCTGGGCGGTGCAGCTCCTTTTCGGCTTCGGGATCGCGGGGCTGCTGATCGCCCTGGTGGTCGTGGGGATCGGGTCGGTCGTCGCCTGGTACAAGTCGGACGCGGTGGCCCTGGCCATGAGCCATGCCCGGCCGACTACGCCGGAGGGCGAGCCCCGGCTCCACAACCTGGTCGAGGGGCTGTCCATCGCCGCCGGGGTGCCCAAGCCGCGGGTGTACCTGATCGACGACCCCGCGCCCAACGCCTTCGCCACCGGCCGCAACCCCCAGCACGCGGCCATCGCCGTCACCACCGGGCTGATGGAGAAGCTCAGCCGCATCGAGCTGGAGGGCGTCCTGGCCCACGAGCTCAGCCACATCAAGAACTACGACGTCCTCGTGTCCACCCTCGCCGTGACCTTCGTGGGCGTGGTCGCCCTGGTGGCCGACTTCAGCCTCCGCTTCCTGTGGTGGGGCGGCCCCCGCCACCGCGACGATCGCAGCGCCGGTGGGGCCGGACCGGCCGCCATCCTGTCCGTGCTCGGCTTCGCTCTCCTCCTCATCGCCCCCCTGGTGGCCCGGGTCATGCAGTTCGCCGTCTCCCGCCGCCGGGAGGCGCTGGCCGACTTCAGCGGCGTCTCCCTCACCCGCTACCCGCCGGGGCTGATCTCGGCCCTGGAGAAGCTGAAGGACGACACCACCGTGGTGCACTCGTCGTCGCGGGCCACCGCCCACCTGTGGATCGAGTCGCCCCTGGCTCGAACCCAGCAGGAGGGGCGTCTAGCGTGGTTGAACCGCCTGTTCGACACGCATCCGCCGCTGGAAGAGCGGATCCAGGCCCTCAAGGAGCTCTAAAGACGATGGTAACAACCCGCCGGCGCGGCGCCACGACCCTGGTCGTCCTCGTGCTGATGGCCACCACCGCCGCCTGCGGCGGGGGCGAGAAAGCGTCCCAGGGCCGGGCCACCACCGTGCCGCCGCCGTCCACCACGACCACCACCGTGCCGCCCCAGGCCCCGCTCACCGGCATCCCCCAGCCCGATCCGGTCAAGCTCCACCGGGCGGCGGTGACGGTCAAGATCGACAACGCGGCTGCGGCCCGGCCCCAGGCCGGCCTCGACGCGGCCGACCTCGTCTACGAGGAGGTCACCGAGGGCATCACCCGCTTCGTGGTGGTCTTCCAGTCCACCGACGCCGACCCCATCGGCCCGGTCCGGTCCGTCCGCCCCGCCGACCCCCTCATCGTCGCCCCCCTGAAGAGCCTGATCGCGTTCTCCGGGGGACAGCCCAGCATCGTGCAGCTGGTGCGCAACGCCGACCTCCGCTTCGTCGACGAGAACGCCACCGACACCCTCTACCGTCGCTCGGGCCGGTTCGCCCCCCACAACCTCTACACCGACTCGGAGAGGCTCTACCAGAAGGTCGGCGACGCCCAGGAGCCGGCCCCGTTCGCCCAGTTCCTCAAGCCGGGGACGCCCTACACCGCGGTCGGGGCCACGCCGGTGACGGGCATGGACATCCCCCTGGCCGACATCACCGCCTCCTACACATGGGACGCGTCGGCCAACGGGTGGAAGCGCTTCACCAACGGGCAGGAGCACACCCTCGAGAGCGGGGGGGTGTGGACGCCGAACAACGTGATCGTCCAGTACGTGGCCTACTCCCGCTTCGCAGCCGACGCCAACGTCACCTACCCCGAGGTCATCGACTCGGGGGAGGCCTGGTACTTCCTCAACGGCACCCTCACCAAGGGGTCGTGGTCGAAGGCGGGGGCCACCGTTCCCACCGCCTACGCCGACGCCAACGGCGCCCCCATGGTCTTCCCCCCGGGGCGGACGGTCATCGAGCTCGTCTACTCCGACGCCACCGTCTCGGTGGAGTCCCCGCCCCCGCCGTCGACGACGACCTCCCCGGTGGCACCGACCACGACGCCGCCGGCGGCGCCGACCACCGCCGGCTGACCCGCCCGCCGAATCCCGACGGGCTCCGGCGGGCGGGACCGTAGAATGGTCCCGTGACGGACGCGCAGACCAAACGGGGCAGCGACCTGGTCAAGCGGGGACTGGCCGAGATGCTCAAGGGCGGCGTGATCATGGACGTCGTCACCGCCGGCCAGGCCACGGTGGCGGAGGACGCGGGGGCGGTGGCGGTCATGGCCCTCGAGCGGGTGCCGGCCGACATCCGCCGCGACGGCGGGGTGGCCCGGATGAGCGACCCGGCCATGATCGAGTCGATCCAGGCCGCGGTCACCATCCCGGTGATGGCCAAGGCCCGCATCGGCCATTTCGTCGAGGCCCAGGTGCTGGAGACGCTGGGTGTGGATTTCGTCGACGAGAGCGAGGTCCTCACCCCGGCCGACGAGGCCCACCACATCGACAAGCGGACGTTCACCGTCCCCTTCGTGTGCGGGGCCACCAACCTGGGGGAGGCGCTGCGGCGCATCGCCGAGGGGGCGGCCATGATCCGGTCCAAGGGCGAGGCCGGCACCGGCAACATCGTCGAGGCGGTGCGCCACCTTCGCTCGATCCTGGGCGACATCCGCCGGCTGTCCGTGGCCGACGGGGCCGAGCGCTTCGAGTGGGCCAAGCGGTTGCAGGCCCCGGTCGAGCTGGTGGAGGAGGTGGCCGGGGCCGGCCGCCTGCCCGTCCCGCTGTTCTGCGCCGGCGGCATCGCCACCCCGGCCGACGCCGCGCTGGTCATGCAGCTCGGGGCCGAGGCCGTCTTCGTGGGGTCCGGGATCTTCAAGAGCTCCGACCCCGAGGGCATGGCCAAGGCCATCGTCGAGGCCACCGCCCACTTCAACGATCCCCACATCGTGGCCAAGGTCAGCCGGGGCCTGGGCAAGGCCATGCCCGGACAGGAGATCGGCACCCTCGGCGTGCGCCTCTCGGAGCGGGGCTGGTGACCCGGTACCGGCGATTGCTCCGCGCCGTCACCCGGCGGAGGGGGGCGCTGCGCCAGCTGTTCGTCGGAGGCGCCACCCGATGAGGCCGCCAGGTGCAGGTGCACAAGGTCGGCATCCTCGCCCTGCAGGGAGCGGTCGGGCTCCACGCTGACGCCCTGGCCGCACTGGGCGCCGCTCCGTTCGAGGTCCGCACCCCGTCCGACCTGGCCGGCATCGAGGGCCTGGTGATCCCCGGGGGCGAGTCCACCGCCCTGTCCAAGCTCCTCGAGACGTCGGGCCTGTTCGAGCCGATCGCCGACCTCCTGGCCGACGGGATGCCCGCCTTCGGGACGTGCGCGGGGATGATCCTGCTGGCCGCCGAGGTCTTGGACGGTCGTCCCGACCAACGATCGTTCGCCGCCGTCGACGTGTCCGTGCGCCGCAACGCCTTCGGCCGCCAGGTCGACTCGTTCGAGACCGCTCTGGCCGTCGACGGCCTGCCCGGTGCCCCCTACCCGGCCGTCTTCATCCGGGCGCCGGTCGTGGCCCGGGTGGGCGAGGGGGTCGAGGTGCTGGCCGAGCTCGACGGGCGGCCCGTGCTCTGCCGCCAGGGCGACGTCCTGGTGGCCGCCTTCCATCCCGAGCTGGCAGGCGACCTGCGCCTCCACCAGCGCTTTCTCAGCCAGACCTAGGAGGACCGATGTCCGGCCATTCCAAGTGGGCCACCATCAAGCACCAGAAGGGCGCCAAGGACAAGGTGCGGGCCAAGGTGTTCGCCAAGGTCCTGCGCCAGGTCGAGGTGGCGGCCCGGGAGGGCGGCGGCGACCTCAACGCCAACGCCAGCCTGCGCACCATGTACCAGAAGGCCCGCGACGCGTCGGTGCCCATCGACACCATCGAGCGGGCCATCAAGCGGGCGACGGGCGACCTCGACGGAGTCCGTTACGAGGCCATCAACTACGAGGGCTACGCCCCGTGCGGGGTGGCGGTCTACGTGGAGACCCTCACCGACAACCGCAATCGCACCGGCGCCGACGTCCGGGCCATCTTCTCCAAGAACGGCGGCTCGAGCGCGGAGCCGGGGGCGGTGGCGTGGCAGTTCGAGCGCAAGGGGTCGCTGGTCGTGCCCAAGACCAACGACGACGACGCCCTGATGCTGCTGGCCCTCGAGGCCGGCGCCGACGACCTGGTCGACCAGGGGGACACGTGGCAGGTCGTGACGCCCCCCACCGATCTGGCTCTGGTGCGCACGGCTCTGGAGGAGGCCGGGGTCGAGGTCACCGACGCCGACCTCGTCATGCTCCCGTCGTCCACCATCGCCCTGGAGACCGAGGCCGACGCCCGCAAGGTCCTGCGCCTGGTCGACGCCCTGGAGGACCACGACGACGTCCAGTCCGTCTACGCCAACTTCGACATCCCCGACTCGGTCCTGGAGGCGGTGGAGGGGTGACCCCCCCCGAACCGGTGAAGTTCTCTGGGGCCCAGGCCCCAGAACACGACCCCGGTTCGGGGATGCTCGATTCCGCAGCCCGCATCGGGTAGCGTTCCGAACGCATGTTCGTCGTTCTGGGGATCGATCCGGGGGTGTCCCGGTGTGGCTACGGGTGCCTCTCCCGCACCGGTGGGGGGCGGCCGGCCCTCGTGGCCGGGGGCGTCCTCACCACCCCTCCGTCCGACCCCCTGCCCATCCGGCTGGCGGCCCTCCACGCCGATCTCCAGGCCCTCGTCGACGAGCTCAAGCCCGACGCGGTGGCGGTGGAGCGGGTGTTCTTCCAGGTCAACGCCCGCACGGCCATGTCGGTGGGGCAGGCCAGCGGCCTGGCCCTGGCGGTGGCGGCCGCCGCCGGTTGCGACGTGGCCCAGTACACGCCCAACGAGGTCAAGCAGGCCGTCGCCGGTTACGGGTCGGCGGAGAAGGACCAGGTCCGGCGCATGGTCCAGTCGCTGCTCGGTCTGGCCACGGCCCCGAAGTCGGCCGACACCGCCGACGCCCTCGCCCTCGCCCTCTGCCACCTGGCCAGCGCCGGGCTCCGGTCCCGCCTCCCGGCGCCCGCCCGCCCGTGATCGGGCGACCGTGATCGGGTCCCTGCGGGGCACGATCCTGCACCGCTCGACCAAGGGCGAGGTCGTGCTCGAGGTGGGCGGCGTCGGCTACCGGGTGACGGTGCCGCCTGCCACCCTGGCCCACCTGGGCGAGCGGGGGGCCACCGCCCTCGTCCACACCCACCTCGCGGTCCGGGAGGACTCGCTCACCCTCTACGGCTTCGCCTCCCGCGACGAGCGCGACTGCTTCGAGGCGCTCATCGGGGCCCACGGGGTGGGGCCGGCCCTCGCCCTCGCCATCCTGTCCGTCCACGGCCCGGCCTCCCTCCGCCAGGCCCTGGCCGACGGCGACCTCGACGCCCTGTGCCTCGTCCCCGGCGTCGGCCGCAAGACGGCGGCCCGGCTCATGATCGAGCTCAAGTCCCGCCTCGACCTGCCCGACGACGCCGACATGGCCGCTGCCGCCGCCGGGAGCAACGGGCACGACGGCCACGGCAACGGGTCGGCGTCCACCCGGGCCGAGGTGAGGGCCGCCCTCGGCGCCCTCGGCTACGAGGCCGACGAGGTCCACCACGCCCTGCGCGACCTCCCGGCGGAGGGCGGCGTCGAAGACCTCCTCCGGCAGGCCCTCCGCCTCCTGGGTGCCCGCCGGTGACCCGCAACGAGCTGCTGGCCACCGTCCCCGGGCCGGACGAGGCCAACGTCGAGGTCACGCTCCGGCCCCGGCGGCTCGACGAGTTCGTGGGCCAGAGCCAGCTCCGCCAGCACCTCGAGATCCTCCTCGGCGCGGCCAAAGGCCGGGGCGAGCCGGTCGACCACCTCCTGTTCGCGGGGCCGCCGGGCCTGGGCAAGACCAGCCTGGCCGGCATCGTGGCCGCGGAGATGGGTGTCGGCTTCCGCATCACCTCCGGCCCCGCCCTCGAACGGGCGGGCGACCTGGCGTCGGTGCTCACCAACCTCGACGAGGGCGACGTCCTCTTCATCGACGAGATCCACCGCCTGAGCCGGGTGGTGGAGGAGGTCCTCTACCCGGCGATGGAGGACTTCCAGCTCGACATCGTCATCGGCAAGGGCCCGTCGGCCCGCTCCATCCGCCTCGACCTGCCCTGCTTCACCCTGGTCGGAGCCACCACCCGCACCGGCCTCATCACCGGTCCCCTCCGCGATCGCTTCGGATTCGTCGCCCGCCTCGACTACTACCGGGTCGACGAGCTGGAGGCCATCGTCCGCCGGGCGGCCGGCATCATGGGCGTCCCCCTCGAGGCCGACGGCGGCTTCGAGATCGCCCGCCGGGCCCGGGGCACGCCCCGCATCGCCAACCGCCTCCTGCGCCGGGTGCGCGACTTCGCCGAGGTTCGGGTCGACGGGGTGGTCACCCGGGCCGTGGCCGACGCCGCCCTGGAGCTGTTCGAGGTCGACGCCCAGGGCCTCGACAAGGTCGACCGGGCCATCCTCCACGCGGTGTGCCTGCGTTTCGGCGGCGGCCCGGTGGGATTGTCGACGGTGGCCATCGCGGTGGGCGAGGAGCCGGAGACGGTGGAGGACGTCTACGAGCCCTTCCTGCTGCAGCTCGGCCTCCTCCAGCGCACGCCCCGGGGACGGGTGGCCACGCCCGCCGCCTGGCAGCATCTCGGGCTCGAGCCGCCGGCGGCACCGGCCGTGCCTCCCGCCGCCGCGCCGGGCCTCACCCCCCTGTTCGGCTGACCCCGGCCTGACCCACCGTTCGCCACCCGGGTAGTCTTCCTTCCGGGCCGTCGCGGCCCCTCTTCGCCATGGAAGCACTTCTCCCTCTCATCATCACGTTCGGGCTCATGTGGGCGCTGCTCATCCGCCCCCAGCAGCGCCGCGTCCGCCAGCACCAGGAGCTCGTGTCCACCCTGGCGGTGGGCGACGAGGTCATCACCAACGGCGGCATCTGCGGCACCATCGTGGCGGTGGTCGACGAGATCGTCACCCTCGAGGTGGCGCCGGGCACATCCATCCGCCTCCTCCGGTCCGCGGTGCAGACCCGGATCGCGGCGACGTACGACGAGCCCGAGGTCGAGGTCGAGGACCAGGTCGAGCTCGACGATCCGGCCGAAGCCGAGGCCGAGGTCGAGGTCGACGAGACGACGTACATCCCTCCGACGACCGAGGAGAAGGCCTGATCCGTGCCCCGTTCCATGGCGGTGTGGCTGATCGGGATCCTGGTGTTGGCGGCGGGGGCGCTGGGCCTCACCGTCGCCAGCGGTAGCTCTCCCCAGCTCGGCCTCGACCTCCAGGGCGGGGCGTCGGTGGTGCTCCAGCCGCGCGACAAGGTGCCGTCGGGGGTCCTCGACCAGGCCATCGAGATCATCCGCAACCGGGTCGACGCCCTGGGCGTGGCCGAGCCCGACATCACCCGCCAGGGTGACTCGATCATCGTCTCCCTCCCCGGCGTCCGGAACAAGGACCGGGCCGTCGAGGTCGTCGGCCAGACGGCCCAGCTCTACTTCCGGCCTGTCCTCGAACGGCTGCCGGCGGTCGCCAGCCCCACCACCACCGCCGTCCCCGCCGAGCCGGCCACCACCGTCGACCCGACCTCGCCGACGACGGTCCCCATCGACCTGAGCTCGACCACCACCCCCGAGGAGAACACCCCCGAGGCCCAGGTCATCCTCCCCGAGAAGGACGACAACGGCAACGTCACCGCCCGCTACCTGCTCGGACCGGCCGAGGTCACCGGCCAGGCGATGTCGTCGGCCCGGGCGACGGTCAACCCCAACAACGGCGTGTGGGAGGTGCAGTTCAGCCTCACGTCGGGCGGCACCACCCAGTGGAACGCGATGGCGGAGAAGGTGGGGGTCAACGGGCAGATAGCGATGGACCTCGACGGGGTGATCCAGTCCGCCCCCAGCCTCCAGACCACCAACTTCCCCGGTTCCGGTCAGATCTCGGGCAACTTCACCGAGCGGGAGGCCAAGGACCTGGCCCTGGTGCTGCGCTACGGCTCCCTGCCCGTCCAGCTCGACCGGCAGACGGTGCAGACGGTGTCCGCCAGCCTGGGCCGGGACTCGCTGCGGGCGGGCATCATCGCCGGCCTCGTCGGCCTCGCCCTGGTCGCCCTCTACATGGTCCTCTACTACCGGGCCCTGGGCCTGGTGGTGTGGCTGGGCCTGCTCGTGTCGGGCGCCCTCATGTACTCCCTGGTCACGCTGCTCGGCAAGACCAGCGGGCTGGCCCTCACCCTGGCCGGCGCCACCGGCATCATCGTGTCGGTGGGCGTCACGGTCGACTCCTACGTCGTGTACTTCGAGCGGCTGAAGGACGAGATCCGCTCGGGCAAGACGATCCGCTCCTCGGTCGACCGGGGCTTCTCCCGGGCCTACCGCACGATCCTGGCCGCCGACGCGGCCTCGTTCATCGGGGCGGTCGTGCTCTACGTGCTCAGCGTCGGATCGGTGCGGGGCTTCGCCTTCTTCCTGGCCCTGTCGACCCTGCTCGACGTGATCGTGGCCTATGTGTTCACCCGGCCCATGGTGGTGCTCCTGGGCCGGAGCAGGTTCTTCACCGAGGCCAGGTGGGTCGGTGTGGCGCGGGGCCTCAACGCCCCGGCGCCGGCGGTGGCGTCCGGAGGGGGACAGCCGTGAGCACCGACGAGCTGGGCCGCACCCTCCGCCACCGGCTCTACCACGGTGAGACGTCGTTCGACTTCGTCGGACGGGCCCGCCTCTGGTTCATCCTCTCAGGCGTGGTCATCGCGGCCGGCGTGCTCTCCCTGTTCACCCAGGGCCTGAACTACGGCATCGACTTCAAGGGCGGCACCTCCTGGGAGGTCAAGGCCCCCGGCGTGTCGGTGGCCGAGGCCCGCGACCAGCTGCGCCCGTTCGGCATGGGCGACGCCAAGATCCAGATCGCGGGGGGCGACACGGTGCGGGTCCAGTCCGACACCCGGACGCCCGAAGAGGCCGCCCAGATCACCGACGCCATGGCCGAGATGGGCAACACCGAGGCTGGCCAGGTGAGCGTCAACGACGTCGGCCCGTCGTGGGGTCAGGACGTCACCAAGAAGGCCCGCACCGCTCTCATCGCCTTCTTCGTCCTCATCAGCGCCTACATCAGCCTCCGCTTCGAGTGGAAGATGGCGGTGGCGGCCATCGCCGCGGTCGTGCACGACATCCTCGTCACCGTCGGCGTGTACTCGATCTCCCGGTTCGAGGTCACCCCTGCCACCGTGGTCGCCTTCCTGACGATCCTCGGGTACTCGCTGTACGACACGATCGTCGTGTTCGACAAGGTCGAGGAGAACTCCAAGGGGCTCTCGGCCACGGGGAGGATGACCTACACCGACACCGTCAACCTGTCGATGAACCAGGTCCTCATGCGGTCGCTGAACACCTCGCTGGTGGCCATCCTGCCGATCGTCTCCATCCTGTTCATCGGGGCGGGCGTGATGGGGGCCACCACCCTGAAGGACTTCGGCCTGGCCCTGCTGGTGGGGCTCCTCACCGGCGCCTACTCGTCGATCTTCATCGCCGCCCCCATCCTGGCCATGCTCAAGGAGCGTGAACCTCGCTACACGGCCGTGCGGCAGCGGCTCCAGTCCAAGGGGGGCGGGAGCGGGCTCCTAACCCCGGCCGCCGCCGCCCTCGCCGGCAGCGGGGCGGCTTCGTCGGCGAAGGCCAAGCCGGCGGCCGGCCCTCCTCGCCCGGGCAGCTCGAAGCCGCCGGCCAAGCCGAACCCGAAGTCGCCCGCCAAGGGGCCGGGGGCCAAGGCCCCGGCCAAGGACGGCGACGTGCTGGTGCCCTCCCGGCCCACCACGCCCAAGCCGGCCACCGGCGGCGCCGCCGCGGCCGGCGGCCCCGGCGGTACCGGCACCGCCCGCCCGCCGGCCAACCGCCCCGGTGCTCCCCGCCCCCGCAAGAAGGGCAAGAAGCGCTGACCTGCCGGCCGGCGAGCGCAGCGAGCTCCGGTTGACAGGAGCGAGAGAGCGTCCCGCCGAAGGCGGGTCGACTCCGTTGACCCTGGCGAGCGCCGCGAGCGTGGCGCGCAGCATGATCCGGGACATCCCGGACTTCCCCCAGCCGGGGATCGTCTTCAAGGACATCACCCCCCTGCTGGGCGACGCCACCGCCTTCGCCTGCATGCTCGAATGGCTGGCCGCCCGGTTCGCCGACCGGCACGTCGACAAGGTCGTCGGCATCGAGGCCCGGGGTTTCATCCTGGCCGCGCCCATCGCCCACCTCCTCGGGGCCGGGTTCGTCCCGGTGCGCAAGGCGGGCAAGCTCCCGTGGAGGACACGGGTCGAGGAGTACTCCCTCGAGTACGGCACCGACCGCCTGGAGATGCACGAGGACGCGGTCGGTCCCGACGACCATGTCCTCGTCGTCGACGACGTCCTCGCCACCGGGGGGACGGCCGCCGCCACCCTCCGCCTGGTCGAGGGGGCGGGGGCCACCGTCGTCGGCCTCGGCTTCATCATCGAGCTGGCCTTCCTCGACGGTCGCCGCCGCCTGGGCGACTTCGACGCCGTCGCCCTCCTCACCTACGAGTGAGTGAGGTCGGTCACCTAGACTGATGGTGGGCCTTTCAACGAAGAGGGGGGGAGTGGTTGGTAACTGCCGATCGGGTGTTGCCGTGGCGGCGGGGCACAGCAGGGTCGGCGTCCGCCGATGAGCTGAAGGACGTCCTCTCCGCCTACCGGGCGCGACATCCGAAGGCCGACACAACCCTGATCACGCGGGCCTACGAACTGGCGGAGGGGGCCCACCGGGGCCAGACCCGACGCTCGGGCGACCCCTACATCCAGCACCCGGTGGCCGTCGCCACCATCCTGGCCGACCTCGGGCTCGACGACGTCACCCTTGCCGCCGCCCTCCTGCACGACGCGGTGGAGGACACCAGCGTCCGCCTCGACGACCTGAGCAAGGACTTCGGCGCCGAGGTGGCGGCCATCGTCGACGGGGTCACCAAGCTCGACCGGGTCAGCTTCGACTCCAAGGAGGCCCAGCAGGCGGCCACCATGCGCAAGATGCTGGTGGCGATGGCCAAGGACATCCGGGTCCTGCTCATCAAGCTGGCCGACCGCCTCCACAACATGCGGACGATCGCGGCCATGCCGATCGAGAACCAGCATCGCACCGCCCAGGAGACGCTCGACGTCTACGCGCCCCTGGCCCACCGCCTGGGCATCTCCAACATCAAGCTCCAGCTGGAGGACCTGGCCTTCGCCACCCTCTACCCCAAGCGCTACGCCGAGATCGAGCAGATGGTGTCGATGCGGGCGCCGGAGCGGGAGCTCTACATCTCCCAGGTGATCGACATGGTGAAGGCCCGCCTGGCCGAGCTGCGCATCGACGCCGAGGTGGTGGGCCGGCCGAAGCACTACTGGAGCATCTACGAGAAGATGGTCGTCAAGAACCGCGAGTTCGTCGACATCTACGACCTCGTCGGGATCCGGGTGGTGGTGGGCAGCGACAAGGACTGCTACGCCGCCCTGGGCGCCATCCACGCCACGTGGAAGCCGGTGCAGGGCCGGTTCAAGGACTACATCGCCATGCCCAAGTTCAACCTCTACCAGTCGTTGCACACGACGGTGGTGGGTCCCCAGGGCAAGCCCCTCGAAGTCCAGATCCGCACCCGGGAGATGAACCAGCGGGCGGAGGCGGGCATCGCCGCCCACTGGGGCTACAAGGAGAAGTCGGCGGTCACCGAGCCCGGTTGGCTGACCCGCATCGTCGACTGGCAGCGCGACACCATCGACCCGGCCGACTTCATGGAGACGCTCAAGGTCGACCTCGACCAGGACGAGGTCTTCGTCTTCACCCCCAAGGGCGACGTCGTCACCCTGCCGGTGGGCGCCACCCCCATCGACTTCGCCTACTCCATCCACACCGACGTCGGTCACCGCTGCATCGGGGCCAAGGTCAACGGCCGCCTGGTGCCCCTCGACTCGGCGTTGTCGTCGGGCGACACGGTCGAGGTGTTCACGTCGAAGGTGGAGGGGGCGGGGCCGTCGCGGGACTGGCTCAAGGTCGTCCAGACGCCCCGGGCCCGCAACAAGATCCGCCAGTGGTTCAGCCGCAGCCGCCGGGAGGAGGCCATCGAGAGCGGCCGGGAGGACCTGGTGCGCTACATGCGCCGGGAGGGCCTCCCGGTGCAGAAGCTGACCACGTCGCCGGTGCTGGTGTCGGTGGCCGAGGCCCTCCACTACGCCGACCTCGACTCCCTCCACGCGGCCATCGGCGAGGGCCACGTCTCGGCCCACACGGTGGCCCAGCGGGTGGCTCGTGAGCTCCACGGCGGCGTGTCCGAGGACCAGCTGCCGTCGACGGTGCGCCGTCCCGCGCGCCGCCGGGCGGGGGGCAAGGTCGGTGTCCACGTGGAGGGCCTCGACGACGTCCTGGTCCGGCTGTCGCGGTGTTGCACGCCGGTCCCGGGCGACAACATCGTCGGCTTCGTCACCGCCGGCCGGGGTGTGTCGGTGCACCGGTCCGACTGCGCCAACGCGGTGGCCCTGTCCTCGAGGATGGGCGACCGCCAGATCGAGGTGGAGTGGGACGGCGGCCCGGTGGGCATGTTCGTGGCCTCCATCGAGGTGGAGGCGCTCGACCGGGCCCGGCTCCTGCGGGACGTGTCGACCGTGCTCTCGGAGCATCACGTCAACATCGTGTCGTCGTTCACGTCCACCGGTTCCGACCAGGTGGCCCACCTGCGCTTCGAGTTCGAGCTGGCCGACCCATCGCATCTCGAGTCGGTGCTGGCCACCGTCAAGCGGGTCGAGTCGGTCTACGACGCCTACCGGGTGCTACCCGGTAGCGGCCCCCGCTGAGGCACCCTGGCGCGCCGGGCGTGGCGGTGTAGGTTTACGGCCGATGCTGCCAGCAAGCTTCGGATCACCCGATCTTCATGGTCGCTTCGCCGAGTGAGGCCACCGGTGTGCAGCAACCGCTCGTCCACTCTGTCGACATCGATGCGTAGGGAGGATTCACGACCGTGACCGACACCAGCCCCTCGGGCCCCGCCCCGGCCAAGAAGGCGACTCGCGCCCGGAAGACGGCCAAGGCGGCCCCGGCCGCGGCCCCCGAGGCAGCCGCCGCGCCGCCTGCGGCCGAGACGCCCGCCGCTCCGCCGGCCAAGGCCAAGCGGGCCCCTCGCAAGGCGCCGGCCAAGAAGGCTGCGGCCCCGGCCACGAAGGCCGCCGCCCCGGCCCCGGCGCCCGAGCCCCCCGCTCCGCCCGCACCCAGCCCGAGCGTGGTGGCCATGGAGAAGCTCAGCGCCGCCATCGCCGAGATGTCGGGCCAGCTGGCCGGCCTGATCGGGATCCAGACGGGAATCGCCGACTCGGTGGCGACCCTCGTGGCCCAGGGCGAGGCCGCCGCCGGCGCCACGCCCCCGCCCCCGCCCCCCCCGCCCCCCCCGGCCCCCGCCGTCGACATGTCGGGCGTGATCGCCGCCCTCAAGAAGGTCGGCGACACTGTCACCACCGCCGTGAAGTCGGCCGTCGCCGCCCGCCCCGCGGCCGAGCCGGCCGCCCCCGTGGCCGATGCCGAGGAGCCCGCCGCCGACGAGGCCGCGCCCGAAGCGGCTGCGGCCGACGAAGAGGCACCCGCGGCCGACGCCGAGCCCGAGCCCGAGCCCGAGGCCGAGGCCGAGGCAGCCGCCGAGCCCGAGGCCGAGGCAGCCTCCGAGCCGGAGGCCGCCGCCGAGCCCGAGCCGGAACCCGAGCCGGCACCCCGGGGCACGCGGGTCGCGGTCGGACACGCCACCGCCAGCAAGAAGGCGTCGGCCAACCTCCCGCCCAGCATCCACAAGTCGGCCTCCGGCCGGCAGGCGCCGCCGGTGGTCCGCGCTCCCGACACCAGCGAGCAGGGCTACGCCGTGACGATCAAGCCCGCCATCGCCACGGTCCTGGGCAAGTACCTCCCGTTGGCGCTGAAGAAGGTCAGCGACACCTTCGGCTCGCCGCCGTCGTCGTCGGCCGACGCCTAACCCGGGAAGGCGGGCCGGGTAGCTCCGGTAGCCTCCGTCCATAACCCAGTTCCAAGCCTCGCCGGGGACGCGCGACGTCCTGCCCCCCGAATCCCGCCGGTGGGAGCGCCTGGTGGCGCGCTTCGCGGCGCGCGTCGAGCGGGCCGGCTACGGACTCGTCCTCAGCCCCATGTTCGAGGACGTGGGCGTGTTCGAGCGGGTGGGGGAGGGCACCGACGTCGTCCGCAAGGAGATGTACGACTTCGACGACAAGGGCGGGCGCCGGGTGGCGCTGCGCCCGGAGGGCACCGCGTCGGTCGTGCGGGCCTACGTCCAGCACCGGCCGCCGGTGCCGTTCAAGGCCTGGTACGTGGCGCCCAACTTTCGCTACGAGCGGCCCCAGGCGGGACGCTTCCGCCAGCACCACCAGGTCGGCATCGAGGCCCTCGGCACCGACGACGCCGACCTCGACGTGGAGGTGGTGGCCCTGGCCTGGGCGGTGTGCCGCGACCTGGGCCTGACCCGGATCGAGCTCCTGCTCAACTCCCTCGGCGACGAGGCCTGCCGGCCCGCCTACCTCGACGCCCTGCGGGCCTTCCTGGCCCAGCGGGTCGACCGGCTCTGCGACGAGCACCGGAGCCGGGCCGCCGAGAACCCGCTGCGGGTGCTCGACTGCAAGCGGCCCGCCTGCCGGCAGGCCACGGCCGACGCCCCCCACATGATCGAGCACCTGTGCCCGCCGTGCCGGGCCCACTTCGACCGTGTCGTCGCCGGGCTGCAGGCGCTCGCCGTGCCCGTCCGCCTGGAGCCCCGCCTGGTGCGGGGCCTCGACTACTACACCCGCACCACGTTCGAGCTGGCCGCGGCCGCCCTCGACTCGGCCCAGAACGCGGTCGGCGGCGGGGGCCGCTACGACAAGCTGGCCGAGGCCCTGGGCGGCCCGCCCACCCCCGGCATCGGCTTCGGGATGGGCATCGAGCGCCTCCTGCTCGCCTGCGATGCGGAGGCCGTGTTCCCCGTTCCCGACGGGCCGGTCGACGTGTACGTGATCGACACCACCGACGGCATGACCGCGGTGGTCCTCACCGCCGAGCTGCGGGACGCGGGCGTCGGTGCCGACCGCGCCTTCGACCGGCGGTCGATGAAGGCCCAGTTCAAGCAGGCCGACCGCTCGGGCGCCCGCCTGGCGGCCGTCGTCGGCGAGCGGGAGGCGGCCGCCGGCACCGTGACCCTGCGCGACCTGCGCTCCGGCGAACAGGAGGTCGTGCCCCGGGCCGACCTCGTCGACCACGTGAGGAAGCGCCTTCCATGATGCGGCCAAGATGATGCGGACCGACTACTGCGGGCGCCTCGGCGTCGCCGACGTCGGCCGGGAGGTCGAGCTCTGCGGATGGGTCGCCGCCCGCCGGGAGCAGGGCAGGCACCTGGCCTTCGTCGACCTCCGCGACCACACCGGCATCGTCCAGTGCGTGGTCGACGGCGCCCACGACCTGCGCTCGGAGTACGTGGTGAAGGTGTCCGGCACGGTCCGGGTCCGGCCCGAGGGCACCGCCAACCCCGCCCTCGCCACCGGCGACGTCGAGGTGGGGGACTGCACGGTCGAGATCCTGTCCCGGGCCGAGCCGCCGCCCTTCCCCGTCTCCGACCGCATCGACGCCGACGAGATGACCCGTCTCCGCCACCGCTACGTCGACCTGCGCCGCCCCGTCATGCAGCGCCACCTGCGGCTGCGGGCGACGGTGATGTCGGCCGTGCGCCGCACCATGGAGGCCAACGGCTTCCTCGAGGTGGAGACGCCGCTGCTGGTGGCGTCCACCCCCGAGGGGGCCCGCGACTTCGTGGTGCCCTCCCGCCTCCAGCAGGGACAGTTCTACGCCCTGCCCCAGAGCCCGCAGCTGTTCAAGCAGCTGCTGATGGTGGGCGGCGTCGACCGCTACTTCCAGATGGCCCGCTGCCTGCGGGACGAGGACCTGCGGGCCGACCGCCAGTTCGAGTTCACCCAGCTCGACGCCGAGGCCAGCTTCGTCGACCAGGCCGACGTGATCGCCTTCATCTCCGAGGCGGTGGTGGCGGCGGTCGAGGCCGGCGGCCGGGGCTATCCCGGGATGATCCCCCACATGACCTGGCAGGACGCCCAGGAGCGCTTCGGCACCGACAAGCCCGACCTCCGCTTCGGCATGGAGATCATGGACCTCACCCCGGTCTTCGAGCAGACCGAGTTCCGGGCCTTCCTGCCGCCGGCGGCGGTGAAGGGGATCCGGGTGGCGGGCGGGGTCGCCAGCCACGGCCGGGCCGCCCTCGACCGCCTCGTCGAGCGGGCCAAGAAGGCGGGGGCGGCGGGCCTGGTGTGGATGAAGGTCGACGACGAGTGTCAGCTCGAATCGCCGGTGGCCCGGTTCCTGTCCGACACCGAGCGCAAGAACCTGCTGGCCGCCACCGAGGCCCAGCCGGGCGACCTGCTGCTCATCGTGGCCGGCGAGCGGCGCACTGCCAACCACGTCCTCGGCCTCCTCCGCCTCGACCTGGGCCGGCCGCCGGTCACCGAGGGTGGGATCAAGCTGGTGTGGATCACCGACTTCCCCCTCTTCGAGGGCCTCGACTCCGAGGGCCGGCCGATCCCGGCCCACCACCCGTTCACCATGCCCCACCCGGCCGACATCGACCGGCTGGAGTCCGACCCCCTCTCGGTGCGGTCACAGGCCTACGACCTGGTCCTCAACGGGTGGGAGCTGGGCTCGGGCAGCGTCCGGATCCACCGCCCCGACGTCCAGCAGCGGATCTTCTCCCTGCTCGGGATCGACCCCGAGCGGGCCCAGCGCAAGTTCGGGTTCCTGCTGGACGCCTTCCGCCACGGCGCTCCTCCCCACGCCGGGTTCGCCTTCGGCATCGACCGGCTGGTGGCGATCCTGGCCGGGGAGGAGAACATCCGGGAGGTCATCGCCTTCCCCAAGACCCAGTCGGGCGTCGACCCGTTGACGGGGGCTCCCACCCCCGTCGACGAGCGTCAGCTGGCCGAGCTCGGCCTGCGCCTGCGGGAACCCCCCGCCTAGGCGGTCAGGCGGTCAGGCCCCGGAGGGTCTGGGGGAACGCGGCCACGCTCGTGACCGATGCCCGGCCGGTGGCGAGGTCGATCCCGGCGAGGAACGTGTACGGCACGCCCCGGAGGGTGAGGGCGGCGTAGCCGGTGTCGACCCCGTCGCTGGTCACGATGTCGAAGCCGGCCACCGAACCGGCCGGGAACCGCAGGGGCCCGACCGTCTCGAGGGTGCCGTTGTTGGGCGGGCTCTGCTTCACCAGCAGGTCACGGCGGGTGTCGATGTCGTAGAGGACGGTCGAGGAGGGCGCAGGCACGTTGTTGGTGTAGGCGGCGGCGCTCACGCCCGTGGCGGGGGTGACGTCGGCGTTGAGCGTCCCGTCGGTGAACGTGTCACCGGCGAGGAGGGCGGGGCCCATGGCCGGCGTCCGGTCGGACGGGATGGCCCGCAGGTCCTGCCCGGTGTCGCTCACGATCCGCAGGGCGTCGGCCACCGGGTTGAAGTCGAAGCCGAACTCGGTGCCGGAGAGGACGACGGGGGCGCCCCGCTCGCCGGAGGCGGTGGGGGCGGCGACCAGGGTGGCGACGAACTCGGCCACGCCGGTCGTCGGGTCGACGGTGTAGAGCGTGCCGGTCGTGCCCAGCTTGCCCACGCCGTAGACGACGCCGGTCTTCGGCCGGCGGTCGATGCCGATCAGCTGCTCGCCGGGGGCCAGGCCGGAGACGGCCACGTCGGAGCTGGCGAACACGGGGAAGGCGGTGTTCACGGCGACGATCCGGTTGGTGGTGGTGAGCCCGTACAGGGTGGTTCCCGAGGACTGGGCGCCCGCCCCCGAGGCGGGCAGGGCCAGGCCGACGGCGGCGGCGGCGGAAACGGCAACGGCCGCCATCCGGTGACGGTTCTTCAAGACTCTTCTCCCTCGCTCGAACGTACGGGGAAGAGTTCGGCGCCAGCCGGCGAACCGGATGGCGGGGGCCCGGTCACGGCGTGGGACGATGGCGCCATGGCCCGGGTCCTCGTCAGCGAAACCATCTCCGAGCGGGGCCTGTCGCGCCTGCGGGACGCGGGCCACGACGTCGACATCCGGCTCGGTCTCAGCCCGGCCGAGCTGGCGGTGGCGGTGAAGGGGGCGGAGGCCCTCATCATCCGCTCCGAGACCCAGGTGACGTCGGAGATCCTGGAGGCTGGGACCGACCTGGCGGTGGTGGGTCGGGCCGGGATCGGCCTCGACAACGTCGACGTCGCCGCCGCCACCCGCCGGGGCGTGATGGTGGTGAACGCGCCCTCCTCCAACGTGCTGTCGGCGGCCGAGCACGCCATGGCCCTGCTGCTGGCGATGGCCCGCAACGTCCCCCAGGCCCACAACGCCCTCACCGCCGGCAAGTGGGAGCGCTCCCGGTGGGAGGGGATCGAGCTCCACGGCAAGGTCCTGGGGGTGATCGGCCTCGGGCGGGTGGGAGCGCTGGTGGCGCAGCGGGCCTCGTCCTTCGGGATGCGGCTGGTCGCCTACGACCCCTTCGTCTCCGCCGACCGGGCCCGGCAGATGGGCGTCGACCTGGTCGAGCTGGAAGAGCTCATGCGCATCTCCCACTTCGTCACCATCCACCTGCCCCGCACCAAGGAGACGATCGGCCTGCTCGGGGAGCACATGCTGGGCCTGGCCCGGCCCGGGCTGCGCATCGTCAACACCGCCCGGGGCGGCATCCTCGACGAGGCCGCGCTGAACGCGGCGCTGCGCTCGGGTCGCATCGGCGGCGCCGCCCTCGACGTGTTCGACAAGGAGCCGACGACCGTTTCTCCGCTGTTCGAGCTCGACAACGTGGTCGTCACCCCCCATCTGGGGGCGAGCACCCGGGAGGCGCAGGACAAGGCGGGCGAGACCATCGCCGAGCAGGTGCAGCTGGCTCTCAGCGGGGCGTTCGTCCCCTACGCGGTGAACGTGAGCGCGGCCGAGGCGTCGGAGACGGTGCGGCCCTTCCTGCCCCTGGCCGAGCGGCTGGGGGGGCTGTTCGCCTCGCTGAACGGGGGGGTGCCGTCGATCCTGGAGGTCGAGTACCAGGGCCACCTGGCCGACTACGACACCCGGATCCTCACCCTGGCCGTGCTCAAGGGCCTGCTGGGGGCGGGCAGCGAGGAGCCGGTGTCCTACGTCAACGCGCCTCACCTGGCCGCCGACCGGGGGGTGGTGGTGAGGGAGTCGAAGACCACCGCGGCCCAGGAGTACGTCAACCTCATCTCCCTCCACGGCGACGACCACGGCCTGGCCGGGACGCTGTTCGGGCTCCGGGACGAGGCCCGGCTGGTCATGGTCGACGACCACGCGGTCGACATCCCGCCGTCGAGCAACATGGTGGTCGTCCGCAACGACGACCGGCCGGGGATGATCGGCCTGGTGGGGATGACGGTCGGCCGGGCGGGGGTGAACATCTCCGACATGGACGTGGGCGTGGCCCCCTCGGGCGAGGCCGCCCTGATGGTCCTGTCGACCGACCGGCCGCTGCCGGCCGAGGTGCTCGAGGACCTGCGGGCCCAGCCCGGGATCCTGCAGGTCCACGCCGTCAGCTCGGGGTGAACGAGGACGAGGTCGAGGTCCGCCGGATCCAGCCCTACCAGGCTCGCAAGGCGTACCTCTGCCCCGGCTGCAACCAGGAGATCGCGGTGGGGACGGGGCACCTGGTGGTGGTGCCGCTGGAGTCCCCCGACCTCCGCCGCCACTGGCACCCCGCCTGCTGGGAGTTCCGTGACCGCCGGCGCCTGCCGGCCAGGGGCTGACTCGTCGGCGGGAGCCGGGTTACGGCTCGATCTCGGAGGGTGCCGGCTGCTTCCGGGGCGCACGCTTGCGCGGCGCCTTGGGCGGCGGAGCCGGCTCCGCGACCGTGACATCGGCGACGACCTCCGCGGCATCGGCGACTGGCGCCTCGGCGGCGGCCGCCGGCGCCTCGGGCGCGGCGACCGGCGCCTCGGGCGCAGCGACTGGCGTTTCGGCGGCGGCCGCCGGCGCCTCGGGTGCGGCCGGCGGCGGGGCGACGCCGGCACCGACGACGACCCTCGGGCCGGGCTCCCGCTTGCGGACGGAGACGAGCGTTCCCTGCGGCTTCGATCGGGGCTCGTCGGTGCTCGTCGGCGCCGGCGAGGGGGCGACGACCACCGCCGCACCGGGGCCGGACGGGGTCATGTCGGGCTTCGTCTCCGCCTGGGTGGCGGTGGCCATGACCTTCTCCAGCGTCTCGATGACCTCGATGGCCTTGCCCACCCGGTCGGCGGCGGCCTTGCCGATGGCCTTGCCCGCCTGCTTGGCCGCGTACTTCCCGACGGTCGCCCCGACCGCCTTGGCCGTCGGCGGTCTGAGCTGCTCCAGGGTGGGAAGCCGGCGGGGGGCGGCCGGGGCCGGACGGACCGCCGCCGGGGCCGGGGCGGAGGCGACGACGGTCGTGCCGGGCCGCGGCGCGACCACCCATGCCGGCCGGTTGGCCTCCGCCCGGCGGGCGGCCCGGCGGGCCCTCACCCCGCCCAGGGCGGTCGAGACATTGCTCGGCAGGCCACCTTTGGCGTCGGCTCCCGTCACCACCCGCGTCGACGCCCCCCCGCCCGCCCGCCAGTCCTCGATGAGCTTGGTGGCCGCGCCGACGCCGCCCGCCAGCAGTCCCGCGGCCAATCCGTTGCGAAGCGGTTTCATGATCCGAGCGTCCTCATCCCACTTGACGGGTGGTGAGCAGGCTGTCATTCTCGGGCGAGATGTCCGGTTCCACCTTCGCCACCGACCTGCTCCTTACCTAGCGGCGAGCGCCACCGCGCTCGCCAGAACCTCTCGTGCCTTCGGGCCGGGAGGTTTTTTCTTTCCAGGAGGACGTACCCCCCATGACCCCCGAGACCCAGCGCCCCGAGACCGAACGGCTGATCATCTTCGACACTACCCTCCGGGACGGCGAGCAGTCGCCGGGCATCTCCCTCGACGCGGCCGAGAAGCTGGAGATCGCGGAGCAGTTGGCCCGCCTCAACGTGGACTACATCGAGGCCGGGTTCCCCGTCGCCAGCCAGGGCGACTTCGAGGCCGTGCAGGCCATCGCCCGCGCCGTCCACGGCCCGGTGATCGCCGGCCTCTCCCGCACCCACGTGTCCGACGTCGACCGCTGCTGGGACGCCCTCCGGGACGCCGACCGGGGTCGCATCCACGTGTTCATCTCCACCAGCCCCAACCACATGGAGCACATGTTGAAGATGACCCGGGCCCAGGTGCTCGAGGCCACCCGCACGGGCGTGGCCCGGGCCCGGGAACACACCGACGACGTCGAGTTCAGTCCCCAGGACGCCACCCGCACCCCGCTGGACTTCATGCTCGAAGTCCTGCGGGCGGCGGTCGAGGCGGGGGCCACCACCCTGAACATCCCCGACACTGTCGGCTACGGCATCCCGTGGGACTTCGGCGCCCTGATCCAGTACATCCGCCGGGAGGTCAAGGGCACCTACATCACGTCCACCCACTGCCACAACGACTTGGGACTGGCCACCGCCAACTCCCTCGCCGGGGTCCAGGCCGGCGCCCGCCAGGTGGAGGTGTGCGTCAACGGCCTGGGCGAGCGGGCCGGCAACGCCGCCCTGGAGGAGGTGGTGATGGCCCTCAAGATCCGGCCCGACCAGTTCCCCGGCATCGAGGTCGGCGTCCGCACCGAGGAGCTGGCCCGCACCAGCCGCCTCGTCAGCCGCCTCACCGGCTACCCGGTCCAGTACAACAAGGCGGTGGTGGGCCGCAACGCGTTCGCCCACGAGTCGGGCATCCACCAGCACGGCGTCCTGGCCGAGCGCTCGACGTACGAGATCATCGAGGCCTCGGCGGTGGGCCAGGTGGGCAGCCAGATCGTCCTGGGCAAGCACTCCGGCCGCCACGCGTTCGCCGACACCCTGACCAAGATGGGGATCACCGTCACCGGCGACGTCCTCAACGCCGCCTTCGCCCGGTTCAAGGAGCTGGCCGACCGCAAGGTCCAGCTCACCGACGCCGACCTGGAGGCGATCGTGGCCGAGGAGCTGGGCACGAGCGTCTCGCCCGCGTTCACCCTGGAGTCCCTGGAGGTGGCCGGCGGCACCGTCGGCATCCCCCGGGCCCGGGTGGTCGTGCTCCGGGAGGGGGAGAAGATCGAGGCCCAGGAGGAGGGTGACGGCATGATCGACGCCGCCTGCAAGGCGATCAAGGCCGCCACCGGCATCGACGGCAAGCTCACCGACTTCAACGTGTCGTCGGTGACGGGCGGCGTCGACGCCCTGGGTGACGTGATCGTGCAGGTGGAGGCGGACGGGATCCGGGTGTCGGGCCGGGGCGTGTCCACCGACGTGGTCGAGGCGTCGGCCCGGGCCTACCTGTCGGCGGTCAACAAGATCGTCCGGGTGGCGGCCCGGGACGAGGTCCGCCACTCCGAAGTCGGGCCGTAGCCCACCGGTTCGCCGTCAGGGGGACGCCAGCCCGAGCCCGTCGACCAAACGGTCGACGTGATCGCTGTAGATCCCGTCGAGGCCCATCCGGGCCATCTCCCGGATGATGCGCTCGTGCTGGGCGTCCCAGGCGAAGGCCAGCCGCTCGAACCGATGGAACAGGGCCGTCATCCCGCCCGTCCAGTCGGTGTAGTGGAGGTTGACGGCGTCGATGCCGGCCTCGGCCAGCTGCGCCGCCCGCCGCTCGGCCCCTTGGCGCAGGTGCTTGGGCCGGGTGCTGTTAACCAGGTGGACGCCGGCGAAGTCGGGGTCCTTCCGCCACCCGGCCAGAAGGTTCCAGTCGCCGTGGCAGATCCACAGCCGCTCGTGGGCGCCGCCGCCCGCGGCCCGGGCCACGCCGACCACCGCCTCGGCCGACCGGTTGTCCTTGGCGTCGAGGGACAGCTCGAAGTCGCTCCCGCACTCGGCGTACAGCTCGGCCAGGGCCGGGATGTGCCCCGGCAGGTCGGCCCGGGGCACGGCCGAGATGGGGACGGGGCGGAGCCGGCCCAGCCGGCGGGTCCGGACCAGGCCGTCGTGGTCGAGCACGGGCACCCCGTCGGACGTCACCCAGACGTCGCTCTCCAGGCCTGTCGCCCCCAGCCGCAGCCCCAGGCGGAACGCCTCCAGGGTGTTCTCGGGGGCGTGGGCCCGGCCGCCCCGGTGGGCGAAGGCGATGGGGGGTCGGCGGAGGGAGTCGGGCATCGTCGTGGCGGCGCCGGCATCCACCGGGGCGCTGCCGGACCGTATCCCAGGGGAAGTCGTTAGGATCGGGTCATGTCCGCCGTCTGGCTTTTCGTGGTGCCCGTCGGCATCGTGGCCCTGCTGTTCGTGCTGAAAGCGGTCCGCAACGTGAGCCGTTCCATGGGAATGCTCGCCCAGAGCATGCAGGAGCTGCGCGAGGTGGGCCTCGGTCTCAACCAGCTCCGGGACCAACTGGCCGCCATGCAGGCGCAGCCGCCCCGCGACGACGTACCCCCTCAGTAGGCTGGGTTTATGCCGACCTCCCTGGGCCCGGCGGAGATCCTGGTCATCCTCGTCGTCGCCCTCATCTTCCTCGGTCCCAAGCGCCTCCCTGAAGCCGGCCGCCAGGTCGGCAAGGCCATCTCCGAGGTCCGCCGGTGGACCACCGAGGTCACCAGCGAGATCAGGGACGCGGTCGACGTCGAGGTCCCGCCGAGATCCACGGTCACCGAACCGACGGTCGTGAGCGCGTCGGCCACCGCGGTCGACGCCCGTCCCGAGCCGGCGCCGGTCACCGACGTGGTCGAGGTGCAGACGGTGGCGGTGGATGCTCCGGCCGTCGGAACGGGCCTCCCTCCGGAATCCCCGCCCGGGAACCCCGCCCGGCTCTAGGCGCTCCCCATCGCCATCATCGAGGACGACCCCATCGCCGACGGGGAGGCCGAGGTCGGCGGGCGCATGCCGCTCGTGGGGCACCTCACCGAGCTCCGGCGCCGGCTGATCATCTCCGTGATCGCCCTGCTGGTGGGGGCGGTCATCGCCTTCGCCCTGTTCAACCAGATCCTCTCCTTCCTGATCCGGCCCTACACCGACATCACGGGCCGGACCGACTTCATCATCCTCGACCCCCTGGAGGGGTTGGCCGCCCGGCTCAAGGTGGCGGCCTGGTGCGGGGCCTTCATCGCCTCGCCGGTGGTCCTGTGGCAGCTGTGGCGGTTCATCACGCCCGGCCTCCACAAGAAGGAGAAGAAGTTCGCCATCCCCTTCATCCTCGGGTCGATGGTCCTCTTCGCTCTGGGGGCGGCGGTGGCGCTGCTCACCTTCCCCCAGGCCCTGCGCTTCCTCATCGGCGTGGGCGGCAGCTCGGTCGACCCGATGTTCTCGCCGGGCAAGTACCTGAGCCTTATCACGCTGATGATGGTGGCCTTCGGGATCGCATTCGAGTTCCCCGTCCTCCTGCTGTTCCTGCAGCTGGCAGGGGTGGTCACCAGCGCCAAGCTGCGCTCGTGGCGGCGGCCGGCGGTGGTGATCATCGTGGCCGTGGCGGCCGTGATCACCCCCAGCCAGGACCCCTACTCGCTGTTCGCCATGGCCGGCCCGATGTACCTGTTCTACGAGGGGTCCATCCTCATCGGGCGGCTCGTCAAGAAGTGAAGCGGGACGAGTTCGCGGCTGCGGTCCCGTTCGAGCTCGACGACTTCCAGGTGCGGGCCCTCGACGCCCTCGACGCCGGTTACTCGGTGCTGGTGGCGGCCCCGACCGGGTCGGGCAAGACGGTCGTGGCCGAGTACGCGGTGGCCAAGGCGGTCGACGAGGGGGGAAAGGCGTTCTACACGACGCCGTTGAAGGCCCTGTCCAACCAGAAGTTCAACGACCTCGCCCGCCGCCACGGGACCGATCGGGTGGGCCTGCTCACGGGCGACAACACGATCAACGGCGACGCCCCGGTGGTGGTGATGACCACCGAGGTCCTCCGGAACATGATCTACGCCTCCTCGCCCACGCTGGAGGGCCTGCGCTACGTGGTCCTCGACGAGGTCCACTACCTGCAGGACCAGTACCGGGGGCCGGTGTGGGAGGAGGTGATCATCCACACCCAACCCGAGGTCGACCTGGTGTGCCTGTCGGCCACGGTGTCCAACGCCGAGGAGTTCGCCGACTGGATCCAGACGGTTCGGGGGACCACGGTCGCGATCATCGAGGAACGGCGGCCGGTGGAGCTCATCCACTTCTACATGGTGAGCGACCGGGAGTCGGACGAGCTGAGGCTGCTGCCCACGTTCGTCGACGCCAAGGCCAATCCGGAGGCGGCCACGCTCGACGCCAAGGTGACCCACGGGGTGTCCTACCGGGGGCCGCGGCGGAAGGGGTCGTCGGCGCTGGCGACCCCCCGGCGGTCGGAGGTGATCGAGCGGCTGGAGCGGGAGGGGATGCTGCCCGCCATCACCTTCATATTCAGCCGGGCCGCCTGCGACGACGCCGTCCGCCAGTGCCTGATCACCGGGATGCGTTTGACCATCCCCGAGGAGCGGGAGGCCATCCGCGCCATCGCCGAGTCCCGCACGGCGGGGCTCTCCGACGACGACCTCGAGGTGTTGGGCTACCGGGAGTGGCTGGCGGGTCTCGAGGCCGGCTTCGCCGCCCACCACGCGGGGATGGTCCCCCCCTTCAAGGAGACGGTGGAGGCGTGCTTCGAGGCGGGGCTGGTCAAGGCCGTGTTCGCCACCGAGACCCTCGCCCTGGGGATAAACATGCCCGCCCGCTCGGTGGTCATCGAGAAGCTCTCGAAGTGGACGGGGGAGAAGCACGAGTTCCTCAGCCCGGGGGAGTACACCCAGCTCACGGGGCGGGCCGGGCGACGGGGGATCGACGAGGTCGGGTACGCGGTGGTCCTGTGGTCGCCGTTCGTCCCCTTCGACCAGGTGGCGGGGCTGGCGTCGACCCGAACCTACGCCCTCACCTCGTCGTTCCGTCCGACCTACAACATGGCCGTCAACCTGGTGCGGCGGTACACGCCGGAATCGGCCCACCACCTGCTCAACCTGTCGTTCGCCCAGTACCGGGCCGACCGAGACGTCGTCCGTCTGGAACGGCAGGTCGAGCGCAGCCGGCAGCAGATGGAGGCGGCCCGGGTCGAGGCGATCTGCGAGCGGGGCGACGTGGCCGAGTACCGGCGCCGGCTGGCGGCGGGGGAGGGCGGAGGTCGGCGGGTGCCGTCGCCGCGGGACGCGGTGGTCGAGGCCTTGGAGAAGGTCAAGCCGGGCGACGTGCTGGTGCTGTCGGGGGGGAAGTCGGCGGGACGGGTGGCGGTGCTGTCGACCGCCCGCCGCCGGGGCTCCGAGGTCCGCCTGGGGGCCTTGACCGCCGACCGCCGCTACCTCACCCTGTCGGCCCGCGACTTCTCGTCGCCCCCCCGGACGGTGGCCCACATCGAGCTGCCCACGCCCTACGCCCCCCGCAACGCCGCCTTCCAGCGGGAGGTGGCCCAGGCCCTGGGGAAGGTCAAGGCGGGAACCGGTGACATCGGCGGCCGGTTCGGGCCCCGGAGCGTCACCGGTTCGGCTCCGGCCGAGGCCCACCCGGTGGCGGACTGTCCCGACCTGCGCGCCCACCTGCGGGCGGCGGAGCGGGCGGAGCGGCTGGAGAAGGACCTGCGCCGGTTGGAGCGCCGGATCGAGGGCCGCACCGAGTCGCTGGCCCGCCAGTTCGACCGGGTCCTGCGGGTGCTCGACGTGTGGGGCTACGTGGAGGGCTGGAGCCTCACCGACGCCGGCCGCCGCCTGACCCGGATCTACCACGAGTCCGATCTCCTGATCGCCCATGCCCTGGGCGAGGGCGTGTTCGACGACCTCGACCCCTCGGCGCTGGCCGCGCTGGCGTCGTCGTTCACGTTCCAGGCCCGGCGGGTGTCGATCCACCGGCGGGGCGACGGTGGTGCCGAGCCCCAGGTGTGGTTCCCGTCGGGGAAGGTGCAGCGGCGATGGGCCGAGCTGGAGAAGCTGGCCGCCGATCTCAACGGGGCCGAGGCGGCGGCCGGCCTCCCCCTGACCCGGACGCCCGACCCCGGCTTCTTCGCCGCCGCCCACGGGTGGGCGTCGGGCGAGGCGCTGGCCGACGTCATCGCCGACGAGCTGGTCACCGGGGGCGACTTCGTGCGCAACGTCAAGCAGCTCATCGACCTGTTGCGGCAGCTGGCCGTCGTCGCCCCCGACAAGCGCACCGCCGACTCCGCCTCCGAGGCCGCCGATCGCCTGTTCCGGGGGGTCGTGGCCGCCTCGTCGGTGGTCTGAGATGGTCACCAGTTCGGGTGCGTGACGGTGCCGATCGCCAAGGGGTCGTCCTATGGGGAGCCGGCGGCCGTACCCGACGGGCTGGTGGTGGTGCGCTCCGACGCCGAGGCCCGGGCGGTGCTGGAGGTCGCCCGCCGGGAAGGTCGCCCGTACCCGGCCCTGGGCCTGCTGGGAGGCGACCTGTGCCGCACCCTGGGTGGGGGGACGGGGCCCATCCTGGCCGGGGTGCGCTTCCCCGTCGATCTGGGGCTGGTCCTGGCCGATGGCCGCCTGCACCTGTTCGTGGCCTCCCTCGTCGCCCGCACCCGGGGCTGGACTCGTGCCTTCGTGGCCATGAACGCCCAGTACCTGGGCCGGTGGGACCTCGCCCCCCGCTCCCACCCGGGCGACGGGATCCTCGATACCTACGACGTCCGTCTGCGCCCGGGCCAACTCCTTCCGGTGCGGGCCCGGCTGCCCCACGGGACCCACCTGCCCCACCCGGGGATCACCGAGCGGCGGGCGCCGGCGGTGCAGGTCGAGCTCGACCGGGCCCTGCCCCTGCGCCTCGACGGCGAACCGGTCGGGTGCCGGGTTCGGGTGCTCTCGGTGCGGGTCGAGCCCGACGCCCTGGTCGTCTACATCTGATCCCGGTTCCCGGCCCGTCGGCCGGCGTTCAGCTCGGCCCGCGGGTCGAGGGCATGGCGGAGCCCGTCCCCGACGTAGTTCACGCACAGGCAGAGCAGGACGAGGGTGAGCCCGGGACCGTAGAACAGCCAGGGCCGGGTGCTCAGGGCGTCGGCCCCCTTCTCCACCAGGGTGCCGAGCGAGGTGTCGGGTGAGCCCGGGCCGTAGCCGAGGAAGCTGAGCCCGGACTCGGCCAGGATGGCCCACGACACCGCCAGCGTGGCCGCCACCACGATCGACCCGGCGATGTTGGGCAGGACGTGGCGGACGATGATCCGGCGGTCGGGCGCGCCCGTCGCCCGGGCCGCGTCCACGTAGCCGGTGCGGCTCACGGACAGGACCTGACCCCGGGTGACCCGGGCGATCACCGGCCACGAGACCAGGGCGATGGCGAGGGACACCACCAGCCACTGGTCCCGGGCGCTGCTCGCCCGGTTGGCCAGGACGAGCAGCACGGCCAGCTCGGGGATGGTGAGGCACAGGTCGACGGAGCGGGCCACCAGCTCGTCGACCCATCCCCGGAACCAGGCCGCAACCGTTCCGACCGCGACGCCGAAGAAGGTGGCGGCCGCGGCCGCGCCCAGCCCCACCACCAGGCTTCGCTGGACGCCCCGCAGGATCCGGGCCAGCATGTCCCGCCCCAGGGCGTCGGTGCCCATCGGGTTCGACCACGACGGGGGTCTCGAGGCCGCGCAGCACAGGTCCCCGTAGCGGTGGCCGGAGAGCACGGGCCCGACCACGGTCAGGACCAGTAGGAGGGCCAGGACGCCCAGGGCGGCGACGGCCGGCGCCTGGCGCAAAAACCGGCCGGTGACACCGGGCCGGCGACCGGCGACAGGAGCGACCGGCGCCCCGGCCCCGATCGCCCGGGGGTCGTGCAGTCCCCGTTCAAGCACGGCGGGTCCGGGGGTCGAGCACCGCGCTGAGGACATCGGCCACCAGGTTCACCCCCACCACGCCCACGCTGGCCAGCAGCAACCACCCCGAGACCAGGTTCACGTCGTGGTCCTGGAGACCCTGGAGGAGGACCTGGCCGAGGCCCGGCCAGCTGAAGATCCGCTCCACGATCACCGCCCCGCCGAGGAAGCCGGCGAAGCTCACCGCCACCACAGCGGTCATCGGCACCAGGCTGGTGCGCAGGGCGTCCCGGCCGACCCGCCACTCCGGAAGTCCCTTGGCCCGCGCCGTTCGCACGTGGTCGGCGGCGAGCGACTCGAGCATGCTCGCCCGCAGGAACCGGGTCCAGCTCGCCGTCGCCACCAGGGCCAGGGTCGTCGCCGGCAGCACCAGGTGTCGGAGCCGGTCGCCGACGGCGCCCAGGGTCGACCCCGCGGGCTCGGTGCTGCGCTCGCCAACGAACGACAGGACGCGGATGTCGAGGGCCCGGTAGACGTGGAGGGCCAGGTCGCGCAGCAGCCAGCCGAGCCAGAACGCAGGCAGCGAGAGCAGGACGAACGTGACCACGGTGCCGGCATGGTCGATCCACGACCGGTAGCGGGCGGCCGAGACCGAGCCCACCGCCACCGCCACGGCCACGGCCATCGCCATCGCCGGCACTACCAGGCGCCCGGTGGCGCCCGCCGCCCGCCACAGCCGGCCGCCGACGTCCTGGCCCTCGACGGTGCGGCCGAAGTCGCCCCGGAGGAGGCCCCCCGCCCAGATGGCGTAGCGCACGGGGAGCGGCCGGTCGAGGTTCAGCCGCCGCTCCCGCAGCTCGATCGACCGACGGTGGACGTGGGGGTCGGCCCGAGCCTCGGCCAGCGGGTCACCCGAGGCCGCGACCAGCCCGAAGGTCACCACGCTGGCCAGGATCAGCACCGGGATCGACAACAGCACCCGCCGGGCGACGAACGCAGCCAGCCCCGGCGTTCCCATCCGACCGGCGGCTCAGGCCTTCGGGCCCCAGGTCTGGGTGTTCCAGAAGGTCCCGTCGCCGTTGGCGTTGACCCCCATGCCGACGAAGTCGTTGCTGGCCGCCATCAGGGTCGGTGCCTGGTAGAGCGTGATGCCGGGGAGGGCCCGCCACAGGACCTCGTCGGCCCGGTTAGCCAGGATCACCTGCTCGGCGGGATCGGCCACCGTGGCCGCCCGGCCGATGAGGCCGTCGAACTCGGCGTTGCTGAACTGGCCGAAGTTCTGGGGCCCGCCGGTAGCGAAGATGTGGGAGATGTTGGTGATGGGGAAGGTGTTCCCGGTCCACCCGAAGCTGAGGATGTCGAAGTCGCCGTCGATGGCCCGGGGGAGGAGGCAGTCGACGGGGCAGTCGTCGGACCGCAGCTCGAACCCGATCTCGGCCAGCTGGGCGATGGCCAGCTCGGCGGCGGCCTCGAAGCGGGCGATACCGGTGATGGCGCTCACCCGCACCGAGAGCCGCTCTCCCGCGGTGTTGGTGCGGACGCCACCCGACCCCGTCCACCCGGCCTCGTCGAGCAACGCCCGCGCCGCCTCCAGGTTCCGGGCGTGGTACTCGGCGCCGTGGGCGACGTACTGCGGCTGGTTGGCCATGTAGACGAAGCTGTCGAGCCGGCGGGCATCGGTCGACATGGGCTTCATCACCCGGTCGAGGATGGCGTTGCGGTCGAGGGCGTGGGCGATCGCCCGCCGCACTCGCAGGTCGGCGAGGATCGGGTGGGCGAGGTTGAAGCCGAACAGGTCCCAGTTGGGTCCGAAGCCGAGCTCGGCCCGGAACGCGCCCGACGCCGCCAGCCCCTGCACCTGCTGGATCAGGTCCTCGTCGGCGCGAGGGGTGATCAGGTCGATCTCGCCGCTCTCCAGGTTCTGCACCTGCGCGCCAGAGTCCGGGACGCTTCGGAACACGATGGAGCCGAGCCCGGGTGTCTCCTCGCCCCACCAGCGCTGGTTGCGGACGAGCGTGATGCTCACGTCCGGCACCTGGCGGTCGAACACGAAGGGTCCGGCCGACGGCCCCGGCTCGTTGTCGAGGGCGATCTCGTATCCCCCTTGGGACCGGATCCACGCCGCCTGCGGCACCCCGTTCCACAGGCTGAGGTAATCGGGGTAGGCGGGCTCGAAGGTGGCCTCGAACACCTTGGAGTCGATGACCGCCAGTCGCTCGATCCTGTCGTAGCCCTCGTGCTCGGCGGCGACGGTGTCGGGCGCGACGACCTGCTCGTAGTAGAAGCGGATGTCGTCGGTGGTCACCGGGGTGCCGTCGCTCCACACCGCGTCCGGGTGGATCGTCCACCGGACGACCTGGCTGGGGCTGGTGGACACCAGCTCCGGCGGGCGCAACAGTCCGGGGTAGGTCTGCTCGTAGTCGGGCCCGACCTTGTAGGCGTAGAAGTACAGGATCTGGGCGAGGTCGTTGGTGACCTGGGTCTCGTTCCCCGACTCGTTGGCGTTGAAGCTCGTCGGCAGCTCGGAGACGGCCACCACCAGGGTGGGGCCTCGGGCGGGATCGCCGGCCTCGTCGCTCGACGAGCAACCGGCGGCGAGGAGGGCCGCGGCCATGGCCACGGTGGCAAGGGTGAGCGACCGGATGGTGGGCTCAGCCGGTGTCACGGCGGTCGCCCGCCGGGGGCGGTCAGCCGGCGCCGAAGCACACGAAGCTGCCCGAGGCGCCGTCGCCGTCGTCGCTCCCGCCCTCCGACTGGGCCGCGGCCAGGGCCGCGGCCGGGCTCAGGCCCGCCACCAGGCCCTGGTGCAGGCGCACCATCAGCGGTCGGGCCTGCACGTCGACGATGGGGACCACGGTGGCCACGAGGCAACGCGCCCCCAGGGTGAACACGGCTGCCGCCAGCCCCATCAGCTCGTCGCCCGGGCGGACCTCCGACAGTCCCGAGTCGCAGGCCGACAGCACCAGCGTCGAGGGGGCCCGGGCCAGCGTCTCCAGGTCGTACACCGTGAGCGGGCCGTCGGCCAGGTCGAGGCAGGAGAAGAGCGGGTTGTCGCTGCGGAAGTGACCGTGGGCCGCCACGTGGGCCAGATCGGCTCCGTCGAGGGCAGCCAACGCCCCGTCGACGCCCGCCTCCGCCCCGACCAGCCATTGGGAGTGAGGATAGCGTCGGCGCAGGTCGGAGACCTCGCGTTCCGCCCCCGGCAGCCCCGGGCCGGCGATCAGGACGACCTTGGCGTCGGGCCCGGGCGGAGTGACCTCGGCGGAGGTGGCCGCGTGCCACAGCGTCGCCGACGGTGCCACCGAGACGGGCCGGCGGGCGCAGGACGGAAGCAGCGACCACGGCAACGAGTGCAGCGCCCCGGTGGGCACGACGACCAGCTCGCGGTCGCCGACGTCGGCCGCCAGGGGGGCGAGGAGCAGGCGGTCGAGGGTCCGACCGGCGTGGACGAGGCTGGCCCGGGCCCCTTCGAGGGACGCGGGCGATCCGTGCCGCAAGGCGATGCGGCGCATGGCGAAGCGCAGGCCGTGCACCTCGGTCTCGACGGGGGCGATGGGTCCGAGGGCATGGAGGCGGAGCCGGCCTCGGGCGAGGACGACGGCGTGCAGGCTGCCGCGGTCGTCGATCAGCTCGACCAGGGCCCGGTCCCCGAGAGCCGCTCGGTACATGCCGACGGTGGGTGCCGGCAGCGTCCGGTAGAGCCCCTCACCCGGGGTCCGGCGGGACCGGTGGCGCACCGCTTCCTCGATCGCCGCCTGGCGGGCCAGGAGCCGGGCGGTCTCCCTGCCGCTGGCGGCCGCTTCCGCAAGCTCGCCCGAGACGCCCCGCAACGCGGCCAGGTCGGCGGCGAGGGCCTCGTCGGCGGGCGGTCGGGCCGGGCGCAGGTGAAGCGACCCCGCCCGCCACCTCTCGGCCCACCGCAGCACGCGCTCGGGACGCCCGTCCTCCAGCGCCAGGCGCACGCCAAGTGAGGCCAAGTCGCCGGCATGGGCCGAGGTGTGGGCCCGCAGCTCGGTGGCGCCGAGGACGGCCCGGTGGGTCTCGAGGACGTGCATCCCAGTCCGCAGGGCCCGGTCGGCGCCCGGCCGATCACCGTCGGCCAGCCGGAGCAGGGCCTCCCCGTGCCACAGCCGGGACCGCAGCTGGGCCGGCCCCCGCCGCTTCCCGGCCTGGGCGTGGGCCAACTCCTCCCGGGCCACCTCCACCTGGCCCGCGCCCAGGGCCAGCTGGGCCGCGATCAGGCGGGCGTCGAGGGCGGCCACCACCCATCCGGTCGACGCCAGGGCAGCGGCCGCCCGCCGGGCGGGAGCCACCAGGCGGGGCGAGCGGTCACCGCTGATCCACGCCGCCCGCAGCGCCGCGTAGCGGGCCAGGGCGACGAAGCTGGGCCGCCGCTGGCGGCGGAGGGCGCGCAGGGCGGTGGCGGCGGCGGCGCTGGCCGCGAGCCCGTCGCCATCCAGCAGCGCCGCTTCGGACAGGCGGAGGTTGGCCTCGGCCACCAGCGTCGCCATGCCCTGCTGGCCCAGCCGGGCCACGGCCTCGGCGGCCGTGCGGCGGGCCTCGGCCGCCAGGTGTGCCGCCAGCAGCGCCTCGCAGCGGTCGAACAGGGCGGCCGCGTCGGTCTCACCCTCCCGGCGGAAGAACTCGTCGGCCTGGTCGAAGCGGGCCAGGGCGGCCGGTACGTCACCCCGGCGGGCGGCCAGCCAGGCCAGGTTCACCTGCACGTCGGCCGCCATCCGGTGCTCCCCGATGCCCTCGAAGAGGAGCCCCGATCGCTCGAGGTCGGCCACGGCGGCGGCGAACCCGCCCTGGTGGGCCATGATGAGCCCCCGGTTGTGGGTGGCGATGGCCTCGAAGACCACGTCGCCCGCCCGCCGCAGGGCGGGGACGGCCTGCCGGTAGCCCTCGAGGGCGTCGCCGAGCCGGCCCCGGACGTAGTCGATGTTGGCCCGCTGGGCGGTCAGGCGGGCGAGGTCGGGACCTCGGAGGACGGCCGCGGCCAGCGCCGCCTCGCGGTCGGCGCCGTCCATGTCGCCCCGCGCCGCCAACGCGCCGGCAAGCGACACCCTCGCCCGCCCCGCCTGGACTCGTAGGCCGGCCCGGTCGGCGATGCGGGTGGCCCGCCGGAGATGGGTCACCGCGGCCCCGACCTGGCGGCGGTGGATGGCGTCCTCGCCGAGCGACCGCTCCCGTTCGAAGGCGGCCTCGGCGTCGTCCGGGCGGGATCGTCCGTCACTGCCGGTCGTCGTCACGTCGATCCTGTCGAAAGTGGAAGTTCCGAAGTTCGAGAAGATCTTGTATCACCGGCGGGGTCGGGCGCGTCATCCAGGCAGGCGAGAGCAAGCAAGGGGAGTCATGTCTGACTGGGGTGGATCAGAACCGATCGGCGAACCGGGTTACTCAGGCCCGGGTGTCGGTGTGGCGCGCTTCGCGGAAGGTGGCGGGTATCTCTACCGGACCGGCGAGCTGCTGGTCGCCCAGGAGGACCTGCCCGCCGTGCAACGGCTGTTGCGGGAGTGGGGTGAGCCGGCGCCGTCCGACCGGGGCTTCCGGACCGAGCCGGTGACGACGGGGTCGCAGTGGGTTCGCCTGACGCTCGGCGTCGAGAGCACCCGGGTGCCCCGGCTGGTGGCAGACCTGCGGGCCCTGGACCGGTCCGCGCAGGGCAAGGGCGCCTACCGGGTCAGCCCCAACCACGTGCTCCGGGGCAACTCGCACCCGATCTTCGGGGGTACGCCCAACCCGCCCAAACCGTCGTCGGAGTTGGGTCCGCCCCCGCCCGGCTCGGGCATCGTGGGCGGCCGTCGCGTCCGGGTGGCGGTGCTCGACACCGGCGAGCCGTTCAAGCACCCCTGGTTCAACGGCCGGGTCAGCCCGCTGGTGCGGCCGGGCGTCATGTCCGCCGGGCCCGACCCGGGTGAGGACCTCCCCGAGGTGCTCCCCCGCTACGCCGGGCACAGCACGTTCGTCACCGGCGTCGTCCTCCAGCACGCGCCGGGCGCGGAGATCGTCGTCGACCGCATCCTCGACCAGTGGGGCGAGACGACCGACGCCGATCTGGCCGCCGCTCTCCGCCGGATCCCAGTCGACGTCGAGGTTGTCCTCGTGTCCGCTGGCGGGTACACCCACGACAACATCGGCCTGCCCCTGACGGAAGAGGCGCTGGCCGAGCTGAAGGACCGGAACCCCAAGGTCCAGCTGTGCGCGCCGGCGGGCAACGGCGGCATCGATCGCCCGATGTACCCGGCCGCGTTCAACGCCGTGGTCGCGGTGGCCGCCCTCGGCGCCGAGGCAACCAAACCGGAGTGGAGCAACTACGGCTCGTGGGTCGACGCGTGCACGTCGGGCGTCGAGGTCCGCAGCACCTTCCTCAACCACCGGGGCTACCTCGAGCAGGGATACAACACGGTCGGGGTTCCCCCGGTGAAGCAGGCCTTCGACGGTTGGGCGTCTTGGAGCGGCACGTGCTTCGCCGCCGCGCGTGTTACCGGGGCCATCGCCCAGGTGGCCGCCCGCCCGGGCATGGACGCGGCCCAGGCCGCCTTCGAGGTGTACGGAGGCGGACGGCGGCGAAACATCGACAGTGGGTTCGACCTCGGTGTTGCAGTCTTCCCGCCCAGCTGGACGTGAGTCTGGGCTCTCGGAAGGCGACGCCGGCGCGGCTCGGCTGGCTCACCAGATCGGCGGAAGCCAGCCGAGCCGCGACGTTGTCCCCGGCTTTACGATCGGTCACGGTCCCCAGGCCCGGCCGGGTCGTAGCATCGCTCCCGTGCCGGCGGAGCGCAGCGACGGGGAGCTGCTGCTGGCGGCCAAAGAGGGTGACCAGCTGGCCTGGTCGACGTTGGTTCGGCGGCTCACGCCTCGCCTCCTGGCCGTCGCCCGCGGGTTCGGGCTGGGGCCATCCGACGCGGCCGACGTCAGCCAGCTGGCCTGGTTACGACTGCTGGACCACGTCGACGACCTCCGCGATCCCGAGCGGGTCGGAGCCTGGTTGATGACGACCATCCGCAACGAGGCCTTCGGCCAACTGCGACGGTCCGGCCGCCAGGTGCCGATGCCGGCGAGGAGCGAGGAGTTCGAGGTCGACGCGGACGCGGAGCCTGGGGTCGACGCCCGTCTGTTGCGGGACGAGAGGGAGGCGGCCCTGGTGAAGGCCTTCGCCCGGCTTCCCGCCCGGTGCCAGGTGATGCTGCGCCTGCTCTTTGCCGATCGCCGGCCGAGCTACGGCACCCTCGCCCTCGCCCTCGACATGCCGGTGGGCAGCATCGGCCCGACCCGGGGCCGGTGCGTCGAGCTGCTCCGTCGTGAACTTGGACATATCAACGGCGAAGATGGTGGCTCATCCTCGTGAAAGGGGGCACCATGCCCGACCGGCACCAGGATCAGGACGAGAACGCGTTGCTCGACGAGCTGCAGGCGCTCTTCGACCGCATCTACCCCGTCCCTCCGGATCTGGTCGCCCTGGTGGAGGCGAGCCTGGTGTTGCGCACCATCGACGCCGATCTGGCTGCGCTCACCTACGACTCCGACCTCGACCGTGCCGGCCCGGTCGGCGTCCGGGGCGCCCCGACCCACCGCCTGCTCACCTTCGAGGCGCCCGGGGTCATCGTGGAGGTCGAGGCCGTGGCCGTGGGCGCTCGCCGCCGGATCGTCGGCCAGCTCCTGCCGGCCGGGGCGGGCGCGGTGGAGGTCCTGCACCCGGGCGGCGTGTCGGTCCTGGCCACCGACGAGCTGGGCCGGTTCGTGGCGTTCGACCTGGCCCCGGGGCCGGCGAGCGTGCGCGGCCGGGTCGCAGGTCCGGCGGGGGGAACCGCGTTCCAGACTGACTGGTTCGTCGCCTGACGGCTGCCATCGACCGCGCCCCGCCCGTGGTGGCCGAGGTCCCCGCCCTCGAGATCCGCAACCTCCGGGTCACTGTCGCGACACCGGACGGCCCCGCGCCGCTCGTGCGGGGGGTGAGCCTGACGTTGGGCGAGGGGCGGGTGCTGGGCATCGTCGGCGAGTCCGGCTCGGGCAAGACTGCGACCGCGCTGACGATCCTGGGGCTGCATCCTCCCGGCGTCACCGTAACCGGGTCGGTGCGACACCGAGGGCGGGAGCTCCTCGGACTGGCGGCGCCAGAGTTGCGCCGGCTGCGGGGCTCCCGGGTCGCGATGATCTTCGAGGACCCCGCCAGCGCGCTGAACCCGGCGATCACGGTGGGTCGCCAGATCGCCGAGGGCCTCCGGATCCACCAGCCGGATCTGGCTCGGGGTGACGCCCGGCGGCGGGCGGTCGCGCTCCTCGATCTCGTCGGGATGCCCCAGCCGGAGCGTACGGCGGACGCCTTTCCCTTCGAGCTGTCGGGGGGGATGTGCCAGCGGGCCATGATCGCCATGGCCATCTCCAACGACCCCGACGTGCTGATCGCCGACGAGCCCACCACCGGCCTCGACGTGACCGTCCAGGCCCAGGTCCTGGACCTTCTCCGGAGGGTGCGGGCGGAGAAGGGCATGGCCATGATCCTCATCAGCCACGACCTCGGGGTGATCGCCGCCAGCGCCGACGAGGTGGCGGTCATGTACGCCGGCGAGGTCGTCGAGCGGGGCCCGGTCGAGGAGGTCTTCCACCGGTCCCGCCACCCCTACACCCGGGCCCTCCTCGCCGCCTGCCCCCGCGTCGACGGGGCTCGGCTCTCCCGGGCCAGGGCCATCGGGGGGAAACCACCGTCCCCGGTCGACATCCCTCCCGGGTGCCCCTTCCATCCTCGCTGCGGCCACGCCGGGCCCGGCTGCGGGACGGCCGTGGTCGCGCTGCGCCCCGTTGGTGCCGTCGAGTCGGCGTGCGTGCTGGCCGAGTCGCTGGCCGACGGCCCTTCACCGCGCCCGGGGCCGCGGGCGGATGCGGTGACCACCGAGGTGGCGGCCACCCCGGTCGGGGAGCCCGTGCTCGAGGTGCGGGATCTGGTCAAGGAGTACCCGGTCCCCGGCACCGGTCTGCGGCGCGCCGCGGGGTGGATCCAGGCCGTCGACGGCGTCTCCTTCGACCTCGGGTCGGGGGAGACGCTGGCGTTGGTGGGCGAGTCGGGGTGCGGGAAGTCGACCATCGCCCGGTGCCTGCTCCGCCTGGTGGAGCCCACCGAGGGCGAGGTGATCCTCCGGGGCCAGGACGTGCTCGGCATGGGCCGGCGGGAGCTGCGGCGGGCGCGGCGGAGCATGCAGGTCGTCTTCCAGGACTCGTCGTCGACGCTGGACCCGCGCATGACGGCGGCGACGACGGTGGCCGAGCCGCTGCGGGCGACGGGGACGACGGCGCCCGCGGCCCGGTCGCGGTCGGCAGAGCTGTTCGGCCTGGTGGGGTTGGGTCCGGAGACGGCGGATCGCTATCCCCACCAGCTCTCGAGCGGCGAGCGGCAGCGGGTGGGGCTGGCCCGGGCCCTCGCCCTCGACCCGACGGTGCTGCTGCTGGACGAGCCCGTCTCGGCGCTCGACGTGAGCGTGCAGGCGGGCGTTCTCGAGCTGCTGGAACAGCTGCAGCACGACCTCGGGCTGTCGTACCTGTTCATCGCCCACGACCTGGCCGTCGTCAGCACCATCGCCGACCGGGTGGCCGTGATGTACCTGGGCCGGGTGGTGGAGATCGGTCCCCGGGACGACGTCTACCGGCGACCCGCCCATCCCTACACCGTCGCCCTGCTCTCGGCGGTGCCGCATCCCGATCCGGAGCTCGAACGGGCCCGGCGCCGGATCGTGCTCGGGGGCGAGCTGCCCGATCCCGCCGCGCCACCGACGGGGTGCCCGTTCCGGACCCGGTGCTGGAAGGCCACCGACCTGTGCGTGGACGAGACCCCGGCGCTGGTCGACCGGGGTCAGGGCCATCCGGTGCGGTGTCACTTCCCGGAGTGAGGGCCCGCGGCCTTTGGAGGACCGCCGCGTCCGGGCTACCGGGGGGGCTGGGGCCGGGTGACGAGGCCGGGTAACACCCCCGCCGTGGCCAGCAGGTCGCGCAGCAGGAACGTCCCCGGCACCGCGCTGGGCAGGGTCGGGCGCCAGTGGGGGACGTCGAGGATCGAATCGGCGCTGTGGCGGGCCAGCCCGATGAGCACGCCGGCCACGATGGTGCTCCCGACCGGACCCAGGCGGTGCCCGCCCCCCGCCGCCGCCTCGGCCAGGACGTAGTACCAGAGGGGGGTGCGGTCGAGGAACCCACCCCCCCGCAGGGCCGCCGCCTGCTCGGCGCTGGCCGCCGCCTCCACGAGCTCGTCCGGTGCCAGCGTCGGCAGACCCAGCCCGGCCGCCACCGCCTGGCCGGTCGGCAGCCTCAGCAGGTAGCCCCGCAGCAGGTCCCGGACGGCCAGGCTGGCGCTGTCGCCCACCCGCCGGCCGGCGGCCTCGGCCAGGTCGAAGAGGGGTTCGACCAGCTTGGTGTCCAAGCGACGGGCGCGGTTGTACGGTCCCACCCCGTCGACGAGGAGCTCCCACTCGACGATCCAGTTCTCGGGCAGGGTGTCGAAGTCGCCCCCATCGCCGCTGAGGGCGGTGGACGTGAACAGGTCGGCCAGCCGGGCCGGGATGCCCCCCCTCAGGTTGAAGTTGCGGTTGAAGTCGTAGGCGTCGGCGATCATGGAGTGGCCGAAGCGGTAGGCGCCGGCGGCGAACTCCAGGGGCAGGAAGAGCGGCCCCGGCCCCGGATCGAACACGTCGCGGCCGTCGTCGAGGATGTCGTGCACGATGGTGGGATCGGCCACCCGGAGCAGGAAGTCGTGGACGACGACGTGCTGGTAGTGCTGGCGGAGCACGCGTCGGGCCTGCTCGAACGTCCGGCCCTCGGCGACCAGCGCGTTGTGCGCCTTCAGGAACGCGACCTGCAGCTGGGCGATGATGAGGTTCTCGTCGTCACGGACGTCGCCGATCAACGCCATGCGCCCGGGACCCCGGGGCACGTCGTTGTCTTCGTCCTTGCCCGGTGGACGACCGAGGGGCGGGTCGGTCGAGCCGGTCGGCGAGACCGTGCCCAGCAGCATGCGGTTCGGGTCGGCCGGGTGGCGCGGGGCGGGGTCGCCGTACAGGTTGTCGAGCTCGAGCGTCGGCGTCCGCAGGTTGCGCAGGGTCGATCCGATCTGGGCCCTCGTCAACGGCCGCAGCATCGGGTTCATCAGCTGGGCCGTCGTCGCCGACCTCGACTCGAGGGTGATGTCGTGGGCGACGAACTGGCCGAGGTAGGTGTAGGCGGCCGGGATGGTGGTGTGGCCCGGGTCGTCGGCGTTCGCCCGCCCGGGGTCTCGCATCGTCCGACCCAGCTCGACCAGCTTGGCCACCGTCGTGGGATGCTCCGGCAGCAGGCAGCCGGGATCGTCCTGCAGTTCGGGGAGGAGGAAGTCGAACGGCCCCGGCCCGGCCTCGGGCGCGGGGGCGAAGGCGAGCGGGAACTGCACCCGCAGGGCCGCGTTCGAACGCCACGCCTCGTGGTCGACGGTCCTGCCGTGCACGAGGAGCTCCGCCGGGTTGTCCTGCTGCCACACGACATCGGCGACGCTACCAGGAGGCCCCGGCCCGGGGAGCCGGACGCGCCGAGGGCCGACCGGCGTGGTCGACGATCGGCCACCGAGTCCGCGGCCCGTGCCCTTACGGGGCCAGGACCAGCTCCACCTCGACGGTGAGCCTGACCTTGTCGCCCACGACCACGCCGCCGGTCTCCATCGGCATGCTGATGTCGATGCCGAAGTCCCGCCGGTTGATCTCGGCGCTGGCGGTGAACCCGGCGCGGACGTTGCCCCACGGGTCGCCGCCGGTGCCGTTGAACTCCAGCTCGAGCGCCACCGGCCGGGTGACGCCGTGGAGGGTGAGCTGCCCGTCGACCACGTAGCCGTCGCCTCGGGAGCGGACCGACGAGGACACGTACTCGGCCGTCGGATACTTCTCCACCTCGAAGAAGTCGCCCGACCGCAGGTGGGCGTCGCGGTTGGCGTCACCGGTGTCGATCGAGCCCGGGTCGATTCCCACCCGGACGGACGCCTGGGAGGGGTCCTCGGGGATGGTCACCGAGCCGGAGAAGCGCTTGAAGCTGCCCTTGACCTTGGCGATCATCAGGTGGCGCACCGAGAACTCGATGGTGGAGTGGCTGGCGTCGATGGTCCAGGTGCCGGTGGGCAACAGGGTGGTCTGCGGCGTGGTGAGCGTCATGGTGTCCCTTGATTGAGTCCTCAATTATCTTGCACTCGGTACAAGGTGGTTGCTCGCTCAACTATTCCGCCGCTCCGGTAAAACTTGGTCGATGTCGGTGCCCAGGTCCCCAGACCGGCCACCGGTGGCGGCGGCCGGCGTTCAGGACCCCATGGTCACCGTTTCGGAGGAGGCGTGGCTGGCGGCGGCGGCGGCGGCCGCCCGTCCCTCGGGGCAGACGGCCTGGAAGTCGCAGCCGGCGCACCACCGTCCGGGTGACGGGGTCCACCGGGCGGCGGCGAGGGCGTCGAGGTGGGCGGCGACCCGGGCCCGGACCCGATCGGCGGTGGCACCGTCCCAGTCGGTGCTCTCCACCACGGGCGGGCCGTCGGCCCGCAGCCAGCAGTAGGTGGTGCGCAGCCGGGCCGGGTCGGCCGACCACGTGTCGAGGGCGGCCAGCCCGTAGACGTCGAGCTGGACCTGCGCTCCGCCGTCGCCCGCGGCGGGGGGGCGGCCGGTCTTGAAGTCGACCAGCTCCAGGCGGCCGTCGCGCTCGTAGACGGCGTCGACCCGTCCTCGGACCACGTGGGCGCCGATGCCGAGGACGAAGGGGGCCTCCACCCGGACCGGGTCGAGATCGGCCCACGGGCCGGCCAGGAACGACGCCTGCAGGCCGTCCACGATCTCGCTCCGGCGGGCGCCACGTTCACTCTCGAGCGGGTCGAGGTCGAGCAGGGGGAGCTGGCGGCCGGCCCGCTGCTCGATCCAGCGGTGGACCTCGGTGCCGAGCCGGGCGGCGGGCGAGGAGCGGCGGGGGAGCGGGCGCACCACGCTCCAGTAGAACTGCTTGGGGCAGCGGGCGTAGGTGACCAGGCCGGTGACGGAGAGGGACGTCGGGGCCCGGCGAGCGGCGGCGCCGGAGGCCGCGGTGGCCACCGAAGCCGCCGCCGCCGACCCGTCGTCGACCCAATCGAGGCGGAGCTGGCCCGCCAGCTCGGACGCCACCGGGTCAGGGTACCGGCGCAGCGACGCCGCCCGGAGCCGCTCCTTGGCTGCCACCTCGGGGTCGACGGTGGCCGGCTGGTGGCGGAACCACTCCCGGACGATGTCGGTCTGGCCGGCCACGAAGTCGTAGAACTCCGACGGCCCCTGGGGTTCGGCCGCCCCCGGGTACCAGTGGGCGGCCGAGCACACCAGCCGCCGTTTGGCCCGGGTGCAGGCCACGTACAGCAGGCGCCACTCCTCGTCGAGCTTGCGCCGGCGGATGACGTCGTCGATGTCGGCCATGCGGGCGGTGGCGATCGGAGGGAAGCCCTCGTCGTCCTCCCGCAGCCACCACGGGAGGGCCGACGAGTTGCCGAGGGCGTTCTCGCCCGGCCGGCTGTCGGGGAACACTCGCGACGGGCCCCGGGCGCCGGCCATCCCGGGGACGTAAACCGTCTCGAACTCGAGGCCCTTGGCCTGGTGGATGGTCATGACCTTGACCGCGTCGGTGTCGTCGAGGTGGGCCTCGGCCAGGTCCTCCTCCGACTCGTCGAGGAGGTGGAGGTACTCGACGAAGGCGGCCAGGCCGGGGTCGCCCTCCACCGGCCGGAAGCGGTCGGCCAGGTCGAGGAAGCGGAGGAGGTTCTGGCGTCCGATGGGGCCGGCCGCCTGCCACAGGCCGGTGCGGCCGAGGATGGACTCGACCAGGCCGAGGACGGGCAGGCGCCGGGCCTGGTCGGCCAGGAGGCGACGCTCGCGATCGAAGGCGGCCAGCCGGGAGCGGGCCTCGTCGGACAATCCGGCGACCCGGTCGAGGTCGCCCAAGCCGTCGGCCAGGACGCGGCTCTCGAGCCGGCCGCCCGAGGCGGCTCCCATGAACGGCCGTTCGCGGGACGGGTTTCGCCCCCATTCCGCCAAGGGGGCCAGGTCACGCAGGCCGATCCGGTAGCGAGGGCCGCCGAGGATGCGCAGGAGGGCCACCGACGACGCCGGGTCGGCCAGGACCTCGAGCCAGGCCACGACGTCGACCACCTCGGGCCGGTCGAGGAGGCCGCTCGTCCCCACCGCCTCCACCGGGATGCGGCGCTCCTCGAGGGCGGCGACGATGGGCTGGATCAGGCGCCGCTTCCGGCAGAGGACGGCGACATCGGCCGACGGCCCGCCCCGTGAGGCGATGTCGGCCGCGATGGTGGCCGCCTCCTCGGCGTCGTCGGCGGCCAGGAAGCACTCGATGGCGGTGTGGGGGGCCTCGTCGAGGGGACGTAGCGCCTTGGGCAGGCTCTCCACGACGTGCTCCTGGATGCGGTTGGCCAGGGCGCCCAGGCTCTCGCCGAAGCGGAACGTGGTCTGCAGGGGGCGGACCGTCACCGGCGGGAAGTGGCGCCGGAAGTGGAGGATGTTGACCAGGTGGGCGCCCCGGAAGCCGTAGATCGACTGCATGTCGTCGCCCACCGCGGTGACCGCCGAGCCCGGGGGGTAGAGCAGCTGGAGGAGGCGCCGCTGGGCGAAGTTGGTGTCCTGGTACTCGTCGAGGAGGACGACGGGGAGGCGTCGTCGCAGGTCGGCGGCCACGACGGGTTGCTCCTGGAGGAGGCGGACGGCGAGGCCGACCTGGTCGCCGAAGTCGAGGAAGTTGCGCTCCCGCTTCCGGCGCTCGTAGGCGGCCACCACCTGGCACAGCTCCAGCCGGGAGGCGGCGGTGTCTCGCATCGTCTTCCACCGGCCCGTCTCCATCACCCGCCGGGAGTCGGCCTCCACCGCCGCGATCGGCACCAGATGGTCGGCGCACCTCGATGCCAGGGCGAGGGCGTCGTCGAGCACGAACTGCGGGGACAGGGTGCTGCGGCGGTCGAAGCGGAACTCGTCGAACACGGTGAACAGGAGCTGCCACGACTGGGCCCGGTTGAGGACCTGGGTGCCGGGATCGAGGTCGAGCTCGAGGGCGTGGTCGGCGACCAGGGACGCTCCGAACGAGTGGTAGGTGGCGATGGTGACGTCGGCGTCGGGGCCGAGGGCGCCACGCACCGCCTCCTTCAGGTGGTGGGCGGCCTTGTTGGTGAAGGTGAGGCCGAGAACCTGGTGGGCGGCGACCTGGCCCGTCACCACCAGGTGGAGGATGCGGCGGGCCATCACCGTGGTCTTGCCCGCCCCCGCCCCCGCCACCAGCAGCTGGGCCTCGAGGGGTGCCTCCACCGCCGCCCGCTGCTCGGAGGTGAGCGTCAGGGCCACGACGACACCACCTCCCGGCCCCGGGGCTGGATGGGGCACAGCCGCTGGAACGAGCACCACCGGCAGGTGGCGTCGACCGACGGTTCGAACTCCTCGGCCCGGATGCGGCCGGCGACGTCGAGAACCCGCTGCTCGGTGGCCGCGGCGTGGCCGGGGGTGACCTCCTGGTCGAAGGCGTGCATGGTGCGCAGGAAGAGCAGGCGCAGCTCGACGACCGGCCCGCAGGCGGCCAGGTCGGGGTCGCGGGTGGCGGCCAGGTGGTAGACGGCGAGCTGGATGTTGCCGGCCACGTCGTCGGGACGGGGCTCCTTCTTGCCCGTCTTGTAGTCGACGATGCGCAGACCGCGGCTGCCGTCGGCCCGCTCCACCCGGTCGATGCGGTCGATCGAGCCCCGCAGGCGGTGCTCGCCGACAGCGATGTCGAACGCCCGCTCGACGGCGAGGACGTCGGGGGCGAGCTCGCTCTGGCCCTCGAAGTGCCACCACTGGTCGAGCATGGCGAAGAAGTCCCGCCGGGCCTCGTCGACCTGGGGCCGGTAGCGGGCGATGTCGTGGCGCCACATCTCCTCGGCCATGGTCCTCAGGGTCTGCCGGGTGCGTGGCGTAGCGGGATCGGCCGCCGTCTCCGGGTCGAGGAACCGGGCCAGCACCTCGTGGACCAGGCTGCCCAGGTCGGCCCGCACCCCGCCCTCGTCGCGCACCCGCAGGACGTAGCGGTAGGCGTAGCGCAGCGGGCAGTCGTCGTAGGTGTCGAGCTGGGTGGCGGAGAGGGCCAGGCCGGCGTCGGTGACGATGGGTCGGGGGTTGGTGGTGGGGCGGCGGAACGCGGGCGCGGTGCCCGGCGGTGCCGGGATGCGGACGTCGGCCCGGGGCCAACCCTCGACGAACCGGCTGAGGAGGACTCCCGGCTCCGGGCCGGCGGTGGCCACCAGGCGGCCGGTGGCCCGGGACGTGGCCAGGGCGAACAGGCGCCGCTCCTCGTCGAGGTCGGCCCCCGCGGGCAGCTCGCCCTCGACGCAGCCGGCGACGACGACGGTGTCCCACTCCCGGCCGGCGGCGCCGAGGATCGAGGTGACGGTGACCGCGTCGGCGACGGTGCCGGCGCTGTCGACCCGCCACGGGTCGAGGTCGACGCCCTCGTCGTCGAGGATGGCGAGGGCCTCGGGCAGGCGGTGGTGGGGGTTGCGGTCGGCCTCCCGGCGGAGGGCGTCGAGGAAGGCGACCAGCCCGTCGAGAGCCTCGGGCTCGGCGCCCACCAGGTGAGGAAGGCCCTGCTCCCAGACGCGGAAGGCCAGGTCGGCCGCAGTGGAGTTGTCGGCCGCGGCGGCCAGCTGGTGGCGGAGGGCGACGAGGGGGGCCACTCGGGGGTCGTTGTCTCGGGCCCCGAGCCGGACCCGGCGGGCGTCGACCGCGTCGAGGCCGGAGAGGGGGGACACGAGGAGCCGGTCGAAGGCGGACTCGTCGCCGCCGACCCACCGGAGCATGTCGACGACGCAGCCCACCACGGGGTCGTCGCCGGCGACGGGGGCGGGCGCCCGGGCGGGGATGCCGTGGCGGGCGAGAGCCCGGGCGACGGCGCGGGCCCGGTGGCGGGGCCGGCGGACGAGAACGGCCATGTCGGACCATCCGACGCCTGAACCCGCCGTCCGGGCGGCCAGCAGCTCGCCCGCCACTGCCTCCGGTTCGAGGGAAGGGTGGCGGGTGACGACCAGCGTGGGCGGCGCCGGGCGGCGAAACCCGTTGCGGCCGAGGTCGACGTCGACGTCGGCCGCGAAGTGGGCCAGGTGGCGGCGGTCGGCGCCGGGGAAGCCGCCCGCCGCGCCCTCCGGGTCGCCGGCGACGACGATGTCGCCGGCCGCCAGCGGGTGGAGGAGGGCGGACATGGCCGGGGTGGCGGCGTGGAAGTCGTCGACGAGCACGTGGTCGACGTCGGCCACCGGCAGCCCTACGGCCCGGGCCAGGAGGCCGGCCCCGTCGATCCGGCCGCCGGCCGCCAGGTGGCGCCGGTAGCGGTCGGCGAAGGCGACCAGCTCCGGCGGCGCCTCGCCCGGCAGGTGGAGGACCTCGCCGGCCACCTTGGCCGCGAACGCCTGCCGGCCGAGCAGGTGGCCGAGCGTGGGCCACTGGCCGGGGTCCTCGGCCGCCAGGAGGCGGGCCACCTCGGAGCGATGCTCGGCGCTCGTCACCAGCGACACCGGGCCGTGGTGGCGGGAGACGAGGTCGTAGGCGAGCCCGAAGAAGGTGGTCACGGGGCCGGCCACCAGCGGGAGGACCGCGTCGCGGAACCGGTCGGCCGCGGCCCGGCTCCGGCAGAGGACGAGGACGCCGCCCCGACCCTCGTCCGCCAGCTGCCGGTAGCGGGCCACCAGGGCCGTGGTCTTTCCCGTCCCGGCCCCGCCGACCACCCGCAGCCGGCCGCCGCGGTGGTCGACGACCCGCCGCTGCTCGCCGGTGAGGTCCATCTCCGGGGAGGCTACCGACCGGGTGGGACACGCCCGGCGGCGGTCGCCGGCGGGCCGGGGGCGCCGCCGCCCGGCTGCGTTTGGCGTCGCATCGTGCTCGCCTGGTGACTCCTACGCGACAGCGAACCGCGCCGACCGGGCCGTTTCGAGTCGACCCGTTTCGAGTCGACCCGGGTCACCCCGGGCGGCCGACCCACTGGCCCCGCCGTTCGAGCACCTCCCGCAGCACCACCGGGCGGTCGGTCATGATCCCGTCGACGCCGAGGTCGAGGAGGCGGTCCATCTCCGACGGGTCGTCGATGGTCCACACGTGCACGTGGATATCCCGCCGGTGGGCGGCGGCCAGGAACGGGCGGTCGACCAGGCGAACGCGCCCATGGCGCAGCGGGACCTGGACGCAGCCGGCGGAGAAGGGCGGCATCGGCACCCGCAAGCTCGCCGCCCGCAGCCGGGCGATCATCCGGGGGCCCATGGCGGTGCACACCCGCCCACCCGTGAGCCGGCGGAACGCCACCAGCCGGCGGTCGGAGAAGGCGGCCACGCACACCCGATCGTGGGCATCGGCCCGATCGATCACCGACACCAGCGGTGCCACCGCCCCGTCCTCCTTGGCGTCGACGTTCACCCGCACGTCGGGCCAGGCGGCCAGCACCTCCTCCAGCCGGGGGATGGGCTCGCCGTCGATCCGCGCCTTGGACACCTCCGACCACGGTCGCTCGTGGAGCAGGCCGGTCATGTCGGTGACCCGGTCGAGGATGTCGTCGTGGAAGGCGAGCAGGACGCCGTCGGACGTGGTGCGGACGTCGGTCTCCAGGTACCGGTACCCGAGGCCGACGGCGCGCTCGAACGAGAGCATCGTGTTCTCGGGGGCATCGCCCGCGCCGCCCCGGTGGGCGAAGGCGATCGGCCCCGGGTGGTCGAGGTAGGCCCAGCGGCTCACGAGCCCGCCGACGCGGGCGGAGGACAGAAGATCGTCGCCCGGTAGTGGCGGAGCTCGTCGACGCTCTCCCGGATGTCGTCGAGCGCCCGGTGGTGGCCGGTTTTCTCCGGCGCCGCCCCGTAGGCCTCCGGGTACCACCGCCGGCACAGCTCCTTCACCGTCGACACGTCGATCGACCGGTAGTGGAAGAACTTCTCCAGCTCGGGCAGGTAGGCGGCGAGGAAGCGGCGGTCGGTGCCGATCGAGTTCCCGCACAGGGGCACCTTCCCCGCGGTGGGGATGTGCTGGCGAAGGAAGTCGAGGACTTGGCGGCCGGCGTCGTCGAGGGAGGTGGTCGAGGCCGTCACCGCCTCCGTCAGCCCGCTCGTGTGGTGCATGCGCTTGACCACGTCGATCATCCCCGCCAGCTTCTCCGCCGGCTGGGACACGACGATGTCGGGGCCCTCGGCCACGATCTCGAGGTCGTCGTCGGTGAGGAGGACCGCGATCTCGACGATCACCTCGGTGGACGGGTCGAGCCCGGTCATCTCCAGGTCGATCCAGGCGAGCATGGGCCGATCGTAGGCTGCGCCCTCGTGATCCAGATCCCGATGGTCCGCCTCGACCCCGACCTGCCCCCGCCCGCCTACGCCCGCCCGGGCGATGCCGGCGCCGACCTGGTGGCCCGGGAGGACGTGCTCCTCAGCGCCGGCGGGGGCCGGGCGGTGGTGGCCACGGGGGTGGCGGTGGCGATCCCCGAGGGCTGCGCCGGCTTCGTCCTGCCCCGCAGCGGGCTGGCCGTGCGCCACGGCGTCACCGTCCTCAACGCCCCCGGCCTGGTCGACTGCGGGTACCGGGGCGAGCTGCGGGTGGCCCTGGTCAACACCGACCGCACCGGCGACTACATCGTCCGCCGGGGGGACCGCATCGCCCAGCTGGTCGTGCAGCGGGTGGAGGAGGCGGCTTTCGTCGAGGTGGACGAGCTGCCCCCCTCGGAGCGGGGGGAGGGCGGCTTCGGGCACACCGGGCGGTAGTCACCCTGGAGCCCGTTTGGTAGGCTGAGGGCCTCACGCGGACGTGGCTCAGTGGTAGAGCACAACCTTGCCAAGGTTGGGGTCGCGGGTTCGAATCCCGTCGTCCGCTCCACAAAGGGGCAGGTCAGAGGCTATCTGGCCTGCCTTTTCCGCGTGAGCGATCAGGTCTGGTGCACATCTGGTGCACATCAGGATCTGCGGCTGTGCGCCACCGAGGCCGCCGGAGTGGGCGTCGAAACGGCGATGAAGGCCTCCAGCCGGTCGGCCAGCGCCTCGCCGTGCTCGGGGAAAAGGTGGGCGTAGCGGCTCTTGGTGAAGGCCGCCGAGCTGTGCCCGGCCCACTTCGCCACCTCCAGGTCCGAGGCGCCGGCGGCGACCTCGACGTCAAAGGCGATGTCGTCCACCTAGGCGAGGGTACCGGCACCCAGGCGCGACAAGTGCTGATTTGCCCGGTCAGGCGCAAGCCTCGCCCAAGCAGTATCGGTAACACCGTTCGCTACTGCGCGGTGACCTGGCGAACTTGCCGGTCGAGCCGGCTGCGTCGACCGCCGGGGAGGCGTACGCTCGGAGGGTGTCCGTCGCCGAGAACCCACACGAGTCCAGCCACCTCACGGTGGTCGCGCCGGATGAGGCGCTGGAGCGTGCGCGGCCGCTTCCGAGCGATGACGACATGGTGATCGAGGGCCTCACCGACGAGGAGTGGGACGCCTTCGAGCAGGCGCTCGCTGATCGGTGACGCCACCCGCGTCCGTGGTGGTCGACACCATGGTCGTGTCCGCTCTCGTCAACGCCGGTCGTGATCCCGGCACTGCCACCCGATATCGGTCCGTCATCGACGGTCGCACGGTCGTCGTGTCCTTCGTGACCGTCACGGAGATGCGCTTTGGCGCCATGAAGGCGGGATGGGGCGAGATCCGACGTCGAAGCCTTGAGCGTGTCCTCGCTCAGCTGGTGGTCGTCCAGCCGGATGACGACCTGATGGCTACGTGCGCCGAGCTTCGGGCCACCTGCTTGGCCGCTGGCCAGGCGCTCGGCCAGAAGATCCACGAGGCGGACAGGTGGATTGCGGCTACCGCCATGACACTTGGCGTCGAGCTGATTTCCGGTGACGCAGTGTTTGCGAACGTCCCGGGTCTCGCCCTGCAGAGTCCGCCGACGTCATGAATTCTCCCGGCTCCCGGCCGACCGACACGCGTGCCGCAGCCGGGCGCCAGTGCCGGTGCAGGTCTGGTGCGCATCTGGTGCACATGACAGTGATGGCTAAGGGGCACTAGCGGGTACCCACGGACAAACAAAAGCCCAGGTTAGGGGCACTTTTCAGAAACTTCCGCAGGTCACGAAAGTGCCCTGATCAACCTGCCAAGGTTGGGGTCGCGGGTTCGAATCCCGTCGTCCGCTCCAAGAATTCGCAGGTCGCAGGTCGAACGGCGACGACCCGGCCGGGCCACGACGCGACGACCCCGTGGGCGTCACCGCCGTTCCGCGAAGTCGATGCCTGCTCGTCCCTGACGCGCCGATACGGGCCCCCTCGCCGTTGAGGGGGCCCGTATCGGCCGGCGGCGGGCAGGGTCGGACTAGAAGTTGCGGACCTCCACGTCGGATGCGTCCACGTGGGTCGATCCGGTGCGGATGTCGAAGAAGGTGATGTAGGCGTAGAGCTCGTCCTGGCCGGGGCGGTCCTCGTTGAGGACGTCGCCGTCCCGGGTCACCGACACCACGAAGTCGAGGCCGGTGGCCGAGGTGGTGCAGCTCATGGGGGCGGCGGCGTACTCGGACTTGGTGATCAGCAGGTCGTCGGCCAGCACACCTGCGTCCTGGCCCCAGAGCTCGACGTCGACCGGATCGCCGGCGTGGGCGCAGGCGGCCTGGGCGTCGGCCTGGCTCATCTCGATGTGGCCGGCCACCCGCAGGATGTAGTCGTTGTTGGCGATGGCGATCACGTTGAGGTCGCTGGTGATGAAGGACGTGGCCGATGCGGGGGAGGCGCCGATGCCGGCGGCGAGGCCGGTGGCGGCGACGAGGGCGGAAGCGAAGCGGCGGAGCGAAGCGTTCATTGGGTCCTCCTCGGACGGTGGGGGATCGTCGGTCGATCCCGATGCCCACACTCTGAAGAGGGCGGCCCCCGGCCACATCGGGGGAACCTTGGAACCCCTACCCTGATCCCGGACCCTGACGGTGGCGGGCGAGAAGGGTGGTCAGCCGGGCCCGGGAGGACACCCCGAGCTTGGTGAAGATGTGGGAGAGGTGGCTCTCCACCGTCTTCTCGCTCAGGTAGAGGGTGCCCGCGATCTCCCGGTTGGTGTTGCCGGCGGCGACCAGTTCGGCCACCTCCCGCTCCCGGGCGGTGAGGGCGGCCAGACCGGCCCCGTCGGCAGACCCGGCGGCAGCCGGTTCCGACCGTGGTCGCCGGCCCACCCGGCCCAGCTCCCGCAGCGCCTCCTCCCGGTACGACGGCGCCCCGCAGGCGGCCAGCTCGCCCGCCGCCTGCTCCCAGAGGGCGGCGGCTCGGTCCCTGTCGCCCGAGGCGGCCAGGCACCGGCCGAGGAGGATCCGGGACCGGGCCGTCTCGATGGGTGCGGCGGCGGCGGCCGCATCTGCCACCGCGCTGGCCGCCAGCTCGGCCGCCGGCGCCGGCTCGTCGGCGTCGAGGAGGACGAGGGCCCGGGCCCGGTCGGCCGTGGCCCGGGCCAGGTGGAGGTCGAGCGTGGCTGCGGTCGTCGCCGCCCGGTCGGCCCACGCCGCCGCCTCCGCCCTCCGGCCGAGGGCCAGCTCGGCCCGGGTGAGCAGCTCGTAGCAGGTGCAGCGGGCGCCGGCGCCGATCAGCGCCAGGTCGGGACCGCCCCCGGCGGCCAGCACCTCGGCCCGGCACCGCGCCGGCTCGCCAGTCTCCAGGAGGGTGGCCCCGAGCACCCAGCCGCCGGTGGCGGAGATCACGTTGTGGTCGACGGTGCTTCCGACCGCCAAGCACTCCTCGCCCGAACGCAGGGCGAGGGCGTGGTCGCCGGCGGCGGTGGCGGCCAGGGTCCGCACCCACAGGGCCCACGACAGCGACTGGGGGTTGGCCGCCAGCCGGGCCGCGTCCTCCGCCAACTCGGCCAGCTCGCCGGCCTCGGCGCACCGGCCGCGAGCGACCAGGGCGTACACCCGTCCCAACATGAGGGGGACGAGGAGCTGTCCCTGGCCCGACGCCTGGGACAGGGCGATGCCCCGCTCGGTGTGGCGGAGGGCGTCCTCGAAGCGCTCCATGAAGTTCTCGGCCCAGCACAGGTAGTAGGTGGCGTCGAGCTGGGCGGCCAGGGCGGTGTCGGGCAGGCCGTCGACCACCGCCCCGGCCCGGTCGAGGTGGGACGCGGCGGGGCCGGTGTCGCCCCGGATGTACTCGGCGAAGCCGAGGAGGGCGAGGGCGGCCGCCTCCAGCGCGGCCGCGCCCAGGGCCGCCGCGTCGGCGGCCGCAGCCGCCGCCCACGACTGCATGGCCGGGAAGTCGAAGGTGTAGATGGCGTCCACCGCCAGCTCCAGCTTGAGGGCGGCGGCCTCGGGCGAGCCCTGATCGGCCAGCTCCCCGAGGGCGGACGTGAGCCGGCCGTGGGCGTGGCGGTGGTGGCCGAGGAGGTGCTCGATGGCGGCGCAGGAGGCGATCAGCCGCACCCGGATCCCGGCCAGGGGGGCGAACCCCGGGGGGACCACCGCGATGGCGTCGAGGAGGACCATCCTGCTCTCGGCCAGCAGCCCGGCCGACGCCAGGGTGGTGGCGGTGGCGACCAGCAATCCGAGGCGGCGTTCGTCCTGGTCGTGAGGGAGCAGGCGCAGGGCGGCCTGATACCAGCGGGCGGCGGTGGCCGGAGCCCGGGGGGCGGCGGCCCGGGCCGCCTCCTGGAGCAGGGCCAGGGCGGCGGTGTCGCCGATCCGGGCCGAGCGCTCGACGTGGTGGGCCCGGACCTGCGGCGGCGCGCCCACCCGCTCGAGGGCCTGAGCCAGGCGGGCGTGGGCGGTCAGCCGCCACCCGGGCCCGGCGGACTGGTAGACGCCGTGGCGCACGATCGGGTGGCGGAAGCGGAAGTGGCGGGGGACGCTGGTCGGCCGGACCACGTCGAGGCGGACCAGCTCGTCGACGAGTTCGAAGGCGTCGCCCTCGTCGATCCCGGCCGCGGCCGCGGCCAGCTCCGGCTCGAACGACTCGCCCGTCACCGCCGCCCCCGCCAGGAGGTTCCGGGCCGGACCCGACAGCGCCGCCACCTCCGCTTCCAGCGCCGCCCGCACCGGCGCCGGCACGACCAGGTCGGCGTCGGCCAGGGTGAAGCCGCCGCCGACCCCCGGTCCACCGCCCGCCCGCACGAGCTGTTGCAGGTAGAACGGGTTGCCGCCGCTCTGCTGGTAGAGGCGGGCGTCGGTCACGCCGACCATCTGGCGGGCGTCGTCGGGTGACAGGGGGCCCAGCTCGAGCCGGTGGGCGGAGCCGTCGCGGGCCGCCTGCTCCAGGGCTGCGGCCAGGCGGGCCGACGTCCCCACCGGCCGCATGGCGACGGCCAGGAGGACGGGGCCGGCCGGGCGGTGGGCCACCAGGTGGCAGAGGAGCTCGGCCGACGCCGGGTCGGCCCAGTGCACGTCGTCGAGGACGAGGACGACGGGGCGGCGGGTGCTCAGGCCGTCGAGCAGGCCCCGCACCGCCCGGTGGGCCCGGTAGCGCTCCTCCTGGAGGCCGGCGGTGGCGCCCTCGGCCAGGTGGGCCAAGGCGGGGAAGATCCGGCCCAGCTCCGCCGGGAGCGCCACCTCGTCGCCGGTCAGCGACGCCAGGTAGTCGTCGAGGGCGGCCACGAACAGCCCGAACGGAAGGTCGCGCTCGAACTCGGCCGCCCGTCCTCCGAGGACCAGGTGGCGGCGGGCGTGGGCCTGGGTGTGCAGCTCGGCCAGCAGCCGGGTCTTGCCGATTCCGGGCTCCCCGACCACGTAGAGCAGCGGCGTGGCCCCGTCGTCGAGGGCGGCCAGGGCCCGTCCGACGATGTCGAGCTCCGCTCGCCGCCCGACGATCCGCGCTCCCTCAGCCATCTCGCGTCACCCAGGTCTCGGGACGGCGATCAAGGTTTTCCCTGATGCGTCGGGCCCGTGGGGCGGTCATTCTACGGTCATGCGCACTTACCTTCTCTGCCACCGCCACGACCCCCGGGAGTGCTCGGTCGCCTTCGCCTCCTGGACCGGATCCGACAGCCGACTCCGCCAGCAGCCGGTGCTGGCCTCGTGTGATTTCGGCGGCCACGGGCTCTGGTGGACCGTCGAGGCGGAGGACGACGAGGCCGCCCTGGCCGAGCTCCCGGCCTACGTGGCCCGGCGGACGGTGGCGGTCGAGGTCCGGGAGGTCATGGTCCCATGAGTGGCCCGAGCCCCCTGGTCGACGAGCTCACCCCCGTCACCCCGCCGACCCGCCGGCTGCTCCTGGCCGGCACCGTCCTCGTCCTGGCCGCCGGCCTCGACCTCTTCCTCCTCACCGAGCACACCGACGACTACTTCGCCTGGACCATCGCCTCTCCCCTCACCGCCGCCTTCCTGGGCGCCGGCTACCTGGCCGCGGCCGTCCTCGACGGGATGTCGGCCCGGGAGCGGCTGTGGGCCGTCGCCCGGGTCCCCCTGCCGGCGGTGCTGGTCTTCACCACCACCACCTTCGTGATCACCCTCGTCCACCTCGACACCTTCCACATGGACTCGTTCTTCGGCTGGGCCTGGGTGGTCACCTACGCCCTGCTCCCGCCGTCGGTGGCGGCCGTCTTCATCTACCAACGCCGGATCGGGGGCGGCGACCCGCCCCGCCTCGCGCCCCTTGCCGGGTGGCTGCGCCTGGTCCTGGCCGCGGTGGGTGGGGTGGTGACCGCCCTCGGCGCGGCCATGGTGCTTGTCCCCTCGACTGCGGCCGGGTGGTGGCCGTGGGCCCTCACCGACCTCACCAGCCGGGCCGTGGGGGCGTGGCTCGTCATCGTCGGCCTCACCGCCGGCCAGGCGGCCTGGGAGAACGACTGGTCGCGGCTCCGTCCCCTGAGCATCACCTACGTCGTGCTCGGGGTCCTCCAGCTGCTGGCGGTAGCCCGCTACCCGGACGAGTTGGAGCCGTCGCCGGCGGCGTGGACCTACGTGGCCTTCCTGATCGCCCTGGTGGCCTTCGGGGCCGCCGGCTGGCGGGCTAGCCGGCGCCGGCCGCCGGCCCCGCCGCCTTGACCCACGGATGGAAGGCGTTCTTCACGCCCTTCATCGTCGGGGCCAGCGCGGGGTAGTGGCGGAGCAGCACGGTGGCCATTGTGTTGTCCTCGATCCACTGGAGGCCGGCCTTGGTGTACACCTCGGGCGTGTACTTGTCGGTGAAGAAGCGGTCGCTGTTCAGCCGCCGCGAGGCCATGAGCACGAAGATCCGGAAAGCGGTGTCGGAGAAGGCGAACCCCTTGGGCATGCGCTCGGCGAACATGCCCGGCGTGACGTCGAGCTTCTCGATGTCGCCGTCGTAGAGCCGGCTCAGCTCGTCGGCCCACTGCGGGTTGTCGGTGAGGTCGTCGAAGTCCTTGGCCGGCTTGAGGTGCAGGAGGCGCCGGAAATCGTTGTAGCGGGGGACGCCCAGCTCCCGTGACCGCACGATGTCGAGGGCGGCCAGGTCGAGCATGATCCCGTCGGGGCGGATGAACTCCTGCAGGAACCGGGGGAAGTTGTGCAGGCAGACGACGCCCGGGTGGAGCTGGCCGAACGAGTAGAACAGGTCGGTCATCGACACCCGCCTGAGCGTCTCCAGGGCGCCGTGGCCGGCCAGGCTGCGCAGCGTGGCCTCCTCCAGGAGGGTGTGGTCGAGAGCCGACCGCAGCGGGTAGTCGTCGGGGACGAGCGGGTGCATCCGGTAGACGGCGACGAACTCCTCGGTGAGGCAGTAGGGCACGTCGTAGTGCTGGGTCTCGGAGCCGGGGATGCCGCTGACGACCTCGCTCTTGCTCAGCCGGCCGAACCGCTTGTGGATCCGCTCGCCCAGCAGCCCCCACCAGTTGACGCGCAGGGCGAGGACCGTCGTGGGGTGGCTGATCACCGCCGTGGTCCACTCGACGGTGTGGATCTTGGCCACCAGGGCGGCGTTGACCAGCGACGCGTAGTTGAACAGGTCCTCGTCGGAGAAGCTGGGGTAGCGGGACTTGAGGTGGTCGCAGATCGAGTTGTGCTCCAGCGTGAACAGGTTCTGGAGCATGGCCAGTCCCAGCCAGAACCCGGGGACGAGCGACGGGTCGAGGTCGGGGTCGGTGGGGTAGGGGATGAGCCCCAGGGCGGTGACGTGCAGCTTCCCGTCGACCCCCGTGCGCACCAGCTTCCGCATCTTCTTGCTGCTGCCGTAGATGCTCGACAGATCCCACCAGTGGGTCTCGGTGTTGGTGTAGGTGGGCGGGAGGTCGCTCGGCCCCGGCGGGGTGGTGGGGTCGGGCCGGCTGCGCATGATCGTCATCGGGTCGGAGGGCCACGGGTCGTCGGCCGCCAGGGGGATCTCGATGGACTTGTCGTTGGGGCTCTTGCCGTGGCTGAACCAGTCCCGGATCTGGAACTGGAGCCAGCTGGCGACGAGGGCGTTGCAGGCGGTGGCGGGGATGAGCCCCTGGTCGCGGGTCATGACGGTGCGGCTGATCTCCCGGGGGCTGGGCGTGATCAGCTCGGCCCCGGTCTCGGGGAACGTGTTCTCGATGGGGACGTTGCGGCCGAACCTCGACTCGGCCATGCCCATGGTGGGGTTCTCGAGGTCGTTGTAGGTGCCGTCGGCGGTGCGCCGGTTAACGACGATCGGGTCGAAGGGGTCGACCGGCGGAGTGTCGACCGCCGGCATCCCGGTGGTGTCGAACAGGTTCTTCTTGCGCAGCACGTCGCGGACGCCGATCAGCACCGGGATGCTGAGGATCCGGGGCAGCTTGTCCCAGCCCCGCTTGTGGTCGACCCAGGTGGCGACACGGTCGAAGGTGTTCCAGAAGAACGTGTCGTGGTAGCCCTTGGCGTCTTTCGAACTCATCTGGTCACCCTCCTCATGGGCGCCGGTCGGCCGCCTCCTTCATCAGCGACACGGTGTACTTCTTGGTCATCACCCAGGTGGCCAGGACAAGGGCGACGTTGAACCCTATGACCACCCCATATTCCCAGCGCTGGGCCACGTAGGTGGGGACGTCGTCGCCCGGCACCTCGAACAGGAGCAGCTCGTTGACGACGACCAGCGCGGTCAGGACGTACAGCGACGCGATGACGGCCCAGTTGAGCGTCGGCGCCCACGGCCGGGCCGCCTTCTTCTCGGGGGTGTCGTAGAGCTTCTGGAGGAGGCGCCGGGGGCCGACGTCGAGGTACCGGTAGGCCACGATCCACCACAGCAGGACGTAGTAGCGGAACCAGCTCACCACCATGGCCGCGAAGACGACGTGGAGCGTGTACTCGAAGAAGTTGCGGAACACGACCCACCGCCCGATGAGCTTGCCGAACGACTGCGGGTTGCGGTTGAGGTAGGTGGCCAGGGGCAGCGACGAGGACAGGAGGGCGATGCGTCCGCCCCAGTACCAGAGGGTGCTCTTGTGGGCGATGGCCAGCGGTCCTACGACGAAGAGGTCGGCCGACACCACGATGATGTGGAGGATGAACAGGCGGATGGCGAACGGGTTGGCGAAGAGGGGGTTGAGCAGCTCGTTCGGCCGTCTCAGGCCCTGGTGGATCTGGCGGGCCCCGACGCCGAAGCCCCATGCCAGGAGGCCGACGTACACGACGGTGATGAGGATTCTCACCTGACCACGACCTCGCCTCCTCCGCCGGACGTGCCCTTAATGTAGCCAGCGGCTGGTCGCGGCTAGCGGCGCTCGGCCGCGGCCCGGGCCTGGATCAGGTGGTAGAGGAGGATGAGCTGGGTCAGGGCGAGGGGCTCGTCCCGCACCTCGGGGTCGATCCGGCCCAGGGAGTCGGGGACGGGCTCGTCGACGCCCAGCTCGTCCCAGATGGCCTGCTCCACCTTCCGGGTGTCGTCCCGGTCGGCGTAGGAGTGGATGTGGACGGAGTCCACCGGCTTGCCGTCGTCGTCCCGCCGGAGCTTGAGGTGCGTGGCGTCCTTGACGTCGTCGCTCAGGATGTTGGACAGGTCGGGGTGGCTGATGGTGGGCCGGAGGAGGAGGTAGGCGCTCAGGGGGTCGGCCGCGGTCTCGCCCCGGGACTCGATGGGGGCGAACCGGATCACGATGTCGGCGTGGGCCCGCTGGGGGCGGATGAACTCGGTCGACTCCGGCTCCCGCTTCTGGAGCTCGGCCCGGACCTGGTCCTCGGTGTAGCCCCGCTTGCCGATGTCGCGCTTGAGCTTCCAGGCGATGCGGATGTCCTCCGGCGGGTCGAGGTAGACGGTGATGTCGAAGCAGGCCCGCGACACCTTGGTCGACAGGGGGAGCAGGCCCTCGACGATCACGAAGTCGGCCGGCTCGATGTACTCGGGGCGGTCGAGGGTGCCGGTGTCGTGGTTGTAGATCGGCTTGAGGATGGGCTGGCCCATGGCCAGGTGCTGGAGGTGCTGCTCCATGATGTCGATGTAGTTGCACTTCGGATGGAGCGGGGTGAACGGGAGGCCCTTGCGCTCCTCCCGGTCGAAGCGGTGGTAGTCGTCGGCGCCGATGGAGGTGATCCGGTCGCGGCCGAGGGCCTCCACCAGTCCGGCGGTCAGGGTGGTCTTCCCGGTCCCGCTGTCGCCCGCGATGGCGAGGAGGATGGGACGGACGGTGCCGTTCCCCCCGCGACCCTCGCCGCGCCCGATCGTCACCTGCTTGTCACTCATCCCTCTACCTCCGTGCCCCGAATCGGTGGAGTTTGTCGCGTTTGGCGGGGCCGCGTTTCACGGTCGGTTCGATGGACGCCGCGGTGGCTGCGGTGCGGTCTCTCAACGCCGCCATCGACGGGCGGGACGTGAACGCCCGGGCGGGGTTGACGACGAGGAGCTCCGGTTCGTCGGCGCCGCCGGCGGGGTCTTCTTCGGTCGGTCGGCGTGCCTGGAGGCGTGGGCGGGGGTCCTTCGACACGTTCCCGGACCGGGACGTGTTCGCCGACCCGCTCGATGTCGAGCTCGTGCCACACGGCTGAGACGCCGCTGGTGCGTCAGCAGTCGACGGCCGCGCCGAGGGCTCGGCAGGCCTCCTCGAGGCGCCCCGCGTCGAGCGAGCACAGCCGCTCGACGAGGTACGCCTTGGGAAGGACCCGGAGGTTGTCGAAGCTGGCGGCGCACTCGGTCGGCATTCCGTCCGCCGGCCCGAGGAGCAATTCGGTGGGGATGTTCCTGACCGTTCGGGTTATCGGGGCGGCGAGAACGTTGCGGAGCACGGGAATCGCCGCGGATCGGGTCATGACGAGGAACGGTCGGCGACCGACGTCCTCGAGCTCGCCCCACCACACCTCCCCTCGCCGAGGGGAGCTCACCACGGTTCCTCGGCGATCGCGTCTCTCAGGGATGCCATCGCGGCGGCGTCTTCCAGCCTGGTCGGCGGCATCCGGCGATAGCCCGCGAGGATCGCTCGATCGGTCTCGGTCCGCCTGTGCGACTCCATGATCGCTTCGATGCCGGCCCGGACCGCCGCCGCTCGGCTGTCATAGGCCCCCCGGCTCACCAGGTCATCGAGTGCGGCGAGAACCTCCGCCGGAAGTCGAACTGCGATCTGCTCTGACGCCACGGGCAAGGATACCAATCCGGGATTCGAATCGGTATGCGAATGGTCCCGGCTTCTCCACCACTCACGCCTCCATCCGAAGGCAAGCCACTTCCGACGGGAGGACACGTTTCTCTGGGCGGAGGTCGCCCGTAGCCACCCGGTTGGTAGACCGCGTCGACGGGGTGCGGATGTTCCGCCGTGTCACCTGCGCCGCGGCTCGTCCCTCACGGAGGATGACGAGCTCGGCGGCAGCGCGTCGCCGCTCGTCCTCGACCAGGTCCAGGGGTAGTCGGGGTCGGTGGACGCGACGGCGGCGGGGCCGAGCGCCAGCGGCTTGAAGGTGTCGATCATGACCGCCACCTCCTCGGTCCGGTCCTGGTCGGCGGCTCGCTCCATGCTCCCCGGCTGGGGGCCGTGGACGAAGCCGGCCGGGTGCAACGACAGCGAACCCACCCCGATGCCCGAGCCGGCCCGGCTCATGAAGTCGCCGGCGGAGTAGAAGATGACCTCGTCGCTGTCGACGTTGGCGTGGTGGTAGGGGACCTTGATCGCCCCCGGATGGAAGTCGTAGGGCCGGGGGACGAACGAGCAGACCACGAACCCCCGTCCCTCGAACGTCTGGTGGACGTGGGGCGGCTGGTGGATGGCACCCACGATGGGCTCGAAGTCGTGGATCGACAACGCCCACGGGTAGAGGCACCCGTCCCACCCGACCACGTCGAAGGGCGACGACGCCAGCGAGTGGCGGGTGAGGCCGCCCCGATGGCGGACGACGACGTCGGCCGGCCCGTCGCCGCCGTCGACCAGCACCGACGGGCTGCGGACGTCGCGCTCGCAGTAGGGCGCCTGCTCCAGGAACTGCCCCGTCGGGGACAGGTACCGCTTCGGCGGGCGGACGTGGCCCCGGGCCTCGACGACCAGGAGGTCCAGCCGGCTGCCGGGATCCACCACCCACCGGTGCGTGGTCGACGCAGGTACGACCACGTAGTCCCCGGGTCCCACGTCCAAGCGCCCGAACACCGACTCCAGCACGGCCGACCCGGCCTGCACGAAGACCAACTCGTCCCCGATCGCGTTGCGGTACAGCGGCCCGCCGGCGTCGGCGGCCACCCACGACACGACCACGTCGTCGTTGCCGAGCAGCACCTGGCGGCCGCTGACCGGGTCGCCGCCCACGGCCAGAACCCCGGTCCGCAGGTGGTGGGGCACCAGCGGCTGGTTCAAGATCATCGCCGGCGCCGCGGACGCGACCTCCTTGGCGTCGACGATCGCCGACGGCGACCGCCGGTGGTAAAGCAGCGAGGAGTCCCCCGAGAAGCCCTCCTCGCCCATCAGCTCCTCGAACCAGGCGCCCCGGAGATGGCGCTTGCGGGGGACGTCGCCCAGTGATCGGTAGTTCGGCATCTCAGACCTCCAAGCGGCGGGCAGCCCGGACCATGCCCGTGACCTCGCCCAGACAGAGCAACGGCCGGTCGTCGCCGCCGACCCAGCCGGTGACGGTGACAGTGTCCCCGTCCTCCACGAACGTCCGGGTGGTGCCGTCGGGAAGGGCCACCGGGCGTGCGCCGTCGGCGGCCAGCTCCATGAGGCAGCCCTCGGTGCCAAGCTCGGCGCCGGACACGGTCCCCGATGCGACCAGGTCGCCCGGTCGCAGTGCCGCCCCGTTCAAGGTGGCGTGGGCCAGCATCTGGGGGAAGGTCCAGTACTGCTCGGCCAGGCGGCTGTGGGTGATGGTCGCCGGCGGGATGTCGTTGACCCGCATCCACTGGCTCTGGATCGAGACCTCCAGCCGCACGTCGTAGGCGGACAGCGGGGGAGCCACCAGGTACGACGCCGGCGCCGGGTCCTGGACCGGCCCGTCCACCCGGTATGGCTCCAGGGCGTCGAGGGTTACCACCCACGGCGATACCGACGTGGCGAACGACTTGGCCAGGAACGGCCCCAGCGGCTGGCCTTCGACGGACTGGATGTCGCGGGCGCTCCAGTCGTTGACCAGGACCAACCCGGCCACGTGGTCGCCGAAGGCGGACGCCCGCACCGGCCGCCCGGGGTCGTTGCCGACCCCGACCACGAAGCCCACCTCCACCTCGAAGTCGAGCTTGCGGGTGACGCCGACCGTCGGCGGAGTCCCGCCGTCGCCCGGGATCTGGCCGTAGGGCCGCAGGACGTAGGTGCCGGAGGGCACGATCGATCCCGTCCGCCCGTGGTAGGCGCGCGGCACCCGCCGCCAGTTGGGCGGGAGGGCGTCCGCCCCGGGGCGGAGAAGCCGTCCCATGTTGAGGGCGTGGTTGAGGGACCCGTGGAAGTCGACGAAGTCGCCCACCGCCATCGGCACCAGCAGGTCGACGGCCCGGCGCGGCAACAACGCAGACTCCAGCCGGTCGTCCTTGGCCCGGATGAGCTCGGCCAGCCGGCCCCGCACGGCCGCCACCGTCTCCCGGCCGCAGGCGAAGAACCGGTTGAGGGAGGCGTCCTCCAGCACCGCCTCGGGGAGGTCGATGTCGGCGAACGTCCCCGCCCGGTCGAGCACCGACAGGTCGATGACCCGGGCCGCCAGCGCGCTCACGCAGGCGGTCGCCCCGCCCGCCAGCCGGGCCGCGCCGAACGGCAGGTTCTCGATGCCGAACCCGGTCCCGGCCGCGCCTGCCCCTTCGGTCATGCGAACAGTCCCATGCCCCAACGATCCCACCACCGCGGTCGGAGTGCCCTCATCCGGCCGGCGGCCACGCCCGCCGGCGGAGCCGGCCGACGCCGCGTGACGCGCCGGAGTGGCCTGGCGATCACGGCGCGAGACGACCGCCCGTGCCGACGCTGGCGTCCCCGGGGCCGCCGGCCCCGTCCGACGCCCCGTGTCGCGAGGGTGGCGTCCGGCGATCACGGCGCGACCCCGATGCCGGTGCCGGCGCCGGCGGGGCCGTTCACAGATGCCCCCGCCGGGCCTGCTCCCGCTCGATGGCCTCGAACAGGGCCTTGAAGTTGCCGGCGCCGAAGCCCTTGGCCCCTCCCCGTTGGATGATCTCGAGGAAGACCGTGGGCCGGTCGGTGATGGTCTCGGTGAAGATCTGCAGGAGCCAGCCGTCGGGCTCCTCGTCGACCAGGATGCCGAGCCGCTCGAGGTCGTCCCAGGGCAGATCGAGGTGGCCGAGGCGGCGGCGGACGTCGTCGTAGTAGGTCGCCGGCGCCTGGAGGAAGCGCACGCCCCGGCTCCGCAGGGCGGCCACCGCTCGGACGATGTCGTCGGTGTGGAGGGCGATGTGCTGGACCCCCGGACCCCGGTAGGTCTCGATGTACTCCTGGATCTGGCTCTTGCGGCGCCCCGTGGCCGGCTCGTTGAGGGGGAGGACGATGCGGCTGCCGTCCCACACCACGGTGGACATGAGGGCGGAGTACTCGGTGGAGATCTGGGAGTCGTCGAAGTGGCGGAGGCGGTCGAAGCCCAGGACCGACCGGTAGAAGTCGACCCACTGCTCCAACGCGCCCAGCTCCACGTTGCCGACCACGTGGTCGACGTGGCCCAGGCCGACGGCCAGGCCGGCCGGCTCGGGGGGGAGGCCGTCGGTGGTGTAGCCGGGGAGGTAGGTCCCCCGGTACGACGAGCGCTCGACGAACGTGTGGCGGGTCTCGCCGTAGGTGGCGATGGCGGCCGAGCGGAGGAGCCCGGTCCGGTCGGCCTCGGAGTGGGGCTCCTCGATGCCCTTGGCGCCGCGGTCGACGGCCGAGCGGTAGGCGATGTCGACGTCGGACACGGCCAGGGCCAGGTTGTGGACCCCGTCGCCGTGCTCCCGGACGTGGGCCGCGATGGGGGAGTCGGGGGAGAGGGCGGCCGTCACCACGAGGCGGATGCGACCCTGCTCGACGACGTAGGACGCCCGGTCCGGGCAACCCGTCTCCGGGCCCGCATAGGCGGTGATCCGGAACCCGAAGGCCGATGCCAGGAAGCCGGCGACGGCACGGGCGTTGCCCACCCACAGCTCGATGGCGTCCCACCCGAGGAGGGTGGAGCGGGCGGTGAGGGGGTTGGTGGCGATGAGGGTCATGCGAGCTCCCGGGGGGTGTCGTCGTCGAAGGCGGCGAGGAAGGCGGACAGGGTGTCGACCAGATGGGTCATGGAGCGGGCGGCGAAGAGGACGGGTTGGTAGCGGGTGATGTCATAGGGGACGGCGGCCATCTCGGCCACGTCGAGGGGGCGGATGGCGGCGGACTTGAAGGACGCCGTCTCCCCGCACGACGACAGGATCCCGGCCCCGTAGGCCTTGGCCTCGCCGCCCTCCTCGACCAGGCCGAACTCCAACGTGAACCAGAAGATCCGGGACAGCAGGCGCAGCGCCTCGTCGGTGTCGACGCGGGTCACCGCGTCCCCGACCAGCCGGTAGAGGGCGGCGAACTCGGGGTGGGCGAGCTGGTTGGCGTGGCCGACGACCTCGTGGACGACGTCGGGCTCCGGCGTGTACAGCGGCTGGGACGGGTGCCGCAGGTACTGGGTGGAGAAGAAGGCGGAGCCGGCGAAGGCGCCGTAGAAGTCCCGCAGCGGGGCCAGGCCGGCGACCGGCTGGTACCGGAAGCCGGTGACCGGTGCCAGCCGCCGGCTGACCTCGGCGAGCTGGGGGACGTGGTCGGTCGGCAGGCCGATCTCCTCCTTGGCCTCCAGGAACGCCCGGCAGGCGTGGGCGTGGTGGAGGGGCTCGAGCTCGCGGGCGATCACCCGCCACACCCGGTGCTCGGCGGCGGTGTAGTCGGCCTGGGGGACGGGGTCGCCCGGCCGCCAGTCGACGGAGAGCGCGGCCAGCTGGTTGCGGCGCCGCCTGTACTCGGGATCGCAGAACCCAGGGTGATCGGGGCCGAGGACGACCTCGACCTCACCCGACCCGTCCCGCACGACGGGTGCGTACAGCGACCGCGGGGCCACCTGTCCAGTCTCGACTGATGACCGCGGTATGTATAGCCAAGCCGAGGAAATCGATACATAATGAGAACATGAGCGTTCTTCCGGAGCAAAGCGTCCAGCTGGATGCCGTCGATCGGGGGCTGGTGGAGGAGCTGCGGGCCGACGGGCGGCTGTCGGTGAACGAGCTGGCGGGGAGGGTCAACGTCTCCCGGGCCACCGCCTACCAGCGCATCGCCCGGCTGCGGGAGTCGGGGGTGATCCGGCGCTTCACGGTCGACGTCGACCCCCACAAGATGGGCCTGCCCATCGCCGCCCTGGTGCTGGTGACGGTGGTGCAGCACGCCTGGCGGGGTGTCGGGGAGCGGCTGCGGCGGCTGCCGGGCGTGGAGTGGCTGGCCCTGAGCACGGGCTCGTTCGACTACGTGCTGCTGGTCCGGGCGCCGGACGTCGAGCATCTGCGCGACGTCATCCTCGAGGGCCTGCAGGCCATGCCCGAGGTCCAGTCGGCCCAGACCCTCCTCCTCCTCGACGAGCCCGACGTGGTGCGCGGGGCGTGATCCTGCACACCCCGTCCGCAGCGGAGGTGGCGGCGGCCAACCTCACCCGCTACCTCCGCGGCGCCGGGTTCGCGACCTACGACGAGGCGTGGCGGTGGTCGGTCGCCGACCTCGGCGGGTTCTGGGGGTCGATGTGGGACTTCTTCGACGTGCCCGGGGTGCGGGGCGACGTGGTGCTGGCGGAACGGTCGATGCCCGGCGCCCGGTGGTTCCCCGGGGCGTCGCTCAACTACGCGGAGCAGGCCCTCCGGTGGGACGACGAGCGGCCGGCGGTGGAGTTCCGCTCGGAGCCCGGGAGCCGTCCGGCGGAGACCATCACCCACCGCGACCTGCGCCGACGGGTGGCGGAGGTCGCCGAAGGCCTGCGCCGGCTGGGCGTCGGGCGGGGGGATCGGGTGGCGGCCTACGCCCCCAACGTGCCCGAGACGCTGGTCGCCTTCCTCGCCACCGCCAGCCTGGGCGCCATCTGGTCGTCGTGCTCCCCCGACTTCGGGGTGACCGCCGTCCTCGACCGCTTCCGCCAGATCGAGCCCAGGGTGCTGATCGCGGCGAGCGGCTACCGGTACCGGGGCACCTACTACGACCGCCGGGCCGAGGTCGCCGAACTGGCCGCCAACCTGCCCGGCCTGGCCGCGGTCGTCACGGTCGAGCGCTTCGAGGAGCTGCGGGTTCCCGGTGCCGATCTCGTCGTCGAGCGGGTCCCGTTCGACCATCCCCTGTGGGTCCTCTACTCGTCGGGGACGACGGGCCTGCCCAAGGCGCTCGTCCACGGCCACGGGGGCATCGTCCTCGAGCACCTCAAGGCCCTCTCGCTCCATCACGACCTGGGGCGCGACGACCGGTTCTTCTGGTTCACGTCCACCGGCTGGATGATGTGGAACCTTCTCGTCGGCGGCCTGCTGGTGGGAGCCACGGTCGTCCTCTACGACGGCAGCCCGGCCACCCCGGACCTGGGTGCCCTCTGGCGGATGGCGGAGGACACCGGCACCACCTACTTCGGGGCCAGCGCGGCCTACATCCAGTCGTGCCGGAAGGCGGGGATCGAGCCGGGCCGGATCGCCGACCTCTCCCGGCTCCGGGGCCTCGGCTCCACCGGCGCCCCCCTCACCGCGGAGGGCTTCCGGTGGGTGTACGACCACGTCCAGCCCGGCCTCGTCCTCGGGTCGGTGAGCGGCGGAACCGACGTGTGCACCGCCTTCGTCGGCTCGTGCCCCGTATTGCCCGTGGTCGCAGGCGAGATCCAGTGCCGGTACCTGGGGGCGGCCGTCGAAGCGTTCGACGAGGACGGCACGGCGGTCGTCGACCGGGTCGGCGAGCTGGTCGTCACCGAGCCCATGCCGTCGATGCCGGTGCGCCTCTGGGGCGACGAGGGCCACGCCCGCTACCGGTCCGCCTACTTCGACAGGTACCCGGGCGTCTGGCGCCACGGCGACTGGATCACGATCACCGACCGGGGCAGCTGCGTGATCTACGGGCGGTCGGACTCCACCCTCAACCGGGGTGGCATCCGCATCGGCACCAGCGAGCTCTACCGGGTGGTGGAGGACCTCGACCAGGTGGCCGACAGCCTCGTCGTCGACACCGGCCGCCTGGGTGACGACGGCCGCATGTGGCTGTTCGTCGTGCTCGCCGACGGGGCCGTCCTCGACGACGACCTGCGCGCCGTCATCGCCCGCCGGCTGCGGGCCGAGCTCTCGCCCCGCCACGTCCCCGACGAGGTCGTGGCCGTCCGAGAGGTCCCCCGGACGCTCAACGGCAAGAAGCTGGAGGTGCCGGTCAAGCGCATCCTCCAGGGCGAGCCGTGGCCGTCGGTGGTGAGCCCCGACGGCATGGCCAACCCCGACGCGCTCCAGTTCTTCGTCGCCCTCGTCGAAGACGGGCAATGATGCTCCCGATGCGGATCGGCGTGTCGCTGCGCAGTGGCTACGGGCCCCTGGAGGCCCGGGTGGCGGCCCGGCGCATGGTGGAGCGGGCCCGGGCGGCCCGGGCCGCCGGTCTCGACTCCCTCTTCGTGGGCGACCACCACGTCACCGGCAACACCTACCTCCAGAACGGGCCCGTCCTCGGCCGGCTGCTGGCCGAGTGGGGCGACCGCACCGCCGGGGCCCTGTACCTCCTGCCCCTGTGGCACCCGGTGCTGGTGGCGGAGCAGGTGGGCACCCTCGCCGCCCTGGCCCAGGGACCGTTCGTGCTCCAGGTGGGCCTGGGGGACGGGGAGGCCCAGTTCGCGGGCATGGGGGCGTCCCCAAGGCGACGGGCCGCCGACCTCGAAGCCGGCCTCGACGTGGTGCGCCGGCTGCTGGCCGGCCAGGAGGTCACCGCCGAGCGCCCGGTGCCGATCGTCGAGGCGGTCACCGGCCCCCGGCCGCCGGCGCCGGTCGACGTGTGGATCGGGGCCGGCGCCGGCAGGGGAATCGACCGCGCCGCCCGCCTGGGCGACGGGTGGATCGCAGGCCCCTGGGTGCCGTTCGACCAGGCCCGCCAGCAGGCCGAGCGCTACCTCGGGCGGCGGGCGGCGGCGGGCAAGCCACCGGGCGTGGTGGCCATCCGCCGCGACATCCACGTCGGAGCCGACCGCGCCGACGCCCACCGGGTGGCCGACCCCGTCCTCGCCGCCGGCTACCGGGGGATGCCGCCCGACGCCCCCGTCGTGGGCGGGCCGGAGGACGTGGCGGCCGAGTTCCGCCGGCTGGGCGAGCTGGGCTTCACCGACATCCTCGTCCGCCATCTGGCCGACGACCACGGCGAGGTCCTGGCCTCCTTCGAACGCCTGGCGACGGTGCGGGTCCTGGCCCGAGGGGCGTGATGGCCGACGACGGCGGGCTCGCCGCCATCGAGCCCGTCCTGACCCTGGTCGGCCCGCCCGGGCCCCGGGGCGAGTTGGTGGCGGCCTTCGCCCGGGCCGTCCTCCGCCGGGTGCCGGGCGAGGAGCTGGAGGACGCCGACCCCGTGCCCACCGCGGTCGCCCTGGTCGACGCCTTCGACTTCGTCGACGGCCGCCCGCCGGGCGCGGTGCGGGTCCGCCTGGTCGACCCCCGGGTGACGGTGGACGGGTGGCACTCCACCGGCACCGTCGTCCAGGTCAGCTGCGACGACCGCCAGTTCATAGTCACCACCGTGAAAGGGGAGCTGCACCGCCTGGGCCACAAGGTGACCCGCATCCTCCATCCCGTCTTCGGCAGCGAGCGGGCGGCCGACGGCCGCCTCACCGCCGTCCTGCCCGCCCGCGCCGCCGAGCACCGGGAGTCGTTCCTCCAGGCCGAGCTGGGGCGCCGGGTGCCGCCCGAGTCCCGCCGGGCCCTGGTGGCCGACCTCCAGGCCGTCCTCGACGACGTCTTCGCCGCCACCGGCGACTTCCTGGCCATGCGGGAGCAGGTGACCGAGGCCGCCGCCCGGCTCCGGGCCCACGCCGCCCTCCGTTACCCGGCCGACGAGGTGTCCGAGGGGGCGGAGCTGCTGGAGTGGCTCCTGGCCGACAACTTCGTCCTCGAGGGATGCACCCGGGTGGTCGACGGGAAGGTGGTCGGGAGCCTCGGGATCGAGACCGAGCCCCCGCTCGACGCCGACCCCTCGCCCGTCCAGCCGGTCACGATCACCCGCACCGCCGAGATCTCGACCGTCCACCGCCAGGTGCCCATGCACCGCATCGACGTGGTCGACGTCGGCCCCGGCGGCGCGTTGGTGGGCACGTTCCGCGTGGTCGGCGTGTTCAGCCGGAGGGCCGCGACCGCGCCTGCGGTCGCCACCCCCGTCCTCCGCTTCAAGCTGCGCCGGATCCTGGAGCTGGAGGACGTGGTCGAGGGTGGCTACGAGGAGTCCACCCTCGCCTCGCTGTTCCAGGTCCTGCCCAAGGAGGAGCTGTTCGAGTCCGACGTGGAGACCCTCCGCCAGGTCGTGGTCGGGCTGGCCGCGGCCGAGCAGCGCAGCAACGTGCGGGTGCTCCTCCAGGTGGAGCCGGTCGACAACACCGTGTCGGCCCTGCTGTCGGTCCCCCAGGAGCTCTACTCCGCCGCCCTGCGCACCCGGGTCGAGCGCTTCCTCCTGGCCCAGCTCGACGGCACCCGGGTCGACGCCAACGTCTCCCTGGGCGAGGGCTCGGACGCCATCGCCCGCCTGGTGGTGCAGGTCGAGGGCCCCCTTCCCGAGCCCCCGCTCCACGCCCTCGAGCGGGAGATCCGCCTGCTGTGCCGGACATGGGACGAGGAGCTGGCCCAGGCTCTGGCCGACCGGGTGGGCGACGGCCGAGCCACCCGCCTGGCCCACGCCTGGTCGGAGTGGTTCCCCGCCGTCTACCGGGCCGAGGTGGCGGCGGCCGACGCCGTCGACGACGTCCTGCAGCTCGACGCCCTCGGCACCGCCGGCCGCGACGTCGCGGTCGTCCTCACCGCCGACCCCCGGGGCGACGTCCACGCCCGGCTCAAGGTGTACAGCAAGGGCCGGCCGGTGGAGCTGTCCCGGCTGCTGCCGATCATCGAGAGCCTGGGCCTGTGGGCGGTCGAGGAGCTGCCCTACACCCTCGGCACGGGCGACACCGTCGCCCACCTGCACGACTTCGCGGTCAACGACCCGTCGGGCGGCTCCGTCGATGTCGTCCGGGACGGGCCCCGGCTGGCGGAGGCGGCCGTCGCCATGTGGGACGGGCGGGCCGAGGTCGACTCGCTCAACCGGCTCGTCCTGCGGGCGGCCGTGCCGTGGGACGACGTGGCCGTCCTCCGGGCCTACCGGCGCTACCGCAGCCAGGTGGGGACCACCTTCACCACCGGATATGTCGACGACGTCCTGGTCGAGAACGCCGCCATCTCCCGCACCCTGATCGAGCTGTTCGCGGCCCGCTTCGACCCGGTCCGGGCCGCCGGCGCCTCGATCGCGGAGGAGCTGCGGCACCGCATCGTCGACGGGTGCGACGCCGTCCCCCGCCTCGACCACGACCGCATCCTGCGGGGCTTCCTGGCCCTGGTCGACGCCACCCTCCGGACGAACCGGTACCTCGGGGGCACCGACGGCCACCTGGCCCTCAAGTTCGACAGCGCGGCCGTTCCCGACATCCCCCGACCCGTGCCCTACCGGGAGATCTTCGTGTACGGGCCGGCGGTGGAGGGCGTCCACCTGCGGTGGGGCCCGGTGGCCCGGGGCGGCATCCGGTGGAGCGAGCGCCCCGACGACTACCGCAGCGAGGTGCTCGGGCTCATGCGGGCCCAGGTGCTCAAGAACGCGGTCATCGTCCCCACCGGGGCCAAGGGGGGCTTCGTCGTGCGCCGGAAGGGCGAGGTCGGCGTGCGCCGGGCGTACGAGATCTTCGTGTCCCGCCTGCTGGAGATCACCGACAACGTGGTCGGTCACGACGTGGTGGGCGTTCCCCGCCGGCGCGACGGGGACGACCCCTACCTGGTGGTGGCCGCCGATCGGGGCACGGCCACCTTCTCCGACCTGGCCAACCAGCTGAGCCTGGAGCACGGCTTCTGGCTGGGCGACGCCTTCGCCTCCGGCGGGTCCCACGGCTACGACCACAAGGCCCTCGGGATCACCGCCCGGGGGGCGTGGGTGGCCGTGCGCCACCACTTCGCCGAGCTGGGCATCGACCTGGCTTCGAACGCCGACGAGGTCACGGTGGTCGGCATCGGCGACATGTCGGGGGACGTGTTCGGCAACGGGATGCTCAGCTCCGACCGCATCCGGCTGGTGGCCGCCTTCGACCACCGCGACATCTTCCTCGACCCCGACCCCGACCCGGCGGCCTCCTACGCCGAGCGGTCCCGGCTGTTCGCTCTGGCGAGGTCGTCGTGGCAGGACTACGACCGGTCGCGGCTGAGCGCGGGTGGAGGGGTGTGGTCCCGCAGCGACAAGCGCATCCCGGTGAGCGCCGGGGTCCGGCGGGTGCTGCGGTTGGACGACGGGGTCGACGTGCTGTCGCCCCCCGAGCTCATCCGGGCCATCCTCCAGGCGCCGGTGACCCTCCTGTTCGCGGGCGGGGTGGGGACCTTCGTGCGGGCCACCGACGAGCCCGACCGGGAGCTCGACGACCGGGCCAACGCCGAGGTCCGGGTGACGGGGTCGCAGGTGCGGGCCCGGGTGGTGGGGGAGGGGGCCAACCTCGCCTTCACCCAGCGGGCCCGCATCGAGTACGCCCGCCGGGGCGGCCTGGTGAACACCGATGCCATCGACAACTCGGGCGGGGTCGACATCTCCGACCGGGAGGTCAACCTCAAGATCCTCCTGCGACCGGCGGTGGAGGCGGGCGAGATCACCGTGGCCGAGCGGGACGCGGTCCTCACCGACGTGTGCGACGACGTGGTGGCCTCGGTCCTCCGCGACTCCGCCCGCCAGAGCATGGCCCTCAGCCGGGCCGCGGCCGCCAGTCCCAAGCGGGTGGGGGCGCTCGAGCGGTTGATGGTCGAGCTGGAGGCGTCCGGCGTCCTCGACCGGGCGGTGGAGGCGCTGCCGACGACCGCCGAGATGTCGACCCGGGCCCGGGCGGGGGCGGGGCTGACCCGTCCCGAGATGGCGGTGCTGCTGGCGGGGGCCAAGCGGGGGCTCACCGCCTCGCTGCTGGCATCGGGGGTGCCGGACCAGCCCGCGCTGCGGGCCGCCGCCCTGGCCGGCTACTTTCCCGCCGCCCTGGCCGCCCGCTTCGACCACCTGCTCGACCGCCACCGCCTGCGGCGGGAGCTGGTGGCGTCGGAGGTGGCCAACGAGGTCGTCGACCGGATGGGGGTCACATTCGCGTCCCGCCTGGCGACCGACACCGGCTCCGACCCCTCGGCGGTGGCCGCCGCCTGGTGGATCGCCCGGGAGGTCGTGGGCGCGGTCGGGTGGTGGGGGGAGCTCGACGGCGAGGAGGGGATGGGCCGGCGGCTGGTCCACGACCACGTCACGACGATGCGGACGGTGCTGGAGGCGTTGACGAGGGACTACCTGCGGCGGGGCGACGGGGCCGACGTCGCCGCCGGCGTGGCCCGCGACCGCCCCGCGGTGGAGGCGCTGGCGCCGGCCCTCCCCGGCATGGGCACCGCCCTCCGCCGCCGGCGGCGGACGCGGTTGGCGGAGGCCCTGGTCGACGACGGGATCGAGCCCGACGCCGCCGTCCGGTGGGCGTCGATGGGGGAGCTGGAGATCGCGTCCGACGTGGCCGAGGTGGCCCGCGACGTGGGCCGGCCGGTGGTGGGGGTGGCCCGGGCGCTGGTGGCGGTGGAGGAGGGCCTCGCCATCGACCAACTGGTCGAGCGCGTGCGCCACGTGGTGGTGGTGGAGGACGACCGGTGGTCGCACGCCGCCGTCCGCGGCCTCCTCGACGACCTCGACGACCTCCGCCGCGAGGGAACCCGCCGGGCGTTGGTGTCCGCCTCCGACGCGGTGGACGAGACGGATGCGGTGGCGACGTTCGTCGCCGGGAGGGCCGCCGCCGTGGCCGAGATCGGGGCGTTGGTCCGTCGGATCGACGACGAGCCGACCGTCCGGGTCGACGCGGTCACGGTCGCCGTCCGCGCCGTCCGGAGGGCCGTCGAGCGCTGAGGCCCGTCCCCCGCCACCTCCGGGCCGGGGTCAAGGCCGGCACCGATCGGGTGTCGGGCGGTGGGCGGCCGGAGCCCACCCGGCCGGCACCCCGGCCGGGTGGCCCCGCGGGCCGGGGTCACGGAAGCTCGGTCAGCTCCCCGTCCACGACGAGGGTGGCCGTGGCGCGGTCGAGGAACCCGTCCTCGAAGCGGCCGACGCCGACCAGCTTGATCCGGCGGCTGGTGCGGTTGAGGGGGCTCCCGTCCGGGCCCGGCGCCGAACCCGTGCCCAGGACGACGGGCAGCTCGGAGTCGCTGACCCACGGTGACGGGGACGCTGAAGGGCCCTTTCGCCCGGCTGTGGGTCGTGCTCAGGGTGGCGGTGCCGCCGAGGGTGGTGGCGAGACCGACCAGCCGCCGGATGTGGAGGCTGATGCGGTCTCCGACGATTACGGCCGCGGTGGGGGGCGGTGATCGTCCTCATCCCACCTGCTCCTCGTTCGTCGGGCATGTGTCCCGGGGGCGTGACCCGGGCCGGCACCGTCGTGCCCCTGTTCGCCACGGATCGTGACCCCGCCCGGTTGGAGGCCGGTAGGAGCCGGCGGCGAGCCGGTCCTGTCGAGGTCCGACGCCGGTCCAACCCCCGCACCCGACGCTGGTCGGTGCCGGTCCGGGGCACGGCGGTACCTCGGCCGGTCACGCCCCCGTCACAACGGGGCACGACCCCACCGATCGAAGGAGGACCCGTGGGACGCATCGCCATCGCCGGGGCCGGCATCTCCGGCCTCACCCTCGCCCTTCGGCTCCAGCAGCAGGGAGTCGAGACGACCGTGTTCACCGACCGGTCGCCGGAGCAGATCCGGGCCGGCCGGCTCGTCAACCTCGTCGCTCGCTTCGAGCCCACCCTGGCCCGGGAGCGGGCGCTGGGCGTGAACCACTGGGACTTCGCCGACTTCGCCATGTTCGCGGGCCACGTCGAGGTGGTCGGGACGCCGATCAGGTTCTACGGCGAGCTGGAGCACCCGGCCCGCTTCGTCGACTTCCGCATCTACCTGTCCCGGCTCCTGGAGGACTACTCGGCGCGGGGGGGCGAGGTCGTCGTGGGGGCGACGCCGGTGGCGGAGGCGCTCGTCCGGTCCCCCGCCTACGACCTGGTGGTGGTGGCGGGGGGCAGGGAGGGCGGCGACCTCTTCCCCCGGGATCCGGCCCGCTCGCCGTACGACCGCCCGCAGCGGCTGCTGTGCGCGGGCACCTTCCGGGGCATCGCCTACCCCGAGCCCCTGGGCCTCGCCTTCACCGTCTCGCCCGGCGCGGGCGAGGTGTTCCAGGCCCCGATCTTCTCCTTCGACGGCCGGGTCAGCGGGCTGCTGTTCGAGGCCATCCCGGGGGGACCGTTCGAGCCCCTGGTGCGCCGGGACCACCGGGAGGACCCGGCCGGGTTCGAGGCCGAGGTGCTCCGCCTCCTCCGGGTCCACGCCCCCGCGGTGTACGCACGGGTCGACCGGTCCGAGTTCGGCCTGACCCGTCCCGTCGACCTCCTCCAGGGCGGGATCACGCCGACCGTCCGAAAGGCGTGGGCCCGGCTGGACAGCGGGACCTGGGCCATGGCCGTCGGCGACGCCTGGGTGGTCAACGACCCCCTCACCGGCCAGGGCGCCAACCTCGGGTCGCACTGCGCCTGGGTCCTGGCCGACGCCATCCTCGACGAGCGCGTCTACGACGAGCTGTTCTGCCGGCAGGCGGAGGAGGCCATGTGGCGGATGGCAGGGCCCGTGACCCGGTGGTCGAACGCCTTCGTCCAGCCCCCGCCCCCCCACGTCCTGGACCTGCTGGCCGCGGCCACCGCCGACCAGCGGGTTGCCGACGCCTGGGTCGACGGGTTCGGCGATCCCCAGGCGATGTGGCGGCGGCTGGCCACACCGGCCCGGACCGCCGCCTTCCTGGCGTCGGTGAGCCAGGGCGAGCCGGCGATGGCGTGAGTGCCGGTGGAGGCGTCCGTGCCCGGGCGGGAGCGGGACGTCGCACCTGGAATTCTCGGGCGGCGAGGGAGTTTCGCATCCTGGGGCCGCTGGAGGTGCTGTCCGAGGGTCGCCGGCTCGACCTGGCCGGCCACCGGCAGCGGGCGGTGCTCGCCCCGCTCCTCATCGAGGCCAACCGGGTGGTGTCCGCCTCCCGCCTGGTCGACCTCCTGTGGGACGGTCGGCCCCCGCCGCGGGCGCTGGGGACGCTGCGGGCCTACCTCTCCAACCTGCGCCGCATCCTGGAGCCGGGTCGGGAGCCGGGGGCTGCGGCGAGCGTGCTCGCCAGCCGGCCCGCGGGCTACGTCCTGCGGGTGGAGCCGGAGCAGGTGGATGCCTCCCGCTTCGAAGCCCGGGTCCGGGCGGGCGGGGACGCGTCGGCGGCGGGCGACCTAAAGGCGGCCCGCCGGCTCCTGGGCGAGGCGCTGGCCCTGTGGCTGGCGGTGGCGCCGGAGCGGGCGGGAGAGGCCCGGGAGTCCCTGGAGACCGCGCTGCGCACCGCCCGCCGGCCGCGGGCGGTCCCCTTCCGGCAGCGGGCGGAGGCGAGCCTGGCCCGGCTGCGGGAGGCGGTCAGCCCCCGCGGTTGACGGCTGCCTGGCACGCTGCGGCCAGGGCGGCCAGCGACTCGGGGGCGTCGTGGCGGGGGATCTGCCACCGGCGGAGGGGCGCCGCCAGCAGGCGCCGGAGAACTGTCGCCGGGCGCAGGTCCCAGCTCATCGTCACCCGGGAGCCGTCGCCCTCGGGCTCGACCTCCCACGTCCACCGGGTGTGGCTGGGGTCGTCGTCGTCGGGCTTGGAGTCGTGGACGAACCGCCGGCGGCGCTGGTCGAGCTCGACGACGACCGATCGGCTGTCGAACGTCTTGCCCGGGAGGTGGATGCGCACCACCCACTCGGCGCCCACCGCCAGGGCGGGGGAGACCCGACGACCCCTGTCATCCGCCGGTTCCACGCCGGCAGACGGGCGACGTCGGTCAGCATGCCGAAGACGGTGTCGGCGGGGGCATCGACGTGGTGGCTGGCGGAGCCGTTCCGTGCCATGGAGGACCTCCTCGATTCTGCCTGTCGGCGAGGAGGCGTGCGCCGGCGGGGTACGGGTGTTCCCGGGCGGGGCACACGTAGGATTCCCAGCCGTGAACGTCCTCGCCCGGGAGGGCGAGTACTGGACCGTCGTCTTCGACGGCCGGGTGACCCGCCTGCGGGATGCCAAGGGCCTGCGCTACCTCGACCACCTGCTGCGCCACCCGGGGGAGGAGTTCCACGCGCTGGCGCTGGTGGCGGTGGCCGACCCCCCTTCGGGTGTGCCGGCGGGTGCCACCGCCCGGGACGACGGCCTGGTCCCGGGCGACCCGGGTGACGCCGGCCCCATCCTCGACGCCCGGGCGGTGGCGGCCTACCGCCGCCGCTTCGTGCAGCTGCAGGAGGAGGTGGCCGACGCCGGGGACCGCTCCGACGCCGGCCGCCTGGCCCGGGCCCAGGACGAGCTCGACGCCCTCGCCCACCAGCTCTCGGGGGGACTCGGGCTCGGCGGTCGCCATCGCCGGGCCGGCTCCGCCACCGAACGGGCCCGCCTGGCGGTGACCAAGGCCATCCGGAGCGTGATCCGCAAAGCGGCGCAGGCCGACCCCGGGCTCGGTGCCCACCTGGAGCGGAACATCCGGACGGGGACGTTCTGCTCGTACGCCCCCGATCCCGCCCTTGGAGTCCGGTGGGGGGCGGAGATCGCAGCCCCGCCGACACCGCCGACACCGCCGACACCGCCGACACCGCCGACACCGCCGACACCGCCGATCTCCGGTTTCCGGCGGCCGATCCCCTACGTGGGCCGGCGGTTGGAACGCGGCCTGGTGCACGAGCTGGTGGCCGCCGCCGCCGGCGGGCGGGGCGGTCTGCTCCTGGTGGGCGGGGAGGCCGGGATCGGCAAGACCCGGCTGGCGGAGGAGGCGGTCGACGCCGCCCGCGACAGGGGCATGGCCACCTTCGTCGGCCGGTGCCGGGAGGGCGGGGCCACCCTCGCCTGGCTCCCCCTGGCCGAGGTGCTCGATCAGCTCGTGGTCGGCGTCGGCGACGGGGATCTCCGGGCCCTGCTGGGCGGTGCCGGCCCCGAGGTGGCCCGGGTGCTCCCGTCCCTGCGCCGCCGCCTGCCCGACCTCCCCCCGCCCCTCGACCTGCCCCCCGAGCAGTCCCGGCAGTTCCTCTTCGCCGCCGTGCGCGATCTCCTGCTCGGACTGGGCCAGTCCCGCCCCGCCCTGGTCGTAGTGGACGACATCCACTGGGCGGACGCCGCCACCCTGGGGATGATCGCCCACCTGGCCGACGCCCTGCAGGAGGCGAGGGTGCTGGTGGTCGCCACCTACCGCAGCGACGAGGCGGCCCTGGGAACGCCGCTGGCCCGCACCCTGGAGCGGCTGGTGCGCCATCCCGCGTGCGTCCCCCTCCGGCTCGAACCGTTCGGGGTCGAGGAGGTGGCCGAGCTGGTCGCCGTCCTGAGCGGCCGGGTCCCGCCCGGCACGGTGGCTGCCCGCCTGTGGGCCGGCTCCGACGGCAACCCGTTCTTCGTCGAGCAGCTGGTCAAGCACCTGGGCACCGAGGGTCGCCTGGTCGGCGACGACGGCGAGCTGCGTCCGGAGCTGGCGGGGGAGGAGCTGGGCGTGCCCGAGAGCCTGCGGCTCCTCCTCGGCCACCGCCTGCACCGGCTCTCGGACCGGTGCCGGGCCGTCGTCGACTCGGCTGCGGTGGCCTTCGCCGGTGATGTCGACGTCGACCTGCTGGCGGCCCTGGCGCCGGGGGCCGGGGAGGACGGACTGCTGGATGCGCTGGACGAGGCCCTTGCCGCCGGGGTCCTCGCGGTCCGGGACGGCGATCGGCTCGGGTTCAGCCACGCCCTCGTCCGCCAGTCGGCGGTGGCCGAGCTGTCGGTCCTCCGCCGCCGGCGACTCCACGCCCAGGTGGCCGACGCACTCCGTCACCGCCACGGGGACGACCCGGAATGGGCTGCGGAGATCGCCTACCATCTCGAGCGGTCCGGCCCTTCCGCCGACGCGGGGCTGACCGTACGGCTCCTGGAGGTGGCGGCCCGGCGGTCGCTGCGGTCGGCGGCCTACGAGGACGCCGCCGACCGGTTCCGGCGGGCGCTGGCCCTGGTCCCGGCGGCCGACGGCGCCATCCGGGCCCGCCTGCTGGCGGGGCACGGCTACGCCCGGCGGGGGCTGGGGGACCCGGAGGAGGCCAACGTCGTGTGGCTGGAGGCCCTCGACCTGCTCGAGCTCGGTGACCCGGACGACGGCCTCCGGGCGTTGGCCACCGAGCTGTGCCGGGAGCTGGGCCGGTCCCTCGATGCCACCGGCGGCCTCGACCGGGCCACCGACGTGATCCGGCGCGGCCTGCGCCTGGCCGGTCCCGGACTCCCCGCCGCCCGCTCCCGGCTCCATGCCGCCCTGGCCTACAACCTCGCCCTCCGGGGGGACTTCGACGGTGCGTCGACGTCGATCGAGGAGGCGGCGGTCGTCGCCGAAGCCCTCGGCGACGACCGCCTCCGAGCCGACGTCCTCGCGTCCCGGACCGTCGTCGATTTCACCGCCGGCGACGTCCGCCGCTGCATCGCCACCGCCGATGCCGCCTCGACCGCCCTGTCCGCCTGTGGGCAGCCCTGGGACGCGGTGCAGGTGCAGGTCACGACCCTGTGGCCCCGCCTGTGGGTGGGGGACGCCGGGGACGCCCGCCGTGAGCTGGTCCGCACCCTCCCCCAGGCGGAGCGAATCGGTCACGTCCCGGCCGCGTTCCTGGCCCGCCGCACCGAGGCCCTCCTCGACCTCGTCGCCGGCGGCGACCTGGCCGGATTCGCCCGTCACGCGACTGCGGACGTGGAGTTCTGCCGCCACCACCGGCTGCGATGGCTGGCGGACGCCCTCGTCTTCGCCGGGCTGGCCCGGTTCTGGCTGGGCGACTGGGACCGGGCCGGCGACTACCTCGACGAGGCCGCCCACGCGCCCGTGCCTCCCGTCTATGCCGGCCGCTACGCCGCCACCCGCCTGGTGTTCCTCGGGTGGACAGGTGACCAAGACGCCTTCGACCGCCTCCGGGCCGAGCTCCGGACCAGCTTCGCTGCCCTGAGCACCCGTCACACCCTGGGCCGGTTGGCGGTGACCCTGGCCGAGGTGGAGGGCAGCGCCCTCCTGGGCCGGGCCGAGGCCGCCGGCGCCCTCTACCCGGCGGTCACCGCCATCCTCGACCAGGGGGTCGTCCTGCGCCCGCCCGACCTCCGGGTGGTCGAGGCGATCGCCGGTCTGGCCGCGGCCGCCAGCGGGCAGCCGGATGCCGCCGATGCCCACTTCGATCGGGCCCGGGCCGTGGTCGACGCCCTTCCGTTCGCCCGCCAGGCGCCGGACGTCGCCTTCCTGCAGGCCGTCGGCCTCGGTCGCCGTACGGAGCATCGAAACCGAGCCCGTTCGCTGCTGGCCGAGGCGATGGCCGGCTACCGGTCGTTCCGGATGCCCGCCCACCACGACCGGGCCCGGCGCGCCCTCGACGCGCTCGGTCGGTGACGGCTCAGCCGGCGCCCGCACGGCCCGTCGAACCGGGGCGGGCCACGACCGGAGTTGGGGGGATGTTGAGATCCCGTAGGCCGGCGGTTGATTCCCGGTTCCGACACTGCGGCGAGCAAGGGAGCTCGCACACGTGAGAATGGGAACCACCATGTCGGACTCGGACCAGACCGCCGACCCGCGGGACGGGGCCGAGGCGCGGGGCCAGGAGTGGTTCCGGGTTACGTTCGACCACGCCCCGGTGGGCATGGCCGTGCTCGACCTCCAAGGTCGGTTCGAGAACGTCAACGACGCCTTCTGCCGGGTCGTGGCCCGGCCGTCGGGGGAGCTGGTGGGCGCCGGGTTCGACGAGGTCGGCCACCCGGGCGACATCGAGCGCCACGCCGGGTACCGGCGGCGGCTGCTGGCCGGCGACCGACCCCGCGTGGCGGACGAGCTCCGCCTGATCCGGCCCGACGGCCACGTCGCGTCCACGGTCGGCACCTGGTCGGTGCTGCCCTCCGCCGACGGCTCGCCCGGCCGGTTCCTGGTCCAGGTGGTCGACATCACCGGGCGGCGGGCGGCGGGGATCACCAACGTCCAGGGGGAGGAGCTGCGGGAGCGCTACGAGAGGGGGCTGGCCCGGTCCGACGCCGACCTGGCCCAGTTCGCCACCGTCGCCGCCCACGACCTCAGGTCGCCTTTGCAGGTCATCACCGGCTTCGCCGGCCTGCTGGAGCAGACCCAGGCCGAAGCTCTCGGCGAGCGGGGCCGCGAGTTCCTCGGCTTCATCCTCAAGAGCACCACCCGCATGAACGGCCTGATCGACGACCTCCTGGCCTACGCCAAGGTCGGCGCCGAGCACCGGTCGCACCAGCCCGTCCCCCTCGACCGCGCCATCGACGAGGTGGTGGCGGCCCTGGGTGCGGAGTTGGCGGCCGCCGGCGGGGTCGTGGAGAACGACCCGCTGCCGGTTGTCAGCGGCGACCCGGGGCTGTTCGTCCACCTGCTCCACAACCTGGTCGCCAACGGCCTCAAGTTCGTCGCCCCCGGGACGTCACCCCGCGTCCGGGTCTCGGCTTCGAGGATGGTCGACGCCTGGTGCGTCGACGTGATCGACAACGGCATCGGCATCGATCCCCAGCACCGCCAGCACGTCTTCGGGATGTTCCAGCGCCTGCACAGGAACGAGTACGGGGGCACGGGGATCGGTCTCGCCATCTGCCGGCGGATCGTCGAGCAGCGGGGCGGCTCACTGTGGGTGGAGGACAACCCCGGCGGCGGCAGCCGGTTCCGTTTCACCGTCCCCGACGACCCGATGGGCTTGGGCCGGCTCGACGACCCGGCCGTGGCCGTCGCCCCCCCGCCGGCTGCGACCGGGGAGGTCGAACCCCCGGGGGCGCCGGCACCCGTGCCGGCCGGGGGCCTCGACGTCCTGCTGGTGGAGGACGACGACGCCCACGCCCGGCTGGTGGCGGAGACCCTGGCCGGAGCCGACGGCGTCTACCACCTGCGGCGGGTCGCCGACCTGGCCTCGGCCCGGGCCGAGCTCCACCACCGGCCCACCGACGTCATCCTCCTCGACCTGTTCCTCCCCGACGGCCAGGGCCTCGACTCGGTGAGCCAGGTGACGACGCTGGAGCCGATGGTGCCGGTGGTGATCTTCACGTCCCTGGCCGACGAGCAGCTGGGACTGCAGGCGGTGCACGAGGGGGCCCAGGACTACCTGGTCAAGGGCAGCGTCGACGGTCCCCGCCTGGCCCGCGCCCTCCGCCACGCCGTCGAGCGCAAGGCGCTGGAGGCCCGGTTCGCCGAGCAGGCCCTCCACGACCCCCTCACCGGGCTGGCCAACCGCACCCTGCTCCTCGACCGGCTCCGCCTGGAGCTGACCCGGGCCGGGCGCACCGGCGGCGGGGTGGCCGTCTTCTACCTCGACGTCGACGACTTCAAGGCCGTCAACGACCGGGCCGGGCACGACGCCGGCGACGAGGTCCTGGTGCGCCTGGCCCGGCGCCTGGCCCGCACCGTCCGCCCCGGCGACACCGTGGGGCGGATCGGGGGCGACGAGTTCGTGGTCGTGTGCGGCGGCCTCGACACCGACGACGACGTGGCTCGGATGCGGGCCCGGATCGAGGAGGCGGTGGGCCGCCCGCTGCTCCTCGGCGGGGGGACGGAACTGGTGACGGCGAGCGTCGGGGTGGCCGTGGGCCGGGGGGCGGCGGAGGAGCCCGAGGTCATCATCCGCCGGGCGGACGAAGCCATGTACGAGGTCAAGCGCGGCGACCGGTGATTCCCCTCAGGGGTCGAAGCGGTAGCCGACCCCCCAGACAGTGGTGATCCACCTGGGGTGGTCGGCGTCGACCTCGATGCGTTTGCGGAGGCGGCGGATGTGCTCGGTGACGGTGCCCGTGCTCTGCCACTCCGACGAGGAGTTCCACACCTGGTCGAGGAGCTGGTCGCGGGAGAACACCTGCCGGGGTGACGAAGCCAGGAACGTGAGCAGGTCGAACTCCCTGGCCGTGAGCGCCACCACCTCTTCGCCGACCCGGACCTCGCGGGTGGCGAGGTCGATGGCGAGCCCGTCGAAGGCGAGGGAGGGGGTCACCGCCGGCCTCACCCGGCGCAGCACGGAGGAGATGCGCGCCTCGATCTCGGCCGGGGAGAAGGGCTTGACCACGTAGTCGTCGGCGCCCATCTTCAAGCCCACCACCCGGTCGGCCTCCGCCCCCCGTCCGGTGAGCATGATCACGGCCACGTCGCTCTCCTTGCGCAACTGGCACAGGACCTCGAGGCCGTCGTCGGGCGGGAGCATGATGTCGAGCAGGACCAGGTCGGGCGGGTTCTCGGCCAGCGCCCGGAAGGCGCCCCGGGCGTCGGCCGCCTGGTCGACCTCGTAGCCCTCGATCTCGAGGTAACGGGTGAGCAGGGCGCGGACGTCGTCTTCGTCGTCGACGACGAGGATGCGACCGCGCGACCGACCCGCCACGTCCCCAGCGTACCGACGCCGATGGTCACCGCCGGTGACGGAGGAGCAGCGAAGGCTGCCGGCCACGTCAGCGGGAGGGGTCCGACGCCACCGGCCACGATGCCGACCGCTGTCCACACCACGAACACGTCGTCGGTGGGGCATCGAGCCAGCCCACAGGCCGTCGGCGGTGCACCGGGAGCGAGATGGTGAAGGTGGCGCCCGCCCCCGGGGCGGTGTCGAGGCGTATGGAGCCCCCGTGGGCGGCGACGATCTCGGAGACGATCGACAGGCCCAGACCCGTGCCCCGACCCCCGGCCTGACCGTCGCCCCCCGCCCTGCCAGAAGCGGTCGAAGTCCCGGGCGGCGTCGTCGGCGGGCATGCCCCGCCCGTCGTCGGCCATCACCAAAGTGGTCCCGTCCAGCCGGACCGACACCGCCGTCCCGAGCGGCGTGTGGACGCGCACGTTGGCCAGGAGGTCGTCGACCACCTGGCGCAGGCGGTGGGGGTCGCGGCGACGGTCACCGGCCCCTCGCCCACGGCGACGGTCACCGTGCGGTCGGGCTCCACCGCCCTGGCCGCCGCCACCGCCCCGAGGACGAGGTCGGGAAGAGGCGCAGAAGGGCCGGTGCAGGCACCGGCCCTTCCGAGACGAGACCGCCCTAGAGCAGGTACTGACCCTCGTAGTGGCTCGGGCACGCCCGCTGCCACTCATGGTCGCCCCGCAACACCCGCACGGAGGACACCTGGTCCGCCATGAACCACGGGAGGTTGACCATCCGGTGGCCCTGGACGCAGACCGAGGTCCCGTCGAAGTTCGACCCGGTGTACAGGATGGTGGCGGAGCCTTCGGTGCGCACCGAGCTGATCACGTTGTCGGCACTGATGCACCACCACCAGTTGCACATGTCGCGGTAGCGCAGATCGATCCATTCGCCCGGCCAGACGGTGGTCTGGGCGCCGCCTGCGTTGGTGTGCTCGTAGTAGGTGCTATTTCCATTCTCGTGGTGCGCAGCCGCCGGGCTGGCCATGAAGGTGATCGACGACGCAGCCAGCGCGACGAGCAGAGCGGTGAGCTTTCCGGCCCTTCCCGCTCGCCGGGACTCGTTGTTCTTTTTCATCGTGCTTTCTCCTTTTCCGTCAGCCGCCGCAGGTCTGAGGCGAGCAGTTGGGCTCTCACGGGTGCCGTGATCGCTTGTCTGCAGCGTCCTCGACAAAGCCGTCGCGGTCTACGGACCACCTTCTGAAAGGTGGTTTAAGCTCGCCTTATGATTGACGTGCAACGGCTGAAGCTCCTCCGGGAGCTGGCCGAGCGGGGCACGGTCACGGCGGTCGCCCGGGCGTGCTGGCTCACCCCCTCGGCGGTCTCCCAGCAGCTCTCCTCGCTCGAGCGGGAGGCGGGCCTCAAGCTGACCGAGCGGGACGGGCGGCGACTCCGCCTCACCGAGGCCGGGGAACGCCTGGTGGGCCACGCCCACCGGATCCTCGCCGACCTGGAGCAAGCCGAGGCCGATATCGCGGGACTGCGCGATGGCGTTGGAGGCACGATCCGGCTCGCCGCCTTCCCCACCGCGGCCCGGGCGGTGGTGCCGAAGGTGATCGAGTACTGCCGTGACACGTACTGCGGGCTACGGGTGGTCGTGCAGGAACAGGAGGCCGACCACAGCATTCCTGCCCTACGCGCCCGGGAGATCGACGCCGCTCTCGTCTACCAGTACGACCTGCTCCGAGGCACCGACGACCCGAGCGTCGAGTTGACCCATCTGTTCGACGATCCCGTGCTCATCGCCCTGCCGCCCGGCCATGCCGCCATAGCCGACGAGGTGAACCTCGACAAGCTACGCGACGAGGCGTGGATCGCGCCTTCGCCCGAGACCATCTGCCACGCGGCGGTGCTGCGGGCATGTGATCTCACCGGCTTCCAACCCCGGATCGAGTTCACCAGTGGCGACTACGCCGTCACCCTGGCCCTGGTCCAGGCCGGCCTCGGGGTGGCACTCGTCCCCAAGTTGGCGCTCGTAGCCCTCGTCACCCATGCCGAGCTGCGCCCGGTGGCCGATTTGCGGCCCCAGCGAGCAGTGTCGCTCGCAATCCGGAACGGGAGCGCGGACTATCCCGACATATCGGCCCTCTGCAATGCGGTGGTCGAGGGCGCCCGCTTGTTTTCGCTATCCGCCTGACGAGTAGCGCGAATACGCCGGTCCGGTATGCCCGAGTGGGAGAGCCACGGAGGAGTGAGATCAACCCTCTTCGAGGAAGGCGAACAAGGGGACGCCCCGACCGGCGGCAGCCGACGACTGCAGCGCTCCCTCCAGGTCGGCGAGCATGGCGCGGCGGGCGTCGGCGATCTTGGCCTCGTCGCCCGCGTAGCCCTCGGAGAGCAGCCGCACGATCCGCCGCTGCGCATCGAGCGCAGGCGCCACCACCGGGTCGTCGGCCGACGCGAGGGTGAAGCCGGGGCGCAGGTGGGGCGGCGGCGACTGGTCGTAGACGTCGACGATCATCGCCATGCGCCGGAACGAGCTGTAGTGGTCGACTCCCTCGTCGACGATGCGGCTGGCGATGTCGAACAGCTCGCCCCGGTAGGGCGGGCGTAGGAGCGTCGCCCGTACCCGCGCGTAGCGGCCCTCGAGTCCTCCGCTCGGCTGCTCCACTCCCTGGAAGTCCTGCACCGCCTCCCGCACCAGGGGCCGCAGAGCCCGGGGCCGGGTGGCACCGGCAGTGCCGGTGGGAACCTCGGCGGCCACGCCCAGGGCCGGCTGGTAAGCGGGGCCCAGGCCGTCCTCGGCGAGGGTGCGCAACAGGAGGTTGACCAACCACAGGTGCCGCATCTCGCTGATGGCGGTCGCCCTCAGCTGCTCCCGCAGGAAGATGACATCGCGCGTGAGGCGCCGCCGCAGGTAGTCGGCCGCGGCGGCCCGGTCGGTGACACCGTCGAGGGGCGCGTCGGGGTCGGCCCGGAAGGCGACCGGCAGCACCTCGGCCAGCTCGTCGTCGGCCAGTGCGCCCACCTCCTGGGGCGTGCGCACTGACGACCAGGCGTAGAGGTACTCGAGGATCAGCACGTGCTCGAGGGGGGCCAGCTCACCGGTCAGCACCGCCACCAGTTCCTCCGGCGAGCCGTACGGGACAGCGTCGGCCGCCGCCGGCGGAGTGTAGGGCCGGTCGGATTCCCGGTCTCGCAACACCACGGCCAGGTCCTGGAACCGCCCGTTGATCTCGTAGTACCCGAATTCGGGCGCCTCCGGGCGGGCGGGGCGAGCTCGCAGCCAGTTCACCCACCCGGTGCCAGGCGGCGGCGGAAGCTGCGGCTCCGCCTCGGGCGCCGGCTCCAAGGCGATGTCGGGATGATTCGACGCCCAGTAATAGCAACCGCAGTCGCGGAAGTCGTGCTGCCACGGCGAGCACAGGCTCTGCGTCAGCTCGCCCGCCTGATAGGAGCCGTCGATCGCCTCGTCGCCGCCGAGGTAGGGGCGCCGGGGGCCGACGAGGGTGATCTCGGCGACCGGGTCGGCCCGCCGGAACCGGCGTAGGACCACCGTCACCGGTCCCGGTTCGAGCGACCGCACGAGACGCCATGTGCCCAAGGAGCCCAGCGGCACGCCCTCGAGCGCCGTGGGATCTATGACCACTCCGCCCTGGCCGACGGCGCCGAGCCACCAGGATCCGCGGTTGAGCGCGAGGTCCTCGCGAAGTTCCTCGAGCTGGTCGCGGAGGCCAGCGGCGTCCGGTGGCAGATCGGCCAGCATCGGGTCGTCAAGGGCCACGTCAACCACGACGGCTCCCAACGAGCGCGCTGCGGACGGCGGGTCATCGAACTCGACCACCAGGCCGGGGAAGAACCGCCGGTCGAGGTTGCGATGGTCGAACTCCAAGCCGGGGAAGCAGTTCGCCACCCCGCTGGCCAGCGTGGCCGATTCCGGGTTCCCCACCGCAGCCTGGTTCAGCCGGGCGGCGAGGTTGAGGGGAATGATCCCGTCGCTCATCTGCTCGCCTCCATCCAGTTCGGTGCCGCGGGGCCCGCGGACAGGCATCGGGTGTAGATCCCGAGGCAGTGCTCCAGCCAGCCCCGGATGTAATCGCACCCCTCGCGCCCGACCTCGTCCACTTCCGCGTGGCACCCCCCACCACACAGGTAGCGGGCCCAGCACGAGCGGCACGGCTCCTGGTGGTCGACGGCGCGGGACTCGGCGAACGCCCGCCGCCCCGTCGCCGAGGGGCCGCTGTCGACATCGCCCAGCGCGTAGCGGTCGTCGTCGACGGTGCGATGGCAGGTGAAGTACCCGCCGCCGGCGCCGACGGCCACGTAGGTGGCGGCCGAGCCACAGGGCAGGGCCCGGGCCGATCCCCGGTGGATCTCCCGCAGGGCGGACAGGAGGTTCGTGAACCGGGGCGGCCGACCGTCGAGGAGGCGGGCCAGCTCGGCGTCGGCGGCCCGCTCCATCTCGTTCAGGAACTCCGCCCAGTCGGCGCGCCGGAGGCGCAGGTCGTGGTCGGGACCGGTGCGCAGGGGGCTCACCCCGGCCTGGGCGAAGCCGGCCGCGGCCAGGCCCTCCACCCGCTCCTGCACCCGCAGGTCGCGGCGAGTGACGGTGGCCCGGGCGACCACCTTGGCCCGTCCCGGATCGGCCAGCAGGTCGCCCACGCCGACCACGGCGTGGGAGAAGCTGCCCCGGCCGTTGCGGTACCGGCGGCTGTGGTCGCTGGTGGCCGCGTCGCCGTCAAGGCTCACCGTCACGGTGAAGGCGTGGTCGCGGAAGAGGCGGGTGTCGGCCGGGGTGACCAGGGTGCCGTTGGTGGTGATGGAGAAGGAGATCGTGACCCCGTGGTCGGCCGCCGTCGCCGCTGCGTAGGCGACGATCTCGTGGAGCAACGCACGGTGCAGGAGAACTTCGCCGCCGAGGAAGCCGAGTACGACCGGCCGACCGGCGGCACCGGCGACGAGGCGGTCGACGGCCCGGCGGGCCACGTCGGCCGGCATGCGCCGGGAAGCGCCCCCGAACCGACCCTGGTCGGCGTAGCAGTACGAGCAGGCCAGGTTGCACGACTGGGCCAGGGCCAACGAGACCGCCAGCGGCTCGTCCGACAACTCGACGACCGGCGCCCGCTGCCCGCCCTGAGCGATGGCGCGCCACCGGCTGACGGTCAGGGGGTCGCCGGCGGCGAGCGCGGCCGCCGAGTCGGGATCCACCTCGAACAGCTGCGAACCCTCGACCAGCCACACCAGCGGCCGGTCGCCCCCTACGAGGTGGAACCAGGGCCCGTCCAGCCGGGGACTGGCTGCGGGGGCGGGCGCTTCGACGGGACGCCGGGCGGTCGGGGTCGGGACCGGGGTCCAGGTGGTGGCGACGGTCATCAGCGGCGGGGCTCGGGGACGGCCGTTGTCACGTCGGTGCTCCGGAACCGGGCGAAGAGCTCGTCGGCCGACAGTGCGGGCGCCTCGTCGGGCGCCAGGCCACGCTCCCGGCGCCGGCGGGGACGGGGCGCCGGAGCCACCGGCGCCAGCTCGTCGAGCAGGCTCATGACCTGCACGTATTGGCGCCGGGTGAGCGACAGAGGGGATGCGTCGGAGTCCCGCATGTACGGCGGCATACGCATGTCGTGCAGCCAGGCCTCGGGGTCCCACGGCCGGCGGCGGCCGGCTACCGGTAGGGCCTCAGCCGGCGTCGACTCCCGCACCAGGGCGTAGGGCTGGCGGAGGAGGCGGCGCACCCGGTCGGCGTCGCGGGCGAGGAAGGCCATGAGGGTGGGGTACGCGGTTAGAGCCGAGTGGGCGTCGCGCGCCAGCTCGGCGTAGGGGCGGGGGGCGTCGGCTCGGAGCTGGTTCCGCTCGCTCGCCCGGTAGCCCTCGTCGGCGTCGGTCATCGTCGCTTCGTTGGCCAGCGGCGGCTCAGGGGTGACGCCCCCGCGTCCGAGACGGGCCTGGATCCTCTCGGAGATCCCCAGGGAATCGGCGGCGTCGAGGAGCGTCTCGAGTTCCCGCTCATTATCGACGACCGCTCGGCGGCGTTGGAGGTCGACGTTGTTCAGGCTCACGCTCTCGAGCACCCGTCGCAGCAGGTCAGCGACTTCGAGCCGGGTGACAGCCGGATCGAACTCGGGGTCCGGCTCGTCCCTGTCGAGCAGGTCGTCGACCAGCGAGAAGAAGGGGCGCTTGTCGGGGGCGAAGTCGGGCGGCCCGACGAACACCCGAGCGTGGGCGACGTGGTCCTGCCCCGCCAGCGTGACGGTGGCCGTCACCAGCACATCGCACGTGTCGTCGACAACCCCCCACGATCGGCCGCCCGACGAGCTGGGGTCGCCGCTGCCGTCGTACGTGTCATGGGGCCTCGGGTGGCGCAGGTCTGGGGCGCGACCTTCGTAGTTCCTCCATGACGTTTCCTCGTTGAGAATCCGATCTCGATCTGGCACTATCTCGAACGTCATCGGCCCGAATCGGCCAGTCGCCGCGCTCGGCGGCCCGTAGACCCGTCCCTTGGCCGGCGTGAACCGCAGGCGGAGGACATCGCGGTCGACGTCCCGCTCGTCGGGTGGCCCGGGCACCGGCCGCACGGGCCGGATGCTCCCTAGGGGGATGGGTCGGTCGGGCGACACGAGGATCCGGCTGCCCTCGCTCGAGGCCAGCAGGGGCCGGTCGGTCGGCTCGGTGTGGTCGAATTGCACCCGCGCCGAGAAGGCGCAGGCCGGGTCCCCGGTGCGGCGCTGGGCCTTGCGGTTGGCCGCCTCCACCACGTACGACACGTCTGCCAGGGTCCCGCCCAGCTCGGTGAGCAGGGCGCTGGTGAGCCTGCTGACGCTTCCGTCGTCGAGCTCCACGCAGAGCTCCAGGAAGGGCGCCACCGGCCGCAACCCCGACTCGTCGCGGAAGACCAACTCGGTGGGGCGGTACGAGCGCACCGACCCGTCGGCCGTGACCGCCAGCGAGACGGCCGGCTCCAGAGACGTCAGGCCGCCACCCTCGAGCGACGGGTCCTCCCGCCACACGTAGGCGTCAACCGGCGTGTCGCTGCCCCCCAGCCGGGCCACCGCCATCGGCGGGGTGAAGAAGACCGACCGCACCGTCTCGCCAGCCATAGCGCCTCCGCCCACGAGGTCGAGTCGGTCGATACCCTACCCAAGGGTCGACGGCATGTCACCGGGGTCCGACGTGGTCATCGCCGGTGGCGGTGTGGCGGCAGCGGCGGCCGCCATCCGCCTCCGGTCCCTCGGGGCGTCGGTGCGCATCCTGGTCCGGGACGGCCCTCGCACGCCGGGGATCGAGGCCATCCCGCTGGCCGGCCTGGAGCTGCTGGCGGTGCTGGGTGAGCCCGACCTGCGCACCGAACTGGGGTCGGCCGAGGTCGACGGGCCGACCCAGGGAGGCAGCCCGACGGCCGGCGCCGTGCCCCACCGGGTCGTGCACGTCGACCGGGCCCGGCTGGCCGACGTGCTCCTGGGACGGGCACGGGATCGGGGCGCCACCGTCGAACGGGTGACCCGGCTACCGGCGGCTGCGGCCCTGGCACCGGAGGTCGAAGCGCTGGTGGACGCCACCGGCCGGGCGGCGGCGTGGTCGAGGCCGGTCCACCACCACTCCCGCCAGGTGGCGTGGCAGTTCGAGGCCCCTCCGACCCCGCCCGACCACCACGCCGGACGGGTGGTGCGATCGGGCGGGTGGTGGGCCTACCGGCTCGGCCACCCGACGGCGACGTGGGCCGCGGTGGTCACTTCATCCCCCGAGCTCCCGGACGACGTCCGCCGCGCCGCCCTGCGGCAACTGGGTCTCGACCCGGGGACGGTGGTGGCGCGGGGGCGGCGGCCTGCGGGCGTGCAGTGGTCCCGGTCGCCAGTGGGCGGGCGGCAGCTGGCGGTGGGTGACGCCGCCCTGGCCCACGACCCCATCGCCGGCCAGGGCATCCGCTTCGCCCTGGCGTCGACCATCGCCGCGGGCACGACCATCGCCACCTGGGCCGGTGCCGACGACGGGGCACACGACGTGGCATCGGCCTACTACCGCAGCCTGGTGCTGGTCGAACGCGACCGCCACCTGGCCACGGTGGCCGCCGTGACCCGGGGCGGCGGGGCCGACGAACCCCGGGAGCCCCAGGCCACACACGAGTTGCCCGCCTTCGTCTGCTTCGTTGCTCCGGTGGTCGAGGTTCCCCTGGTCATCGACGGCCGGGTCGCTCTCGGGCCCGCCATCCGCCTGGCCGACGGGGGCGCAACCCGGTGGGCCGGTGCCTTCGACCTCCTCGATCTTTCCCGGATGGCGGCCGAGCCGACCTCCCGCCTCCTGCTGACCACCCTGCTGCAGGAGGCGGGGCTGACCGCCGCCGGCGCCCGGTCCCTGCTCCGCTGGGCGTTGGTCAACGGCGTGCTGGAGGCTGCGCCCGGCCCGGGGTCGCCGCGGTTTGAGGGTGGGGGCGCCGAGTGACCGCCGACAGGTATGGCTGTTTCATCCAGGGATCCGAAAGGCCGGCCTCAACTCGCAGCCCTCGGCCGGCCCCCGTCAAAACGCCGGCTCGAGCGTGTCACCGAGATCAGATGTAAAGACGTTCTCGGGATCGTAGGTTGCCTTAACCCGCTTCAGTCGAGGCAGGTTGGTTCCATAATAGGCTTCTGCCGAATTGACGAGGTCGGGATCGGGAAATCCTTGATAGGCCCGGTCAGAGCCGTAGGGGTGTGTCGTTGCCCAAGCCGTGCGAATCCAGGATCGGGCGTTTTTCCGCCGCTCTGCCGACGCCGACGACCCGAGCAGCACACCGTGCTTGAGCAGGAACAGTGGCTTCCGATGGACGAACGCCGAAGCATCCGGGGGAACGAGCGCCTGAGCCCCACGCCAAGGAACGAACTCCAAGGTCCGGCGCTCGCCATAGGAGCGGCTCACGGAGACGTGCCTCACGAGAGCGGTGATGGCTTCGATAGGTAATGGCTCGTCGAAGAACTCCGATTTGACGAACTGAAAGCCGGGGCGCATGAACGGCCCCGCAGGAATACATGCCGCGTCGTTGGTCCGGGTCACCAGACCGACCTGATAGCGGGCGGCATCCCGTCCTCCGAGATTCTCGACGTACGCCCGCGCGGCTCGCGCACCGATGCTCGAGGCGAAGTCGATGAGCAGCTGAGCTGTGGATTCCCGGTCCAGAAGGCTGACACCGAACAGCTCGATGGTAGATGTTTCGGTGTCAAGGTCGGGAGCGACGATCTCGAGTTCGGCGCTCACCTCGAAGGCCAGGTTTGGCGCCCACCTCTGCCACGCGTCGATAGCGGCCACGGCGTGCGACGACGGCCAGACGCAGTGGAAGCTGGTTGAGGGCCGGGACTGGTGGGTCCGGAACAGGAGAGAGGTCACAGCGGCGAGGTTGCCGGCACCGGCTCCCCGAAGGGCCCAGTAGAGATCGGGGGAGTTCGTCGCGTCCGCCGTCGTCAGGCTCCCATCGGCCAACACCACCTCAGCCGAAAGGAGATGGTCTGTCGTCAACCCGTACATGCGGCTCAGGAATCCGTAGCCGCCGACCAAGGCGATGCCGCCGATACCGACGGTCGGCCACGAACCGGACGGCAGAACCCGGCCGAAGCGAGCGAGGCGCTCCGCCACGGCGCCCGTAGTCGCACCTGGACCGACCACAGCCGCGTCCCCGTCGACGGTGATGGAGTCTAGGTCCCGCAGGTCGATGAGCAATCCTCCGGTGGACGAGTGATCGGCGTAGCTGTGGCCACCACTCCGCAGGGCGAAATGCACCTCCTTCGACCTGGCGAACGTGATCGCCTCGGCCACGTCCTCAGACGCGCCACAGCGTGCGACTGCCTGGGGCAACACGTCCTCGGAGTGTGCGATGAACCTTTTGCGGGCCCAGGCGTACTCGGGGTCGTCCGGAAGGACGAGCGAGCCCTCGAGGCGGGCGGCGAGCTGTTTCCAGTCAAAGCGGCTTAGGGCCGACTGCACTTTGCCGTGTCCCGCCTACGCGAGGACCGCATTGTTCACCGCACCATGGAGCTGCGCCTGCAAATCGTGGAGCTCGGCATACCGTCCTCCGGCCGAAAGCAGCGCCTCGTGGGTGCCCTGCTCGACCAGTGCGCCGTGGTGAAGCAGGTAGATCCGGTCTGCACAACGCACGCTGGCGAGGCGATGGGTGATGAGGATGACCGTGCGGCCCCCGGCCATCTCCCGTAGCGATTCGTAGACGGCGAACTCAGCCTTGGCGTCGAGGGCCGCCGTCGGCTCGTCCCAGATCAGGAGCGGCGCGTCCCGGTAGAGCCCCCTCGCCACTGCCAGCCGCTGCCACTGCCCGCCGGAAAGCTCATGGCCGTTGCGGAAGTACTTGGAGAGCAAGGTTTTCCATCCATGGGGAAGCTGATCGACGACCTCGTCCGTCCGCGACCTGGCTGCGGCCTCGCGCAACGCCTCCTCGTCAGGGTCGAACCGATTGTGTCGGCCGATCCGTACGTTGTCCCGCGCACTGTACGGCCAGTGAACAGGCTCCTGCTGCACCATGACGATGCGATCCGACAAGGTTGGAGGATCGAACTCGGCGATGTCGACACCGTCCCATGTAATCCTCCCCTCGGTCGGTTGGTACAAGCCGGCGATCAGTTTCGCCAGAGTCGTCTTGCCTGAGCCGTTCTCGCCGACCAGGGCGATGGTTTCGCCAGCATCGATAGTGAGGGTGACCGCCCTGAGGGCGGGCGAGTCGCCACCATCGCCGGGGTAGCGGAACCCGACGGCGTCGAGCGAGATCCGCCGAGGTTTTCGGGGGGCGGTCAACCGCCCCGAAGGGCGGACGTGGGCCCCGGCGTCGGTCAGAAACGCCTGGTAATCGGCGATGTAAAGAGCGTGCTCGAAGAGCTCGTTGGCGGCCAGCACGAGCCGGGTCAACGCGCCGGTCGCGCCGCGAATGGCGATGACGGCAGTACCGGCCACCGCCAGCGGTACAGAGCCTGCCTGCAGCAGGAGGACGAGCGCCCCGTAGGTAGCGCCCACGCCCACGCCGGCCAAGGCCCGACCCACGACGCGGGCCCGGGCCTGGGCGAGCCCGACCCGGACCTCCTGGTCGCGCAGTAGGTCGGCTGCGTACCGGTACTGGTCCAGCACGAACGGCTGTGCCTGACAGGCCCGGATCTCCGGGGCGGGCTCCCGCTTGGTGGCGAGATCGGCGATCATCCCGACGCGCCGTCGCAACGTCACGGTCCGAGCCATGCTGGTGTATTCCAACTGGGCTGAGCGCACCACTGCCCAAGCGTGCGGGACGACGCAGAGAGCGAGGACCGGTACCAGAATCGGGTGAAGGACGAGCAGCGCCGCGGTTGCCGCAAGGACGGCGAGCGACGCACCGAGCAGCTCGATGAGGTTCTCGGTCGCCCGCTCCAAATGCAGAAGCCCCCGGTCCCGCGCCCGGTGCATCCGGTCGTAGAAGCCGGGGTCCTCGAAGGTCGAAAGTTCTACACGGAGACTGACATCGAAGAGCCGCTCCTCGGCCACCCGGCGGACCGCTGGGACGAGGCGGGCCTGGGCGGAGGCGACGCCAGCGTCCACTGCGCCGCGACCAGCGTAGGCAGCGACCACTAGTACCAGCGCGGGCAGCGCGGTGGCCATCCGCTCGGCCGAAGGACCGGAGGCGAGCAACTCCTCGAGCGCTCCGGACGTCGCCAGTATCCCGAATGCGGTGGCCGAGCCGGATACGACCTGCAGCAGCGCTGTAGCCAAAGCCGGCCGAGCCCCGGCCTCCTTGACTGTCGCGACGACCGGTTTGCACGCGAGTCGCAACCGCCGGACCAGGTGCCGAGCATCTGTGGGGGCGTCGTCCTCTTGGTCGAGTCGCCAGTAGGGCGTTTCGAGCTCGGCCGCCTGGCCGTCGACGTTCAATTCGGGTCCCTTCCGAGCGTCAGCACCGACGGAAGGTTGGAGTCGGGGTGCATGCGCAGCAATTGGTATGCGATCCCGCCGACGCCGGCTACCAGCCCGGGCGCGAACGCCTCTCGGGCGAAGCCGCTCACTGGCCCATGCTTCTCCAGGCTGGCAAGAATGTGACCGGTCACCGTGACACTGTCGAGCCCAGAAGGCTGCGATTCAACAGCTGTGGCGGCGTCGATCAGTTCCCAGCACCCGAGGTCTCCGTGGCAGAGGGTGTGGTTCCATCCGAGTCCCCTCGACCAGGCGGCTGCCGTAGCCCGTCTGATCACAGTGTCTGCGGGATCAGGCCCATCATGGCCGCTGGCCCCGCTGCGCTGGCGCAAATCGAAGGCGGCAAGGCCTATCCCAACGGCGCCGTGGCACCACGCAGCTGCGGTCTGTCCAGGCTCCCGGAGGTCGCTCCAGCCCGCCGCCTCTTCGTCGTAGAGCGACTCCTCGAAAGCGAATGCCGCGTCGGCCGTGGCGGCGAAACGATCGTCGGCCGCAGCAAGCGCCAGGTGTGCCAACGCCCAGCCGATTCCCGTGGCGCCGTGGGCAAAGCCTCCCAACCCGTCCGGCCAACGCGGAGTAGGCCACGACGCACCCCGCGCATCGATGGTGGCGGCCGCTATCAGACGCTCACCGGCTAGCACCGCATACTCCAACCAGCGACTCTCTCCAGTCGTCTCGGCCAGATCGAGGAGCGGCACTATCGCCCCGGCTGTGCCCGTCAGCACGTCGAACGCCTCGTCCGCCTGAATTGAGGCCGGGAGGAACTCTGCCAGGGCCCGAGCTCGTTCTGTCCCGGCTGTGCCCCGCCCGCCCAGCCGATCGAGGGTCTGCCATGCCCAGATCTGGGCGCCTAGGCCGATGTAGCCGCCGGGTGGTCGGGGACGCATGTCGGTTCCGGAGCGCCGGTGCCCGGCGTGCCAGTCCTCGGCGGCACGTATGGTGCAGAGCGTGCGTTCGAGCAGCGGCTCGAGCCCTTCGACCGGGTCTGCCCGGCCGGCGCCCATCTCGCGCAGATAGGCGGCAATCAGAACTGCGACGCCGGGAACGCCGCCGTACACGTCGGAACCCAGGGGTTCGACAGCCCATCCGGTCGGGTTGAGCACTGGGGCGATCCACGTCACCGTGCCGTCCTCGGCCCGGAGTGCGGTTTGGACCACCTGGCGCACGACGCCCGCCGCCAGCCTTCGCCGGCGACCGTCCAGATCGTCGGTGCGTGGCTCGTCCACCCGCAGCGACTGTTCGCTCGGCAACCAGCCCTCGTTGAGATATGCGCTGACCAGAGCCGCTTGGATCACCCGCCGCTCGAATGCCAGGTCGGCCGCCCGCCACCGTCGCAAGGCGTCTGCGACGAGGTCCGCCTCCGGCAGCCACTTGGTGCCCCGTGGTCCCTCGAGTCGACCGCGACCAGCGGTGGTCGTGAAGAAGGGTACGTCGCCGTCGAGCAGCTCTGCGATCTCGGCCGCGATCACTTCCGGATCGCTTGGTGCCAGCGGCATGAACTCGGCTGACTTGGCCAGCAGTTCGGCGGCGCGTTCGACCGCCGTCGGCTCGTCGTGCAGCGATACCGGATGCCAGAGCATGCGGCCCAACTCGGCGTACACCTCGGTGGCCCGCGGCACCACTCGAACCCTGCAGTCTTCGAAGGCGGCGAGCATCGGCCGGAGCTTTCCGGCGTCGTCCAGCGCCCGAAGCCTGCCTGTCAGATCGGAGAACCCGGCGACCACCCGGTCCCAGTATCGACCGAGAGCCGGCTCGCTGCTGGGGTGGTTGGTGACGACCGGCGCCACATTGACGTGGGCCAGTCCCATGCGGGCCATGTCGGTCCCCTCGTCGATGATCACCGGCTGCTGCCACTGTGGCTGCTGACCCGGGAGCGCGCCCACGGCGGACCCGTCGACACCTCGCCAACCGAGCGCTAACCCACGACCGGGCAGCAGCCCTGTCCTAAGCACTGTCCCCTCGACCATCTCTCGGGCCCGGTCGGCCGCGAGGCCGAGACCCGACGGCCTCGCGGGTGGAAGCGGCGTGAACAAAGTCTCGCAGTCGACGACCACCGGAACGGGGCCGCAGGCAATTAGGTTCTCGGCATGGAGGTCGCTACCGCCCAGAAGGCCCATGACCGCGAGCCAATGCCCGATCCCTGTGTAGAAGGAGGCCAATTCGGCGTCGTTGTCACAGTGGCGGTGGGTCACGTGTTCAGCCCAGCCATAGCCGTCGCGCGTGACAACCTTCGGCACGCGGATGCGGGTGTCCGGTGGCTCCGCGTCGAGGACATCGGCGAGCACGACAGCCAGGACGGCGTCGACATCGAGTGAGCGGGGCTTGTACACCACCAGTCCGGGCGCACATCGCAGGATGGCGACCGTCTGTCCCGCTCGATGCGAATCACCCGCTCCGAACGTGACCTCCGACAGCTCGACCGGCCCGCCTTCGAGCAAGGCTGTCAGCGCCGCACGGTCGGCGCTGAAGCGACGGGCCATCGTCACAGCCGCCGCGCAGCGGTTGTCGATCACTTTGTGAACCCGCTGCGGCAGAGAGGGATAGCAATCACCCAGGGAACTCCAGAAGGTGCTCGCGGACGACAGATCGAGAAATTCCTCCCACCTCGCTCGTGTATCACCTGCGGTCAGCACTCCCGTGACCCGTGCGGCGTTCAACTCCAGCACCAGCACACGGGTCACCTTGCGGTGGACCGCCTCGTACACCGCCTCCGCCGCCGCTTTACGCACTGCGTCGCGCTCGTGACCGCTCAGCCCGCGGATGCGCCCGAGCTGGGCGGCCAGACCGGCGATAGCCGGTTCAATCTGGCCGCCCAGCGAGGACGTGAAATCGGTTCTACTCTGCTCCGACACGACCCGGCTCCTCAGCAGCAGGAGCGGGTGCGTGAATAGGTGCACGCAGTACCGCAGTAGCCTGATCCCTCACAGGCCACGATGATGTCGGCCTCAGCGAAGCGCCCGCTGGGGTACAGCAGACCTGCGGGGTTGTTCGAATCGGCGATTTGCCGCCACTGCTCGACAATGTCGTCGGTGCGTTCCAAAACGAGCATGCCATTCCCCTTTCTCTTCAAGCCGCCCTTGTCGAGGCGACTTCCGGCTATCACGACTACCGTGATCGCTTGTCTGCAGCGTCCTCGACAAAGCCGTCGCGGTCTACGGACCACCTTCTGAAAGGTGGTTTAACCTCACCTTCATGATTGACGTGCAACGGCTGAGGCTCCTCCGGGAGCTGACCGAGCGGGGCGCGCCCATCCGCTGGGCAACAACTGGGGCCACCGTCGGGTCAAGAACGACGAGCGAGACGCCATCGACCTCATCGACCTGCTGCGCATGGGCCGCCTGGCCGAGGCCTGGATCGCGCCCCCCGAGCTGCGGGAGCTTCGTGAGCTCGTCCGCTACCGGGCCTTATGCCGACATCCAGATAAGGCTTGTTATGCCGAGGGCCTCGTTATGCCGAGAGCGCCGGTGAGGCACGCAGTCTGAGCGGGGCCCGCTCGGCATAACCGGCGGCGCAGCCTCCTCTCTCACGCGATGCGAGAGGAGACGACCATGGTTGATCGAGCGCCGGTTCGGGTCATGGGGCCTTTGTCCCCCTACGCGGCGGGCTTCGAGGGGGAGCTAGCCCGGCTCGGCTATCGGCGGGACTCGGCGCGGAGGGTGCTGAACCTGATGGCCCACGCCAGCCGTTGGCTGACGAGCCAGGAACTGGGGCTCTGTGATCTCGGGCCGGCTCGAGTGGGGAGTTCTGCCGGGCGAGGCGTGAAGAGGGCTACGTCAACTGCCTGTCACCGACCCTCGCCGGTCCTAGAGCGCTTCGGGGACGGGGTCGGGGACGGTCTCCGGCAGGCGCATCCGGTCGAGGAAGAGGTGGACGTTGGGGCCCACCGTCAGCGCGAACACGATCGTCCCGATGCCGACCGAGCCGCCCAGCACTACGCCGACGGCGAGGACGGTCAGCTCGATGACCGTGCGCACGACCCGCACCGACCGCCCCCCTCGGGCGAGGCCGGTCATCAGCCCGTCACGGGGCCCGGGGCCGAGGCCGGCGCCGATGTACAAGCCCGATCCGGGCCCGAACAGCACCACCCCCACCACCAGCAGCGCCACCTGGCCGACCACCGACGTCGGGTTCGGCAGCAGCGCCAGGGTGAGGTCGATCACCAGCCCGACCACGACCGTGTTGGCCAGCGTCCCGATCCCGACCCGCTCCCGCAACGGGATCCACAGCAGCAGCACGGCCGCCCCCACCACGATCGACGTCGCCCCGATGGGCACGCCGGTGCGCTCCGAGAGGCCCTGGTGCAGGACATCCCACGGCGCCAGGCCGAGGTCGGCCTGGACCATGCAGCCGATGGCCACGCCGAACAGCACCAGTCCGCCGGCCAGCCGCCACAGCCGGCGCCAGAGCTGGGAGCGGGGCGGCAGCGGCAACATCGGCGGCCCAGGCTAAGCCCCGCCCGCCCCGGCGGCGTCCCGAATTACGAGTCGGTGTGCTGCGGCGGCAGGGGGGGCTGGAAAGGGTGCGTCGACGAGAAGTCGCCGATGACCCAGCCCGCGATCTCGGCCAGCCGGATCCGCATGTAGGCCCCGTCGACCGGGATGGTGCCCGTGGTCGTCACCATCCGGGCCTTGCGCAGGTGCAGGTGGAAGGGCCGGTCGTCGCCTCGCTTGGGGCCGGTGCCGGCGGCCGTCTCCTCCTCCAGCTCCGCTGCGTTGGGGAACCAGTGCCGGCCCAGCTCCCGGAAGAAGACCTGCAGCCCCTCCGCCTCCGCGCCCGCCTTCTCCACCAGCTCGGCGCCCGCCTCCTCGGTGAACGTCCGGGGTGGGATGAGCACGCCCGACACCCACGTCCCACCCACCAGCAGGGTGACCCCGAGCTGGACGTCGAGGCTGTTCATCAGGCGGACGAACAGCTGGAGCATGGGGTCGACCGCGGGGCCGTCAGGCATGGCCCGAGCCTACCCATCGTGATCCGCGAACGACGGGCCGAGTGGCCAGTCGGTGGGCCTCGCCCACCGGGCAGCCGGGGAGGGGCTCGGGATGGCCTTCCGGTCGCTGCCGAGCGTCGAGCTCCTCCCGCACGAGGATGCGGACGTTCTCGGCCACCTGGGCGAAGTCGTGGCCGCCCATGGTTCCGGATGTGCACCACCCGGGTACGCCCGGCGACGCGGGGTAACCTCCCCCCTCATCTTCCGTATTTTCCCGAAGGAGCCTCAATGTCCCGAGTGACCCTTGCCGGTTGGAGGCTCGTCGCCCTCGTGGCGGTGGCCGCCCTGCTGCTGGCGGCCTGCGGCGACGACGACGGTGGAGGCGAGGGCGCGGGCCAGACGTACAAGCTCGCGTTCGTCGGACCGCTCACCGGCCCCAACGCCAACCTCGGCATCAACATCCGCAACGGCGCCGAGGTCGCCATCGACGAGGCCAACGCGGCCGAGGACGACATCACCTTCGAGCTGGTCCCCAACGACACCCAGGGCGACCCGGCCCAGGCGACGACGGCCAAGGACCGCATCATCAACGACTCGTCGATCATCGGCGTCGTCGGCCCCACCTTCTCGGGCGAGACCCGGGCCGTCATGGGGTCGTTCCAGGCGGCGGGGCTGGTGTTGGTGAGCGCGTCGGCCACCGCCACCGCCCTCCCGGACGAGGTCCCCGGCCAGACCGTCTTCCACCGGCTGGTCCCCGGCGACGACGTCCAGGGTCGAGGCGTCACCGACTACGTGACCAAGAAGCTCACCGTCAGGACCGCGGCCTACATCCACGACAACGCCGACTACGGCAAGGCCCTGGCCGACGGCACCCGGGGCGAGCTGGAGGGGGCCGGCGTCACGACCGTCCTCAACGAGGCCATCGATCCCAAGTCCCAGGACTTCTCGGCCGTCGTGAACCAGGTCCGGGCCATCTCCCCGCCGCCCGACATGATCTTCTACGGCGGGTACTACTCGGAGGGGGGACGGCTGAAGAAGCAGCTCACCGACGGCCAGGTCAACGTCCGGTTCCTCAGCGGCGACGGCGCCCTCGACGTCGGCTTCGTGGCCTCGGCCGGCGCCCCCGCGGCCGAGGGCGTGCAGGTGACGTGCGCCTGCAAGCTGGCCACCACCGACTCCGCCGGGAGGCTGGGCCAGTTCGCAACTGCGTACCAGGCCAAGTGGAACACGGCCCCCGCCACCTACTCCACCGAGGGCTACGACGCGGCCAGCATCCTCATCCAGGGCATCCGGGAGGGCAAGACCACCCGGGCCGCCCTCCTCGACCACGTCGAGAACCTGGGCGCCTTCGAGGGCGCGGGCAAGACCATCGAGTTCGAGGCCAACGGCAACATCAAGGCGGGCGACGTCTTCGTGTACGAGTTCCAGGCCGGCAAGCCCACCGAGCTCGGCACCATCGAGTCGTTGCTCGGCTAGCGACCGGCCGCTTCCGGTTCACCTGAGGATCCGGGGCCCGCCATCGACATCTGCTTCTCCTGCCTCCGGGACCAGTTCTGGCCGCAGACGGTCGACGGCCTGACCCTCGGCTCGATCTACGCGCTCATCGCCCTCGGCTACACCCTCGTCTACGGGGTCCTCCGGCTGATCAACTTCGCCCACTCCGAGGTCTTCATGATCGGGGTGTTCGCCAGCCTGTTCGCCATGCACGGCCTGGGCATCGACACCGGCGACCCGGCCCGGACGGGCGCGGGGCTGTTTTTCACCATCCTGGTCGTGATGCTCTTCGCCATGACCGTCTCGGGACTCACCGCGGTGGCCATGGAGCGCATCGCCTACCGGCCCCTCCGCCGTCGCCACGCCCCCCGGTTGGCGGCACTCATCACCGCCATCGGCATGTCCCTGTTCCTCCAGGAGCTGTTCGCCGTCCGCTACGGCCGGGAGATCCTCGGGTTCCCCCGCATCCTGGAGAAACGCCAGCTGGCCGAGATCGGGGGGGCCGACATCCGCACCGACAAGGTGCTGGTGGTGGTGGCGGCGGTCGTGCTGATGGTGGCCCTGGAGCGGTTCGTGGCCAAGTCCCGCCTGGGACGGGGCATCCGGGCTGCGGCCCAGGACCCGGAGACGGCGGCCCTGATGGGTGTCGACATCAACCGGGTCGTCACCCTCACCTTCCTGCTCGGCGGCATCCTGGCCGGCGCCGCCGGGACCCTCTTCGGGATCTTCTTCGAGGCGGCCCGTTACGACATCGGGTTCCTGCCCGGGATCAAGGCGTTCACCGCCGCCGTCCTGGGCGGCATAGGCAACATCCGGGGCGCGTTGCTGGGCGGTCTGCTCCTGGGTCTGATGGAGAACTGGGGGTCGACCGTCCTCGGCGGCGAGTGGAAGGACGTGTTCGCCTTCACCGTGCTGGTCCTCGTCCTGCTGTTCCGGCCCACCGGGCTGCTGGGCGAGAGCGCGGGGAGGGCGAGGGCGTGATCCGCTCGATCTCGATCTGGCAGCCGGTGACCCGCTGGTGGGACCGCCAGGGGCGGCCCGTGCGGGCCGCGGTGCTGGCGGTGGCCCTGGTGGGGGCGATCGTGGCGCCCCTGGTCGTGTCCGTCGCCTGGCAGAGCGTGCTCTTCTACCCGGTGGCGGTTTTCGTCCTCCTCGCCCTCGGCCTCAACGTGGTCGTGGGCCAGGCCGGGCTCCTCGACCTCGGTTACGTCGCCTTCTACGCCGTCGGCGCCTACACCACGGCCAAGCTGACCACCGCCGCCGGCTGGTCGTCCTGGGAGGCGCTGGTCCTGGCCGTGCTGCTGGCGTCGCTGGCGGGGGTGATCCTGGGGGCGCCGACGCTGCGGCTGCGGGGGGACTACCTGGCCATCGTCACCCTCGGCTTCGGCGAGATCGCCCGCATCGTGGCCCAGAACTCGGAGTCGCTGGGGGCGTCCCGGGGCATCTCGGGCATCCCCCACCCGACGTCGGTGCTGGGGGTGACGTTCGGGCTCGAACCGTTGCCGTACTACTACCTCACGCTGGTGGCGATCGTGCTGGCGATCGTGATGATCGTCCGGTTGAGCCGGTCGCGGGTGGGGCGGGCGTGGGCCGCCATCCGGGAGGACGAGGACGCGGCCGAGGCCATGGGCGTGCCCACGTTCAAGATGAAGCTGTGGGCGTTCGCCATCGGGGCGTCCACCGGGGGGCTGGGGGGGTGGATCTACGCCAGCCGGGCGAGCTTCATCAACCCCGACAACTTCCCGTTCTTCCTCTCGGTGATCCTGCTGTCGGCGGTGGTGCTGGGCGGGATGGGGTCGATCCCGGGAGTGATCGTGGGCGCGTTCGCGGTCGCCTTCCTGCCCGAGTACCTCCGGGACGCGGCCGCCGGCGAGACCCTCACCCGCGGGCTGAACACGATCCTCGGCGGCCACGCCACCAACATCACCGAGTACCGGGTGCTGCTGTTCGGGCTGGCCCTGGTGGTGATGATGATCTTCCGGCCCCAGGGTTTGATCCCCAGCCGCCAGCGGGCGCGAGAGCTGGTCGAGGCCCGGCCCGAGGGCGGGACGGGCGCGGCGGTGGCCGAGGCCGCGACGCCCGCCGAGGAGCCGCCGGCGCCAGCCGGGGAGCCGTCGGCGCCGGCCCCGAGTCCGCTCCCGCCCCGGCCCGCCCCGGAGGCGACGCCGGCGTCGCCGGCCGGTCCTGCGCCCGCGGGCAAGCGGGCGACGGTGCTCGAGCTGGACGGGGTGCGGATGGAGTTCGGCGGGGTGGTCGCCCTGCGGGGGGTCGACGTGGCCGTGGTGGGGGGCGAGATCCTGGGCCTCATCGGTCCCAACGGAGCGGGCAAGACGACGGTGTTCAACTGCGTGACGGGCGTGTTCGAGCCCACCGGCGGCGACATCCGCCTCGACGGCCAGACCATCTGCGGCGACCGTCCCCACCAGGTCACCCGGGCCGGGGTCGCCCGCACGTTCCAGAACATCCGCCTGTTCCCCAACATGACGGCCCTGGAGAACGTGATGGTGGGGGCCGATTCCCGCCACCGCACGAGCGTTCCCGGGGCCCTGCTGGGCCTGCCCCGCCACCGGCGGGAGGAGCGGGAGAGCCGGGAGGAGGCCCACCGCCTGCTGAGCCTGGTCGGCATCGAGCGCCGGTCGGGCGACCTGGCCCGCAACCTGCCCTACGGTGACCAGCGGCGGCTGGAGATCGCCCGGGCGGTGGCCACCGGGCCCCGGGTCCTCCTCCTCGACGAGCCCGCCGCCGGCATGGGGGCAGCCGAGAAGCAGGCGGTGCGGGCCCTCATCCGCCGGCTGCGGGACGAGGGGCTCACCGTCGTCCTCATCGACCACGACATGAGCCTGGTGATGGGCACCTCCGACCGGGTGTGCGTCCTCGACTTCGGCGAGAAGATCGCCGAAGGCCGGCCGGCCGACGTCCAACGCGACCCCCGGGTGATCGAGGCCTACCTGGGTGAGCCGGAGGCCGGCTAGTGGCGCCGCTGCTCGAGCTCGACGACCTCCACGTCCACTACGGGATGGTGGAGGCGCTCAAGGGGGTCTCCTTCACCGTCGAGGCGGGGGAGGTGGTGGCCCTCATCGGGGCCAACGGGGCGGGCAAGACCACCACCCTCAAGACGATCTCGGGCGTGCGGCCGGTGACGTCGGGCCGGATCCTGCTGGCGGGCCGTGACATCTCGGGGGTGCCGGCCCACGAGCGGGTGCGGCTGGGGATCTCCCAGGCGCCCGAGGGGCGGCGCATCTTCCCCGGGATGTCGGTGCTGGAGAACCTGGAGATGGGCGCCTACAGCCGGGGAACGGCCAAGAAGGCCGGCGTCGGTCCCGACCTGGAGCGGGTGTTCGGGCTGCTGCCCCGGCTGGCCGAGCGCCGGTCGCAGCCGGGGGGAACCCTGTCGGGCGGGGAGCAGCAGATGCTGGCCATCGGGCGGGCGCTCATGGCCCGGCCCCAGGTGCTGCTGCTGGACGAGCCGTCGATGGGCCTGGCCCCCAAGCTCGTCACCCAGATCTTCGCCATCGTGTCCGAGATCAACCAGCAGGGGACCACGGTGCTGCTGGTGGAGCAGAACGCGGCCCAGGCCCTGGCCCGGTCGCACCGGGCCTACGTGCTGGAGACGGGCACGGTGGTCAGGTCCGGGGCGGCCGACGAGCTGCTGGGCGACGAGGCCGTCCGCAACGCCTACCTCGGCGGCGAGGTGTCGTAGCCGGGGGGGCGGCGTGCTTCCGATTCGGCGGCCTCATCGGTGCCGATGGCCCAGGTCGGTTCGTAGACCACCGGGACGGGCCGGCCGCCGACGTCGACGCCGGACAGCCCGTGCCGCGACCGCTGCTCACTGCGGCCGATGGCGTTCTCCCCCGGCTGCTCCTCCCCGACCGGCAGGAGGGCCACCGGGTATGGTCGGGTCCCGTGTCGACCGGGGGGGCGCTAACCGGGTCGGGCGGGTGACCGGCGGCGATCCCCCGCCGGCGGCGTGGTCGGTTGCCAGCCTCCGGCGGCCCACGACCGCGCTGGCCGTGGTGGCGACGGCTTTCGCCATCGGCGCCCTGGCCGTGATCGTCAGCTGCAACGCCCACGAGATCGGACACGCAGCCGTCGGTACGGCCCTCGGGTGGGAGGTCGATCGGATCATCCTCTGCCTCCCGGGAGGGGGAGAGGTGCGCTATCGGTCATCCTCGCCTCGGGGTGACGCCATCGAAGCCTGGTCGGGCGGGATCGTCGGTGCGCTTGCGCTCGCCACCGCCTACACCGGGCTCGTCGCCCGCCGGTCGGGCCCGCTTCGCAACCCCCTGCTCTGGGCCGCCGGGCTCGGGTTGTCGCTGCCCATCGGTCCCCAGATCGTGATCGCCGCGTTGGAGGGCACGAGCGGATCCGATGACTACCGCGAGACCATCGCCGGTGCTCCTGCGCTGTGGGGTGGCGTCCTCGCCCTGGCGGCCACGGCCGGGCCCACTGCTCACGGATGGATCTGGCGGCAGGCGTTCCGGCGGGAGCGCGCCGCCTGATCCCAGGTTGCCGGTCGGTGCGTGTCGCCGCCCGCCGCGGCTTTGCCGCCGCGGTGGGCCCGATCGGACCACCGCGCCACTTCAGGTGACCGGTAGGCCCAGGTTGGTCCAGATCTCGGTCGTGGCCTGGGACCGGTTCAGCGTGTAGAAGTGCAGCCCGGGCGCCCCCGCGTCCAGCAGGCCGGCGCTCAGCTCGGTGGCGACCTCGACGCCCACCCGGCGCACCTTGTCCGGGTCGTCGGCCACCGCGTGGAGCCGGTCGGCCAGCCACACCGGGAAGGCGGCGCCCGACAGCTGGGCGAAGCGCTCGATCTGGGCCACGTTGGTGACGGGCATGACCCCGGGCACGACCGGCTTGTCGACGCCTCGGGCGGCCAGATCCTCGACCAGCCGCACGTAGTCCTCCAGCTCGAAGAAGAACTGGGTGACGCCGAAGTCGGCCTTGGCCAGCTTGGCCGCCTGCCGGTCCCGGTCGAGGTCGCGGTCGGGACAGGCCGGGTGGCCCTCGGGGTGCGACGCCACGCCCACCGAGAACGGACCCATCTCCCGCACCAGGTCGACCAGCTCGGAGGCGTGGTCGAGGTCGCCGGGGGGCAGTCCCAGATCGGCCGGCGGGTCGCCGCGCAGGGCGAGGATGTTCTCCACCCCGTCGGCCCGGTAGGCCTCCAGCAGCGACCGCAGCTCGGCCCGGGTGTGGCCGGCGCAGCACAGGTGGGCCATCGGGGTCATCGACGTCGTCCGCAGGACCTCGACCACGATCGAGTAGGTCTTCTCCCGGGTCGTCCCCCCCGCGCCGTAGGTGAAGGAGACGAACGACGGGCCCAGGGGCTCCAGCTCGACGAGGGTGCGGCGCAGGGTGGCCTCCGCCGCGTCGGTGCGGGGCGGGAAGAACTCGAACGAATAGCACCGTCCGGCGGCGAGCAGGTCGGCGATCTTCGTCACGGCCCAAGGCTATCGGCGACCGGTTCACGCACGTCCCGATTGGCCGACACTCGATGGGACGGCGAATCCCGGGGGATCACGGTTGTGGCGGTGAGGAGGACGTCCGGTCGGAGGGGGACCCCCGGGTCGTCGACATCGCCTGCTTCGTCGAGCGGGAGCCCCCAGCTCCGGCCCCTACAGTGGTGGGGTGGTCGACTGCCGGGTGAGATCTCGAGCGGCGGGGGCGGTCTTCGTGGCCCTCGTCCTCGTCGGGCTGGCCGCCTGTTCGGACTCAGAGCCGTCGGTCACGCCACCGGCATCGTCGTCCACCACGCCGACCTCGAACGCGGCGGGATCGACGTTGGCGCCGACGACCACGTCCGCCCCGGCCACCACCACGACGGCGGAGGTCATCCCGACGACCGTCGGCACGCCGGGCGAGGTCACCATCCGGGGGACGGTGCTGAGCGTGTTCGCCAGCGCCCGGGTGATCCAGATCGACCCACCGGTGAACGGCTACTCGCGGGTCGCCCTCACCGCCGACACGGAGTACGTGGCGGCCGACGGGTCGGAGGCCGGGCTGCAGGACGTGACCGAGGGTTCGACGGTTGAGGTGACCGGGGAGCCGGGGGCACCGGGCACGCTCATCGCCCGGCGGGTGGTGCTCACGACCGGGTAGGCAGCTCCCGCTCGAGGAGGAGGGCGGCCACGTCGCCGGCGGCCCGGGCGGCCTCGACGTCGCCCTCGCCGGCGGCCACGATGCTGCCCTTCAAGAGGATGTGCCACTGGCTGGCGAACCGGTCGGGGTCGGCGACGCCGGCGGCGGCGGCCAGATCCCGGACGTACGCCCGGATGACGCGCAGGTGCTCGCGGCTGGCCTGGTGGACCTCGCTGGTGGAGTCGGCCACCTCGAGCAGCACGTTGACGAACGTGCACCCCTCGAAGTCGGGCCGGCGGAACCACTCGTCGAAGACATCGAACATCACCAGCAGCTGGGCCGCCGGTGTGTCGGCCCGAGCGGCGACCTCCCGCTGGACGAAGCCGATCGTCCACCGCTGGGCCCGGCGCTCGAGGACGGCCAGGATGAGCTCGTCCTTGGAGTGGAAATGGCGGTACATGCTCATCTTGGCCACGCCCGCCTCGGCGATCACCCGGTCGATGCCGACGGCCCTGGTGCCGTGCCGGCAGAACAGGTCGTAGGCGGTGCTCAGGATCCGCTCGCGGACATCCTCACGAGCACGCGGGGCGGTGGGTTCCGCCAAAACCATGCCGCGACGCTACCAGCGTCGTCCCAGATAGTTGAGCGCAGCGGCAAACGCGAGGGCGACGTCCCGGGAGAGGCGGACCGCGGGCCCCACGTCGAGGCGGTCCGGGTCACGTCCGGTGCCGAGGGGCGGGCGGTGCTCGATCCGGTCGCCGTAGCGGTTCGTCCCCCCCAGCCGGAGGCCGAGAGCGGCGGCGAAGGCGGCCTCGGCCACGCCCGCGTTCGGAGAGGGGTGGGCGGGGGCGTCGTGGCGCACGGCGCGCCACACGGCGGCCGCGGCGCCGGGGCGGACGGCGGCGACCAGGGCGGCGGTGGCCCGGGCCGGCAGCCAGCCGGCACCGTCGTCGAGGCGGGCGCTGGCCCAGCCGTAGCGCAGGTAGCGGTCGGACCGGTGGCCGACCATGGAGTCGAGCGTGTTCACCGCCCGGTAGCCGAGGGCGCCCGGCGCGCCGAGGGCGGCGGCCCACAGGGCGGGGGCGACGATGGCGTCGACGGTGTTCTCGGCCACCGACTCCACCACCGCCCGGGCGATCTCGGCTTCGTCGAGGGCCGACGGGTCCCGGCCCGCCAGCGCGGGGAGGCGGGCGCGGGCGGCGGCGAGGTCACCTGCGTCGAGGGCGGCGGCGATGTCGAGGGCGGTGCGGTGGAGGAGGCGACCGGAGACCGCGATGTAGGTGGCGACGGTCGTCGAGCGGGCGGCGACCCCGGCCAGGGCGCCGACGGCGAGGCCGGTGGCGGCGTGGGCGACGCCGGCGGCCCGGGCGTCGCGCCACAGGCGCTGCTCCACGGCCAGCATGAACGTGCCGAAGACGGCGACGGGGTGGGGGACGGAGGCGGGGGGCTCGCCCACGGCCAGGTCGAGGAGGATCCCGGCGGCCGCGCCGAGGGGCCGGCGGGCGGCCCCCTGGCCGGGCCGGCGGCTCACCCGCGGGCGGCCGCGACCAGGAGGCCGACGGTCTCGCCGACCAGGCCGGCCGCGCCGAGGACGTCGCCGGTGAAGCCGCCCAGCCGGCGCCGGGCGAGGGCGACCACGGCCGCCCCGGCGACGACGAGCCCCAGGAGCGCGAGGAGGCCGGCAAGGGAGCCGACGTCGCCGGCGGCGAGGGCGAGGGCGACGGCGAGGGCGGCGCCGGTGACCGCCACCCGGGCGGGGGAGCGGCCGAGGAAGGCGGCGGCGAGGCCGGTGCCGGCTCGGGCGTAGGGGGTGGCCCGGGCGGCGACGGCCATGAGCGTCCTCGACCCGCACCAGAGGGCGGCCAGGAGGGCGGGGTCGGGGGCGAGTGCGGCGAGGAGGGCGACGCGCAGGCCGAGGGTGAGGACGACGGCCGTCACGCCGAACGCGCCCACGTCGGGCTCGGCCATCACCGCCAGCCGGCGGTCGCGGTCGAGGTGGGGCAGGAGGCCGTCGGCGGAGTCGGCCAGGCCGTCGACGTGGAGGGCGCCGGTGAGGGCGACGTCGGCCGCGACCGCGATGGTGGCTGCCACCAGGGGCGTCCACAGCTCGTTGGCCCCCCACCAGATCGCGCCTACCGCCGCCCCCAGCAGGGCGCCGACGACGGGGAACCAGTCGAAGGTGGAGGGGTCGGGCTCCCGGGCCCGGCCGAGGGGGGTGAGGAAGGCGAGGGCCGCGATCACGGGCGGGCGAGGGGGAGGACGCGGCCCGCGACCACCAGGAAAACCTCGTCGGCCACGTCGGCCACCGCCCGGTTCACGTCGCCGAGGACGTCGCGGAAGGCCCGGCCCGCCTCGGTCGACGGGTGGACGCCCAGGCCGACCTCCTCCGACACGACCACGGTGGGGCCGTCCCGCGACGTGAGGGCGTGGCAGAGGGACTCCGTCCGGGGCGGGGCGGCGGCGCAGGCGGCGACCCATGTCCCCAGGGAGTCCACCAGGACGGGGCCGGTGAGGGCGGTGAGCACGGCGGGGAGGTCGGCGCCGGCCTCCACCGTGCGCCACGTGGGCGGGCGGCGGGCCCGGTGCGTGCCGATGCGGCGGGCGAAGTCGTCGTCGGAAGGGTCGACCACGGCGGTGGCCACGTAGGTGACGTCGGGCCCGTGGGCGGCCGCCAGCCGCTCTCCCACCTCCGACTTCCCCGACCGGGCCCCGCCGAGGACAAGGGTGACCGTCACTGCGGGTCGAGGGGGGCGTAGAGGTTGAAGCGGTGGTCGGTGGCGAAGCCGACGAGGACGAGGCCGGCGGTGCGGGCGGTGCGCACGGCCAGCGAGGTGGGGGCGCCGACGGCCACCATCCAGGCGAAGCCGGCGGCCCACGCCTTCTGCACCAGCTCGAAGCCGGCCCGGCCGGACACGAAGAGCCCGAGCCCGGTGGCGGGAAGTCCGCCGTCGAGGCGGAGGCGGCCGACGAGCTTGTCGACCGCGTTGTGCCGGCCCACGTCCTCCCGGAGGAGGAGGGGCTCGCCGGTGGCGTCGAAGGCGGCCGCCCCGTGGACACCGCCGGTGGAGCCGAAGAGGCCCTGGCGGGCCCGGACCCGGTCGCCGACGGCGAGGACCACCTCGTCGGGGAGGGGCGGCGGCGATGGGAGCGGTCGGAGTCGGGCGGTGAGCTGGTCGATGGTGGTGGAGCCGCACAGGCCGCAGGCGGCGGTGGCGGTCTGCAGGCGGCGGGTGGGGACGGGGGCCCGGCCACCGGTGTCGACGGTGATGACGTTGAGCTCGGTGGCGTCGAAGCAGTGGTGGACGCGGGTGATCTCGAGCCCGTCGATCAGCCCCTCGGCGTGGACGAAGCCGACCGCCAGCTCGTGGTCGTTACCAGGGGTGCGCATGGTGGTGGCGACCGGGTGGCCGTCGAGGCGGATCTCGAGCGGCTCCTCCACCGCCACCTCGTCGGGGACCCGCCGGCGGCGGCCGTCGACGTGGCGGTGGATGAGGAGCTGGTCGGTCCCCGGTCCGGTCATCCGTCCAGCTTGGTCGACGGCGGCGTCACAGGGCGGCTGCCAACCGGTCGAGGCCGGCGGCGCCGGGCACGGCGATGCGGACGGTGTCGGCCAGGCCGAACGAGGCGCAGTCCCGGACGAGGATGCCGTGGCGGGCCAGGCGGGGGCGGAGATCGCCGGCGGGGGACACCAGGACCCACGGGGCGCCGGCGGCCGCCACCCGGTGGTGGCGGCCGAGGAGGTCGACCAGGTCGGCGCGGGCGGCGGCGATCGCCCGCTGCCAGGCGGGGAGATCGGCCCGGTCGAGGAGGTCGGGGACGAGGGCGCAGGCCAGGGTGCCGACCGACCACGCCGGTTGGCGGAGGCGGAGGCGGTCGGCCAGGTCGGCGGTGGGGGTGAGGACGTAGCCCACCCGCAGGCCGGGGCAGGCGAAGGTCTTGGTCAGCGACCCCACGACGACGGCGCCCCGGTCGGCGTCGCCCCTGGTCCAGGAGCCGGTGGCAAGCGGCCAGAAGGCCTCGTCCCAGACCGCGGCCCGGTCGCCGGCGGCGGCCAACGTCCCCATCGGGTTGTTGGGGTTGGACCGCCACCGGCCGCCACCGGGGCGGAGGTGGCGCTGGTAGAGGGAGAACTCGGGGCCGTCGACGTGGCCGGCGCCCAGCTCGTGGGCCACGAGGGCGATGGCCTCCGAGCCGCCGGCGGTGAGCACCAGGCGGTCGGCGTCGACCCCGATGGCGGCGGCCAGGGCGTGGGTCGCGCCGGTCGCATCGGGGTAGCGGCGGAGCCCACCGAGGTGGCGGGCGGCGAGGGCGACCACGTCGGGGGCGAACGGGTTGCACGAGGCCGAGAGGTCGAGGACGTCGTCCGGAGCGACCCCGAGGGCGGCGGCCAGGCGGGCCCCGTCCCCCCCGTGGTCGGCGGGCGGGGGGACGGCGATGTCGATGTCGAGCGTCATCGGGCGGGGGCCACGAACCCGTAGGGCAGCTCCAGCCGGTGGGCGGCCATGAGGGCGGGGTTGGCCAGGAGGGCGGCGGTGGGGCCGTCGGCCACGATCCGGCCCCGGTCGAGGACGACCGCCCGGGGGCAGAGCTCGGCCGCCAGGGGCAGGTCGTGGGTGACGACGAGGGTGGTGATGCCGGCGGGGAGGCCCTTGACGATCTCGATCACGTCCCGGCGGGAGGAGGGATCGAGGTTGGCGCTGGGCTCGTCGAGGACGAGGACCTCGGGGTGCATGGCCAGCACCCCGGCCAGGGCGGCCCGGCGGCGCTCGCCCATGCTCAGGTGCTGGGGCGCCCGGTCGGCGACGTCGGTGAGGCCGACCACGTCGAGGGCGGCCGCCACCCGGGCCGCCAGGGCCTCGCCGGTGAGGCCGAGGTTGGCCGGGCCGAGCGCCACGTCGCCGGCCACGGTGGGCAGGAGGAGCTGGTCGTCGGGGTCCTGGAACACGAGACCCACCCGCCGGCGGACCTCGGCCAGGTGGTCGGCGACCACCGGGAGCCCGGTGACGGTGACGGTTCCGGTGGTGGCCGCCGGCGGCAGGGCGCCGACGAGGTGGAGGGCGAGGGTGGTCTTGCCCGACCCGTTGGGGCCGAGGACGGCCAACCGCTCGCCCCTCGCCACGTCGAGGTCGACGCCGGCGAGGGCCTCGGTGCCGTCGGGGAAGCGGTGGCGGAGGCCGCGGATGGTGATGGCGGGCCGGCTCTCGGCGGCGGGGTCGCGGTCGGGGCTGTCGGGGTAGGCGAGACGGCGGCGGCCGAGGCCGGTGCGCGGCCGTTGGCGGCGGGTGGCGGCGTCGGCCGCGGCCTGGTTGGCCGCCCGCCGGGCCCGCCAGCCCCGGGGGGCGTCGCGGGGCGGGGAGATGGTGAGGGGCGTGCCCACCTTGTCCTCGTAGCCGGGGAGGCGGACCCGGTAGGCGCACACGTCGCAGTTCATGCGGACGTCGGCGGTGTGGGCCTCCCGGTGGCGCTCGACCACCAGCGCGGCCAGGCGGGGGTCGGGGCCGAGGTGGGCCGAGGTGGCGACGGCCACCGCCAGGTCGCGCCGGTCGGCCACGGCGGTGGCGATGCGCTCGACCAGGACGCCGGTGAACAGGAACAGGGGGACGACCGCGATCGCCTCCGCCCCCAAATCGCGGGCCCGGTCGAGGGCGTCGTCGAGGTGGGGGCGGGACATGGCCGCGAAGGCGGGGTGGACGGGGCCGAGTCCCCGGCCGTCCTCCAGGAGGCGGGCGAGCTTGACCAGGTCGGCGCAGGCGTCGGGGTCGGTGGAGCCCCGTCCGACGAGGACGACGGCGGTGCGCTCGGTGTCGGCCAGGGTCTTGAGGGCGGCCCGGGCCCGGTCCTCGGCCACGTCGAGGACGGCGGGGTGGATGCCGAGGTCGCGGGCCAGGCGGAAGGTGACCGACGGGTGACGGCGGCGGGCCCGGGCCAGGATGGCGGGCCCGTCGTCCTTGAGGTGGCCGGCGCCGAAGAGGACGTAGGGGACGGCCACGACGTCGGTGGCACCGGCGGCGACGAGGCGGTCGAGGGCGGTGTCGACGTGGGGCTCGGCCAGCTCGAGGAAGCCGGCCTCGACCCGGGTGCCGGCCGGGGTCGCCGCCCGGACGAGGGCGGTGAGCTGGGCGAGCTCGGCGGCGGCGGCGGGGTCGCGGCTGCCGTGGCCGACGACGAGGAGGTCGGGGGTCACGGGGCGACGATCCGAAGCACGAGGGCAGCCGCCGCCGGCAGGAGGGCTCGCAGGGGGAGGGTCGCCCGGGTCGGGGCGGGGACGGAGGCGGATGGCAGCCCGCCCCGGGCGGCGAGGGCGACCTGGAGCCGATCGGCCCGCTCGACGCCGCGGACGAAGAGCACGCCGAGGGCGTGGCCGGCGGCCGACCACTCCCCCCGGCGGCCCCGGGTGCCGGCCCGGACCGACGCCGCCAGGCGGATGCGGGCCACCTCGGTCCGCAGGACCTGCAGCTGGCGGGCGGTGAGGGCGACCAGGTCGCACGCCCACGGGGGGAGGCGCAGGTGGCGGAGGCCGGCGACGGTCTCGGCCGCGGTGGTGGAGGCGGCCACCGCCGAGACGGCCACGATGCCGATGGTGGCCTTGGCCAGGAGGGCGAGGCCGACCGTGAGCCCGGGCCGGGACAGGCTCACGCCGGCCACGTCGATTCGGGGGCCGTCGCCGACGAGGGCGACGGTGGCGGCCAGGACGGCGAGGGGCAGGTCGAGGGCGAGCCGGGGGACGATGTCACGGGTGGTGACCAAGGCGGCCGCGGCGAGGGTGACCGCCAGCGCCGACTGGCCGGCCAGGGCCCACGGGCGGGAGGGCGGGGTGGTGGCGACGACGAGGAGGAAGGCGACCAGTCCCACCAGCTTGGCCTCGGGGGCGATGGCGGTGAGGGGGCCCCGGAGCCGTGCCGCCTGCTGCGGGGTCGTGTCGTGGGCGGTCGTCACGTGCGCACCAGGTCGGGGCGGAGGCGGGCCACGGTCCGCACGACCAGGCCGGTGAGGACGCCCTCCACCACCGCCGTCACCAGGTGGCCGGCGCCCAGGGCGGTGGCCACGGTGCGGGCCGGGATCACGTCGGTGCCGCCCACGGTGAACTCGAGAGCGGCGGCGGCGCCGGCGGCGAGGGTGGCCACGGCCGCGCCCAGCCCGGCGGCGGAGGGCTGCGGCAGGCGGGCGGTGGCGGCGGCCCGGAACACCGTCCACGCCACGAGGGCGGGGACGACGCCGTTGTTGAGGACGTTGAGGCCGATGGCGGTCACGCCCCCGTCGGCCAGGACCAGGGCCTGGACGAGGACGACGACGGCCACGCACACGATGGCGATGTCGGGCCCGACGAGGACCGCGGCCAGGCCGGCGCCGACCAGGTGGGCGCCGGTGCCGACCCCCAGGGGCACGACCAGGAGCTGGGCCACCAGCAGGTAGGCGGCGACCACCGCGGGCATGGTGGTGGCCTTCTCCTGCAGCTGGGCGGCCGCCCGCCGGGCGGCCACGGTGACGGCGGCCGCGCTGGCGGCGGCGGCCGCGGCCGACGTGGGCAGGTCGATCCAGCCGTCAGGGATGTGCACGGGCGGGGCCGATCACGACGGTGGTGGGCGGGGGGAGGCGGTGGTCGCCGAGGCGTTCGAGGGTGGTGTGCAGGGTGCGGGCGCCGGGGCGGGTGGCGGCGTGGACGACCGCGGCCGGGGTCCGGGGGTCGAGGCCGGCCCCGATGAGGGCGTCGGCCAGGTGGCGCTGGCGGGCCCGGCCGACGAGGACGACGAGGGAGCTGGCCGGGTCGGCGAGGGCGGCCAGGTCGGTCGCCGGGTACACGGGGTCGTCGTTGCCGGCGAGGATGGTGACGGTGCGGCCCCGGGGCACGCCGGCGGCGAGGGGGGCGGCGGTGGCGGCGGTGACACCGGGGGTGACCTCGACCTGGATCCCCCGGGCGACGAGGGCGGCCATCTCCTCCCCGCCCCGGGAGCAGACGAACGGGTCGCCGCTCTTGAGCCGGACGACGGTGGCGCCGGGCACGCGCCCGGCCCGGTCGGCGAGGAGGTCGGCGATGGCGTCGGTGTCCCAGGCGGGACGGCCGTCGGCCCGGCCCACGAAGACCCGCTCGGCGCCGGGCGGGGCGAGGGCGGCGATCTCGTCGAGGGAGCGGCGGTCGACGACGACCACGTCGGCCCGGGCCAGGAGGCGGGCGGCCCGGCGGGTGAGGAGCCGGGGGTCGCCGGGGCCGGCGCCGACGAGGTGGACGGTGGGGGCGGTCACGCCGACTCCTGGGCCAGCCGCCAGAGGGCGTTGAGGGCGGCCGCCGCCACCGCGCTCCCGCCCCGCTCGCCGACGTTGGAGATCGCCGGGAGCCCGGAGGCGCGCAGGGCGGCCTTGGCGTCGGCCGCGCCCACGAACCCGACCGGGAGGCCGATGACGAGGGCGGGGCGGAAGGCGTCGGCGGCGGCCAGGCGCACGACCTCGGCCAGGGCGGTGGGGGCGTTGCCGACCACGACCACCGCCCCGTGGGGCCACCGGGCGGCGGCGACCCGCATGGCGGCGGCGGTGGCGGTGAGGGCGCCGGCGGGGCCGAGGTCGGCGGCGAGGGCCCGGCCCTGGTCGAGGAGGCAGACGGTGCCCGCCCGGCGGGTCGCCACCGTCACCATCTCCACGTCGGCCACGACCGGCGCCCCGGCGCGCAGGGCGGCGACGCCGGCCTGGCAGGCGTCCTCGTCGACCACCAGGGTGTCGGCGTAGGAGACGTCGGCCGCGGCATGGATGACCCGGGCCACGACCGCCCGGGCCGCCGGCGTCCACCGGCCGAGGTCGACCCGGGCGGCGAGGATGCGGTAGCTCTCGGCCTCGATGGGGTGGACGTTCACCGGCCGACCTCGACGATGGCGCCCGCCGGGCAGATGCCGACGCACTCCCAGCAGTCGGTGCACCGGCTGTCGACCACCCGGGGCTTGCGGGGGGCCCGCCGGAGGGCCCCCTCGGGGCAGGTGGCCAGGCAGGCGCCGCAGGCGGTGCAGGCGTCGGTGACGGCGACCGTCACCGGGTTCCCACCAGGACCATCGACCGCATGCCGACGATGGTGGGGTCGAGGGCGGCGAGGGTGGTGCGGGCGACCGACTGGGCGGGTCCGGTGGCGTCGGTGACGACCACGACGGGCGTGCCGGGAGGGAGGTGTTCGGCGAGGACCCGGCGGGCCCGTTCGAGGTTGTCGGGGCGGGTCGCGGACCGGGGGTTGTAGAGGGCCAGGGCCAGGCCCGAGGTGGCCGCGGCCCGGAGCTGGGCCTCGATGGTCGACCAGGGAAGATGCAGGTCGGAGAGGGTGACGAGGGCGTGGGCGGTGCCGAGGGGGGCGCCGGCGGCGGCGGCCGCGGCGTGGGCGGCGGTGATGCCCGGGACGATCACGATCTCCACGCCGTCGCCGTCGCCGTCGCCGTCGCCGTCGCCGTCGGCGTCGGCCGCGAGGTCGAGGGTGCGGGCGGCCATGGCGAACACGCCTGCGTCGCCGGAGGAGACCAGGGCCACCCGCCAGCCGCAGCGGGCGAGGGCGAGGGCGGCCCGGGCCCGGTCGTCCTCCGCCCCCATCCGGCCCCGGAGGACGAGCTGGTCGGGGCGGAGGAGGGCGGCGGCGGCATCGACATAGGGGCCGTAGCCGACGACGGCGTCGGCCCGGCGGACCGCGGCGGTGGCGGCGGGCGTGCGGTGGGCGCCCCCGCCCGGACCCAGCCCGACCACGTGGACGCTCCCGTGGCCGGCGGGCGCGGCGGCCACCGCCACGGTGGCGGTGGGGCCCTTGTGCTTGGTGACCGTGAGGCGGGCGCCGGGGCCGGCGGCGAGGAGGGCGGCCGCCTCGGCCACGCTCGGCGTCCCGACCGCGCCGGCCACGGCGTCGCTCGGGTGGGGGACGTCGACCACGCCGAGGAGGGCGGCGGGGAACGTCACCGCGCCGGCCGGCAGGGCGGGGTGGCCGGCCCGGAGATCGATGGTGGCGAGGGTGACGTCCGGCGGGACTCCGACCGCGCCGAGGAGGTCGTCGACCTCGGCCGCGGTGGCGTGCGACGAGCAGCCGACGCCGACCGCCAACCGTGGGGGTGGCGGCGGGTCGCCAGCTGTCGGAGGGGCGTCGCCCCAGGCCACGAAGACGGGGTTGTCGGCCGCGAAGCGGACGCCGCCGTCGGGGAGGGTCTCGGCCCGGTCGACGCCGACCTGGACCAGGTTGCCGAGCAACCGGTGGGCGGCGGCGGCTCGGTCGACGGCGGCGAAGGTGGCCACCAGCCGCCCGCCGGGGCGGAGGGCGGCCAGGCAGGCGTCGAGCACGTCGAGCCCGCCGCCGCCGACGAAGACCCGGTCGGGGGCGGGGAGCCCGGTGAGCGCGGCGGGGGCCTCGCCGTCCACCACGTCCACCAGGGCACCGAGGGCGGCGGCGTTGGCGATGACCCGCTCGGCGTCGTCGTGGTTGCGCTCGACCGCGATCACCTGCAGGCCGGGGGCGGCGAGGGCGGCTTCCACGGCCACGCTGCCGCTGCCGGCGCCGACGTCCCACAGGACTCCCCGGGCGGGCAGGTCGAGCTTGCCCAGGACCACCGACCGGACCTCGGGCTTGGTGATCATCGACGCCCGGTGGGCGAATCGGGAGATGGGGCGCCCGCCGAGGGCGGGTTGTCGGGGCGTCGGCGGGTGGGCGAGGACGACCACGGACCGGTGGTCGAAGGTGCCCGCGGCCAGGTCGGCCAGGTCGGTGCAGCGGGTGACCCGCTCGCCCGGTTCGCCCAGGCGGGTGGCGACGACCACCAGCCGGTGGTGGGCGCCGAGGGCGACCAGGGCGGCGCCGACCGACTCGGGCGGGGCGCCGGGGCCGGTGAGGACGGCCGCCACCTCGGCCCGGGCCACTTCGGCCGCCACCGCGGTCGCGTCGCCGGCGTGGCAGGAGCGGACGACGGCGGTGTCCCACGGCAGGCCGAGGCGGGCGAAGGCGAGGGCGACCGCCGAGGGGGCGGGGTGGACGACGAGGCGGTCGCCGCCGACCCGGGCCGCGAGGGCCCGGACGATGCCGAAGAAGCCGGGGTCGCCCGAGGCGAGGACGACGGCGGGGCCGGGGTCGGCCGCCACCCGGTCGAGGGCGCCCAGCCCGGCGCCGACGACGACGGTGCGGGCGCCGGCGGGGAGGAGGTCGGCCACGGCCGCCAGCTGGTGCCGCCCACCGGCGACGAGGCTGGCGCGGGCGAGGGCGGAGGTGGCGGCGTCGCCGACGGGGCGTCCTCCGAGGAGGCCGACGACGGTGACGGGGGCGTCGTCAGCCACGGGCGACCTCCCGGGTGCCGTCGAAGTCGACGCAGAGGACGTCGACGGTGAGGGCGTGGTCGGTGTGGGCCCGGCAGGCGGCGGACGCTCTCCGGCACAGGACGGTGAGGGGCTCGGTGGCTCCGTGCGCGACGCACACCTCGTAGAAGTGGCGGGCGGTGTTGGTGTGGGTGGCGGCGTCGACCACCTCGGGGGGCGCGCCGGCCTCCCGGGCGACCTCGGCCAGCAGGCGGGTGTCGACCTTGGTCCGCCGGAAGTGGGTCATCATCACGCCCGCCGCCAGCTTGGTGATCTTGCCCACCATGCCGACCCACGTGACGTGGCCGATCCCGTCGGCGGCGGCCCGCCGGAGGGCGATGCCGGTGAAGTCGCCCACCTCGACGAAGCACACCTCGGGCAGGTGGGGTAGGGCGACCTGGGCGTAGGCGTCGGAGCGGGTGCCGGTGGCGAGGACCACGGTGTCGGCGCCCTGGGCCGCGGCCACGTCGATCTGCTGGACGACCGACGCCCGGTAGGCGGCGGTGGAGAAGGGCTTGACCACGCCCGTCGTGCCGAGGATGGAGATGCCGCCGACGATGCCGAGGCGGGCGTTGGAGGTCTTGGCCGCCATGTCCTCACCCCCGGGGACCTCGAAGGTGACCACGACCGGCCGGGGGTCGACCTCGGCCAGGGCCCGGCGGATCATGCGCCGGGGGACGTCGGTGATCGACGGCTGGCCCACGGGGATGCCGAGACCGGGGCGGGTGACGGTGCCGACGCCGGGGCCGGCCCGGAGTTGGGTCCGGCCGTCGTCGGCGGCCCACTCGACGGTGGCGGTCATGCGGGCGCCGTGGGTGCAGTCGGGGTCGTCGCCGGCGTCCTTCACGACGATGCAGCGGTTGGGGGCGTCCTGCTCGACGGGGAAGGCGATCCGCCGGCCGTCGGGGAGGGCGACGTCGACCTCGTCGGGCGCAGCGCCGGTGACGAGGCCGATGAGGGCGGCCTTGGCCGCGGCCGAGGCGCAGGTGCCGGTGGTCCACCCGGTGCGCAGGCCGGTGGGGGTCATCCCACCACCGCGCCGGAGACGCGGACGCCGCCGTCGTCGGTGACGAGGACGAGCGTGCGGGACGGGTCGGTGGCGGCGGGCGCCTCGGCCGCGTCGGCGATGGTGCAGGCGACGGCGAGGTGGCGGACGTGGACGGCGATGCCCGCCAACGCCGGCACCGCCAGCTCGGTGGCCACGCCGGGGATGGCCTCGTAGGCGATGCCCGCGGCGGCGAGGGCGTCGGCCTCGGCGCCGTGGGCCGGGTGGAGCCAGGTGTCGCCGGAGTACAGGCGCACCGTGGGGCGGACGGCGGCGAGCACGGCGTCGACCGCCGGTATCCGGTCGGGCACCGCCACGACGGTGGCCCCGAACCCGTGGGCGAGGTGGGCGATGCCGGCGTCGACGACCACCGTCGCCGCCTGCGCGAGGAGCGCCTCCGCCCTCAAAGTGAGCAGATCCGGGTCGCCTGGCCCCCCGCCGACGAGCGCCACCCCCGAACCGGTGCCGCCGGGCGCCCCCGTCACCGAACCGGTGCCAGCGGGCGCCTCCGAACCGGTGACGGTTCTCGTGGCCCGGGCCCCGGCTCTCGTGACCGGTTGGCCAGCGGGCCCCCCGAACCGGTGCCGCCGACCGCCCTCGAACCGGTGCCGGATCTCGTGGCCCGGGCCCCGGTTCTCGTCACCGGTTGGCCGGCGGTCACGGCGTGGCGCCGGTGGGGCGGCCGGCGGTGGTGCCGGGGAGGGAGCGGCGGCGGTAGCCGTGGGCGTAACCGGGGTCGTAGAGGTGGCACCGGGGGGCGGCCCCGGCCAGGGCGGGGCCGACCAGCACCAACGCCCCCGTCCGGGCCCCGTCGGCCCGCATGGCGTCGGCCAGGCCGCCGACGGTCGTGAGCACGACCCGCTCGTCGGGCCACGACGCCCGCACGACCAGCGCCGCCGGCGTGTCCGCCGGGTACCCCTGCAACAGCTCGTCCTCCAGTTGCTCGGGTCGGGCCGCCGACAGGTAGACGGCCATCGTGGTGCGGTGCGACGCGAACGCGGCCACCGTCTCGCCCGCCGGCATCGACGCCGCCGTCCGCCCCGGCAGGCGGGTGGACACCACCGACTGGGCCACGCCGGGCACGGTCAGCTCCCGGCCCAGCAGCGCCGCCGCCGCCGCCAGCGACCCCACCCCGGGCACGATCTCGAAGGCCCGCCCCGCGGCCACGCACCAGTCGACCTGCTCCTGCACCGCCGAGAACAGCGACACGTCCCCCGAGTGGAGCCGGACGACCAGCGCCGAGTCGTCGACCGACGAGTACACGCCCACCACGTCCTCGAGGGTCATCCCGGCCGAGTCGTGCACCACCGCCCCCGCCGACGCGTGCACCAGCACCTCCTCCGGCACCAGCGACGACGCCCACACCACCACGTCCGCCCGCCGCAGGCGGTCGGCGCCCCGCAGCGTCAGCAGGTCGGCCGCCCCCGGGCCCGCGCCCACGAAGGAGATCATCGAACCGGGGGGACCACCAGCGTGGCCAGGTAGGTCGCGGGACGGTCGGCCACGTCGGCCACCCGGGCCACCCGTCCTCCGGGCAGGCCGAGGAGCTCGCCCAGCACGGCCCCGTCCAGCCGGCCGGCCGCGGCCAGCACCCCGGCCAGCTCCGGCAGCCGGGACCCGCCCTTGTAGACGACCACCGCCGCGCCCCTGTCGGCCGCCGCCGACGCCACCGCGTCGGCTCCGTCCCCCCGGTGGGCGGGGACGAGGACCAACCGCTCGTCCCCGTCGACCAGCACCGTCCCCGACCGGGAGGCGAGGTCCTGGAACGCCATGATCCCCGGGATCGACTCGATCGGCACCGCCGGCCGCCGCTTTCGCACCGAGGCCGCCACCGAGGCGAAGGTCGAGTACACGTTGGGGTCCCCGAGGGTGACGAACGCCACCCGCTCGCCGACGTCGAGGAGCTCCACCACCCGGTCGGCGGCCGCCGCCAGCGCCGCCGCCCGGGCCGCACCGTCGGTCTCCATCACGAACACGACCCGTTCCACGACCACCTCGGGCGCCGCCTCCCGCACGATGGCCTCCGCCCGCCCCACCGCCGAGGACGACGTGGTCGGCGCCAGCACCCGGTCGGCGGCCCGCAGCGCACCCAAGGCCCGGGTGGTCACCAGGCCGGGGTCGCCGGGACCCATCCCCACCCCCACCAGGGCCGGCCCGGGTCGGTTGCGGGCCACCACGGGATCGTCCCGCACCCCGAGCCCGGCACCGGCCGAGGACACGGCCGGCTCCGCCGCCACCAGCCGCTCGACGGCCAGGCGGACCAGCTGCGCCTCCGACCGTCCGGTGCGGCGGGCCACGTCGGCCAGCCGGGCCTTGAGCCCGTCCGGCAGGTAGACGCTCGTCTTCCGCATCTGCACCTACGTAGGGTAAGAGATAGGGCACCCGCCCGCCAACAACCCCGCCACCCGCGGGCGGTGCCCGACCTCCGCCTCCCCGCCCGCTACCCGGCCCGTGTCGGCGGGGCCGAGGGCCCGCCTCGTCACCCGGGGCCTGAACGGGGCCGTGACGTGCGGGTGGACGAGAGGAACCGCGCCACTGCGGGCGGCGGCTGCCGGGTGGACCACGTGCCCACCACCCGGCCGTCGTCGACCACCACCGGCTTGACCATCCCCCCGCCGGCGTTGACCAGCCGGGACTGGTCGGGGGACAGGTGGAGGCGGCGGTCGGCGTAGGCGAGGAGGAGGGAGTCGAACGGGCCCAGGTGGCGGGCGGGGGCCGGGCGGCGGGCGGCGGACGCGGCCCGGTCGGCGTCCGCCGCCAGCAGCCACATCGACGGGGCGACCTCGACCATCCCGCCGGCCGCGGCGGCCCACTCCCGCCGGGCGACGGCCGCCCGGACGCCGGACCACGCGCCGAAGTCAGCCGGTGACGCCGGTCCGTAGGCGGTGAGGTAGCGGCGGGCCAGCTCGCCTGGGGACCGGCCGGCGCCGACCCCGGCGCCCGCGCCCCCGCCCGGCTCGCGGTCGTCGGCCGCCGGTCCCAGCCAGTCGTCGAGGAGGACGTAGCGCTCGCCGGGCAGCACGCACAGGTGGCCCTCCAACGCAGCCCGGGCGATCACATGGATGGCGGCCTGCCCCGACGGGTCGACCCCGTGGGGCGCCAGCCGGGTCTTCACCTGGTCGCGGGTGAGCGGACCCTCGGCGGCCAGCGCATCCCGGAGCACGCTCACCGCCCGATCGCCCACCGCATCTCCGATGCCGAGCCGGTCGGCCCGCTTCGAGGGACCGAGGAACGATGCCCCCACCAGTCCCACCAGCCACCGGACGTCGCCCGCCAGGTGGAGGTGGCGGGTGCCCCGCAGGCTCCAGGTGAGGACGACCCGACGGTCCTGCCGGGCGGCGTCGACGTCGGCCGCCACCAGGCCCCGGCTCCGGGCCCGCACGGCCAGGGCGGCCGCAGTCGCGTCCTGGGCCTGGACCCCGACCAGGCGCCCGACCACCTCGTCCACCGACCGGGCCGGAGGACCCGACAGCAGCTGCCCCCGCACCCGGGCCCGGCGGAGGCCGGCGTCGGTCAGACCCGCTCCACCGCGTCGACGAGGGCCGCGGCCGACGAGCCGTCGGCCACCAGCACCGCCCGTGCCCCCCACGACTCGAGCACCGCCACGTCGTCGGCCGACGGCGACGATGCCACCACCGCCCGGCGGGCCTCCACCGGCTCCCACCACCGGGCCTTGAGCGCCTCCCACCCCCCTCCCCGCACCGCCAGCGTCGGGAAGTCGACGAAGACCGGCACCTTGATCGTCGGGGCGGCCGCGGCCAGGTGGCTGCCGACGAAGAGCACCGCCCGCGGCCGGTCGTCGGCGATGGCCTGGAGCAGGGCCCGGCTGCGAGCCGCCCCCAGCCGAGGGACCAGGCTCAGCCGGGTTACCAGCGGCGACGGCTCTTGGTCGGCCTCGTCCGGCACCCCGTCGAGCACCCGCACCGGGAGGCGCGCGGCCAGGGCCGCGACCAGCGCCGCGGTCCGGAGCCCGTCGCCCCCGACCACCAGCAAACCGGTCACCCGCCGGCGGCGACCGACCGCCGCAGGGCGGCGTACAGCGCATCCGGCGTCAGCACCCCCAGCACCTGGCCGCCGTCCCCCCGCACCGCCACCCAGCCGGTGTCGTGGAGGAGGAGCGTCGACATGGCCTCCTTGAGGGTGGCCGTCACCGGCACCGACGGCGCCCCGTCCACAGCCGACGGTGCCGGCGACAGGTCCTCCGGCCGGATGGCGGTGACCGTGAGCCGCTTCAGGCCCCGGTCGGCGCCGATGAAGTCGGCCACGAAGGGCGACGCCGGCCGGCCGAGGATCTCCGCCGGCGGCCCGTGCTGCTCCAGGTGCCCGCCCTGGCGCAGCACCGCCATCCGGTCCCCGAGCCGCACCGCCTCGTCGACGTCGTGGGTGACGAACACCACCGTCTTGCGCACCTCGTCCTGCAGCCGGAGGAACTCCCCCTGCAGCCGGTCCCGGGCGATGGGGTCGATGGCGCCGAAGGGCTCGTCCATCAACAGCACCGGCGGGTCCACGCCGAGGGCCCGGGCCACCCCCACCCGCTGCCGCTGCCCCCCTGACAGCTGGTGCGGGTACCGGCCCCGGTACTCGTCCGGCGGGAGGCCGACCAGCTCCAGCAGCTCGCCCACCCGGGCCCGGATCTTCTCCCGGTCCCAGCCCGCCAGCCTGGGGACGGTGGCGATGTTGTCGCCGACGGTCAGGTGGGGGAACAGCCCCACCTGCTGGATCACGTAGCCGATCCGCCGCCGCAGCAGCACCGGGTCGACCGCGGTCACGTCCTCCCCGTCGATGAGGATGCGGCCCCCGCTCGGTTCGATCAGCCGGTTGATCATCTTCAGCGTGGTCGTCTTGCCGCAGCCGGACGGTCCCACCAGCATGCAGACCTCGCCGTCGGCGACCTCCAGGTCGAGGGCGTGCACCGCCACCTGGCCGTCGCCGTAGCGCTTCGTCACCCCTTCGAGGCGGATCATGGAGGGCATAGTCTGCCCTGGTGCTGGTCGGGCAGGCTGCGGGCGACCCCTGGGTGCGGTGGGACTGGGTGACGACCCACGGCGACGACATCTGGGCCGCCACCCGCCAGCACCTCGAGCTCACCGTGATCGCGGTCGGGATCGGCCTGCTCCTCTCCTTCCCCATGGCCCTGCTCGCCCGCCGCTGGGCCTGGCTCCAGTCGCCGATCCTGTCGGTGACCGGGATCCTCTACACGATCCCGTCGCTGGCCCTGTTCGCCATGCTGGTGCCCTGGACCGGGCTCAGCCGCACCACCGCCGAGGTCGGCCTGGTCAGCTACACCCTGCTCATCCTCGTGCGGAACATCCTGGTGGGGCTGGAGGGGGTGCCGGCGGAGGTGAAGGAGTCGGCCCGGGGAATGGGCTTCGGCCCCGGCCGCCAGCTCCTGCGCATCGAGCTGCCGCTGGCGGTGCCGGTGATCCTGGCCGGGGTGCGCATCGCCACCGTCACCACCATCGGCCTGGTGACGGTGACGGCCCTCATCGGCCAGGGCGGCCTGGGCCGGCTCATACTCGACGGCCTCATCCGGGACTTCCGGACGCCGCTGGTCGTGGGCTCGGTCCTGTCGGTGGCGCTGGCGGTGGTCGCCGACGGGCTGCTGGCCGGCGTCCAGCGGGTCCTCACCCCGTGGAACCGTGGTCGGGTCCGGTGAGCTTCCTGGGAGAGGTCGTCGAGTGGTTCACCACCGGCTCCCACTGGGAGGGCACCGGCGGGGTCGTCCACCGGCTGTGGGAGCACGTGGTCATGTCGGGGGCGGCGGTGCTGGTGGCGCTGGTGGTGGCCCTGCCCATCGGTGTCTGGCTGGGCCACACCGGGCGGGGCGGGGCGCTGGCCATCAACCTGTCCAACATCGGGCGGGCCATCCCCAGCTTCGCCATCCTCGTCATCGCCGCCCAGCTGTTCGGGATCGGGTGGGAGCCGGCGTTCGCCGCTCTCGTCGCCCTCGGCATCCCCCCGATCGTCACCAACGCCTACGTGGGGATGCGCGACGTCGACGCCGACGTCAAGGAATCGGCCCGGGGCATGGGGATGACGGGGCTCCAGTCGTTGTGGCGGGTGGAGCTACCGGTCGCCCTACCCCCGTTGATGGCCGGCGTGCGGACGGCTGCGGTGCAGGTGGTGGCCACCGCCACCCTCGCCGCCCTGGTGGCGTGGGGCGGTCTGGGCCGGTTCATCGTGGACGGGATCGCGCAGCGGGACTTCGTCCAGGTGTTCGCAGGGGCGGTGCTGGTGGGGGCGCTGTCGATCCTCACCGAGGTGGGACTGGCCGGGGTGGAGCGGGTGATCGTCCCGAGAGGGCTGCGGGCGCGGGAAACGAGGAAGAATGAGCCGTTCCCGACAGAGGCGAGGGTGAGCCCATGACCAAGACACGATTCCGACCGCTGGCCGTGGCCCTGGTGGCGGTGGCCCTGGTGGCGGGTGCCTGCGGCGACGACGAAGACGACGCCGACTCGGGCTCGGCGCCGGCCCAGTCCAAGGGGACGGTGACGTTCGGCGCCTTCAACTTCCCCGAGAGCGCCATCCTGGCCCACATCTACGCCGGCGCCCTGCGCGACGACGGCTTCACCAGCACCGTCCGGGAGAACCTCGGCAGCCGGGAGGTCGTCGCCCCCGCCCTGGAGCGGGGCGACATCGACGCCTACCTCGGCTACGCCGCCACCGACCTCGAGTTCTACAACGGGGATGCCGGCCAGGCCACGCCCGACGCGGCGGAGACCGTCGGCAAGCTGAACGCGGTCGTGCAGGCGCAGGGGCTCCTGGCCCTGGAGCCTTCGCCCGCGGTCGACCAGAACGCGTTCGGCGTCACCCAGGCCACGGCCGACCGGTACAACCTGACCAAGATCTCGGATCTGGCCGCGGTCGCCGGCGAGCTCCGGCTGGGCGGTCCCCCCGAGTGCCCGACCCGCCCGTTCTGCGCCAAGGGGCTGGAGGACAGGTACGGGGTGACGTTCAAGGAGTTCAGGGCGCTGGACGCCGGAGGGCCGCTGACCAAGACCGCCCTGCGCAACGGCGACATCGAGGTCGGCCTGCTGTTCACCAGCGACGCCAAGGGCTTCATCCTGCTCGACGACGACAAGGGGTTGCAGAACGCCGACGCGGTCGTGCCCATCGTCAAGGCCGACAAGGTGCTGGAGGCGGCCCGGGCGGTGATGGACGACGTCTCGGCCAAGCTCACGAGCGCCGACCTGTCCGACCTGAACGAGCGGGTCAACGTCGACAAGGAGGACCCCGACGCCGTCGCCGCCGACTGGCTGCGCGCCAACGGGTTCGCCTAGGCGTCCGGCGGATTCACTCCCGTCGCTCAGAGGCCCCGGAGGGCTGATTCCAGGCGGCCGGCGGTGAGGTGGGGGAGGGTGAGGTGGCGGGCGCCCATGGCCGCGGCCAGCTCGGCGGCCAGGCCCAGGCGGGGGCCGGTGGCGGGCTCGACGTCGACCACCACCGAGGGGAGTTGGTGGCGGGCGACGATGGCGGCCTCGGCCAGGGCCGCCGCCACCGGGTCGCCACCGCCACCCGTCGCCCGGCCGTCGGTGACGACGATGAGCATGGGACGGAGGGTCGGCGTCCCCGAACGGTGGGCGAGGACGGTCGCGGTGCGGATCCCGTCGGCCAGCGGCGTCTCGCCGCCGGTGGCGAGCGACTCGAGCCGGGCCCGGGCCACCTCGACGCTGCCGGTCGGGCGGAGGACCACCTGGGCGCCGTCGCCGCCGAAGGTGACGAGGGCGACGCGGTCCCGGCGCTGGTAGGCGTCGACGAGGAGGCCGAGGAGGGCCCCTTTCACCGCCGCCATCCGCTCGTCGACGCCCATCGACCCGGACGCGTCGACCGCCAGGACCAGGAGGTTCCCGGTGAGGGCTTCCTTCACCGGCTCCCGGAGGTCCTCCTCCGCGATCGGGTTGGCCCCCCGGCGGGCGGCGGCCTGGATGGTGGGCACCATGGCCACCGCGGTCACCGGCCCCGCCGGCGGGCGGCTGGCCACGGTGCGGCCCCGGTCGGTGCCGCCGGCGGGCGAGCGGCGGCCGGTGCGGCCGGCGTGGTCGGCCTGGGGGGCGGCCAGGGCGACGACGGGGGCGGGGGCGTCGGGGGCGGCGACCCGGTCCGCCGGCGGCCGGAGGGCGTCGTCGAGGGCGTCGTCGAGGGCGTCGTCGACGGCCGCGCCGGCCGTCCCCGGGTCGTCGAGGGGCTGGCGCCGCCGGCGGTGGGAGAGGACGAGGTGGGCGACGGCCCGCACGTCGTCGGCGGTGGCGTCGGGGCGGCCGTGCCACCCGGCGTGGGCGGCGGCGGCCCGGGCCAGGACGATGTCGGCCCGCATGCTCTCCGCCCCCGCGGCGACGCACACCGCGCACGCCGCTTGGAGGAGATCGTCGTCGACGGCGGCGGGACGGGTGGCGGCCAGGCGGGCGACGAGGTCGGTCTCGGCCGGCGCCCAGGCGGCCACGAAGGCGGCCGGGTCGGCGTCGTACGCCTGCCGGCGGCGCACGACCTCGGCTCTGGTCGCGGGGTCGGACGGGTTGCGGACGTCGACCGCCAGCCCGAAGCGGTCGAGGAGCTGGGGGCGGAGGTCGCCCTCCTCCGGGTTCATCGACCCCACGAGGAGGAAGCGGGCCCGGTGGATGTGGGAGATCCCGTCCCGCTCCACCCGGTTGACGCCGGACGCGGCCGCGTCGAGGAGGGCGTCGACCAGGTGGTCGGCGAGGAGGTTGACCTCGTCCACGTAGAGGACCCCGCCGTCGGCATCGGCCAGGAGCCCGGGCCGGAAGCGGACCTCGCCCCCGGTGAGGGCGGCGGCCAGGTCGAGGGAGCCGACCACCCGCTCCTCGGTGGCGCCGAGGGGGAGCTCCACGAACGGCCCGTCCCCGAGGAGGGCGGCCAGCCCCCGGGCGAGGGTCGACTTGGCCGACCCCTTGTGGCCCCGGAGGAGCACGCCCCCGATGTTCCGGTCGGCCGCGGCCAGGACCAGGGCGAGCTTGGCCTCGTCCGCCCCCACCACCGCCGCCAGCGGGAACCGGTGACGTTCCTCGGGGTCCTGGCCCCGCCATCCGTCACCGGTTCGGGTGGGGGGCGGGGTCACGTCCGGCGCTCCTCGAGGCCCTCGGCGGCCAGCAGGCCGGCCCGGAGCGTCGAGCGCGACGCCTCCGAGGCGTCCCACAGGCCCCGCTCGTCGGCCTCCAGCAACCGCTCGCAGATGCCCCGCAGCGCCCACGGGTTGGACCGCTCGTAGAACTCCCGCATGACCGGGTCGGCCACGTAGGCCTGGGTCACCCGCTCGTACATCCAGTCCTCGACCACGCCGGCGGTGGCGTCGTAGCCGAACAGGTAGTCGACCGTGGCCGCCACCTCGAAGGCGCCCTTGTACCCGTGGCGGCGCATGGCGGCCAGCCACTTGGGGTTGAGGACCCGGGTCCGCACCACCCGGGCCGCCTCCTCGGCCAGCGACCGCACCACCGGCCGGGACGGGTCGGCCGAGTCGCCGAACCACGCCCTGGGCTCCCGGCCCGACAGCTCGGCCGCCGCCGCCACCATCCCCCCGTGGTCCTGGAAGTAGTCGTCGCCGTCGAAGATGTCGTGCTCCCGGTTGTCCTGGTTCTTGACGGCCACGTCGATGGCCGCGAACCGGCGGCGGACCTGGTCGGGGGCGGCCACCCCGAACGACGACCGGCGGTAGGCGAAGCCGCTCCACGCCAGGTAGACGTCGGCCAGGTCGGCCCGGGTCCGCCACGAGCGGGTCTCGATGGCCTGCCAGATCCCCGACCCGTACGACCCCGGTCGCCGGACCGAAGACCCGGGCGTCGTCGGCGCCGGCGGCCGCGATCGGGTTGTCGGCGGGGGCCTCGTCGGTCAGCGCCGCCACCAGCCCGACGGCGTCGTCCAGCAGCGCGACCACGTCCGGGAAGGCGTCCCGGAAGAAGCCCGAGATGCGGACGGTGACGTCGACCCGGGGCCGACCGAGCTCGGCCGGCGACATCACCGCCAGGCCCTCCACCCGGCCCGAGTGGGGGTGCCACACCGGCCGCACGCCGAGCAGGGCCAGGGCCTCGGCCACGTCGTCGCCCTGGGTCCGCATGTTGGCCGTTCCCCAGACCACGAGGCCCACCACCTGCGGGTAGGCGCCGGTCTCGGCCACGTGCCGTTCGACCAGGCGGTCGGCCAGGGCCCGGCCGACGTCCCACGCCAGGGCCGACGGGATGGCCTTGGGATCGACGGAGTAGAAGTTGCGTCCGGTGGGCAGAACGTGGGCGCCCCCCCTGGTCGGGGCACCGCTGGGACCGGCAGGCACGTGGCGGCCGTCGAGGCCGGCCAGGAGGTAGTCGAGCTCGTCGGAGGTCCGGACCAGGGCGGGGACCAAGGTCGACCTCACCCACGCCAGCGTCGGGTCGTCGCCGATGTCGCCGATGTCGCCGATGTCGCCCGCGAGGGCCGCCTTCACCCGGCGGAGGCACTCCGCCTCCACCCGGTCGGCGTCCCGGTCGAGGTCGGCGCCGAGCTCGGTGGCCACCGTGGCCCGCAACGACGGCACGGTCCCCTGGGGCTGGCGGGTGATGGCCAGGATGGTGTCCACGAGGGCCTCGCCCGTGGGCGCCTGGCCGAGTACGTGCAGGCCGCCCCGGATCTGGGCGTCCTTGAGCGAGCACAGGTAGCCGTCGACGTGGTTGACCATGCCGGCGAAGTCGTCGGGGTCGGGCATGGTCTCGACGCCGAGGTCGCGGGCCAGCTCCGAGGTCACCAGCAGGTCCCACAGCTGGCCCCGGATGGCGGGCAGCTTGGACGGGTCGAGGGCCTCGATCTTGGCGTACTCGTCGAGCAGGCGCTCCACCCGGGACAGCTCGTCGTAGGTCTCGGCCCGGGTCATCGGCGGCGGGAGGTGGTCGACGATCACGGCGTGGGTGCGGCGCTTGGCCTGGGTGCCCTCGCCCGGGTCGTTGACCACGAACGGGTAGAGCAGCGGGAGGTCGCCGAGGGCGGCGTCGGGGATGCAGGTGGCGGACGGGCCCACGCCCTTCCCCGGCAGCCACTCGAGGGTGCCGTGCTTGCCCAGGTGGACGACGGCGTCGGCCCCGAACCCGGCCTCGATCCACCGGTAGAAGGCGAGGTAGTGGTGGGGCGGGGGGAGGTCGGGGGCGTGGTAGGTGCCGATGGGGTCGTCGCCGAAGCCCCGGGGCGGTTGGACGGCCACCACCACGTGGCCCAGGTCGATGCCGGCGAAGACGAGGTCGCCGTCGTGGACGCACACCGCGCCCGGCGCCGGCCCCCACGAGGCCTCGATCTGGTCCCGGAGGGCGCCCGGCAGGGTGGCGAACCACTCGACGTAATCCTCCACCGGCAGGCGCCCGGCGGCCCGCGCCAGTTGATCGCCCGACAGGGACGGGCGGTCGTAGGTGAGGCCGTCGGCCAGGCGGCCCATGAAGGCGTCGCCGTCGTCGGGGACCTCGTGCACCTTGTAGCCGGCCGTGGCCAGGGCGTCGAGGACCCGCAGCAGGCTGGCCGGCGTGTCGAGGGCGACCGCGTTGCCGATGCGGCTGCGCTTGGTCGGGTAGGCGGTGAGGACGACGGCCACCCGCTTGTCGGCGTTGTCGAGGTGGCGGAGGCGGGCCAGGCGGGTGGCGATCCCGGCGATGCGCTCGACCCGGTCGGGCACGGCCCGGTGGGCGGCCAGGGCCACGCCCAGCTCGTCGCCGTCGTCGACCACCTCCTTGAACGAGAGCGGGGGTCCGATGATCCGCCCGTCGAACTCGGGGATGGCCACGCCCAGGGCCACGTCGAGGGGGGACAGGCCGCCGGCCGAGTCGGCCCACGTGGCCGTGTCGGTGGTGGAGGCGACCGCCTGGAGGACGGGCACGTCGAGGACGTCGAGGGGGCTCGACCACGCCTCGTCGGCGGACGGGACGGAGCCGCCCGCCGCCCACGTGGTGGTGACGACGACGTCCGTCCCCCGCAGCAGGTCGATGGCCGCGGGGTCGTTGCGGAGGGAGTAGGCGTAGACGGGGCGGGCGTTGGCCCCCCGCCGCTCGATGGCGTCCGCGAGCTGCTCGACGGGGAGGGTGTTGCCGGCGAGGACGTTGGCCCGGTAGGTGACGACGGCGACGGTCGGCCGGTCGGGCGCCTCGTGGCGGTGGCCGATGCGGCCGCTCATGGGGATGTCGGCCGGTGGGTCGAAGCCGAAGCCCTCGAGGAGGACGGTGTCGGCCACGAACCGCAGGAGGTGGGCCAGGTTCCGGGGGCCGCCCCGGCTGAGGTAGGCGAAGGCCTCGGTGACGATGCCGGCCGGCACGGTGGACAGGGCCGTCAGCTCGGCGTCGACCGTGGCCTCGCCGCCGAAGGCGAGGAGGGCGGTGCCGGTGGCCAGGCACCGTCGTCGCAGCTCGTCGAGCGGCCGTTCCCACGCCCCCCGGCCCTTGAGCAGGCGGACGAGCACGGCCCGGGCCCCGTCCAGGTCGGGAACGGGCGTCTCGGGGTCGAGCCCGACGCCGCCGTGGGCCCGCACGGGCGGGAAGCCGTCGGGGAGCTCCTCGACCGCCGCCCGCAGGGCGAGCAGGTCGAGGTCGTTGTTGGCGATCACGACGATCATGGCCGGTCGATCATCGGAGGGAGCAGTCCTCGCACAGGGACCCGTTGGCGGCCGACGTCTTCCACCACAGGCAGCACGTGGTCCGGCGGAACTCGCCGTCGGCGGTCCACGCCCCGAGGTCGGGCTGGTCGGGCCGGGCGATGGCGGCGGTGATGTCGTCCCGCCGGTCGGCCGGCGCGCCGATGGCGCCGAGGGCGGACGCCACCGCCGCCGCCGCGTTCCCGTGGAGCAGGCGGCGGCCGACGGCGTGGCGGGCCCGGAGCGAGTCCATCATCGGGTCGAGGTGGCCGGCGAAGAGGCGCTCGACCAGGACGTCGACATCGCCCACGAGCCCGGCGCCGGGGTCGACGAGGAGCGACGACGGGCGGCTGCGGGCCAGTCCGACGCCGGTGCCGGGCGCGGCCGGATCGGGGGCGGCGCCGGCCACGACCCACGTGGCCAGGGTGGTGCCCGCCACCCGGTAGGCGTAGGCCTGCCACCAGAGGGAGGCGAGCACCTGGGGGTCGTCGGTGCCCCGGCCCTCCGCGGTGGCCGCCACCTCGGCCGCCAACCGGTCGGGGTCGGAGGCGAGGTCGGCGCCCACGAGGTCGCCGTCGCCCGGCGTCCCGATCCGCCACCGGAGATGGGGGACGATGTCGGTGACCGTCGCCAACGCCGACGAGCAGTCCCCGCCGGTGCCCGCGGTCCGGTCGACGGGGTCGCTGGTCACACCGTCCGAGCAGTCCGCGCGCTGACCCCCTCCGCGGTGTAATTGCGCGGTTTGGTCGATGAGGGCGAGGAGGCGGTCAAGGTCGAGGGACGCCTCCAGGGTGTCGGCGATGCGGTCGAAGCGGGCGGTGCGGGCGGCCGCGAAATCGAGGCCGGACGGGGCCCACGTGGGGACCGCCCAGCCCAGCACCGCCGCCCGGAACCCGTCGGACTCGAACAGGCCGTGCAGCGTGGTGGCCCGGAAGCGGCCCGCCTGCCAGCCCAGGACCGCCCCGTCGTCGGCCACCATCCACGGCTCGACCCCCGGCCCCGCCACCCGCCCGTGGTGGATGCGGTAGCCGGCCACCCGCTCCCCACCGGCCGATCCCGACTGCCGGTCGAGCACCTTGTCCACCGAGAACGACGTGACCAGGTCGATCCACCCGAGGCCGTCGACCGTCCCCGGCGGGCCTTCGACCCCCGACGGATCGGCGATCGACACCCCCATCATCTGCGCCCCCGCGCACACCCCCACCACCGGAGCCCCGCACACCTCCACCGCCGCCGCCAGCCCCGACGCGCGGAACCACTCCAGGTCGCCCCGGGTGTTCTTCGACCCCGGCAGCACCACCAGGTCGGGCCGGCCCAGCCCCCGAGCCGACCGGACCCAGCGCACCGCCACCCCCGGCTCCAGCCGCAGCGGGTCGAGGTCGCCGAAGTTGGCCACCCGGGGGAACCGCACCACCGCCACGTCGACCACGGGGACGGCCGGCGCGGTGTCCCACGACTCGAGGGCCAGCGAGTCCTCGGCGTCGAAGTCGGTGCCGGGCACGGCCGGGATCACGCCCAGCACCGGTACGCCCGTCCGCCGCTCCAGCTCCGCGCACCCGTCCCCCAGCAACGACGGGTCCCCCCGGAACCGGTTGATCACGAACCCCTCCACCCACGCCTGCAGCTCCGGGGGCAGCAGCGCCCAGGTCCCGTACAACGAGGCGAACACGCCGCCCCGCTCGATGTCGCCCACCACGATCGCCGGCAGCCCGGCCGCCGCCGCCAGGGGCAGGTTGGCCAGATCGCCCGCCAGCAGGTTGATCTCGGCCGCGCCGCCCGCCCCCTCGCAGACCACCACGTCGTACCGGGACCGCAGATCGGCCAGCGCGGCCAGCACGACCGGCCGCCGCGCCGCCTTGCCCGCCTGGTAGTCCGCCGCCGACTGCTCGCCGACGGCCCGGCCCATGACCACCACCTGGCTCGACCGCTCACCCGTCGGCTTGAGCAGCACCGGGTTCATGGCCACCTCCGGCTCCGCCCCCGCGGCCAGGGCCTGCACCCACTGGGCGTGGCCGATCTCCCCCCCGCCGGCCACCACCGCTGCGTTCAGGGCCATGTTCTGGCCCTTGAAGGGGGCCACCCGCACCCCCCGGCGAGCCAGCAGCCGGCACAGGCCGGTGACCACCCACGACTTGCCGGCGTCGCTGGTCGCCCCGCAGACGACGATCCCGCCCCTACGCTCGACGGCCATGACCCGCGCCCAGTCGATCGTCCTCGTCAACACCGGCCACGGCAAGGGCAAGTCCTCCGCCGCCTTCGGCGTGATGGCGAGGGGGTGGGCCCGGGGCTGGAACGTGGCCGTCGTCCAGTTCGTCAAGGGCGGCAAGTGGAAGACGGGCGAGCGCAAGCTGGCCGACCACCTCGGCATCGAGTGGCACACCCTGGGCGACGGCTTCACCTGGGAGTCCACCGACCTCGAGCGCACGGCCGAGCTCGGTCGGCAGGCGTGGCGGCTGGCGGCGGCCAGGCTCGCCGGCGGTGACCACGACCTGCTCATCCTCGACGAGCTCACCTACGTGATGAAGTACGGCTGGGTGCCGGCGCCCGAGGTGGCGGCGGCCATCGCCAACCGGGCCCCGAAGACGAGCGTGGTGGTGACCGGCCGCGACGCCCCCCCGGAGATCGTCGACGTGGCCGACACCGTCACCGAGATGCGCAAGGTGAAGCACGCCTACGACGCCGGCATCTCTGCGCTCAAGGGGATCGAGTACTGACGACGGGGGAGCGATCCGACCCGGAGGACGAGGCCAGCACCCCGAACCCGAGGGCGAGCACCGTCCACAACAGGAGGTTGCCGGACAGCGACGCCAGCCGGAACGCCCACAGCAGCGGGGCCGGGACAGCGATCGGGTCGGGCGCGCCGGGGAGCACCGCGAACGCCAGTCCCAGGGGGACGACCACCACCGCCACCACCGCCGCCACCCGGCGGGACTCGGGCCAGCCGTCCCGGGCCCATCGGGTGGACAGAGCGGCCGCGACCAGGCCCCACGCCGCCGCCAGCGCGATCACCGACACGTAGAGGACCTGGCGCCGGGCCAGGGTGTCGGGATCGCCGACCGCGGGCGGGTTGGGCGGGTACTTGAGCCACGGGGCCACCGTGAGCGCTCCCGCCAGCACCGTCGCCGCCACCAGCGCCCGCCGGAAGGGGTCGGGCCGCGACCGCCGCAGCACCCAGAACAGCACCGCGAACAGCAGCCCGAAGGCGGCGCCCGACACCGCGTAGGCGGCGAACAGCCCCGCCCCCCTCTGCACCGTCCGGGACACGATCTCGGGCTCGCCGCCGACCGACGGCCCCGCCCGGGCGACCTCGATGGCGATGGCCTCCTGGATGCGGGGCTCGCCCACGAAGGTGAGCAGGAGGGCGGCGGCGAGGCCCCCCACCACACCCAACAGGAGCGCGCCGAGGGCGACCGAGCGCGGGCGCGACGGGTCGATGCGGCCGTTCACCGGAGCCCGAGCCGGGGCTTAGTGGCAGGGCACGCCGAGCAGATGGCGCCCGTCGTGGAACAGCTCGTGCAGGAACGACCCCGTCTGGCCCAAGGCGTGGGAGACCATGGCGCCCTCCATGGTGACCAGCCAGAACAGGGCCGTCGCCAGCACCACGGTGGGCACGGCCCAGCCGGGGATCGGGAGCGCAACCTGCTCGGCAGGGGCGGTCGTCGTGCTCATGGGTACCTCCATCCTCGTGGAGCGGGCCCGACCGCAGCGATCGGAGCCCACCTTGCCAGTGCCAAACCCGGTTCCTGACTCACCGCCCGCAGATCGATCGGGACGGCTCACAGTGGCGGGACCGTCCCGGATTCGCACCGGGTTCCCGTGGATGACGAGTGGGACACTACACCCGTGATCGGGCCCCGAGTGGTGGTGGCCGGCACCCACTCGGGGGCCGGCAAGACCACCGTCGCCACCGGCCTGATGGCCGCCCTGCGGGCCGCCGGCCACCGCCCGGCGGCGGCCAAGGTCGGCCCCGACTTCATCGACCCCGGCTACCACGCCCTCGCCTGCGCCCGGCCGCCCCGCAACCTCGACCCGTGGCTGTGCGGGCTGGACGCGGTCGCCCCCCTGGCCGGCCGGGCCGCGGCCGGCGCCGACGTCCTGGTCGTCGAGGGGGTCATGGGACTCTTCGACGGGGCCGCCGACGGGACGCCCTCGTCGACCGCCGACGTGGCCCGGGCCTTGGACGCGCCCATCGTGCTGGTGGTCGACGCGGCCGCCCAGTCGTCGTCGGTGGCGGCGGTGGTGCACGGCTTCGCCACCCTCGACCCGACCGTGCGCATCGGCGGCGTCGTGCTCAACCGGGTCGCATCCGACGGCCACGAGGTGCTGCTCCGGGAGGCCCTGGCGCCCCTCGGCATCCCCGTCCTGGGCGCCCTCCGGCGGGACGACCGGCTCGTGTGGCGCGACCGCCACCTGGGACTGGTGCCGGTGGCCGAGCGCCCGGACGAGGTGGCGGCGGCGCTGGCGGCCCTGGCCGCGGCGGTCGCCGACCGGCTCGACCTGGCCGCGGTCGTCGCCCTGGCCCGGTCGGCGCCGCCGATGACCGCGGGACCCGTCGCCCTGCCGGAGCCAGGCGGGCGCCGCCCGAGGATCGCCGTCGCCGGCGGGCGGGCCTTCACCTTCACCTACACCGACACCCTCGACGCCCTGGCCGCGGCCGGCGCCGAGGTGGTCCCCTTCGACCCCCTCCGGGACACGTCCCTGCCCGCCGGCACCGACCGCCTCCTCGTCGGCGGGGGCTTCCCCGAGACCTACGCGGCCGAGCTGGCGGCCAACCGTCCCCTCCTCGACGACGTCCGCCGCCGGGTGACGGGCGGCCTGCGCACGTGGGCCGAGTGCGGAGGCCTGGCCTGGCTGGCCAACGACCTCGACGGCCACCCGATGGCGGGGGTGATCGACGCCTCGGCCACCATGACCGACCGCCTCCACCTCGGCTACCGCCGGGCCCGGACGACGGTGGCCACGCCCCTCGGACCGGCCGGCACCGAGCTGCGGGGCCACGAGTTCCACTACTCCACGGTCGACCCGCCCGGCGCCGCCCTCCAGCTGGACAGCCGCTTCGCCTCCCACGCCGACGGCCACGCCACACGGTCCCTCGTCGCCACCTACCTCCACCACCACCCCGGCGGCGACCCCGCGATCGTGGCCAACTTCGTGCGCGGGTGAGAGGGTGGGCGGATGAGCGCCTTCGACGCCGCCGTCGCCGCCCTCCGTCCCCTCGACGCGGAGGCGGCCGCCGACGCCGCCGCCCTCCACGACCGGCTGACCAAGCCCCGGGGCGCGCTCGGCCGGCTGGAGCCCCTCGGCATCCGCCTGGCCGCCATCGCCGGCGCCTGCCCGCCGCCGGTGCCGAGCCCGGCCGCGGTGGCCGTGTTCGCCGGCGACCACGGCGTTCTGGCCCAGGGCGTGTCCCCGTGGCCGCAGGAGGTGACGGCCCAGATGGTGGCCAACTTCTGCGCCGGCGGCGCCGCCATCAACGTCCTCGCCCGCCAGGCGGGCGCCCGGGTGGTCGTGGTCGACGTGGGCGTGGCCACCGACCTCGACGACGCCCCCGGCCTCGTCCACCGCAAGATCCGCCCGGGCACGGCCGACCTCACCGCCACCGTCGCCATGGCCCCCGACGAGGCCCGAGCGGCACTCGACGTCGGCGCCCAGGTGGCGGCCGATCTCGTGGGCGAGGGCGCGATGTGCCTGGTCACGGGGGAGATGGGCATCGGCAACACCACCGCCGCAGCGGCGCTGATCGCGGCCCTCACCCACCGCGCCCCGGCCGCCGTCACCGGCCGGGGCACCGGCATCGACGACGACACCCTCGCCCGCAAGGTCGCCGTCGTCGAGACCGCCCTCGCCCGCCACGCCGGCGCCGTCGGCGACGGCCCGCTCGCCACCCTGGCCGCGGTCGGGGGGCTGGAGATCGCGGCCCTGGCCGGGTTCATCGTGGGCGGGGCCGCCGCCCGGGTCCCGGTCGTGGTCGACGGCGTGATCGCCGACGCCGCCCTGCTGGTGGCGGCCGCCGTGGCCCCGGGGGTCCTCGACTACGCCATCGCCGGCCACCGGTCGCCGGAGCCGGGGGCCGCCGCCGCCCTCGACCACCTCGGCCTCGACCCCCTCCTCGACCTCGGCCTCCGGCTGGGGGAGGGGAGCGGCGCCTGCCTGGCCCTGGCCGTGGTCGAGGCCGCGGCCCGCGTCCTGCGGGAGATGGCGACCTTCGACTCGGCCGGCGTGAGCGAGAAGTAGCCACCTCCGGGCGACCCCCGGTGCGGCGAACCCCACATCAGGCGACGTCGTCGATCGGTTCCACCGGGTAGCCGGCCCGCCAGCCGTCGAGGCCGCCGTCGAGCACCTGGGCGTCGAAGCCCTTGGCCCGTAGCTGGAGCGCCGCACGGGCGCTCGTCTCCTCGTTCGGTCAGTTGCAGTAGACGACGACCGGATGGTGCGGCTTCTGCCCGGTGGCCCACTCCATCACCTGGTCGGACGGCACCCGGACGGCGCCGGGCACCGTGACCCGGTCGCGGGCGAACCCGGCCCGCGATCGCACGTCGAGCACGACCGGCCGGTCCCCCTCGTCGTCGGCGGCCAGCCGGGCCGCCAGCTCGCCGGGCGAGACCCGGGGCAGATCCTGGTCGTCGTCGGTGAACAGGCCGCTGGCGGTCGACGACCGCTCCTCCTCGAGGGTGACGGCCGCCACCCGCCGGGCGTACCACGAGGCGGCGGGGGTGGCCGAGGCGCCGTGGAGCACTACGGACACGAGCACGACGGTGCCGATCACCGCCAGCGTCGTCTCGTCGCCCACCCCGGCGCTGAACGCCAGCAGCCCGAAGAGCAGGGAGTTCAGGCCCCGGGGACCGAACCAGGCGATGAACAGGCGGGCCTCCCGGCTGAGTCGGGCGTGCTCGATCCGCAGGAGGGCGGTCATCACCAGCGGCCGCACCCCGAGGACCGCGATGCCGGCCAGGACGAGGGCCTCGGGCATCGGTGCCAGCCCGATCACCTCCCGGAGGACGGCCCCGAAGAGGACGAACGCCAGCAGCATGGCCATCTCCGCCACCACCTCGCCGAACTCCAGGAAGCAGGTGCACAGGCGGTGGTTGAAGAAGGTGATGGCGGCGCCGGCGGCGAAGGCGGCCAGGAACCCGTCGCCCCCCACCGCGTCGCCCAGCGCGAAGGCGGCCAGCACCAGCCCCACGCCGTAGAGGGCCTGGTACTCCTGGCGGATCGGGTGGCGCTCGTCGACCACGGTCATCAGCCGCGCCCCCAGGGCGCCCACGGTCCCGCCCACCACCGGTCCCAGCACCGCCAGCTGGACCCCGAACCAGGCCCACCCGGCGGCCGTGCCCGCCTCCTGGTTGGCCACCGCGATGAGCACCAGGATGATCGGCAGCACCACCAGGTCGTTGGTCCCCGCCTCCACGCCGAGGGCGCGCCGCACCGATCGGGGCAGGCGCCGGTCCCGGATGACGTCGCGGAGCACCACCGGGTCGGTCGACGAGAGCACCGCACCCACCAGCAGCGCCGGCACCAGCTCGAGGCCGACCAGCCAGGAGGCGGCGGCGGCGACCCCCGCGATGGTGAGCAGGGTGCCGGGGCCGAGGGCCAGGGCCGGGACCAGCCAGTCCCCGCGGACCTCTTCGATCTCCAGGTTCACCGCGTCCAGGAACAGGACCAGGGCCAGGGTGAAGATGGCGACGCCCTCCAGCAGCTCGGACTCGGGGCTGACGTGGAGCAGGTCGACGTCGGCGAGGAGGAACCCGAGCCCGAGGAAGAGCATCGGGAACGACAGGGGCGCCCGCTCGACCAACCCGGCCAGCAGCGCCGAGACCGTGAGCACCAACGCCACCAGCCCGAACCCGTGCACGATGTCCATCCGCGGCGAAGCTTCGCGTAGAACCGGGCGCGCCGGACAGGCCACACTGTCCCGTGCCCGACGAGAGCCCCCCGGCACCGCCGCCGCGGTCGGAGGACCAGCGGCGGCGGCAGCTGGCCACGTCGAAGCGGCGGGCGACGTCGCTGCTGGCCGCGGTCAGCGCCGTCTTCGTGGTGGTCGGCATCTGGGGCGGGGACTCCACCTGGGCCGACTACGCCCAGGCCACCGCGGCCGCCTCCATGGTCGGCGGCCTGGCCGACTGGTTCGCCGTCACCGCCCTCTTCCGCCACCCCCTCGGCCTGCCCATCCCCCACACCGCCATCGTGGTGGAGCGCAAGGACCAGTTCGCCGCCACCCTCGGCGACTTCATCCAGGAGAGCTTCCTCACGCCCGACGCCGTCGTGGGCCGGCTGCGGGGGGCGGGCATGGTCGGGCGGCTGGCGGACTGGTTGGCGGAGCCGGCCAACGCCTCCCGGGTGGCGGCGGAGGTGGCCGAGGCGGTGGTGGCGGTGGCCGACGTGCTGCGCGACGACGACGTCCACCACGCCATCGAAGGCGTCGTGCGCAACCGGGTGGAGGCGGTGCCGCTGGCCCCACTCGCCGGTCAGGTCCTGCGTTTCGCCACCCGCGACGGCCGCCACGACGAGGTGCTCGACCGGGCCCTGGCCGGCCTCCGGCGGTACATCGAGGATCATCGGGACGACCTGCGGGGCCGGCTCACCAAGAAGTCCCGCTGGTGGATCCCGGGGGCGGTCGACAACAAGGTCTTCGACCGGGTGCTGGACGGCTTCTGCGGGATGCTGGCCGAGATCGAGGGCGACCGCGGCCACGAGCTGCGCCGGGAGCTCGACCTGCGGCTGGCCCGGCTGGCGTCGCAGCTGGAGGCGTCGCCCGAGCTGCGGGAACGGGGAGAGCGGATCAAGCGCGACCTCCTCGACCAGCCCGAGCTGCAACGATGGGTGGCCGAGCTGTGGACCGACGCCAAGGAGCAGCTCCGAGGCCAGGCCGCCGACCCCGCCTCCGACCTCCGCCGGCGGGTGACCGACGGCATCGTGGCCGCCGGCCGCAAGCTCCAGGCCGATCCGGCGGTGGCGGCCCGGGTGGAGGCGCTGGCGGAGGGCTTCGTCACCTACCTGGTCGGGCACTTCAAGGGCGAGATCGCGGGCCTGGTGAGCTCCACCGTCGGCCGGTGGGACGCGGAGGAGACGGCGTCCCGCCTGGAGCTGCTCCTCGGCCCCGACCTGCAGTACGTGCGCATCAACGGCACCGTCGTCGGCGGCGCCGCCGGGCTGCTCCTCCACGCGGTGGCCGACGTGCTCGGTTAGCGCTGCCCATGGTTGCCGACCGGCCGGGGTCCGCTTCCGGCGGGTGGCCTCCGAGCTCCGGGTCCGGCGCCCCCGCCTGGATGCGTTCGCCCCGTCCCCCGACTGCCGGGAAGGCCCACACCCGCCGTTCGGAGGAGCTCCGCCACGACCGGTTCCCGGTGACGGAGGCGGAAATGGTCGACCTGCCGGTTCCCCCCGACCTGCCCCTGGACACCGTCGCCCGGGTCCGGCTGGAGGACGCCCCGGCCGTCGCCGGCCTCGACGTCTCCGCCCCGAGCGTCCCGAGCGTCCCGAGACCCACGACGACCTGGTGCTCTGAGACATGCGAACCGGTGACGTTCTCTGTGGCCAGAGCACCGGGTTCCGTCACCGGTTCGGGTGGGTCAGGCCCGTTGCAGCGGCTTGTACCGGATGCGGTGGGGTTGGTCGGCGTCGGTGCCCAGGCGCTTGTGGCGGTCGGCCTCGTAGTCGGAGTACGACCCTTCGAACCACCGCACCACCGAGTCGCCCTCGAAGGCGAGGATGTGGGTGGCGATCCGGTCGAGGAACCACCGGTCGTGGCTGATCACCACCGCGCAGCCGGGGAAGTTCAACAGGCCCTCCTCCAGCGCCCGGAGGGTGTCGACGTCGAGGTCGTTGGTGGGCTCGTCCAGCAGCAGCACGTTGCCCCCCGCCACCAGCACCTTGGCCAGGTGGAGCCGGTTGCGCTCGCCCCCCGACAGCTCGCCCACCAGCTTCTGCTGGTCGGACCCCTTGAACCCCAGCCCGCCCACGTAGGCCCGCCCGTGCAGCTCCCGGTTGCCGACGACGATCCGGTCGACGCCGCCGGTGGCCTCCTCGTAGACCGTCTTGGTCCCGTCCAGCGAGTCCCGGCTCTGGTCGACGTAGGCCAGGCGCACGGTGGACCCCACCGTGAGCGAACCACCGTCGGGCGTCTCCGCGCCCACGAACATCCGGAACAGCGTGGTCTTGCCCGCCCCGTTGGCCCCGATGACGCCGACGATCCCGCCCGGCGGCAGCCCGAAGCTCAGCCCGTCGATGAGCAGCCGGTCGCCGTAGCCCTTGACCAGGCCCTCCGCCTCGACCACCACGTCGCCCAGCCGGGGCCCGGGGGGGATGGAGATCTCCAGCTTCTCGGCCTTGTCGGGCCCCGACTCCGCGTCCGCCACCAGCTTCTCGTACGACGTGAGCCGGGCCTTGCCCTTGGCCTGGCGGGCCCGGGGCGACATCTGCACCCACTCCAGCTCCCGGGCGAGGGTCCGCTGGCGGGCGGAGTCGGCCTTCTCCTCCCGGGCCAGGCGGGCCTGCTTCTGGGCCAGCCACGACGAGTAGTTGCCCTCCCACGGCAGGCCCGCGCCCCGTTCGAGCTCGAGGATCCAGCCGGCCACGTTGTCGAGGAAGTAGCGGTCGTGGGTGACGGCCACCACCGTCCCCGGGTACTCGGACAGGAACCGCTCCAGCCACGCCACCGACTCGGCGTCGAGGTGGTTGGTGGGCTCGTCCAGGAGGAGGAGGTCGGGGCGGGCCAGGAGGAGCCGGCACAGGGCCACCCGCCGCCGCTCGCCGCCCGAGAGGGTGGACACGTCGGCGTCGCCCGGGGGCAGGCGGAGGGCGTCCATGGCGATGCCGAGGGTGCGGTCGAGGTCCCAGGCGTCGGCTGCGTCGATCTTGTCCTGGAGGTCGGCCTGCTCGGTGAGGAGGGCGTCGAAGTCGGCGTCGGGCTCGCCCATGGCCTCGCACACCGCGTTGTAGCGGTCGAGGACGGTCTTGATCTCGCCCACCCCGGCGGCCACGTTGCCGGCCACGTCGAGGGACTCGTCGAGCCTCGGCTCCTGGGCCAGGTGGCCCACGGTGAAGCCGGGGGTGAGGCGGGCCTCGCCGGTGTAGCCGTCGTCCTCGCCGGCCATGATGCGCAGGAGGGACGACTTCCCCGACCCGTTCGACCCGATGACGCCGATCTTGGCCCCCGGGTACATGGAGATGTTGATGCCCTTGAGGACCTCCCGGTCCGGGGGGTAGAAGCGACGAAGGTCGCGCATGGTGAAGATGAACTGCGGGGCCACGGGTCCGAGGCTAGGCGGTTGCGGTCCCTACCCCGACGACAGGTACCGGCGCGCCCCGAGGAAGCGGCTGGCCAGGCCGGGGGCGTCGATGGGCACCGTCTCCACCTTCCGGCCGGTGGCGGGAGCCTGGATCATCCGACCCTCGCCCACGTACATGCCCACGTGGGTGACGCTGTCGGCGCCGAAGAACAGGAGGTCGCCCGGGCGGAGGTCGGAGCGGTCGACGGGGGTGCCGGTGGCGGCCTGGTCGTGGGCGTCGCGGGGGATGACCACCCCGTGGGCGGCGTAGGCGGCGTGGGTGAGCCCGGAGCAGTCCCACCCGGCGCCGGAGGTGCCCGCCCACAGGTAGTCGGTTCCTTCGAAGCGCTCGGCGCTGCCGGCCACGTCGTCACCGGTCGGCGGCGGGCCGGGGAGGACGGCCACCGCGGCCGCGGGCAGCCGTCCCTCGCCGCCGCCGGGGGTGGCGACGGTCACCCCCGAGGCGTCGGCGGCGAGGACCGGCAGGCGGGTGTTGAAGCTCACCTCCAGGCCGCCGAGGGTGGCGGATGGGGTCCGGACGACGGCCTCGGTCTCGCCGGTCGCCGCCGGCGCGACGCTCGTGAGCTGCACCGACGGCAGCCAGCCGGGGTAGCCCCGGGGGTCGAGCGACGACGGCTGGCGGGCGACGACGACCTTCGCCCAGTCGCCGGCGGTCTGGACCACCTCCACCCGGTCGCCGTGGAGGGCCTGGGTGACGAGGCGGTCGACGAGCCACCGCCGGTCGTCGACCGTCATCGCCGCCAGCCAGGCGGGGATGTCGACCGGGTTGGACAGGGACGGGGCGTCGAGGGGCCGGGCCTGGTCGGGCTCGTCCCACAGGCCGGCCACGGCCACGTCGACCCAGGCGAAGTACGGCGGGACGAGGGGTCGGGCGGCGATCGTCGTCGACGGCCCGGGGGTCGGGGCGACGGTGGCCGGGGTGTCGTCCCCGCCGCAGCCGGCGACGAGCAGGGCCAGGCAGGCGGCTGCCACCCGCACCCTCGTCACTCCGCCCCCATGACGATCACCGGGTCGCGGGCCGGGTCGAGCCAGCGGAGGACCGCCAGCAGCCGCTCGACGGGCAGGGACACGCAGCCGGCGGTGGGCCCGCCGGTGGAGACGTGGAGGAAGATGGCCGAGCCGAGCCCCGGCGTGCGGGCCCGGTTGTAGGCGATGACCGCCCCGTAGTCGTAGACGGGGGAGACGTGCATGGGCTCGCCCCGCCCGCCGTCGACCCACTGGTTGTAGGTCGGGCTGGACGGGACGTCGTCCCACACGATCGACGGTCCGGTGACCCGCCGGTAGGGGAGGGACACGCCGGGGTCGGGCTCGACGCCGAAGAGGAAGTCGAAGGCGAACGTCCCCGACGGGGTGCGCCCGTCGCCCTCCCGCTTCTCGCCCGGCGGGGCGAACCCGGCGTACCCGATCCGGGCCGGCCACGGCCCGTGAACCGGCTCCCAACCGTCGCCCGCCCGCTGCCACGTGGTCAGGATCGCCTCGGTCGCCCCGTAGCCGTCGGCGGTCACGACCACCGCCTGCCCCGCCGGCCCCGCCCGCCCGAGCTCGGCGGGGGCGGCCGCGACCGGGACCGGGGTGGTCGGCGGCGCCCCCGTCGCCGTCGTGGCCGGGGCCGCGGCCGTGGCGGCCGTCGTGGCGGTGGGGGCCGTGATCGCCGTCGTGGCGGGGGCGGCCGTGGGGGCGGCGGTGGTCGTCGTCGTCGGGACCGTCGACGGGGCGGGGCCGGCGATCGTCGGACCGTCGGACCCGCAGCCGGCCAGGACCAGGCCGACCACGATCCCCAGCCACGGCAGGTGACGGCGGCGGCGACCGACCACCTCGCTACCGTAGGCAGTCGTGGCTGCCCGCCTGACCGCGCCCGGCCGGGCGCCGGCGCTGGTCGCGGCGGTGGCCATGGCCGTGGCCGGTGCCTGCTCCCGCGCCCCGGGCCCGACCGCGGCCACCACCCCCACGTCCGTCACCACCCCCTCGGCAGCCGCCACCACCTCGACGACCACCGCTACCGTCGCCGCCGTGCCGGACCCCGAGCTCACCGGTTCGGTCTCACCGGTGACCGCGGCCGACCTCGGCTCGTCGTGGCGTCCGGGGTGTCCCGTCGGCCCCGACGACCTCCGCCTCCTCCGGGTCCCCTACTGGGGCTTCGACGACCAGTCCCATGTCGGCGCCATCGTGGTCGCGGCCGATGTCGCCGCCGCCGTCCTCGACGTCTTCCGCTCCCTCCACGACCAGCGCTTCCCCATCCGCCGCATGGAGCCGGTGGACGCCTACGGCGGCGACGACGACGCCTCCATGGCCGCCGACAACACGTCCGGGTTCAACTGCCGGCCGGCCGTGGCCGAAGGCCCGCCCCACTGGTCGAACCACGCCTACGGGCTGGCCATCGACGTCAACCCGATCGAGAACCCGTACCTCCTCTCGGGACGGGTCCTGCCCCCCGGCGGCGCCGACTACCTCGACCGATCGACCTACCGGCCGGGGATGGCCGTCGCCGGCGGGGTGCTCACCGAGGCGTTTGCAGATGTGGGCTGGGGATGGGGCGGGGTGTGGTCGAACCCCGACTACCAGCACTTCTCGGCCGACGGGGGTTGACCCGGCTCAGCCCCGCGCCGACGAGCGCAGCGCCTTGGCGCTGAGACCGAGGATCGCCACCGCACCCACCAGCTGGACGCCCCACCAGGCGCCGATGCCGGCGTGGTGGCCGCTCAGGGGGCAGCCCAGGGTGAGGGTGAGGAGCATGGCTCCTCCGACCAGCGACGCCGCCCCCAGGAGGCGGCGGCCCTGGAGGAGGCCGGCCGCCATCGACCCCCAGGCGCCCATCAGGCCCAGGCTGAGGAGCTCGGCCGCCAGGGGCGGGGGGGCGTCGGGGCTGACGGGGGCCGGCTCCACCGCCATGCCGACCGCCACCACCACGACCCAGGCCGCCGCCAGGGCGACCCCCCACCACCGGCTCATGGGGCCGGTCAGATCGGCGAGCAGGCGGCGGCGGCCCGGCGCGGGCGGACGGTGCCGCGGCCTCGGGGCCGGCCCCACCGGGGTGGCGGGGCCGCCGGCGTCGTCGATGACCGCCGGGCGCTCGATGTCGATGAGTGTCATGGCACCTCCTCGTCGAGCCCCCATCGTGGCACGCCCGGGAGCCGTCGTCAGCCGGTGTGGAGCGAGACGCCGCCGGCGGACCGAGGCAACCGGTGACGTTCTCCGGGGTCCCGGGCACGGAAAACGTCACCGGTTGCCCCAGGTGGCCGCCGCCCGTCGTCAGTAGTGGGGATTGTCGGGCAGGGCGAGGGACAGGTAGCGGTCGTCGAGGAGGATCATCAGGTCGCGGCCGACGAACTCGGCCAGCGCCCCGTCGATCCAGGAGGTGTCCCCCTCGAAGGCGGCCTCCACCTCGTCCCGGGACCGGGACTCGGCGCACAGCTCGTACAGGGCGGCCCGCTCGTCGTCGTAGCGGCGGCTGACGACGGGCCCGTCGCGGCCGTCGTGGATGCTCACCGAGTCCCAGGTCTTGACGTAGCGCAGCGAGGGCCGGTGGGGCCCGTGCCAGCGCTCGGTCCACTCCTCGACCAGCTTCAGGCACGCCTCGTAGCCGGACGGGGGCAGGATGTCGGCCACCTGGTGCTCGAAGTAGTACGAGACCCGGCGCAGGTCGTAGTCGGGCGGGTAGATGTGCCGGTAGCAGGCCGACGGCCGCAGCATGGTGATGGAGTGCGAGCCGGGCTCCTCGAACATGGGCGAGCCCCGGTCGGGCCGGGCCTGGCAGATGGCGTAGGGCGGCTGGAGGTGGGGGATCTTGCGGATGACGTCGGCCTGGCGGTCGTAGTCCTCGGCCGTCTCCCCGGGGAACCCGTAGAGGATGTTGTAGGAGTTGGACATCCCGAAGTAGGTCGTCCACTTGAGCAGCTCGAGGTTCTTGACGCCGGTGGTGCCCTTGCGCATGAGGGCCAGGACGTGGCTGCTGAAGCTCTCGATCCCCGGCTGCACCGAGCGCAGCCCGCCCTTGCGCATGTCGCCCAGCTGCTTGCGGCTGAGGTTGGGGCGGATCTCGTAGTGGATGCGGAGGTCGGTGTGGCCCTCGGCCAACCGCCCGAACAGCCGGCTCATGTAGGCGGGGGCGAGGATGTTGTCGATGGCGTTGAAGTGGAGGGTGCCGTAGCGGTTGGCCAGCCGCTTGAGCATGGCGAGGACGTGGTCGGGGCTCTTGCGGCGGAACTCCATCCCCGACCGGTTGAGCCCGCAGAACGTGCAGTGGTTCTTCATCCCGTACCAGCAGCCCCGGGCCGCCTCGAAGGGGAGCATCACCGGGGGGCCGCCGGGGTCGTAGCCGGTGGACCGGCGGCGGGCGTAGTACTCGTCGAAGTCGGGGACGGGGGTGAGGTCGAGGTCCTCCAGGTTGGGGGCCCGACCCTCGTAGACGACCCGGCCGCTGGCCTGGTCGCGCCGGACGAGGCCCCGCTGGCCGGCCATCGATTCGCCCCGGCGGACGCGCTCGACGATCTCGGGGAAGGTGAGGTCGGCGTCACCGCAGTGGACGTAGTCGACCTCGGGGTTGCGGGCCGCGATCTCGAGGGCGATGTCGTCCTCGAAGGTGGCCCCGCCGAAGATGATCGGGACCTCGGGGTGGCGGCGCCGGATGGCCTTGGCCAGGGCCAGGGAGGCCACCATCTGCTGGAAGACGACGGTGAAGCCGACCAGGTCGTAGCCCGACCAGTCGACGTGGTCGGCGGCCCACTCCACGAACGCGGGGGCGGTCTCGTCCCGGAGGTGGACCAGGTCGTCGACGGTGCAGCCGCCGGCCGCCGCCATCGAGTGGAGGGAGGGGCCGTAGCGGTCGAGGTAGCCGTCGTCGTCGGCGTCGAAGTCGGCGCCGAAGGCGGCCCTGGACCAGATCCACTCCCCGGCCATGCACGGGTAGACGGTGGCCAGGACGTCGTTCAGGCGCCATCCGACCCGGCGGCCGAACTCCATGAAGAGCGACATGGGCTCGACGTCGATGCCGGCCCGGCGGAGGGTGGGGGCGAGGAGGGCGAGCTGGAAGGACGGGACGTAGGACGCCAGCGTCGGCATGCTCACCAACGCCACCGGCTTGGGGGCGACCGGCGTGGGTGTCATCGGAGGGTGAGCACCGCGCCCAGGGCGTGGTGGACGTAGTCGATGCGCACGTCGCTGGCGGTCACCGACGTGCGCACGCCCCCGATGGCCCACGCCGGGTTGGGGAGGACGGCGGCGTCGCGCTCCTGGTACACGAGGCGGTCGAGGAAGCGGAGCCCGTGGTCGCAGGCGGCGCGGTAGCGGCGGGCCCGGTCGTGGTCGCCGGCGGCGTCCGCCGCCCGCCACACGGCGGCCAAACCCTCCAGGTAGAGGGCGGTGGTGGCCCCGGGGGAGTCGGACTGGTGGTCGTTGAGGAAGGCGCCCGTCTTGGCCGACTGGAACCGGAGGGCCCAGTCGGCGATCTCGCCGGCGAAGGCGGTCTCGCCCCAGGCGGCGAACGCCTGGGTGAGCCAGGCCACCGACCCCCAGTGATGGTTCTGGCGCCAGCGCATCCGGTAGTGGCGGAGGGCCCGGCGCAGGGTGGCGGGGTCGGCCTGGTCGGGGGCGGTGGCCAGGGCCAGGAGCGCCTGGCCGGGGGAGTAGTCCTGCCAGGCGGCGGTGGGCGTGGCGAAGCGGCCGTGGCCGTCGACCCGGGCCCACAGGTCGCCCACGGCCGCGGGGTCGGTGGCGCCGTCGAGCTGGTGGCGGGCCAGGATGGCGAACGCGGCCTCGGGAACCGACCCGTCGCCCACCTGCCGCAGCCGGCACAGGTCGTCCTCCGCCTCGGAACGGAGGCCGGCCCGGGCCCTGACCCACGCCCCGTAGGCCAGGCGGGCGGGGGCGAGGCCGGCCCGGAGGCGGTCGGCGAACACCTCGTAGCGACCGGTGGCGGCCCCCTCGGCGACGGGGACGTGGTGGCGGCGGGAGTAGTCGACGAGCAGGGGGTGGAGGCGCTCGACCTCCTCCGGCCCGGTCGCCGCCGGTTCGCCGACGGGCAGAGCGTGGCGCATCGGCCGCGGCCCATGGTCGGCGTCGGCCAGCCAGGCGTCGCAGTCGTAGCGGGTCCAGTGGTACGGCGGGCGGGTGATGCCGGCCTTGTCGACGACCTCGTCCACCCAGCCCCGGGGGGTGAGGTCGTTGGTCACCGCCACCGACGGGAGGAGGAGCCCCTGGCGGTCGCCCTGGCGGACCTCGAGCGCCTGCTCGCCGAACCTGGTCGGGCCGACGACCCAGTCGGGGTCGGCCCGGCCCATCTCCAGCCGGTTGGACAGGACGGCCACGCCGGTGGCGATGGGGTCGTCGTCGGCGGGAGGCTTGAACCGGGGGTCGGCGACGGCGGCCGCGGCGTAGTCGGCCAAAGCGCCGTCGCCGTCGCCGCCGGAGCCGAACGGGCCGCCGGCGCACCCCGCGATGCGGCCGCCGGCGTGGACGGTGACGAAGACCAGGTCGGCGGCCGGTGCCAGCGCCGGGGCCGGCTCGGGCCGAGGTCCTCGGTCGAGGGCGTGGAGCACCCACTCCCGGGCCCGCCCGGCGAGGGAGCCGTGATCGGGCCGGTCGTCGGCGCGGGGCGTCCCCGTCGGCTGCCAGGGTGCCCCCGGCTCGACGACCTTCTCCACCCCGTGGCGGTAGAGCAGGTACGGCTCGTGGTTCAGGAGGCGGGCGTTGCGGTGGGCATGGGCGAACTGCTGGCGCTCGTCGGCGATCCCCGGCATGCGGGGCAGGCCCCCGCCCATGCGCATGGGCCGCTCCCGGCTGCGGACGACGATCCCGTAGCGGTCGTTGTCGAGGTCGCCCACGGTGCACTCCTCGAGGGCGGAGAAGAACGTCACCGCCACGCCGCACTGGTCGAGGGCGGCGAGGTCGTTCAGGTCCCGGGCGGTGGCGATGGCGGCCCGCACGACGTCGTCCGCCGCCGACCCCCGGGGCTCGCCGGGGAAGTGCCAGAAGCCGCTCCGGGCCAGCCGGTCGTGCACCCGGTCCCGCCGGCGGACGCTGACCCAGCAGCCGCCGGCCGAGTCGTGCCCCCGGTCGAGCCGGGCCGGCGGCCGCAGGGCTCGCCCGGTGGTCAGGTGCTCGATCATCGCCCGCCGGGCCAGTTCGGCCGGGTGGAGGCCGTCGGGCGCGGGCTGCGGGGTCTCGGGTAGCTCGGGGAGGTCCTTGGTCGGGTTCAGGGGGACGGGCGCCTCCCCGTCCATGTGGCGCATGAAGTCCTCCCGGATGTCGAACACCGCCGCCATCCGGTAGCCGCGCTGGACCATGCGGGAGAAGCCGCGCTCGTAATCGAAGCGGACCAGGCAGATCCCGCCCTCGACGTGGAAGCCGGCGGCCTCCAGGGCGTCGGCGCAGGCGAGCATCGATCGCCCCGAGCTGACCGAGTCGTCGACGATCACCACCGGCTCGGCCGGGTCGAGCTTGCCCTCGATCAGCTTGCGCGACCCATGGGGCTTGCGCTCCTTGCGCACCAGCACGCCCCGGTACCGGCCGCCGCCCCGGAGGACGCAGCCCTGGACGAGGGGGACGCCGGTGAGCCCGTAGGTGGCCAGCTGGGTGCCCTCGAAGCCGTCCAGGAGGCGGAGCAGGGCCCGGGCGGCCAGGTCGGCCCCGGGGGCACCGAGGGTGACGGGGAGGGAGTCCAGCATCCACCGGGCCGGGGTGCCGTCGCCGGAGAGAACCGGCTGGGTCTCCGAGGCGTGCAGGATCCCGTCCCGCCGGAGGAGGTCGAGCAGCTGGGTCCGTTCGGTGTCGACCGCCATGGTCAGCGGCTGGGGGCCACCTCGGCGACCACGTCGCGGGCGTCCTTCGTGCTCGGTGCCACCTCGGGGGCGACCTCGACCACCACCTCGGGCCGGGCGTCGGGCTCGGCCTCGTCGGGTGCGGCCTCGGTCCGGCGCCGGTCGGGCGCCACCTCCGGCGCCACCTCCACCACCACCTCCGGCCGGGGGGGGTTCGGCTTGCCCGGTCTCACCTCCGGCGCCACCTCGACGATCACCTCGGGCGCCACCTCGGGACGGGCCGGGTAGGGCTTGTCCGGGCTCACCTCGGGCGCCACCTCGACGATCACCTCGGGCGCCACCTCCACCACCGGCCGCTTCTCCGGCCTCACCTCGGGCGCCACCTCGACGATCACCTCGGGCGCCACCTCCACGACCGGCCGCTTCTCCGGCCTCACCTCCGGCGCCACCTCGACCACCACCTCGGGACGGGCCGGGTAGGGCTTGTCCGGGCTCACCTCGGGCGCCACCTCGACGATCACCTCGGGCGCCACCTCCACCACCGGCCGCTTCTCCGGCCTCACCTCCGGCGCCACCTCGACCACCACCTCGGGACGGGCCGGGTAGGGCTTGTCCGGGCTCACCTCGGGCGCCACCTCGACGATCACCTCGGGCGCCACCTCGACCACCACTTCCGGCCGGCGCTTCTCGTCCGGTGGGTCGGCGGCGGTCGGGGCCCCCCGACCCGGGGGCAGGTCCTCGTCGACGACCGGAGGACGCTGGCTGTCGTGAGCATGCACCATGGCATCTCCTCCATCCCGCTCGGTAGCGCCCCCAGCCTACTCCCCGATCCGTCAATGGGGGTTGACAATTTGGGCCCCCGTCGACCCAAGATGACCTCCGTGAGCGAGGCGACGAAGCTGGCGGCCGATGCCGGCAGCCGGGACCCGACGGTCGGGCTGCGGGCGGTGGCCGCCCTCCGCCGCCACCTGGAGACCCTCGAGACCCTCCAGGTGGCCAACGCCCGGGACCAGGGTTGGTCGTGGCAGCTGATCGCGGCGTCCCTGGGGGTCAGCCGCCAGGCCGTCCACAAGAAGCACCGGAGGGCGTGACCGGTGCGAGCCTCTCGCCGGGCCCGGCGCCCACCCGGGAGGTGTGCCTCGGCTACATCCCGGAGTGCAGGAGGTCGAGGTAGAGCTGGACCCCGTCGTGGGTCATGTGGACTCCGTCGTCGACGAAGGCGCCGGGGTTGGTGTCGCCGACCGCGTGCCAGTCGACCAGCACCGCGTTCGGGTACCGGGGGACCGCCGACGCGAACAGGGCGTTGTTGTGCTCCTCCCACGGCCGGGGGACCCGCAGGCTCACCACGACGACCCGGCGGGCGCCGGAGAGGGTCGCCATCATCTCGTCGAACTGGCCCTCGGTGACCGGCCCGTTGTTCCCCAGGTGGACGATCACGATCTCGCCCAGGCCGCCCGAGTCCCGCAGGGCGTGAGCCACGGCCAGGGACTCGGCGAACTGGCGGCCGATGACGGCGTCGACGTACATGCCCTCCGCTTCCATCGCCGGTTGGGCGACGATCATCACCGACTCGCCGATGGCGGTGACCCGGGTCCCGGCGGGTGGTCCCGGCGGCGGGGGCGGGGGCGGTGGTGGTGGTGGCGGCGCCGCCGGCTCGGGCGCCGGGGGCGCTTCGGCGGGGGCGGGGGCGGCCTCGGCCACCGGCGGCTCGGCGACGGCAGTCGGGGACGGGACGGCCGTGTCGACGGTCGCCACCGTCTCGGCGGGCACCGCGGCCGACGCCACCGTCTCGGCGGGCACCGCGGCCGACGCCGCCGTCGGCACCGCGAACGGCGGGGCCGGGGCGGGGTGACCGACCACCACCGCGGTCGAGATCGCCACCAGGGCCAACGCCGACCCGACGGCCCAGCGGGTGGACGTCCTCGACGGGCGGGCCCGCCACGCCCGGCCCAGGGCACCGTCCCGGATGGGTTGCTCGACCCACCGGTAGGAGGCGGCGGCCAGGCCCAGGGTGAGGGCGGTGCGGAGGGCGAGGAGCGGTGTCCCGCTCAGGGGGACGTCGCTGTGGGGCCGGGTCACCATGAACACCGGCCAGAACCACAGGTACACCGCGTACGACCGCCGCCCGAGCCACACCAGCGGCCTGCTCCCCAACCCGGCGGCCACCCAGGACCGGGGATGGGTGGCGATCACGATGGCAACCGCGGCCAGCACCGCCGCCCCCAGGAACCCGCCCCGGTACAAGAGGGGGTCGAACTGGTCGACCCGGGACAGGCACAGCCACAGCCCCCACGCCACCGCCCCGCCGGCGACCTCGACCGCCACCCGCGCCCACCGGCCGGTCGAGCTCCATCGGACGGGGACGCAGGCCAGGGCCGCCCCCACCAGGATCCCCGCCACCCGGGTGTCGGTGCCGAAGTAGACCCGGGACGGGTCGGCCGTCGGGTCGTGGAGGACGGCCATGAGCACGGCCGACGCCGCCGCCAGCCCCAGGATCGGCCCCACCAGCCGGCGCGGCGACCGCCACCGCAGCAGCAGGGCCAGCCCCAACGGCCACAGCAGGTAGAACTGCTCCTCGACGGCCAGGCTCCACAGGTGCTGGAGCAGGGGCGGCCGCCCCAGGGACTCGAAGTACGACTGGTGCTCGAAGATCAGCCGCCAGTTGCTGACGTAGCCGAGGGCGGCCAGGACGTCGCCCCGGAGCCGGTAGCCCTGGTCGGACGCCAGCAGCGGCACCGCCACCGACACCCCCACCAGCAGCAGGAACAGGGCCGGCAGGAGGCGACGGGCCCGCCGCCGCCAGAAGCGCAGGAGGCGGATGCGACCGGTGCGGCCATGGTCGACGAGGAGGAGGGCGGTGATGAGGTAGCCGCTGACGACGAAGAACACGTCGACGCCCAGGAACCCGCCCTTGGCCCAGCCGATGCCGGCGTGGTAGGCGAACACGGCCGAGACGGCCAGCGCCCGGAGGCCGTCGATGGCAGGGACGTACCGCAGCCGGGGCTCCTCCGCCCGGTCCCCGATCTCGTGCCCTGCCAGCCCGATCACGGCGGCAGCGTATCGACCTCCGGTCGGTCGCGCGCGGCCAGTATCAGGATGGCCACGCCGAGTACTGAGGCGAGCGCGGAGGCGACCAGCACCCCCATCTTGGCCGCGTCCTCCGCCTGAGCGGTGGTGTAGGCGAGTCCGGCCACGAACAACGAGACGGTGAAGCCGATGCCGGCCATGGCCGCGATGCCGACCACCTGCCACCAACCCACCCCGTCGGGCAGGGACCCGATCTTCAGGCGGACCGCCAGCCAGGCGGCCAGCGTCACCCCGACCAGCTTCCCGACCACCAGCCCGAGCACCACCCCCAGGGCGATGCGGGACGCGCCGGGGCCGTCGAGGGCGTCGGCGGTGAGCACGATGCCGGCGTTGGCCAGGGCGAAGAGGGGGATGATGGCGAAGCTGGTCAACGGGTGGAGGAGGTGCTCGAGCCGTTCGGCCACCGACACCGACGACTTGGCCAGGTCGGCCATGACCTTGAGCTCCGCCGGCGACGGCTCGTCGGACAGGTCGGCCGTCCAGTCCCGGGCCACGTCGACCCCGGCCAGGGGCCGGGCCGGGGCCAGCAGCCCGAGGAGGGCGCCGGCGATGGTGGCGTGGACGCCGGACTCGTAGAACGCCAGCCACACGGCGGTTCCCAGGATGATGAAAGCCGGCAGCCAGACCACCCCCGCCGCCCGCAGCCCGCCCATCGTCGCCAGCAGCAGGGCCGCCACCAGCAGGGCCTGGAACGAGATCCCCGACGAGTAGAAGATGGCGATCACCAGGATGGCCCCGATGTCGTCGACGATGGCCAGCGTGAGGAGGAACAGCTTGAGCCCGGCCGGCACCCGGCTCCCGAGGAGGGCGACGACGCCGATGGCGAAGGCGATGTCGGTGGCCATGGGCACACCCCAGCCCCGGGCGCCCGGACCACCGACGTTCACCGCCACGTAGACGAGGGCGGGCACGACCATCCCGCCGATGGCGCAGATGGCGGGGAGCGAGGCCGTGCGCCACTCCCGCAGCTCACCGGTGACGAGCTCCCGTTTGATCTCCAGGCCGACCACGAAGAAGAACAGGGCCATGAGCCCCTCGTCGACCAGGTGGCGGAGGTCTTCCTCGAAGCCGATGGTGCCGACCTTGAGGCTGACCTCGGTGTGCCAGAGGGAGCTGTAGCCGCCCTCCCACGGGGAGTTGGCCCACACCAGGGCGACGACGGTGGCCAGCAGCAGGGCCACCCCGCCGGCGGCCTCGGTGTGAAGGAACTGTTGCAGGCCGCGGGGCAGCCGGGGCCCGGACTGCACTGGGGAGGGGTGTTTGGACGGCTTGGACACGGCGCTCCGAGGTCGCGGGGGACGAAGAGCCCGACCAGGCCTCCCGGCACCCCCGGCGCACACTACGGCATTCGGCGCTCCAGCCGGTGGAGGTAGCCCTCGGCCAGGGCGTAGAGGGCGTCGCGGCAGTCGCCCTCGAACGACGCCCCGTGCATCACGGCCAGGGTGTCGGGGCGGAGGTCGCCCAGCTCCCGGAGGGTGGCGGGGAGGGTGGCGGTGATGGCGGTGGCGCCCAACTCGTCCTCCGCCTCCAGGGCCCACTCCACGATGTCGGCGGTGTCGGTCATGGGCGGGCGCTCACCGAGCTGGGTGAGCACGTCCGCGCACAGCAGGGTGTTGGTGGTCTCCTCGAGCAGCATGCCCGCGTCCCAGCCGTGGAGGACGTGGGGCGTCGCCTTCCACCGCACCCGCTTGTCACCCAGCTCGAGCAGCTCGCCGTCGCGGAGGACCTTCACCGAGGCCGGGGTGAGGTCGACCGCCGTCCACCGGGCGGCCACCGTGCCCATGACCACCTGGGCCTGCCGGGACCCCGCCTTGAGCCACAGGTCGAGGGCGCCGCACTCGTCGGACTCCACGTGGCTGAAGGCCAGGTACTGGATCCGGTGCAGCTTCGTCACCCGGCTGACGAACTCGCACATGTTCTCGAACAGGAACTTCGGCCCGCAGTGGAACAGCAGCGGCTCGTCGGACCGGATGAGGAACTGGTTGAGGGTGAAGCCCTTCTCGCCGACATCGGGCAGGAAGGTCGAGATCTGGAAGATCCCGTCCGCGATCTCGTCGAGGGTCGTGCGCATCGAGGGCATCTGCCCCCAAGCTAGGGCGCTAGGGCTTCTGGGCCCGCATCCCGGCCACGGCCGTGGCCAGGCCCTCGGCGTCGAGGACGTCGGCCATCACGCCGATCTGCTCCTCCCAGACGTCGTCGGGGATCGCAGTCCGGACCTCTTCTTCGAGTACGTGGTAGACGTCGAGGCCCAACTGGACCTCGGCCAGTGCACCTGCGTACGCCGGGTCCCCCAGGATCACCGTCTCCGCCGAGATCTCGGCCGCTTCCGGGTCGGGAGCGCCGAGCAGGACGAGGAGGTTGGGAGCACCGTGCGCCTCAGAGAGCCGGAGAATCGTCTCCTGGCTCTGCAGGTCCATGGCCCCTGACGCGGTTCAGACGAAGCACTCCGTGGCCACGAACACCACGTTGCCGCCGGCGGCTTTGACGCACGCCGCGATCGACGGTCCGGAGATGCCGTCGCGCTCGCCCATGGCGATCACGAACTTGTCCTGGAACAGTCTGCTCACCTCCATTCTTTCGGGCGGGGGGCGGGCCCCCCGCCCGCACCCTCCCCCCAATGGAGTGCCGGCCTTCGGCCGGCGAGGGACCAGCCGATGGGGCCGCCTGCGGCGGCTTCGAGCGGCCGGTCGGTAATCGACGTCATCACGTCGCCAGGTTCTTCTCGACGAACGCGGTCACCTGGGCCGGGGTGTTGGCGGCCGGTCCGCCGATGCGGTCGACCTCCTTGCCGTCCCGGAACAGGAGGAACACGGGCAGGCCCATGAGCCCCATCGACATGCACAGCCGGCGGGCCTTGGGCGCCTCCAGCTTCACCACCTTGAGCGCGCCGGCGTGCTCCTCGGCCAGCGCGTCCACGTGAGGGTTGAGGGCCAGGCAGGGCTGGCAGTCTGGGCCCCAGACGTCGACCAGGACGGTGCCCTCGGACACCACCTCCTGGAAGTTGTCCCGGGTGGCCTCGGTGACCAGGTCGCTCACGATGAGCGCTCCAACAGCACGCTCATCCCGTCGGACAGCTGGCTCATCCGGCCGAGGAAGAGGCTTCCCTTGGCGATCAACATGACCCTTTCGGCGCTCCCCGTGGTGAGCCGCTCGACGGCGTGGGGGAGGTAGCAGAGCGACGAGGCCAGGTGGCCCTGGGTGGGAGCGTACCCGGGCATGCCCCGTACTTTGACAAAATCGGCGATGGCGGACCGGTCGATGTCGCCCCGCTTGACGGCCAGGGCGGCGATGGTTCGGTAGTTGCGCTCGGGGACGTTGCCCGACCCCTGGGGCTCGGTGATCTCGGGGTTGTGGAGCTCGGTGGCGAAGTCGTCGATGGAGGAGAAGGGCAGACCCAGGCGGGCGAGGGGCCCGTTGGCCAGCGCCTCCATGACCTGGGGTTGCGACCCGCCGGCGGAGACGGTGTGGCGCCCGACCGCGTCGAGGCGGATGCGGGGGCCGTGGCGGCCGGCGCTGGTGGCGGCGTCCACCCGTTCGACGAGGGCGGCGGTGCCGCCGAGGACGTCCTCCAGGACGGGCAGGCCGTGCTTCAGATGGCCCTGGAACTTCATTCCCAGCTTGGCCATCGACCCGCCCGCGATGACCGCCACCCGGTCGAAGACGCCGCTGCCGACCAGGGCCCCGGCCATGACCAGGGCGGGAACGGGGGCGGCGCAGAAGTTCTTGACGTCGGCCCCGCTGGCGTTGAGCAGCCCGCCCTTCTCGGCGACGGTCTTGGCCATGTTGCCGCCGCCCCGCTGGTAGCGGTCGCCGATGGCCTCCTCGCCGCACCCGAGGACGTAGGGGATGGAGAGGGGGTCGACGTCGGCCTTGTCGAGGAGGTGGAGGAGGGCGAGGGTGGCGGTGGCCTTGGCCGCCAGGTTGTCGAGGAGGACGACCGACGTCAGCGACTCGTCGAACTGCTCGCCGCAGCGCATGGCGCCGGCCGGGCCGGGACCGATGCGGGTGGCGCCGGGCTCGGCTGCCACCGCCTCCACGTCGCCGGTGGCCTTGTCGAGGCGGTCGAGGTCGAGAGCCTTGCCCAGGGGGTGGCCGGCGAGGGCGGCCGCCGCCCGCTCGGCGGCCGCGGCCGAGATGGTGAGCAGGCCGAAATCGTCGAGGACGGCCATCAATCCGAGGAACTCGTCCTCCGGCATGATCTCGCCGTTGGGCGCGAACCGGGTGGCGCCGGGCAGGCCGGTGCCCACCCACGGCCGGGGGGGCAGGTCGCGGGGGTGGATGGTGTTGAGGTAGGCCTGGTGGGGCCCGTAGGCGACGGCGTCGTCGTAGGAGCGCAGGGCCTGGGCGAACTCGGCCGCCACCTCTGCGCTGCGGGGCAGCTCCCGGCGGGGCTTCGACCCGTGCTCGGCCAGGCCCGGCACGTGGGCCAGGACCTGGGTGGACGCGGTGACGACGGCTTCAGTCAATGGAGTCGGCTACCTCGAAGACGGTCGGGTGGGAGACGTGGGTGGTGACCGCGGCCAGGCCTTGCTCGACCAGGCGCCGGCGCCAGGCGTGCTCGTCGTCGGCCGACAGGGACGGGTCGCCGGCCGGGTAGGGGATGCCCCGGGTGCGGACGATCCGGGGGGCGCCCACCCGTTGGGCGATGGAGACGAGGTTGCAGAGCAGGGCGGTGGGGATCCCGGCCCGCTCCAGCTCTTTGGCAAGCGTTGCCCCGCAACGCGTCCCCGTTCCTCACGTGGCGGTGAGGATGGCGGCCCGGGCCCCGGACCGGCGGATGTCGGCCGCCCACTCCACCCCGAAGCGGCGGGCGTTGGCCACCGACGTGCCGTTGCCGGTGGTGACGAAGTACTCGGGCATGAGCGCCCCGATGCGGCCCTCACCCTCCAGCTCGCGGGCCACGTCGAGGGGCAGGATGCGGTTGGGGTCGGCGTTGGCGAACACGGTGGAGAAGCCGCCGTGGACCGACCGCCACTCGCCGGCATCGAGGGCGACCCTGTCCTCGATCGGGTACCGCAGCCAGCGGGTGGCTCGGGCCGACTCCAGTCCGCCGGGGTTGGCGTCGGGGACGAGGCCGCCCTCGGTGACGAAGGCCACCGTGATCACGGCCGGGTCGTCGACGGGCGGGGCGGGGGTGACCTGGTCGAAACGGGGGAGGGGGACCTCGGTGGCGTCCCGGTCGCCGCCCAGGCGGGCGAGGACGAGGTCGACGGCCCGGGTGGCGGCGTTGGCCTGGTCGAGCACCGAACGCCGGGGCAGGCGGCCGATGCGACCCTCGTCGGCGGTGAGCTCGGCCCCGCCGAGCAGGGCTCTCGCGGCCCGGGCGAGGGTGTCGAGGGACGGCCCCATCGAGCGGGCGACCTCGCCGGAGGCGACCACCGGCGCCGTCCCCGCCTCGTCGAGGCCGGGGTTGTCGGGATGCATGGCCGCCACCGCGGGGACCCCGGCGGCGTGGGCCGCCGCCACCACCCGGGCGCAGGCCAGCCCGTAGCGGCCGCTGGTGAAGGCGGGGCCGGCGACGACGAGGTCGGGCTCGGCCGTCCGGACGAGGGCGAGGATCTCGTCGATCGCCCCTGCGGTGCCGACGGCGTAGTCGTCGCCGCACCACACGGTGGCGACCACCTGGTGGTCGGGACCGAGGAGGCCGGCCAGCTTGCGGCCGGGGCCCTTGGCCTCGGGTGCGGACGACGGTCCGGAGGCGGCCGAGTCCTCCCCGCCGACCCCGGCGAAGAACTGGTTGATGTAGTGGACGACCCTCATGTGCCGACTCTCGTGTGCCGACTCATACGACTGCTCGCAGTCTCCCCCAACCGAGGCAGCTGAGCGCGCAGTAGATGACGGCGGTGGGCAGTTCCATGGCCTCGGTTGCGGGTTGGTCGACCAGCGCCACCCGCTCGCCGCCGTAGGCCCGGTCGACCGCCGGCAGCGCGAGGCGGTGGTCGTAGTTCCCGGTGCTCACCATGGCGATGGCCCGCTCCGGGGGGACGACGATGGGCGGCCCGGTGCCGTCGACCCCGGACATCTCCGCGAACAGGCCCACGGCGGTGATCCCCAGCTCCTCCAGGGCGTCCATCTTGAGAGCCATGTCGGCATCGGCGTTGCCCCCGCCCTCCTTGGTGACGATCACCGCGTCGAAACCGGCCTCGGCGCACACCCGGGCGGCGGCGGCCGAGATCTCCTCCTTGGCCGCCATGGCCACCGGCTCGGGGGAGATGACCACGCCGGCGAAGCAAAGGTCGACGCCGTGGCGGGCCCGGAGGGCGGCTGCGATGGGGTGGTTCTGATGGACCCAGGTGGGGTTCTTCAGCGACGGGTGCCCGAACTGGCCGCTCACCACCGCCCCGTCGTCGATGGCGCCGGGGTCGATCACCATCGGCTGCTCGGCGGCGAAGGACCGCCCGTACACGAAGATGTCCTTGAACGTGCCCTGGGTCTGGAGGTTGGTGAGGGCGGCCACCCGGGGCAGCCCGTCGCCCGCCTCCGGGTCGAGCGGCTCCTCGACCAGGTCCGGGTCCCGGTCGAGCCCGGCCTCGGCCAGGCGGGCGGCGAGGCGGAGGGCGCCCAGGCGGAGGGCGAGGTCGACGTCCTCCCACGGGGCCCCGTCGGCGGGGGTGAACTCGACCACCAGGTTCACCGTCCGGGCCAGGGGGGACAGGTCGGCGGCGGGGCCGGACATGTCGATGACCGCCTCCTGGGCCCGGGGCAGGTAGCCGGCCACCACCACCGCCGCTCCCCGGAGCACGTGGGTGATCCCGTCCCCTGCGCCCGCGCCCTCGGCCGGACCCACGAAACCGGGGAAGATCCCCCCGCCCCCGGCGGCCTTGGTCCTCGGCTCCACTGCGTCCAGCACCTTCACGATCCGGGCCGACTCGCCCGGTGCCGCGACGGAGAAGGACACCGAAGCCAACGACGCCGCGTCGAAGAACGCCGCCGCCTCCTCGGTGGGTGCGGTGAGGACCCCGGCGGCCAGCCCGAGGTGGTTACCCAGCTCGATCGAGCGCACGAGGTGGACCAGCCGGGTGACTCCGATGGTCCCAAGTTAGTGAATCGCGGACCGGGGGCACGGAACGGACCCGTGACCGAGAGGTCGGGACCCGACCACCACGATGACGACGGCGGTGTCGTCAACGACCCCCTCACCCGGCGCGACATGGAAGCACCCCGGGTGTGGTTCGAGTCGAGCCCGCAGGACGACGGTTGAGTTCGCCAATGGAATGACACGGCCGTAACATCGGTTTGATAAGGGTGCTATGGCTCAGACACAGCGATCGCTGGAGAACTGGCGGCACGACGCCGCCTGCCGGGACCTCGACCCCAACATCTTCTTTCCCCCACCGACCAGGAGGCCGGCCCGGCAAAGGCCGTCTGCGCCTCGTGTCCGGTCCGCCAGGAGTGCCTCGAGTACGCCATCGCAACTCGTCAGGACGACGGGGTGTGGGGCGGGCTCGACGAGACCCAACGCCGCCGCCTCCGCCGGCGCCGGCAGGCTGCGGCCCGGGCGGCCCGCGCCGCCTGAGGCGGGGGCCGCCAGGCGTCCAGGAACTTCGCAGGCGGTTCACAGCGTGCCCACAGCCTGGTGGGGCTGGATGGCACCAAGCCCGGCGTCGCCGGCCGGCCGGTCTTCCTCCCCCCTGCACCGACCGGCCGGTGGACGCCGCAGGCGGCGCGACACTTGACCGCCCCCAACGGAAGGCACCCCATCGTGAACGCACGCTCGGAGTCGGGCCGTTTCCGCCCTCTGGTCCTCACCGCTCTGGTGGTCGTGCCCCTGGCCGTGCTCGGTATCGCCTACCTGCTCTTCTTCTCCGACGACTCCCCCGACGAGCTCACCCTGTCCGACCCGCCGACGACCGAGGTCGGGAGCCCGGCGACCACCTCGCCCGGCACCCCCTCGGGATCCGCCGGTGCCACCCTCGCCGGCACCTGGTCAGTGGCCGACGGGTCGGTTGCCGGCTACCGGGTGCGGGAGAAGCTGGCCGCCCTGCCCGCCCAGAGCGACGCCGTCGGCCGCACCCGCGACGTCTCTGGCACCTTCACCGTCCGGGCCAGCGGCACCGAGATCACCGCCGAGGGGATCAACGTCGAAGTCGACGTGTCCACCCTCAAGAGCGATCCGGCCGAGAGCCGCCGCGACAACCGGATCAGGACCCAGGGTCTGGAGTCCGACCAGTTCCCGACGGCCACCTTCGTGAGCACGGCGCCGGTCACCCTTCCGAGTGGGACCGCAGCCGGTGAGGCCGTCACCGCCGCGGTCACGGGCGACCTCACCATCCACGGCGTCACCAAGCAGGTCACCGTCCCCCTCGACGTTCGCCTCACCGGCGGCCAGGGCGAGGTCGTCGGGTCGATCACGTTCCCGTTCTCCGACTTCGGCATGACGCCGCCCAGCATCGGCGGCTTCGTCACCGTGGAGTCCGAGGCCACCCTCGAGTTCAAGCTCCTGCTCACCCGGGGTTGACCCCGGTTTCGCCCCGGCCTCGGCGGGACGGGGCTGCTCCGGTCGACCGTCACGGCCGGGGCACACCCGGGGGGAGGGCTCAGGAGGTGGGCGAAGCCGCTAACCGACGGCGTGGGAATACATGAGGTTCATGCGGTCGAGCTCGGCCTGGGTCCAGCCGGTGAGGGTGCAGCGACCAAGGGGGAGCGTCGGGAACATGGCCGAGGCCGGAGTGGTGAGGTTGTGGTCGAGCCCGAGGGTGTTGCTGAAGATCTGCACCACCATGGCGAACTTGTCGCCCGTGCACATGGGGTCGACCAGGCTCGGCCGGAAGCGACCGATGGCGTAGAAGATGTGGTTGGCGGGGGCCGGTCCCGGGAAGATGGCGGCCGAGCCGGGGGCGGCGGGCGACGCCGTGCCGCCGAGGCTCTCGTCCTTGCACAGCACCAGGAACTGCGGCGGGCCCAGGGCACACGGCTGGCCGGGGGAGAAGTAGATGTTCTGGTAGTAGAGGACCACCGGGTAGTTGGCGTTGTACCCGTTGTGGAGCGCGTTGATGATCTGGGCGAAGGTCTGGATGTGCTGGCTCAGCGACGGGTCGCCGGTGTTGTCGATGACGGCGACCGAGCGGTAGTAGGGGTTGTTGGCGGGCACGGACAGGTGCTGGTTCGGGCCCCAGTGGGCGGGGAAGAAGGTGTTGGCGAAGGTGTCGGCCCGGGCGGGCGCCGGCTGGAGGGCAAGGACCACCACCGCCGTCATCACCGCCGCCGCCGTCCGAACCGCCCGCATCGACCTGCTCGTTCGCATGTCCACGCCCGTTGTCCTTTCGTGGTGACTCAACCGCTGAACGTAGCGACGACCCGAGTTGCTGGCAAGGGTGCTACCCCCCTGGTGTGACAGACGTCCGGGCCCGCTCGCCGGTTCCGCCACCCCACGGAGGCTCACGGGTCAGCCGTCCGACCACTCCTCGTCCTCCTTGTCCCAACGGTCGTTGCGGGCGTCGACCCGGTCTTTCCAATGGCGGGCGGCGTCCTCCGACTCGTAGGGGCCGAGGCGGTCTTCCGGTGGGCAGCTGGTGCTCTCGTCCTCCGCTTGGTGGTGGCGGAGGCACCAGTACCAGGCTGGCTGTTCCGCGTCGGTCGCCGTCATGGTTGACTCCTCTCGTGTCGGACGGTGCATGCCTTCCCCACTCGACCAGGAGGTAGTGAAGGTGCGATTCCGAGGCGACGCTCAACTGGACACGTCGCAGGTGTCCGACCGCCGGGGCGCGGGGCCGTTGCTGGCGGGAGGCGGGGGCCTGGTCGGGGTCCTGTTCCTCGTGTTCCAGCTGCTGACGGGCAACGGCGGCGGGGGCGGGGTGCCCAACATCCCCTCGCTCGGCGGGCTCGACTCCAACCTGTCGGAGGAGTGCGTCACCGGCGAGGACGCCAACCAGCGGGATGACTGCCGCATCGTGGCCGTGGTCAACAGCGTCCAGGCCTACTGGGAGAGGACGCTTCCCGGCTACCGGGAGGCGACCACCGTCTTCTACGAGGGATCGGTGCAGACCGCCTGCGGGAGGGGGACGTCCGACGTCGGGCCCTTCTACTGCTCGGCCGACGAGAAGGTGTACATCGACCTCGGGTTCTACGACGACCTCCGCAGCCGGTTCGGGGCCCAGGGCGGCCCGTTCGCCGAGGCCTACGTCATCGGCCACGAGTACGGCCATCACGTGGAGAACCTGCGGGGGGTCCTCAGCCGGGCCCGGAGCGAGGCGACCGGCCCCCAGAGCCCGGGCGTGCGGGTGGAGCTGCAGGCCGACTGCCTGGCCGGGATGTGGGCCCGGGGCGCGGTCGACACCGGGTTCATCGAGGAGCTCACCGAGGCCGACATCAAGGACGGGCTCGACGCCGCCGCCGCCATCGGCGACGACCGCATCCAGGAGCAGGTGCAGGGCCAGGTCAGCCCGGAGAAGTTCACCCACGGCTCGTCGGAGCAGCGCCAGAGATGGTTCCTCACCGGCTACCAGTCGACCGACATCAAGGCTTGCGACACGTTCGCGGTGCCCACCGTCTGAGCCGTTGGTTTGGACAGGCCGGCAGCCGGTGAGAACGCCGCCATGGACCTGCTCACGATCATCCTGATTGTCCTCATCCTTCTCGCCCTCTTCGGGGGGTTCGGTTACGGCGGGGGGAGGTACCGGGGCGGCGGCATCGGCCTCGGCGGCATCCTGCTCATCATCCTCCTGCTGATCCTCATATTCTAGGCCTCCACCGACTCGTCGTGTTATCCCACGGTATTCCACGGTCTGTGGAAACCGGGGTCGAAAACCGTCGAGGAGAGCTGGCGGTCGCCCGGCGGCTCCGCGTAGAGCAGCCGTCGCCCGGCGATCGCGGCGCGACCCGGAACGGTCAGCCGCCCCACCGGTAGCGGGTCCAGCCGTCCACCGGGCGGGCTCCGAGGGCGGCGTAGAACTCGATCGAGGGGGTGTTCCAGTCGAGGACGGCCCACTCCACCCGGCCGCCGCCCGCCCGCTCGAGGAGATGGTCGAGGAGGGCCCGGCCGAGCCCGAGTCGCCGGTGCTCGGGCCGGACGAAGAGGTCCTCCAGCCAGATCCCGGGCCGGGCCGAGAAGCTCGAGTAGGTGGGGTACCAGATGGCGAAGCCGGCGACGACCTTCCCGAATGCCGGGTCATCGACCTCGGCCAGGACGACCCCAGGCACCGCGTCCGGCCCGAACAGCGAGGCGTGCAGTTCGTCCTCCGCCCACACGATCTCGTGGGCCAGGCGCTCGTAGTCGGCCAGGGCCCGGATGAGCTCGGCGATGGCCGGCAGGTCGTCGGGGGTCGCATCGCGCAGGCGCATGCCCGTCAGTCTTGCGAAACGTCGTCGGTACAGTGGCCGGGGTGACCAGCGACCGGTCGGACTTCATCCGGGAGATCGTCGAGGACGACCTCCGCACCGCCCGGCACGACGGCCGGGTGGTCACCCGTTTCCCACCCGAGCCCAACGGCTACCTCCACATCGGCCACGCCAAGTCGATCTGCCTCAACTTCGGCATCGCCGAGGAGCACGGCTCCCGCTGCAACCTCCGCTTCGACGACACCAACCCGGAGAAGGAGGACGTCGAGTACGTCGAGTCGATCGAGCGCGACATCCGGTGGCTGGCCTTCTCGTTCGGAGACAGGGCCCTGTTCGCCTCCGACTACTTCGGCGAGATGTACGACCTGGCCGAGGATCTCGTCCGGGCTGGCGACGCCTACGTCGACCACCTCTCCGACGAGGAGATCAAGGACCACCGGGGAAGCCTCACCGAGCCCGGCCGGCCGTCGCCGTACCGCGACCGGACGGTCGAGGAGAACCTGGTCCTCCTGCGCCAGATGCGCGCCGGCGACCTGCCCGACGGCGCCTGCGTCCTGCGGGCCCGCATCGACCTGGCTGCGGCCAACATGAAGATGCGCGACCCCCTCCTCTACCGGATCCGCCACGCCTACCACCACCGCACCGGCGACGCCTGGCCGATCTACCCCATGTACGACTACGCCCACCCCCTCTCCGACGCCATCGAGGGTGTCACCCACTCGCTGTGCACCCTCGAGTTCGAGAACAACCGCGAGCTGTACGACTGGGTCATCGACCACACCGGCGTGTCCGAGCGGCACCGGTTCAGCCGGCCCCGGCAGATCGAGTTCGCCCGCCTCAACCTCGACTACACGGTGTTGAGCAAGCGCCGGCTGCTCCGGCTGGTCGAGGAGCGCCGCGTCACGGGGTGGGACGACCCCCGGATGCCCACCATCGCCGGTATGCGCCGCCGGGGCTACCGGCCGGAGGCGATCCGGGCCTTCGCCGACCTCATCGGGGTGGCCAAGGTCAACTCCACGGTCGACATGGGCAAGCTCGAGTTCTGCGTCCGCGACGACCTCAACCGGCTCGCGCCCCGCGTGCTCGGCGTCCTCCGCCCCCTCAGGGTGACGCTCACCTCGTGGCCGGAGGGCAAGGTGGAGGATCTGACGGCGCCCTTCTTCCCCGCCGACGTGGGCCGGCCGGGGGAGCGCGCCCTGCCCTTCGGGCGGGAGCTGCTCGTCGACCGCGACGACTTCTCCCTCGACCCGCCCCCCGGCTACCAGCGGCTGGCGCCGGGGCGCACGGTGCGGCTGCGCCACGGGTACTGCATCACCTGCGACGAGGTGGATACCGAAGCGGGCGAGGTGGTCGGGCTGCGCGCCCACCACGTGCCCGACACCGTGGGCCGCACCCCTCCTGACCTGGATGTCTCCGGCGTGATCCACTGGGTCTCGGCCGTCCACGCGGTTCCGGCCGAGGTCCGCCTGTACGACCGCCTGTTCCGGGTGGCTCACCCCGAGGAGGGCGACGGCGACCTGGTCGACGCCCTCAACCCGCACTCCCTCGAGGTGGTGCGAGGGGCGATGGTCGAACCGAGCCTGGTCACGGCCGAGCCCGGCAGCCGGTGGCAGCTGGAGCGGCTCGGGTACTTCGTGGTCGACACCGAGGACTCCCGGACGGGGGCGCTCGTGCTCAACCGCATCGTCACCCTCCGGGACTCGTGGCGTGACCACCACACCGACGAGGCGCCACCGGCGGCCGACCACGAGAAGTCGGCCAAGGCCGCCACCCGGCCGCCGAAGCGGAGCCGGGTCGAGTACCGGGCCGAGGCGCGGGTGCGGGAGCCGGTGCTGGCCGGGCGCCTGGCCGCGTGGCCGGCCGAGTACGGGCTCTCGGCAACCGACGCCGACCTCCTCACCGGCGACCTCGACACCGGCGACCTGTTCGTCGCCGCCGTCGCCGCGGGCGCCGCGCCGGCGGCCGTCGCCCGGTGGATGGTCAACGAGCTCCCGCCCGCGCTGGGCGACCGCGACCTCGCCGACACGCCCCTCACCGGCGCGGCTCTGGCCGCCCTGGTCGGGGCGGTCGAGTCGGGCGCCATCACCGGCGCCGCCGGCAGGGAGGTCCTGAGCGAGCTGGTGGAGCGGGGCGGAGAGCCGGCGGAGATCATCGCCGCGCGAGGGCTGGCCCAGGTGAGCGACGAGGACGCGCTGGCCGCCATCGTCGACGGTGTCATGGCCGCCAACCCGGACCAGGTCGCCGCCTACCGCGACGGCAAGACGGCCCTCTTCGGGTTCTTCGTGGGCCAGACCATCCGGGCGTCGAACGGCAACGCCAACCCCCAGGTCGTCCAGAAGCTTCTCGCCCAACGGCTCCGGTGACCGGCGTCCGCGTGGTCGACGCCCTCTCCGGGCGAGTCCCTCTGGGGCACGAGATCGAGGTCAAGGGGTGGATCCGCAGCCGGCGCGACTCCAAGGCCGGCGGGGGACTGGCCTTCCTCGCCGTCCACGACGGCTCCTGCTTCGACGCCCTCCAGGTCGTCGCCCGCAGCAGCCTGTCCAACTTCGACGGCGAGGTCGCCCGTCTCACCACCGGCTGCTCGGTGGTCGTCCGGGGCACCCTGGCCGAGTCCAGGGGCAAGGGTCAGGCGGTCGAGATCCAGGCCGAGGTGGTGGAGGTCGTGGGCTGGGTCGACGATCCCGAGACCTACCCCCTGGCCCCCAAGCAGCACTCGTTCGAGTACCTGCGGGAGGTCGCCCACCTCCGGCCCCGCACCAACACCTTCGGCGCGGTGACCCGGGTCCGCCACTGCCTGTCGATGGCCCTTCACCGCTTCTTCGACGAGCGGGGCTTCGCCTGGGTTCACACCCCGATCATCACCGCCAACGACGCCGAGGGGGCGGGGGCCATGTTCCGCGTGTCCACCCTCGAGCTGGTGAACCGGCCGGCCGACGTCGGCGACGACCTCTTCGCCAACGACTTCTTCGGGAGAGAGACGCACCTCACCGTGTCCGGCCAGCTCAACGTGGAGGCCTATTGCCTGGCCATGAGCCGGGTGTACACCTTCGGGCCCACGTTCCGGGCGGAGAACTCCAACACCGCCCGCCACCTGGCCGAGTTCTGGATGGTCGAGCCCGAGATCGCCTTCGCCGACCTCTCCGACGACGCCGACCTGGCCGAGGCCTGCCTGCGCTCCGTCTGCCGGGCCGTCCTCGACCAGCGGGGCGACGACATGGCCTTCTTCGCCGACCGCATCGACCCCGGGTGCGTCAGCCGGGTCGAGGCCCTCGTCGAGTCCGCCTTCGAGCGGATGACCTACACCGACGCGGTGGCTGCCCTCGCCCGGGCTGTCGACGGGGGCGCGACGTTCGAGTTCCCGGTCGCCTGGGGCATGGACCTCCAGTCGGAGCACGAGCGCCACCTCACCGAGCAACTCGTGGGACGGCCGGTGGTGGTCACCGACTACCCCAAGGACATCAAGGCGTTCTACATGCGGGTGAACGACGACGGCCTCACGGTGGCCGCCCTCGACGTCCTCGCCCCCGGCATCGGCGAGATCATCGGCGGCAGCCAGCGGGAGGAGCGCCTCGACGTCCTCGACCGCCGCATCGAGGAGGTCGGCCTCGACCGCGACGCCTACTGGTGGTACCGCGACCTCCGCCGCTACGGCACCGTCCCCCACGCCGGCTTCGGCCTCGGCTTCGAGCGGACGATGGCCTACATCACCGGCATGGCCAACGTCCGCGACCTCATCCCGTTCCCCCGGACCCCGAGGAACGCCAACTTCTAGGCTGGGCTTCGCCGACGGGAAGGAGGCGCGGGTTGATCGACCTGGAGTTCACTGCGCAGTTCGTCGCCGACTTCGAGGGCTTCGTCGGGACCGTGTACCTCGACGCCGCCGGCGTCGAGACCATCGGCTACGGCGAGACCCGGCGCGACATCATCGAGAGGTACCGCCAGACCGGGATCTCCCAGCCCGACGCGCTCGAGCTGCTGAAGGTTCGGGTGCAGGAGTTCGCCGACGCAGTCGGGGCCTCGGTCACCAACTCGGCCGCCCTCACGCCCAACCGCCACGCCGCCTTCACCAGCTTCGCCTACAACATCGGCGTCGGTGGGTTTCGGGACTCCACCGCCTGCAGGCGGTTCAACTCAGGCGACATAGACGGCGTGCCGGAGGCCATGGGCTGGTGGAACAAGGCGGGGGGGCAGGTGCTCGAGGGGCTGTCCCGCCGGCGGGCGGCGGAGTCCGCCCTGTTCGTGGGCCAGGCGGTCGGGGAGGCCGCCGGCGGGGCCGCCCGCAAGATCCTGCGCTTGGGTGACAGGGGCGACGACGTACGCCAGGCCCAGCGGTGCCTGGTGCGGTGGGGTTGGGGGCTGGACGCCGACGGCGACTTCGGCCCGGGCACCGACAGGGCGTTGCGGGCCTTCCAGAGCCTGGAGGCGTTGAAGCCCGACGGCGTCCTGGGCCCGAAGACGTGGCCGGTCCTCGAGTCCCCGCCCGCACCCCCGGCGCCCCCCGCCGGCACGACGCCCCCGGCGCCGCCCTGGCCCGGGCGCCTGCTCCAGCAGGGCGTCGACGGCGACGATGTGCGCCAGGCCCAGCGCCGCATGTTCGAGCGGGGGTGGAGCATCGCCCCCGACGGCCTGTTCGGCCCCCGGACCGACGGGGTCGTGCGCGCGTTCCAGAGCGAGAAGGTCCTCGGGGTCGACGGCATCATCGGCCCGGCCACGTGGCAGGCACTCTGGACGGCCCCCGTCACGGCCGGGGGGGCGACTCCCGACGTCGAGTCGTCGTAGCCCGGGCGGTCAGACCTCCAGAACCGGGTCTGCTCCGCCCGACCTCACCGGATGAACTTCTCGGAGTAGGTCAGTCGTACCTGATCGATGTCCTCGGCGAGGAGCTCGGCGCGACCGCAGCCGTCGGCTACGAGCCGGGCTTGTCGGTGGAGCTCGGCCGTCCGATGCCCGAAGCCGGTGCCTTCGAGGGACTCGATCAGCGATTCGAGCGTGGCGAGCAGGTACAGGCACACGGAGGGGTGGCCGGCGCCGGCACGGCGGGTCTCGTCGAAGGCGCCTTGGATGAGCTCTCGATGTGTGGGTTGGTGCGCGGCGACCACTCGCCGTTGACCCTCCTTCATCACCGCCGGCGGAGGGTCGTGGCGAAGCAGCTCGGAGAGGACGGCCGCCGTGTGGAAGATCGCGTCCTGGGCGGTGGTCGGATCGTTGATACCCGGCGAGAGCGCTTTGAGGCTGACGTCGACGAGTTGACGCAACCCGTAGGAGACGTCCTGTTGCATGGTCCGGGTTTCCCCGATCGTGAAGGCAGAGCGAAGCGCGGGTTCGATGTCGCTGGCGTCGAACGCCGGTGAGAGGGAGAGCAGCCGGGTCTTCTCGATCGCGTAGCGGCCGGCGTAGGTCTCGACCCGGGCGGTGATGCCGTCAGGGAGGCAGGCGAGCAGGGCGTCGAAGTCGATCTCCTGGACCCAGCCGGAGTGGGCTGCCCTGATGGCGACCGCGGTCGGCTCCGCAGGCGGCAACTCGATCTCGTCGGCGGCGGTCTGGGGGTCGCTGACGGTCCATTCGGCGCGGATCTGATCGGTGGACTGGCGTCGGATCCGGTCGAGGATCTCGCTGACATCCATCGAGTGCGCGTTGTAATTGATGAACGCGACGATGCCGAGGATCGTGGCGATGCCGAGCAGGACGGCGAATGTCACGGAGATGTTCGGGATCACGGGATCGCCGCCGGAGTCGAGCGCGGAGCGCACGGAGCGGAGCACCACGACGCAGTAGGTGAAGGTTCCGACGACGAGGGCCATCACCCGCTTGTTGAACGGATCCCGGAACAGCGTGTGCACGACGCGGGGCGAGTACTGGCTGGACGCCAGCTGGATGATCAGCAGCGACACCGAGAAGGCGATGCCGGCGAAGGAGATCGTCGCGCCCGCGATCACGCCGAGCAGGGCTCGGGCACTCTCGACCGTCGAGGTGAACCCGAACGGCAGGTCGGCAAGCGTCGTGTCGAGGGACCGATCGACGGCCAAACCGACGAAACCGAGTGTGGCGGAGAGGATCACCGAGACCATCGGCACGAAGAACAAGCTCGAACGGGTTCGCTCTACGAGCGAGCTGATCCGCAGGCTCACCGGTGCTCCACGCCTTCAGGCAGCCGGGTCCGGCCGGCCCGGTCGCTCACCGGCCCACCGGCTCCAGCGGCAGTCGCAGGGCGACCACGGCGACATCGTCGCGGGAATCGCCGCCCTGGAACGCGAGCACGTCGGCTGCGATCCCCTCGGCCAACGATCGTGCCGAGCCGCCATGGTCGGCGATGGTGCCGGCGAGGCGTTCCTCGCCGTAGAACTCCGCCCCGCAGCGGGCTTCGGTCACGCCATCGGTGTAGAGAACGAGCGCATCGCCGGGCTGGAGATGGATCTCGGTGTCGGAGAACTCCGGCTGTTCCAGCACTCCGAGCAGGGACCCCGGGCGACCGATCGTCGTCGGCTGACCGCCGTGCCTGAGCAACACCGGCAGCGGGTGCCCGCCCACGCTCAAGGTGGCCGCCCAGGAGCCGGCGAGGTGGCGCATCCGGAGCATGGCGGCAGTGCAGAACCGGTCGGTGTCGTGGCCGAGAAGGACGTCGTTCAGGGCGTCGAGGGCCTGGGACGGGAGGCACAGCCGCATGGCGGCGCCGCGCAGGGAATAGCGGGCCAGCGCGGTCACGACGGCCGCGTCGGTCCCCTTCCCGCAGACGTCGCCGATCACCAGAGCCCACTCGCCTGCCCCGGTCTGGAAGATGTCGTAGAAGTCGCCGCCGACCGCGGTTCCATCGCCCGCAGGCCGGTAGGCGGCGGCGACGTCGAGCCCCGGCACACAGGGAGGGGCGGGCGGGATGAGGGTCTGCTGCAGGGTCTGGGCCAGCGCCCGGGCGTGGGCTTCTGACTCCTCCGCTCGCCGTTTGGCCCGCAGCAGCTCCTGCTCGTAGGCCCGACGCTCGGTGGCGTCGAAGATGGCCGTGCGCACCACCGCCGGGTTTCGGTTGGCATCGCACTCGAGGATCGAGTTGACCAAAACGGGGAGACGGCGGCCGTCCGCCCGGACGATCTCGACCGCGATGCCGTGGGCGCTGCCCTGCATCCGCAGCATCGGGGCGTAATGGGTCTCGTGGTAGATGCGCCCGCCCGGGCTAAGCAGGTCGGCGAACGTCCGACGACCGACGAGATCGTGGCGCTGGTATCCGGTGAGGGTGAGGAATGTCTGGTTGACCTTGACGATGGTGCCGTCGGGTGTGGTCGACAGGTACCCGCAGGGGGCGCGCTCGTAGAGCTGGTCGGCGTCGTCTTCGAGCAAGGCGTCGTAGAAGCCGTCGAGCGCCTCCTCGCTGCTCACCTCAGTGTCGGGCCGGGCAGTCACCCACGGACGAACGCGGCGATGGCCTCGGCCGTCTGATCGGGCGCGCTCAGGTTGGGGCAGTGGCCGGTGGCTTGGAGGAGCACGAGGGTGCTGTCGGGCAGCGAGTCGCTCACATAGGTGCCCACCGCCACCGGGGCGATGGCGTCGTTGGCGCACTGCAGGACCAGGCATGGAGCGCGGACGTGGGCGAGGTCGGACCGGTTGTCGGACAGGAAGGTGACCCGGGCGAACTGCCGGGCGATCTCGGGATCGGCCCGGCAGAAGCTGGCCGTGAGCTCCTCGCCCAGCTCGGGGCGCTCGGGGTTGCCCATGATCGCCGGCGCCATGGCGCTCGACCACCCCAGGTAGTTGCTGTCGAGCGACTCCAGCAGCTCGGCGATGTCCTGCTCGCTGAAGCCGCCGACGTACGAGTTGTCGTCGATGTAGCGAGGCGACGGACCGACCAAAACGAGCTTGGCGAACCGATCGGGCTCCTTGACCGCCGCCAGGACGCCGATCATGGCGGACACGGAGTGGCCCACGAAGATCACGTCGCGCAGCTCGAGCTCGCGACATATGGTCAGGACATCGTCGGCGTAGGCGTCGAGGGAGGTGTAGCGCGCCGGATCGTAGGCCGCGATGTCGGAACCACCGGCGCCGATGTGGTCGAAGAGCACGACCCGAAAGTCGTCCTCGAACCGAGGCGCCACGTAACGCCACATGTTCTGATCGCAGCCGAAGCCGTGGGCGAAGACGATCGGTTGCCCGCCCGGCGGCCCGGTTACCTTGACGTTGTACCGCTCGGCGACACCCACCAGGTCAGGCTACCGACAACCGGCTGCGCTCGACCAAGCGGCGCAACTGTCGGACACCCCGCCAGCCATCGGATCAGACCCGGTTCGGGTTCGACGCTCCTTCCGATCTGGATGGGGTCGGCGGGCGATCCATGCCGAGGCTGTCGGCGAGGCCCCCCGCCTCCGCGCCGGTTCGACGAACGCCGCCGGCGCGTGCCGACCACGGGGAGACTCGGACCCTTGGTCAGACCTCGGAGATCGGACCGTTGTAGTCGCCCCGAATCAGCTTCTCCAGCGTCGACTTCGCCGACGCCTTCGCCTCGTAGCCCTGATTGCCGTCGGTTGCGACGACCTCGCCGTTGGCCGCCTTGACCCGGAAGGCCCATTTCTTGTCGCTGCGCTGGTAGACCTCGCCCTTTCCGGCCATCAAACCACCCCTTCGGTCCGCCGCTGTTGGCGGCCCCATGCTACCGGGACCATCGAGTGGCCGTGTCCGGAGAGAAGCGCTCCAAGCGTCGTGCCCGGTTGCCGACGGTTGTCGCTTCGGGACGCTCGGCCAGGCGAACCCTCGACGCGGCGGGCGCCCGACCCAGCTTCGGGCGCCCGCCTGCGCCGCTCGGGGCGACTCACCATTGGTGGGCGACGTCGATGACCAGACGGCTGTTGCCGCCCGGTCCGTCGAGCTTGAAGACTCGGAACGGCAGTCGGGCTCGAAGGCCGACGACGAAGTCCGTCTCGCCCTCGTAGGTGGCTCCGTAGACAAGGTCACGGAACGTGCGGAACCCTCCCGCCGAGAACTGCTCCGGCGTCACGATGTGAGTCCCGAAGCGCCAGGGCACGGTGGGCTGATAGTTGCCGTCGTGGCCCGGGGCGAGAACCCTGACCTTGAGGATGGCGCCACCGGCGACAGGCACCCGTTCGCCCGTGTCCTGGTTGAAGTAGCCGTCGATGTAGTTGGAGAAATGGCCGGGGGCCGGCTGCCCCGCGACGTCGATGACCAGTCGGTCGAAGCAGTCGTGCCGACCGACCCGCGCTCCCACGATCGGGCTGGCCGTCAGCGGGTGCGCCGACTTCGGCATGCTCCCCCAGGTGATGCCGCAGTACGAGGTTGCGGCCCCCCGGGCCGGACCGACGCCGGCCAGCACGGCGGCGCACGTCACCGCGATCAGGACGGCGGCGCGCGCTCGATGGCCCTTGCTGTTCATGATCCTCATGTCGTCGTTCCTCCTTGCCGTGAACACTCGGACAGTCCAAGCTTGAAGGCGGTAGGTAACGGCTTCGTCTCGGCGCGGTAACAGCTTCGCCACCAGCGGGCCCGGACGCTTCCGACGCCAAGAAGTGGTGGAGATGAGCGGACTGGGCGGCCGTGGCCTCGCCTCGTCACCACCTGCCATGGGTTCTCCCTTGACGGAACCACGCCAAGGCCACCGTATTGGGCCCTTCAAATCTCCGGTCGCGCAAGACTGGTCCGCAACCTTGGCCGAACCCAAGAACTCTGCACACGCTACCTTGTTCTTGGGGCCTGCTTGGAGTAATAGGCTAGGTCAAACCCTCGATCAGGAACTTGGTGTCAGGCACGACAACATCGGTATTGTCGGTCACCCATTCGACCCCGCCGATGATCTGGCGAACGACCGCTTCCGCCGACATCATCGCCCCCTCGATCCAACCAGGAAGCGGGGATGCCTGGTCACCGATGACCCAGAATCTTCCCTCGTCGGATTGCAACAGCCGTTTGTAGGCGGTCATGTGCCTACGATCACCTGGATCCCAGGCTGCCCAGCCGCCGAGTTGGAAGGGCACGTGCTGCCACGCGATTGACAGACCCTTATTTTTGGGAACGATTGAGTCGTCGCTAAACTCCTCATGGAGCTGGCTCGCCCCTTCGCGAGCCAGCTTGAGGCGTTCGTCAATCCCAAGATCGCCCATATGCCTTGCGTTGTCGCCATAGTTGTAGGCCCCGGTCAGAGTGCCCGTCTCTGAGAAATAGCCGTTCGACGGGTACCACAACTGGGTGATATTGTGGGAGGTTCGGCTGATCCCGCCATAGATATCTCCGGACCGCAACCTGCCGGTGGTATTGGTTTCCCAGAAGCGTTTGGTCGCTTGCCAACCCACCTTGCACGTCGGAGCGAATGGTACCGCCTGAATCGCCGTCCTCATCCCGGACGACAGATTCGTTCTGTCAATCATCCCGCTCAACACCGGCAAAGGGATGTTACTCAGGCAGTAGTCTGCCGATGACGGCAGCTCCGCTCCCTCCTTGGTTCGATAGGTGACGGTGACGTTCTCTCGCGTAACGTTGATTCCTGTAACCTCTGAACTTAGCCTGATGTCAGGAGCATCGGGCCCCAGAGAGGCGAACGCTTTTTCGAACCCGCGAACTATCTTGTCCATCCCGCCGACAGGCTGGAAGCTCGTGACCTGCCAGAAGAAATCGAGCGACTGGTAGAAACCCATCTTCCAGAACTTCGATCCGAGCAAGCTGTCCAACTCCAACGGCGTTGTGGGTCTGGGAAACTCTCCGATGTCCGCTTCGTAGCCAGATCTTGTCGAACCCGTGTACTGGTATTGCCGGTTCAAGTCGCCGAACACCCGGAGCAGATCGAGCAGAGGTTCATTGGCAGGGCCCTCTCGCAGATATCCCGCGAGACGAGCTGCGAGGTAGCCGCGGATGTCGTTGTCAACCCGCCGATTCAGCCAGTTGGCCGTCTGCCCCTCTTCCGAGCCTGCGGAGGCTGCCTGACCGTGTCGCAACAGATTGGCCCGAGTCTCCATGATGTAAGGTTCCAGCTCTACAGAATGCGCCTTGCAGAAGTCGATCACGCGATAGTGGTGGTAGGGGATTCGGCCAGGCCCGAGGTTCAGATAGAGCCCCTCGTCGAAAGCGCAGGTTTGGCGTCGATAGCTCCCATTCGTGGGATCGAGCTCGACGAGCTCGTCCTTTTTGCGCGCGGTGCGGTTCCGCCCTCCCAATCGCGGAGTCGCCTCGAGAATCGTGCACTTGTAGCTCCTACTCAGCATCAGAGCGGCGGTTAGACCTGCCATCCCCCCTCCCAGGATGAGCACCTTCCTTCTTTGTCCATCCGTCGCTGTCGGGATGTCCTCGAGCGGGCCAGTCCACCCAGTGACCCCAGGCCCCTGGACGCCGGTCATGGCCTTCAAAAGGATGTCGTCGTCGGAAGGTGCCGTCATCTTCGCGACCTTCGGTTGTCTGTCGTCATGTCTGTGCCCCCCTGTGAGATACGACCATCGAGAGATATGAAGGTCTGGACCAGATCCACGGACGGTGCATCCGAAAAACAGATGGACGCCAGGGTGTCAGTGAACCGTCATGAGCATCCGCGGCACAATGGGCGGTCGCTTCGACGATGAATCCAATTACCGGTTGCCGCACCCGAACGCCGCCGAGAATCAACTTCTGGCCACTCCTTGCCGCCGTCAACCAAAGCCCGCTGGCCGCGCTGAACTCTACTGGAGGATCAGCGGGGGGAGAGCAGGCCCTTCCGCCGCTCCCTCCCGGCCGGCCGGGCGGTGCCCGACCGGAGCGGACCGATCGTTACGGCCGCTTCGGATTTGTGGCCATCGTGTCGGCGGCTCACCGGGTTGGTCGGTTGCCATCGCGATCGCACCGCCTGGGCCGTGGCCCGGTGGGGGACCTTGTGTGCCGGGCAAGAGCCGATCACGTGGCGGCCGGAGGGCAAAGCGCCCCCTCTGAACAGCATTTGTGTGGTGGAGGTGAGCGGATTCGAACCGCCGACTTCCACGTTGCGAACGTGGCGCTCTGCCAGCTGAGCTACACCCCCGGGCGGGAAGCCCAGGTTACCCGGCCGGGGGGTCCTGGCGTTCGAGGGCCTGTTGCAGCCGTGACTGCAACACCGTGGTGGTGAGGTCGCCCCGGGTCCGCTCGAGCACCGCCCGGAGGGCGTCCGTGGTCCGGCGGAGGCCCCCGGTGACGGCGTCGGGGTAGTCGACCGTGATCAGCAGCCCGTAGGCGTCGTCCATCGCCTCCAGCAGCCGCTCAGACCGGGCCAGCTCGCCGTCGCGCAGCCGATCGAGCAGGTGTCGCCGCAGCTCGCTGGCCGCCTCGGCCAGGCCGCCCAACCACGCCGAACCCGCCACCGCCGAGCGCGGTGTACGAGGGCAGCGGCTGCTCGCCGACCATGGCCGCCGTGAGCCGGGCCTCGGCGTACTCCTTCTCGGCGTCGTGCAGGGGCCCGCTCGCAGCCAGGGCCGGATACGGCTCCAATGCCTCCTGGGCGGTGCGGAGGTGGCGGGCGGCTTCGTCAGCGAGCCGGGAGGCCAACTCCGGCTCTTGGCGGTGGACGGCCCGGATCGACCGTCCACAGGCCTGGATCGCCAGCCGGCACTCCGGCAGCGCCACCTCCCGGGCGCGCGAGGCGGCGCCGAGGTGCTCGTGGATCTCGGTGCCCAGGCGGGCCAGCTCAGCTGCTCGATCAGAGGGGATGGCCGCCGCCGGAATCCTCTGAGGCCCCGGTCGGGCTAGTTCGCCGAGCGCCGCAGCAGCGCCGGCTCGCCGGGCATGAGCGACGGGTCGAAGGTGCCCGGCTGCGGGAGGAAGCTGATGGTCATGTCCCGCTCGGCGGCGACGTTGCGCTGGTGGATGAGAAGCGCCACGTAGGCGACCAGCAGCAGGTCGGCGAGGACGTGGAGCATCACGAACAGCGAAGACAGGCCCGTGACCACGGCCAGCAACAGGGTGACGCCGACCGTGGCGGCCAGCCCGCTCAGGACGTCGCGCCGGCGGCGGAGGGTGCGGCTGCGGGCGGTGGAGGCGGAGGGACGGGGCCTCCCACCGGCGCCCATGACGCCCCCCGCTCCCGGAACCCGCCCGACGGGACCGGCGTACAGCCCGGGGCGGCCGGGGGCCGGCTGGGCCGCGTGGAGGCGGCTGACGGTTGCCAGCGTGGGCGACGGCGAGGCGTAGGGGCGGGCCCAGTGGTCGGTCCCGGCCCGGCTGGTCTTCGGTCCCGTCCGGCGAAGGACCGCGAGCTGCCGCCGGAAGTTGCTGATCGAGTCGCTCGGCCGCCCTTCCTGCCGCGCGGAGCGCGGGGGGGATCAGCACGAGTGCCCAGACCACTGCGAGGACCAGAAGAACCAAGGTCACGCTCCTCCGACCTTCCTTTACCTCGAGGGACCGTACAGCGCCGTCGCCCACGAATCGCGGATGGTGGGGGAGTTGCGCCGGACCAGTTCTACTAGGCGGCCCGGCGGCCGGGCAAGCCTGCGGGTCAGACTTCGGACAGGTCGTCGGGGTCGTTTTCGGGCTCCACCGGGCGCCGGTAGATGCCCGATCGACCCCCTGTCTTCTCCCACAGGGTCAGCTCGCCGATGGTCATCGAGCGGTCGACCGACTTGCACATGTCGTAGATGGTGAGGGCGGCCACCGCGCAGGCGGTGAGCGCCTCCATCTCCACCCCGGTGCGGTCGACGGTCTCCACCTGGGCCTCCACCTCGACGTGGTCGTCACCGATGGTGAAGTTCACGAACACGGCGCCCACGAGGAGTGGGTGGCAGAGGGGGATGAGCATCGGGGTCTGCTTGGCCGCCTGGATGCCGGCCACCCGGGCCACGGCCAACACGTCGCCCTTGGTGATGGCGTTGGTGGCCACCCGGGAGGTGGTCTCCGGCTCCATCATCACCTTGCACCGGGCCAGCGCCCGCCGGTGGGTGGCTTCTTTGGGGGTGACGTCGACCATCCGGGCCCGTCCGAGGGGGTCGATGTGGGTGAGGCCGCGGTCGGTCACACACGGGAGTCTACCGACCGCCGGTTCAGCCGCCGATCTGGCTCATGCTGCGGGCGGGGCGCACGAAGTTGACCTGGCCGATGGCGTGACCGGCCCATTTACGGCCCACGTCGGACTCGATGGCGGCGGCCAGGTCGTCATCGGTGGCACCGTTGCGGAGCAGGGCTCGCAGGTCGGTCTCCCGGGTGGCGAACAGGCAGTTGCGGAACATCCCGTCGGCGGTGAGGCGGACCCGGTCGCACGACCCGCAGAAGCTGCGGGTGACGCTGGGGATCACGCCGATCTCGCCCCGTCCGTCGGCGTAGGTCCAGCGCTCGGCCGGCTGGGAGCCGCGCGCGGGGACCGGGACCAGCGGGTACACGGCCCCCACCGCCGCCACGATCTCGGACGCGGTCACGACCTGGTCTCCGGTCCAGGCCCCGTCGGCGTCGAGGGGCATGAACTCGATGAAGCGGACGGTGACGCCCTTCTCCCGGCCGAAGGTGGCGAAGTCGACCACCTCGTCGTCGTTCACCCCCCGCAGGAGGACGGCGTTCACCTTCACGGGGGAGAAGCCGGCCTCCAGGGCGGCGTCGATGCCGTCGAGGACCTGGGGGAGGGCATCGCGGTGGGTGATGGCGGCGAACCGGTCGGCCCGCAGGGAATCGCACGAGATGTTGATCCGCCGGAGGCCGGCGGCCCACAGGTGGTCGGCGATTAGGCGGAGGGTGGCCCCGTTGGTGGTGAGGGCGAGGTCGACGCCGAGGGCGGCCAGCCGGGCGACCAGGACGGGCAGTCCGGCCCGCACCGTGGGCTCGCCACCGGTGAGGCGGATCCCGGTGAAGCCCCACCGCTCGACGCACAGCCGGGCCACCCGCTCGATCTCCTCGAAGGTGAGGATCTCGGCCCGGGGGAGCCACTCCATGCCCTCCTCGGGCATGCAGTAGCCGCACCGGAAGTTGCAGCGGTCGGTGACCGAGATGCGCAGGTCGCGCACGACGCGGTCGAACGGGTCGACGAGGGTCACCCCCCGACTGTACCGAGGAGCATGGTGGTAACCGTCCCCCCTTCGGGGATGCCGTCGCCGTCGGGGAGCAGGGCCAGGGCGTTGGCCACCGCCATGGCCCGGAGCTGGTGCGACCCCTGACCGCCCGATCGGCGCACGTGGTGGCGGCCGTCGGGGCCGTGGGTGGCCACCACCCGGTCGAGGTGGAGCTTGCCGTCGGGCCGGCGGCGGAGGGCCTCGTCGGCCACCGCCTCGACCGTCGGGCGGAGAAGGCGCTCGTCGGGGTGGCCCGCCATCCGCCGCAGGCCGGGTCGGACGAACATCTCGAATGAGACCATCGACGACACCGGGTTGCCCGGGAGGCCGAACACGGGTGTCGCCCGGGCCCCCGCCACGCCGAAGGCGAACGGCTTCGCCGGGCGGATGGCCACCTGCCACCAGTCCATGCGCCCGATCCGGTCGAGGACGACCTTCACGTAGTCGAAGTCGCCCACGCTCACCCCGCCCGAGGTGACGACCGCGTCGCACGTCGCCAGTCCGGCCTCGAGAGCCGTGCGGATGGCGTCCTCGTCGTCGGAGGCGGTGCCCAGGTCGACCGCCTCGGCGCCGGCTTCCCGGACCATGGCCAGCAGGGTGGGGCGGTTCGAGTCCCGGATCTGCCCTGGTCGGAGGGGTTCTCCTGGTCCCACGAGCTCGTCGCCGGTGGACAGGACCCCCACCCGGGCGGCGGGGAACACCGTCACCTCGGCCTGGCCCAGGCTGGCCAGAACCCCCAGGTGGCCGGGGGTGAGCGACGTCCCCGCCTCGAAGACCCGTTGCCCGGCGTGCATGTCGTCGCCGGCCGGCCGGATGTGGTCGCCGGGGGCGGCCGCCGTCCCGATCGTCACCACGTCACCGTCGGTCGACGTCCGCTCGACCATCACGATGGCGTCGGCGCCGACTGGCAGGGGGGCGCCGGTCATGATGCGCACCGCCTGGCCGGGCCCGACGGTGAAGCCGGACGGGTCGGCGCCGGCGGCGAGGGTCCCGACCACGTGCAGCTCCCCCGGGGTGTCCCCGGCCCGGACCGCGAACCCGTCCATGGCGGTGTTGGGGAAGGGGGGCACGTCGACCGCCGAGACCACCGGCTGGGCCAGGACCCGTCCCAGGGCATCGGCCAGCGGCACCGGGCGGGGCGGCAAGGGGGCGCAGGCGGCGAGGACCCGGCCCCGGGCGACCTCGACGGGGATCACGTCACACGAGTCGCTTGCGTTGCACCAGCTGGGCGAGAAAGGCGCGGAACTCCGGTCCGAGGTCCTGCCGGTCGATGGCCATCTCGACCGTCGCCCGCAGGTAGTCGAGCCTGTCGCCGATGTCGTAGCGGCCGTCGTCGAACAGGAAGCCGTAGACCGTCTGGTCCTTGAGCAGCAGGGCGACGGCGTCGGTGAGCTGGATCTCGCCGTTGGCGCCGGGCGCGGTGCGTTCGAGGGCCTCGAAGATCTCCGGGGTGAAGACGTAGCGGCCCATGACGGCCAGGTTCGAGGGAGCGTCCTCCGGGCGGGGCTTCTCGACGATGCCGAGGATCCGCACCAGGGTCTCGTCGATCGCCTCCGGCAGGACGCAGCCGTAGGCGGAGATGTCCTGGCGGGGGAACTCCTTGAGGGCCAGCACCGACCGCCCGTAGCGCTCGTGGACGTCGAGCATCTGGGTCAGGACGGGCGATGTCTCGGTCATGATGTCGTCGCCGAGCATGACGACGAACGGCTCGTCGCCGACGTGCTGGCGGGCGACCCCGACGGCGTGGCCCAGGCCCAGGGGCTCCCCCTGGCGGACGTAGTGGATGTCGGCCATCCCCGCGATCTCCTGCATCTCCTTGAGCTGGTCGAACTTGCCCGCCTTCTCCAGGTAGTGCTCGAGCTCGAAGGACCGGTCGAAGTGGTCCTCCACCGAGCGCTTGCCCCGGCCGGTGATGATGAGGATGTCGCGGATCCCGGACCGCACCGCCTCCTCCACCACGTACTGGATGGCCGGCTTGTCGACGACCGGCAGCATCTCCTTGGGCTGGGCCTTGGTGGCGGGCAGGAAGCGGGTGCCGAGGCCCGCGGCGGGGATGACCGCCTTGCGAACGCCCTTCATCCGCATCCACCTCCCGGCCCATCGACCTGGGCGTGTTCGACTCGGTCCCGGCCGCCGGCCTTGGCTTGGTAGAGGGCGCCGTCGGCGGCCGCCAGCAGCTCCTTCCCGGACGATCCGTGCTCAGGGTAGGCGGCCACGCCGACCGACACGGTCACGCCGATCGGGGTGCCGTCGAGGTCGAAAGGGCGGCCGCCGACGGCGGTGCGGATCTTGTCGGCCAGGCGCAGGGCGCCGGCGAGGCCGGTCTTGGGCAGGAGGAGGGTGAACTCGTCGCCTCCCGGACGGGCGACGATGTCGACCTCCCGGGTGGCGTCGGTGAGGCGGCGGGCGGTCTCGATGAGGACGGTGTCGCCCGCCTGGTGGCCGAGGGTGTCGTTGACCGGCTTGAACCCGTCGAGGTCGAGGTAGAGGACCGAGAAGGGCTCCCCGAAGCGAACCGCCCGGGAGAGCTCGGCCTCGATGCGCAACGCGAGGTGGCGGCGGTTCCACAGGCCGGTGAGTCCGTCGGTGAGCGACAGGCGGGTGGCCTCGTCGTAGAGGAAGCTGCTGTCGATGGCGATCTCGGCCTGGCGGACGAGGGCGGTGAGCATGGCCACGTCGTCGTGGTCGTAGGGACGGGGCCGGGAGCGGCCGTAGTAGGCGAGGACGCCGAAGGGGTTGCTGCCCGAGCGCACGGGAATGGCCAGGGCGGTGGTGCCGGCGGGCGGTTCCGACGGACCGGGACTGATGCCGTCGGGCGCCGGCCACACGACGACGTGGTGGGAGCGGGCGGCGGCACCGGCGATGCCCTCACCGGGGCCGAGGTCGGGGAGGTCGCCGGGGACGCCGACCTTGTCGAGGGCCCGCAGCCGCTCGGTGCCGGCGACGGACAGGTAGAACACCGCCACCGGCGCGCCGAGGTAGCCGGCCGTGGTCCGCAGGAGGGATCCGATGAGGATGCCCCGGTCGTGGCTGGAGGCCATGGCGTCGCCGAGACGGGCGAGGGCGTCGAGAAAGGCGTCCCGCATCGCCTCCAGCTCGCGAACTCGCGCGGCCAGCTCGTCCACCATCGCAATCGTAGAGGGGACCCGTCCCACGCCGTGCCCGGAGGGGTGGCGTATGCTGGCTGGCACTCCGCCGATTCGACTGCTAGCGCTCGCTGTCCGAGGACCTGAATGCCCAAGTACGAATATGCCTGCAAGTCCTGCGGCGACCGCACCGAGATCAAGCAGTCGTTTCAGGACGACCCGCTGACCGAGTGCAGCACGTGCGGCGGCGCGTTGCGGCGGGTGTTCTCCAGCCCCGGGATCGTGTTGAAGGGGCCCGGCTTCTACCGCACCGACCATCGGAGCCCCTACCGGCCCGACGGCACCCGGCCCGCGGAGCGTGACAAGGACCACGAGCCGGTCAGCAAGGGCGACGACTCCTCGAAGACGGCGGACGCCAAGGCGGAGGCGAAGGCTGACTCGAAAGCGGGCGCCAAGGCGGACGCCAAGGGGTCGAGTGACACCGGCGGGTCGAAGGACTCCGCCGCCCAAACCGCGTAGGTCCGACCTTGGCGGGGGTGTTTCCGTCGGCCGAGATCGGCATCTTCGGTGGGACCGGGTTCTACCGGTTCCTCGACGACCTGCAGGAGGTTGCCGTTCCCACCCCCTACGGGCCGCCGTCGGCCAGGCTGGCGGTGGGCGAGCTCGGTGGGCGGAAGGTGGCGTTCTTGGCCCGGCACGGGGTCGACCACCAGCTCCCACCTCATCGGGTGAACTTCCGGGCCAACGTGTGGGCGTTGCGGCGGCTGGGGGTGCGCCGGATCCTGGCCCCATGTTCGGTGGGGTCGCTGCAGCCCCATGTGAAGCCGGGGGAGTTCGTGGTCGTCGACCAGCTCGTCGACCGCACCCGCGGCCGGGCGGACACGTTCTTCGACGGTCCGGCGCTGGCCCATGTGTCCTTCGCCGACCCCTATTGCCCCGAGCTGCGGCGGGCCGTGATCGGCGCCGCCCGGGCGGCCGGGGTGGTGGTGCACGAGACGGGGACGGTGGTCGTGATCCAAGGGCCGCGGTTCTCGACCCGGGCCGAGTCGAGGTGGTTCGGCGCGGCCGGCTGGGAGGTCGTGAACATGACCCAATACCCGGAGGCGGTGCTGGCCCGGGAGCTGGGCATGTGTTACGCCGGGGTCGCGCTCGTCACCGACTACGACGCCGGGTTGGAAGGGGTGGCGGGCATCGAGCCGGTCACCATCGAGACGGTCTTCCGGGTGCTGGCCGAGAACATCGAGAAGGTGCAGGCGACGTTGGTGCGGGCGGTGCCGGAGATCCCGCCGGTGATCGGGTGCGGGTGCGCGGTCGGGGCGCCGGACCCGGGAGCCCAGTTCGAGGACTGACAGGCGCGCCGGGCGCCGAGGGGATTCCCATTCGCGTCCGGCCCGCCATCCCCGCTCGGCGCGTGGCAGGTCGATCCCTTGGCCGTGGCGACGTGGAGGCCGTGCAGCTCCTGGAGGATCAACCAGGCCCGGGCCCGCCGGCCTTGGCGAGCGGTCGGCAAAGAGCTTCTATGGGCGACGACATTGGACGAGCGCCTGGTCCAGTCCGGCGGGCAGCATCTGAGGGCATGGGGGAGGGCTGCCTGGGTGGGCCCGGCCAGGGTCGGCCGGTACGGACTATCATGAGATATACTCAACGTGCATTGGCGCTTCCCCCTCGCGCTTTCCTCGCAGGGAGGTCGGCCGTGCGTCGGTCAGTCCGGATCATCCGTTCGCCGTTCGCCTACTGGCTGGTGGTGGCGGTCCTCGCCGTGCTCACCGGGATGGTCGCGGCGCGGGTCATGGCCCACGCCGGTGCCCTTGCGTCCCAGTACGGCCCTCTCCGGCCGGTGGTCACCGCCACCCGAGCCCTCGAGCCGGGGTCGGTCGTCGCCGACGGCGACCTCGAGCAACGGCGGGTCCCGTCGTCGATCCGGCCCGACGGCGCCATCGACACCGTCGCCGCCGCCCGGGGCCGCACCGTCCTCAGCCCCCTCTTCCCCGGCGTGCCCGTCGTCGACGAGCAGCTCGCCCCCGGGGGTCGTCGCGGCCTCACCGCCCTCCTCCCGCCCGGCAGCCGGGCGGTGGCGGTGCCCAACGGCCGACCCGGCCTCGCCCTCGTCCGGGGCGACACCGTCGACGTCCTCGCCACCTTCGACCCGTCCGATGCGTCCGGCTCGGCCGGCGGCATCGCTCCCACCTTCCCGGTGGCCACCGGTGCCATCGTGGTCGACATCGGCGACGAGTCGGCCGCGGTGGCGGTGACGACCGACGAGGCCGCCCGGGTGGCCTTCGCCATGGCCAGCGGCGTCGTGACTATCGCGCTGGCGTCGCCAGCAGACCCAGCACCGCCACCCCCGCCAGCACCCGGTAGATGACGAAGGGCAGGAACGAGCGCGTCCGCACCACCCTCAGCACCAGCCACACCGCCAGCGCGCCCGTAACCCCCGACGCCACCATCCCCCAGGCGAAGGCGGGCAGCGTCCCCGGTGGCAACCCGCCCGAGGCCACCACCTGCGCCCCCTCGTACAACCCGGCCCCGGCGATGATCGGCAGGCTCATGAGGAACGACAGCCGGGCGGCGCCGTCGCGCCCGAACCCCAGGACCCGGCCGGCCGTGATCGTCACGCCCGACCGGGACACCCCGGGCACGAGTGCGGCCGCCTGGCTGATCCCCATCACGGCCGCGTCCCGGAAGCCGAAGGAGGTCTCGTCCCGGGTCCCCGGCAACCGGTCGGCCACCAGCAGCACCAACCCGAAAACGATCAGCAGCACCGCGATCAGCCAGATCTGGCCCAGGTGGTCGCCGATGGTGGACTCCAGCAGCGCCCCGACCGTGGCGCCGGGCAGGGCCGACAGGGCCAGCAGCCACGCCTGGCGCTCATCGGGCCCGTCGACCCGCCGCCGGAGCATCGACCGCCACGCGGCCCCCGCCAGCCGCCGCAGATCGGTCCGGAAGTAGGCCGCCGCCCCCACGAAGGTGCCCATGTGCAGGGCTACGTCGAACGTCCGGTTGAAGTCGGCGTTGGCCGCTCCCGTCAGCTCCGTCCACCCGAACAGCCACGGGACGAGGATGAGGTGCCCGCTCGACGAGATGGGCAGGAACTCCGACAGCCCCTGGACGATTCCCAGGACGATGGCGTGGAGGATCGGGATGGAGTCCGGCGTGGCGGCGGCGCTCAGCACGACCGGCCCGACGCTAGTGGCCGGGCCGGGCGGGCTACGACCCGCTCAGCGTCACGTCCCGGATGACCAGGGTCACGCCGGCGGCGCCCCCGGGCAGCCACTCGCGGTCGCCGCCGACGGCCACCACGTCGAGCAGCATCCGCTGCAGGGTGGAGGCGATGGTGGCCTCCCGCACCGGCTCGGCCCGCTCGCCGCCCCGGATCATGAGCCCCTCCACCCCCACCGAGAAGTCGCCGCTCACCGGGTTGACCCCCGAGTGGAGGCCGCTCACCGACTGCACCAGCAGGCCGTCTCCCGTCTGCGCCAGCAGCTCGTCCTGCGTCAACCCGCCCGGCGTCAGCGTCAGCGCCCGGCTGCCGACGCCGGGGCCGGTCATGTACCCGCCCCGGACCGCGGCTGCGTTCGAGGCCCCGCCCGTGCGCCGGCCGGTGTAGGAGTTGTGCAGGAACCCGGCCAGCACGCCCCCGTCGATCAGCACGTTGCGCCGGCTGGCCAAACCCTCGGCGTCGAACCGGGACGCCCCGTAGGCCCGCGGCTCCGTCGGGTCGTCGACCAGCGTGATCTCCGGCACGGCCACCGCCTGCCCGTCCCGACCGGCGAACAGCGACCGGCCTTTGATGGCCGACTCCGCGCTCAGCGTCGCCGACAGCACGCCGAGGAACGAGGCCGTGACCCGCGGGTCGAACACCACCGTCAACCGCCGCGACTCCGGCTTGCGCGCCCCCAGCATCCGGGTGGCCCGGTCGGCGGCATCGGCTGCGGCCTGGTCGACGTCGAGATCGCCCGGGGTGCGGCCGACCGAGTACCCGTACCCCGTCTGGGTCTCCGTCCCCTCGCCGGCCAGAGCCTCGGCCCAGATCGAGCAGTTCGTGCGCCGGCCGGTGATCCGGATTCCCTCGGTGGACGCGATGGCCGACTCCGACGACGAGTCGCCGTAGCCGGCGCTCTCCAGTCCCCGCACCCGCCCGTCGACCGCCCGGGTGGCCCGGTCGAGGTCGAGCGCCAGCTGCACCTTGCCGTCGGTGGGGAACGAGGCCATCGACTCCCGGAACAGGTCCAAGTCGGCGGCGGCCACCCCATCCGGCGCCACCAGCCCGAGGAACTCGTCGACCGTCCCGAAGGAGGCGTTGTCGCGCGCCTCGGCCAGCACGTCGGCGACCACGTCGGCGTCCAACGAGCCGGCGTAGGCGAAACCCTGGCGCCCGCCGACCACGACCCGCACCCCGATGCCGGCGGTGTCGGCCGACGACAGCGACTCCACCTCGCCTCCGAACACCTTGACCTCGGTGCGCGACGACCGTCCCAGGTAGGCCTCCACCTGCTCCCCGGGCCGGGCCTCGCCCACCACCCGCTCGGCCAGCTGCAGCAGGTCGGTGGACGAGCTCGTCACTTGGCCGTCCCGCCGACGGTCATCCCCGACACCCGCAGCGTCGGCTGGCCGGCCGACACCGGGACGCCCTGGCCGTCCTTGCCGCACGTGCCCGCCCACGTGTCGAAGTCGTTGCCCACCGCGTCGATCGCCCGCAGCACGTCGGGACCGTTGCCTATGAGGTTGGCCGCCCGCACCGGCTCGGTGACCTCGCCGTTCTCGATCATGTAGGCCTCGGTCATCCCGAACACGAAGTCGCCGGTGGCGGTGTTCACCGAGCCGCCGCCCAGCTGCACGCAGTAGATGCCGTGGGGGGTCTGGCGGATGATCTCGTCGGGGTCGTCCTCCCCGGCCAGCACGTAGGTGTTGGTCATCCGCACCATCGGCAGGTGCTGGTAGGACTGGCGGCGGCCGTTGCCCGACGACTCCCGCCCCTCCTTGCGGGCCCGCAGCAGGTCCCACATGTAGTCGGTGAGCTCGCCGTCCTCGATGAGGGTGTTGCGGCGGGCGGGGTGGCCCTCGTCGTCGATGGCGTAGGTGCCCCACTCCCTGGCGTAGGTGCCGTCGTCGACCAGGGTGACCAGGGGGCTGGCGACCGCAGTGCCCATCCGGCCCCGGAAGACGGACGCGTCCCGGCCCACCAGGTCGGCCTCCAGGCCGTGGCCACACGCCTCGTGGAAGAGCACCCCGCCCGCCCCCCGCTTCAGCACGACGGGCAGGCGGCCGCTCGGCGCGGGACGGGCCTTGAGCATGTCGAGGGCCCGGCGGGCGGCGGTGCGGGCCACCTCGGCCACGTCGACGTCGTCGTAGAACTCGAAGCCGACGGTGCCGCCCGGGCCCTCGTAGCCGGTCTGCATGCCGGTGTCGCCGGCGGCGACGGCCGAGACCATGAACCGGGTGCGGACCTGGTCGTCGCCGGCCAGGAGCCCGTCGCTGTTGGCCACCAGGAACCGGCGCCGGCCGTCGACGTAGGACACGCCCACCTGGCGCACCCCGCCCCCTTCCGAGCGGGCGGCGTCGTCGGCCTGGAGGAGAAGCTCGACCTTCCGGGTCTTGGGGACGTCCTGGGGCAGGACCTCGGCGTCGGACACCCGCCGGCCGTGATCGGACCGGGTCAGCGCCACCTGGCGGACGCCCCCACCGCCACCCCGGGCGGCGGCCGACGCCACCTGGGCCGCGGCCTGCAACCCGGTCTCGGACAGGTCGGACGTGTGGGCGAAGCCGGTGGTGTCGCCCACCACGACCCGGATCCCGGCGCCCCGGCTGCGTCCGGACGTGAGCTCCTCCACCTTGCCGTCGTCGAGGCGGGCGGACGACGAGCGGCGGTCCTCGGCGAACACCTCGGCGAAGTCGCCGCCGGTACGCAGGGCCACGCCCAGGACCCGCTGGACCAGGAACTCGTCGAGGATCGGAACGTCGGTGGGCATAGCAGGCCATGGTACGGCGTGGCCCGCCGTAGTCGGCCGCCCCCGGCAGCCGTCGGAACGGAGCGGGATCGGGAACATTTCCGCCTCGCAGTGCGTAGGCTTGCACCGTGAGCGGCCGCTTGAGACGGGAACTCGGCGCGCGGCCGGGGACGCGCTCGCGCCTGTTCCTCGGGCTGCGGGTCGCGGCCAGCGTCACCATGCTCGGGTTCCTCCTCACCCGCTTCGACCTTTCCGTGCTCAACCCCATCCAGGAGCTGTCCAGCTGGACATGGGTGGCCATGGGCCTGGTCGTCACCTTCGGGGCGGTCGTGCTCGCCACCCTCCGCTGGCAGCGGGTGCTGCAGGCCCTCGACATGCCCTCCGACCTGCACACCTTGCTCAGCCACGTCCTCGCCGGCCACTTCGTCTCGAACTTCCTTCCCAGCACCGTCGGGGGCGACGTCCTGCGGGTCAGCCGGCTGTCGGCGGGCAACGGCCAGGGGCCGGAGTCGTTCGCCTCGGTGGTCCTCGAGCGGCTCACCGGCTTCGTCGTGCTGCCCCTGATCACCCTGGTCGCCCTCGTCGGCAATCCCACCCTCCTGCACCTGGGCACGGCCAGCCACCTCGCCCTGGGACTGTCGCTGGGCACCCTGGTCGTGCTGGCCGTCATCCTGTTGGTGGCCGGCAACAACCGTCTGGGGGCCCGCCTGGCCGGCCACGCCACCTGGCTCAGCTTCCTGCGGGCCGTCCACCTCGGCCTCGACCGCATGCGCCGCAACCCGGGCGAGGCGGTGGCGGTGCTGGTGGCGGCCCTCGCCTACCAGCTCACGATCGTCCTGGCGGCGTGGGCCGCAGGTCACGCCCTCGGGCTCAACATGGGCTGGTCGGCGGCGATGGCGTTCGTCCCGATCGTGGCCATCGCCCAGGTCCTGCCCCTGTCGGTGAACGGGCTGGGCCTGCGGGAGGGAGCGTTGGTGCTGCTGCTGGCCCCCCTCGGGGTGGCCACCGGACAGGCGGTCGCCCTCGGGCTGCTGCTGTACGGGATGAACCTGGTGGTCAGCCTGCTCGGCGCGCCGGCGTTCGCAGTGGGCCCCCGCCCGCTGCGAGCCGTCGTGTGAGCGAGGGCCAGAAGAGCGACGCCGCGTCGGATCCCGCCCGCCGCGGCCTGCGCTGGTGGAAGGAGGTCGGGATGATCCTGGCCTTCTACGCGGTCTACAGCGTCATCCGCAACACCCAGGGATCGGCGGTGGTGTCGGAGGCCAGGGCCCTGCGCAACGCCCTCCAGATCATCCGGTGGGAGAAGGTGCTCGGGATCTACCACGAGGAGGCCATCCAGCAGCGGTTCCTCGGCGGGGAGGGCTTCATCGAGTTCTGGAACCTCTTCTACGGGACGTTCCACTTCGTCGTCACCATCTTCGCCCTGGTGTTCCTGTTCCGGCGCTTCCCCGCCCGCTACCGGCGCTGGCGCAACACCCTGGCCGCCACCACCGCCCTGGCCCTGATCGGCTTCGCCACCTACGCCCTCATGCCCCCCCGTCTGCTGCCGGCGTCGTACGGCTTCGTCGACACCCTGCGGGCCTACGGCAGCCTATGGTCGTTCGACTCGGGGGCGATGAGCAAGATCTCCAACCAGTACGCAGCCATGCCCAGCCTGCACGTGGCGTGGGCCGCCTGGTGCACGTTCGTCCTGGTTCCGTCGCTGCGGACGTGGTGGGCCAAGTCCCTCGCCGTCGTGTATCCGCTCGGCACCTTGTTCGCCATCGTCGTCACCGGCAACCACTACTTCCTCGACGCGGTGGGCGGGCTGGCGGTGCTCGGCGTGGGCGCGGTCGTCGGCTTCGCCATCGCCGCCCGCCTGGAGCGGAGGGCGACGGCCAGGGGCGATGGAGCCGGTCCGCCGCCCGACCGACCGCCGGTGGCGGCCCCCGTGGGCACCGGCGGATGAAGGTCGTGCCCCGCACCGCGGCCGCCCCCCCCAGCCTGGCCATCATCGCCGCCCGGGTGGAGGACCGCATCCGGGTCGTGCTCGACAGCGAGCTGGCCCGGTGGGCGACGGTCGACGTCGAGCTGGTGGAGCCGTTCGAAGCCCTCCGGGAGCTGGTGCTGGCCGGAGGCAAGCGGCTCCGGCCGGCGTTCTGCCACTGGGCGTACGTGGGGGCGGGCGGCGACCCGGCCGACCTCACGGTGATCGACGCGGGAGCCGCCCTCGAACTGCTCCACACGTTCGCCCTCATCCACGACGACATCATGGACGGGTCCCCCACCCGCCGGGCCATGGACACCATCCACGTGCAGTTCGAGGCCCGTCATGCCCTCGACGGCTGGCGGGGGGAGGGGCGCAGATTCGGGGAGGGGGTGGCCATCCTCGCCGGCGACCTGGCCTTCGTCTACGCCGACCGCATGCTGGCCGGGGCGCCCCGGACCGCCCTCGACGTGTTCACCGAGCTGCGCATCGAGGTCAACGTGGGCCAGTACCTCGACCTGGTCGGAACCGCCCGGGGTCGGGTGCCGGAGGACGCCGCCCGCCGCATCTGCCGGTTCAAGTCGGGGAAGTACACCATCGAGCGGCCGTTGCACCTGGGCGCGGCCCTGGCCGGGCGCATGCCCGAGATCGCCGGCGTGCTGAGCGCCTACGGGCTGCCCCTGGGCGAGGCGTTCCAGCTGCGGGACGACCTGCTCGGGGTCTTCGGCGACGACTCGGTCACCGGCAAGCCGGTGGGGGAGGATCTCCGGGAAGGCAAGCCGACGGTGCTGTACGCCTTGGCGGCCGAGGCCGTCGCCGGCCCCGGCACCGCCCTCGACCGTTACGGGGCCGACGACCTCACCGACGACGAGATCGCCGCGCTCCAGGAGATCCTGGTCGACACAGGAGCGGTCGAGCAGTTGGAGCAACGCATCGAGACCCTGGTGGGCACGGCCGTCGGCGCCCTCGACCAGGCATCGTTGTCGGCCGAGGCCACGTCCGCCCTGGCCGAGCTGGCCTTCTTCGTCGCCGGACGCGATCGGTAGGGCGCCCCAGCCCGAACCGGTGACGGATCTCGTTGCCGGGACCCCCGAGCTCGTCACCGGTTCGGGCTTCTCGTCGCCGACGGGTGACGGGTTCGGTCGTCCTGCCCACCGAGTCCGTCTCGCCCCGGACGTGATCTCCAGAAGGCCGGTGCCGGGAGCGTCCCTAGACTCCCGGCGGTGTTCAAGGCGCTGAGGAGCGACGAGCTGCCCGCCGGCGAGGGTGCCGGCACCCAGATCCGCCGGATCCGCACCGACGACGGTCACGTGATGGTGGCCCGCCTGGCCGACGGCCAGGTGGTGGCCTTCGCCCCGTCCTGCCCCCACCAGGTGACGCCCCTCGACGACGCCACCCTGCACGCGGGGGTCATGCGCTGCCCCCGCCACGGCTACCAGTACGACGCCACCACCGGCGTCAACGTCTTCCCCACCCGGGACGCGAAACCGGAGAACCTCTGGAAGCTCAAGCCGAAGTACCTGCCCGTGCACGACGTCGAGGAGCGGGACGGGTGGATCTGGGTCTCGGACGAGGCCCGCCCGCCCCCGGAGACCTGGGATCCCACCCTCGAGGAGCGGCCCGTCGGAACCACCGACGACCCGTCCCCGTCCCCGTCCCCGATCACGGTGGCCCCGCCGGTGGCGGTGGAGCAGACGATGAAGTTCGTCACCGCCACCGCCGGTGAGGAGCTGGAGATCCGGGTCGCGGCCACGCCCGTCGCCGGCTACGAGTGGCGTCTGGACCTGGTCGGCGACCTGCTGGAGATCGTCGACAACCAGTTCGAGGGCGGGGAGATGCCCTGCCAGCGGGTACGCCTGGCGGCGCGGGGTGCGGGCGCGGCCACCCTGACCTGCACCTACGCGTCGATGATCGACGGCCGGACGGCCGCCGTCCGCACCTACATCGTCCGAGTGGCACCCGCGCCGTAGGACAGTGAGGCGGTGGTGGGAGCTGCTCGCGCAACTCCCACCACCGCAACCTTCGCGATCGGTCCGAGATGGGGCTCGGGCCGGTCGACCCGGTGTTGACCACAAGAGAGTCGCCAGCGCCGTTCTGGATACAGAAACCTCAAGTACGGTCGGAATTCGATGCGCGTCGTGATCGTCGGAGCGGGCCTGGGCGGGCTGTCGGCGGCCTGCCACCTGGCCGGGCGGGGCCACGACGTCGTCGTGGTGGAGAAGGCCGACGTCCCCGGGGGACGGGCGGGGCTGTTCGAGGCGGGCGGCTACCGGTTCGACACCGGGCCCAGCGTGCTCACCATGACCGGGCTCCTGGCCGAGGTGTTCGCCGCCGCCGGCGAGGACATGGGCGACCACCTCACCCTCGTCCCCGTCGACCCCATGTACCGGGCCTGCTTCGCCGACGGCAGCACGCTGCGGGTGTGGCACGACCGCGACCGCATGACGGCCGAGATCGGCGACCTCGCCGGGCCGGCCGAGGCGGAGGCGTTCGGTCGCTTCTGCGACTGGCTCGGCCGCCTCTACCGGCTGGAGCTGCCCAACTTCATCGACCGCAACTTCGACTCGCCCCTCGACCTGGCCTGGCCTCTCGGCCCCATCATCCGCCTGGCACGCATGGGGGGCTTCCGCAAGCTGAACACGGTGGTCGAGTCCTACTTCTCCGATCCCCGGCTGCAGCAGATCTTCAGCTTCCAGGCCATGTACGCCGGACTCTCGCCGTTCGAGGCCCTCGCCCTGTACTGCGTGATCACCTACATGGACACGGTGGAAGGCGTGTACTTCCCCCTCGGCGGCATGCACGCCATCTCCCGGGCGTTGGCGGCGGCGGCGGAGAAGGCGGGCGCCACCTTCCGGTATTCGACGACGGCCGAGGGACTGCTCCGCCCCGGGTTCCCGACACCCGGCAGCCGGGTCACGGGCGTCCGCCTCGCCGGCGGCGAGACGATGACCGCCGACGCGGTCGTCCTCAACGGCGACCTGCCGGTGGCCTATGGCGAGCTCCTCCCCGACGTGGCCCCGCCCCGGTCGACCCGCAAGGGCACCTATTCCCCGTCGTGCACGGTGTGGCTGGCGGGGGTGAAGGGCGACCTGCCCGCCGATGCCGCCCACCACAACATCCACTTCGGCGGGGCGTGGCAGGGGGCGTTCGAGAACCTCCTGGCCCGGGGCGTCCCGATGGACGACCCGTCGATCCTGGTGACCAGCCCCACCGTCACCGACCCCGACCTCGCCCCCCCGGGCCGCACGTCGCTCTATGTCCTCGAGCCGATGCCCAACCTCGACGGCAAGGTCGACTGGTCCCGGGAGGGCCCCCGCCTCCGCGACCGGCTGACGGCCAGGGTTGGCGCCCTCGGGTACCCCGTCGACGAGATCGAGGTCGAGCGCTACGTCGACCCGCTTGGGTGGGAGCGGATGGGGATGGCCCGGGGCACCCCGTTCGCCCTCTCCCACGACTTCTTCCAGACCGGCCCCTTCCGACCCGGCAACGTCACCGACCGGGCGCCGGGCGTGGTCTTCGTCGGCTCCGGCACCGTCCCGGGCGTGGGGGTGCCGATGGTGCTCCTCTCCGGACGGTTGGCCGCCGAGCGGGTGGAGAGGATGAAGCCGTGACCGTCACCCTGGAGGAGTCCTACGAGCGCTGCCGCCAGCTCAACAAGCGGTACGGGACCACCTACTACTGGTCGACGTTCATCCTCCCGAAGGTCAAACGGCACCACGTCCACGCCCTCTACGGGTTCTGCCGGTACGCCGACGACATCGTCGACGACCTCGGGTCGACCGCGCCCGTGGAAGCCAGGCAGCAGGCCATGGCCGACTTCGGCGCCCGGTTCTTCACCGACCTCGAACGGGGCCGCTCCGAGGATCCCGTGCTCAAGGCGGTCGTGCACACGGTCAAGGCGTTCGACATCGACCCCGACTGCTTCCGGCGGTTCATGCGCTCGATGACCATGGACTTCACCGTCGAGACCTACGACACGTGGGAGGACCTCCTCGGCTACATGGACGGGTCGGCGGCCGTGATCGGCGAGATGATGGTCCCCATCCTCGAGCCCCTGCAGCCGGAGGCCTTCGAGCACGCCCGCGACCTGGGAAACGCGTTCCAGCTCTCGAACTTCCTGCGGGACGTGAACGAGGACCTCGACCGGGGCCGGGTGTACATCCCCCAGGAGGACCTGCGGAAGTTCGACGTCGACCCGTGGGCCCGCACGGTGACGCCTGCCTGGCGCGACCTGATGGCCTTCGAGATCGCCCGCAACCGCCGGCTGTACGAGTCCGCCGACCTGGGCATCCCCATGCTGCCGCCCTCGTCGGCCCGCTGCATCCGTGGGGCCAGGGCCCTCTACTCGGGCATCCTCGACCAGATCGAGGCGGCCGGCTACGACGTGTTCTCGTCCCGGGTGCGGGTGCCGACGTGGAAGAAGCTGGCGGTGGCGTTCCGCCTGGCACGGCCTTGAGCCCCTACCTGCGGCGCCGGGTCTTCGCCCTCGTCGCCCTCGTGATCATCGGCATCCCCGCCTTCCTCATCGGGGGGACCTACTGGCGCAACGGGATCGATGGCGATCAGGCCGTGGCCCGGTTCCGGGAGGCGGGGCCGGAGGCGGCCCGGTCCGCCCCCGGCCTGCCCGAGCCCGGCGTCTACCGCTACCGGACCACCGGCGGGGAGAAGGTGTCGTTCCTCGGCCACACCCGGGCGTACACGCCGGTGACCCACCGCATCGTCACCCGCCGCGGCTGCGGCGTGCGGGAGGAGCAGCTGTTCCTGGCCCAGCACGTCGAGTACTACGACCGCTGCGGCGGCCAGCTGGTCGGTTACGGCACCGACATCGCCTTCTGGTGGACCCACGGCACCCAGGACTTCACCTGCACCGGGGGATCGTTCGACGGGGCCGGGATGCAGCCGGGGGAGACCCTCATCTGGGACTGCCGCGACGAGGACACCCGGGCCAGGCAGACCACCGACTACATCGGGGAGGAGTCGGTCGACGTGGCCGGTGCCAGTCGCACCACCCGCCGGGTGCGTTGGACCACGGTGTTCGAGGGCGCGACCACGGGGGCGGCGGTGGTCGAGGACTGGTTCGACGTCGAGACCGGCCTGGTCCTGCGGGAGACCCGGAACATCGGACTTCGGGTGGGCTCGCCCTTCATCGGCGACCTCTCCTACATCGACGTCTCCGAGTACGAAGTGGTGTCGACGACCCCCGAACGGTGATCGGAGGGGTTCGGTGGATCAGCCCCCTCGTGGTGACGGAGCCCGACACCCGGCTGCACCATCCGGCCGACGCCTCCGAGGGTTGCGGGACCGCGAAGCTGGCCTGCCTCTGTGCCGCCCTCGAGCGATCGGGCCGACGAGCTGCGGTCGGTGAAACTCCGGACCGAGTAGCTCCTGGCCGAGGCGCGCAGGGCGGGGCGGACGGGGCGGGCGGGGTGCCATCGCTCGCTTCGCCGATCCGAGGCGTGTACGGTCCTGGTACCGGGTGTGCTCCCGGCAGATCTCGGTCCCTTCCAAGCAGAGGCAGGCGACGTGCACGAGTCCAAGTCCCTCCGGCGGTCGAGGCGCATTTTGGCCCTGCTTGTCGCCCTCCTCCCGCTGGCAGCCGTCGCCCCGACGCCCGCCTCGGCCCAGGTCCAGCAGGGTGTGGGGATGGCGATCACCCCCATCTTCCCGGCCATGGTGGTCGTGGGCCAGGCCGGCGCTCCGGCCTCGCTGCTGATCGCCAACAACTCCGCCGGGGTGGGGCCGGTGACGCTCACCTCGATCACCCTCAATCCCTCCTGCGGTGACCCGTTCTTCTCCTGCAGCGATCCCGACCTGGGCGTGCTCCTGCTTTCGCCCTCCGCCGTGGGAACTGCCGGTGCCTGCGACGGCCGGGCCTTCACGGTGCAACCACCCGACGCCAACGGCCGGTCGTCGTTCGTGCCGACCACGCCCGTCATCCTCCAACCGCCGGGGCAGGCCAACGACGACTGCACCATCACCTTCACGTTCAGCACCCTGAAGGCGCCGACCAAGGACGCCGACCCCTCGGCCGGGCTCCAGACCCGGCAGTTCGCCACCATCAGCGGCACCGCCCTCACGTTGTTGCTCCAGACCCTTTTCGGCAACGGGGCGGGGACGTCGATCACCACCATCGAGCGGGCCCAGCCCGCCATCAACACCCACGTGACGGCGGAGAGGATCGGCCTGGGATCGTCGATCTCCGACATCGCCAACCTGAGCGGGGGAGTCAACCCGACGGGCACCATCACGTTCCGGCTCCACGGGCCCGGCGACGAGCTTTGCGAGGGAACCCCGGTCTTCACCACCACCCGCAATGTGATCGGCAACGGCGACCACGTGTCGGCCCCGTTCACGCCGACCCAGACCGGCGGCTACCGGTGGGTCGCCGACTACAGCGGCGACCTCAACAACCTCCCGGTGGCGCAGACCTCCTGTGCCGACGTGCTGGAGGCGTTCATCGTCAGCCAACTACCCCCGCCCACGACCACGGCCCCGCCCGGGCCGACCACCCCGACCACCATCGGCGTCGGCATCCTCGGCACGGCGCCCCCCGGTGGGCCCATCACCCTCGGCACGCCCCTCGTGCGGACCGGGTCGAATGCCCTCGCCCTGTCCGCCTTGGCCCTGCTGCTGGTCGCCATCGGTGCCCATCTGATCGTGGAAGCCCGCCGCCGCCGGACGGGGTAGGGCGGGGCCGGCCTTCGGGTCGGCCCTTCATCGAGCGGCGCTGCCGGCGCTGCCGGTGGAGCGTGGTTCGGGGGGGGCGGTGGGCGACGAGCCGGCGCCGGTCGGAGTGACCAGTCGACCCTTCCACCGGACGGAGCGACCGGTGGCCGCCCGCCAGCGGCTCTCGAGGTGGAAGGCGGCCAGGACCACCCGGGCCACCGGGCAGAGCAGGCCGTAGATCGGGTTCTGGCCCGCCACCGCCCGCCCCCCTGCGCTCACCACGACCGCAGCCCACGGGCGGCGGGTGGCCACCGGCGACGAGAAGTCCGGCCACGCTGGCAGTGGTCGAGGGGTGGAGGGCGGCCTGGTTCTTGACCAGTCCGGCCCGGATCTCGCGCCAACCCCGGTACATGCGGGCCCGCATGAGCTTGGGGGCCAGGCGGGCGTCATGGCCGCCGAGGGCCCGGGCCAGGTCGCGGTCGTCGACCACCGACCCTCGGACGTCTGGGTGCCCGTGGCCGCCGACGGCCTCGTAGGCGTCCCGGCGCACGAGCAGGCACTGGCCGCTGGCGAAGTCATCGGGAAAGCCGGCCTGGGCCAGGGCGAGGCCCAGCTCGGGCAGGAGGAGGCGCTCCCAGAACGACCGGCAGTCGAGCCCGCCCACGATGGAGGTGGACGGGGCCGAGGTGGCGGCGGCCATGGTCGCCAGGGCCGACGGTTGGAGGACCACATCGGCGTCCACGAACGCCAGCCACTCGGTGGTCGCCCTCTCCGCCCCCGCCAGGCACGCCCGGGGCTTGCCCATCCACCCCGGCGGCAACGCCCCGCCGTCGAGGGTGATCACCGAGGCGCCCGCGGCGGCGGCCAGCGCACCCGTCCCGTCGGACGAGCCGTCGTCGACCACCACCACCTCCGTCGCCTGGTCGAGCACCGACGCCACGCACCCGGCGACCACCGTTGCCTCGTCCCGGGCCGGGATCACCACCCGCACGTCGATCGGCGGTGCCGCCGGATCGACCCGCAGGAACCGGCCCGCGGCCATTCCCATCCGGGCCAGCCCCACCAGGCTGGCGACGGTGGCGACGCTCGGGCGGTGGCCTCGTAGCCGATCAGTCCGCGCGCTCACACCCCGACGCGTGCAATTGCGCGGTTTAATCGCCGGATGGACGGCGACGAGCACCTCCGGGAGTGGGCCGAGCTCCACATGACCCAGCCGCCGGCCGGTTTCGTCGGCGGGTGGCTCAGAACCATGGCCGCCATCGCCCGGCCGCTGGCCAGGGCCGGTGTCTCGCCCAACGCCGTCACCGTCGCCGCCTGCCTCGTCGCCCTCGCCACCGTCCCCCTCGCCGCCATCGACGGATGGCCGGGCCCGGCGGCCGCGTGCGTCGCCCTCATCCTCTCCGGACTGCTCGACGCCCTCGACGGGGCGGTGGCGGTGCAGGCGGGGCGGACGACGAAGGTCGGGTTCTTCCTCGACTCCGCCCTCGACCGCCTCGCCGACGCCGCCTTTCCCGTCGCCCTCGCCATCGCCGCCGACGACCCGGCCGCGGGCGAGCTCGCACTCGCCGCCGTAGCCGCCACCTGGTGGCTCGAGTACGTCCGAGCGAGAGGGTCCCTCGCGGCCGAGCCCGCCTCCCAGGTGATCACCCCCGGGGAGCGACCGACCCGGATGATCCTCACCGGCGTGGGCCTCGGCCTCCCCGCGCTGGCGCTCCCGGCCCTCTGGGGGCAGGTGGTCATCGTGGGCGGCTCGGCCCTGTTCCTGTTCGGCTGGACCGTCCGCCGGCTCGGCCTCCGGGACCGAGACGGACCCAGATCAGGATCGTGAGCGTGACCAGGGCGAAACCGAACAGGTAATCCTCCACCGGGACGTCGAACGGCGCCCGCCAGCCGGTGAGCTCGTCCGGGTTGTAGATCACGATCGGTGCCGACAGCTTGGTCAGCCACCCGTCCACCAGCACCTGGAAGAACACCACGATCCCGTAGGCGATCCAGAAGGTGGCAGTCCGGAACACCCCCGTCCGCAGCCACAGCACCTCCACCAGGACGACCGCCACCGCGCCGGCCACCGCGGCCCAGGTGTACTCCACCTACCGGCCGAACCGAGCCCGGCGGCGCAGCCTCGCCCACACGTCGTCCCACTCGTGGAGGATGCGCCGCACCGCCTCGTACGTCAGCAGGCCACACACCGGGATCACGACGAAGAACACCAGCTCCTCCACCGGGAGGTTGGCCAGCTCCCAGCCGGTGACGTACCGGGGGTTGTAGGTCCAGTGATCGCGGGCGATGGCGACCACGTCCCACACCGCGAACACGGCCACCGGCACGGCCAGGGCGTGCAGCAACCGGCGGGGTTGGGCCCACACCCGGGCCCCGAGGAGCAGCTCCAGCGGCAGGGTGATCACCAGGCACAGCGCCATCAGCAGCAGGTACTGGAAGCGGTCCAGATCCATCGCCGGGACACGCTAGACGGGCCGAGTACGTGGAGCCCCTCACCGGCGGGTAGCTTCGGGACTGCTGATGGTGCTCGAGACGATCGCCACACCGGCCGACCTGCGACGGCTCGGGCCCGAGCAGCTCGAGCTGCTGGCCGCCGAGATCCGTCAGTTCATCGTCCAGTCGGTGTCGGTCACGGGCGGTCACCTCGGCTCCAACCTGGGGGTGGTCGAGCTCACCATCGCCCTCCACCGGGTGTTCGACTCCCCCCGGGACATCCTCCTGTGGGACACCGGCCACCAGGCCTACGTCCACAAGATCCTCACCGGCCGGCGCGACCGGTTCCCCACCCTGCGCCAGGCGGACGGCCTCTCCGGGTACCCGTCCCGCACCGAGTCGGAGCACGACTGGGTCGAGAACAGCCACGCGTCCACCATCCTCAGCTACGCCCACGGCATGGCCACCGCCATCCACCTCAAGGGCGAGGACGACCGGCGGGTGGTGGCGGTCATCGGCGACGGGTCGATGACGGGGGGCATGGCGTTCGAAGCCCTGAACAACATCGGCCACAGCGGGCGCAAGGTCCTCATCGTGCTCAACGACAACGGCCGCTCCTATGCGCCCACGGTCTCGAGGCTGGCCAGCGGCCTCAGCCGGCTCCGCCTCAACCCGGCCTACGTCCGCAACGTGAAGCGCCTGCAACGGTTCGTGCGCAAGGTCCCCATGGTCGGCCAGCAGCTCGAGATCGGGATGAGCGGCCTGCGGGCGGCGGTCCGGGAGGTCCTCGCCCCCGACGCCTTCTTCGAGGCCCTCGGCGTGCGCTACGTGGGCCCCATCGAGGGCCACGACATCACCGCCCTGGAAAACGTCCTGCGCCTGGCCGGCCAGTTCGAGGAGCCGATCATCGTCCACGTGGTCACCCAGAAGGGTCGGGGCTACCAGCCGGCGGAGGACGACGACGAGAAGTGCCTCCACGACGCGCCCGTCTTCGACCCGGCCGTGGGCCCGCCCCGGTGGATCCCGGTGGGCTACACCCAGACCTTCGCCGACGCCATCGTGGAGGCGGGCGACATCGACCCCCGGGTGGTGGCCATCACCGCGGCCATGGCCGGTCCCACCGGGCTCATCCCCTTCCAGGCCCGGCACCCCGACCGCTTCGTCGACGTCGGCATCGCCGAGCAGCACGCCGTCACCGCCGCCGCCGGCCTGGCCATGGGCGGGATGAAGCCGGTGGTGGCCATCTACTCCACCTTCCTCAGCCGGGCCTTCGACCAGGTCAACCTCGATGTCGGCCTCCACCGCCAGCCGGTGGTCTTCGCCGTCGACCGGGCCGGGATCACCGGCGACGACGGGCCGTCCCACCACGGCATCCTCGACCTGGCCCTGCTCAGCAAAGTGCCGGGGATGACGATCTTCGCCCCCTCCTCGGCCCAGGAGCTGGAGGTCATGCTCAAGGACGCCCTGGCCATCGTGGACGGGCCCTCGGCCGTGCGCTACCCCAAGGGCCCCGCCCGCCAGGTCCCGCCCGACGAGGTCGGCTCGGGGCTGTCGGCCCGGCTGGTGCGCCGGGGTCCCGACGCGTGCATCCTGGCCGTCGGCAAGCTGGTGGAGGCGGCGGAGGAGGCGGCCCGGCTGCTCCACCTCCAGGGCATCGGGTCCACCGTCTGGGACGTGCGGGTGGTCAAGCCCCTCGACCCGGCCATGATCGCCGACGCCGCCGGGGCGCCCCTGGTGGTGACCTGCGAGGACGGGGTGCGCGTCGGCGGGGCCGGCTCGGCCATCGCCGACGCGGTGGCGGCGGCCGCCGCCGGCCCCGGGCTCGGGCGGCCCGCCCCCCGGGTGGTCGTCCTCGGCGTCCCCGACGAGTACCTGGCCCAGGCCCCGCCGGCGAAGATCCACGCCGACCTCGGCCTCGACGGGCCCGGGATCGCGGCGTCCGTCCTCGGTGCCCTGGCCGCAGCCGAGGCCGCCCTCCACCACGGTCGCTGACGTGGGGCGGTTTCGCTCCTCGGCGGCCGCCACCGCCGCCGTGGTGCTGCTGGCCGTCACCGCCACCGCCTGTGGCGGTGGCGACGACGATGTTCGGACGACCGCCTCCTCGTCGTCGAGCACGTCGATCGTCGACGCCTCGACGACGGTTCCCACCACGCCGGGCGAACCCACCACCACGGTCGACGCCACCCCCGCCACCACCGTCGCCGGCCCCGCCCCCACGTCCCCGCCGGCCACCGCCCCTCCCGCCACCGCCCCGCCCGGCCCGGTGGCCCTCAGCCCGGCCGCCCCCGGCCTCTACCGGTACACCACGTCGGGGGCGTCCACCCTCAACGGCGCCGTCATCCCGTTCCCGCCGGTCACCACCAACTTGGTCGACGCCGCCGTCGGCAACCGCCAGCACGCCACCCGCGACCTGCGGTCGGGAGGCAACGGGCCCGTCACCGAGTACACGTTCGAGTACCGGCCCGACGGTGTCTACCTGGTCGCCCTGCGCCTGACTACGACCTACGGCGGCCAGTCCGACGTCCGCGACCTCACGCCGCCGGCGCCGTTGCTCTTCCTCGCCACCGGCGCCGCGCCCGGCGCCTCCAGCGTTCTCGACATCCCCGTCCCCACCGGGGGGACGGCCCGGGTGGTGGTCGACGTCCTCGGCACCGAGGCGGTCACCATCGGCGGGCGGGCGATCGACACCCTCGTCGTGCGCTCGGTGGCCACCCTGCCCCCGGGCACCGTCACCGGCACCCAGTCCCTCACCGTCAACCTCGACCGGGCGTCCCGGCTGTGGGTGAAGGAGCGGGGCGTGGCCGACGCCAGCGCCACCGTCTCCGGGTTCCCCGTCACCGTGCACAGCGAGTACTCGGCCACCATCCAGTCCCTGGCGCCGGGCTAGACCCCCTGGTCGAGGGCGGCCAGCACCCGGACGTACATGGCGTCGGCCTCCTCGGGGGTCGGTGCGATGCAGGTGACACCCATCTTGCCGGCCCGGGGCAGGGCGCCCAGGAGGTGCAGCGTCACGCCGCAGCCGGTGGACGGGTCGAACGCCAGGCCGGTCCGGTCGACCAGGGCGATCACGTCGGCCGGGCGGAGGCCGACCAGGCGGGCGGACCGGATGGTGTCGGTGGCCACGTAGCAGCGGGGCGAGCCGTCGGCCGCCCGCAGCTCACCCGAGTCCTGGTCGTAGGCCCCGCCGGTGGCCAGGCGGGCCATCCAGAACGGGTGGGTGGTGCCGCCCATGCGCAGGTTGATCTCGCTCAGGGTGATCCGCCCGCCGGCGTGTGGATCGCCGTCGACCAGGAAGTCGATCCCGAACACGCCGGTGACCCCCTTGGCCGCCAGCACGTCGCCCACTTTGCGGGCCTCGGCCTGGATGGCGAGGCGGTACTCGGTGCGGGCCGGGAACCGGCACCCGAGGTAGACCTGGTTGCCGGGACCACCGAGGATCTGGTCGTGGGTGGAGACGACCTCCACCTCACCGGTGGGCGAGATCTGCAGCTGGACGCTCGGCGAGCGCAGGTCGTCGCCCCGGACGAGCTCCTCCACGATGGCGCCCTCGTCCTCGATCTTGGCCGCGAACGACGGCCACGACTCCTCGCCCGCACAGAAGACGGTGGTGGCCGCGGTGAGGGCGCCGTCGGCCCCGTCGAGGTCGACGATGGCGTTGCCCTGGCCGGAGAACCCGTTGTTGAGCTTGACCACCACCGCGGCCAGGCCGGGGTGGGCGTCCCGGAGCCCGCCGACGGCCTTGGCCAGGTCCGCCATCGACGAGATGTCCTCTGCCCCCGGCAGCACCGGCACCCCCGCCTCCATCGCCACCTGCCGCGAACCCGACTTGGAGCCCAGCCACACCAGGTCGGCACGGGGCCCGAACAGGGGCAGCCCCAGGGCGTCGGCGAGGTCCTGCTCGGCCCGGGTGACGTTGAAGGGGACGATGCCGCCGTCGGCACCGCCCGCCGCCGCCCGGAGCCGGGCCAGGTCGGCCGGGCGGGCCAGGAACTTGGCCGACAGGGAGCCGATCGACGGATCACCGACCGCCACCAGTGTCAGGCGCCGGCGGGCGTCGTCGGGATCGGGCAGGAACCGCAGGTAGTAGTCGACGGTGGCCGGGTCGATCTCGTCGGAGGTGGCGTAGACCAGCCGCAGTCCCGGGTCGGCCAGCAGCAGGACGAAGAACAGCATCCGCTCCTCGTAGGACTGGACCGCGGCGATCTTGCGCAGCTCGACCACCGGGAACGAGATCGAGGGGACGACGACGATCGTGGCGCCCACCGCCCCGCCCGGGCGGGTGCCCATCAGGGCCCGACGACGCCGTCGACAGCCTCGTCGATGGCGACCAGCGTCGAGGAGTCGAGGGTGACCCCCACCGCGCCCACGTTGTCGTCGATCTGCTCGGGCCGGCTGGCACCGACGATGGCCGCCGTCACGTTGGGTTGGCGCAGGACCCAGGCCAGCGCCAGCTGGGCCATCGACAACCCCAGGCCGTCGGCGATGGGTCGGAGCCGTTGGACCGCCTCCAGCACCGCGTCGTCCCGCCACCGGCCCATGTACCGGCCCATCGACTCGTTGGCTGCCCGCGACCCCGCCGGCGGGCGGGCGCCGGGCTTGTACTTTCCCGTGAGCGCCCCCTGGGCGAGGGGTGACCACACGATCTGGCCGATCCCGTGGCGCTCGCACAACTCGAGGATCCCGGGCTCGATCTTGCGCCAGAGGATCGAGTACTCGGGCTGGCTGGACACGAACCGCTCCACGCCCGGAAGGGCGAGGGCGGCCTCGATCTGCTCCGGCGTCCACTCGCTGAAGCCCACGTACCGGGCCTTGCCCTGCTCGACCAGGTCGGTGAGGGCGGCCATGGTCTCCTCCAGGGGGACGTCGGGGTCGTAGCGGTGACACTGGTAGAGGTCGACGTAGTCGGTGCGCAGCCGCTTGAGCGAGGCCTCGGCCTGCTTGCGGATCTGGGCCGCCGAGAGCCCCTGGCCACCGTCGGGCATGGAGAAGAACGCCTTGGTCCCCAGGATGTACGACTCCCGGTCGACGCCCGACAGGGCGTCGCCGAGGAACGCCTCCGCCCCGCCGCCGCCGTAGACGTTGGCCGTGTCGAAGAAGTTGATCCCCACCTCGAAGGCCCGCCGCACGCAGGCCAGGGCCCGCTCGTTGTCGACACCCGCGCCGAAGGTCAGCCACGACCCGAGGCTGATCTCGGACACCATGAGCTCGCTGGCGCCGAGTCGTCGATACCGCATCGGATCAGCTTGGCACGGCTGCCGGGTCCTTACCCGACGGAGAGCAGGTGCCGGACCTCGTCGTCGGTCGTGGGGGAGAAGTCGTCGTACCAGGCGCCGACGGCCAGGAACGGGTCCGGGGTCACGGGGCAGACCACGGCGTCGGCCTCGGCCCCGGTCCGGAGGAGCTCGCAGGTGGCGGCGGCGCCGACCGGGACGGCCACCACGACGGCGGCCGGAGCCTGGACCCGGACCGCGCCGATGGCGGCCCGCATGCTGGCGCCGGTGGCGAGCCCGTCGTCGACCAGGATGACGGTGCGCCTGTGCAGGTCGAGCGGGGGGCGGTCGCCGCGGTAGGAGGCCTCCCGGGCGGCGAGCGCGTCCCGTTCCCGCACCGTCACCGCCTCGACCACCTCGGGCGTGAGGCCGCGGGAGATGTCGGCGTTCAGGACCCGGAGCCCGCCGCTGGCGACGGCCCCGAAGGCGAGCTCCTCGTGGCCGGGGACACCCAGCTTGCGCACGACGAGCACGTCGAGGGGGGCGGCCAGGGCCCGCGCCACCTCGGCGGCGACGGGCATGCCCCCCCGGGCCAGGCCCAGGACGATGGTGTCGGGGCGGTCGCGCCACGAGGCGTCGAAGGCCTCTGCCAGGCGGGCGCCGGCGGCGGCCCGGTCGAGGTAGGGAACGATCGGTATCCCGCGAGTGTGTACTCCATCATCCGTCCTCGGACACCATGGCGGGGAATGGATGTCGTCGACGCCCACATCGAGTCGTTCGTGTGGACGCGGGTGCTCGGCTACGACCTCGCCGCCCGCCACGGGCGGGGCCGGTTCGGGGGGAGGCTGTACTCGCAGGTCGACATCCCCCGGATGCGGGACGGGGGCCTCACCGGGGGGGTGTTCTCGATCGCCACCAACCCGTTCCGGAGTCGGTCGGGTCGGGAGCGGGCGCTGGCACGGAACGTGTCGCGGTTGAGCGCCGCCCTGGAGGCCGATAAGGGGGTGACGGTGGTGTCCGACGTGGCCGGGTACCGGCGGGCGCGGGCCGGAGGCCGGATGGGGTGCTTCGTGGCGGTGCAGGGCGGAAACGCGGTGCAGGACGTGGCCTCGTTGCCCGGCGTGGTGTCGCGGGTCACGCTGGTCCACCTCACCCGGTCGGCGCTGGGGTCGCCGGCGAGGCCGCTGGCGGGCGGGCAGGGTCGCGGCCTCACGCCCGCCGGGCGGGAGTACGTGGCCGCCCTCGACGCCCGGCGGGTCGTGGTCGACCTGGCCCACGTGAACCGGGCCGGGTTCTGGGACGCGCTGGCGGTGCACGACCGGTCGGTGCCGGCGATCGTGTCCCACACGGGTGTGCGGGCGGTCCACGACGTGTGGCGCAACGTGGACGACGACCAGATCCGCGCCGTCGCCGACACCGGGGGAGTGGTGGGGATCATGTACCACTCGGGGTTTCTGGGCGACAGCTCGGCCGAGGCGGTCGTCCGCCACCTGGCCCACGTGGTCAACGTCGGCGGCGAGGCCTGCGCCGCCCTCGGCAGCGACTGGGACGGATTCATCGTCCCGCCCCCCGATCTCCGGACGGTGCTGGAGCTGCCGGTGCTGTTGGCCGCCATGCGCTCGTTCGGCTTCTCCGACGACCGGGTCGCCGCCATCGTCGGCGGCAACTACCTCCGGGTGGTGGAAGCCGTCCGCGGCTGATTGATCCGCGCAATTGCACGCGTCAGGGGGCAACCGCGCGGACTGGTCGGTCGAACCCCCGCCGCGGCCGGCTCCGCCGGGAGAAGGCCGGGCCTGGCCCACCGCGGGGCCGTCGTTTCAGACGCGCATCGTGAAGCGGCGGTCGGCGGGGCGGTCGCCGTCGGACCCGTCGCCGTCGGTCTCGCCCCGCTCGGCCCGCCGCAGCAGGCGGGCCACGTGTTGCCCCATCACGTCGAGCTCGGTCGACGCGTAGCGCTCGCCCCCGAACCGCCCCACGTTCTCGGCCTGGGCCCGGAGGATGGCCTTGTCCTGGGCGAAGATCCGGTTGGCGATGGGCGTCACGACCGCCTTCACCAGCGCCGGTGGCAGCCGCAGCGAGAACGTGACCGCGGCGTGGAGGTCGGTCACCCCGTCGGCGCCGGGCGTGAAGGCGGTGGTGGTGACCAGGTGGTTGACGCCCAGCCGGTACTCCACCTGGGCGATCGACGGCATGACGAACCGGTCGACGTGGGTGACCACGCCGCCCTCCGGGGCCAGCACCCGCCCGGCCAGCCCCGGTGGACGGGGTTCGCCCACGTACTCCGCCTCCACCCCGCCGCCCGTGTGGCGGACGACCACCTCGATCTCCACCGGCGGCCGCCCGCCCCGGAAGAGGCCACCGTGCAAGAAGGCGGTGTGCGGCACGTCGAGCGTGTTCTCCAGCGCGGCGTGGAGCCCGGCCGGCACCGACAGCGCCCGGCGGACCGTCGTGTACCCCTCGGCGTCGACGCACGGGAATCGGAAGGGGGGGAGATCGCCGCCCACGCCGTCCGGCCGCACCCACACGAACCCGTCGTTCTCTACCGTCGGGAACGTCTCCACCCGCCGCGCCCGGCGGTCGGCGACCTCGCCCACCAACCCGGGCACGGCCCGGCAGGCACCGGTCCCGTCGAAGCGCCACCCGTGGTAGGCGCACTCCAGCTCCCCGCCGCGCACCCTTCCGATCGACAGCGGCGTGTTGCGGTGGGGGCACCGGTCGACCACCGCTGCTGCCCGCCCGTTCCCGTCCCGGAACAGGGCCATCGGGACCCCCAGCACCGTCCGGGCCAGGGGCCGCCGCCCCCGCAGGTCGGCCGCCAGGCAGGCCACGTACCAGTACTGCGGAAGCCGGAAGTCCACGATGCCAATAGTGGCCGACGGGGCAGACTGACCGTATGCCGTTCAACCGGACCTCCTTCAGCCGGATCTCCCACGTCTCCTTTTCCGTGCGGGACCTGGCGGTCAGCGTCGGCTGGTACAAGGCCGTCCTCGGCCTCCAGGAGCTCGACTTCGTGGAGGGCGACGGGTGGATGGGCGTGCTCCTGATCCACGACCCGTCGAAGACGATCCTCGAGTGCCAGTGCCACCAGGCCAACCGGGGGGAGGCGTTCGACCCCCGCCGCCCCGGTCTCGACCACATCGGCTTCAAGGTCGACTCCCGCCAGGCCCTGGAGGACTGGCAGGAGCACTTCATCCGCCTGAGTGTCGACCACACCCCGATCGTCGACCGCGAGTACGGGTCAGTCCTCACCTTCCGCGATCCGGACGGGATCCAGCTCGAGATGTTCTTCCGCCAGGACCACCCCTAGGACACCGACGTCCGGAAGTACGCCGGGGGCAAGCAGGACTGGGTCGAGGCGGGCCTGCCCGTGGAGACGGGCTACATCTCCGTCACGACGTCGAGGTTGTAGAACTTCGGCGGGCCGTCGCAGAGCTCCGCCATCCTGGCCGCCATGGCGGCCGTGTCCTCCCGCTGCGAGTTCTCCATGGCGGCCTCGTAGGACGGGAAGCGCACGATCGTCAGGTAGGTACCGGGGCGGTCGCGGTCGGCGGTGGCGACGACCTTCAGTGCGGCCCCGCCCGGATCATCCCCCCGGGCTGCCATGAGCTCATCGCCCAGGGCCTGTACCTCATCGGGCTTCGAGGTCTGGTACTCGATGATCTGGATGAACTCCATGTCGTCCTCCTCGAGTCAGGGTCCGGTGTAGCGGAAGATGTACAGGCCGTAGTCGCGGTCGCTGGCGGCGACGTATTCCGTGCCGCCCCGCTCGAAGACCTGGACGCCCCAGAAGTTGTTGCCGCCCTGGTCGACGAAGTGGCCCTTCTCCACGATCTGGCCGCCCTCGACCGCGATCACCCGGAACCCACCGGAGTAGTAGGACAGGTACCCCCGGTTGGCCACCTGGTGCGACATCGCCACCTCGTGGACGGACAGGTCGCCGAAGCCGTCGGCGAAGGCGGGATCGTGGGCCTCGGGGATGGCGTAGTGGTCGAGCGCGGTGAGCTTGCCCGACCCCATGGCGTAAGCGTGCACGTAACCCCACCCGTCGAAATAGGACTCGATGCGGACGGTGTCACCCACGGTGCCCGGCTCGACCGGCATCTGGGTGGTGCCAGCCGGGTTCTCGGCCAGGCATTCGGCCTCGTCGTAGGGGACGTCGAAGAAGGCGAAGCCGACCGACCGGGCGGCGACGCCGATGGAGACGAGGTTGCCCTTGACCACCATCCCCAGGGCCGCCTCGCAGCCGTCGGCGCCGGTGCGGTTGAAGTACACCGCCGCCGCGTAGCCCCCGGCGGCGTCGACCGCGGCCGCCTTCTCGGAGAAGGTGCACACGCCCCGCTCGACCACCGCGACCTGCCCCGGACCGGTGGCGGCCGGAGGTGCCGGGTCGCCCGGGCATGCCCGCCCGACGAACACGGTGGGGCCTTCGATGACCTGCCCCGGCGCCAGGGGCGGGGTGTCGGAGCCGCTGGTGGCGACGAAGGAGGTGCCGTCGGTGAGGTTCTGGGTCCCGTTGGAGTACGGGTTGAAGTCCTCGTCGGCGGCGATGAGGAGCTGGTCGTCGAGGGAGATCTCCGACTGGTGGGCGTTGCCCTCCGGCACCCGGCTGTCGCCCGTCCGCTCCAGGAGCATCGGGTCGACGGCGGGGAAGTCGGTGTCGCCGATGTAGGTGGCGGCGGCCGGGTCGGTCACGTCGAGCAGGACGTAGCCGCCGTCCCAATAGGAGACGCTCATCACCTGGCGGCCGTCGATCTCCTTGACGATCACGTCGTGGTGGAACGACTCGCCGGTGCCCTTCACCGAGTCGGGGATGGTTCCGCCGAAGTCGGTGTTGAGGTCGTACTCGGCGATCTTGACCGGCTGCCGGGGGTTGCTGATGTCGAAGATGTCGACGTCGGGTCCTTCCTGGTTGTCGACCCCGACCAGGTAGGCGTGGTCGCCGGCATCCCACATGAACTGGCTGTGGCTCTCGTGGGCCCGCTCGGAGATCGACCCATCCGTGTTGTCGAAGTCGCCGAAGCCCCGAACCAGGTACTTGTGGGTCTTGGGGCTGGTGACGTCGACCAGGCTCCACCCGCCGACAGCGTGCCGGCTGGTGTTGCCGGCGTTGTTCAGGCAGGTCTCGTGTCCCTGGACCAGGACATCGCCGTCGAAGGCGGGAGTGTCGATGTGGATGACCTGGACCCCCTCGCCGGTCCAGGTGTCCTGGGGATCGCGGATGAAGTTGATCTGCTTGGGCTTGGCCAGGTCGCTGATGTCGAAGACGTAGACGCCGCCCTTCTGGCAGTTGGGCTCGAAGAACGCCCCCAGGTAGGCGTAGTTGCCGAAGACGCCCACGTCGGAGACCCGACCCTCCTGGTCCTGGTTGATGTGCATCCGGCCCACAAGCTGCACGTTGGCGCTGCTGGCCGGCAGGTGGCCGTGGTCGCCCTCGTGCTGGATGTCGTGGTGGTGGGTGGCGAGGGCGTTGTCGATGGCGCCGTCGCCGTAGGAGGGGAGGGACGGGGCGTGGGCGAAGGCGGGGCCCACCAGGCAGAGGGCCAGGGCCACCACCCCGAGCGCAGGGCGGACCCCCCGGCGGACGCGGGCGGGGTGGGGTCGACGGGCCATCAAAGCGCTCCTTTGTTCTCTGGTCCGCCGTGCCGGTCGGGTCGTCCCCCCGCGGTGGAGTGTCGCGCCCCGGCGCCCCCGGGGCAAGGGCCGAAACGCTTCAGTCGGCGGCAGAGGCGGGCCGGAGGTGGCCCAGGCGGCGGGTGGCGGCGGCCAGGCCGACCGCGGTCACCACCGCCAGGCGGACGACGGCCGACCACCCCTGGGGGACGCCCTCCCGGATCAGGTCGTCGGCCACGTCCGTCAGGCCCCCGAGGACGGCCTCGGCCAGCCACCCCGGCGAGAGCTGGGCGATCCCGTCCAGGGCCGCCCCCACCAGCCGTTCCACCAGGATCACGAGGGCCAGCGACCACACCACCGGCCGCTTGAACGTGGCCCCGATGGCCAGGAACAGGGCCAGGTAGGCGGCCGACCCGGCTACCACCGCCAGGATCGCAGCTGGCGCGCTCCCGGGTGCGCCGGCCACCACCGCGGCCAGCGCCGCCGCCGGCCCCAGGACGGCCGACGCCAGCAGCCACCCGCCCAGCCACCGTCCGAGCACGATCGTCGAGTACCGCACCGGGCTCAGCCAGGTGAAGGCGAACACCCCCGAGCGGATCTCGGCCCCGAGGAGCGCGTCCCCCAGCACCAGGCAGGTGATGGGCAGGATGAGGGAGTGCAGGGCCGACCCGCCCACCAGGGCGAAGGCGGTGGCCGCGTTCTCGTCGCCGACCGTGCGGGACAGCAGCCCGAACAGCACCGCCCCTGCCACCGGCAGGGCGAGCAGCACCTTCCGCCGGGGGAAGGTGCTGCGCCGGGTGTAGCCGACGACGGCGGACAGCGGGCTGGTCACCGGACCAGCTCCCGGAACAGGCTCTCCAGGGAGTCGTCGAGGGCCCGGACCTCCCGCAGGCGGACGCCCAGCCGGCGGGCGACGGGCGCCACCGCCAACGCCAGATCCCGCGCCCGGTCGGTGGTGACCACCAGGCCGGCCTCGGTGACGCTCACCCCGGCCACCGTGTCCACCTCCAGCAGGGCGGCCGCCAGCCGGCGGGGCTCGTCGGCCCGGATGAGGACGTGGCGGGGACGGTCGTCCATCGCGTCCCGGATGGCCCGGTGGTTGCCGGCCGCCGCCAGCCGGCCGTGGATGAGGACGAGGACCCGGTCGGCCAGCTGCTCCACCTCCGACAGCACGTGGGAGCTCACGATCACCGTCCGCCCCTCCCCACCCAGGCGGCGGAAGAGGTCGACCAGTCGCACCCGCTGCACCGGGTCGGCCCCGTTGAGGGGCTCGTCGAGGACGAGGACGGCCGGGTCGGTGACCAGGGCGGCGGCCACCTTGGCCCGCTGGCGCATCCCCTTGCTGAAGTCGCCCAGGCGGCGGTCGGCGGCGGGGAGCATGTCGACGGCGGCGAGGGCGGCGGTGGTTGTGACGTCGGGGTCGGCCACCCGGTGGAGGTCGGCCACATACCGGACGAGTTGGCGGGCGGTCAGCTGGGGGGGGACGGCCTCGTCCTCCGGCACCAGGGCGACGTGGCGGTGGACGTGGCGGTCGGTGCGGGGATCGCGGCCCTGCACCCGCACCCGGCCCGTGTTCACCCCGATGAGCCCGGTGACGGCCCGCATGAGGGTGGACTTTCCGGCTCCGTTGGGCCCCAGCAGGCCCGTCACCCCGGGGCCGAAGGAGCAGGCCAGCTCCGAGAGGGCCACCTTCTGGCCGAACCACACCGACACGGTGTCGACCTCGACGGTGGCGTCGGGAGCGAAGGCGGGGTCGGCCGCGGCGGTCAAATGTCCACCGACCGGTAGCGGACGAGGAGGACGGCGACGCAGGCGGCGCACACCGCCAGGTAGGCGGCCACGGCCATGGCCCCGCCGCCGGCGACGCCCGACAGGGCCGAGGTCTCGCCGACGTGGCCGAGGAAGACCAGGTCGCGCAGGTACAGGGGGAGGGCGAGGACGTTGAGGAGGGCGGCCGGGCGCTGCTGGCCGTCGGGCCCGACCAGGATGGCGGCCACCGTGGAGGAGATGAGGGTGATGCCGAGCAGCGTCGCCCCGGCCACCACCCGGCGGCCGGTGAGGGAGGCGGCGGCCACGCCCAGCAGGGCGTAGAACAGGGCGAGCAGGGCGACCGCCACCGGCACCTGCCAGAGAACGGCGGTGTGTCCCCGGACGTAGTCGAGAGCTCCGTCGCTCACCGCCGCCTGGCCGACGTAGAGGACGACCTGGGGGAGGAACGAGAAGGCGAAGACGCAGGTGAGGATGGCTCCCACCTTGGCCAGGACGTAGTCCCGGCCGGTGAGGGGACGGGCGAAGATGAGGGGGAGGACCCGCTGGCGGCGGTCGGGGCAGAGGAGGTCGGCCGCGGTCAGGGCCACGAAGAGGAGAAGGGCGCTCGACACGCCGACGTACTCCCGGTAGGTGATGAACTCGAAGTCGCGGGCGGGGGTGTCGCGGGTGAGGTAGCCGATGCCGACGTTGATGACCGCCGGCAGCACGGCGATGGTGAGCAGGACGAAGGGCGCCACCTTCTGCCGCCAGGGCCGGCGCAGGCCGATGGCCCGGCGCAGCGAGGTGCGGTAGAGGGCGGCGGTGGCCGCCCGCCGCCCCCCGAGGGCACCCGGGTAGGGCCGGTAGCCCCGGTCGTAGACGGCCCCGCCGACGCTCACGGCGCGACCGGGGCCCGGTGGACGAACACCTCGTCGAGCGAGGTCAGCCGGTTGGTGAGGCGGTGGAGGGGCAGGCCGAGATCGGCGACGACGTCACGGATGGCGTCGAGGTCGGCGTCGGAGGCGACGGTGATCTCGAGGGTGCCGGTGTGGTCGGCGGCGGTGGCCGCCAGGCCCTTGGCCGCGAGGGCGGCGGCGAGGGCGGGGGTGGCGTCGGGGCCGACGTCGACGACGACGTTGCCCGTCTGGCGGAGGAGGGACGTGGTGGGGGCGTCGGTGACCAGCCGGCCGGCGTCGAGCATGACCACGTGGTCGCAGACGCGGGCGACGTCGTCGAGGAGGTGGGTGGCGAGGACGACCGCGATCCCGAAGCCGGCCAGGCGGGCGACGAGACCGAGCATCTCCTCCCGGCCCGACGGGTCGAGCCCGGCGGTGGGCTCGTCGAGGAGGACGAGCTTGGGGTCGGCGACGATGGCCTGGGCCAGCTTGGTCCGTTGGCGCATGCCGGTGGAGAACCCTCCCACCGGCCGGAAGCGGGCCTCGTCGAGGCCGACCAGGTCGAGGACCTCCGATGCCCGTTGGCGGGCCGCCCGCACCGGCAGCCCACCGAGCTCGCCGAAGGTGGCGACCACGTCGGCCGCGGTCTGGTCGAGGGGGAGGCAGTCGTGCTCGGGCATGTAGCCGATCCGGCTGCGGACGGAGACGGGGTCGTCGGTGACACGGATGCCGAAGACGTCGACGGTGCCGGCGTCGGGCCGGGTGAGCCCGAGCAGGATGCGGAAGAGGGTGGTCTTGCCGGCGCCGTTGGCCCCGACGAGGCCGACCCGTCCCGAGGGGAGGTCGAGGTCGACGTCGTCGAGGGCGGTCACCCCCGGGTATCGCTTGGTCAGCCCCCGCGCCTGGACCATGCTCACCATCTGCCGCCCGACGGTACCGGCTGCCGGCGGCGGCGCCCGGTCGGGGGCGCCCGGTCGGGGGCGCCACCGACCACCGCGCTCGGGCTACCGGGCGCCCACCGGTCGGAGGTCGGTCGCCGGGGCAACCGGGGCCGCCGGCGCGCTCATGGCGGCGAGCATCCACTGGAACTCCTCGTGGCTCGGGGACATCGCCGGCTCGGCGTCGGGGACCGTCTCCAGCACCTGGAAGAGGCGCTCCAGCGAGGTGCCGGGGGCCGCCGGCAGGTGGGACGACAGGATGCGGCTCGGCTGGAGGCGGCGGACGCCGTCGAGCACCTGGCCGAACCGCTCCCGGTCGACGATGTGGGCCCAGGGGGAGTCGGCCGCGGCCCAGGCCAGCATGCCGCCGGCGAGGGCGTCGTGGGGTACGTCGTCGGCGTTCTGGGTCGCCTCCGGGAGGATGGCTCCGAAGGAGTCGACCGAGAACAGGGACCCGGTCGCCTCGTCGAGCAGCCCGACCGACAGCGGGTTGTCGAACAGGGGCGGTGCCACCGCCCGCAGGGTGCGGTCGCCGACGTCGATGCGGTCACCGGGGCGGATGGCGTGGACCCGCTCGAAGGGCACCGGCCACCACGTCGCCATCCGGAAGGCGCTGAACACGTTGGTCACCAGGCGGGCCCGGGGGGCGGCCTCGAGGACCCGGCGGAGGCTGCCGGTGTGGTCGGCGTCGTCGTGGGTCAGCCACACCCAGCGCAGGGCGGCGGGGTCGACGATCGACGCCAGGGCGTCGAGGAAGTCGTCACCGTCCACCCCGATCCCGGTGTCGATCAGGACCGGCTCCTCGGCCAGCAGGACGAAGGCGTTCACCGGCAGCACCCCGGCGCCGGGAATCGGGAGGTTCGCGGGTAGGACGTGGACGTCCGGGGCGGCTTGGTAGGTAGGGTCCATCTCCAGCTCCTCCTGATCGGGTGGTCGACTCTACGGAGGTGGCGTTCAGTGGCCGGGGGTTCCGTTCGGTCAGGATTGAACGGACCAGCGAACCTCGTCGCCCGGGTCGGGCTCGTAGGCGCAGTACACGCCGGTGCGGATGCGCCGGTTGAGGGCCGATCCCGCCTCGGGAAGGGCGTCCGTCACCCGGGCGATGGCGGCCCGCAGGGCCCGGGTGACGTTGAGCCGGGCCCGTTCCGCCGCCGACGCACCCCGCCGGCTCCGTCCCCCCAACCCGAAGGCCTGGGCCAGGTGGCCGACCAGTTGGTCGAGCTCGGCCTGCAGCGCCTCGGCCCGGCCCTCGGCACCGGCGTCGAGGGCGTCGTCGATCTCGGTGCGCAGGGCTTCGATCCGGTGCCGGTAGGCGGTCCGGGCCCGGCTGTCGACCAGCTCGCCGGCGTCCCCCAGCTGGCGGCGGTCGACGGCGAGATCGCCGGTGCCGACGCCTTCCACCCGGTCGACCAGGTCGAGGGCGTGGCGCTCGACGCCCGGGTTGCGCACGAGCTCGGCCACGTACCGCAGGCCCTTGGTGTCGCCCAGCCGGCACCGGACGTCGCCCCATGTCGCCATCCATCCCCGCTCGTCCCGGCGCAGCACCGCCGAGGGCGCCGTCGCCGCCGGGGGGCGACCGTCGGGAGCCGGCGCCCCCAGACGCTCGAGCAGGGCGCGGTCGTCAGCCGGCAGGACGACGTCGAGGCCGACCAGGGCGGCGGCCGCCCGCTGGGCTTCGACCCGGGCCGCAGCCCGGTTCCCGGCCTGGTCGTGGAGGCGGGCGAGGTCGACGAGCAGTGTCGCCCGCAGCAGGGGGACGCCGGTGGGCGGGAGGCGGTCGAGCGCCTTCTCGGCCGTGCCGATGGCACCGGCCGAGTCGCCCCCGGCGGCCAGCAGGTGGGCCCGGGCCGACGCCACCCGGGCCAGCAGTCCCGGGACTTCCAGCCCCTCGGCCCGGTCCGACATCTCCACCCAGGCGGCGGACGCGGCGGCCAGGTCGCCGGCGCCGAGCTCGGTGGCCACCAGGACGGCGAGGAGCTCGGCGGCCCGCAGCCGGTCGTGGCCGATGGCCCGCAGGCCCCGGACGGCGGTGGCCCGGGCCAGCTCGTGATCGCCCCGGGCCAGGTGGAGCTGGGCCGCCGGGAGCAGGGCCTGGAAGTGCCCCTCCTTGCCCAGCAGCAGCCTCTCGGCGTCGGCCAGTCGGCCCTGCCGCATCCGCAGCTCGGCCAGTGCGATCGCCGGGTGCCAGCTCGACGCGCCCGTGGTCGATTCGAAGGCTTCGATGGCCCGGGTTAGCACCGCCTCGGCCTCGGTCCACCGGCCGAGCTCCCGGAGGGCGGTGGCCTGGACGCTCTCGCAGTGGTGGTTCAGCACGAGGGCTATCACCCCGCGGCCGTCCCCGATGAGGCCCTGGCGGCGGAGGGCGTCGGTCCAGGCCGCAGCCCGGTCGAAGTCGGCCGAGTAATAGCAGGCGGTGAGGAACGAGCAGACCGACATGCCGGCCGCGGCGACGTTGTCGGCCGGGCCGCAGGCGAGGGCCATGGCCTCGTCGAGCATGGCCATGCCCTCCGTCAGCCGTCCCGCCTGGACGCATGCCAGACCGGCGTCGGCCAAGGCCTTGGTCTCCAGGTTCACGTCGCCGAACTGCCGGGCCCGAGCCAGGGCCAGCTCCGCCCGGCGCCGGAGGACCTCAGGGTCGTCGACGTCGCAGCCGAGGGCCGCCACCGCCACCCAGCCCTGCTCGATGCAGGGGGCCTCCTCCTCGATCAGGCGTGACGCCCGCAGGAACCAGGTCCGGGCGGCGGTGCCGTTGCCGATCCGGTTGGCGTACAACTCGCCCAGGCGGACGCAGACCATCGCCGCCCGCCGGCAGTCGCCGGCTGCGGTGAGGGCACGGATGGCGGCGGACAGGTGGTCGGTGGCGGCGTCGACGTCAGACCCCGCCAACGCCTGGTCGGCCAACTCCACGTGGCGAGCGGCGTCCCCATCCACCATCGTCACCGGACCATCGTCGCACGCCGTCAGTACTCCCGATCGACGGCGACTCCGGGCGCGCCGCAGACGGCGCGATGCCGCACCGCTCGGGGCTCCGACTGGCTGACCAGGGCGACGATCGAGATGCGGCTGCGTCTCAGCCTTCGGCGGCGTCCGGCGCACCGCTTTTGACGGGATCGGGAACAACCAGGTCGATGATCCTGCGCTCGAACGGCAGGTCGATCCCGGCCCGCTGCATCCCCGCCACGGCGGCGACGATGGCTGCGCTGCGCACCCTCCACATGTCGGCGATCCGGGGACCATGCCAGAACCGGACCCGGATGCTGATCCAGGATGCGTCGAGCTCCTCCACCCACGCCTGCGGCGGCGGGTCGTCGTAGACCTCCTCGACCGCTCCGACCGCGGCGATCGCCACTGTTCGCGCCTGCTCGAGGTCGGTGCCGTACGCCACTCCGAGGCTGAAGTCGCTGCGGCGGCGGCCGTTGGCCGTGAGGTTGGTCAGGGGGTTGGTCAGCACCATGCTGTTCGGCAGCAGCACCCGGGCGCCGTCGTAGGTGCGGATGGTGGTGTACCTCAGGTTCAACTCCTCGACCGAGCCCTCGTGGTCGCCACTGACGATCTCGTCGCCCGGGGAGAACGGGTTTCGGAACCCCATGATCAGCCCGGACATGTAGTTCTCGGCGATGTCCTGGAGGGCGAAGGCGATGGCGATCCCGACGATCCCCGCACCGGCGAGCACCGGCCCCAGGTCGAGGCCGACGGCCTGCAAGGCCACGTAGAGACCGACGGCGACGATCAAGGCGAAGACCAGGCGGGCCAGTATCTGCGGCGCCGACCCGGCCCGGCCGTCGATCCGACCGATCCTACGGAGCGCCCAGCGGGCAGCGGTGGCCAACACGATGGCGGAGCCGAGGATGATGGCGGCTCCGATCCACTTGCTGAAGCCCGAGGTCTCGCCCTCGGCCGCTTGCTGGACCGCCCACACCACCACGCCGATCACCAGGCCCGAACTCTATCGACCGGCTGGTAGAACGTCTGTTCCCTTGGGGGGTGAACGACCTTTCGTCGACGGCGGTCCGCAGCCGGCCTGGGGACATGGACGGACCGGTCCGGCGGCACCCCCGCGCCTGGTCACCCCGGCGCCGCCGCAGGACGTCAGGTCCCGGGCTGGCCCGCCGAGCTCTGGAACACGGCCCGCACCCGCACCGTGTTGGCAGGAGGGCCGGCCCAGTTGTGGACCTCGATCCGGTAGGTCGCCCCCGGTTCGAGTCGGCGCTCGATCCGCATCTCCTCCCCGCTCAGCGAGAAGCTGGTGCCGAGGGCGACGTCGCCGCTCCAGCTACCGTCGCCGAGGCTGCGTTGCAGGTAGAGGTCGATGTCGGCAGGCAGGGTGACGGTCGCTTCGACCCGTCCGCCGGCGGTGTCCGAACCCTGGGGGACGGTGAACGCGATGAACTGCGAAGTCACCCCCGCCACCCGCACCGGCGCGCCCGGAGCGGGTGTGGTGAGGGTGGAGTCGATCGGTGGCGCGGCCGGGCCCGTGGGCAAGCTCGAGTCGTCGGTGAAGGGCACCTCGTCGGGGTAGAGGGCGGGGCGGTCGACGACGGGCACCTCGAGGTGCGTGGCCCCCTCGCCGGTGAACACCCTGACCTCTGGATCGAGGGCGAAGAGCGGCACCTTGTCGGGGTCGGCGGTGCTGATCCGCAACACCAACCGGTGGCCCGGGCGCAGGTGGTGGGCCATGGCGAAGCAGGGCGGGGACATGTCGTAGCGCTCCCCGGGGATGACCGGGGTGTAGGTGGCGATGCCGTGGCGCAGCTCAGGGTTCAAGGCGCACTGGCTGATCCGCCGCCGGTTGCCGTCGCCGGCCTCGTCGTAGAGGGTTCCGATCAGGTGCACCCGGGGCACGCTGAGGGCGGCCGACAGGCGCAGCCGGGGGACGCCCGCCAGCACCATTCCCTCGGTGAGCGGTTGGCTGCGGAACCCGAGACCCCCCTGGCCGTTCTCCTCCAGGTAGAGCGCGGGGTCGCCCGCGAAGGTGGTGCTGTAGGCGGGCGGCGGGCCGGAACCGAGCGACCCGTCGCGGCTGTCGGGGTGAAACGAGAGCATCCGGGCCTGGCCCGGCCAGGCGGACGCGGTCGCGATCTCGGTGCGGTCACCGGTGCGGGCGCCGACGAAGGTCCCGTCGCTCAGGAACATCTCCACCGGAGGGCCGGTGTCGACCTTCCGCTGCGCCAGGTGCTTGTCGAACCAGGCGTGGAGGGCGTAAGTCCACTGGATGCCGCGGCGGGTCGGGCAGCAACCCGAGCCGTGGTCCCACTGGCCGAGCCAGAGCTTGTCGCCCGCCCGCCCGCCCCGGTCGGTGAACCACTGCATGGAGGAGACTCGAGCGGCGTTGTCGTTGACGCCGTGCACCAGGAAGACGGGGCCGGCCCACTGGGTCGCCCCCCGGTTGTGGTCACGGACGACATGCCAGTCGGCGTACCGGCCCGACAACTGGTCTGCGCCCGCCACCGCGGCGCTGTTCGGAAGCCCGCAGCCGGTGTCCTCCAGGTTGTTGCCGAAGTCGTCGCCGCTGTGAAGCAGGCCCAGGCCCAGAGGATCGGGGGGCGACGGCGGCAGCTTCCGCTCGAGCGCCAGCTGCTCATAGGCCTCGATCGGTCCAGCCCATTGCAGGAAGTAGGGCACGCCCGCCTGGAACTGGTGGTCGTACATAGAAGCCAGACCAGCCGACGGGACGATCGTGATCAGCCCGGGCGGGTTCTGGGCCGCCGCCACCGCCGGCGTGGACCCGACGTAGGAGTGGCCGGTCATGCCGACCCGACCGTTCGACCACGGCTGGGAAGCCGCCCATTGCACGACCTGGGCCAGGTCGAGAGCGTCCTTGGGCCCGAGGTGGTCGAGGCAACCCTCCGAACGTCCCGTGCCCCGGAGATCCATCATGACGACCGCATAGCCCCGCGGCGCGAAGTAGCCCGTCAGCCCGACCGGGTTGCCGTCGACATCGCGCGGTTCGGGCAGGATCCGGGTGCCATCCCGGTCGGCGAGCGTGCCGTGGTAGGGGCTGGCCTCGAGGATCACCGGGTAGTTCCCGGATGCCGCCGGCCGCACCACCTCGAGGTAGAGGTCCTCGCCGTCGTAGGCGGGCAGCCGGTGCACCGTGCGCACGATGGCGCCGTACGTCGGCTGGCTCAGGTGCTTGATCGAGGTGTAGTCGGTCGGCGGCCCCGCGGTGGCCGGCTTGGCCGGGGGTCGGGCTGCCGCCGGCGGCGCCGCCAGCCCGGCCGCCAACGAAAGGGTCACGATCGCCGCCGTGGCCATCCTTCGCACAGGAATTCTCCCTTCGTGGCGCCCAGCCGAGCGAGCGCCCCTCCCCATTTTCTCCTCCGGACGACGTTAGAGCGTGCCTGCTGCAAACTCGGCCGACCGGTCGCCCCGGGTCGCAGCGGTGAGGGCCGGGGCCGGCCGCCGGGGAGGGCGTGTCGTCACCTCCGGCCCGGCACGCCCGCCAGGTCGCCGACCACCTTCCCCCACCAGGTCGAGCCTCCGGTGGCCTTCGGTGCGAAGACCGCGGCCGGTGCCGGCGGGACCTCTACGCTGGCGCAATCCGCTCTGCGGAGGGTTTCCAAGCCCTCATTCGGGGGCTGCACCGCCTCCGGCAGGACGTTCGTCATCCAGCCCTCGTAGCTCAGGGGATAGAGCAACGGTTTCCTA
>CAWBNY010000003.1:0-1636636 GCA_963790325.1 uncultured Acidimicrobiia bacterium
GCACGGAAAATGTAGGTGGACGATCACCGAAAATGTCGGTCGTCTGATCGCCTGGAGGGCCGGGTTGGATGATACGTCAGTGGTCGGCGATCACCTCCTCGCCGAGGAGCTCGGTGACGGCGACGGCTTCGTCGCAGTGCGGGCATGAGCCCCCGATGCCGATGCGGCGCATGAAGGTGGAGCAGTCGGCGCAGCGTTGCTGGCCGACGGCTCGGGTGCCACACCCGTCGCACTCGTAGACGGTGATCGGCCTTCGGGGCTGGGCGGGGGAGAGGACGACGGGCGGCCGGGCCGCGGCCTGGCGGCGCCGGTAGGCGGCGACCCGGCACGCCTCGCAGCAGTGGGCCTGACGGCCGAGCGGGCGGAACTGGCGCTGGCAGACGGGGCAGGTGGTCGTGACCCGTCGTGACACGACGGGTCCCGGTCGCTGTCGCCGCCGTGGAAGCTGAGGTAGCAGGCGATGGAGCAGCACCACGGCCCGTCGCCTCTGCGGCTCGCCGGTCGGGGATTCTCACAGACGGGGCAGGCGTCGTCGTTCATGAGCCCGCCACCGCCCTGCGGGTGGCCTCGGCCCGGGCCCGGTGGCTGCGCATCCGGTAGCTGTCGCCCTTGATGTCGAGCACCACCGACCTGTGGAGCAAGCGGTCCAACATGGCCGCTGCCACCATCTGATCGTCGGCGAAGACCTTGCCCCACGACGCGATGCCCAGGTTGGTGGTCACCACGATGCTGCCTTTGAGGTAGCGCTGCGACACCACCTGGAACAACGCCGCCGCCGCCTCCGCCGGCATCGGCAGATACCCAACTTCATCGATGATCAGCAGGCGGGCCCCGGCGTAGAAGCGCATGGTGGTGGCCCACCGGCCCTCCAGGGCCGCCCGGTGGCAGCGGGCCACGAGGTCGGCCGCGGTGGTGTAGTAGGTGCGCATCCCCGCCGCCACCGCGGCGTGGCCGAGGCCGACGGCCAGCATCGTCTTGCCCACCCCGGGCGGGCCGATCAGCAAGACGTTGGTGGCGTCGTCCACGAAGCGCAGCGTGGCCAGATCGGCGATGAGCTTGGGGTCGACGGAGGGCTGGGCGGCGAAGTCGAAGTCGGCCAGGGTGAAGGGCGAGGGCAGCGAGGCGAAGCGGGCCAGGCTGGCCCGGCGGCGGTCGTCGACGGCGTCGACCTCGACCGCCAGCAGCCTTTCCAGCAGCGCCGTGGGGCTGAGGGCCTTGTCCTGGGCTGCTTCCTCCAGCAGGCCGGGCAGGGCCTCGGCGGCGGCGGTCATGCGCAGGAAGGCCAGGTGGGAGCGCAGGCGCTGGTAGTCGGAGGCGGCGCTCATGCCGACGCCTCCCCGCCACCGAGCTCGTCACCAGTGACATCGGTGGCACCGGGGAAGGCGAGGCGGATCACCTCGGCCAGCTCCGCCAGGTCCACCGTCGGCTCCGCCGCATCGGGGCCGACCAACCTGGCCCGCTCCGCCACCGAGGCGGGCCCCGGTGGGCGGTTGGCCTTGCGGTCACAGGGCCGGGTGGTGCTGAACTGGCTCAGCACCACCGCCTCGAGCGCTCCCCGGTGCTCGGGGGTGCGCACCATCATCCCCGCCCCCGCGGCAGCCAGGCGGTGGCTGACGAGGATCACCCCGGACGGGCCGGCGACGTCGAGCGTGGATGAGCCGAGGCGGTGGCGCAGGGTCATCGTCACCCCGGCCAGGCCGGGCGGGACCGAGTAGCGGTTGCCCCGGAAGGCGACGCTGGCCAAGTGGTCGACGGGGGCGGTCACCTCGACGGTGGCCGGGAACGGGGCCGCGGGCAGTGCCGCCAGCACCTCGGCGCCCGCCAGCTCGCCGACGGTCGGCCACCGGGGCGGGCCGCCGTCGGCGGGTGGCTCCTCGATCCGTGACGGGCTGCGCAGGCGGGCGTCGCCCGTGGTCGACCAGAACCGGTCCAGGCTCGCCTGGGCGACCTCCGCGGTATCGGCCGACAGCGTCCGCCACCACCGCCCGGTGGCGAAGCGCACCGCCGCCTCCACCGAACCCTTGCGGTTGCCCCGCCGTGGGGGGCAGGCCACCACCGACGCCCCGTAGTGCTTGGCCACGGGGGCGAAGCTGGCCTGCACGTCACCCGAGGCCGGCTCCACCACCGTGGCCATGCGGTCCACCCGCCACACCCGGGCGGTGCCGCCCAGGCGGCGCAGCACCCCGTCCATGGCCTCGATGAGGTGGGCCTGGTCGGTGGCGGGGGCGATCACGCCCCGGCTGCGGCCGGAATGGGGCAGGGTGCCCAGCAGCACGAAGCCCACCCCGCCCCAGGGGGCCTTGCGGCGCTCGAACCAGTCCCATTGGATCTCCTCGCCGGCCGGGTGGGCGATGTCGATGGTGTCGCGGCCGACGACGCCGGCACACGCCTCGCAGTGGGGGCGCAGCCCGGCGTCGCGCACCTGGCGCACGAAGCTCGGGTAGCTCAACGAGTAGCCGAGCTCGCTGACCTCGTCGAACAGGGCCGAGCCCCACACGTGGGGGTCGTCCGCGAAGCGGGCCCGCAGGTAGGGGACGAACCGCTCCAGCGGGTCGGGCTCCGACCGCCGGCGGACACCGGGCTCTCGGCCTTCGACGTAGGCCTTGACCGTTCGCCAGTCGCAGCCGATGTGGCGGGCGATCGCGACGTACGACCACCCTCGTTTCCTGAGTGCTTGGACCTCCACGTCATCTCCCTGTGTGAGCATGAGCCCGGGGCTCCTCCCTGCTGGACGGCATAGACACCGCCAGCGTGGGCAGAGCCCCCGGCCCGTTGGTGGACCCTCGACAGGCCCGACCAGGTCACTCAGGGACCGACATCTTCGGTGATCGACTACCTACACGGTTACGTGATCCTCAACAGCTTCGCCTCCTCATTCGAGATGCCCAGGTCGGCGGCCACGATCCCCAGCGCCTCGGATCCCTTCGTGACGTTCTTGGCCCCCAGGTGCGGCGACGGCAGGAAGACGAAGGGCGCATCGCGCCGGGTCGCCAAGACCCGCTTTACCTCCGGCATGTAGGCGATCACGAGCGCCCACGACACGACGGGATCGTCCGGCGGGTGCCGCCAGGTCACCACGGCCAGCTTCGTCTGGGTGATCGCGAACGCCTCTTCCGGCTGCACGGACTGGTGCCAGTCGTGGGTGACGATCCCGGCGAAGCCCGCCAGCTCGGCCTCGAAGTAGATCAGCCAGTCAGGTGTCTCAGCTTCGATTAGGTCGGGCCGCCAGTCCCGAATGTGCTCAAAGACAACGGACCGGTCGACCTCGTGCGGGTCGAGCACGTCGACTTCGGGAAAGTTGTTGTCGAGCAGGAACCTCAGCGGCCCGGCCAACGGGTCGAACTACGCCGCCGCCCGGAGGCGCCGTTCAAGTTCCGTGGCGTCCTCCACGTCCTCAGTGGTCAGGCCCGGGTACAGCCGTACGATGTCGGCCGGCCGGAGAGCCCGGTGCTCCCTGAGCCCCCAAATCGACGCTGTGGGCACCCGGGTGCGTTTGACGCACGGCTCGCCCCCCATGACCCACGGGAGCACCACCGTACGGTCTGACGGCCGGCGGAGGTTCGGCTGCCAGATAGGGCCTCTGCTCTCGCCTTTGATCGGCTCCATGAGGTCGTGCTGCTCCATCAAAGTAACCGCCAGCGCCCACACGGACTCGCCCGTCACCCGGTCTATGTCCTCCCCGCCGAGGATCATGCCGTGACCGTCGCTGTGGACCACGGTTGTGTCAACGACGCCCGATTCGATCAGCCGCCGGTACTCAAGCGTCCGAGCAGACGCTTCGGGACGGTCCATGTCGCGGCGGCGGAACCAGAGGAGGAGGCGGAGGAACACCAGGTCCCGGTAGGACCACTGCATCGGGCTGGCCTTCGCATAGTCCGGGACCCACACGTTCTTGGCCTGCCAGTCGTAGACGGTCCGTTGCGGGACGCCCGAGAGCTGCGCAGCCCGCTCGGCGGAATAGCGCCCCCGAGGACTGCGTAGGACGCGCAAGAGGGCCAGCTTCTCCGCTTCTGTAGCTTCCGTCGCCGCCTGGTTCGTGCCCACCCCAACCGATCGTACGACCTGTACCCCAGTACGTGCCTATCGTGGGCATCGCGAGCCGGGGCACGGTCCCCGGCGCGGACCTTGTGGGCACAGATCGCCAGCGAGTGGGCATGAGCGCGGTCGGGCGAGGCACCCGACCGTATCGACGCCTCCGGTGCCAGCAGGGATGCTTCCTGTCGCCGACCTTGGCGCTCCAGAACTCACCGGGAGGCAAAGCTATTGGCGGGCGGCCCTAGTCGGCCTGCTGGCCGAAGAGTCCCGTGAAGCGCTCGTAGGCGGCTGGGTCGAGGGAAAGCCTCGCCATCATGATCTGGCTTTCGAGGGCCAGCCGACGCATGATCTCCGGATCCTCAGGTTGCACGGGGCCCTGCGTGTTGATGAGGCGGGCAATGAGGTTCGTCAGAGGTCGACCGATCGCCTCGCGAAAGTTGAAGCCGAGAACCTGAAGTATCTTTAGGGTTTCCTTCGACACGAGAAGTTCGAGTACCCTGCGAGCCTCATCGGGGTTGGCGTCGACATTCGCAAGCTCCAGCAACTCTTCCATCTTCGGCGCCAGCTGGCTGGTCACGAACGCGATGTCGTCATCGGAGATTCGTTCGGCGATAAGTTCTTCCTCAAAGGCCTGCGCGATGCCAAGAATCTCCGTGCGCTCGCTGATGAGTTCATCAACGATTTCGTCGAGCGTCTCGATAGTTTCCCGTTCCCGCTTGGTGGCCTTGCTAGTCGTGATCCGCGCGCGGATGCCGGTAACGGTGCCTCTCGCCCCCAGCTCCGTGAGGCGTACCGCCATCCCGGCAAGTTCGGGGTTGAGTTCCATAACGGGGACGTTACTCTCTGGTAAAGCGTCCATGAGGGTCCGATCCCGAGCTGGTCATCGTGCATACGAAGCTGGCCTCCATCGATCTCATTAGTTAGCTGGACACCGAACCACGGCTCGTTGGTGATCCTCACGCGACAGAACGTTCAGGTACGGCCAGGCGCCGGCCGAGCACGGTTTGCCCAGGTGGGCCAGGCCATCAATGAGCCGATGACCTGGCCGGTTGCGGGTCACCAGGTGAACGGTTTGTTCGCCGAGGCGTGGCCTCCCATTGAGCGGCAGCGTGACCTTCGCCGATGCGGAGTACGTGGCGCTCGCCAGCATCCCGGCGCCGACTTGTTCTTCGACGACAGCCGCCCGGCCAGCGCTCCCGGCCTGCCGGTCCGTCTCCTGCACCCGCGATTGATCCGACTGGGCTCCTGTCGTAGCTATCGGGCGGCGCCTGCGAGGAACGCGGCCACGATGTACGTGGCGTGCCGGTCGAGGGATACCCGGGCACGGTCATAGCGCATGGTCGTCCGCGGGTCTGCGTGACTTGCCGCCTTCTGTACGTCGCGCAGAGGGACCCCGGCGTCGAGAGCGGCGGTGATGAAGGCGTGGCGGAGGGTGTGAGGGCCGACCGGCTTGTTAATCCCGGCCTGGCGGGCAACGCGCACGATCCGCCAGGCGGCGTGGCGGTCGAGCCGCTCGCCGTTGCGGCCGAGGAAGATCGGGCCTTCGACCCGTTCGCCGATGGCCAGGTCGAGGCGCCGCCGTCCGGGCGCGAGCGGGATGGTGACGACCTTGCCGCCCTTCCGGAGCACCGTGAGGGTGCGGTGGCCGCGTTCGATGCCAAGCGCCTCGACGTCGGCGCCGAGAGCCTCCGAGACCCGCAGGCCGTTGATCGCCAGCAGCGAGACGAGGGCGTGCTCCCGGGCCGAGGCCAGGCCGGCGGCCACGAGGAGCGCGCCAACTTCATTGCGGTCCAGGCCGGTGGCGTGAGACTCGTAGTCGAGGCGAGGCCGGCGTACGTGTGCCGCCGGGGGCCTTTCGAGCAGCCCCTCCTGTTCGGCGTAGCGGTAGAAGCCGGCGACCGTGCACAGCCGGCGGGGACGGTCGCCCGCGCCCGGCCACGCGCTTCGAGGTCTCTGGCGAAGCACTCGATGTCCGCCCGGCGGGCGGCGAACAAGCGCAGGTCGTGCTCCTCGCACCAGGCGATGAATCGGCGCAGGTCCAAGGCGTAGGCGTCGCGGGTCAGGCCTCGGTAGCCGGTCAGGAAGGCGGCGAGCGCGTACTGCTCAACGTTGGCGAGCATGGGATCGACGAGAGCGACCTCGGTCGTTGGCGTGGTTGTCATGTGGCACCTCCAGGTCATCGCCGAGACCCGGAGGCCGGAACATCCAGGCCCCGGCTCGTTTTGGATGGTGTCAACGGTCGCACGATCTGTCGCGGCCGACCGCCACACTCGGCGTCCGACCCGAATGCACCGACCGCCGACTACGGGCGCCGTTGCATGATCGCCACGACAACCAGAATGCTCGCGACGACGCCGACGGGCCGCCCCGTGACGCACGCCGAACGCGCCACGTGGACTGACCACGCCAGGGCTTCGGCCGGTCCACCTCGGCGCGAGTCGGGGCTGGGAGAACAACGATGTCGCGGCTGCCAGCAAGCGAACCTGTAACGGCGTCGCCAGTAGTAAGGACGATACGGTGATCTTGTGGCGGCCAGAGGCGATGAGACGCGTAGCCGCTATCGAGGGAGAGGGGGATCAAGTGAGCCAGTTGGTGGATGCGTCGACCATCACGGCGGATGCGGTGGAGTCACTGAGGCTGGCGTTCCGGGGCGAGGTGATCGCCCGTGGGGGGCCTGGTTACCACGAGCACCGGAAGGTCTGGAACGGATCGATCGACCGCCGGCCGGATCTCATCGCCCGGTGTGCCGGCGTGTCGGACATACGCACGGCTGTCCAGTTCGCCCGAGACCACGATTTGCTCGTCGCGGTGCGCAGCGGCGGCCACAGCTTCCCCGGTTTGTCTGTGTGCGACGATGGGATGGTTATCGATCTCAGCCTCATGAAGGGCGTGCGCGTCGACCCCGCGATGCGCCGAGTCCGCGCCCAGGCCGGCGTGCTGCTCGGTGAACTCGACCGCGAGACCCAGGCGTTCGGATGCGCCGTCCCGGCCGGAATCGTCACCCACACCGGCCTCGCGGGTTTGACGTTGGGTGGCGGCATCGGCTGGATCATGCGCAAGCACGGCCTCACGATCGACAACCTCGTGTCCGTCGACGTGGTGACCGCCAATGGGGAGTTCGTGACGGCAAGCACGGAGGAGAACGACGATCTGTTCTGGGGGATCCGTGGTGGTGGCGGCAACTTCGGGATCGTCACGGAGTTCGAGTTCAGGATGCACCCAGTTGGGCCCGAGCTGGTCGCCGGACCGGTGTTTTGGATGGCCAAGGACACCCGCGAGGTCGTGTCGTTCTACCGCGACTGGATCGCGGAGTGCCCCGACGAGCTGATGACGATCCTCGTGCAGCGCCTCGCCCCAGACCTGCCGATCGTGCCGCGCGAACTCGTCGGTCAGCCGATCGTGGCTGTCGTCGCCTGCTATTGCGGCGACATCGAAGATGGCCTACGGGTGGTGCGCCCGCTCAAGGAGTTCGGCTCGCCCGTGCTCGACCTCTGCGTCCCGAAGCCCTATCTCGTACACCAGTCCATGTTCGACCCGTCGTTCCGGCACGGCAACTGGTACTACGTGCGTTCCTGCGACGTCAATGCGCTGAACGACGATGTCGTGGAGGTGATGCTGGAGTACGGCACCAACATCACGTCGCCGCTGACGAGCGTCGCGCTGTGGCAGATGGGCGGTGCGGTGGCCCGCGTGCCCGACGATGCCACCGCCTTCAACGGTCGCGGGGCCGGGCACACGTTCAACATCAACGGCAACAGCGAAGGCCCCGACGGCTTCGAGGGCCAGCGACAATGGGCTCGTCAGTACTGGGAGGCCCTCGCGCCCCATCACACCAGCGTGTATGTGAACTTTCTGATGGAGGAGGGAGAGCCGCGTGTACGCGAGGCGTACGGATCCGAGAAGTACGACCGATTGAAGGCGCTCAAACGAGCGTATGACCCGACGAACCTCTTTCGGTTGAACCAGAACATCTCACCCGAGTGACCTGCGGGCGTAGACCGAGGGTTGGTACAGCGATCTGCGCAGGATGCGGGCACGGTCATGGACGCGCTGCCCTGCCGGAGCGCGACCGATCGACGGTTCCCGTGCGAGAGAGGTCGGCGTCGCCCGCACCAGAGTGCAGCCGGGTGCGGTGCCGTCTCAGACCCGAAACAGAGCGACCCGTGGTCGAAGCGCTCCAGCGATCGGCCTGAGGTCGGCTTCGTCGGAGGTGACAACTCCGACCCTACGCCGATGAGCGACCGTGACGACGTGAACGTCGACGACGTCGGCCGAACTCGATCGGCCGGCGAGCGCACCGACCTCGTGGGCGTCCTCGTCTCCGAACGGCACGATGTCGCAGCCCCGCAAGAAGCGCCGTAGCTGCGCCTGGCGCCCGGAGCGACTCACCTGCGCGACGACAGGGGCAGTGGTCGCTGGTACGAGCCCCAGCTCAAGGCGCGCCCGATGATCCGCCCACAGGGCTCGGTTGGATCGCTCGGCGGCGATGAGCGCACCGGCGTCGTAGACGACGCTCACGCCGAGCGCTTCCGTGCCCTCGGCGAGTTCGGGCCAACTTGGGAGGCGACACGCTGACGTGCCGCTGTCAGTTCGGCATCGGTCAGCTCTCCGTGCTCCGCCTCCCACTCGGCGACGGCTGCGAGCCCGTCGCGGACGAGGAGTGCCCGACGGGCCGCCTTCGTCATCCAGGCAGAGACGCTGAGACCCTCGGCGGCAGCCGCGTCGAGGACGCGATCATGGACGTCAGCATCGACGGTGATCGCCAACTTCGGTGACGGCTTCCCTCTCGGCACGCTCAAAGTCTACTACTCCAGTAGTAGAGATGCGAGGCGCTCTCGCGCCACAGCCAGCGACCCTATCGACGGCTCTGGGCGCGCTCCGAGAGCTCAGACGTTCCCGGAGGCGCGACCAGAACGTGCGCCGGGCTGCACCGGAGAAGCGAAGGTTCCCGACAGGATGAGGGACGCGATACGAGTATCCACAGCGGTGTCGACTGGGTCACCCGGTGACAGGTCGCACCGTCACCGTCCTCGATCTAACCTCCCAGGCCGTGACCGGCCTGACTGGCTCCGCCCCCGACCGCGACGAGCTCCGCCAACGGCTGTTGACCGAGGACGAGCACTTCGCGGCCTTGGCGACGGAGCACGCGGCCCACGAGGCCCGGCTGAGCGAGCTCCGTGACCTCACCCACCCGACCGTCGACGAAGAGGTCGAGGAGAAGACGCTCAAGAAGAAGAAGCTCGTGCTCAAGGACGAGATGGAGGCGATTCTCCTCCGCCACGCGCCCGACGGCTGACGAGCTACGCCAGCCACGGCGGGTCGGCGCCGGCTTCGGCGCGGGTCGGTGAGCGCGGGTCTGGTCGATGCCGTCGGCGTCCATGACGAACAGGTCGTAGTCGAAGTCCCGGTTGCTGGAGAAGGCGATCCGAACGCCGTCGGGCGACCAGGCGGGGGAGGTGTACTCACCCCGCCGAAGCCCTCGGACCACCAGGCGATGCGTCCGCCGGGACCGGCGGCCGTCCCGTCGTCGGCGTCGGGCCAGGAGCGCTCCGACCGCCCGGGACGGGTCAGGTGGCGGCGAGGGTGTCGACGGCCAGCTCGCAGGCGGCCTCGATGCGGGACCGGTGGAGCGGTGTCGACTGGCAGTTGACCTGGTACTGGGTCCGCCCCTCGAACAGGAAGACGAGGTCGGACACGCCGTCCGCCGGCGGCTCGACGGCCAGGTCGTCGTAGCGGAAGGCGATGAACCCGCCCACGTCGGCCCGCCGGCCGGTCACCTCGGCGTCGACCAGCTCGCTCACAACCCCGTCGAGCTCGGCCTGGACCTCGTCGGCGTTCTCCTCCCCGACCTCGGCGGCCAGGTCGTAGCGGCTGAGGAAGATGGCGTTGTCCTCGTCGAGGCCGACACCCCGCCGGGCGGTCGACTCCGAGCCCGCCGTCCGCTGGACGGTGGTCTCCCGGCCCAGCTCGAAGTCGGCCGGGTACTCGAAGGTCACGTCGAAGCGGTCGTCCCGGAAGGTCGCGGTCGCGTCCTCGTCGCCCCCACCGCCGCCACACCCCGTTGCCAAGACGAGGAGCAGCACCACCCCGAGCCGGTTCACGGCCGAATCCTACGGTCCGTGGAGCCGCAGGTCGATGGCCATCGGCTGGTGGGCGACGCCGACGTAGATCTCCACCTCGCCGTCGGCGTACCAGCCGATCCTCTCGAAGAAACCCACGTTCGGCAGTTGGATGTGGGCCACCATCTCCCGGCCGCCCCGCTCGGCGGCGGAGGTGACCGCGAACCGCACCAGCGGCGCCCCCATCCCCAACCTGAACCCGGGGAGGACGGCCAGCCGGTCGCCCTGCCAACGCCCGAAAGCCGGGTCCAGCGGGAAGAACCGGACCACCCCGACCGCCACCCCGTCGCACAGGCCCAGGGCGTGGACGGTGTCGGGAGCGGCGTCGCGGCTGTCGACGTCGGACCCGGCGAACAGGCCCTGCTCCTCGACGAACACCTGGTGGCGGATGCGGTGGTGGGTCTCCAGCTCCTCGGGCGTCACCGCCGCCCGGCACCGCGCCTGGTGGCGGACCGGGGTGAGGGTCATCGGGCCCGGGTGGGGGAGAGGGTCACCGCCGCCCCGCCTGAGGCTGACGCCAACCGCTCCATGGCGCCCATGGCCGAGCACGCCTGGCACCGGGCGCACCCGGCCGCCACCCCCTTCGACCCCAGGCCCCGGGCCGTCAGGTAGGGGACCACCTGCCGGTAGACCGACTCGGTGTACTCGGCCGACGGCGGCCGGCAGTCCTCCAGCAGCGACCCGGCGATCGGCCGCAGGGGCACGACGAACGGGTAGACGCCCATGTCGACGGCCCGCCGGCAGCCGGCGACCGTGAGCGCAGGGTCCTCACCCATCCCCAGGATCACGTAGGTCGACACCTGCCCCTCGCCGAACAACGACACCGCCCGCTCCCACGCCGCGAAGTAGCCCTCGATCCCGGTGCGGGCCTTGGCCGGGGCGATGCGGGCGAGGACGACCGGGTCGAACGACTCCACGTGGATGCCGACCGAGTCGATCCCCAGGTCGTGGACCCGGTCGATAACGTCGAGGTGACCCTCGTCGGGCGGCTCGAACTGCACCTCCACCGGCAGCCCGGCCGCCTCCTTGACCGCCTTGCCGCAGGCGGCCACGTACAGCGCCCCCTTGTCGATCCCGGACGTGCTGCCCGTGGTCAGGGTGGCGTCGACCGCCCCGTCGAGCTCCCTGGCCGCCACCGCCACCTCGGCCAGCTGCTCGGGACGCTTCTTGGCGATGGTTCGGCCGCCCGTCAAAGACAGCCCGATCCCGCAGAAGGCGCACTGGTCGGCGTTGCCCCAGTAGGCGCACGTCTGCAGGACGGTGCTGGCCAACGAGTCGAGGTGGAGGAGGGCGATCTTCCAGTAGGGGATGCCGTCAGCCGTCGACAGGTCGTAGTACCGGGGCCGGGCTGCGCCTGCGGCCGCCGCCAGCCGCACCCCGTCCCGCCAGATCCCGAAGCCGTCCTCCTCCGGGCGGAGCGAGTACGGGGACGACCGGGCAGTGGGGTTGTCAGTGGGGACCGTGACCGCCACCCCCTCGATCCACAGCATCCCCGAGTCGCTGGGCCCGGCCCCGCCCCGCCGGCTCTCGACCGCCCCCGTCTCCACCCGCAGACCGACGCTCTGGAGCTCGGTGATGAGGACGGCCAGGTCGGTCACTGGGCGGCCCGCTGGGCGGCCAGCTCCCGGTACACGATCGAGCACGCCGCCCCCGCGATGAGGGACATGTCGATCTCGGGGGCGGTGGCGGGGTCGAACGTGGCCAGCCGGGTGGCCAGCTCCAAAGCCTCGGCGTCGGCCACGACCAGGGCGGGCACGTCGGAGGCCGTCGCCCGCAGCTGCTCGGCCACCCGGCCCACCAGGGTGACGACCGTCTCGTAGCGCTCCGGCATCACCATCACCACCGGGTAGAGCCGCTCCTCGGACTGGAACCAGCGCCAGAGGACCTCGGCCGGCACGTCCGGGTCCCGGAACGGACCGGCCCAGGGCGGCGTGGCGGCACTGCTCATTGCCCGACCAGCCTACACTATGATGGACAGAGATTTCTCATCGTCTTATCCCAGAGGTGGGGGTGTGGCCAAGACGGCCGTCGTGGCGCTCGGAGGCAATGCCCTGACCCGGGAGGGCCAGGCCGGCACCTACCCCGAGCTCCAGGCCAACGCCTCCCAGATGGCCCGCTCGGTCTGCTCGCTGCTCCGCACCGGGTGGCGGGTGGTGCTCGTCCACGGCAACGGACCCCAGGTGGGCAACCTCGCCATCCAGCAGGAGGAGGGGGCCGACCTGGTGCCGGCCCAGCCCCTCTTCTCCCTGGGGGCCATGACCGAGGGCCAGCTGGGCAGCCTCATCTGCCTCGCCCTCCGGGAGCAGGGCAAACCGGAGTGGATGCGGGGGGCGGTGGCCCTCGTCACCCACGTCTCGGTGCAGCCCGACGACCCCGCCTTCGACGATCCGACCAAGCCCATCGGTCCCTTCCTCACCCCCGACCAGGCCGAGTCCATGGGCGAGGCCCGGGGCTGGGTGGTCAAGCCCGACGCCGGCCGCGGCTTCCGCCGGGTCGTCCCGTCCCCCCAGCCCGTCACCATCCTGGAGACGGCCGCCATCCGGGCTCTGCTGGAGGCGGGGCAGGTGGTGGTGGCCGCCGGCGGTGGCGGGGTGCCGGTGGTCCGCTCGGAGAGCGGGTTCCGGGGCATAGACGCCGTCATCGACAAGGACTACGCCGCCCAGCAGCTGGCCACCGCCCTGGCGGCCGACGCTCTGGTGCTGGTCACGGGGGTCGAGTCGGTGCTGCTCCACTACGGGACGCCCGAGCAGGTGCCGATCCACGAGATGACGGTGGCCGAGGCCGAGGGCTACCTGGCGGGGGGCGAGTTCCCCGAGGGGAGCATGGGGCCCAAGGTGCGAGCCGCCACCCGGTTCCTGCGCAAGGGGGGCGAGGTGGCGGTGATCACCACGCCGCAGCTGGTCTACGCCTCGCTGGAGGGCACCGTCTCCGAGTTGGAGGGGATCACGGGGACCAGGATCGTGCGGGTCCGTCCGCTGGTCGTGGCGTGATCCACCGGGTCAAGGTCTACGCCGGGACCTACCTCGACTCGGTGCGGCAGATGGGCGGCACCCGAGCCATGAGCCAGGCCCGCGGGGTGGACTGGGCAGCGGCGGCCATGGCCACCCCGGCCAACGTCGACACCCTGATGGGGGAGGGCTTCGACCGGGCCTCGTTGGACGGGGCCTCGGCCGACGACCTGTTCGTGGCCGTGCGGGCGGCCGACGACGACGCCGCCGAAGCGGCCGTCGCCGCCGGGGAGGAGGCGCTGTTCGCCGCCCGGAGAGGGGAGAAGGCGGGCGCCGCCGCGGAAAGGCGGGTGCGCAGCCTCGGCGAGGCGGTCGACCTCCAGGCCGGCACCAACGTGGCCATCGTCTCCGTCCCCGGCGACTACGCCGCCCTGGAGGCGCACAAGGCGCTGACCGCCGGGCTGCACGTTCTCCTGTTCAGCGACAACGTGTCGGTGGCCGACGAGGTGGAGCTGAAGGAACGGGCCGCCGAGGTGGGCCGGCTGGTCATGGGCCCGGGGGCGGGCACGGCCATGCTCGGGGGGACGGGCCTCGGCTTCGCCAACGCCGTCGGGTCCGGCGGGGGCGGGCCCCGGGTCGGCGTGGTCGCGGCCGCCGGCACCGGCGCCCAGGAGGCGATGGCCCTGCTCGACCGGTGGGGGGCCACCGTGACCGGCGTGATCGGCCTCGGCGGGCGGGACCTCTCCGACGCCGTCGACGGGCGCATGGCCAAGCTGGCGGTGGCGGCCATGCGCGACGACCCCGGCACCGACGCCATCCTTCTGGTGTCGAAGCCCCCGTCGGAGCGGGTGGCCAAGGCCGTGGTCGACGTGGCCGGGACCGGCGCCACCCCGTTGGTGGCGGCGATGGTGGGCCGGGACGGGGCCACCCTGGAGCGGGGGGTGATGGCCGTGCTGGAGGCGGTCGGACTGCCGGCGCCCGACGTGGCCGCCGGCCTCGAGGACTCGGTGGCGGCGGCGCTGTCCGGCCTCGCGCCCACCCGCACCCTCGTCCGGGGCCTCTTCTCCGGGGGTACCCTGTGCTACGAGTCCCTGGTGATCCTCACCCGGCTGCTGGGACCGGTCTGGTCCAACACCCCCCTCGACCACGCCCACCAGGTGCCGGCCCCGGCCGGCGCCCACGTGTGCCTCGACCTGGGCGAGGAGGAGTACACCAAGGGCCGGCCCCATCCCATGATCGACCCCGCCGCCCGCATCGAGTGGATCCGGTCCGAAGGGGCCCGGCCGGATGTGGCCGTCGTCCTCCTCGACGTGGTGCTCGGCCACGGGTCCCACCCCGACCCGGCGGGCGAGCTGGCGCCGGTGTGCGAGGAGATCCGGGCCGGCGGCGACGGCCCTCGGGTGGTGGCCTACGTGCTCGGCACCGACCACGATCCCCAGGGCTTCGCCGGGCAGGTGGCCCGCATGGAGGCGGCCGGCTGCCTCGTCACGCCCACCGCGGCCCGGGCGACGCTGGCGGCGGCCGCCATCGCCCTGCGCCGGCCGGGCGTCGTCACCACCCGCCTGTGAGCCCCCGGGTGGCGCTGGTCACCCACTCCACCCGGCCCCGGGGGGGCATGGTGCACGCCCTGGCCCTGGCCGAGGCCCTGGTCGGGATGGGCGCCGAGGTCACCCTGGTCTCCCTCGGGGACGGCCTGCACCGCCCGACCACGGCCCCCCACCTGGTCTTTCCCAAGCCGGAGCCGGCGGAGACCCTCGAGGACCGGGTGGACCGGTCGGTCGACGCCCTCACCGCGGCGCTCCACGACCTGGTCCCCGCGTTCGACCTGTTCCACACCCAGGACTGCATCGCGGCCCGGGCCGCGGCCCGGGTGCGGGACTCGGGGACGGGCATCCCGGTGCTGCGCACCGTCCACCACGTCGACGACTTCACCACCGCCAAGCTGGTCGACTGCCAGCGCCGGGCCATCCTCGAGCCCGACCGGGTCCTGGTGGTGAGCCGCCACTGGCAGGGCCAGTTGAGGGACGGTTACGGCGTGGAGGCCGACGTCATCCACAACGGGGTCGACGCGGCCCGGTTCGCGTCCGCCCCGGCGGCAGGGGTGGCGGAGGGGCTGCGGGCGCGCATCGGGGCCGGGGACCGGTTCGTGTTCCTGGCCGTGGGCGGGATCGAGCCCCGCAAGGGCACCGCCCACCTGCTGGCCGCGCTCGGTCGGCTGGACGAGCCCCGACCGGTGCTGGCCGTCGTCGGCGGGCACTCGTTCCAGGACTACACCGCCTACCGCGACGCCGCCCTCGCCTCCCTTCCCGGCCTCGGCCTGGAGCTGGGTCGCGACGTCGTCCTTGTGGGGACCGTCTCCGACGACGAGCTCCACGCCTGGTACCACGCCTCCGACGCCCTCGCCTTCCCGTCGCTCAACGAGGGCTGGGGGCTGGCCGTGTTGGAGGCGATGGCCGCCGGCCTGCCGGTGGTCGCCACCGACATCCCCGTGTTCCGGGAGTACCTCACGCCCGGCGTCGACGCCCTCCTCGTCCCGCCTGCGGAGCCGGCCCCCCTGGCCGAGGCGATGGCGTCGCTCGTGGGGGATCCGGGGCTTCGGGGCCGGCTGGCCGCCGCCGGTCAGGCGGTTGCGGCCCGCTTCACCTGGACCGACGCCGCCCGCCGCCATCTCGACGTCTACCGATCGCTGGTGTAGGCGCTCCGGCTGCGGCGGCCGCCCTGTGGCGGCCGGGGGGCCCGGTCAGATGCAGTAGCAGGCCAGGGGTCCGAAGCCGTTGAAGCCGACCGTCGAGTAGCAGGTGGTGTAGGCGCCGGCGGCCAGGATGTCGACGGTGTCGCCGGCGGAGAGGTCGAGGGGCATGCGGTAGTCGGCCTGCTCGTAGAGGATGTCGACGCTGTCGCACGTCGGCCCGGCGATGATCACCGGCCCCGTCGCCCCCCCGTCCCGGGACGTGAGCATGTGGTACTTGATCGCCTCGTCCATGGCCTCGGCCAGGCCTCCGAAGATGCCGACGTCGAGGAACACCCAGCGCTTCTCGTCGCCCTCGCACTTCCACGAGACCAGGACGACCTCCGACCGGATCACCCCCGCGTCACCGGTGAGGTATCGGCCCGGCTCCACGATCATCTCCGGCAGGTTGTCGCCGAAGTGGTACGCCATCGCCTTCATGATGGCGTCGGCATAGGCCTCGATGGGGGGGACGTGGCCCCGGTAGTGGGCCGGGAACCCGCCCCCCAGGTTCACCATCCGCAGCTCGACCCCCGCCGACGCCAGCTCGGAGAAGAGGCGACCGGTGAGGGCGATGGCCTCGTCCCACTGGCGGGGGTGGCGCTGCTGCGACCCGACGTGGAAGGTGACGCCCGCCGGCACCAGCCCCAGCCGCCCGGAAAGGCCGAGGAGCCCGGCGGCCATCTCGATCTCGCAGCCGAACTTGCGGGACAGGGGCCACTCGGCGCCCTCGTTCGATGTCAGGATGCGGCAGACGACGTCGGAGCCGGGGGCGTGCTCGGCGATCTTCTCCAGCTCGCCGATGCTGTCGAAGGCGAACAGGCGCACGCCGCGCTGGTAGGCGTAGGCGATGTCGCGGGCCTTCTTGATGGTGCTGCCGTAGGACAGGGCGGACCCGTCGATCCCGGCCCCCAGGCACAGGTCGATCTCCGACGGGCTGGCCACGTCGAAGCTGGAACCCATCCCGGCCAGGAGGTGGACGATCTCGGGGGCGGGATTGGCCTTGATGGCGTAGTACACCTTCGCCCGGGGCAGGGCCTGGGTGAGGTGGCGGTACTGGTCGGCGACCACGTCGAGGTCGAGCACCAGGCACGGGGTGGCCGGCCGCACGTCGTCGAGGAACCGGGCGATCTTGGGGTTCAGCGCCCCGAGATCGGCGACGTCGGCGGCCGGGCGTCCGGTCAGGGTCACGGCGACTCCCTTCGCAAGCGGCCGAGGTTACAAGCCCTCCGTCCGGAGGTCGACGATTCTCACCCTAGGGTCGGGACCCGTGCCCGAAGCGTCACTTCTGTCGCTGCTGTGCTGAGCAACGCCGGCCGGCGGGTGGGGGCCACCGGCCTGGCCGACCGGTTCCTGGACTTGATGGTCCGCCGCGGCCACGGCTTCGACCGGGCCCCCGAACACACCCCCCTGTCCCGGCCACTGGGCTTCTTCTGGCTGGCCCGGGTCCGGAGAAGGGCGTCTTGAATCCGGCCGGAACCGGTCCCACGGCGTTACGCTCTGGCCCGGTGGAGGCCATCCTGCTCAAGACGGCGCTGCTCGTCCCGGGCGACGACATCGTCGAGGTGGCCAAGCAGGCGCTCGACGCGGCGGCGGTCGTCCCCCGGCCCGACGACGTGATGGTGATCTGCGAGACGCCCCTCGCCATCTGCCAGGGCCGCATCGTCCGCCTCGACGACATGCGCATCTCCCGGCCGGCCCGCATCCTCAACTGGTTCATGCACGTCGACTCGTCCATCGGCACCGTCTACGGCATGCAGGCGGCCATCGACCTCGCCGGTTTCTGGCGCATCCTCCTCTCCCTCCTGGTCGCCGCCCCCATGCGGCTGGCCGGCCGGCGGGGCGACTTCTACCGCCTGGCCGGGCGCCAGGTGGCGTGGATGGACGACGTCACCGGCACCATGCCCCCCTACACCCAGGACATCATCCTCGGACCGGACGACCCCGAGGGCGTCTCCGTCGCCATGGCCCGGGCCCTGGGTTGCGGGGCGGCGGTGGTCGACGCCAACGACTACGGCAACTTCGAGATCATGGGGATGTCGCCCGGCATCGACACCGAGATGGTGGGCCAGGCCATGCGCCGCAACCCCCAGGGCAACGACGACGAGCAGACCCCGCTCGTGCTGGTCCGCCCGTGACGAGGGTCCCGTTGGCCCTGGCCGCGGCCGCCGGCGGGGCGGTCCTCGGCTTCCGGACGTTCACGTGGTGGCGGGGCGACAGCCGCATGGTCTGGTTGGCGGAGGTCCTCGACCAGGTCGACCGCCTCGACGGGACGATCACCGGGCTCATCGGCATCCAGAACCAGGGAAGGTCCCTGGGTGTGGTGCGCCGGGTGGAGGGTCACGTCGTCTCGGGGGCGACGGGCGCGGTGCTGGCCACCCTTCAGGGCAGCCGGCCGCCGGAGCGGGGGTGGTGGGTGTCCAACATCCTCCAGCCGGGACAGTCGTGTGTGGCCGAGATCGACATCCTGCTGGAGGTCGAACCCACCGAGCCGGTCGTGATCGAGCTGACCCTGCAGGAGATGGGGCGGCGGGTGTTCCAGTACCGCACGACCCGGGTGCACGTCCCGGTCCCGGCGCGGGTCGCGACCCCGTAGGCCCGTGACTCCCCGGCTGCTGATCGCGGTGCTGGTGGTGGCGGGGGCGGCCGCCACTGCCGCGACGGCTGCGGTCGTCGCCCGGAACGAGGACAATCCGACACGAAAGGCGACGGTGGGCCGGGCGCCGGCGACCACCGTCCTGCGTGGGGCGACCACCGTCGCGACCACGACCACGTTGGCTGTGGCGTCGGAGCCGGTGGAATCGTCGGCCTCCGCCGGCGGGTCGACCGCGGTCGAGGAGGAGCCGCCCGGCCTGGTGATCACCAACTCGGGCTCGGCCACGGCCGACGTCGGGGGCAACGTGGTGGCAGGCGGGACCCCGGTGACGGTCGTCACCGGGAGCGCGACCGCGGTCGGCAACGTGTCCTCGGTGCGGGGCCCCTGACCATGCCCTGTCACTCGCCCCCGCGGGCCGAGAACCGCATGCCCTTCGTAGACCGCCTGGGCCACCACCCATGACCAGGGCGGAGGTGTCGGTGACCGTGTCCGGCCCCGGCGTCTACCAGGTCGAGGTGCGCCAAGGCTCGACGTCGACCGAGCACCGGGTGACGGTGCCGGCGGCCATGCTCGACGACCTCGGCCTCACCGGCATCGACGAGACCACCCTGGTCCAGGAGTCCTTCGCCTTCCTGTTGGAGCGGGAGCCGGCGTCGAGCATCCTCGGCCGCTTCGACCTCCCCGTCATCAGCCGCTACTTCCCCGAGTTCGAGGCGGAGATCCGCCACCGCCTGGGCTGACGGTTCAGTCGCCGGCCGGCGGTGTCGATCCCACCAGGCCGTGCTGCATGGCCCGCATGGCGGCGCCGGCCCGGTTGGTGACGCCGAGCTTGGTGTAGATCCGCTCGACGTGGTTGCCCACGGTCTTGGGGCTGATCCCCAGCCGGAGGGCGATCCCCTTGTTGGGCAGCCCCTGGGCCAGGAGTCCGAGCACGTCGCTCTCCCGGGCGGTGAGGCCGGCCGCGCCGCCCGCTCGGGACCGGCCGGCGGCGTGGCCGGCGGTGACCAGCACGGCGTCGGTGGCGGTCGGGTCCAACCGTCCCGCGTCCGCTTCCCGCCGCAGCTGGCGGGCGGCTTCGGCGTCGCTCAGGGGCCCCCGGTGGGGACGAGGCTCGATCATGGCCTGGTAGGCGTCGGCCGCGGCCAGCACCCGGGCCGGGGTGGAGAGCATGGTCCCCCCCACCGCCCGGTGGTAGCCGGACCCGTCCATGCGCTCGTGGTGGGTCGCGGCCAGCAGGCCGATCCGCCGCAGCGGCTCCGGCCGGTGGAAGATCCGCTCCACGTAGTACACGTGCATCCGCATGCGCTCCCGGTCGCGGCTGGTCAGCGGCCCGGCCTTGTCCCAGACCGTCGCCGGAACGCCGAACCGGCCGACGTCGTGCACGAGGGCGGCCCGCCGGGCGAGCGTCCGCTCGGTCGGCGGCAGCTGCAGGAGGGCCGTGGCGCCCGCCACCAGCTCGGCCGTGCCCCGGCTGTGGCCGGCGAAATACGGGCAGCGCAGGTCGCAGAAGTCCCCGATCGCCTCGAGGACGGCATCCAGCCCGTCGTCGGTCAAGGGGGGGCGCTCGGTCGGCTCGGCGTCGAGGACGTGGTCGACCGTGTCGTCGTCGAGGCCCTCGAACAGCTCCTTCGGGTGCTGTCCGACGACGGCGGCGATGGCGGGGTCGAAGTGGGTGCCGCTCCTCGACTGCACCATGGTCACCGCCTCGTCGACCCCGGCCCTGCGATGGAACACCTCGCATGCCTCGGCCACATGGGAGATCCGGGCCGAGAGGGCGAGGGCGTCGCCCGCGATCTCGCTCGGCACGCCCTGGCCGTCCCAACGGGCGTAGGACTGCTCCACGCCGGCGCGCACCTCGGGGCTCAGCCGGAGGCGGTCGGCCAGCTCCCCGGCGGCCGAGCAGTGCGTGGCCATCTGCTCGACCACCCCCCGACCTCCGGTGGCCATGATCGCCGCCGCCTGCCGGGCCCGGTTCAACGGCGACGTGCCGGCGCCGGCCCGTCGCAGCATGAAGGCCAGCGCCGGCAGCCCGGCCAGGTCGACCTCCGCGACCCGGGCCCGGAACTCGATGTCGTCGCCGAAGAGCGTCGCCGCCTCGTTCCCGAAGACGGGGCACCCGACGTAGGTCAGGAGGCTCACGTCGTACAGGGTCTCCAGGGCCGTGGGGTCGAGGCCCAGGCGGCCGCCCAGGCGCATGCCGATCCGGGCGGCGCGGGCCATGTGCTCGGCCGGCTGCCCCATCCCGAGGTCGGTCGCCAGCGAGAGGGCGACCAGCACCTCGGTGAGCCGTACGCCGGCATCAGCCATGGGCGCAGGGGTGGCCACGGAGGGGGGGTGAACGCCTCATGACCGGGAGTCGTCGGATCGGTACGTTGGCACCAGGGGCTGACAGCACAGCTTCGCGAGCGTAGGAGACTTCACATGCGCAGGTACATGATCGAACGGACGGTGCCAGGTGTGGGCCAGATGGACGACGAGGCCCTGGCCGCCATCGCCGGCAAGTCCAACAGCGTCCTGCGGGACCTCGGACCCGACGTGCAGTGGGTTCACAGCTACGTGACCGACGACAAGATCACCTGCGTCTACCTGGCCGCCGACGAGGACATCATCCGGGAGCACGGCCGGTGCGGTGGCTTCCCCGTCGACTCCATCCACCAGGTCCGGGTCATCATCGACCCGCTGACCGCAGAGGTGGCGGCGTGAGTCGGGCCGCGGTCAGCCTCAGCACCGGGCTGGAGGACGCGGAGCGGGTCACCATCGCCTTCCTGGTGGCCGTCGGCGCGGCCGAGAGCGGTCGCAACTCGCTCATGTTCCTGACCAAGGAGGCCGTCCGGCTGGCGACCGAGGGCTTCGCATCCGGTATCGCGTGCGAGGGTTGCCCGTCGATCCCGGACCTCATGAAGCGCTTCGACGCCGCCGGCGGCGAGTTCCTCGTGTGCCCGATCTGCTTCAACGCCAGGCACCTCGACGACGGCACCCTGCTGTCGAACGCCAGCCTGGGCGGGACGGTCCAACTGTGGGAGTGGATCGGCGACGGCGCCACGACGTTCAGCTTCTGACCATCCTCGGCGCAGCCGTGCCGGTAGGGTGCGCGTGACGGGTCAGCCTACGGGAGGAGCGGCCCCATGCCGGAGCGTGACGGATACATCGAGGGCGTGCCCTGCTGGGTCGACACCGCCCAGCCCGACCCGGAGGCGGCGGCGGAGTTCTACCGCGGCCTCTTCGGGTGGGAGCTCGAGCAGGTGATGCCCGAGGGGATGGGCAGCCGGTACTTCATGGGCCGCATCCGGGGCGGTGACGTGGCCGGGATCGGGTCGATCCCCGACGGAGCGCCACCGATGGCCCTGTGGAACACCTACGTGTGGGTCGACGACGCCGATGCGACCGCGGCCAAGGCCGTCGCCGCCGGCGGCACCGTCCTGATGGGACCGTTCGACGTCATGGACGCGGGGCGGATGGCGGTGCTCGCCGATCCCGAGGGGGCGGTGATCTCCTTGTGGCAGCCGGGGCGCACCAAAGGGGCGCAGGTCGTCAACGAGCACGGCTCGATCATCTTCAACGGCCTCGCCACCCGTGACGTCGAGGGGGCCAAGGCGTTCTACGGGGCGGTGTTCGGCTGGGAGACGCTGGCCCTGTCCGCCGGCGGGATGTGGGCCCTGCCCGGCTACGGCGACCACCTGGAGGAAGGCAGTCCCGGCCTCCGGGAGCAGATGGCGGGGATGGGGGCGCCCGAGGGTTTCATCGACGTCGTCGCCGCCCTCCAGCCGATCGCGCCCGACGACACCGACACCCCGCCCCACTGGAACGTGACCTTCGCGGTCGACGACGCCGACGCCGCCGCGGCCAAGGCGGCCGAGCTCGGGGGGGAAATCGTCGCCGGTCCCCGCGACGGCCCGTGGGTCCGCCTGGCGGTCATCAGGGACCCCCAGGGGGCGACGTTCGTCGCCAGCCAGTTCGTCATCGAGAACCGCGACCTCGAGGCGTAGCGGGCCACCTCGCACGAGGCGGCCGCCGCTGCCGGCAGCGTGGCCGACGAGACCGCGTCACATGCGTTCGAAGCCACGGCGGCGTTCCCAGTCGGTCACCGTGGCACCGAAGGCGTCGAGCTCGGATCGCGCGAATCCCACGAGATGGCTGACGACGTCGGCGCCGAAGGCGGCGTTCGTCATGGAGGAGACCGACCAGCGGGAGACGGCGTCCTCGAGCGTCGTCGGGAGGTCCGGGAGCTCCTGGGAGAAGGCGCTCCCGGTGGTCGCCGATCCGAGCTTCAGCTCGTGGTCGATCCCGTGGAGACCGGCGGCGATGATGCCGGCGAGGACGAGATAGGGGTTGGCGTCCGCGCCGGGCACGCGGTGCTCGAACCGGAGAGACGGTCCGGAGCCGACCACGCGTATCGGGCAGGTGCGGTTGTCCCGGCCCCAGGCGATCGTCGTGGGGGCGAAGGAGCCCGGCCGCAGGCGCTTGTAGGAGTTGAGCGTCGGAGCGAACAGGACCATGAGCTCGGGGAGGCAGGCGAGCTGGCCGGCGACGAAGTGCGCCATGAGATCGGACATCCCCCGACGGTCGCCGCCTCCTTGGCCGGCGAAGGCGGGGCTGTCGGTGGCGGCGGTGCGAAGGCTGAAGTGGACATGGCCGCTGTTGCCTTCCGCCTCGTCGAACTTCGCCATGAACGTGAGTGACAGGCCGTGCTGGGCCGCGATCGCCCTCGCCGCCGTCTTGTAGAGCACGTGGGCGTCGGCCGTGGTGAGGGCCGGGCCGTAGCGAAAGGTGATCTCGTACTGACCGGGCGCGCATTCGCCGCGAGCGGTCTCGAAGGGGTGGCCGAGCTGGTGCATCGCGGCCCGCAGGTCGGCCGCCAGCGGGTCGAGTCGCCCGAGTCCCCCGAGGGCGTAGTCGACGTTGAAGGCGGTGGCCGGCGTGAGGCCCCGGTAGCCGTGGTCCCACGCCTGCCGGTAGTCCTCGTGGAAGACGCGGAACTCGACCTCGGTGGCGGCCAGCGGGCACAGGCCCCGTGCGACAAGGCGGTCGATCTGGGTGCGCAGGATGGTGCGGGGCGAGACGGGGACGGCGGTGCCGTCCGACCATTCGGGGTCGCTGATCACCAGCGCCGTGCGTGGATCCCACGGCAGGCGACGAAGGGTCGTCATGTCGGGCCGGAGCACGAGGTCCCCGAACCCGTCGTCCCATGGCGAGAAGGCGTATCCGCCGCGTGCGGTCATCTCGACGTCGCTGGCGAGCAGGTAGGTGCAGGCGGGGAAGCCGTCGCCCGTCACGTGTTCCAGGAAGTGGTCGACGGCCACGCGACTTCCCTGCAACCGACCGGTGAGGTCGGCCACGGCGACGATGACGTTGTCGACCTGGTTGGTGGCGCCGAGATCCCGCATGGCCTCGATCTCGAGGGCACCGACGGTGGCGTGGTCGAGCGCGTTACGCATGCACGTGGAGCGGGTTCGGCACGAACCCGGCCGTCACGTCGAACGACTCGTCCTTCTCGACCCGGTCGTGGAACCCGCCGCCGGTGAGCTGCTCGCGGTTCAGGCAGACCCGTTCCAGGACGGGGTCGAGGATCCCGAAGCGCTCGATGCGCTGCGACATCTCCGCGAAGCGACGATGGTGGTTCTCGACGACAGCGCGGACCAGTTGCCAGAACTGGGGTTCGGGCACGCCGAGGTGGGCCTCCGCCAGCGGAGCGAGGAACCGGAAGTGTCCGGCGAAGATGGCGCTGACGATGGAGTGGCGCAGGTCGTGCGGCTCCCGCCGGAGGAGGACCCCGTCCACTTCCAAAGGCAGCGTTCCCTGTTCGGGAAGGGCCTCGGGCAGGAGGTTGACGTCCTCGGCGAGGTCCTTGACGGCGATGGCGATCGGGACGTCGTCGGGATCGAAGATGAGCACGGTGTTCTCACCGTGCGGGCAGAACGCCACGCCGTACTGGTAGAGCCAGTGCAGCAGGGGCGGAAGGAGCGCCTGGAGGAAGTGCCGCAGCCAAGTCCGGGGATCGAGCCCGGAGCGGTGCACGAGCTCGGCGACGAGGGCGCGGCCGTCGGGGCCGACATGGAGAAGTGATGCCATGGTCCGCGCCCGCTCCCCGGTCCGTAGGAACTGGCCGACCGGCTGGCGCCAGAGGGCGCCGAGGAGCTCGTGGTAGCGGTACGGGGCGTCCGGGATCTCCTCGAAGGCCCGGACGCTGGCGCTGGCCACCTCGCCGAGGATCACCATGCGGCACTCGTCGTGCAGGAACGCATCGCCGGCCAGGCGGGCCTGGAGCCACTGCGTGACCGCGGGTGCGGCGTGGGTTGGTCGCGGGGCGAGGCCGCGCCACACGAGTGTGTTGCGGATCAGCATGGGCAGCTTGACGTCGTGCCGCTCCGGGTGGTCGATGTTGGTGACGGTGCGGATGGACTGGAGCGGCAGGTAGCGGTCGTCGGATTCGCCGAGGAGGACGATCCGGCCGGTGGCGACGTCGGCGGCGAGAAGGGTGGCGACCGCCTCGTCCCAGTGGAAGGGATGCACGGGCAGCCACACGTGGTCGTCTGCGCCATGAGATCCCCGGAGGCGGTCGGCGAACCGGTCACGGGTGCCGGGGTCGAGCTCGTAGGCGACGAGGCCGGGGTGCGTCCGGTCGGTGCCGGCGGTTCGCGCCATCTCCGGTGTCACCGCGATCCAGAGGAGGCGGAAGGGGTGGGCCGCCTCCGGTGCGTAGCGGGCGGCGTCGCCGGCCGAGAACCCCAGGCGGCCCTTGTTGAGGACCAGGCAGGGATGGCCCCCTTGGTGGGACTCGAGCGCTTCGTAGGGGAGGTCGGCGGTGGCGGTGGCCGCCAGGGCCCGGGCGGCGACGACGGTGTCGGCGTGCTGTGTGGCGGTGAGCTCGCGGACGACCTCGCACGTCGTGACGCCGTCGAAGCCCAGCACGGCGCGGGCTTCGAGGAGGAACCGCACCGGGTCGTCGGCCGGCGACGCGAGGTCCTGCTCGATCCTGGTGACCGACGCCGGGTCGACGATCCAGGAATCGAAGGCGCCGCGTCGGCCTCGGAACCGGTAGCTGACGCCCGGCAGCTCGACCGACCACTGGCCCGGCTCGTTGCCCGGTACGGGATGCAGCATGTCCTCGTACGACCATTCGGCGACCATCTTGGCGACGAGGGCGCGGCCTGCGGTGCTCCAGGCGGTCGGTTCCATCAGCGGACTCCGAAGGTGGTGAACGCGGTGGTCTTGGGGAGGTGGTGGACGCTGCGGCCGGCGATGGCGTTGAGGATCACCGCGCTGCGGTAGGCGCCCAGGCCGAGGTCCGGGGTGCCCACGCCGTTGCGGTGCTGCTCGGCGTTCTGGACGTAGATGCTCCCGCCCACCGATGGGTGGAGTCTCACGCGGTAGTCGTCGCCGACCTGGTAGCGACCGGACGCGTCCCATGCGATGGCGTCTTCCAGTCGCCGGAGGAACGGGGGTCGGCGCGGCGCGAAGCCGGTCGCGAGAACGACGGCATCGGTGTGGTAGGTCGCCTCCGCCTGCTGGTGCTGCTCGACGCAGCGGAGGTCGATGCCGTCGCCGCTTGCGGACGCGGTGGCGGAGACGTTGGGGGTGATGCTGACCGGATGCCCGCCATCGGCGACGGATCGCTCGTAGAGAAGCTCGTAGATCTCGGTGATCGTCTCGGGGCTGATGGCCTTGTAGAGCTGCCACTGGGCGGGCAGAAGGCGATCACGCGTGGCCTCGTCGAGGGAGCGGAAGTAGTGGAGGTAGTCGGGGGTGAAGTGCTCGAGTCCGAGTGGTGAGTGCTCCATCGGGGCGAACGCCGGCGATCGGGTCAACCAGCGCAACGCCCAGGCATGGGCCGGTTGGGCGCGCAGGAGGTCGAGGAAGACCTCGGCCCCGGACTGCCCGGAGCCGACGACGGTGATGTCGCGAGCACCCCGGAGGCTTTCCCGACGGTCGAGGTAGTCGGCGGCGTGGAACACCCTGTCGCCGAGGAGGTCGGCGAAGGAGTCAGGCACGACTGGCTCGGTCCCGATGCCGATGACGAGGTTCCGGGCGTAGACCTGCTCCTGCGGAGCACTCGCCGTCGAGGGGCCGATGGTGACGGCGAAGGCGTCCTGTTCGTCGCTCCACGCGACGTCGACCACGGTGGCCCCGAAGCGGCAGGAGGGAAGCGACGAGGCGACCCAGCGGCAGTAGTCGTCGTACTCGCGGCGGCTCGGCCGCCACCGCTCCTTCAGGTAGAAGGGCAGCAGCCGATCGTGGGCGTGCAGGTAGGCGAGGAACGTCCACCGGCTGGTGGGGTCGACGAGGCTGGTGAGGTCGGCGAGGAACGAGACCTGCAGCATGGCGCCGTCGAGGAGGAGGCCGGGGTGCCAGCTGAAGGCGGGTTTGCGCTCGAGGAAAAGGGCCCGGAGGTCGGGCACGAGGTCGGTCAGCGCGGCGAGCGACAGGTTGAAGGGCCCGATGCCGATGCCGACGAGGTCGTACGGGTCGTCCGGGTTCACGTCCGCACCCCGGTGAGCGGATTGGGAACATCGACGTAGATCGACTGGTGCTCGACGGGCCCGACGAGCTCGTCCCGGCCGTCGGCACAGGTGAGCAAGTTCGCCTTGCACGGGATCCGCGGGGCGTGGAGGAGCACGTCCAGGACCCGGGAGCGGGGAAGTCCGAGGAGCACGTCACGGGCGGTGACGAGGAGCTGCTCCTCGGGGGCGATCCCGGCCGCGCCCAGGGCGCCGATGATCCCGAAGAGGTTGTTGACGCCGAGGTAGTAGGCGCCGCGGCGGGCGACGAAGTCGTCGTCGAAGACGGCGTCGAGCCCTTCGGAGGGGTCGGGGAGGAGCCCGTGAAGCCGGTCGGCTGCGCTGGCGGCGAGGTACCAGCCCTGGCTGTCGCGGTACCAGCCGCCCGTGGGCCAGCCGTCGCCGTCGAGGGTCACGAGCGTGTTCTGGTGGTGAGCCTCGAGGACGATGCCCCACTGGGTGTCGAGCCAGCAGAGCGGTGCCAGGACCTCCTGGAGGTAGCGGCGAAGCCAGTCCTGGGCCACCTCGACCAGGGGTTGCCCGGTTCGGGTGGAGATGCGGCGCAGGATCTGGCCGAGCAGCGGCTCGCCGCATCCCGGGCGTTCGTCGAGCAGCGCGGCCACGCACACGGTCGGGGCGCAGGCCGGGAAGGGGTTGTGCCGGATGGCGGTGTCGAACCCCCCGGCTGCGACGTCGACGCCGATCCACGCCGGATCGGTGATGACACGGAACCGGGGGTGGGCCGCGGCGAGCTGCTGCGCGATCCCGGCTGCCATCAGCCGGTGCCCGAGCTCGCCCAGCTGAAGCTCGGCCCGGAGGTTCTGGCGACGCGAGTTGGTGATCCGCACGTTGAGGGACAGCTTGAGCATCCAGGGCGATCCCGGTCGCCAGACCGTGCGGAGGGAGGAGGTGGGGTACCAGGAGCCGGTGCCGTCGCCGAGGTCGCGGATCGCTCCCTGTTCGACGAGGGAGGCGACGTCGGGACGGGCGAGCAGCATGCGGGCCTGCCAGGGGTGCAGCGGCACCGCGGCCGTGCCGGCGGGCGTCGGCGGGCGGCAGGCCAGCTCGTCGAGGAGCTCGCCGGCGGTCCGCTGGAGCGCGGAGCCGGTGCTGACCAGCCCGCGGTCGACCGCGAACCAGCGCAGGGGGAAGTGGCCGAGCAGCTCGGGCGAGAACGCAGCCCGGTCGTCGCCGTCGAGCTCCTCCCGGCTCTTGGCCGCCGGGTGGAAGGGATGGCCGGCCACCAGCTCCTGCTCGCCGTCGAGGAACGTCGGTGGGAGCGGCGGTGGCTTCCCCTGCCGGGCGAGGGCGTGCTCGGCGATCCGGCTCCGGGAGTCGAGCGTGCGGGCGATGAGGTCGAGCCGCTGGCCCTCGGTGAACTGGCGCCGGCACGCGAGGTCGTCGGCCAGCACGGCGACGAGGGCGACGGCGTCCACCACGACGCCGTCGACGCTCGGGGGGCCGAAGCGGTGCCAACCAGCGGCGGAGACCGATCGCACCGGTGCGGTGACGGTCCTTCCGTCGCCGACGGGCAGAACGAGGGTCGACGGTGCCACCTCGACGGCGTGCTCGCGGACCCAGCACCGCAGCAGGGACTCAGCTACGGCGTGGTCGACCGCTGCCGCCAGCGGTTGCTCGAGCATCGTGACGGCGGTCATGCCACCGCGCTCGGGCTCGTCTCGGCGTCGCCGGCCGCGGCGACGAGCGCGAGGAGGCCGTCGATCGCCGAGCGCGAAGCATCAGGGTTGAGGAGCGTGAGCTTCAACCACGTCCGGCCGTGCCACTCGGTGCGGCCGGTGACGGCCGCACCGTCGACGAGCAGGCGCCGCCGGAGGGCGGCGTTGACCGCGTCGGCCTCCGGTCCGTCGAGGGTGCCGCGGCCGCGGCCGCCGATGTACCGGAAGACGACGGTGGACAGGATCGGCGGCGCGGCGATCTGGAACCGGTCGTCCTGGCTGAGCCGGGCGGCGGCGTAGAGGGCTGTGTCGTGGCAGCGGTCGACGAGCGCGCCCAGGCCGCGACGGCCGAGCGCGCGCATCGTCACCGCGACCGGGAAGGCGTCGGGTCGGCGGGTGGTGCGCAGCGATTGCCCGAGACGGCCGCGCATGCCGGCGGCCTCGTCATCGGGGGCGTTGAGGTACGGCGCCCGACGGTGCAGCGGGTCGAGCAGGCCCGCGTCGCGGGCGAGGAAGAAGCCGGCCGGGACGGGCTGCCATCCCAGTTTGTGGAGGTCGAGGGCGATGGAGTCGGCGGCGTCGAGACCCTCGAGCAGGTGACGGAGATGGTCGGAGAACAGGGCCCCGCCGCCGTAGGCCGCATCGACGTGCAGCCACGAACCATGGCGTGCGGCTATGGCGGCGATGCGCAGCAGGGGGTCGATGGCGGCGAGGTCGGTCGTGCCGGCTGTGGCGACCACCACCGCAGGACGCCCGCCCAGGCGGCCGAGAACCGCGTCGAGGGCCTCGGCATCCATCCGGTCGATCGAGTCGACGGGCACGGTGATGACCGCGGCGTCAGGGAGGCCGGCCACGCGTGCGGCGTGCCGGACGGAGAAGTGGGCCGCCTCCGAGTGCAGCACCGCGATCTCCGGGCCGAGGTGCGCACGGGCGAGGAGCACGCCCATCAGGTTCGACTCCGTCGCCCCCGACGTGGCGCAGCCGCCAGCGGCGGGCGGCAGACCGGCGAGGCTCACCATCGCCCGGATGACCTGCTCCTCGAAGGCGACGCCGGAAGGTGCCTGGTCCCAGGAGTCGAGCGACGGGTTCAGAGCGCTCACCGCCAGGTCGGCGGCGACGGCGACGGCCAGCGGCGGGCAGTGGAGGTGGGCGGCGCACCGGACGTCGCGGGGGTCGGCCGAACCCCAGGCCAGCGCCTCCACGAGGGTGCGCAGGGCGGCGACCGGGCCGACACCGACGTCGGGGAGCACGGCGCCGCCGAGCGCGTCCTCGATGCGTTGCACGACGACGCCGGGACCGACCGGAGGTATCGGTCCGCACCGCTTGCGCTCGCCCACCGCCAGCGCGTGGAGGGTGATGGCGAGCAGCGGGCGGAGTGCGCCGGGTGACGCGAGCGACACCTCTGCCGTCGTCACGACCCGAGGGGGGTCGCCGCCGCGACGCTGTCGGCCAGCCGTTCGAGGACGCTGTCGGCTTCGGTGTCGGTGATGGTGAGAGGGGGCAGCAGCCGCACCACGCAGTCGTCGCGGCCGCCCAGCTCGACGATGAGGCCGCGGTCGAGGCACTGGCGACGGATGGCGCGGGCGATGGCGGGGGCGGGAGGGTGCGCGCCGCAGCTGTCGGGTGGCGCCATCGGATCCACGATCTCGGCTCCGATCATGAGACCCCGACCGCGGACGTCGCCGAGGATGGGGTAGGCGCTCTGCAGCCGGCGCAACGCGGCCAGAAGGCGGGCACCGACGGTGGCCGCGCGCTCGACCAGGCTCTCCTGGCGGATGACCCGGAGCGTGGCCGCGCCGGTGGCGAACGCGAGGTGGTTCCCGCGAAACGTCCCGGTGTGGGCCCCGGGCAGCCAGCCGTCGAGCTCCTCGCGGTACACGATGAGGGCGAGCGGCAGGCTTCCGCCGATGGCCTTGGACACCACCAGGACGTCGGGGACGACGCCGCTGTGGTCGACGGCCCACATGGCGCCGGTGCGACCCACCCCGGTCTGGACCTCGTCGGCGATCAGGGCGATGCCGCGCTCGGCGGTGATCGTCCGCATGGCCCGGAGCCACCCGTCCGGAGCCGGGACCACACCGCCCTCGCCCTGCACCGGTTCGAGCAGCATGGCTGCCGGAGGGACGACACCACCGGCCGGGTCGTCGAGCAGACGCTCGACGTAGCGGGTGGCGACCTTGTCACCCAGCTCGCCTCCGATCCCGAACGGGCAGCGGTAGCGGTGGGGGTAGGGCAGCCTCGTGACTTCGGCCACAGGGCCCCGCACGGGAGTCTTGATCGACACGGTCGCGGTGGCGGCCAGAGCGCCGAGCGACTGCCCGTGGTAGGCGCCCGTGAAGGCGAGCAGGCCGGACCTGGCGGTGGCGGTCTGCACCAGCTTCCAGGCCGCCTCGACGGCGTCGGTGCCGGCGGGCCCGCAGAAGTGGACCCGGCCCCGCCGGGCGAGCGCGTCGGGAAGGATGGCGAACAGCTCGTCGATGAACGCGTCCCGCTCGGGGGTGGCCAGGTCGAGGACCTGCAAGGGGGCGCCTCGCTCCACCATGGAGCGGATCGCACCGACAACCGCGGGGTGGTTGTGCCCGAGCGCCAGCGCACCGGCGCCCGACAGGCAATCGAGGTACCGGCGCCCGTCGGCGCCCTCGATCGTCATGCCGGACGCCCGGACGGGCACGATGGGGAACGAGCGGGCGTAGGTGCGGGCAGATGATTCACGGGCTCGCTGCCGGTCGAGGACCGGTTGGAGGGCGTGGGCTGCGGCAGGTGCGGCTGCCAGAGGGGTCATCGTCATGGGACCAGGTAACTAGTTAGGCATACCTATTGTCAAGCATTAGGTAGCCCTAATTCATCTCCTGGGAGGGAGCAGACGAGCCGGGGAGGGGGAGGGTGCTGCAGGAAGTGCTGGATCGCGAACTCCCAGCCGTAGGAGCCGGCTTGGGGGAAGACGGCGACGTCACCGGCGCGGATCCGGTCGACCCGCACGTCGCGGGCGAGCACGTCCTCGGGAGTGCACAGCTCACCGACGACCGTCACCAGCTCTCCGCCGATCTCCGGGCGGTCGACACCCGTCGGCCACCGGTCGGCCGGGACGACGGCGAAGCGATGGACGATGTCCCAGGAGGCGGGTAGCAGGAAGTGGTTGATGCCGCCGCGGACGACGGCGAACCAGGAGCCCCGGGCGTACTTGAGGTCGACGATCTCGGCGGCGTACCAACCGCAGTCCGCCACCATCCACCTCCCCGGCTCGAGGACCATGCGGCACCCGGCCGGCGGACGCAACTCGTGCAGACCGGCGGCGAAGGTGGCGACGTCGAAGGGGTCGCCTCCTCCGAAGGCGACCCCGAGACCGCCGCCGGCATCGACCAGCCGGAGGTCGACGCCGGCGGCTCCGGCCGTGGCGACGCTCCACTCGAGGCACCAGCGGACATAGGCCAGGTGGGCGACGGCGTCGAGGTTGCCCGACACGGCATGGATGTGGAAGCCGAGCACATCGACGCCCGGCTCTCGCTCGGCGTGGTCGAGCGCTCGGCGCACGTCCTCCTCCGGTATCCCGAACGGCGTGGCCCGCCCGCCCATGGCGAGCGCGCCGCAGATGTCCACCCTGGCCGGGTTGACGCGGATGGTCACCGGGACCGGGAAGCCCCGGGCGCGGCCGATGGCGGCGACCCGCTGGAGCTCGAGACGGCTTTCGATGTTGATCGCGGTGACGCCGGCCTCGACGAGGTCGCACAGAAGTGGCGCGCTCTTGCCGGGGCCGCTCGCCACCGCCTGGAACCTACGGCCGGCGCGCGCCGCCGCATCGCGCACCTGGCGGGCTTCGGCCGCCGACGCGACCTCGAAGCCGTCGACGACGCCGGCGAGCGCATCCACCACCGGCGGGAACGAGTTCGCTTTGACCGCGTAGAAGACCTCCACCCACGGCGGAAGTGCCGACCGGAGGGCAACGGCGTTGGCGGCGGCGACCGATGGGTCGTACAGGTAGGCGCTCGCCGGGGGTTCGAGGGTCGCCAGCACATCGAGCACGTGTGTCGGGATCGACGCCACCGGGTGCGCCTGGGCGCCGGCAGCCGACGGGGGGTACTCCACGCAGTCTCCTTGGTGGTCGATTGCAACCCTCCTGTCAGGCCGGCGCGGCCCACGCCTGCCAGAGCTCGGCGTACCGGCCGCCCAGGGACACGAGCTCCTCGTGGGTGCCGGTCTCGCGCACCGAGCCGTCGACGACGAAGAGCACGCGGTCGGCGCTCCGGGCCGAATCGAGCCGGTGCGAGACGAGCACGACGGTGCGACCGGCCAGCGCCGCGTCGAGTCCGGTGCAGGCACGCCGTCCGGAGCCGGCATCGAAGCCGGCCGTGGCCTCGTCGAGGACCACGACGGGAGGGTCGGCCAGCATCACCCGGGCGAGTGCCAGCTGGCGGGCTTGGCCGGCGCCCAACGCCCAGCCGCCGGCCCCGACCTCCCGGTCGATCCCGCCGGGCAGGTCGTCGACCCACATGGCGCCGACGCGCCGGAGGGCGTCGAGCAGGTCGTGGCGGGTGGCGTCGGGCGCCACGAGGCGGAGGTTGTCGGCCAGCGTGCCGGCGAACACGTGGCCCTCCTGCTCGAGCATGATCACCCAGCGCCGCAAGGTGTCGTGGTCGAGATGGCGCAGATCCGTCCCGCCGAGGCAGACGGACCCGCTGTCGGGCGGGTGCACGCCGGCAAGGATGCGCGCCAACGTCGACTTGCCGGCGCCGCTGGGCCCGACGATGGCGACCTTCTCCCCCGGCTCGATGTCGAGGTCGATGCCGTGCAGCACCTCGAGCGCGACCCGGATAGGCGAACCTCACGGCTCGGGCGCGCACGCCGCCATGACCGGGAAGGGGGACCAGGACGGGGTCCGGGTCGGGGTCGGGGCCCGCCACCCCGCCTGCCCTCCGAGGCCGGCCGTCGACGGCGCTCGCCACCCGGGACGCGGCGGCACCTGCGATCTGGAGCTCGTCGAGCTCGTTGACGAGCATCTCGATGGGCTCGACCGTGCGCAGCAGGTAGAGCACCGCCGCCGTCACCGTCCCGACGGTCATCGTGCCTGCGTCGGCGCCGAGGGCGCCGACGGCGACGAGGCTGCCGAGGGCGACGGTGATGCCGGCGGCCACGCCGCCGCGGGCGACCACACGGATCCGGGCGCCAGCCATCGCCGAGCTGAACCAGGCATCGTCGGCGCGGGCCTGGGCGGCGACGGACGCCTCCTCCTGGGCGTAGGCCCGCACCAGCTCGCACGAGGCCACGCCCTCGTGGAACCTCCGTATCCGGATCGCGTTGCCGGTCCGTTCGCCGGTGTACACCGTGCCGCACCGGCGCAGGTACCACCACACCGCAGGGGTGGCGACGACGACGCCGCCCAGCGCCGCGGCCGCCAGCCGAGGTGACAGGACGGTGAGGGCGACGGCGGTGAGCAGAACGGTGAGCCCGGCGACCACCAGCCTCGGCGCGCCGGTCCGGAGGGCGACCGAGATGGCCTCCACGTCGGCCGTCGCCCGCCCGAGCAGGTCGCCGGTCCGCGCCTCCTCGACCGCGGCGACCGGGCGTGCGGTCACGGTTTCGACCACCAGTGACCGCAGCTCGGCGAGCACCTTCTCGCTCAGGCCCGCGCTGGCGCGTGCGGCGAGCCCGGTCAGACAGGCGGCCGCGGCGGTGACGGCCGCGAACGCCAGGGCGAGGCCCAGGACGTCCTGTCCGGCGCCGGCCGCGTCGACGCCGGCGCCCACGAGCGGTGGGCCGGCCACCGCCAGACCCGTCGCACCCAGGTGGAGCAGCAGCACCCCGACGGCATGGGAACGGTGACGCCGCAGCAGCATCAGCCCCAGGGCGGTGGCCGTCACGGCGTTGCCACCGCGTGGACGCCGGGCACGACGAGGTGCCGGTACGACGGGCTGGTGGCCAGAAGCTCGGCGTGGGTTCCGACGGCCTCCACGCGACCGCGATGGAGGTGGACGACCCGGTCGGTGGCGGCGAGGAACGCGGGGCTGGTCGAGACGACGATCGTGGCTCGATCCCCCCGCCGCGCGGCAGCGATCCGCCGGACCACCACCTGCTCGGTGAGCGCGTCGACGGCGCTGGTGGGGTCGACCAGCACCAGCGCCGGGGGGTCGGCGACCAGGGCGCGGGCCAGGCCGACGCGCTGGCGCTCCCCCCCGCTCAGCCACCGGCCGTGCTCACCGACCATCGAGTCGATGCCGGCCGGCAGCCGTTCGACCACGTCCTGCACCGCCGCCACCGCCATGGCATCGGCGATCGTGACGGCGTGGGCGTCGCGACGACCGAAGGTCAGGTTGGCCGCCACGGTGTCGTCGAGGAGAAGTCCGTCGCCCCGGTCGACCACCACCGTCCGGCGGTACTCGCGCGATGACCACCTGGTGGCGTCAAGCCCCGCGACCCGCAGGTGCCCCGACTCCGGCTCGGCGCGCCGCGACAGCAGGGCGGCCAGCGCGTCGGCGGCCCCCCGATCGGTGGCCACACCCACCACCTCACCCCACGCCACCGCGAACGCGCACGAGGCGAGGGCCCCGTCCGTGGAGGTGACCCCGACCAGCTCGACGGCCGGTCCGGTGCCCGGCACCGGAGGCCTCCCGGCGTCCGGAAAGGCGTCGAGAACATCGAGGGGAGCGGAAAGGGCCTCGGCCACGCGGTTGGCCGAGGCGACCCCCCGGGTCCAGACGTCACCGACCTCGATCAGCGTGGCGACCGGGGTCAACAGGTACTGCGAGTAGGCGAGGAACGCGATCAGCTCCCCGACCGAGAGGGACCCGGCCGCCACCAGCCGGCCGCCCGCGAGCAGGGTGATGGCGAGGAGGGCGCCGGGCACCACGACGGCGATGCCCTCCCAGGCCGCCTGGAGGTTGGCGGTCGACAACGAGCCCCGTCGAACGGCGTCGTTGTGGGAGGCGAAGCGCATGCGGGCGGCTGCGACGGCGCCGAGGCCGTGGAGGACCCGGTAGCCGGTGAAGATGTCGGCGATGCTGCTCGCAGCCGCCGCCCGCGCCCGCTGCTCGGCGGTCGCCCGCCGCTCGAGAGGACGGAGCAACGGTGCGGCGAGGCCCAGGAGGACCGGTATGGCGGCGAGCACGGCCGACGCCAGCAGGGGCGAGGTGGCGAGCATGATGGCGGCGACGCCGACCACTGCGATCGCGGCGCCGGCTCCCCGGCAGCAGAGGTCGGCCACCGCGCCCATGCGGGTGGCATCCGATGTGACGAGGGAGACCAGCTCGCCCGGGGGCCGGTGGATCCCTCCACCGGCGTCGTGGACCCGCATCGTCACTCGTCCCGAGACCGCCGCCGTGGTGCCGTAGTAGAGCCGGCACGCCAGCCAGTGACGGGCGCCGCCGGCGAGCACCTGCACACCCCCGAGGCCGGCCAGGGCGGCGAGCCACCCGACGAGGCCCCGCCGATCCCCTCCGACGACACCGACGTCGATGGCGCGGCTGACCACGGCGGGAACGGCGGCCATCGCAGCCATCCAGACGATGCCGGCGGCTGCGCCTGCGGCGACTGCCCGCCGTTGCCCGTGCAGCAGTGAGCGGAGCAGCCTCGCCCCGCTCACCGGAGCTGTCCCGTCGCGGCGCCGCCGGCGACACGGGACCGCTCTGCGCGGTAGTGGTCGTCGCACTCCCGCACCCGCTCGTCGCGCGGGCGGAGGCTGCAGGTGCCGCACATCGTCCCTGGTGGCAGCTTGGCCAGAAGGCAGCAGTTGCGGCGGACGGCGTAGGTGATCGTGCCGCCCCGCCCGTCCCTGGCGGTGATCGTCTCCACGAGCGCGGCGAGGTCGGGTCGCCGGGCGAGCAGGGCCTCCCGGTCGGCGTCGGCAGGGCTGCCGGGTCGGTGGCTGAGGGAGGCGAGGACGTTGACGGCGGCGAGCGCCACGTTCCCCCAGAGGTGCCTCCTGCCGATGCGCACCACCCGGCGGAGGCCGTCGATGACCGCCGTCGCGGTGCCGTCGAACAGAACGGCTTCGAGCTCGGGAAGTGCGGGCGGTGCCGACCCGTTCGGGAAGGCTTGAACCTCTCCGAGACGGAGCCGAGTGGCGCAGCCGGCGACGTCGACGGAGATGTTGCCCGGGGTGACATCGAGCACGACTCGGTCCTGGCACCAGGCCGCCACCACCAGGCGTGTGATCGGCGCCAGAAGGTCACGGACCAGGACACTGCCGACCGCGGCCAGGTCCGCGCTGGGCACGCGGCCGGCGACATCGACCAGGGTGCGCCGCATCTGGGCCGGCTCGCACAGCGTGGTGAGCGGCTGCCAGTCGCCGGGCGTCCCGACATCGACGAGGGACGGGGCGGCGTAGGGCAGGGCACGCGACCACGAGTCACGCGGGTTGGGCACGGGTCCTCCACAGAAGCCACAGGAAGAACGGTGCGCCGAGCACGGCGACGACGAGGCCAGCCGGCAGCTCCTTCGGGGCGAACAGCACGCGGCCGACGAGGTCGGCGGCGACGACGAGAGCAGCGCCGGCGAGAGCTGCGACGGGCAGCAGGCGACGGTGGCCGGGCCCGGTGAGCGGACGGGCCAGGTGGGGGGCGAGCAGGCCCACGAAGCCGATGGTGCCGACGGATGCGACGGCGGCCGCGGCGAGGACGCAGCCGAGGAGCAACCCGGCGACGCGGGTGGCCTCGATCTGCAGGCCCAGCCCCCGGGCGGCGGCGTCGCCGAGGCCGAGGAGGTCGAAGTGGCGGCCGATGAGCCAGAGCAGGGGCACCACCGCCAGCGGCCACAGGGCCAGCAGCTGGACGTCGTGGGCGTCGCGGGCGTAGGTGGATCCGGCCAGCCACACCAGGGCCTGGGCGAGGCGGAGCTGCTGGCGCACGACGAGCAGGGTGACCAGCGCGGCGGTGAAGGCGGCGGCGCCGACGCCGACGAGGGCCAGTCGGTCGGGGGAGAGTCCGTGCCGCCACGCGGCTGCGAGCACGAGCGCGAGGACGGCCAGGGCGCCGAGGAACGCGGCGACCGGCAGCAGCGCGACCGGTGGATCCTCGACGAGGAACAGCAAGCCGAGCGCACCCACCTCGGCGCCGCCGCTCACCCCGAGCAGCAGCGGGTCGGCCAGCGGGTTCCGGGTGACGGCCTGGAGGACGACGCCGGCGGCGGCGAGCGACGCCCCTGCCAGCGCGGCCACGAGCACCCGGGGGAGCCGGATGTCGAGCACGACCTTCTCCAGCAGCGCGTCGGCACGGCCGGACACGGCGGCCAGCACTTCAGAGGGCGCCAGCGCCAGTTCGCCCATCATGAGCGCAGCGACGACCAATGCGACCGTCCCCGCCAGAGCGCCGAACACCACCAGGCCGTACGGCAGTCGGAACCGGCTGGTGAAGCCCGGTGCCGGGCTCGCCGCAGGCAGCCGGCGCGCCACCCACATCAGCAGCGGCGCTCCGAGCAGCGCCGTGACCGCCCCGGTGGGCAGCGCGGTGACGAGGCTCCCACCATGGACCAGCTGGGTGATCAGGTCGGCGAGCACCAACGCGACGGCGCCCCACACCCCGGCGACGGCCACCACCCGGCGGGAACCGGTGACCCCGAGGCGGCGCACGACATGCGGGCCGAGCAGGCCGACGAAGCCGATCGGACCGGTGATGGCGACCGCTCCGGCAGTCAGGAGCACGGCGATCCCGGCCGCCCCGGCGCGGGTGCGCACCGGCTGCACGCCCAGGCTGGCGGCGGTGGCGTCGCCGAGCGCCAGCACGTCGAGTCGACGGCCGAGCAGCCACGCGCCGGCCGCGCCGGCGGCCGTGATCGGTCCCAACGCCTCGATGCGGTCGAACCCGCTCTGCACCAGCGTGCCGCTACCCCACAGGAACAGCCCTGAGGTCGCCTGCTCGAACCACAGCAGCAGCAGTGCGGTGACCGACGACAGGGTGAGGGTGACGGCCATGCCGCCGAGCAGCAGCCTCGCCCCGCCTCCCCCGGTCCCGCCGCCGATGCCCAGCACCACGAGCGCGGCGAGGGTGCCCCCGACGAAGGCCAACCCCCCGGCGGGCAGCGGCCCTCGGGCGATCCCGGCGACGCTGGCCACGGTGACGGCGAGGAAGGCGCCACTGGCGACGCCCATGGTGCCGGGCTCGGCCAGCGGGTTGCGGGTGACCGCCTGCAACAGCACCCCGGCGATCCCGAGCGCGGCACCCACCAGCACGGCGGCGGCGAGCCGTGGCAGCCGGGAGCCCAGCACGACGGCTCGCACCTGCTCGCTGGCGTCGCCGGTCAGGACGCGCAGGGCGTCGCCGGCACTGACGCTGCTCCGGCCCTGGTCGAGGTGCCACACGGCCAGCACCCCGAGCAGGCCCAGGCCGGCGGCGGCCACGACGATCGCCCGGGCTGCCGGACGGGGGCGACGGACGGCTGCGAGCGATTCGGCGGCCGCCCCCTCCTCGGCCAGCTCGGACAGGGTGGTCAGCGTCACCCGATGGCGGCGGCGACCACGCGGTCCACGAACACCTTCGCCGACTGCATGCCACCCCAGGTCCAGGTGTCACCCCCGAGGGGGTGGACGTTGCCGGCCTTGACGAACTCGAGGCTCAGCCAGATCGGGTTGGACGCGTAGGTGCCGGTGAAGATGCTGTCGTCGTCCTGCGCGATGTAGAGGAACTTCACGTCCGCCGGCAGCTTGGTCAGCCCTTCGACGTCGACGGTGTTGAACCCGTACTGCTCGGCCGGGCCGTCCCAGCCGTTCTCCAGACCGGCCTCGTTCACCAGCTCGATGATGCGGGCGTTGTCGGTGAACATGCGGATCTCGGGCACGCCCTCGCTGCTGTAACCCTGGGCCACCGCGACCCTCGTGCCTGCTTTGCCCGAGGTCCTCAGTCGCTGGGCGGCATCGGCGAGGTGCTCGTCGAGGTCCCGCAACGCCGCCTCGGCCTCGCCTGCCTTGCCTACGGCAGCGCCGATCGAGCGCAGCGCCTGGCGCATCAGCTCGAGCTCGCTGCCCTTGCCCGGCTCGGGGTAGTCCCGGAAGATGAGGGTCGGCGCGATGGCCTCGTACTGGTCACGGTTGGTCTGGTGTCGGAAGTCCACGCCGACGATCAGGTCCGGCTCCAGGGCCGCGATCCGCTCCAGGTTCGGCTCCTGGCGGGTACCGACATCCGTGACGTCGCCGGGTAGCTCCGACGCCAACCAATCCCGGTACCCGCCGACGTCGGCCACACCCACCGGCGGTACGTCGACCGCCAGCAGGTGCTCGGCGTAGTCCCACTCCAGGACGACCACCCGCTTCGCCGGGCGGTCGAGCGTCACCGTGCCGCCGGTGTTGTCGGAGACCTCCAGCGGGACGGCCTCAGTCGTGTCCGCCGCCGGGGACGCCGACCTCGTCGAGCCGGATTCGCGGCCGCACGCCGCCGCCGCCAGCACGGCGCCGACCAGCAGCAGAGGGACGAGCGATGGCTTTCGCATGGTGGTCTTCTCCTTGGGGTGATGTCGGTGATCGGACGTCTGCGCCGAGGGTGCGGAAGAGGCAGACGACGCGGCCATCCCGGTCCTCCACCTCGGCGTCGACGCCGAACGCAGCGCGCACCAACTCGGGTCGCAGCACCTCGGCGGGCCGGCCCTGGGCCAGCACCCGCCCCTCGCCCAGCACGACGAGGCGGTCGGCGAAGGCTGCCGCGTGGTTGAGGTCGTGCAGCACCGCCACCACCGCCCGGCCGGCGTCGTCGGCCAGGCCCCGGAGCAGCTCCAACAGCTCGAGCTGGTGACGGATGTCGAGGAACGTCGTCGGCTCGTCGAGGAGCAGCAGCGGCGCCTGTTGTGCCAGTGCGACCGCGACCCACACCCGCTGGCGCTCGCCGCCGGACAGCTCCGACACGACCCGGCCGGCGAACCCGGCCAGCCCGGTCGCGTCCATGGCCCAGTCGACGGCCTCGCAGTCGGCGTGGTCGGGGCCGCTCAGCAGCCGGCGGTGCGGGTGACGGCCCAACAGCACGAGCTCCCGGACGGTGACCCCGTCGGGCACGATCGGCGCCTGCGGGAGATGCGCCAGCCGTCGGGCCAGTCCCCGCGCCGAGTACGACCTCACGTCGTTCCCGGCGACGGTGACGACGCCACGTTGCGAGGGCGCCAGGCCGGCGAGCACGCGGAGCAAGGTGGATTTGCCCGACCCGTTGCCGCCGACGAGCACGGTCACCGTGCCGAACTCGACACTCAGCGAGACATCCGCGATCACCGTGCGCGACCCGTAGCCACCCGCGACTGCGTCGGCGGCCAATGCGGGTTCCCGCGATGCGCACGGCCCGGCGGTGTTAGGTGTACCTAAGATCAGGCTATGTTAGGTCGCCCTAACATAAAGGCGTCAAGTCCCCTAAGTAACGGCTCGGGTGTCACCCCCGCCCCTTCGCACATCCGGGACGACGGTTGGGACACCTCGACGACGGGTTGACCGGTGCTAGCTTCCAGGCCTGGCCGCCGGGGATCACCAGGAGCCGATGCAGTCCACCGGAGTCCTTCCCGACCGGCCGATGGGATCGTCGGTGTGGGGGGCGGTCGCCCTCGCGGCCGCGGTCACCGGCGCCCTGCTGGTCGTGTCGGCCCTCGCCGTCGCCCTCCTCCCGTGGTCGGGACAACCCCACGTGGTCCCACCGTTCACCGGCCACCGGTTGGTGGAGGGATGGGCCCAGTGGGACTCGGGTTGGTACTTCCGCATCGCCCGGGACGGGTACTCCTACGTCGAAGGCCAGCAGTCGACGGTGGTGTTCTTCCCGGTGTACCCGCTGCTCATGGGTCTGGTCGGCGCTCTGGTGGGCAGCGCCTACCTGGCCGGGATCCTCGTGACCGCCGTCGCCGGCATCGGTGCCGCCGCCCTGTTCTTCACGTGGGCCCGTGACCGGCTGACCCCGGGCGCAGCCCAGGCCGGGCTGCTCCTGTTCGTCCTCTACCCGTACGCCTTCTTCCTGTTCGGGGCCGTCTACGCCGACGCCGTCTTCGTGTGCGCGGTGATCGGGGCCTTCGTCCTCCTCGAGAAGGACCACCCGTGGTTGGCCGGCCTCGTCGGCGCGGTGGCCACCGCCTGCCGGCCCATGGGCGGGGTCCTCGTCATCGGTCTGGCCGTGCGGGCGTGGGAACGCCGCGGCGCCGCCGGCGGCCCACGGTGGCGGTGGCACGACGCCGGGGTCCTCCTGTCGGCGGCCGGCATCGGCGCCTTCTCCGTCTACCTGTGGATCCGGTTCGGCGACCCGATCGCGTTCCTCACCGGGCAGGAGGCGTGGGACCAGCAGGCCGGCATCCGCACCTGGCTCAAGGTCCAGTTCTTCGAGGATGTGACCAACTTCACCAGCCCCCTCTCGTGGCTGACGTTCGTCGCCCACCCGATGCTCACCATCGCCGGCCTGGCCCTGGTGCCCCGGATCTGGCGCCGGTTCGGGAAGGGGTACGGGATCTACGTCCTGCTCCTCATAGGGTTGTCGGCTCTGTCGACCAAGAACTTCTTCGGGATGAGCCGCTACCTGCTGGCCGCGTTCCCCTGCTTCGCCGCCGCCGGCGAGCTGGTTGCTGACCGCCCGGCGGTGCGCAAGGTAGCCACCGTGGCCAGCGCCCTCGGACTCGTCGCCCTCACCGCCGCCTTCTCCCGCGGCTACTACCTCTCGTGAGCTGGATGTCGTGACCCGCCTCCTCATCGTCAACGCCGACGACTTCGGCCTCACCGAGGGCATCTCCCGGGGCATCCTGGCCGCCCACCGCACGGGCATCGTCACCAGCACGTCGGCCCTTGCCATCGGGCCCGCCTACCCCAAGGTGGCGAAGTGGCTGGTCGACGTGCCGGGCCTCGGCGTCGGCGTCCACCTGGCCGCGGTGGGGGAGGACCCCCCCCTGCTGTCAGCGGCCGAGATCCCCAGCCTGATCGACCGCCGGGGTCACCTCAGCCCCGGCTACAAGGGCTTCATCGCCCGGGCTGCGGCCGGCCGGGTGGATGCCGACGACCTGCGCCGGGAGTTCACCGCCCAGTTGGAGCTGGTGCAGGAGCTGGGCGTGCCCCTCACCCACCTCGACGCCCACCAGCACATCCACCTGTGGCCTCTCGTCTGCGGGGTGGTGCTCGACCTGGCCCGCCGGTACCAGATCCCCGCCGTCCGGGTGCCCCGGTTCCGATCGCTCACGCCGGCCGGCATAGGGGTGACGGTCCTCGGCCGACGCCTGGCCCGGCGGGCGGCTGCGGCCGGGCTGCGGTTCCCGGAGGACGCGGTCGGCATCGAGTGCGCCGGCTGCCTCGACGGCGACCGCCTGCCCAAGGTCCTCGGCCGCCTGGCCGCCGGAAGCCGGCGCTCGGTGGAGCTCACCGCCCACCCGGGCGAGGCCGACGACGCCGACCGGACCCGCTACCAGTGGGGCTTCCGGTGGGAGGACGAGCTGTCGGCCCTGGCCGCGCCGGACGCCCGCCAGCTCGTCACCAGCCATGGGTTCACCCTCGCCACCTACGCCGACCTGGGCTGACGCTTCCGTGGGCAACGCTCGATCCGTCGCCGTCAGCCCCGCCCGGGCGGTCATGGAGCTCTACCGGGGAACGGCGCGGGCCCACGTACGGGTCCGGTGGGCGACGTGCCCCCTGCAGGCGGTGGCGGCGTCGATCCCACCGGCGGGGCGGGTGCTCGAGGTGGGCTGCGGGCACGGCCTGCTGGCCAACTACCTGGCCCTGGAATCGCCCGCCCGCCACGTCCACGGCTTCGATGTCGACGGACCCAAGATCGAAGCCGCCCGCCGGGCGGGGACGATGTCGGGGGCGACCTTCGAGGTCGTCGAGAGGGAGCGGTTGCCGGGCGGGCCGTGGGACGCCATCGCCATCGTCGACGTCCTCTACCTCCTCTCCGAGGACCAGCAGCGCCGGCTCCTCGCCGCCTGCGCCAGGGCCCTCGGGCCCCGAGGAGTGGTGGTGGTCAAGGAGATGTCCCCGACTCCCCGGTGGAAGGCGGCGTGGAACCGGGGCCAGGAGACGCTGGCGGTGAAGGTCCTGGGGATCACCGAGGGGGCGGGTGGGTTCACGTTCCTTCCCCCCGAGACGCTCGCCGGGTGGATGGCCGACGACGGCCTGGACGCCGTCCACCGACCTCTCCACAAGGGCTATCCGCACCCCCACCACCTCGTCGTGGGCCGGGTCATCGGATATGGGGCATAGGCCCGGGAGGGGCGTAGGATGGGCCGTCGGATGACCGAGATCGCCGCTGTTGCCGAGGACTTGGGCCGGGCGTCCCTCGCCCTGGCCCGCCGCTTCAACTCCGGGGCCACCATGTGGTGCACCTCGCCGAGGTGGCCCTTCCACGCCTCCCACGTGGCCGTCGAGTTCGTCCACCCGGTGATCGTGGGCAAGCGGGCCCTGGCCGCGGTCACCGTCCCCGTCGGCGCCGACGTGGTGGCCACCCTGCGGGCCAATGTCCGCCCGGGCGACATCGTGGTCGCCCTGGCCGACAGCGACGACGCCCAGGTGGTCGACGCCATGCGCCGGGGCGAGGCGTGGGGGGTGGAGACGGTGTGGATCGGCGCCGGCGGCCGGCGGCCGGCCTCGGGCTCGTCCGACCACGTGATCTGGCTCGACACCGACGACCCCCTGGAGGCGTCGGAGTGCTTCGTGCGCATCTACCACCTGCTGTGGGAGCTCACCCACGTGGTGTTCGAGCACCCCGGCCTGCTCAAGGACGATGCGAAGGACGTGGTGTGCACCGAGGAGGTGTGCATCACCTGCTCCGACGAGGGCCGCCTCACCGAGGTGGTGTCGGTCGAGGGCGACGAGGCGGTGGTCAAGGCCCTCGGGGTGGAGGAGACGATCGACATCTCCCTGATCGACCCGCCCCGCCCCGGCGACCTGGTCCTGGTGCACGCCGGCTTCGCCATCAGATGAGGACGGGCCGATGAAGGAGACCACCGACTTCCTTTATCCCTTCATCGAGGGGGACGAGACCGACGCCACGTCGCTGCTGGTCGACCTGGCCAAGTCGGCCGAGGAGAAGTGGGCGGTGAGCACCGAGCTGCGGCTCGTCACCCTCACCCATTGTGACGAGCAGCTGCGCGCCATCGCCGCCCTCATGGCCGAGCGCTTCGCCGCCGGTGGGCGGATGTTCGCCTTCGGGAACGGGGGCAGCGCCACCGACGCCGATGGGATCGCCCAGCTCTACACCCGCCCCCCCCGGGGCAGGGCCCTGCCCGCCCGTTCGCTGGTGGAGGACCGGGCCGTCATCACCGCCCTCGGCAACGACGTCGGCTACGACAAGGTCTTCTCCCGCCAGATCATCGCCCACGCCCGGGTCGGCGACATCGCCATCGGGTACTCGACGAGTGGCAACTCCGAGAACCTGCTGGTCGCCTTCGCCGAGGCCCGCAAGCGGGGTTTGCTCACCGTCGGCCTGGCCGGCATCGACGGCGGCCGGATGGCCGTCGACCCCAACGTCCAGCACTGCGTGGTGGTGCGCTCGCAGAGCGTGCACCGGGTGCAGGAGACACAGGCGTCGGCCACGCACGTCCTGTGGGCCTATGTCCAGGAGGCCCTGGCCGCCGCCTGAGGGTCGTCAGTCGGCGTTTGGAACCGGGTCGGCGTCGTCAGTCGGCGCTGCCATAGGGCCGACCGGCGTCGTCGTAGCACCCGTGGTGGAAGTGTTCGACACGGTTCCAGGCGCCGTCGACGTAGACGTTGGCGATCACCTGCAGGAGGCGGAGCTTGGCTTTGAACTTCACGGGCTCCCCGCACCATGTGCACACCGCCGAGTTGCCGGCTTCGACGGTCCTGATCACCGCCCTGCTGGTGAAGGTCGTCTGCGTCGTCATACCTCGCGTATCGGCATATTCGTTCCCGGGGTTGACCGAAATCTCCTCGCGAAGAGTGGTCCGACCGGGACGGGGCCACCGCGCTGAGTGAAAAGTTCCCGGCCGTGGCCCCGGGCCTCCGGCGGGCCCGCCAGCACCGGCGCGGCAGCCGGCGGACTACGTGGGCTCTTGGAACGACTCCACGAAGCGGTCGAAGGTGGCGCGTTGGACGGGCCAGTCCGACTCCCGGGTCTGGAAGTTGATGGCGAACGACTGGGGCCCGGTGACGAAGGCGAGGTCGTAGTTGTGGAGGTCGACGCCGTTGTCGGTCCAGGTGAACTCCCAGACCGCCGCCGGGCGGCCGTCGTGGACGCTCTGGCTGAGCCGGATCCGCTGGTAGGAGGGGTGCTCGGCTCGGAACTCCTCCTCCAACTGCAACCACAGCCCCTCGGGAGTGTTCTGCGGCGGCTGCTGGAATCCGACCCGCAGGGCCGTCCCGGTCACCGGATCGCGGAAATCGGTGAGGTTGCCGTCGCGGGCCAGCTCCCAGCCCCCGGGGTGGCTGATCGAGTAGCCCGCGACATCGTGGGTGAACGTCACCCACTGCACCGCCATCTCGGCCGCTTTCTTGCGCACGACCGCTTTCTGGCCGCCGGCGGCCAGCAGGCTGCCGAGGACGCCCACGATGGAGAGGGCACAGATCACCGTCCACACGTGGTGCCGGATGGTCTTCCTCGCCGCCGCCGCCACCGGGGTGGACGCCCGCCGCACCGGGAGCCCGTCGTCGTCGAGCTCGACCTCGTCCGCCGGGATCGGTTCGTCCAGCGGCGGCATGAGGTGGAGCTGGGGCACGTCGGGGTCGCGGCTGAACATGCGGTCGAGGGCCTCGGCCGGGTCCATGGGGGTCGTCCGGGCGCCCACCGACACCAGCGCCACCTCGTTCAGCATCTCTCGGAGACGGGCGAGGTCGGGCCGTTCGGCGGGGTCCTTGGTGAGCAGGGCCTCGAGGACGGGGGCCAGGCTGCCGGCGCGCTCCAGGGGCCGGGGCGCTTCGGTGGCGATGGCGGCCAGGGTGGCCTTGGTGGTGTCACCGGCGAAAGGCGGCTCGCCCTCGACCGCGGCGTAAAGGGTGATGCCCAGGGCCCAGGCGTCGGCGGCGGCGCTGCCGGCGGGCACCGTGCGGTGCTCGGGAGCCAGGTAGGCGGCCGAGCCCACCGCTCCGGTGGGGGAGACGTCGGGATCGCCGATGAGGGCGGCCACGCCGAAGTCGGCCAGCCGGACGGGCCCGTGGTAGGGCAGGAGGATCCGGGACGGTCGCACGAACCGGTGGGAAAGCCCGGCGGCGGCGCACGCCGACAGCGCTTCCACCGCGGCCAGGCCCACGACCGCCACCCGCTCGGGAGACATGGGGCCGTCGGACTCGACCAGGTCGGCCAGCGACGGCCCATCCACCAGCTCGGTGACGATCAGCGGCGGCTCGTGGGCTTCGAGGACGTCGACGATGCGCACCAGGCCCGGGTGTTCGAGCGTGCGGAGGGTGGCGGCCTCGGCCAGCAGCTTCTGGATGAGGGCGACTCGGGCGGCCGGCTCCAGGATCTCGGGGAAGCGGATCTCCTTGACGACCACCTCCCCCTCCTCCAGCAGGTCACGGGCGCGCCACACGACGCCCATGCCGCCGGAGCTGATCGGGACCACCAACTCGTACCGGTCGGCGATGACGTCGCCGACCTCATGATGCGAAGCCACGGGCACGACGCTACCCGCCGGTAGAATCGGGGCGTGGGCATGCGACCGGTCGACCCGGCAGCGACCCGCCCGGCCCCCGCCGCCAGCTTCGGTGCCAACGCCGGGCTGGTCGACGAGATGTACGAGCGGTTCCGCGCCGACCCGTCCTCGGTGAGCGCCAGCTGGCGCGACTTCTTCGAGGACTACCGGCCCGACGGCGGCCGTCCGACCGCCGCCGTCGCTGTCGCCGCAGCCCCACCGCCGGCGCCGGTAGAGGCGCCCCCGCCGGCCGCAGCACCCGTGGCGCCGCCGCCGACCCCCGCCGGCCGCCCGTTGCGGGGGGCGGCGGCCCGCATCGCGGCCAACATGGAGGCCAGCCTGGCGGTCCCCACCGCCACCAGCACCCGGGTCGTGCCGGCCAAGCTGCTGGAGGTCAACCGCAAGGTGATCAACGGCTACCTGGGCCGCATCGGGTCGGGGAGGGTCAGCTTCACCCACCTCATCGGCTACGCCGTGGTGCGCGCCCTCGACACCGTCCCGGCCATGAAGAACACCTTCGCCGAAACCGGCGACGGGCCGGTGATCGTCGGCCACGACCACGTCGGGCTGGGCCTGGCCGTCGATCTCCCCAAGGCCGACGGCACCCGCACTCTCCTCGTCCCCTGCATCCGCGATGCCGACGCCCTCGATTTCGCCGGCTTCCACGCCGCCTACGAGGACCTCATCCGCCGCGTCCGGGGCAACCGGCTCACCCCGGACGACTTCGCCGGCGTCACCATGACCCTCACCAACCCCGGCACCCTCGGCACCGTGTCGTCGGTGCCCCGCCTGATGCCCGGCCAGAGCGTGATCGTGGGCATCGGGTCCCTCGGCTACGGAGCCGAGTTCGAGGGGGCCGACAAGCGGGTCCTGGCCGAGCTGGGCGTGTCCAAGACGGTCAGCCTGTCGTCCACCTACGACCACCGGGTGATCCAGGGGGCGGAGTCGGGGATGTTCCTGGCCCAGATCCACGAGCTGCTGTGCGGGGCCGACGGCTTCTACCGCGGTGTGTTCCGGTCGCTCGGCGTCCCCTACGAGGCGGTGCGCTGGCGGCCCGACAGCAACCCGCCCGAGGATCACGACACCCAGCGGGCCAAGCAGGTCCACGTCCAGACCCTGATCAACATGTACCGGGTGCGGGGCCACCTCATCGCCGACCTCGACCCGCTGCGGTGGAAGGAGCCCCGCACCCACCCCGAGCTCGATCCCGCCACCTACGGCCTCACCATCTGGGACCTCGACCGCGAGTTCTACACCGACGGCGTCGCCGGCCGGAACCTCATGACCCTGGGCGACCTGCTCGGCGTCCTGCGGGACGCGTACTGCCGGCGCATCGGCGTGGAGTACATGCACATCCAGGAGCCGGAGCAGAAGCGGTGGATCCAGGAGCAGGTGGAGGGCGTGCCCACGAGCCTGGACGCTGCTGAGCAGCTCCACCTCCTGGGCCGGCTGAACGCGGCCGAGGCCTTCGAGCGGTTCCTCCACACCAAGTACGTGGGCCACAAGCGCTTCGGGCTGGAGGGGGCGGAGAGCCTCATCCCCCTGGTCGACGAGATCCTCGACCAGGCCGCCGGCGCCGGCATCCACGAGGCGGTGCTGGGCATGGCCCACCGGGGCCGGCTCAACGTCCTGGCCAACATCGTGGGCAAGCCCCTGCGCAAGATCTTCCAGGAGTTCGAGGGCAACCTCGACCCGGAGACCATCCAGGGCTCGGGCGACGTCAAGTACCACCTGGGGGCGGCGGGCAAGTTCGTGGGGCGGTCGGGCCAGCCGCTGCCGGTCACTCTCGCCTCCAACCCGTCCCACCTGGAGGCGGTCGACCCGGTGGTGGAGGGCATGGTGCGGGCTCGCCAGGACCTCATCGGCGACCCCGAGGCGTTCGCGGTCCTGCCCCTGGTGATCCACGGCGACGCCGCCTTCGCCGGCCAGGGGGTGGTGGCGGAGACGCTCAACCTGTCCGCCCTGCGGGGCTACCGGGTGGGGGGCACGATCCACGTGGTGGTCAACAACCAGCTCGGGTTCACCACCGCCCCGGCCGAGGCCCGCTCGTCGGTCTACGCCACCGACGTGGCCAAGATGGTCCAGGCGCCCATCTTCCACGTCAACGGCGACGACCCCGAGGCCTGCCAGCGGGTGGCTCGGATGGCCTTCGGCTTCCGCCAGCGCTTCCACAAGGACGTCGTGGTCGACATGGTCTGCTACCGGCGCCACGGCCACAACGAGGGCGACGACCCTTCGTTCACCCAGCCCCTCATGTACAAGCTCATCGAGGGCCGGCGGTCGGTGCGCAAGCTCTACACCGAGACCCTGGTGCGCCGGGGCGACATCACCGCCGAGGAGGCGGAGAAGGCCCTCGACGACTTCCTGGCCCGCATGCAGACCGCCTTCGAGGAGACCCGCCAGTCGGCCCCGCCGGCGGTTCCCAGCCGGCGGGCGGAGACGGTCATGCTGCCGCCGGTCGACACGGGCGTGGCCCAGGCCGTCCTCGACCGGGTGGCGGGCCGGCTCCACGCCGCGCCCGAGGGCTTCACCGTCCACCCCAAGCTGGCCAAGGTGTTGGAGGCTCGGTACTCCCTCTACCGCGACGGGCTGGTCGACTGGTCGTTGGGCGAGGCCCTCGCGTTCGGGTCGCTGCTGCTGGAGGGGGTCGACGTGCGCCTGGCCGGCCAGGACACCCGCCGGGGCACCTTCTCCTCCCGCCACTCGGTGCTGGTCGATTCGGTCACCGGCGCCGAGCACGTCCCCCTGGGAGACCTCGACCTGGCGCAGGGCCGGTTCCGCGTCTACGACTCGCTGCTGTCGGAGTACGCCGCCCTCGGCTTCGAGTACGGCTACTCCACCGTCCACACCCAGTCGCTGGTGGCGTGGGAGGCCCAGTTCGGGGACTTCGGCAACGGGGCCCAGATCGTGATCGACCAGTTCGTCACCGCCGCCGAGTCCAAGTGGGGGCAAGCCTCGGGACTGGTGCTGCTCCTGCCCCACGGCTACGAGGGCCAGGGTCCGGAGCACTCGTCGGCGCGGCTGGAGCGCTATCTCACCCTGTGCGCGGGCAACAACATCCAGGTCGTGTACCCGACGAGCGCGGCCCAGTACTTCCACGTCCTTCGCCGCCAGATCCGCCGGGCCCGGCGCAAGCCCCTCGTCCTGCTCACCCCGAAGTCGCTGCTGCGGGCGGTCACGTCCCGCTCACCGGTTGAGGAGCTGGTCAACGGCCGTTTCCACGAGGTCCTCGACGATCGCGGGGTGGCCGACCGGGCCGCGGTGCGGCGGGTGGTGCTGGCCTCGGGCAAGGTGGCGCTGGACGCGATCGCGGCCCGGGACCGGCGGGGGGCGCCGGCGGCGGTGGTGCGGGTCGAGCAGCTCTACCCGTGGCCGGGGCTGCTGATCCTCGACACCATCTCCCACTACCCGTCCGCCACCGAGGTCGTCTGGCTCCAGGAGGAGCCCGAGAACATGGGGGCGTGGAACTTCGTGAGCGGACGGCTGGCCCGCCTCCTCCCCGGCGGGACGAAGCTGCGCCACGTCTCCCGCACCGAGTCGGCGAGCCCCGCCAGCGGCAGCCACACAGTCCACCAGCACGAGCAGGCGGAGCTCATCGAGAAGACGTTTGGGGGCCTTTAGGATTGGATCACCGCCCGTGGCACGCGTGGATGCTTGACTGAACGCACCGTGAGCGCCGACAAGGGGGGGAGACAGCGGGTCGTCGTCGACGGCTCGAACCTGGCCACCGAGGGCCGATCGCTGCCCAGCCTGGGTCAGCTCGACGAGGCCGTCCGGGCGTTCCGGGAGGAGCACATCGACGACGACATCATCGTCGTGGTCGACGCATCCTTCAGCTACCGGATCGACGAGTCCGAGCGCCGGGTCCTGGAGGAGGCGGAGGAGGCGGGCGAGATCGTGTCGCCGCCGGCGGGCGCCATCGGCCGGGGCGACGGGTTCCTGCTGCGGATCGCCGATCGCACGGGCGCGGTGGTGCTGTCGAACGACTCGTTCCAGGAGTTCCACGGCGAGTACAAGTGGCTGTTCGAGGAGGGGCGGCTGATCGGCGGCAAGCCGGTTCCGGGGGTGGGCTGGATCTTCACGCCGCGGACTCCGGTGCGGGGCCCCAAGAGCCGGGTGGCGGTGCGGGACGCGGAGCGGGCTCGGAAGCGATCCCCGAAGAAGGTGGAGGAGCCGGTGGCGGAGGCGATCGCGGAGGCGACCGCCGCGGCCATCGAGCCGACCATGGCGCCGGGGGCCACCAAGCGGGGCCGCAAGCGGAGCGGTTCGGGGACGGCGTCGCCGGAGGCGGTGAACGAGCCGTTGCCCTTCATCACGTTCATCGCCAACCACCGGTTGGGGAGCGAGGTCGACGGGGTCGTCGACAGCTTCACCTCGCACGGGGCGTTCGTGAACGCCGACGGGGCCCGGTGCTACGCCCCGGTGGTCGGGCTCGGCGACCCGCCGCCCCGGAGCGCCAAGGAGGTGCTGACCCGGGGCGAGACCCGGACGTTCGTGGTTCAGGCGCTGGACCCGCCCCGCCGGGGCATCGAGCTGGCCCTGCCCGGCCTGGCCCGCCCCGCCGGAAGGCCGACACAGGAGACGGTCGAGGCGGAGATCGACAAGCTGGAGGGAACGCCGGCCCCCGTCAAGCGGACCCGCAAGAAGGCGGTGCCGGTGGTGGAGGCGGTGGAGGCGACGGACGAAGCCCCGGCCCAGGCGGAGGCCGAATCGGTCCCCGCGGCCACCAAGGCTCCGGCCAAGCGGTCCCGCCGGGCCTCCTCGACACGAGTCGCGGTCGAGTCGCCGGTGGCGGTCGTGGAGGAGGTCGCGGCGACGGCCGAGGCCCCGGCCGCCCGGCCCCGGCGGAGGGCGGCGTCGAAGAAGGTCGCCGACGTCGGCGGGGTGGCCGACGACGTCGTTGCCGGAGCGCCGGGGATGAAGCGGGCCTCGACCCGGTCCGCCGCCAAGCGGGTCGCCGCCGCCCACGACGAGCAGGTCCCGACCACCGACGCGTCGGCACCGTCGAAGCGCACCCGTCGCCCGTCGCCGGTGGCGGATGCCGCTCCGGTGACGGAGGAGGTCGAGGAATCGGCACCGGCCGCACCGGCCGCGCCGGCCCGTCCTGGACCCCGGCGTTCGACGATCAAGAAGGCGCCCGCCACCGCCGGCGCGCCCGAGCGAGGGGTGCCGGCCGCGCCGGCCAAGGCGGCCCGCCGCCGGCGGGGGAGCCAGGCCGCGGGGGCCGCCCCTGCGTCACCGCCCGTCACCGATGCGCCCGTCACCGATGCGCCCGTCACCGATGCGCCCGTCACCGATGCGCCCGTCACCGACGCACCGGTAACCGCATCGGCCCCCTCGCCGCCGGCCGAGGTGGTGGCGGCCAGGAAGGCGGCCAAGGTTCCTGGCGCCAAGCGGGCGGCGCGGAAGACCTCGAAGGCGGTGGCGGCCGCCGAGCCGGCACCGCCCACGATCCCGCCCAAGGCGTCGAAGGCGGCCAAGGTGTCGAAGCCGGCCTCGTCCGGCGCCACCAAGGCCACCAAGGCCACCAAGGCCACCAAGGCCACCAAGGCCACCAAGGCCACCAAGGCCACCAAGGCCACCAAGGCCACCAAGGCCACCAAGCCCGGCCGGACGGTCACACCGTCCGACTGACGGGGCTCAGCGGAGGGGGACTGCGGAGATTGCTTGTGTTTTTTTTCACAAGCTCAGGAACCGCTCCGTCGCAGGTCAGGGTAGGTGTGAATGGCCGGCGGCCTGCGGCCCGGACCGTTTCCCGACTTTTTCGCTCGAAGTGTTGAGTATGGTTCCCCTTGTCGTACCGAATTCCGTGCGACACAAAGGAGCTTCATGACCGTTATCGCCAGCACGCCCAGGAACCCCGAGGACACCACCACCCCCGGTGGCCCTTACTCGGGCGGCATCATGAACTACCCGGGCGGCACGCTCACGATCAACGACGTGACGCCTTGGCCTGGCCGTTCGACGGGCGAGAGCAGCTCGAACAAGGCCAACCAGGAGTCGATCGCCCGCATGTACGGCAGCAGCCGGGTGCAGCCCGCAGCGGAGACCAACTAGCCGGTCGCCGTCGGATTCACCCTGGGATCCCGCCTCCGATTTCATCGGAGGCGCCCCAGGTAGGCTTGCAGCGCGGTTGAGAAACCAGCCGCAGTGATATCGCAAGTGCGCCGCTCAGTCTCTCGACGATCATTGTCGGGAGAGGGGGCGGCGTTTTGCGTTCTCCATCCTCCTGATCGGCTGCTCGGGCCTACGCTCGTCGTCGATGCGGATCGCGACGTGGAACGTCAACTCGCTGAAGGCGCGGATCGAGCGGGTCGAGGAGTGGCTGGCCTATGCCCAGCCCGATGTCCTGTGCATGCAGGAGACCAAGCTGGCCGACAGCGCCTTCCCCGCCCTGGCCTTCGCCGCCCTCGGTTACGAATCGGCCCACTACGGCCAGGGCCAGTGGAACGGGGTGGCCATCCTCAGCCGGGTCGGCATCGACGATGTGGTGGCCGGGTACTCCGACCACGGCGAGCAGGACACCGAGGCCCGCCTGCTGTGGGCCACCTGCGGCGGGGTGCGGGTGGCGAGCGTGTACGTCCCCAACGGTCGGGTGGTCGGCAGCGAGTTCTACGAGGCCAAGCTGGCGTGGCTGGCCCGCCTCCACCAGCACCTCGTCACCGGCTGCGACCCGGCCGATCCGCTGGTGATCTGCGGCGACTTCAACGTCGCGCCCGACGACCGCGACGTCTGGGACCCGACCAAGCTCCACGGCAACACCCACGTCAGCCCGCCGGAGCGGGAGGCGGTGGCGGTCATGCGGGAGTGGGGCCTGGTCGACGTCTTCCGCCGCCACTACCAGCAGGACCACCTCTACTCCTGGTGGGACTACCGGGCGGGCGACTTCCACCAGGGCCGGGGCCTGCGCATCGACCTCATCCTGGCCACCGAGGTGCTGGCCGAGCGGTCGACGTTCGCCCTCATCGACCGCTTCGCCCGCAAGGGCAAGAGCCCCTCCGACCACGCCCCGCTGCTGGCCGACTTCGACTGCTGACCGGGGTTCAGGCCAGGAAATCGAGCCGGAGCTTGGCCAGCCCTCCGGCCAGGGCGGTGCGGAGGTCGGCCCGAGGCACGTCGAGATCGTGGTGGAGCTGCTTCATGGTGCGGGGAGGGTTGCCGTCGATGCCGTAGTGGGCCACGACGACCTGGCGCTCCAGTGGGTCGAGGCCGTCGAGGCGCACCGGCGACGCCCGCAGGGCGACCGCGTCCTCGTCGAACCATCCCTCCGGGTCGGCCATCTCCTTCTCCGGGTCCGGGTATGCCCAACCGTCCTCACCAGGCCAATCGAAGGAACGCATACCCCAGTTGTCGCGCCGCCGGGGCGCCCCGTCAACCTCCCGGAGCGGACGCGGCCACGACCTCGAGGACGGCGTCGCCGTAGCGGTCGGCCTTGACCGGCCCCACCCCGGGGAGGGCGAGGAGGGCGGTGCGGCTGCGGGGCTTGGCCTCCGCCACCGCGGCCAGGGTTGTGTCGTGGAAGACGACGAAGGCAGGCACGCCCGTGGCTCGGGCGGTTCGGGCCCGCCACGTCTTGAGCGCCTCCAGAACCTCGGGATCGGCCTTGTCCCCGGCCATGGTCGGCCGGCCCGCCCGGGCCGCCTCGAGCAGGTGCCGGCCCTCGTCGACCCACCGCCGCCATCCGTCGCCGGTGCCACCCTGGGCCAGGTCGCGGACCGCCCCCGTGACCGATTCCAGGAAGGTCGACGGCTGGCGGGCCAGGGTGCGGGCCCCGAACGTGCGCTTCTGGGCCCACGAGGCGTGGAGCTCGACCCGGGCCCGGGTGACGGCCACGTAGAGGAGGCGGCGCTCCTCGGCCCGGGCCTCGGGGGCATCGGCCCAGCTGATCGGGAGCAGGCCGTGCTCGAGCCCGGCGAGGAACACGATGTCCCACTCGAGGCCCTTGGCCGCGTGGAACGTGGTGAGGGCGACCGCGTTGCTGCTGTCGACCGCGTCGTCGCCCCGGAGGGCAGCCCGCAGCCACCCCAGGAAGCCGGACACGCTGGCTCCGGGGTCGGTGGCCAGGTGCTCCTGGGCCATGCGATGCAGGCCTTCGAGGTGGCCCTGGCGTTCGCCGGCCGCCTCCGCCGCCTCCTCGCTCATCTCCCGGAGGTCGGGAAGGATCGCCGCCAGCAGGGTGTCGGCCGGTTTCCGGCGGAGCTCGGACAGGGCGGACCGGATCTCGGGCTGGTCGAGGAAGGCCCCGTCGCCCCGCAGCCGGTAGGGCACCCGGGCCGCCCGCAGCGCCTCCTCGAACAAGAGGAGCTGGGCGTGGGTGCGGGTGAGCACCGCCATCTGCGACCAGGGGTTGGACCCGCCCCGCCGGCGCAGGGCGCGGCCGATCTCGGCCGCCTCGTCGCGGTCGGTGCGGTACGACTCGACCGTCGGCGCGGGTCCGGCCGGCTGGTGGGCCCGCAGCCGGTGAGGTGCGTGCTCGTCGCCGGTGGCGGTGGCGGAGCTGTCGAGGACGGCGTTGGCCACGGCCAGGACCTGGGGCGACGAGCGGTAGTTGTCGTCGAGGTGGACCACCGCCGCCGATGGGAAGCGGTTGCGGAAGGCGGTGAGGTAGCGGGGGTCGGCGCCGTTCCAGGCGTAGATGGCCTGGTTGGGGTCACCCACGACGCACAGGTCGCGGCGGTCGCCCCGCCACGCCTCGAGGAGGTGGAACTGGAGGGGGTTGACGTCCTGGAACTCGTCGACGAAGAGGTGGCGGAACCGCCACCGCTGCGCGGCGCCGAACGTGCGGTCGCGCTCGAGGGCGGTGGCGCACAGGAGGAGGAGGTCGTCGAAGTCGACCAGGTGGCGCTTGGACTTGGCGTGCTCGTAGCGGTCGTAGATGGCGGCCATGGCCGCCGCCGGCAGGGGGGGCCGGCGCCCGGCCTGGCCCGCGGCGTGCTCGTAGGCGGCGGGAGCGACCATGCGGGCCTTGGCCCACTCGATCTCGGTGGCGAGCTCGGCCGGGGAGACCCTGGTGCCGGTGGGGCGGGGGAGGAGGCCCGCCACCAGCCGGACCTTGCTGTCGAGCAGGGCCGGCGGCCGCTCGCCTCGGTCGGCCCACAGGCGGCGGAGCTGGCCGTAGGCGACGGCGTGGAACGTGCCCGCGGCCACGTGCTCACGGACGCCCAGGCAGGACAGGCGGCTGCCGAGCTCGGAGGCCGCCCGCCGGGTGAAGGTGAGGGCGAGGACGTGGGGGGCGAGGGCGCTGCCCTTGCTCACCCTCCACGCGATGCGACGGGTGAGGACCCGGGTCTTGCCCGAGCCGGCGCCGGCGAGGATGCACAGCGGCGCCGCATCGCTCACCACGGCCTGGCGCTGGTCGTCGTTCAGGCCGGCCAGGAGCTCCTCATCGACCATGCGTTCGACCGTACCGAGGGGGTGCGACAGAAACGCGGATGGTCGGCCGTCCGGCCGGCCCGGCCCCGGTCCCGGCGCCGCACCCGGCCCGGGCGCCGCCATCGGCCCGGGGGTTCGTTGTCCCACCCTCCCGGTAGCCTCTGGGCATGCTTCTCGGACTCGACCTCGACGGGGTCCTCTGCGACATCGGGCCGGCGGTCGCGGCCCGCATCGCCGACCGCTTCGGCGTGGCGAGCCACCCGGCCACCTGGCGCACCTACGACCTCCGCCTCCTGCGCCTGGGCCTGCCCGAGGCCCACTTCCACGCCTTCCTCGACGAGACGTTCGCCGACACCGAGCTCTACCGGGCGGCGCCGGTGGCCGACGGTGCGACCGCAGCCGTCGCCACCCTCGTCGACGCCGGCTGGCGACTGGTCGGCATCACCGCCCGGGCACCCCACCTGGCGGCCGCCACCGCCTCGTGGCTCGAGCTCCACGGCCTCCCGCTCGACCAGGTCCACCACACCGCGGTGGGCGGCAAGGCCGAGCTGGCTCACGCCATCGGGGTCGACGCCACCATCGAGGACAACCCGGTCGAGGCCGAGCTCCTGGCCGACGTGTGCCAGTCGTGGCTGCTCGACCGCCCCTACAACCGCGACCACGCCCTCAGCCGCGCCCGCCGGCTGGCGTCGTGGGACGACGCCGTCGGCCGCCTGTGCCAGCTCCGGCTCTTCGCCTGACGGGCGCTTTCGGTACCCTGGTCGGCCCATGCCCTTCCCCCGCAAGTACCTGAACGAGGGCGAGGACATCGTCCTCGAGCTGCGGCCCCACTGGTTCTTCCTGGCCGGCCCGGCGGTGGCCCTCGTGCTGGCCCTCGCCCTCGCCATCGGGGTGTCGTCCAGGGTGGCGGGCGATGTCGAGCGGCTGGCGATGATCCCCCTGCTGCTCCTGATCCTCGTGGCCCTGGTGTGGTTCGTCGCCCGCTACGCCCAGTGGGCCACCACCACCTTCGTGGTCACCACCGACCGCCTCATCCACCGCAGTGGCGTCATCTCCAAGTCGGGCCGGGAGATCCCCCTCGAGCGTCTCAACGACGTGTCGTTCCACTCCACGATCTTCCAGCGCATGCTGGGAGCCGGCGACCTTCTCATCGAGTCGGCGGGAGAACGGGGCCAGCAGCTGTTCAGCAGCTTCCCCCACCCGGAGCGCACCCAGAACCTCATCCACCACCAGATCGAGCTGGCCCAGGCCCGTGACGCCGACCGCATCGCCGGCCGCCGGGAGATGTCGCCCCTCGATCAGCTGGAGAAGCTGGAGGAGCTGCGCCAGCGGGGCGTCATCTCCCAGGCCGAGTTCGACGTCAAGAAGGCCAAGCTCCTCGACCGGCTGTAGCCCGGCGCCCACCGAATGACCGTCGTGCGCACCGCCGGCTTCCGGGTCCGCCCCGAGTCGCGCGGCCACGCCGAGGCCACCGTGGCCGCCCTCACCGCCGCCGTCCGGGCAGGTGAGCCCGGCACCCGCCTGTTCCTGGCCCTGCAGGACAAGGCCGAGCCACTCCGCTTCACCCTCCTGATGGTCTTCGACGACGACGCCGCCGAGGCCGTCCACAACGCCGCCAACTGGTCGAAGGCGTTCGGCGCCGCTCTCAACGGGCACGTGGCCGGGGGTTTCTCCTACCTGGAGTACACCGAGCTCCGTCCTCCCGAAGGGTAAGTTCGGGGGTGATGAGCACCCTGGTCGTCTTCCACGCCCATCCCGACGACGAGGCCATCGCCACCGGCGGCACCATGGCCAAGGCCGCCGCCGACGGCCATCGGGTGGTGCTGGTGGTTGCCACCCGGGGCGAGCGGGGCGAGGTGGCCGAGGGCTACCTGAAGCCGGGGGAGGAGCTGTGGCAGCGGCGGGTGGAGGAGACCCACGCCGCGGCCGCCGTGCTGGGCGTGAGCCGGGTGGAGTTCCTCGGCTACGTCGACTCGGGCATGGTGGGCACGCCCGAGAACGACGATCCCGCCTCCTTCTGGCAGGCCGACGTCGAGGAGGCGGCCGGCCGCCTGAGCGCCATCCTCATCGAGGAGAAGGCCGACGTCCTCACCGCCTACGACGAGAACGGCGTCTACGGCCACCCCGACCACATCCAGGTCTCCCGGGTGGGCCTGAGGGCGGCGGAGCTGGCCCGGACGCCGAAGGTCTACATGAACACCGTCGACATGGACTTCATGCGCCGGTCGATGGCCGACGCGATCGCGGCCGGCATCGAGATGCCGGGCGACCTCGACCCGGCCGACCTCGAGTTGGGCGTGCCCGGCGAACGGGTCACCACCCGGGTCGACGTCACCGACTACGTCGACCTCAAGCGCAAGGCGATGGGCAGCCACGCCAGCCAGATCTCGGAATCGTCGTTCTTCCTGGCCATGGCCCCGGAGATGTTCAAGGTCGCATTCGGTCAGGAGTGGTACATCCTGGTCGGCGCCCCCGCCGACACCCTCGAGACAGACGTCTTCGCCGGGCTCTGACGCCGTGGTTCGCACCCTCCACGACCTCGGGTCGTGGGTCGTGATCGTCGGCAACGGCGGTGCCGGGGCGTGGGCCCTGGCCGCCGCCCGCTGGCCCCGATACCGCAGCCGCCAGCTGTGGTGGACGACCGCGTTCGCCCAGGTCATGGTGTTCGTGCAGGTGATCCTCGGCGTGTGGCTGATGGCGGTCGACGACATCGAAGTCCCCCAGTTCCACACCTTCTACGGGTTCCTCACCATCATCACGGTGGCGATCATCCACTCGTACCGCCACCAGTTGCAGGACCGGCTGCACCTGCTCTACGGCCTGGGGGGCCTGTTCATCATGGGCCTCGGCATCCGGGCCCTGGTGCTCAGGTAGGCGCTAGAGCTTCACTACCGGGCACGTCAGGGTGCGGGTGATCCCGTCGATGAGCTGGATGCGGTTGACGACGAGCTTGTTCATGGCGTCGTTGGACTCCGCCTCTGCCCGGGCGATGACGTCGTAAGGGCCCATGACGCCCTCGGACGCGATCACGCCCTCGATGTCGGCCACCAGGTGGGCAACCTGGGTGGACTTGCCCACCTCGGTCTGAATCAGCACGTATGCGGTAACCGGCATCCAGCCCTCCTATTCATAGGGAGGGGGGCAGGCCCCCCTCCCGGCCTCCCCCCGGGGATGCCGACCTGCGGTCGGCGTGGGGCCATCGGACATGTGGCCGCTTCGGCAGCGGGCGCGGCCGGCTCGAAGTCCCCCGGTGTCGCAGGTTGTCGAAGCCGGTCGGCGGGCACGCGGCGAAGACTAGGCGCTGAGCCGCTTCTCCAACGCCTGCAGCTCGTCCCTGAGGACGACGGGGAGGCGGTCGCCGAACTTGGCGTAGTGGTCCTCGATCGAGGGGATCTCGGCCCGCCACTCCTCGACGTCGACCCGCAGCAGCTCGGCCATGGTGGCGTCGTCGATGTCGAGGCCGGTGATGTCGAGGGCGCCGGGCGTGGGCAGGTTGCCGATGACCGTCTCCACCGCGTCGGCCTGGCCGGTGATGCGCCCGAAGATCCAGGACAGGACCCGGCTGTTCTCGCCGAAGCCGGGCCACAGCCACTTGCCCTCGGGGCTCTTGCGGAACCAGTTGACGTAGTAGAGCTTGGGCAGCTTGGACTGGTCGTCGGCGGCGTTGCCCACGTCGAGCCAGTGACCCAGGTAGTCGCCCATGTTGTAGCCGCAGAACGGGAGCATGGCGAAGGGGTCGCGGCGCAGGTTGCCGACCGCTCCGGCCTGGGCGGCGGTGGTCTCCGAGGCCATGATCGAGCCCAGGAACACCCCGTGCTGCCAGGAGAACGACTCGTGGACCAGGGGGATCACCGACGAGCGGCGTCCACCGAAGAGGATGGCCGAGATCGGCACCCCCTTGGGGTCCTCCCACTCAGGGGCGATCACGGGGCACTGGGCGGCGGGGGTGGTGAAGCGGGCGTTGGGGTGGGCGGCCGGCGTCGTGGTCTCCGGTGTCCAGTCGTTGCGCTTCCAGTCGACGAGGTGGGCCGGCTTCTCCTTGGTCATGTCCTCCCACCACACGTCACCGTCGTCGGTGAGGGCGGTGTTGGTGAACAGGGAGTTGCGGGTGAGGGTGGCCATGGCGTTGGGGTTGGTGGAGTCGGACGTGCCGGGGGCGACCCCGAAGAACCCGGCCTCGGGGTTGATGGCGTAGAGCTGGCCGTCGGCGCCGTACTTCATCCAGCAGATGTCGTCGCCCACCGTCTGGACGTCCCAGCCGGGGATGGAGGGGACGAGCATGGCCAGGTTGGTCTTGCCACAGGCCGACGGGAAGGCGGCGGCCACGTAGCGCACGACCTTCTCCGGCGAGGTGAGCTTGAGGATGAGCATGTGCTCCGCCAGCCAGCCTTCGTCGCGGGCCATGACCGAGGCGATGCGCAGGGCGAAGCACTTCTTGCCCAGGAGGGCGTTGCCGCCGTAGCCCGACCCGTAGGACCAGATCGTGCGCTCCTCGGGGAAGTGGACGATGTACTTGTTCTCCGCGTCGCACGGCCAGGCCACGTCGGCCTGGCCCTCCTCGAGGGGGGCGCCGACCGAGTGGAGGCAGGGGACGAACTCGCCGTCGCCCAGCGAGTCGAGGACGGCCTGGCCCATGCGGGTCATGATCCGCATGTTGATGGCCACGTAGGCGGAATCGGAGATCTCCACGCCGATGTGGGCGATGGGGGAGCCGATGGGGCCCATGGAGAAGGGGATCACGTACATGGTGCGGCCCTTCATCGACCCGCGGAAGAGGCCGGTGAGGACCTCCTTCATCTCCGCCGGGTCACGCCAGTTGTTGGTGGGGCCGGCGTCGACCGGGTCGGCGGAGCAGATGTAGGTTCGGTCCTCCACCCGGGCGACGTCGCCGGGGTCGGAGGTGGCCCAGTAGCTGCCCGGGCGCTTCTCCGGGTCGAGGGCCGTGAGCGTGCCCCCGTCGACCAGGAGCTGGCACAGACGGTCGTACTCCTCCTGGGAGCCGTCGCACCACTCCACCTTGTCGGGGGTGCACAGGGCCGCCATCTCGTCGACCCAGGCAAGCAGCTTCGTGTTGGTGGTCTTGGCCATCAATCCTCTTTCACTCGGTCATTGCTCTCGGGGCGGGAACCCAGGTGTCCCCATGTCGACTTCGGATCCGAGGCGCAGCTTGGTGGCCCGGCCGGCGCCGTCGAGGTCGAAGACGACCCGCTGACCCTGCCGAAGCATCCTGAACACCGACCCGGTGATGGCGTCGGCGGCGAGGTCGTACTCGCTGCGATCGGTGTCCCGGACGAGGACGCCCTCCTTGGTACCGGGGTCGTATGACTTGATGACGCCCTGCAAGAGGCCCTCCGTAGGGACGCGTAACGTGAGGACCACGACTCTACCGGGCGAGTTCGCCATCATCGAACGGTTGCGTGAACGGATGCCGGCCCCGACGGGACAAGTGTGGGTCGGTGACGACGTCGCCCTTGTCCCCGGGCCCCTCGGCGCGCTGCTCCTGGCCTCGGACGCGGTCGTCGCCGGCGTGCATGCCGACCTGTCGCTGGTGGGCCTCGACGACCTCGGGTGGAAGGCGATGGTGGCCAACGTGAGCGACGTGGCCGCCGTCGGGGGCCGTCCCCTGGCCGCGGTGGTGTCGGTGGCAGGACCGTTGGGCTCGATCGACGTCGACCTGCTGTACGACGGTTTGCTGGCCGCGGCGGGGGCCTACGGGTGCCCAGTGGTGGGGGGGGACACCACGTCGGCCCCGGTGTTGGTCGTGTCGGTGGCGATCGCGGGCGACGCGGGGCCGCTGACGCCGCCACCCGTGCTCCGGTCGGGGGCCCGTCCGGGCGACGTGCTCTTCGTGACCGGGCCGCTGGGGTCGTCGGCCGCCGGGCTGGCGGTGCTGCGGGCAGGGTCGGGCAGCGCGGGCCTGGAGGACCTGGTGCTCGCCCACCGCCGGCCGCGGGCCCGGCTGGCGGAGGGGGCGGCGGCCCGGGCCGCGGGGGCGACGGCCATGATCGACGTGTCCGACGGGCTGGCCGGCGACCTGCGCCATCTGGCCGCCGCGTCCGGCGTCGGGGTGGTCGTGGAGAAGGTGCCGGTGGCGGTGGGCGTGTCCCGGGTGAGCGACGAACCGGAGCTGCTCGCCCTGGGCGGGGGCGAGGACTACGAGCTGCTCTTCGCCGCCCCCGACCCCGACCGGGTGGCGGCGGTCTTCGTCGAGCTCGGCCTCGGCCTCCCCCTCGTCATCGGCTCCTGCACCGCCGACCCGTCCGAACGCCGCCTGCGCCACGGCGACCTGCCCGACGTCGGCTGGGAGCACCGGTGGTGACCGCCCTCCCGCCGCCAACCGGTGACGTTTTCCGGCGCCGGGACCCCGAGGAACGTCACCGGTTCGAGGGCCGCCGCCAACCGGTGACGCTTTCCGGAGCCGGGACCCCGAAAAACGTCACCGGTTGGAGCGAGCGGTGAGCGCCCGGCGGCCGGTGGCCCTGACCATCGCGGGGACGGACTCGGGCGGCGGCGCCGGCGTCGTGGCCGACCTCAAGACGTTCGAGGCCCACGGGGTGTGGGGGACGGCGGCCGTCACCGCGGTCACGGCCCAGAACACGCTCGGCGTCCAGGCCTTCGAGGCGGTGACGCCGGAGTTGGTGCGGGCCCAGATCGCGTCGGTGGCGGCCGACATCGGCATCGACGCGGCCAAGACCGGCATGCTCGCCTCGGCCGAGGTGGTGGAGGCGGTGGCCTTCACCGTGGCCGAGCTCGGCGTCCGCCCCCTGGTGGTCGATCCGGTTCTCGTCTCCAAGCACGGTGACCGGCTCCTCGCCCCCGAGGCGGTCGAGGCCGTCCGCCACCTCCTCCTGCCCCTGGCCACCGTCCTCACCCCCAACCTTCCCGAGGCGGAGGCCCTCGTCGGCTTCCCCGTCCGCGACCGCGACGACATGGTCGCCGCCGCCGCCGCCCTCCTCGAGCTGGGAGCCGAGGTCGTCCTGGTCAAGGGCGGCCACCTGGCCGACCGCGAGCGTTCCCCCGACTGCCTCCTCACCGCCGACGCCCCCGACGCCCCCGTCTGGCTCGACGGCCCCCGCATCCCGGGCCGTCACACCCACGGCACCGGCTGCGTCCTGTCCGCCGCCATCGCCGCCGGGCTGGCCAACGGCATGGAGCCGGCCGACGCCTGCGTGGCCGCCAAGCGCTTCGTCGAACGGGCCATCGCCGCCGGCGCCCCCCTCGGCGGCGGGGTCGGGCCGGTCGACCCCGGGTGGGATCGGACCCACAAGCGCTAGAACTGCGGCCATGAAGCCGCTCCGTCGCCGCCCGGTGACGGGACGGGCTGCGGTGCACCTGTTGGCCGTGCGCATGCGGCTGCCGGCAGGGATGCTCGCCTTCGCCCTGGTCTACGGCACCGCCGGTTACGTGGTGATCGAGGACTTCAACCTGCTCGACGCGGTGTACATGACCGTCACCACCCTGGTCACGGTCGGCTACGGAGAGATCCACCCCCTCAGCCCGGCCGGACGAGTCTTCACCCTGACCCTGATCACCTTCGGCGTGGCCGCCGTGTTCATCCTGATCGGGGCGTTCACCACCGCCCTGGCCAGCGGCGAGCTCAGCCTGTTCCTCAGGAGGAGAAGCATGCGCAGCCAGCTCGACGCCCTCGACGGGCACTACATCATCTGCGCCTACGGGAGGGTGGGCCGGGCCGCGGCCGCCGAGCTCACCCGCCAGGGCCAGCCGGTCGTCGTCGTCGAGAGCCTGGAGGAGCTCGAGGCCCGGCTGCAGGAGGACGGGATGACCTACATCATGGGTGATCCCACCGAGGACGCCGTCCTCGAGCTGGCCGGCATCCACCGGGCCAAGGCCCTGCTGTGCGCGGTCGACTCCGACGCGGTCAACGTCTACATCACCCTCACCGCCCGCTCCCTCAACCCGAGCCTGTTCATCGTGTCCCGTTCGTCACGGCCGGAGTCGGTCGACAAGCTGCGGCGGGCGGGGAGCAACCGGATCATCTCCCCCTACGGCCTGAGCGGCGTGCGGATGGCGTCGCTGGCCATGCAGCCGGCGATGATCGAGTTCGTCGACATGATCAGCGTGGCCCCCGACCTGCGCATCGAGGAGCTGGTCATCGGCTCCGGCTCGCCCTTCGCCGGCCGGGAGGTGCGCGACGTGTGCCGGCCCTACCAGGGGGTGATGCTGCTCGCCCTCAAGCGTCCTGACGGGGAGCTGCTGGTACCGCCCCGGGCCGACTCCGTGCTGGCCGAGGGCGACGTGGTCATCGCCGTGGGCCAGGTCAAGGTGCTCAACCAGCTGGCCGAGGGCGCAGGCTGACCGGAGGACCTGCCCGACGGCCTCGAGGGTCGCGGGTCAGGAGACCCGCTTGGTGATCTTGCCGGCCTTGATGCACGAGGTGCAGACCGACACCCGGCGGGGGGCGCCGGCGACGATCGCCCGCACCCGCTGGATGTTGGGGTTCCACCGGCGCTTGTTGCGCCGGTGGGAGTGACTCACGCTCATCCCGAAGGACGGGTGTTTGCCGCAGATCTCGCACACAGAAGCCATCGCCGAACACGGTACCAGCAGCGCTGATGCGTCTACGATCCGGCGGATGGGGGTGCTGGACCGGCTCGATCACACGCATCTGCGGGCCGCCGTGGTCGGGTTCCGTGACGCCCTGCGGGCCCACCAGCAGCGGCTGAACCGGCTGAACGTCTACCCCGTTCCCGACGGCGACACCGGTACCAACATGGCCCTCACCCTCGAGTCGGTGGTCACCGCCCTCGACGGGGTGGCCGACGCCGACCGCGACATGGTGGCCACCTGCAAGGCCATATCCCACGGGTCGCTCATGGGCGCCCGGGGCAACTCGGGGGTGATCCTGTCCCAGGTCCTGCGGGGCCTGTGCCAACGCCTCGACGACGCCGAGGTGGCCGACGGGGCCTCGATGGCGGCCGCCCTGTCGGAAGCGTCGACCGCCGCCTACTCGGCCGTCATGCGCCCGGTGGAGGGGACGATCCTCACGGTGGTGCGAGAGGCGTCGGAGGCGGCGGTGTCGGTCGCGGCGGGCGACAACGGGCTCGTCGACGTGCTCGACGCCGCCGTCCGGTCGGCCCGGGACGCGTTGGCCCGCACGCCGGAGCTGCTGGCCGTCCTCAAAGAGGCGGGGGTGGTCGACGCCGGCGGGGCCGGGTTCGTCCTCTTCCTCGACGCGTTGCTGCAGGTGGTGGACGGGCGGCCGGTGCCCGAGGCGCCCGCGGGGGAGGCGGAGCCGTCGATCGCGGTGGGCCACGGCGAGGGCGCCGGTGACGGTGCCATGGACGGTCCCCGGTACGAGGTCATGTACCTCCTGGATGCGCCCGACGAGAAGATCGACGCCTTCAAGGCGGCGTGGATGGAGATCGGCGAGTCGATCGTGATCGTCGGCGGCGACGGCCTGTGGAACTGCCACATCCACGCCGACGACATCGGGGCGTCGATCGAGGCGGGCATCGAGGCCGGGAGGCCCAGGCAGATCCGGGTCACCGACCTGGCCGGCCAGGTGGAGGAGGAGCGGTGGGTCCGCCAGGGGCTGGGCCCGGCCGCCGGCGCTCGCGCCAGGGTGGCGACGGCGGTGGTGGCCGTCGCGATGGGCGACGACGTCCGGGAGGGCTTCCGGTCCTTCGGCGCCCAGGAGGTGGTCGTCGGGGGCCAGACGATGAACCCGTCCACCGCCGACCTGCTCGATGCCATCGAGGCCACCGACGCCGACGAGGTGGTCGTCCTCCCCAACAACAAGAACATCGTGCCCGTGGCCCGGCAGGCGGCCGCCGTCGCCTCCAAGCCGGTGCTGGTGGTGCCGACCAAGGGGATGGTCGGGGGGCTGGCGGCCATGCTCGTGTACGACGCCGACGCCCCCGCCGAGGCCAACGCCAAGGCCATGGAAGAGGCGGCCGCCCAGGTGGTGTCGGGGCAGGTCACGTGGGCGGTGCGGGACGCGGGTGAGATCAGCGAGGGCGACTGGCTGGGCCTGGCGGGCGAGGAGATAGTCGTCGTCGACCCCGACCTGGTCGCCTGCGCCACCCGCCTCCTCGACCGGCTGGTGGCGGCCCACCACGAGCTGGTGACGGTGTTCACGGGGTCGTCCACGCCCGCCGAAATCACCGGCGCGGTCGAGCGGTGGCTGGCCGAGAGCCGCCCCGACGTGGCCGTCGAGGTCCACCACTGGCGCCTGCCGCTGTCGGCGTACCTCTTCTCGATCGAGTGACCCCAGCTTCCTGTATCGAAGCTGCCTTCGAACCGGTTCCGTTCCGGCCCTCGCCTTCGGAAGCCGGCGGCGAGGGCGCTCGACACGATGATCGCCACCATCGCCCTCGCCAACGACCTGCCGGTGTACACCCGCAACCCGCGGGAATTCGTGGGCATCGAGGGCCTCCGGGTCCACGCCGTCCCCCACCCCGACCGCGTCGAGGACGACCGCTGACGCCATGACCGGGCGGCGGTTGGCGCAGCTGGCGGCCATCCCGGTGGGCGAGCTGAAGGGCGTGGGCCCCAAGTCGGTCGACGGGCTGGCGGCCATGGAGATCCACACCGTCCTCGACCTGCTCATCCACTACCCCCGGCGCTACGTCGACCGCACCCGCCAGTCCGCCATCGCCGACATGAAGGTGGGGGACGAGGCGGTGGTGCTGGCCACGGTGAAGCGGGTGAAGTCCCGCCGCACCCGCCAGGGGCGGATGATCGTCGAGGTCGACGTCTTCGACGGGTCCAGCTACCTCCACGTGGTGTTCTTCAACCAGGGGTGGCGCCAGAAGCAGCTCGGGGCCGGGACCCAGGCCGTCTTCTTCGGGAAGCTCGAGCAGTTCCGGGGCCAGCGGCGGATGACCAACCCGGTGGTCGACCTGATCGGCGACCGCACCGGGCGGATCGTCCCCATCTACCCCCAGTCCGACAAGGCCGGGCTCTCGACCTGGGAGCTGGCCGGCTTCATCGAAGAGGCGCTGGCTCGGGCCGGCCCCTTCGCCGACCCCTTGCCCGGGGCGTGGCTCGACCGCCTCGACCTGGTCGACCGGCGCACCGCGTTCGCCGCCATCCACAACCCCGACTCGATGGAGGCGGCCCGGGCCGCCCGCCGCCGCCTCGTCCTCGACGAGCTGCTGCGGATGCAGGTGGCCCTCGTCCTGCGCAAGCGGGCCATCGAGCGGGAGTCGAAGGGGATCCGCCACGTGGTGGAGGGCGGGCCCCTGGTCCCCAGGTTCCACGCGGGGCTGCCGTTCGCCCTCACCGGCGCCCAGCGCAAGGCCATCTCCGAGATCGGCGCCGACCTGGCCGGGCCCCATCCCATGCACCGCCTGCTCCAGGGCGACGTGGGCAGCGGCAAGACCGTCGTCGCCCTCACCGCCCTGCTCACCGCCGTCCAGGGCGGGTACCAGGGCGCGTTCATGGCCCCCACCGAGGTCCTGGCCGAGCAGCACGACGTGAGCCTGCGCCACCTGCTGGGGGACCTGACCGTGCCCGACGAGCGCACCCTCACCGGCGACCGGCCCTTGCGGACGGAGCTCCTGTCCAACCGGACGACGGCCGGGGAGCGGGCCCGGATCCTCGACGGGCTGGCGGTGGGCGACGTCGACCTCCTGGTCGGCACCCACGCCCTGCTGGAGGAGCGAGTGGCGTTCAAGGCCCTGGGCGTGATCGTGATCGACGAGCAGCACCGGTTCGGGGTCGAGCAGCGGGCGGCGCTGCGGGGCAAGGGCGACGATCCCGACGTCCTGGTCATGACGGCCACGCCGATCCCCCGCACCGCGGCCATGACCGTCTACGGCGACCTCGACGTGACCACGCTGGACGAGCTGCCGCCCGGACGCACGCCGGTGACCACGTCGTGGGCCCGGGGACCGTTGGAGGAGGCCGAGGCCCACGCCCTGGTGGCGTCGGAGGTCGCCGCCGGGCGCCAGGCGTACGTGGTGTGCCCCCTGGTGGAGGAGTCGGAGAAGATCCAGGCCCGCTCGGCCGTCGAGGAGCGGGAGCGGCTGGCGGCCGAGGTGTGGCCCGACCTGCGCCTGGGCCTGCTCCACGGCCAGATGCCGGCGAAGGACAAGGAGGCGGTGATGACCGCCTTCCGCCGCCGGGAGCTCGACGTGCTGGTGGCCACCACCGTCATCGAGGTGGGCGTCGACGTCCCCAACGCCACCGTGATGATCGTGGAGGACGCCGACCGCTTCGGCATCGCCCAGCTCCACCAGCTCCGGGGCCGGGTGGGCCGGGGGTCGGACCGGTCGTGGTGCTACCTGTTCGGCGCCGGCTCCACCCCCGAGTCGGAGACCCGGCTGAAGGCGCTGGAGGAGACCACCGACGGCTTCCTGCTGGCCGAGATCGACCTCGAGCTGCGGGGGGAGGGGACGGTGCTGGGCACCCGCCAGAAGGGCCACTCCGACCTCAAGCTGGCGTCGTTGCGACGGGACCGGGAAGTCGTCGGCCAGGCCCGGGAGCTGGCCTTCGAGCTGGTCGACGCCGACCCCGGACTCCGCCGGAACACTTTGCTGGCGGAGGAGATCCGCCTCCTCATCGACGAGTCGGAGGCGGAGTTCCTGTTCAAGAGCTGAGCGGGGCGCATCCCAGCAGATCGAGGAGGAAGTCGGCCAGGCCGCCGAGGAGGCCGGGCAGGGCCTGGCCCAGGGCCCGGACGATGGAGCAGAGGATGCCCTCGTCGGGCGGCGGCGGGTCGGGCGGGACCGTCGTCGGCGGCGCGACGGTGGTCGCCGGTGGGACGGTCGTGGGCGGCGCGACGGTGGTCGGCGGTGGGACGGTCGTGGCGCCGCCGGTCGTGGTCGTCGGGCCGGGGACGGTGCCGGCCCCGGCGAAGGAGATGTGGTGGCGGGAGCTCTTGCCGCCGCCGTCGGCGACGAGGTAGCAGGTGGTCACCCCGCAGTTGTAGGTGGTGGTGTAGGTGGTGATCACCCGTTGCACCGTCATCACCGCCTGGGTGATGTTGCCGGCGCCGTCGGTGGTGAAGATGCCACCCAGGACCGTGTCGCACTCGGGCACGGCCACGCTCCCCGCGCACTGGCGGATGCGGCCGGACGTGGTGGCCGGGAACCCGGTGCCGACGAGGTGCACCGTCTGGCCGTCGGTGAGCCCGTCGTCGGGACTGACAGTGAGGACGACCGTCGGATCGGTGCCGGTCTCGGGTGTGTCGGCGCCCGCCGGCAACCCCGCTCCCACCACCGCCACCACCAGGCCGGCCACGAACAGACCCCATCGCACGCCCGGCCGCCGTCGACCGGCGCCCGTCGAACCCAGCGCGTCCACCATGACCGCCTCCTTGGTCTGCGCGACGCTCCCTACCCCATTCCATCCGGAGGAGGATCGCAATGGGCCATACGGCTCGTTGTGACAGGGACGCCGATTCGGACCGCCGCCTACCCGCTTCTCGCGGACCCAAAACACTAACGGTGGCTGGACGAAGGCACGGAGTGACCGCCGGGCTCCCGGGCGACGGTGGTGGAAGGTGTGAGAATCACGTCATGGCCGATGCCCGTGGGACGCGATCGCGAGCCGCTCGACGCCGGGCGCCCCGGTGACCAGTCGGCACGGCGGGGCCGGCCCGTGAGGGTCGTGGCCGGGATGGCGGGCGGTCGGCGGCTCGTGGCTCCGCCCGGCAGGCGGCTGCGACCGACCACCGATCGAGTCCGGGAGGCGATGTTCTCGTCCCTGGCCAGCATGGACGCCCTCCAGGGCGCCACCGTGCTCGACCTGTTCGCCGGCACCGGGGCCCTCGGCATCGAGGCCCTCTCCCGGGGGGCGGCGTCGGCCACGTTCGTCGACGCCGACCACGCCGCCATCCGCACCGTCGAGCAGAACCTGGCCACCACCGGGCTGGCCGGAACCGCCACCGTCGTCCGGGGCGACGCCCTGCGCTTCCTGGCGGCGACGACCGAGACCTTCGACCTCGCCCTCCTCGACCCCCCCTATGCCTTCGACGACTGGCCCCGCCTCCTGGCCGCGCTCCCCGCCCGCCTGGCCGTCCTGGAGACGGGCGAGCACATCGACGTCCACCCGCCGTGGGCGGCCATAAAGTCCCGCCGCCATGGGGATACGGTGGTGACCCTCGTGCGACGCCGGCTGGGCGCCGCGCCCGACCACGAGGACGAGGGGGAAGCAGCCGGATGACCAGAGCGCTCATTCCCGGCTCCTTCGACCCGGTCACGTTCGGGCACCTCGACGTCATCGAGCGGGCCGCCCGCCTGTTCGACGAGGTGCTGGTGGCCGTGGTGGAGAACCCCCAGAAGTCCACCCTCTTCACCCTCGACGACCGCACCGCCATGCTGGCCGCGGTCACCGGCCACCTCCACAACCTCAAGGTCGACGAGTTCGAGGGCCTGCTGGTCGACTACGCCCTCGATCGGGGGGTCACCGCCATCGTCAAGGGCCTGCGGGCGGTGTCCGACTTCGAGTACGAGTTGCAGATGGCCCAGCTCAACTACCGCCTCTCGGGCATCGAGACCCTCTTCATGCCCACCACCCCCGAGCACTCGTTCCTCTCCTCCAGCCTGGTCCGGGAGGTGGCCCGCTTCGGCGGCGAGGTGTCGTCGATGGTTCCCCCGGTGGTGGCCGAGCGCCTCGTCGACAGGTTCCGGGGGTGACCATGGTCGAGCCCCACGACAGCGAGGTCCTGCTCCGGCGCGTCCTCGACCTGATCAACAGCGCCCCCAAGATGCCGCTGTCGTCCACCGTCCGGCTGGAGAAGGACGAGGTCGTCGAGCTGCTGGAGGAGGCCATCGCCCGCCTGCCGGAGGAGATGCGCCAGGCCCGGTGGCTGCTCAAGGAGCGGGCCGAGTACCTGGCCAAGGTCCAGCGGGAGGCCGACGACATCCTGGCCGCGGCCCGGGAGCGGGCCGAGCGCATCGTCCAGCGCACCGAGCTCGTCCGGGAGGCCCAGCGGGTGGCCCGGCGGACGGTGGAGGAGGCCAACGACGAGTCGCGCCGGCTGCGGCACGAGGCGGAGGACTACTGCGACCAGAAGCTGGCCAGCTTCGAGACGGTGCTCGAGCGGATCGTCAAGACGGTCGGTGCGGGCCGGGCCAAGCTGCGGGTGACACCCCTGCCCCCGCCCCAGGAGGGCGACCAGACCATGCGGGGCGAAGGCGAGCCCGACACCGGCGAGGTGTTCTTCGACCAGGACCAGTGGTGAGCCGGCCCACCGTCGTCGACCGGGACGCCCGCGCCGACGGGGTCGCTGCTGTCCTCGCCGGGCACCCCCGCCGCCGCAGGCGGCCGCGGTGGATGGCCCGGTGCCGGGCGCAGGCCGGCATCCCGGGGGGAGGCCGGGAGGGGGGCCCGCCCCCCTCCGGATAGATGCGGCCTTTCGTCGTCAACGTCGCCGACCTCGTCCACAAGCCCGCCGCCCGCCGCCACGAGCGCCTGAGCGGGACGCTGCCGGGCCTGAGAGTGGGCGTGGCCGAGGTCCCCCCCGACGCCGACGTCGATGTGACCACGACCCTGGAGTGGGTCACCGACGGGCTGCTGGCCAGCGGTTCGGTCTCCGCCCCGTGGCGGGCCGAGTGCCAGCGGTGCCTGGGCGCGGCCGCCGGCCGGCTCGACTTCGAGTTCCGGGAGCTGTTCGAGCGCGAGCCCCGCGACGGCGAGAGCTACCGCCTGGGCCACGACTCGATCGACATGGAGCCGATGGTCCGGGAGCAGGTGGGTCTGGAGCTGCCGCTGGTGCCCCTCTGCCGGGACGACTGCCTCGGGCTGTGCCCCCTCTGCGGCGCCGACCTCAACCACGGACCGTGCGGTTGCGACGCCACCGTCGCCGATCCCCGGTGGGCGGCGCTGGAGGGATTCCTGGCCGATCCTCAAACCGAATAGCTCAGGGCGAGTACCATCGAACCTCCATGGCTGTCCCCAAGAAGAAGACATCGAAGGCCAAGAGCCGCAGCCGCCGGGCTTCCAACTGGCGCCTGGCCGCGCCTGCCCAGAGCACGTGCCCCCAGTGCCGCCAGGTGAAGCGGCCCCACGTCGTCTGCCCCAACTGCGGTTGGTACGGCGGCCGCCAGGCCATCGACGTCGAGTAGCCCCGCCGACCCCTCGTCTCCCCGCGAGACCACCGTGCTCCTACCGATAGCGGTCGACGTCATGGGGGCCGACCTGGGTCCGGCCGAGATCGTGGCCGGCGCCCGCCAGGCGGCGGAGGAGTTGGGCGTCCCCATCATGCTGGTGGGCGACCCGTCGGCCATGGGCGACACGTGGGGGCTGGAGGTGTTGGCCGCCTCCGAGGTGGTCGACATGCACGAGGACCCCGCCGGTGGCGTCCGCCGCAAGAAGGACGCGTCGGTGGTGCGGGCGGCGGAGGCGGTCCGTGACGGGCGAGCGTCGGCGATGGTGAGCGCGGGCAACACCGGCGCGGCCATGGCCAGCGCCCTGCTGCGCATGGGACGGGTCAAGGGTGTGGCCCGGCCGGCCGTGGCCACGGTCATCCCGGTGCCCGGCGCCAGCCCCACCGTCCTCCTCGACGCCGGTGCCAACGCCGACTGCACCGCCTCGTGGCTGGTCCAGTTCGCCCAGATGGGGGCGGTGTACGCGGCCAAGCGGTTCAAGCTGGACGAGCCCAGGGTGGCCCTGCTGTCCATCGGCGAGGAGCCGGGGAAGGGGTCGGCCCTGGTCAAGGACACCTACGCCCTCCTGGCCGAGCCCGGCCGCCTGCGCACGGGCCGGTTCATCGGCAACGTCGAGGGCCGCGACGTCCTGTCCGACCGGGTCGACGTGGTCGTCACCGACGGCTTCACCGGCAACGTGGTGCTCAAGGCGCTGGAGGGTGGCACCCGATTCCTCATGGACCTCCTGCTCACGGTCCTGACCTCCACCGACGAGGCCAGGCAGGCCGCGGGCGCCCTCATGCCCCTCCTGTCGCCCCTCCGGGCCGAGCTCGACCCCGAGTCCTACGGGGGGGCGATGCTCCTCGGCGTCGACGGCCTGTGCATCATCGGCCACGGCTCGTCGTCCCGGCGGGCGATCTTCAACGCCGTGGCGCTGGCCCGGGAGATGGTCCAGGTCGACATGGTGGGCGAGATCCGGGAGGCCGTGGCCGGCGCCTGAGCCGACCGGCGGTTCACAAGCGCACAAGCCGGGGAACCGGTACCATCGGACGGTCCCAGTCCGCCACTCAGGAGTCCCGCGGCCGTGTCTGCCGTCACCCCCACATCCAGCGAAGGGACCTCGAACCGGGAGCCCCTGAGCCGTCAGGCCGTGTTCACCCTGATCCGCGAGCGGCTGGCCGACATCCTCGAGATCGAGCCCTCCGCCATCAGCGAGGGTGCGTCGTTCACCGACGACCTCGACGCCGACTCCCTGGCCCTCATCGAGCTGGTCGAGGCCATCGAGGAGGAGATGACCGAGCGCTCGGCCGGCTTTCGGATCGAGGACGAGGACCTGGAGGATCTCAAGACCGTGCGGGACGCGGTCGACTACGTGGTCGAGCGCGCCGGCGGGGCGTCCCTCCCTGAGTGACTTTGGCCTGAACCACAGCGACCAGCTCGACGCCCTGGTTGAGCGGCTCGGTCGTCCCTTCGCCGATCGTGGCTTGCTGGCGCGCGCCCTGTGCCACCGGTCGTGGTGCGCGGAGAGCCCGGGCGAGCTGTCCAACGAGCGGCTGGAGTTCCTGGGTGACAGCGTTCTCGGACTGGTGGTCACCGACCACCTGTACCGCACCTACCCCGAGCTCCCGGAGGGTCACCTGGCCCAGGTGCGGTCGGCGGTGGTGAACGCCGAGGTCCTGGCCGAGGCGGCGGCCGAGCTGCGCCTGGGGGAGGCGGTGCGCCTGGGCAAGGGGGAGGACTCGTCCGGGGGCCGGGAGAAGCCCTCGATCCTGTCCGACGCCATGGAGGCGGTGATCGGCGCGGTGTACCTCGACGGGGGGTGGGTCGATGCGTCCGTCCTGGTCGTCGACCTGCTCGGTGAGCGCATGACCGAGGCCGCGGCCGGCCCCGGCGGCCACGACTTCAAGACCCGGCTCCAGGAGCTGGCCGCCCGCCGCTTCGACCAGCTGCCGACCTACGAGGTGGCGTCGGAGGGGCCCGACCACGCCAAGCGGTTCACGGCCCGGGTGTGGGTCGGCGGTGCCTGCCACGGCGTGGGGGAGGGCCGGTCCAAGAAGCAGGCGGAGCAGGCCGCGGCCCGGATGGCCTGGCGCAGCCTGTCGGAGCCGGACGACCCGTTGTCGGCCGCCGATGCCTGAGCTCCCCGAGGTCGAGACCCTCAAGCGGGACCTGGAGAAGGAGGTCGTCGGCCGCCGCATCAAGTCGGTGACGGTCGAGGGCGCCCGCTCCATCCGCCGCCACCCCGACGACGTCGACTTCGTGGCCCGGCTGGAGGGCCACAAGATCAACGGGGTCGAGCGCCGGGGCAAGTACCTGCTCGTGCGGCTGGAGGGGGGCGACGTGCTCGTCGTCCACCTGGGGATGAGCGGCCAGCTGCTGCGGGGCAAGGGCGGCGCCAAGGACCCCGACCCCAAGCACACCCACGCCGTGATCACCTTCACCCAGGGCGGGCTGCTGCGCTTCGTCGACCCCCGGACCTTCGGCGAGCTGTTCGTGACCACCCCCGAGGCCCTGGCCGACCAGGTGCCGGAGCTGGCCCACCTCGGCTTCGACCCGATCGACGACATGATGTCGTGGGTCCGCTTCGGCGACCTGCTCACCGCGCGCAAGGCGAAGCTGAAGACGCTCCTCATGGACCAGAAGTTCGTGGCCGGGATCGGGAACATCTACTCCGACGAGATCCTGTGGGCGGCCGGGCTGCGCTACGACCGGTCGTCGGAGACGCTGTCGTCGCAGGAGGTCCGCCGCCTCTACCGGGCCATGGTGGAGACGCTGCAGGACGCGATCAAGCACCGGGGTTCGTCGTTGGCCGACGAGCAGTACCGCGACCTGTTCGGGGCCATCGGCGAGTACCAGAAGGAGCACAAGGTCTACGACCGGGCCGGCCAGGCCTGCCGCCGGTGCCGCAGCACGATCGTGCGGGTCAAGGTCAACGGCCGGTCGTCGTTCCTCTGCCAGCAGTGCCAGGTCTGACCCGTCAGCCGTGCTGGCCGGGTAGGACGTCGGACTCCGACTCGTGCCACACCGGGTGGTCGCCCGAGGTCTCCACGTTGAACCCGTAGTCGTAGGCCAACCCGCCGCCGATGGTGCCGCCGACCATGGTGAGGACGGCCGCCACCAGGCTGAGGGCGAGGACGACCGCCCCGGTGTGGAGGTCGGCGTCGTAGACCCGCCACCGGAGCACGACGTCGACTACGACCACGACGGTGACCGCGATCATGGTCCAGGCGTGGGCGTTGACCGTGCGCCGGGCCTGGGTGCCCTTCTTGGTCGACTTGAGCCAGTCCCAGTAGCCGGTGAGGGCGGCGAGGAGTGACACGACGGCGCCGCCGATGAGGGTGAACGTACCCGCCCGGTAGAAGTCCCGGGCCCACTCCTGGTCCTGGCCCACGAACGAGATCACGTCGAAGGCCGCCACCAGCATGTAGGCCCCGATGGGGACGTCGGTGAGCGGCGGATGGAGGGGTTTGCCCGCCCACCCCCGCAGACCCTTGAACTTCCGACCCTTGAACGTCAACGACGGCCGAAACGAGAGCTTCCTCATGGGGGTGTCATACCGCCGACGGGCCCCGGTTGGAAAGACCTTCCCCCTCAGGTCAGCAGGTGCCGGTGTTCACCGCGTCGATCAGGGTCTGCTGGAGCTCGCCGAAGACGAGGAGCTGCTCGCCGTCGAACAGTTGGGTGCGGGCCTTGCTCCAGGCGACGACCGAGTCGACGTAGAGGGCCTGCTTGCCCTTGAGGGTGCTGCCGGAGGCGGTGGGGTTGCCACGCGCGTCGAGGACGGCCAGATGGTCGACCACGGCCACCGCCATGTCCGCCATGGCGGTGGTCATCGCCGCCCGCTTGGCCTCGACGTTCTGCCGGGCCGCGTCGAGGGCGGCCTCGGCTCGGGGCAGGTTGTCGGTGACGTTCTGGAGGAGGGTCGGGAGCTTGCCGCAGACCGCCTCGATGAGCGTCGGCGTCCTGGTGGTCGTGGTGGTGGAGGGGATCTGGGCGGCACCCGCACCGGCGGGTGCCAGGAGAGCCAGGCTCACCGCGGCGATGGCGCCGATGCCGAGGGTAACGATCGAGGTCTTACGCATCCGACGTTCTCCTTCCTGGGAGTGAGGGGACGTGTCCGTCAAGGCCGGGCTCCGAGCTGGCGCAACAGGTCGTCGACGATCTTGTTGACCTCGTCCGGGGTCAGCTCGTGGGGTTGCCCGCTGGAGTCGGCCGCCGCCTGGAGCTGGAGGGGAAGCCCGGCGAGGAGCTCGGCCACCTCCTGGGGGGTCGCCGGCGGCGGGGCGGTGGGGGAGGCTGGGGACACCGGCAGGGCCCCGGGGGCGATGGTGCCCGCGGTGCGGTTGGTGGCGGGGGCGCCGACGATGGTGGTGGCGGTGCCGGACGGCTCCAGGGCGGGCCCACCCGGTTGGTTGGCCACGATGGCCCGGGAGGGGTTGTCGCCATCCCTGGTGACGACGACGGTGAGGGCGCCGACGAGGCTCAACACGCTCCCGACGACCGAGAGCCAGATCCCTGTTCGCCGCATCCGGGTCGACTCCTGCTGGGTCGGGAGGGCGAACGGGGTGGTCGTGACAGCCGGCGCACCCATCTCCGAAGCCTTATCGGCAGGGTCGGGGCCCGACTTGAGAACTTTCACCGAAAAAACTGTACGGGCTCCCAGGGGCGAAAGGGTCCGCGGCTGGGGAAGGGTCCACCGGTAGCCTCGGTGGGCCGATGTTCCTCCGCTCGCTCACCCTGAAGGGCTTCAAGTCCTTCGCCGAGCCGACCACCCTCGAGTTCGAGCCCGGGCTCACGGTTGTCGTCGGCCCGAACGGGAGCGGGAAGTCCAACGTGGTCGACGCGGTGGCCTGGGTGCTGGGCGCCCAGGGACCCCGCACGGTGCGGTCGTCGAAGATGGACGACGTCATCTTCGCCGGCACCGGCCGGCGCCCGGCCCTGGGCCGGGCCGAGGTCAGCCTCACCATCGACAACACCCGGGGCGTCCTGCCCATCGACTTCACCGAGGTCACGATCACCCGGACCCTCTTCCGCACCTCGGGTGAGAGCGAGTACACCCTCAACGGGGTCCCGTGCCGGCTGCTCGACCTCCAGGAGCTGCTCTCCGACACCGGGGTCGGTCGCCAGCAGCACGTCATCGTGTCCCAGGGGAACCTCGACGCCGTCCTCGACTCCCGACCCGAGGACCGCCGCCTGATCGTGGAGGAGGCGGCCGGCATCCTCAAGTTCCGTCGCCGCAAGGAGAAGGCGGAGCGGCGGCTGGAAGGGACCGAGGCCAACCTCCTGCGCCTCACCGACCTGCTGCGGGAGGTCGGGCGCCAACTGCGACCCCTGGAGCGCCAGGCCGACGCCGCTCGCCGCCACGGCGACCTGGTCGGCGAGCTGCACGCCCTGCGGGTCTTCCTGCGGGGCCGGGAGCTGGCCGTCCTCACCGCCCGCCACCAGGCCGCTCTCCAGGCCGGGGCCGGGCTGGCGGGCGACGAGGCCCGGGTCAAGGCCGGACTGGGCGTGCTCGACGAGTCGGTGGTGGCGGCCGAGGACCGGGTGGCGGCGTTGGGCCGGGTCCGCCTGGGCACCCTGTCCCTGGGTGACGCAGTGGGCCGGCTGGAGGCGCTGCGGGAACGCACCCGGGGTCTGCTGGCGGTGGTGGCCGAGCGGCGGCGGTCGGTCGCGCGGGATTTGGCGGTGAGCGTGGACGCAACCCTGCTGGCCGCCCTCGACGACGACGCCGACCGCCTGCGGTCCGAGCTCGACGACGTGGAGGAGGCGGCGGCGGCGATGGTCGAGCGCTTCCAGGAGCTGGCTGCGGGCGAGGCGGAGGTGGCGGGCGAGCGGGCGGCGCGGGGCGAGCCGGTGAGCCGGGCGTCGGCCGCGTCGGAGGCGCGGGGCGAGCTGGGGGCCCGGCGGGCCAACCTCGACCGGGGCCGCACCGACCTGGCCCGCCTGGCGCACCGGCTGTCGGGGCTGGAGGCGCGGGCCGCGGCCCTGGGCGACGAGTCCGACCGGGTGGCGATGGAGCTGACCCGGCTGGCGGCGGCCTCGTCCGAGCTGGCGGCGGCGGCCGAGCGGGCGGAGGCCGACCGGCGGGCGGCGGAGGCGGCGGCGGAGGCGGCGCTGGTCGCGTCCCGCGCCGCCAAGGGATCCCACCGCACCTGGACGGCCCGGGCCGAGGCCCTGGCCCTGGCGGTGGACGAGTCCCGGGGACGGGGTGACACCGACCGGCTGGCGGGCGTGGAGGGGGTGCTCGGCCCGCTGGTCGACCTGGTCGACGTCGAGCCCGGTTACGAGGCTGCCTTCGAGGCGGCCGCCGCCGACGCGGTGGGGGCGGTCGTGGTCGACGGGGTGGCCGCCGGCCGCCGCCTGCTCGACGACCTGCGCCGGGCGGCGACCGGCCTGCCGGCAGCCGTCCTGCCCCTCGGGTCGGCCCTCGACCCGCCCGCGATCTCGCCCCACTGCCCGGGCCGACCGCTGCGCAGCGTCGTGCGCTCGACCAACGTCGGCGTCGACCGCCTCCTTCGCCACCTGCTGGCCGGGGTGGTCGTGGTCGACGGCGGCTGGGAGGAGGCGGTCGACGTCACCCTCGCCTTCCCCGACGTGGTCGCCGTCACCCGGGCCGGCGACCGCATCTCCGCCGTCGGCTGGCGCCTCGGGGTCGGCGCGCCGGGCGTCACCCGGGCCGCCCTCGACGAGGCCCGGGCCCAGGCGGAGGAAGCGGCGGTCGCGGTTGCCGATGCCGACCGCCGACTGGGCCAGGCGACCGCGGCGGCGAGGGACGCCGTCGCCACCGCCACCCGGTGCCGGGCCGAGGAGTCGTCGGCCACCGCCCGCTATCGCCAGCTCGACGCCGCCGCCACCTCCGCCCGCGCCGATGGCCGCCGGGTGGCGGCCGAGATCGACGAGGTCAGGGCCCAGCGCGACCGGGTGGTGGAGCGGATCGAGCAGGAGGCGTCCCGCGTGGCGCAGCTCGAGTCGCTTCTGCCCGCCCTCGACGAGGACGAGGCCGCCGGCGCGGCCCGAATGGCGGCGGACCGGGCCGAGCGGGCACGCATCCAGTCCCGGGCCGACGGCCTGGTGGCGCTGCGGGCCGAGCTGGAGGTGCGGGCCGCCGGCCTCCACCACAGCCGCACCGCGCTGGCCCACCGCCTGGCCGAGGTCGAGGCCCGGCTGGCGGGGGCGGCTGCCCGCCGCCGGGAAGCCGAGTCCCGCCGGGGCGCGCTTCTCGCCACCCAGGCCGGACTCGACCGCCTCGGACCCCACCTCGACGCCCGCCTGGCCGAGGTCGACGGCGCCCTGGTCGAGCTCCGCCACCGCCGCCACGCCCACGTGAGGGCCATGGCCGACCAGGTCGCCACCCTCGACGGCCTCCGCCGGCGCCGGCAGGCGGCCGAGCGTCAGCTCGCCGAGCTGAGGGAGCGGGCGGGGCGGGTGGAGCTCGAGTCCACCGAGGCCCGCCTGCGGCGGGAGACGGCCGAGGACAGCCTGCGCCGGGATCTCGACTGCGAGCCGGCCGACGCCATGGTCGCCTCCTGCCCGCCGCTGCCGCCGGGCACCACCGCCGCCTCCCAGGTCCGCGACCTGGAGCGGGAGCTGCGCCTCATGGGCCCCGTCAACCCCCTCGCCCTCCAGGAGCTCGAAGTGCTCCGGGAGCGGCACGCCTTCCTCACCGAGCAGCTCGACGACGTCAAGGGGTCGCGGCGGGAGCTGGTCAAGATCATCCGGGCGGTGGAGGCGGAGATGGCGGAGCTGCTCACCGCCGCCCTGGCCGACGTCACCGAGCACTTCACCGCCCTGTTCGAGACGCTGTTCCCCGGCGGCCAGGGGCGGCTGCACGTCACCAACCCCGACCACGTGCTGGAGGCCGGGCTCGAGCTGGAGTGCCGGCCGGCGGGCAAGAACGTGCGCAAGCTCTCCCTGCTATCGGGCGGGGAGCGGGCGCTGTGCGCCCTTGCCTTCCTGTTCGCCGTCTTCCGCAGCCGGCCGTCGCCCTTCTACCTGCTCGACGAGGTGGAGGCGGCTCTCGACGACGTCAACCTCCACCGCTTCATCGACCTCCTCCAGGAGTTCCGCAACGAGGCCCAGCTGGTGGTCGTCACCCACCAGAAGCGCACCATGGAGGCGGCCGACTGCCTCTACGGGGTGACCCTGCAGCCGGGCGGCTCGTCGAAGGTCGTGTCCGAGAAGGCGCGCGCCCGGGCCTGACCGTCGGTAGCGTCACCTACATTGAGGTCGATGGAGATCGTCCTCGGGATCGTGGCGCTGCTGGTGGTCATCGGAGTGGTGGCTGCGTTCATCGGCGCCCGTCCCCGGCGAGGTTCCGACTCCGACCTCGACCCGCCCCCGGCACCAACCCTGCCGCCGCCAGCGGAGGCACCGGCGGAGGCGCCGCCCAAGAAGCGGCGGAAGGTCTCGCCCGAGGAGGAGCTCGACCGCCAGGCGGCGGAGCTGGTGGCGGAGGCGGAGGCGGTGCTGGCGGCGACCCGATCGCAGGCCCCGCCCGAGGTGGCGCCTGAACCCGCTCCCCAGCCCGGGCCCGAGCCGGAGCCGCCGGCCCCGGCAGCGAAGCCCCGGTTCCGCGACCGGCTGGGCAAGGCCCGGGGCCTGCTGGGTGGCTACCTGGGTGGCATCCGCACCCGGGAGAAGATCGACGAGTCGACCTTCGAGGAGCTGGAGGAGGCCCTGGTGCGGGCCGACGTGGGCGTCGGGGCCACCACCGCCCTCCTCGACCAGCTCCGCAGCCGGGTCAAGGCGGAGGGCATCACCACCGCCTACGGCCTGGTCGAGGCGCTCAAGGACGACCTCAAGAAGCAGCTCACCATGGCCGACCGTTCCCTCCGGCTGGAGCCGGGCGTGCCCAACGTGTGGCTGTTCGTGGGCGTGAACGGCGTGGGCAAGACCACCACCATCGGCAAGGTCGGCCACCAGCAGGTCTCCGAGGGGCGGACGGTGATCATGGCCGCGGGCGACACGTTCCGGGCGGCGGCGGCCGAGCAGTTGGAGCTGTGGTCGAAGCGGGTGGGAGCGCAGCTGGTCCGGGGCAAGGAGGGCGGCGACCCGGGGGCGGTGGTGTTCGACGCGGTGGAGCGGGCCGCGGCCCGCAAGACCGACCTCGTCCTGGCCGACACCGCCGGCCGGCTGCACACCAAGGTCAACCTCATGGAGGAGCTGCGCAAGGTGCGGCGGGTGGCCGACAAGCCTCCGGGCAAGGTCACCGAGGTGCTGCTGGTCATCGACGCCACCACCGGCCAGAACGGGTTGGTGCAGGCCAAGCAGTTCCTGGACGCGGTCGACGTCACCGGCGTGGTCCTCACCAAGCTCGACGGCACGGCCAAGGGCGGCATCGTCCTCGCCATCCAGCGCGATCTCGGCATCCCCATCAAGCTCGTCGGCCTGGGTGAGACGGCCGTGGATCTCATCGCCTTCGATCCCGACGAGTTCGTCGAAGCCCTCTTCGGCGACTGAACCCTTCCGCCGGACTGCGTCAGACGCCGCCGGCCAGGTAGCCGTCGAGCTGGCGGGCCAGGGCGGGGATGCGCTGGGTGTAGCAGATCGGCCCCACCGCGTCGTAGCAGGGGTAGCTGGAGCGGCCGGCGAAGACGGGGTCGGTGTACCGGTAGCCGAGGCTGGAGATGAAGGCGATGACGTACCGGCGGCCGGGCGCGCCCGGCCGCGAGCGGACGATGCCGGCGTTGGACCCGTAGTTGAACGTCAGCCCCGTCTTGTGGCCGAACACGACCTCGGCGACAGCGTTGCAGGGCCGGACGTCGGCCCCGTACGGGTATCCGTCGACGGTGACGGTCCCCGTGCGGCGGTCGATCCACCGGGACGGGACCAGGGCCGGGATCCCGGGCTCGACGTTGGCCGCCCCGCAGAAGTTCGACGTCGACAGCGCCTCGTGAAAGCCCTGGTCGTCGAGGAGGGAGCGCAGGTAGGAGCGGGACCCGTCCGACAGGACCGACGCGGTGACGGGGGTGCCGTCGGGCCGGGTCCAGAGAGTCCCCTGGCCTCCGTCGATGAGCCAGAGCAGGCGGGCGGTGTCGAGCGCGGTCATGTGGATGCTGCCCGGCTGCCAGTTGCCGCCGGTGGTGGGGTTGGTGCCGTTGACCTGGAGCGTCGCCAGCCCCAACGCCCTGAGCTCGGCGTGCATCGCCGGCAGGTCGTCGCGGTCGTGGAGGAGCTTGAGCAGGGCCCGGGTGGAGTGGTTGTCGGACACCGTGATCATGGGCTCCATCCAGTCGCTGATCTTCCGGGTCTCGCCGGCGCCGGCCGCCTTCGCCCCTCCGGCGCGCGGCGCCCGGCCGTGCGGGCCGAGGTCGGCGCTCGCCCTCTCGCCCGGGACGCTGCCGTCGAGGGCGGCGGCGACCGGGTTGTAGGTGTAGCGCTGCTTGAGGGTGAGCTGGCCGGCATCGACCAGGCGCATGATCCGAAAGGCGACGATGATCTTGAAGAGCGACGCTGGGTACGGCGCCATGAACTCCACCGGTGCCGACTCCCGCCCGGCCACGATGTCGTCGTCACCTGTCAGGGGCGGGTCGTCGGTCCACCCCTTCTCGGTGAGCTGCTCGCCGGTGGTCTGGGAGAACGTGCCGCCGTTGTAGCGGTCGATGTCCCAGCGCCGCCACCGGACCTGGCTCGCCTGGTGGCTCCCGGCGTCGACCGCGACCGCCAGCCCGGCCGGATAGTCGCGCGACACCAGGACGTTGGCGACCCGCGTGGCCTGCCCGTGGGGCCCCAGCTCGATCACCGCCAGGTCGACGTTGGGCATGTTGGCGACCGGCTGTGCCGGCTGGGCGCAGAACGAGGCGCCCGGGCACACGTCCTCGAACGGGCCGAAGTCGATGGTGGCCTCGAAGTGGGCGTCGGCCACCGCCTGGAGCATGGCTCCGTCCAGTCCGGTGGCGGCTTTGGCCGCACCCCCCGAAGGGCTCACGGTCGCCACCAGCACCGCCGCGCACCCGACCACCACCGACCGACGCAGCCGACCCCACCGCATCACCCGCCGCCTGCTCCCGCCCATGTCCGCCTCCTGCGTCTCGTCACGAGCACAGGACTCGCCCCGCCCGCCGCCTCGACCATCCCCGCGCGTGCGCCCGATGTCAAGGGGCGACCGGCGAGACTTTCGGAGCCGCCATCCGTGTCGCTCCTCGGGGGCGGGGCCCCGGTGGGAGCCGGGGGAGGGCCGCCCCGTCCAGTACCCTGGTCCGGGCATGTTCGAATCGCTATCCGACCGTTTCGAGGGGATCTTCCGCAAGCTCAAGGGCCGTGGCCGCCTGGGCGAGAAGGAAGTGGAGGAGGTCCTCCGGGAGATCCGCGTCGCCCTCCTCGAGGCCGACGTCAACTTCAAGGTCGTCAAGAACCTGGTCGGGCGCATCCGGGAGCAGTGCGTGGGCGCCGACCTGTCGGGCAGCCTGTCGCCCGCCCAGCAGGTCATCAAGATCGTCCACCAGGAGCTGATCGGCAGCCTGGGGGGCCAGAACCTCAAGATCACCTACGCGTCGAAGCCGCCCACGGTCGTGCTGCTGGCCGGCCTCCAGGGCTCGGGCAAGACCACCGCCACCGGCAAGCTGGCCAAGTGGTTCAAGCAGCAGGGTCGCAACCCGATCCTCATCGGGGCCGACCTCCAACGTCCGGCCGCGGTCGACCAGCTCCGGATCCTCGGGGGCCAGGTGGGCGTGCCCGTGTTCTCCCAGCCGACCGACCCGGTGGCGGTGGCCCGGGCCGGCCTGGAGGAGGCCCGCCGCCTGGGCCGCGACGTGATGATCGTCGACACCGCCGGCCGCCTCCACGTCGACGAGGGCCTGATGGACGAGGTCCGCCGCATCTCGGAGGCGGTCCAGCCCAACTACACGTTCCTGGTGGTCGACGCCATGACCGGCCAGGACGCGGTCAACGTGGCCGAGGCGTTCCACGCCGTGCTCGAGATCGACGGCGTCATCCTGTCCAAGCTCGACGGCGACGCCCGGGGCGGTGCCGCCCTGTCGGTGAAGGAGGTCATCGGCCGGCCGATCGCCTTCGCGTCCACCGGCGAGAAGCTGGCCGACTTCGAGCCCTTCCACCCCGACCGCATGGCCTCGCGGATCCTGGGGATGGGCGACGTCCTCACCCTCATCGAGAAGGCCGAGCAGGCCTACGACATGGCCGAGGCGGAGAAGGCGGCGGAGAAGCTCACCAGCGGCAAGTTCACGCTGGAGGACTTCCTCGACCAGATGCAGCAGATCAAGAAGATGGGGCCGTTGCAGAGCCTGATCGGTATGCTTCCCGGGATCCCCAAGGAGATCCGGAACGCCGAGATCGACGACCGGGAGCTGGCTCGGGTGGAGGCGATCATCCGATCGATGACGCCCGCCGAGCGGCGGGACCCGTCCGTCATGAACGGTTCAAGACGGTTGCGGGTGGCCCAGGGCAGTGGGATGACGACCAACGACGTCAACCAGCTGCTCAAGCAGTTCAAGGAGATGCAGAAGATGATGCGGTTCCTCGGCAAGGGCGGTAAGGGCGGCAAGCGCCCCCGCGTGCCGAGCTTCGGATAGGAGAGCAGCGTGGCAGTGAAGCTCCGCCTCATGCGGATGGGCAAGAAGAAGCAGCCGACGTACCGGCTGGTGGCCGCCGACGGGCGGTCGCCCCGCGACGGCCGCTTCATAGAGATCGTCGGGTTCTACGACCCGCGGGCGGAGCCGTCGGTCGTCCGGGTCGACAACGAGAAGGCGGTGGGCTGGTTGCGCAACGGGGCCCAGCCGTCCGACCCGGCTCGCAAGCTGCTCGAGATCTCCGGGGCGTGGGGCGAGTTCAAGGGCACCTCGTGAGCGACCTCCAGGCCGACGCCGCCCTCGACCCCGACCTCGACGACGACGACTTCGACGACGACGACGCCGTCGACGGGAACCGGGCGGCGGGTGGCCTGTCGGCCGGCGTCCTCGACTACGTGGCCCGGTCGATCGTCGACGACGAGGACGCGGTCGACATCGAGGTCGACGAGGGCCGCCGGTCGGTGACGCTGCGCCTCCACGTCTCCCCGTCCGACATGGGCCGGGTCATCGGCCGCCGGGGACGGGTGGCGCAGGCCATCCGCACCGTCGTCCGCGCCGCCGGTGCCCGCGAGGGCGTCGACACGAGCGTCGACATCGTCGACTGACCAGAGGGGCGCCGGACCTAATGGCCGGCGCCCCGTCCGTTTCGGGTCGCGGAGTGATCGCCAGGCCACTGGCGCGCGACACCGCACGCACGGGTTCGTAGGATCTGCCGGTGCTTGAGGTCGGGCAGATCGTCAAACCGCACGGGCTGCGGGGGGAGGTGATCGTGGCGATGGTCACCAACCGGGCGGAGGAGCGGTTGACGCCCGGGTCGGTGCTGTCGTCCGACCGGGGCGACCTCACCGTGCTGTCGTCGTCGCCCCACCAGGGCCGGTGGATCGTGGGCTTCGCGGGCATCGGCGACCGGGACGGCGCCGAGGCCATGCGGGGGGTCGTCCTCCTGGCCGAGCCGTTGGCCGGCGGAGACGACGACGACGGCACCCTGTGGGTCCACGAGCTCATCGGCTCGGAGGTGGTCGGTGTCGACGGCCGGGCCTACGGGGTGGTCGAGGCGGTGGAGGCCAACCCCGCCTCCGACCTGCTCGTCCTCCCCGGCGGCAAACTGGTGCCCCTGGTGTTCGTGGTGAGCGGGCCCGTCGCCGGCCGCATCGTCATCGACCCGCCCCTCGGCCTCCTGGACTGAGGGCCCCCGCTCAGGACCCCTCGCCCTCGCCCTCCTCGTCGCCGCCGCCCTCGGCCGACTCCTCGTCCTCCTCGGGGGGCGGTGGCGTGCCGTCGAACCAGCCGTCGGCTCCCCGGGGCCAGCGGACGGCGATGCGGGGGGCGTAGTGCTCGGCGTACACCTTGGCCACCAGCTCCTCCCGGTCGGCCACGCCCACCTTCTCCAGCACCGGCGCGCCGGCGTCGGTGGGCCGGTTCCGCAGGAGCAGGCTGAGCACCACCGACTCCTCGTCGGTGAGCTCGTAGGCCTCGGCGATCGGTGCCGGCACCCCCGGGCGGCGGGCGGGCTCGACGATCACCGCCACCGGGCCGTGGGGCTCGTGCTCCATCTGGGCCGCGTGGAGCTCGACCGTCCCGCCGTCGGCGGTCTTGGCCGTGGCCACCGCCGGCCCGGCGTCGAAGTGGCCGGCCCCGGTGCGGCGGGCGTGGCTGGCGATGGCGTAGACCTCGCCCGGCAGCACCGTCGACCAGGCGTCGCCCAGCTCCACACCCAGGCCGGTGAGCCACGCCTCCGCCGGCGGGGAGATGAGGTCGACCCGGTTGGCGGGGCCGAGGACGATCACGCCCGGCGCCCGCTCCCCGTCGTCCTCCCGGTTGAGGACCCCCGACATCAGCGACCGCTGCATGGCCGCCCCGAAGAACTCCACCACGCCCTGCATGGCCTTGACCTCGGGGTTGATGAACTCGGGGGCGTCCGGCCGGCGGTAGAGGGCGACGCCGCCCCAGCACAGCCCGTCCCGCACGAAGGCGATGCGCAGCTCCCGGGCGAAGTCGTTGGGCTGGAGGAAGTCCCGGTAGCGGGCGCTCGACTCGAGGCTGCCGCCCGTGACGTCCGAGAGCAGGGCCACGTGGGGCTTGTCCCGGCCCACGGTGACGAACCGGCCGACGTCGGCCACCGTGGCCTCGTGGGCGAGGAACCGGTCGGAGTCCTCCACCGGCAGCGACCGGAAGGGGGTGTGCGACGTGGGCAGGCCGGTGGAAGGGTCGAACGTGAACCACGAGCAGCCCTCGTACTCCAGGTTGCGGTCGAGGGTGACCCGCAGGGAGGCGAACAGGCTCTGGGGGTCGGTGGAGATGTTGCAGATGAGCTGGATCTCGCGCCGGAAGCGGTTGGTGTCGATGATCGGCATCGTCATGGGAACACCCACCTGGTCGGGGAGCCGACGAAGTCGGCCTCCACCAGGCCGAACACCCGCGAGGGCGTGACCCGGTAGGAGCCGTTGACGCCGGGATCGAGGAACTCGATGGCGTGGTCGACGCCGTACTTGGCGTTGAGGAGGCCGAGGAAGCGCGTCCGGGCGTGGCGATCGACCACCCGATCGGCGGTGCCGTCGACGACGACCGGTTCGAGGGCGTTGTCGGTGGTCATCGTGAGGCGGGGGTCGGCGTCAATGTTGCGGGCCTTCCGGGATCCCAAGCTGCTGCTGAACCATAGGCAGCCAGCGTCCCACACCGCCCACACCGGCATCACATGGGGCCGCCCGTCGGGCGCCACCGTGGCCACCCAGTAGTCCTTGGACGCCGTCAGGCGCTCCTCGGCCCACGACCACGGGAGCAGGCCCGTGCCCTCCGCCGGCCCGAGGACGCCGTACCCGGGCATGTGGGGCCGGCTGGCGGTCGGGATCAGCGTCCCCTCGCGATCCACTCGTCGAGGTGCGGGGCCTCGTCGCCGATGGTGGTGTCACCGCCGTGGCCGGTGTGCACGACGGTGGTCGGGGGGAGGACGAGCAGCTTGCGGCGGATCGACTCGACGATGCTGCCGAAGTCGGAGTACGACCGGCCGGTGGCGCCCGGCCCGCCCTGGAACAGGGTGTCGCCGCTGAACAGGACGCCCGACTGCTCGGCGAACAGGCACACGCCGCCGGGGGAGTGGCCCGGCGTGTGGAGGACGGTCAACGGTGCCGGCCCCACCTGGATCGTCCCGCCGTCGTCGAGGTCGAGGTCGGGGGCCCGTCCGGGGTGGACGGCATCCCACAACATGCGGTCGTCGGGGTGGAGGGCGATGGGGGCGGAGACGGCGCCGGCCAGCTCGACGGCGGCGTTGATGTGGTCGTTGTGGCCGTGGGTGCAGACGATGGTGGTCACCCGCCGCCCGCCGACGGCGGCCACGATGGCCCCCGCGTCGTGGGCCGCGTCGACGATCACCACGTCGTCGCCGTGGCTCACCAGCCAGACGTTGTTCTCCACTTCGAAGTCCTGGCCGTCGAGGGAGAAGATCCCCGCGGTCCGCACCCGCTCGACGAGGATCTGGACGGCATCGGGGTTCACCGGTAGGCCCCCGCTCCGTCGAGGACGCCCCGGCCCCACCGGCGAGGCGTGAGCGCGACCGCCCGGGGGCAGTCCTCGAACAGCCACCGGCCGAAGTGGCGGCGGGACCAGTCCGACGAGCCGGCCAGGCGGAGAGCGGCGTTGATGCCCCGGCGGTGGGCGATGGTGCGGCTCAGGCGGAGCGACATGCGGTGGTCGGCGAACAGCCCCCGCCGGACGGCGCGCTCGTACGACCTCGCCACGTCGCCGCCGCCGACGACGGCCTCCGCCGCCCACCGACCGGTGAGGAGGGCCTGGGCGATGCCCTCGCCGGTCATGGGGTCGGTGGCGCAGGCGGCGTCGCCCACGAACAGCGCCCGCCCGCCGCCCGCCGTCAACGGGGTGTCGTCGACGCGGGCCGGGATGGGCCACGCCTTGTGGACGCCCTCCGGCTCGGCCCCGTCTCCCAGGACCTGCCGGATGTGGGGGCGGGCGAGGAGGTCGGGCCACATGCGCTTCATGTCACCGGTGGGGATACCCGCCTGGCGCTGGATCCCGAACCCGACGTTGGCCCGCCCGCCGGGGAGGGGGAACGACCAGGCGTAGCCGGGGAGGAGGTCGGGCTCGAACCACACCCACAGCCCGCCCGCCTCCGGCCCGACCCCGGAGAAGTACTGGCGGAAGGCGTGCCACTCGCCCAGGTATCCGGTGGGAGCGGCGCCGAGGGCCTTGCGGAGGGGCGACCACATCCCGTCGGCCCCGATGGCGTAGCGGGCGACGACAGGCCCGAGGCCGTCGACGTCGAGCTCGATCGCCCCGCCGTCGGCCGTCGGCGCCGCGCCCCGCAGGGCGTGCCCGTCGTGGACCTTGACCCCCGCAGCCCGGGCCACGTCGAGCAGGGCGGGGTCGAGTTGGGCCCGGGGGGCGCACACCGCGTACTGGCCGCGGCCCTCCGGGAGGGGGAAGCGCACCGTCCGCCCGCCCGGCCCCCGCACCCAGGCGTCGGCCACGACCTGCCAGTCGGGCACCGACTCGGGGCGGAGGCCCAGCCATTCCAACTCCCGGAGGGCGGCCGCGGTGAGCCCGTCGCCGCAGCACTTGTCCCGGGGGAACGCGGCCTTGTCGACGAGGACGACGTCGCGCCCGGCCCGGGCCAGGACGATGGCCGCGGCTGCGCCCGCCGGCCCGCCGCCCACCACCGCCACCTCGACCTCGACCGGTGCCGCCACCGTCACCCCAACGCCCCGACCAGCCGCCGGGTGACCACCACGGTGCCGGCGGCGGCGGCGAAGGCCAGCACCGCCCGAGCCCGGGGCAGGTGGCGGGCGCCGAGGACGACGGCCACCGCGTCGCCCGCGTCGGCCAGCGCCCCCGCCTCCAGCCAGCCCCGGACAGGAGCGTCCTTCTGCAGGGCGAACAGGGTGCCGACACCGATGGCGAGGTCGCGCACGCCCGTCGACCGGGCCAGGAACCGGGCCGCGGGGTCGGTGTGGGATCCCTTGGCCGGCCACAGCCGAAGGGCCAACCCCGGGGCCAGGCTGTAGCTCGCCCCCAGCGCCATCCGCCCCGCCGCGATCGCCTTGGCGACGCTGCGCTCGTCAAGGTTCATGTCCGGCGGCCGCCCTCGCCGCCGAAGGCGGCCCTGGCGGCTGCCGGCAAGGAGGGACCGGCTGAGGTCGGCCGGCTCCGCTTCCGAAGGCGAAGAGTCATCTCGGGCAGATCACCCCTTCCTTGGGCGCGTACAAGGCGAAGAACCTGTCCACTGTGGTGCGGCCGTCGGTGTAGGTGCGGGTGCGCTCGGTGATCACCCGGGTGCAGACGTACAGCTCGGGCTCGGGCGGCGGGGGCGGCTCGGTGTCCGGCGGCGGATCGGTGGTGGGGGCCGTGGGATCGGGTTCGGGCTCCTCGGGCACCGTGGACGTGGTCGGGGTCTCGATCACCTGGGTCGTGGGTATCTCTTCCGTCGTCTGGTTGGTCTGGGCCCCCTCCACCGTGTGGGTGGAGTACAGGGTGACGGTGATCGATGTGGCGCTGTACGACGTCCAGATGAGCACCCCGTGCGGCGTCTGGTTGCGGACCTGGAGGTCGAGGCTGGGGAAGTCGAGGGTGGCCTCCCGGCCGTAGGGGTACCGCGAGATGTAGATCCCGTGCATCCCGTAGGTGGGGATGTCGAGGCCGGCGAAGAAGGCGGCGTTGAACAGGGTGGTCGAGAACTGGGACACCCCCCCGCCGACGTCCTTGGAGAAGTTGTACTCGGCGTCGATCACCGGCGCCTCCACGAACCCCTTCTCGACGGTGCGCCGGCCGACGTGGCCGTTGAGGGAGAACGTCCCCCCCGCCTCGACGATCGCTCCCCGGACCAAGTCGGCCATGCGGTGGATGTTGGTGACCCGGGGCTCGCCCGCGGCATGGTTGGTGGTGAAGCTGCCCACCATCTCGGTTATGCCGAGCTTCCTGACCGCCTCCTCGTCCCTTGTCGCGGGAATCGACCTCAGGGGAAGGTCGACCGGCGGGTCACCCGGGCTGCGGTTGCGGAGGGCGGCCTCGATCGCGTCGGCCGCCTCGGGGGCGCAGCAGGCGGTGCCGGTCGTGGGCGGCGTGATCACCACCCGGCCGCCCACCACCTCCAGGCCGGCGTCGACCGCAGGCTTGCCCGCCTCCGGGAACAGGGCGGACAGGGCCTCCGCCGCCCCGTCGGCGTCGACGCCCAGGCGCAGGCCCTCGTCCGACGGGGTCGCCCGCAGCCAGGTGCGGACGGTGGCCGCGGGGACGGTGGCCGTGTTGCCCTCGATCATCACCGGCAGCTCGCCGACGGCCAGCTGCTCCGCCTCGGCCGCCACCCGCTGGGCGTCGGCGATGCCGTACCGGGGTGCCACCGACCGCCGGGGCACCGACACCTCCAGGGGAAACTGCCGGCCGGCGTCCGAGCGGAGGGCGCGCACCACGTTGGCCGGGTCGATGCCCCGTCCCGGCTTGCCCTCGACGGCCACCAGGCGTCCGTCCTTGACGGCGATGTTGGGCTCCACCGGCGGTTCCCGGCGGGGGTCGCGCTCGGCCACCAGCCGCCGCACCGCGTTCTCGTCGACCTCGAGGACCGCTGGGGACTTCCGGTTCACGACGAACGCGGTCACCCAGTTCCACATCCGGACGAGGGGGAAGCCCTGGTGGCCCACTCTCAGGACGGCGTCGGCGGTGGCGTCGGCGTCGACCGACATCCCCAGCTCGGGTGCGGTGGCTTGGAACCCTCCGTCGGGGGCCTTGACCTCGACGCTCGCGGCCCGGTAGCGGTCGGACAGGTCGGTGATCGCGGCCTGCACCTCCTGGCGGTTCATCCCCCCGACGTTGCGGTCGACGAGGACGACGTTGCGGGCCACCACCCCCTTGTGGGCCTGGCTGTCGAGGATCCACAGGAGGAGCAGGATGCCCAGCGCCACGCCGGCCAGCACCAGGCCGAGCAGGGCCCGCTGACGTAGCCCCTCGAACCGGGCGCCCCCGCCCGAGTCGGCGGCCGGGCGGGCCGGTCGCGGCGGCCGGGGCGGCCGGGGTGCCCGCCCCGGGCGCGGGATCGCCATGACCCGGGTCGACCAGGGACGGGCGTCGGCCGGCGGGGCCGGCGCGGGCGGGGCTTGCGGGGCGGCCGCCGGTGCCGACCCTTGGGGCTCCGGGACCGGTGCTTGGGGACCCGCGGCCGACCCTTGGGGACCCGCGGCCGGCGCTTGGGGTTCCGGGGCCGGCGGCGCCGGCGGGGGCGGTTGCGCGCCCCGGGGCGGCCGGGGCGGCCGGGGCGGGAGCTCCCGGGGCGAGAACCGCCCCCCGTCCGGCGGAACGGCCCCCTCGCTCGAGTCCTCCATCGTCGCACCAGGGTAGGGCTTCGTCCCCCGGTCGCCGACCCACTACCTTGCAGGGGTGCCTCGAGCTCTCGTCACCGGTATCACCGGCCAGGACGGCCGCTACATGGCCCAGCTGCTCGTCGCCAAGGGCTACGACGTCTTCGGCATGGTCCGGGGCCAGAACAACCCCAAGGCGCAGATGGTGCAGGAGGAGACCCCTGAGCTGGAGCTGGTCGAGGGTGACCTTCAGGACCTGTCGTCGCTGATAGCGGTGGCGGAGGCGGTCCAGCCGGACGAGGTCTACAACCTGGGTGCCATCAGCTTCGTGGCCCTGTCCTTCCGCCAGCCCGAGCTCACCGCCGACATCACCGGCCTGGGCGTGCTGCGCATGCTGGAGGCCATCCGGGTGGTCGGGGGGTCCGGGGGCGGCAACCGGGTCCGGTTCTACCAGGCGTCGTCGTCGGAGATGTTCGGCAAGGTCCGCGAGACCCCCCAGACGGAGACGACGCCGTTCCACCCTCGATCGCCGTACGGGGCGGCCAAGGTCTTCGGCCACTTCACCACCGTCAACTACCGGGAGGCGCACGGCCTCTACGCCTGCTCCGGGATCTGCTTCAACCACGAGAGCCCCCGCCGGGGCCTGGAGTTCGTCACCCGCAAGGTCACCAACGGGGTGGCCCGGATCAAGCTCGGCCTGCAGGAGAAGATCTCCCTCGGCAACCTCGACGCGGCCCGGGACTGGGGCTTCGCCGGTGACTTCTGCGAGGCCATGTGGCTGATGCTCCAGCAGGACGAGGCCGACGACTACGTCATCGCCACCGGAGAGACCCATACCATCCGCGACCTGCTCGACGCCGCCTTCGCCGCCGTCGGCATCGACGACTGGACCCCCCTGGTGGAGCAGGATCCGCGCTTCATGCGCCCGGCCGAGGTCGACATCCTCACCGGAGACGCATCCAAGGCCCGGAACATCCTGGGCTGGAAGCCCAGGATCGCCTTCCCCGAGCTGGTGGAGATGATGGTGGCCAACGACATCGAGGTGGAGGCGTCCCGGCACGTCCACTAGCGAGGAGGTGCGGGGCCCGTTCTGGTGCGGGCGGCCGGTGCCGATCGACGAGGTCGCCCGCCGGGCTCCCTTCCCCCTGTACGGCCTGGCGCCCGAGTGGCCGGGCGAGCGCCGGCTCCACAGCCACGGCCTGTCCGCGGGCGAGGTGACGTTCGTGGCCCTGGGTCACGTCGACGACCACGACGGCGAGCTGGTGGTCCACACCCTCTTCGGGGAGCGGCGGGCGCCGAACGACGCCCCGTTCACGGCCGTCCTCCACCTCGCCGCCGAGCCGCCGCAGTGGCACCCGCGAACCATGGTGGTCGAGGGCCGTGACCAGGTCTTCTGGGGCTCGGAGGAGGGGGACCGGTGGGCCGCCTTCGCCCGGGTGGGTGGCGTGCGGGTGGTCGTGACCGCCACCCGGTGGTCGGTCGGCCCGGGCGATGTCCGCCTGGCCGTCGTCGACCCGGTCGACTACTCGGGGTCGACCACCAGCCGGTAGCCGCGGGAGCGGGTCACCTCGATGATGGATCCGCACGCTCCCAGCCGGCGGCGCAGCCGGCCCACCACCACCTCCAGCAGGTGGGCGTCGACGTCGGCCGAGCCCCAGATCCGCTCGAGGAGGGTGGCCCGGTCGACCACCACCCCGGGGCGGGCGGCCAGGATCTCGAACACGGCCCGCTCCCGTCCCGACAGCGACGACGGCGTGCCGTCGGCGTAGACGGAAGAGCCCTGCACCACCAGCTCCCGGCCGTCGACGACGAACGTCCGGCGGCGGGTGACGAGCTCGTCGCTCAGGGCCCGCACCAGCAGGCCCAGCCGGCCCACCTTGGGCTCGACCGGTGCGTCCACTCCCAGGTCCTTGGCCGCCTGGGCGCAGACGGGGCCCACGCAGGCGGCGGTGAGGCCGTTGTTGAACGCCCGGCGGAGGTCGTCGGCCGCCTGCTGCTCGGCCGCGATCTCGAACAGGTTCCTCACCGCGGGGGCGCTGGTGAACGTGATGGCGTCGACCCGGCCGTTGAGCGCGGCGTCGACCATGGACCGGGCGGGACGGGTGTCGGCCGGATACCGCCACCGGTACACGGGCACCCGCACCACCGACGCCCCCGCCGCCTCCAGGGCGGCGATGAACCCGGGGTTCTCCATGCCGTACTCCTGCAGGGCGATGCGGCGGCCGCCGACCCCTTCGGCCAGCAGCTTGGCCAGCACGTCGTCCATCTGCTCGGTCTCCGACTGGGCCCACACCGGGAGGCCGGCGGCGAGGACCACGCCCGCCGCCTTCGGGCCCCGGGCGAAGATGCGGGACTGGCCGAGGGCGGCCATCAGGCCCGATCCCATGCCCCATGCCTCCGCCGTCTCCAACCACGCCCGCACGCCGATGCCGGTGGTGGCCACGACCACGTCGGGGGGGCAGTCGACGACGGCGGCCGTCGCCCGCCGCAGATCGTCGTCGTCGGCCAGGTAAAGGGTGTCCATGGAGGGCCCGTGGACGACGGTCGCGCCTCGCCGGCGGAGGAGCTCGGCCTGCTCCTCCCATCGCCGGTCGGCGGTGATGCCGACCACGAACCCTTCGAGTGGCCCTGGGCTCATGGACCGAGTCTCCCTCACGCCCGTGAACGGACCCGTACGTTCGGGGTGTCCGGACCGTGAAGAGAATCTGACCCGGTTCTGGCCCGGGCCTGCCTTCCATCCGGGACGAGCTGCTCGCCGGTCGCCCGCCCGTCACCCCCGGTGGCGTCGGGTCGAGCCTCACGGCGGCCCCGGGGCCGCTGAGAGGACCTTGTCGCACGGCCGTCACCGGGACGCAACCCGTCGAACACCCGTTGCCGGTTGACTCAGGTCATGCGAAAGAATGCCTCCGGCGGGGCCGCGGTGCGGGCGTGAACTCCTTCGAGATCTCGGGCCGGCGCACGCTCGTCGTCGTCGGCAACGGCATGGTCGGGCACAAGCTGCTCGAGGTCCTCCTCGACCGGGGGGCGACCGCGGAGTGGGACATCGTCACCTTCTGCGAGGAGCGGCGCCTGGCCTACGACCGGGTCGGCCTGAGCTCGTTCTTCGACGGGACGTCGGCCGAGGAGCTCTCCCTCGTCCAGCCCGGGTTCTTCGAGCGCTTCGGCCTCACCGTCCACGTGGGGGACGCGGTGGCGTCCATCGACCGGGGCCGGGCCACCGTCACCTCTCGCAACGGGATGACGATCGCCTACGACGCCCTGGTCCTGGCCACCGGCTCTTACCCGTTCGTCCCCCCGCTGCCGGGGAACGACGCCCCCGGGTGCTTCGTCTACCGCACCCTCGACGACCTGGAGGCGATCCGGCACTACGCCCAGGCGTGCCGGGCAGGCGCAGTGGTCGGTGGGGGGCTCCTGGGCCTGGAGGCGGCCAACGCCCTGCGCTGCCTGGGGCTCGACACCCACGTCGTCGAGTTCGCCGACCGGCTCATGCCCATGCAGGTCGACGACGGCGGTTCGTCGGCCCTGCGCCGGCGGATCGAGGAGCTCCACGTCAAGATCCACACCGGGATGAGGACGGAGGAGATCCTCCGTGACCGTCGGGGCCGGGTGCGGGGGATGCGCTTCGCCAACGACGGTGTCGACGATCTGGCGGTGGGCATGGTCGTGTTCTCCGCCGGCATCCGGCCCCGGGACGAGCTGGCCCGCGCCGCCGGCCTCCAGATGGGGGAGCGGGGCGGGGTCGTCGTCGACGAGGCCTGCCGCACGTCGGACCCCAAGATCTACGCCATCGGCGAGTGCGCCCTCGCCCCCGACGGCAGCGTCGCCCGGCGCCGCATCTACGGTCTGGTGGCGCCCGGCTACGCCATGGCCCGGGTGGTGGCCGACCGCATCCTCGGCGGCGAGGCCACCTTCCTCGGGGCCGACATGTCGACCAAGCTCAAGCTCCTCGGCATCGACGTGGCCAGCTTCGGCGACGCCTTCGCCTCGTCGCCGGGTGCCGAGTCGGTCACCTACAGCGACCCCCTGGCCAACGTCTACAAGCGGCTCGTCGTCGGCCCCCCCGACCGCAGGGGGGGCCGCACCGTCATAGGCGGGATGCTCGTCGGCGACGCGTCCCTCTACCAGACCCTGGTGCAGATGGTCCGGGGCGACATGCCGACGCCCGACCACCCCGAGGAGCTCATCTTCCCCGCCCGCACCGGCAGCGGGCCCCCCACCATGGGGGTCGGCGGGCTCTCCGACACGGCCGTCGTGTGCTCGTGCAACAACGTCGACAAGGGCGCGATCTGCACCGCCATCGCCGGCGGGGCCCAGACGGTGGGGGCGATGAAGGAGTGCACCGCCGCCGGCACCGGCTGCGGCGGGTGCGTCCCCCTGGTCACCGAGCTGCTCAAGTTCGAGATGAGGCGCCTCGGGCTGGAGGTCAACACCAACCTGTGCGAGCACTTCGCCTACAGCCGCCAGGAGCTGTTCGACCTGGTCCGGGTGCACCGGATCACCTCGTTCTCCGAGCTGGTCACCAGCCACGGCCGGGGCAAGGGGTGCGAGATCTGCAAGCCGGCGGTGGCGTCGATGCTGGCCTCCATGGGCGGCGGCTACATCCTCGACGGGGAGCAGGCCACCCTCCAGGACACCAACGACCACTTCCTGGCCAACCTCCAGCGGGACGGCACCTACTCGGTGATCCCCCGGGTCCCGGGGGGCGAGATCACCCCTGACCAGCTCATCTGCATCGGCGAGGTGGCCAAGGAGTTCGGCCTCTACACCAAGATCACGGGGGGTCAGCGGATCGATCTGTTCGGGGCCCGGGTCGACCAGCTGCCGCACATCTGGAGCCGGCTGATCGCGGTGGGGATGGAGTCGGGCCACGCCTACGGCAAGGCCCTGCGCACGGTGAAGTCGTGCGTGGGCAACACCTGGTGCCGGTTCGGGGTGCAGGACTCGGTCGGCCTGGCCATCGACCTCGAGCTCCGCTACCGGGGCCTGCGGGCGCCCCACAAGATCAAGGCGGCGGTGTCCGGGTGCACCCGGGAGTGCGCCGAGGCCCAGGGCAAGGACTTCGGGGTCATCGCCACCGAGAAGGGGTGGAACGTCTACGTCTGCGGCAACGGCGGCATGAAGCCCCAGCACGCGGTGCTGCTGGCCGCCGACCTCGACACCGACACCGTCTTCCGGTATCTCGACCGCTTCCTGATGTTCTACATCCGCACCGCCGACCGCCTGGAGCGCACCAACGTGTGGTTCAACAAGCTGGAGGGCGGGATCGACCACCTGCGGCGGGTGATCATCGACGACGCCCTGGGCATCTGCGCCGAGCTGGAGGCCGACATGGCCCACCACGTGGCCACCTACCAGTGCGAGTGGAAGGCAACCGTCGACGACCCCGAGCGGGTCCGGCGGTTCCGGTCGTTCGTGAACTCGGACGAGGTCGACCCCAACGTGGTCTTCGTCAGCGAACGGGGTCAGCCCCGGCCGGCCCGTCCGGGCGTGGAGAAGCCCGACCCGCGGGTGCTGGCGGCGGGCCGGTGAAGGCGCCGTCGCCCACCGCGGTCTGGGTCGACGTGTGCGCGCTGGACGACCTCGTCCCCGAGCGGGGCGTGGCCGCCCTGGTCGGCGGCCATCAGGTGGCGGTGTTCCTGGTCGACGGCGAGCTCCACGCGGTGTCCAACTTCGATCCCTTCAGCAAGGCGTTCGTCCTCTCCCGGGGCATCGTCGGCTCCCGGGGCGACCGGTTGAAGGTGGCCTCCCCCGTCTACAAGCAGTCGTTCGACCTCCGCACCGGCGAGTGCCTCGACAACGCGTCGGTGGCGGTTCCCGTCTTCGGCGTCCGCCAGGTCGACGGGCGGGTCCAGGTGGCCCAGCCGTGACCCTCGCCCCTGCCCTGTTGCCCCTGGAGGACGGGGAGCAGTACCGGTTCACGTTCGACATGAACTCGTGCGTGGGCTGCCACTCGTGCGAGGTGGCGTGCGCCGAGCAGAACGGGACCTCGATCGGCGAGGCGTGGCGGCGGGTGGGCGAGCTGGAGAGCGGGACGTTCCCCACCACCCGGCGGTTCAACCTCTCCATGGCCTGCAACCACTGCCTGGAGCCGACGTGCCTGTCCGGCTGCCCCACCAACGCCTACGAGAAGCTGGGGAACGGGATCGTCGTCCACCACCCCGACGAGTGCGTCGGGTGCCAGTACTGCATGTGGAACTGCCCGTACGAGGTCCCGGTGTTCGACAAGGTCAAGCGGATCGTGTCCAAGTGCGACATGTGCCGACCCCGGATCGACGCCGGCCAGTCCCCGGCCTGCGTCCTGTCGTGCCCCACCCACGCCATCGGGCTGGAGAAGGTCGACGTGGCCGCGTGGCGGGCCGACCACTCGGGTGGCGATGCTCCCGGTCTGCCGCCGGTGGCGATCACGATGTCGACCACGCGCATCGTGCCGCCCAAGATCGACGCCGGCAGGATGACAGCGGCCGACGACCACCGGGTCGAGCCGGAGGACGCCCACTGGCCGCTGGTGGCGCTCACCCTGCTCACCCAGCTGTCCCTGGGCATGGTGGCGGCCACCGTCGTCCTGCACCTGGCCGGATTCGTCTCCCGGGGCTCGGCGGTGGGCGCCTTCGCCGCCGGGGCGGTGGCCCTGGCCGCGTCGCTCCTGCACCTGGGCCAGCCGGCCCGGGCCTTGAAGGCCCTGCGCAACGTGCGCACGTCGTGGCTCAGCCGGGAGGTGGCCCTGTTCTCCGCCTTCTCGGGGCTGTCGCTGGCGTACGCGGCGTCGCTGCACGAGGTGGTGGGCGTGGCCGCGGTGGTCGCCGGCGGGCTGGGCGTGTACGCCAGCGGCCGGTTGTACCTGGTTCCGGCCCGTCCGGTGTGGAACTCGTGGCGGACGCCGACGGCGTTCTTCGCCACCGCCGCCGCCACCGGTCCACTGCTTGCCTACTTCACCCTCGACCGGTCGCGGGTGACGACGGGCTGGCTGGTGATGCTGGTCGCCGTGGCCGGCGCCGGCACCGCGGCCCAGGTGGCGGTGGCCCTGCACCTGGCCCGGACGGCGCGGAGGGGGGTCGACCGCCAGCACCAGGGCACGGCGCACCTCCTCCTCGACCGCTTCGGGGGCCGGTTCCAGGCCCGGCTGGCGTTGGCCCTGGTCGGTCTGCTCCTCCTGGCCGGGGCCCTGCTCGAACCCCTCTCGGGGGCGGCCGCCGCCGGAAGGGTGGGAGCGGCAGTGGTGGTGGTGGCTGCGGGCGAGCTGGTGGGACGGTGGCTGTTCTACGTCACGGTCGTCCCCTTCCGGGTGGCCGGGAGCTTCTTCCGGACCCGGTCGTGACCGGCCCCCCATGACCTATGTGGCCGACGACACCTACGGGGTGATGCGGGAGGAGGTGCGTCCCGATCGGTGGGTGCGCACCACCTGCGGCTACTGCTCCGTCGGCTGCGGGATGCTCCTCGGGGTCAAGGAGGGGCGGGCGGTGGCGGTGGCGGGCGACCCCGCCCACCCGGTCAACCGGGGCCGGCTGTGCCCCAAGGGGCTGTCCGAGCACCAGACGATCGCCGCCGACGGCCGCCTGACCACGCCCACCATCGGCGGCCAGTCGTGCACGTGGGATGCGGCGATGGGGTCGATGGTGGTCGGCTTCCGTCGCCTGCTCCACGAGCACGGGCCCGACTCGGTGGCGATCCTGTCCACCGGCCAGCTGGTGACGGAGGAGTTCTACGCCCTGGGCAAGCTGGCCCGGCTGGGCCTGGGCCTGCGCCACTACGACGGCAACACCACCCTGTGCATGGCCAGCGCGGTGTCGGGCTACAAGAAGACGTTCGGGTCCGACGGCCCGCCCGGCGCCTACGCCGACCTGGAGACGGCCGACTGCATCCTCCTGGTGGGGGCCAACATCGCCGACAACCACCCCCTGCTCGCCCCCCGGGTGCTCGGCAACACCGCCGCCACCGTGATCGTGGTCGACCCCCGGGTCACGAAGACGGCGATGATGGCCGACCTCCACCTGGCCATCCGGCCCCGCACCGACATAGTCCTGCTCAACGGGATGATGAAGATCCTCATCGACGAGGGGCTGGTCGACCGGGCCTACGTCGATGCCCACACCTCCGGATACGCGGAGCTGGCCGCCCACGTGGCCGGCTACGACCTCGACCGGGTGGCGGCCGAGTGCGGGGTGGAGGCCGGACTGGTCCGGGCCGCGGCCCTCGCCTTCGGGCGGGCGGGGTCGGCCACCGCCGCCTGGACGATGGGGGTCAACCACTCCACCCAGGGGACGGAGACCGTCACCCTCCTCAACTCCCTGTGCCTGATCACGGGCAACGTGGGCAAGGCGGGCGCGTCGCCGTTCTCCATCACCGGCCAGTGCAACGCCATGGGCACCCGGGAGGCGGGGGCCACCGCCTCCATCCCCGGCTACCGGGCGTGGGACTCGGCCGCCGACCGGGAGGAGATCGCCCGCCTGTGGAACTGGCCGGTCGAGCGCCTGCCCACGGCACGGGGCCGGGCCTACCCCGACATCATCGAGGGCGTCTACGACGGGACGATCAAGGGCTTGTGGATCATCGCCACCAACCCGCCCGTGTCGTTCCCCAACCGGGGCCGCCTGGAGCGGGCCCTGGGCAACCTCGAGCTGCTGGTGGTGCAGGACGGGTTCGAGACGCCCACCACCGCCCTGGCCCACATCGTGCTCCCGGCCGCCATCTGGGGCGAGAAGGACGGGACCTACACCAACGCCGAGCGCCGGGTGTCCCGGGTCCGGGCTGCGCTGCCCCCGCCGGGTTCGGCCAAGTCCGACTTCGACATCTTCCTGGCCGTGGCCGAGGCGCTCGGCGTGCGCCAGGCCCTGTACCCCGGGTGGACGGGCCCGGAGGACGCCTTCCGGGAGTGGGGCCGGGTGTCGGCCGGACGGCTGTGCGACTACTCGGGGATGACGTGGGACCTCGTCGATCTCCACGGCGGGGTGCAGTGGCCCTGCCCCCCGGGGTCGGCCGGCGCGCCCCGGCTGTACGAGGACGGCGAGTTCGGCACCCCCGACGGCCGGGCCCGGTTGTATTGCGTATCACCCGAGCCCATCGCCGATGCCGTGTCGGACCGCTTTCCGTTCCTCCTGAACACCGGCCGCACCGTCGAGCACTGGCACACCCGCACCAAGACGGGCCGGGTCGACATCCTGGAGCATCTCGCCCCCGAGGGGTGGGTGGAGGTCAACCCGGCCGACGCCGCCCGCCTCAAGGTGTTGGCCGGCGACCGGGTCCGTCTCGTGTCCCGCCGGGGGATCGTGGCCGGCGTCCCGGTTCGGGTCACCGCCACCATCCGGGAGGGCGAGGTCTTCATGCCCTTCCACTACGACGAGCTGTGCGTCAACCGCCTCACCGTCGACGAGTTCGACCCCGTCTCCCGGGAGCCGAACTACAAGCAGTCGGCCGTCCACATCGAGCGGATGGCCCCGACCTAGGCGGGCGCCCCCCCGGGGGTAGCGTCGGCGAAGTGGACGAGGCGATCCTGGTGCGGGGGACGGGCCAGGGCCGGGCGATGCCCGACCGGGCCGTGGTGCGGGTGACGGTGGAGGCCGACGGCGCCGATCGCGACGACGCCTACCGGGAGGTGGTCCGGCTGGCCACCCAGGTCGACGCCGTCCTGGCCGAGCGGCGGGCGGCCCTCGACCGCACCATCACCGCCTCCCTGGTCGTGCAGCCCAGGACCCGTTGGCGCAAGGGCGAGAGCGTGCGCACCGGGTGGCGGGCGAGCCGGACGTCGGTGGTGGAGGTGGTCGACTTCTCCGTGCTCGGTGACCTCCTGGCCGAGGCGGCCGCCGCCGGCGGCGCGGTCGACGGCCCGTCGTGGGAGCTCGACCCGATCAATCCCGTCCACCTCGACGTCCGCCGGCTGGCCGCCACCGACGCCCGCCGGCGGGCCGACGACTATGCCGCCGCCCTCGGCCTGCGGGTCACCGGCGTGGCATGGGTGGCCGAGCCCGGCCTCCGCCCCACGACCTCGGACGCGGCGGGGGGTTTTGCGCCCATGATGGCCCGGGCCGCCTTCGCCGCCGGGTCCCCCGAGGCCGAGGTGATCGACGTCACCCCCGACCAGATGACCGTCGACGCGGCCGTCGACGTGGCCTTCACCTTCGCCGCCGGCTGACGTCCGCCACGGCGGCCCGCCGACCCGGCGGCCGATGTGAACGGCTCCGCACATCGGGGTCTCCGGCGCTGTGCGGGAGCCGTCATCAAGCTCTGACCGGCCGGAAACGGCCCCGAAGGCTGCGACTCCTAGGTTCCCCGACGAGGGTCGAACGCTCGATCCGATGCCCAGGCCACCCCGGAGGCGACTGTGACCCGAACCGACACCATCACCGCTCCCGCGCCGGCCGCGCCCGCCGCCGGCCGGAGACGGCGGGGGCGTTGGATCGACCATTGGGAGCCGGAGGATCCGATCTTCTGGGAGCAGACGGGCAAGAAGGTCGCGGCCCGGAACCTGCGCTTCTCGATCCTCGCCGAGCACATGGGCTTCTGCATCTGGGTCCTGTGGACGATCGTGGTCATCAACCTGGCCAACATCGGGATCATCCTGTCGGTCTCGGAGCTGTTCCTGCTCACGGCGGTGCCCAACCTGGTCGGCTCGTTCCTGCGCATCCCCTACACGTTCGCCGTGCCCCGCTTCGGGGGACGGGCGTGGACGGCGATCAGCGCCTCCCTGCTCTTCATCCCCAGCCTGCTCCTGGCCATCGTGGTGCCCAGCGGCTGGCTCGCCGCGCAGGCTCACGACACCCAGCTGTGGGTCCTCGTGGCCTGCGCCGCCACCGCCGGCTTCGGCGGCGGAAACTTCTCGTCCTCGATGTTCAACATCTCGTTCTTCTATCCGGAGGGCAGGAAGGGCTACGCCCTGGGGATGAACGCGGCCGGCGGCAACCTCGGTGTCGCCACCGCCCAGCTGCTCGTCCCCCTGGCCATCATCGTGGGGGTGCCGGCGGCGGCGTTGAAGCTGCCGGTGCACCAGATCCAGATGGCCTACGCCGGCCTGATGTGGCTGCCGCTGATCGCCCTGGCCGCCATCTGCGCCTGGCTCTACATGGACAGCCTGACGCAGGTGAAGGCCGATAGGCGCTCCTACGTCACGTCCCTCGGCTACGGCCAGACGTGGATCATGTCGTTCCTGTACATCGGGACGTTCGGATCCTTCATCGGCTTCTCCTTCACCCTCCCGCTGGTGATCAAGAACACGTTCCCGGAGTTCCTGGCCGGCCACCCGTTCATCGCCACCTACCTGGCCGGGCTCGGGTTCGTGGGGGCGCTGATCGGCTCGGTGTCGCGGCCGCTCGGCGGCTGGCTGTCGGACAGGGTCGGCGGATCCCGGGTCACCCTGGCCGTGTTCGGGGGGATGGCAGTCTCCACCGGGATCGCCATCGCCGGGGTCCAGAGCCGCAGCTTCCCCCTGTTCTTCGGCTCCTACATGGTGATCTTCCTGCTGGCGGGCATGGGCAACGGCTCGACCTACAAGATGATCCCGTCCATCTTCGCCGTCCTCGGCCGGCGGGAGGCGGAGGCCACGGGTGTGGAGCCGCGGGCCATGGCGGTCGAGTTCAAGCGCCGGGCGGCGGCGGTCATCGGCATCGCGGGGGCGATCGGGGCCTTCGGCGGCTTCCTCATCCAGGTGGTGCTGCGCCAGGCCAGCCTCGAGGTGTCGGCCCTGGTCAAGGCGGCCGGGACACCCGCCGAGAAGGTGGCGGTGGCGGCCGCCAACGCCGACTGGTCGGTGCCCGCGTTGAAGATCTTCCTCGTGTCCTACCTGGTCTTCGCCGCCGTGACCTGGGCCTTCTACCTCCGGCGGAGCGCCAGCTTCTCCCGGTTGTCGGTGTGACCGGGCCGGCGACCCGTCCCGGGGCGGCGGTTCAGGGCCGGACCAGCTCCGCGGGCGTGGCCATCAGGGGGAGCTCGACCACGAACGTCGCCCCCCGGCGGTCGGGCGTCGGGGGCGCCAGGCGGGCCTCGCCCCCGTGGACCTCGGCGATGGCGGCCACGATCGACAGTCCGAGGCCGACGCCGCCGGTGGCCCGGCTGCGGGCCTTGTCGACCCGGTAGAAGCGCTCGAACACCCGCGCCGCGGTCTCGGGGGCGAGGCCGGGGCCGTCGTCGCTGACCTCGAGGACCGCCCGGTCACCCCGGACCGCCACCGTCACCCTCACCGCGGTGCCCGCGGGCGTGTGGACGAGGGCGTTGGAGAGCAGGTTGGCCGCCACCTGGCGCAGGCGGAGCTCGTCGCCCAGGACCATCACCGGCCGGTCGTTGGAGAACGTGACGGGCCGCTCGGGCGCCACCGCCCGGGCGTCGTTGACCGCGTCCGCCGCCAGCCGGGCCAGGTCGACCGGCGATCGGTCGATGGTGGGCCCCTGGTCGAGGCGGGCCAGGAGGAGGAGGTCCTCCACCAGGACGCCCATGCGGGCCGCCTCCTCCTCGATGCGGCGCATGGCGGTGGCCAGGTCCTCGGGCCGGTCGGCCGCCCCCCGGCGGAAGAGCTCGGCGTAGCCCCGGATGGACGTGAGCGGGGTGCGCAGCTCGTGGCTGGCGTCGGCCACGAACCGCCGGAGGCGGTCCTCGGTGGCCCGCCGCTCGTCGAAGGCGGACTCGATCTGGCCCAACATCCGGTTGAGGGCCAGTCCCAGGCGGCCGACCTCGGTGCGCTCGTCGGCCTGGTCGACCCGCCGGCCGAGGTCGCCGGCGGCGATGGCCTCGGCGGTGGCGCCGATGTGGTCGAGGGGGCGCAGGCCGAGGCGAACCACCCACCAGGCGAGGGCGGCGAGGGCGGCCAGCACGCCGACGCCCATGCCCAGCTCGATGCCGATCAGGCGGCGGAGGGTGGCCCGGTTGTCGTCGAGGGGGAGGGCCACCGAGAACACGCTGCCGTCGTCGAGGGGCGTGGCCAGCACCCGGTAGGACCCGCTGCCGGTCTTCGCAGGGGTGGTGTAGAAGCGCTCCCGGTCGAGTTGGACGTCGACGGCCAGCTCGGGGAGGGCCCGGCCCTTGGTCAGGTACTGGGCCACCGAGCCCCCGGGGTGGCGCAGCTCGGCGAAGGTCCCGGTGAGGATGACCGACTCGCCGCTCGGGCGGCGGTGGCCGGGGAAGTCCTCCCGGGCCAGCTCGCCGTAGACGGGGTACTGGGAGTCCCGCAGCTGCTGGTCGGTGCGGGACTGGAGGAAGCCGGCCAGGGCCCGGTAGGTGCCGAAGCCGAGGACGAGCACGCCCACCGCCGCCACCGCCAGCAGCCCCGCCACCAGCCGGGCCCGCAGGGACCGCAGCCGCCACATCAGCTGGGCAGGCGGAGCGAGTATCCGACGCCCCGGACGGTGTGGATGAGCCGGGGCTCGACCTGGTCGACCTTCTTGCGCAGGTAGCTGATGTAGGTCTCGACGACGTTGGCGTCGCCGTCGAAGTCGTAGTGCCAGACATGGTCGAGGATCTGCGACTTCGACAGCACCCGGCGGGCGTTGAGGAGCAGGAAGCGGAGAAGCTTGAACTCGGTCGGCGTGGTGACGATGGGGATGCCGGCCCGGAACACCTCGTGGGTGTCCTCGTCCAGCTCGAGGTCGGCGAAGGTGAGCTTGGACGTGGTCTGGGTGGGACCCTCGGCCCGGCGGAGCAGGGCCCGGACCCGGGCGACGAGCTCCTCCAGGCTGAAGGGCTTGGTCACGTAGTCGTCGCCGCCGATGGTGAGGCCGGTGACCTTGTCGTCGGTGGCGTCGCGGGCGGTGAGGAACAGGATCGGCACCCGCACGCCCTCGCCCCGCAGCCGGCGGGTGACCTCGAAGCCGTCGAGGTCGGGCAGCATCACGTCGAGGAGCACGAGCTGGGGCCGGAAGCTGGCGGCCAGGGAAAGCGCCTCCCGGGCGTTGGCCGCCACCGCCACCTCGAAGCCGACGTAGCGGAGGGCGGTGCTGACCAGATCGGTGATGCTGGGCTCGTCGTCGACGACGAGCAGCCGTCCCTCGCTCCCCACTGGGCCCACGGCTAGTCGGCCGGCCGCTCGCCCAGCGTGACCGACAGCCTCTGGGGCTTGCCGGCGCGCTCGACGGTCACCGTGACCTTCGTCCCCGGCTTGAGCTGGCGCAGGACCCCCACCAGCCCGTCGGAGCCGATGACCTCCTTGCCGTCGACGTCGGTGACCAGGTCGCCGATCTGGATGCCGCCACGGTCGGCGGGGCCGCCGGTGACGACGTCGACGATCTCCGCCCCTCGGCTGTTGTCCATCGGGTCACTGGTGCTCACGCCCAGGTAGCCGACGGGCTGGGGCGCCTGGCCCGAGCGGAGCCGGTCGAGGATCGTGCGGGCGGAGTCGATCGGGATGGCGAAGCCGATGTTCTGCCCACCCCGTCCGGCCACAGCGGTGTTGATGCCGATGACCTGGCCCCGGTTGTTGGCGAGGGGGCCGCCCGAGTTGCCGGGGTTGATGGCGGCGTCGGTCTGGATCATGCCGGTGAGGGTGTCGAGGGACCGGTTGAGGGCGGACACGATGCCCCGGGTGACGGTGGGGTCGCCCCGCAGGCCGAGGGCGTTGCCGACCGCGACCACGTCGTCGCCGACCTTGACGGTGGCGGACTGTCCGAGGTCGGCGGTGGGTAGGTCGGACGCGCTGGTGATCCGGAGGAGGGCGATGTCGTTGCCGCTGTCGGCGCCGACCAGGGTGGCCGCCCGGGACTGGGTCTCGCCGGTGAGGGTCACCCGGATGGTGGTCGCCCCCTCCACCACATGGGCGTTGGTGAGGACCTCGCCGTCGGCGCTGATGATCACGCCGGTGCCCTGACCCGTCCCCAGCCGGCCGCTGGCCTGGATGGCGACGACCGCCGGCTCGACCTTGGCCAGGATTCCGGCCACGTCGAGGGCGGGGCCGGCGAGGGCGGAGCTGGGGGTGGAGGTCCGGGTGGAGGAGCCGTTGGTGGCGGTGACGGGCCTGACGTCGTCGTTGGCGATGTTGGCGCCCACCACGCCACCGATCACGCCCGTGACCAGCGACAGCGCGGCCGCCGCGGCCACCCACGCCGACGCCCGGCGGCGGGGCGGACCGGCCGGGCCTGACGGCACCGGGGCGAAGGGCGACGGGTGCTGCTGGGTTCGAGCGTGCACCGGCGGGGGCGGGAAGGGCACGGTCGGATCGGGGTCCGTCTCCAGAGGCGGGAAGGAGGGCGGCGCGGCCGACCGGCTCCAGGGTGACGGGGGGGTGTCCACGGTGCTCATGGCCAGAGTAAGCGCCCCGCTCCTGTGAACATGCTGAGAGCCCTCTGTGAGGATGCCCGTACCTCCGGCAACCGGTGACGTTTTCCGGGGCCAGGACCCCGGAAAACGTCACCAGTTGCCCCAACTTGACGTCAACCGTCGCCGGTTCAGAGCCGGCGGTAGAGCTCGCCGGCGGGCATCCGCTCCTTCCCGGCTGCGACGGGCGTCGTGCACCCGGGGGGACCTCCCGTACGACCTCAAGTCGGCCTCCGTTCCGGTCGACATCTACGAGGTGCCCTGGGGGACCCGCGTCGTAGTCGCCCTGTTGGCCGTCACCCTCCTCCAGGTGGCGCCGGCGACGGCCCAGACCGTCGCCGTCGACACCCGCAAGGGCATCGTCCTGGACGGGCTCCTGCCCACCACCGCGGTTCACGCCTGCCAGGGAAAGTTCCAGGTCGCAGCGCGGGCCAAGCCCGGCGGTGGCCCGACATCGTGCACCCACGGACCCGACCCTGCCCCCGACGGCGTCGACGTCCGGGTGTCCCGGTCGACCGCCGAGCTCGCCCCCGCCGGCCGGGGCGCCGCCGCCCTGGCCGCCCCGGACGTCCCCTGCTACGGCGACGGGAGCAGCGGGTACCGGGTCCAGGTCGTCTTCGCCCGCTCGACCGACGTTGTCGACCGCTACGCCAGCCTCGCCTCCTCCCTCGTCCAGTGGGCGGTGGCCGCCGACACCGTGGTCAGCACCAGCGCGTCCGAGACCGGGGGGATCCGCCACGTCCGCTTCGTCACCGGGCCCGGGTGCACCCTGTCGGTCGCCCGGGTGGACATGGCCCCCTCGGGGGACGACACCTTCGGCAACACCATCGACGAGCTCGTCAACCAGGGCTTCGACCGCAGTGACCGCAAGTACCTGGTCTTCGTGGACGCCAACGTCTACTGCGGCATCGGCGAGATGTACAACGACGACAGCGCCGACGCCACCCCCGGCCGCAACGCCAGCAACGGCGACCCCCGGGTGCCGGGCACGGTGGCCCGGGTCGACAACGGCTGCTGGGGCCGGGCGGCGGCGGTCGAGGCCCACGAGCTCATGCACAACCTGGGCGGCGTCCAGCGGTCGGCCCCCCACGCCACGGCCAACGCCCACTGCACCGACGAGCACGACCGCATGTGTTACGAGGACGCGGCCGGCGTGGCCCTGACCTTCCCCTGCGCCGCCGGTCACGAGAGCCGCTTCGACTGCAACCACGACGACTACTTCTCGACCGACCCGCCCCCCGGCAACTACCTGGCCACCCACTGGAACACGGCCGACAGCGCCTTCCTGGCCCCGGTGGAACCGTTCCCGGCCCGGTCGTGGGGGTTCAACGGCTACGGGCAGCTGGGGGACGGGTCGGCCACCAGCCGGGCGCTGCCGGCGACGCTGCCCCCGACCAAGGTCGACTCGGTGGCCGCCGGCGGCTTCCACTCCCTCGTCCTGTCCGGGGGGACGGTGTCGTCGTGGGGCCTGGGCCACGTGGGCCAGCTCGGCCGGGGCAAGACCACCAGCAGCTCGACGCCCGGCCCCGTCGGCGGCGGCCTGACCGGCATGACCGCCGTCTCCGCCGGTGTGTTCCACTCGCTGGCGCTGAGGTCCGACGGCACCGTCTGGGCCTGGGGCTGGAACACCTACGGCCAGCTGGGCGACGGGTCGACCGTCGACCGGAGCCTGCCGGTACCGGTCGCCGGCCTCACCGGGGTCGTCGCCATCGCCGCCGGCGGCCTGCACAACCTGGCCCTCAAGGGGGACGGGACGGTGTGGGCGTGGGGCGCCAACGGGGTGGGCCAACTGGGCGCGGTGGCGCCGGCCCAGGCGACCCTTCCCCGGCAGGTGCCGGGTCTGACCGGGGTGAAGGCGATCGCCGCCGGCGCCTACCACAGCCTCGCGGTCGAGCCCGGGGGCGCGGTGGCAGCCTGGGGCTGGAACCCGTGGGGCCAGCTGGGCGACGGGACGTTCACCAACCGGACCGCCCCCGTCACCGTCCCCGGGCTCTCCGGCATCGTCGCCGTCGCCGGCGGCACCGGGCACAGCCTGGCCCTCGGGTCCGACGGCCTGGTGCGGTCGTGGGGCCTGGGCGCGTCGGGCCAGCTCGGGCGGGCGGTCGTGGGCCAGTCGGCCAGCCCGTCGGTCGTGCCCGCGCTGGTGGGCGTGGCCGCGGTGGCCGCCGGCGGCTACCACAGCCTGGCCGTACGGTCCGGGGGGGCGGTGTCGGCCTGGGGATGGAACGTCTTCGGCCAGCTGGGTGACGGCACGACCGTCGACCGGGCCGCCCCGGTGTCGACCATCGGCCTGACCGGCGCCTACTCGACGTCGGCCGGGGTGGCCCACGGCCTGGTCGCCGCCCCCTGACAGCCGTGACCCTCAACAGCGCCCGGCGCTCGCTCATCGTGACCATGGTGGTCATGGCCGCTGGTCCTCACCGCCGTCGCACCCGCGTCCGCCCGCCCGGTCGACGACCCGAGGCGGGGCGTCGTCCACGAGGGACTCGACCCGGCGCCGACGGGGCCCTGTGCGGGTCAGTTCGAGATCGCGGTGGGCGACGGCGTCCTGTGCACCCATGGCCCCGACCCCGCCCCCGACGGGATCGACGTCCGCCAACGGCGGGCCCCGGCCCGGGCCGCGACCCCGGCCGAGGGTCCCAGCCCGTTCGCCTGCTTCGGCACCGGCGCCGACGGCTACCGGGTCCAGGTGCTCTACGCCCGGGCGGCCGACGTCCCCGACCGCTTCGACGCCTACCGGGCCTCGTTCGAGGCGTGGACGGGAAGGGTCGACCAGATCTTCGACGCCAGCGCGGCGGAGACGGGCGGGTCCCGGCGGGTTCGGTTCCTCACCGATGCCGCCTGCCGGCTGGTGATCGACCGGGTGGTCCTGCCCGTCACCGGCGACGACTCGTTCCACGACACCGTCCGGGAGCTGGCGGCCCGGGGCTACAGCCGCTCCGACCGCCGCTACCTCGTCTACGTCGACGCCAACGTCTACTGCGGCCTGGGGTCGCTCCTGGCCGACGACCGGGGCTCCGCCGTCCCCGGGGTCAACCTCAACAACGGCAACCCGGGCGTCCCCGGCACCTACGCCCGGGTCGACAACGGCTGCTGGGGGACGGCCGACTCCACCGAGGCCCACGAGCTCATGCACACCCTGGGCGGGGTCCAGCCTTCCGCCCCCCACGCCACGTCCGCCTATCACTGCTCGGACGACTTCGATCGCATGTGCGGCGACGACGGCACCGGAGCCCAATCGCTCTTCCTCTGCGCCTCAAGCCACGAGAACCGCTTCGACTGCAACCACGACGACTACTACTCGACCAACCCGGCTCCCGGCAGCTACCTGGCGACCCATTGGAACGTGGCCGACAGCGTGTTCCTGGCCCCCGCGCCGGCGCCGGTGACACCATCGGTGACCTGGGGTTTCAACGGCTACGGGCAGCTGGGTGACGGCGCCTCCCCCGGCTTCGGGGCCAACCTGGCGGTACCGGCCACGGTGGGGCTGACGGGTGTCGACGCGGTGGCGGCCGGCGGCTTCCACTCGGTGGCGGTGGTCGCGGGGACGGTGTGGACGTGGGGCCTCGGCCACGTGGGCCAGCTCGGGCGGCCGTGGCCGGCGAACGCCTCGTCCCCGGCGACGGTGGCGGGGCTGACGGGCGTGATGGCGGTGTCGGCCGGGGTCTTCCACTCGCTGGCGCTGAAGTCCGACGGGACCGTCTGGGCCTGGGGCTGGAACGCCTACGGCCAGCTGGGCGACGGCACCAACGTCGACCGCTGGACGCCGGTGAAGGTGCCCGGGCTGGACGGCGTCGTCGCCGTCGCCGCCGGGGCGACCCACAACCTGGCCCTGACCGCCGACGGCTCGGTGTGGTCGTGGGGCCTGAACGCGAGCGGGCAGCTGGGTCGCACCGGATCGGCGCTGGTGGCGGGCAGGATCCCCGGCCTGGCGAACGTCGGCTCGGTCGCTGCCGGCGCCTACCACAGCCTGGCGGTGGCGGCGGGAGGGGCGACGGTGTGGGGGTGGGGATGGAACCCGTGGGGCCAGCTGGGCGACGGGACCACCGTCGACCGGGCCGCGCCGGTGGTCGTGCCCGGGCTGAGCGGGGTGGCGTCGGTGGCGGCCGGCACCGGTCACAGCCTGGCCGCCCGCACCGACGGCACCGTCCGTTCCTGGGGACTGGGCCACGCCGGCCAGCTCGGACGGGTGGCGGCCACGTCGCCGGTCCCGGGGGTCGTGCCCGGCCTGACCGGGGCCACTGCGGTGGCGGCCGGCGGCTACCACTCCCTGGCCGTGGTGGCCGGCGGGCGGGTCGCGTCCTGGGGGTGGAACGCCCTCGGCCAGCTCGGCGACGCGACCTACGTCGACCGCGCGGCGCCGGTGCTGGTGACGGGCCTCACCGGTGCCCAGGCGGTGACTGCCGGCGTCGGCCACGGCCTGGTGCGGGTGCCCGCCGCCTGAGTCACCCGAAGCGGAAGGAGACGATCTCGCCCACCGACCGGTAGCCCATCCGCCGGTAGATGGCGTTCGACGTCGGGTTGTGGAGCTGGGCGTAGAGCATGCACGCGTCGGCGCCGTCGTCGAGGAGGGTCTGGGAGAGGGCGGCCACGCAGGCGGTGGCGTAGCCCCGCCGCCGGCGCTCGGGCGGGGTGTAGACGAAGCCGATCCGGCACACGCCGCCGAGCGGCGGGGTGGCTGAGGCCAGGGTGGCGGGACCGTCGTCGTCCCACACCCAGAGCGACCCGGCGGCCAGGCGGAGGTCGATGATGGCACCGGGTTCCTCCTCGGGGAGTCCGCCGACCTCGGCCAGGAAGCCGGCGGCCCACGGGACGAGGGTGTCGCGATCGCCCTCGTGGGCGGGTCGGAGGTGGCCGACCGCCGTCTCCCTGGCAGCGGTGACCTCGTCGAGGCGGTAGACCCGCTGGCACTCGACGGGCCGGGCGGCGATTGCCAGTCGCTCGGCCCACCGGCCCGCAAACCGGGCCGCAGCGGGAGCCTCGGCGATCACACCCGGAAGGTCGGGGACGTCGGCCATCATCCGGTCGCACAGCGCGTCGACGACCTCGGGGGCGGCCGGGGTCACGCTGCCGCTGAAGCCGGCGGGGGCCTGCATGGCGAAGCCGATCACGTCGTGTCCGGCATCGGTGGCCCACCAGAAGCGCCCCCCCGGGTCCTGGTGCTCGACCATGGTGAGGAAGATGCTGTGCCGCACCGGATCGGAGAGGAGGTACGGCCCGGCCGCGGTGACCACGTCGGCCCTGTCCCGCGCCGACTCGACCCGCACCGCCGCCATGGTCGGTGGTCGCTTACGGGCCGGCCGGGAGTTGTTGGACGGCCCACCCGTTGCCGTCCGGGTCCTCGAAGAACAGGAACCGGCCCCACGGGAAGTCCTGGACCTCGCTCACGGTCACGCCCCGACCGGCGAGCTCGTCGTGGGCCGCCTCGATGTCGGGGACGACGAGCTGGAGCCCCCGGACGGAGCCGGGCTGGGTATCCATGATCCCGGTGCCGATGGCGATCGAGCAGCCGGACCCGGGCGGGGTGAGCTGGACGAAGCGCATGGTGTCGCTCACCCGGTGATCGTGGTCGGCGTTGAACCCGACCTGGTCGGTGTAGAAGGCTTTGGCCCGGTCGACATCGGAGACGGGCACCGCCACCAGCTCGAGCTTCCAGTCCATGGCGTCGAGCCTAACGGGGGTTCACCGCCGGCCGACTCCCCGGGGGGGCGGGCGTTCTGCGACAGCGACGGGCCGCCGGCGACACCAACCCAAGGCCCAACGGGAATTTGGCCAACCACGCGGGTCGGGATCCGGCTTGGATGCCTTCGCCACGGCACGCCTACGACGACAGCCGCCTGGGGGCATCGCGTGCCGGCGGTTGCTTGACAAATACCGGCCGGTGGGATGTCCAGGGCGCCGAGTCGCCGAGCGATCCGCGCAGTTTCACCGCCGAGGAGGCAGGGCGCCCAGTCTTCGGGTGCGGCGGGTGCAACTCGTGCCCCTGCCCGCTTTTGGCGTGCCGGTGACGCTACACTTGGCTTTGCGCCCCCCCGGCTGGTCCGCCGTCAGCCGGGGCGGGCGCTCTCCTTTGTCGGCCCGTCCGCCAGGCGACCTCTGCGACACGAAAACGCTCGAGCGCTCGACCGACCGCGCTCAACCCGGGGGGAGATTCGGTCGAGATAGGAGCCATGGACCTCTTCGTGCAGTTCGGCAGCATGGCGCTGGCGTCGACCCTGATCCTGCGCATCGGCCTCGCCGAGCGGGCCCGGCTCAACGGCGAGCTGGCCCGGGTGCGGGTGGAGGAGCGTCGTCAGGCCGTTCGCCGGTAGCGCCGCACCGCCAGCGGGGCGAACACGGCCACGATCCCGATCGACCAGGCCAGGCTGGCCACCACCTTGCCCGCGGTCGGGCCGCCTATGGTGAGCGCCCGCACCGCATCGACCGCGGCCGACACCGGCTGGTGGTCGGCGTAGGCCCGCAGCGGGCCGGGCATCGACGCCGTCGGGACGAAGGCGTTGGAGGCGAACACGAGCACCGCCATCACCGGGAAGGCCGCCGCCTGGGCCGCCTCCGCGCTGCCCACCCCGAGGCCGACGTTGGCCATCACCCACGACATGGCGAAACCGAAGAAGAGCATCACCGCCACCGCCGCCACCAGGGCGAACGGGTTGGTGTGGACCCGGAACCCGACGCCGAAGCCGACCGCCAGCATGAGCACGATGACCAGCAGGTTCCGAACCGAGTCGGCCAGGGTGCGCCCGGCCAGCACCGCCGAGCGGGCCATGGCCAGGGACCGGAACCGCTCGATGAGCCCCTTGGAGAGGTCCTCGGCCAGCCCCACGCCGGTGTTCACGCTCCCGAACGTGACCGTCTGCACGAAGATCCCGGCCATCAGGAAGTCGACGTAGCGCACGCCGGGCGTCTCGATGGCCCCGCCGAAGACGTAGCGGAAGAGCAGGACGAAGATCACCGGCTGCACCGTCGAGAAGACGAGGGTCGTCGGTACCCGGAAGAGGGCGATGAGGTTGCGCTGGGCGATGGTGAGGGCGTCGCTGACGGCCCACCCCAGCCTGGGAGCCGCGGCCGGGGGGGTCACGCCGCCGGCTCCTGCGCTCGATGGCCGGTGAGCTGGAGGAACACGTCGTCGAGGGTGGGCTCGCGCACCGTGAGCCACTCGGGGACCAGTCCCGCGCCGTCGAGGGCACGCACCGCGTCGAGCACCGCCCGCCCCGCCTCCGGGATGGTGAGGGCCACCGTGCGCCCGTCGCCACCTACCTCGGCCGTGCCGACGACGGCCAGCACCCCCGCCGCCCGATCGGCCTCGGCCGCCGACGCCATCCGCACCTCGACGATCGTGGCCCCCACCTTGGTCTTGAGCTCCTGGGGTGTCCCGTGGGCGATCACCCTCCCGCCGTCGATCACGACCACGTCGTCGGCCAGGCGCTCGGCCTCCTCCAGGTACTGGGTGGTCAGGAGCACCGTCGTCCCGTCGGACACCAGCTCGGCGATGACGGCCCACAGGTCGCTGCGGCCCCGGGGGTCGAGGCCGGTGGTGGGCTCGTCGAGGAACAGCACCGGGGGCCGGTGGACGAGCGCGGCGGCCAGGTCGAGGCGCCGGCGCATGCCGCCCGAGTAGGTGCGCACGGGCCGGTCGGCGGCGTCGGCCAGCCCGAACCGCCCCAGCAGCTCGGCGGCGCGGGGCATCACCGCCTCCTTGGGCTGGTGGGTGAGGCGGCCGATCATGCGCAGGTTCTCCCGGCCGGTGAGGTTGTCGTCGACCGCCGCGTACTGGCCGGCCAGGCCGATGATGCCGCGTACCGCGTCGGGGTCGGCGGCGACGTCGTGGCCGAGCACCGTGGCCCGGCCCCCGTCCGGCCCCAGGATGGTGGTGAGGACCCGGACGATGGTGGTCTTGCCGGCGCCGTTGGGCCCGAGGAGGCCCAAGATGGTTGCCGGGGGGACCTCGAAGCTGACGCCGGCGACCGCCTCCACCTCGCCGAAGCGCTTGACCAGTCCCTCGACCCTGATGGCGGGTTCGGTCATGGCTTCATCGTCGCGCCAAAGTCGGGTGACCATTTCCGGATGGCCGAAGACGTTGGCCGGAGGCGTGGATGGACTACCGGTCGCTGGTGGCGCTCGCCTCGGCCGACCGCCGGGCCGTCACCCCCGATTCCCGCCGCACCCCGTCTGACGGGCGCCCCTGTTCCCAAGGGCTGGCCGCCTGCCGCGGCGCCCGTCGGATCGAAGGGCAGGTCCTCGACCACTCCTGGGAGATCGAGGACGGTACCGACCCGCCGGCCTAGGAGAGGTGCTTCTTCGGCGCCGGTCCGCCGGAGTCCTCCACGCCGCGGGCCCGGAGGAACGAGAACTTCCCGTCCGGCTCCAGGACCGCCAGCTTCACCTGGGCCAGATCGTCGATGCCCTGGTTGCGGGCGCTCTCGTCCAGCTCGGCTCGCGTCAGCCGCTCCAGCTTCAGGACATCGTCGAGCGGCACCCCGTCCCGCACCACCACCACCGGGACGCCCTCGATGGCGGGCCGGGCCCAGGGGAACCTCCAGCCCACGTAGCCGAAGGTGAGGATCCAGAAGGCGAGGGTGCCCACGGCGAGGAAAGCCCCGGTCACCGACATGTCCTCCTGGGTCACGCCCTGCTGGATGAGGTCGCCCATGGTCACCAACAGGATCAGCTCGAAGGCGGTCATCTGCGACAGCTCCCTCTTCCCCGTCCCCCGGGCGACCAGCCACAGGAACAGGTAGAGAACGGTCGCCCGGAGGATGATCTCCATCAGGGCAGGACGAACGTCCGGAAGTCGACGCCGACCACGTCGGCGCCGGTCGTATCGAGGACGGCCATCGCCCCCCTGACCGTCGTGAGCTGCACGCCCGGCTCGATGCGGGCGTCGAAGCTCACGGTCATCACGTCGCCCGGTGGCGGCGGCGTTCCGTACTCCCACACCGTCCACTCCCCGTCGGAGTACGACGAGGCCGGGTCGGGATCGAGGCCGTTTTCGTCGAACGCGTCGAAGTACGACGACGTGACCGCCACCCTGACCGGCCCGCTCCCGAACCCGCCCGGCCGGCGGATCTCCACCGACCACGGCGTGGCCAGCCCGGGCCGGGAGACGCGGGCGTAGGTGACGGTGACCTCGTAGCCGCCGCCGGTCGCCCGGGCCTCCCGGGTGCGCACCCCGTAGGCTCCGAGCAGGCCCAGCCCCAGGAAGACGACCAGGGCGGCGGTGAACAGCCGCCGTCCGAGGCGCCCCCGCCGCATCGCATGGATGTCGGGCGGCGGGGGGTAGGTGGTCACTGCACCGTGACTACCCGCTCAGGACGAAGGTGAACGTTGCGTCGGTGCCGTCGACGTCGATCAGGCACTCCTCCCGGTAGATGCCGTCGGAGGCGTTCTGGGCCACGCCCGGGAAGTAGAGCTGGGTCGTGAGCACCGACGAGCTCGGCGCCTGGACCTTGACGTGGATGTGCTTGGTGCGGCCCGGGTAGATCCCGGGGACGACGGTCTGCAGCGAGTACCGGCCCTGGGCGTCGGTGAACTGGTGGCCCCGCAGCGTGTAGCCGGTGTTGTCGTACTGGCCGTTGGTGTCGGCCTGCCAGAACTCGATCTTGGCCTGGGCCACCGGCTGGCAGGCGGTGGTCACCACCGTCCCGGTCAGGTCGAGGGCGGTTCCGCCACCGGCGCCGGCGCGGAGGTCGGACCGCTCCGGCGAGTTGGCCTTGAAGTACGGCCCCTCGGTCTGCTGGGGCGTGGGCTCGTCGTCGTCGGCGCACGACGGCGTGGGGGCGAGGGTGGTGGCCGTCGCCGCCGGGGTGGGAGTCGTGGTAGGCCCGGAGCCGGCCGCGGTGGTGGGGGCGGACGGAGCCGTCTGGTCGGGGGCGGCGCCGTCGGTCGCGCCCTCGCCCCCGCCGCAGGCGGCGAGGACGATGGCGGCCAGGGCGCCGGCACCGGCGAAGAGGACCTGCCTCCGGTTCGGTGAGAGGTCGTCGTTCATGGGATCGATGATCGTCCGCCATCCTGGGAGCCGGCTGGGAGGACGCCACCAGGCTGCCGGGAGATCAGGACTACTCCAGCAGGCCTTCCTGGACCTTGCGGAAGCGCTCCTTGAGCTCCTCCACGTCGGGGGCCTTGGTCTTGGCCTCGAGCTCGGCCGGTGTCGGCGTCGGCGGGGGGGACGCGGCGGTCCGCTGCTCCTGCTTCGCCCGCCGGTAGGCGCACGACTTGCACAGGCCGGTGGTGCCGTCCTCCAGCCGCTTGCCGCAGTTCTCGCACCGGGGAACGATCTCCGACTTCATCCACGGATCGGCCACCTCGCCTCCTCTCGTCCCCCTGGAAGCTACCCGCCGCGGGTCACCGTTCCGGCGCGTCGAGGCAGGCCTCCACCAGCCAGGCCCGGCTGTCGTCGTCGTCCTCCACGGGCGCCCCGCCGGCGAGCGACCCCTGGCTCAGATCTGCAGGACTCCCCGCAGCAGGTCGGAGAACGTCCCGATCCGGCGCCAGGGTCCCGGCTGGTGGTGGGGGTAGCCGGGCCAGAGGCAGAGGTGGACGTCGCCGTCGGGCTCCACGACGTTGAGGACCACGTCGTCGGCGCCGTCCCACTGGGCCTGGAGCGCACCCTCCGGAGCGGGACCGAACCCCTCCCACTCCCGGCCGGCCGGGTGCCACCGGCCCGAAGGGTCCCGGCGCTTGTGCAGCAGTTCGCCGCCGCAGGAGACGGCGAACAGGCCGATCCCGTGGGTCGGTGACCCCAGGGCGAACAGCGACCGGGCGTCGCCGCCCAGCCCGTCGAGAGCGTTGCCCCGGGTGTCCCAGGACGAGACCGACGAGTCGGCGGCCACCGCCAGCACCAGGGCCGAATCGCCGGCGGCGCAGGCGACGAGATCGCCCCGGAAGCTGCCGCCCACGGCCGTCCAGCCGAAGTCGGCCTCCCGCAGGAGCGGGTCGCCGGCGGCCGTCAACAGGCAGCCCCGGCCGTCGAGGGCGAACAGGTGCAGGGTCCCGTCGCCGGCCAGCGCCGCCGTGGTCGCCGTCTCTCCCTCGGCCCCGGGAAGGACATGGAGGACGTCGGGGAGGTCGAGGGCAGGTCGAGCCGACACGAGCGTCGAGCCGTGGGGATCCTTCACGACGCGTACGATCAGCTCCTTCAGCCCGAGATCGAGACCGGCCGAGGCGGTGGTGGGGCGCGGGCGGGCGACCACCCGGCCCAGCCGCAGCCCCTGCACCTTGGCGCGACCGGGCCGGCGGACCACGGACAGCCGCCCGAACACGTGGAAGGCCAGGGCGAAGTCCCCACCCCAGAGCACGAACGGCCGCTCGGAGGCGACGGGGACCAGGGCCGATCCCTGCTGCTCGAATCGCTGGGGGTTGCGGTCGGTGTCGAAGACCTCGGTGACCACCGAGAAGTCGTACTGGTCCTCGCTGCGCCCGTACGTCCCGCGGTCCCGGTAGCGGATGTTGCCCGCCGTCAGCAAGGCGTTGCCCCAATCGCTGTCGTCGTCGAGGCCGAAGACCTGGGCCCAGACCCAGCGGCGGCAGTTCGGCATCGTCACATGGGCGTCCACATGGAACTCGTCGCCCGACGACGGGTCGCCTTTCCAGAAGTTGATGGGGTCTCCCGGGGAGTACCACTCGGCCTGCGTGTCCACCTCACCGGCGCCGAACTCGAACTGGATCTCGCCCGACCCGTGGGAGTCGCTGTCGTCGCGCACCCGGACCCGGTCGAAGTACACGACGACGTCGCGGCTCCCGGTGTGGACCGAGGCGGCTGCGGTGTCGTTGAGCACGTCCCTGGGTGGTTTGCTGCGGTCGGCCACGATGTTGACCGTGTAGTCGTGGTCGGGGAGCAGCGGCGCGAACGAGCCCCGCAGGGTGATGTCGTGGTCGTACACGAAGTCGATGCTGGCGAAGAACTGCACGGGCGCACCGGTCGATGCGTCGATGAGGTTCACGAACGGCGCCGTCGGTCGGCGCAGGCGGAAGCGCAGCCGGATCTCCTCGATGCCTGCGTCGACCTTGATGTCGTAGATGTCCTGGCGGTCGGGGTCGTCCAGCCAGGCGCGGAGCGAAGGGCGGCGGGTGGTGACCGTCGTGCGCGCCAACTCGACCGCAGCCGCGTCGGCTCGCCGGAGGACGAAGACGCGGGATTGGTCGAGGCGCAGGTCGATCGTCACGCTGCCCTTCGGAAGTCCGGCCGCCGGCACGCCGGGGACGAGCGTCTCCCTGCCCGATGCCACCTCGTAGACACGACCGGGCGCGGTGGAGTCGGTGGTCCAGGTCATCGTGGAGGGCAAGGACGACTTGGTCACGATCGGCTTCCACGTGAACGGCACCGGGTTCGGGTTCGCGGTCAGGCTGGCAACCATGGCCACTTCTTATCCCACTGGTGGATGTCCCGGAACGAACCGTCGTCGCCTGCCGGGCGCCAGTGCCCGGGGGCCTACATGGGCGGCGCCAGCCGATCGAGGGCTGCTTCGACCTCGCTGATGTCGTCGACCCACGCCGTCGTCGGGAGCTGCTCCGTCCAGGTCTCGTAGAACGCCCGGATCTTTCCGAAGTTGTTGTCGATGGCGATCGTCGACCGCCCGAGGAGCACCGCCAGGAGATGGGCGTGCAGTCGATCGGTGACCACGCAGGCGGCCCCGCTCAACATGTGGTTGGCGGCGTCCACCCGGCTCTGGCTGAGCCGCCGGGCGCTGCTGATCGGGAGCGCGGCGCCGGTGTGGGCACGCGGCAGCACGCCGGCCACCCGGCGTCCGGCCCGGTACATGACCTCCTCGGCCCGGATCCTCCGCCTGGTCCTGGTGTCCGCCGTTATGGCGTCGACCCAGTCGACCGAGGGGACGCCGGTGGCCAGGCCGTTCACCCCGCGGGACTCGGTGTCGCGACGCAGGAGCCAGAGGGCGCGCTGGCGCGCCGGTCGCTTCGGCAGGAGCGGACCGTTCCCGACCGCGGTGTCGGGGGTCAGCACCACCGAGCAGTCGAACGACGTCCTGGCGATCTCGTAACTCCGGTGGTCGCGACAGAACAGGGTGAGATCGGGGTGCCGGCCGAGGACGCGTCTCGCATCCTCGAGGCCCTGCTGATGGCGGAAGAACACCGTCTGCGGTAGCAGGACGATCGGCCGGTCCTCGAACGACTCGATGATCTGGAGCAGGAAGCGCTGGGTCTTGGGGTAGATGTCGCCGAACGCGCCCCCACCGCTGATGAGCACGGGGCCGTCGCCGACCGCTTTCCGTAGCGTCTCCGGCCGCAACCGGTAGAGGGGCTGCGAGTACCGAACGTCGATCTCGAGCTCGCGGAGCAGGTTCAAGGCGCCAAGCCAAATGGCGGCGTCCCCGATGTTGTCGTAGTCCCGGAACATGAGCATCGCGCACGCCCGGTGCGACGGGATGGCGGATGCGATCGCCTCGGATAAGGTCCGGCGCATGTCGAGCACCGCCCGGGTCACCATCGGGTTCCCAGTGGGGGAGTGGACGTGAGCAGCGTCGAACTCGTCATCCCTCACGGTCCGGAGAACAGTACCCAGATGTCGGTCGTCGTCGGGACTCCGAGGGTCGATGCCGGGTTCCGGGCCCCGGCCCCCCGCCTCGCCGACCGAGGGGCTTCGATCTCGTCGGGATCGACACGAGCTCCCACGAGGTGACCGAGTCCTCAGCGGCTGGACGCCCACGGCCTCGTGGCGGCGACCGGCGACCTGGTCCGCAGACCTCCCTGCGACCGATTCCCCCCGGTGCGCCATGCGGGACGAGTCCGACGGGCGGTGCGGCGATGATGGGTAGGGCGGTCGAGGTCTCGATCACGACGATCGACCCGAGCGCCCTCGCCGCCACGTTCACGGTCGACGGGGAGCGGATCGAGATCTGGTTCCAGGCGTCGGTCCCGTTGTTCACGGGGGGGTCAGACGCCATGGTCCCGCTCGGACTGTTGGCCGCGATGAGCGCCGGCTGCCCGCTGGTGGTGCCGGGCCACGTCTCCCCCCGCCTCCTGGCGAACGCCGGTCGGGCGCAGGACATCATGGCCGCCTTCGAGAACGGCCTCCGGCCGACGACGGTCGTGGCCGAGCCCGGGCTCACAGCCGGCGCGCCGGATCGCGGCGTCGGCGCCTTCTTCAGCTGCGGCGTCGACTCTTTCTTCACCGCCCTCAAGCACCAGGACGAGATCTCCCACCTCATCTTCGTGCGCGGGTTCGACGTCTTCGACATCGAATCGGGTCGAGGCGTTGCGGCGCGGGATTCGGCCCGCCGGGCGGCTGCGGGGATGGGGAAGGAGCTGATCGAGATCGACTCCAACTTTCGGGACCTCACCCAACGATTCGTCTCGTGGAACCTGGCCCACGGTCCTGTCCTGGGGGCGATCGCGCTGCTGCTGCAGTCGAATCTCCGACGGGTCTACGTCCCCGCCTCCGACCACTACCGCGATCTGTACGACCGAGGATCACATCCGCTGCTCGATCCGCTGTGGGGAACCGAGAGTCTCGAGATCGTCCACGACGGGTGCGAGGCGACCCGCCCGCAGAAGGTGGGGCGGATCGCCGGCTCGGACGTGGCGTTGCCGAACCTGCGGGTGTGCAACCGGCAGCAGGCCGTCTACAACTGCGGGCGGTGCGAGAAATGTCTGCGGACGATGATCGCGTTGCGTCTCATCGGCGCACTCGAGCGTTGCCCGACGCTTCCCGATGTCGAGCTGCGACGAGTCGCCCGCATACCGGTCACCCCGTCCACCCGTGCGTACGTACGGGAGAACCTGGAGCTGGCCTGGGCCCGCCGGGATTGGAAGATGGTTTCCCTCCACCTGCTCCTGCTTCGTCGCCGTCCGCTCAAAGCCGTGCGGCACCAACTCGGCAACCTCCGCCGATGGCTGCGACGCCGGCCACCCCGCCGGACACGAGCCGGGAATGGAGACCCGCTCATCGCTTCGAAGCGGTGACCATGCGATCGGCACATCCGGGTCACGCAGAGCAGCCAGCCGGCGCCAGCCGGGGCCGCCGGGTCTAAAGCTCCGGCGCGGTGGGCTCGTCGCCCGGCCGGTCGTCCTCAGAGCCGTCGCCCCGCTCGGAGCCGTTGATGATGGCCTGCTCGGGGTCGGCGCCGTCGCCGAGCATGACGTCGAGCAGGTCGTCGTTGGGCCGACCGATGATGTTGCTCATGGCTGGGTTCTTCCCGCCGACCACGGTTCCAAGACGCCTAATCCGATCGGAAACGTCGCAGTCTGGACGATCTCCTCGAAGGCGGGTGACTGGAACCGTCCGTCGATCCGCGAGACCACGCAAGGGAGCTTGTTGCATATACAAGCAAGGCGGGCTGGCTCCGATCGTGCTCATCGAAGGTCGGTTCGATGTTGAGGTCCTGACGGCTGCCTGGTACTCCGGCGCCCTCACTTGATCGGCTACCTGAAGCTTGCGTGTGGATTTACTTCCGCACGGTGAGCACCAGCCCCCGTTGATGTCCCCCCCGGGGGGGTGCTACCACCCGCTTAAGGGACACAAGTCAGCCCCCTCGCTGGCGATCCCACCCCGGACGTAGCGTCCCTCCTGTGCGCACGGCGGCGCTCTCGGCGGATGCTCGCATCGGCAGTTGTGTCGCCGCGTGCTCCTCGTAATCGAGTTGGGCGCAACGCCCATGATCCTTGGAGGCAGCATGCGATATGCCCGGACCCTCGTCGGCGTCGCCCTCGTGGGCGCGCTGGTAACCCTTTTGACCGACCCCGCCCTGGCGGCGGCACCCGGTAACGACTCCTTCGCCGGAGCGGTGGCCGTCGGCCCCGGCTTCGTCGAGGATCTCGCGACGACCGAGGCCACCACCGATGCGGACGACATCTCCGCCAACACCAACTGTGGGGCGCCGGCGACCGATGCCAGCGTCTGGTACGCCTACACCCAGCCGACCGACGGCGGTGTGATCGTCGACGTGTCCTCGTCGAACTACACCGCAGGCGTCATCGTCGTCACCGGATCGCCCGGCGCGTTCGTCCTGCACGCGTGTGGTCCCGGGACGGTTGCCTTGTCGGCCACCGCGGGCACCACATACTACGTCCTTGCCTTCGACGACCAGCTAGACGGGGGTGGGAACGGTGGCCTGCTCCACATCGCGTTCAGCGACACGGTCGAGCCCCCCACGCTAACCGTCACCGCCGATCCGGTCGGACGCTTCGACGCGAAGACGGGCGGGGCGACGGTCACCGGGACGTTCTCGTGCACCGGGGCCACCTTCGTCTCGGTCTTTGGAGACCTGCGCCAGCGGGTCGGGAGGGGATTCGTCACCGGATTCTTCGCGGCGGGCGACACCGCCTGTGACGGTGCAACGCACACGTGGACGGCTTCGGTCACGCCGACCCTCGGCAAGTTCGCAGGCGGGAAGGCGGCCGCGGTCGTGTTCAGCTTCGCCTGTGGCCCGCTTCAGTGCGCCCAAGGCTTCGGCGAGCAGACCGTGCAGCTCAAGGGTGGCGGCAAGTAGCCGACCACGCACATCACAGGGACGGCCTCGAGCGGGCCGTCCCTGTGATGCCGACGCGACGTCCTTGCCGCGGTGCGTGCTGGCCACAACGTGTTCGTCGCGCTCTACGGCCATCCGGGTGTCTTCGCCCATCCCGGACACGAAGTCATTCCCCAGGCACGAGCGGAGGGATATGTGGCGGAGATGCTTCCCGCGGTTTCGGCCCTCGACTGTCTCTTTGCCGACCTTCAACTCGATCCTGCCGCCGACGGCTGCCAGTTGTGCGCGGCAACTCACTTCGTGTTCGGACCGTTGCAGGTCGCCTCGAGCGTGCCCCTCATCCCTCGTAAACCTCGAACCGAGCCTCGTCGCCTCCCATGTGACAACTTTCGCGACCACCCGGCGCTACTCCTGCCATTCCAACAGGATTTCTTCAAGCCGCCCATCGGGCCAGGTCAGAGACCTGGACACTTACGCTCGGAGTGCATCCGATTCCCGAGATGACGAGCACCGAAGGCCCGCCACCCGCCTGTCACACCACGACAATGCTTGACTCGATACACCGACCGGTTATTGTCGCAGTTCGAGGTTGTAGTGGTGGTCGACATACACCACTCCCTTGCACTCGGCCTGCCGTGCAACCGGAGGAGTCTCATGAGGATTCTGGCAACGCCTCTCCTGGCGGCACTCGTGGCAGTCGCCGGTTGCGGCGGCGACGGCCCTGGCCAGCCCACCGCGGAAGTCACGTGTTCGCCGACCTCGACCGACCGGCCGGTGTGCCCGGCGGCCGGCGAGCCGGAAACGGCCAGCTTCCTCGATCCGACCTCGGAGGCCATCGCTCCCGAGCGGATCCACCTGGCCCCGCACGTCTACGTCGCACCGTTCGCAGCTCTCGACGCGTCGCGGGGCAGCATCCGGATCGGACCGGAGTCGAACGTGCAGGACAACGTGGCTGTGGTGGGCGGCGGTGCTCCGGATCAGGCGCGAGCGGGCGCCCTCGCCCGCCTCGGGCTGGACGAGGCCAGCGGCGTGGAAACAGGCGAGAGGGTCATCCTCGCCCATGGGTCGCGGGTGCTCGGCCCGGCCCGTCTGGGCGTGGGCGACGTCTTGCAGGTGGCTGGTGGGGAGGGTGGCACGACGTCCGACTCCGGGGTCTTCGTGAGCTTCGGAGCCGAGGTCGACGGCGCCGTCCTCGAGCGCGACAGCGGCCTGTCGGCCCTGGCGCGCGTCGGGCCCGGCGTGCGCCTGCCCAGCGGCTTCATCGTGCTGCCCGGAAAGAACGTCACCACCCAGGCCGAGGCCGAGGACGCCGGTCTCGGCAAGGTCCGGCCCATCGTGGCCGCCGATCGGGAGTTCAACGCCGGCGTCGTCGAGGTGAACGTGGGCCTGGCCCGGGAGTACACCCGGCTGTATCGCGACGACGCAACCCACGTCAGGGGCATCAACTACGACCCGGGCGGCAACGAGTTCGACCGGAGTCGCGACCTGCCGACGGTCGAATCGGACCTCTGCACCGGGCCCCAGGTGCGGGAGCCGCAGTTCGACAACCGCGTCATCGGCGACGCCTGCTTCGCTGACAGCCTGGCCCAGCTGCGCGACAAGATGGGCCGATCGATCTCGATCCGGGCCGACGAGGGTGGCCCGTTCGGGATCGGGACGATCACCCGCATGGGTGGGGGCGTGATCTTCCATGCCCTCGAGGGCACCGACCTGCGCACCGGCGACAACGTCACGTACGGCGTGGGGGTCATCGTGCACGGCGGCGGGCGACCCCAGGTCGATCCGACGACCGGCCTCGCCGCCCCCACCCTCATCGGCGACGAGGTCGTGCTGGCTGACGGGAGCATCGTCTTCCGCTCCTTCGTCCGCAACGGGGCACGCATCGGCACGAGGAGCGCGGTCGTGGGGAGCGAGCTGGCGCTGGGTCAGGTCATCCCCGACCGCGTCATCTATGCCAACGACGCCGTCTTCGGTCCTGTCGAGTGGTAAGGACGCGCCCGACCGCGGCTGCGGTCGCGTTTGCCGTTGCCGCCCCCTTGTTCGTCCTCGCCGTGGCCGCCTGCGAGACCGCCGGCGAGGTCACGCCGGACGCGTCGTTGGGCCGGCCGTCCGAGCTCCGGGTCTCCCTGCACACCGAGGAGGAGTCGACCGCCGGTGAGCTCGTGGCGTGGCGGACGTGGTGGGAGCTCACATGGGAGTCGGTACCGGGTGCGACGAGCTACGTGATCGAGACCGCCACCAGCGAGGGCGGCAGCAGCCGGCCACGAGCGCGCACCATCGAGCAGCCGGAATGGCGCATCGAAGTCGCCGCCGGCACCTCGGCGCCGGCGGCCGTCGAGCGCGACCGACAGGGGCAGCTGGCCTTCACCGCGGCCCAGCTCCTCGTCCGTGTCGTGGCCGCCGACGACGATGGCCGGCGGTCGGCGCCGTCGCCGTGGTTCCCCGTCGGTGAGGTGCTACCCGAGGGCGTGCCAGTCCCCCAGCCGCTCCCGGGCCACCCTTGATTCAAGGGCGGTCTCGGGTCCCCCGATCGGCCATACGTCACGGCGGGCAGGGCGGCATGATCTGCGGAGCATGCTTCCGGGCGACAATCTTGCCGGTGGCGACGAAGCCGTTCCCCGACTGCCGTGGCCACCAGCCGGGTCCAGGTCACCGCCAGCGGGTGCCGTGCTCACACCGGTCAATGCGGCTCTTCGGAAATGAGCGGGGTCTGACCATCCCGGGCGCGTAGCAGGGGCTCTGCCAACTTGATGGTGTCGAAGCCGTCAAGGTCGGGAGAGCCCCTGTGGAGAGCCGAGGCCAACGGACAGTTCCGCGTCGTTGCCAACCACCGCCGGGTGTCGGAGAACCTCGAGCGGGTCATCGCCGCTCTGGACGTGATCGCGGAGGAGGGGCCGTATCCCTGAGCCGCCGACGCTTTTGGTGGCCGCTGCCCGCCGGCGCAGCGATCACGCCCGCCGGCGCGTTCGCGACGCCATCCGACGCCTCGACCGGGCCGGCGAGGACGTGAGCTTCAGCGCTGTGGCCAAGGCGGCGGAGGTATCGCGGTCGTGGCTCTACCGGGCGCCGGAGCTGCGAGCCGAGATCGAGCGCCTGCGGGGCGCCAGGCCACCGTCACCCATGCGGCTCCCGAGGTGCCCAACGGAGCTCGGTCGAGTCCTACCAGCGCCGGATCGAAGCGCTCCTTGACGCCAACGCCGTCCTGCGGGAGGACAACCGCCGGCTCAACGACCGCCTCGCCACGGTGCTCGGCGAAGAACGCGACCCCCGTCGAGGACATGTCGCCGACACCGAAGTCCCTGGTCCCGACACTTCCCGGCCCCGCCGCTCCAGATATGCACCAACACCCGCATCGAGGTGCTGGAGCGCATGGCGTACGGGTTCGCCTCGAGAGCCAACTACCGGGCCCGGGTATTGCTGTTCTGCTCGGGTCACCCGCCGGCGCTGGCGAGCTGATGCCGGGATCGTCGATGATGGCCGTCAAACCAGTCAGGACGTCCGATCACCCGGTTTCGCGAAGAACCCGAAAGGACTGGCTGGGCCGACCACCGCTCATGCCGCGGCGTCAATGCGCCCGGCCGCCCGATGGAGGTACGCGGCAGCCAGAATCGATGCCACCAGGGCTGCGGCGACGATGATGGCGATGACAGCTCGGTGCACGCCGGTGTCTGTGCCGACTCACAACCCGGCAACGATGTCTCCTCCAGGCGTGAGGTCGCAGGAGATGCGGTTCGTCGCCGGCGCGAGGGCGAGGCCGAAGCCGATCGCACCGACGAGACCGCCGAGCCCGACTGTCGGAACATGGAGGCAGCGCCAATCGCGCGGCCGAGCGGCAACAGGAGGGAAACGCGGCAAGTGCGTCCGAGTGGCGACTTCCGGCACGCGCGTTATGAGCGCCCGCCGGGCCGGATAGGGGGCCACGAAGAGCCGGCGTCAGAAGGGTGTAGGTGCCGGGCCCGGCGCGGGAGTCACCCGGTGGACGACCAAGACGCCCTGGTGCTGCCGAGCACCCCGCGTGGTGAGGAATCCCTCGAGGCTGGCGTTGCCCCCGGCGACCGCCGGAAGGGCCAGTGCCGCCTGCCGGCTGGCGGGCACGATCCGGTACCGGTACACCGCCGCGATGCAGACGTCGACCTCTACCGGGCAGGGCCGGCCGACGTAGTCGTAGTGGTTTCCGTGAGCTTCCACCGCCCCGACCCATGTGCCGACCTGCCTGGTCTCGGCCGAGGCGGGTGACATGGCACCGGCCAGCAGGCCCGCCGCCAGCACCAGTCCTGCGAGCAGCCTCAAGCATCGTCTCATTGGTTCTCCCCGGTCCGCAGTCACCGACGACCTCTTGTTATCTGTGGATGCCCGATCTCCGGCTCGTTTACACGGTCTGGTCGTTTGCCGGGGAGCAGAAGAAGCTGTCGAACCGAACGCGCGTTCCGTGCTGGAGGCCGATCGGGCACGCCCATAACGCCCACGTCACCGGGCACGCCGGGAGCGCAAACGCGCCGCTTCCGGACGGTTGCAGTCGCGACCGAGCGCACGCGCGCGTCTCCCCAAAACGCCCAGGCGGGTACGCCCCCTACCGGGTTCACGCCGAGCGAAGAAGTCAGGCCGGTTGCGACCGCAATGCCGGCCAATACGTGGTCGACGGCGTTTCGGGTCTCGTCGTCGCTGTCTGGCCAGAGGTGGCCGTAGGTGTCGAGAGTCTCCATGGCGGACTGGTGGCCGAGGCGGCGCTTGACGGCCTTCACCGAGCATCCCTTGGCGATCAGGAGGGAGGCGTAGCAGTGGCGGGGTCGTGGAACGTCGCCCACGCGGGCAGGCTGGCCTGCTCGCGGGCACGGTGCCACATCTCGCCGGCGGTGTTGCGAGGCAATTCTGACTGTTCACGTAGAGTGGTAAATGGTGAGCCGGCCTGTAGGCGGGACACAGCTCCAAATAGGCTCTGACCTGCGGTTATGCACCCTAGCGGACCCCTCCAGTCCTCAGCTAGTCCTCAGCTCGAAGAAGATCTGCCGGGATATGGGGGTTGCTGGCGGTCGTCCTCGGCGCTTGGCGGTCAGCTCGCCTGGAGGTAGGCCCGGAGCGCTTCGCGTATCAAGTCCGAGTTCGTGCGCCCCTCCCGGCGAGCTCGATCGTGAAGCGCCTGGCTGAGCTCCGGGTCGAGACGCACCGACTCCACCGCCGCAGCCGACGAGCCCATCGGCGGCCGCCCTCCTCGGCGACGGAGGATCTCCTCGACGTCGAAGCCCTCCTCCGCCTGTGCCGTGAGCTTCTCGAGAAGCTCCTCGGTGATCGGCTCGCCGCTACGGGTCTTTCCAAGGTCCTCGGTCATCATCAGCCTCCGGGCAACAGCGGTCGATACTTCGCTCGCATCGGCATGGCGTGGATCACCAGCTCCGTCTTGTCCTCGCTCCTCATCAGGTCGATGACTTCGAGCAGCATGCCGCTCCGGCTCGGTCCGAGGTAGAGACGCAGGTCGTCGTCCAGATCCTCGATCGCCATGGCGTTTCGCACGGCGTGTTCGATGTCCTCGATGAGGACTCAGTGCTTGAGCGCAGAGAGGCGCACATCGACATCGAGCAATCGTACTACGAAACCGATCTACATGACCGACGCCACTGCGGGATGGGTGGGAGTGGGTCACTCCGGCCGGCCTCGCTCTGGGGCGAGCACATCACGGGGAGGAGTAGGCCGCAGCTGCTCGGCGGGGTCGGGTCGCCAGCCTGACGGGACGACGAATACCACCCGGCGGTAGCATGTCTGGTATGGCACGGGAGAAGGCGACGATTACGCTCGACAGGGACAAGGTCGAGGAGGCCCGCCTCCTCATCGGTGGGCAGACCATGTCGGAGGTGATCGACGTGGCCCTTGACCGCCTGATTCGCACCGAGCGCCTCCGGCGCGACGTCGAGGCCTACACGCGCCAACCGCAGGACCGGGCCGAGCTCGGTATCGCCGACCTCGCGGTCACCTTCGATCTCGACGATGACGAGGTCGACTACGACGCGCTCTACGGAGGTTCGCCGTGACGGTACCCGCTGCCCGCCGGGGCGAGGTGTGGTTCGCCGAGGTGCCAGGCGACAAGCGTCGGCCGGTGTTGGTCCTCACCCGCGACCCGATGGGACGCATCCTTCACTCGGTGATCTGTGCGCCGATCACGTCAACCATCAGGGATCTGGCCACCGAGGTGCCGGTCGGCCAAGAAGCGGGCCTGGCCGCCGAGTCGGTGGCCAACTTCGACAACACGTTCCTGCTGGCCCGCACGCGCCTCCTCCGGCGCCTGGGGCGAGCGAGTGACGACACCATGCACGCGGCGTGCCGGGCCCTCACCATCGCCGCCGGGTGCGACGCCTGAACCGCCACGAGGAGGCGCCCGCCACCTGGCGAGCGGGCAGCGCGCGCCTCGGTGTTCCTACACTGGAGGAGCGATGACGAAGCTCACACTCGAAGTCGATGACGGAGTTGCAGCGCGCGTGGCGGAGGCGGCGGCGGAACTGGGCGTCGCTCCCGAGACCCTGGCCGCGGAGGTGCTCGCCGAGCGGTTCTCGCGGCCGCGCACCCTCGGCTTCGTCAGCCTCGGCCGTTCCACGAACGGGCGGCGGGCTGCCGAGGATGAACACATGCTGGCCGAGGGATTCGGTCGCTGACCCTTCTCGTTGACACCAACGTCGTCCTCGCTGCGGCCGACGACGCTGACCCCGATCCCGAGCGCTGCAGGACGCTGCTCGAGAACCACCCCGGTCCACTGTTCACGACCGCGCTCGTGGTCGCCGAGACCGGATGGCTGATCGAGCGCCAGCTTGGACCGGCCACCGAAGCTCGGTTCTATCGCTCGATCGCCAACCGGGATCTGATCGTCGAGCCCCTGAGCTCGACCGACTGGGAGCGGGTCGCCGAGTTGGCTGACACCTACGCCGACCTGGGCCTTGGTGGTGTCGATGCGAGCCTCGTGGCCGTCGCCGAACGGCTCGACGCGCATGAGATTGCCACGCTCGACCGGCGAGACTTCTCCGTGGTTCGCCCGAATCATGTGGACTCGCTCACGCTTCTTCCCTGACTGCTGAGCCGCTCAGGGCTCGTCGAACTCGAGGTACCGGCCCGCGGCGCGATCTGCCTCGACCTCTGCCAGCCACTCGACGACGGCGCTCCTGCTGTCGAGCCGACGGCCATCGCGGGTGATCGATACGTCGTCCGCAGTCGATGGGGCCGCCGCTCTCACGCGAGCCAAAAACTCGTCGCTCGAGAGTGGGAGATTCATGCGGGCTTCGCGGTGTGCGGTGATCTCCTCCAGGGCGATTGTCGTCGCCTCGGCGTCGTCGATGCGGTTCCGCTCGGAGAGCCTGTCGAGCACGCTCGGGCCGGGGTCCTGACGGACGGCGTCGACCTCGTCCTCTGCCAGGCCGGGCCGTTCCGCTTCCGTCCGAACGACGTCGGGCGCCTCGTCGCCGGGTTCGGACGTCGTCACCGATCACCCAGTGCGCGCTCGAAGGCGCTCCACTCCTCGTCGGTGAGGCCCTCCACCGCCATGTCGGCATCGGTCGGTAGGGGCACCGCGCGCCCCAACGCCTCGGTCGGCGGGACCACCGTGGGAGGGTTGCGCTCGCCTGCCCTGTCGGGGACTGACACGCCTTCAAGGGTAGGCCCCCGGGATACGAGGCGCGCCGTCGACGGTCTGGCGGTATCGAGGGCCTTGGCGGGCGATGGCGTGCGAAACTGGGTTCATGGTCGCGGACCTTCTCGCTCTCCTTGACGCCGACTCTTCGGTGCTGCATGGGCAAGTCGGGTTCCAAGGGACCCGGGTCCCGGTGAGCGTGGTGCTCGACTGTCTCGCGGCCGGGATGACCGACGCCGAGATCCACGACCAGTACCCGTCGCTCCCGGTGGACGCGACTCGGGCCGCCCTCGCCTACGCCGCGGTGCTCGCTCGGGAGGAGTTGTATCCGCTCGAGCCAACCTCCCGGTGAGGGCCGGGCGCGGTAAGTGGCGCAATCGGCGAGCTGATAGCCACCGGAGTCGTCGACAGCCGGGACATCGCTCAGGTCACTGGTGTCACCCCACGAACCGTCAGCCGCTGGCTGGCTGCGAAGGGTGACCCTCGCCGAGTCGCGTGGGATCGCCTGGTCGGGCTGGAGGCCGTCGTCGACGCGCTCCGCCGCGTGCTCCGGGATGAGCCCGCTCGCCTCTGGCTCTGGAGCCCGAACGCCGGGCTCCACGGGCGCTCAACGATCTGAACCGGGCGGAGGGGTGGGGCGTCTGGAAGGGAACCCCCGTGGGCCAGGCCGCCATCGACTGGCGGGCGGCGGTGCGGGAAAGAGACGGCAGCCTGGGCCAAGCCGAGCACGTCGGCTGGCGGGAGGCCCATGAACTGCGCAAGCGGTCACGAGCGGCGGCCGAGCGGGTGGGACCCCTGCAGGAGCGGTTCGCTGCCCTGGCCGCTCCCGAGCGGGCCCGCCTGGAGGCCGAGATGCCGGAGGCGAAGAAGGTGCTCGCCGATCTGGAGGGCCAGTACTACGGCAGCCTCCACTTCCAGATCAAGCACCCCGAGGCCCTGCGTCGTCTCCACAGCCTCGCGGTCAGGTCGGGTTCCTCTGCCATAGAGGCTACGAGACAAGGCGCGAATAGTGCGACGCTGCCGCGACGCTGCCCTCGACGGGCACGGCTTCGTGGTTGCCCTGGATGATGATGACCTTCGCAGGCTTGTGGTCGCAAGATTCATCTTGCGATTGTCACGGTCGCAAGCACTTGGTCGACGGCGTTGCGGGTCTCGTCGTCGCTGTCGGGCCAGAGGTGGCCGTGGGTGTCGAGGGTCTCGATGGCTTACTGGTGGCCGAGACGGCGTTGGACGGCCTTCACCGAGCAGCCCTTGGCGATCAGGAGGGAGGCGTAGAAGTGGCGCAAATCGTGGAACGTGGCCCACTCCGGCAGGTTGGCCTGCCTGCGGGCGCGGTGCCACATCTCCCCCGCGGTGTTGCGGCGGAGGGGATTGTTGACGCTGTTGGTGAAGACAAGGCCGTACTTGCCGGGACGGTAGCGAGCCAGGTGGGCGGCCAGGGCTGATCCGACGACGTCGGGCATCGGGATAGTACGGAAGCTGGCCTTGCTCTTGGGCGGGCCGAACGCAGGGACGCCTCCTCGGGCGTCGATGACCTGGCGGTCGACCCGGACCTGGCGGCGGAGGAAGTCGACCCGGTCGACGCTGAGGCCGAAGCACTCGCCCTGGCGAAGGCCCATGCCGGCGGCGAAGACGATCAGCGCCCGGTACCGGTCGGGGACGGCCGCAGCCAGGCCCTCGACCTCGCTCACGCTCAGCGGGACGATCTCGGCGTCGTTGTGCTTTGGGAGCGCGATCCGGATGCACGGCGAGGCGGCGATGAGCCGGTCGCCGACGGCGGCTTTGAAGATGGTTGCCACCCACCGGTAGACGAGCTCGACCGAGCGCGGCGCGAGCACCCGCGTCCGGCCCTTCACCCACGCCTGGATCTCGCTCCGGCGGATGGCGCCGATCTGGTGGTGTCGAGCGTGGGATACGTGTGGAGCCGGAGGTAGGTCTCGATCTGGGTGGCCGTGCCGCTCCGGTGGACCTGGGTCGAGCGCCACTCCTCGGCGAAGTCGCGGAACAGCGCCCGGCCGCCGGCGGGGTCGACGTACAGGCCGTGGGCCAGGTCGCCCCGGATGGCGTCGAGGAACAGCTGGGCGTCGCCCTTGCGGGCGAACTGGCGGGTCTTCTGGGGCCCTCCGGGATACTCCCGCCACCTCGCCCGGTACCCGCCGTCGGGGCGCTTGTCGATGGTGGCCATGGCTCCTCCTCTCTCTCCGTGACGGCCGTTTCCGGCCCCCAAAAAGTCCTCAACTGCTGAGGACTAAAACGGTCACTCACGGTGAGCGACGGTCACTGGTGAACACCTATAAGTGCAGGTCAGAAACTATTTTAGACTGTTCACGTAGAGTGGTAATGGTGAGCCGGCCTGTAGGCGGGATTCTGTCCGCCGCCCGGGGGCGGCGGGGTGGCCATCCATCTGATGCGGCCTACCTGAGGATGGTGTCGCCTGGCGGCGGCACCGGACGGGCAGCCCGTTCCTCGGTTTGGCCTTGCTCCGGGTGGGGTTTACCGAGCCGCCCGAGTCGCCCCGGGCGCTGGTGCGCTCTTACCGCACCGTTTCACCCTTACCTGTGCCGGTCTCCCGGCCATCGGCGGTCTGCTTTCTGTGGCACTTTCCTTCGGGTCGCCCCGACTGGCCGTTAGCCAGCACCCTGCCCTGCGGAGTCCCGACCTTCCTCGACCCGGTCGATGCCGGGCCGCGGCCACCCGGCCGGCTCACCGCCGCCAGTCTCCCACGATCCTGCCCCGGTCGGCACCCCCTGTTGCGTGTCGCGAACCGGTCGCCGGGTCAGGCGAAGTCGATGGCGCTCAGCTCGGGGACCCACCCTCGGGACCGGGCACACGCCTCCCGCCAGCGCTCGCGTTGGGGTCGGCGGACGGGCGAGACCACGCGACCAGGCGTCCACGTGGCCGCGATCTCGTTTTCGTCGGCCCAGGTGCCCGTGGCCAGGCCGGCCAGGAACGCCGCGCCCAGGGTGGTGGCCTCGGTGACGGGCGACACCTCGATCGGTCGGGCGGTGGCGTCGGCCAACGCCTGGACGAAGACCCGGTTGGTCGACATCCCCCCGTCGACCCGCAACGTCGCCAGGCTCACACCGCCGTCGGCCTCGGTCGCCTCCACCAGGTCGGCGCCCCGCTGGGCGACGCCTTCCAGCACGGCCCGGACGATCTCGGGTCGCCCCGACCCTCGGGTCAACCCGACCAACGTCCCCCGGGCCCCGAAGTCCCAGGCGGGCGTGCCCATCCCCAGCAACGCGGGCACGAACCACACGTCGCCCGTGTTGCGGCACTCCGCCGCCACCGACTCCGACTCCTCGGACGACGAGATCAGGCGGAGATCGTCCCGCAGCCACTCCACCGCCTGGCCGGCGGTGAGCATGAACGCCTCCAGGCCGAAGGTGGTGCGTCCCTCACGACGCCAGGCGATGATGGGGAATGTCCCCGCCGGGCCCCGGCGGTCGAACGTCGGCCGCACCGGGCCGACGTTGAGGTCGACCATGCCGCCGGTGCCGAAGGTCATCTTGGCCATCCCCGGACGGGTGCAACCCTGCCCGATCAGCGACGCCTGCTGGTCGCCGGCGATGCCGGCCACCACCGGCGCCCCCGGCAGCGCCACCGCCGCCCCCACCACTCCCGACGAGTCCACGATTCGCGGCAGCACCCGGGCCGGGATCCGCAACACGTCCAACACGAGCGGGTCCCAGCCCGAGCCGTCCAGCTGCAACAGGCCCGTCACCGCCGCGTTGGAGGGGTCGGTGACGTGCAGCTCGCCGGCCGACAGGGTCCAGGCCATCCATGTGTCGATGGTGCCGAAGCACAGGTCGCGCTCCCGCTCGGGGTCGGCGATGTCGAGCAGCACCGCCAGCTTGGTGGCCGAGCTGCTCGGCGCCACATGGATGCCCTGGTCCTGCAGGCCGAGGCACATGGCGGCGGTGCGCAGGTCCTGCCAGCCGATGCCGGGCCCGACGGGAACCCCGGTGGCCCGGTCCCAAACCACCGTCGACGACCGTTGGTTGGCGATCCCGACCGAGTCGACCGGCCCCCCCGCGGCGAGCGCCGCCCTCGCCACCTCCAGGGCGGCGGCGGCCATGGCTGAGGCGTCGAACTCCACGAAGCCCTGGCTCGGCGTCGACGGGAGCACCTGGCGGTAGCGGACGTGGGATACCGACGCGTCGGCCCCGACGATGGCGGCCCGCACCCCGCTGGTGCCGACGTCGACGACCAGGTGGTTCACGACTCCGCCGGTGGCTTGCTCGACCGCGACGCCAGCAGCGCCCCGAATATCCCTGTCGAGCTGGCCATGAAGGCGTGAAAGACCAGGTTGAACACGTTCGGGCCGCCCTGGCCGGCGATGGCCCGAGCCACCACCACGACCATGACCAGCACCCCGAAAGAGGTCAGCGAGGCCAGCGCCCCGTGGACGAGGGGGGCGTCGAGGCGATGGCGACCGGCGTAGAAGCCGGCGGCCACCTGCCCTCCGAGGAGGACGAAGTACAGCAGGACGATGACGTTGGAGTCCCGAGCCACGGTGGCACCCAGGACGACGGCGGGCACGGCGACCGCCAGGGCCAGGCCTGCGGCCCGGACGACCACCTCCCAGTCGACGCGGAGCCGGGTCATCGGCCCACCTCCGACCGGCCCGCCACCAGGCCGGCGTGAGCCCGCTCGGCGTCGAGCTCGGCCCGGTAGGCGGCCACCTGGGCGTCGGCCTCGGCCGCCGACCACCCCAGCTCGGGACGGATGAGGGCGGCGACCTCGGGCGCGACGCGGAACGCCCCGTCCCGGTCGAGGATGCGGGCCCGGAGGCGGCGGTCGAGCACGTCCCCGAGCGTACGGGCCATCTCGTGGCCGACCGAGTGCACCACGTCGGAGCGCCGGTAGGGGAGGCCGGGGATGAGGGGCGAATCCGGCGTCGACCGGGCGGCGTCGCTCGGTCGCAACCGGAGCGGGGCGGTGCGGCTGCGGGCGCCCGCCCCCAGGATCGCCGCCACCCGGTCGACGGTGTCGGCCGCCATCCTCCGGTAGGTCGTGAGCTTGCCGCCGGTGATCGTGACGACGCCCCCCGCCGACTGGGACAGGCGGTGGCGGCGGGACAGGTCGGCGGTGCGGCCGGCGGCGGCCGCCACCAGCGGTCGGAGCCCGGCCCAGCACCCCACGACGTCGGCCGGTGTGAGGGGGTCGGCCAGGGACGCGTTGACCGCTCCCAGCAGGTAGGCCACGTCGGCCGCGGTGCACCGGGGCGGGCCGGGCTCGGCGTCGGTGTCGGTGGTCCCGAGGTACACCCGGTCGGTGCCGGGCCACGGGATGACGAAGATCGACCGCCCGTCGGCCGGCACCGGAAGGACCGCCGCGGCCGTCGTCGGCAGCCGGCGGGCGGACACGGTGAGATGGACGCCCTTGGCCGGACGGATGGTGGGCGCCGCCGGCCCGTCCTCCAGGGCGGCCACGTCGTCCGACCACACGCCGGCGGCGTTGACCACGACCGAGGCCCGCACCTCGATCTCCCGTCCGTCGGCCACGACCCGGGCTCCGACGACCCGGCCCGAGTGCCCCCGCAGGAGGCCGACCGCGGCCGCGTGGTTGGCGGCCACCGCCCCGTGGTCGAGCACCGCGGTGCGGACGACGTCGAGCGTGAGGCGGGCGTCGTCGGCGTGGGCGTCCAGGTAGAGGTAGGCCCGGCGGACGGCGTCCGGCCGCAGGGCAGGCACCCGCCGGAGCGCCTCCGCCGCCGACAGGCGCCGGTGGACGTGGCCGATGCGGGCCCCGCCGGCCAGGTCGTAGAGCCAAAGGGCGGTCCCCACCGACCGGGCCGCGGCCGCGCCCCCCGACATCGGCAGCACGAACGGCAGCGGCCGGACCAGGTGGGGCGCGTTGCGCAGCAGGCGTTGGCGCTCGGCCAGGGCCTGTGCCACCAGTCCCAGCTCCCCCTGGCTCACATACCGCAGCCCGCCGTGGACCAGCTTGGACGAGGCGGACGACGTCCCCGAGGCGAAGTCGTCCCGCTCGACCAGGGCGGTCCGGAAGCCCCGGGAGGCGGCGTCGAGGGCCACGCCCGCCCCGGTGATGCCGCCCCCGACGACCAGCACGTCGAAACGTCCGCCGGTCAACCTCTCCAGTGCCGTGGCCCGGTCGAACACCGTCCTACGGTCCGGCCGCCAGGCCGGCGCCGGCCGCCGGTCCGGCCCGCCGGTCGCCCAGCCGCAGGGTGAGTCGGGGGCGGCGGGGGCGGCGAGGGCGGCGGCCAGGGTCGGCGACGCCGGCTGGCGACCCGGGCGACGGGCGCGCCCGTGGTCGCCCGTCGGGGTTGGGCCGGTCACGGGGCCGAGCCTAGGAGAGGGCCGGGCGCCCCTCCCGCGCCAGTGCTTGGACTTTGGCAACGTTCGTGTACAAGAATGAGTTCGTAACGAAATTGTTTGGAATGTCCGCCGTTGGGAGATGTGACTCGCTGATGGATCTGTCCTGGCGCTCGCGAGGCGCGTGCAAGGGTCTCGACCCTGACATCTTTTATCCCCCGAGCGACGACTTCGCCTTGGAGGCCAAGGCCGTCTGCGGTGAGTGCTCGGTCCGCCAACACTGCCTGGAGTACGCGTTGACGAAGCGCGAGCACGAGGGCGTGTGGGGTGGGGCCACCGAGAAGGAACGCCGCCGGATCCTCCGGCAGCGCCGCAAGACCGCCGCCGCCTAACCGCCTCACGAGGGCGACTACCACCTCCAGGGGGATCCATGGAACGAACCGTCGTGAACCCCTGGCCGTGGTCCGTGAGCATGGGCTTCAACCAGGGCGAGGTCGTGTCCGGCGTCAGTCGGACCCTGTTCTGCGCAGGTCAGACGTCGGTCGACGCCGACGGCGCACCGCAGCACGGGGGGGACATGGCCGGCCAGATCGGGCTCGCCCTCGACAACCTGGAGGCCGTCCTCCAGGGGGCGGATATGAGCCTGGCCGACGTCGTCCGCCTGAACATCTACACCACCGACGTCGATGCCTTCCTCGAGCACTACGGAGTGCTGGCGGCACGGGTTGCGGCCGCCGGGGGGGCGCCGCCGGGAACGCTTCTGGGCGTGGCCCGGCTGGCCTACCCCGAGCTCCTGGTCGAGCTGGAGGCGACGGCCGTCGAGTAGGGCGCCCGGCGGGTGACGTCGGGGGACCTGGCGCACCGCAGCCCGGAAGTCCCGTCGTCCGAGCGGTGAGCCTTGTGGTGCGCCGCGTCGGTCGCAGCCGCCAGCACGGGCTGATCTTCGCCAGTACTTTTCCTGAGATGAGCTTTTCGGACTTGGGGGGTTGGCCGGCTGTGCTCGGGGCGTTGACTCGGAAGGTCGACTTGCCGGCGCAGTCGGCGGGTTTGGCGATGACGGAGATCCTCGAAGGGCGGGCGACGTCGGCGCAGGTGGCGGCGTTCTGCGTCGCCCTGCGGATGAAGGGCGAGACGGTCGAGGAGATGACGGGGCTGCTCGGGGCCATGTTCGAGCACGTCACGCCGGTGGTCGTCGACGACCCGGGCACGCTCGTCGACACGTGCGGGACGGGTGGCGACCGGAGCTGCACGATCAACGCGTCCACCCTGGCCGCCCTGGTGGTGGCGGGGGCGGGGGCGCGGGTGTGCAAGCACGGCAACCGGGCCCAGTCGTCGAGGTGCGGGTCGGCCGACCTGCTGGAGGCGCTGGGCGTGGCGGCCGAGCTGGGTCCCGTCGGTGTGGCCGCCTGCATCGACGAGGCGGGGATGGGGTTCTGCTTCGCCCCCCGCTTCCATCCGGCCATGCGCCACGCCGGGCCGACCCGCCGGGAGCTGGGCGTGCCCACGGTGTTCAACTTCCTCGGTCCCCTCGCCAACCCGGCCCAGGTCACCCGCCAGTCGCTGGGAGTGAGCGACCCCAGGATGGCGGTGCGGATGGCGGGCGTCCTCCAGGCCCGGGGGGCGGAGCGGGCCCTCGTCGTCTACGGCCACGACGGACTGGACGAGATCACCACCACCACCACGTCGACGGTGATCGAGGTGCGCGACGGGGAGGTTCGGACCTACGACATCGACCCCGCCGCCCTCGGGCTGACGGCGGCCGACCCGGTCGACCTTCTGGGGGGCGACGCCGCCACCAACGCCGGCCTGGCCCGGAGGGTGCTCGAAGGGAAGCGGGGCCCGCAGCGGGACTTCGTCCTCCTCAACGCGGCCGCCGGCATCGTGGCCGCCGGTGTGGCCGACGACCTGGCGGGCGGGTTGGAGGCGGCGGCGGCGTCGATCGACGAGGGCCGGGCCGCAAGCGTCCTGGAGCGGATGGTGAAGGTGTCGCAAGCGCACGCCGCGGCCGCCGCCGGCTGAGGCCGCCGACCTCGCCGAGACGCGCCACTGCACCCGGGGCGGGAGTCAGCGGCGGCTCTGGCCGCCGGGCTCGTAGCGGGGGAGCACGGGCAGGGGCGACGCCCATTGGCCCTCGCACGAGACGAGGCGGGCGGCCCGGCCCTCGGCGTCGAGCCAGGCCGCGACGCACGCCACCTCGTCGACCAGGTGGCGGGGGAGGGGGACTCCGGCATCAGGGGGCGACCCGTCGTCGGCATCGAACAACGACCCCGCCGCCGCCAGCCGACCGCCGGCGAGGACGACCCGGCTGCCGTCGACGTCGAGCTCCACCCGGCCCGCCCGCCGCAACGAGTCGAGGCGGCGGTGACGGGCGAGGGCTCGGGCCAGGGCCGCAGCCCGATCGCGGACGTCGGCCGCCTCCTCGAAGCGCTCGGCCGCCGCCAGCTCACCCATCCGGGCCTCCAGCGGCACGAACAGCACCGACGGGTCGACGGTGAGCCCCCGGACCACCCGGTCGACCAACTCGGCGTAGTCGGCCGGGCCGATGGCGCCGGCGCACGGGCAGACGGCCACCCCCAGTTGGGCCGCGGTGCACATCCCGGGCCGGCCGGATCGGGCCGACGGCCGGGCCGTGCACCGCCGCAACGGCACCGCCGACTCGATGGCCTCCGCCACCAGCCGGGCCGCCCCCGTCGACGACAGCGGCCCGAGGTAGAGGCAGCCGTCGCCCGCTTTGACCGCGCGGACCACCGACAGGCGGGGGAAGGGCTCGTCGAGCGTCAACTTGAGGTAGGCGTAGCGGGACCACAGCTTGGAGCGGTGGTTGAACGGCGGCAGGTGGTGGTGGATCAGGCGGACCTCGAGCACCGCCGCCTCCAGCGGTCCCGAGCACACGACGTGGTCGATGGACACCGTCTCCCGTAGCAGTTGGGAGATCTTCCGCCGCTCGTCGCCGCCGAAGTACGACCGCACCCGGGCCCTGAGGTTGGTGGCCTTGCCCACGTAGAGCACCCGCCCGCCCAGCCCCCGGAAGAGGTAGACGCCGGGGGCCCGGGGCAGCTTGGCCGTGAGCTTGAGCTTGCCCACCTGGGGATGGGCGCGGATGGTGGGCAGCTCGAAGAGGTCGTCGAGACCGAGGACGCCGATGGTGCCGGCCCGCTCGAGGAGCGTGTGGAGGAGATCGGTGGTGGCCAGGGTGTCGGCCATGGCCCGGTGGCAGGGCTGGTGGGGGAGGCGCAGGCGCTCGGCGAGGGTGGACAGGCGGCAGTCGGGCACCTCGTCGCGCACCAGCCGGCGGGCCAGGGCGCAGGTGTCGACCCACCGGTTGGCCAGGCGGGGGTAGCCCTGGCCGACCAGGGCCGCCTGGAGGAAGGAGATGTCGAAGCGGACGTTGTGGCCGACGATCACCGCGTCGCCCAGGAACTCGAGGAAGTTGGGCAGGATCTCGCCGATGGTGGGGGCGGGCACGACCATGGCGGTGGTGATGCCGGTGAGGACGGTGATGAAGAAGGGGATCTCGGACTGGGGGTTGACGAGGGTCTCGAACCGGCCCAGGCACTCGCCGCCCCGCACCTTGATGGCGCCGACCTCGGTGATGGCGCACGTGTCGGCGGACGCACCGGTGGTCTCGAGGTCGAGGACGCAGAACGTGACCTGGGCCAACGGGGTGCCCAGGTCGTCGAAGGACCGCTGCATCCGGCGACCGTAGCGAACGTGTGTTCGACGTTCAAGCCTTTGGGTTGCGCTCCGGGGGTAGAATTCACCGTGCCGACCGTCCTGTACCGCTGTGCCGCTTGCGGCAACCGCACCCGATTCGACGTCACGACCACTCGTCGCACCCGCGCATACCACCACTATTCGCTGGGAGGGGAGCTGTCGGTGGAGGACGAAGTGGTGTTGTCCGAGTCCGTCGAGGAGGTCACCTGCCGGTGGTGCGGGACGGGAACGGCAGTCGAGGCGCTGGCCGAGGCGCCCTGGACCGCGAGCGGTTGAGCCCCCCTGGGCTGAGCGCGGCCGGCGACACGCTGCTGCGCCCGGCGCTGGAGGCGGCGGTGGCCGTGGCCCGGGCGGGCGACGAGGCCACCCCCACCGAGCCCCCGCCGCCGGCGCTGCGGCCGTTCCTCCACTTTGCCAAGCTGCCCCGGCCCGCCCTGGTGGCGGCCCGCCGCGTGCTCGACGCCGACGACGAGTTCCGGGCCCGGGTCCTCGACTCGGTCACCGAGAGCGACGTGGGCCGGTCGGGGTGGATCTACCTGGCCCGGCCCGAGGGGTGGGAGGACGAGCTGGCCGCCCTTTTGGCCGACGCCGAGGACGCGGGAGCGGCGGCCGGCGAGCGGCGGGCCGAGGGGGATGCCCGCAAGCGGCTGGCGGGGGCCGAGGCGGCCCGCCGGCGGGCCGAGGACGCGGTCGCGGCCGCCGAGGCGGAGTCCGCCCGGGCGGTGGCGGCCCTGGCCGACGAGCGCAAGGCCCGCCGGGCGGCGTCCGACGAGGTGGCCAAGCTGGAGCGACGCCTGGCCCAGGTGACGGTCGAGCGCGACCGGGCCCGGGAGGCGGCGGCCAAGGCGGCGGCGGAGTCGGAGGAGGGCGGGCGGCTGGTGGCCGAGCTCCTCTCCGCCCTCGACCAGAGCAAGATGGCCGAGTTGGTGGCGGCCGAGGCGGCCGCCGCGGCGGAGGCCCGAGCGGCGGCGGAGACCCAGGCCGCGGAGGCGGCGGCGACGCTGGTGGCGGCCGCCGAGGCGGCCGCCCAGGCGCCTTCGGTCGACACGGTCGCGGCCGCGTCCGCGCTCGACGAGGCGGCCCGGGCGGCGTCGGCCCTGGCCCGGGCCCTGGCCGGGGTGGCCGCCTCGCTGCGGCCGCCCGCCGACGGCGGGGGGGCGGCGCCGGCGGTCGCCGGGGGGGCCGCCGGCTCGGTGGGGGTCGAGGGACGCGACCCCGCCGCCATCGGGGTCGAGGCGCCCGGTGCGGGCCGGAAGGCGCGGGCCCTCCGCCGGGTGCGACCGCCGGTGCCGCAGCCGGTGCCCCTCCCGCCCGGCATCTTCGACGACTCGGTGGAGGCGGCCGAGCACCTGGTCCGGGTGCAGGGCATGGCCCTGCTGGTCGACGGCTACAACGTGTCGATCGCCGGTTGGCCCGACATCGTCATCGCCGAGCAGCGCCGGCGCCTGGTCGACGCCCTGGCCGAGCTGGCCGCCCGCAGCGGGGCCGAGGTGGCGGTGGTCTTCGACGGGGCCGACACCGCCTACCAGGGCATCGTGCCCCTGACGGCCCGGCCCGTCAGGGTCCAGTTCTCGCCGCCGGGGGTGGAGGCCGACGATGTCCTGATCAGCCGGGTGGCCGAGCTGCGGCCCTTCCGCCCGGTGGTGGTGGCGTCGTCCGACCGGCGGGTGCAGGCGGGGGCCCGGCTCTCGGGCGCCAACGTCATCTCGTCGGCCCAACTCCTGGCCGTCCTCCGCCGCTGAAATCCTCCCGAAGCGGATCGCGGGAATTCCTTCCCCCTCCGTCGCCCGACGGCGGAATGGCGGGCTCAGGATTTTGACAGTACCTTTGCTCGCCTCGGCGGTGGGGTCGTCGATTCCCGGGGGGGAGTGGGGTTTTGCGAAGGTCTGGCTGGGGGCGCTCGGCACTGCGATGCTCGGGCGCGATGTGCCTCATCCTGGGCGCGACCACGGTCGCACCACAGGCGTTTGCGTCCCCTGCCGGCCAGTACGGAGCCCCCGAGTGGCTACCCCTGCGCCACGATGCCGGGGGCGGCGGGATCCGGGTCGGATGCACGTATGCGTCCCCCGACGGGCTGTGCGCCGGGCACCATGGGTACTGGGCGATCGACTTCCTCGGGTCGGCCGGATCTCCGATCTACGCCGCGGGCGCCGGCCTCGCCACCAACGTCACGGGGGCCGGTTTCGAGGGCTATGGCAACACCGTGGTGGTCGACCACGGGCCCAACGGGAAGAGCCTGTACGCCCACCTGAGCGAGGTGCTGGTCGACCGGGCCGGGAGCTGGGTCGACCAGAACGACATGGTCGGACGGATGGGTTCGTCGGGCGGGGCGAACACACCCCATCTCCACTACGAGGAGTCGGCGAGCGGAAGGTTCGGGTCGGCCGGAGGCCGCGATCCGGGACCTATGAAGACCTGCCGAGGGGCCCAGATGGTGACGCTTCCCGACGCCTGGGGCTACTCCGGCTGGCGGGGGATGTCGTGGGGCGGGGGCATGGCCGAGAGCGACGGCCCCGGTTGCGCCGTTGTCAGTGGGGTCACTGGTGCCATTGGGACCACTGTGACCAATGGGGTGGTCGCGGTGAGCGCCCTCACCCCGCCGGTGCCGGAGCAGGTGGTGGCGGCCGACTTCAACGGTGACGGCATCGGCGATGTCGGATTCCGGAACGGCACGTCGGGGATGTTCACGTTCCGGTACGGGCCGACCTTCGCCGAGCAGACGACCTACCCGTGGGCCAAAGGCACCACCTACCAGCCCTTCGCCGCCGACTTCAACGGCGACCGCGTCGGCGACCTCGGCCTGCGCGACACCGGGAGCGGCACCTACTACATCAAACACGGGCCGACGTTCGCCGACCAGGTCACCTACCCGTGGACGCCGGGCGCGAACTTCCAGGTCGTTGCCGGTGACTTCAACGCCGACACCAAGGCCGACATCGGCCTGCGGGACACGAGCACCGGCGTGTTCTCGATGAAGAACGGGCCCACCTTCGAGGGCGTCCGCACCTACCAGTCGGTGGCTGGGACCGACTACCAGGTGCTGGCCGCCGACTTCAACGGCGACCGGGTGGCCGACCTCGGTTTGCGCCACACCGGGTCCGGCCTCATCGCCGTCAACCTGGGCCCCACCTTCGCCGGCCAGCTCACCCATCAATGGACGTCGGGCAGCTCGTACCAGCTGTTCGCCACCGATCTCAATCAGGACGGAGTCGCCGATCTCGGGCTCAAGAACGAAGGTGTCCCCGTCGTCGATATCCGTCCCGGGCCCACCTTCGCCACCCAGATCACGACGCCCCTCGATCCTCGATTGGAGGGACTGGCGGCGCTCCTGGGCGGTCTCTTTGCCACCCTGGCCGCCCGCTCATTCTGAGCCGGGTTCGTTGTCCCACCCTCTGCGTAGGGTGCGCGCCATGGAGATCAGTTGCGACGACTGCGTCATGCATCGGACGTCCGCCTGCGACGACTGCGTCGTCTCGTTCATCTGCGGGCGTGAGCCCGACGAGGCGGTGGTGATCGACGTGGCCGAGGCGAGGGCGGTCCGCCTGCTGGGCGAGGCCGGCCTGGTGCCACCGCTGCGCCAGCTGCGGCGCCCTGGCTGAGCGGTGGGCGGTGAGCCGGCGCCGGAGGGTCCGTTACGCGGCGCAGGGCCGGTGGTACCGTCACCGCGAAGGGCCCTGACCGGCTGGGCCACCTCTGGGGCGTCGGGAGCACGTGTGCGAAAGCTCCATCTTGTCGGGCTGACAACCGACCAAAAGGGGCTCATCTTCACGGCGCGCAGGGGCTCCGACTCCGGAGGCTACGTGGTCGCCCTCGACGCCGAGGTCCTCAGCGCCATCGCCCGCGCCCAGGGCCGGGCCGGCAACGGCATGGCCGACGGTCCCTACGTACGTCCCGGGGGCGAGTACACGCCCGGCCCCGGGTCCCAGACCCGGCGCCGGGGCCTCCTCACGCCGCGGGAGATGCAGGCCCGGCTGCGGGCGGGCCGCTCGGTCGAGGACGTGGCCGAGGAGGCCGACGTCGAAGTCGAGTGGGTCGAGCGGTTCGCAGTGCCGATCCTCGCCGAGCAGGCCCAGGTGGTCGAACTGGCCCGGACGCTCGTCTACAACAGTCCCAAGGCCGGGCCCTCCATCCACCCCCTCGACGAGTCGGTGGCGTGGAACCTGCTCGACCGCGGGGCCCGGGTCACCGACGACGTGTTCGACACCTCGTGGAGCGCCTACCAGCTCCACGACCAGGTGTGGATGATCCGCTTCGCCTTCCGGTCCCGGGGCCGGAGCCAGGAGGCCCGGTGGGAGCTCGACGTCGGGAGCGGCGAGCTGCTGGCCCGGAACAAGGCGGCGACCGAGATCGCCTACGTGGAGCCCGGCGCCCGCCTCCGAAGGCCGGCGGTGGAGCCGGCCGACGAGGCGTCGGCGCCGCAGACCTCGTCGGCGTCCCCGGCGAGGGCCTCCCGGTCGATCACCCGCCGGGTGGCGGAGATGGCGGCCATCGAGGACGGCATCGCCGACGAGGGCGACCTCGACGAGGAGCCGGAGGGTGACGGCGACGAGGGTGCCGAAGACGGGGTGTCCGCCGCCCTCGACGGCGACGACGACCAGGGCGAGGAGGAGGACGACGCCACCGAGGTCGCGGCCCACGACGCGGCGGTGGGCGCGGCCCCGGAGGCGCAACCGGCGGTTGCGGCCGAGCCCGTCCCGGTCGTGGCCGCCCCCGGGCTCGCCGACGATGCCGATCCGCCACCCGCGCCCGACGACGCCGGCCCGCCACCCGCTCCCGACGGCGAACCGGTCAAGCCCAAGGCCCGGTCCAAGGCGGCCAAGCCCCGGGCCAAGAAGGCGCCGGCCAAGGCCGCCACCCCGGCCCCGGTCAAGGGCGTGCTGGTGTCGAGCGGGCGGGTCACCCGCCCCTCCCCGACGCCGGCGAGGGGCCTGTTCGTGAGCTCCCCCCGCATGCGGGGGCTCACCGGCGGGGTCGCCGGGTCGCCGGTCAAGGCCTCCTCCCCCCCGACGCCGAAACCGCCGAAAGCCGCGCCCAAGGCCGCACCGGCGCCGTCCGCACCGACGGCCACCGCCCCCTCGCCGCCGGCCGAGGCTCACGCCCCGCCCGTGGTCGAAGGCCCGGTCCGCACCGATGTCCCCGTCCCGGAATCGTCCGCTCCCGGGGCGGCGGGCGTGCGCAAGGCGGCGGCCCAGGTCGCCAGCGGGCGGGTGGCGGCCAGTCGAGCCCTGGTGGCCCGGGCCATGATCCCCAAGCCGGCCCCGCCGGTCGTCTCCCGACCCACCCTGGGCGGGCGGGTGACCCAGCCTGCGCCCGAGCCGGTGCCCCTCCGGCCCCGGCCCCGGGAGGTGCCGCCGGCCCGCCCCCCGTTGCGGCTGCAGCCGCCCGCGTCCGAGCCCGAGGCCGCCCCCCCGCCGGAAGCCGCCCCGGACCGGCCGGCACCCCAGACCCGGCCGGCCCCGGCCCAGCCCCGGCCGGGCGAAGCCCGCTCGAGCCGGTCGCTGCCGGCGCCGCAGCCCCGGTCGGCACCGCCGTCGTCGTCGGCGCCCCCGGCTCCCTCACCGTTCCGCCGCACGTCGCGCGACGACGATGCCGGTCCCGGCCCGGCGCCGGCGTCGTCCGACGAGCCGGCCCGGTCGCCCTTCGTGCCCCGGCCGGCGCCCTCGGCCCGGGTCGATCGGCCGGCCCCCGGCCGTCCCGCCGGCGCCCGCCCCGCCCCCCGGGCCCCCGGCCCCCGGCCCGTATCCCGGCCGGAGCGACCTCCCGAGGCCCGGCGCCCGGAAGATCGCCGTCCCGACGACCGCCGGCCCAACGACCGACGCCTCGACGAGCGAGCCCGTCCCGCCACCGCGCCGACCCGCCCGACCCGCCCTGTCCCCGAGGACGGCGGCGAGCTTGGTCCCCGACCCGCCGAGCGGCGCCCCGCGGGCGGCCCCGGCGGCGCCGACGGCCGGCCTCGCATCGCCGCCCCGCCCGCGGGCGACTGGCGCCCCACCGGGGGACGGCAGCGGCCGGACGGGCCCCAGGTCGTGCCCCCGCCGACGGGCATCGACGAGCCTCGCCCCCGGCGCCGGCTGCGACGTCCACCGCGCTGAGGCCCCGTCCCGGGTGACCTCGCTCCTGGTCACCAACGACTTCCCGCCCAAGACCGGCGGCATCCAGTCCTACCTGTGGGAGTTGTGGCGGCGGTTGCCCCCGGAGCACGCCCGGGTGCTCACCACCCCGTACCCCGAAGCCGACGCCTTCGACCGGGCCCAGCCGTTCCCCGTCGCCCGCTCCCGGTCCAGGGTCCTGCTCCCGACGCCCGAGGTCGGCCGGTGGATCCGGGCCCAGGCGATCACCGCCCAGGCCGGCCTGGTCGTGCTCGACCCGGCCCTGCCCCTCGGCCATCTCGGCCCGCGCCTCGGCCTGCCCTACGCGGTCGTCGTCCACGGGGCCGAGCTCACCGTCCCCGCCCGGTTGCCGGGGGGCCGGGCCCTCCTCGGCCCCGTCCTCGGCGGGGCCCGCCTGATCGTGGCCGCCGGCGGGTACCCGGGCGACGAGGCCCGGCGGGTCACCGGCGACACCGTCCCCCTGGTCGTGGTCCCGCCGGGGGTCGACACCGACGCCTTCCGTCCCCTCGACGAGGCCGAGCGCAAGGCAGCCCGGGCCGACCTGGACCTGCCCGCCGACGCCCGCCTCCTGCTCAGCGTGAGCCGGCTGGTGCCTCGGAAGGGGATGGACGTCCTCATCGCGGCGGCGGCCCTGCTCGCCCCCAGTCGGCCCGACCTTCTCGTGGTCATCGCCGGCGGCGGCCGCGACCGGGCCCGCCTGGAGGGGCTGGCCCGCCACTGCCGGGCCCCGGTGCGCTTCCTCGGCCGCGTCCCCGACGCCGACCTTCCCCGCCTGGTGGGCTGTGCCGACGTGTTCGCCATGCTCTGCCGCAACCGGTGGGCGGGGTTGGAGCAGGAGGGGTTCGGGATCGTGTTCCTGGAGGCGGCCGCCTGCGGGATCGCCCAGGTGGCGGGCGACAGCGGGGGCGCGGCGGAGGCGGTCGTCCACGGGCAGACGGGAGAGGTCGTGCGCCGTCCCGACGATCCCGAGGCGGCGGCCTCGGCCATCGCCCGGTTGCTCGACGACGAAGACCGCCGCCGCCGGCTGGGCGCGGCCGCCCGCCACCGGGCGGTGGCCGAGTTCTCCTACGACCGTCTGGCCGCCCGCCTGGCCGACGCCCTGACCGCGGCGGCACCGTGAGCGATCCGGGCCAGGGGATCGTCAAGGCCGCCGGGTGGGGAACGGTCGGGTTCGTGGTCGCGGCAGTGGCCGCCACCGCCGCCCCCGACACCTTCGGGATCGCCGCCCTCGTCCTCGACGTGGTCCTCTTCGCCGCCGGGTGCGTCCTCTTCGGACTGGCCTTCTTCCGGGCCGCCGGGCGCAGCCGCACCGACGCCATCGGGATCGGTGGGCTGTTCTTCCTGGCGGGCGACGTGGCCCCGCCCGCCATCCGCAACCGCCTCGTCGGGGCCCTCGTCGTGCAGACGGTGGTGGGTCTGGCCACGGCCGGCATCCGCCTCTACACCAACCTGGCCGCGGGCACCCTGGTCCCCGTCTTCGGCCTGGGACTGTGCGGGCTGTGGGCGGCCCGGTACGGGACGTTCGGACCCCGGGCGACGCCGAAATAGGATCGGTGACTTGACGATCACCGCCACCCTCCTCCGTGACCTGGCCGGGTTCACCAGCGAGCGGGCGCCGGTGACCTCCTGCTACCTCGACGTCGACGGCCGCCGCTACATCCGTCCCCAAGACATCGAGCCCCACCTCGACGACCTCCTCCGCCGGGGCCGGCGCCGGCTGACGGGTGGCCCCCGCGACCACGGTCACGGCGACCGCGCCGCCACCGCCTCGGTGGAGGCCGATCTCAAGCGGATCTCCGACTTCGTCAGGGGCGGCATCGACCGCTCGTCCACCCGGGGCCTGGCCATGTTCTCCTGCTCGGCGGCCGGCTTGTGGCAGGTGGTGGAGCTGGCGGTGGCGGTCCCCAACGTGATCGTGATCAACGCCACCCCCCACATCCGGGTCCTCGAGGCGGTCGTCGACCACCACCTGCGCTTCGCGGTGCTCCTCGTCGACCGCCAGCGGGCCCGGATCCTCCTGTTCGACCAGGGCCACCTCGTCGACCAGCAGGATCACTTCGACCAGCTGCCCCGCCACGACGACGACGGCGGCCAGATGCGCCACGACGACCTCGCCGGCCACACCCAGGCCGCCGCCGCCCACCACCTGCGGCGAGCGGCGCAGGCGGCCTTCGCCGTCTTCCAGGAGCGACCGTTCGACAACCTCCTGCTGGGCGTGCCCGATGCCCTGGCCCGCGACATGGAACGGGAGCTGCACCCGTGGCTCCGGGACCGGATCGCGGCCCGTCTGTCCATCCCCGTCGGCGCCCGGGACGACGAGATCGCCCACGCGGCGCGGGAGGTGGAGGAGACGGTGGAGCGGGCCCGGGAGGCAGCACTGGTGGAGCGGCTACGGCAGGCGGTGGGGGCGGGCACCGGCGCCGCCGTCGGCCTGGCCGACGTGCTGGCGGCCCTCGTCGCCCGCCGGGTCGAGACGCTGGTGGTGTCGGACGGCTACGAGGCGCCCGGGTGGCGGTGCCGGGCGTGCGGCTTCGTCGGGGTCCGCGGCCGGCGCTGCCCGGTGTGCGCGGCCGACATGGACCAGGTCGACGACGTGGTCGAGGAAGCGGTGGAGGAGGCGCTCAACCAGTCCTGCCGCCTCGCCATCTGCCGGGACAACCCCGACCTCGACGTCCTCGGCCGCATCGGCGCCATCCTCCGCTTCTGATGTCCCCGGACGGCGCCGTCTCGGTCGGAGTCGACATCGGGGGAACGAAGGCCCTGGCCGTGGCCCTGGCCGGCACGCGGGTCGTGGCCGAGGCGCGGGTGGCCACCCCCGACGGGGCCACGGCGCTGCTCGACGCCATCGCCGCCCTGGCCCTCGAGGTCGCCGGTGAGCGCCCGCTGGCCGCGGTGGGGGCGGGGATGCCGGGGCTGGTCGACCGCGACGGCGTCCTCCACTTCGCCCCCAACCTGCAGGGGATCACCGGCCTGGCGGTGCGGTCGGAGCTGGAGCACCGCCTGGGCGTGCCCGTCCGGGTCGACAACGACGCCACCTGCGCGGCGTGGGCGGAGCGGGCCCTGGGCGCCGCCACCGGCCTCGACGACGTGATCCTCATCACCCTGGGCACCGGCATCGGGGGCGGGATCGTGACCGGTGGGCACCTCACCCGGGGCGCCAACGGCTTCGCCGGCGAGGTCGGCCACATGGTCGTCGACCCCGACGGCCCCGAGTGCCCGTGCGGGAGGCGGGGGTGCTGGGAGCGCTTCGCCTCCGGCAGCGCGCTGGCCCGCCTGGGCCGGGAGGCGGCCCTCGGGCGGCGGGCGGCCGCCGTGCTCGACCTCGCCGGTGGCGACCCGGAGGCGATCCTCGGCGAGCACGTCACCGAGGCGGCGGCGGCGGGGGACGCCGAGGCGTGCGCCCTGGTGGCGGAGCTGGGCCGGTGGGTTGGCCTGGGGCTGGCCAACCTGGCCAACATCCTCGACCCGGAGGCGTTCGTGGTCGGCGGGGGACTGGTCGAGATGGGCGACCTGCTGCTCGACCCGGTGCGGGTCGCGTTCGCCTCGCTGCTGGAGGGGCGGGCCTGGCGCCCGGCCATCCCGGTGGTGGCGGCCGCCCTCGGGTCCCGGGCCGGCGCCATCGGGGCCGGCTGCCTAGGCGCCGAGCTCCTGGACGAGCTGCGCGAGAAGTCCGGCGCCCGCCCGTTGTACGGATAAGAAGAGCGCCGGTCCCCGGGCTCCCCAGCCCCCGGGGTCCGGTTGCTCTCCGTCTCTGGGCCCAGAGACCCCCCTTGCATCTGTAGCGTCCGCCGTCATGCGGCTCGGTATGACCCTGCCCCAGTTCCGGACCGACCCCGACCGTGCCCTGGCGGCGGCCCACGCCGCCGAGGCGGCCGGGCTCGACGGCGTGTTCGTGTTCGACCACCTGTGGCCCCTGCACCGGCCCGACCGGCCCGCGCTGCACTCCTACGAGCTGCTGGCGGCGGTGGCGGCGTCGACCGAGGAGATCGGGGTGGGGACACTGGTGGCCCGGGTCGGCCTGCTGCCCGACGCCATGCTCCTGCACACGCTGCGCACGATCCATGCGATCGCCGGCCCCCGGCTGGTGGCAGGGCTGGGGACGGGTGACCTGGCCAACCAGGACGAGAACCTGGCCTACGGCGTCGGCTACCCCCCGATGGCCGAGCGGCGGGCCCGCCTGGTGGCGTGCTGCGTGGCCCTCGGCTCGGTGGGCGTGACCACGTGGGTCGGCGGTCGGTCGGCCGCGGCCCGGGCGATGGCGGTGTCGGCCCGGGCGGGGGGATGGAACGGCTGGGGGATGGAGCGGGACGAGTTCGCCGGCGCGGCGGCGGAGCTGGCGGGGACGGGCGTCGAGCCCACATGGGCCGGCCAGGTGCTCATCGGCCGGACGCCGGGGGAGGCGGAGGCCAAGCGGGCCGAGTACGGCTCCCGGCCGGGCCTGGTGTCGGGCACCGTCGACGACCTCCGCCGCCACCTCGACGGGCTGGCGGCGGCGGGCGCCACGTGGGCCGTGTGCGCCCCCCTCGATGTCGGCCGCCACCCGGAGGCGGTGGCGGAGACGCTCGCCCAGGCCCTGGTGGCGGCGTAGGTGCTGGAGCTGGAGGGCGTCTTCCGCCGCCGCCGCGACCTGGGACCTCTGCCGCCATCGGCGATCCCGGGGGACCGGCGGCCCGGATCATGCAGTGGGTCCCGTTCTGGTCGCGCGGCGGCCGCGGTGGTGGCGCTGACCTGGTGACGGCGGTCGTCGTCGTGCGGATCGCAACCCGCATCTACGCCGGCGAGCGTCGCGGACCCTCGACCGGGCGCACGGGGAAGAAGGCTCCGGCCGGCAGCAGCGGCCAGGGGTGAGCCGAAACCGGCCGGGGGTTCGGCGGGGCCGGCGGTAGCCTGCGGTCATGGAGTTCCGCCGGATCAACGCACTGCCGCCGTACGTCTTCACCATCATCGACGGGTTGAAGATGGCGGCCCGGCGGGCGGGCGACGACGTGATCGACCTCGGGTTCGGCAACCCCGACATCCCGTCCCCCGAGATCGCGGTGGAGAAGCTGGCCGAGGCGGCCCGCAACCCCCGCAACCACCGCTACTCGTCGAGCCGGGGCATCCCCAAGCTCCGGCTGGCGGCGGCCGACCTCTACCAGCGCCGCTTCGACGTCGCCCTCGACCCCGACACCGAGGTCCTCAACGTGATCGGGGCCAAGGAGGGCCTCACCCACCTCATGTGGGTGCTGCTCGGTTCGGGGGACACCGCCCTCGTGCCCACCCCCTCCTATCCCATCCACATCTACGCCCCCCTGTTCGCGGGGGCCGACGTCCGCCGGGTGCCGCTCGGGCCGGGGGAGGACTTCTTCGCCAACCTGATGGACGCCTGGGAGAACGCCTGGCCCCGGCCCAAGGTGATCGTGCTCTCGTTCCCCCACAACCCGACCACCACGTGCGTCGACCTCGAGTGGCTGACCCGGATGGTCGACTTCGCCCGCCAGCACGAGGTCATCCTGGTCCACGACTTCGCCTACTCCGACACCGCCTTCGACGGCTACCAGCCGCCCTCGATCCTCCAGGTCCCGGGGGCCAAGGACGTGGCTGTCGAGCTCTACACCCTGACCAAGTCGTTCTCCATGGCCGGCTGGCGGGTGGCGTTCCTGGTCGGCAACGCCGAGATCGTGCAGGCTCTGGCCAAGCTCAAGTCGTACCTCGACTACGGGGCGTTCCAGCCGATTCAGATCGCGGCCACGGTGGCCATGAACGAGGCGTCCGACTACCCCAAGGAAGTCAACGAGATCTACTGGAGCCGGCGCGACGCCCTGTGCGACGGGCTCAACCGCATCGGCTGGGAGATCGAGAAACCCAAGGCCACCATGTTCGCGTGGGCGCCGATCCCCGAGCCCTACCGGGAGATGGGGTCGGTGGAGTTCGCGTCGTTCCTGGTCAACGAGGCCAAGGTGGCCACCTCGCCCGGCATCGGCTTCGGCGCGTCCGGCGACGGCCACGTGCGCTTCGCCCTCATCGAGAACGAGCAGCGCATCGGCCAGGCCGTCCGCAACCTGCGCCGGGCCCTGACCAAGCTGTAGCGCGACCGGGCCGGATCCACCGCCGCGCGCCGTGACCGGGTCCTAGGCTCGCACCCCATGACCGAGCTCGACGTGTCCAAGGTGTTCGCCGAAGTCGACCGCATGCCCGACCCGACGGCCCTTGTCGACGGGATGGACGCCACCGCCCGGTGGCAGGCGGTGCGCGAGCTCCGCCACCTCACCGACTCCTGGCTGCGGATCGGCCCCGCGACGAGCGTCCTCGACGTGGGCTGCGGGCCGGGCGACGTGCTGGTGGGCTACGCCCGGGTCACCGGTCCCACCGGCCGGGCGGTCGGGATCGACGCCAGCTCGGTGATGCTCGACGCCGCCCGCCGCCGGGCCGCCGCGGCCGGCGTCGCCGTCGAGTTCGAGGTGGGCGACGCCCAGGCCCTCGACTTCCCCGACGACACGTTCGATGGCTGCCGGTCGGAGCGCACCTTCCAGTGGTTGTCCGACCCCGGGCGGGCCATGGCCGAGATGGTGCGGGTGACCCGCCCCGGCGGCACCGTGGCCGTGATCGACAGTGACTGGGGTTCGTTCGTCCTCGACCACCCCGACCGGGCGGTCACCGCCAAGTTCTTGGACTTCATCGGCCGCAGCCGCGGGGACCAGATGATCGTCGGCCGCCGGCTGCGGGGCCTGTTCCGGCGCGCCGGACTCGACAACCTGCGCCTCGCGGCCCGGGCCGCCCTGCTCACCGAGTGGGACCCCGACACCCAGCCCACCCCACCCGGGCTCATGCCCCTCTTCGAGCTCACCGCCATGATGGCCCGCATGGGTGTCCTCACCGAGGACGAGGCCGCCTCGTGGGTGGCGCAGGCCATCCAGACCGCCCGCGACGGCGACTTCTGCGCGTCCGTCACCATCTTCGCCGCCGGGGGCACCAAGCCCGTCCGCCCCGAATAGGGCGAGCGGCGCCACGGCGCCACGACCCGGGCCAGCCGGTCGGTGGTCTACGACACCTTGACCAGATCGACGACGAAGACCAGCGTCTCGTTGGGCTTGATCGCCCCGCCCGCGCCCCTCGACCCGTACCCGAGCTCGGGCGGGATGGTCAGGCGGCGGCGGCCGCCGACCTTCATCCCGGCGACGCCCTGGTCCCAGCCGCCGATCACCATCCCCGCACCGAGACGGAAGTTGAACGTCTGCCGGCGGTCCCAGGAGGCGTCGAACTGGCGGCCGTTGGACCAGGCCACTCCCACGTAGTGGACCTCCACGTTGGCGCCCGGCCGGGCCTCCTGGCCGGTGCCGACCTCGAGGTCGTCGATGACCAGCTCGGTGGGGGGATCGCCGCCGTCGACGGCGACGTCGGGCTTCGTGTTGGATGCCATAAGAGCACCGTACAGTCCCTGTAGCGGCATCGTCGCGCCCTCGAAACCCGCCGTTTACACCCCGTCCCTACGGTCGGCCCCATGGAAACCTTCGTCGTACGGGTTTGGCTCCCCGATCGCCCCGGAGCGCTGGGAGCGGTGGCCAGCCGGATCGGAGCGGTACGGGGCGACGTCGTCGGAATCGACATCCTCGAGCGGGGTGCGGGCCGGGCCATCGACGAGCTGGTCGTCCAGCTCCCCGACGCGGGCCTGGTGGCGCTGCTCGTCAGCGAGATCGACCAGGTCGACGGGGTCGACGTGGAGGACGTGCGGGCCGCCCCCGAGCGGATGCACGATGCCCGCCTCGACGCCCTCGAGACGGCGGCCCTCCTGGTGGCGGCCACGACCCCCATCGGGCTGTTGCGGGTGATGGTCAACCATGCCGGGTCCGACTTCGGGTCGGAGTGGGTGGCGGCCGTCGACCTCGACGACCGCATGCTGCTGGCGTCCCAGGGGGTGCCGCCGCCCCCGGCCTGGCTGGCCGCTTTCGTGGCCGGCAGCCGCACGTCGGCGCCGGTGGCGGCCGGCGAGTGCGGGCCCGACGACGTGGCGTGGGCGGCGCTGGCCGACGCGTCGATCGCCCTCGTCCTCGGGCGCCGGGGCCGGCCCTTCCGGGCTCGGGAGCGGCGCCAGCTGGGAGCCCTGGTGCGGATCGTCGACGCCCGCCTGGCCGAGCTCGCCCCCGCGAGCTGGCCGAGGTGGGCGCCATCGCCAACTGACGCCGATGCCGTAGCTTCGAGAGGTGCCGAGGCAACGCATCACCGTCGAGCGGGTGATCCCGGCATCCGCCCAGCAGCTGTTCGACGTGGTCGCCGACCCGGCCATGCACCCCGTCATCGACGGCTCCGGCACGGTGAGGGCGGTGGGTGAGGACGCTCCCCAGCGGCTGGCGCCCGGCGCCCGGTTCGGGATGGAGATGCGCATCGGCCGGCCCTACCGCATAACCAACACGGTGGTGGAGTTCGAGGAGGGTCGCCTTCTGGCCTGGGACCACCTGGGCCGGGCCCGCTGGCGGTACCGGTTCGAGCCCCTCGACGGCGGCCGCACCCTGGTCACGGAGACGTGGGACTGGTCGGTGGCCCCCTGGTGGCTCGGACTCGGCACCGCCCTGCTCGGGTTCCGGGGCCGCAACCGCCGGGGGATGCAAGCCACCCTCGAGCGCCTGGAGGCGCACGTGGCGCCGGTGGCCGGCGGGCCCCACCCCTGACCCGCTCGGGCTAGCCGGCCGCCTCGCTGTCGCTGCCGGCGGGCTCGATCGTCTCCCCGAAGTCGCCGTCGAGCACCGTGCTCGGGCCCGGGCCCCCGGCCGACGTCTCCCGCCGTTGGGCCCGGCGGGCGGACGCGATGTCCCGGGCCGACCGGGCCCGCTTCCTCATCCTCTCCAGGGCCCGCTCGGCCCAGGCGAAATGGGTGGCGAGGATGGCCAGGCCGGCGATGATGACGAGCAGCCCGGGACCGGGGGTGACCAGCATGACGATGCCCGCGACGGTGACCGTGCCCCCGACCAGCCCGACACCCAGCAGCACCGAGCTCCGTCGGATGAAGCGCATGACGGCCAGCAGCCTCACCACCCGCCCATGCTGGCACGCACGATCGGTTTACGTCGTCGACCCCGTCATCGGATGGGAGGATCCGGGTCAGCGGTGACGCCGGCCGCGGCCAGCGTCGCCAGCAGCTCCTCCACGATCCCGGGCGAGGCCGCCACCACCGACGCCCGTGACGGCGGCCCCCCGTCGTAGCCGCACACCACCGCTCCCGCCATCGTCGCGATCAGCTCCCCCGCGGCCCTGTCCCACGGCTGGAGGCCGGTCTCGAAGTACCCGTCCAGCCGCCCGCAGGCGACCAGGCACAGGTCGAGGGCGGCCGCGCCCAGGCGGCGGACGTCGCGCACCGCCGGCAACAGGCCCGGCAAGGCCCGGGCCTGCTCGCCCCGCCGCTCGGCCTTGTAGGCGAAGCCGGTCCCGATCAGCGAGGTGGCCAGCACCGTCGCCCCCGACACCGCGATGGGCAGGCCGTTGCAGCGGGCCCCGCCCTCGCTCCGCACCGCCGAGTACACCTCTCCGTGGCTGGGGTCGGCGACCACGCCCACCTCGACCACGCCGTCGACCTCGGCCGCGATCGACACCGCCCAGGCGGGCAGGCCGTACATGTAGTTGGTGGTGCCGTCGAGGGGGTCGATCACCCACCGCACCCCGCTCGTCCCCGGCCGGGACGCGCCCTCCTCGGCCAGGATGGCGTCGTCGGGCCGGGAGGCGAGGATGCCGGCCACGATGAGCGCCTCCGACGCCCGGTCGGCGTCGGTGACCATGTCGTTCACCGACGACTTGGTGTCGATGCCGGTGCTGGGGCGGCGGAGGGCGTCCACCAGGAGGGCCGAGGCCTGCCCGGCCAGGTCGAGGGCCAGCTCCAGCAGCGTCCCGGGCGCCGGCTGCGCCCGCCTCTCCGGCGCGCTCAAGCGCCGGGAGCGGGGCAGGGGTCCACGATCTGCCATCGTACGGGCATGGCTACCGGCGTGACGCGAGGCCTCGTCGACCTCCGGTCGGACACTGTGACCCGCCCCACCGCCGAGATGCGCCGGGCCATGGCCGAGGCCGAGGTGGGCGACGACGTCTACCGCGAGGACCCCACCGTCAACGCCCTCGAGGACACCTACGCGGCGCGGGTGGGCAAGGAGGCGGCCCTGTTCGTCCCGTCCGGGGTGATGGCCAACCAGATCGCCCTGCGGGTGCTGGCCCCTGCGGGGACGGTGGTGGTGGCCGGCCGCCGCCAGCACGTGGTCGTCTACGAGAACGGCGCCGGCGGGCGGAACTCGGGCATCCAGTTCCACACCGTCGACGACGCCGACGGCACCGTCCACCCCGACGAGGTGGCGTGGGCCATCGCCGCCGCCCATCACCACCACCCCCGCCCCGGGCTGCTGTGCCTGGAGAACACCCACATGCCGGCCAACGGCACCCCGTGGCCCATCGACCGGCTGCGGGAGACGGCGGCGGTGGCCGCGGCCTGCGACATCCCGGTCCATCTCGACGGCGCCCGCCTGTTCAACGCCGAGGTGGCCACCGGCACGCCGGCGGCCGACTATGCGGCGCCGGCGACCACGGTGATGTCGTGCCTGTCGAAGGGCCTGGGGGCCCCGGTGGGATCGGTGCTGGCCGGTCCGGCCGACGTGATCGACGAGGCCCGGTCGGAGCGGGCCCGCCTGGGCGGGGGGATGCGGCAGGCGGGGGTGCTGGCGGCGGCCGGCCTGGTGGCCCTGACCAGGATGGTCGACCGCCTGGCCGACGACCACCGCCGGGCCCGCAGCCTGGCCGAGGCGGTGGCCGAGCGGTGGCCCGACGGCGGCTGCGACCCGTCCGGGATCCTCACCAACGTGGTCACATGGGTCCATCCCCGGGCGGAGAGGGTCCTCGACCACCTGGCGGCCGCGGGCGTCCTGGGTGGCACCATCGGCCCCGGTGTCCTCCGCCTGGTCACCCACTTCGACGTCGACGACGACGGCCTGGCCCGGGCGGTGGCGGCCGTCCGGGGCGCGCCCCAGAGCTAGGCGGCGGCCGCCATGCCTGCTTCCCTGGGCTCAGCCGTCTACCGGGACACCCCGGCCGTGGCCCTCGCCATCTACGCCCACCCCGACGACCCCGAGATCTCGTGCGGGGCGACGCTGGCCCGGTGGGCGGCCGATGGGTGCGCGGTGCACGTGCTGGTGTGCGCCCGGGGGGAGAAGGGCTCGCTCGACCCCGGGACCGATCCCGGGGAGCTGGCCGTGCGGCGGCTGGAGGAGATGGAGGCATCGGGTGAGGTGCTGGGCCTGGCCGGGCGGCGCCAGCTGGGCTTCGGCGACGGCGAGCTGCCCGACTCGATCGAGCTCCGGCGGCTGCTGGTGCGGGCCATCCGGGATGTGAAACCGCAGGTCGTGCTGTGCAACGACCCCACCGCGGTGTTCTTCGGGGACACCTACTACAACCACGCCGACCATCGCCTCACCGGCTGGGCCGTCCTCGACGCGGTCGCCCCCGCCGCCGGCAACCCCCACTACTTCCCGGAGGCGGGGCCGGCCCACCAGGTGGAGAGCGTGTTCATGTCGGCGACCCTCGAGCCCAACGTGTGGGTCGACGTGGGCCCGTCCATCGAGACCAAGATCGACGCCGTCCTCTGCCATGGGAGCCAACTGGGGGAGGAGGGCGAGCTCTTCCGCGACGTCCTCCGCCAGCGGGCCGAGGACAGTGGCCGGCTGGCCGGGGTCCGCTACGCCGAGGGTTTCCGCCGCCTGTCGTTGGCCGGGTAGGCCACGCAGCCCGGGCACCGGGGAAAGACCCGCACCCGCCGCCGCCCTGCGGGTCTCTCCCGGGCTTCTTGGGCTTCCTCGGCTGCCGGCATCAGAACCCGGTTGCAGAATCGGCTTCAGCGGGGGCCGAAGGAGGCCGATATCCCTAGGGATGGAGCCGTTCCAGCCCCCCGCCCGCCGAGCGCCAATGACGCCGCTCAGCGTGGTCGGGCGCCCGGTCCGGCTCGCCACTCGCCCATGGCTCGCAGCACCAGCACCGCCACGACGGCGACACCGGCCGCGGATGTCAGTGCCCCGACTAAACCGCCTACCGCGGAACCTGTGGAACAGCTGCCGGAACACTGGATTTGGACCAGGGCCCGACCGATGAGGCCCCCGCAGAGCCCGGCCACCAGGATCACGGCGAACGCCACCGCCCGGGCCTGGACGCTGGGCAGCGCCGTCGGGCCCCCCTCGGGCAGCCCGTCGGGGCCCGTCTCCGGCCCCGCCGGCTCGATCGGCTCGTCCTCCACGGTCGGCGATCGTAGGCTGCACTGCGGTGGACGGCCTCTCGGAACCGGAGCGTGAGTTGCGCACGCTGGTGGTGCTGCCCACCTACCAGGAGGCGGAGAACATCGCCGAGGTCCTCCGCCGGCTGAAGGCGGCCGTCCCCGCGGCCGACGTCCTCGTCGTCGACGACTCCAGCCCCGACGGAACGGCCGATGTGGCCAAGGCCGCCGGCACCGAGCTGGGCGGTGTCGACATCATGATCCGGGCCGGCAAGGCGGGGCTCGGGTCGGCCTACCGGGCCGGCTTCGCCGAGGGCATCCGCCGGGGCTACGACATCGTGGTGGAGATGGACTCCGACCTGTCCCACGACCCGGCGGCCCTGCCCACCCTCCTGCGGGCGGTCGCGGCCGGGGCCGACCTGGCCATCGGGTCCCGCTACATTCCGGGCGGCTCGATCCCGCACTGGTCGTTCCGCCGCCGGGCCCTGTCCCGCTGGGGCAACCGCTACGCGGGCCTGGCCCTGGGGCTGCCCGTGGCCGATGCCACGTCCGGCTACCGGGCCTACCGGGCCGACACCGTGGCCGACCTCGACCTGCCCAGCGTGCGGGCCGACGGCTACGGGTTCCAGATCGAGATGGCCTACCGGGTCGCCCGCCGGGGGGGCCGCATCGTCGAGCTGCCCATCGAGTTCGTCGACCGGGAGCGGGGCGAGTCGAAGATGTCGTCCCGCATCATCGTGGAGGCGTTGCTGCTGGTCACCTGGTGGGGCGTCCGCGACTACCCCAGCCGAGTCCGGTCCCGCCGGGCCGCCCGCCAGGCCGCCCGCCGGGCCCAACCCCGATCGGGAGTCTCGCCCACCACCCCGTGACGGATCCGCGGGCGATCCTGCACGTCGACATGGACGCGTTCTACGCGTCGGTGGAGATCCTCGACGACCCATCGTTGGTCGGCCAGCCGGTGATCGTGGGGGGGACGGGAAACCGGGGCGTGGTCGCCGCCTGTTCCTACGAGGCCCGGGCGTGGGGCGTGCGCTCGGCCATGCCGTCGGTGCGGGCCCGCCGGCTCTGCCCCCACGCCGTGTTCCTGCCGGGACGCTTCGACCGCTACACCGAGGTCAGCGCCCGCCTCCACGAGATCCTCCACGACGTCACGCCCCTGGTGGAGGGCATCTCCCTGGACGAGGCGTTCCTCGACGTGGCCGGCGCCCGCCGGCTGCTCGGACCCGCCCCCGAGATCGCGGCCGCCATCCGCCGGCGGATCGCGGACGAGCTGGGCCTGGCCGCCTCGGTGGGGGTGGCCACCTGCAAGATGATCGCCAAGATGGCCTCGGAGGCGGCCAAGCCGTCGGCCTCGCCCACGGGGGCGGTGCCGGGCGCCGGCGTCTTCGTGGTGGGGGCCGGCGACGAGGTGGCCTTTCTCCACCCCCACCCGGTGCGGGCCCTGTGGGGCGTCGGCCCGGCCACCCACCGGCGGCTGGAGCGCTTCGGGGTGGTCACGGTGGGCGACCTGGCCGCGCTGCCGGTGGACACCCTGATCGGCGCCCTGGGGCCGGCCGTCGGTCGCCATCTGCACGACCTGGCCTGGGCCCGCGACGCCCGGCCGGTGGTTCCCGACCAGGTGGCCAAGTCGATCGGCCACGAGGAGACGTTCGCCACCGACCTGCGCCATCCCGAGGTCCTCCACGTGGAGATCGTGCGCCAGTCGGACGCGGTGGCCTCCCGGCTGCGCCAGGCCGGCATGGCCGGGCGGACGGTCACGATCAAGGTCCGCTTCGCCGACTTCCGCACCATCACCCGCTCCCGCACCGCCCCCGCGCCGGTCGAGGGCGGCCTCGACATCGCCCGCCTGGCGGCCGAGCTGCTGGCGGCGGTGGACTGCTCCGAGGGGGTGCGGCTGCTGGGCGTCAGCGCCTCCAACCTGGTCGAGCGGGGCGCGGAGCAGCTCAGCTTCGACGGCGCCGAGCCGGCATCCGTCACCCGGGCCGTCGACGACGTCCGGCGCCGGTTCGGCGACGCGGCCGTGGGCCCGGCGTCGCTCCTCGGTGGCCGCGGGCTGGAGCTGAAACGGCGGGGAGACCAGCAGTGGGGGCCGTCCGAGCCGTCCTGAGGGTGAACTGCGCGTTGTTGACGGTTGCCTGCTGTGCGAAGATGGCGGGGCCAAGAGCTGGGTGTTTTTTGAAGGGGCTGTCGAGTGCCGCTGAACGAGGACGAACAGAGGATCCTCTCCGAAATCGAGCAGCAGTTCTACGAGAGCGATCCCGCGTTCGCGCGTGGCGTCGGCCAGACCACGCTCTACCGCCATGCCGGCCGCAACCTCAAGTGGGCCGGCCTCGGGTTCGTCCTCGGCTTCGGCCTGCTGGTGTGGGCGTTCGCGTCGTCGCTGGTCCTGGGCTTCGCCGGCTTCCTGGTGATGCTCTCCTGCGCCTTCGTCTTCGAGCGCAACCTGCGCAAGATGGGCAAGGCCGGCTGGGCTCAGGTCACGGGCACGTTCCGGGCCGGCACCATCAAGGACTCCATGGGCGACATGGGCCTGCGCCTGCGCAAGCGCTTCAAGCGCGAAGAGAACTGACCTCGCCGATTCGGTTTAGGGATTCCTAACTGATTGGGTTGCCATCCCTGAGGGACGGCGTTAGGGTTCACCTGTGGCGCTGTCACCGACTGCTCCCGCCGCCGCCCAGGCCATGGCCCCCGAGTTGGGGATGCGCCGGGTGCGTTGGGTCGAGATCTCGATCGACGACAAGGGCGTGCGGGCCCAGGTGTCGGGTCTGGCCCACCGCTTCCCGATCACCCGCCCCGTCACCGTCCAGGTCGCCAACCGGCTGATCAAGGCCGGGTGCCCCTACGTGGTGCGCCGGGCTGCGTCCCGGGCCGAGGGCTGAGGGTCCCGTGTACGCCTGCCTGTGCCGGGCCATCCCCGAGCAGCGGGTGCGGGAGGCGGTGGCGTCGGGCGCGTCGACCATGTCCGAGCTCCGGGACATGTCCGGCGCCGGCACCGGCTGCGGCGGCTGCCTGCCGTCCCTGCGCCGCCTGCTGCGGGAGTGCCTGGGCACCGACCTGGCGTGCACCGCGGGGGCGGTCCTCGACGGCCGGAGCCGGGCGACGCTGGAGCCGGCGTGCTCGGCCAACTGCGCCGACGTGCCGGAGCCGGGAGCGGCGCCCACGTGCGCCGCGGGTCTGGTCGAATGTGGCAGCCTGGTCTGCGACGACGTTCCCGTCGCGGCGCAGTCCTGAGCCGCCCCGTCGCCCGAAGACCCCGGAGGTAGCTGTGCAGGGCAACCAGGCCGTCCTCGAAGTGCTCAACGATGTCCTCACCGCGGAGCTGACGGCGATCAACCAGTACTTCATCGACGCCAAGATGTGCGCCAACTGGGGCTACCACCACCTGGCCGAGCACATCAAGGACGATTCCATCGACGAGATGAAGGACGCCGACAAGCTGATCGAGCGCATCCTGTACCTCGACGGGGTGCCCAACCTGCAGCGGCTGGGCACGATCATGGTCGGCGAGACGGTGGTGGAGAAGCTGAAGCTGGCCCTGGAGCTGGAGACGGCCGCCATCGCCCGCCTGCAGGCCGGCATCGAGCTGTGCGAGCGGGAGAGCGACAACGGCAGCCGCCAGCTGCTGGAGGAGATCCTGACCGGCGAGGAGGAGCACGCCGACTGGCTGGAGACCCAGCTCGAGCTTGTCCGCCAGCTGGGCGAGCCGTTCTACCTGTCGCAGCAGATCAGGGACTAGCGGGAGCGCCTGCGGAGGAGCGGGCGGGGGTCGACGGCCAGCGCCGCCCGCCTGAGCGGGGTCGCATCCTGCCGGAGGGCGGCGCCGATGGCGGCCGCGTTCCCCTCGGCCCGGTCGGCCACCTCGGTGGCCACGGCCGCGCCTGACCAGGCGGCGGCCTCGGCGTCGACGGTGAGCCCGTCGAGGTGGTGGGCCACCGTCTCGCCGCCCACCGGACCGACCCGGGCCGCGTACTCGGCCGCCGTCTCCCACCGCTGCCGGCCCAGGCCGGTGGCGGCCAGGTCCTCCTCCGCCTCGTCCCAGGCCACCAGCACCCGGGCCGCGGGCGTGGTGGCGCCCTGCCGCCGGCGGCGGCGGACGGCCTGGCGGACGAGGGGCACCGCCGCCACCGCCAGCACCGGCAGGAGGACGAGCAGGATCGTCGCCACCCGGAGGAGCCGGCTGACGATCGAGGGGCCGGACGGCTCGGGGGTGGCGGTCTCCGTCGGCTGCTCGACCGGCTGGGGGGTGGTGGCGCCCGGCGCGGGCGTGGCCGGGCCGGCGACGGTGGTGTCGGGTGTGGTGGGGGCCTCGGCCTCGGCCGGGGCCACGTCGGTGTAGTCCTCGGCGCCCGGCTGGGCCCGGCCCGGGGTGGGCTCGAAGGCCACCCATCCGTAGCCGGCGAGGTAGACCTCGGGCCAGGCATGGGCCTCCCGGTCGGTGACGTGGAAGCGGCCGTCGGGCCCCCGGGCACCGGGGGTGAAGCCGACCGCCACCCGGGACGGGAGCCCGGCCACCCGGGCCATGGCCGCAAATGTCCCTGCGAACTGCTCGCAGTACCCGACCCGGTTCTCGAGGAAGCGGACGATGGCGTCGTCGCCGTGGCCGGGGGCGACGTCGAGGCTGTAGGTGAACTCGGCCCGGAACCAGTCCTGCAAGGCCCGGGCCCGGGCGAACGGGGTCGGCTGGGCGCCCATGATGTCGTTGGCCTGGGCTTTCACCGATTGGGGGAACTCGGCGGGCAAGGTGAGGTAGCGCTCGGCGATGGAGGCCGGGACGACGTCGGGCGCGGCCGCCAGCCCGCCGGCGGTGAAGGTGGGGACGGCCGACTCGACGGTGTAGGCGAGGCCGTCGGCCGACTCCCGATCGGTGAGGAGGCTGCCCGAGTCCCGCTCGTAGCGCAACCCGGGCACGTCGCCGCCGACGCGCTCGGGGCGGAAGGCGGCCGGCAGCCAGATGGCGGACAGGGCGCCGATGACGAAGTCCTGGGTCAAGGGCTGTTGGGTCCCGGTGGTGGCGACGCCGTCGGGCAGGGAGCCCCGGGCCCGCTGGTAGCTGCCCCGGGACGACCAGATGTTGCCGTCGAAGCGGTCGAGCGAGGTCAGCCGCCAGTAGGCGGCCCGGGGGCTGCCGACGGTGAAGACCTCGGCCCCCGACGGGTTGACCAGCCGGCCCCGGATGTCGACCAGGGGGCTGACGGTGACCCGGGCCGAGCCCTGGGACCCGGCCCGGTCGCCGATGCCGAAGGGGCTGGGGTCGTCGGCCCCCGGCAGCCGCGGTCCGACCACGACTGCGGTGACCACCGCGGCTAGGCCGACGACGGCGGCCGCCCGCAGCATGGCCCCGTCCCCCTGCGCCCCCCGGGTGCCGAACCAGGCGCCGGACGTGGTGCGGGCGCCGGCGTCGGCCAGGACGACGAAGCCGAGCACGACGCCCAGGTAGAGGGCGGTGAGGCCGACGCGGTGCTCGTCGGTGCCGAGGAGGGCCCCGAACAGGAAGACGGTGAAGGAGGGGACGATCGCCTCGAACCGGGCTCGCACCCGGAAGGCGAACGTGTCGGCCAGCCACGCCGCCAGCCACGCCCCCACCGCCGCGGCGACGACGAAGCCCCGGGTGACGGGGGCGGGGGCGACCACCGAGCCGAAGCGGCCCCAGGCGTCACGGAGATCGTCGATGATGGCGTCGAGGGTGGATCCGCCGGGGATGCCCATGGTGGTGGTGTGGGGCTCGACGACCCAGCTCAGGTAGAGCACCAGGCCGACGCCGGACAGGGCGGCGGCCACGACCGGGGTGAGGCCCCGGCGGCGGGCGATGCCGGCGACCACGTGGCTGACGACGGCGGCGCCGATGACGGGGGCGAGGAAGGAGCCGCCGGCGAACAGCCGGGTGAGCCCGACGACGGCCACGATCGACACGACGGCCAGGCCGATCTCGGCCAGGGCCGGGGCGAGGCCGCCCGAGGGCGGCCGGGCCGGCGGCCACCGGGTGGCCGTCGGCGCCGGGTCGACCGGGGGCGCGGGGGCGAGGGTGGTCATCGGCGGGCCAGCCGGCGCAGGCCGGAGGGATGGACCGACAATGAGGCGTCCCAGGCGGCGGCGAAGGGACGGTTGGCGGCGACGGCGACCACGTGGCCGACGCCGGGCCAGCGGGCATCCTCGGGCCGGGGCCGTCGTCCCTCGAAGGTGACCAGGGTGACGGCCGCCGGGCTGCGGGCCAGCCGGGTGAGGCGCTCGAGGTCGGCCGGGTCGATCCCCGAGGCGGTGACGACGGCGACCGCCCCGTCGACCGCCCGCTGCGGACCGAGCGAGTCGAGGCCGCCCGTCCCGTCGCCGGCCGGCTGGAGCACGGCCAGGCGGGCGAGGATGACTTCCAGGTGCCCGGCGCCCGAGCCGAAGCCGGAGTCGACCCCGTCGGTGGTGACCAGGCGCACCACCGAGCCGTGCTGCCAGCAGGAGGTGACGACGCTGGCCGCGGCCGACACCGCTCCCTCGAGGGAGGCCTCGGTGTGGAGGCGGGCCCGCACGTCGAGCACGATCGTGGCCCGCCCCTGCCACGGGACCTCGTTCTGGCGGATCATGATCTCGTCCCGCCGGGCCGTCGACGGCCAGTGGACCCGGCGCAGGTCGTCGCCCTGCTGGTAGGCCCGCAGGGCGTAGAAGTCCTCCCCGGTGAGGCCGACGGCCGCGGCCCGGGGCGTGGTGTGGTGGCGGTCACGGCCGGGGCTGTCGGGCAGGGGCCGGACGGGGTCGATGCGGGGGTAGACGGTGAGCTCGGTGACGGGGGCGATGGCCGTCGACCGCCGGGCCAGGCCGAAGGGGTCGGAGCGCTCCGCCTCCATGGGGCCGATGGCGAACACGCCCCGACGGTCGGCCGGCAGCCGGTAGCTGGCCTGGTCGGACTGGCCGGGGGCGAGGGGCGGGAGGAGGAAGCGGGCCTGGCGGGGGCCGCCGTCGAGGGCGTCCCGGAGGGTGAGGACGGGAGAGCGGCGGCGGCTGCGGTTGCGGAGGGAGAGCTCGACCCGGCTGTTGTCGCCCACGTGGACTCGGGGCGGGTTGAGCTGGCGGGACGCCTCCAGGTGGGGATGCCGGGTGAGGACGTAGGCGACGCCCGCCGCCACCAGCCCGAAGCTGCCCGCGGCCAGGACGAACAGCTCGACGAGGCCGAGGGCCCGCCCCCCGGCCACCAGCACGACGGCCCCGATCGACACCCCCCACCCGCGGCGCGTGAGGAGCCCGCGCATCACGCCCGGATGCCGTCGACGGCCGCGCCTGCCGCCGGAGGCGGCCGTTGTTCCGTGCACCTCGCCGAGCGCCCTCCGGTCGCGCCGGCGAAGGTCACCGGGCCGCCGGGACCGAGACCGATCCGAGCACCGAGAGGAGGACGTCGGCCCGGTTGACACCGCGGAGCTGGGCGTCGCCGGTGAGGGCCAGGCGGTGCTCGAGGACCGGCAGGGCCAGGGCCTTGAGGTCGTCGGGGACCACGTAGTCGCGGCCGAGCGAGGCGGCCCGGGCGCGGGCCGCCTTGAGCAGGCCGAGGGCGGCCCGGGGGGACACGCCGAGGGCCAGCTGGGGATGAGCCCGGGTGGCGGCGGCCAGGTCGACGATGTAGCCCTTGAGGGTGGCGGCGACGTGGATGGCGGCGGCGAGGGCGGTCATGGTGTGGACGTCGCCCGCCGACGCCACCGGCCGCAGCGACGCCGCCGGGTCGGAGCGACCGTGGGTGTCGAGGATGGAGATCTCGGCCGCCCGGTCGGGGTAGCCCATGCCGATGCGCATGAGGAAGCGGTCGAGCTGGCTCTCGGGCAGGGGATAGGTGCCCTCGTGCTCCACCGGGTTCTGGGTGGCGATGACCATGAACGGTGCCGCCAGCCGGTAGGTGGTGCCGTCGACGGTGACCTGCCGCTCCTCCATGGCCTCCAGCAGGGCGGACTGGGTCTTGGGCGAGGCCCGGTTGATCTCGTCGCCCACCACCAGGTTGGCGAAGATGCCGCCCGGGCGGAACTCGAAGGCGCCGCTGGCCCGGTTGTAAACGCTCACGCCGGTGACGTCGCTGGGCAGGAGGTCGGGGGTGAACTGGATGCGCCGCCAGGTGCAGTCGAGGCTGCCGGCGAGGGCCTTGGCCAGGCTCGTCTTGCCCACGCCGGGGACGTCCTCGATGAGGAGGTGACCCTCTGCCACCAGGCACAACAGGGCCAGGCGGATGGCCTCGTCCTTGCCCTGGACGACAGTGGCGACGTTGGCCACCACCGCCTCGAAGCTCTCGGAGAAGGTCTGGACGGCGCGGGCCGCGAGGCGGGATCTCGACATGGCTGGGGTGCTCAGGTTACCCGCCGTCCCCGCCGTGACGGACTCAGCCGGAGCCGGCGAACAGGTCGTCGACCGGCAGCTCGAAGCCGTCGAGCAGGGGAGTGGTGATGACGTCGCCCGCGCCGGCCACCATGGCGTCGTCGACCGCCGAGGTGCCCGGCACCGCCCGGTGGACGAGGATGTCGGCGGCGGGTGGGTCGACCGGCCAGGCATCGGCCGGCCAGTCGCCGGCGAGGAGCTCCTCGACGCTCACCCGGTGGTGGGGGGTGGTGGTGGTCGGGGCGGTCACGGTTCCCAAGAATAGCGAAGGGGTGTGACATTCACTCAGGAGCCCCCCGTCGGCGGTCGACACCCGAAGGTCCGGTCGAAGGATGGCCTCGAGGGGGAGCCGGTGGGACTTCGGTCCATCGAGGAGGGTGAAGAATCACCCCCGTGGAGGTTGTCCGGGCGGTCAAGATCGGGGGGACGGAGCCGGCCGCCGGCCCGGTCGGCGGGCAGGGCACGGCCGTGACCTCGGTGGCGTGGGGGGGGTTGGGCCGCCTGTGACCCCCTCGGCCACTGGTGACGGATCGCGTCGCCCTGACCCCGAACATCGTCACCAGTTGCCGGGGGGGTGGCTGGTCCCGGCCGCGGTCGCAGTCGTCCGGCGACCCCGGCTGTGGGGGGTCGCCGTCCGCCAGACGGTCCGCCTGGCCCGGCCCGGGTGGTGGCGTCGGTGGCCTCCCGTCCCCCTCCCCGACCCCTCGTACCTGCGCTTTCGCCTGCAGACGGCCTACGGCGACCCCGACCGACCCCCGGCTGCCGACGACGTCGTGGCCTATCTCGAGTGGTGCCGCCGTTTCGGTCGGATGAGTTAGCCTTTGCCCCCAATGGGCCTACCACCACGACCACAGCGCTGACCGGTGAGGGCTGACCGGTGAGCAAGGCGCTCGTCCTCAACGCGACCTACGAGCCGCTCTGCGTCGTCCCCGTCCGCCGGGCTGTGGTGCTGGTCCTCAAGGAGAAGGCCGAGATCCTCCACGCGTTCGACCGCGAGCTGCACTCGGAGCGGTCGTCGATGCCGGTGCCGTCGGTCATCCGCCTCACCTACTTCGTCCGGGTCCCGTTCCGGGCCCGGGCCGCCCTCAACCGGCGGGCCGTGTTCGCCCGCGACGACCACCGCTGCCAGTACTGCGGCGAGGCGGCCGAGAACATCGACCACGTCATGCCCCGCAGCCGGGGCGGCGAGCACGTGTGGGAGAACGTGGTCGCCTCCTGCCGGCCCTGCAACAGCCGCAAGGAGGACCGCATGGCCCACGAGGTGGGCCTTGTCCTCCGCCGCCGTCCCACCGCGCCCAAGGAGCTGACGTGGATCATCGTGGCGGTGGGCACGATCGACCCCCGGTGGGAGCCCTACCTGCAGTCGGGGGCGGCCCTGTCGGCCTGAGCCCGGGTCGGGCGGCGCCGTTCGCCGTCCGCCACGAGCGGGCGACGGCGGAGTCCGTGGCCGGCCGGCCCTGGCCCGACCCCCCGGTGCGGACGGTGTGGTTCGTCGAGGTCGACCGTCCCCTGCTGGTCCTCGGCAGCACCCAGCCCGACTCGCTCGTGGATCGGGGACGGGCGGCGGCGGCCGGGGTGGAGGTCGCCCGCCGGCGCAGCGGTGGGGGGGCGGTGCTCCTCGTCCCCGGCGGGACGGTGTGGGCCGACGTGCTCATCCCCGCCGACGACCTCCTGGCCTCGACCGATGTCGGCCGTGCCTTCATGTGGGTGGGGCGGGCGTGGGCGGCGGCGCTGGCCACGGTCGGGATCGAAGGGGCGGTGGTGCACCCGGGGCCCTCCCGCCCGCATCCGTCGGTGTGCTTCGGCGGCCTCGGCCCGGGTGAGGTCACCGTCGGCGGGGCCAAGGTGGTCGGCCTCAGCCAACGGCGGACCCGGGCCGGCGCCCTGTTCCAGTGCGGGGCGCTGGTGACCTGGGACCCCCGGTCCCTGGTCGACCTGCTGGCGGTGGCCGTCGACCTCCCGGAGCTGGAGCCGGCGGCGGCGGGGACGGGTGTCGAGCCGTCGGCGCTGGCCGCCGCCTTCGAAAAGGCGCTGGCCGCGGGGCCCGGCTAGAGCTGGAGCCGCCCGTCAGCACCGGAAGGCGGGGGCACAGCTCTAGCTAGGCGGGGACGGTCAGCGGTTCCGCGGCCGGCGGCGAGCGGCGGACGGCCGGCTCGGCCTCGGGGCGGGCGAAGGTCACGGTGAAGATCCAGGCGTGGAAGACCACGCCGGGGACGATCTCGGCCACGGGGGCGATCGACCGGGACGAGAGCCACACGCCGACGACGCAGGCGACGACCTCGGCGATGGCGAGGCGGTAGGTGAGTCGCCGCCACCGGCCCGGAGGCTGGGCCGCGGCGAAGCGCCACATCAGCAGGGGCAGGGAGATCCCGAGGCCGAGGGCGCTCACGGTGTGGATGCGATGGAGGGTCGGGTCGCCGCCTATGGGCACGAAGGCGGCCACCATCTGCCCGGCCAGGCCGCCGAGCATCGCGATCGAGAACCCGATCGACGTCGGGTATCGGCCGCGGAGGTAACGGTGGAAGGCGGTGTAGAGGATGGCGGGGACGGCGAGGCCGATGGCGAAGAGCACGCTGGACCGGGGGTCGGTGCCGAGGTAGCTGAGGGGTTCGGGACCGAACATGTCGAACTGGCTGACGGCCGCGGCCGTGAGGAGGGTGGTCCACACCGTCGCCACCCCCGCCACCCCGGTGAACCGCAGCCGGTCGTTTGCCATCTCCTCCGTCTTCGTAGCCGACGGGCTGGGTGGACGAGTCCAGGGCCGCGGGACCACGTCGAGCCGTGCGCTCCCGGTGTACATTCCGGGCGTACCGTCGCCGCAGGTCTGGCCGCCTCCGGCCGGCTCGGTCGAGTGCGGGAGGCCGGCATGACCGGAGTGCGGTGGCGGCAGCAGTGGGTCGCAGCACTGGTCGCGATCGTGTCCGTGGTGGCGGCGGCGGCGTGCGCCACCGACGGCAAGGGGGCCCGGAGCCCAGCCGGGACGGCCTCCCTCGAGACCGCCCTGGTCGTGGCCGCCGCCGCCGATTCCAGCCGGTCCGAGATGCCGGGGGCGAACGTCGCCACCGGCTTCGGAAACGTCAACGCGCCGGTGTTCGAGACCCTGGTGGCCCTGTCCCCGGACTTCACCGTCGAGCCGCTCCTCGCCACGTCGTGGGAGCTCGTCGAACCGAACACCTGGCGGTTCCACCTGCGACCGGGCGTCACCTTCCACGACGGCGCCGCCTTCGACGCGGCGGCGGTCGCTGACAACGTCTCCCGGCTGTGGGCCGAGTACCCGATCAAGCTCACCGGACTCGACGCCGGCTCGGCCACCGTCGTCGACCCCCTCACTGTCGACCTGACGCCGATCAGGCCCAACCGGCGTCTGGTGGAGCAGCTCGTCCACCCCGTGTACGCCGTCCACGCCCCCGGCACCTTCGCCGGGGCCGGCACCGCTCCCGGGAACACGCCGACGGGCACCGGGCCGTTCAGGTTCGCCCGCTACCAGAAGGACGTCCAGCTCGAGGTGGTGCGCAACGACGGGTACTGGGGTCCCGCGGCCAGGTCCGAGAGGATCACCTTCCGGTTCGTGGAGGACGACACCGACCGGGTCCTGGCGCTGCGGGCCGGCGAGGTCGACGCCATCTACGACCTGCCCCGCGAGCTGGCGTCCACCGTCGCCGACACCCCGGACATGGTGGTCGTGAAGTCGGCACCCGGGGGCTACGACGCCCTGCTGCTCAACCTCCACGGCGCTCCCCCCCACGACATCCTCCGCGACCTGGCGGTGCGCCAGGCGGTCGCCCACGCCGTCGACCGGGCCGCCATCGTCGAACAGGTGTGGAAGGGCAACGCCGAGGTCATGAGCTCGATCATCCCCGGGCCCGTCCTGGGCGCCCACTCGTCGTTGGTGCAGGGCTACCCCCACGACCCGGCGGCGGCGGCTCGCCTCCTCGACCAGGCGGGATGGGTGCTCGGGTCCGACGGCATCCGGACCAGGGACGGGCGCCGGCTCGAGCTCGCCCTCGTCGTGGCCGACGAGGAGCTCCAGCGTCCGGCGCCCGAGCTGGTGCAGGCGCAGTTGAAGGAGGTCGGCATCGCGGTCACCATCGACGTCCCCATCGACGCCGACGCCTACTTCGAGAAGCTCGAAGGGGGTGACGGTGACCTGTTCGCCGAGGTCGGCAGCCAGAACGACGGCGATCCCAGCTTCCTGGGGGCCCTGTTCACGGCCGAAGCGGGCGGGTTCGCCGACTACGCCCGCCTGTTCGGCGCGGGACCGGATTACGGCGAGCGCTTCGTCCGGGCCCGCGCCTCGCCCGACACCGAGGAGGTGCGGCTCCTCGCGGCCGAGGGGATGCACATCGCCGTGGACACGGTGGTGGCGGTCGTCCCCCTCGCCGGCATCAACCGCCTCTGGGCACTCCGCGCCAACGTCGAGGGGTTCGTTCCCCACCCCTCCGACGTCCACCAGCGATGGGACGACGTCTACGTCACGACGTAGGCGGGCCCGTTCCGGCCGGGGCCTCGCCCGGTGAGGGCGTACATCCTCCGGCGGCTGGCGTCTCTCGTCCCGCTGCTCGTCGGCCTCAGCCTGTTCTCCTTCGCCCTCGGCCAGCTGGCGCCGGGCGACCCCGCCCGGTCCCTGCTCCGCCAGCAGGGCGGCCCGCCGCCCACCGAGGAGCAGGTTCGGGCCAAGCGGGTGGAGCTGGGGCTCGACCGACCGGTCGTCGTCCAGTTCGGGCGATGGTTGGGCGACGTCGCCACGGGGGACATCGGACGCTCCCTCCGGTCGGGGGAGCCGGTCGCGGGGGCGTTCCGGCGAGCGCTGCCCGTCACGCTGCAACTGGCCCTCCTCGCCTTCTGCATCGTCGTGGTGGTGGGCGTCGGGCTGGGAGCGGTGGCGGCCGTACGCCGAGGAGGGCTGGCCGACCACACCATCCGCCTGCTGACGCTGGCGGGAGCATCGCTGCCGTCGTACTTCTTCGGGTACCTCCTGATCCTGCTGTTCTCGGTGCGGCTGGGCCTCCTACCGACGTCGGGCATCGCGACGCCCGCCTCCTACCTGCTCCCGGCCGTCACCCTGGCCCTCTACCCCACGTCGGTGATGGTCCGGCTGACCCGGGCGTCGATGCTCGACGTGGTGGGCGAGGACTTCGTCCGCCACGCCCGGGCGCGGGGGCTGTCACCGCGGCGCGTCGTCGTGCGCCACGCTCTGAGGGTCGCCCTGAACCCCGTCGTCACCTACGGCGGCCTGGTCCTCGGGGGCCTGCTGGGCGGGGCCGTGATCGTCGAGCGGGTGTTCGGGATGCCTGGCATCGGGCGGCTCGTGGTCGACGCCGTCAACGGGCGGGACTACCCCGTGGTCCAGGGTTTCGTGCTCCTGTTCGGGACGATCGTCCTCCTCCTCAACCTGGCCGTCGACGTGCTCTACGGCGCGCTCGACCCTCGAGTGCGGGTGGCCGCGCCGCCTGCCGGCGGCCCGGCGCCGTCCTGACGTGCGGGCCCCCGCCCCCGCCCCCGCCTCCTCCACCGCCTCCGCCTCCGCCGGGCGGTCGTGGACCCGGCGGTTGGGCCGCGACCGCTCGGCGATGGCGGGCCTGACCATCGTGGCCGTCCTCGTCGGGATGGCGGCCGCCGCCCCCCTGGTCGCCACTCACGACCCCCTCGCCGTCGACACCGCCCGGAGCCTCCAGGGGCCGGGATGGGACCACTTGCTCGGCACCGACGACCTGGGTCGGGACGTCTTCTCCAGGCTCGTGTTCGGCTCCCGGCTGTCGTTGGGGACGGCAGTCCTGGCCGCCGTGGTGATGCTGACGATCGGTGTCTCGGTGGGGCTGCTGGCCGGGCTCAGGGCGGGATGGGTGGACGCCCTGTGCATGCGCGTGGTCGACGGCCTGCTCGCCTTCCCCAGCCTGGTGCTCGTGCTCGCCATCGCCGGCACCGTCCACCGCGGGCTGGTGACGATCGTGGTCGGGCTGGCGGCGGTGTCGTGGGCGCCGTACGCCCGACTGGTGCGGGGTCTCGTCGTGCAGCTCCGGGACCGACCCTTCGTCGAGGCGGCCCGGGCGCTGGGCGCATCGGGCCCCCGGGTCGGGTTCGTTCACGTCCTGCCCCACGTGCTCGGCCCGGTGGTCGTGTTGCTGACCGTGGAGATGGGCAGCCTGGTGGTGGCGGTGTCGGCGCTGTCGTTCCTGGGCGTCGGCGCCCAACCACCGGCGCCCGAATGGGGCGCCATGCTCGACGAGGGCCGGCGCTTCCTGCTCGCCGACGCCCGGCTCATGGTCGCCCCCGGCGCCGCCGTCACCCTGGCCGCGCTCGGGTTCAACCTGCTGGGGGAGGGGATCCGGGACCTCGTCGACCCCAGGGGTCGGGTGGCCGCCGCTGGCGGTTCGCGGCGGCGCCGTCCCGGTCAGCTGGAGCGGACGTAGGAGCGGGGCCGGACCACCGTGCCCAACCCCGGCACCCTCGGCAGGCGGGGATCGTGGATCAGCGCGTCGGCTGCCGCCCGGACGGTCTTCGGCCGGAGGAACCACAGGAGCTGACGCCAGCCCCCGGGGCTCTTGCGAGCGGCGATGGCCGCCGCCACCATCGGTGTGGAGAACGACGTGCCGCTCCAGGTGGCGAAGCCGTCGAACCGGGGGTTGGGCCATTCGACGAACGTGCTGTGGACGTCGACGCCGGGCGCCGAGACATCCACCCAGTCCCCGTAGCAGCTGAAATCGGCCCGCGCGTCCGAGCCGGTCTTGACCGCGCCGACGCCGATGACGGTGTTGAGGGCCGCCGGGAACTGCTGCACGTCGATGCCGTCATTGCCCGCGGCGGCGACGATCACCAGATCGGGGTGGGTCACCCGCAGCTTCTCGATGGCGGCGATGGTGGCGCTGTGGCGGATGCTGCCGTGGGTCTGGAAGACGAGGGAGAGGCTGATGATGTCGACGCCCGAGTCGGCGATCTCGAGGAGGGCGACGGCGAGGGCGTCGTCGGCGATGTACTCGTCGTAGCCTCCCGCCATGGCGGAGATCGCCCGGACGACCACCTCCGCGCCGGGAGCGTGGCTGTGGATGACCCCGGTGATGAACGTCCCGTGCCCGTCGCTGCGGGTGAGGTTGCGCTCGGGGTGGTCCGGGTCGAGCAGGACGGTGTCGGCGTCGGGCGGCAGGTCGTCGGGCTGGTACCCGAGCCTGTCGACGTCGACCGCATCGACCTGGCCGTTGAACCAGTCCAGCCGGCCCGGCCACATCCCGGTGTCCAGCACCGCGATGGTGACACCGTGGCCCGGCAGGGGGAGGAGGCGCCGACGGGGCGGACGGAGCGGTGGCGCCCACCGGGCCGCACCGACACCGACGTGGCCCACCTTGTGGTACGTCAGGGTGGCGACGGTGTTGGGGAAGGCCCGGGGGGAGCAGTGCTCCATCTCGTTCGTCACCCGGTTGGGCAGGTCGCGCGGGGCCCGCAGGGCGGTCACCGTCTCGGGCACGCCGGGGCCCGAGTCGAGCGTCGCCAGGCGGATCAGGCCCAGCGAGGCGAGGACCTCGTCTCGGCGCTGCCGCTCGGGGTCGCACGTCGGGCGGGGCGGGGTGCCCTGGCCGCCCGCTCCGGGGGCCTCGTCGTGGTCGCCTGCCCGGAGGACCTCGCCCGGCTCCGTTCGGCGGACGCAGCCGTGGAGCCCGGCGTCGTGCTCGCGGACGAGGCGCTCGTAGTCCTCGGTCATCATCAGGACCTCGCGCTCCTGATAGAGGTAGTGCAGGCCGGCGGGGGCGTCGTGCGGAGTGGCCGAGATCCCCTTCGGGAGGAAGCCGATATCGGTCTGGTGCATCCGGCTGGACGGACCCACCCCGTCGCCGCCGTGGTGGTCTGTGCTCATCGCTGGTCCCCCTGGTCGTCCCGTCGTCTGCTTCCTAGAGCCGGCTCAGGCCGCCGTGATACATGCATCGCCGCCGAGGTCAATGGGGAGCTCGGCTCATCTCGTTAGCATCGGCACGATGGCGGCGGGAGGGACCGGATCACTCCTCCGCGACGCCGAGGAGGCCCTCGGCCTGGTCTACCGCGATCCCTCCCGGGCGACCGAGCTGGCGACCCAGGTGTTGGCCCGGGCGACGGTGCCCGGCGACGCCCGGGCCAAGTCGATGGCGGAACGGGTTCTCGGCGGACTGGCCCGGGTCCAGGGCCATGACCTGCGCGCCTCCGTCGTCCACCTGCGCCGGGCCATCCGCCTGGCCGAGGACGCCGGCCTGCCGGTGGACGCGGCCGAGGCGCGGGCGAGCCTGGTGTTGAGCCTGGCCCACCAGGGGGACCCGAACGGCGCCCTGCGGGAGGCCGACCTCGCCGGCGCCGTCCTGCGCGGGGTCAAGGCGGCCCGCCTCGAGACGCAACGGGCCCACGTGCACCTCGACGTGGGGAACCTGGACGCCGCCCTCGACTGCTACCAGCGGGCCCTTCCTGTCCTCCGGCGGGGGCGGGATCGGTTGGGTGAGGCCCACGCGTGCGTCGGCCGGGGCCTGGTGCGCTTCATGCGGGGGGCCGTGGTTGCCGCCGAGGCCGACATGCGCCGGGCCGAGCAGCTCTACGTCGCCCTCGGCGAGCCCAGGATGACGGCCAGCGCCCTCCAGCACGTGGCCCTGGTGGTCGCCCTCGGCGGCGACGTCCCGGAGGCGCTGCGGTGCTTCGACCGGGCCGACGAGCTCCTCGGCCCGGTCGCCACCACCGACGGCATGGCCCTGATCGACCGCAGCGAGATCGAGCTGACGGCCCGGCTGGTGGGCGAGGCGCGCCGGGCGGCGCAGGTGGCGGTCGACACCCTCGCCGAACAGGGTGAGAAGGCGTACTGGGCGATCGCGCTGCTGCGGTTGGCCGAGGCCGCCCTGGTGGAGGGCGACACCGCCACGGCTCGGCGGTCGGCCGAAGACGCGCGCCGGGCCTTCACCGCTCAGCGCCGGCCGGCGTGGGCGGCTCTTGCCCGCCACGTCGGCATCCGGGCCGCCCGCCTGGCCGGCGACTGCTCGTCGAGCCTGCTGGCGGAGGCCAGGGCGGCGGCCCGTCACCTGGCCGCAGCCGGGTTCGCCGGCCCGTCGCAGGACGCCCGGCTCCTCGCCGCCACCGTCGCCCTCGACCTCGGACGGCGCGGTGTCGCCCGGCGGGAGCTCGCCCTCGCCGCCCAGGCCCGCCGCCGGGGGCCGGTGGCGTTGCGGGTGCGGGCCTGGCACGCGACCGCGCTGCTGCGTCTGGCCGAGGGCGACCGGCGCGGCGCCGGATCGGCGCTGCGGGCCGGCGTGCGGCTGATCGACCGCTACCGCGCCGCCCTGGGGGCCACCGAGCTGCGGAGCTACGCCTCCGCCCATGCCGCCGAGCTGATGCGGCTGGGCCTGGGGATGGCCATGACCGACGGGAACGCGCCGCAGGTGCTCGAGTGGGGCGAGCGGTGGCGGGGGGGCTCGCTGCGACTGACCCCCGTTCGCCCCCCCGACGACGCCCGCCTGGCGGCCGCCCTCAGCGAGCTCCGGGCCGTCGTCGGCGAGCTCGACGCGGCCGCCCTGGCGGGGAGGACCACGTCCGGCCTCCACGCCCGCCAGGCGGCGCTGGAGGAGGCCGTCCGGAGCCATGCCCGGCACGCCTCCGGTGTGCTCGCCGCGCTCGTGGAACCGCCCCCCCGGGCGGAAGAGCTGACCCGGGCGGTGGGAGACCGGGCGCTGGTGGAGATCGTCGATCACGACGGTCTCCTCCACGCGGTGGTCGTGGTCGCCGGGCGGGTTCGGCTCCACCGGCTCGGGTCGTCCACCGAGGTCTCGACGGAGCTCGAGCACCTTCGCTTCGCCCTGCGCCGGTTGGCCCGAGGCGACGCCTCTCCCGCATCGGCCGCGGCTGCCGTCGCAGCCGTCACCTATGGCGCCGCGCAGCTCGACACCATGCTCCTGCGCCCGGTGGCGGACGACATCGCCGATCGGGCGGTCGTGGTGGTGCCGACCGGGATCCTGCACGCACTGCCCTGGTCGATCCTGCCCTCGTGCGCCACCCGCTCGGTCACCGTCTCCCCGTCGGCAGCGCTCTGGCTCCGGTCGGCGGCCGCCCGAGAGAGCGCAGGCCAGGGCGGCGTCGTCCTGGTGGCGGGCCCGGGTCTGACCCACGCGTCGACCGAGGTGGCGGCCCTGGCCCGGCGGTACCCGGCCGCCGTCCGGCTGACCGGGGCGCGGGCGACCTGCGCCGCGGTGTGCGCCGCCCTGGACGGGGCCGATCTGGCCCACATCGCCTGCCACGGGCGGTTCCGCGCCGACAACCCGCTGTTCTCGTCCCTGCAGCTGGCCGACGGTCCCCTCACCGTGTACGACCTCGAGCGGCTGGGCCAGGCACCGCGGGTTCTCGTCCTGTCGGCCTGCGATTCCGGAATGTCGGACGTGCAACCAGGGGACGAGCTCATGGGGTTGGCGACGGCGGTGTTCTCGTTGGGGACGCGCACGCTCGTCGCCAGCCTCTACCCGGTGCCCGACGGGCCGACGCGGGCGCTCATGCTCGCCCTCCACACCGGACTCCGGGCCGGTCTCCCGCCGGCGGTCGCCCTGGCCCGGGCCCAGGGCCGGGTGGCGGCGACCGGGGCCACGGGACTGGCGGCTGCGGCCGGGTTCGTCTGCCTGGGTGCCGGATGATCCCGCCCGGGCAGGTATCCGGGCGACGGCCGGGGGCGGCCGCAGGCGACGGCCGCGACGTCACCCCCGGAGCCGGCCGTGCTCGTGTGCGACTCGGCGCCGGTCCCGGCGAGCGGGCCCTCACCCCAGGGGCTTGGCGTCGACGACCTCGATGACGAACCAGAGCGTCTCCTGGGGGCCGAAGGTGCCGTTGGGGCTGCCGACGTCGCCGTAGGCGAGGTCGGGGGGGATGCCCAGGAGGCGGGAACCGCCGACGTTCATGCCGGGGATGCCCTGCTGCCAGCCGGGGATGACCTGCCCCAGGGCGAACGTCACCGGGGCCGGCGGCGAGGTCTTGTACGACGCGTCGAAGATGACCCCGGTCGAGCACGCGACGCCGATGTAGTTGACGGTGACCGTGGCCCCGGCGGTGACCGGTGCGCCGGTTCCGACGACCAGGTCCTTGCTCACCAGTGCCGTCGGCGGGGGACCGACTTCGACGTCGACCTCGGGGGCGCCCTCGGGAAGCGGTTGGGATCGGGCCACGCACGGCTTGCCGGCGGCGGACTCGGGCGTGCCGGGCAGCGTCGACGGCACCCCCGTCGTCGCCGTCGAACCGGCGGCCGACGTGGTCGTGGTGGCGGCCGCGTCCACCGTCTGGTCGTCGTCGCCCCGGTTGACGATCAGGACGATGGCGGCCAGCACCGCGAACACGGCCCCGCCGATGATCGCCTGCCGTTGCCGGGCCGCCCGCTTGCGGGCCGCCCGCTCCGCCTCCAGCTTCGCCTGCCGGGCCGCCCGTTGCCGATCTCGTTTCGCGTCTGCCATGGGGGCCAGAGGATAGAAGACGGCGCCGACGGCCGTCAGGTGCACGGAAGTTCCGGCCGACCTGCCGTTGCTTCGGGGCCGACGGTCGGTACTCTCGTTCGCCCATCAACCCTCTCGTCGCCCTTCTGGCCGCCGCCCTCCTCGCCCTCGCCTTGGGAGCGACCAGCGCGCCCGGCACCCCACCCCCTTCCGAGCCCGCGCCGCCGCGGCCGGTCATCCCCTCGGGCGCCGTCGGCCACGACATCTCCTGGCCCCAGTGCAACCTCCCCGTCCCCGATCCGGCCGGCTTCGGGATCGTGGGGGTGACGGGGGGCCGGCCCTACTCCCGCAACCCGTGCCTGGCCGCTCAGTTCGCCTGGGCCGAGGCCTCGCCCGGCGGTGCCGCCTTCTACATGAACACGTCGAACCCGGGCGTCGACTCCCTCTCCGTCGACTGGTACGCCCAGACCGGCCCCGACGCCGCCTGCCGGCCCGGCAACGACGGCGCCTGCGCCTACGACTTCGGATACCACGCCGCCGCCGACGCCTTCGCCTATGCCCAGTCCTCCACCGGCTTCTCCGCCGGTCGGGTGTGGTGGCTCGACGTGGAGACCGACAACTCCTGGTCCGACACCGACATCGTCGCCAATCGGGCGTCCCTCCAGGGCAGCCTCGACTTCCTCCGGGGCCAGCCGGGCGTGTTGGTCGGCGTCTACTCGACCCCCCGCATGTGGGCGTGGATCATGGGCGACCACGTCCTGCCGACGGTTCCCAACTGGACCGCCGGCGCCACCACCGAGGCCGAGGCCATCGCCCACTGCGCCCCCGAGCTCTCCGCCACCGGGGGACCGGTGGTGCTCAGCCAGTGGGTCGAGGACTTCGACCACGACTACGTCTGTTGACGGTTGGGCAAGAGCCCACCATGCGCAGATCGATGATCCTCCTGATGAGCTCGGTCGTCCTGGCCACCGCCGGCTGTTCCGCCGGGGCCGACTACTCGGCCGACGCCACCGTCACCGCCTGCACGCCGGCCCCGGGTGGCGGCAAGCCGGTGGCCGACGGCCAGGTGACCAACTCGTCGGCGAAGCCGAGCAACTACACCGTCCGGGTGTCGTTCTTCGACAGCAGCAACAACAAGGTCACCGACGGCTTCGATGCCATCACCAACGTGGAGGCGGGCAGCTCGTCCCCGTGGCGGGTGACCGGGCTCCAGTCGGTGAACGGCGCGGTCGACTGCCGGATCGCCAAGGTCACCCGCAACGTGGTCCCCGGCGGCTGAGCGCCGGAACCTCCGGGATCAGCGTCGGCGGCGGGCCCAGCGGCGGGTGGTGGCGATCGGATGGGGACGGTGGGCGGCGGCCAGGCGTTCGTTCCGGAGCGCGTCGACCTCGGCGTCGTCGAGAGGCTCCAACGGGCCCACCACCCACGACAGCAGGTGGTCGGCCAGGGCCGGGTTGCGGGCCAGGACCGGCCCGTGGAGGTACGTCCCCACGATGCGGCCCCTCACCGCCCCCTCCGTCCCGTCACCGGAGTCGTTCCCATGGCCGACCGTCACCTTCCCCAGCGCCCGCACCCCTGCGCCCAGGGCCGTGACGCACGCGTGGTTCTCGTAGCCGGTCAGCTCGGGAAACCCGAGCTCGGGGTCGGGGACGACCACGATCTCGCCCACCCGCCGGTTCCCGTCCCCCCGCGCCGTGGCCACGTCCAACAGCCCCAGGCCCTCGTGGGCGGCCCCGTCGGGACCCACGAAGGTGGACCCCAGCAGCTGGAACCCGGCGCACACGGCCAGCACCGCCGCCCCCCCCTCCACCGCCGCGTGCAGGGCTCGGCTGGCCGAGAGCTCCCGGGCGGCCAGAGTCTGGGGACCGTCCTCGCCCCCGCCCAGCAGGTAGACGTCGCACGACCGGGGGGCGGGCTCGCCGGCGGTGACCTCCACCACCTCGGCGGCCAGGCCCCGCCACTCCAGCCGCCGGGCCAGGACCGTGGCGTTGCCGCCGTCGCCATAGGTCCCGAGCAGCTCGGGGTACAGCACTGCGATGGAGATCACGGGGCCAGGGCCAGCCGGGCGTCCTGGAACGAGGTGTAGTTGGCGGCCAGGTCGACCTCCGGACCGCCGGCGGCCCGTACCGCCCGCACGTAGTCGTCGACGTAGGAGTGGGAGACGTCGGCGTAGCGCAGCCGCACGGCCAGGTCGCGGCCCCGCTCGCCGGTGGCGACCACGTGCCGGCCCCGGAGCTTCTCGAAGGGGACGTCCCACAGCCACGAGGGGTCGTGGCCGTCGGCCACCCGGGCGTTGATCCCGATGACCACCGGCAGCGGCGCCGGCCGGATGAGCTCCAGCGCCTCGGCCCACCCGGCCGGGTTCTTGGCCAGGAGCAGTCGCACCCGGACCCCGTCGACCGTCACCCGCTCGTAGCGGCCGGCCACCGGACCCACCCGGGCCATGGCCTGGACGGCCCACGCCGGGTCCTGGCCCAGGGCGAGGACACCCCCGGCGGCCATGGCCGCGTTGGCCAGGTTGCACCACCCCGGAAGCTGGAGGTTGACCGGCAGCCGCTGGCCGTCGAGGAGCACCAGGTCGCGCCCCTCCAGCCACAGCTCGGGCTTGGGCCGGCGCAGGGAGCACGACGAGCAGGCCCACTCGGTCTCCCTCCACCGGATGCGGTTGCCGCACGAGGGGCAGGCGGCGGCGTCCTCCCGCCACCGTTGGCCGGTGCCGACCCAGACCCTCGACATGGCCCCGTCGGCCGCCCACACCACCAGGGGGTCGTCGACATTGGCCACCACCGTCGTCGTCGGCTGCGTCTCCAGCATCCGCCGCCAGGCCAGGGCGTGGAGCCGGACCTCCCCGATGCGGTCGAGCTGGTCCCGGCTCAGGTTGAGCAGGACCACCACGTCGGGCTCGACCGCCGAGGCCGCCTCCGCCAGGAGGCCCTCGTCGACCTCCAGGGCCACCACCGCCCCCGGCCGCTCGTAGGACAGGGCCCCCACCAGCCCCGGCAGGAGGTTGGACCCGGCGGCGTTGGTCTCCACCGGCCCCCGGGTGGACAGGGCCGCGGCCAGCAGCCGGGTCGTCGTCGTCTTGCCGTTGGTGCCCGACACGAGGGCCACCTTGTGGCCGGCGACCATCTGCTCGAGGGCGGACGGGTCGATGGCCAGGATCACGCGCCCCCCGATCACCGAGCCCGCGCCCCGGCCCGCCCGGCGCGAGATCTCGGACACCGCCCGGCCGGCAAGGGCCGCGGCTCGGGTCCGCAGGGGGAGGTCCACGGCCAGATCTTGGCCCGAAACCGGCGCGTTGAACCTCGGGGTTGACTCTGGGGGAGTGTGGGGGATTAAATGTGGGCCGAAGTGGTGGGAAGTGGGGAGGGCACCCCCTGCTTCACGCCGGTCAGCACACGGTCACATTCGATTTGGCACGAGGGCGAGTGGGTGACGCATGTTCCTTGGGGAGTTCCTGCACTCCCTCGATCCGAAAGGAAGGCTGATCCTCCCGGCGCGGTTCCGGGACCTGCTCGCGCAGGCGTTCGTGACCAGCCAGATGGACGGGTGCCTGGCGCTGTGGGCGCCGGCCGAGTTCCAGACCCGGGCCGAGGAGATGAAGGAGCGGGCCAAGGGCTCGGACGTGGAACGGGCCATGGCCCGAGTCTTCTTCGCCGGGGCCCAGGAAGCCAACCCCGACCGGCAGGGACGCATCGCCATCCCCCTCAACCTGCGCAGCTACGCGGGGCTGGAGCTGGACAAGCAGGTCGTCGTCACGGGGGCCTGGGACCACGTCGAGCTGTGGGACGTGGCCAAGTGGGAGCAGGCCAAGGGGGCGGGGGAGTCCGCCCTGCACGGAAGCAGCACCGCATGAGGTTGCGGCCATGCGCAACCCTTCGACCGGAAAGCGGGAAGACCCCCCTCTTCGCCCCTTCCAGTGCCGGGAACGGATCTCGGCTGAGCGCCGGTCGGAGGGTTGCGGATGAACGCAGCCGATGGGACCCCGAACCCCGGACCCCACCTCCCGGTCATGCGGGAGGAGGTGGTCGACGTCTTCCGGCCGGTGCCGGAGGGCGTGATCGTCGACGCCACGGTGGGGGCGGGCGGCCACTCGTCGGCCCTGCTCGATGCTCGGACCGACCTCTCCGTGATCGGACTGGACCGCGACGAGGACGCCCTGAGCCTTTCGAGCGCCGCCACCGCCCGGTTCGGGGGCCGCGTTACCTTGGCCCACGCACGGTTCGACACCCTGGCGGACGTCGTCCGGGGCCTCGGCCATGAGGGCGTGGCCGGCGTGCTGTTCGACCTGGGCGTCAGCTCGATGCAGCTCGACCGGGCCGATCGCGGCTTCAGCTACCGGGGCGACGGTCCCCTCGACATGCGGATGGACCGGACCCAGCCCTTCTCCGCGGCCGACGTGGTCAACGGCTACCGGTTCGAGCCCCTGGCCGAGCTCATCGCCGTCCTCGGCGGGGAGCGGTTCTCGGGCCGCATCGCCCGGGCCATCATCGCCGCCCGCCCCCTGTCGACGACGGCCGAGCTGGCCGACGTCGTCCGCCACGCCGTCCCGGCCGCGACCCGGCGCACCGGCGGCCATCCCGCCCGGCGCACGTTCCAGGCCATCCGCATGGAGGTCAACGAGGAGCTCGGCGTGTTGCCCCGGGCTCTGGATCAGGCCCTTGACCTGCTCGTTCCCGGAGGACGCGTCGCCGTGCTGGCCTACCACTCGGGCGAGGACCGGCTGGTGAAGCAGCGCTTCCTGCTGGCCGCCACCGGCGGCTGCACCTGCCCTCCGGGGCTGCCCTGCGTCTGCGGGGCGGAGCCCGCCGTCCGCCTGTTGTGGCGGGGGGCGCACAAGCCGACCGCGGTCGAGGTGACCGCCAACCGCCGGGCGGAGTCCGCCCGCCTGCGCGCCGTCGAGAAGTTGAGGAGACCGGCATGACCGCCACCCGCGCCCCCGCGCCGTGCGTCCCGTGACAACCGCGGCCGCCCGCCCGGCGGCCACCGCCGCCCGCCCCGCCCCGGCCGCCCCGCCCCGGCCCCGTGTCGCCGCCACTGTCGCCGGCCGCACGCCCGGGCCGGCGGCCGCGGCCACAGCCACGGCCTCCGCCCGCAGGCCCGCCCCCGCCCCGCTCACCCGCCCGCAGCCCGCCCGCCGGCCTCCGCTCCGGATCGTCTCCCCCCCCGATCCGGACGCACGCGCTCGTCGCCGGCGGCGGCTGTTGGCGGGAGTCCTCGCCGGCCTGGCCTGCGCCGGCCTTTTCGCCATCGTGGGCGTGCGGGTCCTCCTGGCCCAGGGTCAGCCGACGGTCGACCGGCTCGAGTCCCAGCTCACCGAGGCTCAGACCGAGAACCAGCGCCTGCGCCTCGACGTGGCCCGCCTCGAGTCCCCGTCCCGCATCGTGAGCGAGGCCCGGTCCCGGCTGGGGATGGTCCCCCCGGCAACCGTCGTCTACCTCCCCCCGCTGATCCCGTCGGCCGGCTGACCCGGTCCCCGTGACCGTCTCCGTCCCCCGCGGCCGCCTGGTCGCCCTGCTGGTGGCCATGGCCGTCGCCTTCGCCGGCCTGGTGTGGCGGTTGGCCGACGTCCAGGGCGTGTCCGCCGAGCGCTACAACACCTTCGGCGAGTCCCAGCGCTTCGAGTCCCAGGTCCTGCCCGCCGACCGGGGCTCCATCCTCGACCGCAACGGGGCCGAGCTGGCCATCTCCCTCCGCCGCCAGACGGTGTGGGCCGACCCGACCCTCGTGACCGACCCGTCGGCTGCCGCCTTCGCCCTCGCCCCGGTGCTGGCCATGGACGAGACCGCGCTGTACGCCCTGCTCACCGAGGACGGGGAGTTCGTGTGGCTGGCCCGGACGGTGGAGGACGACGTGGCCACCGCCGTCGCCGCCCTCGACCTCGACGGCGTCTTCCTGCAGGAGGAGCCCGAGCGCTTCCTGCCCTCGGGGACCCTGGCCGCCCCCGTCCTGGGCGAGGTGGGCAGCGACGCCGTCGGCCTGTCCGGGCTCGAGCTGCAGTACGACGAGGTCCTCACCGGCACGCCCGGCGAGCTGCTGGTGGAGAAGGACGTCGCCGGCAACGACATCGCCGCCGGCACCCGCCAGCTCCAGCCGCCCCGGCGGGGCGACACCCTGGTCCTCACCATCGACCAGGCCATGCAGTACGAGACCGAGCGCATCCTGGCCGAGCAGATCGTCGGCTCCCACGCCAAGGGCGGGATCGCCATCGTCGCCGACCCCCGCACCGGCGACATCCTGGCCCTGGCCAACCTCGACGCCGGCCGCAAGGGCGCCCCGCCCAGCCCCAGCTACGACAACATGGCCGTGACCAGGGTCTACGAGCCGGGATCCGTCAACAAGGTCGTCACCATCGCGGGGGCGGTGGAGGAGGGGATCGTCGCCGGCGGCACCCGGCTGAGCGTCCCCGACCGCTACCAGGTGGCCGACGAGGTCTTCCAGGACGACGAGCCCCACGAGCCCGCCTACTGGTCGGTGGACGAGATCATGGCCGAGTCGTCCAACGTCGGGACGATCATGATCGGTCAGAAGCTGGGCAAGGACCGCATCAACCGCTACCTGGACGATTTCGGCCTCGTCGACCAGACCGCCCTCGACTTCCCGGGCGAGTCGGGCGGCATCCTGCCCGCCCCCGACGACTGGTCGGGCACCTCCATCGCCACCGTCCCCATCGGCCAGGGGGTGGCGGTGACGGCCCTGCAGATGCTGGGCGCCTACAACACCATCGCCAACGGCGGCACCTACGTCGCCCCCCGCCTGGTGCGGGGGACGATCGACGCCGACGGGAAGCTGCACGAGGCCGTGGTCGCCGGCGGCCGGCGGGTGGTGTCGCTCGACACCTCGATCGCCATCACCAAGATGCTGGTCGACGCGGTGGCCGAGGGCACCGGCTCCGCGGCCGCCTTCCCCAACTACACGGTCGCGGGCAAGACCGGCACCGCCCGCAAGCCCAAGGACGACGCCCTCGGGTACCAGGACGGGGCCTACGTGGCCAGCTTCGCCGGCTTCGTGCCCGCCTCCGCCCCCCGGCTGTCGGCCATCGTGGTCCTCGACGAGCCCACGCCCTACTACGGCGGCCTGGTGTCCGCTCCCGTCTTCGCCCGGCTGGGGGCGGTGGGGACCCGGTTGTTCGCCGTTCCCCCCGAGCCTTCCACCAACGCCCCCCTCACCACCTCCGCCGGCCGCGACGTGGCCGCCGCGGTACCGGCGCGGGTCCCGGGGGCCGGGTCGCCCGGGCGGTCTCCGGTGGCCGGTACGCTCGGGTCCTCGCTCACGAGAGCCTGACACCCACGTGCGACTCGACCAGCTGCTGGGCGACGTGGCGGTGCTGCACCTCCGGGGTCACCCGGCGGCGCCGGCGGGCACCGACGTCGTCGCCGTCACCGCCAACTCCCACGACGTCGTCGCCGGCTCCCTCTTCTGCTGCATCCGGGGCCGGACCGCCGACGGCCACGACTTCGCGCCCGCAGCCGTGGCCGCCGGTGCGGTGGCGGTGCTGTGCGAGCGGGCCCTACCCGACGTGGCCGTCCCCCAGGTGGTGGTCGACGACAGCCGGGCGGCCATGGCCCGGGCCGCGGCCGCCATCCACGGCCACCCGTCGCGCCGGATCCCGGTGGTCGGGGTGACGGGCACCAACGGCAAGACGACCACGACCCACCTGGTCAAGGCCATCCTCGAGGCCGACGACCGACCGGCCGAGGTCATCGGGACCCTTTCCGGACCCCGGACCACGCCCGAGTCGGTCGACCTCCAGGCGGCCCTCGCGGGGGCGGCCGAACGGGGGGCGGGAGCGGTGGCGCTGGAGGTGTCCTCCCACGCCCTGGCCCTGCACCGGGTGGATGCCATCTGGTTCTCGGTGGTCGTGTTCACCAACCTCAGCCCCGAGCACCTCGACTTCCACGACGGGATGGAGGACTACTTCGCGGCCAAGTCCGCTCTGTTCTCCCCCGAACGGGCCAGGGTGGCGGTCGTGAACGCCGACGACCCGTGGGGACGACGCCTGCTGGCGGCCGCCCGCCTGCCCACCCGCACCTTCTCCCTGGCCGACGCCGCCCGCCTGGAGCTGGGCCCCGACGGGGCCCGCTTCGCATGGGACGGCCAGCCGGTGTGGCTGCGCCGGGGGGGAACGTTCAACGTCGCCAACGCCCTGGCCGCCGCCACCGCCGCCCGGGAGCTGGGGGTGCCGGCGGGAGCCGTGGCCGCCGGGCTGTCGGCGGCACCGGTGGTGCCGGGACGTTTCGAGTTGGTCGACCGGGGGCAGCCGTTCCGGGTGGTGGTCGACTACGCCCACACGCCGGCCGGCCTGGAGGCGTGCCTGGCGGCGGCCCGCTCGGTCGCCGGCCCGGCGCCGGCCCGGGTCCTGGTCGTGTTCGGGTGCGGCGGCGACCGCGACCACTCCAAGCGGCCGTTGATGGGCGAGGTCGCCTCCCGCCTGGCCGACGTGGCCGTGCTCACGTCCGACAACCCCCGCTCGGAGGACCCCGGGGCCATCGTCGCCGAGGTCCTGGCCGGTGTGGCCCGGCCGGCGGCGGTGATGGTCGAGCCCGATCGGCGGGCGGCCATCGCCTGCGCCGTGTCGGCCGCCGTCGCCGGCGACGTGGTCGTGATCGCGGGCAAGGGCCACGAGACGACGCAGGTGGCGGGGGGTGTGGCTGTCCCCTTCGACGATCGGGGGGTGGCGGGCGAGGAGCTCGACCGGCTGGGACTGGGAGTGGGCGGGTAGTTGGTCGCCCTCCTCGTCGCCGGCAGCGTCGCCCTGCTCACCGCCATCCTGGGCACGCCGATCCTCATCCGCGCCTTCCAGGTGCGGGGCATCGGCCAGCAGATCCGGGAGGACGGTCCCCAGGGCCACCTGACCAAGGCCGGCACCCCCACCATGGGCGGGTTGGCCATCCTCGGGGCGGTGGTGACCGGCTACCTGGCGGCCCACATCAACACCGGCGCGGTGTTCACTGCGGCCGGGGTGCTCGTCCTCATGGTGATGCTGGGGGCGGGACTGGTCGGCCTGCTCGACGACTGGATCAAGATCTCCCGCCAGCGCAGCCTGGGCCTGAACAAGAAGGCCAAGACCATCGGCCTGACGCTGGTCTTCCTGACCTTCGCCCTGCTGGCCGTCTACAAGGCCAAGGTTCGCACCGACCTGTCCTTCGCCCGCACCGTCGCCCTCGACCTGAGCGACCCGGTCTACATCGTGTGGGCGATCCTGGTCCTGATGGCGGCGGCCAACGCGGTGAACCTGTCCGACGGGTTGGACGGGCTGGCCGCGGGCTCGTCGATGTACGCCTTCTCCGCCTTTGTGTTCATCGCCTTCTGGCAGTTCCGCCACGAGTCCTGCTACTTCCTCGGGCCCGCCCTCGACCTGTCCATCGTGGCCGCGGCCGTCACCGGCGCCTGCGCCGGGTTTCTGTGGTGGAACGCGGCCCCGGCGAAGATCTTCATGGGGGACACGGGGGCTCTGGGGATCGGAGCCGGCCTGGGCGCGCTCGCGCTCACGACCAACACCCACCTGCTGCTGCCGGTGGTGGGCGGGCTGTTCGTGATGATCACCATGTCGGTGGTCGTGCAGGTGATCGGGTTCCGCTTCTGGCACATCCGGGTGTTCCGGATGGCACCCATCCACCACCACTTCGAGCTCATCGGGTGGCCCGAGACCACCGTCATCGTCCGCTTCTGGATCCTGGCCTCGCTGCTGACGGCGATGGCGATCGGGCTCTTCTACGCCAACTTCCTGTCCGCCGGGGTGTGCCGGCTCATGGGGTCGGGCTGACGATGACGGCGGCTCCTGCGCCCGGCTCGGAGCTGGCCCTGGTCGTGGGAATGGGCCGCAGCGGCGAGGCGGTGGCCGGTCACCTGCTGGCCCACGGCTGGCGGGTGATCGCGGTCGACGACGCGCCGGGCGCGGCGGGCCGGGAGCGGGCCCGGACTCTGGGTGTGGAGCTGGTCGAGCACCCGGCGCTGGAGGACCTGGAGCGGCTGGTGGCGTCGGTCTCCCTGGTGGCCACCAGCCCGGGGGTGCCGGCGCGGCATCCGGTGTTCGTGGCCGCCGCGTCCCAGGCCGTGCCGGTGCTGGGGGAGATCGAGCTGGCGTGGCGCGACCTCGACCGCCCGGTGGTGGCCGTCACCGGCACCAACGGAAAGACGACGGTGACGACCCTGGTCGCCCGCATGCTGGTCGAGTCGGGCGTGGCCGCCATCGCCGCGGGGAACATCGGGCTGCCGCTGTCGGCCGCGGTCGGGCGGGAGGTCGACGTGGTGGTGGCCGAGGTGTCCTCGTTCCAGCTCCAGTTCGTCGACGGCTTCCGGCCCCGGGTGGCGGTGTGGCTCAACCTGGCCGACGACCACCTCGACTGGCACCCCGACCTCGACGCCTACGTGGCGGCCAAGGCCCGCATCTGGGAACGCCAGGGTCCCGACGACGTGGCGGTGGTCAACGCCGACGACCCGGTCGTGATGGCCGCCGCGGTGCGTGCCCCGGGGCGGGTCGTCACCTTCGGCGTGGTGCGGGCGGCCGACTGGGTCGTGGTCGACGGGTGGCTGTCGGGGCCCCTCGGAACGGTGGTGGCGGTGGGGGAGCTGCGCCGGGCCCAGCCCCACGACCTGTCGAACTCGCTGGCCGCCGCCGCCGCGGCGACCGCGGCGGGTGCGACGCTCGCCGGCGTGCGGTCGGCGCTGGTCGGCTTCGAGGGCCTGCCGCACCGGCTGGAGCTGGTGGCGTCGGTGGGCGGGGTGGACTGGTACGACGACTCCAAGGCGACGAACCCTCACGCGGCGGCGGCCGCGGTGGCCGGGTTCGACTCGGTGGTCCTCGTCGCCGGCGGGCGGAACAAGGGCCTGGACCTGGGGGCGTTGGCTGCCGGCGCGCCGCGTATCCGGTCGGTGGTCGCCATCGGGGAGGCGGCGGGGGAGGTGGCCGCCGCCTTCGAGGGGCTGCGGCCGGTGCGGGTGGCCCGCTCGATGGACGAGGCCGTCCACCTGGCCGCCACCGCCGCCCTGCCGGGGGACGCGGTGCTCCTGTCGCCCGGGTGCGCCAGCTTCGACTGGTACGACTCCTATTCGCAGCGGGGCGACGACTTCGCCCGCGCCGTTCGGGATCTCCTCGGGGAGGCCGGATGAACCCCCCCCGCCGGCCGCCTGCCGGGCGGGGGCGCCCGGACGTGCGCCCCCGCCCTCTCTTCCCGCCCGGGAACCCGCCGCCGCGCCCCCGACCGGGCGGCGTGCGACCGGACCCCGCCGGTGAGGCGGCCCGGGCTCTCGCCGCCCGCCTGACCCGCCGCCCGACACCGGCCGCTACCACCGCCCGTCCCCGGGTCGAGCCACGGACCGCCGCGACCTTGTCGCCGTCGCCGTCGCCGTCGCCACCGCCCGGTCGGGTCGCCTCCGCGTTTCACGTCGCCCGGCAGCCGCCTGCCGGTCACGCTGCGACCCGGAAGCGGCCCGCTCGGATCGACCCGAGGTTGCCCGTCGCCAAGCAGCCGCCTGGCGGTCGCGCCGCGACCCGGAAGCCGGCGCCGGGCCGGGGCCCGACCGGTCGCGCCGCGGGCCCGACCGCGGGCTCCGTGACCCGCCCGCCCCCGCCCCGGCCCGGGTCCGGGCTCGCCCGGCGCGCCGCCCCGGCCGCGGGCGCCGCCCGCCGCCTGCCGTTGCACCCGCCGATGCCACGGTATGCCCCTCGCCGGCCTTCCCCCCGGGCGCGGGCCCACCTGGCGGCCGCGACCCCGCCGCCGAAGCTCGCCCTGGCCGGCACCCGGGAGTCGGGATGGGTCCTGCTGGCCATCGTCACCGCCCTGCTCATCGTGATCGGCCTGATGATGGTGCTGTCCGCCTCCTCGGTGGAGGCCCTCCGGAGTTACGGCGGTGCCTGGGTCTTCTTCCAGAAGCAGGCGGCGTGGGTGGCCGTCGGCACCGTGGCGATGGTGGTCGCCGCCCTGTGGGACTACCGCCGATGGGCCCTCCTCGCCTGGCCCCTCGTGGTGGCCTCGTTCGTCCTACTGGTGGCCGTCCAGATCCCCGGCGTCGGTATCAACGTCAGCGGCTCCACCCGGTGGCTGGGGTTCGGCTTCTTCACCTTCCAGCCGTCGGAGATGGCCAAGGTCGCCCTCCTGCTGTTCGTGGCCGACCTCCTCGCCCGGCGGGCGGACCGCATGCACGATTCCCGCGTCACCCTGCGGCCGGTCGTGGTGGTCGCCGGCGCCCTCGGGGGGCTCGTACTGCTCCAGCCGGACATGGGCACGGCGATGGTCATGGTCCTCATCGTGCTCGTCGAGCTGTTCGTGGCCGGGCTGCCCCTCATCCGCATGGCGGCGGTGGTCGTGACCTCGACGGTCGGCGCCGTCGTTCTGGCCCTGGCCGCCGGCTACCGCCGGGGACGGGTCTCCGCCTTCCTGAACCCCTGGGCCGACGTCTCCAACACCGGCTACCAGGTGGCCCAGTCGCTGGTGGCCCTCGGCACCGGACACCTGGCCGGCGTCGGGCTCGGGGCCAGCCGGGCCAAGTGGGGTTTCCTGCCCAACGCCCACACCGACTTCATCTTCGCCATCGTGGGCGAGGAGCTGGGCCTGGTGGGCACGTTGCTGGTGCTCGGCCTCTTCGCCGCTTTCGCGGTGCTCGGCATCCGGGTCGCCCTCCGGGCCGCCGACCGGTTCGGAACGCTGCTGGCGGCAGGCATCACCGCCTGGGTCGTCGGGCAGGCTCTGGTCAACATGGGCGCGGTGACGGGGATGCTGCCGGTGACGGGCGTGCCGTTGCCGTTCCTGTCGTTCGGCGGGACGTCCCTCGTCGTGAGCATGGCCTCGGTGGGCATCCTCCTCAACATCGCCCGCCACACCGTCGCCCCGGCGCCCTCGGCCTCCTCCAGGTGACGTCGGACCGGACCTGGGCGATCATCACCGGCGGCGGTACGGCCGGCCACGTGGTCCCCGGCCTGGCCGTCGGCCGGGCCCTCGTCGAGCGGGGCCACGCCCCGTCGAGCATCCACTACGTCGGCAGCGAACGGGGCCTCGAGGTCGACATGGTCCCCGAGGCCGGCTTCGGACTCACCGTCCTGCCCGGCCGGGGATTCGCCCGCCGCCTCTCGGCCCGGGGGACGCTCGACAACGCCGGCGCCGCCATCGGGCTGTCGCAGGCCATGGCCCGGGCCGCGGCCATCGTGCGCCGGCGGCGGCCGTCGGTGGTGGTGGCCGTGGGCGGTTACGCCGGCGTGGCCTGCGGGCTGGCGGCGGCGGCCAACCGGGTGCCCCTGGTGGTGGTCGAGCAGAACGCGGTGGCCGGCTCCGCCAACCGGCTCCTGGCCCGCTTCGCCCGGGCGTGCGCGGTGTCGTTCCCCGGCACCCAGCTTCCCCGGGCGGTGGTCACCGGCAACCCGGTGCGGCCCGAGATCCTCGCCGTCGAACGCACCGACGAAGCACGGGTCGCGGCCCGGGCCGCCCTGGGGCTCCCCGACGACCGGCGGGTGCTCGCCGTCACCGGCGGCTCCCTGGGCGCCCTGCGCATCAACCGGGCGGTGCTGGGCCTGGTCGCCCGGTGGGCCGACCGCCGGGACCTGGCCATCCGCCACGCGGTCGGGGCCCGGGACTGGGACCTGGTGCAGGCCGAGCAGCCGCCGCTCCCCGGCGGGGCCGAGGGCCTCGTGTACCAGCCGGTGCGCTACGAGGACCGGATGGACCTCCTGCTGGCGGCGGCCGACCTCATCCTGTGCCGCGCCGGGGGCAACACGGTCGCCGAGGTGGCGGTCGTCGGCCTGGCCGCCGTCCTCGTCCCCCTGCCCAACGCGCCCGGCGACCACCAGACGGCCAACGCCCGGGCCCTGGCCGACGCCGGCGGGGCGGTGCTCGTGCCTGACGGCGCCCTCGACGTCGACCGGCTGGCGGCCGAGGTCGAGGGCCTCCTGACCGACGAGCCTCGACTGTTGGCCATGGGGAAGGCCGCCGGCGGGGTCGGCCGGCGGGACGCAGCCGACCGGGTGGCGGCCCTCGTCGAGAAGCACGCCCGGCCGTGACCGGCCCCGACCTCGACCTGCGGGCGCCCCGCCGAATCCACGTGGTGGGCGTCGGCGGCAGCGGGATGAGCGCCATCGCCGAGGTCCTGGTGGGGATGGGCCACCAGGTCTCGGGCAGCGACCTGCGGGCCTCGGCCGCCCTCGACCGGCTGGCCGGGCTCGGCGTGCAGGTGTTCGTCGGCCACGACGCGGCCCACCTCGGCACCGGTCCCATCGACGCCGTCGCCATCTCGACGGCTGTCCCCGCCGCCAACCCCGAGGTCGTCGCGGCCCGGGAGCGGTCGGTGCCGGTCCTGACCCGGGCGGAGGTCCTGGCCGGCATCTGCGGCCGGCGGCGGACGGTTGCCGTCAGCGGCACCCACGGCAAGACGACCACCTCGTCGCTCCTCGCCCTGGGCCTCGTCGGCGCCGGCCTGCGCCCGTCGTTCATCGTCGGCGGGGAGATCATCGGCCTGGGATCGGGCGCCCGGTGGGACGACGGCGACTGGCTGGTGGTGGAGGCGGACGAGAGCGACGGGACCTTCCTCGAGCTGCCCTGCGACACCGCCGTCGTCACCAGCGTCGAGCCCGACCACCTCGAGCACTACGGCGACTTCGCCGCCCTGGAGGCCGCCTTCGACCGCTTCCTCGCCCAGGCCTCCGTCCACCGCCTGGTGTGCGCCGACGACCCCGGCGCGGCCGCCGCCGGTGCCCGCCACGGAGCGGTCACCTACGGGACGTCGGCCGATGCCGACATGCGCATGGTGGAGGTCGTCGGCGGCCGGTCGTCGGTGCGCTTCGGCCTCCTCGACCACGGCCGCCCGGTGGGCGAGGTGGAGGTACCCCTGCCCGGCCTCCACAACGCCCGCAACGCGGCCGGGGCGGTGAGCGCGGCCCTGCTGGCCGGTGCCCCGTTCGGGTCGGTGGCGGCGGCGGTGGCCGGTTCGGCCGGCGTCGGGCGCCGCTTCCAGCTGCGGGGGGAACGGGCCGGCGTCACCTTCGTCGACGACTACGCCCACCTCCCGGGCGAGGTGGCGGCGGCCCTGTCCGCCGCCGGCGACGGGCAGTGGGAGCGCATCGTCTGCGTCTTCCAGCCCCACCGCTACAGCCGCACCGCCGCCCTCTGGCGCGACTTCCGCGCCGCCTTCGACGGGGCCGACGTCCTCCTCGTCACCGACGTGCACCCGGCAGGTGAGCCGCCCCGGCCCGGCGTCTCCGGCCAGCTGATCGTCGACGCGGTGGTGGGGCACCGCCCGGACGCCCCCGTGACCTACGTCCCCCTGCGCACCGAGCTGGTGGCCCGCCTGCGCCTGCTGCTGCGTCCGGGCGACCTGTGCCTGACGCTGGGAGCGGGCGACCTGACCACCCTCGCCGACGACCTGCTGGCCGAGTGACGGCCGCTGTCGACGCCGCCGCCGAGGTCCTCGGCGAGCGGGCAGCACGCGACGTCGCTCTCGGCCCCTTCACCACCTACCGGGTGGGGGGACCGGCCGCGCTCCTCCTGCGGGCCGACTCCGATGACGACCTGGAGCTGGCCCGGCAGGCGGTGGCCGCGTCCGGGATACCGGTTCTCGTGGTCGGGAGGGGCTCGAACCTGCTGGTCGCCGACGCCGGCTTCCCCGGCCTCGTCCTCACGCTGGGTGAGAAGTTCGCCACCATCGACCTCGACGTCGGCCGCACGACGGCGCGGGCGGGGGCCGGGGCCAGCCTGCCGGTGCTCGCCCGCCGCTCCGCCGCCGCCGGGCTCAGCGGGCTGGAGTGGGCCGTCGGGGTCCCGGGATCGGTCGGCGGGGGGGTGCGCATGAACGCCGGCGGCCACGGATCGGAGATCAAGGGCACCCTCCGCCGGGCATGGATCTTCGACCTCGAGACCGGCCCCGTCGAGGTGGACGCGGCCGACCTCGACCTCGGCTACCGGCGTTCGTCGGTGGGGCCCCACCAGATCGTCACCGCCGCCGAGTTCGGCCTGGTGGCGGGCAGCCGGGAGACGGCGGAAGCCACCATCGCCGCCATCGTCCGGTGGCGGCGCGACAACCAGCCGGGCGGCGCCAACGCCGGGTCGGTCTTCACCAACCCGCCGGGCGACTCCGCCGGCCGCCTCATCGAGGCCGCCGGCTGCAAGGGCCTCCGCCGAGGATCCGCGTTCGTCTCGCCCAAGCATGCCAACTTCTTCCAGGTGGACGACCACGGCCGGGCTGCGGACGTGCTCGCCCTGATGGACGAGGTCCGGACCATGGTCCAACGGACCGCAGGCGTCGTGTTGGAGACCGAGGTTCGGCTGGTCGGATTCGGAAAACCCTCGATCTCATCTGGAGACTGAGCATGAACATGCAAGTCAAACCGCCCATCGATCCCCGGATTCGCCAACGCCGAGTTGCAGTGCGGCGGGAGGAGGGACGGCGCCGGCTGCGGCTGTTGGTCGGCGTCGCATCCCTCACCGGGCTGCTGGTGGCCGGTTGGGGAGCCACCCGGTCGCCCATGTTGGACGTGGACGGGATCGACGTCACGGGTTCGTCCAGGACGTCGCGCGAGGAGCTGGTGGCGGCCTCCGGCCTCCGCTTCGGGCAGGCCATGGTCGACGTCGACGAGCGGGGCGCGGCCCGGGCGGTGGAGTCCCTCCCGTGGGTCGCCCGGGCCTCCGTCGAGCGGAGGTGGCCCGATTCGGTGGTGATCGACATCGTCGAGCGCGACCCCGTGGCCGCCGCCCGGGCCCCGGCCGGATGGGCCATCGTGGACGCGACAGGGCAGGTCCTGGACGTGTCAGCCTCGGCGCCGAGCTATCTCCTGGCCATTGACGGGATCGCTCCCGCCGGCGCTCCCGGCACCCGCCTGGGCCGCGACGCGGCCGACCTGCTGGCAGTGGCGGCGGCGGTGCCCGCCGACCTCCGGCCCCGGGTGGGTGCGGTGCTGCCGGCCGCCGGCGGGGGAGTCGACCTGAGGCTGCTGCCGGAGGGCACCGTCCGCCTCGGACCGCCCCAGCAGCTGGAGGAGAAGTTCCTGGCGGCACTCACCGTGTTGGGCCGGGTCGGCACCCAGTCCCTCGCCACGTTGGACGTGAGGATTCCCGAAAGTCCCGTGTTGACGCGCCTCGACTCGGTGGATAAAGTCTCGGCCCTCGGGACAGGTTGACATAACTGTAAACCTCCTGTCAAACGTGAGACTTGTCCACAGGCGGGGAAATCCGAGGGAGACGGGAGACCATGGCTCTTACAACGTTGGACCGCACGACGCTTCGGCGCCGACCGGGTCAGGAGGATCGATCGATGATCGGCACACCGCAGAACTACCTGGCTGTGATCAAGGTGGTCGGCATCGGGGGCGGCGGGGTCAACGCCGTCAACCGCATGATCGACGCCGGGTTGAAGGGCGTGGAGTTCATCGCCGTCAACACCGATGCCCAGGCGCTGCTGATGAGCGACGCCGATGTGAAGCTCGACATCGGCCGTGAGCTCACCCGGGGCCTGGGCGCGGGCAGCGACCCCGAAGTCGGGGCGGAAGCGGCCGAGGCCCACCGGGACGAGATCGAGGAGGTGCTCAAGGGCGCCGACATGGTCTTCATCACCGCGGGCAAGGGCGGCGGCACCGGCACCGGCGGCGCACCCGTCATCGCCGAGATCGCCAAGAACCTGGGCGCCCTCACCATCGGCGTCGTCACCCGGCCGTTCTCGTTCGAGGGCCGGCGGCGCACGGTGCAGGCGGAGGCCGGCATCCAGAAGCTGCGGGAGAAGGTCGACACCCTGATCATCATCCCCAACGACCGGCTGCTCTCCGTGAGCAACGACAAGACGTCGGTGCTCAACGCCTTCAAGATGGCCGACGAGGTGCTGCTCCAGGGCGTCCAGGGCATCACCGACCTGATCACCACGCCCGGCCTCATCAACACCGACTTCGCCGACGTGAAGATGATCATGACCAACGCCGGCTCGTCGCTCATGGGCATCGGCTACGCGTCGGGCGAGGGCCGGGCCCTGGCCGCGGCCCGGGCCGCCATCTCCAGCCCCCTGCTCGAAGCCTCCATCGAGGGCGCCCGCGGCATCCTGCTCAACATCTCCGGCGGCAGCGACCTCGGGCTGTTCGAGGTCAACGAGGCGGCGGAGATCATCCACGAGGTGGCCCATCCCGACGCCAACATCATCGCCGGCATGGTCATCGACGACGCCATGGGTGACGAGGTTCGGGTGACCGTCATCGCCGCCGGCTTCGACCGGTGGGACGAGGGCACCCAGCGCGGCGGCCAGTCGACCAACCTGCCCCTCGCTACCAGCCGGCCCCGGGCGTTCCAGGCCAGCGACGACCTCTTCGGCGGCCCGTCGGCCGATATCGACATGGCCGACGACGACGACTTCGACGTCCCCTCGTTCCTGAAGTGACACGGCCCTCGGGCCTCCTGCAGGAGATGTCCGCCATCGCGCTGCCGCGGCTGTGGTCGGCGCAGGGCGTGTCCACCGGGCGGGGCGAGGGCGACATGGGCCACGGTGGCGTGTACGTGCACGCCGTCCGGTCCGAGGTCGACGAGCGCCGGCGGGCGGTGGTCGACCGCCCGTGGTCGTGGCTGCGCCAGGTGCACGGCGACCGCGTCGTCCACGTGACCGAGCCGGGTGGTGGTGCGGGCGAGGTGGCCGACGCGGCGGTGTGCGCCGCGCCCGGCTGTGCCATCGCCGTGCTCACCGCCGACTGCGCCCCGGTCGTCCTCGACAGCCCGGAGGGCGTGTTCGGCGTCGCCCACGCGGGATGGGTCGGCCTGGTCGCGGGCGTGCTCGAGCGCACCGTCGAGGCGATGCGCGCCCTGGGCGCCACCGAGATCGGTGCCGTGCTCGGCCCGTGCATCCGGGTCGAGTGCTACGAGTTCGGCTCCGACGACCTCGACCGCGTCGCCCGCCGCCTGGGCGACGGGGTCCGGTCGACCACCGCCGCCGGCACCCCCGCCCTCGACCTGGCCGCCGGTGTGGGCCTCGCCCTGGCCCGGGTCGGGGTGGCCCTCGTCCACGACGTCGGGATCTGCACCGCCTGCTCGGCCGACCACTTCTCCTGGCGGGCCCGGGGCGAGCAGCAGCGGCAGGCCACGGTGGTCTGGCGATGACGGCTGCCGCCACGATCGACGAGCGCGTCGTCGCCACCCGCCTGTCCGAGGTCCGGCGGCGGATCGAGGCGGCCGGCGGCGGCGACCGCCAGGTCCGCATCGTGGCCGTCACCAAGGGCTTCGGACCCGACGCGGTGCGGGCGGCCCTGGCCGCAGGCGTCCCCGACGTGGGGGAGAGCTACGCCGACGAGCTGGTGGCCAAGCGCGACGAGGTCGCCGACGAGGGCGGTGGTGCCGGCCGGTGGCGGTGGCACTTCATCGGTCGCATCCAGCGCAACAAGGTCCGCCGGCTGGCGCGTGCGGTCGACGTGTGGCAGACGGTCGACCGCCTTCCGGCGGCCGAGGAGATCGCCCGCCGGGCGCCGGGGGCACGCGTCCTGGTCCAGGTGAACATCTCCTGCGAGCCCCAGAAGAACGGCTGCGATCTGGCCGACGCCCCCGAGCTCGTCGACGGGCTCCGGTCCCTCGATCTCGACGTCGTCGGCCTCATGGCGGTCGGCGCCACCGGTCCGCCCGCCGACGCCCGCCCCGGCTACCGGCAGCTGACCGCCATGGCCGACCGCCTCGAGCTGCCCGAGCGCTCGATGGGCATGACCGACGATCTCGAGGTGGCGGTGGAAGAAGGCTCGACCATGGTTCGTGTCGGGCGCGCCCTCTTCGGTGCGCGATCCGTTCCGACCGACCTGCGACGATAGGCTCGAAGGGCCAAGGAGGCACTCACGATGGCATCCATCTGGCGACGGACCATGGTGTATCTGGGGTTGGTCGACGACGACGAATACGAGGAGTACGAGCCGTACGAGGAGCCCCCTCCCCAGGCCATGCCCGCCCGCCGGGCGATGCGTCCGGAGCGGATCGAGCCCGCCTACGAGCCCGAGCCGTCGATGGCGCCCATGGGCAGCGGGGTCCGCACCCTGCCCCGGGAGGACAGCGGCATCACCATCCATCAGCGGCCGTCGGTCGTCCGCCAGATCGCGCCCGTCGCCAGCCCCCGGGTCCATCTGGTGGCTCCCACCGGCTTCAACGACGCCAAGGAGATCGGCGACCGGCTCAAGAGCAGCCAGCCGGTGATCCTCAACCTGCAGGGGGTCGACCGGGAGCTGTGCCGCCGCCTCATCGACTTTGCCAGCGGGGTCACCTACGGGCTGGGGGGCCAGATGGAGAAGGCGGCCGACCAGGTGTTCCTCCTCACGCCCACCAACGTCGAGGTTTCGGCGGAGGAGAAGCGCCGCCTCCAAGAGCGCGGCCTCTACCGCGCCTAGGGTTGTCGCATCATCCTCTGTCGGCTGGTCCAGGTCTACCTCATCATCATGTTCGGACGGGTCATCCTGTCCTGGTTCCCGATCGCCCCCGGCTCGGTCATGGCGTCGGTGTACCAGTTCCTCTACGCGGTCACCGAGCCCGTCCTCGGACCGATCCGCCGTCTCATCCCCCCCATGGGGGTGGGCGGCATGGGGCTCGACCTGTCGCCGATCATCGTGTTCTTCGGCCTCACGATCCTCACCTCCGCCCTCTGCGGCTGAGGGTGTGGCATCCGGCCCGCGGGGTATGGGCCGATCTGCGTGGGCGGGGCGTTACCATTTGACGGAGGGCCCTCTACTCGAACGATCGGGATGGTGACGTGGTGGTCTTGGTGAGCTTTTTGCTCGTGCTGGCAGCGGCCGTGACATTGGTCGTCGGCCTGCTGCAATCGGGCCTGACCCTCATCTACCTGTCGATCGGGTGCAGCGTGGTGGCGGGGCTGGTGTTGGCCGTCGCCGTGCTCCGGGGCCGACCGGAGCCCAAGGCGGCTCCCTACGTGGCGCCGCCCCGGCCGGTGAGCTCGTCCCCGCCGATCCCGTCCTACACCTCCCGGTCCTTCGAGTCCGAGCCGGAGCCGGCCGACGAGCCGTGGCGGGTCGAGCCGGCCCAGTCGCCGGGCGCCCGCCGCTTCGGGCGTCCCGCCGCCATCGAGCCCGAGGATGAGCCGGAGCCCTCCCCCGTCATCGGCTACGCCCGCCGGGCGGCCGGTCGTGGTGCCGGCGTCGGGTCGGTCGACCTCACCGGCGAGATGCCGGCCCCCGTCACCCGGGGACCGTTCCCCATCGCCGGCTACGACACCCTGCGGGCCCCGGAGCTGCTGCGCAAGGTCGACGAGCTCGACGACGTGGCCGCCCTCGAGACGGTCCGGGCGGCAGAGGCCGCGGGCAAGAACCGGGTCTCGGTCATGGCCCGCATCGACTCCCGCCTGGAGGCCCTCCGGGAGCCGGGCTGGGACATCGACGAGGCCGCATGGGAGGGCGCCGAGGAGCCGGCGGCCGAGGCCGACCTCGACAGCGATGCGCCGGTGGCGGGCGAAGGCTTCCCCATCACCAACTACGACGGCCTCCGGGTGGGCCAGATCCTGCCCCAGCTGCGCGACCTGAGCCCGGCCGAGCTCGCCCAGGTCCGCCAGTACGAGTCGGCCGGCAAGGCCCGATCGAGCGTTCTCGACCGCATCGACACCCTCGCTGGCGGCGGGCCGGCCAAGAAGGCACCGGCGGCGAAGGCGGCGGCCCCGGCCGCCCCCTCGGCCGGGGGGTCGTCTGCCATCGCAGCCGCGGTGGCGGCGGCCAAGGCCAAGCAGGCCGGCAAGGGCTGAGCGAGGGCCCGGGCCCGAGTGGACACCGACGGCCTGCCCCTCCTCGTGTACGACGGCGACTGCGGGTTCTGCACCCGGTCCGTCGAGATGGCCCTGCGGATGAAGGTCGCCTGCCAGGCGGTGCCGTGGCAACAGGCCGACCTGGACGCCCTCGGGCTCACCGAGGAGCAGGTCACCGAGAAGCTGTGGTGGGTCGAGCCGGATGGGACCAAGCTCAGCGGTCACCGGGCGGTGGCGGCCGCCCTCCGCCGGGCCACGCCCGTCCTCCGGCCGGTGGGGGCTTTGCTCGACACCCCCGTGCTGGCCCCGGTGGCGGCCGCCGGCTACGACCTGGTGGCCCGCAACCGCCACCGCCTCCCCGGCGGCACCGCCACCTGCGCCATCGACCCCGAGGCCTGACCCCCCGCCAACTGGTGACATAGTTCGGGGCCAGGACCCCAGACCGCGTCACCGGTTGCTGAACCCCCGCCAACCGGTGACGGGTTCGGTGGCCAGGACCCCAGTTACCGTCACCGGTTCGAGGTGACCGCCCGGATGTCGATGGTGACGGCCTCGGCGGCGGACGGGGGACCCTCGGTGAGGGAGACGGCCAGCACCTGCTCCGTGATCCACGGGCCGTGGGCGGCGAGGACGGCCGTCAGCCCCTCGCCGGAGACCACCGCCTCGATCCGGTCCGACAGGGACAGCCCCCGCGCCTTGCGGGCGTCGTTGATGTCGCGGGCCAGCTGGCGGGCCACGCCCTCCAGCTCCAAGGCCTCGTCCAGGGCGAGGTCGAGGGCTACGGCCCAGTCGTCGTCGGTGGCCAGGGCGAAGTCCTCGTGGCGGACGGCCCGCACCTCCACATCGCCCGGCTCCAGCCGCTCGCCGGCGACCTCGACGAAACCGTCCGCCTCCAGCCGGCGGCGGACCTCCGACCCGTCGGCCTCGGCCAGGGCGGCCTTGACCGCGTTGACCCGGGGTCCGAGGCGGGGCCCGAGGGCCCGGAAGTTGGGGATCACCGTCCACGACATGAGGTCGGACAGAGTCTCCACGTCCTCGATGACCTTGACGTTGAGCTCCTCCGCCACCTGAGCCCGCACCGCGGGCGACAGCCGCACCCCCGGGTGCAGCACCAGCGCACGCGGCAACGGCTGGCGGGTGCGGACGCCGGCGTCGGTGCGGGCGGAGCGGCCCAGGCCCACCAGCCGGCGGGCGGCGTCCATGTCGGCCAGCAGGCCGACCGCCGAGTGGTCGGGGTCGGGCAGGTCGGGCCACCGCTCGACGTGCACCGACGTCCCGCCCGTCAGGGTCACGTACAGCTCGTCGGCCAGGAACGGGCAGAACGGGGCCAGCAGGCGGCTGGTCACCGTCAGGCACCGGTAGAGGGTGGCGAACGCCCCGCCGTCGGACCGGCCGCCGGCCGGTCCCCAGAAGCGGGCCCGGGACCGGCGCACGTACCAGTTCGACAGGTCGTCGACGAAGGCGGCCAGCGTCGACGCGCCCCCGAAGGCGTCGAAGTGGTCGAGGGCGTCGGTGACCGCCGTCACCGTCTGCGCCAGCCGGGCCTCGGCCCACCGGTCGAGCACGTGGCCCTCGACCTCGGCCGACGGGTCCCAGTCACCCTCCGAGGGCGCGGGCGAAGGCTCGCCGGCGCCGGGCACCGCCGGCTGCCATTCGGCCAGGTCGGCGTAGGTGGCGAAGAAGGCGTAGACGTTCCACAGGGTTATGAGCGTCTTGCGGGTGGACTCCCGGATGCCGTCCTCGTAGACCCGGCGGTTGGTCCAGGGCGAGCCGGCGGAGAAGAAGTACCAGCGCAGGGCGTCGGCGCCGAAGGTGTCGAACATGTGCCACGGGTCGAGGACGTTGCCCTTCGACTTCGACATCTTGGCCCCGAGCTCGTCGACGACGTGGGCCACGCAGACCACGTTGCGGTAGGGCGTCGACCCGAACACGAGCGTGTTCACCGCCAGGAGGGAGTAGAACCACCCCCGGGTCTGGTCGATGGCCTCGCAGATGAAGTCGGCGGGGAACGACTTCTGGAACTCGGCCCGGTCGCCGAACGGGTAGTGGTGCTGGGCCGACGGCATCGCCCCCGAGTCGAACCAGGCGTCGAGCACGGGCGCCACCCGCACCGACGGGGCGCCGCCACACCCGTCGACCGGGCACCCGAACACCACGTCGTCGACCGCCGGCCGGTGGAGGTCGAGCCCGGCCAGGTCGCGCCCGGCCAACCCCGACAGCTGCTCCACCGAGCCCACGCACGTGTCGTGGCCGTTCTCACAGCGCCAGATGGGCAGGGGCGTACCCCAGTACCGGTCCCGCGACAGCGCCCAGTCGACGTTGTTCTCCAGCCAGTCCCCGAACCGCCCGTGCTTGATGTGGTCGGGGTACCAGTTGATGTGCTCGTTCTCCCGCAGCAGGTCACTGCGGTGGTGCGACGTGCGCACGAACCACGACGTCTTGGCCCAGTAGACGAGGGGCGTCGAGCACCGCCAGCAGTGGGGATAGGAGTGGGTGTAGGCGTGTCGCCGGACCAGGAGGCCACGGGCCGCGAGGTCGTCGATGATGGACGGATCGGCGTCCTTGACCCACATCCCGGCCCACGGCGTCACCTCGGCCGAGAAGGTGCCGTCGGCACCGACCGGGTTCAGGACGGGGAGGCCGGCGGCCCGGGCCACGTCCATGTCGTCGGCTCCGAAGGCGGGGGCGAGGTGGACGATGCCCGACCCGTCGTCGGTGGAGACGAAGCCGGCGCCGACCACCCGTTGGCCCCGGTCGTCGATGGGCAGGAAGGCGAACGGCCGCGAGTACCGCCACCCGACCATGTCTGCGCCCACGAACCGCTCGACGACGTCCGACCCCTCGGGCGCCCGCGCCTCCGCCACGACCAGGTCGCGCCCGCCGTCGGCCGAGCGGACCCGCACGTAGGGGATCGCCGGCCCCACCGCGGCAGCCACGTTGGAGATCAGGGTCCAGGGCGTCGTCGTCCACACCAGCAGGTCGAAGTCGCGATCCAGCACGGGGAACCGCACGTACACCGACGGGTCGGTCACGTCGCGGTAGGCCCCCGGCTGCCCCAGCTCGTGGGACGACAGGGCCGTCCCGCAGCGGGAGCAGTAGGGGACGACCCGGTGGCCCTCGTACAGCAGGCCCCGGTCGAAGAGCTCCTTGAGCAGCCACCACACCGACTCGACGTAGTCGTTGGACAGCGTCCAGTAGGCGTCCTTGGTGTCGATCCACACGCCGGCCCGCTCCGTCAGCGACTCCCAGTCGCCCACGTACCGTTGCACCGACTCCCGGCAGCGGGCGTTGAACCTCCCGATCCCGTAGGCCTCGATCTGGGACTTGTTGGTGAAGCCGAGCTCCTTCTCCACCTCGATCTCCACCGGCAGCCCGTGGCAGTCCCAGCCTCCCTTGCGAGGGACGTCGTGGCCCCGCATGGTCTGGAACCGGGGGAAGAGGTCCTTGAACACCCGGGCCCACACGTGGTGCAGGCCGGGGCGGCCGTTGGCTGTCGGCGGGCCCTCGTAGAAAACCCACCGCGGCGCCCCGTCGCGCAGGTGCAGGACGACCTCGGCCAGGTCGAGCTCGCGCCAGCGGGCCAGCACGCGCTCCTCCAGGGCGACGAGGTCGAGCTGGGGGTCGACGGGTCCGAAGGCCATGGGCGTACACATTGGCACGTGCCGGAATCGGCCCGAGTTGGATAGCCACCCCTGCGCCGTAGAGTACGAACAACGATGAACATCGACGATCTCTTCTCCACCACGGGCGACGACGCCGTCGTCCTCCACGTGCACGTCCAGCCGGGCGCCGGGCGATCGGCCGTCGTGGGCCGCCACGGCAGCGCCCTCAAGGTCCGGGTGGCGGTCCCGCCGGTGGGGGGACGGGCGAACACGGCGACGGCCGAGCTGCTGGCGGAGGAGTTCGGGCTGACGACGGCCCAGGTCGCGCTCGTCGGTGGCGACACCAGTCGGTCCAAGACGTTCACCCTGTCGGGGCTCGACGTCGACGAGTTCCGCCGCCATCTGGAGCAGGTCGTCGGCGCGGCCCACGCCCGTCCCGGAACCGCCCGCCCGGGGCCGGAAAACCCCCAATCCGGGCGTCTGTAGTTTTCTCTCCGTTGGTACACTCCGCTTCCGTCATTCTCCCAATCCACCGCCACTCGGAAGCCAGCGACCCCATGCCGAAAACCGCACCCAAGCCTGTACCCGCCGCCGACGACGGGGGCCCGGCCGACAAGTTCCTGGCCCAGCAACGCGAGCTTCTGCTGAGCGAGCGGGAGACCTACGTCATGCAGGCCGACGCGCTCAAGGCCGAGGCCCAGGCGCTGGCCGAGGACATGGAGCCGGGCGACATCCAGTTCGACGAGGAGTCGGGCGAGGGCGGCACCATGGCCGTCGAGCGCGAGCGCGACCTCACCCTGTCGGCCCAGGCCCGGGCCGCAGTCGACGAGATCGACCGGGCGCTGCGCAAGATCGACATCGGCACCTACGGGATCTGCGAGAAGTGCGAGACGCCCATCCCCAGGGCCCGCCTGAAGGCTCTGCCCTACGCCGCGCTGTGCGTCGGCTGCAAGAGCGGGGGACTGTCGCGTCGCTGAGGTCGGCCCGGCGCAGGGCTGGGGAGGTCGAGCGCCCGGAGCGGGCGCCCGACGCCTACCGACCCGACGGCCGCCTGCGGCTGGTGCTGGGACTGGCCGCAGGCGTCGTCGTCCTCGACCAGCTGACCAAGACGTGGGCCCTGTCCGCCCTCGCCGACGGCCCCGTCCACCTGCTGGGCTCCCTCCGCCTGCGTCTCACCTACAACACCGCCGGCGCCTTCGGTCTCGGCGGGGGCCTGGTGCCGCTGCTGGCGGTGGCCGCCCTGGGCGTGGTCGTCTACCTCATCGCCACCGGCGCCGCCTCGTCCCGCCTGCCGGTGGCGCTGGCCATGGGACTGCTCCTCGGGGGGGCGGTGGGCAACCTGGCCGACCGGGTGTTCCGGGCCCCCGGACTGCTTCGGGGTGCAGTGGTCGACTTCGTCGATTTACAGTTCTGGCCGGTGTTCAACGTGGCCGACATGGGCATCACCTGTGGTTGCGTGATGTTGGTGCTGTGGGCCGGCCGCCCGTCGACGGCGGACACGAGATGATGATTCCCGGCGCCCTCGACGGCGAGCGCCTCGACCGGGTGGTGAGCCTGCTCTTCAACCTCACCCGGCGGGAGGCGGCGGCCCTGATCGCGGCGGGTGGGGTGCGGGTCGGAGGCCGCCCGGTCACCCTGCGCTCCAGCCGGGTCAGCCAGGGCGACGAGCTCGAGGTCGACGCCCCGCCGCCCAAGGCCCCGTTCCGGCCCTGGCCCCAGGACGACGTAGAGGTCCCGGTGGTGTACGCCGACGAGGACGTGGTGGTGGTCGACAAGCCGGCCGGCCTGGTGGTCCACCCGGGGGCGGGGAAGGCGGCCGGCACCCTGGTCAACGGCCTCCTGGCCCAGTTCCCCGAGATCGCCACCGTGGGCGCGCCCGAGCGACCCGGCATCGTCCACCGTCTCGACAAGGGCACCTCCGGGCTGTTGGTGGTGGCCCGCAACCGCACGGCTTACGACAACCTCGTCCGCCAGCTGGCCGATCGGGCCGTCGAGCGCCGGTACCAGGCCCTGGTGTGGGGCGCCTTCGACGCAGCCGCCGGGGCCGTCGACGCTCCCGTCGGCCGGGGCTACGCCAACCCCACCCGGATGGCGGTCTCCGCCGGCGGCCGGCCGGCCCGCACCAGCTACCGGGTCCTGACCCTGTTCACCCACCCGGCCAAGGTGACCCTCGTCGCCTGCCGGCTGGAGACGGGACGAACCCACCAGATCCGCGTGCACCTGGCCGCCATCGGACACCCGGTGGTCGGCGACGACCGCTACGGCGGCGCCCGGCCCTCCATCGACCCCGGCCGCCCGTTCCTCCACGCCAGCCAGCTCGGCTTCGACCACCCCGCCACCGGAGCCAAGCTTCGGTTCTCCTCACCGCTGCCGCCGGAGCTGGAGAAGGTTCTTGCGTCGCTTCGCTAAGGAGTACGAGGGCCCCCCGCCGGAGCTGCTGCCTCCGGAGCAACGGGCCCGGTACGAGGCGCGGGCCGCCCGCCGCACGCTGCGGTTCTTCGGCGTGGCCGTGTTCGTCCTGGTGGTGGGCGCCGTCTTCGCCTACACCGTGACTCGGGAGCGCAACGAAAGACGGGAGCAGTCGTCGTCGGGGGCAACCGGCATCACCGGCGCCGCCGCGGTCACGGCCGACGCCTCCATCGGCCCCCCCGCCAACGCCGAGGTCGGGTCGTACTTCGACGACCGTCGCCTGGCCCTGTCCGCCGCCACCGGCGAGCGGGTGGCGGTGATCTCCCTCGACACCTACCTGTCCGAAGCCGACGCCCGGGCGCGGATCGGCTCGCTGCCGGTCGAGGCCCTGCTGGCCGCCGCCCCCGGGGCCCACCCGTCGGTGGTCACCGCCGGCCTCGACGCGTGGGCCAAGAACCAGGTGGCGGCGGACGAGGTGGAGCGGGACGAGATTCGCAAGCTGCTTCCCACGGTCACCGACGCCGCCTTCAAGTCCTTCTACGAGTCCGAGGTCGTCCGTCTCGAGACCGCCATCCGGAACGCCTCCCCGAACGCGGCCGTCGTCTTCGGTCTGGTGGTGCAGGCCCCCGCCGACACCCTCCGCACGCTGGCCACCACCGCCGGGATCCGGCTGGTCGACGTCGGCGACGGCGTGGCGGCCCCCGGCGCGTCCTACCGGGGTCTGCGCCCGGAGGAGACCACCAAAGTCGGCCAACCCGCCACCCGCCCGATCTGACGGTTCCGTTCCGGGTGCGTGGCCGTCCGCTGGGCATCCCCGGGCGACGGGTGGCCCTGCTCGACTGGGACAACACGCTCCACGACGGGTGGACCCTGGAGCCCTGGGTGCGGTTCCTGGTCGACCGGGGCCAGGCCCCGCCCCGCCTGGCCGTCGACGGCGAGCAGCTCAGCCGGGACTACCTCGAAGGCCGCCTCGGCGACTCCAGCGACCTCGCCCACCGGGCCAACACGCTCTACGCCGGGGCCGCCGCCGGCTGGCGCCTCGCCGACCTGGCCGCCCTGGTGGCGCCGTTCGTCGAGGAGGTCGACCGGGCGCTGGTGTTCGGCTTCGTCCCCGCCCTGCTGGGGTGGCTGGTCGACCGGGGGATCGAGCCGGTGGTCGTCACCGGGGCGCCGACAGAGCTGGTGGGCGGCTACGTCGAGCCCCTCGGAGGACGGGTGGTGGGCCTGTCCCTGGAGGTCGACGGCGATCGTTACACGGGTGCCGTCCGCCGCAACCCGGGCACGGGGGCGGAGAAGGCGCGGGCGGTGGCCGAGCTGGTGGGGGAGGGTTTCGAGGTCGAGCTGGGGGCGGGGGACAGCGAGTCCGACCTGCCCCTGCTGGTAGCCGGGCGCCGCCGGCTGGTGATGGGCAACCCCGGCCTGGCCGGCCGGTTCCCGCCGGCGAGCACGCTCCTGGTGGAGCCGCGCACCATGTCGGCCGACGAGCTGTGCGAGCGCCTCGACCGGCTGTTCCGCTGAGGGGCCGCGGGCCCGGCCGCTCAGGCGGTGGAGCGCTCGGTGCCTCGGGCCCGCACCACCATGTCGGCGAGGGTGAAGGAGTCGAGGTGGTCGCGCATGTGGCCGCCGACCTCGGCCCACACTGCCAGGAGCACGCACTGGCCCTCGTGGTCGCAGGCCCCGTTCTGGTGGGGCTCGCCGAAGTCGCCGGCCACGATCGGCCCGTCGACCGCGCTCACGATCTGGCCCAGGGTGATCTCCGACGGGTGGCGGGCGAGGACGTAGCCGCCGCCCACGCCGCGCTTCGACCGCACCAGCCCGGCGCCCTTGAGCGCGAGCAGGATCTGCTCCAGGTAGGGCTGGGGGAGGGCGGTGCGCTCGGCGACGTCGCGGACCGAGGTCGGGCGGCTCCCGTCGGCGTGGAGGGCCAGGGAGAGCAGTGCCCGGCTGGCGTAGTCGCCGCGCGTGGACACCTTCACGTCCCCATGGTAGGGCCTATCGTGACGCCGACACCGGGAGTGGGAAGGAACTCGCCATGGCTGACCAACGAACCGACGCAGAACCGACCGACCCCCCTGGTGGCACCCCTGCGGTGGTGCTCCAGGAGCCGGACCCCGATGAGGCGCCCACCGAGTCGATCTCCCAGCCGGCCAAGGTCCTGCGCATCGGGGCGATGACCAAGGAGCTGCTGGAGGAGGTGCGGCGGGCCGAGCTCGACGAGGCCAGCCGCGGCCGGCTGAAGGAGATCTTCGAGACGTCGGTGCGGGAGCTGGCCGAGGGAATCTCCCCTGACCTGCGGGACGAGCTGGCCCGTCTCACGCTCCCCTTCGACACCGGCATCCCCTCCGAATCCGAGCTCCGGGTGGCTCAGGCCCAGCTGGTCGGGTGGCTGGAGGGACTGTTCCACGGGATCCAGGCGGCCATGTTCTCCCAGCAGGCGGCCATGCAGGCCGCCGCCCAGGCCGGCGGCCGTGGCCTCCCTCCCGGCATGCCCGGCCGCCCCGGGTCCGGCCCCGACGCCACCCGTCCCGGGAACTACCTGTAGGCGAGGACCTCTCCGCGCCCGCACGTACGCCCGAGGCTCGAGGAGGCGAGCGATCCCGGCCACCGGTCAGCGACCGACGGCCCGCTCCAGCTCGGCCTTCGACATCTTGGAGCGTCCTTCGACGCCCTTCTCCTTGGCCTCGTTGTAGAGCTGGGCCTTGGTCCGTCCGCCCGGCCCGGTGTGCGACCGCAGGCCGCCCCGGCGGCCGGACGAGATGTCGTCGGTCGAGGAGCGGCTGGCCGTTCTCGCCTCCCCCGCCCGGGCCCGCTCCTTGTTGACGGTGCGGGCGGCGATCTCCTGGGCCCGGTCCTCACCCTCCCCCCGTTCTTCCAGGCTCTCCTTGATGTGCTCGTACTGCCGTTCGCGCTTGTCGCTCCACGCCTGTTGGGGCATCCCTGCCTCCTCTCCGGCTGCCTTCTGCTCCTCCACCATTCCCGTAGCCGGTGACGGGCATGCGGCTTGGTTCCCCGGATCGCTTTGCGGGTAATGAGGCTGCACACGCGACGACAAGGAGCGCAGACATGCCCGAGATGGACACCCCCTCCCACACCGAAGGCACGCCCCGGGGCGAGGACCAGGCCGAGCCGGCCACCGAGCACCAGGGTCCGACCGACCGCCCCGTCGGGAAGGTCGAGTCCGACCCCATGGAGCCGACCGACTCGGCCGCCGGCCGGCCCTAGGACACCGGAGGTCGGCCCCGCCGGTCAGGCGGGGCTGATCTCGGCGGGAGCGCCGGCGGCTCGCAGCCGGGCCTCCATGGCGTCGAGGCGGGCGCGGGCGGTGAACTGCTCCGATCGGGCCACCCGCTCCTGATCGGCCAGGCCCCGCTCGACGTGGCGCCGCATCTCCAGCACCGCCCGCTCGAGGACCCGCACCCGCTCCATGCTCTGGGACGCGACCGCGTGGTGGGCCGACACCAGCTCCGATACCGAGTCGAGCTCCTGGTAGACGGGCTCGAGGTCGGCATGGGGGTCCGACCGCCGGGAGCGGGAGACGTCGACCAGCAGGGCCGTGTCGCTCTGCAGCCGCTCGAGCGCCGCCGGAATCGCTTCCAGCCGCCGAATTCGCAGGTCGAGAGACTGGTAGCGGTCAGCCGAGAGCCCCTCCAGGGCGCCGATCCGGCTTTCCAGGCTGTGGGCCGCAGGTCTGGCCACACCCCTCCGGCCGCCGTCGCCGGGCTCGATAGGCGGCACCGGGGCGACGTCGTCGAGGCGGGCTTCGAGGTCGTCGAGACGATCGGCCAGGCTCTCGAGGGCCCGGGCGCAGTCCTGCACGCCCCGCGCCAGCCGGGCCAGGGCCTGGTCGGCCGAAGAGGCGGCAGGCTCGGGGGCGACGGTGGGCCCGGGGCCGACGGTGCGCTCGGGGGCGACGGGCGCGGTTGCCATCTTGACCACGGGCTGGGCCGGGGTGGGAGCGGGGGCGAGATCCGACGCTGACGGCGCAGGCCCGGCCGCGCGGATGGGGCGGAGCGGGGGCGGCGTGGCCCGGGCCGTCTGGATCGGCCGCGGCGCAGTTGGGTTCGGAACGCCGGGAGGAGGCGGGACGGAGGCGACCGAGGCCTGAGGCGCCGTCTGGGGAACGATGCCCAGGGGAGTGGCCCGCCTGGGGGGACCGGTGGACGGCTGTATCGGCAAGGTGGCCGGAGGCCGTGCGACGCCGGGGCGGCCGGCCCCGGCCGCGTCCTTCGCGGTCGGCGCCGAAACCTGCGAGGTGCCCCAATGGCGATCGGCAACGTCGCTCATGCAACCCCCAGGATCCCGATGAATGGACCATATCGCAGCGTCGACCCCACTACAATGATGCCCCTCTCGACCCTCTGGTTATCCCCAAGTGCCGTGCACCTTGTGGACAATGTGAGCGTCGGCGACCAGACCGCCGCCCGCAGACCGCGGCGGCGTCGGGATCCCGCAGAGGTGCCTCCGGCCGGTCGGGAGCCTCCGATGAGTCCCCGATCTCGACCCGACCGAACCGCGCCCGAACCGCGCCGTTCGGGGCGGCCGACAGCCGGGTGGGGACCGGGTGTCACGGGTCATGCCCCGGGACTGGTCTGCCTGGAGCGCCGGCCCCTTTCAGGACCGGGATCTGGTTGGTTTCGAGCCCGTTTGGTCGATTATGCCCAGCGTTGTAGCAGCTCTGGCCTGCTAGATGGATCGGATCCCATTTTCATCGGGCCAACCGTGCGGGGAAACCCCACAGCCGTGCTGCCATAGCCTGATCGGCGAGGTGTGACAGCGGTGAGGACAGGTCAAGAGGGTGCCGCCCCCGATCACCCGCCGGGCGCCGGTCCTCAGGTTCGCACGAACCCCCTCCTCACCCTCGAGGGTGGCTGGAGGTTCTCACGCGACCGCGGCACCGCCCGGCTTTGCTTGGGTGCGACCGTCTCCGGGACAGGCTAGGACAGGCACCGAACGCGGGTACCCCCGTCCACCTGGGAGTACGCGTTCGAGTCACCTGGGATCGGATCCGCTATGTAGCATGCACGGGGTAGGTACGGAGAGGGCGAGCGGGCTTTCGTTCGTCGTCCCGGCGAGCGCATTGGCGCCCCCATGGGCCCTCGCCGCTTCGGGCGGGCTCCCGGCTCACCAGCGGACCCCACGATCGAGCTGATCGGGACCTGGTCGTACCGGGGCTCACGGCTCTCCCGGAGCCCGGTCGGTCCTCGTCGATGCCCCATGACCGACCCGTGTCGGGACACGAAGTCAGGGGATCCGGACTGCATGTGTCGCGGTCGTCGGGAGTTATCCCCAGGTATCGAATCGATTGGTGCGACCAGATGACAATGCAATGCTTGACTCCTGCCGATCGGTCGGAAATGATTCGTCGTCACTGCCCCTTCCGGGGCGCGCTGGGGGCGACGATGTGAGGAAGCAGAGCAACCGACTGTGGGGGATTTGTGCGCCTCCACCTTGAGCGACGGAGGCTCGCCGCGGTCGGGGTGCTGGCGCTGACCGGGCTGGTGGGCATCCCGGTCACGGTCGTCGCCCTCCAGATGCCGGACAGCGGCTTTGTGGAGGTGTGCAAGATGGCCGACGGCACGTCGGTCACGGGTGTCTTTCAATTCATGGTCGGCGGGACGACCACTGACGTGCCCGTCGGCGCCTGTTCTCCCGTCATCTCCGTCCCGGCGGGGACGGTCACGGTTACGGAGAACGCACGGGCGGGCATTTCGGTGTCGAACGTCCAGACCATCCCGGCCGGCCGGCTGGTGAGCAGCGACCTGGCTGCCCGGTCGGCGCAGGTGCAGGTCGTGGCCGGGGACGAGTCGACCCAGACGACGGTCACCTTCACCAACCGGTCCGAGCTGGCCCTGGTCAAGATCTGCAAGGTGGCGGGCGCCGGCGTCGCGGTCGGGACGAACGTGTCCTTCACCGCCGGCACGATCGCCGTGTCTGTTCCGGCGGGGAGCCCGCCGGGAGGCACCTGCGCCGTCGCCGGCTGGTTCCCGGTGGCGACGAACCTGGTCATCTCGGAAACGGTCCCCTTTGGCACCGAGGTGTCCTCCATAACCGTCGCCCCCGGCGACCGGCTCGTCGGGTCGCCGAACCCGGCCGGGGGGAGCGTCGTCGTGCGGGTCGGCTCGGGCGCGACCGAGGTCACGTTCACCAACCGGGTGCCGACGCCGAGCCCCAGCACCACGACGACCACCGTGCCCGGCGGCGGTGGTGCTTCGACCACCACCGTTCCCGGCGGCGGCGGTGGGACGACCACGACCACCCTGCCCGGCGGCGGCGGTGGGACGACCACGACCACCCTGCCCGGCGGCGGCGCTGAGACGACCACGACCACCGTGCCCGGCGGCGGCGGTGCTTCGACGACCACCGTTCCCGGCGGCGGTGGTGCTTCGACGACCACCGTGCCCGGCGGCGGTGGTGCTTCGACCACCACCCTGCCCGGCGGCGGCGGTGCTTCGACGACCACCGTGCCCGGCGGCGGCGGTGGGACCACGACGACCACCGTGCCCGGCGGCGGCGGTGCCACGACGACCGTCGCGACGAGCGGGGTGACCACCACGACGCCGGGTGGCGGCGGTGTCACGACCACCGTAGGCGGAGGCATGGGGCACAGCACCACGACGGCGGTCCCGGCCACGTCGGTGCCGCCGGGTGGACTGTCGACCTCCACCACCCTTTGCCAGACCACCAGCACCACCGCGCCCCTCGGCGGTGGGTCACCGTCCACGACCCTTCCCCCCGGGCCGGCCCCGACCACGACCACACCGGCCGGCCAAGGCCCGAGCACCACCGTGGCCGGCGGCGGGGCACCGACGACGACCGGGGCCGTGGGTCAGTCGACGACGACGATCGTCGGCGGAGGGCCAGGCGCGACCGCGCCGCCGGTGTGTCCCACCGGGTCGTTCCTGTCGCCGGCGGGGCCGAACGTCGCCGTGCGGGAATCGGGTCCCGGCCCGACCGCGGCACCGTCGCAGCTGGCGACCACCGGGCGTCGAGTTGGTCGGCTGATGCTGCTGGGCTGCGTGGCGGTGGTGCTCGGTGGTCTCCTCACCCGGACCGAGCCGCGGGCGGTGTGGGCCTCGGTCGGGCGCTGCCGGCCCGGGTCCCGGGAGGGCTCCGTCACTCCCGTCCGCCTCCACCGGGCACAGCCCGGCGACCCCGGCCACGACGAACCCGATCCCGAACCGGATCCCGACCGCCGGCCGGACGGCATCGACGGCGACCCGTTCCCGGCCCTCACCTTCGTCCCCGTCGTGGAGGACGACCGCCCCGAGGAAGACGAGCCCATGCGCCTGTGGGCCTTGGTGGGCGAGCCCGATCCCGAACCCGGCCGAGGGCCGCCCGCCTAGCCGGGCCGGCCGGCGGCGGGGCACGCGCTCAGGTCGAGCGGCGCCGTTCGGGGTTGGCGGCCGCGGCCGTCACGCCGGCCCGCACATCGATGCCGGCCCGGGCCAGCGCCTTGGTCAACGCGGCGCGGCGCTCGATGCTGACCGGTTCGCCGGCCCGGAGCCCGGTGGGGACGGCCAGCGCGGAGCAGGCCCGGAGCAGCACCGCGTCGTACTCGCCGAGGTCTCGCTCCCGCTCCTGCTCCCGAAGGCGGGAGATGGTCGGTTCACGGCGATAGCCGTCCAGCTTCGAATACAGGCGTCGGAGCTCCGACGCCAGGCTGGCGACGTCGGGCTGCCGGCTGGGCCGGGACCGGTCGGGGAGCGTCGTCGGTCGTGGCACTCCTCCGAGGCCAGGACGGGCCAGGTCTCGAGCGGGGGCCGAGGCCACCGCCTGGCGGCGCTCCGACGCCGGTCGCGTCGTGGCCGGCGTCGGAGCGGCAACTCCCCCTGCCGGGCGAGGGGCACCGACCGGTGCCGGCGCGGGAACCGGTGCCGGGACACGAGCAGGGCGGGTCACGGGGGTGGTCGTCGGCATGGGCCGATCGGCGTCGAGGCCGAGAAGGTCGATCGCCCCCCGGCCCAGGAGCAGCTCGTCGAACGCCCGCCGGGGATCCGTTCCGGTGGGCCCGGTCCCGGGCGGCCCCGTCATCGCCCGCTCCGGCCGAAGGGGGGTGCCCGGTTTCGAGCCCTGCCGATCGGCGCTCGCCGGTTCGGTCCCCACCCGCGGCACCGCTCCCGACCCGTTCGCCGCCTCGGCGGCCACCGGCGGAACCGCCGCCCCGAAGGGAGCGACGGTCACGGTCGGGGAACCGGCGCCGTGGACCTGGCGGCGGAGCTCGGCCAGCTGCCCGGACATGAACCTGGCCTCCACCTCGGCCGCCTGTACCCGAGCCTCCGCCTGCTCGAACCGGCGTTCGGCGCCCTGGACCCGCTCGAACAGCGCCTCCAGGTCGGCGATCGGGATGATCACGCTGCCGGCGGGCGGCCCGGCCTCGGCCGCGACCGGACCCGGGCGAGGACGTTCGGGCGGCTGGTCGACCATCCGGGCCTGGACGTCTTCCAGCCGGACCTCCACCCGTTCCAGGCCACCGGCGGTGGTCCGTTTCCGGTCCGCCACCAAGCCCGCCCGACGCCACTTCCGGATGGCGCTGACCGAGTACCCGGTGCTCGCAGCGGCGTCGGCCTGCAGCACCCAGGTGCCGGCCTGCGCCTTCGGCGGTGGGGCGGTGGTCAAGGTCCCACCTGGCACCGGCACCGGAAAAGGAGCTGTGGCGAGTGGCAAACGACGGAGTTCACCGCAAATGGCCGCCCCCGTGTCCAGGAAGCGCCACCTGCGGTCGTGCCTGGGGACCGGGCGCCATGGCGCCGGCCCACGGGCCGACGGCCGACCGGCTTGTGGACAATATGTGGACAAAATCTGGATATATGGGCACCAGATTGTTGACGATCGTCGACGGAGCGGCGACCGGCAAAGGCCGGCGTCATCGTCTGCCCCCGCCCGACTGCACCCAACGCGGTCGCCAGAGGAATCGAGGCGGCTGTGTTCCGGTGAAGGATGTCACCCGGCGGCTGCATCGACGTCCACCAACGATGCCGATCTCCCGCCACTGGTGGCGCCCGCCGGTCCTCGCTTGCCGGCGTTGCCCACGGCGGCGGGCGGGCGGCCCAGGACGGTGACCGGGGGTGCGCTCCCGGACCGGCTGGCGGCACCGGCCGAGACCTCCCCCGGTGCGGCCGCGGGCGCCTGCCGGGTGTCGCCATGCACGGCTGCAGCCGGCCGGCGCCCGGACTCCTCGGTCGGCGCCGCCGGCCGAGGTGGTGCGGCGCTCGCCCCGAGGGCGGCTCGCGCCTCCGTCAATGTCCTCGCCACCTGGTCATATGCCTGCTCCAGGCGCTGCCGGTACTCGTTGAGGCGCTGCCCCTCGGCCTGCACTCGGAGGGAGCGCGCTTCGAACTCGGCGATGACCTGATTGCGTTGGGCATGGGCGGCTCGGAGGATCTCAGCCGCCTCCGCCCGGGCCGCGGCCACCTGAGACTTGGCCTCGGCCGCCGCGCTGCGGGCGATCCGGGCCGCTTCCGCCGTCGCCGTCCCGACAACCTGGTACGCCTCCTGGTCGGCGTTCAGGCGGATGAGCATCACGTCGTTGCGGGCCTGCTCGACCATGTCGGCGGCCACCTCCTGGGCGGCGGCCAGGCTGCGGCTCATCCGCACCGGGAGCTCGGCTGCCAGCTCCTCGTTCGTCAGCCGGCCCGCCCCCTGAAGCCGGCGGCGGAGCGCTTCCAGCTCGGAGGACTGGTCTCTCGTCCGGGCCGAAAGGCTTTCGATCTCGGCGTACGACTCGCGAAGACGATCCCAAAGCTCCTCCGGGCTCTCTAGGCCCGTCAACTGGAATCTTCGAACCCTCACGCGAGGATCGTCACGCATGTCTCGGCTCCCTGCCCAGCATCCCCAGCCCAGGCTCCGAATGACGATTGAACCAGGTGCGCGCGGGATGATAGACGACTCCGAACCCCGCTCCATCGGTGGAGGGCCGGCCGAAGAGTGACCGGCGCCGGCGCGAGCGCCGATCGGCCCCCAGGCCGGAGGAGAACTCGCCTGCGCCCGGCACCAGGCGCTAGATTACAGGACTGTAACTCGTTCCCCAAGTTATCCGGAGGGTGCCGTCCAGTGGGGAAGAGCTTCACCCATCTCCACGTCCACACCGAGTTCTCCATGCTCGACGGCGCGGCCCGGATCGACGAGGTCGTCGCCGCCGCGGTGGCCGACGGCCAGCCCGCCATCGGCATCACCGACCACGGGAACATGTACGGCGTCCTCGACTTCTACCGGGCCGCCCGCAAGGCCGGCATCACCCCCGTGCTCGGCATCGAGGCCTACATGGCCGGGGAGAGCCGGTTCGAGCGGCCGGTGCGGCGGGGGCGCGTCGACGACGGCGGCGGCGAGGGCGAGCGGGGCGAGAAGCTCTACTACCACCTCACCCTGCTGGCCGAGACCACCCGGGGCTACAAGAACCTCATCAAGCTCTCCTCCGACGCCTTCCTGGAGGGGTACTTCTACAAGCCCCGGCTCGACTGGGAGCTGCTCGAGCGGCACCGGGAGGGCGTCATCGCCACCACCGGCTGCCTGGGCGGCGTGGTCTGCCAGGCCCTCCTGCGGGGCGACGCCGAGGCGGCCCTGCGCAACGCCTCCCGCCTGAAGGACATCTTCGGTCCCGAGCACCTCTACGTCGAGCTCCAGGACCACGGCCTGGCCGACCAGCGCATGGCCAACCGCCACCTGATCGACATCGCCCGCCGCCTCGAGCTGCCCCTCCTGGCCACCAACGACAGCCACTACACCCACCAGGCCGACGCCGTCGCCCACGACGCCCTCCTGTGCGTCCAGACGGGGGCCCAGGTCGACGACCCCAAGCGATTCAAGTTCGAGAGCGACCAGCACTACCTGAAGTCGGCGGCGGAGATGCGCTCGTTGTTCGCCGAGGTGCCCGAGGCGTGCGACAACACCCTGGCGGTGGCCGAGCGGGTCGACGTGGAGATCGAGTTCGGCAACGTCGAGCTGCCCCAGTTCGACCTGCCACCCGGGGTCACCGACTCCGAGTACCTGCGCTCCCTCACCCTGGAGGGTGCCCGCCGCCGCTACGGCGTCCCCGTCCCGGGGGAGGCCATGCAGCGCCTCGACCACGAGCTGGGCGTCATCGACCGCATGGGCCTGTCCACCTACTTCCTGGTCGTCTGGGACCTCATCAACCACGCCCGCCAGAAGGGCATCCGGGTCGGGCCCGGGCGGGGCTCGGCCGCCGGCTGCTGCGTGGCCTACTGCCTGCGCATCGTCGACCTCGACCCCATCCGCTACGGCCTCATCTTCGAGCGCTTCCTCAACGAGGGCCGCCGGGAGATGCCCGACATCGACATGGACTTCGACGAGCGCTACCGGGGCGAGATGATCCGCTACGCGGCCGAGCGCTACGGGGCCGACCACGTGGCCCAGATCGTGACCTTCTCCACCATCAAGGCCCGGGCCGCGGTGAGGGATGCGGCCCGGGTGCTGGGACTGCCCTACGCGGTGGGCGACCGCATCGCCAAGACCATGCCGCCCCTGGTCATGGGGCGCGACACGCCGTTGAACGCCTGCCTCGAGCTCACGCCCGGCCACGAGGAGGGCTACAAGATGGCGGCCGAGCTGCGGGCCCTGTGCGACAGCGACGGCGACGCCCGCAAGGTGGTGGAGGTGGCCAAGGGCCTGGCCGGCCTCCGCCGCCAGGACGGGATCCACGCCGCGGCGGTGGTCATCACCCGGGAGCCGCTCACCGAGTACCTGCCCGTCCAGCGCAAGCCGGAGCCGGGGGGCGACCCGGCCGACGCCCCCATCGTCACCCAGTACGAGATGCACGGCGTGGCCGACCTGGGCCTGCTCAAGATGGACTTCCTCGGCCTGCGCAACCTCACCGTCATCGAGCGGGCCATCGACCTCGTCGAGGCCACCGCCGGCTACCGGCCGGCCATCGACAACGTCGACCTGGAGGACGAGCGCACGTTCGAGATGCTGCGCCGGGCCGACACCATCGGCGTGTTCCAACTGGAGGGTGGCCCCATGCGCTCGCTCATCCGGTCGCTGGCCCCCACCACCTTCGACGACGTGGCCGCCCTGGTCGCCCTGTACCGCCCGGGGCCGATGGCGGCCAACATGCACAACGACTTCGCCGATCGCAAGAACGGCCGCAAGCCGGTGTCGTGCCTGCACCCCGACCTGGCCGAGGAGCTGTCCGACACCTACGGGCTGATGATCTACCAGGAGTCGATGATGCGGGTGGCCACCCGTTTCGCGGGCTACTCGCTGCTGGAGGCCGACAACCTCAGGAAGGCCTGTGGGAAGAAGTCGAGGGAGCTCATCGCCATCGAGCGGGAGAAGTTCGTGGCCGGCTGCGACGCCACCGGCTACGGGTCCGACCTCGGCACCAAGCTCTTCGACATCATCGAGCCCTTCGCCGACTACGCCTTCAACAAGAGCCACGCCTTCGCCTACGGGATGGTCGCCTTCCAGACCGCCTGGCTCAAGGCCAACCACCCGGTCGAGTACCTGGCCGCCCTGCTCACCTCGGTGAAGGACGACAAGGACAAGACCGCGGTCTACCTGGCCGAGTGCCGGGCGATGGGCGTCGAGGTCCTCGTCCCCGACGTCAACCTCTCCATCGCCGCCTTCGGCGCGGTCGACGGGAAGATCCCCTTCGGGCTGGCCGCCATCCGCAACGTGGGCGAGGGCCTGGTCGGGCTCATCGTGGCCGAGCGGGAGAAGCGCGGGTTCTTCTCCGATTTCTACGACTTCTGCCGACGGGTCGACCCCTCCGTCCTCAACAAGCGCTCGGTGGAGTCGCTGATCAAGGCGGGCGCGTTCGACTCCATGAAGCACCCCCGGCGGGGCCTGCTGGCCGTGTTCGAGCAGGTCATCGACCGCACCCTGGCCCGCCGGCGGGAGCAGGAGCTGGGGGTGATGAGCCTGTTCGGTGAGATGTCGGACACGCCGTCGGCCATCGTCGACGAGCGCATCCCAATCCCCGACGTCGAGTTCGACCAGCACCAGCGGCTGGTGTTCGAGAAGGAGATGCTCGGGCTCTACGTGAGCAGCCATCCCCTGTTCGGGGTGGAGTCGGTGCTGCGCCGCCACGTCGAGTGCACCATCGCCGAGCTGCGGGAATGCCGCGACGGCGAGACCAGGTGGGTGGGCGGGGTGGTCACCGCCCTGTCCCGCAAGTACACCAAGCGGGGCGACCTCATGGCCGTGTTCACCCTGGAGGACCTCCAGTCGGCGGTGGAGGTCATGGTCTTCCCCCGCACCATGCAGGAGCACGGTCTCCTCCTCGACGACGACGCCATCGTGTGCGTCAAGGGCCGCCTCGACCTGCGGGAGGAACCGCCCAAGATCATCTGCCTCGAGCTCAAGCGACCCGACCTCTCACCGGAGGGGACGGCCCCCGTCCGCATCAAGCTCTCCCCCGCGGCCCTCACCGCCCGCCTGCTCGATCGGCTCAAGTCGGTGCTCCGCGAACACCCCGGTCACCAGCCCGTTCATGTCCACCTCGACCGCACCGTGCTCCGCCTCCCGGACGAGTTCCGGGTCGATTCCGGCAACGGCCTGGTGTCCGAGTTGCGTGTTCTCTTGGGACCGAATGGACTTGTGACCTAGAATCGCGGGCCGGGGAGGTCGTGGGCGTCGATGGCACTTGAGGTCGAAACCAGGGACTGCACCGCACTGAGCGACTCCGACGTGTCGGAGATGGCCGACATCTGCGCCGACGGCACCGCCGGCTATGACGTCGGCATCCTCTCCAAGCACTCGGGGGAGTGGGTGCTGATCACACGGGTGCACGACGGGACGAGGCTGGCCGGCTTCGCGTTCTGCACCCTGGAGCGCATCGGGGGCACGCCCTGCGTGCTCATCGGGTTGGCCTCGGTCAAGCGGCTGGCCCGGCGCGACGCCGTGCTCCGGCTCCTCATCGGCGACCAGCTGCGGCGGGCGGTGCTGGCCTTTCCCGACGAGGACGTGCTGGTGGGCACCCGGCTCCTCGACCCGGCCGGCTTCGCCGCCTTCGAGGGCCTGGCCGACATCGTCCCCCGCCCGGGCCACAAGGCCTCGGGCGAGGAGCGGGCCTGGGGCCGGCGGCTGGCCAAGCGCTTCGGCGCCGAGGGCCGCATCAACGACCGCACCTTCGTCGTCACCGGCCTGGGCGACGTCCCCGGCGCCCTCGACCACGAGGCGGTCGACAGGGCGACGATCGATCCCGAGGTGGCCGCGTTCCTGAGCGAGCTCGACCCGTCCCGGGGCGACTCCCTCATCGCCTTCGGCTGGGCCATGGCCGAAGATCTCGCCGCCCGGGCGTCACGCTAACTGCCGGTCACGTGCGCCGGCGGTCATCGGGTTGAGGCTCCGAGCTCCCGGGCCGGTCGTCCTCCCGGCGGCCATGGTCACCGGGTTCGGGGCGGTCGGCGTCGACATCCCGGTGCGCCCGGCCGCCCGGATGGCGGCGTAGGCGACGGGGGCCTGCAACCAGACGGGGTCGGCCGGACAACAGGTGGTGGAGTGAGCTACGTCGACGGGAGGCAAGGGTGAGGCGGATACGTTCGGTCGTGCTGGGCGGCGTGGCCGCCCTGGGGCTGGTCCTGACCACGGTGGAGGCGCCGCCGGCGAGGGGTGCGACGGCGCCGGCTGCGGTCGACACGTGTGCCACGCCCCTCGACGGAGACCCCCGGCTGGGACCGGCGGTGCTGCCGACGACGGGGCCGGTCGGGATCATCGTCCGGGGCTACCGGCGGTTCGGCGGGCTGTCCAAGGACACGTTCCTCGCCCAGTACTGGAACCCGCTGGCCAACGGCGGCCATGGGAGCTGGATCTACCCGCCCGACGACGGGTTCCTGGCCAGGATCGTGGTCGTCGCCACCCTGCCTGAAGGTGCCCGCATCGACCGCTTCGGCAGCGAGTTCGGTGCTTTCCTCGCGCCGTGGTACTCGCCCTACGGGAAGCGGGCCATCCCGCCCCAGAACCTCAACACGTTCGACCCCGCCTATCCCTGCAACTACCACGCCTACAAGGTCCTCAAGCCGCTCAAGGTGCGCCTGGGCGTGGTGGCCCCGTGGTTCGAGCAACCCGGCAAGGGGGCGCAGGACAAGCTCGACGCCACCCTGGTGCCCGGTGCGCCCACGCCTCTGAGCGTTCTCTGGCTGGTCGACAACGGCTACCTGCAACGACTCAACTGACCCGATGGACCGGCGGGAGCTGCGCCGGCAGCTGGTGGAGGCGGGCGTGCCCGACGGGGTCTACCAGATCGCCGGCGTCCACCAGCCGGCCCCGCCACCGCCCGACTTCCTCTATCTCCGCCCCACGGGACGGGGTCGGTCGCGGCGGTGGGAGGGCGGGGTGTACGAGCGGGGCGCCTACCAGGCCGGCGCGTGGTTCGGGTCGGAGGACGAGGCCTGCCGGTGGATGCTGAGCCTCCTCCGCTCCGCCCACGCCCGGGAGAAGGACTGACGCCGGGTCGGCTCAGGCGCCCGGCAGGAGGGCGGCGACCTCTTTCCAGCAGTACCCGTCGTGGGGCTCGGACAGGACGACCAGGATGCGGCCGGGCCGGTAGCCGAGCACCCGGGCCATGTCGTGGGCGCCCATGTGGCGGCGCTCCAGGTGGCGGAGGGTGGCGAGCAGGAAGGGGTCGACCAGGGGGAACTGGTGGGTCGCGCCCTGCCAGCCGAAGGTGCACTCGTAGCCGTTGGGCCCGAGGCGGACCTCGACCGCGGCGCTTGGCACCACCAGGGCCAGCGAGGGCCGGTCGCCCACCAGGGTCCAGTAGGGGATGCGGGAGCCGGCGAAGCCGAGCAGCGGTGCCTGGGGCGGGTGGTGAAGGGGCGTGAGCCACCGGCCGACCCGGCGGGCTCCGACCCGGCCCACCCGGCGGGGGACCCCGCTCAGCTGCACCGCCTCCGGCTGGGAGGGGTCGGGCGGGTCGATGGGGTCGCCGATCTCCGCCGCCACCAGGTCGAGGGGGGCGAACGGCTCGTCGGTCGCCGAGGGGAACCCGGCCCGCACGAACGCACCCGAATCGAGGTCGACCCCGACACATCCGGACGGTCGTGGGGCCAGGACCAGCATTCGCAGTTCCGCCCCTGCGACCGTCACCCGGAAGCGCACGTCGGCTCGCATGGGAACATGCTGACCGCTCCGAGCACGGAAATGGTGGATGCTCGCGGGCATGGAGTTCCAAGAGGTCGTTCGCCGCCGCCGGATGGTCCGCAACTTCGATTCCCGGCCGCTGGCACCGGAATTGGTCGAGCGGATTCTGGCCAATGCCGTCCGGGGGCCGTCGGCCGGATTCACCCAGGGAACCGAGCTGCTGGTGCTGGAGGGACCGGAGCAGACCAGCAGGTACTGGGACGCCTGCTTTCCGCTGGAGCGCAGGTCAGGGTTCCGTTGGCCGGGGATCCTGCGGGCCCCGCTCTTGGTTGTCCCCCTCGCCTCCAGGGAGGCTTACCTCGACCGCTACGCGGAGCACGACAAGGGGTGGATTGACCGAGACCCGTCCCGTTGGCCCGCCCCCTATTGGGACGTCGACGCCGCCTTCGCAGCCCTGCTCGTGCTCCTGACCGCGGTCGACAACGGCCTGGGCGCCCTCTTCTTCACCGTCCACCACGCCGAGGCCTTGCGGGCCGAGTTCGCCGTCCCCGACCGCTTCCATCCGGTGGGGGCCGTCGCCGTCGGCCACCCCCTTCCCGACGAGGCGTCCCCCTCGGTCGCCCGCGGCCGCCGGCCCCGGGCCGAGATCGTCCATCGGGGAGGCTGGTGAGGGGACCGACCTCGGCCGCCATCCCCGTACCGCACCGCCACCCGTCCCACCGCCGCGATAACCTCGCCCCCTCGGCGTCGACTCAGGTTCGTTTCGAGGGAAAGGGGCCCGGGTAGCGCGTCGGGCAACGGAGGTGAGCCCATGGCCTTACGCGCGATCGAGCAACTCGTCGATCGGATCGCCCGCACGACCGAGCTCGACAGGCTGGCCAAGCCCCTGTCCACCAAGGTAGGGGAGCTGGTTCCCCACGGCCCCGTGAAGGACATCCTGAGCGGCACCTGGCTGGGACATCCCCTTCACCCCCTGCTCACCGACCTGCCCATCGGCTTCTGGACCAGTGCCATGGCCGTCGATCTCCTCGGCGGCCGCACGGGGCGCAAGGCGGCCGACCGGTTGATCGGGCTGGGGGTCCTGAGCGCCTTGCCGACGGCCGCGGCCGGCCTGTCGGACTGGTCCGACACCATGGGCGAGGAGCGGCGCCTGGGGTTCGCCCACGCGGTCGGGAACGTGGTCGCGGTCCACCTCTACGCCTGGTCGTGGATCGCCCGCAAGCGGGACCGGCGGGGCGCAGGCGTCGCCCTGAGCGTGCTCGGGGCGACGGCTGCCACCGCCGGCGCCTACCTGGGCGGACACCTGGCCTGGCGCCGGGGCGTCAACGTCGACCGCCACGCGTGGCTCCATCCGTCCGACGAATGGGTCGACGTGGGTCTGGATGGGCCGCTGGAGGACGGCGTTCCGGTGACCGTCACCGTCGGCGACGACACCGTCATGGTCGTGCGGGCGGGTCCCACCGTGCACGCCCTGTCCGACGTGTGCAGCCACATGGGGGGTCCGCTGCACGAGGGCCCGGTGGCCGACGGCTGCGTCACCTGCCCGTGGCACGGCAGCTCCTTCCGCCTGGCCGACGGCGGCGTGGCCCACGGCCCCGCCACCGGCCCCCAACCGGCCTACGACGTCACCGCTGCGGGTGATCGGCTGGCCCTGCGCCGGCGTCCGACCCCGTCCCCGGCGGCGACGGTCCACGGGGCCACCCCGCCCGAGCGCAACGGTCAGGGCAGCCCGGCCGACGGAGTCCGCCAGCCCCAGCCCTAGAGGTGCCCGAAGCATCCTCGGGACATGGCGCCGGTGGGTGATGTCCCGGCGCCCGGCGCTCCCGCCGCCCATGCCCGGAGCGACGATCACGGGACCGGGGGGGCTACTTTCCGGCGGACCGGCATCCGATGGGGGGTGCCGGCCCGCCGGGCGTCAGGACAGCTGGGCCAGCAGCTCCTCGACGGTGGCGACGGGCGCCTGGCAGGCGTAGTTCTGGCACACGTACGCCAGCCCCTCCGAGCGGGACTCGAACAGGGGCGATGGGTAGGGCTCGCCCCACGCCAGCACCGCACGGGGCAGGTAGCGGGCCTGCACCGCCCGCACCAGGTCGGGCCGGTCGCCGACGACCGCGATCTCGGTGATCGGCGAGGTGGCGAGGTCGAGGGCGGCCACCGTCCGGGTCAGGGCCGACGGGTGCTGGTCGGCCACCGGGGCCAGCAGGCGGAGGATGGCCTCGGCCCGATCCCGGTAGCGCTCGTTGCCGGTGAGGGCCGCCAGGCGCAGGAGGGCGACGGCGGCGGTGCCGTTGGCCGACGGGACGGCGTTGTCGACCAGATCCTTGGACCGGGTGATGAGGCGTTCGGCGTCGGCCCCGGTGGTGAACAGGCCGCCGGCTGCGTCGTCCCAGAAGAGGTGGAGCATGGCGTCGGCCGTCTCCTCCGCCCGTGTCACCCAGCGGGACTCGCCGGCGGCCTCGGCCAGCCGGGTGAAGCCGTCCACCAGGGCGGCGTAGTCGGCGGCCAGGGCCAGGTGGCGGCCGGGCCTGCCCCCCTGCCAGGAGCGCAGCCAGCGTCCGTCCTCCGACCGCCGCAGCTGGTGGAGGAGGAACTCGCCGTTGGCCTTGGCGTCGGCCAGCCAGTCGGCCCTTCCGGTGGCGGCCGCCGCCTCGGCCAGCCCGGACAGGAACAGCCCGTTCCACTCGGTGATGACCTTGTCGTCGAGGCCGGGCCGGACCCGCTGCTCCCGGGCCGCGAACAGGGTCCGCCGGGCCCGCTCGATCGGGTCGGGGCGGAGGAGGTCGCCCCGGACCGGTCGGTTGAGGATGTTCTTGCCCTCGAAGTTGCCCGGCCGGCTCACCCCGTACCAGTCGATGGCGGCGTCGACGTCGTCGCCCAGGAGGTGGCGCAGCTCCTCCACCGTCCACACGTAGAAAGTGCCCTCGTGGCCCTCGGAGTCGGCGTCCTCCGAGGAGTAGAAGCCGCCGTCGGGGTGGCGCAGGTCGCGGCGGACGTAGTCGACGGTCTCGGTTAGGACCTGGAGGAACCGGGGCTCGCCGGTGACCTGCCAGGCGTGGAGGTAGGCCCGGACCAGGAGCGACTGGTCGTAGAGCATCTTCTCGAAGTGGGGCACGAGCCACCGCCCGTCGACCGAGTAGCGGGCGAATCCTCCGCCCAGGTGGTCGTACATGCCGCCGGACGCCATGGCGTCGAGGGTGGTGACGACCATGGCCAGGGCCTCGTCGTCGCCCGGGTGGCGGGCGTGGGCCCGCAGGAGGAGCTCGAGGGTGTCGGGCTGGGGGAACTTGGGGGCGGGCCCGAAACCACCCCAATGGGGGTCGAAGCGGCGGGCGAGAGCGTCCCGGGCCCGGGTGAGGAGGGCGGCGCCGTCGGGCAGGGCGGCGTCGGCCGCGGGCGCAGGCAAATCGGACATGCGGCCGAGGGTGTCGGTGAGGCGGGCGGCCTGGGTGCCGATCTCGGCCCGCTTGTCCCGCCACCCCTCGTCCACCGCCCGCAGGACCTGCTCGAAGGCGGGCATCCCGTGGCGGGGCTTGTCGGGGTAGTAGGTGCCTCCGTAGAAGGGGCGGCCGTCGGGGGTGAGGAAGACGGTCATCGGCCACCCGCCGTGGCCGGTGAGGGCCTGCACGGCCTCCATGTAGACGGCGTCGACGTCGGGCCGCTCCTCCCGGTCGACCTTGACGTTGACGAAGAGCTCGTTCATGAGGGCGGCGGTGGCGTCGTCCTCGAAGGACTCGTGGGCCATGACGTGGCACCAGTGGCAGGCGGCGTAGCCGATGGAGAGGAGGACGGGCTTGTCCTCGGTGCGGGCCCGCTCGAAGGCCTCGTCGCCCCACGGGTACCAGTCGACGGGGTTGTCCTTGTGCTGCTGGAGATAGGGGCTGGACTCCTCCGCCAGACGGTTCATGGTCCGACAGTAGGCGTCGGCTCGCCGCACCTCGGGCACTTCGGGTAGGCGAGGGAGGTGGCCCGGCCGCATCCCGGGCACCTCGGGACGGCGATCTGGCGGCGGCGGAGGCGGCCCACGGCGGCCCACAGCATGCCGCCCACCGCGACCACCAGCAGGAGGTCGAGTCCGATGTTGACGAGGTCGTCCACCGACCTGAGTCTTCACCGCCGGCGGCGGGGTTCCGACTCGCCTCGGCTCGCCGGTCGACCCTCGGCGACAGGAAACGTCCGGCGGCCCGGCGAGCCCGGCCCGGGCGCCCGTAGTCTCACGTGGTGGACGAGACCGGCGCCGAGGACACGGACTTCCGGGAGGCGGCCCGGGCGTGGCTGGCCGAGCACGCCCCGCCCTACCGGGTCGGCGTCGACCCCGACAGCCCGTCGCTGGTGTTCGCCGACGTGTCCGACACCGACCACGTCGTCCGGGGCCGGGCGTGGCAACGGGAGCTGTTCGACGGGGGATGGGCCGGGCTGGGGTGGCCGGTGGAGTACGGCGGGCGGGGCCTGCCCATCACCCAGCGGGTGATCTGGGCCCAGGAGGCGGCGACCGCGGGCGTCCCGCCGGGGATCAACCTCATCGCCGAGGCCATGGTGGGGCCGACCCTCATGGCCCACGGCACCGAGGAGCAGAAGCGCCGGTACCTGCCGCCGATCCTGCGGGCGGAGGAGATCTGGTGCCAGCTGTTCAGCGAGCCCGAGGCCGGCACCGACGTGGCCGCGGTCACCACCACGGCGGTGGCGGAGGGCTCCGAGTGGGTCGTCTCCGGTCACAAGCTGTGGACCTCCGCCGCCCACTACGCCGACTGGGGCGTCCTGCTGGCCCGCACCGACTGGGACGTCCCCAAGCACCAGGGGTGCACCTACTTCCTGGTCGACATGCACGCCCCGGGCGTGACGGTGCGCCCGGTGCGGCAGATGACCGGCGGCTCGGCGTTCAACGAGGTGCTGCTGGACGGGGTGCGGGTGCCGGACTCGGCCCGGGTGGGCGCGGTCGGCGAGGGGTGGAAGGTGGCGGTGACCACCCTGCTGGCGGAGCGCCTGAACCTCGGCCTGGGGGTCGCCCGGGTGGCAGGTGGCGTGGAGCGGATGCTGGCCGAGCTGCGGCCGCGGGGGGTGGCCGACGACCCCGCCGTGCGCCAGCTGGCGGCCCAGGTGTGGATCGACGCCAAGGTGCTGGAGGTGCTGGGGGAGCGGGTGGTGGCCAACCTGGCCCGGGGTCGTTCGCCCGGCGCCGAGGGGACGGTCGCCAAGCTGGCCGCCACCCGGGTGTCCCGCCGCAGCGATGAGCTGCTCGACGTCCTGCGGGGGGCGGGGTCGATGCTGGTCGACGAGTGGACGCTGCTGCAGCTGTGGGTCCCCGCCACCCGCATCGGCGGCGGCACCGAGGAGGCGCTGCGCAGCATCGTGGCCGAGCGGGTCCTCGGCCTGCCCAAGGCCCCCCGGGCCGACGAGGGCATCCCGTTCCGCCAGGTGCGAACCGGTGACGGATCTGGTGGCCAGGACCACCGAATCCGTCACCAGTTGGCCGGCGAGGAGGATCGCGGGTGAGCTCCATCCTCCTGGTGGAGGACGACGCCTCCGTCCGGGAGGCGGTCACGATGGCCCTGGAGGGCGACGGCCACCGGGTCAGCACCGCCACCGCCGGGGACGAGGCCATCGAGCGGTGGCGGCAGATCCGGCCCGACCTCCTCCTCCTCGACGTGATGCTCCCGGTGATGGACGGTTTCGAGGTGTGCCGGCGGATCCGGGCCGTCGACCAGGTCCCGATCATCCTCCTGACGGCCAGGGCCGACCCCATCGACGTCGTCGTCGGCCTCGAGTCGGGCGCCGACGACTACGTGACCAAGCCCTTCGAGACCCGGGTGCTCCTCGCCCGGGTGAAGGCGGTCCTCCGCCGCCAAACCCGCCCGCCGGAGGAGCGCACCATGCGCTTCGGCGAGCTGGTCGTCGACCCCCTGGGCATGGCCGTCACCCACCGGGGCCGGGAGGTCAAGCTCAGCCGCACCGAGCTCAAGCTCCTCCTCGAGCTCGCCCGTCGCCCGGGGCAGGTGTTCACCCGGGCCCTCCTTCTCGAACGGGTGTGGGAGTACTCCTACCTGGGCGATTCCCGGCTGGTCGACGTGTGCGTCCAGCGGCTCCGGTCGAAGGTGGAGGACGACCCGGCCAACCCCACCCTCGTCCAGACCGTCCGGGGGGTCGGGTACAAGCTGGTGGCGCCTCCGTGACGCCCGCGGAGCGTCGCCCCCTGGCCGTCGCCCGCCTGCGGCCCCGGCTGGTGGCCACCTTCGCCCTGGTGGCGGCGGTCACGGCGGTGGCGGTGGCAATCACCTCGTTCCTCCTGGTGCGCAAGGCGGTGCTCGACCGGGCCGGCGAGGAGGCGCTCCGGGCGGCCCGGTCGGCCCTGGTGGAGGCGGTGGCGGACCTCCCCGAGGGGGCGCCCCGGGCGGACGTGACCCGCTTCGCCAACGGGCTGGCCGCCCGCACCGCCGGCGCCTTCGACGTGGTGACGGTGATGCCCGACGGCGCGTCCGACACCACGTCGATCTCCACGTCGGCCGCAGCCGTGCCCGCCCAGGTGACGGACCGGGTGACGGCGGGGCGGATCGTCTCGATCCGCACCCAGGTGGCGGGGCGGCCCCGGATCGTCGTGGGCGGCCAGGTCCCGGGGACGGCGAGCCTCTACCTGTTCTTCCCCCTCGACGAGATCGACCGCGACCTGCGCACCCTGCGGTCGGTCCTGGCGGGGGTGGCGGTGGCCCTGGTGATCGTGTCGGCGGTGGTGGGGGCGGTGGCCGCCCGCGGTGTCCTCCGCCCGCTGCGGACGGCCCGGCGGGCGGTCCACCGGCTGGAGGTCGGCTTGCTGGAGACCCGCCTGCCGGTGGCCGGGAGCGACGAGTTCGCCGACCTGGCCGAGTCGTTCAACCGGATGGCGGAGGCGCTCGAGCGAACGGTGGCCGACCTGCGGGCTCTGGAGGCGTCCCAGCGGCGGTTCGTGGCCGACGTCAGCCACGAGCTGCGCACGCCCCTCACCGCCCTCACCACCGCGGCCGACGTCCTCGAGGCCCACCACGCCGGCCTCGACCGGACCGGGCTGCGGGCGGCCCGGCTGCTGGTGGTGGAGTCCCGCCGCCTGGCCGGGCTGGTCGAGGACCTGATGGAGATCTCCCGCCTCGACGCGGGTGTGGCCGCCATGGCATGGGAGCCGGTCGACGTGGCCGAGCTGGTCAACGGCGCTCTCGGCAGCCGGGGATGGCTGTCCCGCGTCGACGCCCGACTGGAGGCCGGTGTGGTGGTCGACGCCGATCCCCGCCGGCTCGACGCGGTGGTCGGCAACCTGGTCGGCAACGCCTTCGAGCACGGCCGGCCGCCGGTGCGGGTGGCGCTGTGGGGCGACGACACCGCCGTCCGGCTGGAGGTCGCCGACGGCGGCCAGGGAATCGCCCCCGAGCACCTGGCGGGGGTGTTCGAGCGGTTCTACAAGGCCGACCCGTCCCGACCCCGCAGCGCCGGGAGCGGCCTGGGACTGGCCATCGCCCGGGAGAACGCCCGCCTCCACGGTGGCGACGTCACGGTGGCCAACCGGCCCGGGGCGGGGGCGGTGTTCACGGTCGTGCTGCCCCGGAGGGCGCCGTCGGGCTCCGAGGCTGTGGCCGATCCGTTACCTGCCGGCGACCGGATGGTGACCACCGCCCGGCACGATGGGTTGGTGGACGCGATGAAGCGGCGCACGCGAGGGAGGCGATGAGATGAAGAACCGGGTGGCGACGATGGCGGTTGTCCTGGCGGTGGCGACCGCCGCCTGCAGCTCGTCGGGGGGCGGACCGGTCGACGCCGGGACCTCGCCCACCCGCCCCCCGACGACGACCACCACCGGCGGTGGCACCACCGACGTGCAGCTGTTCTTCACCCGGGGGGAGAAGGTCGTGGGCGTCACCCGGGCGGTCCCCAAGGTCACCCGCATCGGAGCGGAGACGGTGAAGGCGCTGGTGGGAGGGCCCACGACGGCCGAGCGGGACGAGGGCTACGCCACCGCCATCCCCCCCGAGACCCGCTTCCGCGACCTCGCCATCTCCGACGGCGTGGCCCGGGTCGACCTGTCGGGCGACTTCGAGTCGGGCGGCGGCAGCCTGTCGCTCAGCCTGCGCCTGGCCCAGGTGGTGTGCACGGTCGACCAGTTCGACAGCGTCTCCGGGGTCCGCTTCATGCTCGACGGCAAGCTGGTCGACGTCTTCTCCGGCAACGGGATCGTCCTCGACCAGCCGGTGAGCTGCTCCGACTACGCCGAGTTCGTCGACGGGGCGGCCCCGGTGCCGGCCACGTTCCCCGGCATCTGGCCGTTCGTGTCGCAGGCGGAGATGGACGCCTACCTCTCGGGGGCGGACCGATCATTTACGGACCCGGTGGAGACGGCCCGGCTGTTCGGGTCGTGGTACCTGGGGATGGTCAGCCCGGCCACGTTCGGTTCGCCGACGCCGGTCGCCGGCGGGCGGCTGGAGGTGAAGCTCGGGTTCACCACCGGCGAGGGCGGGAACCCGATCGCCGACCCCCAGCCCACGATGAGCGTGTTCCTCATGAGCGGCGACGCCGACGGCGACCTCGGGCCGTGGACGGTGGTGGGGGCGACGTCGCCCAACATCGTGGTGACCGCGCCGACCACGCTTCAGACGATCTCGTCCCCGACGGCGCTGCGGGGCCAGGCCACCGCCTTCGAGGGCACCGTCGGGGTCGAGGTCCGGGAGGACCCGACCGTCGAGGGCACCGATTTCGAAATGGCCGACGGCAGGGTCCTCGGGACGAGCTTCGTCACCGGCCGGGGCGACGGCATCCTCGGCGACTTCGCCGGCGAGGTCGCCTTCGATCCCCCCACCAGGTCGGCCGGTGCGGTGATCTTCCAGGAGCGGTCGGCTGCCGACGGCGTGGGCGTCCTCCGGGCCACGGTGGTGAAGGTCGCGTTCTGACCGGCTGACGGGCTCGAACTGGTGACGGAATCGGGGACCCTGGCGACGGAAGACGTCACCGGTTCGCCCGGCTACTTGAACCAGATGCGCTGGTAGTCCCTCGACTGGGGGTGCAGGAGCAGCGCGATCAGGGCGATCTCGAACATGAGGCCGATGAGGTTGGCCCCCGTGAGCGGGTTGCCCAGGTAGTAGAAGCGCAGGAAGAAGGGGAAGATGGCCATCGCGATCCCGAGGCCGTAGCCCCACTTCCGCTCGTTGGCGATCCCGTAGCCGGCGGCCACCTGGCCGATGATGATCCCCAGGAAGAGCAGGGGGAAGGCGTTGGCCAGCAGCAGGTCGAGCACCAGGAACGCGGCGTTGATGTAGAGCAGGAACACGGCGATCTGGAGGGTCTGCGGTTGGGAGGAGTTCAACCACCGTCGCTGTTGCATGGCGACATTCTGGCAGCCGCCGGCGGGGTGGCCGCCGTCGTCCTGGCCGCCGGCGCCGGCAGCCGCCTGCGACCGCTCTCGACCCTCCGCCCCAAGGCCCTCTGCCCGGTGGGCGGCGTCCCCCTCGTCGACCTCGCCGTCGCCCGGGTCCGGGCCGTGACCGGGGCGGTGGCGGTCAACGTGCACGCCTCCCAGCCGACCCTCGCCGCCCACCTGGAGGCCCTCGGCGTCCACGTCTCGACGGAGGACGGCGACCGCCTCGGCACCGCCGGCGCCCTCGGGCGGCTGCGGCCGTGGATCGACGGCCGACCGACGCTCGTGGTCAACGCCGACACGTGGAGCCCCGCCACCCTCGGCCCGCTGGTCGAGGGGTGGGAGGGTATTCGCCCCCGACTCCTCGCCACCGTCGACCCGTCTCTGGCCACCTGGGGCGACATCGCCTACGCCGGCGCCGCCGTCCTGCCGTGGTCGCAGGTGCGCAGGTTTCCCGCCGCCCCCGCCGGCCTGTGGGAGGTCTCGTGGCGCGACCTCGAGCCGGGTGCCGGCCTCGACCTGGTGGTCACCGGCGAGCCGGTGGTCGACTGCGGCACACCCGCCCGTTACCTGCGGGCCAACCTGACCGCGTCCGACGGGGCGTCGGTGGTCGGCGCGAGGGCGATAATCGAGGGTCACATCGAGCGGACGGTGGTGTGGGACGGCGCCCGGGTCCACCCCGGAGAGCGGCTGGTCGACGCCATCAGGGCGTCGGGCGGGGTGACGGTGCTGGTCCGGGGTCCGGGCCGCCGGTGACATCGGCCGCCTCGACCGCGACCAGGGTGTCGTCGGTCACCTCCGCCTCCGGCCGGGCGACCACCCGGCTGGCCTGGCGGGCCACCACCGCCTCGAACAGGTTGCGCACCAGGCGGGCGTTGCCGAAGCCCCGGTCCCGGGGTTGGGTGGCGAGGAAGGCCGCCACCGCCACCTTGGCCTCGTCCGTCGGGACGTAGTGGCTCCTGCGGCACATCCCCTCGAAGATGGCGGCCAGCTCGGCGTCGGTGTAGTCGGGGAAGAAGATGGTCTTGGGGAACCTCGACCGCAGCCCGGGGTTGGCGTCGAGGAAGACCGCCATCTCGTCCGGGTAGCCGGCCACGATCACGACCACGTCGTCGCGGTGGTCCTCCATGAGCTTGACGATCATGTCGATGGCCTCGTGGCCGAAGTCGGTGTCGACGCCCCGGGCCAGGGCGTGGGCCTCGTCGATCAGGAGGACCCCGCCCAGGGCGGCGGCGAACACCTCCTTGACCTTGAGCGCGGTCTGGCCCACGTAGCCGGCCACCAGCCCGGCCCGGTCGGTCTCCACCAGGTGGCCCTTCTCGACCACCCCCAGGCTGCGGTAGAGCTGGGCCAGCAGGCGGGCGACGGTGGTCTTGCCCGTCCCCGGGTTGCCGGTGAAGACCAGGTGGCGGCTGTGCTCCACCACCGGCAGCCCCCGTGCCTCCCGCAGCTTCTCCACCCGCAGCAGGTCGGTGACCAGCTTGACCTCGGCCTTCACCGGCGCCAGGCCCACCAAACCGTCGAGCTCGGCCAGCAGCTCCTCGATGGGACGGGCCGGGTCCAAGGGCGCGGCCGACGCCACGGAGGGGCCTGCCGCCGCCCCCGGCACCGGCCCGGCGGACGGCTGCACCAGGGGTCCCCCCGGCCGGCGCACCCCGAACCCGTCCATCGCCCGCAGCAGCGCACCCCGGAAGCGCTCGACGGCCGACAGCTCGGCGTGGGCCGGGAACGAGTCCAGGGCGAGCACCGTGTGGGCGATGTCGAGGGCGGCCGTGTAGTACGTCCACGCCCGGTCGCCGCCGTCGCGGCCGTCGGCCCGCACGAGGAGGTCGAACAAGGCTGAGGGGGCGTCGAGGAACGTCCGGCTGCCGGTGAGGAGGCCGGCCGCCCTCATGGCCGAGGGGCTGGCGGCCCGGGCGACGGTGTCGAACCGGGGCCCGAAGACGTCGATGAAGGCGTCCAGCTCGTCGTCGGTGTGGCGGCCGTCGGCATCGACGAAGGCGGCGGTGAGGTTGAACGCCTCCAACGCCACGTCCCCCGACAGCTTCTCGGTGTCGGCGATGCGGGATTCGCCCGCCAGGCGGGTGAGGGCGGGGGCCACCGCCACCACGAACCCGTCCACCGCCCGCCGGAGGGATCGGGACCCGCTCACGGTGCGGCCGGGGCAGCCCGGGCGGCCAGCTGGCCGCAGGCGGCGTCGATGTCGGTGCCCCGGTTGCGGCGGACGGTGGCATTGACCCCGAGCCCCTTGAGCCGGTCGCGGAAAGCCCGCACCGCGGCCGGCGACGGTCCCCGCACCAGGTAACCGGGTGTCGGGTTCAAGGGGATGAGGTTGACATGGGCCGCCAGGGGGATGGCCACCGCCGCCAGCTCCGACGCGTCCGAGGGGCGGTCGTTGACCCCGGCGATGAGAGCCCACTCGAACGAGAGCCGCCGGCCCTTGGCGGCCACGTAGGCCCCGCAGGCGGCGAGCAGCTCGGCCAGGGGGTAGCGCCGGTTGATCGGGACGAGCTCGTCCCGGAGGGTGTCGTTGGCCGCGTGCAGGGAGACGGCGAGGTTGACGGGGAGGGATTCGGCCGTCAACCGCCGGATGCCGGGGACGATGCCCACGGTGGACACGGTGATGTGGCGAGCCGACAGCCCGACATCGTGGTGGAGCCGTTCGATGGCGGCCCACACCGGGTCGTAGTTGGCCAGGGGCTCGCCCATGCCCATGAAGACCACGTTGGACAGACGCCGGGGGAGCGCCGCCCGCCGGGCCCGGACCACCTGCTCGACGATCTCCCCCGTGGTCAGGTGGCGGGTGAAGCCGGCCTGGCCGGTGGCGCAGAACGAGCAGGCCATGGCGCAGCCGGCCTGGGTCGACACGCAGACGGTGGCCCGGTCCGGGTAGCGCATGAGCACGGTCTCGACCGCGGTGCCGTCGGACAGCCGCCACAGCCACTTCTCGGTGTCACCGCCGTCGGAGGTGGACTCCCGCTCGAGGTGGAGGGCGGCCGGCAGATCGGACGCCAGCCGGGACCGCAGCCCGGCCGGCAGCTCCGTCATCTCGTCCCACTCCCGTCCCGCGTGGAGCCCGGCCCACACCTGCCGGGCCCGGTAGGACGGCTCGTCGCCGAGCACCGCCGCCATCTCGGTCGGGCTCAGGTCGAAGCGGGTCGTCGTCGTCGGGGTGCGGCCGGGCACGTCCACGATGATGGCCCACCGGGCGGAAGTACCGGTGGGACGGCGCCCGGGCGGTACCCTCGGCCGGTGAGCACGTCCCCCGCCGACGACATGGGGAGCGCCCCGGCGACCCCGGCGACCCCGGCGGCACCCGGGTCGCCGGAGCCCCCGGAGGCACCCGGGTCGCCGGAGCCGCAGCTTTCGGAGAGGCACCACCGCAACGTCCAGGGCGGAGCCGCCCGGGCGGCGGTGTTCGGGGTGAGCGACGGGTTGGTGTCCAACATCGCCATCGTCCTCGGCTTCGCCGGCGCCAACCCGGTCCCGTCGCTCGTCCGGCTGGCGGGCCTGGTGGGCCTCATCGGTGGGGCGGTGTCGATGGCCGCCGGCGAGTACATCTCGATGAAGGCCCAGGCCGAGCTGCTCGAACGGGAGTTGGAGATGGAGCGCATCGAGCTCCGCCGCAGTCCCGAGATGGAGGCGGCCGAGCTGGCCGCCATCTACATCGCCCGGGGCGTCGACCGGGAGACGGCCGAGGAGATGTCGAGCCAGCTCATGCGCAACCCCGACCTGGCCCTCGAGACCCACGCCCGGGAGGAGTTGGGGATCGACCCCGACGAGCTCGGTTCGCCGATCGCGGCCGCGGTCTCGTCGTTCTTCAGCTTCGGCGTGGGGGCCATCGTCCCCCTGTTCCCGTGGTTCTTCGGCGGGGGGACGGCGGCCGTGGTCGCCTCGATCGTCCTGGGGGCGATCGCCGCCATCGCCGTGGGTAGCCTGCTCGGACGCTTCACCGGGCGACGGGTCGTCCGCTCGGCCGGCCGCCAGCTCCTCTTCACCGCCGTCCCGGCGGTGATGACCTACGTGTTGGGATCGGCCGCCGGGGTGGGCGCCGTCGGCTGAGCGGCGGCGGCGGGCACGTCGCCGACGTAGGCCCGGTCGACGTGGTCGAGGGTGAAGCCGAGCTCCTCGTAGAGGCGCAACGCCCCGTCGTTGTCGGCATCGACGTAGAGCATGGCGGTGCGGATGCCCTGGCCGGCCAGCCAGGCCAGGCCGGCCAGCACCATCTGCCGGCCCAGGCCCATCCGCTGGAAGGCGGGGTCGACGGCGACCACGTAGATCTCCCCGAGGGCGGGCGTGCCGTCGTCCCAGTGGATCTTGGTCCAGCAGAAGGCGGCCAGCTTCCCGTCCCGCTCGTGGAGCAGGAACCCGGCAGGGTCGAACCACGGCTGCGCCTCCCGGTGGAGGAGGGTCTCCGATGACCATCCGCCCTGCTCCGGGTGCCAGCTGAAGGCCCGGTTGTTGACCTCGAGCCACGACTCCTCGTCCCGGCCGACCACGAACGGCCGCACCGCCACCGACGCGTCGGCGTGCACGGGCAGGGCCCGCCGCAGCTGGCGCAGCTCCCGGCCCCGGGCCAGGCCGACCGACTCCGCCACCCGGTCGTGGAGGGCGGTGGGTTTGGGCACCCACATGTGGACCCGACCGCCCCCCTCCCGGCGGACGATGTCGAGGGCGGTGCCCACGAGGGTCTCGCCGATGCCGTCGTTGGCCATCCGGTGGTGGGGGTCGACGACGTACTCCAGGTCCCAGCACGGGCGGTGGTCGCAGCCGGGCTCCTCTCTCGTCAGCTGGGCGTAGCCCACGGGGTGGTCGTGGCCCGGCTCCCAGGCCACCAGCCCGGCGAAGCCGTGGCGGTTGCCGTGGACGAGGTCGAGCCACTGGTGCTCGCCCAGCGGGTGGTGGCCGTCGACGGCGGCGGCGACGTCGAGCAGCTCGGACACGGCGGCGATGTCGCCCTGCCCCATCTGGCGCTTGATCTCCAGGCGGGCCATGTCTTGCCAAGCTACCGCCTGGCCCCCGAAATCCGACGCTACGTTCTCTGGGCATGGCCCGGCCCCGCACCGCCGGGGGACGGGCCCGGGAGACGGTGGCCCGGCTGGCGGCCGAGTACCCGGGCGACGAGCGGGATCTGTGCGCTCTCACCCACGACAACCCGTTCCAGCTGCTGGCGGCGACCATCCTGTCGGCCCAGACCACCGACGAGAACGTGAACAGGGTGACACCCAGCCTATTCAAGCGCTTCCCCACCCCGGCCGAGCTGGCCGCCGCCGACCCGGCCGAGCTGGAGGGGCTGGTCCATCCGACCGGGTTCTTCCGCTCGAAGTCGCGCTCGCTGATCGGGATGGCCACCGCCCTGGAGGATCGGTTCGGCGGCGAGGTCCCGACCGCCATGGACGACCTCGTCACCCTGCCCGGGGTGGGCCGCAAGACGGCGAACGTGGTGCGCAGCGTCGGGTACGGGCTCCCCGGTCTGCCGGTCGACACCCACGTCGGACGGCTCTCCCGCCGCCTCGGACTGACCACCGAGACCGACCCGGTGCGGGTCGAGGCCGACCTCGGCGCGCTCGTCCCGGCCCGGGAGGGGGGGCGGTTCAGCCTGCGCCTCATCCTCCACGGACGGCGGGTGTGTCAGGCCCGGGCCCCCCGTTGCGGGGAGTGCCTGCTGGCCGATATCTGTCCGTCGGCGAACGTGATCCTCGCCCGGCAGAATTGAGCAAAAGCTGACGATTACCGGCTCGGAGGTCGGTCGGATTCCGTTTTCGGCGTGCTACCTTTCACCCAGGGATCAGGTTCCCGCCACCTGGATCCCTATGGCGGTCAACGGGTCCCGCCGCCCGGACCGCCCCACTGACGGCGCCCTTCGGGGCGCCGTCAGTCGCGTGTGCGCAGGCTCGTGACCGCGGCCGACAGCCGGCGGGTGGCGTCTATGAGCGCCCGCTCCACGTCGAAGAGCGACGACGACAGCCAGTCCAGGTCGCCCCCCTGGGATCGCTCGGCGATGCCCGTGACCCGGCGGGTGATGTCGCTGAGGGCGGTGGCGATGGAGGACAGCTCGGGCCCGGGTGAGGCGGGAGAGTCGGAGGCCATGGCCCCCTTCCTACCCCAATCCCCCGATCGAATGAGGCGGGGGTCGGTGTGGCCCACCGGTACGATCGGCCCATGCTGTCCCGTCTCGACCTGCGGGGTGCCACCGGGCCCGGGCTCCGGTCGCGCCTGCCCCGGCCCGCCCAGGGCGGGGGCGCGCCCGTCGAGGCGGTGCGGGAGATCCTGGCCGAGGTCCGCAAGCGGGGCGACGCCGCGGTGCGGGAGTACACCGAGCGCTTCGACCGGGTGGTTCTCGACGATTTGTTGGTGCCGGCATCCGAGTTGCACGCCGCGCTCGACGCGCTGCCGGCCGACCTGCGGTCGGCGCTGGAGCAGGCGGCGGCCTCGGTGGAGGCCTACCACCGGCACCAGGTGCGGCCCGAGACCCGTCACGAGCGCCACGGCGTGGTGGTGCGGGAGCTGCGGCGGGCGGTCGACCGGGCCGGCGCCTACGTGCCCGGGGGACGGGCCGGCTACCCGTCGACCGTCCTCATGACGGCCATCCCGGCCCGGGTGGCGGGCGTGGCCGAGGTGGTCGTCTGCGTGCCCCCGGGGCCCGACGGGCGGGTCTTCGGGCCGACGCTGGCCGCGGCCGCGGTGGCCGGGGTCGACGAGGTCTACCGGATCGGCGGGGCCCAGGCGGTGGCGGCCATGGCCTACGGCACCGAGTCGGTGGCCGCGGTCGACGTGATCGTGGGGCCGGGCAACGTCTACGTGGCCATCGCCAAGCGGGAGGTGGCGGCGGAGGGTGCGGTCGGGGTGCCGGCCGCCTTCGCCGGCCCGTCCGAGGTGGTGGTGGTGGCCGACGCGTCGGTGCCGGCGGCGTGGGCCGCGGTCGACGTCGTCGTGCAGGCGGAGCACGGTCCCGACGGGCTGGCCTGGCTGGTGACGTGGGACGAGGCGGTGGCCGACGCGGTCACGGCCGAGGTCTCCGCCATGGTCGAGGCGTCCCCCCGCCGGGCCGACATCGAGGCCACCCTGACCGGCGGCGGCTACACGGTGCTGGTCGACGGGCCGGCGGAGGCGCTGGAGGTGGCCAACGCCATCGCCCCCGAGCACCTGGAGCTGATGTGCTCGGGGGCCGACGAGCTGGTGGCCCTCGTCCGCCACGCGGGGGCCGTGTTCACCGGGCCGTGGGCGCCGGCGTCGGTGGGCGACTACCTGGCCGGGCCGTCCCACGTGCTGCCGACCTTCGGGTCGGCCCGGTTCGCGGGCGGGCTGCAGGTGGCCGACTTCGTGCGCACCATCCACGCCATCACCTTGGACGAGGCGGCACTGGCCGGCGTGGCGCCGGCGGTGGCCATCCTGGCCCGGGCCGAGGGCCTCGACGCCCACGCCCGGTCGGTCCAGATGCGGCTCGGGCCATGACCCTGTCCGTGCGTGACGACCTCTCCGACCTGGAGGGATACCACTCCGCCCAGGTCACGGTCGACGTCCGCCTCAACACCAACGAGTCCCCCTACCCGCCGCCACCGGCGTGGCGGGAGGCGTTCGTGGAGGAGCTGGTCGGGGTCCCGTTCCACCGGTATCCGGACCGGGAGGCCCGGGCCCTGCGCACCGCCATAGGCGAGCTGCACGGGGTCGGGCCGGAGCAGGTGCTGGTGGGGAAGGGGTCGAACGAGGTCCTCCAGGCCACGTGCCTGGCCTACGGCGGCCACGGGCGGACGGCGGCCGTCTTCGAGCCCACCTACGCCCTCCACTCCCACATCGCCCGCATCACCGGCACCGGCGTGGCGGTGGGGGAGCGGGCGCCCGACTTCTCCCTCGACCTCGACGAGGTGCGGCGGGTGCTCCACCAGGCCGCGCCCGAGATCACGTTCCTCACGTCGCCCAACAACCCGACCGGGCTGGTCGAGGCTCAGGACGCGGTCGAGTCGGTGCTGGCGCTGGCCCCCGGGTTGGTGGTGGTCGACGAGGCCTACGCCCAGTTCGCCCCCTGGTCGTCGTTGTCGCTGCTGGCCGACGACCGGCCGCTGGTCGTGACCCGGACGTTCTCCAAGACGTGGTCGATGGCCGCCTGCCGCATGGGGTACCTGGTGGGGCCGGCCGCCGTGGTGGCCCAGTTGGAGCGGGTCGTCCTGCCCTACCACCTCGACGCCGCCAGCCAGATCGCGGGCCGCCTGGCCCTGCGGTTCCAGGCCGAGATGGAGGCCCGGGTGGCGGCGGTCGTGTCCGAGCGGGAGCGGCTGCTGACCAGGTTGCGCCGGTTGCCGGTGGAGGTGTGGCCCTCGGCCGCCAACTTCGTCCTCTTCCGCCCGCGGTCGGTCGACGGCGCCGCCGTCTGGAAGGGCTTGGTCGAACGGTCCGTCCTGGTGCGGGACTGCTCGTCGTGGCCCCGGCTGGCCGGCTGCCTGCGGGTCACCGTCGGCACCCCCGACGAGGACGACGCCTTCCTTTCCGCCCTCAAGGAGGTCCTCGGCTAGATGGCCGGTTCACGAGTCGCCGCCCGATCGCGGGTCACCAAGGAGACGTCGATCGAGATCCGGATCGACCTCGACGGCACCGGGGAGACGAGCGTCGCCACCGGCGTGCCCTTCTTCGACCACATGGTCTCCCAGCTCGGCCGCCACGCCGGGTTCGACCTCGACTGCAAGGCCAGTGGCGACCTCGACGTCGACACCCACCACACGGTGGAGGACGTCGGCATCGCCCTGGGCGAGTGCCTCCGGGACGCCCTGGGCGACAAGACCGGCGTGCGCCGGTTCGCCTCCATCTCCGTCCCCCTCGACGAGGCCCTCATCGATGTCGCCCTCGACCTGTCCGGCCGCCCCTACCTCCACTACGAGGTCGAGCCCGGCGGCGACGCCCTCGGCGTGCCCCCGTTCGACCCCCAGCTGGCGGAGGAGTTCTGGCGGGCGTTCGTCACCTCGGCCGCCGTCACCCTCCACCTGCGCATGCGCAGCGGCAAGAACAACCACCACATCCTGGAGGCCTCGTTCAAGGGCGTGGCCCGGGCCCTCCGGGACGCGGTCCGGGTCGAGGGCGGCGGCGTACCGTCGACCAAGGGCTCCCTATGAACCAAGGCGAAACGGTGACGAGGAGTGGGGCCCGGGCCCCACTCCTCGTCACCGGTTCGCCACGTTCGGCGGCATGATCGCCGTCCTCGACTACGGGATCGGCAACCTGCGGTCGGCCCAGAAGGCGTTGGAGCGGGTCGGCGCCGACGCCGTGCTCACCGACGACGTGGCGACGGTCCGCCGGGCCGAGGCGGTGGTGCTGCCCGGCGTGGGCCACTTCGGGCGGTGCATGGGCGCCCTCCGCCACGCCGGCCTGGAGGACGTGGCCCGCGACGTCATCGAGGCCGGCACCCCCTTCCTCGGCATCTGCGTCGGCATGCAGATGCTCTACGAGGGCTCGGAGGAGGACCCCGACGTCAAGGGCATGGGCGTCCTGCCGGGCACCGTCCGCCTGCTGCCGGACGGGGTCAAACGTCCGCAGATGCAGTGGAACGTGCTCGACCGCCTCCCCGACGGCGGCCCCCTGTTCGACGGCCTCGACGACCCCCTGTGGGTCTACTTCGTCCACTCCTACGCCCCCGAGATGACCCCCGGGGTGGTCGCCACCTGCGACTACGGCGGCCCCGTGGTCGCCGCCGTCCGCCGTGGCAACCTCGTCGCCACCCAGTTCCACCCCGAGAAGTCGGGGGCGGCCGGGCTCCGGATCCTGGCCAACTTCGTTGGATCTGTACCCCGCCATTGACCTCCGGGGGGGAAGGACCGTCCGCCTCTACCAGGGCGACTTCTCCCGGGAGACCACCTACGGCACGGATCCGGTGACGGTCGCCCAGTCCTTCGCCGCCGCCGGCGCGCCATGGATCCACCTGGTCGACCTCGACGCGGCCCGCACCGGCGCGCCCGCCAACCGGCCCGTCATCGCCCGCATCGCGGCCTCGGTCGACGTGAGGGTGCAGGCCGGCGGGGGAGTGCGCGACCAGGCCTCGGCGGAGGCCCTCTTCGAGGCGGGGGTGGACCGGGTGGTCGTCGGCACCGCCGCGGTCGAGAACCCCCAGCTCGTGCGCGACCTCGCCGCCCACCACCAGGTGGCGGTCGGGATCGACGCCCGGGGCCGGGTGGCGGCGGTCCGGGGATGGCTGGAGGGGTCGGGCGTCGACCTGTTCGACCTCCTCGCCCGCTTCGAGGACTGCGGGGTGGCCGCCTTCGTCGTCACCGAGATCGCCCGCGACGGCACGTTCGCCGGCCCCGACCTCGACGGCCTGGCCGCCGTCCTCGAGGCGACCGGGATCGACGTGATCGCCTCCGGCGGCGTCGGCTCGGCCGCCGACCTCACCGCCCTCGCCACCCTGGAGGTGGGTGGGCGCCGGTTGGCCGGGGCCATCGTGGGCAAGGCCCTCCACGACGGCCTCCTGACGGTGGAGGAGGCGATGGCCGCGTGCGCAGCGTCCGGGTGATCCCGTGCCTCGACGTCGACGCCGGCCGGGTGGTCAAGGGCGTCAACTTCGTCAACCTCCGCGACGCCGGCGACCCGGCCGAGCTGGCCGCCCGCTACGACGCCGAGGGGGCGGACGAGATCGTCTTCCTCGACATCACCGCCTCCTCCGACCACCGCCACACGATGGTCGAGGTGGCCCGCAGGACGGCGGAGACGGTGTTCATCCCCTTCACCGTCGGCGGCGGCATCCGCTCGCCCGACGACGCCCGCCGTCTCCTGCGGGCGGGGGCGGACAAGGTCGGGGTCAACACCGCCGCCGTCAACCGGCCCGAGCTGGTCACCGAGCTGGCGGCCGAGTTCGGCAGCCAGTGCGTGGTGGTGGCCATCGACGCCCGGCGCCGGACCGGCCGCGAGGCCGGGTGGGAGGTCTTCACCCATGGCGGCCGCACGCCGACCGGCCGCCACGCCGTCGCCTGGGCCGAGGAGTGCGTGGCCCGGGGGGCGGGCGAGATCCTGCTCACCTCGATGGACCGTGACGGCACCCGCGACGGCTACGACCTCGGGCTCACCCGGGCCGTGTCCGACCGCTGCGGCGTCCCCGTGATCGCCAGCGGCGGCGTCGGCTCCCTCGACCACCTGGCCGAGGGCGCCCTCGGCGGCGGCGCCGACGCCGTCCTGGCCGCCTCCATCTTCCACTTCGGCGAGCACACCGTCCGGGAGGCCAAGGACCACCTGCGGGCCCGGGGGATCACCGTCCGCCCGTCCTAGTATCCGCCCGTGCGCCGACCGGCGGTCCTCGTCCTCCTGCTCCTGGCGGTGCTGCTGGTCGCCTGCCGCTCCGGCTCCGACGGCTCCACCGGCGCCGCCGACCTCACCGACGACCGCACCGAGGCCGAGCTGGCCACCGATCGGGCGGCGGCGGAGGCGGCGCTCCCCGTGCTCGACGACTTCCCCCCCGGTTGGACGGCGGAGCTTCGTGACGACGCCGACGACGGCGAGGCCCCCGACCTCGACACCCAGCTGGCCGAGTGCCTGGGCGTCGACAAGGCGCTCCTGGGCGACACCAGGGTCAACGTCGAGTCGGACACGTTCAAGTTCGACGACGCCGAGGTGGAGGCCGACGTCTCCATGCTGCCGACCAAGGCGTACGCCGACGAGGTGGTGGCGGTCATCCACAAGCCGCAGGCCCGGGGCTGTTTCGAGGACGTGTTCGTCGACGTCGTCGAGCACTCCTCGGAGAACCCGGCGCCGGGCGAGGCCCTCCCCGAGGGCGTCTCCTTCGGCGACGTGCGCCTGGTCGAGCTCGACTTCCCCGACGTGGGCCAGGACAGCCGCGCCTTCCGGATCTCGATGCCCATCCGCCTCGGCCTGCTGGCCGTCGACCTCTACTACGACCTGGTGTTCTTCCGGGTCGGGCGGGCGATGGCGTCGATCTCGTTCCTCGACTCGACCACGCCCTTCGACGAGATCCTGGCCGAGGACCTGGCCCGCCAGCTCGCGTCGAAGCTGCCGTCGACCTGACCGGAGGTCGTGCTCGTCGTCCCGGTCGGCAGGCGGCGTGGAGGGCGGCGGTCGAGATCCCGGAGAGGGCGGACCCGTCCCGGCCGGGCGAACACCGACACCGCCACCGGGGCCTACCCGACCGGCGCGCACACCGAGGTGCGGGCCTCGACGGCGGCGTCCCGGGCGAAGTTGAACGCCCACCACGAGCGCTTCGGATCGCCGGCCGACCCCATGCTGCACACCCGGTCGAGCACCGTCCGCCGGGCCTCGGGGTCGAGGCGGGGGAGGGCGTCGACCAGGGCGGGGACGGCATCGTCGGAGAGCTCGGCCAGGTAGTCGGGGTCGAAGCGGCCGGTCCGCTCGGCGAAGGCGACGTTGTGGCGGACGACCACCGCCTCCGGGTTGACCAGGTTGAGGCCGAAGAGGGCGATCAGGCCCACCGCCACCGCCGCCGACGGCAGCCACGTCCGCCCCCGGCCCACGCCGGCCAGGTGGAGCGCCAGCAGCACGAACACGACACCGATCCACATCGCCGACACGGTGCTGAACAGGCGCAGGACGGTCAGCCCGAAGGCGTCCTCGTACAGCTCGAGGCGGACGACGGCCACCACCACGATGACCAGGGTCAGCGACACCGCCGCCTCGGCCAGCATCGTGAACCGGCGGCGGAAGGCGTCGTCGGTGAGGTCGGTGGCCGCCCGCAGCCCGAGGAGGACGGCCAGGGTGATGGCCGCCACCGCCAGCAGCTGGAAGAACCCGGTGCGGGCGTACTCGGCGTAGGTGAGGCCGGCCGTCGCGAGCACGTGCCGCCCGCCCTCGGAGGCGGCGACCACCTGGGCCACGGCGAAGGCGGCGAAGAGGGCCACCACCGATCCGAGGACGATCGTGGCCTCGGTGCGGCCCAGGCGGAAGGCGACCCGTCCCATGGAGGGGGCGGGTGTGGCCGACGCCAGCCGGAGCAGGCCCGCCATCCCCCACGCTCCGATCGCCAGGAGGACCGCGTGCTCGATCGGCGTGGTCAGGTCCCAACCGGTGAAGAAGCCCCTGAACACGGCGTCGGCCGAGGCGAGGAGGGTCCCCAGCACGATCAGCAGGGGCAGGGCCAGCACGACCCCCCGGGCGGCGGCCGCCCCCCTGCGGGCGGTCGGCCGGCGCCGCCCGGCGACGAACGCCGGTGCGCTCAGCCCGTGGGCGGCGGCGTGGAGGACCCGGGTCACCGTCGCCGGCACGGTGAGGTCGACGACGCTCCCGCCCGACGCGAACGACGCGGCCAGGATCAGCAGTCCCCCGATCACGAGGATGTCGAGGGGCAGCAGCCACGGCGTCGTCCGGGCCGCCAGGCACACGCCGAAGGCCACGGCCACGGCCGCCAGGGCCCGGGCCTGGGGGTTGGCCACCCGGCCGCTGAACACCAGGCCCCCCGCCACCAGGGCCACCAGCGCCACCCCGACCAGGCCGTCGGGCGCCGTCCGCACGGCCACGTCGGTGAGCACCGCGGCCGCCCCGACCGCAGCCAGGGTCGTCCCATCGGCCGGCCGCCGGACGGAGAGGCTGTGCTGGAGGTCCTCGACTGACTTCATCGGCGAGTCCCTTCTCGACCGCGTTCCGTGTCGGGCGATTGCCAGGCGACTCCGACGCGACGCGGAGCGCCCGACCGTCGGCCGGTCATGTCCGCCCCGCCGGGAGCACGACCACCATCCGGCAGCCGCTCGGTTGGGCCCGCTCGGCCCGGATCTCGCCCCCGTGGAGGTCGACGATCCACCGGGCGATGGCGAGGCCCAGACCGGCGCCGCCATGTCCGGACGTGCGGGACGCGTCGGCCCGGTAGAAGCGTTCGAAGACCCGGGTGGAGTCCTCCTCCGAGATCCCCGGCCCGTGGTCGCGGACCTCGATGGTCACCGTGCCCTTCCCCCGCCGGGCGCTCAGCTCGACCGTCCCCCCGGGCGGGGAGTAGCGCACCGCGTTGTCGAGCAGGTTGGCCACCACCTGGTGGACCCGGGCCGGGTCGCCGTCGGCCACCGGCTGGGGCGAGTCGACCACCACCGTCACCTCCACCCCCGGCGCGTGGAGGCGGGACTCGGAGGCGGCGTCCTCCAGCACCGGCGAGACCGCGAACGTCCGCCGTTGCAGCGGCACCGCCCCCGACTCCAGGCGGGACAGGTCGAGGAGCTGAGCCACCAGCCCGCCCAGGCGCTCGGTCTGGCGCAGCATCGTGCGCAGGGTCTCGCCGTCGACCGGCTCCACCCCGTCGACGAGGTTCTCCAGCTTGGCCCGCAGGGCGGTGATCGGGGTCCGCAGCTCGTGGGACACGTTGGCCACCAGGTCCCGCCGGACCCGGTCGACCTCTGCCAGTTGGACGGCCATGGCGTTGAAGGCCCGGGCCAGCTCGCCCACCTCGTCCCGGGAGCTCGCCGTCACCCGCCGGTCGTAGTCGCCCCGGGCCATGGCCCGGGCGGCGGAGGCCATCTCCCGCAGGGGCGACGTCATCCCCCGGGCCAGGATCTGGACCAGGGTGAGGGCCAGGGCCCCGGCCAGCAGGGCACTGGCCAGGGGCGACATCCCCGCCCCCCGGCCCACCGACACCACCAGCACCGTGACCGCCACCGCGGCCACGATGACCGCCCCCAGCTTCACCTTGATGGAGCCGAGGGGGTCGAGCGGCCTCACCCGGCGCCGGCCCTGTCCTCCAGCCCGTAGCCCACGCCGTGGACGGTGCGGACGACCTCCCGACCGAGCTTGCGGCGCAGGGCCCGCACGTGGGAGTCGACGGTGCGGGCGCCGGACCCGTCCCGGTAGCCCCAGACCTGGGCCAGCAGCTGGTCGCGGGTGTGGACGGTGCCCCGGTGGGCGGCCATCCACGCCAGCAGGTCGAACTCGGTGGGGGTGAGGTGGATCTCCGTGTCGCCCTTGCGCACCCGGCGGGACGCGGGGTCGATCAGCAGATCGCCCACCCGCACCAGGGTGCCGGGATACACCAGGGCCCGCTCCGCCCGCCGCAGCACGGTGTGGACGCGGGCCACCAGCTCCCGGGGCGAGAAGGGCTTGGTCACGTAGTCGTCGGCGCCGACGGCCAGGCCGACCAGGATGTCGGTCTCCGAGTCGCGAGCGGTGAGCATGACCACCGGGACCGGCCGGTCCCGCTGCACCTGGCGGCACACGTCGAGGCCGTCGAGGCCGGGGAGCATGAGGTCGAGGACGACCAGGTCGGGGCGGAGCTCGGCACACAACCTCACGCCCGACGGCCCGTCGGAGGCCACCTCCACCCGGAAGCCCTCGCTCCGCAGGCGGGCCGCGACCGCCGACGCGATCGACGCCTCGTCCTCGATGACGACCACCGTTCGCTGCACAGTCCGAAGGATAGGGACGGGATGTGCCGGAGTCCCGCGCGGGATATGGAGATCTGGTGCAGGCCAGGTGGCGAGCGGCCGGCGGCGAAGTCCGGCCGACCCGTCGGATCGGCTGCCGTACGATGGCCTGGTGCCGGTCACGAACCCCATTCGCATCGACGACGCCGAACTGGCGGCGGTGGCGTTCAACGCCGACGGGTTGGTGCCGGCCATCGTCCAGGAGGAGGGGACGGGCGCCGTCCTCATGCTGGCCTGGATGAACGAGGCCTCCTTGCGGCGCACCCTGGAGACGGGCCGGACGTGGTTCTGGAGCCGGTCCCGCCAGGAGTACTGGTGCAAGGGGGAGACGTCGGGCGACCGCCAGTTCGTGCGGGAGGCGTACTACGACTGCGACGGCGACACCCTGCTGCTGGTCGTGGAGCAGGAGGGCCGGGGTGCCTGCCACACCGGCGAGCGCACATGCTTCTACCGCCAGTTCGGCGGCGAGGCCTCCCGGACCGATGACTGATCGCGTCACCGGATGGCCCCGAACCGGCCGCAGGCCGGCACCCCGTGGGGGGAGGGCGCAGGAGGGGGGCCTGCCCCCCGGCCGATGAACCTCGGTCGGGACGGTTTTCGGTCCCTGGCCTCCGGCCACACGGTGGTGCCCGTGTGGCGGGAGCTGGTGTCCGACCTGGAGACGCCGGTCGCCGCCTACCTGAAGCTGGCCGGCGACGGTCCCGACGCGGCCCCGTCGTTCCTCCTCGAATCGGTCGAGCACGGCGACACGTGGGGCCGGTTCTCGTTCGTGGGTCGGGAGCCGTCCCTCACCCTGGTCGCCCGCCACGGACGCATCGAGGCCCACGGGGTGGTGCCGGCCGGGGTCCCCCTCGACCGGGGCGTGCTGGCCGCGGTGGAGGGTCTGCTGGGGGCCTACCGGTCCCCGGTGATCCCCGACCTCCCCCCGCTCCACGGCGGCGTCGTCGGCTACCTGGGCTACGACGTGGTGCGGGAGGTCGAGCACCTGCCGTCCCCGCCGCCCGACGACCTCGGCCACCCCGACGCGGTCCTGTCCGTCATCGGCCACGTGGCCGCCTTCGACCATTGGCGCCAGCGGGTCGTCCTCATCGAGAACGTGCGGGTGGCGCCGGACCTGTCGACGGCCGAGCTCGACCGGCTCTACGACGACGCCCAGGTGCGGCTGGCGGCCATGGCCGACGACCTCGGCCGCCCCCTGCCCTACACGCCGGCTGCGCCCCCCGACCCGTCCGATCCCCTGCCCGAGGTGCGGTCGGTGGTCGGGCGGCGGGCCTACACCGACGCGGTCGAGGTGGCCAAGGAGCACATCCTGGCCGGCGACATCTTCCAGGTGGTCCTCTCCCAGCGCTTCGACCTCGATCTGGGGGCCGAGCCGTTCGACGTCTACCGGGTCCTGCGCCAGGTCAACCCCAGCCCGTACATGTACTTCCTCCGCCACCCGTCGATCACCGTCGTCGGCTCGTCCCCCGAGCCCATGGTGCAGCTGCTGGACGGGGTGGTCGTGTCCCGCCCCATCGCCGGCACCCGCCGCCGGGGGGCCACGCCGGAGGAAGACCGCCGCCTGGGGGGCGAGCTGCGCGAACATCCCAAGGAGGTGGCCGAGCACATCATGCTGGTCGATCTGGCCCGCAACGACGTGGGCCGGGTGGTGAGCTTCGGCACCGAGAAGGTCGACGAGCTGATGACCCTGGAGCGGTACTCCCACGTCATGCACCTCACGTCCCAGGTCTCAGGCCGGCTGGCGCCGGGGAAGGGGCCGATCGACGTGCTGCGGGCGACCCTGCCCGCGGGCACGGTCTCGGGCGCGCCCAAGGTCCGGGCCATGGAGATCATCGACGCCCTGGAGCCCACCAAGCGGGGCCCGTACGCGGGCGTGGTCGGCTACCTCGACTTCTCCGGCAACCTCGACACCGCCATCTCCATCCGCACCATGTTCGTGGGGCCCGACGGGCGGGCCTCGGTGCAGGCGGGGGCCGGCATCGTGGCCGACAGCGACCCGGGGGCGGAGGACGACGAGTGCCACAACAAGGCGGCCGCCCTCCTGGCCGCCGTCCCCGCCGCCCGCCGCATGCGGGCGTCCCGGCAGGTGGCAGCCGGTGCCTGACCTCCACCAGACGGTCGGCGTGGTGGAGCTGCCCCGCGACTTCGTCCGGGTGGCGGGTCCGGACGCGATGAAGTTCCTCCAGGGCCAGCTCTCGCAGCAGGTCGACGTTCCCGTGGGCGCTTCGGCGTGGACGCTGCTCCTCCAGCCCCAGGGCAAGGTGGTCGCGATGCTGCGCTTCCACCGGACGGGGGCCGAGGAGTACGTCCTCGACACCGAGGCCGGGTGGGCGTCGGCGGTGGTCGAGCGGCTGAACCGGTTCAAGCTGCGGGTGAAGGCCGACATCGAGGTCCTCGACGGGTGGCGGTGCTTCGCGGTCCGCGGGCCGGGTGCCCACGAGGCGGTGCCGACGGGCGGGTTGCCGGCCGACTGGCCCGGCCTGCCCGGCGTCGACCTGGTGGGACCGGCCGACGAGGTCTCGACGCCCGAAGGGGTGCCGGCGGCATCGTTCGACGATTACGAGGTGGCGCGCATCGAGGCCGGGGTCCCGGTCATGGGGCGGGAGCTGAACGAGTCCACCATCCCTGCCGAGGCGGGCGTGGTCGAAAGCTCGGTGAGCTTCACCAAGGGCTGCTACACGGGCCAGGAGCTGGTGGCCCGCATCGACTCCCGGGGCGGCAACGTCCCCCGCCGGCTACGGGGGATCGTGGTGACGGGCGACGGCGACCCGCCTCCCGTCGGCGCAACCCTCCACGCCGACGGCAAGGAGGTCGGGTCGCTGACGAGCGTGGCCCGGTCGCCCCGGCTGGGGGCGACGGTGGCCCTGGCCTACGTCCGGCGGGCGGTAGAACCGCCGGCCGACGTCGAGCTGCGATGGGACGGCGGGGCTGCCCCGGCCCGGGTCGTCGCCCTCCCCGTCGTATCCTGAGCCGCCGAATGCGGAAGGTCCTGGCGTTGCTGATGGTCGCCCTCCTGGCCCCGGCGTGCAGCGGTGGCGGCGACGACGAGCCGGAGGCCACCACGACTGTCGTCCCCGACACCACCGTCATCGAGGTCACGACCGTCCCGCCGACCACGGAGGCGCCGCCCGAGACCACCATCGCCCGGGGCAGCCCTCGCACCGTGACCAGCCTGGCCACCACCATCGGACCTGGCACCGCCCGCATCGGGGGCACCGTCACCGGGCCGGAGGGGCCGGTCACCGGCGCCATCGTCCGGGTCGAGCGGTTCGTGGGGTCGGAGGTGGCGCAGGTCCAGACCCAGAGCCAGGGCGGAGCCTGGGCGGTGGACTCGATCCTCGGCGGCTCCTACCGGGTCACCATCTTCCGTCCCCCCGACCTGGCCCAGACCGCACCCGACGTGTTCTTCCTGGCCGCCGACGAGGCCAAGACCCTCACCACCACCCTCATCCGGCTGGGCTCCGACACCATCACCGCCGAGATGGAGCCCAACCCGCCTCTCGTCGGGGTGCCGGCGATCCTCACCGTGCGCTTCGGCAGCGGCGGCGTCGACGCCGACGGGCGGGTGGTGGTCACGCCCCGACCCGGAGTCCGGGTCCAGCTCAACCTCACGTCGAGCATCAGCCTCCAGTCGGCCACCATCACCGTCTCCGACGGCAACGGCGCCGCCGCCTGGCAGGTCGTCTGCCTCCAGCCCGGCCAGTTTCCGGCCTCGATCCTCGTCGGCAACGCCTCGTCCTCCCTGCTCCTGCCGCCGTGCACCATCGCCCCACCACCGCCGGCGGCGCCGGCGACGACCGCTCCCTAGAGCGCGCCACCCGCCCGGTGTCGGAAGGGGGCGGGGCCGGGTCGGTAAAGTGCCGCCAGTGCGGCTGACCGACCCCCTGACCTCCCGTCGGAGTGCGAACGAGGTGCCGAGCGGTCGCCGGGCCCGGGTTCACCGGTTCGTCCGCGACCACCTCGGGTTGGACGTCAGGGTGGTCCCCCGCTCGGGTCGGCGGCCCGACAAGGGCTTCGGCGGGGCCAAGCGACTCGCCGTCCAAGGTGATCGGGTGTTCAACGAGATCGTTGACACCGCGCTGGTGCGCTCGGGCTACCACCAGTCGTTGTCGCGGGACAGCCTGTACAACCTCGTCCAGGCGTTGACCATGACGGCGGGGGTCGAGGGCCTGGTCGCCGAATGCGGGGTGTACCGAGGCCTCTCGGCCTACACCCTGTGCTCCTACCTGCGGCAGGAGAACGACTCCTTCACCGGCGCCGGGTTCCACGTGTTCGACTCGTTCGAGGGCATCAGCGAGCCGACCCCGGCCGACGAGCTGGAAGCCGGCAGCCGCCTCGGCGACCTGCCCCGGGGGAAGGGCATCCTGAGCGCGTCGCTGGCGACAGTCCAGGAGGCGTTGAAGGAGTTTCCCGGAATCGGATTTCACAAGGGCTGGATCCCGGCGTCCTTCGTCGGAGCTCCAGAGGGCCCGTACCGCTTCGTCCACCTCGACGTCGACCTTCACGACCCGATCCGGGACTCCCTCGAGTTCTTCCACCCTCGTCTGGCACCGGGCGGGGTCATCGTCTGCGACGACTTCGGGTCCCTCCGGTGGCCGGGAGTGGAGGTGGCGGTCCGTGCCTTCTGCGCCGCGGGGAGCGTCGCCGTCCTGCCCCTGGCATCGGGCCAGGCGGTCGTCTTCGGCCGCGGCCGACGTCTCCCGACGGACCGGTGACGGCCCGCGCCGTCAGGCCGTCCCGTGCAGGCCGGACCGGGCCGCCAGCTCGTCCCAGGCGATTCCGTACTCTCGCTTCAGGCGATCCACGACCTCGGCGGTGATGTCCTCGAGAACGGCTGCGTTCTGCTGGCGGGGGCGCAGGGCTCGCCGGGTCACTCCCTGGTAGTGCGCCACCTCGTCCTTAAGGAGGGCGACGTTGAGGCCGGCGAACACCCACTGCTGCTGGTACCGACACCATTGGAAGATGTCCGTGCCCGTGTCGCAGTAGACGTAGTTGGGCCGGTGTCCGTAGAACTCCCGGCGGCCGCCCGCCAACCATGGAAGCGAGGCCGATCGCAGCCCCGCCTGCGTCCGCGCCGGCAGTCTCGAGAGCACTGGCGCCCGGGGCACGTAGGCGTTCATGAAGCGGGTGGCCAGGAGCTGTGAGACCTTCCGGCTCCAGCGAAGATCGTTGTAGATGACGCGTGTCTCGAAGGACATCCCGGCATCGAGCGCGGCCCGCACGTGGGCGGTGCGGAACATCACCGACGGCATCCAGGCCCGCTCGTGGCGCAACCCGGTCCGGTGGGACGCGCCGTGGCGCTCCTCGAGCCAGGTCGGGCCGTTGACGAAGCCGGCGCCGAACACGATCGGCGTGGCGAAGAACGATCGGAGCCGGGCGCAGAAGCCGGGCTCCCGGATCTCCGCGTCGGAGTCGAGGAGCAGGACGAGGTCGGCGGCGATCCAACGGAAGACCCAGTCCAGGGTTGCGCCGTGCGTCCTCAGGGGGGCGTCGAGGATGTCGAATTTCCATCCGTCGGCCAGGAGGGCCTCGAAATGGGCGGTGCTGGCTGCGGTCGGGGCGCAGTTCAACAGGAGCACGGGCATGTCGGCGTGGCGAAGGGCACTCGCGAGGGCCAGCGTCGTCACGGACTCGGTGTTGACGTTGATGATGACGCACCGAGCCGGTTCGGCGGGAAGGCTCGACGGATCCGCTAGTCGCACGTGGGCCCGACCCTAGGGGCACCGCCGGAGGGGTGCAATCAGCCGGAGGGGACAGCGGGGGGGAGGGACACGGTGACCCGGGTGCCGCCGGTGGGAAGAGGTTCGGCGCGGGCCGAACCCCCCATGGCTGCCGTCAGCTCGGCCACGATGGCCAGCCCCAACCCCGACCCGAGGCTGCGGGCCGGGGTGCGGCCGGATCGGAAGAAGGGCTCGAACACGTGGGCCAGCTCGTCGGCCGCGATGCCGGGGCCGTCGTCGTCGACCGCCACGCTCCCGTCGTCGGCCACCGTCACCCCGATGCGGGACGTGGCGAACTTGAGCGCGTTCTCAACCAGGTTGGCCACGATCTGGGCCAGGCGGTCGGGGTCAACGGCGGCCATGACGGGCGGCCGCGACCGGCCGTCCGCCGTGCCGAGGTCGACATCGACGGTGACCCCGGCCCGCTCGGCCGCCGGACGGAAGCCTTCGATCGTGTCGGACACCACCTCGGCCACATCGGTGGCCCGGACGTCGAGGGAGAAGCGGCGGGCGTCGAGCTTCGCCAGCTCGAGCAGGTCGCCCACCAGGCGTTCCAAGCGGCGGGCCTCGGCGGTGATCACCGAGCCGGCGTGGGCCGGGTCGGGGGCCCGCCCCTCCGACAGCGCCTCGCCGTAGCCCCGGATGGAGGTCAGTGGCGTCCGCAGGTCGTGTGACACCGACATGAGGAACTGTCGCTCCGTGCCTCGGGACCGCTCCAGGCTCTCGGCCATGGCGTTGATCGACCGGGCCAGCCCGGCCAGCTCGGCCCCGTCGGCCTCGTCCTCCGGCACCCGCACCGCCAGGTCGCCGGCTGCGATGCGCCGGGTCGCGTCCTGCGCCTCCCGCAGGGGCCGGGTGAGACGCCGGGCCAGGTTCCCCGCCAACGCCGCGGCCACGGCGAGGGTGGCCGCCACCGCCACCAGGAACCAGAGGCCCAGGTCGGGCCGGCCGGTGTCCACCCGGCGGCTGAGGACGACCACCACCGACGCCGCCGCCCGCTCGGCCGGCGCCGCCGCGAACGCGATCCCGCCCGGGGTCACGCCGGTCACCGTCCGGCCCGCGGCCAGCGGCGACGGGTCGAGGTCGGCCAGGGTGACGCCGGCCGGCGGGATCCCCCGCAGGCGGCCGTCGGCCTCGAGGCGCAGGACGCTCGCCCCCTCCAGGCGGAGGGCCCGGGTGACGGCCGTCAGCGCGCCCGGCGCCTGCACCGTCTCCACCCGGGTCGCCAGCCGGACGGCCTGGTCCCGCAGCTCCCGGCGGGCGTCGGCCCGGGCCTCCAGGCGGAGGATGACCACCGTCCCGATGCTGGCCACGGCCAGGGCGGCGGCCACCACCCCGACGATCGTGACGATCAACCGGCGGGTCACGGGACCCCTCGGGTCATCCGAGCCGGTAGCCCACGCCCCACACGGTGGCGAGGGGCAGGCCGGGGCCGAGCTTCTTGCGCAGCTGCCCGACGTGGACGTCGATCGTGCGCTCGTCGCCGTACCAGTCGGCACCCCAGACCGCGTCGAGGATCTGCTGGCGGGTGAGGGCCAGGCCCGCGTTCTCGGCCAGGTACCGGAGGAGGTCGAACTCGCGGGTGGCGAGGGCGACGACGGCGCCGTCGACCCGGGCCTCCCGCCGGCCGACGTCGACCTCCACGTCGCCCGCCGGCAGCACGCCCGGAACGTCGCCCCGGCTCCCCTCCGCCCGCCGGAGGATCGCCCGCACCCGGGCCACCAGCTCCCGGGGGGAGAAGGGCTTGGCCACGTAGTCGTCGGCGCCCATCTCCAGGCCGAGGACCCGGTCGATCTCGCCGTCGCGGGCGGTGAGCATGAGGATGGGGACGTCGCTGTCGGCCCGCAACCGACGGCACACCTCGAGCCCGTCCACCGCCGGCAGGCCGACATCGAGGATCACCATCCGTGGACGCTGGTCACGCACCGCGTCGAGCCCCCGCTGCCCGTCCGTGGCCTGCACCACCCGGAACCCCTCCTGGCGCAGGTAGAGCTCGACCAGGTCGGCGATGTGCCGGTCGTCCTCGACCACCACGATCGTCCCTGCGTCAGCCACGCCTCATGGTCGCGCACCCCCGTGTGAGGGATCTGTGAGGTCGGTGCCCTCGATGCGCGGTGCACCTCTACCGCGGGTCCAGCGTCGACTTCGTGCCCACCGCCACCGACGGCTGCCGCGCCCCAGCCCGTGCTACCGGGCGACCAGCTCGACGACCTGATCGGCGTCCTCCTCACCCGGGGGCCGCGGGGCTGCTACGGCTACCTCCAGGATCCCGAGACGGCCGACTTCGTCCGCAGCCGGATCGACCGGCCGACGGCCCCGCCGATCGGAGCCGTCGGCCCACACCGACGGTGCGGTCGGTACGATCGGGTCGATGGCCACCGTCCTCGACGAGATCATCGCCCACCACCGGGAGCTGGGGATCGAGGACAAGCGGTGGCTCGACGCCACCATGTCGGCCGCCTTCGAGGCGCCCGACCCCCGGGACTTCCGGGGCCTGCTCCGGGTCGCCGCCGCCAGAACCGGGCGGCCGGCGGTCATCGCCGAGATCAAGCGCCGATCGCCCTCTAAGGGCCTCCTCGCCCCCGACCTCGACCCTGCGGCCCTGGCCACCGCCTACCGGACGGGCGGTGCCTCCGCCCTGTCCGTGCTCACCGACCTCAAGTACTTCGGCGGCTCTCCCGACGACCTGGCCGCGGCCCGGGCCGCGACGCCCGACCTGCCCATCCTGCGCAAGGACTTCACCGTCGACGGCCGCGACGTGGCCGACGCCCGCACCATGGGCGCCGACGCCGTCCTGCTCATCGTGGCCGCCCTCCCCCCGGGCGACCTCGCCCGCCTCCGCGGTCTGGCCGACGGCCTCGGCCTGGCCGCGGTCGTCGAGGTCCACGACGAGGACGAACTGCGGGTCGCCCTCAAGGCCGGCGCCACGATCATCGGGGTCAACCAGCGCGACCTGCGCACCTTCGACGTCGACCCCACCCGGGCCGCCCGCCTGGCCGCCCTCGTCCCCGACGGCGTCATGAAGATCGCCGAGTCGGGCATCCACACGCCTGAGCAGGTCGACGCCCTCGCCGACGCCGGCTACGACGCCATCCTGGTGGGAGAGCGGCTGGTCACCGCCGCCGACCCCGTCGCCGCCCTCCGAACCCTGCGAGGTGAATCGTCATGAGTGAATCGAGTCGGTGGTTGCTCCCACCCCATCGCATCCCGTCGGCCTGGTTCAACGTCGCGCCCCACCTCACGACGCCCCTGCAGCCGCCGCTGCATCCCGGTACCCGCCAGCCCATCGGTCCCGACGACTTGGCGCCCCTCTTCCCGATGGCGCTCATCGGTCAGGAGGCCACCGCCGAGCCGTGGGTCGACGTCCCCGGCGAGGTCCTCGACGTCCTCCGCCTGTGGCGCCCCACGCCCCTCCTGCGGGCCCGCCGACTCGAACGGGCCCTCGGCACCCCGGCGAGGATCTACTACAAGGACGAGTCGGTGTCGCCGGCGGGATCGCACAAGCCCAACACCGCCATCCCCCAGGCCTTCTACAACAAACAGGAAGGCACCGCCCGTCTGGCCACCGAGACCGGCGCCGGCCAGTGGGGGAGCGCCCTCTCCCTCGCCTGCTCCCTCTTCGACCTGGAGTGCAAGGTCTACATGGTGCGGTCGTCGTTCCAGCAGAAGCCCTACCGGCGGATGATGATCGAGACGTGGGGCGGCCAGGTCGAGCCGTCCCCGGTGGCCGACCCCACCTCGCCCGGCTCCCTCGGCGACGCCATCAGCGACGCGGTCGCCGACGCCGCCGGCCGCCCCGACACCCACTACTCCCTCGGGTCGGTGCTCAACCACGTCCTCCTCCACCAGACCGTGATCGGGTTGGAGGCCAAGGAGCAGCTGGCGGCGGCGGGCGAGGAGAAGCCCGACGTGGTCATCGGCTCGTGCGGTGGCGGCTCGAACTTCGGCGGGATCGCCTTCCCGTTCGTCCCGGACGAGGGCGTGCGGCTGGTGGCGGTGGAGCCGTCGTCGTGCCCCACCCTCACCGGAGGCCGCTTCGACTACGACTTCGGCGACACCGCCGGCATGACCCCCCTCCTGGCCATGTACACCCTCGGCCACGATTTCATGCCCCCGCCCATCCACGCCGGCGGCCTCCGGTACCACGGCGACTCGCCCCTGGTCTCCAACCTGGTGCAGTCGGGACGGATCGAGGCGGTGGCCTACCCCCAGTCGAAGGTGTTCGAGGGGGCGGTGCAGTTCGCCCGGGTCCAGGGCTCGATCCCGGCGCCGGAGACCTCCCACGCCATCCGGGCCGCCATCGACGAGGCCCTGCTGGCCAAGGAGGAGGGCGCCGAGCGGGTCATCCTCTTCTCCTACTCGGGCCACGGCCTGCTCGACCTCTCGGCGTACGACGACTTCGCCAACGACCGCCTCGACGCCTGACCGATACCGTCACCCGCAGTGTTCGTGAAGATCTGCGGGACGACGAGCGAGGAGGACGCTCTGCTCGCGGTCGCCCTCGGGGCCGACGCGGTCGGCTTCGTCTTCGCCCCGTCGCCCCGGATGATCTCGGCCACCAGGGCGTCCGACATCGTCAAGCGCCTGCCCCGGGAGATCCTCACCATCGGGGTTTTCCGCGACGAGGCCCCCGAACGGGTGGTGGCGGTGGTGAACCAGGCCGGCCTCGGCGGGGCCCAGCTCCACGGGCGGGAGTCGGTGGAGCACTCGTTGTACGTCCGCCAGCGGGTCCGGTTCCTGATCAAGACCTTCCCCGCCGGCGACCCCACCGTGGCCCGGGCCGCCGAGTTCGGCGCCGACGCCATCATGATCGACTCCCAGAACCCCGGGTCGGGCCAGGTCTTCGACTGGGCCCTGGCCGAGGTCCCGTCCGGGATGCGGCTCATCCTCGCCGGCGGCCTGACCGCGGCCAACGTGGGCGAAGCGGTCGCCCAGGTCCACCCGTGGGGCGTCGACGTGGCCACGGGCGTGGAGGTGGTTCCCGGACGCAAGGACCCCCGCAAGCTCCGCGCCTTCATCGTCGCCGCCCGGGCCGCCGCCCCCGGGCCGGACGACAAGGACGACGAGCCCATCGACGAGTCCGAGCTGCCGTTCGACCAGGACGACCAGTAACTCGGGTCGGCGGCACCACCGCTTGCCCTAGCTTGGGATCCTTGCTCACCGACCCCACGCCGCTCATGCGCGACCCGTCGGCCGATGGGCGCTTCGGCGACTTCGGCGGGCGGTACCTGCCCGAATCGCTGGTCCCGGCCTGCGCCGAGCTCGAGGCCGCGTTCACCACCGCGTGGGCCGACCCCGCCTTCCACGAGCGCTACGAAAGCCTCCTCCGCGACTATGGCGGCCGACCCACGCCCGTCACCGAGTGCCGCCGACTCTCGGAGCGCCTCGGCATCCGGGTCCTCCTCAAGCGGGAGGACCTGGCCCACACCGGGTCCCACAAGCTCAACAACGTCATCGGCCAGGCCCTGCTCACCGAGCGCATGGGCAAGCGGCGGATGATCGCGGAGACGGGCGCCGGCCAGCACGGCGTCGCCACCGCCACCGCTGCCGCCCTCTTCGGCTTCGAGTGCCGGATCTACATGGGCGAGGTCGACGTCGAGCGCCAGGCGCTCAACGTCTTCCGCATGAAGCTGCTCGGCGCCGAGGTCGTCCCCGTCGGGTCCGGCAGCCGCACCCTCAAGGACGCCATCAACGAGACCCTCCGGGAGTGGGTCGCCACCGTCGAGTCCACCCACTACTGCCTCGGGTCGGTGATGGGACCCCACCCCTACCCGTGGATGGTCCGCGAGTTCCAGCGCATCGTGGGCCGGGAGGCCGAGGAACAGAGCCGGGCCATCCTCGACGGGAGCCACCCCGACGTGGTGGTCGCCTGCGTCGGCGGGGGATCCAACGCCGCCGGCACCTTCGCCGGCTTCGTCGACACCGGCGCCCGCCTGGTCGGGGTCGAGCCGGAGGGCGGGGCCGCCATCGGCCGGGGCGTGCCGGGGGTGGTCCACGGGAGCAAGTCGTTCCTCCTCCAGGACGAGCACGGCCAGGTCCTCGAGGCCCACTCCATCTCCGCCGGCCTCGACTACCCCGGGGTCGGCCCCGAGCACGCCCACCTGGCGTCGGTGGGCCGGGTCACCTACGTCTCCGCCGGCGACGCCGAGGTCCTCGACGCCTTTCGCCTCCTGGCCGAGACCGAGGGCATCATCCCCGCCCTCGAACCGGCCCACGCCCTCGCCTGGGTCATCCGGGCCGCCGGCACCGACGAGCTCCCCCCGGGCACCACCGTCCTCGTGACCCTGTCGGGACGGGGCGACAAGGACGTGGCCCAGGTCCTCGACATGATCGGCGACCAGCTGTGACCATCGAGGCGTTCCTCCGGGGCCGGCGGGGTGAGGGCCGCAAGCTCCTCGTCCCCTACGTCACCGGCGGACTCGGCCGGGACTGGACGGCCGTCGTCGAGGCGGTCGCCGCCGCCGGTGCCGACGCGGTCGAGGTCGGCATCCCCTTCTCCGACCCGGTGATGGACGGCCCCGTCATCCAGGAGGCCTCCCAGCAGGCCCTGGCCGCCGGCGCGACCCCGGCCGCCATCGTGACGGCCCTCGGCCGGATCGACACCGGCGGCGTCCCGATCGCGGTGATGACCTACTACAACCTGGTCTTCCGCGCCGGCCACACCCGGTTCGCCCGCCAGCTCGCCGACCAGGGGATCAGCGGGGCCATCGTCCCCGACCTGCCCCTCGACGAGCTCGACGGGTGGGGCGACGCAGCCGACGAGGCCGGCGTGGAGACCATCCTCCTCGCCGCCCCCACCACCCCCGACGACCGGCTGGCCGCCATCTGCGAGCGATCGAGGGGCTGGGTCTACGGCGTCGGCATCATGGGCGTCACCGGCGAGCGCTCCGCCCTCGCCGCCTCGGCCACCCTCATGGCCAAGCGGCTCAAGGCCGTCACCGACAAGCCGGTCCTCATCGGGATCGGCGTGTCCAACCCGGCCCAGGCGGCGGAGGCGGCCGCCGACGGCGACGGCGTGATCGTGGGCAGCGCCCTCGTGCGCCGCCTGCTCGAGGGCTGCGGCCCCGACGGGGCGGCCGACTTCGTGGCCGAGCTGCGGGCCGGCCTCGACACCGGGGGGGCCCACCGGCCCCCGCCGGCAACCCCCTCGTAACCTTTCCGACCCCCGGCTGGTCGGAATCCCCGGTGGGTATCGCCGTGCTCTTCCCCGGCCAGGGGACCCAAGTCCCCGGTATGGGTGAGGTGTGGCGCGCCTCGGCCGCCTGGGACCTCGTCGAGCGGGCCGAAGCCGCCCTCGGCCAGCCCCTCCGCCACCTCCTCCTCGACGCCGATGCCACCGATCTGGCCCGCACCCGCGAGGCCCAGTTGGCCGTCCTCCTCACGTCCCTGATGGCGTGGGAGGCGGTCCGCGACGCCCGCGGCGCCGAGGGCGTCGTCGCCTTCGCCGGCCACTCCCTCGGCCAGATCACCGCTCTCATCGCCTCCGGCGCCCTCTCCCTGGAGGACGGGGTCCGTCTGGCCGCCGAGCGGGCCGAGCGCACCCAGGCCGCGGCCGACGCCCGCCCCGGTCGGATGGCCGCCCTCCTCGGCGCCACCCTGGCCCAGGCCGAGGCCGCCTCCGCCGGCGCCACCGTCGCCGGCCGCACCTCGTGGGTGGCCAACGACAACGCCCCCGGCCAGGTCGTCATCGGCGGGACCCCGATCGGCATCGAAGCCGCCACCGCCCGTGCCATCAACCTCGGCGTCAGGCGGGTCATCCCCCTCAAGGTGGGCGCCGCCTTCCACACGCCCCTCATGGCCCCGGCTGCCGCCCACCTGCTCGACCACCTGTCGGACATGCCTTTCACGGCCCCCACCGCCCCCGTGGTCACCAACACCGACGCCGCCCCCCACAGCGGCGCCGACGGCTGGCCCGAGCGCCTGAGCCGTCATCTGGTCGCACCGGTACGCTGGAGGGAATCGCTGGAGACCCTCGCTGCGCTCGGTGCCGACACGTTTCTCGAAGTCGGTCCCGGCGCAGTGCTGTCCGGACTGGCCCGTCGCACTCTCACGGGTGTCACCACCCGCAACGTCGCCGCCCCGAGCGACGTCCCCCTTCTCCTGGAGGTCGCGTGATGGAAGCCGGATCGGTTCACGGCGAGGTGCTCATGGTCCCCGAACGGGTGATCCTGGCTCCCGCCCCCGGCAAGTTCCGCCCGATCGACGAAGCACCCGGGGCCGCTGCCGACGGGGCCGACGTGGCCCGGGAGCAGGTCATCGGCTTCGTCGACGGCCTCGGCCACTCCACCCCTGTCCACAGCCCGTTCCACGGCCGCCTCATGGGCCTGCTGGCCTCGGCCGGCGAGCGGGTGCGTGAGGGACAGCCGGTGGCGTGGCTCCGCATGGCCCACTGATGCCCATCGGCACGGGCGCAGCAGGCATCGGTGTCTCCATCGCCGGCTGGGGGATGGCGGTCCCCGAGCGGCGCGTCACCAACCACGACCTGGCCCAGATGGTCGACACCAGCGACGCGTGGATCACCGAACGCACCGGCATCAGGGAGCGGCGGTGGGCGGGGGAGGGCGAGAGCACGGCCACCCTGGCCATCGAGGCCGGCGCGGCGGCCATCAAGCGGGCCGACCTGTGCCCTTCCGACATCGGCTGCTGCATCGTCGCCACCTGCACGCCGGAGCAGCCCATCCCGCCCACCGGCGCCTTCGTCCAGGAAGGGCTGGGCCTGCGCTGTGGCGCCTTCGACATCGACGCCGCCTGCTCCGGGTTCGTCTACGGCCTGGTGGTGGCCGCCTCCATGGTCGCCGCCGGCGGCTTCGGGCCGGTGCTGCTGATCGGCTCCGAGACCCTCAGCCGGGTGGCCGACCCCGCCGACCGCAGCACCAACGTCCTCTTCGGCGACGGTGCCGGCGCGGTCGTGCTCGTACCCAGCGCCGAGACCAACCTCCTGTCCTGGGACCTGAACTGCGACGGCTCCACCGCCCACCTCCTCGCCATCCCCGGCGGCGGGAGCCGGCGGCCCCTCACCGTGGAGACGGTGCTGGCCGGCGAGCAGTGGCTGAAGATGGAGGGCAAGGAGGTCTACCGGCGGGCGGTGCGGGCCATCGTCGAGTCGGCCGAGACGGCGCTGGCCGCGGCCGAGGTCACCGCCGACGACATCGCCCTGTTCGTTCCCCACCAGGCCAACGCCCGGATCATCGAGGGCGCCGCCAGCCGGCTCGGGTTCCCGAGCGAGCGGGTGTTCGTGAACATCCAGCTCTACGGCAACACGTCGGCCGCGTCGGTGCCGATCGCCCTGGCCGAGGCGGCCGAGGAGGGACGACTGCACGACGGCGACCTGGTCCTGATGTCGGGCTTCGGCGCGGGCATGTCGTGGGCCTCCGCCGTCATGCGCTGGGGGCACACCCGCTGATGGGGGGCCGGGTGGCCCTTGTCACGGGCGCGTCCCGAGGCATCGGACGAGCCGTGGCCTTGGCCCTGGCCGCCGACGGCCACCGGGTGGCGGCCTGCTTCGGGTCCGACGCGGCCGCCGGGGCCGAGACATGCCAGGCCATCGAGGCGGTGGGCGGCGAGGCGCTCCCCGTCCAGATCGACGTCAGCCGGGCCGACTCGGTCGACGCCGCCTTCTCCCGGGTGGAGGAGGCGTGGGGCAAGGTCGAGGTGCTCGTCTCCAACGCCGGCGTCAACCGCGACGGACTTCTCCTGCGGATGACCGACCAGCAGTGGGCCGACGTCCTGCGCACCAACCTCGACGGCGCCTTCCACGTCGTGCGGCGGGCCGCCGCCGGGGATGGTGCGGGCCCGGTGGGGCCGCATCGTGCTGGTGGGCTCGGTCGTCGCCCTGTCCGGCTCGCCCGGCCAGGCCAACTACGGGGCGGCCAAGGCCGGTCTGGTCGGGCTCACCCGGGCCGTGGCCCGCGAGCTCGGGTCGAGGGGCATCACCGTCAACCTGGTCGCTCCGGGGCCGATCGTCACCGCCATGACCGACGCCCTCACCGACGAGCGCCGGGCCCAGATGACGGCGCAGGTACCCTTGGGTCGGTTTGGTACGCCCGAGGAGGTGGCGGCCGTAGTCTCGTTTCTGAGTTCGGACGCGGCGGCCTACGTCTCGGGCGCGGTCGTGCCGGTCGACGGCGGCATGGGCATGGGCCACTGAGTTCGCCGATGACTATTCCTGAGGAGGAAGTCACAACATGGATCGCGCACTAGTCCTCGAGCAGCTGACCGAGGTGGCCGTCGACGTTCTGGGGGTCGAGGCCGGCGCCGTGAACGAGTCGGCCAGCTTCAAGGACGACCTCGACGCCGACAGCCTCGACCTGGTCGAGGTCGTGATGGCGCTCGAGGAGCGCTTCTCGATCTCCGTCCCCGAGGACAAGCTCGACGGCATCACCACCGTGGGCGAGGCCATCGACCTGGTGATCGGGATCGCCGAGGCGGCCGAGGCCGAGCCGGCCGAGAGCGCCAACCCGGCATGACCCGGGAGACCCGGTCGCGGGTCGCGGTGGTCGGCATGGGGGTCAAGACGCCGGCCGGCTCCGACCTGGCGACGTTCTGGGCCACCCTCCTGGCGGGACGCTCGTGCGCGGCCCGCATCCGGCGCTTCGACCCGTCCGCCCTGCCGGTGCAGTTCGCGGGCGAGGTGGCCGACTTCGACCCCCTCGCCTATTTGGAGTACAAGGAGGCCAAGCGGTCCGACCGGGTGGCCCAGCTCGGGTACGCGGCCGCGGCCGACGCCCTGGCCGACGCCGGCGACCTGGGTGCCGACCCCGCCCGCTGCGGCGTGGTGGCCGGCACCGGCGTGGGCGGGCTCATGACCCAGGAGGCCCAGGAGTACGAGCTGTTCTCCAAGGGCGCGTCCCGGGTCAGCCCGATGCTGGTCCCCATGATGATGCCCAACGCCACCGCGGCCATGATCGGGATGAAGCTGGGCTGGACCGGTCCCAACTTCTGCGTGGCCACCGCCTGCGCCGCCGGCACCCACGGGGTGGGGGAGGGGGCTCGCCTGATCCGGGAGGGATCGGCCGACGTCGTCCTGGCCGGGGGGAGCGAGGCCGCGGTCACGCCCATCGCCATCGCCGCCTTCGCCCGCATGGGCGCCCTCAGCATGCGCCACGACGCCCCCGAGCTGGCCTCCCGACCGTTCGACGTGGGCCGCGACGGCTTCGTGATCGGTGAGGGTGCCGCCTTCCTGGTGCTGGAGCGCTGGGACCGGGCCGTGGCCCGGGGCGCCCGCATCTACGGCGAGGTCGCCGGCTACGGCCGCAACGCCGACGCGTACCACATCACCGCCCCCTCGCCCGGGGGCGTGGGCGCGGCCGAGTGCATGCGCCTGGCCCTGGCCGACGCCGGCATCGAGCCGTCCGCCATCGGCCACGTCAACGCCCACGGCACGTCGACGCCCCTCAACGACGCAGCCGAGGCGGAGGCGATGCTCAAGGTCTTCGGCGGCGACGTGCCGCCGGTGACGTCGGTCAAGGGCGCCACCGGCCACCTCATCGGCGCCGCCGGGGCGGTGGAGGCGGTGACGTCGTTCCTGGCCATGCAGGCGGGCCTGATCCCGCCCACGGCCAACTTCGAGCGCACCGAGGACGAGCTGGCCATCGACGTCGTCCACGGCGAGCCCCGCCGGCTGGCGGCCGCCCCGGTCGTGTCGAACTCGTTCGGGTTCGGCGGCCACAACGCCAGCCTGGTGCTCGCCCCCGCCCAGTGACCGCAGTCCCGGTCGCCGCCCGTCGGGGTGGCGCCGTCCAGGCTTCCCTCACCGATCTCGACGGGCGCCGGGTGGCCCGCTTCCACCTGGCCGGCGGTCCCCACCGGGGCGCCATCGGCCCGGTCGAGGGGGAGGTGCTCGAGCGCCTCATCCGGATGGCCCTCCGAGGTGGGCGTCCCCGTGGTGGGGGAGCTGTCGACATCGGGCGCCGACGTGCGGGACGGATTGGCCTCGCTCCACGGCTGGGGCCGGGTGGCCCGGGTCCTCAGCGAGGCTTCGGGGACGGTCCCGATCGTCCTGTCGGTGCTGGGCCCGTGCCTGGCCGGACCCGCCCTCATGCTCGGCATCGCCGACCACGTGGTGATGACGGCCGACGCCTACGCCTACGTCAGCGGTCCCGCCTCGGTGCAGGACTTCACCGGGCTGCCGACCACCAGCGCCGAGCTCGGGGGCGCCGACGTCCACGCCCGCCGCAGCGGCCTGGCCTCCCTGGTCGTGGCCGACGAGGGGGAGGCGGCGTGGGCGGTGGGCGACCTGCTCGCCTACCTCCCGTCCAACTGGCGGGCGGAGCCACCGGTGGTGGCGTGCGACGATCCTGTCGACCGGGCCTGCCGGGTGGCCGCCACCACCGTCCCCGACCGGGCCACCGCGTCGTACGACGTGCGCACGATCATCGGCGACGTCGTCGACCGCGACTCGTTCCTCGAGGTGCGGGCCGGGTACGCGCCCAACGTCGTCACCGGCTACGGGCGGCTGGCAGGGGCGCCGGTGGGTGTCATCGCCAACCAACCCAGCTACCGGGCCGGCACCCTCGACATCGACGCGTCCACCAAGGCGGCCCGCTTCGTCCAGTGCTGCGACGCCTTCGGAATCCCGCTGATCACCTTCGTCGACAGCTCCGGGTTCCAGCCGGGCAAGGACATCGAGTGGCAGGGCATCATCCGCTACGGGGCCCAGCTGGTGGGGGCCTACGCCGCCGCCACCGTGCCCCGGATCTCGGTGGTGCTGCGCAAGGCCTACGGCGGCGCCTACATCGTCATGGACTCGCGGGGGCTCGGCAGCGACCTGGTCCTGGCCTGGCCGACGGCCGAGATCGCGGTGATGGGCGCCCCCGGAGCGGTCCAGATCCTCCATCGGCGGCGGCTGGACGCGTTCGACGACCCCGCCGACCGGGCCGCGTCGGCGGCCAAGCTGGAGGCCGAGTACGCCTCCCGCTACTGCACCCCCCGCGTGGCGGCCGAGCGGGGCTACGTCGACGATGTGATCGACCCGGCCGACACCCGCCGGCTCCTGGTCGCGGGCCTGGCCGGTCTGCGCTCCAAGCGCGTCCCGCCCCCTGGGGACTTCAAGCACACCAACCCCCCACTGTGAGGACCACCAATGCTGCTCGAAGGTAAGAAGGTGCTGGTCACAGGGGTCCTTCACGAGTCGTCCATCGCCTTCTCGGTGGCGGCGGTGGCCCAGGAGCAGGGGGCCGAGGTCGTCCTCACCGGGTTCGGGCGGGGGATGAGCCTGACCCGGCGCACCGCCCGCCGGCTGCCGGTGGAGCCGGAGGTGCTCGAGGTCGACGTCACCGACCCGGCCCACCTCCTCTATCTCACCGACGACCTCACCAACCGTTGGGGACGCGTCGACGGCGTCCTCCACGCGGTCGCCTTTGCTCCCGCCAACTGCCTGGGGGGCGACTTCATGCAGCCGGAGTGGGCCGACGTGAGCACGGCCCTGCACGTGTCCGCCTACTCGCTGAAGGCGCTGGCCGGCGCCGTCCTCCCCTTGATGCGGGCCGCCGGGGGAGGATCGATCGTCGGGCTCACCTTCGACGCCCGCCAGGCGTGGCCCGCCTACGACTGGATGGGCGTGGCCAAGGCCGCCCTGGAGGCCACCTCCCGGTATCTGGCCCGCGATCTCGGCCGTGACCGGGTGCGGGTCAACCTGGTGTCGGCCGGGCCGTTGCGGACGATCGCGGCCAAGGGCATCACCGGCTTCGCCCAGATCGAGGACACGTGGGGCGGTCGGGCCCCCCTCGGTTGGGACACCCGCGACGCGGTCCCGGTGGCCCGGGCGTGCGTGGCCCTGCTGTCCGACTGGTTCCCCGCCACCACCGGCGAGATGGTCCACGTCGACGGCGGCTTCCACGCGCTGGCGGCCGCGCCGGCCCCGTTCCCTGAAGAAATCGGTTCCCCTGACGTTCCCTGATCGCCTGCCCCTGGCATCCTGGTCGCCATGCGAACCTGGCGCGGCGCGGTCGTGTCCGGAGCCTTTGCCGTCCTCGCCGTGCTCGTGCCGGCCGGCCCGGCGCCCGCTGCGCCCACCTGGGCACCGGCGGCCACCGCCCCCATCCACCCCGGCGTCCAGACGATGACGGCGGGTGGGCAGTGCACCTCGAACTTCGTCTTCTACGACGGCGCCAAGGTGTTCATCGGCCAGGCCGCCCACTGCTCGGGCACCGGCGGTGCCACCGACACCGACGGCTGCCTGGCCGGCTCCCTGGACCTGGGCACGCCGGTCGAGGTGGATGGGGCGTCGCAGGCGGCGACGATGGTCTACAACTCGTGGCTGACGATGCAGGCCCGGGGCGAGACCGACGCCGACGCCTGCCAGTACAACGATCTGGCCCTGGTCCAGCTCCATCCGGCCGACGCGGCCAAGGTCAACCCGTCGATCCCTCACTGGGGCGGGCCCAACGGGCTGAACACGACCGGCACGACCGAGAACCAGAAGGTGTACAGCTACGGCAACTCGAGCCTCCGCCTCGGACTCACCGTTCTCAGCCCCAAGGTCGGGTGGAGCCACGGCGACAACGGCGGCGGTTGGAGCCACTCCGTCTTCACCGTCACACCGGGCATCCCGGGGGACTCCGGGTCCGCCTTCCTCGACTCGACGGGCAAGGCCCTCGGCGTCCTCAGCACGCTCAACGTGGCCGTCCCCGGCGGGGTCACCAACGGCGTGGGCAACCTCCAGCGGGAGCTCGACTATTTGCGCACGGTTCCCGGCTTCGCCGACGTGCAGCTGGCCCTCGGGACCACCGCCTTCAACGGCAGGCCGGTCCGGCTCGGCCTCTGACGGCCGCCGGGCCCGACTTCGCCTCCTCGGCCGGTCGGAGGCATCGGTGCGACGATGCGCCCGCTGTCCCAGGCTCCGCACGGGCCTAGCCTGCCGCTATGCCGCTCATGCCAGGTAGCCAGGCGCCCGACTTCTCGCTGCTCGACCAATCCGAATCCGAGGTCCGACTTTCCGACTTCAAGGGCCGGAGGGTGCTCGTGTACTTCTACCCGAAGGCGGACACGCCCGGCTGCACCGCCCAGGCGTGTGGGCTCCGCGACGTCGCCGGCCAGGTGGGGGACACCGTCATCCTCGGCATCAGCCCCGATCCCCCCAGGAAGCAGGCCAAGTTCGACACCAAGCACGGCCTCGGCTTCCCGCTGCTCGCCGACCAGGACCACGCCGTGGCCGAGGCCTACGGGGTGTGGGGCGAGAAGTCGATGTACGGCAAGAAGTACATGGGCATCGTCCGCTCCGCCTTCCTCGTCGACGAGGTCGGCACCGTCGCCCAGGCCTGGTACAAGGTCTCGCCCAAGGACACCGCCGCCAATCTCCTGGCCGCCGTCGGCTAGCAGCCGCGGAACCTCGTACGGCTTTCCCGAGCCGACGCGTCGCTACCGACTCAGAACGGTGCCCGGAGCGGGACTCGAACCCGCACGCCCTTTCGGACAATGGTGTTTGAGACCATCGCGTCTACCGTTCCGCCATCCGGGCCGGCCACGGGGACTGTAGGGCAAAATAGTGAAGTCCCAAGGAAGTTTCCTCCGCTTTGGGCCCGGAGGCCCTCCGCTTCGGTTGCCCCCTTGGGACTCCGGAAGGCAAATGTAAACCTGCCGCCCCGACCTGTCAACCCTTTTCAGATCTCCCGATGCCGGGGCGCTCAGACGCCCCAGGCGGGAGCCTGGTCGAGGAGGAAGCGGCTGACGGCGAGGCAGCGGTCGAGCATGTCGCACAGCAGCTCCTCGCCGGCCAGGACCTTGGCCAGCGATACCTGTTGGCGGGCGACGATGGTGAGGCTGCGCTCGGGGGCGTCGGTGACCGAGGCGAAGGAGTCGATGGCCGACACCTCCAAGGGCAGGTCGGGGCCGCCCACGCCGGCCAGCTCGGTGGCGAGCAGGAGCAGGTCGGGCCCCTTGGGCAGGGGCGGCAGGGCCCACGTGAAGATCAGGGGGAACTGGAAGTCGTCGGCCGGGTCCTCGTCGTCGGGGAGGTCCGACACGACGTCCTCGAACGCCAGCAGGACCCGCGGCTCGACCTCGAGAGCGAGGTGGAGGTCGAGGGGCCCACCGCAGCCCTCCTCCGGGTGGAGGTCGACCTCCCATACCTGGCGGAGGGAGTAGGTCTCGACGAAATGGCGCTCGTCGTGGACGTGGAAGCCGTGGTCGACGGCGTGGTCCTTCAACTCCGCTACGTACCCGGCCACGTCGATGGCAGCCAACCGTCCACCTCCTTCACGGCCGAATCGGTTCGGGGACGAGCGTAGGCGGTGGCGCCGGCTACGGCGGGTAGCTTCGGATGATGACCGACGACCGCCTGATCGCCGTCCTCAACGAGGTCGCCGACGCGGTCCACGGTGCCCTTGCCGCCCTCGAGAACTGGGGATCGGCCGGCACCCGCCCCGGTCAGTACTTCAGCGACCTGGCTGCCGACGCGGTGGCGGTCGCCCTGCTGGTCGAGGCCGGCCTGGGCGTGCTCAGCGAGGAGACCGGGGTCCACCACCCCGAAAGGGAGGTCACGGTGGCGCTCGATCCGGTCGACGGGTCCACCAACGCGTCCCGCAGGCTGCCCTGGTACGCCACCAGCCTGGCGGCGGTAGACGGGGCCGGCCTCCGGGCCGCGGTGGTGGTCAACCAGGCCACCGGCGACCGCTTCGAGGCGGTCCGGGGCCACGGGGCCACCTGCAACGGAGGCTCCCTGTCCACCAGCGGCTGCTCGACCATGGCCGACGCCATCGTCGGCCTCAACGGGTGGCCCCCCGCCTACTTCGGCTGGCGCCAGATGCGGGCCCTGGGCGCAGCCGCCCTCGACATCTGCGCCGTCGGCTGCGGCCAGCTCGACGCCTACGTCGACTGCAGCCACCACGAGCAGGCCCCGTGGGACTACCTGGGCGGCGTCCTCGTGTGCCGGGAGGCGGGCGGGGTGGTGGCCGACGCCGCCGGACGCGAGCTGGTCACCCTCGGCTTCCACGACCGGCGCACGCCGGTGGCGGCTGCCACCGAGAAGCTGCTGGCGGAGGCGTTGGCCGCCCGGGCCGGCCTTGGCTGAGCGGCGGTGGCACCGGGTGCGGGACCGGCTGCAGTCCGTGCTCCTGGGCCTCTACCGCCGCCTGCCCCTGTCCGGCCGCCTCCTGGTCGTCCGCACCCTCACCCCGTCGTTCCACGTCGGGGCCCTGTGCGTCATCGAGCGGGACGACGGGGCCATGCTCCTGCTCCGCCAGTCCTACCGACGACGGGAGGCGTGGGGGTTCCCCGGGGGCCTGCTCAAGCGGGGGGAGGACCCGGCCGACGCTGTCCGGCGGGAGGTGCAGGAGGAGCTCGGCGTCGAGCTCGAGGTCGACGACGCGCCCATGGTGGTGGTCGACGCCGGGACCCGGCGGGTCGACGTGATCTACAGAGGCCGCCTGCCGGGCGACGAGGTGCCGGCCCCGAGGTCGCCCGAGATCGTCGAGGTGCGGTGGTTCCCCCCCAGCGGCCTGCCCATCCTCCTGCCCGAGGCCACCACGGCCCTGGTCGAGCTGGCCCGGGCCACCCGGCCGCCGACGGAGAGCCCGTAGGCTGGACCGCCGGAACCCGAAGGGGCGCTTAGCTCAGTTGGAAGAGCACCTGGCTTACAACCAGGCGGTCGGGGGATCGAGGCCCTCAGCGCCCACCCGTTCTTCCCGCTCTTTTCCCGAGAACCACGGACGGGAGCGCGAGTTCCGACGTTCACCGAATGTTGATCACTTGCGGGCCCGCGTTTCGTAGCATGGCGCGACCGCCCCATCTCGAGGAGGACCACCCACGTGTTCGGACGCCTTGGCGGCTGGTGCCACGATCATCGCCGCATCGTCGTGGTCGGCTGGATCCTCGGCCTCTTCCTCGCCGGCGCCATCCTCGGATCGGTCGGCAGCGCCTACCGGGCCGATTTCAACCTTCCCGCGGTCGAGAGCCGCCAGGGCTTCGAGATCCTCGAGGACCGCTTCGGCGGCCAGGGCACGGGCGAGAGCGGCACCGTCGTGTTCCGGTCCGACAGGGGGGTCGACGACCCGACGGTGAGGGCGACGATGGAGGAGTTCCTGGGCCGGGTGGCCGAGGTCGACGGTGTGGCCCGGGTCGTCAGCCCCTACTCGCCGGACGGATCCAACCAGATCTCCGACAGCGCCGCGCACCCGGGCGACATCGGCTACGCGGTGGTCGAGCTCGACCCCGACGTCACCTTCGAGAACGCCCAGGCGATCACCAAGGACATCAACGCGGTCATGCCCGAGGTCGACGGCCTCCAGATCGAGCTCGGCGGTGCCATCTTCGGCGAGTTCGAGCCCCCCTCGTCGGAGCTGCTCGGCGTGGCCTTCGCCATGGTCATCCTCGTGCTCGCCTTCGGGTCGGTGCTGGCCATGGGCCTGCCCATCAGCGTCGCCCTGGCCGGCATCGGCGTCGGCACCATCACCGTCGGCCTGCTCTCCAACCTCATCACCATCCCCGACTTCGCCACCCAGCTGGGTCTGATGATCGGGCTCGGCGTCGGCATCGACTACGCCCTGTTCATCGTCACCCGGTTCCGGGAGCAGCTCCACGCGGGCGACGACATCGGGCCCGCCACCCGCAAGGCGATCGACACCGCCGGGCGGGCGGTCGCCTTCGCCGGCACCACCGTGGTGATCTCCCTGCTGGGCATGCTGGTCATGCAGATCAGCTTCGTGTCCGGGCTGGCCGTCGGGGCTGCCCTGGTCGTCTTCATGACCATGGTGGCCGCCCTCACCCTCCTGCCCGCCCTGCTCGGCTTCGCCGGCAACCGGGTGGAGCTCACCCGCTGGCGGGGCCTGATCGGCGCCGCCCTGCTGGCGGTGGGCCTGATCGGCCTCGGCCTCAAGATCCCGGTCCTCTTCGGCGTCTGCCTGGCCCTGGCGGTGGTGGTGATGCTGGCCAGCCTGGCCGTGCGGCCGCTGCGCCAGCCGGTGCCCCGGCCCGCGCCCAAGCCCCGCAACCAGACCCTGGCCTACCGCTGGAGCCGGCTCATCCAGCACCACCCGTGGACATCGGTGATCACCGCCACCCTGCTGCTCATCCTGCTCGCCCTACCGGTGTTCGGGCTGCGCCTGGGCTTCTCCGACGAGGGCAACTACGCCAAGGAGACCACCACCCGCAAGGCCTACGACCTGCTGGCGGAGGGCTTCGGGCCCGGCTTCAACGGCACCATGATGGTGGTGTCCGAGGTGCCCTCGGGCACCCCCGACAGCGACCTCCGGCGGGTCACCGACGCCCTGCAGTCGGCCCCCGGCATCGCCTTCGCCAGCGACGCCGTGCTCAACGACCCCGCCAACCCCACCGCCGCCCTGTGGCGGATCGTCCCGTCCACCGCTCCCCAGGACGAGGCCACAACCGACCTGGTCGCCCAGCTGCGCGACGACGTCCTGCCGCCGGCGGTCGCGGGCACCGGCCTCGAGGTGTCGGTCACGGGCACCGTCGCCATCCTGGTCGACTTCTCCACCTACATGACGGCCCGGATGCCGATCTTCTTCGCCGCCGTCCTCGGGCTGTCGTTCCTCCTGCTGATGACGGTCTTCCGGTCGATCCTGGTTCCCCTGAAGGCGGTGGTGATGAACCTGCTGTCGCTGGGGGCCGCCTTCGGCGTGGTCGTCGCCATCTTCCAGTGGGGCTGGGGGGCGTCGATCCTCAACCTAGACAAGGCGCCCATCGAGCCCTTCGTCCCGATGATGCTCTTCGCCATCGTCTTCGGCCTGTCGATGGACTACGAGGTCTTCCTCCTGTCCCGCATCCGGGAGGCGTGGAAGCAGTCGGGCGACAGCCGGGAGTCGGTGGCCGACGGCCTGGCCGCCACCGCCCGGGTCATCACCGCCGCCGCCCTCATCATGGTGTTCGTGTTCGGGAGCTTCCTGCTGGAGAACGACCGGGTGATCAAGCTGTTCGGCATCGGCCTGGCCGGCGCCGTCCTGCTCGACGCCACCATCGTCCGCCTCCTGCTGGTGCCCGCCACCATGGAGCTCCTGGGGGACAAGAACTGGTGGCTGCCCCGGTGGCTCGAGAGGCTCCTTCCCGACGTCGCCATCGAGGGGGACATCGCCGCCGACGACGGGTTGCGGGTGCCCTCCGCCACCGGCCGCTAGCCGGTGCCGACCCCCGTCGGGCCCGTCCCGCCCGACCCCAACGACCCCGACCTCTGGCCGGAGTGGTACGACGACGAGGAGGATGTCGGTCCCAGCCGGTTCGGGTGGGCGGTGCGGCTGCTGGCCGCGCTGGCTATCGTGGCTGTCATCGCGGTGTTGGTGATCTGAACCTGACCGGTGGACCTTTGCAGCGGTCGCCCGGCCTCGGCCTGCCGGACGACGTCCGTGCCTGCCTCTTCGATCTCGACGGAGTGCTCACCAGCACCGCGACCGTCCATGCCGCGGCCTGGAAGAGGATGTTCGACACCTACCTGCGGGAGAGGGCGACGCTCGCCGGCGAGACCTTCGTCCCCTTCGAGGTCGATCCCGACTACGTAACCCATGTCGACGGCAAACCCCGCAACGACGGCACCCGCGACTTCCTCGCCTCCCGGGAGATCCACGTCTCGGAGGACGAGATCCGTGCCCTCGGCCTGCGCAAGAACGACCTGGTGCTCCGCATGATCCATGACGAGGGTGTCGAGGCCTACGCCGGATCGGTGGAGTACCTGCAGCGAGCCCGGGATGCGGGCCTGGCCCGGGTGGTGGTGTCGTCGAGCACCAACTGCCGCGACGTCCTGGTGGCGGCCGGGCTCATCGACCTGGTCGACGGGTACATCGACGGGAAGGTGGCCGAGCAGCGCCGCCTGAGGGGCAAGCCCGCCCCCGACACGTTCGTCGCCGGTGCCGAGCTGGCCGGCGTGGGCCGCTCGCAGGCGGCCGTGTTCGAGGACGCCATCGCCGGCGTGGAGGCAGGCAGGGCGGGAGATTTTCGGTGGGTGGTCGGCGTCGACCGGGTCGGACGGGCCGACGCCCTCATGGCCGCCGGGGCCGACGTCGTAGTCGGCGACCTGGGCGAGCTGATCGACCCGTGATCATCAGCGAGCCCGACTACGTCGTCGAGCCGTGGTGCGTCCGGGAGACGGAGCTGCGTCTCGACCTCCTGAGCCAGAGCGAGTCGGTGTTCGCCCTCTCCAACGGCCACGTCGGACTGCGGGGCAACCTCGACGAGGGGGAGCCGTACGGGGTGCCCGGGACCTACCTCAACGGCGTCTACGAGCTGCGTCCGTTGCCGTACGCCGAGGCCGGCTACGGCTACCCCGAGTCCGGGCAGACGGTGATCAACGTCACCAACGGCAAGATCCTGCGCCTCCTGGTCGACGACGAGCCGTTCGACATCCGCTACGGGCAGGTCCGATCCCACCGGCGGGCCCTCGACCTGCGGGCGGGCACGCTCACCCGGGTGGTCGAGTGGGTCTCGCCCGCGGGGCAGGCGGTGAAGGTGTCGTCGGTCCGGCTCGTCTCGCTCACCCAGCGGGCGGTGGCGGCCATCGAGTACACCGTGGAAGCGGTCGGCGATCCGGCCCGGGTGGTGGTGCAGTCGGAGCTGGTGGCCAACGAGTCGGTGCCGATCAGCGAGGGCGACCCCCGGGTCGCGGCCGCCATCGAGTCGCCCCTCCGATCCGACGACCACTCCGCCGACGGGCGGCGGGTGTTCCTCCTGCACACGACCAAGGCCAGTGGCATCCGCATCGCGGCGGGGATGGACCACGTCGTCGACGGCCCCGACGACGGGCTCGACATCGAGGGGGAGAGCTTCCCCGATGTCGGGCGGGTGTCGATCACCACCACCCTCCAACCCGGTCAGCGGCTGCGCATCGTGAAGTTCGTGGCCTACGGATGGTCGAAGTTGCGCTCTGTCCCCGCCCTGCGGGACCAGGTGGCGGCCGCCCTCCTCGCCGCCCGCCAGGCGGGGTGGGCCGGCCTGGTGGCCGACCAACGGGAGTTCCTCGACGACTTCTGGGCCCGGGCCGACGTGGAGGTCGACGGCGACCTCGGCGTGCAGCAGGCGGTCCGCTTCGCCCTGTTCCACGTCCTGCAGGCGGGGGCCCGGGCCGAGCAGCGGGCGATCCCGGCCAAGGGCCTCACCGGCGCCGGTTACGACGGCCATTCGTTCTGGGACACCGAGATCTTCGTCCTCCCTGTGCTCACCTACACCGTCCCCCGGGCGGTGGCCGACGCCCTCGCGTGGCGGCTCGACACCATGCCCCTCGCCTGCGAGCGGGCGGCGCAGCTCGGCCTGAGGGGTGCCGCCTTCCCGTGGCGGACGATCGCCGGTCACGAGTGCTCGGCCTACTGGCCGGCGGGGACGGCCGCCTTCCACGTGAATGCCGGCATCGCCGCGGCCGCCGTCCGCTACGTCGAGGCCACCGCCGACCACGAGTTCGAGCGCACCATCGGCCTCGAGCTGCTGGTCGGCACCGCCCGCCTGTGGCGGTCGCTCGGCCACCACGACCATCGGGGCCGGTTCCGGATCGACGGCGTCACCGGGCCGGACGAGTACAGCGCGGTGGCCGACAACAACGTCTACACCAACCTCATGGCCCAGCAGAACCTGCAGGCGGCGGCGTCAGCCGCCACCCGCCACCCCGACGCGGCCCGGCGGCTGGGGGTCGACGACGAGGAGACGGCCTCCTGGCGGGACGCCGCGGTGGCCATGCTGATCCCCTACGACGACGACCTCGGGGTGCACCCCCAGGCGGAGTCGTTCACCGACCATCAGGTGTGGGACTTCGAGTCGACCCCGCCCGGGCGCTACCCGCTCTTCCTGCACTACCCGTACTTCGACCTCTACCGGAAGCAGGTGGTCAAGCAGGCCGATCTCGTCCTCGCCCTCCACCTGCGGGGCGACGCCTTCACCCCCGAGCAGAAGGTCCGGGACTTCGAGTACTACGAACGGCTGACGGTGCGGGACTCGTCGTTGTCGGCGTGCACCCAGGCCGTGATGGCAGCCGAGGTCGGCCACCTCGGCCTGGCCTTCGACTACCTGCGGGAGACGGCCCTCATCGATCTGCGGGATCTCGGCAACAACACCCGAGACGGCCTTCACCTGGCTGCCCTGGCCGGGACGTGGCAGGCGCTGGTGTTCGGATTCGGAGGCCTCCGTGACCTCGGCGGACGGCTGTGCTTCGCCCCCCGCCTGCCCGAGCAGCTCAGCCGCATCGCCTTCGGCATCGCCGTCCGCGGTCGCCGGCTGCGGGTCGAGATCACCCCCACGGTGGCGACGTACCGCCTCCAGGAGGGCGATCCCCTGGAGCTCGCCCATCACGGGGCGGTGCTGGTGGTCACGCGGGGCGAGCCCGTCGAGCGCAAGGTGCCGGCGATCGCACCCCGGCCCCGCCCCTCGCAGCCCGCAGGCCGGGAGCCGGGTTCCATCTTCCGCGTGCCCCGGTGAGCGGTTCCCGCGACTGGCGCACGATCTTCGAGCCCTTCCGCATCAAGGCGGTGGAGCCGCTGCACTTCACCACCGTCGCCGAGCGGGAGGCAGCCCTCGTCCGCACCGGCTACAACGTCTTCGGGTTGGCGGCCGACGAGGTCCTCATCGACCTCCTCACCGACTCCGGCACCGGGGCCATGTCGGCCGAGCAGTGGGCCGGGATCATGCGGGGCGACGAGTCCTACGCCGGGGCCCAGTCGTGGCTGCGGTTCACCGCCGCCGTCACCGGACTCACCGGGATGGCCCACGTCATCCCCGTCCACCAGGGCCGGGCGGCCGAGCGCATCCTCTTCGCGGAGACGGTGAAGCCGGGCGATGTCGTCCCCAACAACACCCACTTCGACACCACCCGGGCCAACATCGAGTACGACAAGGGTGTCGCCCTCGACCTGCCCTGCCCGGAGGCGGCCGACACCCAGGCCGAGGCCCCGTTCAAGGGCGACATCGACCTCGACCGGCTGGAGGCGCTTCTCACCGAGCGGGCCCTCGACGTCCCCATGGTGTTCATCACCGTCACCAACAACACGATCGGCGGGCAGCCGGTGTCGATGGCCAACGTGCGGGCGGTGCGGGCCCTGTGCGACCGCTTCGAGGTGCCCCTGTTCATCGACGCCGCCCGCTTCGCCGAGAACTGCTGGTTCGTCATCCAGCGGGAGCCTGGCTACGCCGACCGCACCCCCGCCGAGGTGGCCCGGGAGCTGTTCTCCTACGCCGACGGGGTCACCATGAGCGCCAAGAAGGACGGTCTGGCCAACATCGGTGGCTTCCTCGCCCTCCGCGACGACGACCTGGCCGCAAGGTGCCGGGCCCTGCTGATCCTCACCGAGGGCTTCCCCACCTACGGAGGGCTGGCGGGTCGCGATCTGGAGGCCATCGCCATCGGCCTGGAGGAGGTCCTTCACCCCGAGTATCTCCGCTACCGGGTGCGGACGGCCGAGTACCTGGCCCAACGGTGCTGGGACGCCGGCGTGGCGACCGTGCGCCCCCCCGGCGGTCACGCCGTCTACCTCGACGCCGCCTCGATCGTGCCCCACATCCCCCGGGAGCAGTTCCCGGCCCACGCGGTGGTGGTCGAGCTCTACCGGGTGGGTGGGGTGCGGGCGGTGGAGGTGGGCTCGGTGATGTTCGGCCCCGCCGCCCAACACGAGCTGGTGCGCCTGGCCCTGCCCCGGCGGGTCTACACCCAGAGCCACATCGACTACGTGGCCGAGGTGATCGGCCGGGTCTGCGCCGGGGGCGACCGGGTGCCCGGCTACCGCATCACGTGGGAGCCGCCGTACCTCCGCCACTTCACCGCCCGCTTCGAGCCCCGGGCGGGGTAGGAGCTCTACGCCGGTCGGGCCAGGCCGAGCTCGTCGTCGAGCAGGGCCGCCTCGGCCTCCTCGTCGAACTCCAGGCTGTCGTCGCCGTAGTACCGACCGCCGTCGTCGTAGGCGAGGTCGCCGTCGTCGTAGGCGAGGTCGCCGTCGTCGTCGTACGCCTCGTACACCGGCTCCCGGCGGTAGTCGTCCTCGGCGAGGCGGGCGTACCGCTGGCCCCGGGCTTCGGCGTACTCCGGCTCGTCGGCCAGCGCAGCCAGCGCCTCGACCTCGGCCACCTCGGAGTCGTGCCAGCGGATGCGGCCGACCGGGGTGCCGGTGCGTGCCATGCGCTCGTCCCGCACCCGGACCAGGAGGCCGACGTAGACGAGGGCGGAGTCGAGCAGCAGCAGGTGCACCACCAGCAGCAGGCGGAAGGTGGGCAGCAGCCCGAGGGCCAGCGTCGCCCCCAGGGCCACCACCAGACCGCCGAGGACCTGGCGCCGGCGGGCGTTGGTGGAGAGGGCCGGTTGGAGGCGGGGCCGGTCGGGCCCGTCGAGCCCGCCGCCGTCGCCGAAGCCGCCGCCGTCGACCCGCAGACTGCTCAGGAAGGCAGCCTCCCGGGACGCTCGCGCCCCCGCCGCCGACGGGACCAGGACGGCGGCCCAGATGAAGGCCAGTAAGAGCACGACCAGGACGGCGTCCGCCATCAGCTCGATGTCTCCCTGCGGCACGGTCGCACGCGGACCCCCCCTACCCGTACGTTTCCGGACAGGCTATGTGATGGTCTTCGTCGCCACCAGCCCGTCTTGCCAGGCCGCGGGACACGGACGGGCCGCATCAGGCGTATCCTGGTGACTTCATGGGCACGAAAGGACCAGTGGGTCCTGTGGAGAAGACGATGCCAGCCAAGACCACCGCCACGCCCAAGACCTTCCGCTGCCCGGAGTGCTACGCCCGCGTCGTGGCCGAGCCCGACGACGACGCCAAGACCGCCCTGTGGCTCCACGGCCTTTCCGGGCGGTGCCGGGCCAAGCAGACGCCCAAGACCGAGAAGCCCCGCCGCAAGGAGCGGCTGGAGGCCATGCTCGGCGAGGAATGGGGCTGACAGCCCCCTGCGACCGCGGCGCCGCCCTCGTCGGTGGCGTCAAATCCGGAGCATCGGGGAAGTAGGTTCTGGCCATGATTGCCGGTCCTGCTCGCAGTGACGGGGGCGGTCCGCCGTTCGAGGGGGCGACCCGCACCATCGCCCGGTGGGCGGTGACGCTCCTCGCCGGGGGCGCAGGCCTGGCCATCGGAACGATCCTGATCGGCCAGCAGGCGGTCGACTTCTTCACCGCCGGATCGGTCGGCTCCGAGAGCGAGCGCCTCGATCTCGGGCCCTTGGCCACCCGGTCGGTGGTGCATGCCGCCGACGGGTCGGTGATCGGCATCTTCCACGACGAGGAGTACCGCGTCCCCGTCCCCCTGTCCCGGGTCCCCGAGCACGTCAAGCGGGCCGTGCTCGACGCCGAGGACGAGCGCTTCTACGACCACGGCCCCCTCGACCTGCGGGCCATGACCCGGGCCATGGTGAACAACCTGGAGGAGGGTGCGATCTCCGAGGGCGGGTCCACCATCACCCAGCAGCTGGTGAAGACCGTCCTGCTCACGTCGAAGCAGGACATCGACCGCAAGCTGCAGGAAGCCGCCCTCGCCATCCGTCTCGAGAACCAGATGTCGAAGGACGAGATCCTCGAGCGGTACCTGAACACGGTTTACTTCGGCAACCACTCCTACGGCATCCAGGCCGCGGCCGAGCGCTACTACCGCACCGACGTCGACCAGCTCACCGTCGGCCAGGCGGTGCTGCTGGCCGGACTCATCCGCAACCCGGTGTACGCCGACCCCTACGGCAACCCGGAGGCGGCCCGGGAGCGGCGCGACCTCATCGTCGACCGGATGGTCACCCTCGGCGACATCAGCCCGGTGCAGGCCGAGTACATCAAGGGCGAGCCCATGCCGCCGCCGCTGCCGGTCGACATCGGCCCCGCCCCCGGCACCGACTACTTCACCGAGTACGTCAAGCAGCAGCTCCTCAACGACACCCGCCTGGGCGAGACCGACAGCGAGCGCTACCAGGCCGTGTTCCGGGGCGGGCTGTCGATCCACACCACCCTCAACCCCGAGTACCAGCGGATGGCCGAGGAGAGCGTGGCCGACATCCTGCCCGACACCGACGGCAAGTTCACCGCCGCCCTGGTGAGCGTCGAGCCCACCAGCGGCGCGGTGCGGGCCCTGGTGGGCGGGAGCGACTTCACCGAGACCAAGTTCAACCTCGTCACCGACACCCAGGGCCGCCAGACGGGGTCGTCGTTCAAGCCCTTCACCCTGGCCGCCGCCTTCGAGAACGGGATGCAGGCCAACGACACCATCCTCGGCTCGGAGCCGTGCGAGATCCCCGACCCCGGCAGCGTGGAGCGGGTGTGGCGGCCCAACAACGTCGAGGGCGGGGCGGCGGGGATGCTCACGCTCACCGAGGCCACCGTGAGCTCGGTGAACTGTGCCTACGCCCGGCTGGTGAAGCTGGTGGGGCCGGAGAAGGTGGTCGACCTCGCCCGGCGCATGGGGATCACCAACCCGCTGGAGCCGTTCCTGTCCATCACCCTGGGGGCCCAGGACGTCACGCCCCTGCAGATGGCATCGGCCTACGCCACCTTCGCCGCCGACGGCGAGCGCCACAGCCCCTACGTCGTCGACCGGGTCGTCGATCGCGACGGCAAGGTCGTCTTCCGCAACCAGCCCAAGGGCGAGCGGGCCGTCTCCCAGCAGGTCGCCCGCCAGGTCAACCAGGTGCTGACCCAGGTCGTGCAGCGGGGGACGGGCACCGCCGCCCGGGTCTCGGGGTGGGACGTCGGGGGCAAGACCGGCTCCACCGACAACAACACCAACGCCTGGTTCGTGGGGTTCACCCGCACCCTCTCCACCGCGGTGTGGATGGGCTCGCCGACCGATTACATCTCGATGCGCAACGTCAACGGCGTCACCGTCTACGGAGGCACCTACCCGGCCCAGATCTGGGGCTCGTACAGCCGCAAGGCGCTGGCCGGCACCGAGCCCATCGACTTCGTCGCCCCCGACCGGTCGGGGCAGCGGGCGTCGAAGTTCCTCGCCCTGGCCGGGGAGCGGATCCCCGAGCCCCCGACCTCCACCACACCGAGCGCGAGAACGACCGACGACAACCCGACCAGCTCCCCGCCGACCTCGGTCAGGATCTCGGCGCCGACGGTGCCGTCGAGTCCGACCCCTCCGCCAACCCCGACGATCCCCGAGGTCAACATCCCCGACATCGACGCCCTCATCGCGGCCGCCCGCGAGCGGGCCCTCAACCCCAACCGGGACTAGGGGTCACGGCCACGGGCGTTCTCGACCGGCTCCTGCTGGTGCAGGACCACGACGCGGCCGCCGATCGCCTGCGCCACCGTCGCCGCACGCTCCCCGAGCTGGCCGAGCTGGCGCAGGTGGAGGCCGAGGGCACGGCCGTCGACGCGTCGCTGGTCGAGGTCGTCGGGCGGCGGGACGAGGTGGCCCGGCGCCAGCGGCGAATGGAGGACGAGCTGGCCACCGTCGAGCGCAAGCGGGCCGAGGCCCGGGTGCTTCTGTACGGGGGCACCGTCAAGCTCATGCGAGAGCTCCAGGCGCTGCAGACGGAAGTCGAGTCGTTGGAACGGCGGGGGAGCGCCCTGGAGGACGGCGCCCTGGAGGCCATGACCGAGCGGGAGCCCCTCGACGACGAGGTGGCCGCCCTGGAGGCGCGCCGCACCGACCTCGACCGGCAGGCGGTGGAGGCTCGGGTCCGGCTGGCGGAGGCGGAGTCGGCCATCGACGCCGAGCTGGCGACGGAGGTGGCCGCCCGGGCCGAGGCGACGGAGGGCATCCCGCCGCCGGTGATGGCCACCTACGAGCGGTTGCGGGCCCGCCTCGACGGCGTGGGGGTCGCCCGGCTGGTCAATGGCCGGTGCGACGGTTGCCACCTGAGCCTTTCGGTCACCGAGCTGGCCAACGCCGGCCGGCTGCCGGCGGACACCCTTCTGCACTGCGAGCAGTGCGGGCGCATCCTCGTTCGGTAGCGATGCTCCTCTGGCCGGCGGGCCTGGCCCTCGTGGTGGTGTGGATGATCTTCCGCGACCCGGCCATCGACTACCGGCTGGTGGTCGTCGGTGCCCTCCTGCCCGACGTGGTCGACGCCCCCTTCGGCGGGGCCCGGGTGATGCACACGGTGCTGGCGAGCGTCGTCCTGCTGGTGGTCGTCATGCTCGGTACCGGCCACCGGCGCTCGCTCCGCCGCCGCCTGCTGGCCGTCCCCATCGGGACGTTCCTCCACCTCGTCCTCGACGGGATGTGGGCCCGCACCGAGAGCTTCTGGTGGCCCTTCCTCGGCCGCCGACTGGACGGCGGGTTCCCGCCGCTCGAACGCCCCCTGACCGTGCTGGCCGTGCAGGAGCTGATGGGGCTGGCGGCGCTGGCGTGGCTGTGGCGGGAGTGGGGCCTGACAAACCCCCAGGTCAGGCACAACCTCTGGCGGACGGGCCGATTGCCTCGCGGCGCGGCGTAGCCGTTGCCGGCGCTGGCCGCACCGGTGGGTGGCTCAGGACAAGCTGCCCGCCGCCACAAGCGGCGTCGCCATCCGCTCGAACGTCAGCCGAGTTGGGCTTGGAACAGGTGGTACAGGAGGATGAGCTGGGAGATCGCCAGCGGCTCGCTCCGGACCGTGTCCTCGATGACGCCCAGCGAGTCGGGGATGGGGTCGTCGACGCCGAGTTGCTTCCAGATCGACTGCTCCACGTCGCGGGTGATCTCCCGGTCGGCGTAGGAGTGGATGTGGAGGGCGTCGACCGGCTTGCCGTCCTCGTCGCGGATCATCTTGAGGTGCATGGCCGACCGGTGGTCGTCGGTGAGGATGGTGGCCAGGTCGGGGTGGGGGATCGTGGGCCGCAGCAGCAGGCTGGCCGACAGCGGATCACCGGGCTTGTCGCGACCCTCGATGCGGTCGAACCGCATGACGATGTCGGCGGCCGACCGCTGGGGACGGATGAACGCAGCCGACTCCGGCTCCCGCTTGTCGAGGTCGTCCCGGACCGCCTGCTCGGTGTAGCCCCGCTTCTGGGTGTCCCGCTTGATCTTCCACTCGTAGCGGATGGGCTCGGGCGGGTCGAGGTAGACGGACACGTCGAAGCAGGCCCGGCTCAGCTTGGTGAACAGGGGCAGCAGGCCCTCGATGATCACGAACTCCCGCGGCTCCACCAGCACCGGACGGGCCAGGGTGCCGTCCTTGTGGTTGTAGACCGGCTTGAGGATGGGCTGGCCCAGGGCGAGCAGCTGCAGGTGCTGCTCCATGATCTCGACGTAGTTGCAGTCGGGGTGGAGGGGCGTGAACGTCTTGGTCTTGCGCTCGATCCGGTCGAACTTGTGGTAGTCGTCGACGCAGATCGACGTGATCCGGTGCGGTCCGAGGGCGTTGACCAGGCCCTTGGTGATGGTGGTCTTGCCGGCCGCGCTGTCGCCGGCGATGGCGAGCATGATGGGCCGGCCGGGGCCGTCGCCGTTGGAGCGCCAGGCGCGTTGGATGTTGACCTGCTTGTCGGGCATGCGGGGTTCAGCCTTCCTGGGTGCGGCCGGCGGTGGCGATGGCGTCCTCGGCCCGCTTGCGGATGTCGGCCACGGCCGCGGCCAGGCCACCGGGGTGCTTGTAAAGGCCGCTGCCCGCGATGAGGGCCCGGGCGCCGGCTGCGGCTGCGCCCGAGACCGTGTCGGCGCTGATCCCGCCGTCGACCTCGAGGTCGATGTCGAAGCCGCTGGCGTCGATCATGGCCCGGGCCTTGGCGATCTTGGGCTCCATGGTGGCGATGTAGGCCTGGCCGCCGAAGCCGGGGTTGACCGTCATGACGAGGAGCAGGTCGACCAGGTCGAGGACGTTCTCCACGTTCTCCAGGGGGGTGTGGGGGTTCAGGGCCACACCGGCCATGGCGCCCATGTCACGGATGCTGCCCAGGGTGCGGTGCAGGTGGGTGCACGCCTCCTCGTGGACGATCACGATCTGGCATCCCGCCTCGACGTACTTGGCCAGCATGAGGTCGGGCTCCACCACCATGAGGTGGGCCTCGAAGGGCACCGACGTGTGCTTGCGGCAGGCGGCGATCAGGTCGGGTCCGAAGGTGAGATTGGGGACGAAGCGACCGTCCATGACGTCCCACTGAATGCGGTCGACGCCGGCGGCGGTTAGGTCGGCGACCTCCTCGCCCATACGGGCGTGGTCGGCGGGAAGAACGGACGGGATGATTGCGACAGGGCTTTCCCCACTCATTTCCGCAGCCTATGCGCAGCGCCGGCAGTCCGCCTTCCCTCCGCGGGTGACTCGGACGGGGGATACTTTGTCCTGTGAGCCCTCCTCCCCGAACCCCCGTACGCCTCCTCCTCGTCGACGACCACCAGGTCGTCCTCGAGGGACTCCGTTCCATGCTGGCCTCCCAGAGCGGGCGGGTGGAGGTCGTCGGGTCGGCCACCAACGGCCCCGACGCCCTCGAACTGGCCTCCGAGCTGCGTCCCGACGTCGTCCTCCTCGACGTCCGCCTCAAAGGGACGAGCGGCCTCGACGTATGCCGCGAGCTGGTGGCCGCCGTCCCGTCCACCAAGATCGTGTTCCTCACCGTCTACGACGACGAGCAGTACCTGTTCCAGGCCCTCCGGGTGGGAGGCTCGGGCTTCCTGCTCAAGACCACCACGGGCCCCGAGCTGGCCGACCACCTCGACCGGGTGATGGAGGGCGACGTCGCCATCGACCCGTCCCTGGCCGGGAGGGTGGCCATGACCGCGGCCCGCCTCCAGAGCGGCGAGTTCTGGCCCGGCGCCCGGCTGGGGCTGACCCAGCGGGAGAGCGAGGTGCTGGAGCTGATGGTCCACGGCCTGTCCAACCGGGCCATCGGCCAGAAGCTGTTCATCGGCGAGGAGACGGTGAAGACCCACGCCCGGGGCATCTATCGCAAGCTGGAGGTGGCCGACCGGGCCCAGGCCATCGCCATGGCCCTGCGGGAGGGGATCTTCCATTAGGGACGAAGCCGTGAGGGACGAGGTCCGCCTGTTGGGCCTGGTCATCGACGCCACGTCGGCCGACATGGACGAGTCGGAGGTGGTGCAGCGGGTGGCCACCCTGGTCACCGAGGCCACCGGGTCCGACGTGTGCTTCGTCCACCTCCTCGACGAGGAACGTGATTGCGTGGTCCTGGCCGGGGCCACGCCGCCCTTCGACGAGCAGATCGGCAAGGTCGAGCTGCGCCTGGGGCAGGGGATCGCGGGGTGGGTGGCCCTCCACGCCGAGCCGGCGGTGGTGCCCGACAAGTGGCAGGACACCAGGTACTTCTACATCCCCGCCCTGCGGGGGGAGGACTACGCCTCCATGGTGTCGGTGCCGATGCTCATCCCCCGGGGCCGTCGGGTGATCGGGGTGCTCAACGTGCACTCCACCGAATCCCGCGACTACGGGCCCTACGACCTGGCCCTGCTCACCCAGGTGGCCAACCTCATGGCCCGGGCCATCGAGAACGCCCGTCTCTACCAGCGCCTGGCCGAGCGGGAGGAGATGCTGGAGAGCTTCGCCACCCGCACCATCGAGGCCCAGGAGCACGAGCGGCGACGGCTGGCGGGGGAGATCCACGACGGGATCAGCCAGCGTCTGATCAGCCTCTGGTACCACCTGCTGGCGGCCGAGGACGGGGTCGCGGCGGGCGACGGGGAGGTGCTCAGGCGGGAGATAGGGGTGGCGAAAGAGCTGGTCACGGCGGCCCTGGAGGACGCGCGGGGCGCCATCGTCGGCCTTCGCCCGACCACCCTCGACGACCTCGGCCTGGCGGCCAGCCTGGAGAGCCTGGCCCGGTCGCTGCCGGTGAAGGAGGTGACGGTCGACCTGGAGCCGGTCGAGCTGCCGCCCCACGTGGAGGTGGCGCTCTACCGGATCGCCCAGGAGGCGTTCCAGAACGTGGTCAAGCACGCCGGCGCCACCCGCGTCGACCTCCGCCTGCGGCGGGACGACGACGGCGTGCGCATGGCCGTCACCGACGACGGCCGGGGCTTCGCCGAGAGCCCTTCCGGCCCGGGCAGCGGGAACCGCCACTCCTATGGCCTGGTGGGCATCCAGGAGCGGGCCGAGCTCATCGGGGCCAAGGTCAGCGTGAGGTCCGGCCCCCTCAAGGGCACGACCGTCGAGCTCCTCCTGCCCCTCGCCGGACCGTCCTGATGACGGTCTTCGAGCCGTTGCTCGCGGCGCTCGACGCCAGCGGCGTCCGCTTCGTCGTCGTGGGGGGAGTGGCGACGGTGCTGCACGGCCATCCCCGATTCACGGCCGACCTCGATGTCGCGCTCGATTTGAGCGCCGACAATGTCGGGGCCGCGGTCGAGGCGCTGACCACCCTGGGATTGGCTCCGTCGGTCCCGGTGGATGCCCGTGGCTTCGCCGATCCCCAGGTCCGGGCGGGGTGGGTGGAGGATCGCCACCTGATCGTCTTCACACTCGTCGATCCCGACGACCCGTTCCGTCGGGTGGACATGCTCGCCGAGAACCCGGTGCCGTTCGAGGACCTCTGGGCACGCTCGCAGGCCATGGCCTTGGGCACGATCACAGTCCGGGTCGCCTCCATCGACGACCTGATCGCCATGAAGCAGCTCGCCGGCCGGGCCCAGGACCTGGCCGACATCGAGGCCTTGGAGCAGATCAGGGAGCGGCATCCATGACCGATTGGGACGCTGGCGGGTGGGAGGGCACTCGGCGGGCGCAGGCGGACGACTGGTTGGTCACCACGCCGGTGCAGCGGCTGGCCTGGCTGGAGGAGGCCATCGCGTTCGTCCGGACGGTGCACGGGCCCCACGACCCCGCCGTCGGTGGGGCGGCCCCCCGGAGCTAACTGGGATTGCTCCCTGTCACCTGACTCAGGCCGGGTTCGATACCGTCGCTGACCTTCAGTCCTGGGTGGCGGTGGCTGCGGCGAGGGCGAGGTCGCCGCTCTCCAGGGACGGGTCGTAGGTGGCGTTGCGAGCGGCGCCGGTGAGGGCGGCCCGGTGGGTGAAGACCTTCTGGGCCTCGGCCACGTTGTCGGGCGAGCCACGCCACGTGCGCAGGGCCTCGTCCTGGAGGGCTCGGCCGTAGGAGAAGGTGAGCTGCCACGGGTGGGGGCCCTGCTTGTTCATGAGGTCGAGGTGCAGGGTGGCCAGGTCGGCCGACTGCCCGCCCGACAGGAAGGCGATGCCGGGGACGGACGGCGGCACCGAGTGGTAGAGGCAGCGGAGGGTCTTCTCGGCCACCTCCTCGGGGGGAGCCTGCACCGAGCACTTCTTGCCCGAGACCACCATGTTGGGCTTGAGGATCATGCCCTCGAGCTCGATGCGGAGCTGGGCCAGCTCCCAGAACACCCGTCGCTGGGTCCTGAGGGTGACCGCGTAGCAGGTGTCGATGTCGTTGTCACCGTCCATGAGCACCTCGGGCTCGATGATCGGGACCAGGCCGCCCTCCTGGCACAGGGCGCCGTAACGGGCCAGGGCATGGGCGTTGCAGCGGATGGCGGTGTCGCTCGGCAGCCCGTTGGCCGAGTCGATGACGATCACGGCCCGCCACTTGGCGAACTTGGCGCCCAGGCCGACGTACTCGGCGATGCGCTCGCGCAGGCCGTCGAGGCCCTCGGTGACCTGCTCCCCGGGGCAGAGGGGCAGCGGCTTGGAGCCGGTGTCGACCTTGATCCCGGGCAGGATGCCCTTGCCGACCAGGAACTCGGGGATGGTGGAGCCGTCGTCGGCCTTCTGGCGGATGGTCTCGTCGTAGAGGATGACGCCGGAGACGACCTCTTCGATTCCCGGGGTGCCGAGCAGGGTGGTGCGGTAGAGGCGGCGGTTCTCCTCGGTCGACTCGATGTCGAGGGCGGCGAAGCGCTTGCCGATGGTGGCGCCGCTCTCGTCAGCGGCGAGGATGCCCTTGCCGTCGGCGACCATGGCCTTGGCGACAGCAGCGAGATCGGACGTGCTCATGGGGGGTCCTTCCTGGGGAACTTCGTCAGTCGTCGGCCATCGACCCTATCCGCCCGTGGTAGGGGCGGCCACCAGCACGAAGCCGTCGTCGGGGTCGGCGGTGACGTGGGAGAGGAACAGACCGGCGGTGGGGGAGAGGTCCTCCCCCGCCCGCGACACCAGGTGCCAGGCCCGGTGCCGGGGGAGGGTCGGGCACCGCCACTCCTCCAGCGTCCCCTCTTCGAGCTCCCGCGCCACCGCGTCCCGGGAGATCAGGGTGATGCCCAGTCCCACCTGCACCGACTCCCGTAGGGCGCCGTTGGACCCCAGCGTCAGGGTGGCGGCGGGGGAGATGCCCAGCTCGTCGAACAGCTCCTCGGCCGTGCTGCGGGTGCCCGAGCCCGGCTCCCGGAGGAGCAGGACCTGGCCCGACAGCTCGGCCAGGGACACCTCCCGCACGCCGGTCGACCCGGGTGCGGCGGCCGCCACCAGCACCAGCACGTTGGGCCGGGTGGCCCGGGACACGAACCGGCTCACGCCCGGCGGTCGGCCGCCGATGGCCAGGTCGACCTCCCGCTCGGCGAGCAGCTCCCACAGCCGCTCCCGGTTGCCCACCTCCAGCGACACCTCGGCGTGGGGGTGGTCGGACCGGAAGGACGCCAGGAACCGGGGCAGCACGTGCTCGCCGGCAGTGGTCACCGCCGCCAGCCGGACCCGCCCGCTCTCCGGGTCGAGCGCCTCCCGGGCCGCGGCCTTGCCCTCCTCCGCCACCCGCAGCACCCCCCGGGCGTAGGGGGCGAACACCGACCCCGCGGGGGTGATGGACACCCCTCGCCCCATGCGGGCAACCAGCGTCACACCCAGCTCGGCTTGGAGGGAGGCGAGAGCGGCGGAGACGGCGGGCGGGCTGACGAAGAGCGCGTCCGCCGCCTCGGAGACCGATCCGGATTCGACGACGGCCAGGAACGTTCGCAGCTGATTAAACGTCACCTGAACAATATAACCCTTCCAAAAGCGAAATCAGCATGGACAGGTGAACCAACCCGGAGCACACTGAGCAGGAGCCGCCACACATCTCAGTAAGAAGAACTTGGGTCCCCGCCTGGCAGGCAACAGATCAGGATCGGCAGCAAGGGCGGCGTAGGGACCAGAGGGATTCAGCCAGAAGAAGCGTCAGACCCCCCGTACGGGGAGTACGCGACCGGCCCGGATCGGGCTTCAGCAAGGAGAACCGCGTGGCACAGAGCAACGGCAGCGGCGGCTACCAGGCCGGCGTGAAGGAGTACGCCAAGACCTACTGGACCCCCGATTACGTGCCGTTGGACACCGACCTCCTGGCCGTCTTCAAGGTGGTCCCCCAGCAGGGCGTGCCGCGTGAGGAAGCGGCCGCGGCGGTGGCGGCCGAGTCGTCCACCGGCACCTGGACGACGGTGTGGACCGACCTGCTCACCGATCTCGATTACTACAAAGGTCGGGCCTACCGGATCGACATGATCAAGGAGAGCAACGAGGGCGCCTTCTTCGCCTTCGTCGCCTACCCGATCGACCTGTTCGAGGAAGGCTCCGTCGTCAACGTCCTGACGTCGCTCGTGGGCAACGTCTTCGGCTTCAAGGCCATTCGCAGCCTGCGCCTCGAGGACATTCGCTTCCCGATCGCGTACGTGAAGACCTGCGGCGGCCCCCCGAACGGCATCCAGATGGAGCGCGACCGCCTCAACAAGTACGGGCGCCCCCTGCTGGGCTGCACGATCAAGCCCAAGCTCGGCCTGTCGGCCAAGAACTACGGGCGCGCCGTCTACGAGTGCCTCCGAGGCGGGCTCGACTTCACCAAGGACGACGAGAACATCAACAGCCAGCCGTTCATGCGCTGGAACCACCGCTTCGAGTTCGTGATGGAAGCGGTCAACAAGGCCACGGCCGAGACGGGCGAGAAGAAGGGCCACTACCTCAACTGCACCTCGCCCACTCCGGAGGAGATGTACAAGCGGGCCGAGTTCGCCAAGTCGCTCGGCGCCCCGATCATCATGCACGACTTCCTCACCGCCGGCTTCACCGCCAACACGGGGCTGGCCAACTGGTGCCGTGATAACGGGATGCTGCTCCACATCCACCGCGCCATGCACGCGGTGATCGACCGCCACCCCATGCACGGCATCCACTTCCGGGTGCTCGCCAAGTGCCTGCGCCTCTCCGGCGGCGACCATCTCCACGCCGGCACCGTGGTCGGCAAGCTGGAAGGTGACCGCGAGGCCACCATGGGCTGGATCGACACGCTGCGGGAGTCCTACATCCCCGAGAACCGCAACCGCGGCATCTTCTTCGACCAGGACTGGGGCTCGATGCCCGGCGTCATTCCCGTCGCCTCGGGAGGCATCCACGTCTGGCACATGCCCGCCCTGGTGGCGATCTTCGGCGACGACGCCTGCCTGCAGTTCGGCGGTGGGACGCTCGGCCACCCGTGGGGCAACGCACCCGGCGCTCACGCCAACCGGGTGGCGCTCGAGGCCTGCGTGGAGGCACGCAACCAGGGCCGGCAGGTCGAGAAGGAGGGTCGCGAGATCCTGACCGATGCGGCCCGCCACAGCCCCGAGCTCGCGATCGCCATGGAGACCTGGAAGGAAATCAAGTTCGAGTTCGACACCGTGGACAAGATCACCGCCTGAGCCCGGGCTGGTCGCCGGTTCACCCTCCCGTCGCCTTTACCCTCCCGGCCCCGGAAGGAGAGGGCCCCGAAAGGAAGATTGACATGTCACACATTGACCCCTACGGGCCCACCCCGCGCCATGTGGAGACCTTCTCCTACCTGCCTCCGATGACGCCCGAGCGGCTCCGCGCGCAAATCGCGTACATCATCGAGTCCGGCTGGAGCCCGGCCATCGAACACACCGAGCCCGAGAAGGCATTCTCGAACTTCTGGTACCTGTGGGAGCTCCCGCTCTTCGGCGAGCGGTCGGTGGACAAGGTCCTGGCCGAGCTCGACGCGTGCCACCGCGCCAATCCCGGTCACCACGTGCGCCTTCTCGGCTTCGACAACTACCTGCAGACCCAGGGCACGGCCTTCATCGTCCACCGCGCGGGTGCTGCGGGACGATTTGCGCCCACCGGGACCAATGGAGGCCGCTGAGAGATGAGACTGTACGCGGTCCAGAGCGCCGACAGCGCTGGCCTGACCGCGGCCGGGGATGCTGGCCGCGCCGCCCGCGCCGCGGCGATGGCACGTCGCCGCCTGCTGTCCCAGGGCAAGCAGGCGATGAACGGCGACGGAACGCAAAGCGGCGCGCAGAATCCGCAGGCCAACGGCGTGCGGGTGCCGCCCTCCGCCCACCTCGGCCGGGCCCTCTCCATGCAGCACCGCCGGCAGCTGTCCAAGGGCAAGCGGGCGCTGAACGGGAGCGCCGGCGCGCCGGCCCTCGTCGTTCACCGAGGTGGAGTGGGCTGATATGGGGATGTACGCGGTCGACACCGCCGACGCCGCTGACCTGGGCCAGCTCAGCACTTCTGCCCGGGAGGGGCGCGCCGTCTCCATGGAGCGACGCCGCCAGCTGTCCCAGGGCAAGCAGGGGCTGAACGGTGCCGGCGCGCCGCCGGCGACGGAGAACCTGCAGGCCACCGACGCGGTGGCTCCCCCGACGGCTTCCAACGGTCAAGGCGCGCCGAACGGCACGCAAGGGGCTCCGGCGCCCACGGTTGTGGCCAGCGACGGCGTGGCTGCCGCCCACTTCGGCCGGACCGTCTCCATGCAGCGCCGCCGCCAGCTGTCCCAGGGAAAGCAGGCGCTGAACGGCGGGCTGAACGGCGGGCTGAAGGCGGGGGGCGCCACCCGCGACGGAGAGCGGCCCGGCCAACGGCGGGGAGACACGTCCCGCTGCCGCCAACGGTCAAGGGGCGCCGAAAAGAACCCAAGCGGCGCCACCGCCGCGGGCCGCCGTGTCCGACGGCGTGGCCGCCGCCCACCTCGGCCGCACCATCTCCATGCAGCGCCGCCGCCAGCTGTCCCAGGGCAAGCAGGCGCTGAACGGCGGGCTGAACGGCGGGGGACCGCCTCCCGCCGCCGCCGACGGTCAAAGGGGGCCGAGCGCCGTGGATGCCGCCCACCTGGGCCGCACCATCTCCATGCAGCGCCGCCGCCAGATCTCCCAGGGGAAGGTGGCGCTGGACGGCGCCGGAGCGCCGCCCGCGGCCGCCAACAGTCAAAGGGGCCCGAGCGCGGTGTCCGACGGCGTGGCCGCCGCCCACCTCGGCCGCACCATCTCCAAGCAGCGCCGCCGCCAGATGTCGCAAGGCAAGATGGCGCTCGACGGCGCCGACGCGCCGCCCGCGGCTGAGAGCCCGGGCGTCGACGCCGTCGGCACGGGTCGGGAGCAGGCCATCGCCCGGCGAGCCCAGGCGGGCCGCTTGGGCAGCACGGGGATCAGCAGGCCGCAGCCCGAGGGCCAGGTCGCCTATGCGCCCAAGGTCTTCGTGTCGCCCACCGACCGGGACCAGCAGGTGACCGGGCTGCGGATCGGGCCGGGCGTGCGGGTCACCGGCGACGAGCCGGGGGCCGCGCTCCCGGTGACGGGCACGCAGTACGTCGCGGCCGACGGGTCCGCCCCCGCGATGGCCTCCGGGCCCAAGGTCGGGCACGTGCGCACGCCCCAGGGCCTGATCGTCTCGGGCACCACGGTTCGCGGCAAGGTGCCCATCACCGGCGACGAGTTCGGCGAGCACCTCCCCATCACCGGCGAAGCCGACCAGAAGTTCGACGACGACCTGACGCCACGCCGCGACGGCACCTTCCGCCCGACGCAGTTCCCGCGCCGGGCCGACCCGCACGGCGCCACTGCGGTCGGCACCAGGCTGGGGTCGCAGCGCGGAGTTTCGCCCGCCAGCGGTGACGGGCCCTGGCACCCGCTCGAGAACTCCGACAAGGGGTGGGGCGTCACCGGCACGGCCGTCGGGCGCAGCGGGCGCGTCACCGGGAACGAGGCCGGCGCCTGCCGCCCCATCACCGGCGACCAGTACCAGAACACCTACTCCAGCGAGTGCGGCAGCATCGGCGGCGGCACCGCCCCGGCCGCGCATCTCAACCGGACCCGTCTCGACCCGGCGACCCTCGGCAAGGTGACCGTGGCGCAGACCTGGGGGGGCCAGCTCGTCAGCGGTGCCAGCGTGGAGCACCGTCCCAACGTCACCGGCGACGAGCCGGGTTCCTGCCGCTCGGTGACCGGAACGCCCTACCAGGGGCCCTCCACCGCCTTCGGCTGGTGCGAGCCCGACGAGGGTGAGCTCGCGGCCCGGCGCCTCGATCCCAGGCCCGAAGGTGTGGCCGTGACCGGCGACATACCCACGACCGCCGAGAAGGTCACCGGCACCGAGCGCGGCGAGCACAACAACATCACCGGGACCTCGTACTACGGCGAGATGCGGGATGCCGAGCCGGCGGTCGACGACACGACCCGCTGGCAGGCCTTCTCCGTGCCGGTCGCCCTGGCCCGGCGCTTGGCCGTCGGCGAGAGCGATGGCGCCACCCGAGAGTCGCAGCCCGCCTCCTGCATACCCGGCCGCATCACCGGGTCCTTCGCCATCGGCAACGGCATGGTGACCGGCAACAACGAGTTCCTGTTCCGGCCCCGCGGGAACCGTGACGCCCGGCGATCGGTGGCGGTCACGGGCGAAGGTGAGATCGAGGGTCGTGAGATCACCGGTTCCCTCGCCGCGTGGACGCCGCACGACAAAGTCACCGGCACCGAGGGCTACATCGCCGCCGGGCGCAACCCCAGCGAGGGCGGCGGTGGGTCCAACGCCTGGGCTGGCGCCCGCAGGTTCCAGAAGCTGGCCACGCACGGAGCGCCGAATGAGGGCGCCCGGGTGACCGGCCGGGTCGGCGGGAGCCCGAAGGACGCGGCCCGGGTCACCGTCTCCGGCGGAGCCCAAGGATGAAGTCCCTGCTCCACCCCGACGGGCGCTTTCGCGCTCCCTGGGACGAGGCTGCGGCCTGGCCGGGCCCGGGCGCGTTGGCAACCCTGACGTCGCCGCCCGACCAGGCGGCCCGCAACGGGGGGTTCCGTTTCAGCGTGCCGGCGGGCGGGCACCCGCTGGCCGAGCCGGCGCTCAGCGCCGCCCTGAAGCAGCGAGCCGAGGAGATCGCGGCCGCCTTCGCTGTCATCGAACCCGTCCTGCGCCGGCTCGCACCCCGCCAGTTCGACGACGGCTTCCCCGAGCAGGCGCACCGCGAGCTGGCCGACTCGCTCGGGGTCGACATCCCGGCGGCTGAGCTCGGGTCGTCCTGGAGCACGCCGCTGGACCTCGGTCGCGTTCACGCCCGCTGCGTGCTGGGGACCTTCCGCAACCTGGTGGAGCGCGAGTTCGACCGGAACCTGGCGCTACTGCTCGACGAGGGCGAGAGCAACGAGGTGTTGATCCGCCGTTTCGGCTTCCACGCTGTCGACATCACCGCCTGCGCCGACGGGCGCCTGGCGGGAGCGGTGGATTTCATCCTGCGGGTGCCGCCCGCGGTGGTGGTGTGGCGCGACGCCTATGCCGGCGCCATGTTCGACGTCGAGGACGCGCTGCACCGCTGGGAAGCGGTGGAGCTCCGACGCTGGCGCGAGGGTCGGCCGAACGACGCCAGCGAGCCCACGCGCTACCTGAAGATCGGGCTGTACCACTTCAGCAGCGTCGACCCACGCCACCAGGGCTGTGCTGCGTTCGGCAGTGACGAGGAGCGCGCCGCGCGCGGCCTGATGGCACGGCTCCAGGAGTTCGCCGGCGCCGTCGAGTTCACCCAGTGCTGCGGGGCCAAGGTCGACACGCTGCTCGTCGGGGTGGACACCGACACCGACGCCATTCGAGTCCACGTTCCAGACGCCGCTGGTGAGACGGACGCCGACCGCTTCGTCTCCAGCGCCACGCTCTACGAGCAGACTGCGAGCCTCGAGCGGGAGGCGGCCAAGGAGTTCATCCGTCACGTGGTCGCCGACTGCATGGGCGTGGACGCGGCCGACGCCGCCACCGAGGGCATGCGCTGGCTCTGCGGCTACCTGCTGAAGAACAACATCGGCCAGGTCGACGCGGTCGTCGGCTGGAACGGCGGAAGGTATGCGGATTCCGGCCACGCCGAGAAGCTGGTCGTGGCCGGCGACGCGATCGACGATGTCCAGCTGCGCAACCTCACGTTCCAGGCGCAGATGGGCACGGTCGAGGAAGGTGCCGTCGACCTCGACATCGGCATCAAGGTCCTCGGGAAGACGAACGCGCCGCAGGGGGTTGCGGTCCCGGTGCTCGTGCACGTCGCCTACGACGAGCGCATTCCGGGCGCCAGCGCGAAAGCGCAACAACGCGCTCGTCGTCTCGCTGCCGCGATCGAGGCCCGGTATGCGGACGCGGCCGGCCCTGGTGGCCTCGTCACACAAGAGGTCGTCCGAGCGCGGGGCCGGTCGCGCCTCGAGGTGGTCGAGGCGGAGGAGGCCCGGCGATGAAGATCTTCCAAGTCGAAGGCACGCTGGTCGCGACCGCCCGCATCCCCGGCCTCGAGCTCCACCGGCTCCTGGTCGTGCGCGACCGCAAGGGAGGCAAGCAGGTGGCAGTCGACCCCGTCGGCTGCAAGCCCGGCGACTGGGTGATCGCGTGTGGCAGCTCGGCGGCACGCGAAGCAGCTGGCCACAAGGACTACCCGAGCGACCTGACCATCGTCGGCATCATCGACTTCTGGGACGAGGAGGACGAAGAGAGCCCAGACGAGGAGCGCCCGGAGGAGCCGGAGCCGGTGGCCGGGGAATCGCCCGCCGCGGCTGCGGACGGGAAGGCCCGCCGATGAACATCCACCGCGTCGTCAGCAACCTCGTGGCCACCAGTCGAAGCCCCACGCTCTTGAGCAAGTCGCTGCGGGTGGTCGAGGACGACAGCGGCGACCTGGAAGTGGCGCTCGACCCAGTCGGCGCCCGGCCGGGCGACTTTGTCATCACCATCAGCACTTCGGCGGCCCGTCATGCCGCTGGCGATTTCAGCATCACCACCGACCTGACCATCGGAGGGATCATCGACCACTGGAGCGAGGAGCGCTGGCATGACTGACTCCGTCGCCCCCCCCACCCTGTAACAACCGATCTCTAATCACCAACGGAGGAAAGCAGAGAAGATGGCCACCCACAATGGAAGTTCCGACATTCCGGGCGTTGCCCTGGGCATGATCGAGACCCGGGGCCTCGTCCCGGCGATCGAGGCTGCCGACGCCATGACCAAGGCGTCTGAAGTGCGGCTGATCGGCCGCCAGTTCGTCGGCGGCGGTTACGTCACCGTTCTGGTCCGTGGCGAGACGGGCGCCGTCAACGCCGCAGTCCGCGCCGGTGCTGACGCCTGCGAGCGGGTGGGCGACGGCCTGGCTGCCGCACACATCATCGCCCGGCCGCACAGCGAGGTCGAGCAGATCCTTCCCTCCAACCCCCAAGAGACCCAGGTGGCACCGGTCTAGGCGTCCTTTCGATGGGCTGTTCGCTTCGTCCCGGGACTCCGAAGCCGCGAGCTGAGCGCACGGGCTCAGCTCGCGCGGGGATCCGCAATTCACCTACGAGGAGATCGAGATGACCACGGAACCGCGATGGCCGGAGGGCTGGACGGAGGTTAAGAGACCACCGTCGCTGTACCGCCGCTTCGAGTTTGCCGCCTACTCCGAGACGCGAGCGTTCCTCGACCGGCTCGCGGGCCTCTCGGAGGAGACGGGGCTCTATCCGGATCTGAGCTTCGCCAAGACCTACGTCAACGTCACGGTGTATGGCTCCGGTGGAGCGGCTCTCGGCCCGGAGGCACGGACGTTCGCCGAGCGCACCGAGGCAATCGCCTCCGTGGAGGCCAGCCTGCCATGACCCCTGCCAAGCGCCGCCCGGCCACTCCCGCTAGCCAGGGGCCGACGAGGACGGCCCCGGACGTGCCCGTCGCGGCGGACTCCGAGCCCGTGCCCGCCGCCAAGGCGAAGGACGACACCCAACTGGGCCCTGAGGGCGAGCCGATCGACGATGCCGGCCCTCCGACGGATGAAGGGCACGAGACCACTGAGGACCGGGCGACGACGCAGTCGGCTCGGCGGCGACCTGGTGGGCTGTACCCGCTACCCGTCTGGCCCGACTGATGCTGCCTTCGCGTCGACTACCCCTCATGGGTCGTCCCGTGGTCGACGTGGCGGTCGGCGTGCTCCGCACGCCCGACGGGCGGGTCTTGCTGGCGGAACGCAAGGCCGGCAAGGACGCGGCTGGTTTCTGGGAGCTCCCCGGGGGCCAGGTCGATCCCGGCGAGACCCCGGCCCAGGCTGCGGCGCGCGAGCTGCTCGAGGAGGTCGGCGTCCACGCTGAGGAACTGGCACCTTGGCGGGTGTACGAGCACGACTTCCCGGCCAAGCGGCTGCGGTTGCACTGGTTCCACGTGCGCCGGTGGTCGGGCGAGCCGAACGGCAGGGAAGGCCAGCGGTTGGCGTGGGTGGACCCCGCTCGTCCCACGGTCGGCCCACTGCTGCCGAGCAACGAGATCGTCCTCGCCACGTTGGCGCTACCCGACCTGGTGGCCGTCGCCCGGGTGGACGGCGCGCCCGGTGCCGTCAACGCGCTGCTGGCACGGATCCCGTTGTTGGCGGCTGACGGCGTGCGGCTCCTGATCGTGCGAGCCCCGGAGCTGGCTCCTGGTCAGCGCGTCCAGCTCACCCGCCGGGTGCGGCAGATCCGGCGCGGGTCGGGGCTGCGCCTCCTCCTCTCCGGGACGGCGCTGGAGGCACGCCAGGCCGGCACCTGCGGCCTGCACAGCACCGCCGCCGCGCTGGCGGGCATGGTGGAACGGCCGCCGACCCGCCTGTGGGCGGTGTCGGCTCACAATGCACGTGACCTCGAGCGCGCCGCTGAGCTGGGTGCCGACGTCGCCCTCGTGTCGCCGGTTCTCCCCTCCGCCTCGCACCCCGGAGCCCAGCCCTTTGGCTGGGACGGCTTGCGGCCGCTCGTCGCGGCCAGCCCGTTGCCCGTCTACGCCCAAGGGGGGCTGGGGCCTGGCGACATCGGTGCCGCGCACTCTGCAGGGGCGCTTGGTGTCGCGGTCGACATCTCCCGCCTGTCAGGGTCGGGCCGCAACGGCGACAGCGCCTGACGATCGAATGACCGTCCGGCGTTCTGCTCCATAGGGGGCCTCTGTCGAGATGACGCTGCCCGAGACCTTCTTGGTCGTGGTCCCCACGCTGCCCGCGATCGCCGCCGCTGCGATCGCCCTGGCACGCCCCACCGGAGAGCGGGCCTCCCGTTGGGCGGTGCGAGCGGCCTCGGGCGGGTTCACCGCGGCGGTCGTCGTGGCGGTCGTCGTGGCTGCGGGCGACCCGGTCTCAGCCGTGGTCGAGGGGGGCGCCGGCAACGCGCTCTTCGGCCTGTACGCAAGTCGCGTCACCGCTCTGCTGGGCTTGCTCACCACCGGCGTCGGCTTGGTCGTGCAGTCCTTCGCCAGCCGTAACCTGCAGGGCGACCTTTTCGCCCGCCGCTTCTTCGTGTTGGCCTCGCTGCTGACGGCGGCCACGACGTCGGTGGCCTTCGCCGCCACCCTCGGCCTGCTGTGCGCCTCCTGGATCGTGGCCGGCCTGTCGTTGGCTGCGCTGGTGACCCACCGGGCCACGTGGCAACCGGCGCGGCGCTCGTCCCGGCGGACCCTGCGCAGCCTCTGGGTGGGAGACGGTGCGCTCCTGGTGGCCACATTCCTTGTCGTGATCTCTGTCGGCGAGATCGACCTCCGCTCGCCGGCCGCGGCCGCCCGGGAGCTCGCCGACTCGTCGATCCCGGTGCTCGGTGGGCACGTGTTGGCGGTGGTCGCCGTGCTCCTGACCATTGCCGGCATCTCCCGGTCCGCGCTCGTACCCGTGCACCAGTGGCTGCCGTCCACCATCGCCGCGCCCACGCCGGTGTCGGCGCTCCTCCACGCAGGCGTCGTCAACGGCGCCGGCATGCTGCTGGTGCGACTCGCTCCGGTGTTCGGGTCGTCCGAGGCGGCAACCCATGTGGCTTTCGCCGCGGGTGCCGTCACTGCCTGTTACGCGACGACCGTGATGCTGGTGCGCAGCGACGTGAAGGGGAACCTGGCGTGGTCCACGGCAGGGCAGATGGGCTTCATGACCGTGCAGGTGGCCGTAGGAGCGTTGCCGGCGGCGTTGGTCCACATCGTCGGGCACGGTATGTACAAGGCAGCGCTGTTCCTCGGGGCCGGCGGCTCGGTGACGGCCCATTACCGCCACCACCAACGCCCTGCCCCGCATGGAGTGAGCCGAGCCGTTCGGCTGGGCGTCGCCCTGGTGGTGCCCGCCGCGGCACTTTGGGTCGCGTACCTCGTCTTTCACCCGCACCTGTCGACGGCGGCGGGCGTGCTCGTGACGGTGTTCGCGTGGGCAACAGCAGCCCGGGCCGTCAGTGGGTGGCTGCGCTCGGCGCCGTTCCGGCCCGTCCCCGCGGTCGCAGCCGCGGCGTTCGGTGCCACGGTCGGAGTGTTCGCCTACATCGGCGGGCTCACCGCCGTGGAGACCTTCATCGCTCACGCGCTTCCCGGCGAGGTCGCCGAGCGGGTCAGCGCCACTCTCCTCGTTGCGACGCTGGCGGCGATCGCCCTCGTGGTTTTCGTCGTCTGGTTCACTCCCGGGGAGCGGATGGACAAGGTGCGCGCCCGGGTGTACGCCTTCGCGCTCACATCGGCGCCCATCGCCTCAGAGTTGACGACCCGAGGCAGTTCGACCGGGGTCGCGCCCGTTCCAGAAACCCGCCACCTCCCGCCGCGCGTCGAACTGGCCCGATCGGCACGATCGACATGACCAACGGAAGCGACGGCCACCGCGAACGATCCGCCCGCGACACCGAACTCCTCGCCGAGGTCTCCAAAGCGGCGGAGATCATCGCTCCGCTCTGGCCGCTGAGCAGCTTCGTGGCCGTCAATCCGCTCCTCGGCCTGCAGCACCTGCCCTTCGACGACGCCACCGCCGTCGCCCGGCGGTGGTTGCGGGCACGTACCCACCTGACGCTCGCCGCCTTCCGCGAGGCCCACGGGCGCGGGGTCACCACCGATGCCGACCTCCGGCGCGCCATCATCGAGGTCGATCCGAAGCTCGCAACGGAGCCCGGCTTCGACATCGGGGAGCGAACGGTCGATGCGGTGGAGATCGTCCGACTGGACCTTCTCGCGGGACCGGACGACAAGCCCCGGGAGACCGCCGGTGATCGGGTGGGCCGTACCGATGTCGCGACCGTCCGGGCGGTCAGCCAGCGCGTGGCCGCGTGGTGTGCAGTCTTCGTCGACGAGGCCGGCGTGCCGTGGCCGATGCCCGGCCGCGAGCACGGGTTCTTCCATGCGTGGCGAGCGCTCGCGCCCCACGATCGGCGGCTCCGGCGCCTGGCGGGCCCGGCTGGAATGCAGTGGCTGGCGCAACTACCTGATCGTCCGCTCGACGCACTCGCCGCTTCCCTCGAAGCGCTGGAGGTCGACGCCGATCGCCGCATCGACGCCCTTCGCGAGCACCTCGGCCGGCTCCCGGGGTGGGCCGGGTACGCGCGCTGGCACGACGAGTGGGCTCCGCCCGACCACCATCGTCCCGCGTTGCGCCTCGTGGACCTGCTCGCCGCCCAGGTGGCCGCTACGGCCGCAGCCGCCCATGGCACGGTTCCCCAGCAGCCCCCGCAGGGCCAGGACCAGGAGGTCGAGAAGCTCCTCGAGCAGCGGGCGACGGCGGTGCTCGCCGCGCTCGGCAGCACCTCGGACGACGGTCCCTTCATCGCCTCCGCGGTGCGTGGCGTCCTCCAGCAGGTGCCCCCGCCGGTGCGGAAGGCGATGTGGCTCGAGGCGATGGAAGGCAACTTCCGCGATCGCCTACTGGGAATGCTGTCCCACCCGGGCGCCGGACCGGTCGCCGAGCGGCCGCAAGTGCAGGCGGCCTTCTGCATCGACGCCCGCTCGGAGGGCCTGGTACGGCACCTCCAGGCATGCGGGGCCTATGACACCTTCGGGTTCGCCGGGTTCTTCGGCGTCCCCGTACGCTGGCGGCCGCTGGGTTCGACGGAGAGCCAGCCGCGCTGCCCCCCGCTGTTGACGGCTGACCACGAGGTCGCCGAGCAGCCGCTCGTCCCTCAGGACGCCCTCGGCTACCTCAATGCGCAGCGAGCCGCCGGCGCAGGACACGAGGCCTTCCACTCCTCCAAAGGGAGTCTGGGCGGTCCCTTCGCGCTCGCCGAGGCGGCGGGATATCTCATGGGTCCTGCGGCCGCGGCGAGGACCCTGGCACCCGGCTTCGTGCGACGCCTGAGGGGACTGGCGACGCGCCGAGTCGGCCCCCCGCAGACACGACCGGCTGTCGATGGGGAACGCGCCGGCAGCTCCGGCTTCGCGCTCGAGGAGCGGGTCTCGTTCGCCAGGAGCGTCGTGCGGACCATGGGCTTGACCCGCTTCGCCCCGCTCGTCGTGCTCTGCGGGCACGGCAGCTACAACGTCAACAACCCGCACGCATCGTCCTACGACTGCGGCGCGTGCGGCGGTGCTCCCGGTGGTCCGAGCGCCCGAGTGGTAGTGGCCCTCCTCAACGACCCTGCGGTCCGTGCCGGCCTCCAAGAGCATGACATCACGGTTCCCGACGACGTCCTCTTCGTTGCCGCCCAGCACGACACCGTCTCCGACGTCGTGACCGTTCTCGACCGCGAGGCCGTGCCGGATACTCACGAACGGCTGGTGGCGTCCTTCGAGCGGGACGTCGCCGTCGCCGGTGAGCGGCTTGCACGTGAGCGCGCCGGGCGGCTCCCGGGAGATCTCGGGACGGTCCGGGCCCGGGGGTACGACTGGGCGCAGGTGCGTCCCGAGTGGGGGCTGGCCAGCAACGCTGCGTTCGTCATCGGTCCGCGAGCGATCACCGCCGGACTCGACTTGGCCTGTCGCGTGTTCCTGCACTCCTACGACGCCGAGAGCGATGGCGACGGCAGCGCCCTCGAGACGATCATGACCGCACCGCTCGTCGTCGGTCAGTGGATCTCCGCCCAGTACTATTTCTCGGCGGTAGACCCCGACCAGTTCGGCGCCGGGGACAAGACCCTGCACAACCCGGTGGGCGGCATCGGCGTCATGCTCGGCGAGGGGGGTGATCTCCAGGTCGGCCTGCCGGCGCAGGCGGTTGGCGTCGGAGACCGTCGCATGCATCAATCGCTGCGCCTGCTGGCGGTCATCGAGGCGCCTCTCGAGCGCACCGAGTCGATCATCCAGCGCAATCAGGTCCTCCTAGAACTGATCGGTGGCAAGTGGATCACCGTGGCCGGCCGTTCGCACGGGACCGAGCCCTGGTCCATCCGCAGCCCGGGCGGCACGTGGACGACCTGGTTTCCCGCCGACGACAGCGTGGATCACAGCAAGGCATCACTCGAGGTTCGATAGGCGGGTGCCGGGCCCGGGCTGCAGCCCGGCCGCCGAACCTTCTCCAGGCTGTCGTTCCACGGGCCGGGCGGACGATGTTCGGGCACGCCTTGCGTCGGCTGCGTCGACCTCCCCGGAATCGTGGCTGAGCGCCTTCACGCCTCAGAGTGGAGACTCTCGCGACGCGAGGCTCGACGTCGGTCGTCGGTGAGCCGCAGACCACGGCGCTGTCGTTCATCGTCAACCGCCCGGCGGAGGAGCCCGGTTTCCGGCTCGCCCGCACCGAGCTCGACGATTGCCGAATCGTCTACGCGCGACACTCCTACGCCTCCGAGAAGCCGCACGGCGAGAGCTACGGCAACGACGGCAAGGGCTTGTTCGTCCCGCCCGCGGGCGGAGCATCAACTGAGGAGGGCGTCGGCTTCGGCCGGCGCCCTTCGCCGTTCCGGGGGCATGGCGGCAGCCTGCGTCTCATCTGCATAGTGTGTGCGCCATCCGCGCCGACCAAGGGGAGTGGGGTCCGAGATGAGACGGGTTCGGGGAGCAGCTGTTGGACTGGCGACGGCGGTGCTCGGCGTTCTGATGATGACGGCCGGGCCGGCTGCCGCCCAGGTCGATTGCAACGGAGAGCAGAGGGCCACGCCGGCCACTGTTACGCCCACGTCGGTCCTGCCGGGGGAGACGCTCACGATCTCCGGCGTCGGCTTCGCCGCCAGCACGCCGCTGGGCATAGGGCTGTTCAACCCACCCATGGTGCTGGGCACGGTGGCCTCCAACGGATCGGGCAACTACTCGGCCCTGGTCACGCTCCCGCTGGGCACGCCCGCCGGCCAGAACGAGATCACCGTCTTCGGGAGGGGCTCCGACGACGCCTGTGTCCAGAGCCTGGGGCTGTTCACCGTCAAAGCGCCGCCGGTCCCGGTGACCGCAGCCCCGCTGCAGCCGGGCGTGCCCGTTCCGGCACCGACGATCGTCGTGTCGCCGGCTCCCGGGGCCGTCACCGTGGCCGGCGCCGTCCCCACGACCATCGCGGTCTCGCGGCCGCTGGCCCGCACCGGGTCGTCGTCACCCGTCCTGGTCGCGCTGGGGCTGCTGGCGATCCTCCTCGGCGTTCACGGGGTTCGCGTGGCCGGGAGGCGCTCGGTTTTGAGCTGAGCTAGGAGGCGACGGCCCGGCGCCGGCGTCGGCGCCGGATCGAGCGCCGCTCGGCCTCGGTGGTCCCACCCCAGATCCCGAAGGGCTGGTCGGTGGTCAACGCGTACTCCAGGCACGCCTCGCGGACGGGGCAGCGCAGGCACACGGCTTTGGCCGCCTGCGCCTGCTGCACCGGCTCCTCGCCCAGCTCTCCGGCGGGGAAGAAGAGGTCGGTGTGGACGCCGCGGCAGAGGGCATCCTTACGCCAGCTGGAGGCGTCGTCGAAGCTCGCCGGCGAGCCCGGGGCCACCTTGAGGCGGGGACGCGTGGTCTCGACGACGGCCATCACAACCTCCCGGCGCAGGACACCTTGTGCATGCATTCACAATGTACGCCCATGTGAACGCGTGCACAAGCTTTTTCTTTCATCTTTTCTCGGCCTGGAGTCAGCGGCGGGGGAACGCGGCCCGTTCCGCCTCGACCACGGGCCGGACGTGACAGTCGACGACGTGGTCGTCGACCACGCCGAGGGACTGCATCGCCGCGTACACCGTCGTCGGTCCGACGAACTTGAAGCCCCGGCGACGCAAGTCCCGGCTGAGGGCGACCGACTCCGGCGTGGTCGGCGGCAGGTCGTCCATGGTCCGGGGCGGCGGGGGCCGGACCGCCGGCTCGTAGCGCCACACCAGGGCCGCCAGCGACCCCTCGTCGGCCTGGACCGCGAGCGTGGCCCGGGCGTTGGCGATGGTGGCCTCGATCTTGCCCCGGTGGCGGACGATGGCGGCGTCGGCCAGCAGGCGGGCCACGTCGGCCGACCCAAAGGCGGCGACGGTGGCCACGTCGAAGCCGGAGAAGGCCCGGCGGAAGCCCTCCCGCTTGCGGAGGATGGTCAGCCACGACAGGCCGGCCTGGAAGCCCTCCAGGCACAGCTTCTCGAACAGCCGGGTGTCGTCGACGACGGGCCGTCCCCACTCCTCGTCGTGGTAGCGCCGGTACTCGGGTGGGTCGGCACCCCACGGGCAGCGGACGAGACCGTCGGGTGTCATGCGACCGCGAGGAAGCCGGTGAGGCCTGCCGGGAAGTCGAACGAGCCGTACCGGTCCAGGCGGCGGACGCTGGAGAAGCCGGCCCCGACCAGCGCTGACTCCACGTCGTCCGGCCGGTAGAGGCGGAGGACGTGGCGTTCGTGGGACAGGCGGGCGTCGGCCACCAGGGTGATGTCGCGCACGAGGGTGGCCGTCACCGCGTCCTCGTCCACCACGGCCCGGACGGTCCACTCCTCGGCCTCGGTGGACGCCTCCCGCCGGCCCGCAGGCCCGGCCCGTCCCGGACCGGCCACGTCGAAAAGGAGCAGGCCGCCCGGCGCCAGGGCGAGGTGGGCGCGCCGGAGGAGCGCTCCCACCCGGTCGAGGTCGGTGCGGGGGTCGAAGGCGTAGTTGAGGACCTCGCCGACCGCGGTGACGGCCACGCACGGCGGGATCTCGATGTCGAGGATCGAAGCGTGGACGAACCGTGCCCTGGGGGCGTGGGCCGAGGCGAGGAGGACCATGGCGGCCGACAGGTCGACGCCGAGCACGTCGCATCCGGCGTCGGTGAGGGTGCGGGCCAGGATGCCCGACCCCGATCCGAGGTCGACCACGAGGCCCCGGGCGCTGCCGAGCGAGCCCAGCAGCAGGACCGCCGCCTGCCGGGCGAGGTCGCCGAAACCCTCGTGGTGGATCCGGGCCAGGTCGGCTCCGTACGCCGGGTCGTTCATCCTGCGACGGAACGTACCCGGCCGGCGTAGGCCGAACGGATCACTGTGCCGCCGCCGCCTCAAGCGAGCCCTCCGGCCTGCCGAAAGCCGCGTCATGCACCTGGTGCGACTGGCACGTCGCCTCTTCCGTCGGCGGGACGAGCAGGGCGCCGTCCTGGTCCTGGCCACGCTGGGGATGGTCGTCGCCATGGTCGGCTCGAGCCTGGCCATCGACCTGGGGATGATCGCCCAGGAGGCCCGGCGGGACCAGTTGGTGGCCGACATGGCCGCCCTCGACGCGGCCCGCGTCCTGCCGTCCAACCCGACGTCGACCGCCCAGGCCAGCGCCGCCCGCAACAACTTCCCCTACACCGAGCCCGGCCATTCGCTGCTCGTCGAGTGGGGGCCGACGGTGAGCGGCCCGTTCAGCTCGCTGGCGGCCAACCTGCCGACCGCCACCGCGGTGCGGGTGACGGCGGTCTCGCCCCACACCAACATGTTTCCCTTCACCAAGGGTCCGGCCTCGGTGTCCCGCAAGGCCGTCAGCCTGATCAAGCCGGTGGCCGGATTCACCATCGGGTCGTCGCTGGTCAACCTCGACACCTCCGCCTCGGCGTTGCTGAACCCCCTGGTCGGCCAGGCCATCGACGGGACCGTGAACCTCTCGCTCGTGAGCTGGCAGGGGCTGGCCACGGGCAAGCTGACCCTGTCGGCCCTGCAGACGCAGCTGACCGCCATGGGGTTCAGCGTGGGGACGGTCAGCCAGCTGCTGAGCGCCAACATGACCGTCGCCCAGTTCTACCAGGCGGCCGCCAGCGCCCTGAACCTGCAGGGCGACACCGCCAACGCCAACATCCTGAACACCCTCCGGATCGCAGCCACGTCGTCGGTGCAGATGACCGTCGGCGGGCTCATCCAGGTGGCCCAGGGCGCGGAGAACGCGGCCCTGAGCACCAACCTCAACCTGTTCCAGCTGGTCACGGGCTCGGCCCTGCTTGTCAACGGAACCAACACCCTGGCCGTAAGCAACGCCGGCATCACCGTGCCCGGCCTGACCAGCACCGCCATAAGCCTCAAGGTGACGGAGCTGCCCCAGACGTACATCGGCCCCATCGGGGGGACAGTGACCACCGGCCAGGTGGAGCTGGTCGTCACCCCCAGGCTCAACCTCGACCTCGCCCTCGGCCTGTCGCTCCTCCGGGTGACCGGCGACCTGCCGGTGCGGCTCGCGCTGGCCGGCGCCACTGGCACCCTCACCGGCGCCACCTGCACCGGGATCACGGTGCACGCCGATCCCCATGCCTTCGCCGGCACCGCCCAGGTGACGACGCTGCGGGTGAACACCCTCGGGCTGCTGCCCATTCTCGACGTGGCCATGACCAGCCTCACCCCGAGCGTCGACGGCCCCGCCAGCACCCTCGCCTTCTCCTACCCGACGGAGTTCCACCCGACGGCCGGGTCGAAGCACGTCGGCTCCCAGCCCATCGGCCTGCAGAGCCTGACCACCTTCACGTCCGGCTCCGTCACCGTGCTCAACGCCGCGCTCATCCCGTTGGGTCAGACGACGTCGTCGATCGTCGGGGGCGTGCGCGATCTCCTGGACGACGTGATCGGCAACGTCGACACCAACGTGCTCACCCCGCTGCTCACCGCCCTCGGCCTCGACGTCGGCGGAGCCGACGTGACCGCCCTCAAGGACGCCCTGCAGTGCACCAGCCCGGGGCTGGGCGGCTGAGCGGCCCGGCTAGCCGGTCAGCCGGTTGCGCCAGGCCAGCACCACGCCGGCCGCGCCCAGGCCGAGGAGGGGAATCCCGAGGAGCAGCGCCAGGAGCCATACCCCACCGTTGACGACTGCGAGCACCGACAGCGCCACGCCGGAGCCGAAGAGCACCAGGCTGAGGAACATGTCGAACGTCATGCCAGAGCCGAGGAACCCCCTCCGTTTCGTCACCGCGACACCCTAGGCCGTGCGTCGGCAGCCGGCGAGGGTGATGCCGCTGGGTACGCCAAGGCCGTCACTCGGCTCGGCTTCAGAGTCCGGCTCGGCTCAGTGCGGGTTCCCCTTCGAGTGCTCGTCATGGGTCGGACCGGTCAGCCCCATGTGAGCCGGCGCGAGTTCCCGCTCCACGATGGCATGGGCGACATCGGACAGCCGGGCGTTGCGCCGGCGGGCGAACCCGCGCATGCTCTCGAAGGCGGCCTCCATGCTGAGCCCGGCCCGTTCCGCCAGCACGCCCTTGGCCTGCTCGATGATGATCCGGCTGTTCAGGGCGTGGGCCAGCTGGTCGCTGAGGACACGAGCCTCGATGACGGAGCGGTGCATGAGGATGGCGATGGTCGCCACGTCGGCCATGGCCTGGCCGGCCGCGATGTCAGCGTCGGTCATCGCTTCGGCCTCCGTCCCGAACAGGTTGAGGGCGCCGATGACCGACTGCCGGAGGCGCATGGGCAGGGCGTGGACCGAGCGGAAGCCGGAGCGCAGGGCCACCGGCGAGAAGCTGGGCCAGGGTCCGCCGGCCGCACCCAGGTCGCTGCTGGACACGAGCTCGCCCATGCGGTAGCAGTCCACGCACGGGCCCTGCTTTGCCTGGAGCTCGAACAACTCGAGGACGTACATGGCCTCACTGGAGGACGCCACCACCCGCAGGTCACCCTCGGGGGCGGCGAGCATCACTCCTGCGGCCGAGATCCCGAGCACCTCGACGCAACGCTCGGCCAGGCGCGAGAGGAGGTCGACGACGTCGAACTCGTCGACCAGGACGTCGGCCAGCTCCACCATCGTGCGCATGAGGTGCGACTCTCTCGACAACGGCATCCACCGATCTCCCCGAATCCCGGTCGCCGGGTACCCGGAGAGGGTCGGAGTTGGTATCAATGCTATCGCCGCGCCGCCTCGGGCGCGGCGACCGGCGCGGGCGCCGGCGAGTCACGCGAAGCGAAGCCGTCGCTCCAACACGTCCTGAGCCACGTCGAGGAGCGGTCGATCGTTGGCGAAGGCGCTCGATCGGAGGCGGAGGAGCGCCACGGCCACGCTGACGTCGAGCTGCGCGGAGACCATCCCCGCCGCCTGGTGGACCGCGATCCTCAGGTCCAGGCCCGCTTCGAGCTCGGCGCCGAGGGTTCCCGGGGCGACTCCGGTCTGCATGGCCAGGATGGTGCGGGCGGCCAAGCCGGCCAGCACGAGGCCGTTGGCGTAGCCCTCGTCGTCGAGGGGACCAGGGGAGTCCCGGTACAGGGTGAGAGCGCCGAGGCGGATGGCACCGACGTGCAGGGGGAAAGCGAAGACGGCCTGTGCTCCGGCGTCGACGGCGAGCGGGCTGAACGCGACCCAACGGAGAGCGGACGGGTTCGCCAGGTCTATCTCCACCATCGGTCGGTCCTGGTCGAAGGCGTCGATGCTCGGACCTTCGCCGAGCGTGTACTGGAGGGCCTCGATGCGGGCCCCCACGCCGTCGGAGCTCCACCCCCCCTCGTGTGGCACGTCGCGGGACATGAGCATCATCCCTGCGCCGGTCACCGCCGTGATCTCTACGCTGACCTCGCATATCCGGGCGGCGAGGCGATCGGCGTTGGCGCCGGGCTCGAGGCGCGACAGGATGTGCAACAGCCTGTCACCGCTCACGCCCGGATGACCCACATCGTGTGGGAGCGGACGGCTGGGGGAGAGTTCGCCCCGTCGTGCCCCATGGCGGCCTCCTCATCGGCACTGCTGAGGCGCTCGACGGGGACTTGATCGAGCACCGGCCGGCCTCGGCCGGATTAGACCCCGTACCTTACCCGCGCCGGGGGCGGCTGAGTGCGGGGAGCAGCAGGCTGCCTGAATCGTCTGGCTTTCGCGGAGGCTCTGCACCTTGGAGGTGAGACCGGAGCACGACCCCGAGAAGCCGCTGCCGCTGGGTGGCGGCGAGCGGCTGTTCCACCGGCGCGTCCGTCAGGCGGACTTGCGGAACGCAGGGCCGAGCATTGCGCACAGGTAGTCGAGGACCACGGGGGCCAGGGTGTTCGTATGACCCCGGGGGCAGCTCGACCGGAAGAGAGCCTCACCGGGTGCCGGTGGGAGGAGGTCGGCCAGGATCCAGCAGGTGGGGCAGGGGACGACCTCGTCGTCGGGGGACATCACGCCGCCTCGGGGTACGCCGGCTCGACGAAGAGGTCGAACGGAAAGGCGGTGTCGACGGCGGCGGTGGTCAGGGCGTTCTCGATCAGGCCGGTGGGGGAGGCGCCGATGATGATGCCGAGGGCGAGAGCCAGGCCCGCCACCTGACCCGCCTCCCACCCGTCTCCGAACCCGGCCAGGTAATCGACGTTCGGCGCCTCGGGAGCGGTCCGCGACACCGCCCACTGCCGGGCGGCCGCGTTCTGGAGGAAGCCTCGGCACAGCGCCTCGATCATGTCCATCGCCGCCTCCTCCTCTCACGGGTCTCTACCCCTAACGAGTCCCGATCGAGACGGGTGATACGAGACGAACGGATCGGGTGGCCCGGACCGCGAGAGCCCGGAGGTGCCCGACCGGGAACCCCGGTGAGTCCGCCTGTCGTCAGGCGGCGGAAGGTTCCTCCACCCAGACCCACCTCGGTGGAACCGGTCTCAGCGATTGGAACGCTTCGAGAGAGCGCCGACCCGATCGCCGATGATGACGAGCAGGACTGCGGCGGCGATGGCCACCACCGCACCCAGGAAGTTCAACTCGAAGAGGTCACCCGTCCCCAGGGAGTTGGCTACGAGGCCCCCGACCACCGAGCCGAGCAGACCGAGAACCAGCGTCGTCAAGACGCTCAGGTGCTGCTTGCCGGGAACGACCAGCCGCGCCAGTGCGCCCACCACCAGGCCGAAGACGATGAAACCGATCATGTGTCCAAGCCTCCTACTCGCCGGTCGCCACATGATCGCACTTCTCAAGGGTCGGCCGGCATGGGCCGTTGCCGCCCGGAAGGCGTCGTTCGATGACGGGCGTCGTCCTCCTTGCGTCGCGGTTCGTAGAGTTGGACGGCGTGACACCCGCCGGTCGTGGCTGGCGGCGGCCGGAACGAAAGAAGGCGTTCGCTGAGCACTCGGATCACCTGTCTCTGCTTCGATGCCAACGACCCCTCGCGCTTGGCGCGATTCTGGGCCTCGGCGCTGGACTGGGAGGTCGGCGACGAGACCGACGAGGAAGTCGGTCTGCTGCCGACGGACGGAACCGGCTTCGAGTTCCTGTTCCTTCCCGTTCCGGAGCCGAAGACCGGAAAGAACCGGCTCCACCTCGATCTCGTCAGCGAATCACCCGAGCACCAGGCGAAGATGGTCGACCGGCTCATCGCTTTGGGGGCGCAGCGGATCGACGTCGGCCAGGGTGATGTCTCCTGGGTCGTGATGGCCGACCCTGAGGGCAACGAGTTCTGTGTGGTCGTAAGAGGAGATTTCCTGGCTACCACCGACCGGATCGGTTCCCTCGTGTTCGAGCCCGCCGATCCGATCGTCGGCCGGTTCTGGAGTGAGGCGGCGGGCTGGCCGATCGTGTACGACCGGGACGGCGACACCGCCATCAGGGCGCCGGACGGACAGGGGCCGTTCGTGACGTTCGGCCCACCGACCGGCGCGGTCAAGACGGGGAAGAACCGGCTTCACCTCGACATCGCACCGCCGGCCGACGGGGACCAGGTTGCGGAGGTCGAGCGTCTCAGCGCACTCGGGGCGCGACGGGTCGACATCGGCCAGGGTGACGTTTCCTGGGTCGTGATGGCCGACCCGGAGGGCAACGAGTTCTGCGTGCTCACCCCTCGCTGAGATGAGACCGCTGACGGGGCCGGAACGGCCACGATCACCTGCAACCGGCCTGACGATGGCGACCCGCCGGCGCCGGGGAATGGGCGGTGGCATCCCGGGGTAGGCGTCGGTCGTGCCGAACGCGTTGCCACAGCCCCGCGGGCCGATCAGCGAGGCCGTGATCACGGCGCTGCGGACCAACTCGCTCGCCCCGCTGGCGGCCATCGCCGCTCTCGCCGACGACCCCCTCAGCGGCGATGACAGCCACCTTGCGCTTCACTGCTGCTACGGCCTCTTCCACGATGGCTACCGCGGCGTCGACGACCGGTGGGAGTGGGAGCCGGTGCTGCTCCGCCTCCGCCGCCGGCTGGAGGAGCGCTTCCTCTCGGCGCTGCGCGCCGAGCATCGGGCCGGCACGCCGCCCGCCGAGGGGCAGGTTGCCGGCGCCCTGGAGGACCTGATCCGCGCCGGGACGTCCGCGCCGTCACCGTCCCGGCATCTGTCGGAGCGAGGCTCGATGGAGGAGCTCCGGGAGTTCCTCGTCCACCGATCGATCTACCAACGCAAAGAAGCGGATGCGCACACCTTCGGCATCCCCCGCCTGCGGGGAGCCGCCAAGTCCGCCATGGTGGTCATCCAGACCGACGAGTACGGGAGCGGCCGTCCCGGTCGATCTCACGCCGAGCTCTTCGCCACCACCATGGAGCGCCTCGGACTAGATCCGACGCCCGGTGCATATGTCGATGCCGTGCCGGGTGTCACCCTGGCCACCGACAACCTGGCGTCGATGTTCGGCCTGCACCGCGCCCTGCGGGGTGCCCTTGTCGGCCACTTGGCTGTCTTCGAGATGACCTCGGTCGTGCCGATGAGTCGCTACGCGACGGCGATCCGCCGCCTCGCCGGCGACGAGATCGCAGCCGAGTTCTACGACGTCCACGTCGAAGCCGACGCCGACCACGCGGTGATCGCGGCCCACGACCTGGCCGGCAGCTTCGTGCGGGACGAACCCGCCCTGGCGTCGCAGGTCCTTTTCGGCGCGGCCGCTCTGATCCAGGTCGAGGCTCGGTTCGCGACACACTTGGTGGTGTGCTGGGAGTCGGGCTGCAGCTCCCTGTGCTCCTCCGACCGGGCGGAGCGTGTGGCCGCCGGCACCGTCGCCTGAATCACTACGGAGGGTCGTTTGCGAGCGCCGACGCCGTCGCTGTGATGACGAGGTGGGTCGGGAGGGCGTAGTCGAGCCTGCCGACGACCCTCTCCTCAGATTCGTAGCCCTTCCGGTCGAGGCCGTGGAGCCGGCGTGCGTCCGACGACCACAGCCAGGCCGGCGGGGGGACCTCGCCGCCAGTCAGCGGGACCGGTCCAGCTCCTCGAGCCGCGCCGCGGTCTCCCGGTACCGGACGCCGGGGATGAGGTGCACTCCAGTGAAGGCGCCGCTCTCGGCGACGCGGTGGGCCAGCTCACACGCGAGCTCCACGCCGGCGCCCCGGTCGCTCTCGATGGCACCGAGCCAGGTGGCGGGGACATCGATCTCCGGGATGGCGGCGACAAGCTTGCGGGCCATCGACGCGCTGGGCAGCACCATGACGCCGGCGTACACGTCGCCGTCGAAGGGGACGGTGTCGCGCCACGCGAGAAGCGCGTCGACATCGAAAGACACCTGGACGAACAGGAAGTCCGCCTCCTGCTTCCAGGCCGGGAGTGGTCGCAACCGGGTCGTGACACCTGCCCGAAAGCGGCCGGCATGGCCTTGGTGCTCGTCGCTGAAGCGCCGCAGTTGCTCGATCATCGAGCGGACCGTGAGCTGCCCGGTGCGGTTGCCGGTGACCGGCTCGTCCCCGTACACGAAAAGGAACTCATCGACGCCGTAGGCGGCTCCGGTCAGGAGGTCGCGTCGGAAGCCGAGCGCGTTCCGGTCCCGGGCGTTGAGACAGGCGATGGCCCGCCCGCCCATGCGATCGACCTCGTGGGCGACGGCGACACTCGACACGGTGGCCCGTCCCACGTGGTTGTCGGGGATGAGGTACGCGGAGGCCACCTTGCTGAGCACACCGATCTGGTGCCGGACGTGCATCAGGTCAGGCCTGGTCGGCGGCTCGATCTCGCAGATCCACTCGAAGGGCCGCCCGCTCATCCCGAGCAGGCTATCCACGGGGACGGGCGATGGGGCCTGGAGCCTCTGATGCGGACTCTCAACCCGAACGACGTCTCACCCGCCGGCCTTCGCCACGGCGGTCAGGCTGCTGGAGACACCCAACCCGAGACTGGCTACTTGTCGGTTGGTGTCAGCTTCCTCAACTCGATCTACTGATCCGGCAGCGTCCCGGACTTGTCGATGCCGGCGCGGTCGCGTGGCAGCCGCCAGGCGCTCGTCCAGTGGCAGGGCCGCCAGGGCTCGGAGCCGTCAGGCTGGGCACTGAGGACGTTGCCGTCGGGCATCTCCGCGACGCCGCACGGCGCCGCCCTCCAGGTCGACGGCCGGTCACGCAACGCCCCCACTTCGCCCGCGCCGGCGCCCATCGATCCTCGCCCCGCGGCCGGATCGATCCTCCGCCGTACTCCGCTCTGGGCACGGCCGGGGTGTACGGCAGGGCTGGGACGAATATGGGATGCGGCTGGAAATGGGAACGGCCACCCCTCCCGGGATGGCCCCTGAGCTGCACCTTTGATGGAGGCGGCGAGCGGAATCGAACCGCTGTACAGGGCTTTGCAGGCTCCGGAACCGGGCGCCGATAGGGCCTCTGAGCAGCCATTTCGTGTCGGGGCCGCCTGCGTCGTGACACGAGCAGGACACGCGAACCCCGGCCCGTCGGGACACCCGCTGGCGGTGATGAAGCGGCTGGGCCATCGTCAGTCACGGGGACCTACAACATCTACGGCCACCTCTTCCCGGCGCGGGAGGAGGCACTCACCGTCTCCCTGGACCGCAGCTATCTATCGGCGAAGCGAGCGATGCCAGAGCCCCTACGTGGTTCCAATTCCCAGGTCTGTGTCGTGGGCGAGGCGTAGGCTCCCCTCCGAATGGGCGAGGTGATCCGCATCCGACTTGAAGGCCCCGATGCCGAGCCCGGGCGCATCCCCGTCGCGGACGTAACACGACTCTTCCAGGGCTACGAGCGCGCGCTCGGTCGGGCAGCCGAGGCGCGTCTCCGCCGGCAAGCTCGTACCGGCCGGCGAGGCGCCGCCGTCGAAGCCTCCACACGGCTGATCTTCCGCGGCATTGAGCGAGGCAGCCTGGTCGCTGAGTTTGAACTGCCCGACGTATCCGACGAGGGCTCGCTTGCACTCGACGACGCTCGTCTCGGCGAGCTGGCTGCGATGGACGTGCTTGATCTGATCGAGGACCCCGACCAAGCGGGGGACTTGTGGGTGGTGGAAGCTCTTGCCGCCCTTGGCGACGAGTTGGGGATCGGCACTCGATACTCCTCCCTCACCGTTGAGCTGCGGCCGGACGACGGCGCTGCCAGCCGTCGGGCAACGCTGTCGGGCGACACCCGGCAGCACCTCAGCGCCCGCCGGGAAGAAGCAGCCGAGCGTGGGGCTCGGGACGATCGCGTCGTGGGAACCCTTGTCGAGGTTGACTTCGAGCGGCACCGAGCCCACGTTCTTACCAGCGACCATCGTCGAGTCACAGTCGTGTTCGATGAAGCGCAAGCTGACGAGATTCAGCGCTGGCTCCGAAGGCAGGGGGAGCTAGAGGGGCGCATTGAGTACGACGCTCGATCGGGTCTCGCCACCTCGATCGACCTTCAGCGGATTGTGCGCCCCGAGCAGCTCCGAGCGTTGATCGGAGCGGAGGACTTCTGGCGCCACCGCGGCGTCTCAGGGCTTATCGAAGAGCAGGGAGTGCACGCGATAGGGGACCTCGACGCGCTCGCCGACAATGAGGCGACGGATGAAGAGTTGTCTGCGTTCCTTGACGCTCTGACGTGAACCCGGCGGACGTCCCCGACGGCCCGTTGGTCGTCGATACCGATGTCGCGAGCTGGATCCGGACCGGCCATCAGCGCGCCGAGCCGTTCAAACCCCTTCTACGCGATCACGTCCTCTGCCTGTCCTTCGCCACAGTCGGAGAGCTGTGGGCAGGCGCTGAGATCGCCGGCTGGGGCCAGCCCCGACGGGACGGTCTCGCAGCCTTCGTCCGTCTCCATGTCGTGCTGCCGGTGGATGACGAGGTCGCAAGGTGGTGGGGGCGAATCCATGCCGCTGTCCGAGACCAGGTCGCCGTGAACGACGAATGGATCGCGGCCTGCGCGCTGGCGCAAGCGCCTTCACTCGGAGTCGCCACGGGCAACCTCAAGCACTTCCGGTCGATCGCGGCCAGGTTCCCTGGAATGACGATCGTCCATCCGGACGCGTAGGGCCCGTCCCCGCGCCATGTCACCTCCGAGCGGGTTCGGGAAATGTCCGCTGACCTGCGGCTTTGTGGTTGCGACCGACGAGCTTCTGAGCAGCGGGTCGCTGGTTCGAGTCCTGCGGGGGGGCACAGGCGAAGTGCAGGTTGAGAGGACTTTCTCGTCGCTCAGCGTTGAGTGCTGGAACCCTCGATTCTCCTCCATGGTGCGCGCCGCCGCGCCATGAACGCGCCATGAGACCTGCGCTCGGGGTCCGATGCCGCCCACTCAGAGCAGCAACACGCCACCTGTCTCAAATCGGATTGCAAACTTGTAATTCTGCTGGTTCACTGGTTGGGAAGTCGCAGTGCGATGGGTCGCGATGACCCGGGAGGAGGTGGCTGCTGTGACGGCCACGATGACGAGACAAGACCTCACAGGTCGCGTAGAGGCGCTTGACTTCACGATGATCAAGGCCAAGCTCCAGGACCCGGAGGAGGGCGCCGGCTGGTCCCCTGGGTACTGCGACCTGGTGGAGGTCGAGTATCGGCGCTATCTCTTCCTCACCGGCACCTACCCTGAGCTACCCATCGTTCCCTCCAAGATCATCGACACGTTCTGGCACGGGCACATCCTCGACACCCAGGCCTACGCGCCCGATTGCGACAATGTGTTTGGGTACTTCCTCCACCATTATCCGTACTTCGGAATGCGTGGCCCGGAAGATGCAGCTGCACTTGGTGACGCGTATGACCGGACACTCGAAATCTACGAACTGCATTTCGGTAAGCCGCCCGGAGACCTCTGGGCCCGCAGCGGAGCGGCCCGCTGCCCCAACTGCGGCAACCGTTGTAAGTAGTTCACTCGCGGCATCGCCCAGTGGCCTCCGATCCCTGGACCCTCGGCTTGGAGCGGGAGCGTTCGATTGCGCTTCCAAAGTACGAGAGCTTTGCACGGCAGCTTCTGAGTCTGATCGAGGCGCTGTGCGAGTCGGAAAGGATTGACATTCAGTCTCGATCTTCGCGGATCAAAACTGTGGAGAGTATCTCACGGAAGCTCCGAGAGGACAAGAATCTCGATTGCTTCGGAGACGTCCATGATCTCTGCGGAATTAGAGTTGTCGTCTCTACGCTGACTGATATAAAGCGAGTTCGCGACCTACTTCGTCGCGAGCTGGAGGTTGTTAGCGAAAAATGGCTCGGCCAGGATAAAGCTGATGTATTTGGGTATCGCAGCCTGCATATGCAAGTCAGGATCGACAAACGGAGGGGCGAAGAGACCGAGTGGGTAAGTGCGCGAGAATGCGAGGCCGAAGTCCAGATCCGGACGGTCTTGCAGGACGGCTGGGCTATTGTGAGCCGGGAACATGACTATCGAAACGGTCGGGTTGCGCCCGACAAGGTACGGCGTCGGCTATTCCGCGTAGCGTCGTTGGTCGAGAGTTCCGATGAGATGCTCGACCAATACTGTTCGGAGGTCAAAAAGGCGCGGAAGAAATATCGGCGGGCTGCCACGAGGCGGGACTGGGTGTTGCTACCTCTCGATATCGACTCATTGCTAATCACATGGTCACGGTACCCTTGGACTGCGGTTGCAGACCGGAGCCGAAAGTTAGGCTACAAGAAGCCGGACAAAGATCTCCTCGTTCGCGAGGACGATGATGTGACAAGCCTCCTATTTATCGCCCAAGGTTGCGGGATGCACTCAACAGGGGATCTCGCCGATCTCGTTGCGGAGGTAGCGAGGGGTGGCCGAGATAGGGAGCTATCTGCCGTTCGGACCATCGCTGCCAAACGTGGCCTCAAGCCCTACGCCGTCGGCTGGCAGGTGGTGACGATTCCACTATTGGTCGATCATCCTTCAGAAATCGACAAGTCAGTGTTGTCACCCCACCTCCGAAAAGCAATCATTAAGGTCGCCGGGACCAGGTCGTGACTCTCGACCGGCCGCCTCTCGGTTGCCAATGACCGGGATCCGGCCCTGACGACGCGTTGAGGGGCCTGTTCCTTGACTATCTCACCGCCATCGGACCCGATTCTCCCCTCTGTCATTCAGCGAGGGACGCCAAGGCTGCCTCTAGGCCGTCGTAGTCGGAGTCCTCCGCCATAATTCGTTCGAGATCCTTTCGGGCCATACTTCGTTTGCCCTCTGCCTCGTATGTGCGTGCTCGCTCCAATAGAGCACGGTGCCGAACGACTGGCACACGCTTCTTAGACTTGAGCGCCTCTTTGAAGGATTCGCGTGAAGCCTCGAAAAAGCCCCCTTCGCGGAAAGCGATCCCTCGGAAGACACACAACAAAGCCGTTGCGTCGTCCTGATTCGACATTCCCTCGGTGAGGCCCAGCACATCCTCATGGCGATCCGCTTGTGAATATAGTTCGGCGAGCGATAGTGCGGCGAACGTAGTGGGTTCCAATTGTTCAACAACGTCAATGGCTGCTGCGAGGTCGCCGGCATCTTGGTGGAGCTCGGCAAGAGCGAGGCCAACCGACGAGCGGTCGAGCCCGAGTTCGGCTGTCGCCCCAGAGACAACCTCGAGAGTGAAACGCGCTGTGACGTACTTCCTGATGAACGGATCGGCGCCTGGATCAGTTCCCGTCGCGAACACCCAGGCAAGTAGCTGTCTTGCGCGGGCATGGTCGCCAGAAGCGAGTTTTAGTACTCCCGCCATGGTGGCTGCGGCCAGTCGACATTCCTCGTGTTCGCGAGCGGTCTGCTCCATGGCGGACGGGTCTTTCGCTTGTACCGCTCGATAAAGGTCCTTCTCGCCCTTCGGCGCCAGCATGCCGGGCTTGGCGGACCTCGCAGCCGGGGAAGGAGGTGGCGGAGACCTCCGCACCGACTGAGGGTTTGATGGCCCTCGGACACTCCTCGACACGGTCGTGTGCGAGAGCCCCGTGCCAGGAATGGAGGCCGTTCCCTGTATGCGGCCATCCGCCCGCTTCGTCACTCGGTAGCCCTTGACTCCCGCCGAGTAGCTGACTCCTGACTTGGAAAAGGTCATCCGCACGCCGGGTGCAAGTTTGATTGATTTGCTCATCCGGAATCCCACGCAACCCCCCTGTCCACCGCAGCCGCTCAGGAGATGCAGCAGAGCAATGGTAGGCGACCTCGGGAGAGCAGCGCCTTCCCTGGGGGACAGTCGGGTAGGCCGCGAGTCGGGTCGTGTTCATGAAGGAACACGCCAGTCCGCTAACCCAGCCGAGCGTGAGGCCGTCAAGGCCAGCCGGATCCGCTTGCTTCGCCCATCGAACCAGAACCTGAACGCCGAGGACATGGCCAATCGGTTCATCGACGACTTCGACGCGATCTCACCGGTACGTCGTTTCTGGCCCAATGATCTACGCGGTCCACCGCAACCGGATCGAGCGCGTGCTCATCGGCGACGAAGGAACCGGGACAGCCAGCCTGCATCCGCGGCCACCGCTCCTCCCGCAGGCACGACGGCTAATTGAGCGTTCCCTCTGAGAATCATCGCCCTGACGCGAGATTTCGACCTGCTCCTCGGCCTAGCTATACATCGACCCCCATCACGCACAGACGAGTGCATTGTGTCCCGCGGGACGGCGGCGGTGATGCGGGCGACCACGCTCAAGGCCGGCGGGACCGGCGTGACGGCCCTCGTGGACTACTACGCCGGCCTAGCCGAGGACCAACTCCGCCGGGACGGGCGGAGCCGAGGAGGGCAGTTTTGCCACGGGCATGGGACCACCCCGTTGCCAGTCATGGGACCACCTCGGTATCCCCGATAGCCGGTCGGACACACGTTCGACTCGCACCCGACGTCAACCAGGCGAAGGGTGCCCATGGCCTACAGGGAGGTATCGGTGTTCGAGATCAAAGAGGTGCTGCGGCTGTGGCTGCGGGGTGAGGGCTACCGGGGCATCGACCGCCTGAGCGGCGTCGACCGCAAGACGGTCCGCCGTTACGTGGAGGCCGCCGTCGAGGCGGGCCTGGTCCGCGACGGCGGCGAGGGGCAGCTGAACGACGTCGTGATCGGCCTGGTGTGCGAGCGGGTCCGTCCCGTCCGTCCCGCCGGCCACGGGGCCGGGTGGGAGTCCCTCGTCCCCCACGAGGCCGAGATCAAGGCCTGGCTCGAGAAGGGGCTGAAGCTGGTCAAGGTCCAGGACCTGCTCGCCCGCAAGGGCACCGTCGTCGCCTACCGCACGCTCAACCGCTTCGCCACCCAGCGCTGCGGTTTCGGCGAGACCAAGACGACGGTGCGGGTCAACGACGGAGAGCCGGGATCGGAACTGCAGGTGGACTTCGGGCGCATGGGCCTGGTCCCCGACCCCACCACCGGCCGCCGCCGGATGACCGAGGCGCTGATCTTCACCGCCTGCTACTCCCGCCACTGCTTCGTGTGGCTCAGCCACCGCCAGACCACCGTCGCGGTGATCGAGGGCTTCGAGGCGGCGTGGGCCTTCTTCGGGGGCGTGTTCGGCGTGGTCATCCCCGACAACCTCAAGGCCATCGTCACCGAGGCCGACGACGTCGACCCCCGCTTCAACGACGCCTTCTTGGAGTACGCCCAGTCGAGGGGCTTCGTGATCGACCCGGCCCGGGTGCGCTCGCCCAAGGACAAGCCCAGAGTCGAACGCCAGGTCCAGTACGTGCGGGGCTCGTTCTTCGCCGGCGAGGAGTTCGTCGACCTGGCCGACGCCCAGCGCCGGGCCGAGCAGTGGTGTTCGACCACGGCCGGGCTGCGGACCCACGGCAGCACCCAGTGCCGGCCGCTGGAGGTGTTCCGCCTCGAGGAGGCACCGGTTCTCCTGCCCGCCCCCGACCAGCCCTACGACCTGCCCCTCTACGCCAAGCCCATGGTCCATCCCGACCACCACATCGAGGTGGACAAGGCCCTGTACTCGGTGCCCGGCAACCTCATCGGCTGTCGGGTCAAGGCCCGGGCCGACGCCCGGGTGGTCAAGGTCTTCCACGGGGGCCAGCTGATCAAGGTCCACCCCCGCCAGCGCCCGGGCGGCCGCCACACCGACCCCGCCGACCTGCCCACGGGCACCGAGGTCTACGCCATGCGCGACATCGAGGCCCTCAAGCGCATGGCCGCCGTTCACGGCCCCGCCGTCGGCGCCTACGCCACCGCCCTGTTGGACAGCCCCCTGCCCTGGACCCGGATGCGCCAGGCCTACCGGCTGCTGGGCCTGGCCAAGAAGTGGGGAGCCGAGCGGGTCGAGGCCGCCTGTGCCCGGGCGCTGGAGGCCGAGGCGGTGGACGTGGGCCTGATCTCGCGCATGCTGGAGCGGGCCACCGAGGCGGCCGAGCAGCCGGTGCCGCCGGCCACGGCCAACGTGGTCCCCGGCCGCTTCTGCCGGACGCGTCCGAGTTCGCCACCGGCACCGGAGCAGGGTCATGAGCCCGTCGCCGACGGCGACCGTGTCATCGGAGCTGGCCGCGGTGCTGCGCCGGCTCAAGCTGGGCCAGATGCTGGCCACCCTGCCCGAGCGCCTCACCCTGGCCCGCCAGGGGAGCCTGCCCCACGCCGACTTCCTGGAGATGGTGCTCACCGACGAGATCACCCGCCGGGACCGGGCCTCGGCCTCGGTGCGGGCCCGGGCCGCCCACCTCGACCCGACGATGCTGGCCGAGGCGTGGGACGACACGGCCAAGGTCAGCTTCGACCGCGCCATGTGGGCCGAGCTCACGACGTTGCGCTTCGTGGAGGACGGGGCCAACGCCCTGGTGCTGGGGCCGGTCGGGGTGGGCAAGACCTTCCTCGCCTCCGCCCTGGGCCACATCGCCTGCCGGCGACGGTTCTCGGTGCACTTCGAGCGGGCCGACCGGCTCCACCGCCGGCTCAAGGCCACCCGCCTCGACGCCAGCCACGAGGCCGAGATGCGAAAGCTCATGCGCGTCGACCTGTTGGTCCTGGACGATTTCGCACTCAAGAGCCTCGACGCCATCGAGACGGCCGACTTCTACGAGCTTGTGGTCGAGCGCCACCGCCGGGCCTCGACGGTGATCACCTCCAACCGCGAGCCCGCCGAGATGCTGGCCATGATGGCCGACCCGCTGCTGGCCCAGTCGGCCATCGACCGCCTGCAGAGCGCCGCTTTCGAGCTCGTGGTCGAGGGCGAGAGCTACCGCCGCCGGCAGAAGCCCGTCGTCGGCGGCGCCTCATGAACAGCCTGGACGCATGCCCGGTCTGTGCTACCACCCGTCCGGCGGACCGGGCCGGCGACTGGCCGTGGTGCTGCTCGATCTCCTGCTACCGCAGCTTCCACCGCATCGATCGGAACGAGCCGTGCTCGTGTCCCGACGACGCCAGGACCTCCTGCTCCGGGACAGTTCTTGACTGCCCCCGCCCCGAGGGAGATCATCGTGCCGATCGGCTTTCAGGGGTCCGAGGTGGTCCCTGGCCCATCGACTACTACCTCGACCCCAACGAGCCGCCGGGCCGGTGGTGGGGCGAGGGGTGCCCGGCCATCGCGCTGTCCGGCGACGTCCGGCCGGAGCAGCTGGAGGCGATGATGCACGGCCGTCATCCCGGCGACGGTCGGGACCTGGGCCGGGGCTTCGGAGCCAAGTCGGCCCGGGCGTTCGACGCCACCTTCTCCGCGCCCAAGTCCGTGTCGGTGCTGTGGGCGCTGAGCCCGGACCCCTCGGTGCGGGCCGAGGTGCTCGCCGCCCATGACGCGGCTGTCGTCGCCGCCCTGGACTGGCTCCAGGAGCACGGGGGAGTCACCCGCCGGGGCACCAACGGCGTCCACCAGGTGGATGCCCGGGGGCTGGTCGCGGCGTTGTTCCGCCAGCACACGAGCCGGGAGGCCGATCCTCAGCTCCACACCCACGCTGTGATCTGGGCGAAGGTCCAGGACCCGACCGGCAAGTGGCTGTCGCTCGACGCCCGGTTCCTCAAGTACCAGCAGCGCTCCATCGGCTGGGTCTACGCCGCCGCCCTGCGCTCCGAGCTTTCGGCTCGACTTGGAGTGTCCTGGGGCGAGGTCAGCGAGGGCCACGCCGACATCGACGGTGTGCCGGCAGGGTTGCTGAAGCTGTTCTCCCAGCGCAACGCCCAGGTGGAGGCGAAGCTGGCCAAGTCGGTGGCCGCCTGGGTCGACGACCACGACGGCGCCGAGCCCGGTCCCCGCACCCTGTACCGCCTGGAGCGCGATGCCGTGCTCGACAGCCGGCCGGGCAAGTCCGAGCCGATCGAGGCCGAGCGGCTTCGTGCCGAGTGGGCGGAACGAGCGAACCACGCCGGGTTCGCTCCGCTGGCCCTCCCCGATGGTCAGCGACGCCTGCCGGGCACGATCGACTGGGACGAGGAAGCGGTCATCGCCGAGGCGCTGGTGGCGGTGGCCTCGTCGTCCGCGACGTGGCTGCGGGCTGACCTGGCCCGGGAGATCGCGGCCCGGCTTCCGGCCGACGTGGCCAGCTCGGCCGCGGAAGTCGTCGAGGTTGTCGACCGACTCTCGGCCGAAGCCGCCGATCGATGCGTGGAGCTGCACCCGGCGGCGAAGCACGGTGTGGCCTGCCGGCGGGACGGTCGAGCAGTCACCGAGCACGTCGTCGATCGCCGCCTGAGCGCCCCGGCCGTGCTTGACCAGGAAGCCCGGCTGTTGTCCTGGGCCGCCGCCAACGTCGGGACCAAGCGCCGGGTGGCAGCCGAGCGAGGATCCCCAGGCCGCGGCTGTCCGAGCGGTGGCGGGCGAACATCGCCTGGTGCTGGTCGTGGGCCCGGCCGGGACGGGCAAGACCACCATGCTGGCTTCGGCGGTTGCCTCGCTGCGGGAGCAGGGCCGAGCCGTGGTCGGTCTGGCTCCCTCAGGCAAGGCCGCCGACGTGCTCGGTCGTGAGACCGCCACGCCGGCCACCACCCTGGCCAAGCTGCTCTACGAGCACGGCCGACCTGAAGGCCCGCCGCCCGAGTGGCAACTCCGGCCCGGGACTTCGATCGTCCTCGACGAGGCCGGCATGGCGTCGACCGAGGACCTGGCCCGGCTGGTCGATCTGGCCGATCGCCGTCACTGGCGCCTGGTCTGTGTCGGTGACCCGGCCCAGCTCCCCGCCGTGGGTCGGGGTGGCATGTTCGCCCATTGGTGTGAGTCCTTCCCGGCCCACCACCTGGATGAAGTCCGGCGGTTCCACGACGCCTGGCAGGGCGAGGCCAGCCTGCTGCTACGCCAAGGCGACCCCGCCTGCGCCGTCCACTACGCCGAGCATGGACGGCTTCGCACCGTCCACCCCGCCCTCCTGGCCGACCGGGTGGCCCGCCAGTACGAGCAGATGAGCGAAGGCGGTGCCACCGTCGCCATCACCACGGCCTCGACCGGCACGGCCCGGGCCATCAACGTCGAGATCCAACGTCGACGCAATCCTCGCCGGCAGGGAACGTCGGTTGCCCTCGCCGACGGGACCGAAGTGTTCGTGGGCGACCAGGTGGCGACGCGCCGCAACGACGCCAGCCTGATCACCAGCACGGGAACGGCCGTGCGCAACCGGCACACCTGGACGGTGACGGCCATCGGCGACGACGGCTCGCTGACCGTGGAGGACCCACTACGAGGCCGCGCACGCCTCCCGAACGACTACGTCGCCCGCCACGTGGAGCTTGGTTGGGCGGTCACCGGCTACGGCAACCAGGGCGTCACCGTCGACCACGGGATCTGCGTGGTGGAGCCGGCCAGTACCCGGGCCGGCATCTACGTGGCCATGACCCGAGGCCGGGGTCGCAACGTCGCCTGGGTGCTCGACCGGACCGGCCTGGAGGACGCCGAGGAGGCGTTCGCCACCGCCATCGCCCGGCCGCCCAACGCCCGCACCGCCCACGCCGTGCGGGAGCAGCTCTACCGAGCCGCCGGGGCGAGCCCGCCCGCAGTCGCGACGCCACCGGAGACGCTGTCCGAGGACCCGGCCCGGCGGATGGCCGAGCGGCTGAAGCAGCTACCGACCCATCGTCCACCGGTCCAGCGGCTGAGCCGATAGCGGTGCGTCGCGAGATTTCACGGCGCCCAGCGGCCTAGTTCGGGTGAGGACTTCCGAAGGAGATCGACCATGTCGACCACGACCAAGAACGACCGGCTGCCCCTGATGGACCTGCCCGCTCTCGCCGAGCGCCTCGGCGTCAACCACCGCTACGTCCGTCGGCTGGTCGCCGAGAGGCGGGTTCCGTTCATCAAGTTCGGGCATCTCTTGCGCTTCGACCCAGCCGAGATCGAAGTGTGGCTCGGTGCGGCTCGGGTGCCGAACCGCAATCCAGCACGACGCCTGATCAGGTATCATCGAGGGATGACCGATCAGGCCGTCGCAGTCGGCGACCTTCTCCGGCGAGCCCGTAGCAGCGCGGGAATGAGCCAGCGGGAGCTGGCCCGCGCCGGCGAGACATCGCAGGCGGCCGTCGCCCGCTACGAGACCGGCCGGGTGCTGCCCGACCTGCGCACGCTCGACCGCCTGCTCGGCGTCTGCGGTCAGCGCCTCACCGTCGATGCGGTGCCGGCACGCCGTACGGGACGGGAGTCGGCCACCACGCGGCCGGTGGCGATCCCGGATGACATCGCCGACGCCGACGACGACCAAGGCCGTCGGAGTCGTCGAGTTGCCGCCGCACATCCGGTGGAGCGGGCCTCCTCGGACCTACGACCTCGACAAGCGACGCGACCGCGCCCGGGTCTACGAGCAGGTGCTGCGCGAGGGGACCGAGGACGATGTCCGGCACTTCGTGAGCCTCGACGAACTTGTCGACCTCTGGGACGAGCTGGTCCTGCCCGACCACGTCCGTGCCGCCTGGGACCGCTGGTTCGCGACTCGGGCGGATGCGATCCGGTGCTGAGCGCGTTCCAGGAGCGTGTCGCTCGAATGGTCGCCGCTCTTCCCGAGGCCCGGGGCTTCGCCCTCGCTGGTGGCGGCGCCCTGGTGGTCCATGGCCTCACCGAGCGGTCCACCAACGACCTCGACTTCTTCACCCCCGCGCCCTCCGACGTCCCCGTGCTTCGCCAGGCCCTCGAGATCGCCTTCGGCGAGGCCGGCCTCACGGTGACCATCGTCAGGGATACCGAGACCTTCGTGCGACTGGCGGTCGGTGACGGGACGACCGACACCCTCGTCGACCTGGCGTGGGACGCCCGCATGCGGCCGGCGGTGGCCAGCGATCTCGGGCCGGTGCTCGACCAGGAGGAGTTGGCCGCCGACAAGGTCCTCGCCTTGTTCGGGCGGGCTGAGCCGCGCGACTTCCTCGACGTCTACGATCTGTCCCAGCGTCTGGGCTGGCCACGCCTGCTTGCTCTCGCCGAGCAGAAGGATGGCGGTTTCAGCCCGGAGCGCCTCGCCGAGTCTCTCGGCCGCATGGACCGCCTCGACCAGGCCGACTTCGGTATCGACGATGCCGCCTACCAAGCGTTGCGAGCCTGGGTGGACCAGACTCGCGACACCCTGGTGCGGCGTCCGTAAAGCGAAACGTCCCGGTCGTCGCCAGTAGTCGGGAGCCGACCATGGCATCCATCGAGAAGACCGACACCAAGAGATGGCGAGCGCGCTACCGCGATCCGTCGGGGCGGAGCCGCAGCCGGACGTTCAAGACCAAGGCGGAGGCCCAACGCTTCCTGAACGGCGTCGGGGCCGACATGCAGCGGGGCCAGTGGGTCGACCCGGCGCTGGGGACCACGAAGCTGGCGCACTGGGTCGAGGAGTTCCTCCGTACCGCACATGACCTCGACCCGAGCACCCGAGCCACCTACGAGCGCGACCTGCGCCGGTACGTGCTTCCCCGCTTCGGTGACACGGCCATGTGCAAGATCCGCAAGCTCGACGTCCGCGCCTGGATCAACGACGAGCTTGGCCAGGGGCTGGCGGCCAGCTCGGTCCATCGGCACTTCCGCACGCTTCGACGGGTGCTCAACGTCGCCGTCGAGCACGAGCTGCTGGCCCGGTCGCCCTGTGTCGGCCTCAGCGGCCCCCGGGTCGAGGCCACCGAGATGCGCTTCCTCAACGCCGAGGAGGTGCGGCGGGTGGCCGAGGAGCTGCCACAGCAGTTCCGCACGCTCGTCTACACCGCCGCCTACACGGGAATGCGCTGGGGCGAGCTGATCGGCCTGCGCCGAGGCAGCGTCGACCTGGCCGCGCCGGCGATCACCGTGGTCGAGCAGCTCGTGATCCTCGACGGCGCCTGGGTGCGGAAGACGCCCAAGACCGCCGCCGGCCGGCGACGGATCACGTTGCCCGCCTTCCTGGCGGAACTGCTCGCCGTCCAACTGGAGGAGCGAGCCGGGCCGGGGCCCGACGGGCTGGTGTTCCCGAACCGAGCCGGCAACCCGATCCACCCGTCGAGCTTCAACGGCAACCACTGGAAGCCGGCCAAGGCGCGAGCCGGCGTCGAGGGCGTCAGATTCCACGACCTGAGACATACCGCGGTGGCCATGGCCATCGCCGAGGGAGCCCACCCCAAGACCATCCAGGCCCGGATGGGCCACGCCAGCGTCCAGATCACCCTCGACCGCTACGGGCACCTCTTCCCCGAGCTCGATCGGGCGGTGGCCGAAGGGCTCGACCGCACGTTCCGCGCCGCCCTCCGGGTCATCGAAGGAGGCCTCAGCGACGGCCCCCGTGACACGGCCAGGACACAAAAGACACGCGTAGGACACGAAATCGGGGTATCTGGCGGTCACCAGCGGTCACTGCCGGTCAGGCCGGAAACCGGCTCTGACCAGCACTTTTGCATCGAGGCGGCGAGCGGAATCGAACCGCTGTACAGGGCTTTGCAGGCCCTTGCCTAAACCACTCGGCCACGCCGCCCTCGGCATGAGCTTACCCGCGTCGGTCCGGTCGCTCGGAGGGCGGTAGCCGTACACTCCGCCCGTGTCCGGAGGGCGTCTCGCCATCATCGTCGCGGTCGGGTTCCTCGTGGGCGCGTGTTCGTCGCCGACGACATCGGCGACCACGACCAGCAGGCCTGAGCTCGAGCTCGAGGCCCATTGGCCGGCGCCGCCGGACCCGATGGCCCGGACGGTCGCCGCCGGCTTGGTGCCCGACACCCACGAGACCCTTCAGCACCACGTCCACGCCCATCTCGACGTCTTCGTCGACGGCGTGCACCAGACGGTCCCCGCCGGCATCGGAATCGACATCGACGACCCTGCCGTCACCCACTCGGTCAGCATCATCGGCCAGTCCAGCTACGGCGGGATCTCGGTGCCGTGCGACGCCCCCTGCATCTCCCCCCTCCACACCCACGACACCAGCGGCATCCTCCACACCGAGTCGGCCGTCGCGGTCGACAACACCCTGGGCCAGTTCTTCGTCGAGTGGGGGGTCGCCCTCGACGGGCGGTGCGTCGGCGAGTACTGCAGCCCCGAGTGGCCCATCGCCGTCTACGTCGACGGGGCGGCAGTGCCGACCGACGCGGCCAGCCTCGACGCCATCGCCCTCGTCGACCGGCGGCAGATCGCCATCGTCATCGGGACCCCGCCGGCGAGCATCCCGAGCACGTTCCCCAGGGGCTGATTAGCGCCGCCGCTGCCGTACATTCGAGACCATGGCGACGTCGCTCGACAGGACCGCGACCGCCGTCGCCCACCAGTTGGCCGAGCTCGCCGGCAACCACCGCTCGGGCGTCGTCCAGTCATCCCGCTGGACCGAGCGGATGCTCGAGTGGGCCATGTCGCACCCGTCGTTCAAGACCCAGCTGTTCCGGTTCGTCGACGTCTTCCCCGCCACCACCGGCGACGCCGATGTGATGCGGCACCTCGACGAGTACTTCGAGGGGGCCGACGTCCCCAAGGTCCTCGACGTCGGCCTCGACGTGGCCGAGCACGTGCCGTTCGGCAAGGCCGCCGCCGCCACCATCGCCCGCCGCAACATCACCCGGGTGGCGGAGCAGTTCATCGTCGGGACGGGGCCGGCGGACGCGGTGGCCGGCCTCCACCGGCTGTGGCGGGCGGGGAGCGCGTTCACCGTCGACCTCCTCGGGGAGAAGACGGTCACCGACGACGAGGCCGACCGGTACGCGGCCCGGGTCAGCCGGCTGCTCACGACCCTCGTCGACGAGACCCCCCACTGGGCGCCCGACGACCACCTCGAGTTCGACGACCTCGGCCGCCTCCCGCGGGTCAACGTGAGCGTGAAGCCGACCGCGCTGTCGGCCCGCTACTCGCCCCTCACCCGGGCCGAGGGTCTCGCCCAGGCCAAGTCCCGCCTCCGGCCCATCCTCCGCCAGGCGGCGGCGGCCGGGGCCTTCGTCCACTTCGACGCCGAGCACTACGACGTGAAGGACCTCACCCTCCAGCTCTTCCGGGAGCTGCTGGAGGAGCCCGACCTGGCCGACCTCGATGCCGGCATCGTGATCCAGGCCTACCTCAAGGACTCGCGCGACGACCTGGCCGACTTGATCGCGTTCTCGTCGGGACGGGTTCGGCCGATAACGGTCCGGCTGGTGAAGGGCGCCTACTGGGACACGGAGACCGTCCTGGCCACGGCCGAGGGGTGGCCGGTGCCGGTGTTCGAGCGCAAGGCGGAGACCGACGCCAACTTCGAGCGCTGCACCCGCCTCCTCCACGACCACCACGGCCAGGTCCGGGCCGCCTTCGGCAGCCACAACCTGCGCTCCCTGGGCTACGCCGTCGCCTACGGCCGGTCCAAAGGCATCCCCGACGCCGGCTACGAGGTCCAGCTGCTCTACGGGATGGCGGAGCCGCTGCACTCGGCGGTGCGGCGGATGGGGATGCGGCTGCGGGTGTACGCCCCGGTGGGGGAGCTGGTGCCGGGGATGGCCTACCTGGTCCGGCGGCTGCTGGAGAACACGGCCAACGAGAGCTTCGTCCGGCGCCGGTTCGTGGAGGGACGGGCACTCGACGAGGTCCTGGCCGCGCCCGACGTGGCCGAGCTGCCCGGGCCCGGGGCCCCCGCCCGCCGGGCACCGACCGACCCCCGCCAGCCGGCCGACTACGAGCCCGAGCCGGTGGCCGAATGGCGCCGGGCGACGGTGCGGGCGACGTTCGCCGCCGCCGTCGGACGGGTGGCCGACGAGGGCCTTCTCCTGCGGGTCCCGGCGGTGATCGACGGGCGACCGGTGCACACCGAGGCGGTCATCCGCTCGGTCGACCCGGCCGAGCCGGCCACGATCGTGGCCGAGTCGGCGTCGTGCACGTCGGTGGAGGCGGAGGCGGCCCTGGCCGCGGCCCGGCGGGCGTGGCCGGCGTGGCGGCGGACCCCCGCCGCCGACCGGGCGGCCGTCCTCTTCCGGGCCGCGGAGTGGATGCGGTCCCGGCGCAACGACCTGGCTGCGCTCGAAGTGTTCGAGGCGGGCAAGCCGTGGAAGGACGCCGACGCCGATGTGGCCGAGGCCGTCGACTTCCTCGAGTACTACGGCCGGGAGATGCTCCGTCTCGACCGGGGGGGCGTCGTGCAGTCGCCGCCAGGGGAGCGCAACCGCCTCCGGTACCAGGGCCGGGGGATCGGGGTGGTGATCGCGCCGTGGAACTTCCCCCTCGCCATCCCGACCGGGATGGTGGCGGCGGCCCTGGTCGCGGGCAACGCCGTCGTCCTCAAGCCGGCCGAGCAGACGCCCGCGGTGGCATCCAGGCTGGTGGAGGCGCTGGTGGCCGGGGGTCTGCCGCCGGGCGTGCTCGCCTTCCTCCCGGGGGTCGGCGAGGACGTCGGCGCCTACCTGGTCGAGCACCCCGACGTGTCGTTCGTGGCCTTCACCGGCTCCAAGGCGGTCGGCCTCCACATCATCGAGGCGGCGGCCGTCCACCGGCCGGGACAGCGCCACGTCAAGCGGGTGATCGCGGAGATGGGCGGCAAGAACGCCCTCGTCGTCGACGCCGACGCCGACCTCGACCAGGCCGTCCCCATCGTTCTCGGCTCGGCGTTCGGCTACGCCGGCCAGAAGTGCTCGGCCTTGTCCCGGTTGATCGTGGTCGACGCCGTCTACGACCAGCTGGTGACGCGGCTCGCGGGCGGGGCGGGCCAGCTCCGGGTCGGCCATCCCCGGGAGATGGGCACCGACGTCGGCCCGCTCATCGACGCCGAGGCCCACCAGCGGGTCCGCTCCTACCTCGAGCTGGCGCCCACCGAGGGCCGGGTGGTCGCGACCCGCGACGCCCTGCCCGCCCAGGGGTGGTTCGTGGGCCCCACCGTGGTGGCCGATGTCGACCCCCGCGGCCGCCTCGCCACCGAGGAGATCTTCGGCCCGGTGCTGTCGGTGCTGCGGGCGCCTTCGTTCGAGGCCGCCGTGGAGTTGGCCAACGACACCGACTACGCCCTCACCGCAGGCGTGCTGTCCCGGTCGCCGGCTCACATCCGCCTGGCCGAGGCCGAGCTGCGGGCGGGGAACGTGTACGTGAACCGCCCCATCACCGGCGCGGTCGTCGGTCGGCACCCCTTCGGGGGCTTCGGGCTGTCGGGCGTGGGGTCGAAGGCGGGCGGGCCCGACTACCTCCTGCAGTTCCTCGAGCCGAGGGCGGTGAGCGAGAACACGCTGCGCCAGGGCTTCGTGCCCGGGGAGGACGACGGCCGCTCGCGATAAGGTCGGTCCCGAGGGCCGTTAGCTCAGTTGGCTAGAGCGCCTGCATGACGCGCAGGAGGCCGGGGGTTCGAGTCCCTCACGGCCCACGGATGGGGGAGGGGTGTCGGGTTGCGACACCCCTCCGTCGCGCCCGACCGGGGTCCGACGTTTGCCGTCGGCCGGCTCGGGGACACCCGCCTCGTGACCGAACGTCGCCAGGAGGACCTCATGGACCGGGCGGAGGACGTGGCGGGCGACGTCGCGTCCCACGACTGGTTCAAGCGCCTGGCCCGCCTCGGGATGGCGGCCCGGGGGATCCTGTACCTCGTCGTGGCTTTGCTGGCGCTGCGCCTCGCCACCGGCGACTTCGACGAGCGGGCCAACAAGCAGGGGGCGTTGCAGGCGGTCGTGCGCCAGCCGTTGGGAAAGCTGCTGGTGGCCGTTCTGGCCGTCGGCTTCGCCGGCTACGCCCTGTGGCGCTTCACCGAGGCGCTCATCGGCCCGCCGGACGAGAGGGACGCCCGGAAGGCGGTGCTCAAGCGGCTGGGCTACGGCGCCCGGGGTCTCCTCTACACCGCCCTGTTCGCAACGACCGTGAAGCTGCTGGTAGGGGCGGACGAGCGTGACAGCGACGCCACCACCGACTGGACGGCCCGGGTCCTGGGTTGGCCGGGTGGCCGCCTGCTGGTCGGGGTGGTGGGGCTGATCGTGATCGGGGCCGGGCTGTACGTGGGTTGGCGGGGGGTGCGCCGGAAGTTCGCCAAGCGGCTGAAGGGCTACGAGATGGAGCCCATCGAGCGGAAGTGGATCCTCCGGCTGGGTACGGTCGGCAACATCGCCCGCATGATCGTCTTCGCCGTGATCGGTGTCCTGCTGGTGGTGGCTGCGATCCAGGCCGACGCCTACCAAGCGGTCGGGATCGACGGGGCCCTCCGCCGCCTGGCCACCGCCCGGTTCGGCCCCGCCCTGCTCGGCGGGGTGGCGGGCGGGCTGGCGGCGTTCGGCCTGTACTCGCTCGCCGAGGCCCGCTTCCGGCGCCTCCCGGCCGGGTGAGCGGTGTGGGGCCGGCCGACCGGCTGGCAGCGCGCACGGTGCAGGTGGCGGACTCGGGCGGGCTGTGGTGGGGGCTGGCCGCCCTGTTGGGCGCCTCCGGCAACCGGTTCGGGCGCCGGGCCGCCCTCCGGGCCCTGCTGGCGAGCGGCGTGGCGTCGGGGCTGGTCAACGGGACGGCGAGGCTGATCGCCCGCCGGCCGCCCACCTCGACCTTCCCGTCGGCCGGCGCGGCCACTGCCTTCGCGTTTGCCACCGGGGTGGCCCAGGAGCTGCCGGTGGCGGGGGTGCCGGTGGCGGCGTTGGCCGGGCTGGTGGGCTGGTCCCGAGCTCGCACCGGCGTCCACCGTCCCGCCGGCGTGGTCGGCGGCGCCGCCCTCGGGGTGGCGGCGGGGCTGGCCACCCGCCGGCTGTGGCCGGTCGCGCCCCACGAGGCGGCCGAGGCCAGGGCCGTCCTCACCCCGGCCCACGTCGACCCGTCCCCCGAGGGCGAGGGCCTCGTCGTGGTCGTCAACGCCTCTGCCGGGAGCGCGGACAAGGTGGCCGACGAGCTGCGAGCGGAGCTTCCCCACGCCGAGATCGTGGAGGTCGACGCGGGCGCGGGCGACGACCTCCTCGCCGCGCTGGAGCAGGCCGCGGATCGCGCCCGCGCCCTGGGGGTGGCCGGCGGGGACGGGACCGTCAACGCCGCGGCCGAGGTCGCCGCCGCCCGCGAGCTGCCCCTCCTGGTCGTCCCCGGGGGGACGTTGAACCACTTCGCCCACGCCCTCGGTGTGGACACGATCGCCGACGCCGCGGCCGCGGTCCGCGACGGACGGGTGGTGGCGGTCGACCGGGCCGAGCTCGGGGGGCGGACGTTCCTCAACACCGGCAGCATCGGCAGCTACACCGACCTGGTCGACGCCCGCGAGAAGCTGGAGGACCGGATCGGGAAGTGGCCGGCGATGGTGGTGGCCCTGGTCCACGTCCTGCGCCACTCCGAGCCGGTGCCGATCGAGCTCGACGGCGATCCCGACGTCGGTGTGGATGGTGTTCATCGGCAACTGCCGGTACCACCCCGACGGCTTCGGCCCCAGCTGGCGGGAGCGGCTCGACGACGGGATCCTCGACATCCGCATCGTCCACGGCCACCCGTGGTCGAGGGTGCGCCTGCTGGCCGCCGTCCTCACCGGCACCCTCGGCCGGTGCCGGGTGTACGAGCAGCGCTGCGTCCCCCGCATGGAGGTCAGGTCGCTGGAAGGGCCGTTGCGGCTGGCCCGCGACGGCGAGACCTTCGACGGTCCCGACGAGCTCCTCATCGGCAAGACCGAGCCCCTGCTGGTGTACGCGCCGGCCCCGTGACCCTGAGGGAGAGCCTCCTCCGCCGCCTCGATCCGGCCGAGCGCTACGGCCTGCGGGTGACCCTGCTGGCGATCGCCTTCGCCCTGGTGGCGGTGCCGTTCGCGTTCCTCGTGAGCCAGGTCAACCGGCAGGGTCTGGTCCACGATCTCGACATGGACGTCCTCCACGGGCTCCACACGTGGGTGACGGGCTCGCCGGGTGTCGTCCGCCCCCTCCGGGTGGTGTCTGACCTCGGGGTCGGCGTGTGGCGGTGGGCGATCACGGTGGCGGCGGTGGTCGTGCTGCTGCGCGCCGGCCGGGGCCGGCTGGCGATCTTCCTGGTGGTGACGGCCCTGGTCGGCGTCCTGCTCGACTTCACGGTCAAGTTGGCGGTCGACCGTCCCCGGCCCGAGCTGGCCCACCCGATCGCAACGGTCCGCCTGCCGAGCTTCCCGTCCGGCCACGTCCTGTCGTCGACGGTGGTGTACGGGTCCCTCCTGCTGGTCTTCCTGCCCGCCGTCGCCCGGCGCTGGCGGCCGTGGCTGGTGGCAGGTGGCGCCGGCCTGGTGGCGGCCATCGCCTTCAGCCGCCTGGCCCTCGGCGTCCACTACCTGAGCGACGTCGTGGCCGGCCTGGTCCTCGGCCTGGCCTGGCTGGCGATCTCGACCGCCGCCTTCAGCATCTGGCGAGTGGAGCGGGGTCGACCTCCGGTGCACCCCATGGAGGGACTCGAGCCGGAGGCCGCCGCCGACCTCCGAGAAATTCCAAGATAGTTGAGTACATAGGTCGGGAATCGGTATTGTGTGAGGCATGTCCCGCACCATCGACGTGGAGGTGGGGCCGGGCTCCATCCACCCCGCCGCCCTCGCCGACATCCAGAAGTTCGAGCAGATGCTCGCCCTCTACCTGGCGGGTGATCTCGACGAGGACCGCTTCCGGATCTTCCGCCTGAACAACGGCATCTACGGCCAGCGTCAGGGTGGCCACAACCAGATGGTGCGGATCAAGGTCCCCTACGGGGCCGTCACCGCCGACCAGCTCGACATGATGGCCCACATCTCGGAGACGTACTCCCGGGGTTGGGGCCACATCACCACCCGCCAGAACATCCAGTTCCACTTCGTCAACCTGGAGCGGGTGCCGGCGCTGCTGCGCGACCTGGCCTCGGTCGACATGACCAGCCGCGAGGCCTGCGGCGACACCGTCCGCAACGTCATGGGCTGCCATCTGGCCGGTGCCTGCCCGTTCGAGGTGCTCGACATCAGCCCCTGGGCGGAGGCCGCCTTCCGCCACTTCCTCCGCCACGGCTACGCCCAGCGCCTGCCCCGGAAGTTCAAGATCAACTTCTCCGGCTGCGCCACCGACTGCGGCCAGGCCATGTTCAACGACGTCGGCGTGATCGCCGTCAGCCGACCCCGGGACGACGGCTCGGTCGAGCCCGGGTTCCGGGTGTTCGTGGCCGGCGGCCTGGGCGCCAACCCCCACCCGGCCCAGGCGCTGGAGGAGTTCACGTCCCGCGACGACCTGCTGCCGACCCTGGAGGCGTGCCTGCGCACGTTCGACCACTACGGCAACCGCGACAACAAGCTCCGGGCCCGCATGAAGTGGCTGGTCGACACCCTGGGGATCGAGGAGCTGCGGCGCCGCATCATCAAGGAGCGCCGGCTCCTCCTGGCCGCCACCACCTGGGCCGGCGGCATACCCGACTACGTCCGGGAGCACGGCGACGAGCCGGCGGGGGCATCCACCACGATCCCCCTCACCCCGGTGGGCCAGGACGTGGGGACCAACGTGGTCCTGCGGGCCACCGACCGCTTCGGGCGGTGGGAGGAGGCCAACGTGGTCCGGGGGGCGGCCAAGGGCACCGTCTCCGCCTACGCCTACGCCCGCCTGGGCGACATCACCACCCAGCAGTTCCGGGCGGTGGCCACCATCCAGCGCCAGCTCGGGTGCGACGTGCGGGTCACCAACCGCCAGAACTTCGTGTTCCGGGGACTCTCCGAGGACCAGCTCCCCGCCCTGTTCACCAAGCTGGACGCCATCGGGATGGCCCTGCCCGGCGCCGAGCTGGCCCGCGACGTGGTCAGCTGCCCGGGGGCCGACACCTGCAACCTGGCTGTCACCCAGTCCCGGGGCCTGGCCGACCAGATCGGCAAGGAGCTGGAGGACGCGGGCCTGGCCGACGTGGGCGGCGTCCGCATCAACATCTCCGGCTGCACCAACTCGTGCGGCCAGCACCACATCGCCGACATCGGCTTCGTGGGCGTCGAGCGGCGGGCCTACGGGCGATCGGCTCCCGGCTACCAGATCATGCTCGGGGGACGGGTGGGGTCGGCCGAGATCGAGTTCGGGCGCAAGACGATGCGGGTCCCGGCCAAGAGGGCGGGCCAGGCGTCGGTGCGGCTGATCGGCCGGTTCGCGGCGGAGCGGTCGGCGGGCGAGACCTTCGGGCAGTGGCTCGACCGCTCCGGCGGGGCCGCAGCCATGGCCGTCTACCTGGCCGACCTCGACCACTTCCCGTCGCCCGACGAGGCCCCCGACTTCTACGTCGACTACGACGAGACCGGTCCCTTCTCAGCCGAGGTCGGCGCCGGCGAGTGCGCCGGCGAGTGACCGCCACCTCCCCCGACCTGGCCGACCTGGCCGTCCTCGCCCGCCGCTTCGAGGACGCGCCCGCGTCCGAGGTGGTCGGGTGGGCGGTCGACACCTTCGGCGACGGGCTCGTCCTGGCCTCGTCGTTCCAGGACTGCGTGCTGCTCGACATCGCCCTGAAGGTCTCGCCCGGGTTGGAGGTCGTGTTCCTCGACACCGGGTTCCACTTCGCGGAGACGATGTGGTTCGCCGACCGGGTCCGCCAGCGGTACCGGATGAACCTCACGGTCATGCACCCGGCCACCGAGGTGGGCGACCTGTGGCAGCTCGATGTCGACTCCTGCTGCGGGGCCCGCAAGGTCGAGCCCCTGGCCCGGGCCCTCGCCGGCCACTCCGCGTGGATGACGGCCGTGCGCCGGGTGGAGGCGCCCACCCGGGCCACCACACCCATCGTGAGCCTCGACGTGGGCCGGGGTCTGGTGAAGGTGAACCCCATCGCCACCTGGACCGACGACCAGGTGGCGGCCTACGTCGACGAGCACGACCTGCCTGTCCACCCGCTGGTCGACCGGGGCTACCCGTCGATCGGCTGCTGGCCGTGCACCCGCCCGGTCGCCCCCGGCGAGGACCCCCGGTCCGGCCGTTGGTCGGGTCAGACCAAGACGGAGTGCGGTCTGCACGCTTGAGCCTTCCGGGCGGGCCTCGGCGGTGATCCGGATCCTGGGGAGCGGCGTCTCCGGCGTCACCACCGGGATCGTGCTCCGGCTGGTGGGCTACCCGGTCACGATCGTGGCCGAGAGGTCGATGGACGGGGATGATCGCCCGGCCGAGGACCCGACGTTCGCCTCGATGTTCCCCCCGGCGTCGATCATCCCCAACGTGGCCGTCGACCACCGCGGGTGGCACGCGGCCACCGCCCGCCAGCTCTTCGGGCGGTTGCAGCAGGCCGGGACGGCTGGGGTGCGGACCCAGTGCCACTACGACGTGGCCGAGGTGCCGACCCCCGTCCCGGCCTGGGCCCGCGACCTCGACCGGGTCGAGGAGCTCACCGAAGCCTCGGGGGCGGGGGTGCCCCGCCGCACCGGCTGTGCCGCCGTGTGGGGGTGGTCGGCCGACTGCCTCTTCGCCGAGATGCCCATCTACCGGCGGTGGCTGCTCGACCTCTACGAAACCCTCGGCGGCACTTTTGCCGCCCGCCGGCGGGTTTCTCCGGAGGACGTGGCCCGGTTCCCGGAGGAGGTCGTCGTCAACTGCACCGGCTACGGGAGTGGCGCCCTGTTCGACACCCGGGACGAGCTGACCCTGGTCAAGGGCCTGCTGGTCGAGGTCCTGACGGGGCCGGCCGACGGGGCCCGCCCGGTCCCGCCGGTGAGCTACAGCTACGCGCCGGCGGCATCCGTCGACGCCCGGCCGTCGGAGACCCCGGCCAACGTCTACTTCTACCCCCGGGCCGACTGCTGGCTCCTCGGCGGAACCCGCCTCGCCGGGTCACTCGACGACGCCGGCCGGTGGGTGGGTGAGGAGCCGGGCGGGCGGACGATCGACGTGGGCGGGGTGGCGGTCCCGGCGCAGATCCTGGAGGTGAACCGCGACCTCGTCTCCTCGCTGACCGGTGTCGACATCGCCGACTTCGAGGCGCGGGCCGTGGTCGGGTACCGCTGTCGGCGGCGGGCCGCGCTCGGTGGGCTACGGATCGAGTCGGAGACCGTCGGCGACAAGGTCGTCGTCCACAACTACGCCCACGGGGGCGCGGGCGTCACCTACTCCTGGGGATCGGCCATCCGGGTCGCCAGGATGGTCGCGGCCGCCTCCCCTCGCCCCGACCCGCCGGCGGCGTCAGGCGACACCGTGGTCGCCGGCCTGACCGAGCTGGTGCACGAGGTCCTCGCCGGCGCCCCCTGAGCCCGACCGGCGCCGGGCGACGGCGGACTGGATCTCGTCGGCGTCGGAGAAGGGGAGCGTGGTGTCACCGACGATCTGATCTCGCTCGTGGCCCTTGCCCGCCACGACCAGGACGTCGCCCGGTTCGAGGGACGCGACCGCCTGGTGGATGGCGGTCCGCCGGTCCGGCTCCACCAGGTGGGGCGTCCCGCCGGCGAGGACGTCGTCGATGATCGCCATCGGGTCCTCGTGGCGGGGGTTGTCGGACGTGACGACGACGCGGTCGGCATGAGCCAGGGCCGCATCGAGCATCAAGGGCCGCTTGCCCCGGTCGCGGTCGCCGCCGCACCCGAAGACCACCCACAGCCGGCCCCGGGTGACCGGCCGCAGCGCGGTCAGCACCGTGGCCAGGGCGGCGGGGGAGTGGGCGTAGTCCACGTAGGTGCCGAACCCGTCGCGGCCGCGGTCGCCGACCGTTTGGAGGCGACCCGGCGGCAGGTCGAGGCGGCCCAGGCCGTCAGCGACGTCGTCGGGGGGGAATCCGAGGGCGCAGGCGGCGGCGAAGGACGCCGCCATGTTGTGGGCGTTGTGGGCGCCAACCGTGGGAGTGGTGATCACGTGGGCCTCGCCCGCCTGGCGCAGCTCGAACGAGCTCCCGTCACCGGCCAGCCGGTAGCCGTGGATCACGAGGTCGGCGTCGGCCGCCACGCCGAAGGTCACCAGGGTGAGGTCCCGGAGCCGCAGCCGCTCGGCCAGGCTGCGGCCGAGAGGATCGTCGACGCAGACGACGGCGGTCCGGGGCGACTTGCCCGACGCCTCCAACACGTCGAACAGGCGGCACTTGGCCCCGAAGTAGGCGTCCATGGTGCGGTGGTAGTCGAGGTGGTCGCGGGTGAGGTTCATGAAGATGCCGACGTCGAGGTCGATCCCCGACCACCGGCGCTCGGCCAACGAGCGCGACGTCGCCTCGATGCAGGCATGGGCGACACCGGCGTCGGCGGCCCGCCGGAGCGTCCGGTTGAGGGTCACCGAGCTCGGACCCTCCGGCCCCGGATACTCCTCCCGAAAGCAGCCGTCCACCTCGATGCCGAGCGTCCCCAGGCGCAGCGAAGGGAGGCCGAAGCGCCCGAGGAGCTTCGACGTGAGCCAGTGCACGGTGGTCTTCCCGTTGGTGCCGGTGACCGCCACCACCTGCATGCGGCGGGCGGGGTAGCCGAGGAACCGGGCCGCCAGGTGGCCGGCGGCCACCCGGGCGTCGTCGACGACGATCCCGGGCCGCCCGTCGAGAAGGGCCTCGGGGGTCTCGACCAGGCGCGCCCTCGCTCCTCGCCGGCGGGCCCGGTCCCAGTCGCCGGCGCCGCCCTCGTAGTCGGCGAAGAGGTCCCCCGGAACGACCCGTTCGGGCTCCACCGCCAGCCCCGACACGACCGTGCCCGGATCGCCGACCACCTGGCCGCCCACCAGGGCCGCCACCTCGACCAGGGTTGCCGGCGCAGTCAACCCGGGCTCCGGGGGAGCTCGTCCACCAGCCGGGGCATCTTGTACGCCTTGTAGGGGTTCCCTCCTCGGAGGGGGAGGTCGGGCAGGAGCGTCCCCTCGACGTGCCGGGCCCGCAGGCTCGGGCAGCTGAGGATCTGGCGGGCCAGGTGGTGGCCGACCACGGTCGGTCCGTACAGGTCGTCGTGCCCGGGGGCGACGGGCAGCTGGGGGGCGATCGTGGCCTCGGCGTCGAGGCCGAAGAAGAACACCATCGACTGGCGGGCCTCGGCGCCGGCCCGCACCCGGTGCAAAGGCGACTCGACCCGGCCACCGGTGACGATCTCGAGGACGTCGCCGGCCAGTACGAGCAGCTCCGCCGTACCGGCCGTGGCCGCCTGGTGCCAGCGGCCGTGGCGGTCGCACAGCTCGAAGCCGGGGTAGGTCTCGGAGATGACCGTGAGCAGCTCGAAGTCGCTGTGGGGGACGATGCGCACCGCGTCCTCGCCGGTCTGCCGGGCCTCGTAGTCGATCATGCGCAGGAGGGTGACGGGCCGGGCGGCGCGCCCGGGAAGGTAGCCGGGGGGGAGCCTGAGGCCGGCCGCGAGGGGTCCGAGGAGCCGGAGGGACAGGTCGAGCACGGCCTCGAAGTACCGGTAGGCCTGCTCCCGGAATCGGGGCAGGTCGGGCCACACGTTGGGTCCGTGGAGGGCGCCGTCGAGGCTGGTCGGAGCCGACCGGGCCGTCTCCAGCCCGATCTCGAAGGTCTCGTAGCGGCGGGGCCCCGAAGCCGGGACCCGGTGCCAGCCCCGGGCCAGCCCGTTCACTCCCACCTCGAACGGGGCTTTGGCCTCATCTTCGAGGCGGCGGAGGGCCTCGCCGGCCCGGTAGGCGCCGGCCACCACCTCGTCGGCGATGCCGTGCCCTCGCAGGTAGAAGGCGCCCAGGTCACAGAGGGCGCCGGCGACGGCCCGGGCGGTCTCGGCCGGCGGCGCGCCGAGGTCGACCGTGGTGATCATCGGACCCGGCCCGCCACCACCATCGCCGGCACCGTACCCGACGCGGTCTGGACCGTCACCGGTACGCTCCGCCGGCGTGAGCGGCGAACGTCCCCGGGTCCTGCTGGTGGGCGTCGACCCGCCCATGCTGCACGCCTCCGACGCCCTGGGCATCGACGTGGTCGTGATCGAGGACGCGCCCACCCGTGACGCCGGGCTCAAGGTCGTCCCCGAGGGCACGCCCGCCCTTCTGGTCGAGGAGCTGTCCGATGTGGGTCGGGTCTACGCCGCGCTGGAACGCTCCGGCCGCCTGTCGACCCCGTTCGACGCGGTGATCACCACCGAGGAGCACGCGGTGTTTACCGCGGCCGTGATCGCCCGCCTCATCGGTGCCCGTGGCCATGCGCCGCGGACAGCGCTCCGCTACCGGGACAAGATCCTGCAGAAGGCCCGGGTCCGCCAGGCCGGGATACCGGCGGCCGAGGCGGTGGTGGTCGACGACATCCGCAACCGGGGGGATCTGCCCGACATCGGTTTCGACGAGGCGGTGGTGAAGCCCGTCGCCGGATGCGGGACCCGGTTCACCCGACGGGTGGCCACCGTCGACCTGGCCACGACGCTGGAGACGCTCGCCGGGTCGCCCGACTGTCCCCGGACGTTCCTCGTCGAGGAATACGTGGCGGGGGACGAGTGGCACGCCGACGGGATCGTCTTCGAGGGAGCCGTCCGCTTCGTGAGCCTCACCCGGTACGGCGAGCCGTGCCTCGACGCGGTGACCGGCAACCGGCCGGTGAGCAACGTGGTCCTCGACCCGATCGATGACCGGGCCGCCTACGCCCTGGTGGTGCCGGTCGTCGAAGCCGCCCTGTCCGCCCTCGGCCCCCTCGACGGGGCGTTCCACATGGAGCTGTTCGTGGGCGGCGACGGGGCGACGTTCGGCGAGTGCGGGGCCCGGCGAGGCGGCGGGATGATCCAGGAATACGTCAAGGTCAAGCACGGCGTCGACCTGGCGGCCTCCGCCCTCGAGGCCGGCGTCGGGCGCCAGCCGTCCCTGGATGTCGTCCGCAACCCCCGCGCCGTCGGATCGATCATCCTCCCATGCCGGGCCGGCACCCTGCTCGGAGCGCCCACGGAGAAGGAGATCGCAGCCCGGGAAGGGGTCGAGGTGGCCCGGGTGCAGCTGCCCGTCGGCACCGTGCTCACGAGCCCGTCGGCCGACAACCTGTTCAAGGTGGGGGACGCCTGCGTCAGCGCGCCCGACGTCGACCGGCTCGAAGCCCGGCTCCGGGAACTGGTGACGTGGTTCGGGGAGCGGGTGTGGGTCGCGCCCCCCGGCGCGACGCGAGCAGAGCTGCGGCAGCTGGAACAGCGGTTCCGGGGCCGAAGGGTCGGATCCGGGCCGCAGGACTGGCAACCGCCCGAGCCGCCGTGATCGAGATCTCCGGTGGCCGGTGACCGTCGAACCCCGGCTTCGACGACGTGGTGGGCTGGGTCGGGCGGCAGGGGCGTCAGGCCCACGACGCCGATCGGTAGGGGCACCGCCGAGACGGCCCTGGTAGCCTCCCGCCCGGAGCTGGGCGTGACGGGGGGCGTGGTCGGCCCCGGGGGTGCGGGAATGAGACGAGCACTGACGCTTCTGATGGTGGCCGCGCTCACCCTGGGGGGTTGCAGCGACTCCGATGACGAGCCCCGCGGCTTGTCCGAGCCGGCGCCGGCCGCCGGGGTGTGGACTCCGCAGTCGGGCCTGCCCTTCGCCGAGCCGCTCCAGATACCCGAGGTGCGGGATCCGGCGGTGAAGGACGTGTCGGTCACCCTCGATGTGACGCGCCAGTCGATCAAGGTCTCGGGCGACGACCTGACGGCCCTGCCCTTCCAGGCCACCGACAACGCGTCGGGGAAGAAGTACCCCGCCCAGATCGACGGGCCGACCCTCCACGTTAGCCAGGGGGGCACGATCCGGATCACGTTCAACAACAACAGCGGCCAGGACACCAACATCCACTACCACGGTCTGCACGTGTCCCCGAAGGGGGAGTCCGACAACGTCTTCCAGGTGTTCAAGACCGGGACGAGCCGCCAATCGGTGGTCGAGATCCCCGACAATCACCCCGTCGGGAGCTACTGGTACCACGTCCACCTGCACGGCATCAGCGAATCCCAGGTGAACGGCGGGCTGTCGGGGATGCTGATCGTCGAGGGCATCGAGAAGACGCTGAACGCCGAGCTCCAGGACGTGCCCCAGCGCCAGCTCGCCATCCGCGAGGTCCGGACCCAGGCCGACGCCGTCATCGACAGATCGGTGACCACGACGACGTTGCCCGATGCGGCCAAGACCACCGTCCTCGTCAACGGCCTCCTGCAGCCGAGCGTCACCCTCACCCAGGACCGGTACGAGATCTGGCGTTTCGTGAACATCGGCGTGAACATGGCGTACAAGATCCCGTTGCCGCCCGGGATCGACGCCTGGGTGGTCGGGGAGGACGGCAACCCGGTCTTCGACGGGCCCTTGCTCAGCCCGCTGGCGGCGGGGGCGGTGATGCCGCTGCCGGCCGGGAAGCGCTTCGACGTCCTCATCTATCCCAGGGACGTGAGCTCGGCGCCGATAAATCTGGTGGGCGGGCCCAACGGGACACCCGTCCTGGCCTCGATCAACGTCGTCGCCAAGGCGCCGGACGCCTTGCTCGCGCTCGAGCCGGCGGCGGTCGACACCGACCTTTCCGCCCTCCCCGACGACGGTTTGCGCCAGAGTCGTCTCGGGCAGACGGTGGACTTCGAACGGACGATCACCTTCAACCTCAGCGCCGCGGGGGCAACCGTCCAGGGAGAGTGGGACGGCCCCGACGCCGGTGGGTTCGTGTCGTTCCCGGCCCGGATGTTCGAGCCGGACCGCACCGACGTGGGAGTCAGCCTCGGGAAACTGGAGCGGTGGACGATCCTCAACGTCTCCAGCCAGGTCCATCCGTTCCACATCCACGTCAACGAGTTCGAGGTCGAATCGATTGAATCGGGCGGGCAGCCACTGCTCAACCAGACCTTCGGGACGGCGGACGTGATCGAAGTTCCGGCCCAGGCCGCCGATGCGAACGGCACCATGGTTCCGGGGAAGGTCGTCCTCCTCAACCGGTACCTCGACTTCGACGGCCATTTCGTCTTCCACTGCCACATCCTCAACCACGAGGACCGGGGGATGATGGCCGTCATCCAGGTGCTCGGCCCGGGCGACGTGCCGGGCCCTCCGCCCCACGACAGCTCCGGCGCAGTCCACGGCCGGATGAAGGTCGGGTAGCTGCCGGGTCCGGTCAGACGGAGAGGGCGGGGAGGCGGCTCCGCTCGTAGCCGAGGACTTCGTCCAGCGTGGTCAGGCCGTAGCGCTGGGGCGCCCGGGAGGACGGGATGTCGCGCCCGGTGCAGCCGGCGGGGGTGAGGTACTCCCGGCCCAGTCGCTCCTGGCCCCACGTCAGGACCCGGTCGATGGTGGGGGTCTCGACCCCCGCGATCTCGGCGATGCCGCGGACGACGACCAGGCCGTAGGGGATGTCCTCGGACAGGAACCGGTGGCCGAAGTCGGGCGCCAACCGGCGGGGGGCCAGCTCCGTCATCGGGTGGCGGGCGGCGTCGTGGCCGGCGTTGGTGCGCAGCGCGGTCATCAGGTTGGTCCGGTCGGCGATGAGAGGCCCGTAGGCGGCGACCTCCCAGTCGTAGGCGGACACGACCCGGGAGAGGTCGGCCTCGGGACGGGCCCGCATGATGGCGGCGGCGATGGCCATGCACTCCTCGCTGACCCCCGCGATCAGAGAGGCGGCGAGCTCGTCGATCTCCCGGTAGAACCGGGGCGCCTCGGACAACGGCTCGCCCTCCCAGTCCTTCCACCGGCTGTACATGACGGCCGGATGGACGGAGGCGTTGGGGGCCCGCAGCGTGATGCCGACGGGGTGCCCGGCCAGGACGAGCTGAGGTGGACGACCGAGGAGGCGCTGCAGGGTGGCGGCCAGGTCCGGGATCCGGCTGCCGTCGGGGTCGATGTGGGCGGCGCCCACCAGGACGTCCTTGGTGGCGGCGATGTGCACGCGCCGGCCGAGCACGGGCGTGCGGACGATCCAGGGCAGGGCGTCGAAGTTGACGACGGTGAAATGGCACACGTGGGTGCGCAACAGGTGGCGCACCTCGAACTCGAACCCGCAGTGGCCGGGCAGGCCGACGATCACGCACCCCTCGGGCAGGTGGGGTGCGAGAGCGGTCAGATAGCGGGCGTGGAGGAAGGCGGGGACGACCAGGATCACCAGGTCGCACCCCTCAGCGGCCGCCTCCGGCGCGCTCGTCACGCGGAAGGGGCCGGCGGTGGAGGCGACATGGGTCCCGTCGCCGGAAGGAGCGGGTGCGGTCACCACCAACCGCTCGTGCTCGAGGATCCCCTGCCACTGGGTGGCCTTGGCCGCGTTCAGGGTGAAGACCGAGACGTCGACATCGGGCTGGGCGGACAGGACGGCGGCCAGAGTGTGGGCGCCGGCGCTGGTGCTGCAGAGGACGATCCGGAGGCGGTCCACGGGTGCTCAGTCGTCCGGATCGAGGTACTGGGCGAACTTCCAGTGGTGCCCCTCCGGGTCGACGCACTCGTACACCCGATCGCCGTAGGGAAAGTCCTTCGGCGGATAGAGCGCCCGGGCGCCGGCGGCGCAGGCCTGCCGGTGGTGGGCGTCGGCGTCGTCGACGAAGATGTAGAGGCGCTGGCTGAAACGGCCGCCGAGCGATGTGGGGCTCTCCCAGTCGGGGTTCTCGGCGGTGAGACCGAACATCACGAGGCTGTCCCCGACCAGCATGTTGGCGTGCCGCATGCGGCCGTCGTCGCCGCTCAGGGTGCTCCGGACGCGGAACCCGAACGCTCGCACCACCCAGTCGACGGCGGCCGCCACGTCGTCGTAGAAGAGGTGGGGAGTGATGAGGGTCGGCATGCCCTGGGGCAGCTTGGTCACAATTGATCGCTCCTCGAGGTCCCGGAGGACCACGCCCGACGCCGGCACACGATCGTCGACCGCTCCCCAGTCCGTCGGGCGACGCCGCGGATGCTAGGGGTGGCCGGGGGGCGGGTCAAGGTGTCGGCGCGGCCGGATACCATCGGCGCACTGGTGCCGAACGGATGACTCCCTCGGTGGCAATCGTCGGCCTGGGCCCGAAAGGCCTGTTCTGCCTCGAACGGCTGGTCGCCGAGTTCGGCGCCGACCCGTTGCCGGGGGGCCTGCGGGTGGCGGTCTTCAACCGCTCGGACTCGTTCGGTGCATCTCCGGTCTACGACCCGTCCGAACCCGACTTCCTCCTCGTCAACATCAGCGTGGGCGAGGTCGACCTGTGGGACGGGGGCGACCCGGCCATCGTGGGGGAGCGGGGGCCGGACTTCCTCACCTGGTACCAGCGCACGTTCCGCCCGCCGACCCCTCTCACCGGGGAGGAGTACCTGGCCCGGGGGGTGGTCGGGAAATACCTCCAGGAGGGGTTCGAGCGAATCATCTCCCACCTACCGCCCGGGCTCGACCTCGCCTGCTCGGTGGCCGAGGTGAACGACATCGCCCCCGCGCCTGCCGGCGCCGGCTACCGGCTGACCTCCGTCGACCGGGACGGCAGGGAGCACACGACCGATGTCGACAAGGTGCTGCTGGCCACCGGTCATTCCCGGGTCGAGCCCGAGCCCGATGACCGGGTGTACGAGACCTTCGCGGCCCGGCACCCGGCGGTGTCGTTCATCCCTTTCGTCTACCCCGTGTCGACGATGGAAAAGGTCCCGGCCGGGGCCCGGGTGGCGATGAAGGGAATCGGGCTGACCTTCATCGACGCCGCCCTCGCCCTCACCGAGGGCCGCGACGGCGCCTTCGAGCGAGCCGCCGACGGGAGCCTGTCCTACCGGGCGAGCGGGCGGGAGCCGGAAGCGATCGTGCCCTTCAGCCGGACCGGGCTGCCGATGACCCCCAAGCCGGTCGACCTCCCGCTCACCAAGCGACCCCTCACCGTGGTCACCCCCGACCGGCTGGCGGCGCTTCGCCGGCGCTCGGAGGACGGGAAGATCGACTTCGAAGGGGACGTGTGGCCCCTCTTCGAGCTCGAGATGGAGCTCCAGTACTACCGGGTCGTCATGGGCGAGGCCGACCGGACGGCGCTCGAGGCCTGTGGCGCCGACGGGGAGGCCGTGAGCGCCGTCGTCGAGACGTTCCTGGCCGAGCACCCCGGGGTGGCCCGGTTCGACTACCGGCCTCTCCTCGACCCGGTCGGCGCCCGCCACTTCGCCGACGGAGCCGCCTTCCATGCCTTCGTGGGGCGCTACCTGGACGAGGAGATCGACCGGGCCCGCCGGGGGTTGGCCGGCGACGGCCTGAAGGCGGCCATCTCCATCTGGTACGAGGTCCGGTCGGCGTTGAGCCCGTTCATGGTGGGCGGTGGCCTGCGGCCGGAGTCCCAGCGCCGGCTGGCGGAGCACTACCGGCCACGGCTGAAGCGGGTCGTGTTCGGGCCGCCCGTGATCAGCATCGAGAAGCTTCTCGCCCTCCATCGGGCGGGCATGGTCGACTTCTCGGTGGCTCGGGCCCCCCGGGTCCTGACCGACGAGGCCGACGGGTGCTTCGAGCTGGTCTGCGACTCGATCCCCGGCGCCTCCGCCCGGGCCGAGGTGCTGGTCGACGCCCGTTACCCACCCGTCGACATCCTCCGGGATGCGACACCGCTCTACGGCAACCTGCGCCGGCGAGGGATGGTGCGGGCGTTCCGGAACGGGTCCTACCGGCCGGGAGCGATCGACATGGCCACCGGCTCCCGGTTCGTGATCGATGCCCAAGGACGGGTGAACGAGGACATCGCCGTCATCGGGGTCCCGACGGAGGGAAACCTGGTGGGCAACTTCTCGGTCAACCGCGACCGGTGGGCCTCGGTGTGGGCCCGAGAGGTCCTGCGCCAGCTCCGGAGCCGGTCAGGGGCCATCGACCCGGTCCCGGAAGCTTCGGCCGCTTCCCGACCGGGCGGCGATGAAGCGCCCGGGGACGGTGCAGGGCGCATCCTCGATCCCGGCCCGCGTCCGGCCACGCCCCGGATTGGGCTCGACGATCGTGGGTAGGGGGACGGCGAGCAACCGGACGCACGGGAGGTCGTGATGGGTATCGGTGTGAGCGTTCTCCTCATCGCCGTGGGCGCGGTGCTGGCGTTCGCCGTGAACGTGCAGACGACGGGGATCGACCTGGCCACCGTCGGGGTGATTCTGATGGTCGTGGGAGGCATCGGGTTGGCGGCCACCCTCCTCCTTTTCGGCGACGGTGGCTGGTGGGGCCGGCGGACGGTGGTCGAGAGCGACCTCATCGACGACGAGCCCGTCGCCGTCGGCGCCGGCCGGCGCCGGGTCACTCGCCGGCGCGTCGAGTACTGACGGCCGGGGTGGTCCGATCGGGGTGGGAGCGACCGGTCTCACCCTAGAGTTGGGCCCGTGGACGCCGACGCGGGGCCACCCGCAGTCCCCCCCGGGCCGTGGACCGACGCCGAGTTGGCCCGCCTCCTGCAGGCGGAGCGGGACGCCCGGGCCGCCGCCGAGCAATCCGCCCGCCGGCTGGCCGACCTCCAGGCTGTCACCGCCGGCCTCTCCCAGGCCCGCACCCCCGACCAGGTGGCGGCGGTCATCGTCGAACGAGCCACCGCCGGGACGGGCGCGGCCAGCTGTGCCCTGTGCCTGCTGGCCGACGACGGCCTCACCATGGAGGTCGTCCGTTCCGTCGGTTACAACGAGGCCGCCATCGAGCGCTTCCGCACGTTCCCCCTCGAGTCCGACCTGCCCGCGGCCGACGCCCTCCGCACCCGCCGTATCGTCTTCATGGGCTCGGTGGCCGAGCGGGACGAGCTCTACCCGGCGCTGAAGGGCGTCCCGGCCAACAACCAGGCCTTCGCCATCGTGCCGGTCGCGGCCGGCGCCGACCCGGTGGGAGCCCTCGCCCTCGGGTGGGCCGAGCCCCGGGGTTTCTCCGCCGAGGACGCCCGCTTCCTCGACGCCATCGGCCAGCAGGCGGGCCAGGCCCTCGACCGGGCCCGCTCCTACGCCGCCGAGCACGAGTCGGCCGTCCGCCAGGGCTTCCTGGCCGAGGCCAGCCGGGTGCTGGCGTCGTCCCTCGACTACGGGGAGACGTTGGCCGGCGTCGCCCATCTGGCCGTGCCTCGCATCGCCGACACCTGCTGTGTCTACCTGGTCGATGACGACACCCTCCGTTTGGTGGTCACCGCCCCCTCCGACCTTTCCCGCCCGTCGCGGACGAGCCCTCTGGTGACGGACGTCGTCGAAAACGGGATGCCGATGGTCCTGCCCGACGTCACCGGCGACCGGGACGGGCTCGAGCTCCTCGGGGGATCGGACGTCCGCGCCGCCATGCTCGTGCCCCTCACCACTCGCGACCGGCGGATCGGGGTCCTCGCCCTCACCCTGAGCAGCCGGGGCCGCCGGTACCGGCCCGCCGACCTCCCCTTCGTCGAAGACCTGGCCGGGCGGGTGGCGGTGGCCATCGAGAACGCCCGGGCCGAGGAGGCCCGGGCCGAGGTGGTGCGCACCCTCCAGCGCAGCCTGCTCCCCCAGACCCTCCCGCTGCTGCCGGGGCTGGAGGTGGCCGCCCGCTACCACCCCGTCGGCGGGCGCAGCGAGGTCGGCGGTGACTTCTACGACGTCTTCCCCCTGGGCCGGGGACGTTGGGGGGCGGCCATCGGCGACGTGTGCGGCAAGGGGGTCATGGCCGCCCAGCTCACCGCCCTCGCCCGCTACACGGTGCGGACCGCGGCCCGGGGTGAGACCCGGCCTTCAGGCGTCCTGGAGGTGCTCAACCGCAGCCTCCTCGACCACGAGACGGGCGACCGGTTCTGCACCATCGCCCAGGCCTTCGTGGAGACGGCCGAGGAGCCGGTGCGGATCACCATCTCGTGCGCCGGCCACCCGTTACCGCTGCTGGTCGACGGTGAGGGAGAGCCCCGGCCTCTGGGTCGGGCCGGAACCGCGGTCGGCCTCTTCGCCACGCCAGCCGTCTTCGACGACACCCACCGGCTGCTGCCGGGCGAGACGCTCGTCCTCTACACCGACGGGGTGCTCGAGGCCCGGGCCCCCGACGGCACCTTCGCCGACGGCCTGCTGGAGGACGTCCTCCGCCGCACCCGCGGCCAGCCGGCCGACGCGGTGGCGGCGGCGGTGGAGACGGCCATGCTCGAGTTCCAGGAGGGCAACCCCCGCGACGACATGGCGGTGCTGGTGCTGCGGTCGCCCGCCCCCCGCTTCCGGGAGCGGCTGGCGGCGACGGCGGAGGGCTTGTCGGTCGGCCGCCGGCGGCTGCGGACCTGGCTCGTGGCCAACGCGCCCGGATCCCCGCTCGACGACATCCTCCTGGTCGCGGGGGAGCTGGGCACCAACGCGGTGCGGGCCGCCCGCAGCGGGGTCGAGCTGCGAGCATGGGTCGACGACGGCCGGGTCACGGTCGAGGTCACCGACGACGGGTCGGGCTTCGACGGTCAGCTGCCCGCGGCCGGGGCCGTGCCTGACCCCGCTCTTGAGCGGGGCCGCGGCCTCTTCCTCGTGCGGTCGCTGGCCGACGACTGCCGGGTCCAGTCCGGCCCCAACGGCACCCTCGTACGGTGCACGATCGCCGTCTGAGGTGGAGTTCGAGACCCGGGCCGTCCACGCCGGCCAGGAGCCCGACCCGTCGACCGGCTCGGTGACGGTTCCCGTCTACCAGACCTCGACCTACGCCCAGGCCGGCCTCGACGACGAGCCGGACTACTCCTACGCCCGCACCGCCAACCCCACCCGCGGGGCCCTCGAACGGTGCCTGGCGTCGCTGGAGGGGGCGGCCCACGGCATGGCCTTCGCCAGCGGGATGGCCGCCACCGATGCGGTGCTGCGCCGGTTGTCGCCCGACGACCACATCCTGCTGCCCCAGCAGGGCTACGGAGGGACGTGGAAGCTCGTCACCCGGGTCCTCTCGGTCGCCTACGACGCGGTCGACCAGTCCGACCTGGCCGCGGTCGAGGCCGCCTGGCGCCCGTCGACCCGGATGGTGTGGGTGGAATCGCCCACCAACCCGATGCTGACCGTGGTCGACATCGCCGCCATCGCGGCCATGGCCCACGAGCGAGGGGCGCGGTGCGTGGTCGACAACACCCTGGCCACGCCCTACCTCCAGCGTCCGTTGGAGCTGGGCGCCGACGCGGTGGTGCACTCGACCACCAAGTACCTGGGAGGCCACTCCGACGTGATCGGCGGCGTGGTGGTGTGCGACGACGACGAGCTGGCCGCCGCCGTCACCCTCGTCCAACACGCGGCAGGGGCGGTCCCGGGGCCGATGGACTGCTTCCTCGTGCTTAGGGGCGTCAAGACGCTGGCCGCCCGCATGGATCGCCACTGCCGCAACGCCGGAATCGTGGCCCGGGCCCTGGCCCAGCACCCGGCGGTGACAGACGTCCGCTGGCCGGGCCTGCCGTGGCACCCGGGCCACGAGGTGGCCGCCCGCCAGATGCGGGACTTCGGGGCCATGGTGGCCTTCACCCTGGCCGGCGGCGAGGCCGCGGCCCGGTCGGTGGCGGCGGGCGTGCGCCTGTTCACGCTGGGGGAGTCGCTGGGTGGAGTGGAATCGCTCCTCGGCTACCCGACCCTGATGAGCCACGCCGCGGTGGTGGGCACCCCCCAGGCTGTCGATCCGGCCCTGCTCCGCCTGTCGGTCGGGATCGAGGACCCGAACGACCTGGTGGCCGACCTACGCCAGGCCCTGGACGCCCTCGCCTGAGAGAGCGGGCCTCGGCCGACTAATCCGTGGCGTAGATGGCGTCGGTGTCGACGTCATCGACGACGTCGTCGCCGACGGCCAGGCCGGCGGAGACGTCGACATCGGGGATGGCGACCCGGTCCGACGGCGGTCGGCCCCGGCCACCGCCGCCACGACCCTCGCGCCCGCCGGCCTTGTCGCTCACCGTGCGCTGGGTGTAGGGGATGAGGGCCACCTCGCGGGCGGTCTTGATGGCGACGGCCACGTCGCGCTGGTGCTGGACGCAGGTGCCGGTGGTGCGGCGGGCCTTGATCTTGGCCCGGTCGCTGATGAACCGGCGGAGCAGGTTCACGTCCTTGTAGTCCACGAACACGATGTGGTCGCGGCAGAAGATGCAGACCTTCGGCTTCCCCCGCCGGTTGAGGTCGCGGACCGGCGTCCGCTTCTTGCCGCGATCGCGGTCGTTGTTCCGTGCCATTCGGACCAGTCTACGTGACCGGCGCCTCAGTCCAGGAAGTACCCGTAGGGGTTGGGGCGGGCACCGGCCGCGATGCGGTCGGCGAAGTGGTCGTAGTAGACGGTGCCCCAGATCTCGGCCCGGTTCTTCCGGCCGATCTTGGCGAACAGGCTCATCAGCATCGCCTGGACGGCGAAGGCGTCGATGGCCAGGACCTGGGCGATGTTCCGGGTGGTCCGGCCGGTGGAATAGAAGGACAGCACCTCGGACTCGTCCTCGGTGAGCTGGTAGCCGTCGATGACCTGCTGGGCGAGGAGGACGAGCCGGTCCTCCTCCACGACGATGGCGAGGGTGCCGTCGGCCCCGACCGACGCATGGAGGGTGACCGACCCCTCCTCGCCCGCGGGCAGGGTGGCGTGAGCCAGGGCGTCGCCGTCGTGGAAGGCGGTCACCACCTCGGCCACCGCGGCCGCGATCGCAGACGGGTCGGCGACCGTCTCCAGCCGGGCTGCGGCCGCGGGCGACGTGTCGGTGACCGTCCCCTCCGCCGAGACCTGCAGGAGCCCCGGGGGCCGGTCGAGGGAGCCGGGGTCGTCGGCCGCCGATCTGAGCATGCGCAGGCGGAGGAGGGCGCCGAACGGCTCCAAGAGGTCGCGCACCGCCCGCAGGTCCTTGTAGGTGAACGGCTCGCCCGGCCGCATCCGGTAGAGGGTGAGGGCCCCCCAGCTGAGCTGCTCTGACTTGACCACGGCCCGCAGCTCGTCGACCAGGTCGAGCTCGCGCAGGATGTGCTCGTAGCGGATGCACTTGGCCAGGTTCCCGCCCGTGGCCGTGACCAGGTTGCCGATCGGCATCTGCTGGATGAGCATGTTGGCAAAGCTGTTGAGGTCGTCGCCCCGGTGCTCGAGCTCGAGCACCTTGGTCTCCCGCGCCGGGGACGACTCGATGCCGATCACCTGCCGGCTCGTCCAGAGCAGCGTCGGCGGGTCGAGGGTGGAGAAGGTGGACGCCTCGTAGCCGAGGAGGGGTCGCAGCCGCTCGTCGAGCTGAGGCCACGCCTGGGTGACGTCGCCGCCGAGACGGGCGACCTCGTGGACGAGGGGCTGGTAGTCGGGCCCGGGGGTAGGTGCCATGGCCAGCCAACCTACCTCCGCCGGGACGGAGTCCGGCGAGGCCGCTACGAGTCCGCGATCAGGCCGACGAGGCGGCTGTCGGGGTCACGTCGGCCGCGCCCGGCCGGTTGGCCGCCAGCTGGCCGGCGACCCTGCCCTCCTGGGTCCCCGCCGCGTCCTCGTCCGTGATCTCGCAGTGCACACCGGGTGGCCCCCGGGGGTGGTCCTAGTCCCGGAACCGCTGGCGGATGAGGTTGAGGGCGCTGCCCGCCCGGAACCACTCGACGTGCTCCTCGGACAGGCTGTGGACGCACTGGAAGTCGACGGTGGACCCGTCCGCCTTCTCCAGCCGGCAGTCGACGGCGACACCCGGGGCCAGGCCGGCCAGCCCGAGGACGGAGATGCGGTCGTCGGCCGCGATGAGGTCGTAGGTGGCATGGTCGGCGAAGACCAGGGCCAGGACGCCCTGCTTCTTGAGGTTGGTCTCGTGGATGCGGGCGAAGGACCGGGCCATGATGACCCGCCCGCCGAGGAACCGAGGCTCCATGGCCGCGTGCTCCCGGGAAGATCCCTCTCCGTAGTTCTCGTCGCCCACGGCCACCCACGGCTGGGCGGCGGCGCGGTAGTGCTGGGCCACGTCGGGTAAGGGCTCGGTCTGGCCGTGGATGGCGCACAAGCCGGTGCCGGGCTCGCCGGTGAAGGCGTTGATGGCCCCCAGGAACAGGTTGCGGCTGATGTTCTCCAGGTGGCCCCGGTAGCGCAGCCATCGGCCGGCGGCGGAGATGTGGTCGGTGGTGCACTTGCCGACCGCCTTGAGCAGGACCCGCAGGCGGAGGAGGTCCTGGCCGTCCCACGGGGGGAAGGGCTCCAGCTTCTGCAGCCGGGAGCTGGCGGGGTCGATGACCACGTCGATGCCGCTCCCGTCGGCCGGCGGGGCGACGTAGCCCTCGTCGCCGGCCACGAAGCCGCTGGCCGGCAGCTCCGCGCCCACCGGCTCGGCCAGGCGGACCCCGTCGAGCTCGTCCGCCAGGGGGTTGAAGTCGAGGGTGCCGGCCAGGGCGTAGGCCACCGTGGTCTCAGGCGAGGCGATGAAGGCGAGGGTGGACGCGTTGCCGTCGTTGCGCTTCGGGAAGTTGCGGTTGAACGAGCTGATGATCGAGTTGGCCTCGCCGTCGACAACGTCGGACCGGGCCCACTGCCCGATGCACGGGCCACAGGCGTTGGCCAGGACGCTGGCGCCGATGGCCTCCAGGTCGGCCAGCAGCCCGTCCCGTTCGACGGTGGCCCGCACCGTCTCCGACCCGGGGGTGATGAGCAGCGGTGTGCGGGTGCGCAGGCCGGCGGCCGCCGCCTGGCGGGCGACGCTGGCGGCCCGGCTGATGTCCTCGTAGGAGGAGTTGGTGCAGGAGCCGACCAGGGCCTGGGACAGGTGCAGGGGCCACCCCTCGGCCTTGGCCTCGGCCCCCATGGCCGACACCTCCCGGGCCAGGTCGGGGGTGTGGGGGCCCACCACGTGGGGCTCGAGGGTGGACAGGTCGATCTCGATCACCCGGTCGAAGTAGGCACCCGGGTCGCGGTCGACGTCGTCGTCGGCCCGCAGCTCGGAGGCGATCGCCTCGGCGGCCACCGCCAGGGCCTTGCGGCCGGTGGCGTCGAGGTAGACGGCGGTGCGCTCGTCGTAGGGGAAGACCGAGGTGGTGGCGCCGATCTCGGCCCCCATGTTGCAGATCGTGGCCTTGCCGGTGGCGCTGACGGCCTTCGTCCCGGGCCCGAAGTACTCCACGATGGCCCCGGTTCCGCCCTTGACGGTGAGGATCTGGGCCACCCGGAGGATGACGTCCTTGGGCGACGTCCACCCCGAGAGACGGCCGGTCAGGCGCACGCCGACGAGCGACGGCCATCGCAGACCGAACGTGCCGCCCGTCATGACGTCGACCGCATCCGCCCCGCCCACGCCGATGGCCACCATCCCCAGGCCGCCGGCGTTGGGAGTGTGGCTGTCGGTGCCGATCATCATCCCGCCGGGAAAGGCGTAGCGCTCGAGGACGACCTGGTGGATGATCCCCGACCCCGGCTGCCAGAACCCGATCCCGTACTTGGCCGAGATGCTGGACAGGAAGTCGTAGACCTCCCGGTTGTTCTCCTTGGCCGACAGCAGGTCGGCGACGGCCCCCACCTGGGCCAGGATGAGGTGGTCGCAGTGGACCGTCGTGGGCACCCGGACCCGGGGCAGGCCGGCGGTGGAGAACTGGAGGAGCGCCATCTGGGCGGTGGCGTCCTGCATGGCCACCCGGTCGGGTTGCAGCTCGACGTAGGACTTCCCCCGCTGAAGGGACGTGGCGTCGGGCGCGGTGTCGCCGGCCAGGTGCCCGAAGAGGACCTTCTCGGCCAGGGTCAACGACCGTCCGAGCTGGTGGCGGGCGTCGGCGACCCGCTCGACGAGCCGGGCGTAGGCGGCCTCGACCAGAGGGAGTGGGGTTGTCGGTTCGGAGGCGGCGGACGGGTCGATGCCCGCCAGATTAGGCGCCCCCCGTGCCAGGGCCTTCGTCCGCCGCCCGTAGGCTACGACGATGGCAGAAGACGAGGAGGGTCAGGTCCCGGCGGGACCGCGGCCGCGCGGCCCCCGGGTGGTAACCGGCGACATGAAGCGGGCCGCCGGCCCACGGCCCAGGGTCGTGACCGGCCACTCGACGGTGCCGCCGCCGCCCGAACCCCCGACTGAGACCCTGGTCGGACCCGGCGCGCCGCCGCCTCCTCCAACTCCGCCGCCGCCCCCTCCTGCCGGACGGCGATCCCGGCCGACGCCCCGAGCGGCGCCGCCATCACCCCCACCGGTAGTTCCGGAGCCGGCCGCGGATCCTGAACCGGAGCCGTGGCGGCCGATCGAGGTCGTCCGCAACGTCCCCCCGCCCGTACACCGGGCACCGGTGGCAGCGCCGAGCACGAAGGTCGACTCCGGCGGCGGGCTCGCCTTCGCCCTCGCCCTCCTTTCCCTCGTGCTGTTCGCCCTCCCCGCCATCCCCGCCCTCGTCCTCGCCGGCCGGGCCAAGCGCCGTCGGGGCAAGGGCGGCGGCCTGGTCACCGCCACCCGCCTGGTCGCTGTGATCAGCCTGGCCCTGTGGCTGACCATCGCCGGGATCGTGGCCGCCAACCTGGCCAAGCCCGACGGCGTCGATTACGCCTCCCTGAAGGTGGGCGACTGCCTCGACACCCCGGAGGGCACCGAGGTCCGCCGGCTGAAGCTGCGGCCGTGCACCGAGGCTCACGATGCCGAGGTCTTCGCGGTGGTCATCCACCCCGCGCCCGCCGGTGACGCCTACCCGGGGGCCGACGCCCTCCTCGGGTACGCGGCCAACCTCTGCCTGGGCCAGCCGTTCACCGACTATGTGGGCATCCCCCGCGAGCAATCGCAGCTCACCGAGTTCGAGATCGTGCCCGAGCGCGAAGCCTGGTCGGAAGGCCGTCGAGGCCTGGTGTGCGCGGTCGACAATGCCGATCGTTCGCCCCTGACCGCCCCGGTGAGGGGGAGCGCCAGGTAGGTCGAAAACGACACCGCGGGGACGGGTCCGCAGCCGTGAACCAGGGCGCGCTTGGCCGCCGGCACCCGCTGCGGTAGGTTGTGGATAACCGGTGGAGACAAGTCGATTCTCTTCGGGGGAGGCCCGGATCCGGTCTGGGTCCAGGGAACAAGGGGGGCGAGGCTTGCCGGTATATCCGCTGCTGGCACTGCTGTGGGCCATCGTGCTGGTACCGCCTATCGTGCGCGGCCGGATCCGTCATCGGGCGGAGCTGGCCGAGTTCGACCGGGTGCGACTGTGCTTCGTGGGGGCGTCCGACGCAGTCGTTCACGGCCTCGGGCGGTCCTCCCCACCGGCCGTCCGGCGCACTGCCGCCCAGCGCCGCCGGCGGGTGCTGGCCGTCATCGGCATGGGGATGGTGGCCACCCTGATCTTCGCCCTGATCGCCGGGACCCGGCTCGCATGGGGCCTGCACCTGCTGGTCTACGACGTCCTCATCGGCTATGTCGCCCTCCTCGCCCGGTCCCGCGGCAAGCGACCGGTCCGGGCCCTGCACGTCCCTCCGGAATGGGAGCTCGAGTTCGCCGAGGACGCCGAGTACGAGGTGGAGCCGGAGCCCGTCCGCCAGCTCGTCCTCCTGGAGGCGGCTTCCCGCTGAGCTCGGCCCGAGCTCTCGGACCCGCAACTTCTTGACGGCCGGGCGGGAGGGTGCGAACCCGACCCCGCCGCCGCAACTACGTCGGCGCCGACGTCGGTGACCCCACGAAGAGCGCAGCCCGAGTCGGCCGTCGAGGCTAGGGGTCGCGACGCGACCCAGAACCCATCAGATGCGAGCCGAGGCACGCGCTCGTACGGCCGACACGTCGACGACCGTGATCGTCCGGCCGTGGCTCCTTATCCAGCCGAGGGCCCGCAGCGCGCCCAGCGCTCTCACCGCCGCCTCGCGGGACAGCCCGGCCCACTCGGCGATCTCCGCCTGCGACAGGGGCGAGGAGATGGTGAGGCGGGGCGAGCCTCGTGCGCCAGTGTCTGGCCGGCATGGCCCGGACGGAGGCGCGCGCGGCCACCTCCTACTTCCGGGCTGCGCTGGTCGAGGCGGAGCTCGGGCGGGGAGACCTGGACGCCGCCGAGGCGGAGCTGACCGACCTGCTGGCGTTCATCGAGGCGGGTGGCGAGCGCTTTTACGAGTCCGCCGCGTGGCGGCTCAGCGGTGAGCTGGCGTTGGCCCGCCGCGGCCCCGACCACGTCCGCCAGGCCGAGGAGCACTTCCGCCGGGCGGTGCACGTCGCCCGGCAGCAGGGCGCCGAGGGCCTGGCCGCTCGTGCGGCCGGGCGTCTCTCGCTGGCCGCCGGTTCGGCGTCAGGGGACACCTCACGTGACATCCCGGTCGTTCCCGCGAGGAGTCGGTGTCCTGGCCATCGCCTCGCCTGCCCTGATGGGTGCCTTCTTCGGGATCCTGCGCCTGAGCTTCGACTACCCGGCGGTCATGGGTCTGCCGGCGCCAGAGGTCCTCTCCCGCATCGGCCGGGCAAGTGACGGCGTCGTCGCCGCCTGGCTGGGGGTGACGCTGTCGACGGTCCTTTTCCTCGCCGTCGTCGTCGGCTTCGATCGAGTCCTCCGGGAGGAGGCCGGGGGCAACGACCGCCTGGCACGACGCCTCCCGTGGCTGGCGCTGATCACGACGTTCGGCGTGTTCGCGACCCTCTGCATGATGCTCGACCTCAGCCAGTGGGTCTGGCTCTACCCGGACCTCGGCCGACGGTTCGTGGATCCCGCGACCACGCCGGCTACGGGACAGAACTTGGTGGTTCTGTGGACCGCCTTCCACCACTATGTCGGCGAGGGCATCGGCGTGTACGGCGCCACCTTCTTCAACGCGCTGTGGGCATTGGGTGTCGGTTGGATCCTCACCGTCGCCCGGCCGCGGCGGGTGCTCCCCTGGCTGGCACTGGCGGCGGGAGCCCTCTTCCTCCTGAGCATCGCTCCCGGTGAGACATTCGACGGGTACTCCCGTTTCAACGAGCTGGGGTTCCTGCCCTGGGCCCTGTGGCTGGTGCTCACCGGGTGGGCGCTGGTGCGCGGTCGCCCCATGGCCGCAGACGGCCAGCCCCGGGACGCATGACCAGACAGGTCGTCGAGCTCCGCGACCGGAAGCTCGACCGCGTCACACGGCCGACGCCACCTGGCTGGCCCGTTGCTGCTCGAGGCGCTTGATCTGGTCGACGGGGGCGACCAGCCACATGTCGGCGACGGTGGCGTCCCAGTCGGCCAGGAGGGCTGTGGCCCGGGGCGAGCCGGTGAGCTCGGCGTGGCGCTCGACCCGCCACCGGAGGTCCTCCAGGAGATCGGCGTCGGGTAGGGCGGCGTCGACCAGGGCGGTGTTCAGCCGCGACGACAGCTTCCCTTCCGGGTCCCACACGAAGGCCTGACCGCCGGTCATGCCCGCGCCCAGGTTGTAGCCGACCGGCCCCAGGATCACGACGCACCCGCCGGTCATGTACTCGCAGGCGTGGTCGCCCACCCCCTCGACCACCGCCGACGCCCCCGAGTTGCGCACGCCGAACCGCTCGCCGACGGTGCCGGCAACGTAGAGCTCACCGCCGGTGGCCCCGTAGAGGCAGGTGTTGCCGGCCAGCACCGGGTCGCCGGCGTCGTTCTCCGGGGGACGGATGACGACCCGCCCGCCGGCCATGGCCTTGCCCACGTAGTCGTTGGACTCGCCCACCAGCTCGAACTCGATCCCGTGGCCGAGGAACGCCCCGAAGCTCTGCCCGGCGTAACCGTCGAAGTGGACGGTGACGGTCCCCGGGGGAGGGGTCTCGCCGAACTCGAGGGCCAGGGCCCCGCTGAGGGCGGCGCCGACGGTGCGGTCGGCGTTGCCGATCGGGTAGCGCAGCTCGATGTCGGCTCCGTCCCACATGGCCTGGAAGGCGTCGGCGACGAGACGGTCGCCCAGAGCCGAGCGGGGCCGCTGGATGGGCACCGGCCGCACGAAGTGGCGGGGGGCGTCGGGGTCGGTGGGCGGCCGCAGCAGCGGGCCGAGGTCCATGGTGTTGGCCCGGGGGTCGTCGCCCGCCCGCTGGCGGAGGCACTCCACCCGGCCGATGGCCTCGTCCATGGTGCGGAAGCCGAGCTGGGCCAGGTAGCGGCGGGCCTCCTCGGCGATGAACACCATGTAGGCCGCCACCCCCTCCGGCGTCCCGGTGAACTTGGCCCGCAGGTGGGGCCGCTGGGTGGCGATGCCGGTGGAGCAGGTGTCCTTGTGGCAGGCGCGCAGCATGATGCAGCCCTCGGCGATCATGGCCGCGGTGCCGAAGGAGTACTCGTCGGCGCCCAGGAGGGCGGCCATGATCACGTCGCGGCCGGTGAACAGGCCGCCGTCCATCCGCAGCCGGACCCGGTCGCGCAGGCCGTTCTCGATGAGCGTCTGCTGGGTTTCGGCCACCCCCAGCTCCCACGGGAGGCCGGCGTGCTTGATCGACGACAACGGTGAGGCGCCGGTGCCGCCGTTGCAGCCGCTGATGTGGACCACCTCGGCCAGGGCCTTGACCACTCCGGCGGCGATGGTGCCCACCCCGTCCTCGGCCACCAGCTTCACCGACACGTCGGCGTGGCGGTTGACCTGCTTGAGGTCGTAGATGAGCTGGGCCAGGTCCTCGATGGAGTAGATGTCGTGGTGGGGGGGCGGTGAGATCAGGCCGATGCCGGGTTGGGTGTGGCGGAGGGCGGCGATCTCCTCCGACACCTTGTTGCCCGGGATCTGGCCTCCCTCGCCCGGCTTCGACCCCTGGGCCATCTTGATGTTGAGCTCGTCGGCGAAGGCGCAGTACTCGGGGGTGACGCCGAAGCGGCCGGACGCGATCTGCTTGATGCGGCTGTTCTTGTCGCCCGTGGCCTGGCCCCGGGTCTTGAACCGGGTGTAGCTCTCGCCCCCCTCACCGCAGTTCGACAGCCCCCCGACGAGGTTCATCGCCATGGTCAGGGTCTCGTGGGCCTCCCGGCTGAGGGCGCCATGGGACATGGCTCCGGTGGAGAAGCGGCGGGTGATGGCCAGCGCCGGCTCCACCTCGTCGAGGGGGACGGGCGGGCCGGTCGGGACCAGCTCGAGCAGGTCGTGGAGCTCGGTGGCCGGCCGGCCGTTGACCAGGTCGGCGAAGCGCTGGTAGGTGGCGGCCCCGTCGCCGTTGGCACCGGAGCCGTTCCCGCCGGAGCCGTTCCCGCCGGAGCCGTTCCCGTCGGCGGTGCTCATCCTGAGGGCGGCCTGGAGGAGGTGGGCCGCCTTCATCTCGTTGAGGGCCTTGACCACCTCGTCGTTGTGGGTGTGGAACTCGCCCCGCTTGCGGACCCGGTAGTAGCCGCCCTCGGCCAGGCGGCCGTTGGCGTGGCGGGTGAGGGCGTCCTCGCCCAGCTCGTCCCAGCCGATGCCGCCCACCACCGACGGAGTGCCCGGGAAGCAGACGTCGATCACCGACGGGCCGAGGCCGATGGCCTCGAAGATCTGCGCCCCCCGGTAGGAGTCGACCGTCGAGATCCCCATCTTGGACATGATCTTGAGGACGCCGTCCTCCATGGCCGCCTGCAGCCGCTCCTGGGCCTCGGGGCCGGACAGCTCGACATCGGCGTTGTAGTCGGCCTCGTGGGCGACCGTCTCCAGGGCCAGACCGGGGCAGATGGCGTCGGCCCCGTAGCCGAGGAGGCAGGCGATGTAGTGGGTGTCGCGGGCGTCGTCGGACGAGATGACCAGGCTGGTGTCGGACCGGAGGCCGGCCGCCACCAACCGGGAGTGGACCGCCCCGGTGGCGAGCAGGGCCGGCACCGCCGCCCGCTCGTCGTTCACCCCGCCGTCGTCGACGATGAGGATGCCGACGCCGGCCCGGGCCCGCTCCTCGGCCTTGTCGCACAGCCGGTCGACCGCGGCCCGCAGACCGCCGGCACCCTCGGCCGCGGGGAAGGTGGCGTCGAGGTGGGCCACTCCGAAGCCGGGGTCGGACACGAGCAGGTCGACCACCGCCGACGGGTACAGGAAGAACGACTTGAGCACGAGCAGGTGGGCCGCCTCGGGTCCCTCGGACAGGATGGGGCTGCGGGGTCCGAGGCAGGTCCGGAGGCTCATGACCAGCCGTTCCCGCAGGTGGTCGATGGGCGGGTTGGTGACCTGGGCGAAGCGCTGCTTGAGGTAGTGGTGGAGGGGCCGGGGCCGGCCGGCCAGATGGGGCAGGGGGGAGTCGTCGCCCATGGAGTAGGTGGGCTCCTTGGCGTCGTTCGCCATCCGCCGCAGCACCATGGCCAGCTCCTCCTTGGAGTAGCCGAAGATGGCCTGGCGGCGCTCGATGTCGTCGGGTTCGGGGGTCTGCTCGATGACCCGGCCCTGGGACATGTCCCGCAGGCCGTCGGCCGCCCATCGGGCGTAGTTACCCCCGGCGGCCACCCGCTGCTTGCAGGCGGTGTCGTCGAGCAGGCCCCGGGTGGGGTCGACGAAGATCATCTCTCCCGGACCCAGGCGGCCGCGGATGACCTGGCCGTGGCCGGAGACGTCGACCGCCCCCACCTCCGAGCAGCACACCACGAACCCGTCCTCGCAGGCGGCGTAGCGCAGGGGGCGGAGGCCGTTGCGGTCGAGGGCGGCGCCCACGCCGTAGCCGTCGGTGAAGATGAGCCCGGCGGGACCGTCCCAGGGCTCCATCAGCGACGCGTGGTAGCGGTAGAAGGCCCGCACCGCGGGGTCGAGGTCGCGCTCGCCCTCCCACGCCTCGGGGATGGTCATGGCCACCGCGTGGCGGACGTCGCGCCCACCCCGGGTGAGGAGCTCGATGGCCGAGTCGAGCTTGCCCGAGTCGGAGTCGGACGGGTCGAGCACCGGCCGGAAGATGCTCTCCGGCCCGAGGCCGGCCGCCTCTGTGCCGAGCAGGGTGCGGGCCCGCATCCGGTTGTGGTTGCCGTCGAGGGCGTTGATCTCCCCGTTGTGGCAGAGCATGCGGAAGGGCTGGGCCCGCTCCCACGTGGGGAGGGTGTTGGTGGAGAACCGCTGGTGGAAGACGGCGAACGGGGCGACGAAGCGCTCGTCCGCCAGGTCGAGGTAGAAGTCGCCCAGGGCGTCGGCCACGACGAGGCCCTTGTAGCAGACGGTGCGGAACGAGCAGGACACGACGTAGGTGCCGGTGGTCGCGTCGGCGATCCGGCGGCGGAGGCGGTAGGCGGCCTTCTCGTTGGCCCCGGCGCCCTCGAGGACGGCCTGAAGGATGCGGGGCCGGGTGGAGAGGGCGAGCTCGCCGAGCTGGTCGTCGTCGGTGGGGACGTCGCGCCACTCGACCACGCGGATGCCCTCGGTGGCGGCGACGGCCTCGACCGCGGCGGTGGGGTCGTCACCCCGGACGAAGAGCATGGCCAGGCCGTGGGGGGTGCCGTCGGCCTCGGCGCCGAAGATGGCGGCGGGGATGGGGACGAGCAGGCCCGAGCCGTCACCCGAGCGGGCGTCGGCCGCCAGGGCGCCGCGATGCTTCACGCAGGCCAGGCCCCGGAGGGCGGAGGTGACGATGGAGCGGGAGGAGCGACCGTTGGCGTCGGCGACGAAGCCGATGCCGCAGGCATCACGTTCGGGGCTCATGCAGGTGGCCTTCCTCGACGGAGGTGTGCAGGAACCCGGGGCGCCCCCTCAGGAAGCTTCGGGAAGCGGGAGAGGCGCCATTGCCGCTGCCCCGGTGCGTCGATCCACAGGGTAGCCGACGTCGGCCCAGTCGGCGAGGGATTGCCGTTGTTGCGTTATCTCTCATGTTATGTCATGTAGCAGCGGTTCGGGTCCATGTCACCCGGGCCAAGGTCGCGGGACCCCCTCGAAGCCACGCGGGTGACTCGACCTGTTCTGACTACGGGACGGGACGTTCCGGCGCCCGTGCACGGGCATCGCCTGTCGCGGATCGGCGGAAAGGACACCGGCCGTTCTTCGTGCGGGTACCCCTTGCCATAGGGTGCCGGCCGCTCGGCGCGATGGTGGTCGCCATGGTCGGGCAGGGACCACGACCGGATGGGTCAGGTGGTCGAGAAGGACGTCGGACCGGTGACCGCCGAGAGGAGGCCGTCGTAGGCGATGGCGTACAGGTGGTAGCTGCCCGGGGCGAGCGGCGGGAGGGGGTAGGTGGCAGTGCAGCCGGAGCACACCCGGGCCGTCCAGCCCTCGCTCAGCACCACGCCGCCGGTGGTGGCCACGTACATGCGCACCCAGCCGGGAGTGCCGTCGGGGTCGGAGTAGACGGCGGTGATGTTGGGACCCGCCCGGTGCAGCCCCGACGGCGCCCGGGGCGCCGTCCGGTCGACGGTGAAGGCCCACGTCGGTGACACCGCCGAGACGTCGGTGCCGTCGAAGGCGGCGGTGACCAGGCCGTAGAAGCCGTCCGCCAGCGGGGCGAAGGCCACGCCGGCCACGCACCCGGAACACACGATCGGGCTCCACGCCTGGCGCACGACCCTGCCCGTCTCGTCGGTGACGGCGAAGAACACCCGGCCGGAGTTCCCGTCGGGGTCGGCGTACCGAGCCGAGGCCGTCGTCGGCGCGCTCCGCAGGATGCTGGCGTTTACCGGTGTGGGTTGGGTCGGCACCGACGGCGCCCGGTTGGCCGGCGGCGGCGGCGCCATCTGGGCGAAGTCCTGGGCGATGTAGACGTAGCCGCCGGCCCACGCCACCCCCACGCCCACCGAGTTCACCCTGGTGTCCACCATGTTCGCCCGATGGCCCGGGCTGTTGAGCCACGCCTGGTGGACGGCGTCGATGCTCGGCCCCATCCCCACGTTCTCCGAGAGCCGGGACGCGGTCACCGTCGATCCGATGCCGACGTTGTGGGAGAGGTGGCCGTCGCGCGCCATCTTGGCCGCCCAGCTCCGGGCCGCCGACATCAGGGCGGCGTCCACTCGCAGGGCGGGGGCACCCACGGCCGAGCGGGTGGCCTGGACCAGGGACAGGACGCGGGTCTCGTCCGAGGCGGCGTCGGCCGACGCCGTGGGCGCCCACACCACGACCACGGCGGTGGCCAGCACGGCCGCCGCGGCGCGGCAGAGCAGCGAGGACATCAGAACCTCCTTCACCCGGCCGTCGGGCTCGGCGGGTCGCCGACGGCTCCGGTTCCGGCTTCCTCGGCAGGAGCTGTCGAGAACTTGAGACTTGGCGCCGGCCCCCGCACCGGCGCTGGTGCCGGCGACGGTCGCCGGCATCCGCCGGGACGGGGACGGGCGGGCCAATCGACCTGGCCACCGCCGAGGGGGCGGAGACGGTACGGGCCCGGGTGATCGTCGACGCCGGCGGCCGCAACGCCCCCGTGGTCGCCCGCCTGGGCGCCCGGCGCCGGCGGACCGACCGCCTGGTGTGCGGCTGGGCCGGAAGGGCGCGACCGCCACCCGCACGAGCGGGGGGTCACCTACCTGGAGGCGGCGCCGACTACCAGAGGATGGTCGCCGCCGCCTGGCGCCGGTACCAGGCCGAGCTGGCGGACTGCTACCGGGCCGTTACCCGCTGGCCGAGGTCGCCGTTCTGGTCCCGGCGGACCACCGGAACTACGTCGTGAACTGCTCCCGCAGGATGCGTTCCTCGAGGTTGTGGTCGGCGTCGAAGAGGATGCGGAGGTCGACGCTCGGGTCCTCCCGGACGTCGACCGACACCACGTTGCGGACCTCGATGGTGTCGGCCACCGCGCTCACCGGCCGCTTCCAGTGCTCGATGGTCTCGAACCGGACCTTGGCCTTGGAGTCCAGCAACGCCCCCCGCCAGCGCCGCGGGCGGAAGGCGCTGATCGGGGTGAGGGCCAGCACCGACGCCCCGATGGGGATGATGGGGCCGTGGGCGGAGAAGTTGTAGGCGCTGCTCCCGGCGGGCGTGGCCAGCAGCACCCCGTCGCAGATGAGCTCCTCCACCCGCACCGTCTCGTCCACCGCGATCCGGATCTTGGCTGCCTGCCGGGTCTGGCGCAGCAACGACACCTCGTTGATGGCGAGGGCGTCCACGCTGGCGCCATCGGCGCTGAGGGCGAGCATCCGCAGGGGGTGAAGGACGCTCAGCTCCGCCGCCTGCACCCGTTGCGGCAGCGCCTCCTCGGAGAACGTGTTCATGAGGAACCCGACCGTCCCGCCGTGCATCCCGTAGATGGGGGCGTCCACCGCCAGGAACCGGTGGAGGGACTCGATCATGAAGCCGTCGCCGCCGATGGCGACGATGGCGTCGGCGTCCTCGGGCTCGACGCTCCCGTAGCGGCGCTGGAGGTTCTCGAGCGCTTCCTGGGTACCGGGCGCGCCGCTGACGACGAAGGCCAGGCGGAGGTCTACGGCCACTCGCGGGACACGGGCGTCCGGCCCTGACCCTCGAGGGCCCACGCCCGCCGCCAGGCGCCCGCCTCCGGTCCGTGGAGCGACGGCGTGGCCCTGGCCGCGGCCCGCTTGCGGGCCTGCCACCAGTCGGTGCGCTGCTCGTCGGCCAGCATCGCCACCGCCGCCTCGATCCGCCCTGCGAACCGCCGGGAGCTCTCGCCTCTGCCGTCCACCCCTTTGTCGGGCCACATGGGCGAGCCGAACGTGACCCGCACCGGCGAGTCCTTGTCGATGGGCGCGGGCAGCTTCTCGCCTCGTTTCCACACCCGGCGGGTGCCCTCCAGGTGGACGGGCACCACCGGCCGGTTGCAGCGCAGGGCCAGGTAGGCGGCACCCCCCCGGAACTCGGTGGCCCAGCCGTCGGGGCTGCGACCGCCCTCGGGGAAGATGAGGATGCTCCACCCGTCGGCCAGGAGCTCGGCGGCCAGGTCGGCCGAGCGGCGGTCGACCCGGTTGCGCTCCATGGGGATGGCGCCGATGGTGAGGGCGGAGACGGCGCCCTTGACCTTGGTGGGGAAGAAGTAGTCGGCCGCCGCGGCCACGACCGTCCGGTGGCGCCACTTCTCGGGGATGGTGGCCAGCAGCAGCGTCGTGTCGAGGTGGCTGTTGTGGTTGGCGACCACGATCATGGGCCCGTCGAGGTCGTCGAGGCGGTCGAGGCCGGTGACCACCGGCCGGGCGAGGAGGTGGGCCGCCGGCCGGAGGATGTCGTCGACGATCATGGCCCGGGCCACCCGGGCCGGGAACCTGCGGGCCCAGGCGGTGTCGTAGGCGGCACCGGTGTCGACCTCCACCGCCGGCCGGGGAAGGGCTGTGGGCCAGGTCGGCGGCCCCAACGGGAACTTGGGCCGGGGGAGCCTCACGTCGCAATCCCCGATTGATCCGCGCAATTACACGTGTGAGGGGGCAACTGCGCGAACTGTTCGACCAAGCTCACCGTCAGGTGACGTCGGCCAGGAGGATCGGCGGCGCGTGCAGATGGGTGATGGACGGATCGCGGCCGACGACGTCCTCCGCCATCTCCAGCGCGTCGCGCATGGTGGATGCCGGCTTGAAGCCCATCCGCCGCACCGCCTTGGGGTCGCCGCCGACGATGATGACCCCTCCGACGTGCTGCAACGCGTGGGCTCCCCAATACCACATGTAGAAGGCGTGGACCCCGTGGTAGGCGTAGGAGTTGCGGTACAGGTGGATGTACCACGGGTCGTTGGCGAAGTCCTCCTCGAACTTCTTCTCGATCTCGAGGGGGTCGGTGGTCTCGGCCAGGACCTGCTCGAAGAAGTCGATGTAGCTCGGGTGGTGGACGGGGTGGAACTCCCACCGGGTGGGGTGGCTGAGGATGACCACGCCCCCCTGCCGCACGAGGGGCTTGCCCCGGTAGAGGTTGAAGAAGTACCCGAGGCCGAGGCACATCACCAGCAGCGGGTTCATGATGGAGTTGACGTTGTACGGCCCGATGTAGGGCAGGCCCATGGTGAGGATGTCGGCCTGGCCGTCGATCGGCACGCAGTGCTGGCGGTGGACCTCGGCCAGCGTGAGCCGGTGGACCGCCTCCACCTCCCCCGCCTGCACGCTCGTCATCTTCTGGGGCGACTTGATCCCGTGCATGATCTTGCGGGCCAGTGCCGGCGGGCAGGCCTCCAGGCTCTTGGCCGTGGCCAGGTAGGACGCCCGGTCTCGCAGCGACCACTCCCACTCCCGCTTCTGCAGGAACCCGAACTGGCTGGGGAACGTGTCGCTGTTGAGGGTGGTCTCGATCTGGAAGACCTTCAGGCTCTGGGCCAGGACCCGGCCCATGCGCCAGGTGGCGTTGTGCAGCTCGGAGTGCGGCGGGTCCATGAACGACCGGCTGTGCTGCATCCCGACCACGTTGTGGTGGACCTTCAGGCTCCGGTAGGAGACGAGGCCGGTCATGGTGGACTTGTGGCCGCCGTCCATCGCCACCAGGTTGATGTTGACGTAGACGAGCAGGTCGCTGGTGGCGGCCCGCTTGTTGACCTCGACCACCTCGCCCTCGGCCGTCTCCCCGACGACGATCAGGTTGTCGTGGTCCTCGGCGTCGTGCTGGAGGAGGGCGCCGTGGGGGGCGAAGGAGTCGTAGACCCTGTCGCCGAGCATGTGCCGGAGCTCGGCCTCGGTGGCCCGCCGGTGGAGGCCGTGGGCGGCGATGAGCACGACGTCGTCGACACCGGCCGCGGCCGCCAGCTCGAGGACCGCCTCGATCACCCGCTGGCGGTTGTCGGGGCCGACCATCGGGGGGAGGGGCACCGCCTCGTTGTCGAAGGCGATGGTGAGCTTCATCCCGGGGTGGAGGAGGGCCCGGAGGGGCTCGCTGTCGCCCTGCGGGTGCTCGAGGGCGTCACGGATGGCGCCGTCGGGGTCGACGAGGGGAACGACCGGCTCGGCCGGGTAGATCACCCGGCTCCCGGCAGGGAGCTTCTCCAGCCGAAACCCCTCGCCGTGGTGGAACATGATCGGAGGCGTCGACCGGTCGACCTCCAACACGAACCCGGGCCTGCTCACCGCGACCTTCCTGTGAATCCCGACGCCGTCGGCCGCCAACGCCGCCGGGTGCGGCCTGCGCCGGCGGCCGGCCGATGAGCCTTCAGCACGGAGATCGCCGGCTCTGCCGGCGGCCGGAGTTCCTCGGAACTCGCCGAGGAAGCTCCGCTTCCGAAGGCGACATTCATCGACGCTTCTCTCCTCGTAGGTCGAAGACCACCTTGACCGCGCCCCGGGATCCGGCGTTGGCGGCGTGGTCGATGGCCTCACGGTAGCGGTCGAGGGGGTAGCGGGCGGAGACCAGGCGGCCCAGGCGGGCATGCTCGACCAGGTCGAAGGCAAGGTCGAACGTGCGCCGGGGCTCGCCGTCGAAGGACTCCGTCCCGTAGGCGTAGGAGCCCCGCACCCCGATCTGGCGGTGCCACAGGGGGGTGAGGTCGACGGTGACCGTCGACGGCATGCCCAGGAGGATGACGTCGCCCCCGGGGCGGACGACGGCCAGCGACTCCTCGATGGACTTGGCGCTGCCCACGCAGTCGACGACCACGTCGACCCCCCCCGACAGGCTCATCCCGACCTTGAGCGAGCGGGTGGCCCGGCGCACCAGGCGGCTCGTCCCCCGGGGTTCGACCACCACGTCGGCGCCCAGCTCGCGAGCCCAACGGCGCTGCTCGGGGTGCTTGGCGGTGGCGACCAGGGTGCCCGGCGTGCAGTACCGGCGGAGGGCGGCGATGGCGCACAGCCCGAGGGTGCCGGCCCCGAGCACCAGCACGGTCGAGCCCTCCACGCCCATCACCCCGTGCACCGCGCAGGCGGCCGGTTCCACCATGACCGCAGCGTCGTCGTCGAGGCGGTCGGGGACGGGATGGATCTGGCTCTCGTGGGCCACCAGCGACGTCGACCAGCCGCCCCCCGTGTCGTGGCAGTACCCGGTCTGCAGCCCCGCCTTGAGGTGGCCGAAGGCGGTGCGCTCGCAGTTGTCGGTCCGTCCGACGACGCACTCCCGGCACGGCGGGTCGACGGCCCGGGCGGCACAGCCCAGGACCGGCTCGATGACCACCCGGCGACCACCCTGTCCATCGCCGCCGTCACCGTCGAGGTCGGCCACGATCTCGTGGCCGAGGACGAAGGGGAACGACACCAACGGTTGGAAGTAGGGCGACGACCTCCCGTCGACGGTGGCCAGGTCGGACCCGCAGATCCCGGCCAGGCGGGGCCGGACCCGGTGCCAGCCCGGCCCCGGCAGCGCCGGCTCGTCGATGTCGACCAGGGAGACGGGGCCGAGCTTGGCCCCGAGTCCGGGCGCCAGCGAGCCCGCCACCTTGGCCAGCCCGTAGCGGGGGAGGGAGTCGACCACCTGGATCGCCTTCATGGCCGGACGACCTTCACCCGTCGCCCCCGACCAGGCGCGGCGCGAGGGGCAGCAGGCCCTGGGCCCCGCCCTTCGACTTCGTCCACTGCTCCACGTGCCAGCCCCGCTTGCGGGCGATGGCCGCCAGCTTGGGCTCGGCGTTGACCGCCACGGGGTGTCCGACCGCCTCCAGCATGGGAAGGTCACTGGCCGAGTCGGCGTAGGCGATGGACTCGGACAGCGACAGCCCCTCGGCCTCGGCGTAGTCGGCCATGAGGAGCGCCCTCGCCTCGCCCGTCGGGGGGGAGTCGAGGAGCTCGCCGGTGAAGCGCCCGCCCCTCTCCACCAGCCGGGCGCACACGATCTCGTCGAACAGCGGTCGCAACGGCTCGACGATGAAGTCGAGGGAGCCGGTGATGAGCAGGGTGCGGTGGCCGAGCTTCTGGTGCTCCCGCACCCGGCGGAAGCCGTCGGGGAACGACTTGGTCAGCAGGAGGTAGCTGAACAGCTGCTTGGCGTCCTCCCGCAGCTCCTCGGCGGGGGCGTCCTCGTAGCGGCGGTAGAAGTGGCGCAGGAAGTCGCCCCGGTCCTTGCGGTCGAGAGAGAGCAGCCCCGGCGCCTGGGAGAGCATGCGGGCCACGAACGCGGGCCGGTCCTCGTCGGGCTGGTGGCGGGTGGCCAGCCATGAGTAGCTCTCGACCACGTTGGACGCGATGAGGGTGTTCTCCAGGTCGAAGGCGGCGATGTGGCGGTGGGGGGACAGCACCGCCCGCTTGCCCCGTTCGTACCGGGACAGCCCCTCCCGGCCTCCGCCGGTGGTGCGCACCCGGGCCTGCCTGACCACCGACGGCATGTGCCCTTCCTGGACGTAGGTCCGCCAGTCGATGACCGTGGTGTCGAAACCGAAGTCGGCCTGGTCCTGCGCCGGCAGCTCCTCGAACAGGGCCCGCAGCCGGCGATCGTCGAAGACGGCCTCGGTCTCGGCGTAGGCCCCGTAGAGACGGACGTAGTCGAAGGCCCGCTCGCCCAGGTTGCGGCGCTCCTCCAGCCGGCCGCTGATCTCCGCCTTCTCCCCCCGTATGGGGAGGTTGCCGACCAGCTTCTCGGCCGCGGCCAGGAGCTTGATGCCCCGCTCCAGCTGCTTCTGGGCCCGTCCCCGGCGGGAGAACTGCCAGGGCGTGACGACGATGGGCTGGCCGTGGGTGTCGTAGAGGGGGTTGGCCTGGTAGTACTCCCGGACCAGGTCGACCAGCATCCGGTACTTGAGGGGGTTGCGGTTGCCGGTGGCGACCTGGACGACGTCGCCCGATTGCCGGGGTGTGTCGGGCACCGGGCCCCGGGCCGCCACCGCGATGATGGCGGCCACCACCAGATCGACCGGGATGACGTCGATGATGCCCTCGGGGATGCCGGGGAACTCCTTGAGCAGGCCCCGGCCGTAGGAGATGATCACCGGCTCCGCCATCCGGAAGCCGCGGATCCAACCCGGTGCCGGCTCGGCCAGCGCCGATTCGATGATCGACGGCCGGACCACGCTCACCGGCACGTCGCCCTTCGTCTCGTGCACCGCTCGCTCGGCGAGCGACTTGGTGTAGGCGTAGGCATCGGGCCAACCGAGGGCCTTGGCCCGCTGGCGGCCGGCCTCCACCATCCGGTCCGACAGCCACGCCTCCCGTCGCTTCTCCGACTTGGCCGCCAGAAGGGGCGGTCCGGCCGCCCCCAGCTCGTCGCGGGCCTCCTTGCCGAACCGGGCCAGGAGCTCGGGGCGGCGGCTCTCGGCGTCGGCGTCGGCCCGGGTGCGACGGGCAGCCTCGACCTCGGCCCGCCAGTCGACGTCGGTGCTGAACGGGGTCTCGTTCAGGGGTGCCTCGGGCGCCAGGCCTCGGCGGCTGCCGGCCACGTAGGCGGTGGACACGGTTATCAGGTGGGCCGGGGGCCGGCCGGCGGCGGCGCCTGCGTCCCTCACCGCCTCCAGCACCCGGAGGGGTCCGACCAGGTTGACCTCGACCGCCGCGTCCAGGGGGGAGTCGAAGCTCACCCGGGCCGCGGAGTGGATGACGGTGGTGCAGGAGGCGAACGCGGCCCGGCCGGCGTCGTCCATCCCGAGGCCGTCGACCGACACGTCGCCGGCGATGACGGTGACCCGGCGGGCGACCTCGGCGTCGAAGGTGGCGCCCCACTGCTCCCGGAGGCGGGCGAAGGCGTCGTTGCCGAACAGCTCCCGCCTGGCCCGGGCGGCGGGGCCCGTCCGGCGCCCACCCCGGATGAGCAGCACCAGCTCGCAGCCGGGGACGCAGCGCAGCAGGCGCTCGACCAGGGCGGTCCCGAGGAAGCCGGTGGCCCCGGTGATGCCGATGCGCTGGCCGGCCAGGGCCTCTCTGATCACCCTCTTTCTTTAGTCGACGGCCTCGGCGAACGCTCATCCGCAGTCGTGACAGGCTGGCGAGCGATGAGTTGTGAGGCCCGCGACCTGGTCTGCAAGACCCTCCACCGGCTGGGTTTGGAGGGATCGGCGGCCGACAACGTGGAGTCCCTCATCGAGGGACCGTTCAAGGCGGCGATCATCCTGGTGGCGGCGGCCGTCCTCAGCCGTTTCGGCGGCCGGCTGGCGCTGCGCATCGTCACCCGCCTGGGGCGGGCCAACCCCCTGGCCGAGCGGTCGGCCCGGGCCGCGCAGCGGACGGTCACCTTGGCCAGCGTGGCCGCCAGCACCCTGCGGGTGGCGATCTGGACCGCGGCCGGTCTCCTGCTGGCGAGTGAGGTCGGCCTCAACATCGGGCCTCTCCTGGCCGGGGCCGGAATCGTGGGCCTGGCCCTCGCCTTCGGTGCCCAGAGCCTGGTGAAGGACTTCGTGTCCGGGTTCTTCATCCTGGCCGAGGACCAGTACGGCGTGGGTGACCTGATCACGGTGGGGCCGGTGAGCGGCACCGTCGAGGAGGTCAACCTGCGGGTGACGTCGATCCGGGCCAACGACGGCACCCTCTGGTTCGTCCCCAACGGCGAGATCCGCATGGTCGGCAACGCGGCCAAGGACTGGGTCAAGGCGGTGGTCGACGTGGTCGTCAACCGGGGCGCCGACCTGGCCCGGGCCATCACCGTCATCACCGAGGAGCTGGCGGCGATGTCGGCCGACCCGGTGTGGACCGAGGTCCTGCTGGAGGAGCCGGAGGTGCTCGGGGTGGAGTCGATGGGCACCGAGGGGGTCACGGTGCGGGTCGAGGTGCGGACCGCCCTCGGCAACCGGGTGCGGGTGGCCCGGGAGCTGCGGACCCGCATCACGTCTCGCCTCTACCGCGAGGGGATCTCCATCCGTCAGGACCCGGAGGCGCCGGCCTCGTCCCGGGCCGACCGGTCGCCTCCGCTCACGTCGTCGCCACCGGAGGAGCCACCCTCGGCGAACGAGGTGCTGCCGCCGGCCTGACGGCGGGCGATCACGTCCTCGAACAGCTCGAGGTGCTCACGGACCATCCGCTCCACCGAGAAGTAGCCCTCGACGGCCGCCCGGCAGGCGTGACGGTCGATCTGATCGACGCTGGCGATGGCATCGGCCATCTCCTCGTCCCCGTCGACCAGGAACCCGGTGGTCCCGTCGACGATGACCTCGGGAGCGGCCCCCTCGGGGTAGGCGAGCACCGGCGTGCCGCAGGCCAGCGACTCGATCATCACCAGTCCGAAGGGCTCGTTCCACCGGATGGGGAAGAGGGTGGCCCGGGCGCCGGCCAACAGCCGCAGCTTCTCCTCGTGGGGGACCTCGCCCAGGAAGCGGATGGTCTCGCTCAGGTGGGGGGCGACCTCGAGCTCGAAGTACGCCTTCTCCGCCTTCTCCCGGACCTTGCCCGCCAGGATCAGGGTCACGCCGGCCTTTTCGGCCGCGGCGATGGCCCGGTGGGCCCCCTTGTCCGCCGACAGGCGGCCCAGGAAGACCACGTAGTCGCCCCCGCCGTCGCCCCACGGAAACTCGGACGCGCTCACGCCGTGGTGGATGACCCGGGCGATGGTGACGTCGGGCGCAGCCCGGGTCTGGGCGTGGGAGATGGCGATGAGGCTGATGGTGTCGCCGATGCGGCGGTAGACGTCGGCCAGCTCTCCGTCGAGGGGACCGTGGATGGTGGTCACCACTGGCGGCATGCCGCTGGCGGCCGTCCACCGGGACGCCATCGATGGGCCGACGACGGTGTGGTCGTGGACGACGTCGAATCCGGCCGCCGCCTCGTAGGCGGCGAGGACGTGGCGCACCTCGGGGACGGCGACACCCATGCGCTCGCCCTCGGCCTCCGGGAGGAGCCACCGGCGGGGGACGGGGCACGTCGAATCGCCGGTGGTGAACAGGAGCACCTCGTGGCCGGCGGCGGCCATTCCCCTCGCCTCGGCGTCGACGGCCTGCTCGATCCCGCCGTACAGGGTGGGCGGGATGGGAGCCCAGGGAGGGGCGATGATGGCGATCCGCATCGGGACCGCATTCCACCACATCGGTTCGCGGTGTCGAACCGCGAGCGCGTGGTTACGGTGGGGAGGTGGGTTCGACCACGCCGCCGGCCGCGCCTTGGGAGTTGGCCGGCGAATGCGTGGTGGCCTTCGTCCGGCCGCCGGCGCGCCGGCCACCGCTGCCCGTCGGCCTGCACCCCCTGCCCGGCCCCCTGGTGGTGGCCGTGGCCCGCTTCACCGAGTCGCCCGTCGGCCCTTACCTGGAGCTTTCCGTGGCCGAGCCGGCCCGCCTGGGAGCTCGCATCGGGCTCTGCGTCACCCTCATGGTGGTCGACTCGCCCGATTCCCGGCTCGGGGGACGGCTCAACTGGGGCCTGCCCAAGGAGCTGGGCACGCTGCGCTGGCTGGCCGACGGCGACGAGCGGACGCTGGCCTGGGAGGACCGCGACGTGGTGGTGCGGGGGGTGCCGTCGGGTCCGTCGGTGCCGATGGTGGCGCCGGTGCGGTCCCTGCAACGGCGGGCGGACGGGCTGGTGGTCGTCGGCGGCCGGGTGCGGGGCCATGCCCGGCCGGCCCGGGTCGAGATCGACACCCCCGACGCCGACGGGCTGTTCGGGCTGACCGGCCGCCATCGGGGGATGGTCGTCACCGGGATGCGCCTGGTGGTCGACCCCGCCCGCCGCCCGGCCGGCCTCACCGCCACCCTCCGGGCCCCGCTGCGGGCGCCCGAGCCTGCGTTATCGTGGCCCCGGGAGGCCACCGCCACCCTCACGGGCGACTAGCTCAACGGTAGAGCGCTGCCTTCACACGGCAGAAGTACGGGGATCAACACCCCGGTCGCCCACCAGGTCCGAAGAGATTCATTGGCACCAAAAAGGCGGCGGAACGGGCCCTGGCCGACTTCGGTACCGAGGCTCTCGACCTCGCCCGGCGGTGGAAGTGCATCGGAGAGAACGTCGCCGCGAACGCCGCGCTTATCCCGGGTACGGACCAACCCGCGGTCGACACATCCTGGAGGGCCTACTGCGGGGCCGGGACGCGACGAAGACCCGCTCGGCCTAGCGTTGCGACCGACCGAGCGGCGAAGGGCGGAACGATGAGCGAGCATCCGGCGGCTCCGTCAAAGGTGGGACCTGACGGACAGGTGTACCGGCAGAAGCCGGACGGCACCTGGTGGTGGCGGGCCTCAGACGGGAAGTGGTACCCGGAGGAGTCGTATCTGGGCCATCGACCTCCGCCTCCGTCCCCACCCGCCGTCCCGGCCCCGGCGAGTGTCCCGGCCGTCCCCGCCCCGCCTCGGGAGGAACGCCCTGCCAGCGAGCGGGTCGTGGTCCAGGCGCCGATGTCGTTCAGCGGCAGCGCCCGGCGGATCTGGAAGCTGACGGGCGACAGCCCCGCTCAGATGGCGCTGGTAGCCCTGCCCGCCCTCATGTTGATCGCCTTGGCGTGGATCGTCGTCGCCGGCTGGTACTGCCTCTTCGGCATCCTGGTCGTCCCGTGGCGACTGATCCGGCGAGGGAGCCGCAAGCGCAAGCAGGAGACCCTGCGGCACCGGGAGATGCTCCGGGGTGATCGACGCTGAGCGTGGCCAACGCCCGGGCGGCCGCCCGGACGTAGAGGAAGCGGCGAGAATGGTGCACCCCAGGGTGCCTACTTGAGAAGCTTGGCCTTTGCTGCCGCGAACTCCTGATCCGAAAGCGCTACGGGGTACGGCATCTCCGCAGGTGGCAGGGGTAGCTGGAGAAGCCTTCACGGGCAGTTGCTGGGATCAGCACCTCCGGCCGCCCTCTCCGGGCGCGAGGGCTATCGGAAGCGGGCGACGATGATCTCGGCGACCTCCGCCGGCGACGGCATGCGGCGCAGCTCCTCCGCCACCCGTTCGGCGGCGGCGCGGTAGGCGGGGTCGGCAAGGATCTCGGTCACCCCGGACCGCACCCCGTCGGCGGTGACGGAACCGGGGAGGAGGGTACGGCCGGCGCTGGCGGCGGCGCAGGCGGCGGCGTTGCCGAACTGGTCCGCCGCCTGGGGCAGGCAGAGCTGCGGCAGTCCCCGGCCCAAGGCGGCCAGAAGAGTCCCCGAGCCGGCGTGCGACACGACGGCCGAGCAGTAGGGGAGGAGCTGGGTCTGGGGGAGGTAGCGGGCGACGCCTACGTTCGGCGGCTGGGGCCCGAGGCTGTCGGGATCGCCGGTCGGACCGAGGGTGACGACGACCCGCACCGCCAGGGCGCGGGTCCCGGCCACCACTGTCGCCACCAGCTCAGGGTTGCTGTTGAACACGGTGCCGAAGGTGACGTACACCAGCGGATCGGCCGACTCGTCGGTCACGAGATCGGGCAGGGGCTCGTCGCCCCCGGTGACGAACGTGTCGGGACGCAGGAGCTGCCGGGCCGGGACGTGGTTCTGCTCCTGCGCCTGCATGCTGGGCGGGTAGATGTCGAGGTAGAGGTGGTCGTACGTTCCCGCGTAGGGCCGGGGCTCCAGCCCCTGGGCCTCCCACAGCGGCGCCACCGCCCGGCCCGCCGACTCGAGCCGGACGGCAGGCAGGAGCCCACCGAAGGAGTGCGTCACGTTGGGAACGCCCAAGGCCGCCGCCGCCACCGGCCCGGCCAGCTCGGCCTGGTCGCAGATCACCACCGCCGGATCGAACGCCCGGGCGACGGGCAGGAGGTCGGCCAGCATGGCCGGAGCCTGGACGGCGCCGAAGAACCGGGGGAAGAAGACGTTCGGCCGCTCGCTGGGGGCCATCTCCTGGACCTCGGGGTACCGGCGCAAGGCCTCGCCGAAGCCCTCGTCGAGGCTGGGACCGGCGGGATGGGCGACGAAGCCCTCCCGCTCCAGACGGGTCGCCACGCCTGCGGTGACGGCCCAGGCCACATCGTCGCCCCGGTCGGCGAACGCCCTGGCCAGGGGCATCATCGGATGGATGTGGCCCCACCCCGGGGTCGAGGTGAACAGGACGCGCACGGGGCCAGTGTGCCCTGTCACCGCCTACCGTGAAGGGCCATGCTGCTGGCCGAGGTGGTGGCGACGTCCGAAGCCGTGGCCTCCACCCGGGCCCGGTCGGCCAAGGTCGCCAGCCTCGCCGGCCTGCTCCGGCAGTTGGCGCCCGACGAGGTTGAGCCGGCCGTCGCCTTCCTCACCGGCCGGCCCCGGCAGGGGAAGATCGGCGTCGGGTGGGCCACGTTGCGGGCGGTTGACCCGCCGCCGGTCGGCGAGCCCTCGATCGGTGTCCTCGACCTCGACCGGGCCATCAGCGAGCTCCGGGCCCTCGAAGGGCACGGCTCGGGTGCCCGGCGGACGGCCGTCCTGGGCGACCTGCTGGCCCGGGCCACCGCCCCCGAGGCCGATTTCGTCCGCCGCCTCCTCCTCGGCGATCTCCGCCAGGGCGCCCTGGAAGGGGTGATGGCCGACGCCGTGGGCCGGGCCGCAGGGATCCCGGTCGCCACCGTCCGCCGGGCAGCCATGCTCGCCGGCGACCTGGCCCGGGTGGCGGCCACCGCCCTCACGGCGGGTGAGGCGGCCCTCGCCGCCGTCGGCCTCGACGTCCTCCGCCCCGTGCAACCGATGCTCGCCTCCACCGCCACCGACCTGGCGTCCGCCCTCCACGAGCTCGGGCCGTCGCTCGTCGAGTGGAAGCTCGACGGTGCCCGCCTCCAGGCCCACCGGCGGGGCGACGACGTCCGCCTCTTCACCCGCAACCTCAACGACGTCACCGGCCGGCTACCGGCCGTCGTCGACCTCCTCCGGGCCCTCGACCTCCACCAGGTCGTGCTCGACGGCGAGGTGCTCGGCGTGACCGACGACGGCCCGGAGGCGTTCCAGGAGACGATGAGCAGCTTCGGCCGGCGGACGGGTCCCCCCGGCCGGGCCTCACTCGGGGTCTGGTTCTTCGACTGCCTCCACCTCGACGGCGACGACCTCCTCGACCGCCCCCTGGGCGAGCGGGCGGCGGTCCTCGACCGGATCGGCGTTCCCCGGGTGCCGTCGGTGGCGGTGGGGCCGGGCGATCTCGACGCCGCCCGGGCGGTCCAGGACGAGGCCCTGGCGACCGGTCACGAGGGGGTCATGGTGAAGGCGGTCAGCTCGCCGTACGAAGCCGGACGGCGAGGGGCGGCGTGGCGGAAGGTCAAGCCCGTCCACACCCTCGACCTCGTCGTCCTGGCCGCCGAGTGGGGGAGTGGCCGGCGCCGGGGCTGGCTGTCGAACCTCCACCTCGGCGCCCGCGCCGGCGACGGCGGGCGCGGCTTCGTCATGGTCGGCAAGACCTTCAAGGGCCTCACCGACGCCCTCCTCGAGTGGCAGACGGCCGAGTTCCTCGCCCGCCAGTCCGGCCTGCCACACCCTTACGTGGTTGAGATAGACCCGCCCCTCGTGGTGGAGATCGCCCTCGACGGGGTGCAGGCGTCGACCCGTTACCCGGGCGGCGTCGCTCTCCGCTTCGCCCGCGTCCGCCGCTACCGCGACGACAAGGACCCGGCCGATGCCGACACCATCGAGTCGGTCCGGGCCATGTTGCGGGGCCCCGTCCCGTAGGTCGGCGGCCAGGTCGTCACCGACCCGGCCCCACCGGCCGTTCCGGTGCCGTGATCATCGCCCGGGTCCGCACCGCAGGTCCACGCTCACGCCCCCGCCCGCCCTGGCCTCCGCCGTGGGAGGCGATGGGTCGATTGGCGCCGGTGCCGGCGGCACATCCGACCGATCAACGGCATCCGGTCGGGGGCGGGTGGCCCTCACGCAGAAGCGGACGAACTGCAGTGCGAGCCAGGTGAACAGCACGTACACCGGGAATCCGACACAGATCTGGAGCAGGCCCTCCGACAGGGCTGAGTGCGTCGGTGCGTGCATCGACCGCGTGGCGACATCCGAGTTCTCGCCGAAGACCCGGGTCGCCAGATTGGCGAGAGGCGTCCCGGCCCCCGCGATCAGGTTGTGGAAAAGCGGGCCCGGACCGGTGATGGCCGTGAACAATGTGGCCGACGCCAGGACGAACCCGGAGACCGGGGGGCGCCCGTCGCGGCTCGCCCGCCACGCGGCCAGCGGGACGATGACGGCCAGCAGGGGGGTGAGGGCGATGAATCCGAGCGTCGAATCGAGCAGCCAGTGGTGGACGTGGTCGATCGCGGGCCCGGCCTCACCCCGCACGATCGCATGCAGCCAGAACATGACCGCACCGCCCCCGTAGGTGAGGAAGGCGGCGCTCACCACCAGCGCCAACCAGGAGATGGGCCGCTGGTAGAAGCTACGGACGACGTCGGCCACGAGCCGGAGGGCGGACACGGGCCGGCGCCAGGACCAGCGTTCGTCGATCACGACGCCACGAGCAGGACGGCGCACGGCGACTGGTTGACCAGGGCCTTCGATGCCCGCGGGGAGAGCAGGGCGCCGCCCCCCATCCTCCGGCGCTGGCCGACGACGATCAGGTCGGGCCGTTCGTCGTGGGCGACGTGGCGCATAGTGCGCAACGCCTGCCCCTGGCCGGTGCTGGTGCGCAGCCGCAGCTGGGGGTAGTCGCGACGGAGCCTGGCAACTGCGCCGCGCCGCTCGGGCACACCGTCGGGGTGGAAAACCTGGCGGGCGTCGACCAGCGGCTTCAGCTCCAGGACGACGAGCTCGGCGTCGTTCGACATCGCCAGCTCGGCCGCCAGGTTGAGCGTGGCGTGGGAATCCTCATCCGCCGCCGTTCCAACAAGGATCTTGCCGATCATCACGAACCTCTTCGTCTTGGTCTAGGGCCCGGTCGACCAGTGGTCGACTCGGGATGGTCGTTGGAGGGGAAGGTGTCCGGCCGGGGCGCACGCCGCGGCCGCCGAGCAGGTGCCCCCATCACGGGGGTGGGGGTTGGCGCCGTCCCCGGGAGGACGGCGCCAACCGGACTGCGTGTCAGATCTCGATGCCCTTGCCGTCGAAGGTGCTGATCCCGAGCGCCGAAGGCTCGTTGTAGGTCGCCTTCTGCTCCTCGAGAACCCGGATGGCGATTCGTTCGCCGAGCCGGATCGACTCGGCGTAGTCGCTGCGCCAGTGGACGCCGGCGCCGTTGCGGCCGATGGCGATGTTGGCCGCCACCTTGTTGAGCTCCCCACCGACCGTGATCTCACCGGCATCGGCTCCCAGGTACGGCGTGAGGGCGGTGCCGCCGAGGTTGGGCTGCTGGGGCTTGGGTATGACCCAGGACTCGTCGAAGAACGCCTTCAGGATCGTGGTGCAGGCGCCGGCCACGGTGGCGTGGCCCGCCCCGTAGGCGGGGTGCGTCGGGCACCCCTCGGGGAACGCCATCGGCAGCAGCGAGGACCCACCGTGGGCCGCCTGCGAGGCGGCGAGGGCGCCCGAGTTGAGGATCTCGTCGTTGATCATCGGGTACTTGTGCAGGCCGGTCACGTGGGCTTCGATGCGGCCGCCGAACTCCTCGGGCCGCAGCCGCCGGTGGACGAACCACTTCTGGTACCAGACCGCCTTGAGCGCTCGGGTCGCCACCTCGGTGACGAGGCTCAGGATGTGGGGGCCGCCCCAGGTGGCGAACCCGGCCTGGTTCGTCGACGTGGCGTAGGGGTTCCCCGGATCGAGCGGCGCCCCGAGGTCGAGCAGGATCAGGCAGGCGTTGAGGTACGCCTCGTAGAGGGCGTCGACGTGGACGTAGTGGGCCAGGTCACGCATGTTGCGGATGTAGCGGGGCGCGGTGATCGCCTGCGGCACGAACGGCCCGCCGTTCTGCGCGTTCAGCCAGTCCGGGAACTTCGTGAGGAAGTCGGTGCCGGCGGCGACCGTCTGCTGGCGCTGCGGGTAGCGAAGCGATCCGAACTGCACGTCCTTGACGAGGAACTGGGAGATGTACGGCCCCACCAGGTCTCCCGGCGCCCCGCCGCGGAACAGCGTCCCGGGAGTCACGAGACCGGCGTCCTTCGGCCCTCGGAAGTCGGAGAAGTTGTTCATGTCCTTCACCGCCAGCTCCGCGGTCGCGTCGCTTGAGTAGCTCCCGAACGGAACGTCGCGCATCAGGGCCATCCAGTACAGCTCGCCCATCTCGGACGAGTTCTCGGCGCTGTCGAGGCGCGGCGCCGGCTTCAGGGTCAGAGACTGAGCGTCGGGGCCCTCCAGGTCGTAGGCCAGCCCGGCCTGGGGGCTGGTGAACCTGCGCCCACCGGGGGTTCCCAGCGGGATGGCCTCGAAGTCGTCGGGGTCTCCCGACGCGAGGGCCTTGCGCAGGGCTGCGTAGGAGCTCGGCACGACGTTTCCCACCGCGTCGTGAGCGAGGCCCTTGCTGAAGTTGGCCACGGGACCGAACTCCACCTCCTCGCCGTTGTTGACTTGATCCTCGGAGTGCTGCTCGAAAGCCTGGTCCGCCGCCTGGCGACGCACGTCCCTCGCTCGGGTCCGCCGATCTGACATTGGTGGTCTCCTTCTTCCGGGTGGAGCAGCCTGCTGACGCAGCCCGCACCTGGATAGAGCCCCACCGGGGCCGGGTGATACGACGAAGGTCCGCCGTTGCCTCCGACCTGCGCTGTGACCGCGCCTAACCCCGGTTGGTGGCCGCGGCCGTCGTCTGGCCGATGCGGAGGATCACGAACTCGGCCGGCCGCACCGGCGCCACGCCCACCAGGACGGTCAGGCGGCCGTGGTCGAGGTCGTCCTGGGTCATCGTGGATCGGTCGCAACGGACGAAGTAGGCGTCCTCCGGACGGCGACCCATGAGGTGGCCGGCCTGCCACTCGGCCGCCAGGAGGTCGTCGATCGAGCGCCGGATGGCGGCCCACAGCGTCTCGCCGTTGGGCTCGAACACCGCCCATCTGGTGCCCTCGTCGAGGGACCGCTCCAGGTGGATGACGTAGCGGCGGATGTTGACGTACCTCCACTCCGGGTCGGAGCTCATGGTGCGGGTTCCCCACAGCCGGATGCCCTCGTCCTCGAGGTCGCCCAGGACGTTGACCCCCTCCCGGTTCAGCACCGCCTGCGCCTCCCGGTCGACCGCCGACTCGAGCCCGGCCGCTCCCCGCACCCCGTCGCCCGTCGGGGGCTTCAGGGGGTCGCCTCGGGCATAGATGCCGGCGACGAAACCCGACGGGGGCAGGACCAGGCCGTCGAGGCTCTCGTCGCCCCGGACCCACGGGTGGTACATGGCGGCGTACCCGGAGTCGAACCGGGCCCGGAACCGGAGCACGTCGTCGACCGAGCTGCCGGCGGGGGCGTCGACGATCGCGAACCGGTTCTTCGTCCGCTCGGCGTGCGCCACCAGGGCGGCCGAGTCGGATCCGCCTCCGTCGGCCGGCGCCGCCACCAGGGAGATCTCGTCCACCGCGGCCAGGGCTTCGAACGCCGGCGCCATGTCGCCGTCGTGGCGGGCCACGTACAGCCGGCCCCCACCGTTGAGGAAGTAGGCGTTCACCGCGTGACTCAGGAAGGGCGGATCAGCCGGCCCGTACACGGCGGTGAACTCCTCGCTGGTCGTCACCAGCCGGGCCTCACCCATCGGCCCGGCGGTGGCCCGTCCCACGAAGCCGGCGGTCGCCATCACCCGACCCTATGCCGATCCGATCTGAGCGTCATTGCGACATCCACCGCCGCCGGGGTTCCCGACGGCCGCCGGCGGGTAGACACCCGACAGATCGCACGAGCTACAAGGAGGAACAAACCATGGGTATCGGCGTCAGCGTCTTTCTGTTCGCAGTGGGCGCCATCCTCACCTTCGCCGTCAACGCGTCGGTGTCGGGGATCGACCTGGCCACGGTCGGGGTCATCCTCATGATCGCGGGTGTCGTCGGCCTGCTGATGACGGTCCTCGTGTTCGGCCGCCGGGGCGGGACGACGGAAACCGTGGTCGACGACTACGGCCCCCGACGCCGGGTGTACCACGACGACGCCCTCTGACGGTCGCGCTCCAACCGGTTGATATACGGGCCCCGGGTGACCGGGGCCCGTATCGCGCGATCATGGCCCCGTCATGGCCCTGATCGAGCACACGCCGGAGTGGGCCGCGCTCGCCGACCACCACCGGGCCATGGCCGACGTCGACCTCCGCCGGCTCTTCGCGGACGACCCGTCCCGCGGCGAGACGATGGTGGCCGACGCCGCCGACCTCCACCTCGACTACTCCAAGAACCGGGTCACCGCCCGCACCCTGGCCCTCCTCGTCGACCTGGCCGAGGCCGCCGGCCTCCGAGCCCGCACCGAGGCCATGTTCGCCGGCGAGCGCATCAACGTCACCGAGGACCGCGCCGTCCTCCACCTGGCCCTCCGGGCCCCGCGGGAATCCTCCATCGTGGTCGACGGGGTCGACGTCGTGGCCCAGGTCCACCAGGTCCTCGACCGCATGGCCGACTTCGCCCTCCGGGTGCGGACGGGGGAGTGGCGGGGCCACACCGGCCGGGCCATCCGCAACGTGGTCAACATCGGCATCGGCGGCTCCGATCTCGGCCCGGCCATGGCCTACGAGGCGCTCAAGGACTTCAGCGAGCAATCGATGACGTTCCGCTTCGTGTCCAACGTCGACGGTGCCGACGTCTGGGAGGCCACCCACGACCTCGACCCGGCCGAGACCCTCTTCGTGGTCGCGTCCAAGACGTTCACCACCATCGAGACGATCACCAACGCCACCACCGCCCGCCGGTGGCTGCTCGACGCCCTCGGGGACGAGGCGTCGGTGGCCCGCCACTTCGTGGCCGTGTCGACCAACGAGGCCGAGGTCGCCGAGTTCGGCATCGACACCGCCAACATGTTCGGCTTCTGGGACTGGGTCGGCGGCCGCTACTCCTACCCGTCGGCCATCGGCCTGTCGCTCATGGTCGCCATCGGCCCCGACGCCTTCCACGACCTCCTCGCCGGCTTCCACCAGATCGACGAGCACTTCCGCACCACGCCGTACGCCCGGAACCTGCCCGCCCTTCTGGGGCTGCTCGGCATCTGGTACGGCGACTTCTTCGGCTTCGAGACCCAGGCGATCCTCCCCTACAGCCAGGCTCTGCACCGGTTCCCCGCCTACCTCCAGCAGCTCGACATGGAGAGCAACGGCAAGTCGGTCGACCGCCAGGGACGGCCGGTGGGCATGCAGACGGGCCCGATCGTGTGGGGTCAGCCCGGCACCAACGGCCAGCACGCCTTCTACCAGCTCCTCCACCAGGGGACGAAGGTCGTTCCCGCCGACTTCATCGGGTTCCTCCGCCCGAACCACGCCGTCGGCCCCCACCACGACCTGCTCATGGCCAACCTGCTGGCCCAGACCGAGGCCCTCGCCTTCGGCAGGACGGCGGAGGAGGTGGCGGCCGAGGGGGTGGCGCCGGAGCTCGTCCCCCACCGCACCTTCCCCGGCAACCGGCCCACCAACACCCTCGTCGCCCCCGGCCTCACCCCCCGGGTCCTGGGCCAGCTCACCGCCGCCTACGAGCACAAGGTGTTCACCCAGGGGGTGATCTGGGACGTGAACTCGTTCGACCAGTGGGGCGTCGAGCTGGGCAAGGCCCTGGCCAACCGGATCGTCCCCGAGCTGACGGCGAAGGACGAGCCCGAGCTGGCCCATGACAGCTCCACCAACGCCCTCATCCGCCGCTATCGCGCCCATCGCGCCGATCCCGCCGACCTGTAGCCTTCATTCAGGGAGGGAACATGAAGCGCATCCTGGGGGCGGGTGTGGTGGTGGCGGCCGGGCTGGCGCTGTTCGGCTCGCCGGCGGGGGCCGAGATCACACGGGACACCATCGGCTGCTCGGGGACTGCCACCATCACGGCCGACGACGGCACCGCGGTCACCATCGACTCGTCGGCCACGGAGGCGAAGATCCCTCGGGCCCGCAGCGCCGCGTGGCACGGGGAGATCAACCGGGTCACCCACGACCACGAGGGCTCGGTCGACCTGCAGGTGGGCCCGGTGTCGATCAACCTCGGAAAGTGGGGGCCCACCGCCAACAGCCAGAACGCGGGCACCAGGGACGGGGTCATCGACATCCCGGCCGTGGTCAGGCAGTTCCCGCCGGTGAAATGGAAGCTCACCGGCTACCACAAGGGCATCGAGGGCCAGTGCCAGGGCGAGATCACGGTGGAGGTGGAGGGCTCGGCGGCCAGCACCGCGGCCGCCGGGGTGGCCGCCCTGGCCGGCACCGCCGCCGCTGCTGCCGGGGTGTTCCAGGCCACCAAGCCCAAGACGGTCTACGGCCGATGAACGGCGGGCGCCCCGTCCTGGGCGGACTCAGCGGGTTCTTCCTGGGCCTTTTCCTCGCCGTCGATCTGTTCCTGCTCAAGGTCATCGCGTCCGACAGCGGGCTGTTCCTCGTCCTGCCGATCGTCCTGGCCGTGATCGGGATCGTCGTCGGCCTGGCCGCCCCCGGATTCGACCGCCTCCGCCGCCGGTCTGGCTAACGGTCGGGCAGATCATCGAGTCCGACACGCCGGCCAAGCCCCACCCCTTCCGCGCCTCACGACCCCCCGGCGGCTCGTAGCAGCACCAGGCTGCGGGCGGTGACATCGAGGTCGTCGCCGGCCTTGAACCCCTGGCCCTCGGTCAGGGCGTCGTCGGTGTCGACCACCTTCACCCACGCCGTGCCGTAGCCCTCGCGGGGCAGGGTGAAGGTGACGCTCTCGTGGTCGGCGTTGAAGACCACCAGGAAGCTGTCGTCGACGACCGGGTGACCGAGGCTGTCGGTGGCGTGCATCTCCTCGCCGTTGAGGTAGACGGCGATCGACTTGGCGAAGCCCGACTCCCAGTCGGCGTCCTCCATCTCGGTGCCGTCGGGCCGCAACCAGGCCACGTCGACGACGTCCTTGCCGTGGAGGGCCCGCCCGTGGAACCACCGCCGGCGGTGGAAGACGGGGTGATCGCGGCGGAGGGCGATGAGCCGGGTGGTGAAGGCGACCATGGCTCCGTCCATCTGCTCCCAGTCGAACCACGACAGCTCGTTGTCCTGGCAGTAGGCGTTGTTGTTGCCCTGCTGGGTGCGGCCCAGCTCGTCGCCCCCCAGGATCATGGGGATGCCCTGGGAGAGCAGCAGGGTGGCGACGAAGTTCCGGCGCTGGCGGGCCCGCAGCTCGAGGACGCCGGCATCGTCGGTGGGGCCCTCCGCGCCACAGTTCCACGACCGGTTGTGGCTCTCGCCGTCGCTGTTGTCCTCACCGTTGGCCTGGTTGCGCTTCTCGTTGTAGGACACCAGGTCGGCCAGGGAGAACCCGTCGTGGGCGGTGACGAAGTTCACGCTCGCCGACGGCCGCCGCCCACTCGACTCGTACAGGTCGGGGCTGCCGGTGAACCGGTACGCGAGCTCGGCCAGGGTCTGGTCCTCGCCCCGCCAGAAGTCGCGCACCGTGTCGCGGTACTTGCCGTTCCACTCCGACCACAGGGCCGGGAAGTTGCCCACCTGGTAGCCGCCATGGCCCAGGTCCCAGGGCTCGGCGATGAGCTTGACCTGGCTCACCACCGGGTCCTGCTGGATGAGGTCGAAGAACGCCGACAACCGGTCGACATCGTGGAACTGGCGGGCCAGGGTGGCGGCCAGGTCGAAGCGGAAGCCGTCGACGTGCATGTCGACCACCCAGTAGCGCAGTGAGTCCATGATCAGCTGCAGGACGTGGGGGTGGCGCATGTTGAGGCTGTTGCCGGTGCCGGTGGTGTCGAAGTAGAAGAAGGGGTCGTCGTCGACCAGCCGGTAGTAGGAGGGGTTGTCGAGGCCCTTCATGGAGAGCACCGGGCCCATGTGGTTGCCCTCGGCGGTGTGGTTGTAGACGACGTCGAGGATCACCTCGATGCCGGAGTCGTGCAGGGTCTTCACCATCTGCTTGAACTCCTGCACCTGCTGGCCCTGCTGGCCCCGGGCGGCGTAGTCGTTGTGGGGGGCCAGGAAGGCGATGGAGTTGTAGCCCCAGTAGTTGCGCAGGCCGGCCTCGACCAGGCGGTGGTCGTGGACGAACTGGTGCACCGGCAGGAGCTCGACCGCGGTGACGCCGAGGGCTTTCAGGTAGGCGATCGAGGTCGGGTGGGCCAGGCCGGCATAGGTGCCCCGCAGCTCCGCCGGGATCCCCGGGTGACGCTTGGTGAAGCCCTTGACGTGGACCTCGTAGACCACCGACTCGTGCCACGGCGTACGGGGGTGGCGGTCGTTGTCCCAGTCGAAGAACGGGCTGGTGACGACCGCCTTGGGCATGTGGGGGGCACTGTCGTCGTCGTTGGTGGCCCCGTCCGGATCCTCGAAGCGGTAGTTGAACAAGGGCTCGCCCCACCCGACCTCGCCGTCAACGGCCTTGGCGTAGGGGTCGAGGAGGAGCTTGGACGGGTTGCAGCGCAGCCCCTGGCCGGGTTCGTAGGGTCCGTGGACCCGGAACCCGTAGCGCTGGCCGGGACCCATGTTGGGCAAGTAGCCGTGCCAGCAGTAGGCGTCGGTCTCCGGGAGGTCGACCCGGGACTCGATGCCGTCGGCGTCGAACAGGCACAGCTCGACCCGTTCCGCGAGCTCGGAGAACACCGAGAAGTTGGTGCCCATGCCGTCGTAGGTGGCCCCCAGGGGGTAGGGCTGGCCGGGGAGGATCTCTACCGCCACGGCGACCTCATGCGTGGAGCTTGCTCAGCCCGACGAAAAGCAGGACGATCCAGGCCACGATCCACAGGGCCAGCACCGCGCTGATGGCTGCCAGCGCCGCCGGGTGAAGGCGCTGGAACTGGGGGATGGGCCAGTCCAGCCAGGTCTCGCTGAACGTCTGCCGGGGCAGGGTGGTGCGGGGGCGGTAGCCGCCTTCGTAGGCCGCCGGTCCCGAGCTGATCTCCCACCTCGACATGGCCACGTAGACGCCGAGGCCGACGAGGGAGCAGGGCACGAGGATGACGAACAGCAGGCTCATGGCGTGAGGTTCGGCTGCGCCGGCGGAAAGGCCTGGTTGGGGACGTAAGGGGTCAGGTCGGGCACCGTCACCGGCGGCGGGTCGAAGACCGGCGGGGGACCGCCGAAGGGGGGCACATAGGGCGGCAGCGTGTCACTGGTGAAGCCGGGCACGCTAGTCGTGGGGCCGGGAACGGTGGTGGGGGCGGTGGGCCCGGCCGGGCCCGGGACCGAGCCCGGCACCGGCGACGGGGTGCTGGCGGGGGCGGGCGTCGGCCGCACGGCCCGGGGCGGGAGGGGGAACGTGCTGGCCGGCACCCCGGCCAGGGCCTGACCCATGTAGTCCTTCCAGGTGGCGGCGGGCAGGGTGCCGCCGAAGACCTTGGCCACGCCCTTGACGTTCTCCATCGCCTTGCGGGAGTCGGCGTAGCCCATCCACACCGAGGTCGACAGCTCGGGGGTGTAGCCCACGAACCAGGCGTCGCCGAAGCCCTCGCTGGTGCCCGTCTTACCCGCCGTCCCCCCCTTGCGACCGATCTGGGCGCCCACGCCGGTGCCGAACTCGACTCCGCCGGTGAGGACCGAGTTCATCTCGTCGGCGACGATCTGGGTGAGGACCCGGATCGGGCGGCGACGGGTGTTGTCCTCCAACACCTTGCGGTCGGAGTCGATGACCTTGACCACCGGGGTGGCCGGGAACTGCTGGCCCCGGGCGGAGAAGACCCCGAAGGCGGCGGCCATGTCGAGGGGCGACACCTCGGCCGCCCCCAGGGTGAGGCTGGGCCCGTAGGGCTCGCCCGACGGGAGGTTGCCCTCGGGGTCGATCATGGTCAGGCCCAGGCGGTTGGCCATCTGGGCCGTCTCCTTGACGCCCACGTCGAGGACGAGCTGGGCGAACACGGTGTTGACCGAGTAGGCGGTGGCCTGGGCCAGGCTGAGGGACCCGTAGCTGCCGCTCTCGGTGTTGCGGACGGTGCAGCCCACCACGCCCCGGCAGTTGGGGTAGGTGAACTCGCCCGGGCCCCGGTAGGTGTCGGTGGACTTCTTCCCGGCGGCGAGGGCGGTGGCCAGGGTTATGGGCTTGATGGCGGAGCCCGGCTGGCGGCCGGCACCGCCGCCCTCGATGCACATCGGGGGGAGGGTCTCACCGGGCTTGGGCTCGGGCGGCGGCTTCGTCGCCGCGCAGTTGCCCAGGGCCAGGTTGACGTTGGATTTGGAGAAGTCACGCCCTCCCACCAGCGCCCGCACCAGGCCGGTGCGGGGGTCGAGGGAGACCAGGGCCATCTCCAGCCCGGCGGGGGTCCCGGTGAGTGTCTTGGTGACCGAGGCTTCGGCCAGGGCCTGGAGCTTGGGGTCGAGGGATGTCTCCACCCGTAGCCCGCCGGTGTACACCCGCTCCTCGCCGAAGCGGGCGACCAGGTAACGGCGCACGTAGTCGGTGAAGTAGGGGTACCGGACCTCCTCCTTGGCCCGGGGGTACACGGCGGTGACCCCGGGGCCGACCGGGGCGCCGTCGGCGACCACGACCAGGGTCCGGGAGATGGCGGCGTCCCGCGCCTGGCCCGAGATCATCCCCTCGTCGGCCATGGCCCGGAGCACCCCCTGGCGCCGGCGCTCGGCGCCGGTGGGGTTGGCCAGGGGGTCGAGGACGCTGGGCGCGGGGATGATGCCGGCGAGGAGAGCTGCCTCCGACAGGTCGAGCTCGCGCACCGGCTTGCGGAAATAGGACTCGGCCGCCGCCCCCACGCCGTAGTTGCCGGAGCCCAGGTAGATGCGGGACAGGTACTTGAAGAGGATTTCGTCCTTGGTGAGCTGGCTCTCCAGCTCCCGGGCCAGCACCGCCTCCTTGACCTTGCGCTCGAGGGTGGCGCTGCGGTCGTCGGTGTAGGCCAGGCGGACGAGCTGCTGGGTGATGGTGGACGCCCCCTGCTCGTACTCGCCGGCGCTGGCGTCGGCCCGGAGGGCCCGGATCAGACCCCGGGCGTCGACGCCCTGGTGCTGGTAGAAGCGGCGGTCCTCGGCCGCAACCACCGCGTCCTGGAGGACCCGGGGGATGTCCTCCGGCTCGACCGGGAGGGCGGTGTCGAAGCGGCGGAAGACGGCCATCTCGGCGCCGGTGGCGTCGTACACGCGGGTGATCCGGGACTCGACGGTGGGCAGCTCCTCCGGCAGCTCGCCCGACAACGGGAAGTCGAGGAGGGCCAGGGCGAGGTAGGACACCACCATGACGGGGGCGATGAGGCTCGCGACGAGGAGCCCGACGGTGGTGCGGGCCAGGACGAGAGAGCTCCCGCCCCGGCGCGCCGGAGGAACCCACGGGAGCTGCTCGTCCCCGCGCGATCTCCAGGTGTCCATCACTGCCACGGTCCCCTCCTTGAACCCCCCCGGACCCTTCCCGGCCGTCGAGGCCGCGAAACAAGGGTACGAGGTCGGCGCCAGGGTACGAACAAGGGACCGAACCACGTGAAAGGAACCCAAAACATGGACGAGAAGCTGGACGAGCTCAAGGGCCGAGTGAAGGAAGCGGCCGGCGACCTCACCGACAACGACGAGCTCAAGGCCGAGGGCAAGATCGACCAGGGCAAGGGCAAGGCCAAGGGCTTCGTCGACGACGTGGCCGACCGCCTCAAGGGCTGAGGCTCGAGGCGGCCACCCGCCGGACCCCTGGTGCACCGCCGGACGCTGAGCGGTACATCCGGGGTCGGCGGACGTTCGCTCGAGCGGCCGAGCTCGGCGCTGACCCGGCTGGCGACGGGGCCCGCCAAGCGGCTCTCACGGCCGTCGATGGCTTCGACGGCGCCGGAGGACGGCGCGAAGGTGCCCGCCGGAGCATGCCCGCCGGCACCGGCCGCTCCCCTTCCACGTAACCTCGGGGAGCATGGTGCCGCGGCTCGACGTCGACGCCGCCCGTCAGCGGGTGATCGCCGCCGTCGATGACCGGGCCGAAGTCCTCGTCGACGTCTCCCACCGGATCCACCAGCGGCCGGAGCTGCTCTTCGAGGAGCGGTTCGCGGCCGAGCTGCTGGCCTCCACCCTGGAGGGGGAGGGGTTCGTCGTCGAGCGGGGCGCCCACGGGCTGGAGACGGCGTTCGTCGGCCGTCCGGGGGACGCCGGCGGGGACGGCCCTCGCGTCGCCGTGCTCTGCGAGTACGACGCTCTTCCCGGCATCGGCCACGGGTGCGGCCACAACATCATCGCCGCCGCCGGCCTGGGGGCGGCCCTCGCCGCAGCCACTGTGGTGGCCGAGGCGGGGGGCCGGCTCGACGTCATCGGGACCCCGGCCGAAGAGGGCGGCGGGGGCAAGGTCGTCCTCGGCGACCGGGGGGCCTTCGACGGGGTCGACGCCGCCCTCGCCATCCACCCGGCCGGCGTCGACCTCATCCAGCCCGACGTCATCGCCATCGCCACCTACGAGATCGAGTACTTCGGGCGGATGGCCCACGCCGCCGCCGCCCCCGACCAGGGCCGGAACGCGCTCGATGCGGCTGTCCTCGGCTACAACGCAGTCGCCGCCCTCCGCCAGCACATCGCCGCCACCGACCGGGTCCACGGGGTGTTCCTGAAGGCGGGGGACAAGCCCAACATGGTCCCCCACCACACGGTGGCCCAGTGGTACGTCCGCTCCGCCACCGCCGCCAGCCTGCAGGGGCTGAAGGCCCGGGTCATGGCCTGCCTGGAGGCGGGGGCGGCCGCCGCCGGCTGCACCATGGAGATCCACCAGCCGTGGCCGGAGTACACCGACCTGCGCCACAACCGGCCGCTGGGTCGCCTCTACCAGGCCAACAGCGCCCGCCTGGGGCGGGAGTTGGCCGAGCCGGGGCCCGCCAACCGCCTGATCGTGAGCACCGACATGGGCAACGTCAGCTACCGGGTGCCCACCATCCACCCGATCGTGAAGATCTCCCCGGCCGACGTGGGGCTGCACTCGCCCGAGTTCGCCCGGTGGGCGGCGTCGCCCGAGGGTGACCGGGGCATGCTCGACGCAGCCAAGGCCATGGCCATGACCGTCGTCGACCTGTGGCTGCGCCCGGAGGCGCTGGAGGAGGTCCGCGCCGCGTTCGTTCCCGCGCCCTAGCCTGATGCGTCCGATGGCGCATCCCTACGTCAGCGAGCAGTGGACGGACGAGGAGGCCGACGTCCTCCGGCGGTACTTCACCAGCCTGGACGGACCCGTCTTCGCCCTGGTCAACCTGCCCGAGGTGGTCAAGGGGGCCCTGTTCGCCCGCTACTCCCGCACCATGAAGAGCCTGCGCCGGCTCTTCCTCGACGAGTTCGTGGGCGACCTCGACACGTCGGGCGACATCTCGGTCGACGCCACCATGGGCCTGAAGCGGGCCGAGGACCTGTACCGGAAGGTCTTCTACGAGTACGGCGACGACTCGGTGGCCCAGCTGGGCGGCGTCCACCTGGCCTGCGAGCAGGCGTCCAACCTGCTCACCAAGGTCCTCGAGTGGGGACGGCTGATGGCCTATCTGGAGCAGTCCACCCGCTACATCCCCTACGACACCCGCCTGGGGGGCCGCTTCCGCTACCACCGCGACCCGGCCGTGCTCTCGTCGCCCCTCGGCACCCGCTACGTGGCCGACCTCGACCGCCTGTTCGACACCTACGCCGACCTGGTCCCCCGGATGGAGGCCTGGTACCGGGAGCAGTACCCCCGCGACCCGACCGATCCGGAGACGGTGTGGCGGCGGTCGATCCGGGCCAAGGCGTTCGACGCCCTGCGGGGGTTGCTGCCGGCGGCGGCCCTGTCCAACGTGGGCATCTACGGCACCGGCCAGGGCTACGAGCAGCTGCTGCTGCGGATGCGGGCGTCGGCCCTGCCCGAGGCCCGGGCCTACGCCGGGCTGATGCTCGCCGAGCTGCGCAAGGTCATCCCCTCGTTCCTGTCCCGGGTCGACCGCCCGGAGCGGGGGGGCGAGTGGTCGGCCTACCTGGCCGCCACCGCGGGGGCGACGGCCGAGGTGGCGGCCCGCCTCTTCGGGGGAGAGGAGCCCGAGCCCCGGCCCCAGGTGACCCTGGTCGACTTCGACCCCGAGGCCGAGGACCGCCTGCTGGCAGCCATGCTCTACCCCTACACCGACCTGCCCGACGACCAGGTCCGGGCCCGGGTCCGGGGGATGTCGGCGGCGGAGCGGGAGGCGGTGGTGGCGGCCTACGTGGGCGCGCGCGGCAACCGTCGCCACAAGCCGGGCCGGGCCCTGGAGACGGTCAGCTACCGCTTCGACGTCCTCTCCGACTACGGGGCGTTCCGCGACCTCCAGCGTCACCGGATGCTCACCATCCAGTGGCAGCCGCTCACCCCGGCCCACGGCTACGTCCTGCCTCCGGACGTGGTGGCCGCCGGCTTGGCCGACCGTTTCGAGGAGGCCATGGCCCGTTCCGCCGGCCTCCACCAGGCCCTGTCCGACGACTTCCCGGCCCAGGCGCCGTACGCGGTGGCGCTGGCGTTCCGGGTCCGCTACTCGATCGAGATGAACGCCCGGGAGGCGATGCACATGATCGAGCTGCGCACCGCCCCCGCCGGCCACGCCGAGTACCGCCGGGTGTGCCAGGAGATGCACCGCCTGATCGATGAGGAGGCCGGCCACCGGCTGGTGGCGGGCATGATGTCCTACGTCGACCACGGTGCCTCCGACCTGGAACGACTCGATGCCGAGCGGCGGGCGGAGGGTCGCCGCCGAGCGCCCGGGGGCCAACCCTCGACGAGTGGTTCAGAAAGAAATTCCTAGCGTCCTGACCTGCAACGACGCGCATCGTTGCTGGTCAGAAGGGTTGTCGCCCGGCTTGCACGACCCCCGCCGATAGGGCAACTTACGGCCAGTCCACGGCGCCCCAAACCCCCGGGTCGTGGGCCTCGGCGTCACCGCTTCGGCGGGATGCCGCGGAGGGGGCGGTCGAAGGGCGAAGCGCGGATTCGGGGGACCAAGTAGACAACGCTCCGATAACCCCTTGTCGCGGTCCGGTCACCACCGGGTCGGGGCGGGAGGGCCACCGAGCGGTACCAACGGTCCCCTGGATCCCGCGTTTTCCGGTGTCGTGTAGGCCGTGGGCCTGGTCTATGCTCCCGGCCCCGTAGACCGCCTGAAGGGGACCCGGCAGCATGGCTGACGACGAAGAGGACTTGGCGGACGTCGTCGAACCCGACGACCCCGACATGGTCGACCTGGAGGCGTTGGAGGACGACGACCTCATCGACGACGACGAGGGCCTCGACGAAGACGACCTCGCGGTCGACGACGACCTGGCCGACGTCGACGCGACCGACGACGTCCCGGTCGTCCCGGTCGTCGTGGCCGACGATGACGACGACGACGACGACGACGACGACGATCTCGACCCCGACGACGTCGAGGCCGGGCTCGACGTCATCCTGAAGGACCGCCTGGTCGTCGTCGACGAGCAGGACGACGAGGACGACGAGGTACCCGACGCCGACGACCGGGCCGAGGGATCCACCAAGGTCATCCCCAAGCGGCCGGGCGAGTTCGTGTGCCAGTCGTGCTTCCTGGTCAAGCACCCGAGCCAACTGGCGGACCCGGCCCGCATGTTCTGCCGGGATTGCGTCTGACGTAGTGGAGGCGTGCCGGGTCGCGACCGACGACGACGTTCCCCAGTTGGCGGCGCTGGCCCGTCTGGCCATCGTCGAGCTCACCCCCATGAAGGGGGGCGACGTGTGGGCCGACCGGGAGGCGCGGGGCGAGCCGGTGGAGGCCGGCTTCAAGGCGGCCCTGGCCGACCCCGACACCCGGGTGCTGTGCGGCACCATCGACGGGGCCGTGATCGGCTACGCAGTGGTCCGGGTCGAGCGGCTGCGCGACGGTGGCCGGCTGGGCGTGCTCGACGACATCTTCGTGGAGGTCGACGGGCGCGAGGTCGGTGTCGGCGAGGCGATGGTGAACGACGTCATCGACTGGTGCCGGGAGGCGGGTTGCATCGGCATCGATTCGTTCGCCCTGCCGGGGAACCGGGCCACCAAGAACTTCTTCGAGACCTTCGGCTTCACCGCCCGCATGCTCGTCGTCCACAAGCGGTTCCGGGCGCGTGAGGAGGCGGTCGAGTGAGGCCCGAGGTGTGCGTCGGCGCGATAGCGGTGGAGGAGGGGCGGCTCCTGCTCGTCCGCCGGGGCCACGGCCCGGGAGCGGGGGAGTGGTCGATCCCCGGAGGGCGGGTGGAGGGGGGCGAGCTGCTGGCCGAGGCGGTGGTGCGGGAGCTGCTGGAGGAGACGGGCATCGAGGGCGTGTGCGACCGGATGGTGGGGTGGGTGGAGCGGATCGGGGAGGATCGCCACTTCGTCATCCTCGACTTCTCGGTCACGGTGCTCGTGGGTCCCGAGGAGGCCGAGCCCCGGGCCGGCGGCGACGCGGTGGAGGCGGCCTGGGTCCCCCTCGACGAGGTGGCCCACCTCAACCTGGTCGAGGGCCTGCTCGAGTTCCTCCACGAGCACGGGATCGTGGCCACCATCGCCTGATCGGTGTCGTCCGAATCGTCGGTGGTCAGGGCGGAACACGTCCCGACGGCACACGACGGTGCGTTGGGGTGCCGTCAGGCGGGTTCGGCCGGCGAGTCGGACACGGAGACGGGCTCCGGGAAGTCATCCACGACCGGTGCCGACGAGACGGGCTCGGAGGGGCCGGCGCCGGCAGGCTCGTCGGGGACGGCGGCCGCCGGCTCGGGCTCGCCGGTCGCCTCGAGCGAAGAGGGGATGGCCGCGGCGACCTCGTCGGGACCCGGCTCGGGCTCGCCGGTCGCCTCGAGCGAGGAGGGGATGGCCGCCGCGACCTCGTCGGGACCCGGCTCGGGCGCAGCCGGCGCATCGGCGCCCTCGGCCGTGACCTCGGGCGCAGCCGGCGCCGCAGCGGGAGACTCGATCGGGTCGGGTGCCGGTCCGGCGGCGTCGGCCCGCTGCGCGGGTGGTGCACCGGCCTCGGTGACTCCGTGGCCGCCCGCGGCCGGCGCGCCGGCAACCGGGGGGGGCGGCGGGGGAGTGCGCGGCGCCGGCGGGCGGCCGGCACCGCGGCCGGGGGGACCGCCACGGGACGGGGTCAGTTTGGCGCCGGGCCGGCGGGGCGGGGCGCCGGGCGTCTCGCCCAGGAGGGCGCCGATGGCGGGGACCCGGGGCGCAGCCAGGTGCAGGGCCTTGGTGAGGGCCTCCCCGGGCTCGGTCGGCAGGCCCCGGGGGGTGATCGTCCGGCGCACCGGAGAGCCCACCACGGCCTCCAGGACGGCCGCCCAGCGGTCTGGGGTGGTGTCGGGCCCCAGGGCCTCGCCGCCGGCGTCGCTGAGTCGCTTGGCCAGCTCTGCCGGGAAGCGGGTGCCCGGCTCGGGGGGCCGTCCGCTGATACGCAGCGCCCGCACCACCCGGCCGTCGTCGAGCGACGACGTGATCTCGTCGACCCAGCTCTGGCGCTCCTCGGCCGAGCGCCGCTCCAGGGCCTCCCGCAGGTGCGCCGCCAGCGCCCGGCCCTCCTCGTCCCGAGCGGTATCGGCCCCGCTCACCACGGCCCGCAGGTCGCGCACGCTGATCTCGTCGACGATGACCACCGCCGCCTCGGCCCGATCGCGCCACTCGGCTGCCCGCAGGGCGGGCAGCAGCTCCTCGGCCACCGCCAGCAGGGCGTCGGCCTTGATCTCGGGCCCGCCGACCTCCCGGGCCTTGGCGTTCTGCTCCTCGACCGCCTGGCGGACGGCAGGGATGCCGCCCCGCAGGATCTGCTCCGCCACCACCTTGCGGTCGGGGGAGAGCTCGGCCAGGACCGCGTCGCGGTAGGTCCGGCCCGGCTGCAGCTTCTTCGCCTTCGGGCGGGGCGCCTCGGCCGGCCGGGCGGGCCGGGCCGGCCGCTCCCGCCGCTCTCCCGTGTGCTCCCGGCGCGGCGGCCGCTCGGTCCGGTCGCCCGGGTGCTCGAGCCGCGGCGGCCGTTCGCCCGAGGCCGGACGGGCGCCGGCAGGTCGCCCACCACCGGGATGGGTGCCGGCCGGCCGGTCGCCACGCGGCGGTCGACCGGCGTCTCCGGCGGGACGGCCACCGTCGCCGCCGCCCGGCCGGCTGTCCGGCCGGGGAGCGTCACGTCGGTTGCGGTCGGCGGGTCGAGCGCCGCCCGGTCCACCGGGACTCCCAGGCCCACCCGGACCGCGACCTCCCGGCCGAGCAAAACGGTCACGATCTCGGTCGCGGTCGCCCCGCCGACCTCGCTCCCGCTCGCCGCCGGCTTCGACGCCACCCCGCATGTTGGTGGTGACCGGCGGCTCCTCCCGGCCCGACCCGATGATCTCGATGCGCTCCGGCGCCGACTTCTTGCCCGTCACCGCCGCCGTCGACCGCACCGTGATCCCGTCGATGTCGATGTCGGCTTCGGCCCGGAGCACGTCGCCGACCTTGGCTCCTCCGGGGAGCACGGCTGCGTCGAGCGTGCCCTTCGGCTGGCGGGCCCCGGCCGCGCGCCAGGTCCAGGTTCCGTCAGAACGTGCGCTCGTCAGCTCGATCTCGATGCGGGGCATGGCCGACCTCAACCTAGCGGAGCCCGTGCCTGCCAGGGGACGTCGCACCGGAGGCCGTCGCCACCGGCGGGTAATATGATCAGGCTCAACCATCGGTCGAAGAAGCGGCCGCGCCTCCCGCGCCACCGGTCCTGTCCGGCACCAGGCGCAGGCACACGCTCACGACATTTATGGGGGAGTGCCGACCCTTGGATGACGGAAACGTCCACCAGCCCATGGTCGCGTCGACCCTCGGCCTGGGCGGGGCGGGGCTCGACGACGAGGCCCTCGATCATCTGCTCCAAACGATCGCCGACCTCGCTCGGCACGCCGTCGCCAACGCCCACTCGGCGAGCATCACCGTCTCCGACGACGGCCGCTTCCGGACGTCGAACTACACCGCGGCCGAGGCCCTCGCCATCGACGAGGCCCAGTACGAGGGCGACGGCGGTCCCTGCCTCCAGGCTCTGCGCACGGCCCGGCAGGTCGAGATCGAGGTGCATGCGCTCCACGACCGGTGGCCGCTGTTCGCGGAGCGGGCCACGAAGGCCGGGATCGGCGCCGTCCTCTCCACCCCGCTGGTCCGGGAGCCGGGGCTGGCCATCGGCGCCCTGAACGTCTACGCCCGGGCGCCGGGCGGGTTCGGTGAGCAGGAACGGCGGACGGCCGTGCTCCTCGGCGAGCACGCGACCGTCCTGGTCGGCAACGCCCTGGCCCTGATCGGGGCGACCCGCCTCAACGACCAGCTGCGGATGGCCATCGCCAGCCGGGAGATCATCGGCGAGGCCAAGGGGATCATCATGGAGCGCCAGGTCTGCACCCGTGACGAGGCCTTCGACATCCTCCGCCGAGCGTCCCAGCGGGAGAACCGCAAACTGCGGGACCTGGCCGAGGAGCTCGTCCTGCGGGTGGAGAGCAGTCGCCGGGAGGCCTCCCGAGGCTAGACGCGACCGCCGGGGTTGACGGTCGGCAGCACCGTGCGACGCCCGGACCGGCCGGCCCCCGGGTACGGAGGGGCCGGCCGGTCGGCGCCGCGGGTCGTGCCCGTCAGGTGGCGGAGACGGCCACCCGGGCGAGCACGGCGTCGTCGCCGGTGTTGGGGTCGAGGCCCTTGTAGCCCACCACCAGGGCGTTCCTGCCGTCGGCACTCATGGTGATGCCGAAGAAGGCGTCGCTCGGGCCGCCCAGGTCAACCTGGAGGAGGCCGCCGGTGCCGAAGGCGGTGTCGAGGGCGCCGTCCTTCTCGAGGAGGACGAGCATGGCGTTGACGTTGGTGGCGTCGGGCTTGCCGCTGCCGGCGATGAGGATGCGCCCATCGGGCAGCACGACCAGGTCGCGGCCGCGGTCGTCCTCGGCGGCGACGTCGATGCGCACCAGGCCGTCGGTGCCGAAGGTCCGGTCGAGGGCGCCGGTGGAGGTGAAGCGGGCGGCCAGCAGGTCGACCTTCTCGGTGGCGGTGGCCCGGCCGTAGCCCGTGATCACGAACTTGTCGTCCTGCATGCCGACCTCGTAGGCCTCGGTGACGGCGGCGAGGATGGCCGCCCCACCGACGCCGTTCGTGCCGAACGCGGTGTCGAGCGCACCGTCGGAACTGAAGCGGACCAGGATGGGGCGGACGACCGGCGGGCGTCGCCGTGGTCCGGGTGTAGCCGGCGGCGACGATCTTGCCGTCGGGCTGGACGACGGCCTGCCGGGGGCTCTCGTGGCCGCCTTCGACGTCGACCCGCAGAACCCCGCCGGTGGCGAAGGTCGAGTCGAGGGCGCCGTCGGCGGTGAACATGAGGATGGCCAGGTCGGCGTCGGTGCGGCCCTCACCCTCGGCCGGTGTGGAGCCGACCGCCACCATGCGGTCGTCGGCCAGGACGGTGAGGCCGTACATGGCATCGCCCACGACGCTGGCGGTGGTGCTGGTCGACCCGGCCGCCGGCGGGACGATGAGCCCGGTGCTGAGGTCGACCCTGGTCGTTCCCGCAGTCCCGAAGGTGGTGTCGAGGGCGCCCGTGGCGTCGAAGCGGGAGATGGCGATGTCGGTGTCGCGGGCGGCGTCGCCCTCGGCGGCCGGGTCGTGCTCGGTGGTCCCGGCCACGACCACCTTGCCCGAGGACTGCACGACGACGCCCCGGGACGTCTCGACCGCCTTGCCACCGACCGCGGTGTTGACGGTGGCGACGCCGTCGTCGGAGAAGGTGGCGTCGAGCGTCCCGTCCGCCTTGAGGCGGGCGACGGCCATGGCGTTGTCACCGGCGGTGGCCACGTAGCCGACGCCGTAGATCTTGCCGTCCTTGCCCACCGTCACCGAAAGGAACCGGTCGCCGTCGGCCACCGACAGGGCCGTGGTGGCCACACCGTCGGTGCCGAAGGTGGCGTCGAGGCCGGTGATGGTGGCCGGAGCGCTCGGCGACTCGATCCCCTCGCCCGCGCTCTCCCTGTCGTCCGAGCTGCAACCGGCCAGGGCCAGAGCCCCCACCAGCATCAATCCGACCGTTCGCTTCACGAGGGGTCTCCTTCGGATGACCTAAACCAGACTATTAGGTCTACCTTCTAGAACTTGAAGGGTTGCCCTGTCAAGGGTTGGTAGGCGAGACGCACCGGAGGACGAAGGAGCCCCGACTCCGGGCCACGTTTCCCGCGCCGTCGGTGGCCGTGGCGGTGAGGGGGACGGTCAGGGTCGGCTCGTTCGGCGTCCCCGGCATGGGGCCGACCGTGGCCTGGTAGGTCCCGCCGCCGACGGGGTCCATGGCGATCGTTGCCGCTGAGGGGCCGCCGACGGTGAGCACGACCGACGCGATCCCGGACGGGTCGCTCGCCTGCACGGTGACGGTGGTCGACCGGGGAGAGCCGACGACACACGGGGTGACGGCTCGGATGGCGCCCGGCGTGGCCACCGGATCGGTGAGGTCGGGAGGAATCGCGTCGCTCGCCGGGACGGTGGTGGGCGACGGTGGCGGGATAGACGCGGTGGTCGACGGGTCGGGGCCAGGATCGGGGTCGGGGCCAGGATCAGGGCCGGGGCCAGGATCGGAGGGGGCCGGGGCCAGGACCAGGGCCGGGGCCGGGGTCGACGACGACTGGGGGTTCGGTGGCGGGGGTGCCGGGGGTGGCCGGCGACGGAGCCGGGGATGTCGTCGTCACCGCCGCCGCGGTCGTGGTGGCGGCCGGGACCGTGGTCGAGGGGGCGGCGGTGGGCGCCACCACCGCCAACTCGGCCGGGGTGTCGTCGTCGCCGGCCAGTTGGGACCCGACCACGACGCCGGCCACCAACAGGATCACGGCCGCCACCAGGGCGGCCGCGACCAGCCGCCGCCGCCGCCCGGCTCCCGCCATCGGGGGCGGGAACCCGCCCTCCCCACCGTCGAAAGCGGGCCCGGAGTGGCTGCAGAGCTCCAGCTCGCCCAGCACCCGCTCCCGGAGGCCGGCGGGCAGGGCGAACGCGGGCGCCACCCCGAGCAGCCCCGCGGGTGACAGCAGCCGCGACCTCCGGTCGGAGCAGACGGCACACCCGTCGGCGTGGCGGGCCACCCGCTTGCGCCATACGGGCGTGAAGCGGCCGTCCCAGCCGGTGAGGACCAGGGCCAGGTCGGGGCAGTCGGCCCGCCCCTGGCGGGCCACCAGGAGGGCGCCCAGGGACCGTTCCACCTGGTCCCGCAGGCGGCTGGTCAGCACGTAGGCGTGGCTGGCGCTGACGCCCATGGCGTCGCCCAGCTCCTGGCCGTCGAGACCCTGGCGCATGTGGAGGTCGAGCACGACCCGGTCTCGGGGGCCGAGGCCCTCGGCCGCGGCGGCGACCAGGGCGGCCAGCTCGCCCCGGTCGCCGTCGGCGGCCACGTCGGCCGGGTCGGGATCGGTGGAGGTCACGTCGACGTCGTCGAGCGGGCGGTGGCGGGCCCGCCGCTCGATCGAGCGCAAGCCCCGGTGACGGGCGATGGCGTACAGCCACGGCCGCAGCTTCTCCGGGTCCCGGAGCTGGTGGAGGCGGGCCCCGGCCACCAGGAACGTGTCCTGGAGGGCGTCGGCGGCCTCCTCCGGGTCCCGGAGCAGGGATCGCAGGAAGTCGTAGAGGCGGGGGGCGTAGCGGTCGTAGATGGACGCGTACGCCTGTCGGTCACCGCCTACCGCCTGCAGGACGAGCGTGGCGTCGTCGATCCGAGGATGGTAGGTCCACGTCACGGTTGGGGGGTGCTCGTCGGTCTCACGTCGAGGGGAGCGGCGAGGGGCGGGAACCTTACGGAAAGCTGCCTATCCTCGAGCCGAGCCCATGGCCTGGCACAAGCTCCGATCGCTGCAGGAGGTGGAGATCGCCGTCGACGGCGGCCGCCACCGGGTCCTGGCCGCGGAATGGGACGACGAGACGGGTGCGGTGAAGGTCCTGTGGCCCCCGGGGGCGGGCGCGTTCGCGGCCCAGTCCCACCGGGTGGTGGCGGAGGACGACTACGAGCCCACCGACTACCACGCCTTCCCCGGGGGCTTCTTCTGACCGGTTAGCGTCGGGGGGGCAGGCCACCGAGGAGGACCGATGGAGCCGTTGCAGGAAATCGAGATGATGTGCCGCAGCATCCTCCAGCGGGCCGGGGCGCGGGAGTTCACCCTGTCGCAGTCGGCCCCGGAGGTGCAGAACGTCGACTACCGCAACGGCTATGCCGAGGGCCACCTCGTCGGCCAGCTCGCCACCGCCGCCATCATGCTCGGACTGGCCACCGGCGAGTCCCCCAGCAAGATCCTCGACGAGACCCGGGCCCAGGCTCAGATCGAGAACGCGTTCCCCTTCGACCTGCACATGCGCGACGTGAACGCCCCCGACCCCGCCGACCCCCCGTCCTAGCCCGATGACGCCGCGCGACGTGGCCGCCCGGTGGACCTTCGCCGAGCTGTGGAACTCGGATGCCATCATGGACCAGTCGGTGCTGCTCGACTTCTTCAAGGCCCTAATCGTCTGCTGCAGCGCCGACGGCAACCTCACGCCGGCCGAGCGGGCGTGGTGCGTCGGCTACGCCGCCGCCATCGGCGCCTCGGAGGGATGCCTGGCCGAGCTGGAGACCTACCCCGGCAGCGACGACATCACCGTGTTCTTCGACCGGGGCCTCCAGTGGGCCACCGCGCCCCGCACCGTGATCTACGAGTCGATCCGGGCGTGCACCTCTGACGGCGACTACAACCAGCAGGAGAGGGACAAGGTCGCCCGCATGGCCGGGCTCCTCGGCGTCGCCCCCGATGAGCTGGCCGAGTTGGAGCAGATCTACGCCGAGGAGCAGGCCCTCCGCACCCGCAAGCTCAACCTCGCCTTTCCCGCGACCGCCCGGTTCTGAACGCTGGTGATCGGAGCGCCACCGCGGCGACCGGCCACGGCCCAGCACTGTCGTCAGCCAGCTCGGCTCCATGGGTGCCGCTTTCGTATCGGCGACGACCGGGCGTCGCCCTCCAGGCCGGTCTACCGGCCGTCCTGACCCCGGCTCACGGGGAGGCGGCCGGCGCCAGGTCGGCCAGAGCCTCCGCCGGGAGCTGAATGGCCATGCCGACCAGGTCGGCATCGGGCTCGACCAGCTCCGGCCAGGTGGTGCCCGCCAGCAGCTGCACGTCGAAGATCTCCTGGACGGCCCCGTCGAAGCGGATGTAGCCGAGGATCGCTCCCGTGGTGGTGTCGACCGCCCATATCCCGCACAGCCGCTCGGGGAGGCGTGCGCCCAGAGGCAGGTCGGCGAAGACGTGCTCCCGGACCTGGGACAGGCCCACGAACACGACCCGGCCGGCGAAGGCCAGGCCCCGGGTGAACCCGGGCAGCTCACACACCACGTCGACCGCCCCGGTGGCGGGGTCGGCGGTGACCAGCCGGCCCTCGCCCGAATCGCACAGCCACAGGCGCCCGCGGTGGAGGCGGGGCGAGTGGGGCATCGACAGGCCCGACACCACGATCTCCCCGGTGCGGACGTCGATGACGATCCCGCCCCCGACCTTGCCGTCCCGCCACCCGTTGGCCTCGTCGCCGCGGCCGTGGGCGGTGGCGAAGGCCGGCCGCCCGTCGGCCACGGCCAACCCGTTCAGGTGACAGCGGTCGTCGGGCGAGAGAGCGCTCACGAACGGCGGTCGCCACCGGGGCACGAAGCTGTGGACACCGTCGAAGGTGGACAGGCACGAGAACCGGGTGTTGACGGCCCACAGCTCGCCGGAGGCGTAGGCGATCTCGTGGGTCCGGATGTCGCCGGTGATGTGCTGGCGACGGGGGACGAAACAGGCATCGGTACGGCCCGAGGGGTCGGCCTTCTCGGCCAGGGCGGGCTGGTCGTGGAACTCCCAGATGCCCCGCTCGGTGGCGATCGAGAGCAGCCCCCGGGTGCGGGCCATCCCCATCGGGCTGCGGAACGAGCGGAGGTGGGTGTTGACCCGGTCGCCGTCGGACCGGAGGAGGATCACCCGCCCGCTCTGGTAGGTCGATACCGCGATCGTCGCCCGCAGCCGGTGCAGGGCCTGGGCGAAGCCGGTGGTGTGGACGCTGCGGAAGGCGGAGCCACCGTCGCCGTTCCCGTTCCCGTCCGCCGTCGGGGCCTGGAGGCGGGTCGGGCCCCTGGCGTCGGCCCGGGATCTTCGCCACGGGGGCTTGGTGGCCGGAGCCCGGGCGAACACGGCCCGGGCCCGCTGCGCCACCGGTGTGACCGCATCCATGACGTTGGCCATCTCGCCCGCGTTGCGGCGCCACTTGTCGGGGGCGGGCGACGTGAGGGTGTGCCCGGAAGGGGGGAGAGGGTCGGGGAGGTCGCGGTCGAGCTCGACGTCCAGGAAGCCGCCCAGGCGCTCGACCTCGGCCCGCGGTGCCGCCACCAGGCGGTCGAAGCTGGCCACGCACCACCGGCCCGGGTCGAGGGCGGCCAGGTCGTCGAGCAGGGTGGTGGTGGTCGCCGACCACTGGGCCGCCACCACCTCGACCAGAGAACGCCCGACGAGGTCGTGCCAGCCCGGGGTCAGGAGCAGCGACCACGGTGGACCGCCCCATCCGGGCAGGTCGCGATAGGTGACGAAGCGGCCCGAGCGCCAGGCGTCGAGCATGCTGCTGATCGTCTCCCGGGGGTCTCGGTAGAGGTAGACGAAGGAGGCGTCGGGGAAGGCGGCGGCCAGGAACGGGATCCGCAGCGCGTTCTTGGGCGTCTTCTCCAGCAGCCGCACCGCTCCGCCGCCCCCCACCGGGGTTCCGTCGCGGTCGCGGGCCCGGGCCAGGAACCCGGCGGCCAGGGCCTCGACTCGCTCGGGCGAGGCGTCGGTCGCCTCCAGCCGGTTGGACGACCATCCCCGGGCCGCCGGATGGAGCCCGGGGATGGATTCGATCACCCGGTGGCTCTCGCCACCGAAGCTGTGCAGGGCGGAGCTGCCCGCCAGGGTCTCGAACAGGAGGCTGCTGCCGGACCGGGGTGGGCTGACGATGAAAACCGGTCGCACCAGCCGCTCCCCGCGGCGCGGCCGGCGGCTCGCCATCGCCGGGTCCGGCGGCGGGTCCGGCGGCGGAGCCGGGGGCGGTGGCGGGGGGGCGGCACCGCGGGGCACGACGGCCGGCGCCACCAGCAGCTGGCGCACGACCGCGATCGCGTCGAGCTCGTTTCGCAGCCGCATCCGGCGCTCGAACGGGCGGAGACGGGCGTCGAACTCGTCCCGCCAGCGGCTGAACGACGGCCAGCCGGCGGCGTCGTCGCCGAACAGGGCCCACCCCGCACGCCACTGCTGGTGGAGCCGCCGCAGCTCGGCGGTCAGGCCGTCGACCGGGGCCCGGTCGCAGTCGGGGGCGATCGCCTCCAGGACCTCGGCCGCCAGCGCCTCCTGCTCCCAGGGGCTCATGACGGTGGCGTGGTTGACCGACTCCGTCACGAGGTCGACCGTGGTCGTGCCGTCGACGGTGACGGGCGGGGCGGTGCCGCCGATCATGTCCCACAGCGCGGGGGAGCCGACGGTGTCGATCACCAGGTGGATCCGGGCCGTCCCGGCCGGGTTGACCACCTTGTGGGTGCGCCAGGTGTCGAACACCCAGACCTCGCCCGCGGCCATGTGGACGTCGTCGTCGCCGCAGAAGAAGCGCACGCCGGGCGTGGTGACCACCGGGACGTGCACGCGCAGCCGGTGCTGCCAGTAGTAGTCGGTGTCGCAGTGGGGGGCGGCCTCGCCGTTGCCCCCGACGCGCATGAACCGGGTGCGGCCGATGGGTGCCCGGAGGGCGGCCAGGATCTGCGACCCGTAGGGGCAGGCGGCCAGGTGGGGCGTCGGGAGCATGGGCCCCCGGACGCCGTCGTCGGCGGGGTTCCCGTCGACCGCCAGCAGGCTGAGGGACGAGTTGCCGGGCATGCCCTCGGGGTCGGGCCGCCAGGCGTCCTCGCCCAAGGCGGTGACCTCCCGGGCCAACCGGTCGGCGTCCACCGTCATCGGCAGCCGTGCGAACGCATGCTCCAGTTGCAACCGCCAGGCCTCCCCAGGATCGGCCGCCGCCCCTCAGGCGATCGACCATACCGGCCGGCGCCGGTCAGGCGACGAGGGCCGCCTCCACCACCAGCCCCGCCGCCAGGAGTGCCTCGTCGGCTCCCGGTCGCCCGACCAGCTGCGGGCTGGCCGGTAGTCGATACCCGGCGCCGTGCCCTCGATGTCGTCCATCAAGGCGCTCGGGGGACCAGGGCGGCACGAAATCCGTCCGGGTCCTCCAGGCTCACCTTCAGGTCCCGAAGCGTCACCGGGACACCGAGGACCCGGGCCCGGGTGGGAGGCTCGAGGCGAACGCACACCACGCCGTGACCGCTGCCGTTCACGATCCAGCGCCCGTTCCAGCCGTGGACCCCGTAAGCCCACCACACGTAGCCCTGGCGGTCGACAGCGGCGACCGACGAGCGGGGGAAGTCGGCCGAGAACGCCCAGCCGGCCCGAACCCGGACCCCGTCGCCGTCGAGCTCCACCGATGACCGGACCCGGCTCATCCCGACGATGCGGAGGAGGACGGCAGTCACCCTCGAGAACCGGATGGGGTAGCGCCGGTGACCGTCCTCCATCACAAGAGTCTGGCTCGTAGGATTCGGGCATGCACCGCGACGGTGTCGACCACGCCGCAACGCTCACCGCCGACACCGACCGCCTGCACCGCTCCTATGTCGAGGTGTTCGACGCCACTGTCTCCCGCGACGACCGGCAGGAGCCGGGCATCCGGCTGTCGTTCATCGACATCGGGGCCGTCCTGAGCGTCTTCTTCCGCGACCCCGACGGCCTCGAGGGCGAGGTCCTGGTGGCCAACCCGGCCGTCGTGCCCGGCGTCTAGCGTCCGACCCGTGGGACCGGCCCTGCGGCTGCCGCCGCCGGACGAGCCCGCCGCTGCCGTTGTCGGTGTCGGCCGGCACCGGAGCCGGGTGGTGGCCGTCCTCCGGCTGGTTCGGGCCGAGAACTGCGTCCTGGCCGGCCTGGCCACCCTCGTGGGGGTCACGACGGCCGTCGGGGGACCGGGGCCGCCCCGGTCGACGGTTGTGGGGGCGGTAGCCGTGGTCATGCTCGTCCTCGCCTTCGGCAACGCGGTCAACGACATCGCCGACGTCGACGGCGACCGGCTGGCCAAGTCCCGCCGACCCCTGCCCTCGGGCCGGGTGACGACCGGGCAGGCGTCGTGGCTGGCCGTCGCGCTGGTGGGGGGCGCCCTCGGCGTGAGCGCGGTCGTGATCCCCGGTCAGCTCGGGTTCGTGACCGGCATGGGCGTCGTCGCCGCCCTCTACACCCCCGTCCTCAAGCGGGTCCCGCTCCTGGGCAGCGTCGTGTTCGCCGGCCAGTGCGGGGCCACCCTCGTCTTCGGCGCCCGGGTCGGCGGGGGAGTGTCGGGGGCGACGGTGGCCGCCGGGATCCTGGTCGCGGTCGGAATCCTGTGCGTCGAGGTGGCCAAGACGGTCGACGACCACGTGGCCGACGAGCTGGTGGGCGTTCGGACCATCGCCCACCTGGTGTCCCCGGCGCACCACCGGTGGCTGGTGGGCGGGTTCGCCGCCGCCTACGTGGCGGTGTGGTTGACGGTGTGGCCGAGTGCCGGCCACCCGGCCGTCTTCTCCCTGGCCGGGGTTCCCATCCTACCCCTCCTGGCCTTCGCCACCTTCGCTCCCGGGACTCCGGTCGCCCCGTCGATCGTGGCCAGCAAGTGCCTGTGGCCGCTGGTGGTGATCGCGCTCACCGGTCTGTAGGGAACGGAGATACTGGTCCCGGTGTTGGACCGATCAGTTCCCCGCGGCGGGACGTCGGAACGGTCGAGGTGTCAGGGCAAGGGGAGGTAGCGGCGTGAACGTCGACATGCAGGGATGGATGGCGCTCCGCAGCGCCATGCAGGGCGAGCAGCCCCAGAAGACGTTCACCAAGGCCGTCCTCCAACGGGTGTGGGCCTTCGCCCGACCCTACCGGCGATCACTCGGCTGGTTCCTGCTCTTCAGCGTGGTCGCCGCCGTCCTCAGCGTGGCCACGCCGCTGCTGGCGGGACGGGTCATCGACGCCATCGTCAAGGGTGAGCCGCAAAGCACCATCATGGGGCTGGCCCTGCTCATCGCCCTGGTGGCGGTGCTCGACGCCGCCGTCGGCATCGTCAGCCGGTGGCAGTCGTCGCGCATCGGCGAGGGGCTGATCCTCGACCTGCGGCGGGCGGTGTTCGGTCACGTCCAGCGCATGCCGGTGGCGTTCTTCACCCGGACGCGCACCGGGGCCCTGGTCAGCCGGCTCGACAACGACGTCATCGGCGCCCAGCGGGCCTTCACCTGGACACTGTCCGGCTTCGTCAGCAACGTGATCACCCTCCTGCTGACCCTGATAGTCATGCTGCGCCTGTCCTGGTCGATCACCCTCCTGGCCCTCGTGATGCTGCCGATCTTCCTGATCCCGGCCCGGCGGATGGGGTCGAAGCTGGCCGACATGGAGCGGGAGGCCGCCAACCACAACTCGGCCATGACCACCCAGATGACCGAGCGCTTCTCCGCCCCCGGGGCGACCTTGGTCAAGCTCTTCGGTCGGCCGGCGGACGAGGTCGCCGCCTTCGGCGCCCGGGCCGCCCGGGTGCGCGACATCGGGGTCAAGACGGCCATGGCCCAGTGGGTGTTCCTCACCGCCCTGGGGCTGGTGTCGGCCCTGGCCCTGGCCCTGGTCTACGGGTTGGGCGGCTGGCTGGCCCTTCGGGGACGGCTCGACGCGGGCACGGTCGTGACCATGTCGTTGCTCCTGACCAGGCTGTACGCGCCCCTGACGGCCTTGGCCAGCGCCCGCGTCGACGCCATGTCGGCCTTCGTCAGCTTCGAGCGGGTGTTCGAGGTCCTCGACGTCGAGCCGATGATCAAGGAGAAGTCCGACGCCGTCACCGTGCCCGACGGGCCGGTGGCGCTCGAGTTCGACGACGTGCGCTTCGCCTACCCGCCGGCCGACAAGTTCTCCCTGGCGTCCCTGGAGGAGGTGCTGACCCTCGACACCCGGGGTGGCGACGAGGTGCTCAAGGGGGTCTCGTTCCGGGTGGAGCCGGGGCAGCTGGTGGCGCTGGTGGGGTCGTCCGGCGGGGGCAAGTCGACGATCGCGTCGCTGGCCCCCCGGCTGTACGACGTCGACGGGGGGTCGGTGAAGTTGGCCGGCGTCGACGTGCGCGACCTCACGTTCGACTCCGTCCGCCAGGCGCTGGGCATGGTGACCCAGGACGGTCACCTGTTCCACGAGACCCTGGCCGAGAACCTCCGCTTCGCCCGCCCCGGCGCCACCGACGAGGAGCTGTGGGAATCCCTGCGCAAGGCCCGCCTGGCCGAGCTGGTGACGTCGCTCCCCGACCGGCTCGACACGGTGGTGGGGGAGCGTGGCTACCGCCTCTCGGGCGGCGAGCGCCAACGGCTGACGATCGCCCGCCTCCTGCTGGCCAAGCCCCGGGTGGTGATCCTCGACGAGGCCACCGCCCACCTCGACTCGGCCTCGGAGGCGGCGGTGCAGGAGGCCCTGGGCCACGCCCTGGAGGGCCGCACCGCCCTCGTGATCGCCCACCGCCTGTCGACGATCCGCGACGCCGACATGATCCTGGTGGTCGAAGCGGGCCGCATCGTCGAGCGGGGCACCCACGAGGAGCTCCTCGCCGCCGGCGGCCGTTACGCCGAGCTCTACACCACCCAGTTCGCCCCGGGCACGGAGCCGGCCGGCGCGGTGGCCTGAGGCGGCCGGCTGGTGACGGATCCGGTCGCCCGGGCGACACGATTCGTCACCAGTTCGTCAGGTCACGAGGAACGTGAACAGCGGGGAGCCGGGCGGAACCGGCTGTATGCGCAGGCGGCTGTGGGCCATGCGCTCCAGCAGCGGCTCCAGATCGGCCCGTGACGCGATCTCGATGCCGACCAGGGCCGGGCCCGTCTCCCGGTTGTTCTTCTTGGTGTACTCGAACAAGGTGATGTCCTCGTTGTCGCTCAGCACCTCGTCGAGGAAGCCCCGCAGCGCCCCCGGCTCCTGGGGGAACTCGACCAGGAAGTAGTGCTTCAGCCCCTCGTGGATGAGCGACCGCTCCACGATCTCCCCGTACCGGCTCACGTCGTTGTTGCCGCCGGAGAGCACGCACACCACCGTCTGGCCCCTGTCGACCCCGACCGTGTACCCCAGGGCGGCCGCGGCCAACGCCCCCGCCGGCTCGGCCACGATGCCCTCCCACTGGTACAGGTCGAGCATCTCGGTGCACACCCGCCCCTCGTCCACCGTCACCAGCTCCGGGACCAGCTCGGCCACGATCGGGTAGGTCACCGACCCCGCCCGGCGCACCGCAGCCCCGTCCACGAAGCTGTCGAGGTCCTTCAGCACGACCGGCTCGCCGGCCGCCACCGCCGCCGCCATGCACGCCGCCCCCGTCGGCTCCACCCCGACCACCCTCGTGGCCGGGTGCCGGGCCCGGACCCAGGTCGCGACCCCCGCCAGCAGACCCCCGCCGCCCACCGGCAGCACCAGCACGTCGGGCGCGAACCCCAGCTGGCGGACCATCTCCACCGCCACCGTCCCCTGCCCGGCGATGGTGCGGGGGTGGTCGAAGGGAGGGACCAGCACCCGGCCCGACGCCAGCGCATCCTCCACCGCAGCCAGGTTGGCGTCGTCGTAGGTGTCGCCCGTCACCACCAGGGTGACGAGGTCGCCGCCGATGGCCGTGATCCGCTCCCGCTTCTGGCGGGGGGTGGTCCGGGGGACGACGATGCGGCCGGGCACACCGAGGTGACGGCAGCTGAACGCCACCCCCTGGGCGTGGTTGCCGGCGCTGGCGCACTCGACCCCCCGGGACTTCTCCTCGTCGCTCAGCTGGGAGATGAAGTTGTAGGCCCCCCGAAGCTTGTAGGACCGCACGACCTGCTGGTCCTCCCGCTTGAGCCACACGTCGGCCCCCACCCGCTGCCCGAGGCGAGGGTTGCGCTCGAGGGGTGTTCGCCGCACCACCGCGTCGAGCCGGACGTCGGCGGCCTCGACCTCGTCGGCGTCGACGTCGGTGCGGGCGGTCGTCGGGGTCATCACGGGCACGGTAACGGGTGGCGGCGGCCGGTCGCGGACGGTTTGCGAGCGCCACCCGCCCGCCGTCGACCGAGACCCCGACCCGGTGGTGCACGGAGGAGCCCTCCGACGGCGGGAACGCCGCCGTCGGTTTAGGACCGACTCCATGAAGGAGGGGCCGGGCATCGTCGCGACATACGCCAGGACCGTCGGGGCCAGGGGGTACCTTGGCCCCATGGAGCAGGTGGCGGTCCTGTGGCTCAGTGCCGGCCTCAGTTGCGACGGCGACTCCATCGCCATGACCGCCGCCACCCAGCCCAGCCTGGAGGACCTCGTCCTGGGCGCCTTCCCGGGGGTGCCCAAGGTCCGCTTCCATCACCCCGTCCTGGCCTACGAGGTAGGCGACGACTTCCTGGCCGGCTTCGAGGACGCGGCCACCGGCGCCCTCGGCCCCTTCATCCTGGTGGTCGAAGGCTCGATCCCCGACGAGACGATGAACGAGCACGGCGGCTGCTGGGCCGGATTCGGCACCGATCCCGCCACCGGCCAGCCCATCCCCACCACCACGTGGGTCGACCGCCTCACCGCCCGGGCGTGGGCGGTGGTCGCCGTCGGCACCTGCGCCGCCTACGGGGGCATCCACGGCATGGCCGGCAACCCCACCGGGGCCATGGGCCTGGCCGACTACCTGGGCTGGGACTGGCGGTCCCCGGGCGGCAGCGGGCTCCCGGTGGTCAACATCCCGGGGTGCCCGGTCCAGCCCGACAACTGCACCGAGACCATCCTCTACCTCCTCCGACAGCTGGTCGGCACCGCGCCGCCGATCCCCCTCGACCACGTCTACCGCCCGACGTGGCTGTTCGGCCAGACCCTCCACGAGAACTGCGACCGGGGCGGCTACTACGAGCAGGGCGACTTCGCCGGCGAGTACGGGTCGAGCAAGTGCATCGTCAAGCTCGGCTGCTGGGGACCGGTGGTCGACTGCAACGTGGGCAAGCGGGGGTGGATGAACGGGGTGGGCGGGTGCGCCAACGTCGGCGGCACGTGCATCGGCTGCACCATGCCCGGCTTCCCCGACAAGTTCCAACCGTTCCTCGACGAGCCCCCGGGGGCCAAGATGTCGTCCTCCGCGGTGCTCCTCTACGGACGCTCGGTGCGGGCCCTGCGCAACGTCACCCGGGCGTCGATGAACGTGGAGCCGGAATGGCGGGGGCCGCTGCCCAAAGGTTTGCGGCGGGACACCCCGGGCCCGGGCGGCGAGTGAGCCAACCGCCGCACCTCGTCGACAAGACCTGGGACCCGATCACCCGCATCGTGGGCAGCCTGGGCATCCACGCCCGCATCGACTTTCGTGACCGGCGGGTGGTGCGCTGCCACAGCACGTCGTCGATCTTCCGGGGCTACAGCGTGTTCATGAAGGGCAAGGACCCACGCGACGCCCACCAGATCACCAGCCGCATCTGCGGCATCTGCGGCGACAACCACGCCACCGCGTCGGTCTACGCCCAGCAGATGGCCTACGGGATCAAGCCGCCCCACCTGGCCGAGTGGATCATCAACCTGGCCGAGGCGGCCGAGTACATGTTCGACCACAACCTCTACCAGGAGAACCTGGTGGGTGTGGACTTCTGCGCCCGCATGGTGGGGGAGACCAACCCCGGCGTGCTGGCCCGGGCCGAGGTCAGCGAGGCACCCCACGCCGACGTCCACGGCTTCCGCACCATCGCCGACATCATGCGGGCCTTCAACCCCATGGAGGGCGCCCTCTACTTGAAGGCGCTGGAGATGAGCCGTCTCACCCGGGAGATGTTCTGCCTCATGGAGGGCCGCCACGTCCACCCCTCCCTGCTCTACCCGGGGGGTGTCGGCACCGTGCCCACCTTCCAGCTCTTCGACGACTACCTGGTCCGGCTGGTGAAGTACACCGAGCACCTCAAGCGCATCGTCCCCCTCCACGACGACCTGTTCGACTTCATGTACGAGGCCCTCCCCGGCTACGAGGAGGTCGGCCGGAGGCGGGTGCTGCTCGGCTGCTGGGGCGCCTTCCAGAACCCGGAGACGTGCGACTTCCGCTACGACCACATGTCGTCGTGGGGCCGCGACATGTTCGTCACCCCCGGGGTGGTGATCGACGGCGAGCTGGTCACCACCGACCTGGTCGAGATCAACCTCGGCCTGCGCGTCCTGCTCGGCAGCTCGTTCTACGACGACTGGCTGGAGGGCGAGACGTTCGTCACCCACGACCCGCTGGGCAACCCGGTCGACCAGCGCCATCCGTGGAACCAGACCACCTCGCCCCGGCCCCAGCCCCGCAACCTGGCGCCCGGGGGCCGGTACACGTGGGTGATGTCGCCCCGGTGGCTCGACCCCCGCACCGGCGACCACCGGGCCCTCGACACCGGTGGCGGACCGCTGGCCCGGCTGTGGGTCACCGCCCTGGCCGGCCGGGTGCGCACGCCGTACGTGGAGGCCCCGGGGGACGGGTCGGTGCGCATCCGCCTGCCTCGTACGGCCCACCTGCCGGAGACCGAGCTCGCCTGGCGGGTGCCGCAGTGGTCGAACGCCCTCGAGCGCGACCGGGCCCGCACCTACTTCCAGGCCTACAGCGCAGCCCTCGCCTTCCACTTCCTCGACCAGGCCCGGGCCGAGGTCGTCGCCGGTCGCCTCGACGTGTGGACGCCCTTCACCGTGCCCGACGAGGCGATCTCGTGCGGGTTCCACGAGGCGGTGCGGGGGGTGTTGTCCCACCACCTGGTGATCCGTGACGGTCGCATCGCCAACTACCACCCGTACCCGCCGACCTGCTGGAACGCGAGCCCCCGGGACTCCTTCGGCACCGCCGGCCCCTACGAGGACGCGGTCGAGGGCACGCCCATCTTCGAGGAGAACGGCCCGGACGCGTTCAAGGGCATCGACATCATGCGCACCGTGCGCAGCTTCGACCCCTGCCTGCCGTGTGGCGTCCACCTCTACCTGGGCCGGGGCAGGGTGCGCCAGGTCCACCACGGCCCGACCCTCGCCCCCCGGTGAGCGACGACGCGGCCGCCGTGCTGGCGGCCATGGCCGGAGGCGACAGCGAGGCCCTCGACGCCCTCCTCCGCCTGGCCGAGGTGGTCTTCCCCGACGGGGTCCCGCTCGGCTCCCCCGACCGCCTGGTGTGGCCCGCCCCCGACCGGGCCTCGCGGCCGTCGGCGAGGGCGACCGCGGCCGGTTTCGAGGACGACATCGCGGTCAGCGAGCGCGACCAGCTGGCCGCCCATGCCCGGCGGTCGGAGGTGCGCTTCGAGTCCCTCGTAGAGCAACTGCCGGCGGTGGTCTTCTCCGCCGCCCTGGGCGACGAGGACAACGAGATCTACGTCAGTCCCCACATCGAGACCGTCCTCGGCTTCACCCAGAGGGAGTGGCTCACCAACCCCCTCCTCTGGTACTCCCAGCTCCATCCCGACGACCACGACGTGGTCATCGAGGCCTTCACCAAGGGCGTGCACACCGGGGGACCGTTCCGGGCCGAGGTGCGCTTCTTCTCCCGCCAGGGCGAGGAGGTCTGGATCCTGGGCGAGGCCCGCCTCATACGCGACGACACCGGCCGGCTGGCCTACTTCCAGGGCGTGGGCTTCGACATCACCCCCACCAAACGGGCCCAGGCGATGATGGCGGAGGCCGCCCAGCTGCGGGCGGAGCTCTACACCGCCCGCAACGTCGAGCTGGCCGAGCTCAACGAGCAGCTGCGGGTGGCGGTGGAGCAGGCGGAGGCGGCCGAGGCCCTCCAGCGCCAGCTTCTGACCCGGGAGCGGATGGTGGTCGAGCGGCTCACCCGCCTCGACCGGGACAAGAACGACTTCGTGTCCAGCGTCAGCCACGAGCTGCGCACGCCCGTCACCAGCATGCTCGGCTACCTGGAGATGCTCACCGGCGGCGACGCGGGCGACCTCAACGACCAGCAGATCCGCATGCTGGAGGTGATCAACCGCAACAGCCGACGCCTGCTCCGCCGGATCGAGGACCTGCTAACCGTTTCCGGCCTGGAGGCGGGCAAGATGCGCCTGACCCTGACGTCGGTCGCGGTCGAGGCCCTCATCGAGTCGGCGGTCGCCGCCGTCGCCCCAACCCTGGCCGGCCGCGACCTGAAGATCACGACCGACGTGGCCGCCGACGCCACCGCCATCGTGGCCGACGCCGAGCACCTCGACCGGGTGGTCATCAACCTCCTCAGCAACGCGGTGAAGTTCACGCCCGACGGCGGGCGGATCTCGGTCGCCGTGCGCCGCCGGGAGGACACGTTCGAGCTGGTCGTGTCCGACACCGGGGTCGGGATCCCCGAGGGCGAGCAGCCCCGGGTCTTCGAGCGATTCTTCCGCTCGTCGAACGCGCAGGAGCTCGCCATCGCCGGCACTGGGCTCGGCCTGGTGATCGTCAAGGGGATCGTCGAGCTCCACGGGGGCACCGTCACCCTGCGCTCGAGGCCGGGGGTCGGGACCGAGGTGACCGTCGTCCTCCCGGCCCGGACGGCTCCCGCAACCGGCCCCCAGGCGCGAAAAGGGCGCCCACTCGGCTGACGGCGGACCAGCCGAGAAGGGCGCCGAACCCCATGTTGGCCGGTTCTGGCCCACTATGCAAGACAGACCGGTCAGTAACGCGAGTTTTTTTCGGTCCCGGAGAGGAACCGGTGGACCAGCGGCACAGCCATGGCACCCTCGCCGACGGCGGCCGCCACCCTCTTGGTCGACCCGAAGCGGACGTCGCCGGCGGCGAACAGCCCGGGGACGCTCGTCTCCAGGGGATACGGGTCGCGGGACTCGGTCCACCGCGCCGTGCGACCGCCGGTGAGCTCGAGGTCGAACATGTCCCGCCCGGTGAGGAGGTATCCGGTGGCGTTGGTCAGGACGCCGTCCTGGTCGGCCCACCCCGTCCTCGGCACCCCGCCGATGCAGATGAACAGGGCGTGGGCGGGCACCGTCTCCTCCCCGCCGGCGACGTTGTCGCGGACGGTGATCGTCCGCAGCCAGTCGTCGCCGTCGAGGGCGACGACCTCGCACTGGAGGCGGACCTCGATCACCGGCGTGGCCTCGACCCGGTCGCACAGGTACGAGGCCATGGTGGCGCCCATCGACTCGCCCCGGACGAGGATCGTCACCGTCCGGGCGTGCTCGGCGAAGTTGAGCGCAGCCTGGCCGGCCGAGTTGCCGGCACCGATGATGAACACGTCCTTGCCCCGCAGGCCGGGGGCCTCGCTGGCCGCAGCCCCGTAGTAGACGCCGGCGTGGAGGAGGCGGTCGACGCCGTCGAGCTCGAGCCGGCGCCAGTCGACCCCTGTCGCCACCAGCACCGCCCGCGACCGGATGACGGTGCCGTCGGCGAACGTCCCCACGAACTGGCCACCGTCGGGACGGCCGTCGACGAGGGACTGGAGGATGAGGATCTCGGCCCCGAACTTCTCCGCCTGATGCCGGGCCCGGGCGGCCAGCTCCGCCCCGCTGATGCCCTCCGGGAACCCGAGGTAGTTCTCGATCCGCCAGCTGGTGCCGGCCTGACCGCCGGGGGCCCACTCCTCGACCACCACCGTCGACAGCCCCTCGCACGAGGCGTACACCGCCGCCGCCAGCCCCGCCGGCCCGGCCCCGATGACGGCCAAGTCGTAGGCCTTCCGTGACGGGCACGACACCAGCCCCAGGAACCGTCCCACCTCCTGGACCGTGGGGCCGGTGAGGCAGGTGCCGTCGTCGAAGGTGCAGACGGCCACCTGTGGCGCCTCGTCGTCGTCGAGGTAGGTGAACGGGACTGCGGCCCGGGTGAGGAAGTCCCGGATGTGGTACGCCGCCGCCCCGCCGGTGACGATCACCCGGGGTTGGGGGACCGGTGGCCGCGGCTCCGGCCCGGCTTGGGTCACGGGTGCTCGAGGCTGGGGGAGCCGTCGACGAGAAAGGCGGTCTGGTCGACGTAGCACCACCACCAGTCCTCGCCCGGCTCGTAGGACTGGATGAGGGGGTGCTGAGTCGCCCGGTAGTGGGCGGTGGCGTGGCGGTTGGACGAGCTGTCGCAGCAGCCGACATGGCCGCACGACATGCAAACCCGCAGGTGGAGCCAACGCCCGCCCATGGCCAGGCAGTCGACGCAGCCCTGCGAGGCGGGCTCCACGGCGGCCGCCTGGTCGAGGTGGTTGCAGGTGTCAGGCATACCGATGGTCTACCGCAGGTGGTCAGCCGCGAGCGCAGGACGTCCCCGGCCGGCGGGCGGCGGCGGCCCAGGAGGCGTCGGAGGTGCGGGGCCAGTAGTCGCCCGTATCGGGGTCCTGGTCGTAAGGGACGGGCGGGTCGTCGCCGGCGGCGATGTCGGCCACCGCAGCCAGGAAGCGGTCGATGTCGGCCGCCGTCGTCGACAGCCCGGCCGAGGCCCGGACCGCGCCCGGGATGTGGCGGCGGTCGCCCCTGAGGACGGCCGACCGGTAGTCGGCCACCTCGGTCGGGTCGAGCCCGAGCAGGCGGAGGAGATAGGGGTGGGCACAGAAGCACCCGTGGCGCACTCCGATGGCGTGCTCGGCGCTCAGCCGCGCCGCCACCAGGGCGTGGTGGGCGCCGTCGACCACGAACGTGGCCACCGGCAGGGTCGGGGTGTCGAGGCCGGGGCCGAGGAGGTGGACGCCTGGGATGGCGGCCAGTCCGGCCCGCAGGCGGCGGGCCATGGCGTCGTCGTGGGCCACGATCGCCGGCCACCCGATCCGGCGCAACTCGTCGATGGCGGCGTGGAGGGCGACCGCCCCCACCACGTTGGGCGAGCCCGCCTCCTCCCGCTCCGGGGGGTCGGTCCACACCACCTCGTCCAGGTCGACCAGATCGACCGCGCCCCCCCCGGCCAGGAAGGGGTCGCCCGTCTCGAACGTGCGGCGGGGTCCCACGAGGACGCCTCCGCCGTAGGGGGCGTACATCTTGTGACCGCTCCAGGCCAGGAAGTCGGCGCCTCCGGGAAGCGGCCGGTGCGCCGCCACCTGGGCCGCGTCGACCAGCACCGGCACCCCCCGCTCGTGAGCGGCGGCCACGATCGCGTCCACCGGCGGTATCCAACCGGTGACGTTCGACGCCCCGGTCACCGCCAGCAGCCGGGCCCGAGGGCCGTCGTCGAGGGCGGCGGCGACGTCGTCGGCGTCGAAGGTGCCGTCCGTCCCGCAGTCCACATAGCGCCGGCGAGCCAGCCGGGCCCACGGCAGGAGGTTGGCGTGGTGCTCGACCACGGTGGTGACGACCACGTCGTCGGGCTCCAGCCGCAGCCGGTAGGCGAGGTGGTTGACGGCCTCGGTGGTGTTTCGGCAGATGACGGCCACGTCGTCGTCGCCGGTCTTGCCCGCGTAGGCGAGGGCCGCGGCCCGGGCCTCCTCGTAGTCGGCGGTGGCCAGCTGCGACTTCCAGCCCGCCCCCCGGTGGATGCTCGAGTACCGGGGCATGAACTCGGCCACCCGCTCGGCCACCGCCGGCAGGGCGCCGGTGGAGGCGGCCGCGTCGAGCGACAGGTACGGACGCTCCCGCCCGTCGATGCAGGGTGCGGCCAAGCCATCGCCGACGAGGCGCACGCCGAGGCTGCGGCCTTCCGGCGCCCGATCCGGCACGTCCTCCATCCTACCGGCGGGGGGAAACTGGGTGGCACGCCGGACCCGTCCCGGCCAAGCTGGCGGCCGTGCGCCACCTCACAGGCGAGGAGTTGACGGCCGGCCTCGACCACATCGCCGGCTCACCCGCCGACGTCGGTGTGGTGGAGCTCATCGTCGTCCGCCCCCGGCCCGCCGATCGGGAGGTGCTGGCCGAGGGGGTCCTCGACCTCGATCTCGGCCTGGTCGGCGACGGCTGGCCCGTCCGGTGGAGCAAGCGGACCCCGGACGGCTCGCCCCACCCCGACATGCAGCTCAACGTCATGAACTCCCGGGTGGCGGCGTTGGTGGCGGTCGAGCCCGACCGCCGGGCCCTGGCCGGCGACCAGCTCTACGTCGACCTCGACCTGGGCCACGACAACCTTCCGCCCGGCACCCGCCTCGCCCTGGGGACCGCCGTCATCGAGGTCACCGCCGTGCCCCACCGGGGGTGCGCCAAGTTCGCCGACCGCTTCGGGGTGGAAGCCCTCCGCTTCGTGAACTCGGAAGTGGGCCTGATCCGCCGGCTGCGGGGGCTCAACGCCAAGGTGGTCGTCCCCGGGATCGTAGGGGTGGGCGACCGGATCGAGAAGGTCGGCTCGGCCTAGACCGCCTCGACCTCGAAGATGTCGTGGGGGTCGGAGGCCAGGAGGCGCTCGCACATGGCCTGCTTGAGGGCGGTGAAGTGGTCCTCCTCGGCGGGGGTGCGGTCGGGCTTGCGGGCAACGGTGACGAACTCGTCGCTCACCTGGCCCTCCCGGACGAGGAGCGTGACGGCGGCGTCGCCGTACCGGATCCGGAACACGAACTGCTCGAGGGTCACGCCTCGTTCGGGGCGCTCGAGGCCGGCGTCGACCAGGTACCGGCCCTCGGTGAGGGCCCGGGTGACGTGCTCGAACCCGTCCCGGGCGCCCGGGCCCCGGAACGCGGTCTCCACCACCATCCGCCGCCGTTCGGGCGGCCCGTCGGGCGAGAGGAGGGCGAAGGCGAGCTCCATGGCCTTGAACGCCATGGCCACCCCGGCCGGGCTGCCGGGGCCGCTGTAGCGCAGCATCTCCTCGAAGTTGCAGACGAGGAGCACTCCCTCGTCGAGGACCTCCAGGCGCGGCGCCACCCCCCGATCGTAGGTCGGCCTATCGTCGGCCCCATGAACGTCGGCGTGTTGGGCACGGGCACCGTCGGACGCGCCCTCGCCAACCGCCTGATCGAGCTCGGTCACGCGGTGACGATGGGCGCCCGCCAGGCGGTCAACGAGAAGGCGGCGGCGTGGGTGGAGTCGGTCGGCGACGGGGCCTCGGCGGCGGCCGGCACGTTCGAAGACGCGGCCGCCTTCGGGGAGGTGGTGGTGAACGCGACGGCCGGCACCGCCTCGGTGGACGCCCTCGACGCCGCCGGCGCGGCCAACCTGGCCGGAAAGGTCCTGGTCGACGTGGCCAACCCCCTCGACTTCTCCCACGGCATGCCGCCGTCGTTGTCGGTGTGCAACACCGACTCCCTCGGGGAGCAGATCCAGCGCCGGTTCCCAGACGCCCGCGTGGTCAAGACCCTGAACACGGTGAACGCCGACGTGATGATCCACCCCGAGATCGTCCCCGGACGCCACACCATGTTCCTCGCCGGCAACGACGGCGAGGCCAAGGCCGAGGTCCGCTCCCTGCTGGAGAGCTTCGGCTGGCCCCCCGCCGACCTCGTCGACCTCGGCGACATCGGCGCCGCCCGGGGGATGGAGATGTACCTCCCCCTGTGGCTCCGCCTCTGGGGCGCGACCGGCACCGGCCACCTCAACATCGGGCTGGTGGCGGGGGAGTAGCCCGGCCGGGGCGTCAGTCGAGATCGAAGCGGTCGAGGTTCATGACCTTGTCCCACGCGGCCACGAAGTCGGTCACGAACTTCTCCTTCGAGTCGGCGGACGCGTAGACCTCGGCCACCGCCCGGAGCTGGGAGTTGGAGCCGAACACGAGGTCGACGGCGGTGGCCGTGGCCGTGACCTCACCTGTGGCCCGGTCGCGGCCTTCGTACACGTTCTCCTCCGAGACCGACGGCTTCCACTCCCGGCCCATGTCGAGCAGGTCCACGAAGAAGTCGTTGGTGAGCGTCCCCGGCCGGTCGGTGAGGACGCCGTGGGGCGAACCGCCGGCGTTGGCGCCGAGGGCCCGCATGCCGCCGACGAGAACCGTCATCTCGGGGGCGGTGAGGGTCAACATGTAGGCCCGGTCGAGCAGCTTCTGCTCCGGCGGCAGCTTCTCGCCGGCCCGGAGGTAGTTGCGGAACCCGTCGGCCGAAGGCTCCAGCACCTCGAACGCCTCCACGTCGGTCTGCTCTTGGGAGGCGTCGGTGCGCCCGGGGGCGAACGGGACGGCGACGTCGTGGCCGGCGTCGCTGGCTGCCTGCTCCACCGCCGCGCACCCGCCCAGGACGATCACGTCGGCCAGGGAGATCCGGATGGCGCCGGACTGGGAGCGGTTGAACTCCTGCTGGATGCCCTCCAGGACGGGCAGCACCGTGGCCAGGGCGGCCGGGTCGTTGGACTCCCAGTCCTTCTGCGGTGCCAGCCGGATCCGGGCCCCGTTGGCCCCGCCCCTCATGTCGGTCCCCCGGAAGCTGGCCGCCGACGCCCAGGCGGTCGAGACCAGCTGGGAGACGGACAGTCCCGAGGCGAGGATGGAGGCCTTGAGGGCGGCGATGTCGTCGGCGCCGACCAGCTCGTGGTCGACGGCGGGGACGGGGTCCTGCCACAGCTGCGGCTCCGGGACCCACGGGCCGAGGAAGCGGGTCACCGGGCCCATGTCGCGGTGCAGCAGCTTGTACCAGGCTTTGGCGAAGGCGTCGGCCAGCTGGTCGGGGTTCTCGTGGAAGCGCCTGGCGATCGGGGCGTAGATCGGGTCCACCTTCAGGGCCAGGTCGGACGTCAGCATCATCGGGGCGTGCCGCCGCGACGGGTCGTGGGCATCGGGCACGGTGCCCTGGGCCTCCGGGTTGGTCGGAGTCCACTGCTGCGCCCCGGCCGGGCTCCTCGTCAGCTCCCAGTCGAACGAGAACAGGTTGTCGAGGTAGTCGTTGTTCCACCTGGTGGGCTCCTGGGTCCACGCCCCTTCGAGGCCGCTGGTCATGGCGTGGACGCCCTTGCCGCTGCCGTAGGAGTTGTTCCAGCCGAAGCCCTGATGCTCGACGGGGCAGGCTTCCGGCTCGGGACCGACGTAGTCGGGGTCGACCGCTCCGTGGCACTTGCCGAACGTGTGGCCGCCGACGATGAGGGCCACCGTCTCCTCGTCGTCCATCGCCATCCGGCCGAACGTCTCCCGGATGTCACGGGCCGACGCCAGCGGGTCGGGGTTGCCGTTGGGCCCCTCCGGGTTCACGTAGATGAGGCCCATCTGCACCGCTCCGAACGGACCGCCGAGCTCGCGGTCGCCGCTGTAGCGCTCGTCGCCGAGCCAGGTGTCCTCCGGCCCCCAGAAGACCTCCTCCGGCTCCCAGATGTCCTCCCGCCCGAAGCCGAAGCCGAACGTCTCGAACCCCATCGACTCCAGGGCGACGTTGCCGGCCAGCACCAGCAGGTCGGCCCACGAGATGGCCCGGCCGTACTTCTGCTTGACCGGCCACAGCAGCCGCCGGGCCTTGTCGAGGTTGCCGTTGTCGGGCCAGCTGTTGAGGGGGGCGAAGCGCTGCGCACCCTGGCCGCCACCGCCCCGGCCGTCGGCGGTGCGGTAGGTGCCGGCGGCATGCCACGTCAGGCGGATGAAGAGGGGGCCGTAGTGGCCGTAGTCGGCCGGCCACCAGTCCTGCGACGTCGTCATCACGTCGACCACGTCCTGCTTCAGGGCGTCGACGTCGAGGGTGGCGAACGCCGCCGCGTAGTCGAAGTCCTCGCCCATCGGGTTGGAGAGGGCCGTGTGCTGGTGGAGAACCTTCAGGTCGAGCTGGTTCGGCCACCAGTCCTGGTTCGTCCGGGGCCGGTTGGCCTTCGGCTCGGGGGCGGGGATTGCCGGGTTCTCGCTCTCAGACACGTCGATCCGTCTCCTTGGTCGCTGGTTCGAACTGGTGGATGGGTTGGGCGGCCGCGACGCACTTGGGGCATCGGCCCCAGTACGTGACCTCGGCCTGGTCGATCTCGTAGCCGGAGTCGTCGGCGGCGGTCAGGCACGGGGCCACGCCGACCGCGCAGTCGACGTCGACCATGCGACCGCACCTCCGGCAGATGAGGTGGTGGTGGTTGTCACCGACCCGGTTCTCGTAGCGGGCCGACGACCCCGCCGGCTGGATGCGCCGGAGGAGGTCCTTCTCGGTGAGGGCGGCCAGTGTGTCGTACACCGCCTGCCGGGAGATGGCGCCGATCATGGCCCGCACTGCGGTGTAGATGTCGTCGGCCGTGCCGTGGGGTCCGTCGGACACCGCCCGCAGGATCGCCAGCCGCTGCGCGGTGACCTGCAGACCGTGCCGGCGGAGCAATCCATCGCCGTCAACGGACGCCTCCTCGGTCACGGTCCGAGGCTACCTCATAAAGTGGACTCATTCGATCTTTGGTCTGATACAAATTCTGCCGACCGATCGACGACAAGGTCGAGGTGGGCGAAACCGAAATCGCCACTGCGGCCGGCGAGGCGACGGTCGGGAGCGGTCCATCGGAAGCTCCTCGCGGCCACCGCTACGGCTCGAGCAGTCCGGGGTGGGCGGGCACGTCGACCGCGTGCTCCCGGAGGGCGGCCAGGGGGACGATGTCGAGCGCTCGCTCGTGGGTCGAGGCCAGGACGACGAAGGCGGCAGACCCGTCCCGGTGGGCCCGTAGCCAGTTGGCGGCGGTGACGCACCACCGATCGCCCGGGTTGAGCCCGGGGAAGCGAAACTCGGGCCGGGCTGTGCTGAGGTCGTTGCCGATCCGGCGCTGGTGGTCGAGGAACTCGGCCGTCACGACCGCGCAGATGGTGTGGCTGCCCCTGTCCTCGGGTCCGGTCGCGCAACATCCGTCCCGGTAGAAGCCGGTGATCGGGTCGGTGCCGCAGGGCTCCAGCTCGCCGCCGAGGACGTTGCGATCGGCCATCCCTGAAGTATCGCCCGCAGCGGCGGTTGCGTGCCTACCAGTAGTAGGGAGGGCAGTTGTAGAGCTTGAGGAGGGGGACCCGGGTGGGGTCGTCGTAGGCGTTGGCCTTCAGGTACTGGGTGTTGGTGTCGGCACACTTGACCGGGTCGTAGCCCAACGTGGAGCTGGTGGTCGGGGCGACGGTGGTGGGGGGCTGGGTGATCGGCGGCTGGGTCGAGGGCGGGGCCGACACCACCGGCGGCCGGGTGGTCACGACCCGGGGGGCCACGGTGGTGGTCGGCGCCCCGGTGGTGGTCGTGGTGGCGGGCGCCTTGGTGGTGGTCGTGCGGGGGACGGTGGTGGTGGGCCGGGCCTCCACGGTCGTGGTCACCTGGACGAGATCGGCGGACGAGACCTCCTGCATCGGACGGTCGTCGCCGACGACCACCCCGATCCCCACCGCCGCCACGAAGATCGCCCCGAGAAACGCCACGAACAGCCTCGGCCGGTTCATGGGAGGAGTATCGGCAGGATTCGAAGCCGCCTGTAGGCCTTTTGGCCTACTCCGACCCGGCCTTCCCGTATGAACGGAACGAGAACTTCATCGAGGAACAGGTGCCCGGCCCGATGTCGCTGGACTGGGGGGTGCGGGGTCATGGTCCAGCGCCTGCGCAGTGAAAGCGCCGGCGTCCCGGAAAATTGCACGGTCGATCGGACGCCGCGACATTCGCGGGCCCGACGGCAGGCCCGACGGCAGGTCCGGCATCCTGCCAGGCCATGCTGTGACCTAAGCTAAGGCGATAGAACCCGACGGTTGTCCAGCGCCGCCTGTGAGCGGTCATTTGAACGCTGTAGTTCGTTGCCCCAGACCCCGGCAGCGTCTCACCGAGCGACGATGGGCGATGCGTTCGGATGTCAGAGCGTGGGTCGCCAGGGTTGCGAACCGATCGAACCCAACGAGCCTGATCCGCATCCCGGGTGGTTGGGACCGGGAGGGTTGGCGCGACTGCGCGGCGTGCCGGGACGTTGATCCGGAGCTCTTCTTCCCGGTCGGCAGCACCGGCACCGCGATCGACCGGATCGAGACGGCTAAGGCCGTGTGCCGGCGCTGCCCGGCGCAGGATGCCTGCCTGCAGTTCGCTCTCGAGACCAGGCAGGACGACGGCGTCTGGGGCGGCACGGACGAGGACGAGCGCCGCCGGCTGCGCAGAACCTGGTGGGCCAGCCGTCATCAGGTGAGATCGGTCCACGCATGACGCTGGTCGAGGACCCGACTAGGCGGGACCACGCCAGAGGTCGGGACCCCTCCCTGGGTCGGCCAGCTCCCGCCGGTTCGCCTGTGGCCGGACCTCCGGAGCACCTCGACGAGCCCCAGCGCCTGGCCGCCCTGCGGCGCTACGACGTACTCGACACGCCGCCCGACGGTGCGTTCGACCGCGTGACTGCGCTTGCCGCCCGGCTCTTCGATGTACCCATCGCCCTCGTGAGCATCGTCGACGAGGACAGGATCTGGTTCAAGTCCCGGTACGGGCTGGAGGTGGAGGAGATCGGCCGGGATTCGGGCCTCTGCGCGTCGGCCATCCTGCAGAGCGGGCCCTGGATCGTCACTGATGCTGCGCATGACCCCCGAACCATGGCCAACCCGCTGGTGGCGGGCGCCCTCGGGCTTCGGTTCTACCTGGGCGTGCCGCTGCGGACAGTCGACGGGCACAACCTCGGGACGCTGTGCGTGATCGACAAGGTCGCCCGGACCGTGAGCGAGGCGGACCTGGCCAACCTCACCGACCTTGCCGCCATGGTCATCAGCGAGCTGGAGATGCGACTTGCAGCCTGTCGAACGGTAGACCTCGAGCAGCAGTTGCGCCTCCAGGCAGAAGAACTGGCCGCCCTGTTGCAGACCAGCCTCTTGCCGCCGGTCTTGCCAGTGATCCAGGGCGTCGAGATCGCCGCCGTCTACCGCCCCGCCGATCGAGGCCAGGTCGGCGGAGACTTCTATGACGTGTTCCCGTTAGACGACAGAACCTGGGGCGTCATGATCGGCGACGTGTGCGGCAAGGGCGCCAAGGCCGCCAGCCGCAGCGCCCTCGCCCGCTACAGCCTGCGGGCGGCAGCGGTCTCGCAACCCTCACCGGCCGCAGCGCTCCAGGTGGTCAATCAGACGATGTTGACGGGGGTGGGCGACGAGGAACCATTCTGCTCGCTCGTGTTCGCTCTGATCGAACCAGTACCGGAAGGCCTCCACGTCAAGCTTTCGGTAGGAGGTCACCCGCTACCTTCGGTTCTTCGGGGCGACGGTACGGTGACCACCGTGGGCCGGCCAGGCTCGCTCGTCGGGTTGTTCTCCGATCCCGAGTTTCTGGAGGACGAGGTGCTGTTGGCGCCGGGCGACACCCTCGTGCTCGTCACCGACGGTTTGGTCGAGATCCGCACCGACCACGGGATGGCCGGCACCGATGAGTTCGACAGGCGGCTGGCGCGGTGCGCCGGAATGGCGCCGCAGGCGATCGCGGATGGGCTAGCCGCGGCGGTCAGAATCGATCATGACGACGTCGCTGTTCTAGCCCTACGGTCGCGCTGAGCAGCACCGCCGGTACTGGAACGAGCCTACGTCCGGCTGATACGACGTGAGACCACAGGGTCCAGGCCTTCCCGAGCGAAGAGTCTTCAGCCTTGGTGGGGGAGCGGGCGAAGTTCCCCGGGCTCGAACCGCGTCGGGAACGCTGAACGACTATCGGCCATGCAGCTCGATGTGCTCTCGAACCAAGGGCGAGTGGTCGGCCAGCTCCCGGTTGACCAGGCCCTCCAGCATGTCGACCTCCCGGTCGAGCATCACGATCAGGTCCCGCAGCGACTCCACCCGCACGGCGTAGGCCCGGCCCAGGGGGCAGGTGTCGAGCAGTCCTGGCCGGCCACCCCGAACAGGTCGCTCATGGGCACGGCCACGCCCTCCTTGGCCAGCACGGCATGGACCTGGGCCTTCAGGCCCGAGCGCAGCGCCACCAGCTTGGCCCGGTAGCGGACGAGCTCACGAAGCTCCCGCAGCTCGGGAGGGGCGATCCAGGCCTCGGCCAGGCGGCCCAGGCGCAGCAGGTCGACCAGGTCGGTGGCGTCTCGCTCGTCGTTCTTGACCCGGCGGTGGCCCCAGTTGTTGCCCCAGCGGATGGGCCAGGTGCACGTTGGCCCCGTTGGCCTGGAGGACGTCGGAGGCCCAGTACCAGCCGTAGATGGCCTCCAGCACCACCTCGGGGTCGGGCGGCCGGCCAGCAGGGCCAGGGCCCGGTCGTTGTTGATGCGCACGGTCTCGAGCGTCTCGCCCGCCGGGCTGCGCCGCACGATGACGCTGCGGCGGCGGTGCAGGTCGATGCCCACGTACTGTTGTTCCACGTTGGGGCCTCCCTTGTCGTCGGTGTTGCCTTGGGAAGCCCGAGTTTTGTTCTTGCTCGGTTGCCTGCGGGAAGCGGGGGCCCCACTCTTCGATGCCGACTTGGACGTGTCCACCGGCCGTCTCCTCGTCTGGGCGCCGAGCCGCCTCATCGTCGGCTCGCTACGCGGGAACGATCACGCGCTCCTTCATCGCATCAAACGGCGAGCGACAGGAATAGAATCGGAGGCGTCGTTGGGCGTCGTTCTTCGCCGCTGTTCGACGCGCAATTTGTTGCCCCAGACCCCGGCAGCTTCCCATCGTGGACGATGCGACGAGGAGGTCGGGATGCTCCCAGGGCCGCAGGATGCACGACCCGGTGGGACCACCGTGCTGTGGACCCAGGTCTTCGACTGGGACAAGGAGGGCTGGCGCGATCAGGCCGCCTGTCGATTCGCCGATGTGGAGCTCTTCTTCCCGGTCGGTGCCACCGGTACCGCCATCGACAAGATCGAAGCGGCCAAGGCCGTCTGCCGCCGCTGCCCGGTGCGCGATGCCTGCCTGCAGTTCGCATTCGAGACCAAGCAGGAGGCCGGCGTGTGGGGCGGCACCGATGAGGACGAGCGCCGTCGGCTGCGCCGGACGTGGCGGGCTGGCCGTCAACGATTGCCACGGTCGATCGGCTAGTGAGTTTCGACGTCGACCCCGCACTGCCCATGCTGGCGGCCAGGCCTCGCGAGGCCCAGACGCCGCTGCGGACGCGAGTGGTGGGGCCGGAGGCCACCGGAACGGATGAGGCCTTCGAGCGCCTGACCCGGGCCGCGACCCTTCTCCTCGACGTGCCCCTGTCTTTCGTCACCGTCATCGACACGACCCGCTCCTGGTATCGGAGCTGTGTCGGCATGGCTCCTGAAGCGGAGCGGTCGGCGGCGATGGAGGAGTCGTTCTGCCGCTTCGTGGTGGACAGCGACGAGCCCCTGATCCTGGCCGACGCCCGGGACGACCGGCGCATGAGGGACCACCCGGCGATCGCCGGCATGGGGATGGCGGCGTGGGCCGGCGTCCCGATTCGAGGTGCCGACAGCGAGGTCCAGGGGACGTTCTGCGCGGTTGACACCGTCCCCCGGCAGTGGAGCCCCCGGGACATCCTTGTCCTCGAGACGCTGGCCGGCGCGGCTTCGGGCGAGATCGCCCTGCGAGCGGCTCTGGGCTCCGAGCGGCTGGCCCGTGCTGAAGCCGATAGGCAGGCGGTCGAGGCGGCCGGCCTGGCCATGCTCGTCGCCGAGAGCGCCGACCGGACGGCGGCGCTGGCCCGGACCCTGCAGCAGAGCCTTCTGCCGCCGATGCTCCCCGACGTCCCCGGCCTCGAGGTCGCCGCCCGCTACCAGGCGGCCAGGGGCGAGGAGGTGGTGGGCGACTTCTACGACGTCTTCAGGGCGGCCCGCTCGTCGTGGCATGTGGTCATGGGCGACGTCTGTGGCAAGGGGCCGGATGCGGCGACCGTCACCGCGCTTGCTCACTACACGATACGGGCCGCAGCGTCGGACAGCGTCAGCCCCTCTCGGGTGCTCGGCCGGCTCAATGCCGCCCTCCTGCAGCAGCGCCCCGGCGACGAGCGGTTCCTGACCGTGGCCATGGCCAACCTGCGGGTTGTGGCCAAGACGGTGCTCGTCACGATCACCACGGCCGGCCACCCGCTGCCCCTGGTGCGTCGTCACGACGGCACGGTCCAGGAGGCATGCCGGCCGGGCATGGCTCTGGGGATGTTCGACAACCCGCCGTTGCTCGACACAAGGCTCATCCTGGAGCCCGGCGACAGCCTCGTCTTCTACACCGACGGCGTCACCGAGGCCCGCCGGGGCACGCGAGAGCTCGGCGTCGACGGGCTCCGTCAGCTCATTGCAAGTGCCGGCGCGGGAGGCAGCGCGGCGCATCTCGCAGGCTTCATCGAGGCCCAGATCGGCAAGTATCGCGACGGGTTGCCCCGAGACGACACAGCCATCCTTGTCGTCCATGTGCCGTGCTGAGGCAATTCGCGTCGGTGGCCATCTGCTGGGACCAACCTCGGCCCCGCCCAGGCCGCCCGCCAAATCCGGGGCGTCTCGGCCCATGAGCTGGGCGCCACTGCCAACCGCCATTTCAGCGTCGACAAGCTGAACCTGGCCATCGCCGACATCGTGAACGCCTACCTTCTCCTCGACCTGGTCAAGGCCTGGGGCGACGGGACGTCGGTGGCCGCCGACGGCACCCAGGTCGACACCCTCATCGACAACCTCCTGGCCGAGTCCCACATCCGCCACGGCGGCTACGGCGGCATCGCCTACCACCACGTGGCGGACAACTACATCGCCCTGTTCAGCCACTTCATCCCCTGTGGCGTGGCCGAGGCCTACAACGGGTTCTCCGCGTGGCTGCTCTTCGGCGGGGAGGTCATCGAGCGCAACGACCCCGCCGAGCAGGAGAAGATCATCAAGTTCAACTCGCTGGTGGCCAACTGCGTGATCTTCCACACCGCCCTCGACATCCCTTGCCGTCGACGAGTGAGGTCGGGAAGTCGAGTAGGCAGCTAAGGATTGACTACCGAGTAGACTTAGGCTAGCCTAATTTTAGCCCACGGCGGGGCCGATGCCCGCGACGCTCTCGGCGATCAGCGCTACCACGGGCAATCGACTTCTGAGTCCTCTGGACGTTCTCCCATGATTTCCCCTTCGGCTCTGCGGCTCGTGCGGCTTTCGAGGGAGTGGGAGGGGCGCTGCGTGTCCCTCCCACTCCTCGATGTAGGGTTGCTACCTACTTGTCCCTGCCACTGGGACCATCGGCCCAGGCCTCAGGGGAGAGTCGAGTCGTACAGCGGGCCCCCGTCGACTGGGACGGACCGTCCGCCCTGGTCGTGCGGAACGCCGACCCGGACGACACCCGTGCATGTGCCTCCCTGGCCGTCAGAGGCGGTGAAGCCGATGTGGTACACGCGGCCGTTGCCGGGCACCTTGGGCGTCCCGGAACGCTCGGCCCGCACCATGGCGGTCGAGGTTCCGACGCCGCTGCCGTCGACCTCGGTGTTGCCGTCCCCGACGGTGTTCGTCGGCTCGTCCTGGCGGATCGAGGTGATGGTGACCCCCAACGGGTCTCCGTCAGGGTCGCTCAGACCACCGATGGTGACCGGGACCATCTTGTGGTTCGGCGGCCAGATCAGGCTCGGGCTGGCCGCTGCTGCCGAGCACACTGGCGGTTCATTGCAGCCCTCGTCGATGAGGCCGTCTCCGTCGTCGTCGATCCCGTTGCCGCAGATCTCGACGGCGACCCACGTCTTCTCGACCCGATTCGACCGTTGGGTCCGACCGAGGGCATCGACGAACGTCGCCTCGATGGTGTCGGTACCAGCGGCGGTCCCCGTATAGGAGAACGTGGCCACGCCCGAGGAGTCGGTCACCGTAGTGCCGGTGGTACCGGTGTGGGGGCCGGCCACGACGGTGAAGGTCACCGTGGTACCGACGATGGGTGTTCCCGGAGCAGGATCGTCGGTGGTCACCGTGGCCGTGACGGTGTGGCTGGTGCCGATGTCGTTGGTGGCTGTCGCCGGCGTCAGGTCGATGTCGGAGATGACCTCGACGCCGCGGGCGAGGATGTAGGGGGTGCCGACGGTGCCGTCTGGCGCGGTGAACACCGATCCGATCCCCTCGGCAATGGCGAGGACTTCGAAGGACACCGGCCAGGAGTCGAACGCCTCGTGTACCGAGCACGACCAGTTGGACAATGTCGCGTCGGTGAGGCCGCTCAACGCCGGGTGAGTGGCGACGATGTGAGAATCGTTGAAGCACCCCACCCCGGTAGCGGTGAAGCTCCCGAAACCGGACAGCAGCGGGACGGGCGTGCCCGGGGCAGTGTCGTGGTAATAGCAGCTCAGGGAGATGTAGGCGCCCGTCTTGCCGGCCTCGGCCACGGTGAACGCAGCCGCCTTCTCCATGAGCTGGGCCCCGCCTTGGCCCTCATGGAATGTCTCGTCGGTGCCGATGATGATGACGTTGCCGTCCACCACCGACGACCACACGGCGGCGTTGGCGGTCGCAGGGGCCTCCGGCCCTAGGAGCTGGCAGGTGGGATCGCCAAGAACGATGGCGTCGTAGCTGTCGAACTGGGCGGCGGTCATCGTCGACCACGTCGCTGCGTCGACGACAACCGGCGTCTTGCCGGCCAGGACGAACTTCTGGGCCAGGGTGCTTCCGGCACCGCCGGAGACGGTCGAGTCGAGAATCAGCACCTCGCCGGGTGCGGCGCTCGCTGGCGTCGATCCGGAGAACGGCAGCACCATCAGCAGCGATGCCACAGCCCCCAACAACGTAAAGCGTCTCTTCTTCATGTTGTTCCCCCTCCCAAGGGAAGGACAGGCCCCCGCCGACCGGAGACCGAAGTCCCACTACCGGTTCACTGACTTATGGATGTGCGCGTCGGGCGCCTCCGTCGCTGGTCAGCCTGCCGATGCCGGGGCGGCTCAGTACGCGAAACCTGAGCCAAAGGGACCCCGCCGTCCGCCGCACGAGGCCATTCTCTCACCAGCGATCGCACGTGGCAATGGTCGCTTTCAGCAGCACCACGATGGGTGGCACCCACTCGTCCGTACGCTCTGATCTTTGTCCTGAGCCTCCCTTTGGGCCTGACCCGGTTTGACGGACATCCACGATCAGGGGCGTAGCCCCCGAAAGGATGTCCACAATGGAGACCATGGCAGGCAAGAAGCCCCGCCGACGTCGGTCCTTCACCCCCGAGTTCAAGGCGGAGGTCGTCGCCTTGGTGCGCCGCCCCGGCAACACCGCCGGCGGCGTGGCCCGGGAACTGGATCTGACCGAGACGGCGGTGCGGGAGTGGGTCCGGCAGGCCGAGCGCGACGAGGGTGTTCGCGACGGGCTGAGCACGGCGGAGCGGGCCGAGATGGCCCAGCTGCGCAAGGAGCTGCGGGAGACGCGCGAGGAGCGCGACATCCTCAAGCGAGCGGTGGCTTTCTTCGCGAGGGAGACCCGGTGAACGTGTACCCGTTCATCGAGGCGGAGAAGGCTGAGCAGCGCAACGTGACCAAGGCGTGCGCGCTGCTCGAGGTCTCCCGGTCCGCCTTCTACGACTGGCACCACCACCGGCCCTCGGCCCGCCAGCTGGCCGACGACGAGCTCGGCGAGCGCATCCAGGAGATCTACGACGACAGCCGGCGGCACCTACGGCTGGCCGAGGGTGCACCGGGCCCTGCGCCGCGAGGGCGATCCACGCCAGCCGCAAGCGGGTGGCCCGCATCATGCGCCAGAAGGGCCTGATCGGCCGGTGCCGGCGGCGGTGGACCACGACCACCGTCTCCGATCCCGAGACCAGGGCGGTCGATCTGCTGCAGGCGGGCGTTCGGGCCCGGCACCGTCGAGCTCGACCGCGTCTACGTGGGCGACATCACCTACATCTGGACCTGGGAGGGCTGGCTGTACCTGGCCACCGTCATCGACCTGGCCTCCCGGCGAGTGGTGGGCTGGGCGATGGCCGACCACATGCGGGCCGAGCTGGTCTACGACGCGCTGCGCATGGCCATCGGCGCCCGCCGGCCGGCGCCCGGGGCGATCTTCCACTCCGACCGGGGCACGCAGCCCGGGTTCAAGGAGTCGTCGCAACACTGCCTTGTCAGGCAGAGCGTAGAAGCTCGTCGAGGGCCTCGGCGGGAGTGCGCCATCCGAGGGTCTTCCTTGGTCGGGTATTGAGTGCGAGGGCGACGGCGTCGAGGTCGACGCGTGGGTGGCGCACCCGCAGATTCCCCAGGGCTTGTATCCCTGCTGATCGGTTTCGAAGCCGGCGGTCATTGGTCAGGAAGAGGTCACAGCCCATCCCGGCCGCGTCGGCGATGTGCTCAGCGTCGGCCAGGCGTACACCGAGCGCCAGCACGTCGTCGGTTGATGGGCGCCGTGCAGGGTCGACCTCACGGTACTCCGCCGGGTGGTGTTCCCGGGCCTCGATCGCCAACCCGAGCAGTCCAGGCGCCGCAGGGGCGAGTGCGACCTCGGCGTAGAGCTTGTCGGAGAACGTGTACAACGTCGACCGCCAGACGAAGCTCAGAGACCGGAGCCAATAGCAGGCAAACAGCTCGCGCCGCATGTGCGGATCGTCCACATCGTAATCAGGTGGGAACTGCCAAGACTCCGAGGCCTCGGCGTGTTCGACCGTCGGGGTGCAGTCCGCGAGGAGGTCCACGACGTTGCTATCGATGGCCACGAGCGGCACAACCCAAGGATGGCAGCTCATCGTCAACGAGGCCCGCCTTTCCCGTGGTCATCGTCCTTCTGGTGCGCATCTCCTAACCCGCGTTAGTGGATGAGATGTTGGCCACTTTGGCGCCGTTACTCAGATGACCCCAGCCGCCTGACCCACTGGCCGAGGCGGGAATGCAGGTCCCGCTGTTGATGGGCAAGAGCCGCCACGGCTCCATCCGCATACTCGCCATCTACGCCCGTCCCACCTACGACGCCGTGGCGGCCGCCATGGCGGCGCTCGATACTGCCGCCCGTGGTCGTCTGTCACCCCGCGCAACAACCGTGAGGACGCTGCGCAGTCGCGCTATGACGCCGCCGACAAGGGTCAGCTTGGGCGGCAGAAGGTCTTCGAGGGCCTGCTCGCTTGGTCCTATCTGACCCGCACCACCACGTTGGGCGTGGTCTGGCCGAACCACGCCACTCCGTCCAGCACCATTCGCCACTGGAAGTTCTTCTCTGCGCCCCGCGTGGTGGCGGCCATCGGGAAGGTGAACGTGACCTCGGTATTCGGCGGGACGTCATGGGGCACGGGCACCCGGTGCGTGCCCCAACTGCGGTTGTCGGGTGGATTCTGGGAGCCCAGGCGGTAGAGCCCGGCTGGAGTCCACGCCTCCTGCCCAGTGTTCCGCATCGTGATCGACGCCATGGGAGGCACGCCGAGGGTCATCGAACTGGGGACGGTCTGGCGTACGAACAGGGCGCCCCGAAGCGGCCACGCGATCCTGACCTCCACGTTGTCCGTGATCTGGCTGAACCAGCCCACCCCGTCCTGGGCTAACTGCCACTGAAAGTTCATGAACCCCTCGCTGGGTTGGGTTCGCACGGGGAAGGTGAAGGTGACCAAGCCGTTGGGGGCCACGTCATGGGGAAGGGGAATTCGGTTCGTGCCCCACCTTGTGTTGTTAATTGGGTTCTGGGCGCCGAGGAAGTACCCCTCGGCCGGCTTCCACGTGGCGGTCCCCACGTTGCGCATGGTCACCGACACCGTCTGAGTGCTGCCCGGGACCATGGGGTTGGGCACGCTCTGGCCCACGAACACTGCCGCCTTGGTCAGCGGCGGCATGGTCCGCATCTCCACGTTTTTCGTGCGCTGGCCAATCCAGGCGACGCCCTCCTGGAGCATGCGCCACTGAAAGTTGTGGTGCCCCACCGTGGCCGGGGCCTGCGCCAGGAACCGGAAGGCGACGGCGGCCCCGTGGGGCACCGGGCCGGGGAGCTCGACCCTCGACCGGCCCCATGTGGCGTTGTCCTGCGGGTTCTGGCTGCCCAGCATGAACCCGGCGGCCGAGGTCCACTCAGTGCCGCTGATGTTCCGCATGGTAATGGACACTTCCTGGCTCGTGCCGGCCACCATGGCCCCTGGGACCTCCTGGCCCACGAACCGTGCGTCCTTCACCACAGTGACGGCCACATGTCGGTTGCGCTCGCCGAACCAACCCACGTTCTCCCTGACCATCTTCCACCGGAAGGTGACAGGCTCGTCCAAGATCATCGGCGCGGTCACGTCAAAGGTGAACGCGGATTCGGCGCCGGAGAAGATCTCGGTCGGCACGGGAACCCGGTTCATGCCCCAGGTGTGATTGTCGACTGGTTCCTGGGAGCCGAGTGAATAGCGCCCGGGACGCCAGGAGTCAGTTCCTGTGTTGCGCATCACGACGGTCACCAAATAGCGCCGACCCGCCTCCATCTCGGTGGGCACGGTCTGCCCCACGAACTCGGCCTCGGCCGCGGGCGGGATGGGGATGTGCCACACGTGGCCCGCACCCCAGTTAGCGAAGGCTTCCGTAGCGGACGGCGTCGTAGTCTCGGTGGCGCGCGGACCAAGGCCCTCGAAGAGGGGCGCCCGCTTGAACTCCTCGGTGGTCGTCATAATTCCGAAGTGGTGGTGCGGGTCCTCGGGAGAGTCCTGGAGCGTCCACTGGATGGCGCCCGCTACCTTCCCGAACCGGGGGTTCGGCGGGTTGGGGTTATCCGGGTCGATCACCCCCAGCATCTCGGCGTACAGCTCGTCCATGGAATCGGCCGTCCGGGGAAAGCTGTAGACCCGCCAGGGATGGGCCTCGGGCCGCTCGTCCCCCGTCTCCATGCAGTTCCGGTCCTCGCCCGGCGGCCAGCACAGCGTGTCGTGATCGGGCCAGCCGAACTCCTCCAGGAGGATGGGCTTGTCCCGGTCCTGGCGCTGAGCCGCCCCACGGATCCAGTGGAGGACGCCGCCCAGGAACTTCTCGTCCTTGTACTTGACCTCGTAGTCGTCGTCCGTGGGGGTGTGCCCCTCGGCGAACCGGCCGTAGCAGTGGATGCTGATGACGTCCGAGAGGGCGAGCACACTCCGCAACTCTGGAGGTTCCGGCCGGCGAACCTCCAAGGCGTGGTGCCAGTCCACGCCGATAGTGAACGGCTGGGCCGGCGGGCGCCCCTGGTCGTCCCGGAAGGCCCGGAACCGGTTCGTCAGGTCGTTGACCCACTCGAGAACGGCAAGTTGGTGGGGACCGCCCAGCGGCGGCTCGTTCACCAGGTCCCACAGGAAGATTCGGGGGTCCTGGCCGAAGCGGCGCAAGAAGGACCACACCTTAGCCTTGTCCCGCTCACGCCGGCTACGGTCGGTGTAGTCCTCCCGGTTGAACATAGTCACGATGGCGCCCATGCCCCGGTTGCCCAGCAGTCGGAGGAAGTGCTCCAGCTTGTCCAACTCTTCCGGCAGGATCTCGCCGTTGCCGTCAGTTGCTACCGATTCCTTGGGGAAGATCACCCGGATGGTGTTGGCCCCCATGGGGTTGAGAGCCTTGTCCACCAGCCGCTCGATCCGGGACTTGTCGCCGTTGTAGCCGGGCCAGATGCTGTGATCGCTGCCTGCGTAGATCTCGAGGTTGAACCCCTTGAGGACGAATTCTCGGCCCTCGTAGGTCAAGGTGTGCCCACTCACGTTGAGGAAGCTCGCCATCCGCCGTATCTCCCTTCTCATGGCTGTGGCCGGCCCAAAAGTATGGACCGCTCCTAGCGCAGTCTTGCCCGTCGCACCTCCGTTCGCCAACGGGCGGCAGCCAGCTCCTCGTTTCGCTCCTCGAGTGGATCCGGAGATGAGCGTCGTTCCTACGTTTTTTGCACTCCCAGGCGCTCACTCCCCTATTCCACAACCGGGAAGCCCTCGTTCAATGTGACGGATACGGCGAACAAGGGGCTCACCTTGCGCATTCGACACTCGGCTCCCACGAGTTGTCGGTTGGTCGACTAGCGGGATTACGGGCCGAACTGGTTCACCACATCGACAATCCACAGAAAAGACGCCAAGGGTTACTCACTGGAGTCAAGGGTTGTTCGACGGGACGGTGAAGGCCAGCTGGTGGTGCTTCCGTACTCGAGCCTGCAGGAGCACTGCCGGTGGCGTCCCAGATGCGGTGTAAATCGGGACGAGCGCAGATTCCTCGTTCATCAATCTACGCGGCGGCTGTGACAGTCTCGGTGGCCTCGTCGGTGGTGGTCGGGCTGAAGAGCTGACGGCGCAGGTCCTGGAGCTGGCGGACGGCGACGGGCGTCATGACCACGCCCCGCCAGCCCCGGCTGGCTCGGTCCAGCACCGCCGACACCAGGCCCAGGCAGGTGCGCTCGCCGGGAAGGCGACCGATTACCTTGACCCGGCGTCGGGTCTCGCCGAAGGTGCGCTCGATGAAGTTGGAATGACGTATCCGGCCGTGGTGGCCAGCCGGGAATCGCAGGTAGGTGGGAGGCTAGCGAAGTCGGCCAGCAGGCAGTCGACGGCCGCCGGGAAGCGCTTCGAGTAGGTGGCGACGAAGCGGTCGGCCCGGCCCCGGACCACGGCGATGGCCGCCTCGCCCGGCTCGGTGCCGGTGTCGTCGACGAGGGCCCGCCAGGGCACTCCTCGGCTGCCGGGAACACCGGATGACCGCGTGCTCATCTGAGGGGCTACTTCAGCCCTGTCGCTGGAGACCTCGTTGGACGAGAAGACATCGTTGTCCCAGGTGGCTGTCACACTTGAGACATGCCTGGACAGGACAGCGTTCCGTCCCGTATTCCTCCCGTCGGGGTGCGGCGAGCACTGCGCCGTGAAGTCGGATTTGGCTGCCCTGTTCCCGACTGTGGCAACCCATATCTCGAGTACCACCACTTTGATCCCCCCTGGTATCAAGAACACCATCACGACCCGGATCGGATGATCGCACTCTGTGCGACCCACCATGCGAAGGCAACCGCCTGGAGTCCTCACCAGATGCGGCAGATGAAGACCATCTCGCCGGATCGCCCCGAGGTCCGTGGCCGGTTCGATTGGATGCGTCAGGACGTACTAGCCGTGGTTGGCGGGAGCTTTTTCTACGAAACCCCCCACATGGTCGTGTTCCGAGACGAGCCCATGATCTGGTTCGAACGCGATGATGACCGTCGCCTGCTCCTTAACCTTCGTGTGCTTACTGCCTCTGGCCTTCCCCGAGCGAGACTCGAGAACAACGACTGGATCATTCGCGGCGATCCCATCGACGTCGAGAGCCCCCCAAACGGCAGTCGGCTGCGCGTGCGGTATGACAACGGTGACGACGTCGCCGTTCGATTTCGCGAGTGGCCCAGCCCGGAAAGGCTTGGGGCGATCTACCCGAGAGCCCTTGCCCTCGGTTCATCCTTGCGTTTTCCTCTTGTCACCGCTGAGATCATGGTCACCGTCGGTCAGAGCGACATCAGCTTTGGGCCCACCGGCACGCGACTGGGGGGCGGTCACTTTTCCGGAATGGTCGCATCACACTGTGGTGCTGGGTTCGTAATCGAATAGCTGGACGTCGCTGCCGCCCTGTGCCCGGTGTGCGAGAGGCCGTCGATGAGGACCAACGGCCACGGCTGGCGGGATGTGGTCGATGTGGTGCGCACGCTCGTCGTCACCCTGTCGATCTGGGTACGCGGGTTCCTGTGTGAGCACCCCGACTGCCCCCAGCGCAGCTTCGACGAGCGCTTCGAGGGCATCGACCCGACGTGGTCGCCGTGTACCTGGCTGAGATGACGAGGAGAGTCGATCACATGTTGCGGCGTTGGGAACGCCGCGGCTACCTGTCGGACGCCGCCTAGTTAGAGGTCGGTTCCTCCTGGTCGTCGTCGGGGTGCGGCCCCGTCGCCATGATCGCCTCGATGGCGACCTCGGGCGGTAGGTGCAGGCTCACCCGCTCGTCACGCTGCTCCGGGGTGGGGTGGTGGTGCTTAGTGGGCATGCGACCTAGTGTACGACCGCCGACACGTCGAGACCGCGAGGGCCGCTTGGGCTGGTCGACACAAGCGCCACACTTGTAGTTCGCCTCTCGCTAGTGGTCGGCGCTGCCGGTCCATCAGGGGTGTTACCCTTGTGCCCATGAGCGAAGACCTCGGCGAAGCGATCTCACTACTCCGGCAGAAGCGAGCATCCCACCTCAAGCAGGTGGAACTGATCGACGCGGCGTTGGCGGCACTCGCGGCGGTGATGTACGAGCCAGCGGGGCCGGCTCGATTCCCGTTAGCTCCACCTCCATTTTAGCGCACTTCCTGTGAGGATTCCACCACTCACCGCGCGCGCTCGTCCGCTCACTCTGCGCGCCCGGTCAGTGGCTTGTAGCTGAGCCGACGACCCGCCGTCTGGTTCATCATCCGTTCCAAGCGGGCTGAGTCAGACAGCTTGCGGGTCGTGTACCGGTAGTCGAACTCGGCCAAGTAGCGGGGCAGGTGCACGCGGCTGACGTGGTGGTGAGTGCCGTCGATCGACCGCTTGAGCTGGGAGAAGTACCCCTCGGCGTGGTTGGAGGTGACATCTCCCCGGACGTACTCGTGGGCGCCGTGGTCGACCCACTCGTGGGTGATGAACTCGTGGCCGACTGGCCGGTAGGCGGCTGCGCCGTCGGTCCGAAGGTGCGACTGAGCAACGTCGACCTGCTGGCGAAGTGCTGGTGCCAGGTTGGCCCCGGTCACGTCGGGCACCACGCGTGAGCGGACTTCGCCGGTGGTGGTGTTGACCAGCGATAGCACCGCCGCCTTGTCCTTGGGCGTGCCGGCGCGGCCCTTGCCGCCCTGGTTGTGCGGCTGGCCCTGCTGGTGTCGGTTCTTTGGCTTGCCACCGATCCACGTCTCGTCAGCCACGATGGTCCCGGCCAGCAACCCGGCCAATGGGTCCCGCTTCATCGACTCGCGGAGCCGGTGGAGCATGTACCAGGCCGTCTCGGGGGTGACACCGTGCATGCGCTCGACCTCGCGGGCGCTGATCCCGTTCTTGGCCGACGCCATCTGCACCATGACCATGAGCCAGGTCCGAAGGCTGACCTTGGTGCCGTGGAAGATCGTGCCGGTGAGCACCGAAAACTGCTTGCGGCACTTGGCGCACTTCCAGACGCGGCGCACGCTCTGAGTCCGCTTGCCGTCGGCCTTGGGGAGACCGGTACCGCGGGTGCCGGTCTTGGGGGTGAGGAAGTAGGCCTTGTCGTGACCGCAGTGGGAGCAGACGGGGGTCCCGTGCCAGCGCAGTTCTTCGAGCAGGAGGTAGGCGTCGTGCTCAGTGGTGATGTGGTCAGCGAGGTTCTTGAGAGTCAACTTCACAAACCCATTCTACCCGACCCCATGGGTTTGTCAACCCGCACATCCCCGCTTCCGGGGCCAGATCCTGTGGGCCTTCGGTGAAGTCGTCGATCCCGACACCGGTGAATCGGCCTGGGATCCGCGGAGGCTCCATACCTTGTGGCGAAGCCCGCCCGCAGCGAGTGGGCCGAGTACTTCAGACCCTCCTTCGGCCCCAGCGCTCGGCAGCACGCACGCTGCACGGCGTCGTTGACGGCCGCCTCGCTCATGCCCGGCAGGCTCACCTCGGTCCCGTCGGCGAGCGTCCGGGTGCGCAGCGGCATGACGCTCTTGCCGTTGCGAGTGGATCCGGCGGAACACGAAGCCCTCCTCGAGCTCGGCCGCCTCGAGCCACGCCTGCAGGGCGACCACTGGACAGTGCGCCGGCGAGCTCGAGTAGGGCAGAACCACCAGCTGGCCCTCGCCGTAGGGGTCAGTCTTGGACTTGGGAATGGCCAGCACCCGCCCCCGGGGGTGCTGGCCCACGTGCCCCACCTGGATGGCCACCAGCTCGCTGCGGCGCAGAGCGGCGACGAAGCCAACCAGCAGCAGCGCCTTGTCCCTGGCCCCCGCGACGTCGTCGGGCAGCTCGTCGAGGACCTCCCACAGCACCGGGGGCATGAGGGCGGGCGCCTGGTCGACGGGCTGGGCCTTCTCCCGGCGGACCCCTTCCCACACGCTGAGCACCCGGGGGCTGTCGACCGGGTTGGGATGGCCCGCGAAGCGGTGGGTCAGCACGCGGGTGGCCCCAGCCCGGTCGCTCTCGCGTCCGGCGGCCAGGCTGCGATGTCACCTTCCGCCGCCACGGTCACGATCCCCACCGTACCCGCCGGTCCTCCGGTGCCGACGGCCACCGGACACCGCAGCCCGGGGAGCGCGGCCCTGATGAAATCTTCGTTCCATTCATACGGGAAGGCCGACCCCTCTCTCCCGCCCCTTCGGCCGTGGTGGGTGCTTCGCCACCCCCGGTAGGAACCTTGAGGTCATGCCAGGGCGTCGTCGACGCCCTGGAGGTCGTGGCCCCAACGAACCCGGGTTCACGGCCACCACGGCCGAGGTCCGACCGGCGGCGTCGGCGACGGGTTCGTCGGGCTTTGACCGCCGGCTCGGTCGTCGTGGCCACGGTCGTAGGCTGAGTCCCGACCCATGATCCTGTACTGCCCCCGCTGCGGCGCCCAGTTCCCCACCAAGTTCAAGGGCGAGTGGTTCGATACCGCCCCGACGTGCGGCGAGTGCGCGGTGGCGGTGGAGGACCCGCCGGCGATGCTCGCCCCGTCGGACAAAGAGGTCACCTACGGTCTCGACGAGTGGCCGGTCGGCGACCGGGCCGCCCTGACCGCCGCCCTCGTGGCCGACGACATCCCCTACCGGTGGGAGGACGACGTGGTCCTCGTCGTCCCCGATGGGGCCGAAGAGGCGGTCGACGGCATCCTCGACGACCTGGAGGCGGTGGAGGAGAGCATCGGCGCGGCGGAGGGCGCCGACGGGGCCCCCACCGACGGCGGCGAGGCGGCCCAGGCGGCCATGGCCGACCTGTTCGTGGCCGCCGACCGTCTCCACCGGGCCCCGCGGGACGTCGAGATCGCGCTCGAGCTCGACGAGCTGGCCGACGTGGTGGCCGAGAGCCTGCCCCCGTTCGGGATCGACCCGCCGACCTGGCGGCGAGTCGTCGAGCTGGCCCTGGCGGTGGGGGAGAGCACCGACGAGCGAACCACCCTCGACAGCTCCGCCGCCCTGCGCCACTTCCTCCGGCCGTACGTCTGAGGCGCGTCCGAGGCGGGCACGACCTGGCCGTCCGGGCCCGCCTCAACCGCCAGCAGGTGGGGCGCGTGGCGGCTCAGCTCTTGCCGTAGAGGCGGGTGGTGAGGGGGGCGAACACCGCCGTCAGCCCGACCGCCACCGCCAGCACGGTGATGATATCGCCGGCCTGCACGTTTCCACCCATGAGGCCCCGCGACGCGTCGACCAGGATCGAGATCGGGTTGACCTTGACGAAGGCTTCGAGGGGTCCGGGAAGCGTCGTCGGGTCGACGAAGACGTTGGACAGGAACGTCAAGGGGAAGATGCCCATGAACCCGGCGTTCATGACCGCGCTCGGCGACCGCAGCACCAGGCCGAGGGTGGTGAACACCCACGACAGCCCGAAGGCGAAGAGCACCACCAGACCGAGGGCGGCCACCGCGCCAACGACCCCGGCGTCGGGCCGGAACCCGAGGGCGACGCCGACCAGGATGATCACCGTGCCCGCCAGCAGGTAGCGCACGCTGTCGCCCAGCATCGAGCCCATCAGGGGGGCCGGGCGCCAGATCGGCAGTGACCGGAACCGGTCGACGACACCCTTGGTCAGGTCGGTGTTGACCGCGACCCCCGAGTACACGGTGGTGAAGAGCACCGACATCACCAGGATGCCGGGCAGGAGGTAGTCGAGGTATTCGGCGGTCGAGCCGGCCACCTCCCCGCCGAAGATGTAGGTGAACATCAGCACGAACATGACCGGCGTGATGGTGACATCGAGGAGCTGCTCGGGGACATGGCGGACCTTGCGCATCCCCCGCCACCCGAAGGTGAGGACGGCCGAGAGGGCACTCGCCTGTGGCGGGCGAGGGGTGGCGGAGATGGCCCGGCGGACGGCAACCTCGTCGGCCGCGCCGGTGACGTCGGTGGGGGTGGTCGGCCCGATGCTCATGCGCCCTGCTCCTCGGGGACTGGGGCCGATTCCTCGGCCGGGTGGCCGGTGAGGGCCAGGAAGACCTCGTCCAGGCTGGGCTGGCCGAGGGAGAAGCCGGCGATCGGGATCCCGGCCCGGGCCAGGGCGGCGACCGCCTCCGCCCCCCGGCCGGCGTCGGCGCACGGGGCGGACAGGGCGGCGGGGTCGGGTTCGAGGGATGGGTGTCCCAGCTCGAGCTCGAGGATCCGGGCCGCCTCGGCCCGCTGGTCGGGGTCGAGCAGGCGCACCCGCAGGGCGCCCGAGCCGACCGAAGCCTTCAGCTGGCCGGGCGTCCCCTCGGCGATCACCCGGCCGTGGTCGATCACTGCGATCCCGTCGGCCAGCTGGTCGGCCTCCTCCAGGTACTGGGTGCAGAGCAGGATGGTCGTCCCCTCCGCCACCAGGGCCCGGATGATGGCCCACACCTGGTTGCGGGACCGGGGGTCGAGCCCGGTGGTGGGCTCGTCGAGGAACATCAGCTCGGGGGTGACCACGATGCTGGCGGCGATGTCGAGCCGGCGCCGCATCCCGCCGGAAAAGGTCTTGACCAGCCGGTTGGCGGCCTCGACGAGCCCGAACGCGTCGAGCAACTCGGCCGCCCGGTCCTTGGCCGCAGGCCGCTTCATCCCCAGCAGCCGGCCCAGGAGGATGAGGTTCTCCCGGCCGGTGAGGTCCTCGTCGACCGAGGCCAGCTGGCCGGTGAGGCTCACCGCCCGCCGCACCTGCTGGGCCCCTTCGACGATGTCGTGACCCAGCACCCGGGCGCTGCCCCCGTCGGGACGGATGAGGGTGGCGAGCATGCGGATGGTGGTCGTCTTGCCCGCCCCGTTGGGCCCCAGGACGCCGTAGACGGAGCCCCGCCTCACGGCGAGGTCGACGCCGTCGACGGCCCTGACGTCGCCGAACGACTTCACCAGGCCGGTGGCCTCGATGGCCAGGGGGGTCAACGTCGTCATGGCATCAAGTCAAGCCGCCCGGGGACGCTCGACGCGCAGTCTTTTTCGCTCATCGTCCATTGGCTACGTCGGACCGGGCGGCACCGTCCGGTTCGACGGGGACGATCAGGGCTCGACGAACTGCAGATCGAGCTCGACCTGGACGACGTCGCCCAGCATGCCCCAGAGAGGACCGGACTCGAGCCGAGCTCCGTGCGGCTGATCCGGCCGGCTTTGAGCCCGGCGGGACGGGCCCCGCCGGAACGGCTCGACCTGCCGACGCCGCGCCTGTCGTTGCGTCTGTCGGCCCGGCCCAGGGTCCGATGGCAGGGGGCACGGCGGTGACGATCCGGGGAACGGCTCCCGCCGGCCAGCGGCGTCGACTTCGGGGACGTCGCCGCCACCAGCGTGCAGGGTGGAGGCCGGAGGCACGAGCGTCGCCGCGGTCCCCGCCGGGCGCGGGCAGCATCGACGTGACGGTCGCGACCGCACTCTCGGCACCTCGGCCCCTTCGGCCGGGAGCCGGTTCACCTTCACGCCCTGACCCTGTAGGTCGCTCAGCCGCTCACGATCGCCGCCGCCAGCGCGACCCGGTGATCCTTGGTCCAGGGCGGCCCAAACCGGGCCCGGGGACCGTCGAGTACCTCGTCGGCCCGCTCGGCCAGCATGGCGATCGCCTGACCGACCACGTCCTGCGCTTGATAGAGGTTGACGTTCCAGCCCCGGGCGTGGGCCAGCTCGGCGATCTCCTGGCGGTACATGATGGCGTCGGCCCGCGCCTCGTACGGCGCCCGCCGCTGGACGGCGATGTCCTGGGGGAAGTCGAGCGGCCAGGCTCGGAGCGAGATCGAGAGGATCGGCGCGGGCAGGGCTGCGGCGAGCTCGTCGAGCGCGGCCGAGGCCGCCCGGGCGACCGACGCCCGCACCTCGGCGACCAGCGTCGCCGTGGTCGCAACGTCGAGACGACGGCTCTCGTAGTGGATCGGGGCCGCCGTCATGCCGGCTTCGACCAACTCGATTCGCCGGCGGTCCACGACCTCGTCGTCGGCGGACACGGTCACGGCGACCGCCCAGCCGAGATGATCGGCGATGCCCAGCCGCATGCCCGCCCAGCATCCCACAGTCCTGACAAGATGGCGGGATGGCGCGCTTCAAGAAGGGCGACACGGTCATCATCACCCACGGCGAGTTCAGCGGCTCCTGGGGTGTGATCGTCGACAAGGACATCATCGGCGACGAGTTGACGGTGGCCCTGGGTGAGGACGGCCGGGAGATCCGGACCCCGAGGCTCACGTCAACAAGGTCGAGGACGACTGACCGGAGCTGAGGCTGCCGCCGGCCTGAACCGACCGGGTAACGGCCGGTGTGCATCGTCTGGATCGGACTCGCGTCCGAGGCCACCCCGCCGAGGGCGACCACCACCACACCATTTCCCGACATCGGGGCTTGCTGAGGGTGAAGATCCCCGGCCCGGCCGGATCGGACAGGTCACTTCCCGTTTCCGACGAAGAACGTCTCGCCCGTGGCGGGGCGCGGGGGCGAACATCCGCAATCGATCCGGGCTCTGATACTCGAACTCCAGGACGTCCCGGTCGACGCCGTTCGCCGTGAGCTGCGAGGGCGCCAACCGGAGGCGCTCGACGTCGAGCGTCCGCCGAGGGCGGCCCGAACAATCGAACCGGGATAGTCGGTATCGGCGTCCGGAACCCCGGCCGTGCGACCGCAGGCGGTCATGACGAGCAAGGCCTCACCTGTCGACCGGGCCGGGAGCGGATCTGGGCGGTGACCTGTCCCGTGGTTCGTCGTCTGCTGCACCTTGCGTGGCGAAGCTTTGGTCACCGGAGAGCGAATGCAGCGTCCCCACCTGCGCAGTGCCGGCAGGAGGGGCAGCCGACAAGCCCGGACGGGTTTCGACCTTCAATCCTCGTGACGAGCCGGTACCCCGGCCGGCAAGGCTTCCCCGTCGGTCGACCTCCGACCGGCCTTGATGACCCTTGTCGTCGCTCGGCCCGGCGAGGGTGCCCGCTTCGCCGCGCCCGGTGGGTCGAAACGTGGCTCTCCTGACTCAGGTGTGGATCACCAGGCAGCCCTTGGTGACCACTCATTCGTGGGGGAGCTTGAGGTCGATGGGGCCGGCGTCGGCAGAATGGAACCCGTAAGCCCGGCGGGTGATCAGGCGCACCGTCGTGTCGAAGCCTTCGACGCGCCCGTTCTCGCATTGGGTCCGAAGCAATGAAGGGGGGCAGTCCATGAAAGTCTGGATGCTCTGCCCGATATCAAATGTCTTTCGCAGTCCGCATTGCTCGCCTGTGCTTGAACACCACATCGGGCTGGAGACACAACTGAGGCCTTGGAATCACGGTCTGCGGCTAGTCAATTCGTCTCCTCGATTCCACGTCGCACCATGCCGATCCACAGTGCGATTTGCCGCCCTCTCAGTCGAGGATTTGCGTTTCGTCGGAAGCGCATATGGAGTAGCGGGCCGGCCGCCGACCGCTCACACCACCGATCTCCGACTGCCGGTCCCTACGGCGCCTGCAAGTTTGGTCACCAAGGGTGGCAGGGAGCGTCTCCAAAAGCCCAAAATGCCGCCTCCTGGGGATTTGGAGGTCATCCGTCGAGATGTGCGGAGGAAAGCTCGCGGATCTTGAGCGCGGTGGGTACGTTGTAGGCCCTTGCATTGTCGAAGGCACCGATCTAAAATAGCGGAAAACCGTTCACCGTGAATGGGAGACGGCATCAGGTAAGGTTCATCATCAATCCACGGAGGTGGTGTGTTGTGTCTACACCCGAGGTCCCGGTCGAGCAAGCAGTTGCCACTTCCGATGAGGTCGTGCCCTCCGCGCCGCTGAAACAGGCCATTGCGTTTGCCAGCGAAACTCTGGTCCCGGGCGGAAGCAACCTGGTCAAGGGCGACCTGCGGCAGGCTGTCATCCACGGCGCCGGCGCTCTGGTCGCAAAGTCGATCTTCGGGCTTCCGGGTGCGCTCCTGGTCGGGTCCAACTCCTTCGTCAAGGCCACCACCGGGCGCCACCTGCACGAGCACCTCGGGCTTACACGTTGGCCGCCCGCCAGATAGGCCGCGACAAGCGGCACACCCGACCCAAGGAGTAGGCCCGCCGGCGTTACCTCGTCGGCGGGTCGCCGTCGGCGGTGGGTTGGGCGGCATCCTGCGCAGCCCGTGCTCTTTCCGAAACTTCAAGCACGTACACGGCCGCGTCCCGACGGGTGGGTCCGATTCGCCGAAAGCGCTCCAACCGCCCCGGGTGCTGCACCGGAGGCGTCGACGCCAGGTCGCGCTGCAAAGCCGCCAGGAGAAATGCCGGGTGGTTTCCCACTAGCGGCTTGTCACCCTCGGGGGAGGACGCCACCGCCCTGAGCCGGGCTTCCTGGTTCGCCGCGGTGGGCAGGTTGCCGCACGAGCCGATGGGCATACAGCCCTTCATGTTCGCCGGCGTGGCGGGGGAGGCGAGGGCGATGGGAGCGTCGGTGCGAGGGTCACTCAGCGTGAGCACCCGGGTGAGGTTGGCTACGCTGCTGTCGCGGGCCGTGAGCGGCGCCAGCCCGAAGAGCGCCTCCAGGGTCGCGGGCAGGCTGGAGTGCTCATAGCATCGACCATCGATGGTGTTGGCGGGAATGAAAGGCGACACGATCACCGCTGGCACCCTCGGCCCAAGCTGGGCGAACGTGAAGCCGGACTCGTTGATGCCCTCGTGTTCCTTGTCGCCTGGAGGGGTGGCGGAAGGGGGCTCGACATGGTCATAGAAACCGCCGTGCTCATCCCACACCACAACGAGGAGGCTCGTGTCCCACAGCGGCGAGCTCCGAATCGCCTCGTAGGAACATTTAATCAGCCATTCGCCCCGGGTTATGTCGTCGAGGGGATGCTGGGAGGTACCGCAAGTGAAGTCCCCGGTGAAATTCCCGTAACTCGGCTCGATGAACGTGTACTTGATCGACCTGTACGATGGCTTCGTCACATCGGACGCGAACGACGTGTAGGGATAGAAGTTGGACGCGTATTTGAAGTTCATGTTGGGAAGCATGTGGGCCAAGGAAAACGAGTCACCCTGGTAGATGCGGAAAGAATTGAGGCCGCTGGCACCGGCGAGGCGATCGAAGATCGTGCCGTTCTGGAACGAATAGCCGAATGCCATCCAATCGAGGGTCTGAAACTGGGTCGGGCTGTGATCAAGTCCGCCCGATGACGCGGCGTGCACGAAGAACCGGTTCGGCACCGTAGGCCCCGGCATCGACGAGCACCAGCCGTCACAAACGAGGAAGCTTTGGGCCAGACCGCAGATCACCGGTACCTGGGTCGGGCTCATGCAACCCAAGGGATCGTCCACCTTCCCCGGCCCACCGCTGGTCATCAGCGAGGCGTAGTCGTCGAGATACCCGGCCTGGCCGATGTTGATCGGTGGGTAGGGCGCGCTGTAGTCCACCCCTTTCCCACAGAGCTGCTCGAGGACGTCGGAAAACTCGTGGCCCGGATCGATCGGCATAGGGTTGATTCCCGGTGTCCCGACCGGGTAGCTGGTCCCTTGATACTGGAGGCTGATGCCGGTCGGGCCGTTCACCGCCCGGGTCTGCCCGCTGACGATGTCGGTGCCGGTGATACCCGAGCAACCGAGCATGTGATCGAACGAGCGGTTCTCGAGCATCAGTACGAACACGTTTTGGATGGCTGGGTTGGCCACGATTCCCCTCCTGGTCCCGGATTGCTAGGGCCGCACACCGGCGAAGCTCGAACGGACCTCTTCGGCACCTTGCCGCATCTGCTCTTGGTAGTAGCTGCGAACCCGATCGGGCTGGAAGGTGAGCAGCGTCCCACCCGACTCGAAGTGCTGGATGAAGACCTTCCCGACCGCGAAGGTGGACGCGCCGGCAAGCGCGGCGGTGCTCAGGGCGTTCGCAGCCCAGGCTGGCGAGGGAAGCACCCGGACGAGGAGCTTCCAGGCGGCAACCGATGCCAGCACAACGGACGTCCCGCCACCGACGAGGGCGGCGATCAGGGACTTACCCAATTGATCCGAGAACTCGACGTCGTAGAGCTTCGACAAGCGAGAAAGCATTTGGAGTTGGATGCCCGAGAGGACGACCATGTCGACGATCGGTACGGGCACGATCCCGACGGCTAGCGCGGCCAACATCGACTTGCGGACCACGTCGTCCGCTTTCCCGAGCACCATGCGAGGAGGCTCGCCGGGGGGGGATCGCAAGTTGTCGGTGTTTGACGATCCATTGGTGCTGGCAGTCATTCGAAGAATCTCCAATCCTCGACGTAGTGGCTGAGGATCGACCTCGGATAGCCGGCGTCGGCCCTCCACATGACGGTGTCGTATCGCACGTACTGATCGCCGCGGAAGAAGTAGATCTTCGCGTTGCCCCAGTAGCTCGCAGCATCGATTCGGTCGAAGGGCAGACCCACCCAGCGCTTGTTGACGGACTCCGGGTAGCCAGGGTCCACGTGATTGGCAATCGTGTTGAAGCGGACGTACTGGTCGCCCTTGAAGAGGTAGAGCGCATCGGGAGCGACGTTGACGGCGGCATCGATCCGGTCGAACGGGACGCCGGGCCAACCCTGCGTGATCAGGCGGGGGTATCCCGGGTCGATCCCACGGGAATCGACATCCCAGCGCACGTAGCTGTCTCGGTTGAACAGGAAGAGCTTCCTGCTCAGGTCCTCACCACTCTGCGAGGTCAGGTACTTGCCGAGAAAGGCTGCATCCGCACGCTCGAAGCCGACACGCGCGAGCTCGGGCCAGCCATCTCGGATGAGTTCCGGCTTGCTTGTCTCCCTCAGATCGACGTCGTAGACGTAGAAGTAGGTGTCCTCGAAGAAGTAAACCTTGTTGTCGATCTGAAAGACGGCTCGGAGAGGCGAGGTCGAGTTCTCCTCCTGATAGGCGAACATCAGGGCGTCCGCCTCCTTCGGGTCAGGGACGAGCGTCCAGATGCCGGCCACGTCGAACTCGATCAGCTGCGGGTTCTTCCGGACCGTCACGAGCCACTCGTTGTAGGCGGCATCATCGAGCGTGCTTAGCGCCGCCAACTTGAACTCGTCGCCGCCCCGGCCGAACACTGTGCATTGGGAATTGCTTTGAAGTTTTTCCTTGCTTCTCTGGTCGCTGGCATTCACCGAGGCGCCACCGAGGCCCGCCATGCTGGCCTGCAGGCCAGCTCTGATGTCCGACTTGGTCATGTCGGACGTCTTCGTGACGGCGAACGCCAGTGTCGCCTTTCCTCCCACCCACGCCCGCTTCACGTAGTGGGTGCCATACCGTTCGAAGAAGGCGGCGTACGCGGCGCGGTGACGATGACTGAAGGGCACCGGGGGGTGCAGTTCGAAACAGTTGGGTGGGCATTGGGCCGCGGTGGGGATGTAGAGCGACCACAAAGGCATGAACGTGGTGCGCAGCGCGTAGTAGGAGTCCTCTTCCTGCCGCAGCTGTTTGGCTTGCGAGGCTGTCACATCCACACTGAACGGGGCATTGCTCAGAGCTGCGCTCGCGTCGATGCCGGTGTGCTTCTCGAACCGCTCCCACGACTCCTCGATCATCGACTGGTTGAGGGCCTGGGCCGCGGGCATCGGAGGGCTGTCGTCGATGTGGTAGCCGGCTGGCAGGAGATAGGTCTCGCCGGTCTCGCGAGACTGGAAGAGCTGGTCCGGGCCTCGGTCGAAGAGGATCGGCTTCAGCTCGTATGGCCGGTTCGGTCGCAGGTAGATGCCTCGACCGACGATGTCCAGCCCAGGTACCGGCTGTGGCGTCCTGGGGTCGGTGGGCATGAGGGGTCGGTCTCCTGGTCAGGCGCGGGGAGACGCGAGTGGGGACAGTGCTAGGTCGACCAAGCCCGATTCGAGCTTCCCGTCGCCGGCGGGCGACGGGGTGTCGGCACAGGAGTCGACGACGTCGAGATCATCGGGACATCCGCTCACCAGCCCGACGGCTTCCCGATGCGACACAACAGCAGGGGACTTGCCCGAGCCGACGGCGGCGGCCAAGGCCAGCAACCGCTCGACGGCGGCCTCCACCTCGGACGCGGTGGCAATCGCATGACTCGTGTCCCGCACCCGCCCTATCCGGCTCCGAAGGGCGGCGAGGACGGCCGCGCTCGACATTCCCGTATGGATGCGAACGCGGCGCAACACCCCATGGCCTGGATCGATTCCGGCCGCCAACATGACAGCCCGATCCTCTTCGGTCTCCGCATGGCGGACGAAGCGATCGACGCGATCCGCAACCGCGGTGAGCGCCGAGGAGTACAGCACCCCGTCGCTCCGGAAGACGTGGTCGGCCACCGAATCGTCGTCGACCACCCACCGTCGTAGAACATCCCAGAGGTCGCCCGAGAGCACGGTCCGAGGTGCCGTTTCACCGGCCACCCGGCCGAGGAGCGTCGTGGCCCCGGCCTCGTCTAGGCGCCGATAGTCGACGAACCCGGGCCCCCGCTCGAGGACGAGCCCGCCGCCACGCCCGTCCTCGACGAGATCGAGGGCGGCTTCGGCGATCGCGACCCGAGCGAAGCCGATCGCCGGTGCAGCCGAGCTGAAACCCATCGTCAGCGGACCTCCTGCCCGCGCCGCAGTGAGCATCGCCTCAGACTCATGCCGGCTATTCCGCGGGGTAGTATTTTGACATGTCGAGCACAGTTCTCACCGATCGCACGTGGAGAAGCGTCGCGGCGGAGTACGCCGATTCCGAGCCGAGTCATGTTGTGCTCGACGACTTCCTTTCCCCGGCCGCCTATGCAGAACTGCACGAGTTCCTTCTCCACCACCCGGGATGGACGTTCAATTCGGCCCAGGCACAATCCCGCTACCTCGCGCGCCCCCATGCACCCCAAGCCGACGAGATCGCCCGGTCCCTCGCCAGCTGCATCCCCGACCTCCTGTCGGGGTTGCAACTGGTGGAGCACTGGGCCTTTCTGCACCCGCGCTCGGCGGGCCTGCGCCCACACTTCGATGCCGGTTCCGTCACCCTGAACCTGTGGATGACTGCCGACCAGCACAACCGCACACCCGAACGCAACGGGCTTGTCCTGTACCGGGTGCGTCGCCCCGCCGCACCGCCGCCCGAGCTGACCACAAACCCCGGCTGGTCGGACGACTACTTCAGGCGGCTGTACGACGGGAACGAGGTGCGCGTTCCCTACCGATGCAACCGGGCCGTCATTTTCCCTTCGCCGCTCTATCACGCCAGCGACGAGGGTGAGTTCGAGGCGTTCGACCTTCGATCGAGCCGCATGAACCTCACGTTTCTGTTCGACGATCCGATGGCATACGATTCCCGCCGCGAGCGCTTCGGGTACGGTTGAACTCCATCAATCGACCGGCTTCGCCCGAGCCGCTGGCCATCACGACGCCTGCGTCAGCGAGCCGAACCTGCCAGTCGTCGGGAACGGCGTAGCCGAAACTCCAACGGTTCCGGTTGGTGCCGTTAACGATGCAGTGCCAGAACCGCTTGTCTCGTTCCTGCTCGATCTTGAACAGCCGCATCATCCGGGGACGGTCCTCGAGCGTGACCACCTCCTTGGTGTCCGGGTTCATGTACCGGAAGAACGACATGCCGTCATGGTCGCCATTTCCATCCAGATCGACCAGATACATCCGCCAACCGGGCTGCGTTTCATTCGTATGCCAGAGCCGGTAGGCCGTCGGTGGATACCAGAGACTGCCCGATACCTGTACGCCGCCCCCGAAAAGCCTCTCCAGCGCGGACACCATTTGCACCTTGGTGGCGAAGTAGGACTCGTAGTCGCGGTGGCGCGTGTGTTTGTCGAGGTTCACCAGGTGAAAGTCGCGCCGGTCGAAATCACCACCCTCGGGCTGATCCTGCCAGTGGTAGCTCATGACGTCCTCGTATGCCGCCGAGAACGCGGGCGAGTCCGGCGACATGCTCGTCCAGTCGAAGTCGTCACGCCGGAACGTCTCTCGGAAGCGCGCCAAGTCGACCGAGCTCGGCGTGATGCGCAGGCGAGCGAGCGCATCCCGAACCTCGCCGAAGTGCGGAAACGCATCGAGGTCGAGCTCGTAGTGGTAGAAGACGGACCTTTCGCATTCGATACCAGGCGTATGGGCCAGGCTGGATCCCGTCCCCGCGGCCGGCCTCTCGCTCAAGGATGCCGAGGCGGCGGGGATGTCTATCGCGCCGAACGTGTAGCCGAGACGCATTCCCATGGCCACCAGCTCCATCGGATCCGACATCGCTTTGAGGCCCTGGCTGAGCGAGGCCGAGTTGCGCACCTCCTCGAGAACGCGACGCACGATTCCACTGACATGGACACTCCTCTCATGCAGAAAGTGGAAATGGGTCGAGGAGCAGTGGCGACGGAATGCGGTCGGGATGGGCCAGGCGGAGGAAGTGAAGGCCGAAGCCGGCCAGTCCGAGCATCAATCCCGGAAAGACCCGGACGTCGTCGGCGCCGATCACCATGCTTTGATCCTCTTCGATGTTCTGCCACTGCGCCTGGGCCTGGACGTTTGCCTCGAGCTGGAATGCGGGTTCGTCCCTGAGCAGTCCGAACCTCAGAAACAGCTCCGCGTTCCCGGACCTACCGTGACAGAGACTGTCGTTGCCGAGGCGGCGAAAGTTGCGCAGCGTGGCCGACAGGCCGAGGTAAGCCTCATGCAGAAGTTCCTCCTCCTCGCCCCCGAGCATCGACCAGCTCGAGATACGACTCAGTCCGATGCCGGCGGCTCCGTTGCACCATCCGTTCGAGAAGGTCCGCCGTCCCTGGGCCATGGCGATGACACTCGTTCGGAGGTCGTACCAATCCTGCTTGTCGTCGTCGAAGTATTGCTCCTCGTACCGGAACGCCTCACGCCCGGCGGCAACGTAGTCGGTGTCGCCACTGAAGCAACCGAGCTTGATCAGGGCCCAACCGATGCCGCTCGATCCGTGGGCGAAGCCGGTGAGGTTGGCGATCGCTTCGCTCGGCCGGGCCAGGGGCCAACTCAGGCCGGTGTTGTCCTGGTCGGCATTAATGAGTAGGTGCCTGCCGCATGACTGCGCCAGGTCGACACCCTGACCACCTGTCGCCTCGGCTAGTCCCAGCATCACGGGGATGACGCCGGCGGCACCGCTCAGCACGTCGAACTCCCGGTCCTTGGGAATCTGCTCGCCGATCTCCTTGGTGAGCACCAGGGCGCGGTCGAGCAGCGAGTCGTCCTGCCACAAGTGCCACAGATGAGTAAGGACGTAGACCATGCCGCCCAGCCCCTGAAACGCACCGACACGGTCGCGGCTGTGGTTCCTCAACGCGTGGGTGAGGGCCTGCTGGGCGCCAGTTCGAAAGGCGTCGTGTGGAGACAGAGAATCGAGGTAGCCCAGGAAGAGCGAGACGCCTGCGGTTCCGTTGTACAGGTCGGCCAAAATATCGGTCTCCCGGTACCCCGGGGAGCCGATCTGGTAGGAACGCCACACTGAACCGGAAGCAGGATCGTCGAGGAGGCTGCAAAGCTTGTGACCGACTCTACGGGCGTACTCAATGGCGGTGGCCACGAAGTCGTCGCTGTGCACCTCGTCGACAGCGAGGCTGGCCGCGATGTACTGAACCTGGTGGCGGTAGTTCTGCCTGGTCAGCGAGTCGATCCGATCGAGCGCATCCTGAAGGGGTGGGGCCTCGAGCCGGATGGCGACGTGAACGCCATGGCCGTGGCAGAGCTCGGTGCTCGAGGCGCGGGCGGTGAAGATGGGTACGTCGAGCTGCCAGAGCGACGCCACCTCTTCCAGCGCCAAGCTCCGATCGGGATCCCATTTCCGAGGGCCCTGGCGCAGCGCGTTGAATACTGTGTCCACCTCGAGTGGGTCCATGAGGCACTTCGGGTGACGAGCGGCGACCAGCAATTGCAGGTAGATCTGCGTCGCCCAGTTGACATGACGGACGGGAGCCGTCGCGAACAGCTCCGCCAACCATTGGCCAGCCGTGGCCCGCGACCCCTCGAACCACTCGTGGATGCGGGAGAACCCACGGACGATCGCGTCCTTGAAATCCGCGGGTGAGACGAGCTGATCGGCCACGTACACCCGGTTGCCGGCATCGGGATCGATCCGCACGTCACTCTGGTGTGTCACCCCGAGGGCGAGCGACATTCGCTCGTCGTTGACCCTCGGGACGGGCACCGGCAGCGAATACGACTCGCCGCCGGCGTAGCCGCTCATCATCATGGCCGACCCCCCGGCATCGCCGAAGGCCTTGGGCCACTCCAGCAGCCCTGTCTTGTAGACGGAGTCGAGGACGGTGCCCAGCGGTCGATCCTGACCGGCAACCCTGATGCCAAGCACCGTCTCGCAGTCGCAGACGTGGGCGTGGGGCGCGGCCACGAGAATGTTCTCGTAGTGGAGGTCGCCACCACCAAGGACGTGGAAGAGGCCGAGGTACCCGCCAAGCTCCTCGTAGATGGACTCCGCCGCGGGGACCGATTCGACCGTGTTCGTGCCGGACGGAATGAGCTCCTCGTACCCGTACCCGTCTTTGGCAATGACTTTGTGGGTGCCGAATGACATCACGCCGGCCGCGTTCAACCTCGACAGCATCTGCTGCATCCCGGCTTCCGACTCAACGCCTCGAGGCTTGTAGACCAGGCCCGCCGAGCGACCACCGGCCAGCCTGACGTCGACGAGGGCGACGCTCTGCCCGCCGGCGTGGTAGTCGGACTTCCCCAGCTTGAGACGATCCACCCCGGCGATAGCGTCGCCGAAGAGCGTTGGACCCAACCCGGCGAGGTCCGCGCGCAAACGGCGCATGACCGTCCGGCCGTTCCTGCAGGTGGAGGCGGCCACACCGGCCAACCATCGGCCCAGCACCGGGAACCGCCGGTAAAAGCGGTGGTAGTCGCCCGCGGATGAGAACGTTCCGTCGAAATAGGCGAGGTGGTCCGCCGGGGTCGTCGCCGCCTTGTCGATCGAGAGCCGCGCGCAATGCACGTTCACGTCCGCTTCGATCACCCAGGCCAAGGCGAGGTCGAACCGATCGAGGAACTGGGTGACGAAGTCGTCGACGATGGCCGGTGTCAGCATCTCGATGCCAGCGTCCCGGTTCGCGTCGGCGCATGCGGCGTCGAGCCGGTCGGTGATATGAATCAGGAAGGGCTCGCAGGCCCGGGCAAACCGTCCGTAGAAGAGCTCGGGTCGCCGCCAGAAGTAGCGGTCGGAGAGGGTCGACGAGACGTCGAAGCCGGTCAAGGCGTCGCGATAGGTCGGCAGCCAGGCGCCATGCACATCCCAGACCACCTCCCGCTCGGCGTCGTTGAGCGGGAGGTCGGTGGTCTCCCACCGGCGATACGACGCGAGGACTGCCCGGATATCCGCTTGGGAGGGGTTGACGCCGAGGCGGCTGGGGGGTTCCTCGGCGAGCTGTTCCGCGAGGCGGCGGCTCTGCCGCTCGATCTTCCATCGGTCGAACTCGCTCAACGGCAGCGAGGCCGCGGCCCCGATCGCCGGCAGAGCGGCCACTAGGCCGACGCGCTCGGAGAGGTTGCTGGCCGCCAGGGCGATGTCGAATGGGAAATCTCGTGCCAACTGAGTGCGGATCACCACCCCGGTGTGGTCGGACGGGTCGATGGGTCGTGCCTGGTGTGAGCGGCGCATTGTGGCAGCGAATGGGTTCACGGTTCGTGGCCGTGATCCCATTCGCCGCCGATCACAGGATCAGCAAGGAGGTTGCGGGGCTACTTGGTCGAGCCGTCGCAGACGAGTGTGAAGGGACCGGAGCTGCAGGTCGTGCTGCACATGTAGGCGTCGGTGCCGGCGAGGGCGACATCGAGCAGCGCCCGCTCCTGGGATTCGATGGCCTCGGGCCACGAGCCACCACCGAAGAGGGCGGCGGAGAAGTCGGCCCTGAACTCAGCGTCAACGACGCTCTGGTACAGCATCTGCTCGACGTCGGCGGGTGCGATTTCTAGGGTAAGCATCGTTCTTCTCTCCTTGGTTGTGTGACGATCTACGGATGGTAGGCAGTCAGTGGAGCTGCCATATTTCAGCAAGTGCGTCCTGTAGGCATTGAATCTCTCGAATTGCCACCTCCATGTTCTCCGGGCTGTTTTGCCACTCGACGACCCGCCGCTCAGCGGGGGACAGGTCGGCTCGAGCCCAGAGCGACTCGAGCCACGGTTGGTGGCCGCGCCCTGAGCTGGGTTCACCTGGAGGGGTGAGCAGCGAGGTGGCCCTCACACTGTCCAAGGCAAGCGCAAGCTCGAAGAGCTCGCGGCACTTCCCATCTGAAGGGAGGCAAGACATCAGGACGATCAGGCCCTGGATGCGCCGAATAGTGCTTGTTGGGGTGACGACCAAGTCCACAATCCGTCCTTCACATGTGGTGGTGCCTATCCCCAGCAACACATTGGCGTTGCTCAACACTTTGAAGCTTTACGGCCCTCGCATGAATCCGCGTACCACAACTTTTTGGACCGCACTGACTACAGCATTCACCGCCCCGCATCAAAAAGCCCCGCATACATACTCAAGAAACCGAGTGCTTGTGGGGTATCCGCCTCGCCGATCCTCCGTGACCTCATTGCGTCGACAACAGAAGTACTGCCGCCGACACTAATGGAACCAGGACACTGAAGGGCGCTGACGCATCCGCACTTGTCAGGTGCATTCTTAACGGGAGGGGCGGCGGGCGTCAAGGGGCCAGTAGTGAGCGGGAGACCGACTGCAGGCGTCGACAGGTGGTGATGGCGACTCGCTGGAGGGTCCTCGGCGAGCGGTGGAAACCCTTTGACCTGCACTGTCGCGTGTCGGGACCTCTCGACGGGGGCGGTCGAGTGATGCTAGCCACCGCCTCCCGATGTCGACCGAGCAACTCCGACCGCCTGGTGGAGGTACTCCGGTCGGCGGGTCGAAAGCGTTGGAAGGGCTCGCGTCGGGAGGTGTGGTGGCACCTCTGCGCCCCGAATGATGCACACGGCCCGGCCTCCGACGCGACCGCGCCAGGAAGCGGGAAAGCGACGTTGAGGAGTTCCGCAATCTGACTGTCACGTGCTCTTCTCGAGAAAGAAGCGGACTAAGGGGGGGACCACCCTTCCCCGAGACGCCAGTGTGACGGCGCCGCTCCATCGCCATCAACGGGCGCTGATCGAGGGACGTAGTTGCGAAACGGTCCGTGGAAGAGGGGAGTGGGCTTCATCCGAGCGGTATCCCCGCGTCACGACCAGGCCGACCTTCGAGCCGAAATCGTTGCGGGTAGACGATATCGACGCGCGTGTTCACCGACGCCTGGTCGCGGTGTTTGCACCGCCGGCGGTTTCTCCGCTAGCGTCCGATGCTCGGAAGTGGTCCGCCTGTTCTCCCGCTGCTGCCATCGACGCTGAGATCGCAGATCAGAAGCTAGGCTATTCAGTGAAAGCTACCAAGGCCGTCGGAGGTTTTCCCCTCTTTGGGATCTGTGTGACATGCCACCTAACGGTGAGTCGAGTGGAGGTGCCACTGTGCGTCGGTTGTCATCGGTTGAGAAGAGAAGGGGCAGAACCTTCCTCGTCGGCTTGTCTTCCGGCGCGTTGCTTGTCGCCAACTGGCGATCGGTACTCAAGGCCGGAGTCAAGACGGGAATGCACCTTGGTCTCAAGGTGCAGTCCCTCGCCGCTCGAGGCGCGGAGAACGTCGCCGACGTCACCCACGAGGCCAGGGTGGAGATGATGACCGACATCCAGCGGAAGTACGCCCAAGCCCCTCCGGCCGATCGAAAAGAGAACGCCGCCACCTCCGATACGACGGGCACGAAGGCCTGAGTCCCCGATCCCAGTCAGGCCGACCACCTCCCTTCGGCAGTGCAGCGTAGGAGCTCGGATTCCGGTGTCCGCGAGCGGTGGCGGGGTCCGGGCCGGCTCCGTCTCGACATCGACGCGCTGGTCCTGAACCCGGTGTTGGCGCGCAGTCTGGAGGCAGTCGTCGGCGACTTCGACCATGTCACCGGGGCGAAGGCGAGTACCTCGTCCGGAAGCCTGCTGATCAGCTACGACGAGGCACGCGCGCCGGGGGGATATCCCGAGCAGCTACGGGTCGGGGTCGAGACGCAGATACGGGAACACGGGGTATTCCCCGAACTGCGCGCCGGCTCCGAAAACCGCACCGCGCTCCGCCAGGTGCTCGACGTCACCCGCCAGCGCCCGGGTGAGCGGATCGGACCGGCCCTCGTCACCGTCGGCGCCCACTCCCTGACCACCCTGCAGGGCCTGTCGTTGGCCGCGATCGGAACCCTCGGTGCGGGTGGTAGCCCAAGGATCTTCCGATGGCTAGGCCTCGCCGACGCCCGGTCGAACGTGCACCTGCTGACCGGTGCCACCTTCCTCCTCACAGGTGTCGGGCTATGGGCGACGTACAAGCGGCGCCAGGCGTGGAGGAGGCTGTCGCAGGTCACCGAGCACCGGCTCCGCACCGAGGTCTTCGTCCGCCTCGAGTCGCAGGATCTGGCGTTCTTCGAATCGCACGGTACGGGTCAGCTCATGGCCATGCTCCTCGACGACAGCGCCCAGATCGGAGCGTTGATGGAGGAGGCGGACTCGATCATCGAGTCCGGTCTGACGATGCTTTTCGCGGGCACCGCTCTCATGCGCAGCTCGACCCGGCTGGCGGCCATCGCGGTAGCTTCGGTCCCCTTCCTGCTCTTCCCGGTCCGCATACTGAGGCCAAAGTCGCGGCGCCTGTTCGCCGAGACCTCAGCCGCCCGTGCGGGCATGGCGCAGGCGTTCGACAACATCCTCGCCGGCATCGTCGAAGTGAAGAGCTTCACTGCTGAGGGTTTCGAGGCCCGGCGGATCCGGCAGCTCAGTGCGGATCTGGCCGAGGTGGCGGTCGACGCGCACTCCTCCTCCCAGTTGCAGACGGCCATTGGTGGGAACATCTTCTACGGCGGCTACACGCTTGCGATGGCCCACGGCGCGCAGCGTGTCCTGGCTGGCAGGATGCCGGAGGGCCAGCTGGCCGGCGCCGCCTTCTGGTATCCCCGTCTTCTTGGCTCACTCGGACGGGTGAGCGAATCCACTAATGCCTACTACGGGGCACGCGCCTCCGCCGAACGGCTTCGAGTGGTCCTCGACGCAGCGCCGAGGGTCGTCAGCGGGCCGATCCCGCTGGCCCCGACCGCGGTTCGGGGCGACATCCGCATCGAGGGTGTGACCTTCGGCTACGACCCGTCCAGGCCTGTCCTGCGCAGCCTGTCTCTCGACGTGCCCGCAGGCAGCACGCTCGCCATTATCGGCCCCACCGGCTCCGGGAAGAGCACGCTGCTCCGCCTGCTCTTGCGGTTCTTCGACCCCGACGAGGGTCGGATACTGCTCGATGGTCATGACCTGAGGCATCTCGTCATCGCCGACCTCCGGTCCGCCGTCGCCCTGGTCAGCCAGGAGGTTTACCTCTTCAATGGCACGGTCCGCCACAACGTCCTCTACGGTCGGCCGAGCGCGTCCGACTATCAGGTCATCGGCGCGTTAAATGCAGCCGGCGCCGGCGACCTCCTGGCTTCACTGCCGCAAGGGCTCGATCAGCAGGTAGGTGAGCGGGGCCAGCGGTTGTCCGGAGGCCAGCGGCAGAGAGTGGCGATCGCCCGGGCGCTGCTCAAGTCCGCGCCGATCCTCGCCCTCGACGAGCCGACTTCGCAGCTCGACTACGCGACCGAGGCCGCGGTCAAAGAGTCACTGAACAACGCCACGAGAGGCAAAACCGTCATCTATGTCGCCCATCGCCTGGCCACGATCCGGGACGCGGACAAGATCGCCGTGATGGACCAGGGGGAGCTGCGCGAGGAAGGGACCCACGAGAGCCTTCTCGATCGACGAGGTCTCTACTATAACCTCTGGCAACTCCAGTCTTAGCTTAGCTTAGTGCTCTGGACCGAAATTCCGGTCACGTATTCCCCGCACGTCAGGCGGCGGCCCTGTGGTCAGGCAGGCTCGCCAGCGAGTCGCTCGAGGAGCTTGGTCAGGTCGCTGCGGGTGAACTTCCACTCGAACGGCGTGGCTGTCTGCTCGTAGCGACGCTCGAAGGCGGCCAGCCGGGACTCGACCTCGGCCAAGTCGGCGAAGTCGTTGGGCGTCACCTCCACTTGTGACGTGACATGGAGGGGGGAGCCAAAACCAATTTTACATAACGAGGATTATGGGCGGTCGACTTTGGTTGGCCCTGGGGGGGTCTCCGGCTAACCCGTCGGATTCCCGCCGAGGCACTGCTGCGCCTCGTCCAGGGGCGCCCACCGGGCGACGACGCCCGCCTTGGCATCCGCTGAGCGAAAAGAGCTGGTCCGGCCGGTCGGCCGGGTGTCATCGCAGGGCGACCCCATCGCGGCCCCGTCGCGTGCGACGCTGGCGTTGCCATGGCCCCCGCACTGTTCTCCCGCCCACTGCTGAGCGCGGCCGCTGTTGCCGCTTCTGCGCTCCTCGTTGCCGCTTGCGGCGGCTCCGCTCCATCGGGCCAGCGCCCGCCCCCCTCTGTCTCCACCCTGCCCAGCCTGGAGCACGCCGGACCTGCCCCGGCCGCGACCCCGACGAGCGTGGTCCCCTCGGCGTTAGGCGCCAGCGTGCTGCCCGACATCGTCGTCGACGACGTGGGCGGCGGGACGGTCAACCTGGCCTCGCTGGCGCCGTCGGCCGAGCCGATCCTGCTGTGGATGTGGGCGCCGCATTGACCGACTTGCCGCCGGGAGGCTCCCGGCGTCGAGCAGTTCGCTCGACAGCATGTGTCGACGGTCCGGGTTGTCGGCCTGGGCACCCAGGACAGCCTGGAGGAGGCCCGCGACTTCGTCGCCCGCTACGCGGTCACCTTCACCATGCTGTGGGACTCCTCGTTCCGCTCGTGGCGCGCTCTGGAGATCCCCGGCCAGCCCGCGGCCGTGCTGATCGCCCCCGACGGCAGTTTCCTCGGCCGGTGGCTGGGGCCGTTCCCCGAGGACGAGGTGCTGCGGCTGGCGTCCCAGCACTGACCGGCCGGTGATCGATGCCCCCCTGGCCCTGGGGTTCGCGGCGGGGATGCTGGCCGCGTTCAACCCGTGCGGGTTCGCCTTGCTCCCGGCCTACCTCTCCTTCTTCGTCGGCGTCGAGGAGCGAGGGGATGGGGCCGGGGCGCGGGCCGGTGGTCGGCGCCCTGGCCGCGGGCTCGGCGGTCACGGTCGGGTTCGTGGGCGTGTTCGGGGTCGCGGGCGTGGCCGCGACGACGTTCTCCCTGGCCATCCAGCGCGTCGCCCCGTGGGTGTCGGTTCCCGTCGGCCTGGCGCTCACGGCCCTGGGGTTGGCCGTCGCCGCGGGGTGGAAGCCGGCGCTGCGCCTGCCTCGCCTCGCGGTCGGCGGGACAAGCCGGGGGCTGGCGTCCATGGCCCTGTACGGCGTGTCCTACGCCACGGTGTCGCTGTCGTGCACGCTGCCCGTGTTCCTGGCCGCAGTGGCCACGACCTTCGAGGACGCCAGCCTCCTGTCGGGGGTGGCCGTCTTCGTCGCCTACGCCCTGGGGATGGGCACGGTGCTGACCGGGCTGGCCGTGGCCATTTCCTTCGCCCGCCGACCGGTGGGCGCCGCCCTGCGAGGGGCGGCGCCGGTGCTGGCCCGCCTCGGCGGCCTGGTCCTGGCCGTCGCCGGCGCCTACGTCACGTGGTACGCGGTCTACGAGATCCGCCTCGCCGTCGACGACGACGCCGAGGCCGGGCCGGTGGCCATCGTCACCCGGTGGTCGGGCCAAGTTTCGACGTGGCTGGACCAGGTCGGCCCCGGTCGGATCGCAGCAGCCGTGCTCGTGCTGATCGTCGCGGCCGCAGCGGTCGGTCGGAGAAGGTCGCTCTCTCGGGACGCCGGCGTCGACGATCAGGCCACGCCAGGCTGATCAGCGCTGTTCGCGATTCAGCCCGCAGGAGCGCCTCCAGCTGAGAGACGTCAAGCACCACCGGCCTGTCGGGCGTCATGGGAGGTCAGACTACCGGGGGCTGCGATCCGAAGGACCTCCGGACTTCCGGGTTCGACAGCGCCTAACCGCCGTTAGTAGCCGAGTTTCTTGCCACTTTGGCACGGTTACCCCGGAGACCCCGGGGGCACCGACAGCTCGCTGCGCCGCCACCACAACCGAGGCTCAGCAGTCGAGAGTTGCGCCGGCTGCTTGGCAGATGGCGCGCGAGCGATCCGAACCCAGCGCACCGATACGGCGAACGAGCATCGCCTTCGGGAACGGCTGGAGATTGTCGAAGGACGCGACCGATTGCCGCGGGAGACCCTCAGCCGGGCCAAGCGGAAGCTCGCTCGGAAGGCCGCGGACGCGGCTAGTGACCGGCGCCACCAGGACCCGCTGCATCACGCGGTTGGCGGCGTCTCGGCTCACGACGAGGAAGGGCCGGCCCTTCTCCTGCGGGGTTTCGCCCCACCAGACCTCGCCTCGTGCTACCACCATCTCTCCCACGGTTCGTCCTCGATCGCCTGCGTGGCGAGGCGTCTCGCCTCCGCCAGCTCGCCCTCGGACTCCGGGGCCCGTCGGTAGCCGCTGACGTAGGCCTCCTCCAGGGCCTCTCGCCGCTGCCCCGCGACGATCAGCTCGACCGCCCGCCGGACCGCAGACGATCGGCTCGAGAAATGGCCTTGCTTCACCAGGTCGTCCAGCTGACGTACCAGCCCGTCCGGCAGCTTCACCGCGATCTGCGTCATTCGCCGAGCATACCCTTGAGTATTACGCTCGCGATGTGGGCCTTCCCGAGTGCGCCCGAGACGCCGGTCAGTCGAGGCCGACGTAGGCCGCGAGGTGCTCGCCGGTGAGGGTGGAGCGGGCGCCGACGAGGTCGGCCGGGGTGCCCTCGAAGACGATGCGGCCGCCGTCGTGGCCGGCGCCGGGGCCGAGGTCGATGATCCAGTCGGCGTGGGCCATGACCGCCAGGTGGTGCTCGATGACGATGACCGACTTGCCCGATTCGACCAGCCGGTCGAGCAGGCGCAGCAGCTGCTCGACGTCGGCCAGGTGGAGGCCGGTGGTGGGCTCGTCGAGGACGTAGACGCCGCCCTTGTCGGCCATGTGGGTGGCCAGCTTCAGCCGCTGGCGCTCTCCACCCGACAGCGTGGTCAGCGGCTGGCCGATGGTGAGGTAGCCGAGCCCGACGTCGGCCAGCCGGCCCAGGATGGTGTGGGCGGCCGGGGTGTGGGCCTCGCCGGCGCCGAAGAACTCCTCGGCCTCCGTCACCGGCATGGCCAGCACCTGGCTGATGTCGCGACCACCGAGGTGGTAGTCGAGCACCGCCGCCTGGAACCGCTTCCCCTCGCAGTCCTCGCAGGTGGCGGCGACGCCGGCCATGATCCCCAGGTCGGTGTAGACGACGCCGGCCCCGTTGCAGGTGGGGCAGGCGCCCTCCGAGTTGGCGCTGAACAGCGCCGGCTTCACCCCGTTGGCCTTGGCGAACGCCTTCCGGATCGGATCCAGCAGCCCGGTGTAGGTGGCCGGGTTGCTCCGGCGCGAGCCGCGGATCGGGGTCTGGTCGACCGACACCACCCCGTCCCGCCCGGAGACCGAGCCTTGGATCAGCGAGCTCTTGCCCGAGCCCGCCACCCCGGTGACGGCGACCAGCACGCCGAGGGGGATGTCGACGTCGACGTCCTGCAGGTTGTGGGCGCACGCGCCGCGCACCTCCAGCATCCCCGAGGGCGGGCGCACCGTCGGCTGCAAGGAGGCCCGGTCGTCGAGGTGGCGTCCGGTGGGCGTGCCGCTCGCCCGCAGCCCCTCCACGGTGCCCGCGAAGACGACGGCGCCGCCCGCGGCGCCGGCACCGGGTCCGAGGTCGACGACGTGGTCGGCGATGGCGATGGTCTCCGGCTCGTGCTCCACCACGAGCACCGTGTTGCCCTTGTCCCGCAACTGCAGCAGCAGGTCGTTCATCTGCTGGACGTCGTGGGGGTGCAGGCCGGCGGTGGGTTCGTCGAAGACGTAGGTGACGTCGGTGAGCGAGGAGCCGAGGTGGCGGATCATCTTGGTGCGCTGGGCCTCACCGCCCGAGAGCGTCCCCGACGGCCGGTCGAGCGAGAGGTAGCCCAGCCCGATCTCGACGAAGGAGTCGAGGGTGTCCCCCAGGGCGGCCAGCAAAGGGCCGACCGAGGGCTGGTCGAGGCCCCGCACCCACTCGGCCAGGTCGTTGATCTGCATGGCGCAGGCCTCGGCGATGTTGACCCCCTCGATCTTCGACGACCGGGCCGCCTCGTTGAGCCGGGTGCCGTCGCAGTCGGGACATGTGGTGAAGGTGACCACCCGCTCCACGAAGGTGCGGATGTGGGGCTGCAACGCGTCGACGTCCTTGGACAGGAACGACTTCTGGATGCTCGGGATCAGCCCCGCGTAGGTGAGGTTGATGCCCTCGACCTTGATCTTGGTCGGCTCCTTGTGGAGCAGGTCGTGCATCTCCCTCTTGGTGAACTTGGCGATCGGCTTGTCCGGGTCGAAGAAGCCGGAACCCCGGAAGATGCGGCCGTACCAGCCCTCCATGCTGTAGCCGGGGATGGAGATCGCACCCTCGTTGAGCGACTTGCTGTGGTCGTAGAGCTGCGACAGGTCGAAGTCGGTGACCGCGCCCCGGCCCTCGCAGCGGGCGCACATCCCCCCGTGGTAGACGACGTTGCGGACCACGGTCCGCTCCCCCTTGCCCTTGTCCGCGGTCATCGACCCGCTCGCGGTCCGGGTCGGGACGTTGAACGAGAAGGCCGTCGGGGGCCCGACGTAAGGGTCTCCCAGCCGGCTGAAGACGATCCGCAGCATGGCGTTGGCGTCGGTGGCGGTGCCGACGGTGGAGCGGGGGTTGGCGCCCATCCGCTCCTGGTCGACGATGATGGCGGTCGTCAGTCCCTCGAGCAGGTCGACGTCGGGCCGGGCCAGCGTCGGCATGAAGCCCTGCACGAAGGCGCTGTAGGTCTCGTTGATCAGCCGCTGGGACTCCGCCGCGATGGTGTCGAACACCAGCGAGCTCTTGCCCGAGCCGGAGACGCCGCTGAACACCGTCAGCCGGCGCTTCGGGATCTCGATGCTGACGTCCTTGAGGTTGTTCTCCCGGGCGCCGAGCACGCGGATCAGGTCGTGGCTGTCGGCCACGTGGGCGGCCATGGTCAAACCCGCTCCTGGATTCGGATCAGATTGCCGGCCGGATCGCGGACGGCGCAATCACGAACGCCGTAGGGCTGATCGGTCGGCTCCTGGACGATCTCGGCGCCGCCGCCCTGCAGCACCTCGAAGGTGGCGTCGAGATCGGGGGTGGCCAGGAGGATGCCGCCGTAGGTGCCCTTGGCCATCATCTCCCGGATGGTGCGACGCTCGTCGTCGGTGATGCCCGGGTCGACGCCGGGCGGGTGCAGGACGATGGACGTGCCCGGCTGACCGGCCGGGCCGACCGTCATCCAGCGCATCCCGTTGTATCCGACGTCCAGGCGGACCTCGAACCCGAGGATGTCGCGGTAGAAGGCGAGGGCCGCCTCCGGGTCGTCCTGGGGCAGGAAGCTGGCATGAATGGTGAGGTCCATGGCCGTCAGTTTGAGGGCTGGCGGGCGATCTGCGCTTCTCGATTCCTGACCGGTCTGGTCACCTGCTTGGCCATGCAGGACGGCATCCCCGCCGTCGCCCGGGCCGCCTCTCGCCGGTAGATGCTGGGCGGCACCCCGACCAGCTCGGTGAAGCGGGTGCTGAAGGTGCCCAAGGAGGAGCAGCCGACGGCGAAGCAGACCTCGGTGACGCTGAGATCGCCTCGGCGCAACAGGGCCATGGCCCGCTCGATGCGCCGCGTCATCAGGTAGCTGTAGGGCGACTCGCCGTAGGCCAGGCGGAACTGGCGGCTGAGGTGCCCGGCCGACATGTGGGCGCCGCGGGCCAGGGCGAGGACGTCGAGCGGCTGGGCGTGCTCCCGGTCGATCCGGTCCCGGACCCGGCGCAGCCAGGCCAGGTCTCGCAGGTGCTGCGCCGAGGGCGGTCCGATCGTCACCCGCGCCATCGTGCCACGCCGGATCGGCGTCGCCGGGAAGGACCGGGCGTGGGGTGGCGACACCCACCGGGACTTCCCCTGGTAACAAGGGGCGTGGCCCTCAGCCCCGACCACGACGACGAGCCGGCGCCGGCCGCGGCGCGGTACCTCCCGGCCACCCGCCGGGGGTGGATCGCATCGGTCGTGGCGATGCTGTACGTAGCGGGGACCATCGGCTACGTCATCGGGGCCCGGGAGGGCGGGCAAACGTCGCCTGACCCCGTCGACGTCGGGTTCCTGCAGGACATGATCACCCATCACGAGCAGGCCATCGAGATGTCGAACATCGAGCTGGTGGGCGGTGTCGACCCCGACGTCCAGGGCTTCGCCCGGGAGATCCTCACGTTCCAGGCCTACGAGGTCGGGGTGATGGAGGGCCGGTTGGCCGAATGGGGTCTGTCCCCGCAGGATCGGAGCGACACGGCCATGGCCTGGATGGGTTTACCCGTCCCCACCGACAGGATGCCGGGTATGGCCTCGGCGGACGAGTTGCGCCTCCTGCGCCAGGCCGTCGGCGTCGATGTCGACGCGCTGTTCGTCCCGCTGATGCAGGACCATCATCGTGGTGGCGTGCACATGGCCGACTTCGCGGCGGCGGAAGCGTCCGACCCGGCGGTGCGGGAGCTGGCGGCCCGGATGGCCCGCAACCAACGCATCGAGATCGCCGAGCTCGCCGCCGCCAGCCAGCGGGCGGGACTCGACCCTGCACCGGACGGGTACGTTCCGGACGTCACCCCAGGCCGGGAGGAAGCGGCCGGGCACGGGGAGCACGGCGGGTGACGCCCGGTAGATTGGCCGGTCGTCGGCGGGATGGAGCCATCAGGGAGGACCTCGATGCCTGTTCTTGCCCGGTGCCTGTTGCTCGCCGTCGTCCTGGCCCTGCCCGCCCTGGCTGCGTGCAGCGACGACAAGCCCGCCGGTGGCGGTGGCAGTGGTGGTGGCTCGACCGTCGCCCTCACCATCATCCAGATGAACGACGTGTACGAGCTCACCCCCGTCAGTGGGGGCATGGAGGGCGGCCTGGCCCGGGTGGCCACCCTGCGGGCGAAGCTTAAGGCGGAGAACCCGAACACCTTCACCATCCTCGCCGGCGACCTCCTGAACCCCTCGGCCCTGAGCACCGCGACCGTCGACGGGGAACGGCTGGCCGGCCGGCAGATGGTCGACGTGATGAACGTCCTCGGCCTCGACTACGCCACCTTCGGCAACCACGAGTTCGACCTGACCCAGGAACGGCTCGTCCAGCGCCTGGCCGAGTCGAAGTTCACGTGGGTCTCCAGCAACGTGACCCAGGCCGGCGGTCAGCCCTTCGCCAACGTCCCCCCGAACTCCACCTTCACCGCCCGCAACGAGGCCGGCAAGGAGATCCGCATCGGCCTCTTCGGCCTCACCGTCGGCTCCAACCCGGCCGCCTACGTGGCCTACGGCGACCCGGTGGCGGCCGCCGAAGCGCAGGTGGCGGCCCTGCGCAACCAGGTCGACATCCTGATCGCAGTCACCCACCTCAGCCTCGAGGGCGATATCGACCTCGTCCAGCAAGTCCCCGAGATCGACCTCGTCCTCGGCGGCCACGAGCACGAGAACGCCGAGGTGGAGCGGGGCCCGGACTTCACGCCCGTCTCCAAGGCCGACGCCAACGCCCGGTCGGTCTACGTCCACCGGCTTCGCTACGACACGTCGACCGGGCACCTCGACCACGACTCGACGCTCGAGCGGGTGACCCCCGCGCTGGCCGACGACCCGACGGTGGCGGCGGCCGTCGACCGGTGGGTGACAGTCGCCTTCGACGGGTTCCGGGCCCAGGGCTTCGAGCCGACAAGGGTGGTGGCCACCACAGTCGAGCCTCTCGACGGCCGGGAGTCGAGCGTCCGCAACTCCCCCACCCGGCTGACCGACCTCACCGCCCAGGGCATGCTCCGTGCCGCTCCCGGGACCGAGCTGGCCGTGTTCAACAGCGGGTCGATCCGCATCGACGACGTGATCCCGCCGGGCGACGTCACCGAGTACGACATCATCCGCACCATGCCCTTCGGGGGCACCGTCCTGTCGGTGCAGATGAGCGGCAGCCTGCTCCTGCGGGTCCTCGACCAGGGCCGGGCCAACGCCGGCACCGGCGGCTACCTCCAGCTGGCCAACGTCACCCGCAACCCGGGCGGGGACGGGTGGCTCGTCGACGGGGCCGCCGTCGACGTGGGTCGCAGCTACGCGGTGGCCATCAACGACTTCCTCCTCACCGGCCGGGAGATCAAGCTCGACTTCCTCACCCGGGACAATCCCGACGTCACCGTGGTGTCCGAGCACGGCGACGTGCGCCAGAGCCTCATCGCCGAGCTCCAGCGCTGATCAGGGCTGGTCGAGGCGGCGCCGGACGGCCTCGCCCCGGGGTGCGAGCCGGTAGCCGACCTCCAGCGACTCGGTGAGCCCTAGCTCCTTCAGCTTGCGGACGTCCCGCTTGAAGGCGACCGGCTCCCGGGCCAGCTCCCGGGCCAGGTCGGGAGGTACCGCAGCCGAGGCCGGTCCCACCGCCGGAAGGCGAGGTCGATCCGCCCATCCCGGATCGCCTCCAACTCGGCGGGTCGGATCAGCAACCCGGTCCGGCTGACGCACACGGCGTCGGGGGCGATGTCCGGCGACCGCGTCGGGGGCATGTCAGCGGTAGTCGGCGGGGTCGACGTCGAGGCCGCGCTCGGTGTCGTCCAGGTAGCGCCAGACGTCGGGGCGGGAACCGTCGAGATCGGTGAAGCCGTATTCGGCGGCGAGGCGACCGGAGGTGACCGACTGCTGGTTCCACCGGGCCCGGTCGGGGTCGGCGGCCAGGGCGGCGACGGCCCGGCCCACGTAGCGGGGCGACTCGGAGGCGGCGAAGCCGGGCGGGGCGGGGGCGTCCCGCCAGTCGGCCTCGGTGGTCCCGAACGCCTCCAGCATCATCTCCGACCGCATCCAGCCGGGGGTGAGGGCGACCGCGGTCGCCCCGTGGGGCGCCAGCTCGTGGCCCTGGGAGAAGGCCAGCCGGGCCACCGCCACCTTGGCCAGGTCGTAGAAGACGGAGATCCGGTAGCGGGACGTGTTGTAGTCGGCGGTGCCGTCGGTGACCTCGACGACCAGCCCACCGGGCCGGTCGACCAGGAGCGGAAGGAGGTGGTGGGACGTGATCAGGTGGGTGTCGATCGCCAGGCGGAGGATGCGGAGGCCCTTGTCGAGGTCGTGCTCCCAGACGGGCGTGTTCCAGTCGGCGGGACCGCCCTTGAGCACCTCGCCGCCCCAGATGTCGTTGACGAGGACGTCGAGGTGGCCGTGCTCGACCCGGATGCGCTCGGCCAGAGCCGCGACCTGGGCCGGGTCGAGGTGGTCGACTGCCACCGCGACGCCGGTGCCACCGAGCCCGGTGACGAGCTCGGCCGTCTCCTCGATGGTCTCGGGCCGGTCGTAGTCGGACCGGAGGGCGCCGGTGCGGCTGCTCCGTCCCGTGCAGTAGACCGCCGCCCCGGCCTCGCCCAAAGCGGCGGCGATGCCCCGGCCGGCACCTCGGGTGGCGCCGGCGACCACCGCCACCCGTCCCCGCAGCGCGTCACTGTCCGGCGACCAGGCCACCCTTCGAGTCTGCCCTGCCGCAGGCGCCGACCACGCCGACCAACGCCGCCAGGGTGCCGGCGGCGAGGCCGCTGACCACCCGGCGGAGGGGGTCGCCGGGGACGGCGCCCGCGGCGAGGGCCACCGCGCCCCCGGCCAGCCAGGCCCAGGCCACGGCCCCCGTCCGGCCCGCCCCGGCCAGGGCCGACGTGGCCGTGAGGGCACCCAGATAGGCGGCGGTGGCCACCGCCAGCAGGGCGAGGGTGCCCGGCCCGAGACGGGGTCCGGGGCCGGTGAGGAGGTCGAGGACGGCGTCACCGAGGAGGGCGGAGGCGGCGGCACCGAGGACCGCCGCGATCGCCACACCACCCACGACCGGGCGCGCCACGGCCGCCTCCGCCCCCGGCGCCCCGGCCGCCACCGCCGGAACCAGAGCGGCCAGGACCCCTTTCCACGCCAGCGCCGGGGCCCGGGCGAGGACCACCGCCATCGCCAGGCGGGCGGTGCGGCGGTCGCCGGCCGGGGCGAGCAGCTCGAAGACGGCGGGCGAGGTGAGGAAGAGGCCCTGGGAAAGCAGCCCGGCCCCGGTGAGGGACCGGATGCGCTCCCCCACCCCCGCGGCACCGGGACCGGTGGTGGTGCGACCCCGTGCCACCCGGGTGGCGACCGTCGCGGCTGCGGCCACCGCCAGGGCGAGGGCGACGGCCGCCGCGCCCACATCGTCGGTCACCGCGGCCGCCGTCCCCACCAGGACCAGGCGGGCTCCGCCCTCCACCGCGATCGACGCGGCCAGCTCCCGGCGGCGGCGGTCCCCGGCCAGCCGGCCCCACGCGAGGTGGAGGGGGCCGTAGGCGGCGGCCACCGCGGCCAGCGCCAGCGGCACGGCGACGCCCCCCCGGAACACAAGGTGGCGGGCGGCGAGCCCGGCGCCGGCCACGACGACGGCGGCCACCGCCGCCCGCCGACGCACCAGGCGGGTGAGCGCCGCCGTGCCCTCCCCCCGGGCCGTGGCCCGGGCCGTCTCCTGCTCCACCGACGACCACAGGCCCGGCCCCACCACCACGGCCAGGGCCCATGCCACCGCCAGGGGCCCGGCCCGGGTCGGGTCCAGCACCCGGGTGGCGACGGCCAAGCCCGCCACCGAGGCCGCGCCCGACACCAGGGCGCCGACCGCCACTCCCCCGACCACCGCTCCCCCTGCTCCTGACACCCGGGCGCGCACGCCCGTCACCGTGCCCCGCCGACCACCGGCTTCGCCAACGCAAGTGAGGTTGGCGTGCCAAAGGGGTTTTGTTAGCTTCTCCTATCGACCTCTTCACGTTCACCACCGACCCGGACTTCGCCGACCGGGTCGTGCGGGCCGGGGCCGCGGGGGTTGTCGTCGACTGGGAGCGGCGGGGCAAGCGCCGGCGACAGGCGGGTCGCGACACCCAGATCAACGCCGACACCCCGGAGGACCTGGCCTCGGTCCGGGCCGCCATCGACGGTCGCGTCGTGTGCCGGGTCAACGGGTGGGGCCGGTGGACGACTGCCGAGATCGACCTGGCCATCACCCTGGGGGCGGACGAGGTCCTCCTGCCCATGGTCCGGCGGGTGGAGGACGTCGATGCCGCCGTCGACCACGTGAACGGGCGGTGCGGACTCGGCATCCTGGTGGAGACGGCCGACGCGGTGCGCAGGGCGGACGAGCTGATGCGCCGCCCCCTCGCCCGGGTCTACGTGGGCCTGAACGACCTCATGATCGACCGGGGCTACGGGCCCCTGTTCGGTGCCCTCGTCGACGGCACCGTCGACCGGCTGGCGGCACTGGCCGTCGCCGGGGACATCCCGTTCGGTGTGGCCGGGCTCACCGTCCCCGAGGGGGGCGTGCCCGTCCCCTGCCCGCTGCTGGCCGGTGAGCTGGCCCGGCTGGGGGCGTCGTTCACGTTTCTCCGGCGCTCGTTCCACGCCGACACCGCCGGGCGCGACCTCGACGTCGACGTCCCCCGCATCCTCGCCATGGTCGAGGCCGCCCGGGCCCGCGACGCCGACCGGGTTGCCTCCGACCGGGCCCTGCTGGAGGTTGCGGTGGGGACGCAGTTCGAGGACGAGGCGGTGTGAGAGCGCTGGTCACAGGGGTCGGGGGGTTCGTCGGGGCCCACCTCGCGGCCCGGCTGGTCGACGACGGGTGGGACGTCACCGGCACCGTCCGACCGGGGGCTGCGCCCTGGCGCGTGGAGGCGCTGGGCGCCGAGATCCGCGTCGTCGAAGCCGACCTTTCCGTCTCGGCCGACGCCACCGCGGCCGCGATCACCGCCGATGCCGACGTCGCCTTCGTCCTGGCCGCGGCCCGGGTCGCGGCCACCCCGGCGGAGCGGGCCGCCACCGCCGCCGTCAACGGGGCCGGCGTCCAGTGGCTGGTGGACGCCCTCCCCCACCATTGCCGGGCCGTCGTGCGCCTGGGGTCGTCGACGGAGTACGCCGAGGCCGGCGGGCCGATGGACGAGTCCACCCCCCTCCGCCCCCGGGGCTTCTTCGGCGCCACCAAGGCCGCCGGCTCCCTCCTGACGGTGGCCACGGCCGGCGCCCGGGGGATGCGTTCGGCGGTGCTGAGGGCGTTCCAGGTCTACGGCCCGCTCGACCACCCGGGTCGGCTGGTGCCGAGCGCGCTGCGGGCGGCGCGGGACGGCACTCCCCTCCCCCTCACCGAACCCGGCCGGCGCCGGGACTGGGTCTACGTCGACGACGTCGTCGAGGCCTGCGTGCGGGTGGCGGGGGCCGACCACCTCCCGGCCGGGCAGGTGCTCAACGTCGGCACCGGCCGCCAGGTGGCCAACGAGGACCTGGTGGCGGAGGTGGCGCGGGTCACCGGGCGGCCGGTGGCGACGGTGGTCGGCGCCCACCCGGGCCGGGGCTGGGACGCGGCGTCGTGGGCGTGCGACCCGTCGCTCGCCCGCACCCTGCTCGGCTGGGAGGCCAAGGTCGACCTGGCCGACGGCCTGGCCCGCTGCTGGGAGGCGACCCGGTGCCCACCAGCCCGTTGATCGTCGTCGTCACGCCCGTCTACGGCAACGAGGCCACGCTCCCCGAGCTGGCCCGCCGGCTGGCGGCGGCGCTGGACGGCCGGCCGTGGCGGCTGCGGATGGTCGTCGACGCGTCCCCCGACGCCAGCCTGGCCGTGGCCCGGGGTCTGGCCGCGGCCGACCCCGGACGGATCGCGGTCACCGCCCTCGACCGCAACGTGGGCCAGAACCGGGCCCTCGCCCGGGGCCTAACCGATGAGATGGGGGGCGAGGTCTGGGTGTGCCTCGACGCCGACCTCCAGGACCCGCCCGAGGCGGTGCCGGCCCTCCTCCGGCGGTTGGCGGTGGGCGACGTGGGGGCGGTCTTCGGTGGGCGGCGGGGCGCCTACGAGAGCCGGGCCAGACTCGTCAGCGGCCACGTTCACCGGGCGGTCATGGGCCGGATCACCGGCCTCCCGGCCGACGCCGGCGCCTTCGTGGCCATGGGCCCGGTCGCCCGCGGAGCGGTCCTCGACCTCGACGGGCCCAGCGTGGTGGCCGCCATCGGGGCGTCGGGCGTGCCCTGCGCGTCGGTGCCGGTCGCCCGCCACCCCCGCCCCGAGGGCCGGTCGTCGTGGACCACGTCGGCCCGGGTGCGGCAGTCGGCCCGCACCCTGGCCTGGGCCGCGGCCCAGCGCCGTCCCGGCTCGAGGCGGTAGCCGAAACAGACGGCGTCGGCCCCGCCTTCCGCGCCCGCTAGGCCTCCCACCGCTGCACCAGCGTGTCGGCATAGCGGCCGGGGAAACGCAGCTCCTCCGTCACTTGCAGGCCCCGACCGGTCAGGTCGGCGTCGAGGGCCTCCAGCTTGTCCCGGTCGCCCTTGATCCCGCCCTTGGCCCGGCGCACGACCCAGACGGTGGTCGCGCCCGAGGGCACCCCCGCCGGCGGCAGCACCAGGTCGGGGACGAGGCCGGGGTGATCGACCCGGGCGTAGTGGTCGACGCCGAGGGCGTCCCACCGGGCCGCGGCCACCACCGGCTGGCCGGACCGGTGGCCGGCGGCGACGGCCGACACCGCCCCCCGCACGTCCTCCTTGGGACCGAGGCGGGTGTCGGCCACGGTGGCCCACAACGACGCCCCCAGCACCACCGCCAGCCCGAGCGGGACGATCCGGCGGGGCAGCCGGGTGACCCCCAACGCCACCAGCAGCGCCAGCCCGAGGACCGCCGGCAACAGGTAGCGGTCGACGAACACCGGATGGACCAGTCCGGCCAGCGTCACCGCCACCACCGGCACCCCGATCCAGCACCCGCCGACCACGGCCGCGTCCCGCCGCCCCCGGACGACGCCGTAGCCGGCTGCGGCCAGGGTGATCGCCGCCAGCGGCACCCGCCCCCCGGCCCACGACATCAGCAGCAGGCGGGGCACCTCCCCGCCGACGTCGGACAGCCACCACACCCCCGACGCCCCGACCCCGTTGCCGACCGCCACCCCCACCAGGGCGGCCGCGGGCAGGGCAGCGGCAGCCGTGGCCAGCACGACCGGCCACGCGTGCCGGCCCCGCACCACCAGGGCGGCCAGGGCCAGTCCCCCGAGCACCAGGAGGGCGAACCAGTGGGCCAGGCCGGCGGCCGCCCCCGCCAGCCCGTAGAGGACGACCGACCGGGGCGCCCCGTCGAGCCATCGGGCGAGGCCGAGGCCGGCCAGGGAGACCGCCAGCAGGGCCAGCCCGTAGCCCCGGGCCTCGGCTGCGTACTGCACCACGAACGGGTTGGTGGCCACCACCAGGCCCGCCACCACCGCCACTCCCACCCCGGCCAGGCGAGCCACCGTCCGGGTGAAGATCCCGACCGCTCCCACCGCCGCCACCAGCGACAGCAGCCGCAACCCGACCTCGTCCGCCGGCAGGCGGGTGACCGTCAGCCACAGGTGGGTGACGAGGTAGTACGGGCCGTTGTAGGACGGGGGGGCGTCACGGAGGTAGGCGATCGTCCCCTCCCCGTGGACCAGGGCGGACACGATCCTGGGCAGCGGTAGGGGCGCCACCTCCGCCGTGTACAGCTCGTCGTACCAGAGCCCGTGGCCGCGGGCGACGACCCACCCCCCGACGATGGCCAACACCAGCGGCGGCAGCAGCCACCAGGCCACGCCCGGGCCCGGACCGCGCCCGGGCCTTGACCCCCCGGCCTCAGGCGGCGTCGGCGAGCGGAGGGTTGGGTAGGAGAGAGCCATGGCAGTTTCCCGAGTAGTGGCACGTCCGATGCTGGCCGCCATGTTCGTCTCCGGCGGCCTGGAGCAGCTCAGACGACCGCAGACGAAGGTGATGCAGGCCGAGAAGGTGGCCGAGCCGATCGCGGAGCGGCTTCACCTGCCGGAGGACGCCAAGACCCTGGTGCGCATCAACGGGGCGGTTCAGCTGGGGGCGGCATCGCTGCTGGCCCTGGGCCGGATGCCCCGACTCTCGGCGGCCGCCCTGGCCGCCTCCCTGGTGCCGACCACCCTGGCCGGTCACCGCTTCTGGGAGGAGTACGAGCCCCAGCGGCGCAGCGCCCAGCGCACCATGTTCCTCAAGAACGTCTCCATGCTCGGGGGGCTGGTGCTGGCCGCCACCGACCTCGAGGGCCGGCCGTCGTTGTCGTGGAGAGCCCGCACCGCCACCGCCGAGGCGTCCCGCAAGCTCGGCCACGGGTCGCGGCGCGCCACCCGGAAGCTGAACCACGCCGTCCGCGACGTCGAGAAGGCAGCCGGGGCGACCGCCCACAAGGTGGAGCAGGGAGCCCGGGCGGCGGTGCACACGATGGAGAAGGTGGCCGCCGCAGTCCCCGTCCCCGTCGGCCGTCACTGAGATCGCCCCCGGGCGCGACGATCCGGCCACCCCCCGGGGGGAATGGCCGGATCGAGTGGCACTTCGACGGTCGGGCTCAGCCCCGGAGCGATCCCACAGCCCCCATGGCCTGCTGGGCGAAGCCGGTGGCCATCTCCATCAGGCCGCCACCCCCGCCGCCGGTGAGGCCGCCGAGCATGCCCCCCGCCTGGTCGAGCAACGGCTTGACCATGCCGCCGGCCTGGCCCAGCAGCTCGGTGGCGCTGCCCAGGCCGCCGCCGGACGTGAGACCGGAGACGAGACCCATGGCCTGGTCGAGCAACGGCTTGGCCATCGCGGTGGCCTTGCCGAGAAGGTCACCGCCGCCACCGCTGATCAGGCCCATGCCTCCGTCGAGGAGGGGCTTGGCCATGCCGCTGAGCGAGCCGAGCAGGTCGGTGGCACCACCGACGCCGCCGTTGAGCAGCGTGGTGACCGCACCCGAGCTCTGGTCGAGAAGGGGCTTGACCACCTCGGCCGCCTTGCCCAGCATGGCCGTGGCCCCCTCGAGCCCGGCCGTGCCGCCGAGCATCCCGGAGGCCTGACCGAGCATGGGCTTGGCCATGCCGATGGCCTGACCGAGCAGAGGCTTGGCCATCTCCATGCCCTGGGCGAGCAGGGGCGCGGCCATGGCCTGGGCCTGCTCCAGGACCGGGATCACCGCCGCGATGTTGAGCCCGCCGAGGTTCAGCGCGCCGATCACCGGGAGGTTGGACAGCAGGTCGAGTGGATTCGCTCCTCCACCTCCCCCGGCAGGCGGCCCCCCGCTGGCCTCTGGTGCGGCACTGGGCGCAGGAGCGCTCTGGCCCTTCTTGGATCGAGCTGCCGCGACTGCCTCCGACATCGAGCCCATCCCGCTCTCCTTTCCGGCGTGTTTCACGCCGATTAACAGGGGTGGCTATTCGCGATCAATCTATGCGTCTCCGGCGCGGCTATCCAAGCTCTTCGCCTGCAAAATCGGCACGACCCGGACGATGTAGGTGCGAACGGCCGCCGGAAGGGGCCGATCCGGGTAGGCGTAGGTGAAGCAGAGGGTCGACGCCCCCGCACCCTGGGCAGCCAAACGGACGAGCTGATGGGGCGCGTCGCCCGACTCGTACACCTCGTCGACCACGGTGAGGGCCCGTCCCACCATCTCCATGTGCCAGGCCCGGCGCTCGCCGAGGGGGATGGGGAGACGGAGGTCGAAGGTGGAGTCGGCGGCCACGTCGATCACCCGCAGGGTGCGCTCGGTGGGCATGTCGAGCGGCGGCGGTCCGGGGATCATGACCTCCGGCCGGGGGCCGTCGTCATCGTCGGCGGCGTCGTCGGAGGACGGCCGCCGGCGACCGGCGGGGCGCTCCTCCAGCGCCGGGTCGTAGCCCTCGGGCGCAGGCTTCGGAACGGGGTCGACCCAGATCCACCCGTCACGCTCCTCGACCGCGAAGCAGGGAAGGTACCCAGGACGGAGCTTCCAGAGGTTCTCCGGCTTCGCCGTGCAGGTGGGAACCACGTTGCGGCCCGACACCGGGTCGTACAGGTAGCGGTGGCGGGGGCAGCTGACCAGGCCGTCGACGATGGTGGAGGCGTCGAGCTCGGTGACCTGGTGGGGACAGATGGGGTCGAAGGCCACCACCGAGCCGTCGGCCAGGCGAGCCACGAGGACGTAGGTGTCGGCCGCCCGCACCCGGCGGATCCGGGTGTCGGGGCCCTCGCCCCGAGGCAGGTCCTCGCTCCGCAACGTCTGGAACACCCGGGAAGTCTACGGAACCCGGGGCCGCTACTCCCCGGTCGCCCTCGTAGGCGGAATGCGTCGGGTCACGATCCCCGGGCGCCCCGGCGACGCCGCCTCCCACCGGCGGGCTACGGGTTGCGGAGGAAGTTGCGCAGCCTGAGGCCCAGCCACGGCTTGCGGCCGAAGGCCACGAGCTTGCCCTTGAGGATCGGCGGCCACTGGGTGGTGCGGGCCCACGCCACCGCCAGGAAGGCGGCGGGGTCGACCGACAGGTGGCAGTCGATCCGGCCGGGGGCCTCGTCGGACACGGTGAGATCGCCGTCGTCGAAGCGCAGGTACGAATCGCCCCCACCCCGGAGGGCGACGTGGTAGGTGGCCTTCACCCCGGCCGCCGCCTCCTGGTCGACCATCGCCCCCTTCAACGCACCCAGGACGGGGAACATGAAGCCCCGCAGGACGAGGGCCGCGTGGGCCCGCTCGACCGGCCACGGGGCCGCGTCGGCCCGGGCCAGGTCGCCGCCGTGGACGACCAGCTCGTTGAGGGCGTGGCTGGCGATGGTGGACATCGGGAAGTCGATGCCCTGCACCACCCACTGCCGGCTGGGATTGCCGGGGGTGTCGCGCAGGACGGTCAGCAGGGCCGCCACGCTGGCGTCGATGCGGGTGGCGATGGCGCCCAGGTCTCGCTCGGACTCACCCGTCACCAGCATCGGCATGAGCTTCATCAGGTCCCAGATGTCGTCCGACATCGGACTCGAACCCCGAGCCAGGCTGGTGATGATGTCAACCCCGTGGGAGATGTGCACGGCCAGGTCGGTGGCATCCCAGATGCCGAGGGCAGGGGCGTCGGGATGGTTGACGGCCCGCACCAGGGCCGACACCCGGGCGCCCGCAACTGCGATCGCCCGCCGAACCTCGACCGGGTCGACCGGCGCCAGCGTTGCCATCCGACAGATTGTGGCGGACAAACGCCGACCGACCCGGCGTCGGCCCTAGAAGGCAGCCTTCCCGGTGTTGTAGACGAGGGGGAAGATCCACAGGGCCAGGCCCAGGGGCAGGACCACCAGTCGGGCGGCCAGTCCCCGGCGACCCCGGCTCCCGAACTTCCAACCCTCCCCGAGGGCGGCCACCAGGAAGCAGACGAGGGCAGCCAGGTAGAAGAAGAACTCCGTTTTCGGGCTCATCGCAGACTTCTCAGGTGAGGAGCAGGACGAGGATGATTATGAGGACGAGCGTTCCGATGCCGATGTACATGGGATCTCCAACCCGCCGGAGGGGTTCCGGCACTACCTGATGAGTTCCCCTAGTGGCGAGTCGGGAAACGGTGGACTGACACCGCGTAGTCGCCCCCGACGAACGGCCGGCGATCCCACGTCGCCCACCGTTCGACCAGGTCGAGGCCGGCGGCCCGGCAATGGCCGTCGTAGGTGCCGAGGTCGAGGCGTCCGGGCTGGAGCTGGAACCCCGCCACCAGGGCCCCGCCCGGCCGGAGGTGACGGGCCATGGCGGCCACCACCGCCCCCTCCGTCCCCGGGGTGAGGAAGATCATCACGTTGCCGGCGAGCACGACGACGTCGAAAAAGCGGCCGACGTCGGTCTTGGCCAGGTCGGATTCGACCCACATGAGGTCGGGGGCCTTGTCCCGGGCCCCGGCCAGCATGGCCGGGTCAAGGTCGACGCCCACCACGTCGACGCCCCGCCGGGCCAGCTCGATCGCCACCCGTCCCGTCCCGCAACCGGCGTCGAGCACCGAACCAGGGCCGAGGCCCTCGACGAAATCGGCCTCCCCGTGGACGTTGCCGCCCTCCGCCGCCATCCGCGCCCACCGCTCGTCGTAGGCCGGGCCCCGCGGCGCGTCCTGGGCCAGCCACCGGTTCGGTTGGGTGCCATCGTCGATGTCCCATGATGACGTGAAACCGCGGCGTGAGCGGTCGTAGCCCTACCATCGGCGGATGGAGGCCCCACGGAGCCCACACCGGTGGCCGGCGATGGTCGCAGTCGTGCCGGCAGCGCTCCTCGGGCCGGGCGCCGCCCCCCTCACCCTCGCCGGTCGCGGGCGCGGCCGGTGCGTCACTCCGGTGGCGGTCGGCCCTCTGACGCACCGAGCCCATGGCCACGGGTCCGGGCGGCGGGCGCCCCCGCGCCTCCGGCTCGTCTGAACGTCACCGGCGCCGGACTCCGGCGCGCTGGCAACCGACCGGAAGGAGATGACCGTATGACCCCCGAGGACGCGTCCGGAGTCATCCACGAGCAGGAGCTGCCCGGGATCGGGAAGCGGTACGACCAGGCCACGGAGGACGGGCAGGTGAGCGTCGTCATCCACCACAGCGGCCGGCGCGACCTCTATGTCACCGAGAGGGCCGGGCGCCAGCGGGAGCCGACGGTGGTGACCCTTACCGACGACCAGGCCCGCCGCCTGGGGGCGGTGCTGGCCGGGGCCTACTTCCAGCCCACCATCGCCCAGCGCATCGAGGCGGTGGTGGGCGGGCTGGTCATCGACTGGGTGACGATGCGGACGGACTCGCCCGGCGTCGAGCGCAGCATCGCCGACCTCCAGGTCCGCCAGCACACCCGCATGACGATCGTCGCCATCCTCCGGGGCGAGCAGATGATCGTGGTGCCGGAGCCGTCCGAGGTTCTCCACGCCCAGGACAAGCTGGTGGTGATAGGGCGGCCGGAGGACCTGCCCGTCTTCATCCGCCACGTCGCCGGATGACGGGGCTGGGATGACCCCCATCCTCGCCGCCGGGACCGACGTCGGGCGGGAGCTGGTCGCCCTCGGCGGCGCCCTGCTGGTGGCCGCGTTCCTGGCCCGGGCCGGGCGCCGCATCCGCCTGCCCACCATCCCCCTGTTCATGGCCGCCGGCATCCTGGCCGGGCCCCACACGCCGGGGCCGATCCTGTTCCTCGACCCGGCCGACATCTCACTGCTGGCCACCATCGGGCTGGTCCTGCTCCTGTTCCACCTGGGCCTGGAGTTCTCCCTCGACGACCTCACCGCCGGCGGTCGCAAGCTGGCCATCGCCGGCGGCTTCTACCTCGTCCTCAACCTCGGCCTCGGTGTGGTGCTGGGCACCGGGCTGGGATGGGGCGGGCGGGAGACGCTGGTCATCGCCGGCATCGTCGGGATCTCGTCGTCGGCCATCGTCACCAAGCTGCTGGTGGAGCTGCGGCGGCTGGCCAACCCGGAGACGAGGATGCTCCTCGGGATCATCGTGGTGGAGGACGTCTTCCTCGCCATCTACCTGGCCTTCCTCCAGCCGGCCCTGGGCGCCAGCCCGGCCGGGCTCGACGCCGCCCTTGCCGTCACCCGGGCCATGGCCTTCCTGGTCCTCATGTTCTCGCTGGCCCGGTGGGGACGGGCGGCCATGAGCCGGCTGCTGTCGACCCGCGACGACGAGCTGCTCACCGTGGGCTTCGTGGGCTTCGCCATCCTGGTGGCGGGCGTGGCCGCCAACTTCGGCGTGTCGGAGGCCATCGGGGCGTTCCTGGCCGGACAGGTGGTGGCCGGCACGGCGGTGGCTCCCCGCGTCGAGCACCTGGTCCTGCCGTTGCGCGACCTGCTGGCGGCCGTCTTCTTCTTCGCCTTCGGGCTGTCGGTCGACCCGGCCGCCCTGGCCGACGTGGCCGTCCCGGTGGGGATCGCGGTATGCCTGACCGTCGTGGGGAACCTGCTGGCGGGGGTGGTGGCGGCCCGCCTGCAGGGCTTCGGACGGCGGGAGGCGGCCAACATCGGGCTGAGCATCCTGGCCCGGGGCGAGTTCTCCCTGATCCTGGCCAGCCTGGCCGTGGCCGCCGGCCTCGACAGCCGGCTGGGCCCGTTCGCCGCCGCCTATGTGCTGGTGCTGGCCGTCGCCGGGCCCCTCGCCGCATCACGGTCCGACGTGCTGGCCCGGGTGCTACCCCACCGTCTGTTCCCGCGGGCGCTACCTTCGACAGAAGGGAGTCCCCCACATCTCGTCCCGCCCGCCCCCACCGGAGGAGCGTCCCCATGACCCCCCGCACCCGGACCCAGTCCCGCCCGACCCCGTTGCGGAGTCCCCAGCAGGCGATCGGCCTGTTCCTCGGCGCAGCCGTGCTGGCGGTGCTGATCGTGGCTCCCTCGCTGGCGCCGGCGACCTTCGTCCCCCGCCTGCAGATCGACAACTCCACCGCCTTCGCGGTCAACGTCGACGTGGCCGGTCCCGACCGGGACGGGTGGTTCCAACTGGGCACGGTGGCCCGGGAGACGGAGGGGTTGCTGGAGGAGGTGGCCGATCCCGGCGCCACATGGGTGTTCCGCTTCACCTACGCCGGCGTCGACGCCGGCGAGCTGGAGATCCTCCGCTCCGACCTCCAGGCCGCGGGCTGGCAGTTCGCCGTCCCCGCCGAGGTCGGGACGCGGTTGTCCGCCGCCGGGCTGGAGGCCTCGGCGAGGTAGTCAGGGGGTCAGGCGGCGGAGCGGCCAGCCACGCACGGGTCGTGGCAGGGCTGGTCGACGCTCGCCTGCGCCGTCGGCTCGACATGAGCCCCGTCCCGGATGGTGACGAAGGCCACCAGCCCTCCGAGGACCGACAGCGTTGCGCCCACCCCCATGGCCCGGCGGACGCCGGCGGTGAGGGACTCGGGGCCGGCAGCCAGATCGAGGCCGACCACGGCCGGGAGCACGGCCACCGCCAGCAACCCCGCCACCCGGGCGACAGCGTTGTTCACGCCCGACGCCACGCCCATGTGGTCGTCGTCGACGGCGGCCAGCACCGCCGCCGTCAACGGGGCCACGGTCGTCGCCAGGCCGAGGCCGAACACGACGACGGCCGGCACGACGTCGCCCAGGTAGCCCGCCCCCGGCCCGACCCGGCCCAGGAGCACCAAGCCCACGGCCACGACCAGCGGTCCGGCCGTCATCGGCCATCGGGGCCCGATCCGCTGGGCCAGGGCACCCATGCGGGGCGACAGCAGCAGCATGATCAGCGTCACCGGCAGCAGGGCCGCTCCTGCCTCCAGGGCCGAGTAGCCGAGGACGAGCTGCAACTCGAGCACGAAGAGGAAAAGGGTGCCACCGAGGCCGGCGTACACCGCCAGCGTCGTGAGGTTGGCTCCGGTGAACTGCCGGGAGCGGAACATCCCGAGGGGCAGCATCGGCCGCCGGCTCCCCCGCTCGACGACGACGAACGCCACCAGTGCCGCCACGCCGACGCCGGCCGCCGCCACCTCCGCCGGCCCGAATCCGCCCGCCCCCTCGATGAGGGCGAAGGCGAGGGCGGCCATCCCGATCGAGACGGTGACCGCGCCGGCCACGTCCGGCGGTCCGGGACTGGCGACGGGCCGGCTCTCGGGCACGTGGCGGAGCGTCACGAACCCGGCCAAAGCGGCCAGGGGCAGGTTGATCACGAAGATCGTCCGCCACGAGACGGCGTCGATCAGCCACCCGCCGAGGAACGGCCCGAGGGCGGCGGTGGCCCCGGCCAGGGCCGACCACGCCCCGATGGCCCGGGCCCGGTCGTCGGGATGGAAGATCGACGAGATCAGGGCCAGGCTGCCGGGGACGAGCATCGCCGCCCCCACCCCCTGCACGGCCCGGGCCACCACCAGCAGCTGGATGTTCGGCGCCAGGCCGCACAGCAACGACGCCGCGGTGAAGGCCGCCATCCCCAGCAGGTAGACCCGCCGCCGGCCGTACTGGTCGCCCAGGGAGCCCCCCAGCAGCAGGAGGCTGGCCAGGGTGACGAGGTAGGCGTCCAGCGTCCACTGGAGGCCGGACAGGCCCGCGTCGAGGTCGGACGCGATCGCCGGCAGAGCCACGTTGACCACCGTGCCGTCGAGGAACGCCATCCCCGAACCCAGGACGGTGGCGAGTATGACCCACCGCCCGGTGGCGCTGCCCAGTCGGACCGAGGCGGGCTGCGGGACGGTCAGCCGAAGCCCCGTTTGTCCTGCTTGAGCGCGGTGTCGACGCTGAGGGCGGAGGCGACCACCAGGCTGCGCAGGGGGTCCTCCAGCGGGCGCTTGATCTGGACCACGTAGTTGTCGGCGGTGGTGAACATGGTCTTGGCCAGGCCTTCCCACGTCTTGGTGATGCGGGCGATCTCCTCGCCGTGCTCGTCCTGGATGTTGAAGTTCCAGGCCCGCCAGTTCTCGGCGTTGATCGAGCCCAGCCTGTGGCCGCCCGCCTCCAGGCCGAAGCGGATCTTGCCCACCATGTTCTCCTGGACGATCTGGCCGATCTCGTTGGCCGACCCGTCCTCCACCACGATGCGGGACTTCATGAGCTTGGCCGGCCGGGTGAGGGCGAGCACGGGCGTGCCGTTCATGTCGACGATCTGCAGCTTGTGGGTCATGAACTGGTCGAGGCTGCTCACCAACCGCAGCACCTTCTTGGCCGTGCTCTGCCCGACCTGGCGCACGGCCCCCACCTGGTTGCCGGCCTGGTCGTAGATGGCGTACTCGTTGTTGAGCTCGATGAGCTTGGCCTTCTGGTTGACCACCAGCACCGGCTCGGTGAACAGCGTCCCCCCGCCCCCGCCGCCCACCGCCCCGCCCGCGGCCTTGGCCCTGGCCACGTCGGACTGGATCTTCTCCGCCGGCCGCTTCACCGTCGGCACCCGCGACTCGCCGCCGGGCGGGTCGACCGACTGGCGCCCGTGCGACGCCACGTGCTCGGTCCACCGGGTGCCGTCGAAGTACCGCACCTCGTGGCGTCCGTACGGGTCCGGGTACCAGTCCGGCCCCTGCCGCCCACCGTCTCCGCTCATCCGGTCACGGTACCCCGGCCCTTTCGGACGACGGCCAGCGCCCCTGCTCGGCCTGCGGAGCGGTGACGGTCGGGGGACCGGGGCCGTAGCATGCAGCGGGATGTGGGGTGCCGCCGACGATGCCCTCCGGGCCGGCTTCGGGTCGGGCGACGATGTGGTTGCCACCCGGCGTCAGCGAGAGGCGGACCCGCGGTGAGCGGGCTGCGGCCGTCGGCGTGCGCCGCGCTCGGGTGGTGGGGCGCGGCGCTGACCCTCGGGCTGCCTTCCGGCCCGGAGCGGACGGCCGGCCTGTCCCACCCGGCCGGATGGCCCCGCCGCCGGGAGCCGGTCGACGAGGCCGGCCTCCACGACCGCCGTACGCTCACCTCCGACTAGGTGGCCGCCCTCGACGACCCCATCCCGCCCACCATCGAGTGGCGCGACGGCCGGGTGCGGATGATCGACCAGCGGCTCCTCCCGGGCCGGCTGGCGATGCTCGAGGCCGCCACCGTCGAGGAGCTGTGCGTGGCCATCCGGGAGCTGGCGGTGCGGGGGGCGCCCGCCCTGGGCGTGGCCGGGGCCATGGGCGTGGCCCTGGCCGCGGCCGCCGGGCTCGACCTCGACCAGGCCGCAGCCGCCATCTGCGCCACCCGCCCGACGGCGGTCAACCTGGCCTGGGGCGTGGCCCGGGCCCGGGCCGCAGCCGACCCGGTGGCGGAGGCGCAGGCGGTGGCGGCAGAGGACGTCGCCCGCAACCGCCGCCTGGGGGCCCATGGCGCGACACTCCTGCCGGTCGGCGGCCGGGTCCTCACCCACTGCAACGCCGGGGCCCTGGCCTGCGCCGGCTACGGCACCGCCCTCGGCGTCATCCGGGCCGCCCACGAGCAGGGTCGGGCGCCGAAGGTGTGGGTGGACGAGACCCGCCCCGTCCTCCAGGGCGCCCGCCTCACCGCCTGGGAGCTCGACCGCCTGGGCATCCCCGCCACCCTGGTGGCGGACGGGATGGCGGCCGGGCTGATGGCCGCGGGCGAGGTCGACTGCGTCGTGGTCGGCGCCGACCGGATCGCAGCCAACGGCGACGTGGCCAACAAGGTCGGCACCTACGGGGTGGCGGTGCTGGCCGCCTACCACGGGGTGCCCTTCTACGTCGCCGCCCCCACGTCGACGATCGACCTGGCCTGCCCGAGCGGGGCCGCCATCCCCATCGAGCAGCGGGCGGCGGAGGAGGTGACCATGGTGGCCGGCCACCGCATCGCGCCGGAGGGGGTGGCGGTCGACAACCGGGCCTTCGATGTCACCCCCGCCGCCCTCGTCACCGCCATCGTCACCGAGGAGGGAGTGGCCCGCCCGTCCTACGCCGAGTCCCTGGCCGCCCTCTGCCGACCGGCCGCCGCCACCGAGGGTTGAGCCTCCGGCCGGCCGGGCCGGATCGGGTGGTCGACCGGCAACGCCGGTCGGGCTCAGAACAGGCTGGCCGGCTCCTCGGCCTCGGCCACCTCGGCCACCAGGTCGGCGTCGTCGTCGGCCACGCTGTTGACCCGAGTCCCGACCGGGTGGAGGCGGAGGTAGCCCGCCTCCGCCGGCCGGAGGAGGGGGAGCACGCCCTCGGCGTCGACCACCAGTGGGTCGAGCCACCGCGCCCGACCGGCCTCCGTGGCCAGGACCGCCGGCATCCGGTCGTGGAGGCGGGCCACCTCCTCGTTGGCGGCAACGGTCACGATCGTCACCGTCACCAGGGGCTCGCCGTCGGCGGAGACCCACCGGTCCCAGAGGCCGGCCAGCACCAGCGGGCCGCCCCCGTCCGCCGACAGGAACCACGGCTGGCGGCCCGTCGGGAGGCGCTTCCACTCGTAGAAGCCGTCGACCGGGACGAGGCAGCGGCGGCGGCGGACGAGGTCGGAGAAGGCGGGCCGTTCCCGCAGCGACTCGGCCCGGGCGTTGATCGGGCGGGGCCCTGACGACGGGTCGGACGACCACGACGGAACCAGGCCCCACCGCATCGCGCCCAGCCGCCGGGCGCCGGCCCGGGTGCCGGCGACCACGTAGAGCTCCCGCCCGGGGGCGACGTTCCAGCGCGGGCCCAGGTCGGGGGCGACGACGTCGTCGACCTGCATCCAGTCGACCAGCTGGGTGACGGAGCTGCTGGACACGACACGGCCGCACACCCTGCCGAGGGTACGCGGCCGTGTCGGCGAATCAGTTGCGCACGCCCCGGCGGCTGTTGACGGCGTTGTAGATGAGCAGGACGATGACCGCCCCGATCACGGAGCCGATCAGGCCCACGGGGTGGATGCCGAGGTCCTCGCCGTCGCTGCGGAACAGCACGTCGGCCAGGAAGCCGCCCACGAACGAGCCGACGATGCCGAGCAGGATGGTGGCGCCGATCCCCATCGGGTCGCGCCCGGGGACGAGCAGGCGGGCGAGGGCGCCGGCGATGAGGCCGACGACGACGAGTCCCAGGATGAAGCCGATCATGAGGTCTCCTGACCTGACGGGGAGGTGTCAACGATGTGGCCGGATAGGTTCCCGGCGCCCCGGGGGTGCAAACTCGGCGGGTGCGCCGCCCGCCTACCGTCCACGGGCTGCTCCTCGCCGCAGTACTCCCCCTGGTGCTGGCCACCGTGGTCGGCCTCGCCGTCCTGTGGCCCGACGGCGACGCCGTGCGTCGGCCGACGAGCTTCGGTCCGCCCGCCCAGCTGGTCGACGGCACCGTGGTCGCCGACCGGGAGGTCCCCTGCGACGGGACGCCCCAGGGGGTGGCCAACGCCTGCCGGGTGGCCACTGTCCGCCTCACCGAGGGCCCGGAAAAGGGGCGGACGACCGACCTCGACCTCTTCGACGGACCCGGGCAGCCCCGGCTGCGCACCGGTGACGGGGTCGTCCTGGGCCGGGCCGGCGACCGGGGCCGGGTGGACTACTACTTCGCCGATTTCCAGCGCCGGACGCCGCTGCTGGGGCTGGGCCTGGTGTTCTCGGTGGCGGTGGTCGCCATCGGGCGCATGCGGGGGCTGGCCGCCCTGCTCGGCCTGGGGCTGAGCTTCGTCCTGCTGGTGGCGTTCGTCCTGCCCGCCATCCTCGCCGGGAGCAACCCGCTGCTGGTCGCCATCGTGGGCTCGTCGGCGATCATGTTCGTTCTGATGTACCTGGCCCACGGGGTCAATCCCAAGACCACGACCGCGCTCCTGGGCACCCTGGTCAGCCTCGCCCTCACCGGCGTGCTGGCCGCCCTGTTCGTCGACCTGGCCCAGGTGGCCCAGGTCACCACCGAGGAGACGGCCTACCTGCAGATCAGCGCGTCACAGGTCAGCCTGCAGGGAATCCTCCTGGGGGGGATCATCATCGGCTCCCTGGGCGTGCTCAACGACGTCACCGTCACCCAGGCGTCGGCGGTGTGGGCGCTGCGGGAGTCCGACCCCTCGGCCGGCGCCGGCGACCTCTACCGGCGGGCCATGCGGATCGGCCGCGACCACATCGCGTCCACCGTCGACACCCTGGTCCTGGCCTACGCCGGGGCCTCGCTGCCCCTCCTGCTGCTCTTCACCCTCGCCAGCCGGCCCATCGGCGACGTGGTCACGGGCGGTCTGGTGGCGGAGGAGATCGTGCGCACCCTCGTCGGCGGCATCGGGCTGGTGGCGTCGGTGCCGGTGACGACCGGCCTGGCCGCCCTCGTCGCCACCCGTGCGCCGCAGGTGAACGGGGGCCAGGTCGCCGCCTAGGGTGTGGATATCTTCACCCGAGCGCGGATCCCCCTGTTCACCCTGGCGCTGGCGGTCGCCCTCCTGGCTGCGGTGACGAGCGCGTCCAGCCACCTGGACGCCGACCTGGGCGACACCGGCTCGCCCCTGAGCGTCGGGCTGGCGGTGCCCGACCCGCGGGCCACGTTCCAGGGCCTGGCCGCCCCGACGACGGCCAGCGCGGTGGCCCCCACCACCACCACGACGGTCGGCGTGACGGTCGAGGCGGTCGACGTCGGGCCGGCGGCCGAACCCGAGCCGGAACCGGAACCCGAACCGGCGCGGACGCAGGCCGTCCCGGCCGAGGCTCCCGCGCCCTCACCGCCGCCCGTCCCGGTCGGTCTCACCCGCCTGCCCAACGTCGAGCTCGAGGTCCTCACCCTCACCAACATGGACCGGGGCAACAGCGGGGTGCCCCCGATCTACCGCAACGGCTGCCTCGACGCGGAGGCGTCGGCCTGGGCCCACGCCATGGCCGAGTCCACCACCATGGCCCACAGCTCGGGCGGCGGCGCCGCCGTCCAGGGGTGCCGGGGGGCGAACGCCTTCTGGGGCGACAACATCGGCTACTGGCAGCCGTGCCACGCGTCGGAGATGGAGGCGTGGTGGATGGCCTCACCGTCGCACCGGCCCCACATCCTCGACGCCAACTTCACCGTCGTCGGCATCGGCGTGTGGGCCGAGCCCAACGGTCGGTGCTGGTTCCAGGTCTACTTCGGCTCCTGACCGCCGTCAGCCGACGACGACCACGGTGTTGAGGATCTTGTCGCTGAACGTCTGGCGCTTCTCGTCCCACAGGGGCCACAGGTAGCCGAGGTAGCAGGTCACCTGGTCGACGACGTGGAGGAACGCCCGGCCGATGCTCAGGCCCACCCCGGGCGGGACCACCCCGTCGAGGCGGACGAGGCGAATCCGCATCGCCTTCTTGCCGACGGTCTGTCCGGTCTTGCCCTGCTGGACCAGGTTCCAGAAGAAGAACACGATCGACCCCAGGGCCCCCACGGTGAGGAAGAACACGCCGAGGGCCTCGGACACCGCCCCCAGGATCGAGGCGATGATGACCCCGGCCAGCCAGATGCCGCCGGCGATGAGACCGTCGATCAGCGCGCCCGCCACCCGCTGGCCCCACGAGGCGAGGGGCGGACCGACCGGCGCGGGAGCCCCCGACCACGGATCCGACGACGGTGGGTACTCGGACATGTCCCGCTCCTCCCGTGACCGCCCCCCTGGAGCGCCGGCCGCATCGTAGGCGGTGGGCGTACCGTCGTAGGGGTGAGCACCTCCACGACGGTTCGGGGCGAGCAGGCCCGCCATCTGCGGTGGGCGGCCGGGGCCATGGTGGGCACGGGGATGGTGCTGGCCCGCCTGCCGGCGGCCGCCGGCCTGCCCTGCCCCCTCCGCACGATCACCGGGGTGCCGTGCCCCCTGTGCGGGATGCAGACGAGCGTGAAAGCCACCCTCGCGGGGGACCTGGGCCGGGCCGTGGCCGCCAACCCCGCCGGCCTGGTGGCGGTGGTCGTGGCGATCGCGCTGCTGGTGGCCCGTCCCGACCGGATTCCTGTGCCCCCACCTGCCGTCGTGGGGACGGTGCTGGCCGCCATGTGGGTCTTCGAGCTGGTGCGCTTCGGCGTGGTGTTCTAGCGCGTGTCCCAGGTGGGGATCACCCGTCGGGCGGCCCGGACCTCGTCGACCCGTCCCACGGGTGTGTTGCGGGGGGCGGCGTGGGCCGCCTCCGCCCCCTCCGGCGTGGAGGCCAGCTCGGCGATGCGGACGAGGGCGTCGGCCAGCGCCACCAGCGTCTGGGGGCTCTCGGTCTCGGACGGCTCGATCATCAGCGCCTCCTCGACGATGAGGGGGAAGTACACGGTGGGGGCGTGGAACCCCTCCTCCAGCAGCCGCTTGGCGACGTCGAGGGCCTTGACCCCGGTGCGCTTCTTGAGCCCGGCCGCGGAGGCGACGAACTCGTGCATGCACAGGCGGTCGTGGGGCAGGTCGAAGACTCCCCGCAGCCGGTGACGGAGCCAGTTGGCGTTGAGGACGGCCGCGTCGGCCACCCGGCGCAGGCCGTCGCCCCCGTTGGCCAGCATGTACGAGTGGGCCCGGGCCAGGGCCAGGGCGTTGCCGTGCCATCCGTGAACCCGCCCGATCGACCGCTCCGGGTCGGTCCACCCGAAGCCGCCGTCGCCCGCCAGCCGCACCGGCCGGGGACCGGGGAGGTAGGGCGCGAGGGCGGCGGTGACCGCCACCGGACCCGCTCCCGGACCGCCCCCGCCGTGGGGGACGGCGAACGTCTTGTGCAGGTTGGAGTGGACGATGTCGAAGCCCATGTCGCCCGGCCGGGTGACGCCGAGGATGGCGTTGAGGTTGGCCCCGTCGTAGTAGACGAGCCCGCCGACCTCGTGCACCGCGCCCGCCATGGCCACGATGTCCTCCTCGAACAGGCCGAGGGTGTTGGGGTTGGTGAGCATGATGGCGGCCACGTCGTCGTCGAGTCGGGCCCGGAGGGCGTCGACGTCGACCAGGCCCCGGTGGTCGGACGGGACCTGGGTGACCTGGTAGCCGCCCAGGCTGACCGAGGCCGGGTTGGTGCCGTGGGCCGAGTCGGGGATGAGGACCCGCGTGCGGGGACGGCTGCCGCCGGCGGGCGGGTGGTCGCGGTGCCAGGCCCGGACGAGCAGGAGCCCGGTGAGCTCGCCCGCCGCCCCCGCCGGCGGCTGGAGGGTGGCCGCGGCCATGCCCGTGACCTCGCACAGGGCTGCCTCCAGGTCGACCAGCAGCTCCAGCCACCCCTGGGTGTGGGCCGGCGGGGCGGCGGGGTGGACGTTGGCCAAACCGGGCCGGAAGGCGGTGGCGTCGCAGAGCTTGGGGTTGTACTTCATGGTGCACGACCCCAGGGGGTACGCCCCCAGATCCACGGAGTACTGGCGGTGGGTGAGGCGGGTGAAGTGAGCCACCAGGTCGCGCTCGGATACGTCGGCGACCGTCGCCGGCTGGGCCCGGAGATGGGCGGCCGGCACCAGCTCCTCGGCGGGCCACTCGGGGACGCCGGTGGTGCGGAACGACGCCGCCGACCGGCCCGCCACCGAGAGCTCGAAGATGGTCGGCTCCGCGTCCCGGCCCATGATGGGGGCGCTCGACGCCCGCCCGCCCGGCGCCGCGACCGTCATCGGATCGCCTTGTCGAGGGCGGCCACGTAGCGGTCGATCTGCTCCCGGGTGCGGCGCTCGGTGACGGCCACCAGCAGTGCGCCCCCGTCCCCGCCGTACTCGTCGCCCAGGGGGACCCCGGCGAGGAAGCCCTCGTCGGCCATGCGCTCGACCGCCACCCCGGCCGCGACCGGCAGGCGGACGGCGAACTCCCGCAGCACCGGCGCCCCCACCAACGCCTCGACGCCGTCGACGGCGAGCAGCGCCTCCCGGGTGTAGCGGGCGCCCCGGGCGCAGCGCAGGGCCAGCTCCCGCAGGCCGGCCGTGCCCAGCCAGGCCAGGTGGACGGCGAAGGCGACCGCGATGAGGGTCTGGTTGGTGCAGACGTTCGACGACGCCTTCTCCCGGCGGATGTCCTGCTCCCGGGTGCGGAGGGTGGTGACGTAGGCCCGCCGGCCCTCGACATCGACCGTCTCCCCGACCAGACGCCCGGGGAGGCGGCGCACGTGCTCCCGGCGGCAGGCGAAGAGTCCGAGGTAGGGGCCGCCGAACGACAGGGGCGTGCCGAAGGGCTGCCCCTCCCCCACCACCACGTCGACGCCGAAGTCCCCCGGCGGCCGGAGCAGGCCGAGCGAGACCGGGTCGGAGGCGACCACCACGTGGGCCCCCACCGCCCGGGCCGCGGCCACCGCCCCGGCCACGTCCTCCAGGCACCCGAGGTGGTTGGGGTGTTGCAGGACGAGGGCGCCCGGCGCCGGGTGGCCGAGGCCCGCGGCCGGCCACGCCGTTCGCCCGTCCTCCAGGTCGACGACCCGCAGCTGGTGGCCGGAGCCGGCGGCGAAGGTGGCCATGACGTCCCGCCAGTTGGGGTGGACGCCCCGCGACACCCACACCTCCGACCGGCCGGTGGCCGCCACCGACAGGTTCACCGCCTCCACGCACGCCGAGGCGCCGTCGTAGAGGGACGCGTTGGCCACCTCCATGCCCGTGAGGCGGGTGACGAGGGTCTGGTACTCGAACAGGGCCTGGAGGACGCCCTGGGCCACCTCCGCCTGGTACGGCGTGTACGACGTGACGAACTCGGAGCGGAAGGCGAGGGCGTTCACCACCGACGGGATGTCGTGGTCGTAGGCGCCGGCCCCGGCGAAGCACACCAACCCGGGGCGGTTGCAGGCGGCCAGCCGGTCGATCCGGTCGAGGACGTCGGCCTCGCTCAGCCCCGGCTCCAGGTCGAGTCCCCGCCCCAGGCGGAGGTCGGCCGGCACCGCCGCGAACAGCTCGTCGAGCGACGACAGCCCGATCGACGCCAGCATGTCGGCGATCTCGGCGTCGGTGTGGGGGACGAAGTGGCCCACGCCGCTAGCGCCGGTCCCGGCGGACGAACGGCGGGTCGACGACCCGGCCGGGCAGGAGCTGGCCCCGGGCGTCGACGGTGACCTCCTCGCCCACCCGCACGTGGGGACGGAGGAAGGCGAGGGCTATGCCCCGGCCGAGGGTGGGCGAGAAGTTGCCGCTGGTCACCTCGCCCAGGGGGCCGTCACGGCCGACCACGCCGTAGCCGGCCCGGGGGGGCTGGCGGCCTTCCACCTCGATGCCGGTGAGCAGCCGGTCGACGCCCCGGGCCCGTTCCCCGTCGATGGCGCCGCGACCCCGGAAGTCGCCCTTGTTCCAGGCCACGACCCATCCCAGGTTGGCCTGGAGGGGCGTGATCCCGGGGCCCAGCTCGTGGCCGTGGAGGGGAAGCCCCGCCTCCAGGCGCAGGGTGTCGCGGGCGCCCAGGCCGGCGGGCAGGAGGCCGGCGTCGAGGAGGGCGTCCCAGAAGGCGGGGGCGGCGGCGGCCGGGATGGCCACCTCCACCCCGTCCTCACCGGTGTAGCCGGTGCCGGCGGAGAAGGCCGTCACCCCCTGCCACGTGAACCGGCGGACGTGGAACCGGGGGACGGCGGCCGCGTCGGGCGCGACGTCGGCCAGCCACCGCCGGGCCTCGGGTCCCTGGACGGCGAGGATCGCCCGGTTGGCGGTGAAGTCCTCGCCCCCGAGCGCCCGCACCACTCGCTCGGTGTTGGACGCGTTCGGCATCACGTGGAACTCGTCCTGGCGGATCCACCACAGGATGACGTCGTCGAGGACCGACCCGTCGGCCTCGTCGAGGAGGTGGCTGTACTGCGCCCGACCAGGGGCGATACGGCCGAGGTCGTTGGTGAGGGTCCGCTGGAGGCGGTCGTAGGCGTCGGGGCCGCCGACGCGCACCGAGCCCAGGTGGCTGACGTCGAAGACCACCGCCCCGGTGCGGCAGGTGCGGTGCTCGGCCAGGGTGCCCGACGGGTAGGCGAGGGGCATCTCCCATCCCCCGAAAGCGACCATCTTGGCCCCCAGACCCCGGTGGGCCTGGTCGAGCGGCGACCGGCGGAGCATGGGCGGACGATAATCGCGGACGGTCCCCCTCCCGGCCGGAGTCCCGCCGTAGGATGCCTCGTGCACGGACGGCAGCGGCGGGCGCTGGCGGCGGGGACGCTCATGGTGCTCTCGGCCGTCGCCTGCTCGTCCGACCCGCCGGTGGCCGCGTCATCGTCGGCGGCAGCCTCCCCGGCCATCACGACGACCTCGACCACCACCGCCACCGTCGCGCCGGCGTCCGCGACCACCCCGACCACGGTGGCGCCCGCCGCCACCGGCCTGCTGACCTTCCGGGGCAACGCCACCCGCAGCTTCTACGGCACCGGCCCCCTACCCGCCGCCCCCTCGGTCCAGTGGGAGTACCCCGACCGGCGGATGTGCTCGGACTCCACCGTCGGGTCGGAGACGTTCGAGTGGTGCGGCACCGGGTGGACCGGCCAGCCGGCGGTGCTCGAGCGGGATGGGCGGACGTGGGTGATCTTCGGGGCCTACGACGGGGCCGTCCACTTCGTCGACGGCGCCACCGGCCGGCCCCTCCTCCCCCCGTTCCAGACGGGCGACCTGGTCAAGGGCAGCGTCACCGTCGACCCCGACGGCTATCCCCTCGTCTACGCCGGCTCCCGCGACAACGCCTACCGGGTCATCGCCATCGACCGGGCGGTGCCCACCGAGCTGTGGCGGCTGGACGCGGAGGCGGTCTCCCCCACCCTTTGGAACGACGACTGGGACGGATCGGGGCTGGTCACCGGTGGCTTCCTCCTCGAGGGTGGCGAGAACAGCCAGTTCCACGCGGTGCGGCTCAACCGGTCCTACGGGGAGGACGGGAAGGTGGCGGTGGCGCCCGTCCTCGCCTTCCACGCCCCCGGGTGGGACGACGAGCTGCTCCAGTCCCTCGACGACTTCGACGTCTCCATCGAGAACTCGGTCGCCCTGGCGGACGGGGTGGCGTACTTCGCCAACTCGGGCGGGCTGGTCCAGGGGTGGGACGTCTCCGGGCTCGACGCGGGCGCCGTCCCGGAGCGGGTCTTCCGGTTCTGGATGGGCGACGACGTCGACGCCACCGTGGTCGTCGACGACGAGGGGATGCTCTACGTGGGCGCGGAGTGGGAGCGCCACACCCTCCGGGCCCGCCAGGTGGGCCAGCTGGTGAAGCTCGATCCGGGCCGGACCAGCCCGGTGCTGTGGTCGGTGGCCGACCAGGAGGTCGACGACATGGGCCTCGCCGGCCTGTGGGCCACACCCGCCATCTGGAAGGACGTGGTCGTCGCGGCCACCAACAACGGCCGGCTGCTCGGCATCGACCGGGCGACGGGCCGGGTGCGCTGGACGAAGGTCCTCCCGGACCCGTTGTGGTCGTCACCCGTGGTGGTCGACGGCGTCCTCGTCCAGGGCGACTGCCACGGCGTCCTCCACGGCTACGACCTCTCCGACACCGCCGTCGACCCGCCCGAGCTGTGGACGGTGCAGCTCCCGGGCTGCATCGAGTCCACCCCGGCGGTGTGGAGGGGCCGGATCTACGTGGGATCTCGCGAGGGGCACCTGTTCGCCATCGGGTGACGTCGGCTACGTGAGGTACGGAACGGGGTTCACCGGATCGCCGTCGATGCGGACCTCGAAGTGCAGGTGGGGGCCGGTGCACGTGCCGGTGCAGCCGATGCGGCCGATGACCTGGCCCCGGCCCACCCGCTCGCCGGCGGACACCAGCACCTCGCTCTGGTGGCCGTAGAGGGTGGCCAGGCCGCCGCCGTGGTCGACGATGGTGGCGTTGCCGTAGCCCCCCAGCCACCCTGCGCTCACCACCACCCCGTCGTCGGCGGAGTGGATCGGCTCACCCGAGCCGGCGCCGATGTCGACGCCCGTGTGCATGCGGACCGTTCCGAACACGGGGTGCACCCGGGGCCCGAAGGGCGAGCCGAAGGGGTGGCCGGGCAGGGGATCCGCCAGCTGCCCGCCGGAGCGGGCCGCGGCCGCCTCCGAATCGCCGGCGACGTCGAGCCCCCGCCGGGCCCGGAGGGTTTGCGACACCACCTCCGATTGGGCGGCCAGGTCGGCCAGCTCGGTGTCGAACTCGACCTTGCGGGCGTGGGCCTCGTGGTAGAGACGGTCCCGCTCCGCCACCTCGGCCTCGGCGTCGGCCAGCAACCCCACGCTCACCCGCCGGCCCTCCTCCACCCGGGCCGCGTCGGCGTCCGCCCCCGCCTGCTTCCTGCGCACCTCCCGCCGCACGCCGTCGATCTCCTCCAGCAGGTCGGCCACCTCGTCCCGCAGGGCCTCCTCCCTGGCCAGGGTGTCGGCCTGGCTCTCGCCCAGGAAGTCGACGTACGACCGGCGGGCGGCGAGGGCTCCCAGGTCGTTGGCGTAGAGCAGGGACGATGCGTAGCCGAGGGCGCTCGACCGGCCGGTGTAGGCGTCGAGGGCGAGGCGCTGGCGGTGGACGCGGGCGTCGTCCAGCTGGCGGTTGGCGGCGTCGAGCTTGTGCCCGAGCGTCCACTGACGGGCCTGGAGGGCACCCAGGTGGTTCTCGGCCGCGTTGAGCCGGCTCTCGAGGTCGCCCACCTCGTCGTCGACCCCGGCCGCCGCCGACTCGATCTCCCGGCGGCGGGCGTCGGCCGCCTCGATCAGCTCGAGGAGCTCGGCCTCGCTGGCCGAGGCCAGGTCGCCGGCGTCGGTGATCCCCGGCGCCTGGCGACCCGTGGATGCCCCGGCCGTGGCTCGGCTCCCGGCCGCCGCCCCCGCAGGCGCCCCCCCTGCGCCGCCCACGAGGCTCAGGCCGGCAAGGACGACCATGACCACGGCTCGGCGCACGCCGCTCGCCATGGTGGCCCCTCCAGCCACACCAGGAACACCAGCCACAGCAGGCACAGTAAGCCGGGTCTATCCACAGGACAACTCCGACTGTCCACAGGGCGATCACCACGCCCGATCATCGGAGGGCGGCCAGGACCTCCTCGTGCAGCAGCCCATTGGTGGACACTGCGCTGCCGCCGTCGGCCCGGGCCTCGCCGTCGAGGTCGGTGAAGCGTCCCCCCGCCTCCTCCACGATGACCTGGATGGGGGCCACGTCCCACAGCGACACCTCGGGCTCGGCCGCGATGTCGACCGCCCCCTCCGCCACCAGGACGTGCGACCAGAAGTCGCCCAGCCCCCGGCTCCGCCAGCAGCGGCGGGCCAGCCGCAGGAGCCGCCCCCCATCGGCCTGAGATCCGGGGACCGAGCCGTCGAAGCGCTCCAGCCCGTCGTAGGAGATGAACGCGTCCTCCACCGCCGCCACCTTCGACACGTGGATCCGGCGGCCGTCGGCGAAGGCGCCGTCGCCCCGCGACGCCCACCACCGCCGGTGGAGGGCAGGGGCGGAGACCACACCCACCACCATCCGCCCGTCCCGCTGGAGGGCGATCAGGGTGGCCCAGACGGGCACGCCCCGCACGTAGTTCTTGGTCCCGTCGATGGGGTCGACGATCCACCGGGCCGATGCCCCCGACGCGCACACGTCGTCGCCCCGCTCCTCGCCCAGGATGGCCTGACCCGGGCGGACCACCCCCAGGTGGCGGCGGATGGCGTCCTCCACCGCGTGGTCGGCCTCGGTGACGGGGGTCAGGTCGGGCTTGGTCTCCACCTGGAGGTCGGTCGCGCCGAAGCGGGCCAGGCTGATGCCGTCGGCGAGATCGGCCAGCTGGAGGGCGAGGGTGAGGTCGGCGGCGAAGCTCACGCCGGCTTGCGGCCCTGCCGGTGCTCGTGCTCCGAATCGTCGAAGCGCAGCCGCAGGGGCTCGACCGACTCGTCGACCGGAAGGTCCTGGGACGGCGGCTCGAGGCCGTACTTCACCAGCAGCGCGAGGTAGTCGCGCTGGTAGAAGATCTTGATGCGGACGTCGGGGTACAGCTCCCGCAGCCGGCGGGCCTTGCGGTTCTTCTTGGTCACCAGGTTCTGGTTCATGGTGGTGATCTCGATGAACAGGTCGTACGCCGGCAGGTAGAAGTCGGGGGTGAAGGCCTGGGTGGGCCGGCCCTCGCGGTCGGCTTCGAGGACGAAGGACCGGGGCTCGTAGTCCCACAGGATCCCGTAGAAGTCGAGGAGCTTGGCGAACTGCAGCTCCGAGTTGTGGGCGAAGCGGGTGGTGGCGTGGGGGAGGGGTGGGAGACCGGGCGGGTCGGCCGCGAGCGGCCCGGAGTCCCCCGGCGCGGCCAGTGCCCTACCCTCCTCCGCCGCCGGCCTCGGCCGACGCCGCCGGGTGCGCCGAGCGGGACGAGGAGGTCGCCTGCGCCTTCGCCGCCGGCAGGTCGGTGATGGCCGCGTCGAGGGCGTCCTTGACCCCGCCCAGGGCCACGATGCTGAGCACGCCCTGGCCCCGCCGGACCAGGTCGACGAGCTCACCGTCGGTGCGGACGAGCACCGAGCCGGAGCCGTCGGTGACGAGGGTGGCCGACGCGATGTCGTCGCCCAGGGTGGTGCGCAGGTACTCGACCGCCCGCCGGGCCGTCTGGAGGGCGACGCCGGCGTCGAGCAGGCCCTTGATGACCTTGAGCTCGACCAGGTCGCGGTACGAGTAGCGGCGTTGGGTGCCGCTGCCCTTGGCATCGGCGATCGAGGGCCGGATCAGGTCGGTTCGAGCCCAGTAGTCGAGCTGGCGGTACGTGATGCCGACGATCTTGCAGACCTGCGGCCCCCGGTACCCCTCGTCCTCCGCCATCTGCACCACCCTCTCACTTACGCAGCCGTAGTTACGTCCATGTGAGGATAACGCGCAGGAGCCCAGGAAGGGGCGATGACGGCTTAGGAGGCGAAATCCTCCGGGTTCACTCCCTCGAGGAACTCGCGGAACTTCTCGACCTCGATCTCCTGCTCGTCGTCGTCGCTGACGGTGACGCCGGCCTCCTCCAGCACCGACTCCTGGGCGAAGATCGGCGTGCCCAGGCGGGCGGCGAGGGCGATGGCGTCGGACGGCCGGCTCGACACCTTGGTGCCCGAGCCGGAGCCGGTGAGCTCGATCTCGGCGTAGAACGTGCGGTCGCGCAGCTCGGTGATGACGATGCGCTCGACGCCGATCCCGAGGGAGACGAGCAGGTCGCGCATGAGGTCGTGGGTCATGGGGCGGGGCGTCTCGACCCCCTGGAGGGCGAAGGCGATGGCCGTGGCCTCGACCGCCCCGATGAAGATGGGGAGCACGCGATGCTCACCGTCGGCCTCCCGCAGGAGGACGATCGGGCTGTTGGTTGGCATCTCCACCCGAACGCCGACCAGATGCATCTCGACCACGAACTGACCTTACCGGACGTACAACTCCGGGACATACGCGTCGGGGTCGGCCTTGAGCACCTTGAGATCGGCGGCCAGGACCCGGTCGAGATCGCGGTAGCGCTGGGCGAAGTCGAGGCCGTAGCCGATGACGAAGTCGTCGCCGATCTCGAAGCCCCGGTACTCGAGCGGGGTGGGCACGATGCGGCGGGCGGCCTTGTCGAGCAGGGCGCAGGCCCGGATCGACCGGGGCCGGCGCCCGGCCAGCTCCCGCCGCAGCCAGGTCAGGGTGAGGCCGGTGTCGACGATGTCCTCCACCACGATCACGTCGCGGTCGAGGATGTCGAGCTCGATGTCCTTCACGATCCGCACCCGGCCGGTGTCGGGGGCGTAGCTCGACAGGGCCATGAAGTCCACGATCGGGTTCACCGTGAGCCGGCGGATGAGGTCGGCCAGAAAGGGGACGCTGCCCTTGAGCAGGCCGATGAGCACCACCCCGTCCTCCGAGGAGGCCGAGATCTCATCCGCCACCCGGCCCACGCCGGCGACCAGCTCGTCCGGCGGGATCAGGACCCGCAGGGGCACGGGCGGGGACTAGCCCTCGAAGTAGTGACGCAGCAGCTGGCGGAGCATGGCCGCCCGCAGGCCCTGCCCCAGCTGGGACAGCTCGGACAGCGCCTCGGTGGCCTGCTTGCGGGCCTGCGGGTTGCGCTGCTTGAGCATGGGCATGACCACCTGCTCGAAGAACCCCGCCTCCCGCTCTCCCGCCGTCTTGTACATCCGCAGGTGGCGGGGCTCGACGCCGAACTTGGTGAAGCCGGCGGCCAGGCGGCCCACGGACAGGGCGTCTTCGTCGTAGTAGGTGGCCGACGCCACCTTGCGCCCCGACAGCAGTCCGTACTTCTCCAGCTCCTTGAGCGTGTCCTCGTCGAGCCCGCAGGCCGCGCTCAGCTCCGCCAGGGTGAGGCTGACCCCCGCCGGCTCCACCCGCAGGGGGGGCAGGTCGAGGTAGCCGCCGGTGCCGGGGTACGACGAGCCACCGACGGTGGCGCTGGGCGCGGGGGCGGTGGCCGCGGGGGCGGTGCCAGGGGGGGCCGTGGCAGGGACGGGGGCGGGGGCGGGGGGCATCGAGCCGTAGGCGGGGGCGGGGACGGGAGCGGGGACCGCCGTGGCGTCGTCGGCGCCGTCGACCGTGGCCACCGAACCCTCGTCGGCTCCCTCCTCGCCTCCCCGCAGTCGGCCCTTGATCACCTTCAGGGGCAGGAAGTGCTCGCGTTGCTGGCGGAGGATCCACCGCAGGCGCTCGACGTCGGTGTCGTAGAACTTGCGGTAGCCCGACGGCGTCCGCTCCGGGTCGAGCAGGCCCTGGCTCTCCAGGAACCGGATCTTGGAGATGGTGACGTCGGGGAACTCGTCCTTGAGCAGGTTCAGGACTTCGCCGATCGACAGGTAGGCCCGGTCGTCCACCGTGGTCTACCCCTCCGCCTGGGTACCGCCGGAGAAGAACACCAGGCGGAACTTCCCGATCTGCAACTCGTCGCCGTTGGCCAGCGGCGCCTCGTCGATCCGCTCCCGGTTGAGGTAGGTGCCGTTCAGGGAACCGGCGTCGCGCACGCTGTAGCCCTCCCCGTGGCGCACGATCTCGGCGTGGCGGCGGGACACGGTGATGTCGTCGAGGAAGATGTCGCTGTTGGGGTGGCGCCCGGCCCGGGTGACGTCGCTGTCGAGGGCGAACTTCGACCCCGCGTTGGGGCCCCGCTTCACCACCAGCAGCGCCGCCCCCTCGGACAGGTCGAGGCTGACGGCGAGCTCGTCCTCCTCGCCCGTCCCCTCCCCCGGCATGAAGGTGATGGTGGTGTCGTCGGCCCGCTCGGGCTCGATCAGCGCCCCGCACGACGAGCAGAAGTTGGCGTCGTCGGCGTTGTGGTGTCCGCACTGGTTGCAAAACACGATGCCCAACGCTAGTGCCCGGGCCGCCCGATGGCGATGACCTGGTGACCCTCCGTCATTCGGCGATCAGGGACCGGTATGCGCCCGGGTCGAGCAGGCCCTCGTAGGCGGCGGGGTCGTCGGGCTCCAGGACGCAGATCCACCCCGCCCCGTAGGGGTCGGAGTTGAGCCGGCCCGGCTCCTCGACCAGATCGCCGTTGACCTCCAGGACCGTCCCCCGCACGGGCGAGTACACGTCGGAGACAGATTTGGTGGACTCGACCTCACCCAGGGACTGGTCGGCCTCGAAGATGGCGCCCACGTCGGGGAGCTGGACGAAGACGACGTCGCCCAGGGCGTCCTGGGCGTAGTCGGTGATCCCGACCCGAAGGCGACCGTCCTCGTTCACCGCCCACTCGTGGTCGGCGGTGTAGCGGCGGTCGTCGGGGACTGTCATCCTCGGAAAACGTACCGGACCGGGCCGGGGTGCGGTCGCGGGTAGCGTCGGGACGCTCATGCCCGGCATGCCCGCCTCGGCCATCGACCTCGACTTCGTCCCCCGGCCCCTCGACTCGGTGACCACCCGGGAGGTGGCCGGGGAGACGGTCCTGCTCGACGGGGGATCGGGCGCCGTCTTCCGCCTCGACGCCGTGGGCTCGGTGGTCTGGAGCACGTTCGACGGGTCGGCCGATCTCGGCCTGCTGGTGGCGGAGCTGGCCGACGCCTTCTCGGCGGACGCCGACGTCGTGGGCCGCGACGTCCTCACCCTCACCCGGACGCTGGCTGCGATCGGGCTGTTGGACGGGGTCGAGGCGGCGGGGGCAGTCGACCACGGCCATGGCCACGCCCACGGGCCGGTGGGGGCGGGGGTGGGCGACGAGCTGCCGTCGTTCCGGCTGCCGGCGCTGGCCGGGGGCGAGATCGACCTGGCCTCGTTGCGGGGCGGCCCGGTGCTCCTCGTCAACTGGAGCCCGGGGTGCGGGTACTGCGTGATGATCGCCCCCGAGCTGGGGACGTTGCAGCCGGAGCTGGCGGCCCGGGGCGTGCGGGTGGTGCTGGTGGCGGCGGGCGACGCCGCCGCCAACCGGGCCCTCCTCGACGATCTCGGCCTCGACCTGCCGGTGGGGCTGCGGGCGGGCGCGGGCGACGACTTCTCCGACCCCTTCCCCCGGATGGGGACGCCGGCCGCCTACCTCCTCGACGCCCGCGGCCGGGTGGCGGCCCCCCTGGTCACCGGTGCCTACCAGGTGCCCACGCTCGTCCGCCGGGCCGCAGGCCGGGTGGCGCCTCCGCCGCCGCCGGGGATGGCGGCGGCCAGGTACGTGCCGGGGGCGGTGGACGGGATGTGCGGGGCGGGCGCCGGTGGGAGCGGTAAGGCCGCCAAGGCGAGGGTGTGGACGCCCACCGTCGCCTACCGGGTGGGCGAGTACCACCTGGGGGTGCGGGCGGACACGCCGGGGGCGGCGGGGGTCATCCGCCGCCTGCTCGCCGCCCACCACGTGGGGGACGACCCCGAGGTGCCGGCCAACTTCTCGGTGGTCCTGGGCGCCGGCGACACCCGGCTGACCCGGGACATGAAGATCCTCCTCCAGGCGTCGAGCTCGGTGGTGCGCAGCCGGTCCTCCCGCCGGGTGCTCCTCGCCCTGGCCTCGTTCATGGCGTCGCACCTACCGGATCCCGATCCCGATCCCGGCGACGGCGGAGGCGGCGGTCCCGTCCTGCGCACCCGCAACCTGGCGTTGGTGGTCGGCGGGGAGGCGGTCCTGCTGCCGCCGGCGGTTCGGGGGGCGGTGGAGCAGCTCCAACCCCGGGTGGCCCGTTTCGGGGCCCAGCCCGTCGACCAGCCCTACGCCTTCGTCGACGCCTCCCGCGGCGAGCTGGTGGTGCGGGCGCCCGACCTCACCCTCGACCTGTCCGTCCTCGACCAGGTGGCGGAGCCGAACCCGAGCCGGTCGGAGCCACCGCGGGTCGACGCCGGCCGCTACCCGTTGCGGACGTGGGCGATGTGGGACTCGGGCACCCCCGACGCCCGCCAGCTCACCCCCGCCGAGGCCTTGACTCAGGCTCTCAGCTCCCTCGCCGTGGCTCCCAGCCGGCTGCCTGCGGCCGCCGACCTCCTCGACACCCTCCTCGCCGCCCGTCCCCCCGCCCTCCTCGCCACCGACGGCGGCGAGATCACCGACCAGCTCCGCCCCTACCTGACCTGACCTGACGGGTACGGATCGCCGGGCGGTCACGGGTACGCGTCACCAGGCGGCGCCAGCCGACGCCACCGGTCAGCGGAGGATCTGGCGGATCGTGCGGGCGTAGGTCTGGGCCAGAGTCCGGGCCTCGGTGGCACTCGATCCCTCGGCCCAGACGTGGGTGAGGGGCTCGTCGGGGTCGGGCAGCACCAGTGCCCACGCCCCGTCGCCCTCCAGCACCTTGACCCCGTCGACCAGCACGACCTCCTTGTCCTTGGCCTCCTCCACCACCAGCCGCATGACCAGCCCCTTCTGCTCCCAGGGCGTGACGACGGTCTCGTGGGCCAGGTGCACGCGGGGCAACCCCGCCACCACCTTCGACAGCCGCGACCCCGACGAGGCCAGCAGCTCCAAGAGCTTGACCAGGGCGGCGGTGGCGTCGAAGGCGGGCAGGAAGTCGGGGAAGATGAAACCCCCGTCCTGGCTGGCGGCCAGGGTGAACCCGCCTGAGGCGGCCGCGTCCATCAGCGAGGGGGCCGACACCTTGGTCCACACCACCTCCGCCCCCGCCTCGACCGCGATCCGCTCCGCGGCCGACGTCACCGACACCGGCAGCGCGATCCGGACCTTCTCCCCCGCCACCATCGTCACCATCGCCAGCAGCGCCTGCTCGTCGGTGAGGATGTGGCCCTCGTCGTCGACCAGGATGATCCGCTCCCCGTCCGGGTCGAGCACCGCCCCCAGATGTGCCCCCGCGCTCCGCACCAGGTCGGCCACCCGCCCGGCGTGGACCTTGGCGTCGAAGGCGGCCGCCCCCGCGGTCGACGTGTAGGGGTTCACCGACAACACGTCGGCCCCCAGCTTGGAGAAGACGTTGGCCATCACCAGCGATGTCGGCCCGAAGGCGTAGTCCATCACCAGCTGGTAGCCGGCGCGCCGGATCACGTCGCCGTCGACGGTCTCCATCATCGCCGCCGAGTAGTACTCGAGGGCCCGGGGCGGGTAGCCGATGTCGCCGATGTCGGCCGCGAACGCCCGCCGGAAGTCCTGGCGGAAGAAGATGCGCTCGACCTTGCGCTGGGCACCCTCGTCGATGTCGGTGCCGTCGGCGGTGAAGAACCGGACCGTCACCGACTGGGGGTCGCCCGGCGTCAGCCGCACCGTGATCCCGCCCTGGGCCCGTTGGATGCGGACCTGGAACCGGCTCACCGGCACCGTCGCCATCTCCAGGTCGTCGACGTTGATCCCGGCCGAGTTCAGCCCCGCCATCACCGCCCGCTTGAGCGCCCGGGCGGCCCGGCTCGAGTCCCGGGACGTGATGACCGTCGACCCCTTCTTCATGGTGGTGGCGTAGGCCATGGCCACCCGGCAGGCCAGCTCCGGGGTGACGTCGACGTTGGCCAGCCCGCTCAGCCCGTTGTGCCCGAACAGGCTCCGCGTCCCCCGCGACTCCCACACGATCGACGAGTTGATGATGGCGTTGGGCTCCACCGTCTTGAACGGGTAGATCTTCACCCCCGCGTTGACGACCGCGTGCTCGCCCACGAAGCAGTTGTCGCCCAGGACGACGCCCTCCTCGCAGCGGGCGTGGGACCGCAGGTCGCACGAGCGGCCCACCACCGAGCCCCGCAGGCGCACCCCTTGGCTCAGGTAGGCGTTGTCATGGACGACGGCCCGCTCCAGGAAGGCGTCCGAGCGGACCATGACGTTGGCTCCCAGCACGGTGTAGTCCCGGATGCTCGCCCCCGCCTCGACCCGGCAGTAGTCGCCGATGACGGTCGGCCCTTCGATGGACGCCCCCGGGTCGACCTCGGCCCCCTCCCCCAGCCACACCCCCTTGGCCAGGTGGAAGCCGGGGATGTCGATGGCCACCTTGCCGTCGAGGACGTCCTGGTGGGCCTTGTGGTAGGCCTCCAGGGTGCCCACGTCCTCCCAGTAGCCGTCGGCCACGAACCCGAACAGGGGCTTGCCGTCGGCCAGCAGGCGGGGGAACACGTCGGACGAGAAGTCCACCGGCCGGCCCTCGGGGATGTAGTCGAACACCTCCGGCTCGAGGACGTAGATGCCGGTGTTGACCGTGTCGCTGAACACCTGGCCCCAGCCCGGCTTCTCCAGGAAGCGCTCGATCGACCCGTCCTCCCGGGTGATGACGATGCCGAACTCGAGCGGGTTCTTCATCGACTTGAGGGCGATGGTGGCCATCGCCCCCCGTTCCTCGTGGAAGGCGACCAGGGCCGACAGGTCGATGTCGGTGAGGACGTCGCCCGAGATCACGAGGAAGGCGTCGCCCAACTGGGCCCGGGCGTTGCGGACCGAGCCGGCCGTGCCCAGGGGTGTCTCCTCGGTGGCGTAGGCCATGCGCACGCCGAACTCGGAGCCGTTGCCGAAGTAGGTGCGGATCGTCTGGGGGAGGAAGGCCAGGGTGACGACCACGTCCTCGAAGCCGTGCTCCCGCAGCAGGTGGACGACGTGCTCCATCATCGGCCGGTTCACCAGCGGTATCAGCGGCTTGGGCTGGTTGGAGGTGAGCGGCCGCAGCCGGGTGCCCTCGCCGCCGGCCATGATGACCGCCTTCACGGTCGGCCCCTACCCTCTCGCAGCGCCCGTAACCCCTGGGGGATGTAGAGGAAGAAGGCGTACCAGCCGGCCAGGAGCCCGGCGACCGACACCGCCCACGCGACCACGTTGGCCAGCCCGTGGCCGTCGCCCAGCAGGAACAGGGGGAAGGCGATCATGAGGAGGAACGTCCCCGTCTTGCCCCACCAGTTGACGTCGATGCGCTTGGCGCCGAGCGCCCCCAGGACCAGGGCCAGCACGCCCACCGACACCTCGCGGACGATCGCCAGCCAGGCGATCACGGCCGGGACCGCCCCGTAGACGAGGATCGAGATCACCGCCACCGCCAGCAGGATGCGGTCGGCGGCGGGATCGAGGATCTTGCCCAGCGTCGACACCTGGTTGTAGCGGCGGGCGATGAAGCCGTCGACCCAGTCGGTGGTGCCGAGGAAGGCGAGCAGCCACGCCGCCGCCAGCCGGTTGTCGCGCCCGAACAGCAGCCACAGGAACAGGGGGACGCACAGCAGCCGGCCGAAGGACAGCAGATTGGGGACGGTCCAGATCCGGCCGAGGTCGGATTCGGCGGTGGTCGCTCGGGGGGGGCGTCCGCTCATGGACGAAGGCTACCGGCCGGGTTTGCCCGATCCCGACCACGGGCACGCGTAGGTCATGGAACTGCTTCTGATCCTGCTCATCGTGCTGGTGGCGGTTGTTTTCATGGGACGGAGGGGCCCCACGTGGTACCGGAGCCGACCCCGCCGGGTCGTGCGCTACGAGGAGGACGTTCCGGTCGTCGACGAGCCCGTCACCCGTCGGCGGGTGGTCGAGGACCTGTAGTCGCGCCGAAGCCGGCTGGCCGCCGGTAGGTTCGCCGCGGCCATGGGGCCGCCCGCCGACACCACATCGCCGGACACCGGACTTGTGGTCGCCGTCGTCCTTGCCGGTGGCGCCGGACGCCGGATGGGCGACGGCGTCGACAAGGCCGGCCTGGTCCTCGCCGGGCGGACATTGCTCGACCGGGTGCTCTCCGCCGCCGCAGGTGTGGCCGGACGGCTGGTGGTCGTCGGGCCGCCCCGCCCGGTCGGAATCGATCGGGCCGTCATCTTCGTCCAGGAGGCCACCCCCGGGGGCGGACCGGTGCCGGCGGTGGCCGCCGCCGCGGACGCCTTGGGCGGGGCCGCGGTCGCCCTCGTCCTGGCCGTCGACCTGCCCCTGCTGACCACGGCCGACCTGGCCCGCCTGGTCGACACCCTGGTGGCGGCGGGGCCGGGCGTGGGAGCGGCGGCGGCCACCGACCCCTCCGGTCGCCCCAACCCTCTGCTGGCCGCCTACCGGCCGTCGGTGCTGAGGGCGGCGGACGGGTTCCCCGGACGGCCGGCATGGTCGTTGCTCCCCGACCGTGACCGGATCGCCGTGGTCGACCTCGGGCCGGTGGCGACGCTCAACGTCAACACGCCCGACGACCTGGCCCGGGCGGCGGCGTTGCTGGCCGGGGGAGCTGGAGCATGGTAGGCCAATGCCGTGACCGGAACCTTTGCCGACGACTTCGCCGCCGCCCTCTCCCGGGCCGCCATGACCGACATCGGCATCGGCCCCGAGGAGGTCGCCACCCTCCTCGACCTGGCCCGTGACGTGGCCCACGGAACCGAGCGCCGGTTCGCCCCGGTGGTGTCCTACCTGGTCGGCCAGTACGTGGTGGCCCGCACCCGGGACGGGGCCCAGCTGAGCCAGGCTCTGGACGAGGCCGTCGACGTCGCCAACCGCCTGCTGGCAGCCAGAATGGAGCCATGAGCGTTTCCACCGACTTCGAGGCTCGGCGCCAGGAGCTGTGCCGGGCCTACCTCAAGCCCGAAGCGGAGCGCCCGGCGAGCAACGCCCGTGGCGTCCACCACCTGGCCCTGATCTGCAGCGACGTCGAGCAGACCGTCCGCTTCTACCAGGACCTGCTCGGTTTCCCCCTGGTCGAGATGTTCGAGAACCGCGACTACCCGGGATCCACCCACTTCTTCATGGACATCGGCAACGACAACCTGCTCGCCTTCTTCGACTTCCCCGGCCTCGGGCTGGGTCAGGCGGTGGAAGCCACCGGCGGCGTCCAGCACATCGCCCTGTCGGTGAGCCCGCCCGCGTTCGACCGGCTCAAGGTCCGGCTCGACGAAGCCGGCATCGAGTACCTCGGCCCCGACCGGGGCCTCACCCGGTCGATGTACTTCAAGGACCCCGACGGCATCCAGATCGAGCTCCTGGCCGAGCCGCTCCGCATCATGGACGACCGCTACCTCGGCTGACCCGCCCGCCCGCCGGCCCGGCCCGCCACCGAACCGGTGACGTCTTCAGAACCCCAGGACTACGCGTGCAGCACCACCGCGATGCCCTGGCCGACGCCGATGCACATGGTGGCCAGGCCGTAGCCGCCGCCCCGGCGCCGAAGCTCGTGGGCCAGGGTGGTGACCAGGCGGGCCCCCGAGCACCCGATGGGGTGGCCGATGGCGATCGCCCCGCCGTTGGGGTTGACGATGGACGGGTCGAGGTCGGGCCACTCCGCCAGGCAGGCGAGGGACTGGGCCGCGAAGGCCTCGTTGAGCTCCACCACCGTCAGGTCGGACCAGCCGATGCCGGCCCGCCCCAGGGCCCGGGCGGACGCCTCCACCGGCCCCAGTCCGAACAGCTGCGGCTCGAGGGCCGTCACCGCCCGGGAGACGATGCGGGCCAGGGGCCGGGCCCCCATGGCGACCATCCCCGCCTCGTCGGCCAGCAGGAGGGCCGCGGCCCCGTCGCTGAGGGGTGACGAGTTGCCGGCGGTGACCGTCCCCGAGTCCCGGAACACGGGCCGCAGCCCGGCCAGGGAGTCGGCCGACGTGTCGAGGCGGACGCACTGGTCGGTGGCGAGCGTCACCCCGGGGACGCCGACGACCTCGGCCGCCATCCGCCCCTCGGCCCAGGCGGCGGCCGCCTTGGTGTGGCTGGCCAGGGCGAACGCGTCCTGGTCGTCGCGGGAGATGCCGCCCTTGCGGGCCAGGATCTCCGCCCCCTCCCCCATGGTCACCGTCCAGTCCCCGGGCATGGCCGGGTTGACCAGCCGCCAGCCGAGGGCGGTGGTCACCGGGGGCTGCTCGGCCGTGACCGACACCATCGGCGCCCGGCTCATCGACTCCACGCCCCCGGCCACCCCGACGTGGGCGTCGCCCACCTCGATGGCCCGGCTGGCCTCGATCACCGCCTCCATCCCCGACCCGCACAGACGGTTGACGGTGACGCCGGGGATCGTGACCGGCAGGCCGGCCAGGAGGACGGCCATGCGGGCGACGTCACGGTTGTCCTCGCCGGCCTGGTTGCCGGCTCCCATCCACACGTCGTCGATGGCGGCTCGGTCGAGCTCGGGAAGGCGCTCGACCAGCGCTTTGAGCACCACCGCGGCCAGGTCGTCGGGACGGACGCCGGCCAGGGCGCCTCGGTAGCGGCCGATGGGAGTCCGCACCGCTTCGACGACGTACACCGCATCGGTCACACCACCAGAGTGGCGCACTTCGGAGGAGTAGCTCACGCCGGGACGGGTACGTTGGCCAGAGTGGACCCGGACCGAGCCGCTGCGCCCACTCCGGCGCAGCTGCTGCGCCGTGGGCTGGCCAAGCGGTGCCCCGTTTGCGGAGGGGGCCACCTGTTCCATGGCTGGTTCCGGATGAAGGAGCGCTGCCCCCGGTGCGACTACCGGTTCGAGCGGGAGGAGGGCTTCTTCCTGGGGGCCTACACCGTCAACCTGGTGATCGCCGAAGGGGTCCTGCTGCTGCTGGCCATCGTCCCCCTGATCGCCCTGCTCGCCACCCGGCCCGAGGTCAGCATCTGGCCCTTCCTGGGCATCGGGCTGGTGGCGGCGATCGTCACCCCCCTGGTCTTCTACCCGTTCTCCCGCACCGTATGGTCTGCCATCGACCTGATCCTGCGCCCGCCCGACCGTCCCGAGCCGGCTGACCGCCACCACGCCCGGCCCCGGCCGGCGCCGTGACGGAACGAGTGCTCGGCGGCCGCTACCGGATCGTCCGCCACATCGCCAAGGGGGGGATGGCCGAGGTCTACCTGGGCCACGACCAGCTCCTCGACCGGCAGGTGGCGGTGAAGGTGCTGGTGCCCGACCTGGCCCGGGATCCCACCTTCGTCGAGCGCTTCCGGCGGGAGGCCCAGGCCGCAGCCGGGCTCAACCATCACAACGTGGTGTCGGTCTACGACTTCGGCCAGGACGACGGTGCCCACTTCATAGTCATGGAGTACGTCGACGGGCCGACCCTGCGCGAGATCGTCCAACGGGAGGGGACCCTGGCCCCGGCCAAGGCCATCGAGATCGGGGCCGAGATCGCGGCCGGGCTGGCCGCCGCCCACCAGAAGCGGCTGTGGCACCGGGACGTGAAGCCGGCCAACGTCCTGGTGACCCGGAAGGGCAACGTCAAGGTGGCCGACTTCGGAATCGCCCGGGCCGCCCACTCCGCCCGGGAGGGCCTCACCGTGCCCGGGGCGGTGGTGGGGACGGCCACCTACCTGTCCCCCGAGCAGGCCCTGGGCAACGACCTCGACGGGCGCTCCGACATCTACTCGCTGGGCATGGTGCTCTATCACATGCTGGCGGGGCGGACGCCGTTCACCGGGGACTCCCCCGTGGCGGTCGCGTACCAGCAGGTCAACGAGGTCCCTCCCCCGCCGTCGGTGTACAACCCGGACGTCCCGCCGGCGTTGGACGCGGTGGTGCTGCGGGCCTTGGCCAAGGACCCGGCCCAGCGCCAGCAGTCGGCCGAAGCCCTCCGGGCGGAGCTGCTCGAGGTCCGCTTCGGGGCCGACGACCAGGAGCCGACCGTGGCCGCACCGGCCCCGGCGGCGGCGGCCGCGGCCGCGGCGACGGCTGGGACCGCGAGGGGCACGGGTGGGGGGTCGCCGGCCGACGCCACCGCCACCACGGTCGCCGCCTCGGGACCGCCCACCGCCATGATGAGGCCGCCCGCCGGCGTCGACGTCGGGCCGCCCCCGCCGGGCCCGCCCCTCGTCCTCCAGCCGGCGTCGATGTACCGCCGGCGGCGGATGGCCGTGGCCGCCGGCCTCCTCCTGGCGGCGGTGCTGGCCGTGGTCGTCCTGGCCTCGGTCCTGAGCGGTGACGACAGCCCCCGGGCCCCGGTCACCGTGCCCGCGGTGGTGGGCCTGGGGGTCAACGACGCCCAGTCCGAGATCTTCGACGCCGGCCTGAAGCCGAGGATCGAGCTCAAGGACGACCTCGACGGCGAGCAGGACCGGGTGGCGGAGCAGGACCCGATCGGTGGCTCGACGGCCAAGGAGGGCGACACCGTCACCCTCTTCCTGCCCGCCGGAAGCACGAACACGAGCGTGACCACGCCCGCGACCACCGAGCCGCCGGCGACAGTCGCCCCGACCACCACCAAGGCCACGACCACCACCCAGGCGCCGGTGACGACGATCCCTGCGACCACGGTCGCGCCAACCACCGCACCGCCCACCACCTCCCCGCCGACGACGGTCGCCCCGGCGACCACCGTCCCGGTCCCGACGACGTAGTCGGCGGCCGCGGGGTCGGGGCCTTTGGCCACGGCCCCGCGCGGCCGGCGCCGCCCGCAACTGAGCGGGCGGGAGGGAGGGAGAATCGTGGCCCGATGACCACTCCAACAACCTGGCCGGCGCCTACGAATCGGCGGGCGACCTGGGCCGGGCCATCCCCTGTACGAGGCCACCCTGGCCGAGCGAGCGGGTGCTGGGCCCCGAGCACCCCCACACCCTCACCAGCCGCAACAACCTGGCCTACGCCTACGATCGGCGGGCGACCTGGGCCGGGCCGTCCCCCTGTTCGAGGCCACCCTGGCCGAGCGCGAGCGGGTGCTGGGCCCCGAGCACCCCGACACCCTCACCAGCCGCAACAACCTGGCCTACGCCTACCAATCGGCGGGCGACCTGGGCCGGGCCATCCCCCTGTTCGAGGCCACCCTGGCCGAGCACGAGCGGGTGCTGGGCCCCGAGCACCCCCACACCCTCACCAGCCGCAACAACCTGGCCTACGCCTACCGAATCGGCGGGCGACCTGGGCCGGGCCATCCCCCTGTTCGAGGCCACCCTGGCCGAGAGCGAGCGGGTGCTGGGCCCCGAGCACCCCGACACCCTCACCAGCCGCAACAACCTGCCTACGCGCAGGATCGACCTCCTCGCCCCCTACCCCGCGGGCGGTCCCCCGGCCCGCGGGCGGTTCGCCACCCTCCGCCTCCCGCGTGACCTCCACCCGTACCTCGCCCGTTACGGGCGGCCCATCCGCTACGGCTACGTCCACCGGCCGTTCCCCCTGTCCGCCTACCAGACGGTGTTCGCCCGCGACCCGGGCAGCGCGGAGATGCCCAGCGCCGGCCGCCCGTTCACCACCACCCTCGTCACCGGCGGTGGGCACCACCGTCACCCGGGCCCTGGAGTCCGCCGCCGACCCCCGCCGGCGGGTGCACCCGACCGAGGGGTGGACCGAGCTGGTCGTCACCCCCGAACGGGGGACGAGGGTCGTCGACGGCCTGATCACCGGTTGGCACCCACCGGCGGGGTCGCACCTGCTCCTGGTGGAGGCGGTGGCGGGACGGCCGGCGGTCGAGCGGAGCTACGCGGCCGCGGTCGAGGCGAGGTACCGGTGGCACGAGTTCGGGGACGTGCACCTGGTGCTCCCGTAGGTCCCTACGATGGCGGGGTGAAGTTCCGACTCGAGCAGCACTTCGCCAGCCCCCTCGCCGACGTGGAGGAGGCGTTCGTCGACCCCGACCTCCTCGCCCACCTGGAGGACGAGCCCGACCTCGGCCGCCCCCGACTGCTCGACAAGCGCGACGAGGGCGGCCTGGTGCACCTGCGGGTGCGCTACGCCTTCACCGGTGAGATCGGCCCCCCGCTGTCGGCCCTGGTCGAGCCGGCCCGGCTCACCTGGGTGGAGGTCTCCGTCATCGACCGCCGCACCCACCGCACCGAGTTCCACATCGTCGCCGACCACTACCCCGACCGGCTGAAGTGCGTGGGCACGGTCGAGCTCACCTCCGGCGCCGCCGGCGGGACGGTGCGCGTGGCCCAGGGCAACCTCGAGGTGAAGGCCCCTTTCGTCGGGGGCAAGATCGAGCGGGCGGTCATCGACAGCCTGGTCGACCAGGCCGCCACCCAGGCCCGGGTCGTGGGCGAGTGGCTGGTCAGCCGGAGGCAGGCGGAAGCCTGACCTCGTCCACCGCCGGCGGGCAACGGCCGGCGGCCCGCTCCTCCTCCCGGAACCGCCGCAGGTGGTCGCGCACCGCCTCGCTGATCGTGCGCAGCTGGGCCACCTGCTCCGGGCTTAGCCGGTCGAACAGGTGGGTGCGCACCCCCTCGACGTGACCGGGGGCGGCCGCGGCCAGCGCCGCGAACCCCTTGTCGGTGAGGGTGGCCATCGACCCCCGCCGGTCGGTGGCGCACGTCTCCCGCCGGACCCACCCCGCCTCCTCCAGCCGGGCGACGGCGTGGGACATACGGCTGCGGGAGGACTGCGACCGCTCGGCCAGCTGGCTCATCCGCAGGGTGCGGTCGGGGGCCTCCGACAGGCGGACGAGGATCTCGTAGTACCCGTGGGGGATGCCGGCGTCGCGCTGGAGCTCCTGGTCGAGGGTCTCGAACAGGAGCTGGTGGGCGTCGAGGAACGCCCGCCACGTCCGCTGCTCCTCCTCGTTCAACCACCGGGGTTCTCCCATGCCGGGCCCGACTCTAGGGCCGACCCGGGCCGCCCGGAATGGCCGCCGTTCGCCGGCTGTTCATCGCGACGTCCCCGAGGAGCCGTTCATGCCGATCACCCGCCTCAACCATGCCGTCCTCTACGTTCGCGACGTCGCCCGCAGCGTCGAGTTCTACACCGAGGCCCTCGGGTTCCGGCTCCTGCCCATCACCGCCGCCATGGCCGGCGCCGCCTTCCTCCAGGCCCCCGGGTCCACCAACGACCACGACCTGGGCCTGTTCGAGATCGGCTCCGCCGCCGCCCCCTCCGCCGCCGGTCGGGCGACCGTCGGCCTCTACCACCTGGCCTGGGAGGTCGACACCCTGGCCGAGCTCGAGCGCCTGGCCGGCGTGCTGTCGGCCCGGGACGCTCTCGTCGGGGCCAGCGACCACGGCACCACCAAGAGCCTCTACGCCCGCGACCCCGACGGGCTGGCGCTGGAGGTGGCGTGGGTCGTCCCTGCCGACCTCCTCGACCCCGAGGCCCTCGACGCCCGCACGCGCATCGGCCGCCTCGACCTGGAGCGGGAGAAAGCCCGCTACGGCGCCACCACCGCCGGCGGAACCTGACGCGTCTCCGACGCCCACCCGACCTCCGCCACCCGGAAGGTGGCTGGGGGTCCCGGCGGCCGGGTACGTTTGGCCGTCCGCCGGCCCCCGGAGGTCCGTGACCGCGCCGCCCCGACGTTCGATCGTTCTGACGACCATGGCGACTGTCATCGCGCTCGTCCTCGGAGTGGTGGGCGCCAGTGCGGACGAGATCGGCGACAAGGAGGCGGAGGCGGAGATCCTGGCCGGGAGGCTGGCCGACCAGGCCCGCGCCATCGTCGCCCTCGACAGGGAGCACCGGTCGGCCCGGGAGCGCCTGATCCAGGTGGAGGGCGCCCTCGCCCAGTCCGAGAGCGAGCTGGCGGGGGCGTCGGTGCGCCAGGAGGAGGCCCGCCGGCTGCTCGTGGCCCACGCCCAGGTGGCCTACGTCACCGGCGGCTCGATCTCCTTCGTGGGCAGCCTGGCCACCGGCTCCACCCCCGACGGGGGGGCCCGGCGCACCTACCTTCGCCTCGTCACCGGGGAGGACCGGCAGGCGGTGGGTCGGATGCGGGCCGCCCGGGAGGACCTCGTGGTGAAGCAGCGCGACCTCGACGCCGCCCACCGGCGGGCAGCCGACCAGGCCGACACCGTCGGGGCCGACCTGGAGGAGCTGCAGCACGCCATGAACGCCCAGCGGGCGCTGGTGGCCAAGGTCGACGGCGAGCTGGCGACCCTGGTGGCGGCGGAGCAGGCCCGGGCCGCGGAGCAGGCCCGCCAGGAGCAGGCTCGTCGGGACGCGGAGGCGGCCGCGACCCGGGCGGCCCCGGTCGACCTGGCCGGGCCTTCGGTGACGGCCTCGGCGTCGGGAGGGGTGCTGTCGATGGACGAGGCCTTCGCCTGCATCCGCCAGTTGGAGTCGGGCAACAACTACTCGACGCCCGGCGGCGGGGCCTACCAGTTCCTCGACTCCACCTGGCAGTCCCTCGGCTACGAGGGCTCGGCCCAGGACCACGCCCCGGCGGTGCAGGACGAGGGCGCCCGCCGCCTCCAGGCCCGCAGCGGCTGGGGCCAGTGGACCACTGCGCCCCTGTGCGGCCTGATCTGACCGGCAGCCCGAGCGGCGCCTGACCCGGCGGGACTCAGAGCCGTCCGCCGGCAGCAGCACGCCGCGCCGGGGCGCCTCGACCGCCCATCACCCGCCGAGCTCTCCGGCCTCCTCGTCGAAGCCGACGATCACCCGGTTGGCACGGTCCCAGGTGAGGTAGTTCCAGGCCCAGCTGGTGAGCACCGACAGCTGGTTGCGGAAGCCGACCAGGTACAGCAGGTGCAGCACCAGCCACGCCAGCCAGCCCAAGGTGCCGTCGAGGCGCAGGCCGAGGGGGAGCTCGGCCACCGCCGAGCGGCGGCCGATGGTGGCCATGATCCCCTTGTCCTTGTACCGGAACGGGCGGGTGGGCCGGCCCGTCATCCGGGCCACGATGTTCTTGGCCGCCCGCCGCCCGCCCTGGATGGCGACCTGCGCCACCTGGGGCAACGGCCTGCCGTCCTTGCCCTCGGAGGCGGCCACGTCGCCGATCACGAAGACCTCGGGCCGGCCCCGCAGGGAGAGGTCGGGCAACACCTTCACCAGGCCCCCCGAGCCCTGTTCCACCCCCAGGGCGTCGACCAGGGGGTGGGCCCGCACTCCCGCCACCCACACCACGGTGGCCGACCGGATGACGGTGCCGTCGGTGAGGACGACGCCTTCGGGGGTCACCGACGCCACCGCCGTCCCCAGGCGAACCTCGACGCCGCGGGACTCGAGCACCCGCCGGGCGCCCTGCTGCGAACGGACCGAGAACCCGTGCAGCAGGTGGTCGGCCATCTCCACCAGCACCACCCGGGGCCGGCCGAGGCCGGCACCGGCGTAGTCCTTGGCCAGCACCACGTGGAACAACTCCACGTAGGCGCCCGCCAGCTCGACCCCGGTGGGCCCACCGCCGGCGATGACGACGGTGAGGGCGCCCCGGTCGACCAGCGACGGATCGCGGGCGGCCCGCTCGAACTGGTGCAGGACGTGGTCGCGCAGGCGGACCGCGGCGGGGAGCGTCTTGAGGGTGAAGGCGTGGTCGGCCACCCCGGGAACCCCGAAGTCGGCCGGAACGGTCCCCGGCGCGAGGACGAGGTAGTCGTAGTCGAGGAGGCGACCGTCGTCGAGGACGATCTGGCGCCCGCCGAGGTCGACCGACTCCACCGCCGCCATGTGGACCTTCACGTTCGACTCGTCCCGGACGATGGAGCGCACGCTGTGGGCGACGTCGTCGGCCGAAAGCCCGGCGGTGGCCACCTGGTAGAGGAGGGGCCAGAACCCGTGGAAGTTGTTCTTGTCGACGAGGGTCACGTCGACCGGCTGGGCGGCCAGGGCCCGGGTGACGCTCAACCCGCCGAATCCGGCTCCCACGACCACGACCTGGGGTCTGCTCGATGCCACGCCCCGCCATCCTGCCCCATGGCCCGGCGGGCGTCGGTCCGACCCGGACATCCGGCCCCGTCCCGCCGGTCTGGCACCGTAGGGCTCATGGTGGTGCCCGATCCCGACACGATGGCGCGCCTCTTCACCACCTGCGGCGCCGACGTCTCCCTCCGGCGGCCGGTTCACTCCCTGAAGTTGGCGGGGGCGGCCCGGGCCGTGCTGCTGGTGGCGGTCGGGTGACGGGGCCGGAGCCGGTGTTGGAGGGCGCCCGGGTCCGGCTGCGGCCGGCGGAGCGGGCCGACGTTCCCGAGCTGGTCCGCATCCGGTCGACGCCGGAGGTCTACGAGCGGTGGCGGGGCGGAGACGACCTGCTGGCGTCGGTGGAGGAGGACTTCGACGACCCCTCGGTGACCCTGTACGCCATCGAGCTCGAAGGCCAGGTGGTGGGGCTGATCCAGTGGTACGAGGAGGACGAGCCCGACTACCGCCACGCCAGCATCGACCTCTACGTCGACCCCGCGGCCCACGGGCGGGGCATCGGCACCGACGCCGTCCGCACCCTGGCCCGCCACCTGGTGCGCGACCTCGGCTTCCACCGCCTCGTCATCGACCCCGCGGCCGACAACCAGATCGCCATCCGCACCTACGCCAAGGTCGGCTTCCGCCCGGTAGGGATCATGCGCCAGTACGAGCGGGGCCCCGACGGCACCTGGCACGACGGACTCCTGATGGACCTACTGGCCGGCGAGCTGATCGAGGAATGAGCTGAGCATCGAGCGATCGGTGCCGGTCGGATGGCGTGGATGGCGTGGAGGACCCGGCTTGACCAGCCGACCCGACCGTCGCCTCGCCCGCCCGCAGCCCTGACGAGGCGCCGCCACGACGGCCAGGCCGGGGGCCCGTGGTCAGCCTCTCTCGGCCACTGCCTGGGCCGCGAACGCCAGCGCTCCGGCGGGGCCGGCCAGGTCGCCCAGGCCGGCCCGGACCACGAAGTCGTCCCGGCCGTACTCGGGCAGGCCCGGGTAGCCGCCCAGCTCGGCCGCCAGCGCCCGCCGCACCCGTTCGACCAGCCCTGGCATGTGGGCGATCCCCCCGCCCAGCACGATCCGCTCGGGGGCGAAGGCGTAGACCGCGTTGCGCAGGCCGCCGGCCAGGTAGGTGGCCTCCAGATCGAGCGCCTCCTCCCGCCGGGCCCCGACCAGCTCCTCCGGACGGCACCCCCAGCGCCCGGCCATCGCCGTCCCGCTGGCCATCCCCTCCAGGCAGTCCCCGTGGGCGTAGCACGCCCCCTCGTACGTGTCGCCCGCCACCCGGCGCACCACCACGTGACCCATCTCCGGGTGGAGGACCCCGTGCACCAGGGCCCCGTCGACCACGACCCCCATCCCGACTCCCGTCCCGATGGTCACGTAGACGAAATCGGCCAGCCCCCGGGCCGCACCCGCCGCCCCCTCGGCCAGGGCCGCCCCGTCGACGTCGGACCCCACCGCCACCGGCACCCCGGGAAACCCGGCCCGCACCGGCTCCAGCACGTCGACCCCCACCCAGGCCCGCTTGGGCGTGTCCAGCAACCGCCCGTAGGACGGTGCCGACGGCCGCAGGTCGATGGGGCCGAAGGCGGCCACCCCGACCGCGGCCAGCGCCACCCCGGACGACTCCCCCATCGCCCGCAGCCGGTCCACCGCCCACCCGAGCGTCTCCTCGGGCGTGGTCGTCGGGTGGCGGTCGAGGGCCACCACGTCGTCGGCCCCGCCACCGACGACGCAGATGACCTTGGTCCCCCCCAGCTCGATCCCGCCCAGCACCCGATGTCGGCTCAGTGCCCGGCCGACTTCCTCGTGTTCAGCTGGTCGAACCCGACCGCCACGAGGATCAGCACGCCGATGGCGATCTGCAGGTAGAAGGCGTTGATGGCCAACAGGTTGCCACCGTTGTTCAGGACCCCCATGATGAGGGCACCCGTGGCCGCCCCCAGGGCGCTGCCCTTGGCCCCGAAGAGGCTGGCCCCGCCGATCACGCAGGCGGCGATGGCGTTGAGCTCGAAACCGGTGCCGGCGGTGGGGATGCCCGCCCCCAGCCGCGACGTCAGCAGGAAACCGCCGACGCCCGCCAGCAGGCCGGAGATGGCGTACACCGACACCGTCACCACCCGCACCGGCACCCCGGCCAGGCGGGCCGATTCCGGGTTCGAGCCGACGGCGTAGATGTAGCGCCCGAACACCGTCCGGGTGAGGACGAAGTGGATGGCAACCGTGATGATCACCGCGAAGATGAGCAGGTTGGGGATGCCGACCAGCGTCCCGTTGGCGATCTCCTCGAAGCTCTGGGGCAGCGGCTGCACCGTCTTGGCGTCGGTGATGACCAGCACCACCCCCCGGGCGATCCCGAGCATGCCCAGGGTGGCGATGAAGGGTGGCAGCTTGGCCCTGGTGACCAGCAGGCCGTTGACCACGCCCAGTCCGGTGCCCAGCAGCACCCCGACCAGGATGGCCAGGGGGATGGGCCAGCCCGCCACCAGCAGCTGGGCCGTCACCGCCCCCGACAGGGCCAGCACCGACCCCACCGACAGGTCGATGCCGGCGGTGAGGATCACCAGCAGCTGTCCCACCGCGATGATCCCGAAGATGGCCACCTGGCGGGCCAGGTTGGCCAGGTTGCTCCCGGTGAGGAAGTCGTCGCTGGCCAGGGTGAGCGCCCCCACCGCCACCAGCAGGACCACCAGCCCGCCGCTCTCCCGGCCGGCGACGTCGCCCAGGGTCATGACCCGGTTCACCGTGGCCGGCACCCCCGGCTCCTCCGTCGGCTCGATCCCGATCGCCGGCCCCGTGCGGATGGTGGTGGTGAGCACCGGCTCGCGCCACACCAGCTTCGGCATCAGCCCTCCACCTTTCGTCCGCCGCTCGCCAACCGCAGGACGTCCTCCTCCGATGCCGCCCGTCCCAGCTCGCCGGCCACCGCCCCGTCCTTCAGGACCAGGATGCGGTCGGCCAGCCCCAGCAGCTCGGGCAGGTAGGACGACACCACGATGATCCCCAGCCCCGACGCGGCCAGGTCACCGATCACCGTGTACAGCTCGCCCTTGGCCCCCACGTCGATGCCCTTGGTGGGCTCGTCGAACACGAGGATCTTGGGTTTCGTCAGCAGCCACCGGGCCAGCAGCACCTTCTGCTGGTTCCCGCCCGACAGGGTCGACACCGGCTGGTCGTACGACCCCGCCCGCAGGCGCAGGCTGTCGAGCAGCCGGTCGGCCTCGTCGGCCATCTCCGGTGGTGGCAGGAGGCCGTGGCGGGATCCCCGCCGGAGGCTGGCGATGGTGACGTTCTCCCGGATCGACAGCTCCGGCAGCAGCCCCAGCACCTTGCGGTCCTCGGTGAGCAGGCCGATCCCGGCGTTCATCATCGTCCGGGGACCGGTGGGCTTCACCGCGGTGCCGTCGACCTCGATCTCGCCGGCCACGATGGGCGTGGCCCCGAACAGCGAGAGCAGCAGCTCGCTCCGGCCCGACCCGAGCAGGCCGCCGATGCCCAGGATCTCGCCCGCCCGCAGGTCGAAGTCGATCGTCGGACCGTCGGCCTCCCGCTGCAGTCCCCGCACCCGCAGCAGGGGGGTCCCCGGCTCCTTCTGGGTGTCGGGGTAGAGCGAGGTGATCTCCCGGCCGACCATGGCCGTGATCAGCCGGTCCTCGTCGTAGGCGGACATCGGACCGCTCTCGGACAGGCCGCCGTCGCGCAGGACCGTCACCCAGTCCCCGATCTCGAACATCTCCTCCAGCCGGTGGGTGACGTAGAGCATGGCCACCCCGTCGTCGCGCAACCGCTTGATGTGCTCCATCAGCCGCTTCGACTCGGCCTCGGTGAGGGCGGTGGTGGGCTCGTCGAACACGATCACCTTGACCACGTCGGCGGTGAGGACCTTGGCGATCTCGACCAGCTGGCGGGTGGCCGCCGGCAGACGCTCGACGATGGCGTCGGGGGAGACGTTGGTCAGGCCCACGTCGTCGAGCGCCTGGCGGGCCCGGGCCTTGAGGTCGCCCCGGTCGAGGATGCCCCGGTGCGACGGCAGCCGCCCCATGAACAGGTTCTCGGCCACCGACAGGTGGGGCAGCAGGCTCAGCTCCTGGTAGACGGCCTGCACCCCCGCCTCTCGGAGAGCGGCCGGCGTGGGTGACGTGACCGGCTGGCCGTCGATCACGAAGGTCCCGGCGTCGGCCCGGTGGGCCCCGGTGAGAACCTTGATGAGGGTGGACTTGCCCGCCCCGTTCTCCCCCGCCAGGCAGTGGACCTGGCCCGGCAGGAGGCGCAGGTCGACATCGGTCAGGGCCTGGACCGGCCCGAACGCCTTGGAGATGCCCTGGAGGGCGAGGACGGCCGTCCCCTCGGCGGCGGGCGCGGTGGCCGTGCTCACGATCCGGCCTCGGCCGTGGGCGGCTCCAGGAGCTGGCGGACCTCGGGGTCGTCCATGTTGTCCTTGTCCGCCACCACCGCTCCCGGATCGAGCACCCGGGGTGGGATGCGGTTCACGGTGGCCATCCCCGCCTGGAGCACGCCCTGGTAGCCGAAGAAATACGGGTTCTGCACCACCAGGGCGTCGATGGAGCCGTCGGCCAGGGCCGCGTTCTCCTGGGGATCGGAGTCGAAGGCCACCACCGGGACGCGCTCGGACGCGTTGTTGTCCTTGATGGCCCGGGCTGCCCCCACCCCGGACGTGTTGTTGTCGGCGAACACCCCGAGCAGGTCGGAGTTGGCGGTCAGGGCGTCGTTGACCTGGGCCGCAGCGGTGTTGATGTCGTTGTTGTTGAAACGCTGGAGCGACGAGTCGACGTTGGGGCAGCCCTCGGCCAGGCCCTGCCGGAAGCCGGCGTCCCGGTCGACGAGGGACTGGATGCCCGCCACCGACGACTCGACCAGCACCTTGCCGCTCGTCCTGTTCTGGGCCTTGAGGAGGTCGCACATCCGGCGCCCCGCCTGCTGGCCGGCCTTGACGTTGTCGGTGCCGATGAAGCCCTCCGACTCGGTGGTGACGGCGGTGTCGACGGTGATCACCCGGATCCCCGCCGCCCGGGCCCGGTCGATGGCCGAGTTGAGGGCCGAGGACGAGTTGGGGGCGATGACGATGCCGTCGACACCCCTCGAGATCGAGTTCTCGACGAGCTGCACCTGCTCGTCGATGTTGGTCTCCGACGTCGGCCCGAAGGTGCTCACCGACAATCCGAAGTCGCCGCCCGCCTGCTTGGAGCCGGCCAGCATCACCTGCCAGAAGGAGGAGTCGCTGGCCTTGATGATCACGTCGATCCTCTTGCCGCCGGCCGCGCCGCCGGCTCCTCCCCCTCCCCCGCCGTCTCCCGGCGATCCGGTGGCCCGCCCGGCCACCACCCCGAGGACGGCGGCGACCAGCGCGATGGCGGCCACCAGGGAGAGGGAGAAGACGGTTCGGGTCCTGGCCATCCGGGATGTGACCTCCGATGTCGATTCGGTGCCCGCATCCTGACCCCTCGGTCAACGGATGGGAAGGGCCATTTGGCCAAGGGGGATCGATCAGCGGTACATGAGCGAGCCCGGGGTGGTGAGCAGCTCCCCCGTCTCCAGCCACGTCTTGAGGCCGGACAGGATCATGGGCCAGCCGCCGTAGAGCTGGTCGTTGGCGCCCTCCCGCAGCTGGTCGTGGGTGACGAGCAGCCGGCACGAGTCGCCGACGGGCTCGATCTCCCAGGTGACCCGCGACGTCCCCTCGGCCACGACGTCGTCGCCCCACCGGGCGGTGAAGGTCTGGACCAGCCGCCGGGGCGGGTCGACCTCGAGGTTGGTGCCCTCGACCAGCGCCCCCTCCGCCCGGGGGTTGGTGAGCCGGTACTCGGACCCGGGCGTCCAGTCCGACGTCACCCGGTTGCCGAACTGGTACTTGCTGCGCGTCTCGGCGTCGGTGATGGCCGACCACAGCCGCTCGGGCGTGGTGCGGATGTAGATCTCGAACACCTTCTCCATCTCTCGCTCCAGTTCTCGTTTGAGGCCGCTGAGGCCGGCGGCCCACGGCTCGGCGTACTTGCTCACCCACCGGTCGTGGACGAGGCGGATCGGAACCGGGTTCAGGTAGTGGAGCTTCTCCCGCCCCCGGCGCCGGGTCACCACCAGGCCCGCCTCCTCGAGCAGCCTCAGGTGCTTCATCACACCGAAGCGGGTCATCACGAACCGCTCCTCGAGGGCGCTCAGGGTCTGGCCGTCCTGGCGGAAGAGCTCGTCCAGCAGCCTGCGCCGGGTGGGATCGGCCAGGGCCTTGAACACATCGTCCACGCCGGCGACGATACGTGACCGATTAGTCACATGTCAACGGTCAATCAGGCAGCATCGGCATGGTCAGGCCCGGGCCCCGCCCGACGAGGACGGCCCGGGTGACCGACGACGTCCCGAAACGGGCGCGCACGTCGTCGAGGGCCAGGTCGAGGGCGGCCGCATCGACCCCGCCGAAGGGCAGCGGGAGCTGCACCGCCCCCCCGTCGTCGAGGTTGGTGACCGACACCCCGATCAGGGTGATGCCCTTCTCGTCTATGAGCGGAGTGGCGGTGGCCAGCAGGGCCCGGGCCACGGAGAGCACGGCGGAGGTGTCGGCGGTGGCCCGGGGCAGGGTGTGGGAGCGGGTGGCCCGGGTGGAGTCGTCGAAGCGCAGGCGGAGGACGATGGTGCGCCCCACCCGGCGGGCGGCCCGCATCCGCCGGGTGACCCGGTCGACGAGTGCGACGAGTGACGCGTCGACGTCTTCGTCCGTCTTCGACCTCCAGCCGAGGGCGTGTTGCGACCCCATCGAGCGCCGCCGGCGGCCGACGTCCACCGGCCGGGGGTCGCGGTTGTGGGCCAGGGCGTGGAGGTGCCGCCCCGAGCCCTTCCCCAGGATCGACACCAGCGCCTCCTCGGGCAGGGCGGCCACCTCGCCCACGGTGAGGATGCCGCGGTTCCGGAGCTTGGCCCCCGTGATCGGCCCCACGCCCCAGAGCCGCTCCACCGGCAGCGGGTGGAGGAACGCCAGCTCCCGGTCGGGCGGCACGACCAGCAGCCCGTCGGGCTTGGCCACCCCGCTGGCCACCTTGGCCAGGAACTTGGTGCGGGCCACGCCCACCGTGATGGGCAGGTCGACCCGCCGCCTCACCTCGTCCCGCAGGCGGACGGCGATCTCGGTGGGCGTCCCCCGCAGCCGGCCGAGGCCGCCCACGTCGAGGAAGGCCTCGTCGACGGAGATGCCCTCGACCAGCGGGGAGGTGTCGTCGAACACCGCGAAGACGGCCCTGCTCGCCTCCGTGTAGGCGTCCATCCGGGGCGAGACCACCACCGCCCACGGGCACAGTCGCCGGGCCTGGGCCCCGCCCATGGCGCTGCGGACGCCGTAGGCCTTGGCCTCGTAGCTGGCGGCCAGCACCACTCCCCCGCCGACGATCACCGGCCGTCCCCGCAGGTGGGGGTGATCACGCTGCTCAACCGAGGCGTAGAACGAGTCGAGGTCGGCGTGGAGGATGGTGGCCCCGTGCGGTGCGGCCCCGCCCCCACTGACATCGTCCGGCATCGAACGTATGTTCCCACACGGTGACGAACGGTCGGCGCTGCGCTTCCGACGGCGAGCTCAGCGGCGGGGCGGCGGCTGATCGACGACGATCGGGCGGCCGGCGGCGAAGCCGACGCGGGCGATCCGCAACGACCGGGCACCACCGTGCTCGTACCCGACCGCGCCCGGCGTCCACCCGTGGTAGGCCATGCGCAGGTCACCCTCGTGGTCGAGGAAGAACTCCTGGCCGCCGGGGCCGTGGGCGGCCTCGCCCGACCGAAGCCACGGCCGCGCCCGGGTCCGCTTCCGGAACGGCCCCGTGGGCGCATCGGCGATGGCGAAGCCCACCGAGTACCGTGCCGACGCCCACCCGTTGGCCGAGTAGAAGAGGTAGTAGCGGCCGCCGGCCCGCACCATCGCCGGCGCCTCGATGAGGGGCCGCTCCCACTCCCGGTCGTGGCGCAGCAGCTCGGTCGGGATGCCCGCCAGGGCCCGGCCGTCCTCCGTCAACGGCTGGATCCACAGGCTCGACGGCCGTCTGACGGCGTTGTCCTCGCTCTTCCACAGCAGGTAGGCGGTGCCGTCGTCGTCGACGAAGGGACTGGGGTCGATCGACCCGCCCCGGTCGAGTTGGAACACGAGCGGCCCGCGGGACTCGTCCGTGAACGGCCCCTCGGGACGGCGGGCGCGGCCCGAGGAGATCGCCTGCCGGTCCGACGCCGGCTCCCGCAGCACGTAGTACAGGACGTACTCGCCCCCCCGGGCCAGCACCACGGGTGACCACGTCCGGCCCCCACCGGCCCACGCCGGCAGCGCGGCCAGGGCGTCCCCCAGGTGCTCCCAGGTGGCCAGGTCGGGCGACCGCATGACCTGGACGTTCCGCTCGCCGACCTGGGTGGCGTAGGCGTAGTAGGTGCCGTCCACGTGCAGGACGAACGGGTCGGCGAAATCTCCCGGGTGAACCGGCTGGCCCCCGGCCCGGTGGCTGCGCCGGGTCAGGCGGAGCGACCAACCCCGGAGGAACGCGCCGACGGTGCTCACCGGGCCCCATTCTTCCCCGACCGGCCACATCCCGGCCTCCGGCGACGTCGTCCGCCCTCACGACGACGGACCCTGTCGACGACCTCGAACGTGCCATCGCCCTCGCCGCCCGCCACCGCCACGGCGTGCCGAGGCCACCGTGGCCCCGGTGGCAGAATCGGTTGATGACTACGGCCGTGGGTCGGGTGGCAGGCATCCTGCAGGAGGCGGCCGAGACCCACCACACCGTCTACCGGATCACCGACGGCGACGACGACGATTGGGCGTCGTGGTACTCGGACTGGCTGCTCAACCTGTCCGAGCTGCCCGCCGTGCTCGGCCGCCGCCCGGTCCGCAGCGAGCTGACCTGGCTCCTCGTCCAGCTCGGCCACGACTACGCCGCCCAGCCAGCCGCCGACCGGTGGCAGGACTGGTACGCCGAGCGGCTGGTCGCCCACTTCGGCCCGTAACCACCGAGTCATCCGGGGCCGGGACGATGCCGGCCGGCCGAACTCGTCGCCGCCTCGCACGGCGAGGTCCGGACGAACGAGAATGGGATATACAGGAGATCGAGTACTCGTCTTCCCGGTCGGACGTCCGCAGGTTCGGAGGCTTGGTGTTGGTCACACGCTGCACGGCGCGATCCCGGCTGACGATGGCGATGTCGGCCATGGCGCTGGTGACCACCCTCGCCGCCTGCTCGGCGGTGAAGAACCTCGCCACCGGCGAGTGCACCGGCGACAAGCCGTTCGTCCTGGTGATGGTCGACGGCTCGTCCACCCAGAACGACCCCGCCCTGATCGCAGAGCAGGTGGACGTGGTCGAGTCCGTCGCCCGACGGACGAGCGAGGAGTGCGGCCGGCTGCGGGTCGAGCGCTTCCGCGGCTCGGCCAGCGACGTCGACGCCATCCTCGACCGCGACGTCACCCCCGAGGGGGCAACCTCCAGCAACCGCGACCGCAATCGGGACGAGCTGCTGGAGGAGGTCCGCCAGGAGGTGGAGGCGGGCATGGCCGCCGCCCCCGCCGAGGGGGGCAGCGATCCCGTGGGCGCCATGGGCCGGGGCGCCCGCCTCCTCGGGCAGGACGATCGCGAGCACAAGCAGCTGATCATGGTCACCGACGGGGTCCAGTCGAGCCAGCCCAACCTGGCCACCGAGGAGCTCACCGCGGCCACGGCCAAGAGCTTCGTCGACCAGGCCGGCACCCTCCCCGACCTCTCGGGCATCGACCTGGTCGTCACCGGCGTGGGCCGGGTATCGGGCGCTCAGCCCCCCTCGTCCTACATCAACGGCCTGGTCGCCTTCTACGAGGAGGTGTGCAGCCGGGCCGGGGCCGCGTCGTGTCGGGTCGTCGACGCCCTCCTCCTGCCCGGGGGCGGCGGTTGAGCTCCCTGTCCTGGGACTACCCGTCCCCGGTCACCAACCCGAGCGCCGACGACGACTCGGTCGAGACCAACGGTTCCGAGGGGCATGACGACACCGCCCAGATCGAGCCGGAGCCGTCGGTCGACGACATCGAGACCTTGGAACGGGAGCAACTCGAGCAGTTCGAACTGGAACAGCTGGCCAAGCTGGACGCGCTCGAGGGCGGGGAGATCGCAGCCCTGGAGCGGGAGCGCGACGAGCTGGAGCAGCTCGAGATGGAGCAGATCGCGGCGCTGGAGGCCCAACGAAACCAGCTGGAGCGCCAGGCCCTGTCCGAGGCGGCCCAGCTCGAGCGGGAGGAGCAGTCCGAGCGGGACGAGCTGGAAGAGCTCGAACGGGAGCAACTCCGCCAACTCGAGCAGATGGCCCGCGACCAGGGCCTACCCATGGATCCGCCGGAACCGGCGCCCGCCCCTAGCCGGCGGGCGGAGCCGAGGCCGAGTCGGGCGCCCGCCGGAACCGCCGCACCCGCCGTCTCGGCACCCGCCGTCTCGGCACCCGCCGTCTCGGCACCCGCCCCCGCCTCCGCCGCCCCGTGGCGGCCGGGCGCCGACGCCGAGGCCCGAGCGGCCCAGTTCCTGGCCGAGGCGACGGCCCGGCAGTCCTCCGGCGATGCATCCTCGCTGTCGTCGGGGCCCACGATCGAGCGGCGAGAGCTGAGCGAACCGGCCCGGGCCGCCCGCGCCATCGTCGAGCACCGCCATCGCAACCTGGTCGAGGCCAACGCCCTGCTCACCGAGGCGAGGCGGGTCCTGGCGCCGATCGCCTACCGGGGCCTCTCCGACCGCATCTACCGGCGCCGCAAGATCATCCTCGCCATCGGCGAGGCCGCCAGCCTGGCCGTGGCCTTCTCGGCCGCCTTCGACGTCGCCCCGTTGGAAGCGCTGCTGCTCTCCGGCGCCATCGCCCTCGCCTTCGTGATCGCCGGCGACCTGGGCGGCATCCTCCGGATCACAGCCGAGCGTTCACGGCTGACGGCGGCCATGGACGACGACGCGGTGAACATCGATCCCCGCTACCTCCACATCCTCTACCACGACCACCAACCGTGGCTCTCGATCATCGGCGGGGTCACCGCCGGCGTCTTCGGCCTGGCCACGGTATCGGTCGGCGTCCTCCGGGCCGCCAACCAGGGCAGCGTCGGACTGGCCGCCGGCCTCGGACTGCTCACCGTCAGCCTCGCCATCGCCGCCGGCCTGTCGAGCTGGCAGCACGCCAGCATCGGCTCCGAGATCATCGACCACCTCCAACGGGAGGAGGAGGCGGCCGCCCGCCGGCTGAAGCGGGCCGCCGCGGCCAGGGTCCTGCGCCGGCCCCAGATCATGGGCTCGGTCCGCTCCGACGAGCTCGACCTGCCGTCCCCGTCGTCCGACATCGACTGGCCCCCGGCCCTGCCGGCGCCGGACGCGGACTGGGAGACTCCGACCCCGGAGCTGCGGCCGAAGCGGGCCCTCCTGGCCGGGCGGCCGGCCCGGGCGAAGGCCCCCAAGCGGGAGAAGAGCGGCGGCGGATTGGGTGTGGCCGCGGCCAAGGGGGCCGTCTTCCTGGCCACCCTTCCCGGTCGGTTCCGCCGCCCGGACAAGGACGCCAAGGCGCCCAAGGCGGCCAAAGCCTCCCGAGCCGATGTCCTCGACGACTCCGACTCGGGTCCGGGCCCGGGCGCGGGCGGCGAGTCCGCCGGCTCCATCTCCGACATCCAGTTCCGGCCCCCGGTGATCATCCCCAAGAAGTTCGGATGACCCGCCGGCGGACGATCCTCCTCGCGCTGGCGGTGGCGGCCACGGCCGGCGGGGCGGGGTGCGGCGGTTCCTCCGACGAGCCGGGGGCCACCGCCACCACCGTCTCCCTGGCTTCGCCGACCACCGCCTTCGTCGCCACCCCCCGCCCCGGTATGCCGACGGTGCCCACCGGCGACGAGCGCACCATTCCCCGGGCCACCACCAAGGAGGCGGTGATCGAGGGTCGCCCGGCGGTGATCGTCACCCTGCCCGAGACCGTTCTCTTCGACTTCGGCCAGGCCGACCTGCGGGCCGACGCGGAGCCGTCCCTCCAGGGCGTGGTCGACCTGGTCGGCGACCATCCCGGCGCCACCGCCGAGGTCCAGGGCCACACCGACTCGGTGGGATCGGCCGACGTCAACCAGTCGCTCTCCGAGCGGCGGGCCAAGGTGGTGGCCGACTGGCTGGCCGGCCACGGCGTCGCCCCCGCCGACCTCACCACCGCCGGTTTCGGGTCCACCAAACCGGTCGCCGACAACGCCACCGCCGAGGGCCGGCAGGCCAACCGCCGGGTCGAGATCGTCGTCCGCCTGGCCTGACGCGGCAGGCCCGGCGGGGTCATCGGCAAGTGCCGCTCACAGGGTGAGGCTCGTCGTCCCACCTCCCACGAAGTGGACCACGATCGCGTAGCCGGTCGGCGCCGCATAAGCGTCGAACTCGAATCGCAACACGCCGAAGTCGCCGGCGGTCAGCGTGCGGTCGGCGACTTTGCCCTTCCAGGCGATGGCGCCGGGAACCGTCAGAGATGACACCGTCGCTTCCTGGTCGAAGAGGGTGGCGCCGTCGAGCTTCACCTTCTTGAGCTTGTTGTTGGAACCGACCGGCCAGGTGATGTCGATCGAGTCGATCACCTGGGCCGCCCCGAAGTTGGCGAGACCGATATCGAGGTTCTTGTCCTTGACGGTCGTGGTGGCCACCGCCACCTGGAAGCCGGACGGCGCGACCGGCGTGAACGCCTGGCCCTCGGACACGAAGGCACTGATCTCGATGATCACGGATGAGCCGAACTGCTGGCCGACGTAGAGCGGTTTCGAGCAGGAGGTGTCCACCTTGACCGTCTCGATCAGATGCCCGGCCCCGTCGTGTGCGTGGACGTAGATCTCCGATGGGAATCTGGACTGACCCGACTGCTGGGATGCGGTGGTGAAGCCCGCACCGGGTGCGACGGATCCGGCGAAGTAGACCTTGGCGTCGCCGTAGGTCGCATAGGCCTTGTCGGTGACCCGCACCTTGAGCACGGTGCCACCCTGGTTCAGGAACGTCAGCGCCTGGGGCTTCTTGCCGGCCGGGCAGGCTGATGTCCCCGATCCGCCCGACCCGCCCGAGGACGGGGTGTCGGCGTAGCCGACCAGTTTGACGTTCCCGAACTCGTCACCGAGTTGCAGCGGCTGGGAGCAGGATGTGTGGAAGGTGATGGACTGGAGCAGGGTGCCGCCCTGGTGGTCGAAGAGATACACGTAGGTCTGGCTGGAGAAGCTGCCGCCCGCGTTGGTGGCGTCTGCTACGAACGACGACCCCAGGACGACGTCGCCCGAGAAGTAGACCTTGGCGCCTGAGTCGCCGGCCGTCGCCTTATCCGTGACCTTGATGTACGCCGTCGGCGGGGCCGCGATCGACGCTGGGCTCACGCCCACCTTGCTCGGGTCCTGGCGGTGGTGGACGACGTTGGTGCCGGTGTACTGGAGCGTCAGCCGGATCGGCTTGTCATGGGTGTCGCATTGGTCGCCGGCCGGAAGGCTGCCGGTGTAGGAGCTCGGGTCCTGGGCCGAGAGCCCTGCGACCAGGATCGTTCCCGACGCGCTCGCCCCGTCGGCCGTGACGGTGCCCACGTTCTGGTAGTGCCCGGTGGTGACGGTGCCGGCCGCCCGGAACAGCCACTGCTCACCCGGTTCGAGCTTGCCGTCGCCGTCGTCACCCGACACGAACGTGGCGGCGAAGTCGTCGCCGGGGATTCCCGGCGTGCCGTTGTCGTCGGCAACCGACACGTTCACCAGGGCAACCGACCCTGGGTTGGTGACCACGTAGTTCCAGGTCACCGGGTCCCCGATGTTGCCCGTGGCACCGTCGACCCCGAGGGCGGAGCTGGGCGGGGGGAGCGAGCCGGAGCCGGCCGGGTTCACGAAGCCGACCAGCTTCAGGGCTCCGAACTGGTCGCCGAGCAGTAGCGGTTGGGAGCACGAGGTGTGGATCATGATGGTCTGGCCGCCGACCATGACCGTGATGCTGGAACTGAACTGACCGCCGGACGAGGTCCCCTGGAGATCGACCGTGTCACCCACGCTGTCGAGGTTGGCGTCGCCGCTCACGGCGACGCTGCCGCTGGTCGCGACGACGAGAGCCGGCAGGGGCCCGACCGCTCCGGATGCCGAGGCCTTGCCGGAGGCCTGGGTGTTCACCGTGGCGGTCGTGTCACCGACGTAGGCGAAGGTGAGCTTCGTCGGCTTGGAACTGGATCCGTCGGGACCCTTGCAGACGTCGGCCCCCGTTATCGCCCTGGGGATGAGGGTGAGCTTGCTGATCGCGACCTTGGCGTCCACCAGGCCTGCGTCCCACGTCAGGTCGGTGGTGGCCGCGGGAAGGGTGATGTTCGCGGTCCGGCCCGTCGTACGGTTGGCGTCGGAGTCGACACCGTCGTCGCTGCCGGCGTCCGCCACCGTGAGCACGCGCCCGCCGGGGGCCAAGAACTCGACCACGTAGCAACCCGCGGCCAGCCCGGAGAAGAGGTAGGAGCCATCGGGCGCGGTCGTCATCGACGCCACGCTCGTGTTGTCACACCGGTAGAGGTGGACTGACACGCCGCCGACCCCGGGCTCGCCGGGGTCCTGGAGGCCGTCGGCATCGAGGTCGTCCCACACGAAGTTGCCCAGCTTGCCGGCGGACGACGGGGGGACGGTTGTGGAGGTGGTCGTGGTGGTCGGTCCGCCGGCCTGGTTGGTGAAGGTCAGCTCGTTGAAGCCGGCCCCGATCCTCACGCTTACGGTGGCGCCGGCTAGGTCGGGTCCTGCCGAGATGCGGTCGGGAGGCTGGACCGTGATGGCGGAAGCCTGAACTCCGGCGAACGGCTGCTCGGTGACGGTGACCACGGTGCCGATCGGGAACCAGGTGCCCACGCTGCAGTAGCCGCCCGGGGCCGGTCCGGCCGGAACCGTCTGGAACCCGCTGCCGACGGCGAAGGTGAACTGGGCGTTGGCGGCAACGCCGGAGCCGGCAACCTTGCAGATCTTGAGGCGGCCCTGGTCGATCTGGTTGCGGAAGGTCACCCGGGTCGTGCTCCCCGCCACGATGCTCACGTTCGCGATCCCTCCCGCGGAATCGAAGCCGAGGATGCGGTCGGGCGGCACGCTGTGGACGTAGGTGAGATGCAACCCGTCCCGGGCCTTCTCGGTGACCTGGACCGTGCCCTCGGGCGCGGGGAACTCGTCCGAGCAGGTGCCGACCCCCACGTCTGCAAAGCCGGGCAGACCCGACACCGTGAACCGGAACACGCCGGTGACGTCGGGGCTCTCCCCCTCCTTGCAGATCTGGATGCGGCCGGTGCTGCCCTCGACGCGGTTGGCGAAGTACACCACTGTCTGATCGGCCACGTCCCCGGCCACGACCAAGACGGTGGCGGTCGCCGATCCGAGATCGCTGTCGACCAGGCGGGTGACCGGCTCGGTGCGCACACCGCTGAGCTGGTAGCCGGGCTGGGCCACCTCGGCGACGGTGATGTCACCAGCCGGCACGGTGAGCAGCGGCGTGCAGCCACCGACCGGCGCGCTGACGGTCCCCAGCCCTGACACGGTGAAGCTGAAGATGCCGCTCACGCCCGGTCCGCTGGCTTCCTTGCACACCTCGAGGTAGCCGGTCGGGGATGAATGGGCTGCCACCGGGCCTACGAGCATGGCCATCATGCTCAGCGCCCCGAGGACTCCAAGGCGTCGGCGGCGGAACAACAAGAGTCTCTGCGGTCCCATCTCGGGCCCCTCGCTTCCCCAGGAATCCAGATTCGAAAGCGACGGATTATCCGCTTTCTCGGATTCAGCGGAACTATAGCCTCACCCGCCGCCGCTCAAAACGACTCCTTCGGCGGGTTGGTCGAAGTCGACAAAGGCGGAGGGCGGCGGCGAGGCGGCGTGGGCCAGGCAGGCCCGGCACCGTTCGACGGCGCCCTACGAATCAGTCCGGCTCGTCGGTCGCCTTCGGGGGACCCGATCGACGGTGACCCGGTCCGTACCTCCCGGTTCTCCTCCACCCCCCTCCGATCGCGATGCCGACAACCCGGTGCGTTGTGTTGCCGCCCGTGGGATCAGGTGTTAGTTTCGGCTATATCGGACAGACTTGGTAAAACCGACAGAGGGCTGCGTTTTGCGCAGCCTCTCGCCATCTCGTCCGCCGGCTGGGGGAGATCGAAGATGACGCGAACAGCGGATGATGTCTCGACGGGTCGGGCGACTCTCGTACTGGCTCTCGCCGTCAGCGTCCTCATCGCGGTGCTCCCGGGCTGGTCGTCGGCCCAGACGCCCCCGATGGGCCACCTCGAGGTGTGCAAGGAGAGCGAGGGCACGGGCGTCACGGGTGTTTTCGTGTTCCAGGTCTCCGGGTTCGCCGGCACCGTCAGCGCACCCGTCGGATCGTGCGCCGGGCTCATGACCCTCCCCGCCGGGCCGGTGTCGATCACCGAGGTGGCCCAGCCGGGGTACGTCCTCAGCGGAGTACGCACTGAGCCGTTCGACCGGCTGGTGGCCGCCGATCTGGGGGCGGGCCGCGCCACCGTCACGGTTGTGGCCGGTGACGCCTCGCTCCAGACCATCGCCTACTTCAGCAACCGAGTGGGGTCGGACACCACGACGACCACGACCAGCACCACCAGCACCACCAGCACCACCAGCACCACTGTGTCGCCAACGACGGTGCCGGGAGCGACAACGACCGTGCCCGGTGAGACCGGGGCGATTCAGATCTGCAGCGAGGCTGCAGGCCCCGCGGTCACCGGTGCCTTCGACTACACCGTGTCGTCCCTGACCGGCAGCTTCACGGTGCCCGTCGGCCAGTGCTCAGCGGATCTCCCGGCACCGGTCGGGGTGCCGAGGGTGAACGAGACGCCGCGCCCCGGCTTCGTGCTGGAGGCCGTCTCGACCGAACCGGTCGGCGCCCTCCTCGGGTACGACACTGGCCTGCTGGCCGCCGACGTGACCATCATCGCCGGACAGACGACCCGCGTGATCTTTCGCAACCAGGTCGTCCAGGGTCGTATGAAGGTCTGCCAGATCGCCGGCGAAGGGGTTGCCGTCCACACAGTGTTCACCTTCGAGTTCGGCGGCGGCTTCCTCACCGTCCCGGCCGGGCCGGCGGACCAGGGTGGCTACTGCACCGTCGACGGCCTCTACCCCGTGGGCACCGTGCTCACCGTCGTTCAATCGCCCGTACCCGACGTCGTGGTGTCGGCGATAACCGTCGCGCCGTCCGATCGCATCGTCGGCACGCCTGACCTTCCCGGGGGGCAGGTGACGGTCGAGGTCGGTACCGATATCACCGAGGTCACCTTCACCGACCGTTCCACGAGTCCCGTCCCGCCGACCACGACGACCACGACGACCACAATCACCACAACCACCACAACCACCGTGCCGCCCGGCACCGGCTGCACCTACACCCAGGGCTTCTACAAGAACCACGGCCACGTGGTCGCCTCGTTGATCGCTGGCAACGGGGAGACTCTCGCCGTCGGCGGCACCTCCCTCACCGCGGCCCAGGTCCAATCGCTGCTGAAGCGGTCGGTCTCGGGCAACTACCTGGTGGCGCTGATGCATCAGCTCGTCATCGCTCGGCTGAACGATCTCGGCGGGGCGAGCGTACCCCCGGCCGTCGCCGGCTCCGTCGCCGCCGCCGACATCCTGGTGGCTGAGCGTGGCGGCCCGCACTACGGGACCGCGGGACCCACGAATTCCGTCACCCACAACGGCACGACGTACACCGCCAGCCACCTGAACGACACCCTCGACCGCTACAACCAGGGACAGTCCAAGGGTGGCCCCCGCCACTGCGACGACGATGACGACGGGAGGGGCGGGAAGGGGCGATAAGGCGACAAGGACGGGAAGGACGACGACCACGGTAAGAGCCGGCGAGGACGGTCACGACGATGACCGAGGGCCTCAGGCCGAACCCCGCACCACCGTGCCCACCCCGGCTGACGCCACCGTCTCGCCGTGGGGCGACGACGGCGGGGACCCTTTGCGGCATGGCGGGCCCGAAACGTGCCGGCCCACGTGGCCGACATCCCCAGCGTCCCTGACACCCTGCGCCAGCGATTCCAGAGGCACGGGAAGACCCCTCGCTGAGCCGCGCCCGCTAAGCGGGTCCGAGGAGCGCGGTGCTCAGGGGAGGTCAGGCGTCCTGCGCCGTCAGGACACGGTCACGTCGTCGATGTAGATCACGTCACCTGGCAACCCCGAGGCGTTGGTCAGATCGACGCCGACGCGTGTCGTGCCTACCGGCGCGGTCGCCGGGACGGACACCTCGGACCACGAGGCCCCCACAGGGTGGTCGATGGCGTCCGCCCCCAGCACAGTCCCGTCATCGGATCGCCAGGTGACGGTCATCGTGACCGAGAGCCCTGACCCGGCGCCGGTCAGGGCTGAGAACCCGATGGAGTGGGGACCGGGCGCGGCTTCGAACCCGGGATGGTTGGCCAGGGTGACGCCCCAGCCGTCGGGCGCGGTGACCTCGACCCGAAGGCTGCGGCTTCCGGAGTGGGCGTGCTCGCTGGACGACGACACCGCAGACGAGAACCAAGGCGACCATTGTCCGACGCCGCCCTCGAGGGTGGCGGTGTCGGGGTCCAGGAGGCCGGTGGACGGCGGTGGGGGCGGCGGCTGCTCGGCACTGGCTTCCACGAGCACGTCGTCGAGGTAGACGACGTCGCCCGCCAGACCAGAGGAGTGGACGAAGTCGACCGCCACCCGGGCGGTCCCCTCCGGCGCGGAGACCACGGCCGTGGCTCGGGCCCAGGTGGCACCCAGGCTCAGGCTGACCTGGTCGGTCGCCAGCGTCGTGCCGGACGGGTCGCGCCAGTGGACCCGCATGGTGGCCGACGGCGCGCCACCGGCGCCCCTCATGGCCCAGAAGGAGATCCTCTTGTCGCCGGCGGTGGTGGCGAACCCGGGGTAGTTGGACTGCGTCACCCCCCATCCGAAGGCGGACGTGACCCGCACCTCGAGGCTGTGGCTGCCGCCGTGCGCCTGCGCGCTCGACCGGGATACCTCGGTCGCGAACCACGCCACCCAGGTACCCAACCCTGCCTCCAGCGTGGCGGTGTCCTCGTCGAGGGCGCCCGGCGGTGGTGGGGGCGGTGGGGGCGGGGCGGCCAGGCTGGTGGCCACCGAGATGTCGTCGAGGTAGACCACGTCGCCCACCCCACCCGCCGAGTGGGAGAAGTCGACGCCGAAGAGGGCGGTGCCCGGGGGGGCGGCGACGACCGCCATCGCCTGGGCCCACGCCGGGCCCAGGGGCAGGGTCACCACATCGGTGCCCAGCGCAGCGCCGCCGGAGTCCCTCCAGTGGACGCTCATGGTCGCCGACAGCCCACTCCCCGCGCCGGCCTTGCCCCAGAAGGAGATCGCCTTGTCGCCCGGCGTGGCCTCGAAGCCGGGGAAGTTGCTCTGGGTGACGCCCCATCCATGGGCCGCGGTGACGTCGACCTGCAGGCTGTGGCTGCCGCCGTGGGCCTCCTCCGTGGATCGGGACACGGCGGCGGAGAACCACGGCACCCAGGTGCCCAGAGATCCCTCGAGGGAGGCGGTGTCGTCCGGGATGTCGTTGGTGGATGGCGGTTCGTCGCCCACGACGAAGTCGTCGACGAACAGGGAGCTGCCGGCCGTGCCGGTGCCGCTGGTCAGCTCGAGGGTGACCCGGGCGGTGCCGGCCGGGGCGACCACGTGGGCGATCGCCTGCTGCCACCCGTCGGTGAGGGCGGGGACGGCGGCGCGATCGACCTGGAGGTCGGCGCCGGATGCGTCCCGCCACCTGACCGTGAGATCGACCCCGCTGCCGGGTGCGACCCCTGCCCCCGCCCGGGCCCAGAAGCTGACCGCCTTGGCCCCGGGGGTGGCCGGAAAGCCGGGGTGGTTCTGGAGGTTGAGGCCCCAGAACTGGTCGCCGATGTCGACCTGGAGGCTGCGTGCTCCCCCGTGGGCCTGGGCCATGGTTCGGGTCATGGTGGCGGAGAACCACGGCGCCCACTGCCCGGCCGATCCCTCGAAACCGGAGGTGTTGCCATCGAGGTGGTTGGTGACCTGGCCGGGCGGGCCCGGATCGAAGGTGCTCCCCCCGTCCTGGAGGTAGGGCGAAGCTCGCCACGACGCGAAGTCGAGGATGCGGCCCGGCTCGAAAGGCGTGTAGCTCCAGTCGCCGACGTAGCGGTTGCCGGCGAAGTGGTTCCTCTGGCCGAAGGTGACCGCGGTCTGCACCGTCGTGCCCGAGTACGGAGACCAGGTCGGCGACGTGCCGAAGCTTCCCAGCAGGCCCTGCTGGCCACACGGTGTGCCGTTGCACCCGATCGCCGACTTGTTCAACCGGAAGTCGTTGTCGGCCACGGCGATGTTCTTCGTCTTCCACCGGCAGTCGTTGAAGTAGGGGGCCGAGTCGATCGTGCCCTCCACGCACGTCGCGGGCGACGCCGCCCCGACCAGGCTGCACGGACCGTCGGGGGACGATCCGCAGAAGCGGTTGGCGTCCTCCCAGAGCACCACCCCACCCCAGTTGTCCTCCATGAAGTTGCCGATGATCCGGAGGGTGCCGTAGATGCCGTCGTTGAGCCTGGGCTCGCCACCGCTCTCGGCGACGAAGATGGCCCCGACGGGAAAGTTGTCGCCCCGGGCGGCGAAGGCGGCGCCCTCGACCAGCGCGTTGCGCTTGAGGGTGTTGGACACGATGCGGGCGTTGTAGCTCAGCTCGTACTGGATGCCGACGCCGTCGTTGTCGTTCAGGTAGTTGTGGGCGATGAGGAACCCGACGTTGTTGGTGTCGGCCCACAGACCCGGCCCCCGGTTGTGGTGGACCCAGTTGCCGGTGGCCTCGACACCGGACGACTTCCAGAACTTGCCCGCCCCGCTGCAACCGCAGCCGGGCATCGCCCCCTCCCAGTCGTCGGTGTTGTTCCGGGCGATCTCGTTGCGGTCGAGGACGACGCCGACCGCCTCGAACACGTTGAACCCGTACTGCCCGTTGTCGACCAGGCAGTTGTGGCGGACCACGTTGCCGGAGCCGACCACCACGCCGGCACCCGCGTTTTCGCGGATGGTGTTGTTCTCCACCGTCCATCCGGTGGCGTGCTCGTAGTTGACTGCGCCGTGGTTGAGCTGGGTGCCGGCCGCCCCGAAGCCCTGGACGGTGAGGTGGCGCAAGGTGACGTCGACGGCATCGCCACCGAAGGCGAAGGTGTTCACCCGGCGGCCGTCGAGTACGGCTCCCGGCGCCCCGACGTAGGTCGACCCGCCCTTGGCGACGACGTGGTCGGAGGCGGCCGGGCCCACCGTGTGGGTACCGGGTGCGAGCCAGAACGTCGTACCGGGAGGGTTGGCGTCGGAGGCCGCCGAGAGGCTGGTGCCGGGGTTGACTCGCACCGAGCCCGGCGGCTGCACGGCGGGGCCGTCGAGGATGGCCGCGTCACCGCAGATCGGCGCCGGAGGCGCGGTCGGGTAGGCGCCGCTGACAGGCGTCGAGTTGTCGACGTAGGTGCTGCCGATGTCCTGCAGCCACGTCTCCTGCCACGCCGCGAACCCCACAAAGTTGCCCACCGCGAAGGGGTCGTACTGCCAGGGCCCGACGTAGCGGTTGTCCTCGAAGTGGTTGTTCTGGCCGAAGGTGACGGCCTGCTGGATCACGTCGCCGTGGTACGGGGACCATGGCGGGCTGACGCCCATGTTCGAGAACAGGCCCTGGGTGCCGCAGTTGGCCACACAGTCGATGGCGACCTTGTCGATCTCGAAGTCGTTGTCTGCGACGAGAACGTTCTGCGTTTTCCACCGGCAGTCGTCGTAGTACGGGACCTCCTCGATGGTGCCCGCCACGCAGGTCTCGACCGTCCCGACGCCTGCGATCGGGCAGAACCCGTCAGCCGTGTTGCCGGCCGTGTTGCAGAAGCGGTCCGCGTTCTCCCAGAGCACCACGCCGCCCCAGTTGTCGACCAGCCTGTTTCCGCTCACCTCGAGGGTGGAGTAGACGCCGCCGTTGACCCGGCTGTCACCTCCGCTCTCCGAGATGTAGATGGCGGCCACCGGGAACCCGTCGTTGCGGTCGCCGAACACCCGGCCCTTGCGCAGCGTGTTGCGCACCAGTGTGTTGTTGTGGATGTAGGCGTTGTAGCTGGTCTCGTAGACGATGCCCTCGGACGCGTTGTCGTTGATGTAATTGCCCTCGATCCGGAAGCCGACTGCGTTGGTGTCGGCGAAAAGACCCTGGGCCAGGTTGTGGTGGACCCAGTTGTTGGTGACCACCGCGCCGTGCACGCCCCAGAACTTCCCGCCACCGGAACAGCCGCAGGCGGGGTCGCTGGTCTCGATGTCGTCGGCCGCGTTGTGGCCGATCTCGTTGTGGTCCATGAACACGTTCACGGTGCCCGAGGGCCGGGAGGTGTTGAACCCGTACTGCCCGTTGTTCTCGATGCAGTTGTACCGGATGACGGTGTGGGAGCCGAGGTCGATGCCGGCACCGTGGTTGTCGCGGATGGTGGTGAACTCGATCGTCCACGACTCTCCTCCGTCGTGGTTGACGACGCTCTCGCCGTTGGGCGAGACGAAGTTCTGGATCGTCAGGTGGCTGATCGTGACCCCGGTCGCGGGCGTGGTGAAGGCGTAGCGGTTGAGCCGACGGCCGTCGAGGACCGCACCCGGGGCCCCGATATAGGTGTTGCCGTCCTTGACCGCCACCTGGGCGAACTCGTTGTCGTCGAGCTCATGGATACCCGTGGTGAGCCAGAAGGTGGTGCCCGAAGGATGCGCAACGGTGAGGTCGTAAACGTTCTGCCCGGGGTCGACCCGGACCGACCCCGGGGGCTGCGTTGCCGGGCCGTCGAGGACCTCGGAGTTCCCGCAGATCGGCGCCGGCGGCACCTCAGGCGCCCCGCCGGAGGGCGGCGGGGAGGCAGGGAAGGCCGCTGCGGCAGGACCACTCGCGGTTGCGTTGAGAGCTGCGACGAGCAGGCCGACGGCAGCCAGGGTGAGGGGCTTCCGGCGGGTTGGAGCGCAAACTCTCCTCGCTCCAGCGTTGGATTCCGAGGGGGGTGAACGTGCCGGCCGCGGTTTCCGCCATCGGCCAGCACATGACAAATCCGTCATATCGTCTATACTAGGGCACTCCGGGTCCGCCCGAACGGCGCGCCCTTCCGCTCACCTGGCTGGTCGAGCGGCAACCAAGACGAGCCGCTGAAGGCCCAGACCGAGGACGCAACTGCTGAGCGTCTTGACATTGCTGACGAAACCGTCACACACTAGACACGAGTTCTGATTGAGACCTGATCGGTGGGGCCCGGGGGCCAGGAGGGTCGCTGGTTGACTGACTGGGCAGTTGTCATCGAGTGCACCTCGCCAGGTCAGCCACCTCTCGATTTGACGGTGATCGATCGTCTGGTGGAGCACCTGTCGCAGTGGAGAGCCACCGCGCTGTACAACCCCGACCGTTACGCGCTCCAGGTCGTCGTCGACTCCGACGACCCGCGGTCGGCGCTTGGCTCGGCGTCGCAGGTTCACAACGAGGCGATCCGAACCCTCGACATGCCCCGATGGCCAATCGTCCGGATCGAGGCGATGACGCTGGCCGAGCTGGCCCGGAGCTGGGAGGTGTTGGTCCCGAACCCATCGCTGCTGCCCAAGCGGGTCTGGGAGATCTGCCCGAGCTTCACCGTCCGCATGTACGAGATCGGTCGTCTGCTGGTGCGAGCCACCACGATCGAGGAGCTCAGCGGGCTCCTCGTCCGCTTCGTGCACGAGTCCGGGGGCTGGACGCCGGAGCCAGACCAGGACAGGCACAAGTTGCTTCCGATTGACCTGTCCCTAGGAACCGGCGCGCCTGTCCTGCTGGCGGCGGAACCGATGAGCAGCGGCCGACTGCTGCTGGAAGACGCGTTGCCTACCCTAGTGGAGGACGCGAAGCTGCTGGCCAACCGGCTGCACCGGCTCGCTTCTCAGGCGTCCAGCCAGGAGGCAGCGTCGCGCCACCCGCCTGCGTCGTAGTCCGGTGCCTGGTGCGGCTCCGACAAGCCCCGATGAATGGCGCCGTCAATCGAACCAGGCGCGCAGGAGGGCGCGGAGGTCCGCTGGTCGCACCCTCCTATGGCTTCCCCGCTCCACCAGGTATGCGTCCTGTCCCAGATCGGCCCAGCGTCGTAGCGTCGCCGGCGGCATAGGGGGTATCTGGGCCGAAGGCGGTGTCTCCCTCTCCGGCTGTGCCTGTTCGTCCACGCCTACTCCCCCGCCCTTCTCGCTACGCAGGGATTCCGTCGCGCTTCGGGTTGTCTGATCGAGATTAGGCTTGCCTAAGATCAGTGCTGCGGTCGGCTCGGCGCGAGGTCGACAGCCGTCACCTGGCTCCGCGTTCGAGGAGGACCGAGGGCACGGTTTGGAGCACGATCTTGAGGTCCATGGGCAACGACCAGTTGTCGACGTAGTACAAATCGAGTTCGACGTAGTCCTCGAAGTCGGAACCCGCCCGGCTGTTCACCTGCCACATGCCGGTGATCCCCGGCCGAACTCGGAGACGCTGGTGCAACTCCGGCTCCCACGCCTCCGCCTCTGCCGGTAGGGCCGGCCGAGGGCCGACGATGCTCATCTCGCCCCGCAGCACGTTCCAGAGCTGGGGTAGCTCGTCGAGTGACATGCATCGCAGGTACCGGCCCACACGGGTGACCCGTGGATCGCGGCGGAGCTTGAAGAGCGGACCGTCAGCCTCGTTGAGGTGCCGGAGGTCTTCGAGCCGGGACTCGGCGTCGGCCGTCATCGAGCGCAGCTTGAGCAGCTCGAACGTGACGCCGTCCCGACCGAGACGCCATTGTCGGAACAGGACCGGGCCAGGGCTGTCGACGGCGATCGCCACCGCCAGCACGACCAGCAGGGGGGCGGCCAGCACCAGGCCCACTAGGGCGACCACCACGTCGAATGCCCTCTTGGCAAAGTATCGCGAGCCCAAGCGGCACGGCCGGACTCGGATGACCCCGAACTGCATCCCGATCGAGCCGACGGAAAGTCGCTCGGGCGCGATCCCCCGCAGCGCGGTCAACACCTCGACGTGGATCCCGGAGCCGGCCAACAGCCGGGTGACGACGTTCACACGCTCGACGGCCACCGCTCCGGGCACTATCACCACCCCCTGGGCACGAGTGCGGCGAACGATCTCGACTGCGTCGTCGACTGCGCCGAGAACCTCCCTGTGGGCATCGACGAGGGTGCCCACGGCCCGTGTGTCGTCGAGGAAGCCGATCACCTGGCAGCCCAGGCTGGGATCACGGTCGAGCGCGGCACTGAGACTCGCTGCCACACTGTCGCCGCCCACCACGAGGACGCGGCGGGTGAGGCGGCCGGAGCGGTGGAGGTACCGGGTCAGGAGCCGGGAAACGACCCGCTCGAAGGTGAGGACGACGGTCACCACCGCGAAGCCCAACAGGAGCACCTGCCCGGACACCTCGACGCCGGCGAGGAGGGCTACCAACGCAGTAGATCCGACCCCCGCCGCCACCGCGTGGACCAGGCGACTGACCTCCTGGGTCATTCGCTGGACGTGTCGGCCGCTCAGGAGCTGATACCGGGCCAGGACCAGCAACCAGCATGGCACCGACGCAGCCGCGATCCACGAGAGAGCGGTGGCCGGGACCTCACCGGTGCCCCCCACAACCACGGTCAACCAGAGCGCACTGGTGATCGCCAGGAGGTCGGCTGCCGCCTGAACGGTCTTCGGAACCACCCCATTCTGACGCCACCGGCTGGTTGCGGGCGCCGTCCTGATCGCGGCCACCGGTGGGGCGAGCCGCTCCGCCCGCTCCGCCCGCTTGACGCCCCGCCACGAGGCCCCGCCCGAACCTCTCCGGGTAGTCCTAGCCGAGCCGTCGAGCCTCGCGGGCGGCAACGCGCCTGAGTCCGGCACGAGTCCGTCCTGGTCGATCCACGGCCACCGTTCCGCGTTCATGTCGTGCCGAGCCTCCGCTGTAATCGGCGTCCGTCCAAAGAATAGGAGAAATCCGACAAACCGGCCAACGGGCGTGGGTTGTGGACCGTGATCGGTCGGAGTACGATGAAACAGACAATCGTAGGGATTCGGCCGAGAGCGGCGACCGAAGTTGCAGCTGGGGGAATTCGTATGATCTTGCCGGAAACACTGTTAAGCGAGCTTTGGAACCGCCGACGCATCACAGCACCAGCGGACGGAGACGAGAACAGGCTCCGTCTGGCGAGCGACGAGGACGAGGTCGACAACCTACCGTGAGCAGATCTGACGCTCCCGACGACAGTTACATGACACCCGGCGATGTCGCGCAGCTCTTGCGCGTCACGCCCCGAACCGTGAGTCGATGGGCCGACGAGGGCCGGATCGCCCACATCGTGACCCTCGGCGGTCACCGTCGATTCCTCCAGGCCGACGTGCTAAGGCTGCTCGAGATCGCCCGCCGGTCGGGGAGCGAAGCCAAGGTGACCTAGCCGGTCTGCGCTTGCGCTACACGAGGACCCCCTTCCCGAGCAGGTCCCAGATGTCGATCACCGGCTGGCGCGGCGCAAGGCCGGCATAGGCCCGGTGGGGCGTCCCTATCACCAGGACGTCGGCCCGGTCGAGCACCTGTTCGAGGGGCAGGAGATTGGGATCCGTGGTCACGAACGGGTCCGTGGCGAGCACATCCGCGGCCTTGAAGCGCAGGAGTCGCCGGAGCTTGTAGCTCAGGCTGGCTCGGGCGTCGTCGGATTCCGCCTTGAAGGCCATGCCGAGCATCCCGACCGTCATTCGAGCCAGGTCGAAGCGCTCCTCCATCCGCGCGACGACATAGTGCGGGAGTCCCTCGTTGACGTTCATCGCCGCTTGGCCCAGCGAGAACTGGTTCCCAGAGAAAGCCGCCAGCTGGAGCGTGTCCTTAACCAGGCACGGGCCCGCTGCCAGCCCCGCCCGAGGGAGGTCGGATGCCCGTGGGTAGTTGTGGGCGAGGGCGCTGCGGATGCGCTCGAAGTCGAGTCCGGCCTCGTTCGCCAGCATGTAGAGCTGGTTGGCCACCGCGAAGCGGATGTAGCGCCAGGTGTTGGCGAAGAGCTTCGCCAACTCGGCCTCCTCGGGCGTGAGCAGAACCATGTCTGGCGTCAGGCTCCGGAAGAGGCGGCTGGCCCGGTCGGACGCAAGCCGGCTCCGTGCCGCGACGATCTGGGGCAGGAGCCCGAGCTCGGTCATGGCCCGCCCTTCGCAGATGCGCTCGGGGCAGTAGGCGACGTCGATGTCCTTGCCCGTCCCGGCGACGAGCCGCTCCACCGCGGCTGTGACTCCCGGGTAGATGGTGCTCCGCAGCACGATGAGCTGGCCGTCGACCAGGTGGTCCAACAGGGAGTCGACGACGGCCGGTACCGCTGACGGGTCCGGGTTCAGGTGCTCGTCGACCGGGGTCCCGATGACGATGACGACGATCTCCGCCTCGCCGACGCGCTCCAGGCAGGTCGTCGCCGCGAGCGACCTGTGGAGCGTGCGGGCCAGCGCCTCCGGCGCCCCGTCCTCGTCGAACGGCATGCCGCCGGAGTCGATCCGGCCGACGGCCGCCGCGTTCAGGTCGTAGAGTACGACGTCGAGGCCGCGATCGGCGAGAGCCAGGCCGAGGGGGAGGCCGACACGGCCACACCCGCCCACGATGAGCACGTCGGACGGGAACTGCCGATCCGCGGAACCGGCCCCACGATCCTGCGGGCCGACGATCCCATGCGCCTGTGCAGCTGCCGTGTCGGTGAGTTCGGTTCTCACAGGGACGCTCCACCTCCTGTCGTCGCTCGAAGTTCCGCCGCCCCCGCCGGGGCGATGGTGCGTAGTATGTCTGATATGACGGGATTTAGCGAAATGTCGGGGTGTGGCGCCACCTCCGCCACGGGCGTGTCGGCGAAACGACCCGGCCTAGCCCAGGGGCTACCGGTCTCGACCGTGACCATCTCGGCCTCGTCGGCCCGAGCGGCATAGGCGACCGACGTGTGTCCGAGCCCATGACGCCCTCATCCCGCATCCCGCCCAAGGGCGGAGGCGGGTGAATGTGGCTGTCCGCCGGACCTCACTGGCCCGTCGTCGCCCCGATGACGCCACCACGCACCTGTTGGCGGTGATCGTTACGATCGGATTCGCGTTCGCCCTGCCCGGCCTGCTGGGCGCCGCCGGCGGTGCAGCCAGGTCGCTGGGCGGAGACGGTCGGTCAAATCAGCCGACCATCGCCGACGCCGGCGTCGCCAGCTCCCCCGCCGGTGCGATCCCCCGTTCAAGCTCGGCTGAGCTGTGGGCCGCCTTGGGCGGCGATCCTGCGGCAGGAACCGCTCCGCCGCTTCTCGTCACCGGTAACGGCGATCCCACGGGGCTCGGCGCTCCTGCTCCGGAGCCGGTCTTGCGCTCAAGTGCTCCGCCGGACACATACGACGCCGTCATCGACCTGGAGACTGCCAGGGTGCCCGACCATATGAGCGCCGACGACGCGCTGCCGCCGCAGCCGGCGCCCTCTCCGACCCCTACGGCCGCAGCGGCGACCCAAGTGCGATCGGGTTCGGTCGCCGTGGGACCAAACCTGCTCGACGCCGACAGCGCTGGTTTCGAAGGCTCGATCGGCCGTTGGAAGCAGTGGTTCTCCGACACCCTCGCCCTTGGTGCGGGCGAGGGCTACACGGGCAGCCGCAGCCTGCGGGTGCGGATCACCCGACCCCACGGTTGGGGGGTCGAACTTGAGATCTGGCCCGGTTTCGCCGCCACCCCCGGGCGCTACATCATCGGCTTCGCGGCCAGGGCCGAATCCGCCGGGGTGTCGGAGGCCAAGATGACGGTCCACTGGCATCGCGGCGGCATCGATATCGGAAGCACCGAGCTCGACCTGGCGCTGTCTGAGACCTGGCGGCAGGCGAGCACGCACTCGACCGCTCCCAGCGGCACGACCCATGTGCGCGTCGACTTCCGCAACCGGTCCGGCGGGCCCGGCGACAGCCTGCTCCTCGACGACATCGTCGTCGCCCCGGCCTGAGTCGAAGGGGTCCTCCTGAGCCTTCCGAGCCGTGCGCCCCGGCCCAGACCCTCCGGCCCGGCGCGCCCGCCCGGGGTCGGGCGGGGGGCCGCGGTCCTCGCCACAGTGCTCCTGGCTGTGCTCGCCGCCTGCTCGTCCCCCGATCCGGCTGTGGTCGGAAGGGCTCCGGTGGTGTCCCAGACGACGGCACCCCCGACCACGGAGGAGAGGATCGTGCCCCCAACGACGGCCACCACTGTCCAGTTGCCGTCGACACCCTCCACGATCACACCCCTGCTCGTGCCGGCCGCCGTCTGCGGCGACCCTGCCCGTTTGTCAGGACCGCCCGAACCCCCGGCGGGCGCCGTCGTCGTGCGGGTGGGCCAGGACCTGCACGAGATCACCGAAGCCCATCCTCCAGGGACGGCGTTTTGGCTGGCACCGGGAGTCCACGTGCTGGGTGACGACGTCTTCTCCCAGGTCCAGCCCAAAGCGGGCAACACGTACCTGGGGGCGCCGTCGGCGACGCTCGACGGGCGGGGTCGCAACCGCTACGCCTTCACCGGGCAGGCGCCGGGCGTCGTGATCCGGCACCTCACCGTCTCCGGCTTCGTCGCTCCGCCGAACGAGGGCGTTGTCAACCACGACGCCGCCCGGGGGTGGACGGTGGAGTCCTCCACCATCCGGGCCAACAGCGGTGCGGGGGTGTTCGTGGGATCCGACAACGTGATCCGTTCGAGCTGCCTGGCCGGCAATGGTCAGTACGGCCTCAGCGCCTATCGACCTGACGGGGTCACCAACGTCGTCATCGACCGCAACGAGATCACCGGGAACAACACGGACGACTGGGAGGCCAGGATCCCCGGGTGCGGGTGCGCCGGGGCCACCAAGTTCTGGGATGTCACCGGGGCCACCGTGACGAACAACTGGATCCACGGCAACAGGGGTCCCGGGGTGTGGGCCGACACCAACAACGCTGCCTTTCTCATCGAGGGCAACCTGATCGAGGACAACGACGACGAGGGGATCTTCTACGAGATCTCCTACAACGCCCGCATCGCGGGGAACACGCTTCGCCGCAACGGCCTGGTCAAGGGGCGTGTGTTCGCGGCCAGAGGCGACAGCTTCCCGGTAGCCGCCATCTACCTGTCGGAGGCGGGAGGCGACCCGCGGGTCGCCGGCGGCACGTTCGCCACCCTGGAGGTGGTCGGCAACGTGCTGGAGGACAACTGGGGTGGGGTGGTGCTCTGGGAGAACGCCGACCGCTTCTGCAACTCGGCGGCCAACACGTCCACCGGCTATTGCCCCCGAGGGGGTGTGGCCAGCCGGATCTCCTGCGCTGCGGGCACCATCACCCAGGCCCCGTTCCTGTCCGACTGCCGGTGGAAGACGGAGAACGTCCTGGTCCACGACAACGATTTCCGGATCGACAAGCCTCGACTGGGCTGCGTCGGCCAGCCGTGCGGCCTGCAGGCGGTCATCGCCAACTTCGGGACCTTCCCGGCATGGTCGCCGTATCAGGCCCGGGTCGTGCAGGACGCGATCACCTTCGGCCAGAACAACCGCTTCGCTAACAACCGCTACCAGGGGGATTGGCACTTCAACGCCTACGAGCCCGGCCGCATCCTCGAGATGGCGACCTGGCAGGCCCCTCCCTACAGCCAGGACTCCGGCAGCAGCCTTCGATGATTCTGTCCGTTTTTCCGGACTTGTCGTACTTATCCGACTCCTGATAGCTTGACCGCACCACCCCGAGGGACCCTGCGCTCGTCTTAGGCAGGCGCAGGTTCCTTGCCAGGGACGTCGCGTATGGGGGAACGATGAGAGGGCACCGGGTCCAGGCATCGGAACAGACGGCGTGATACTCGCTCGCGCCCCTCTGCGGCTGCCGCTCGGCGGGGGCGGCACCGACCTCCCGTCGTACTACCGCCGCCAAGGTGGGTTCATCCTCGCTGCGTCGATCACCAAGTACGTCTACGTCGCCGTCAACCGGCCTTCGGCCGACGACCTGATCCGGCTGAAGTACTCCCGCTCGGAGGAGGTCGCCACGGTCGACGAGCTGCTCCACGATCTGGCTCGACCAGCCCTGCGCCACCTCGACGTCGATCGCAACATCGAGATCAGCTCCATGGCCGACGTGCCTGCCGGCACGGGCCTCGGATCGTCGAGCACCTATCTCGTCACCCTTCTCACGGCCCTGCTCGCCCTCCAGCGCCAAACGATGACAACCCACGAGCTGGCCGAGCTGTCGTGCCACATCGAGATCGACGTCGCCGGTCACGCAGCGGGCAAGCAGGACCACTACACCGCCGCCTACGGCGGGATCTCGGCGCTGGAGATCAAGCCCGACGGCACTGTCGACGTGCAACAGGCGCAGATCTCGATCACCACCCTCGAGGAGCTGCGCAACGGCTTGGTGCTGTTCTTCACCGGCCTCACCCGCACCGCCGATGTCATCCTCAAGGACCAGGTGGCCCGCACGGAGAAGGAGGATGGGGCCGTCCTCGACAGCCTGGACGAGGTGAAGGAGCTCGGGTACCGCATACGGGCCGCCCTCGAAACAGACGACCTGGACGCCTTCGGCGAGCTGCTCGACGTTCACTGGCAGCGGAAGAAGCAACGGTCGAGCGCCATCTCGAATCCCCGGATCGACGAGTGGTACGAGATCGGCAAGCGCAACGGCGCTCTGGGAGGCAAGCTCGTGGGAGCCGGAGGGGGCGGCTTCCTGCTCTTCTACTGCCCGGCCCAGCATCGCCACCAGCTCCGCCACGCGATGGCTCGAACCGGTCTGAAGGAGATGCCCTTCGACTTCGACCACTACGGCGCCAAGGTCCTGGTGAGCCTGTGAACGCGCCCGCTCGGAGCGTCGGCGACGGGCTCGACGCGAGGGCGGTCGGAGAGGAGTTCGCCGCCGGTTTCGTGGCCGAGTCGATCGAGCTCCTGCGCAGGCTCGATCTGCGGCAGGTGGTCGCGGTCCGAAAGGAGCTGATCGACGTCCGTGGCCGTGGGGGGCGGCTCTTCGTGATCGGCTCGGGCGGCGGCGCCGGCCACGCGTCCCACGCGGTCAACGACTTCCGGAAGATCACGGGCATAGAGGCCTACTCCCCCAGCGACAACGTGTCGGAGCTGACGGCGCGGATCAACGACGAGGGCTGGGAGACGGCCTATTCGGCCTGGCTGAAGGGCAGCCGGATCAACTGGCGCGATCTGGTCCTCGTGTTCTCGGTGGGCGGCGGCGACGTGGCGCGCAACGTCAGCCCGAACCTCGTCAGCTGCCTCATCCTGGCGAAGGACGTAGGTGCTCGCATCGCGGGGCTCGTCGGGCGAGACGGTGGCGCCACGGCGGCCCTGGCCGACGCCTGCGTGCTCATCCCGACCGTCAACGACCAGCTCGTCACGCCCCACACCGAGGGCATGCAGGCGGTCGTATGGCACCTCCTCGTCTCCGACCCGGAGCTGGCAGTCACAACCACCAAGTGGGAATCCATAGGGGGAGGATGAGGGCCGCCGTCTTCCTCGACCGCGACGGCACCCTGAACCGGAGCCATCCCATGCCGGACGGCACCACGACCCGCCCGCCCGGGAGCCTGGGCGAGCTGCGGCTGGTCGAGGGGGCCGGCGACGCCTGCGCCCGGCTGCGGGCCGCCGGCTTCGCCCTACTGGTCGTGACCAACCAGCCCGATGTCGCCCGGGGAGCCCAGTCCCGGCGAACGGCCGAGGAGATCAGCGGCACCGTGGTCGCGGTTCTGCGCCTCGACGGTGTGGCCTCCTGCTACCACGACGACCCCGACCGATGTCACTGCCGCAAGCCCGCCCCCGGCCTCATCCTCGAGCTGGCCCGCCGACACCAGGTCGATGTCGCCCGGAGCTGGATGGTGGGCGATCGCGCCTCCGACATCGCCGCCGGTCGGGCCGCCGGGTGCCGCACCGTGCTGGTGTCGGCCGACGCCGCCGAACACGGCCAGGACCACCGGGCTCCGTCGCTGTCGGCGGCGGTCGACTTCATCCTGGCCCAGCCCGCCGCATACCCATCGAACCCCGGGAGCTGACATGCATCCTGACCTTCGTACGCTGGCCATCAAGATCTTCGCCGACGGGGCCGACCTGGCAGAGATGTCCCGGCTGGCGAGTGATCCCCTGATCACAGGTTTCACGACCAACCCCACCCTCATGCGAAAGGCGGGGGTGAGGAGCTACCACGCCTTCGCCCGCCAGGTTCTGGCCGTCGTCCCGGATCTGCCGGTGTCGTTCGAGGTCCTCTCCGACAATGTCGACAAGATGGCTGAGGAGGCACGGATGATCGGCAGTTGGGGCGAGAACGTCTACGTCAAGGTGCCCATCACCAACACCGCAGGCGAGTCGACGCTGCAGGTCGTCGAACATCTCACCCGGGCCGAAGTGAAGCTGAACGTGACCGCCATCACCACCCTCGAGCAGGCCCTGGCCGCGGCCCACAGCCTCGCTTCGGGAACGCCGGCCATCGTCTCCGTGTTCGCCGGACGGATCGCCGACACCGGCCGCGACCCCGTGCCGCTCATGGCTGCAGTGGCCGACGCCATTGCCGCCACACCGACGGTGGAGCTGCTGTGGGCCAGCCCGAGAGAGCTGCTGAACGTGTTCCACGCGGCCGAGGCCGGGTGCGACATCATCACCGTCACCGGCGATCTGCTGGCCAAGCGCCACCTGGTGGGCAAGGACCTCGGCCAGTACTCCCTGGAGACCGTGCGGATGTTCTACGACGATGCCGCCGGTCTCGACCTCGAGCTCGACATGGCTGTGACGGGCTGAGCACCGTCCGGTGCGCATAGCCTTCAACACCCTTCACGAGGACCCGCGGGCGCCGTCCAACGCAGTGCGTTTCATCGCCAACATGGTGACCGCCCTGTCGGCGGCCGCTCCCGAGAACGAGTACCTGCTGTACGTGGGAGAAGCGGGGGCCGCGATGTACGACGAGGTCACGGCTCCCACCGTGTCGCGCCGGCTCTTCCCTCACTCGAACGAGCGGCGGCTGTGGCGCATGCTCGACGAGCAGACGTTGCTCCCCACCCGACTCAAGCAGGACCGTGTCGACGCACTCCACTGCGTCGGCGGTGTGGTGCCGTTCCGGAGCGGGGTCCCGAGCCTGTTAAGCGTCATCACCATGCACCACAAGGTGGTGCCGCAGGAGATCGGTCTCAGCCGCACAGCCTACCGCACGGTGATGTTCGATCTCGCCGTGCGCAAGGCCAACGTGATCATCGTGAACTCGCAGTCGAACAAGGCCGACATCATGCGGTACCTCCCCGTCGCCGAGGAGAAGATCGCCCACATCCCCGACGCCCTCGACGAGGCCTTCCTCCAACCCGCCGATCGCGAGCGGTCACAGCGCCTGCTAGCGGAGCTCGGCGTCGCCCGGCCCTACCTGATGTTCGCCTCGGCCATGTACCGCTACAAGGGCCTGGAGACCTTGCTCGACGCGTTCGCCGCGCTCCGCCGGTCCGACGGCATCCCCCATCACCTCGTCGTCGCCGGGCACGGCCCGGCCGCCTACGTCGAGCTGTTGCACCGCCGGGCCGCCGAGCTGGGGGTCGATGGCTGCACCGTGTGGGTCGGGCACCAGGGCGCGATCTCCCTGAGGTCGCTCTACGCGGAGGCGGACGTGTTCGTATACCCCTCCCTGTACGAGACCTTCGGGCACCCGCCGCTGCAGGCCATGGGCCAGGGAACGCCCGTCGTCGCGTCCAACTGCTCGTCCATCCCCGAAGTCGTCGCCGACGCCGCTCTGCTCTTCGAGCCCGGCGACGCCGACGAACTGGCCGGCGCGATCCGTCGGCTCCTGGGCGACGGGGAGCTGCGATCCCGGTTGATCGAGAACGGTCACCGCCGGTCACGGGTGTTCACCTGGCCGCGCACGGCGCGCGCCGTGCTCGATGCCTACGCACGTGTCGCGTAGGGGCGGCGTCCCGTCGACTGGGTCGGCACCCGCCCCCCTCCCGACGCGCCCGACCGCCGCGGCCCGCCCGCCGGCTCGCGAACCGGGCCGGCCGTGACCCGCCTGTTCACCCGTCCGGCCGACACCGTCGTCTTCGTCCTGGCCGCGGGGAGGGGCAACCGCCTGGGCCCGATCACCCAGCGGACGCCGAAGCCGCTGGTCTCTCTTGGCGGCATGTCGATCCTCGAGCGCAACGTCCGGACGCTGGCGGCGGCGGGGTTCCGGGAGCTGGTGGTCAACACCCATCACCTGGCCGGGCAGGTTGTGGCCCACCTCGGCGACGGCTCCCGCTTCGGGGTCCGGATCGATTGGTCACACGAGCCGGCCCTGCTCGGCACCGCCGGCGCCCTCCTGGCCCGCCAGGATCGTCTCCGCGAGCGCCCCTTCGTCGTCGTCTACGGCGACAACCTCCTGCGCTGCGACGTAGCCGCGCCATTGCACGCCCATGCCCGGTCGGGTGCCGTCCTCACCGTCACCTGGATCGAGCGGTCCGAGTGCCACAACAGCGGGGTGTTGACCATCGGGCCCAGCGGGCGCCTCGTCGCCTTCGTCGAGAAACCGGCGCCGGAGGTGCCAGTGGGCTCCCCCGCCCGGGTCAACGCGGGGTTGCTCGTCGCCGATCCCCGGGTCCTCGACTTCGTGCCGTCCACGCGCCCCAGCGACCTGTCAGTCGACGTGATCCCTGCGCTGCTGGATGCCGGCGAACCGGTGGGCACCCTGCCACTCGTGGGCGACATCGTCTGGATCGACACGCCGGCCGACCTGGCCCAGGCCCACCTCCGGGTTTCGGCGACGGAGGACGCAGTGACGGCCGGAGCGCCGACGAACTCGAGCGAGAGGTGATCGGGGCAGCCATGGACAGAGTCTTCTCATCGCTCAGCTATGCGCGGGACCTCGGGGAGGTCCTCGTGGTCGACCGCATCCGGTCGTCGCCGGCTCAGAGCCGTATCGCAGGAGAGGCTGCCACCGCCGTGCGCCAGGCCCGCTTCCACGCGCATGCCCGGATTCCCGATCGGGCTCTCCATGACGTGCTAAAGGGCTTCCCCCACCACCCAGTCACCGAGGTGACTATTCCTGGTCCCACCGAGCGCGACGGAGTCGGTGGGGCAACCTATTATCACGCCCTCGCCTCGATCGTGCGGGCCTGCCAACCTCGCTCGATTCTCGAGTTCGGCACCTACCTCGGTCTCGGCGCCCTCACGATGGCCCTGAACGCCCCCGACTACTGTCGCATCGTCACCGTCGACCTTCCCGACGACGCCGTCGTCGACGAGGGACACTCCCTCAACGAGGCCGATCTCGAGCTCGTTCGCCGCCGCCGCCACCGCACCGGCGAGGCCTTCGCAGGGACGCGGGTGGCCGACCGGATTACCCAGGTGCGGGCCGACTCCCTCATCTGGCACCCGCCGGCAGAGCTGGGGCGTTTCGACCTGGTCCTCGTCGACGGGGGCCACAGCACACCGGTGGTGCGGGCCGACACCGATAATGCCCGCCGGCTTCTGACCCCTGGTGGCACGATCCTCTGGGACGACTACTTCCACCTCTATCCCGACGTGGTCCGCTTCCTCGACGACCTCGACCGCGTCGATGGCAGTAGCCGCCCGCTCGTGTGCATCCGGGGCACCAACCTGGTCGTCTCAACCGCCCCGGTCCCGTCGACCACCTCCACCGACGGTCAGCGCAGCACGCCGATGTCGTCCAGGTAGACAGAGTCGCCCGGCCTGCCCGCCGGGTTGGAGAAGTCCACCGACACCCGGTCGGTGCCGGCAGGGGCGTCTACCGTCGCCCCCACCGGGTTCCACCGGGAGGTGGGCAGCAGGGTGAGCAGGTCGGCGTCCAGGGCTGCGCCGGAGGCGTCTCGCCAGATCACGGTCATCGTCACCGGGGGTCCCGCACCAGTCGGCGCCAGGGCCGTGAACCCGACGACGTGGGGGCCCGGGGCGGCGGCGAACCCCGGATGGTTGTCGAGGTTGACGCCCCACCCGTCGGCCGCCGTGACCCCGACATGGAGGCTGGCGGCCCCCGAGTGCGCATGGGCACCGGTGCGGTCCGCGGTGGCGGAGAACCAGGGGGCCCAGTGACCCGCGGAGTCCTCGAGGGTGGCGGTGGCGTCGTCAAGAGCGTTGGGGGCGGGCGTCACCCGGATGTCGCCGAGATAGATCGTGTTGCCGGGGGCCCCGAGCCGTTGACGACGTCGACCGTCAGCCGGACCGTGCCCGCGGGGGCGATGCCGACCCCAACCCGCGGCGCCAGTCGGGGCCGAGGGCGAGATCGACGGTGGCGGCGGCGAGGGGTGTTCCGCCGCCGTCACGCCAGGTCGCCACCAGCGTCAGACCCAGGCCCGTGCCCGCCGGCTCGACCGCCCAGAACGACAACGAGTGGGAACCAGGGGCGGCGGCGAAGCCGGGATGGTTGTCGAGCGTGACCCCCCATCCGAGAGGGCGCTCACCCCGACCCGCAGGCTGGCCTCGCCGGAGTGTGCGAACTCGGTCGAGCGGGTCGCCGTGGCGGAGAACCACGGGGCCCAGTCGCCGATCGACGCCTCGAGGATGGCGGTGGCCTCGTCGAGCAGGTTGCCCGGCGGCTCAGTGGGGGCCGGCACCGGCACAGTTCCGTCCACGACGAAAAAACGTCGTCGACGAACAGCCTGTGGCCGGGCAGTCCCGACGGGTGCAAGTTGAAGCTCCGAGAGTTGGCGCTGGTGGCAGTGCTGGCCGTGTGCGACACCAGGGCGCTGGAGCCGGAACCCAACTCGTGGACGAAGATGTCGGGCAGGCCATTGCCGTCCGCCTGGCCCCCGACCAAGTCGGTTGCGATCGAGGCGAAGGCGACGACCTGCCCGTCGGCGCTCACCAGGCTGGAGAAGCTCGGGCCATCCGCAGCCGTCGTGGGTGCACCGGCTGCGTGGGAGACAAGGATGTTTCGCCGGTGGCTCGCTCGTAGCGGAACACGTCCTCCACCTCGTTGGTGTCCAACTGGCCGTCAACGACGTCGGGGGCGGTCGTTGCGAACGTCGCGAACGCGCCACCAGGGGCGATGGACACGGCGTCCACGCCGTTGGTCGCGCTCGTCAGGTCGCCGGCCGAGTGGGAGACGAGCCCGATGATCCCCGTCGACCTCTCCCACACGAACGCATCCGCCGGGTTGGTGCCGCCGTCGTCGAGCTGCCCGGCCACGAGGTCGTCTGCGTGGGACCGGAAGGCGATCACCCCACCGTCGCCGCTGAGCGTGGTCGCTCCGATCAGCACGCTCTCGCCGGCGCCGGTCGAGGTGGGACTCCCGGCAGCATGGGAGACAAGGGTGACGGCGCCGGTGGTCCGCTCGAACAGGAACACGTCGACGGCGTCGTTGGCGTCGATCTGACCTGGCACGAGGTTGACGGCGCCGCTGCAAAGGCGACGAACGCTCCGTCGGGTGTCATGGCGGCGTGGATGAGAGCCTCCGGGACAGCCGTGTCTCCTACAGTGACCAGGCTGCCCGCAGCACGGGAGAGCAGCACGGTCGTACCCTCCGTGCGGTCGGTCAGGAACACATCGTCGGCGCCGTTCGCGTCGACCTGCCCGGGGACGAGATCGGTCGCCCGGGACACGAACACGACGAACCGGCCGTCGTCGCTCACCGAGCCGGCTCGGCTGTCGCCATTGGCGCCGCGGGTGGCGCTACCCGGGACGTGGGAGACGAGTGTCACCCCACCGTCGCCCCAGACGGGACCGGCGACCGCGACCAGAGAGTCTGCACCGACGCCCACGGCGACGGACACCGCGAGCCGGCGCCGAAGGCGGGCGAGGGCCACCGGGCCCTTCACGTTCACCGGCGCGTGGCCACCGGGCATCGGCTCATCCCCAGCCCACTCCCTTCGCCCTACCACTGTATACCAAAGTCCGACAAACCGTCGGAAACGTCTAGAATGGAGCGATGGTGGCCGATCCGCCCGAGTGCGCCCGCGTGGCTGCCTATTCCGGCGTCACGTCCTACGACGACCACGCCGCCGTCTCCCGTCTGGTCGAAGACGCCTTGGGAGGGCTTGAGCTCCCCGCCTCGTTCGTGGTGCCCGGCGACCGGGTAGTGCTAAAGCCCAACTGGGTCAAGGAGCACGACGAGCGAACGCCCGGCCCAGGTGCCTGGGAGCACGTCGTAACCCACCCGGTCGTGATCGAGGCCGTGATCCGGTGGGTCGCTTCCAGGCTGGCCGGGCAGGGGAGCATCACGATATGCGACGCCCCGCAGACGGACTCCTCCTTCGCCCACCTGCGCCGCTACTGCTCCCTCGACGCCATGGTCGACCGGTGCCGGCTCGAGTTTCCCGGCGTTCGCCTCGACCTGCTCGACCTCCGTCCCGAGGAGTGGCGTGCCGTCGACGGCGTCACCGTCTCAACCGCCAAGCTGCCGGGCGATCCCCTCGGGAGCACCCATGTCCACCTCGACGGGGCCAGCGAGCTGGTGGGATACCACGGGTGCGGCCGCCTCTACGGGGCCAGTTACGACATGGCCGAGACCAACGCCCGCCACACGGGAACCCACCACGAGTACCTGCTCTGCCGGACCCCGATGGACGCCGATGTCCTGATCAACCTGCCCAAGCTAAAGACGCACAAGAAGACGGGCGTCACCGGCGCGCTCAAGAACCTCGTGGGCATCAACGCCAACAAGAACTGGCTGCCCCACCACACCGAGGGCACGCCCGCCACCGGGGGCGACCAGTTCCCGGCTTCGACCGTTAAGAATCGGTTGGAGCACTCGTGGATGGGTGCGGCCAAGCGGTCGCTGAAGGGGAGTCCGGGGCTCTCTCGGCTTTTCGTCCCGGTCAAGAAGGTCGGGCGGATGCTCTTCGGCGACACCGGGTCCGTAGTGCGCTCGGGCAACTGGCACGGCAACGACACGTGCTGGCGCATGGTGCTCGACCTCAACAAGTGCCTGTTCGCGTACGACGGGTCCGGTCGGCCGCGAAGCCGCCCCCTGCGGTACCTCGCCGTCGTCGACGGGATCGTCGGCGGCGAGGGCAACGGGCCGATGGCTCCCGATGCCAAGGCGTGCGGAGTGGTGGTTGCCGGCACCCATCCGGTCGCCGTCGACGCGGTGGCGGCGACGCTGATGGGCTTCGACTGGCGCCGCCTCCCGCTGCTGGCCAAGGCCTACACCATGCGGGAGATGAGCTTCGTCCCGTTCGGGCCGGACGACATCGTGGTGGCCTCCAACCGCCCGGAGTGGTCGGGCCCCGTCGACGCCATCGAGGACACGTTCCACTTCCGCCCGCACTTCGGCTGGCGGGGGGCGGTCGAGACCCCGGCCCAGGCATTGGTCCCGTGAGCATGGAGGACCTGCTCTACCCGCTTCTGCCGGCCTACGACCGGCTCCCGCACAGTGTGAAGCACGGCCTGGGCCGGACGTTCCGACGACTCCCCCGGCGGTGGCGCCTGGGAGCCCGCTACCTCGAGTTCCGGGCGCTGGCCGAGGAGGCCGACGGCTGGGACCGGGCTCGTATCGAGGAGTACCAGTTCGACCAGGTCCGGCGCACCCTTCTTCAGGCCGAAGCCAGATGCCCCTTCTACCAGCGCCGGTTCCGGGAGGCCGGGTTCCGGCCGGCGGCCATCACGGAGGTGTCCGGCCTGGCCGCGTGCCCGACGCTCTCCAAGAGCGATCTCCTGGCTCATCGGGAGGAGATCGTGGCCACCGGGTCTCGTGCTCGCGACCGCCTGTACGTCACTACCGGCGGGTCCACCGGGGTGCCGGTCGGGTTCTACTTGGAGCGGGGCGTGAGCAGGCCCAAGGAGCAGGCGTTCCTGGAAGTGCAATGGAAGCGGGCCGGGTACTTCGACGGCGCCCGCCTGGCGGTGCTCCGGGGGCACGTGACCAGCCCGCGGGTACGGGGCGAGATCTCTAGCTACGACGCCACCCGGGACTGGCTGATGCTCTCGTCGACGTTGCTCACCGAGCAGCGGCTGCCCGAGTACCTCGCCGCCCTGGAGCGGTTCGAGCCGGACCTCCTGCATGCCTATCCCAGCGCCGCGTTGCAGCTGGCCGACCTGCTGGACCGGACCGGCCGCGCCTGGCAGCTGCCCTTGCGGGCCGTGCTCTGTGGCTCCGAACGGCTCACCCCGCCCCAGAAGCGGGTCCTGGAGCGCGTGTTCGGCTGCCGCGTCTTCCGGTGGTACGGCCACGCGGAACGGGTCGTCCTGGCCGCCGAGGGGGCGCGGGACGACACGTTCTTCTTCTGGCCCCAGTACGGGCTGGCCGAGTTCGGACCGCCCGACCAGGACGGGCTCTGCGAGGTCATCGGCACGTCGTTCCACAACCACGCCTTCCCGCTCGTGCGCTACCGCACCGGCGACCGGGTACGGCCCGCCGACCCCGGGCGACGCCCGACGGAGCTCCCGTGGGCCGCGATCAGCGAGGTTGCGGGCCGAGACCAGGAGTACCTCGTCGCCCTGGGTGGTCGCCGGGTGTCCTTGACCGCGTTCAACATGCACGACCGGACCTTCGACGAGATCGTCTCGGTCCAGTTCTTCCAGGACCGTCCGGGCCGGGCCGAGCTTCGCTACGTGGCCGGGCCGAGGTTCGACCCCTCCCAGCTGCCACATATCGAGGCCGGAATCCGCCGAAAGCTGGGTGACGACTTCGAGGTCGAGCTGCGCTCCGTCCGGGAGACGGAGAAGACCTCCCGGGGCAAGCATCGCTGGCTGGTGAGCACGCTCTGACGAGCAGCGCCGGTCACTGTTCGGTCAGTGGCGCGCCCCGGTGGGCACGGCCGGCGACCGTCCCCCGCCTCGGCCGCCCATCCCCGGGCTCGGCAGCTCCCGGCGGTGGATCCGCACGACGGCAGCGGCGAAGCACAGCGGCGTGACCACGCTCGCCCATCCGGCACCGACGACACCGAGCCACTCCACCAGGACGACCACGGATGTGAGCGAGATGGCGGCCACGACCACCCTCGCCCGCCAGAGGCGGCGCATCCGGCCGCTTACCTTGAGGGCGATGCCGGGACCGAAGACGGTTCCGAGCACCACGTAGCCCACGGCGGACAGGGTGGCCAGCGTGGCGAAGCGGCCGAACCCGGGCCCGTACAGGGCTTCGAGGAGGACGCGGCCACCGGCCGCCACAAGCACGCCGTAGGCGGCGATGGCCAGGGTGGTGCCCGCGCTCAGCCGTCGGCTGAAGCGCTGGAGGGCATCCCGGTCGGATGGCCCCGACAGCCGGGCGGCGGCGGGTAGACCGACGTTGCCGCAGGCCAGGGCGATGACGTAGGCCGGGCCCATGAGGCTGAAGGCAGCCCGGAACCCGCCGTAGTCGGCGCCGGTCAGAACGACCGCTGCGAAGGCGATGTAGGCCTGGTCGGACACGAAGCCGGTGAGGAAGTCGGCCAGCAGCCACTTGCTCGACGACCAGAGGCCTCGGAGCAGGTGCCACCCCTCGACCAGCGATGCCCGGGCCGGGAACCACGCCAACCCGAGCAGGGCACCGGCGGTCCCGCCGAGTCCCCACGCGGTGACGACCCAAGGTGCGCTCCTTCGGCCGTGCGCCAGGAACAGCGCCACGGCCCCGAACTGCACCGCCGCGAAGAGCAGATCGTCGGCCAGGGCGAGCCCGGGGCGACGGGCCCGGAAAGACATCGCTCGCCAGTAGTCCTGCACCAGGAGCCCGACCAACCACGGGGACAGGGCCAGCATCAGCACGCCGACCCGGGCACCGGCCGCCATCGCCACCAGGCCCACGGCGGCGACGGCTGCGCTCACGGCCACGCCCAGGACGAGCTCGGCGCCGACGCCCCGGGCGAGGAGGTCCTGGTCGTCGTGGTCGGCGCCGGCGACGATCACCGGCTCCGTGATGAGCGCCCGGTGCAGCCCCACCACGATGAGCCACAGGGTGAGGGTCAAGGCGTACTCACCGAACTCGGTGGCTCCGGACAGGCGGGCGATCACCACCCCGGTCACGAAGTTCGACCCCGACGACACCGCCTGGTCGACGAACGTGAGCGCGACCCGGCGCCGGGCCGGACCCGGTAGGGACGCCGGCCCGATCCGCACCTCAGGCCACCCGGCGGGCGCGACTCGGCCCGGTCACGAGCGACGCCGTGGCGACGGCGGTGAGCAGGTAGGGCGATGCGTCGCCCAGGCCCACCTCGGTGTAGGACGCCACCACGCAGTAGACGGCAAGGAACATCGCCAAAGACCGCTGGGAAGGGTCGGGATGGCGGGTTGCGGCGACCACCAGGTACCCGAGGGTGAGCGCGACGATCGCCACGCCGACCAGTCCCTCGTCTAGGTAGACGGCCAGCCACGTGCTGTCGATCGACAGGCCGTCGAAGGATTTGTCGCTCAGCCCGGACCCGATCCCGCGCTCGAGGGCGCTGCGAGGCTCGGCCAGCAGCGCGTCCCAGACCTGGCGGCGCCCGGTGAGGCCGGCGATCTCGGCGGAGGACTGTCCCTTCTGGAACCAGCGGGCGACGAGGGGTGCGGCTGCCAGGAGCAGGAGCGGGAGCACCACCACGGCCACCGCCACCGCCCGCCGGACCCGGCGCCGTGCGCAGCACGTGACGAGCGCGGACGCCGCCGTCCCGACCACCAGAGCGACCAGCGCGGTGCGGGTCTGGCTGGCGATCACCATGGCCACGCCGACGCTGACGGCGAGCGCCGCGGTCGAGGCGGCCAGCCGGCCGGTGGCCCACAGCGAGGCGGTCATCCCCGTCACCAGCGCGGCGTATTCCGCCACCTGCGGAGCAGGTATCGCCCAGACCACACCGATCAACCGATGGCCTTCGCCACCGCTGAGGGCGAGTCCGGGAGCGACGACCAGCCCGACGAGAACCGAGGCGCAGACATAGAGGAGCGCCTGGAGGTGAGCGCGAGCGATGAGAAGGTCACGGCGGCCCCACCAGGGCGTGAGCAGCCACAGGACCCCCAGGAAGGCGAACAGCCGGCCGCAGCGCAGGAGCGCGCCGGCGCCGGCGAGACCTCGGAGGCTGGCGATGAGGGCGGTGACAGCCAGGAGGGTGGCCAGCCCCAGGACCAGGTTGGCTCGCACTGCCATCCGTCGATTGACGCCCAAAGCGAGGACGAACGCGATCACCAGGCAGCCGCCGGTGACAAGTTGTCCGACGGGTTTGGATATCGGAAGCAGGCTAGGCGCGTCGGGCCGCGGCGTCAGGACGTTGACGAACAGCAGGACCCAGATGGTGGTGACCCGTCGCCGGACACGGCGTTCGCCGTCCGCCGCGGCCACCGAACCCGGGTCGTCCGCCGACCCCGATCCCGCCGGTGCCGGGCGCCGATGGTCGTCGTCGACGCCGGCGGTGGTCACCACCGCCCCTGCGACCGCACCGGGCCGGCGAAAATCGCGTTACCCGGTTGTGATTGCCCGGGCGCGTGCAGGTCGACGACGGCGGTGGTCCACGGACCGTGGGGTCCTGCGTGAGCCAGGGATCGGTCGCGTGGGTCAGCGTCCAGGAGTATGGCGGAGTCAAGTACGAGCCCGGCCTCCGACACCATCTCCGCCACCGACCGAAGCCACGTGAAGGTCGAGCGCCCAGACGTGACGACGGCCACGGCGGTTGTCGCCCACTCCGTCAAGTGGTGGGCTCCCTCCGCCGGGTCGAGGGTGCTGAAGACGACGACGCTGTCCGCCGCCGACCGGAGCACCGGCAGGCCGCCCGGCGGGAACCGGCTCGGGCCGAGGAGAATGACGGTGACGGATCGAACGGCGTCATCGGCCGTGGTCGGGGCGGTGCCGCCGACGAGCTCGAGGAGGCGGCCTCCCGTCGCCAAGTCGGCCAACAGCAGGCGGTGCCCGTCCGCAACCATCTCCCGGGCCAGGCACGCCACTGCGGCCGCCGGCGGGCCGACCCGGTCGACGGCGAGGACGAGGAGCCGGCGGCCACCGGGACGGGGTGCCGCCAGCACGGCCGCGAGATGGCCGACCACCCGGGCCTGGGCCTGCATGGCCATGGCTCGGCGGCGGGAACGCCGTCCCCGACTTGCGCTTGTGGCCACCGGGACGCCGAGGGCTTGGGACACGAGGTCCCGGCTGCACACCCGGTCCGATGTGAGCGCGGCGACGACCGCCCAGCCCAGGCCGAGGGCGAGTCCGGCCACTCCGGCGGAGCCGATGTTCACGGCACCGGTCCGGAGAACCGGTCGGTCCAGGAGGCGGGCCGAGTAGACGACGCCGGTGCGGGCCCGTACCGCCTCTCCGTCGAAGCTGGCAGCCTCCAGCTCCTGGCTCAAGGTGGTGATCCGGCTGGAAAGCCGGACCCGCTGCGAATCGAGCTCCGACAAGCCTTCCACGTTGGGGCTGGTGGCCGGGTCTCCCCCCTCGAGCACGCCGATCCGATCGAGAAGGGTCGTCAGCTCCTCGGTCAACGAGTCCAGACGCTGTCCGATCGCCTTGGCGACCGCCGCCGACTGCTGGTCGAACTGCACGCGCCGGAACTCGACGAACGCGGCGGCCACCGCTTCGACCACCCTCGTCGCCTGTACGGGCGTCGGGGCAGCGACCTCGAGACGTACCAGCTCACTGCTGGATGCGTCCGAGCGGAGGGATGCCATGAGAGCGTTGGCGGACGGCTGACCGCCCAGGCGCTCAGCAGCGGCCTCGGCGACTGCCGCGGACCTGGCCAGGGCCACATCGGTCACAATGTTGCGAGCCGGGTCGCTGCCGGACGGATGACCAACGATCACCGTGGCCTCGGCGATGAACGGCAAAGGCTCCAGGGTCGTCAGGGCCAGCCCGGCCAGCAGTCCGGTTGCCGCGCAGACTGCGCACAGCCGCCAGCGCCGGTGGACGGCGGCGATCAAGACGGGAACCCCGACCAGCCGGCCACCGCCAGCGGCATCCACCTCCCCTCCCGAGGGCGACTCCGGATCATGACCGGGGCACCGAGGTGCGGAGGAAGTCCCTTCGGCAATCCGGCCAGTGGGCTGGGCCGCAGCAGATCGCATCCGTCCGAGCACCAGCGCCACTGCTATCCCGATGATCAGCCCCGCCACGCCCCCTAGAGCTGCCTCCCGACCCCGCCGGGGCGACGACGGCCTCAGCGGGAGGTCGGCGGCGTCCACCACCTTGGTGCCCTGACGTTGGAGTTCGGCCCGGAGGCGGGCGTCGGCGGCGCGCCCGTTGAGCTCGACCAGCTGCCGGGCGACGGACGCGGCGTCGGACCGCAACCTGGTGAGCTCGGCCGAGACCCGCACCATCTCCGCACCCCCGGGTTGGAGCTCCGAGAGGGCACCGAGGGTCTCGACCTGGCCTGTGATCTCCTCGTTCAGCCGGCGGAGGCGGTCCTCCAAGGCGTCGGACTGGGTCTCGAAGCTGGCAACCGACGCGTCCGCCTGGTCGGTGGCACCCTGGTTTGACCGGTCGACGTACGCCGCGGCCACCGCATCGGCGATGGCGACGGCGTCGGTCGCATTCGCGGCAGCGGCACGAATCACCAGGAGGTCGTCGGTCGACGCGTCGACGTCGACGCGCGGCCGCAGGTCGGCACCGGCCACCAAAGGGGAGAGGCGGCGTCCGGCGTCCCCGAGCACATCGTCACCGGTCGCAAGCCGAACCTCGGTGGCGACGTCCCGGACAGGATTCCCTCGACTGTCGGCGCCCGCCGGCGGAAGCAGCACCACGGCTTGGGCCCGGTAGGTCGCGTCCGTTACCAGACCGTGAGCGACCCCCGCGCCGACCCCGACCGAGGCGAGGGCAAGAACGATCACCCACCGCAGGGCGACAGCCCGCATCACCGCAGCCAGGTCGAGGGGAGCCTCGTCGAGACCGGCCAACCGGCCGTCCAGCACCACTTCGCCAGGATAGGACGAATCGAATAAAACCGCTACACTGCGCTTTTCCGACTGAAGAGGAGGCGGGGCCCACGACAAGGATTCCGGTGCGACGTCGAAACGACAGCAGCGATCGCGCTCGCCGGGTCCACGTGATCGTGCAGAACCTTCCGGTGCCCTTCGATCGAAGGGTGTACCTGGAGTGCCTCGCCCTGATCGAGGCCGGCTACCGGGTGTCGGTCGTGTGCCCAAAAGGGCGGGGTGACCCGGGACGTCACGTCGTCGACGGCATCGAGTTGTTCAAGTACCGGCCGTACCCGCCCACCACTCGCAAGCTCGGTTTCGTCGCCGAGTACGCCTGGTCCTTCGCCATGACCGCGTGGCTGACGGGCAGGGCCTGGCGGATGCATCCGTTCGGCGCCCTCCAGGCCTGCAATCCCCCGGACATCTTCTGGCCCATCGGCCGGATCCTCGGCTCGAGGAAGGGAGTCCTATTCGTCTTCGATCAGCACGATCTCTGCCCCGAGCTGTACCGGTCCCGGTTTCCGGGCGGCCCCCGGCTGCCCCACCGAGTCCTTCGCTTCCTCGAGCGGCGGACGTACGCCGCCGCTGATCATGTCGTCGCCACCAACCACTCCTACCGAGCCGCCGCCATGGACCGCGGCAGGAAGCAGCCGGAGGACGTGACGGTCGTCCGTTCGGGCCCAGACCCGGCCCGGATGCGGCCGGGTCCCCCCGACCCCTCCCTCAAGAACGGCCATCGCTACCTGGCCGCCTACCTCGGGGTGATGGGCCCGCAGGACGGCGTCGATGTGGTCCTGCGGGCGGCCGATCACATGGTCAACGGGATGGGCCGGACCGACGTCTTCTTCGTGCTGATCGGGTCGGGCGACTGCTTCGACGAACTGGTGGAGCTAAGCCGCCTCCTCCACCTCGAAGAGCACGTCCAGTTCACCGGCCGTGCTCCCGACGAACGAGTCTCGCAGTTCCTGTCGACGGCCGACATCGGTCTCTCGCCCGACCCCAAGAACCCGCTCAACGACGTCTCCACCATGAACAAGACACTGGAGTACATGGCCTACGGCCTTCCGGTGGTGGCCTTCGACCTGAGGGAGACCCGGGTGTCCGCGGGGGAGGCCGCCCTGTACGCCGAGCCCAACCGGGTCGATCGTTACGCGGAGGCGATCGTCGAGCTGCTCGACGACGAGGCGCGTCGCCGGGCGATGGGGCGGCGCGGACGGGCCCGGATCGTCGACGAGCTGGGCTGGAACCACCAGGCTGGCCGCTACGTGTCCGTGTACGAATCCCTCCTCGGACCGGCGAGGCCCCTCGGTTCCGCCAGCCGGGCCGAGGGTCCGGGAGGGGCGTCAAGCGTCGTGCCCGGGGTTGTGACGGCGCCCGTCGGGGACTCCGAAGCGACGGGTTGACATGCGACAGGTCGTCCAGAACTACAAGACGGGAGAGCTGCTCGTCGCCGAGGTTCCCGCTCCGACCTGCCGGCCGGGCGGCGTGCTGGTCGCGCCGACGTTCTCCCTGATCTCGCTCGGTACGGAGGTCATGAAGGTCGACGAGGCCCGTCTGTCGCTCGTGGCCAAGGCGCGCCGGCGTCCGGAGGAGGTCCGCAAGGTCCTCGACTCCGCGGCCAGGATCGGTGCAGTCGCGACCTACCAGAAGGTGATGACCAAGCTCGACTCGTACACTCCGCTCGGCTACTCCTTGTGCGGCGTGGTCGTCGCAGTGGGGCCCGGGGCCGAGGAGTTCTCGGTGGGTGAGCTGGTCGCCTGCGCCGGCAGCGAGTACGCCCTCCATGCGGAGCTGAACTGGGTGCCGGTCAACCTGTGCGTCGCCGTGCCGGCCGGCGTCGATCCGCGTCACGCCTGCTTCGCCACAGTGGGCGCCATCGCGCTCCACGGCATTCGGCGAGGAGAGGTGCAACTCGGGGAGGCGGCGTGCGTGATCGGGCTCGGCCTCGTCGGCCAGCTCGTCGTGCGGCTCCTGGTCGCATCGGGGGTGACGGTCGTCGGAATCGACCCGGTCGAGCATCGTCGGACCCTGGCGACCGAAGCCGGCGCTCTCGGCTGCGCGGCACCCGGCCCCGAGGGCATGGCCGACCTGGAGAAGCTCCTCCACTCGGCGACCGGGGGCCTGGGGGCCGATCACGTCTTCCTCGCCGCGGGCGGCACCACCAGCGACCCTGTCCACGCCGCGGCCCGCCTCGCCCGGGACCGGGCCCGAGTGGTCGACATCGGCAAGACGTCACTCGACCTGCCCTGGAACCAGTACTACGAGAAGGAGCTCGACTTTCGCCTGTCCCGCTCCTACGGCCCCGGGCGCTACGACGAGCGCTACGAGATCGACGGAGTCGACTATCCCCCCGGCTACGTGCGATGGACCGAGCGCCGGAACCTGGCCTGTTTCCTCGACCTCGTCGCCCGCCGAGGCGTCGACCTCGACCCCCTGGTGTCGGGGGTCTTCCCGATCGCGGACGCGGTGGGCGTGTACGACAAGTTGGCCGCGGGTGAGCTCCGCGGCGTCGGCTTCCTGTTCTCTTATCCCGAGGTCGAATCCGGCCCCGCCGGGCCCGCGGCCGCCCCGGTCACCACCCACGTCGTTGACGACGGTCGATTCCGCCGGCGGGCGGTGCCCCTTGCCGACGGCACGCCGGTCCGCCTCGGTTTCATCGGCGCCGGCAACTACGCGTCGTCGATGCTGCTGCCCCATCTCGCCTCCAACGCGGGGGTGGAGCTGGTCGACGTGGCCACGGCCACACCCCTGTCTGCGGCCAACGCCCAGCGCCGGTTCGGCTTCGGCCGGGCGTCCACCGATCCTTCGGCGATCCTCGACGACGAATCGATCGACGCCGTCTTCGTCGTGACCAGGCACAGCAGCCATGCCGAGCTGGTGTGCCGGGCTCTGGTCGCGGGCAAGGCGGTCTTCGTCGAGAAGCCCCTCGCGCTCAACTCCGGTCAGCTCGGACAGGTCCTCGACGTGGTGGCGGCTACGGGGAACGACCGCATCATGGTCGGCTTCAACCGGCGCTTCGCGCCTCTTCTGGTGGCACTCCGGGGGGCGTTCGGCCCGGTTGGCGAACCTGCGGTCCTCCGCTACCTCGTCAACGCCGGCCCCCTCGACCGGACCAGCTGGTACCTGGACTCGGCTAAGGAGGGCAGCCGGTTCTCCGGCGAGGGCGGTCACTTCATCGACACCGTCACCTGGTGGCTCGGGGAGCGCCGCCCGGTCCTGGTCCACGCCTTCGGTGCCGGAGGAGGCAACAACACGGTGGCCGAGGTGGTCTATGACGACGGGTCGGTGGCGTCCATCGCCTACGTCACCAACGGCAACCCCAGGTTTCCCAAAGAGACCATCGATGTGTCGACCGGTGCAAGGACGGCCAGGTTCGAGAACTTCCGGCGCGCCTCGGTGTGGACCGGCCGTCGGCGGCGGACCTTCCGGCGTGTCGGCAGCGTCGACAAGGGCCAGGCGGCCGCCTTGCGCGCCTTTCTGACTGCCGTGGGATCGGGTGCACCCATGCCGATCGGGCTGGCATCCCTGGCCGACACCACAAACGCCACGCTCGCCGTCGCCGCCTGCTTGGCCACAGGACAGCCGCAGCGAGTGTGAGCACCGGCGACGAGACGACCAGGCTCGGCACGCCGCCGCCGGCCGAGGTCGTGAGCGGCATCCCCATCGGCTGGTACTGGCGTCGGGCCCGGCAGATGTCCGCAGGTGAGCTCTCGGGACGAACGCTCGACCAGCTGCGGCAACTGCGGTGGGCGGCGTCGCAGGTACGGCCGGGCGAGCCCTTCCCGGTGGCGCCGCCATCCATGCGGGTGCGGCCGATCTGCCTCCCGCCCCGCCTGGCGACGCCCGCCGCTGCCACCGGCGCGCTGATCGCACTGGCCGAGCACATCGCGGATGGAAAGTGGGAGACTCTGGGGGCCAGAAGGGACGACCTCGCCGCGCCGGACTGGTTCGCCGATCCCGTGACCGGACGGCGGGCACCCCATGATCGGCTCTGCTTCCGGATCAATCACCGATCCGAGCGTGAGACGGGAAACGTGAAGCAGGTCTGGGAGCTTTCTCGCCATCACCACCTGACCGTCCTGGCGGCGGCGTGGTACGTCACCGGCGACCCGAGGTACCCGGCAATCATCGAGCGCCACCTGCGGGACTGGTGGCGCCAAAGCCCATTCCTGTCCGGCGTCCACTGGACCAGCGGGATCGAGCTGGGAATCCGGCTCATCTCCTGGACCTGGGTTCGGCGCCTCCTCGACGGCTGGACGCGGGTCACCGACCTTTTCGACCACAACGACGACTTCGTCCTCCAGCTCCACTGGCACCAGCGGTACCTGGCCGCCTTCCGAAGTTCGGGTACATCCGCCAACAACCACGCGATCGCCGAGGCGGCCGGCCAGCTCGTGGCCAGCTGCGCCTTCCCCTGGTTCGACGAAAGCCGCCGGTGGCGCGAAACGGCCGCCGACAGGCTCGGCCGAGTGCTCGAGCGCAACACCTTTCCCAGCGGGGTCGACCGGGAGCAGGCGACCGCCTATCACGGCTTCGTGGCCGAGCTCGGGCTCCTGGCCGCATGCGAGGCAGCGGCCGCCGGCCACCCCCTTGCGGCAGACACCTGGGCCCGACTCCAGCGGATGTTCGACGCCGCCGCAGCCATGGTCGACCAGGCGCTGCGTCCGCCCCGGCAGGGCGACGGCGACGACGGAACCGCCCTCCTCGTCGATGGTCAACCCCGGAGGAGGGACGGCACGTGGGAGCCGATCCTCGCCGCGGGGGATGCCGTCATCGGGAGGGCGCCATGGTGGCCGGAGGCTGCCGGAGACGTCCGGTCGGCCCTTCTCGCCGGCCTCGCCGAGGTCGGCAACCTGCCCAGGCCGCCGACTGGGGCCCCCCGACCGCAGCGGCGACCGCCGGGCTTCGAAGATGCCGGCCTCACGATCCTGCGCGCTACTGCCAGCCAGTCCAGACAGGAGATCTGGTGTCGCTGCGACGCCGGTCCTCACGGGTTCCTGGCCATCGCCGCCCATGCCCACGCCGATGCGCTCTCCGTCGAGCTCCGCCATGGCGGCATCGACGTCCTGGCGGACCCCGGCACCTACTGCTACCACGGCGAGCCCGAGTGGCGTGGCTACTTCCGATCGACCATCGCCCACAACACCCTCGAGTTGGGCGCCGTCGACCAATCCCGCTCCGGGGGGCCCTTCCTGTGGGATCGGCACGCCGTCGCCCATCGATTGGCCGCCGACCCCCCCGGAGAGACCGACCGCGATCTGGACGTCATCATCTGGGCTGCCGAGCACTACGGGTACACGGTCCTCGACCCCCCGGCGATCCACCGCCGGGTCGTCCGGCTCGACCGTCACCGGCGACGGCTCGAGATTGTCGACACCGTGACCAGCACCGGGCCGCACCCCTGCCGCCTCGCATTCCATCTCGGCCCCGAGGTCCGCTCGCTGCTCGACGGCTGCACGGCATCGCTCGGTTGGACCAGCTGCGACGGTCCGGTGACCGCCACCATGCGGCTACCCGAGCAGCTGCGCTGGACCTGCCACCGGGGTGAGGTGGGCCCAATTCTCGGCTGGTACTCCCCGGGCTTCGGGCGAAAGGTATCGGCGGTGACGCTCGTCGGCTCGGGCTACTGCGGCTCTGACCTTCCCGGCGCGCACGACCTGGTGACGGTGCTTCGGTTCTCGAAGTCAGGCTCCACCTGACGCGGAGCGGCCAGGCACCCCCGGCCGCTAGTGGGCTGCGGTCGAGCTAGCCGCCCATCTGCCCCACGGCGTACGCTGGCGCTCGTTCGGGCTGGCGGCGCGGCGGCGATGAGCACCGGGTGACACCTCGCGAAACGGTCGATAAGCGATCGACATTCCGTGGCTGGTTCGTTCTAGTTGTCGGAAATTCGCGGTTTGCGGCATCGTACGACGCGGTAGACACTGCCGTCCTGATGAGCCAGTTGACCTATTCAGTTCCGTATCGGGTGGGGCCGATCAATCTAGCTAGCACGTCCAGATTGGACCGTTGCGAGCCGAAGGAAGCCGACCTCCTCCATGGATTCGACGACAATCGCCGACGTAGGTCAACGCATTCCCGCGGACCTTCCCGAAGGGCCGGGATCATCACCTGGCCGGATGCAGCGCCCTATCAGCTGGCGCCTGCGGCGCGCAATCCTGGCTTCCCTGGCGCTCCTCGCCAGCGGCATGCCGTTGGTGTTTGAGGCCCGCCCCGCCCTCGCCGCAACGGGCCACCCAAGCACCCCTCCTGCGAGGATCTGTGGTAATGCCGAGATACTGGATGGTCCCGCCACGCCACCTGCGGGATGGATCCGGATCGACCTCGGCCACAACCTGCAGACGGCCACCCAGGCCTATGGCCCAGGCACCTCGTTCTGGCTGTCCCCTGGCGTCCACACCATCGGCGACGACATGTTCTCCCAGATCACGCCGAAATCCGGTAACAGCTACACGGGAGCTCCGGGGGCCGTCCTCGACGGTCAGGGAATCAATCGGGCCGCCTTCACCCAGCGCGCAACCGGTGTCTCAATCCGCCACCTGACAATCCGCAACTTCAACTCCCCGCTCAACGAAGCGGTGGTCAACCACGACTCCGGCGAAAATTGGACGATCGAGCGCAACACCATCACCAACAATGGGGGAGCTGGGGTAATGCTCGGCACGAACACGTCTGTGCACGCCAACTGCCTCGCCGATAACGGCCAGTACGGCTTCAGCGCCTACACGCCCGGCGGCGGCCACAACGTCGTGCTCGACCGCAACGAGATCGCCAGGAACAACACCTCCGATGTTGAGACCACGCACCCGGGCTGCGGCTGCGCCGGGGCCGGAAAGTTCTGGAACACCTCCGGCGCGGTCGTGACCAACAACTGGGTGCACGACAACCGCGGTCCGGGGCTTTGGGCCGACACCAACAACATCGGATTCCGGATCGAGGGCAACTACATCGAGGGCAACCATGACGAAGGCATCTTCTACGAGATCAGCTACAACGCCCGGATCGCCAACAACACTCTCAAGCGGAATGCCATCGTCAAGGGATTGACCTTCGCCGCCCAGGGTCAGAACATGCCCGTCGCCGCCATCTACATCTCCGAGAGCGGTGGTGACGAGCGGGTCAACAGCGGCGTCTTCTCCACCATGGAGATCACCGGCAACTTTCTCGAAGACAACTGGGGTGGGGTCTCACTCTGGGAGAACTCCGACCGATTCTGTGGCTCACCGGCGAACACCAGCGACGGATTCTGCACGGTAGGAGGATCCGGCACTTTGGAGGAATGCGTTCCAGGCTCGATCAACGACGACCCCTACCTCTCCGACTGCCGATGGAAGACCCAGAACGTCTCGGTCCATCACAACGAATTCCGATTCTCCCGATCCAACGTCGGCTGCACAACCAGCTACTGTGGACAGCAGGCACTTCTTGCAAACTTCGGGACATTCCCGGACTGGTCTCCTTATCAGGCGCGCGTCGTGCAGCAGGCGATCACCGCCACGCAGAACAATCGTTTCTTCGATAACCTCTACGTTGGGGACTGGCTTTTCACACCCTACGAAAGCCGCCCGCAGCCGTTTTCGGAATGGCAGTCGACCTACAGGCTGGACGTGGGCAGTGAGTTCACGCCGTCGCCGGCCGAGACCGCGAGCTCCACCACGCCTGCCCCGTCCTCCCCGCCGAGCGCCAACCTCCTCGACGCCGACAGCAGTGGTGCCGAGGGGTCGGTCGGGCAGTGGGCGGGGTGGTTCTCGGCCGACGTCTCGTCATCGATTGCCCACGCCCACGGCGGCAGCCGCAGCCTGCGGGTCGACGTCACCGCACCCCATGGGTGGGGTGTCCAGCAGCTGAACTGGCCCGGCTTCGCCGCCACCGCCGGCTCCAAGTCCATCGGCTTCTGGGGTATGACCACCTCGGGTTCGGGTTTGTCGGCGACCATGCGAGTCCACTGGCGGGACGAGTCGGGAGCGGTGCTGGGCACCGAGGTGCTCACCCTGGCCCTCGGCGGATCCTGGGCCCGGGCCGGGGCCGACGTGGTGGCGCCAGCCGGCACCACCCGCGTCGCGGTCGACTTCTCCCACGGATCGGGCGTCGCCGGCACCGCCGTCTTCCTCGACGACGTGGTGGTGGCGAGCGCCTCGCCGGCCGAGACCGCCAGCTCCACCACGCCTGCCCCGTCCTCCCCGCCGAGCGCCAACCTCCTCGACGCCGACAGCAGTGGTGCCGAGGGGTCGGTCGGGCAGTGGGCGGGGTGGTTCTCGGCCGACGTCTCGTCATCGATTGCCCACGCCCAAGGCGGCAGCCGCAGCCTGCGGGTCGACGTCACCGCACCCCATGGGTGGGGTGTCCAGCAGCTGAACTGGCCCGGCTTCGCCGCCACCGCCGGCTCCAAGTCCATCGGCTTCTGGGGTATGACCACCTCGGGTTCGGGTTTGTCGGCGACCATGCGAGTCCACTGGCGGGACGAGTCGGGAGCGGTGCTGGGCACCGAGGTGCTCACCCTGGCCCTCGGCGGATCCTGGGCCCGGGCCGGGGCCGACGTGGTGGCGCCAGTCGGCACCACCCGCGTCGCGGTCGACTTCTCCCACGGATCGGGCGTCGCCGGCACCGCCGTCTTCCTCGACGACGTGGTGGTGGCGAGCGCCTCGCCGCCCTCCGCGCCGAGCGCCAACCTCCTCGACGCCGACAGCAGTGGTGCCGAGGGGTCGGTCGGGCAGTGGGCGGGGTGGTTCTCGGCCGACGTCTCGTCATCGATTGCCCACGCCCACGGCGGCAGCCGCAGCCTGCGGGTCGACGTCACCGCACCCCATGGGTGGGGTGTCCAGCAGCTGAACTGGCCCGGCTTCGCCGCCACCGCCGGCTCCAAGTCCATCGGCTTCTGGGGTATGACCACCTCGGGTTCGGGTTTGTCGGCGACCATGCGAGTCCACTGGCGGGACGAGTCGGGAGCGGTGCTGGGCACCGAGGTGCTCACCCTGGCCCTCGGCGGATCCTGGGCCCGGGCCGGGGCCGACGTGGTGGCGCCAGCCGGCGCCACCCGCGTCGCGGTCGACTTCTCCCACGGATCGGGCGTCGCCGGCACCGCCGTCTTCCTCGACGACGTGGTGGTGGCGTAGCTAACCTCGACGGGCCGGGGGTGACGGTCTTGGGGAGAAGCCGCCCCGTCCCTCCCCCGCGGTCCCGACCGTGACGCCTTCGGTCCCTGGCGTCTGCCGGTGTATGGCGTCCGCTTTGTAGGAACAGACGCTGTTAGGGGACCTGGGCTCGCAGTTCGGACGTGCCGCCTCGCTCGTCCTTGTCTCCGCCGACCGTACGGGAACGGAGTAGGCGACACCCTCCGGCTGGTCCTCCGCAGGCCGGGGCGGTTCTTCGCTGCCGACGGGCGGGCGGGTCGCCGTGAACCGCGCCCGCACCGCGCGCACATCTGCTCGACGCGGCGCTCGACACTCTCGCTGAGGTCACTGGTGCTCTCATTCCCGCCGCTTCCTCGGTCACGCTGCTGCGGCCGGCGTCCCAGCGGGCGGGTCAAGCCGGCGTGTACCTTCGACTCGTGCTCGCCCTGTCGTGGATGGTCCTCTGGCTGTTCATGCTCGTGGTGTTCGCGGTGGTTTTCGGTGTCTACTGCCTCGTCGATCTCCTGCGCGCTCCGAACGTGAAGGGTCTGCCCAAGCGGCCTGGGTGCTCGTCCTCATCCTCTCGGAGCCGCTCGGCGGAATCGTGTACTTGCTTTTCGTCGCGGTGACCGGCGGTAACTTCCTTCGCTGGCCTCGCACTGAGAAGGGCTTTTCGTCCGGGGCGTTGGGACGAAGTGCGATCGCGTGATCGCCGCCCTGGCCGGCGAGCTGTGAGATCGGCCGACGGTGTCCTTGGAGTGGCCCGGCGATGGCCGGCGATGGCCCAGAGCCGTCGTCGATGAAGGCGAGGTCGAAGCCGCCTGCTCGCCAGGCCCGGCTCCGGTGGGTCGAGGCTATGCGGGCTCCCCGGTCGACTGACACGTCGACCGGGAGTCGGCGCGAGGAAGGGGGTCGCCCATCCATCGGGGCTGACGAGATCCGTGATGGGGATCAGTGGCTCCCGGAACCGGCTCCGCGGCCGCGAGGCGCCGTCAGAGTCGACGCGCCCACTCCGATGGCCAGGCCGAGTCCGATGCCCCCGACGACGTCGAGGGGGTTGTGCGCACCGACATAGATTCGCCCGACGCCGTTGAGGACCACGAACGCCCAGGGAACCGCTCGCCAGCGGCCGGGAAGGGCGATGGTGAGGATGACGGCCATCGCGGTCGTGATGGTGGCGTGCCCGGAGACGAAGCTCAGGCCGGTGGCGTGAACGTCGCCCCGGAGCACGGCCTCGGCCCCGATCGAGGTCCCGGGCCGCGGGCGCTCCACGAGCGACTTGAGAACCGGCTCCAGCACCAGTTTGGATGACGCGGCCACGACGGCCGCCCACACCGTGCGGTAGTTCCTCAGAAGAATCCCGAGGGCCGCCGTCACGACGGTGGCCACGACGATGTTCCCTGTCTGCTGGAAGATCCAAAGCGGCGGCTCCAGCCAGTCGGGCAGGCCGTTGATCCACAGGAAGACAGTGCGTTCGGCCGACGGCACCGTGCCGTCGGCCACCACCAACGAGCAAAGGACCAACACGCCGAGACCCGCCGCTGCCGCCCACATCCATGCGATCGTCTCCCGCCGTGGCATCGGCTCGTGCGGCCGGGCAAGTGAGGGACTCACCGGCCGATCGTGCCGATCAGAGGTCGGGCCAGGAGCTGGCCGATCAGGACCCGCACCCATACCTGTATGGCGGCGACCACGAGCGCCGATCCCACCGCCGTCGGGAGGTCCATGCCCACGGTGGCCAGCCCGAGCACCAGCAGTGCCGGCTCGACTCCCACCACGCCCGGCAGGGCGATGGTGAGCGTGGCCAAGGAGGCGACGATGGCGACCGCCACGACGGCCGCCACGGCGGGCCCGGGACCGAACGCCGACACAACCGCCACCGTCAACACCAGCTCCGCCACGGCGCCGACCGCGATCCCGGCCAGAAGTGTCGCGGGGCCGAGCCGCCGCCCTCCCGGAGGGGTGGGCCCCGCCACGTGCCGCCCACGCCCGCCGAGCAGCCACTGGAACACCGATGCGGTCACCGCGATGGCCACCAGCACCGGGGCATACGGGGCGAGGTGCAGCCGCACCTGCTCCTCCTGTGCCGCGGCAATTCCCGCCCCCAGGGCCAGGCCGTAGATCAGCCACGTCGATCGCCGGACTCGCGCCAGCCCGTCGAGCATCTCACCCGGTTGAACACCTGCTCTCGATAGGTAATCGACCATCACCCTGCGCCCGGCATCCGTTCCCGCGAGGACAGAGTTGGCGTGGGCGAGCAGCTGGACGGCTGCCGTCCGGCCGATGGCGAGGCGCCGGCCGAAGGCGGCGACGAGAGGCCAGGCCGCGGCAACGACGGCTACCCCGGCCGCCAACAGGCCGAGTGCGAGCCGGCGTAGCCCCACCGAGTCGAACGAGTCTGCGACCGCCCCCGCTCCTGCCACCAGAACCAGGGCGGCGCCCACCAGAGCGCTGCGTGCCACCGCTCCTGCAGCGCGCAAGCCAATCGGTGGTGTCGCAACCAGAGTGTCCGTGGACACCACCCCGATCGCGCGCTCGATGCCCAGCCGCAGCGCGGCGAGCATGTCAGGGTCGCCCACGATGGCCCGACGCGAGTCGGGGGTGAGGGCAAGGGGCTGAAGCTCGGTGAGGACTCCGGCCATCCGCTCGGGGCCGATGGAACCGAGTGCCGCCGCGACCGCCCGCTCCGGGCCCACGACGAGGGCAGTGGTGACCACCAGCTCGGCGGCGTCGTTGTCGAGGGCGCTGCTCGACGCGGAGCTGAGGGCGTGAGCCAGGTCGACGAGCCACGCCCGACCCTGTTCGTCAATGATGACGTTGCCGCGGACCAGGTCGCGGTGGGCAAGGCGCGCGGCATGCATCCGCTCGAGCTGGTCCCACATGTCGCGGAGCTGGGCACCGCTCACGTCGGCGGCATCGACGCGAGTCAGATCCCGTCCGGGCACATGGTCCTGGATGATCCAGATGCGCTCGCCGTCCCGTTCGATCCCCCTCACCGCCGGAACCCGGGCGCCGCTCGATCGTGCGAGCAACGTCATAGCCGCTTCGCGGTAGGCCTGCGCCGGCCCGTCGGAGATGGCGGCCTCGTCGCGGACATCGCGGAAGGCCACGAACCGGGCGGCACGGTAGATCCAGTCGCGGTCCCTCGGCTCGGGATCGAGCAGCTTGATGAAGATCCGTCCCCCCGGCGTGACGACGGTGAAGGGAAACGACCCCTTCGCATCGCCGGCCACCCGCTCGACCTCCACCGCCGCCGATCCTCCCCGCCTGATGACACGGGCCGCGTCGCTCAGCTCGGGGACGCGGTGGGGTGCCCCGAAGAGCAGATGGGCAGCGGCGCCGACCATCCACCCCAGCGCGATGCCACCGACGATGTCGAGGGGTAGGTGGGCCCCGACGTATACCCGGGCGATGCCGACGACCCACGGCAGGATCCACACCGCCCTCCGCCACCGCCTGGGAAGGTACGGAGCTGCCGCGGCGGCGATCGCAGCCGCCACCGCAGCATGCCCGGACACGAACCCCAGCCCTCCCGGGTCGATCGATCGGAAGAGGTCGGGGAAGAACCCGGAGGGGCGAGGCCGCTCGACGACGCTCTTGACGACCCTGGCCGCCAGCCACGCCACCGCGCCTGCGCCGGCGACATCGACGGCGGCGCGGAGCCGCCTGCGGTTGAACACCACGACAACGAGGCCGAGGACAGGTGCGGCGACAACGTTGCCGGCCTGCATCAACGGCAACAGCACAGGGTCCAACGCCGACGGCAGGTTGTTGATCAGGCGGAAGACGTCGGCTTCGAATCGGCTCAGCTGCTCCCTCTGCACCGCCAGGCAGGCGAGGAGAAACACGGCTGTTCCGACGACGAGTCTGGTTACGTCGCCCGGATGACGGGATGTCCTGGCCAAGGGAATCTCTCGACTCGCGTCCAGTTCCGCCAGCGGTCGGGCTGGGCGCGGACCGGAGGCGCTGTTCAAAACCGACGCTTCGCCGCGGGGCCATATCCCGGTCCATGCGCCGGGGCAGCCCCGAAATGAAGCGCACCGTCGGCCGGATGAGCCGAGCCCGCCACGCCGGGTGGTGGCGGTCGTCGGCCAGCGGGGGCCCGGGTGGCGCGTCCGAACACGAGGCCTTCGTCGGGAAGGCTGCTGCGTGCGCGGGTCGCCGTCGCTGCCGTCGTCGGGCGAGATTACCTGTCCCCATACGCCAGACCCTGCGCAATAGGGTCGCGGGAAGGCGACTTCGCCGAGATCGGACCGTCATCCGGAGGAGGCACACGGCTCAGGTGGGAACGGGGGGCGCTGACGGGGAAGATGCCTCGAGTTCCCCACCGCTCAGGACGCGGCTGCTGCGCATCGGGCTGGCCGTGCTGGTGCTGGTTGTGGTCTTCGGCTTCGTCCTCCCCGGTACCGCCGACTACGGCGACGCATGGGCGACGATCACCGACATGACGGCGTTGGAGGTCGGAACGATCGCGGTGGCCGGCCTCTGGAACCTCTTCACCTACTGGCCCATGATGATCCTGGCCCTTCCGGGCCTGAAACTGCGGGAGGCCGCAGTGGTCAACCAGGCCAGCACCGCGGTGGCGAACACCGTCCCCGCAGGCGGGGCAGTTGCGCTGGGGATCACCTACACGATGCTGCGGACGTGGGGGTTCAGCTCACCGGCCATCGCCAACCAGGTGTTGGCGACAGGCCTGTGGAACACCCTGGCCAAGCTCGGGCTCCCGGTCGTGGCGGTGGCTGCGGTCGCGGTGACGGGCGAGCTCGAGGGATCCTTCGTCCAGCTCGCCGCCTTCGGCCTCGTCGCCTTGACGGTGGTCGTCGTGGCCGGTGGGCTTGCGCTGCGGGCCGAGACCTCCGCCCGGCGGATCGGCGTCTGGCTCGATCGGCTCTATGCCGCGACGATCGGGCGGGCCCGCCCGCGCCCGGAGACCATCGAGGCCTGGGTGGTGCGCATGCGGGGACAGATGCTCGACCTGGTGCGCACCACCGGTTATCGGATCACGGTCGCAGCCGTGGTGAGCCACCTGTCCCTCTACGCCGTACTGCTCGTCACGCTGCGCAACGTCGGAGTGTCCGAGTCCGAGGCCAGCTGGGCCAAGGTGCTGGTCGCGTTCGCGTTCGTCCGACTGCTGTCGGCCGTGCCAGTGACGCCGGGTGGTGTCGGCGTCGTCGAGCTCGGCTACGTCGGCTTCCTCGCCACCGGCGCGGGGGCCGGGCTTGACGCCCAGATCGCCGCCGGCGTGCTCGTGTTCCGGGCGATGACCTACGTGATGCCTATCGTGCTCGGTGGGGCCGCATGGCTGATCTTCCGCTCGGCCGGCTCGTGGCGCCGTCCGCCGAACACGCGGGGCCGGCCCGCCGCCGCCGCCGGCTGAGGATGGGTAACGCGACACCTGCGCCGGCTCCTCGGCCGGCGGCCTCGAACGACGTGACCCGACCACGGCACACGCGCTCGCCGGTGTACGTGTTCACCCTGGTGCTGGGCGGGCTGGTGTCGGTCGCCGGGTGGGCCGCGGCGACGCTGCTCGAGCACGGGATCATCGCCACCTCGGCCGACATCGCCCAGATCCTGCGGGCGATGCCCGACTGGATGCAGTCAGCACCGACGGTGGTTGCCGGGCTCGGTGTCGTCGGTGGCTTCCTCGGTGTGAACGGATGGCTGCTCACCGGGCGGCGATTCCGGCGCCTGGCCCTGGTCTACGCCGCGCTCGGAGCCGGGATCGCGCTGTCCACCGCCGCCGCTGCCGCCCTCCACCGAGTCCTGCAACCGGACTTGGCCGCGCTGTTCGACGACCTGCCGAGCACCAGCGTCCGACTCCTCCCGACCAACCCTCTGATAGCCGGTCTGATCGCCGTCGTGGTCATCTGCCGTCGGTGGCTCCCACGACGCTTGCGGGCCTCGATGTTCGTTGCGGTCGGGCTGTGGTTGGCGTCGAACATGGCCGTGACCGACGCCCCTCCCTACCTCGGCCTCCTTCTCGACATCGGACTCGGGATGGTCGCCGGCTCGGCCGTCGCCGTCGTCTTCGGCACCCCCAATCTCCAGCCCGGTCGTGGCGCCCTCACAGAGGGGCTGGCGAGGAGCGGCCTCGACGTCGTCGAGCTGCGTTCGGCCCACGTGGATGCACGGGGATCGGAGCCGTGGCTCGGCGTGACGACAGACGGCAGGAAGGTGTTCGTGAAGGCACTCAGCGCCGATCAGCGTTCGGCCGACCTCCTCTTCCGGGCCGTCCGCTGGGTCAGGCTCCGCCGCGCCGGGGACGCCGCCCCCGAGGTCTCGCTACGGCGGGCTGCCGAGCACGAGGCCCTCGTCTCCCACCATGTCCGATCCTTCGGGCTCCCCACCCCACTCGTGCTCGCCGTCGCCGAGGTCGAGGACGACAATGTGGCCCTGGTCTACGAGGCGATCGACGGTCAATCGCTCGACAAGGTTCCCGCCGAGCAGCTGACCGACGAGATGGTGGCGGAGGTGTGGCGCGACGTGATGGTGCTGCGTTCGCACGGGGTCGCCCACCGGGATCTGCGCCTGGCCAACGTCTTCCTCGCCGACGACGGGCGCACCCTGCTCATCGACTTCGGGTTCGCCGAGCTCTCCGCCGATCGCCAACTCCTAGACACCGATGTAGCCGAGCTCTTGGCGGCAACGGCCGTCGTCCTGGGATCCGAGCGAGCGGCCCGCATCGCACGGGAGGTCGTCGGAGTAGAGATACTCGAGGCGGCGCGCGACTGGCTCCATCCGCTCGTGCTCAGCAGCGCCACGCGCGCCGCGTTGGGCGAGGATGGCGCGCTGCACGACCTGCGCTCAGAGGTGGCCCGCATCACCGGGCACACACTCACCGAGTACGAGCCGCTCGGCCGGCTGAGCGCACAGCGGGTTCTCGGTCTGGGGTTGCTGGGCCTCGGGGTCTATGCCGTGCTGGCGGTGTTCATCGACGAGGGCGTGGCCCGTGAGGTCGGCGGGGTCCGGTGGGGTCTAGCCATCCTGGCCGTGGGCGCCAGCTTTCTGGCGATCCCGCTCACCGCCGCCGCCTACCGATCGGCGGCGCACGGGCGGGTTTCGCTCCGTCACCTCATGAAGGCCGTGCTCGCCAGTGAGACCCCGGTGACGCGGCCGACGTACTGGTCCTGGGCGAATCGCGTGCTGTCCGATGCCGCGAGAGGGGACGGCCTCCAGGTCTCCACCGCCAGGGCGGCTGCCGCCCGTTGGACGGTCGGCGCACTCCTGGTGGCGCCCCTGATGGTGGCCGGCCTCGCATCGGCGGCGCTGCGTGTCGATCGCGGCTATCTGCTCGGGGTGGGGCTCGGACTCCTGGCCGGCGGAGGGCTGGCCGGGATCGAGCTGTTGTTCCTTCGGTTCGGTCCCTCGTCGCGCGAGCTGGATCGAATCTGGCTCCGACCGCACCGGGGCTCGTTGGCACGCGACGCCAGCGTCCTCCGCCAGGTTGGTTGGTGGGTGCTCGTGCGGAGCGCGCAGGGTCTTGCCTTCGTTCTGGCAGCACGTGCGGCCGGCGTGACGATGAGCAACGAGGCGCTGGTCGCCATCTCCACAGCCGCCTGCACGATCGCCTCCCTGACGCCCGCCCCCGGCGGCCTCGGGGCGGTCGAGCTCCTCCTCTATGCCGGCCTCTCGGTAGGCACCGACGCCGCGATCGCCGGACTGGCCGTGGTGGTGACGAGCATCGCGTCGTTCTGGAGTCACATGCCTTTCGCCGCCGCCGCTTACCGGTCGACGCGCCGTTTCAAGCAACGCCACCCGCTCGACTCCGCCTGACCACCGATGGAACATGCCCACGGAGCCAGCACGCGGCGACCATCGTCGACGACGTACCGACCGGCGAAGGCGCGAGCCATGGCCGCTGACCGAGTGCGATCCCTTCCGGCGGCGGCTGGGCCACCCTGACCGAAACGGGCAACCGAGATCGCCGCTCCGCCGCCGAGTTCGCCGAGGCCCTGCCCGGCGCCCGCAGAGACGCCCGACGATGGGCCCGACGGAGCCATGTCGCTGGGTCCTGACCCACATGGGGGTCAGTGTCCCGCCCGCAGGTCTCGCCGCGAGAACGCAGGCACTGCCACCGCCATGATCGCAACAGCCAGCGCCAGCAGCACTGCGGCGTGGCCCCAGGGCATTCCCGAGTTCAGCGGGTCGGCGCTCAGGTAGTAGTAGAAGGGTGACAGCTTGGCCCACCCGGCCAGGCTGTCGTTGAGCGGGAGGAAGGCGTTGAGCAGGTAGAGGGCGAGAGCGGCGCCGGCGGCGCCGTAGAGGGCGACGGGCACCCTTCCGGTGACCGCGCCGAGGGCCAGAGCCAGCGCCCCGAAGACAAGCCCAAGCAACGTCACCAGCGCCGAGGTGGCGGCCAGGTTGGCCACGCTGACGTCGAGACCGGCCAGCACCGCGCCCAGGGCCGTGCCGGCGAACGTGGCGCCACCGACGACGACCGCGAAGACGACCATGGCGACGATGCTCTCGACTACGACCCGGGCCCGGGACACCGGGTTGGCGAGCAGGAGCCCCATGGTGCGGCGGGACTCCTCACCGGCAAGGGCCCGGGCGCCGATGACGACGGTGACGAGGATCACCGCGATGGGCGCCATCAGGCCGAACGTCTCGATCTGGAACCACCCCTGCGGGGTGCTGATGTCGCCCTGGCCGACGAGGGCCAGCAGGGTGTCGGGGAGGTCCTGGCCGAAGTCGGCCAGCGAGTCGTCGATGAACGTGTACATCGGACCCATGAGCACGCCCATGACCGAGAACATCAACCCGGCGGTGATCGCGAGGATCCCCTGGTGCTCACTGGCGACCTTGACCCAGATGCGCGAGACCCGCGCCGACCCGGCAAGGCGGTCGACCACGTTGCGGGTAATGGGGTTGGCGCGCAGCCGGTCGAGCACGGTGCGCCCCCCGGCCCGCCCCCGAAGGTCACGGCGGTCGAGGCCCACCACCGCGAGGGCCAGGAACGCCGCCGCCCCCGCGACGAGCACGGCCAGATGACCCCAGGCGACGCCGTTGACGAGGGGATCGCTGGCGTCGAAGTAGTACCACGGGATGGCCTTGACCCCGCCCGCCACCGCGTCGACCAAGGGCAGCAGGCCCACGGCGACGAAGGACACCACCATGGTCGCCGCGGTGGCTCCCGAGGCCAGGGCGCGGTTGCCGGTCCAACCGCCGACGGCGAGCGCCAGAAATCCGTAGAAGAGGGCGTTCACACCCAGGTGCAGCGCCATGGCCGCCACCTGGGTGTCACCCACCTCGACCCCGAGCCCGGCGGGGACGGCGATCCCGCCGGCGCAGAGAGCCAGCGAGGCGGTGGCCACGAGAGCGACCATGGCGGCGGCCTTGGACACCAGGACGTGGCGGCGGGACTTCGGGTTGGCGAGGAGCAGGCTGATCGTGCCCCCTCGCTCCTCACCGGCGATGGCAGCGGCGCCGAATGAAAGGGCCATGCCGGCGAGGGTCAGGGAGGCGATGGTCCCGAACATCACGTTGTAGGCCAGGCTGGCAGCGTCGGCGCCCTCGGGGATGCCCGCCAGGTCCCGCAGCGCTTGGGGCAGGTCGGTGTAGATCGACAGGTCGAGGTCGCGATAGACGGCCATGGCGAACAGCAGGAACAGCGTCAATGCCCCGGTTGCCATCGCCACTGCGACGGCTCGGTCGCGGATCGCCTTGGCGAATATGCTACCCAGCATCATCCCGCCGCTTCGTCGCGGTAGTAGGCGAGAAAGATCTCTTCCAGGTCGGCCTCCTGGGTGGAGATGTCGACCACCGTTCCGTGGTCGGCGGCGGCCCGCAGCAGGTCGGCCATGGAGCCGTCAAAGGACAGCGTGACGTGCTGGTCGTCCACGGTGACCTCCCGCACACCTTCGACCGAGGCGAACAGGGCCCGGTCGGGCGGCGGATCGAGGTAGAGGTCGACGCGACGGATCGCCTTCGATCGCAGGCTGTGGACGCCCTCGACTGCGATGAGCCGGCCGTGGCGGATGATCGCCACCCGGTGGGCCACCCGTTGGACCTCGGACAGGGTGTGGCTGGACAGAAAGACGGTGCGTCCCTCGTCCGCGACCTCTCGCATCATGGTCTGGAACTCGCGCTGCACCAGCGGGTCGAGGCCCGAGCTGGGCTCGTCCATGATCACCACTTCGGGCCGGTTCATGAAGGCCTGGATGAGGCCGATCTTCTGGCGGTTGCCGGTGGACAGCTCACCGACCTTCTTGGAGAGATCGGCACCGAGACGCTCGGCCAGCGCATCGACGTGGGCCCAGTCGACCCCGCCCCGCAGGTTGGCCAGGTAGGTCAGAGTGTCGCGACCGGTGAGGCTGGGATAGAGGGCGAGGTCGCCCGGGAGGTAGCCGATGTGGCGGCGGATCTCGACGGCCTGCTTGTGGGAGTCGAGCCCGACGATCGTCGCCCGCCCGGCGGTGGGGCGGATCTCGTCCATGAGCGTCCGTATGGCCGTGGTCTTCCCTGCCCCGTTGGGGCCGAGAAAGCCGAAGATCTCCCCCGGCATGACCTCCAGGTCCAGTTCGACGAGTGCCCGGACATCGCCGTAGTGCTTGGTCAAACCTTCGGTCCGTATCGCTGGGGTCATCGTCGCCAGTCAAGCATCAACTGTCAGTCGGCGGCGGCTTCAGGCCATCGCCGGGGCGGGGTCTTCGCCCACCGCCGAGGGAAGAAGCGACGTCGCATTATCGGCCGCCGGCGGGGCGCCGCCGCGCCCCATTCGCCGCTTCAGCGCGTCGGCGAGGCTGTAGACCACCGGGATCACGACCAGGGTGAGCACGGCCCACCTGGCCGCCGAGTCGAGGTGCGCGGCCATCTCACGCCGCCCGTCGTGGCGGCGTCAGCAATCGCGGCGACTCGTGCCGCGATCGACCTCCGGTTGGCTGCTGGCGGCGAGCCTGGCCTTCCCGAGCTGGCGGAACGGGACCTCGACCTTCTGGGAAGCAGGCAGGACCGGATCTCCACACCCGGGCCGGCCGATGTCGCCCCCGCCCGCTGGCCGGGGAAGGGCCGAGAAGCGGTTCGAGGTCGCCGGCCAGGCATCTCCGGCCGACCGGGGACAAGACCTTCGCCGGCGACGCCGGGGACCCTTGGACCCGGGCCGGTCGCCCGAGGGGGCGAAGCGCGTAGCATCGGCAAATGGGCTCACGGCGGGCATCATCGCAGGCCGGGTCCCCGGCTCCGGAGAAGGACCGGCGCCGGATGCCGATCCCCTTCCGCCGGCTGGCCGAGGTGCAGCTCCTTCACGCCGCCGGCGATGGCATGGTGGCCGTTGCCCTCGCCAACACCCTGTTCTTCGCCGTCCCCATCGGGGAGGCGCGCGACAAGGTAGGCCTGTACCTGGCGCTCACCATGGCGCCCTTCGCCGTGCTGTCCCCCCTCGTCGGACCGTGGCTAGACCGACGCTCGGGCTCGTACAAGGTCGCGATCATCCTCGGCGCCGGAGGCCGTGCCGTCCTTGCCGTCCTGCTGGCGACGCGCACCGACCGGGTCGCCCTCTACCCTCTGGCCTTCGGTCTCCTCGTCCTGTCCAGGATCCATGGCGTCAGCCGCAGCGCCCTCCTGCCCGACGTGCTTCCCCCGGACCGGTCGCCCATGTGGGGCAACGCCAGGCTGGCCGTGATCTCCGTGGTGGGAGGAGCTCTCGGGGCCGGGCTGGCGGCAGGGGCCAACCTGGTCGGCGGCGCGGGGCTGGCTCTGGGCATCGCCGTCGTCGTGTTCTCGACCGCGGTCGTGCCCGCCGTTCGCCTCCCCCGTAGTCGCACGAAGGACACGGAGGCCGCAGGCGCCGACGACTACCGGGCGCTGCTCAGCTCCCGCCTGCTGGCCGCCGGGGTGGCGATGGGCGCCAGCAGGGCGGCGGTTGGCTTCCTCACCTTCCTGCTGGCGTTCCTGCTCCGAGCCGAGGGCGAGCAGGGCCGAGGCTTCGCCGTGGTCATCGCCGCCGCCGGCATCGGCGGCTTCGCCGGTGCGGTGGTGGCGCCCGCCCTGCGGGCCGTCATCCGGGAGATGCTGCTCCTGCAGGTCAGCCTGGCCGCGATGGTGGTGGCGGCGCTGTGGGCCGCGGGATCGTTCAACGTGCCGCGGGCGGCAGTGGTGGCGGGCGTCGTCGGTTTGGCGACGGCGAGCGGTCGACTGGCGTTCGACAGCCTTCTCCAGGGGGACGCACCCTCGACCGTCCGAGGCCGCACCTTCGCCCGCTACGAGACGATCTTCCAGCTCTGCTGGGTCGGCGGTGCCGGTCTGGCCACGGCCGTGCCGTTCCGGGCCGCCGCCGGCTTGCGCAGCCTGGCGCTCATCGCATCCGGCGGAGTGGCGTTCACCATTCTGGGGCTGATCCGACGCCGGCCGACACGACGACGGGCCACGAGCCCGCCCGAAGCGGCGGGCTGAGCCCACTGGAGACCCGCCAGGGGGTGTGCCGATCGGCTCGGAGCATCAATCTGGCATCGGCCGGGTCGTCGCCTCCGGCCAAGATGGGAGGAACGCCCGGCTCCGATCAGCTTGAGCTCCCGACCTCTCGAACCCAGATTTTTCTTGGCTGACGGTTGGTGGCCCTCCGTCCGCACAGTGCCTCTGAGCCGGTCTTTTGGCCATTTTCGAAGTCCAGGGAGCTCGACCTCTTTGATCCCGTTCAAGCAATGTCTGCATACATCCGCAGTCGTGGCTATCACAGCTCGACGGGTGGAGTGACAGCCGCTGGACTCTCAGTTGCCCCTCCATACCGTGACCCGGATTGGCTTGAGATGATTAGAGGGTGCCAGCGGCTCGTAGTGAATGATCAACCCATTTACGTTTCGACCATAGCCGACCCGGAACTCCATTAGGTTGCCCTGATCACCGGCGACCATGGAGTCGGTGGGGATCGACCACCCAAGGTCGGTCTCCTCATAGAGGCTCACCGCAGTTTGGGTTCCCCAGTTCATCCCATTGACGATGAGTTCCACATCAGAATATCGGGGCTCGCCGGCTGGTAGTTCGCGGTATTCCGTCGACGACATGAGCGCTATGATATATATCTTGCCACGGCCCGGCAGAGTGCTTACCGGCAATACTACGTTGTACGCGAAAATCCCCCTGGTCTTGCCCCGAACCCATGTGTACTGTGGACTGCCAGACCAGGGCGGATTGGGCAAATATGCAGGTCCCTCCGAGTCCCATGCAGTCTGTGGGAGCCAATTCCTCGGATCGATGAGCACCTCCGCAACGACGCCTCCTGGTGGGCCGATTACCGGAGGCGGAGGTTGAAATGGCGCAAGCACGCGCCTGATCGCGTCATCGCATACCTTGCAGAACGCACTGTGGTCCCGCATGCAGCACGTTGGCGAGGGGCGGTAGGCATTGCAGTTCGAATAGATGGCTCCCTCATATGTACCGACCTCATCGTTCGCCGGTGCAGTCGCCGGAGGAATGCACGTCGATCCGGATGTGCAGGCGTCGGGGCCCCTGGTCGGCGAACAGGCAGAGGGCATAGGTGTCTGATCGCCTATGAATCGGCCCCACTTATGTCCATGACGAGTGGTGTCTAAGGTGACGTTCGGCTCCCCAGGCTCAGACAAGGGTGTGCCGGTACCATCACCGCCATACTCATCGGCCAGTCCGAATGCACTGTGACCAAGCTCATGAATGACGGTGCGAGCGAAGTCAAGGTGTGATGAACACGTCGCAACTCCGGGGCCCCCGGAGCCGCCGTACTTCGATGAGTTCACGAGAACGAGGAGGGTGTGCCCGTACGGGACCTGGCTCACCATCACGGAAAGTGCCAGCTCTCGGTCAACAGTGAGTAGGCGATCGAGACGAGCGCCACCGGGCCCGATACTGCAGAACGTCGCATCAAGGTAGGTCCTCGGCGTTCCGCCCGGCGCCTCAAAATCAAGCTTGCCGCAACCATCAGGGACCTCGGGGGACACGTCGACCTCCGGTTCGTCGGCACCACGCTCGTACGACACCAGATCCACACGGTGCACATTGATACCCGGCCAGAGGTCTTTGAATGGAGCCGTCTGCCGGAGTTCGCTTATGAACGTGTCGACGTCACCGTGATACTTGTTGGTTTCGGAGGCGTCGACGTCCGTGTAGCCATCCCCCAGGATGACAAGGTTCCACCCGCTGCTATCAGGCTGGTTGTCGACGATCTTCGTGGTCCCGAGCACGTAACCGTCATCGACGGTCACCGCCCACGCTCCCCGCCTGAGCCGGAACCGTCGTCGTCGCCGGGAATATCGAACCGGGCGATCTCGGCCGCACTGGGCAATCGCGCAGCGTCTCGCTGGGCGGGATTGAGGTCGCCCATAAGGACGACGGATGTCGCCTCTGGATCATCGGGCAACAAGACCATGAACACGGATTCGGAGGGTGCGCCGAACACCCTCCGAATCGTGCCATCCGGTTCATGAAGCTCTACGGAGTCACCCAATGGGTGCTGTAGGAGTCGATGGAAGCGAAGGTTGCCGGCGTCGTCGCGCAGTTCGATCCAAAACCCTCCGTTTCGCCCTGGCTGAGGTGGCGTGCCACTCGATGGCGGGCAGATCATCGACACCCTGGCGTGGGACAGCAGCCTTACTTCGCCCTCAGACGACTTGAAAATTAGTCGCAGCGTCCGAGGGGACTGCGGTCGTGCGAACTGCTGCCCTGGGTCCGTCATCACGCCTCCGCCTGTCTGGCTTCATTCGGAGCCTTGCCGGCGTCCGACGTAACCCTAGAGTACCGCCGTCGCTCGCTCGCTCCCGCCATGCGCGACCCGATGAATAGGGCCGGTTCCTGCTCGTCACATCCGTCCGCTCGACTCATCCGGAACGCACGACCGACGTCCTGCTCGCCATCCGTTGAGACGCCGAGCGTCGGGCCGCCTCACGCAGGGTACCCAATGGGTCGGTGGATATACGCGGGAGTCCGTGCGCTTCGATGGCCTCGGCATCGTCGCTGACGACGTAGACCCGATTGGCCAGCCATCCGCGGGACAAGCCCGTGTAAGCGGCCTCTCGGTAGGACTGGTCGTCGATGAGGAGGAGGGCGATGTCGACGGTGGCTCCCTGCGCCTTGTGGACCGTCGTGGCATAGCCGTGGGTGAGATGACCGGCGGCGAGATAGCTCGTCGGCCGTCGACGGTCCGGCCTTCCATCGTCTGGACGGTCAGCCGGCGGCGGTCGAAGTGCGGATCACCGAGTAGTTGGCGATCGGCGGTATCGATCGGCAGAGGTCGTCGACATCCAGATCGGCGGCGGCGAAGAGCGAGACCCCGAAGTAGCCGTGGTCGTCGTAGGCGACGACCCGTCGGCATAATCACGGTGTCGGCATAGATCCACCACCAGGACGTCGGCGGCGAGCACACCGTCGTCTCGGTCGGCGGAGGCAAGGAGGCGGTCGATGGTCGACGCCTCGATGCCCGCTGCCCCCTGAAGCTCGGCCGCCGCTCGGGCGGCGAGGGCACAGCCGATCACGCGTTGGCCAGCGAGCTTCCAGGCCTGGTGGGCCGCGGCCAGGGCCGCGGTCTTGCCGGTCCCGGCTGCGCCGACCACGACGTCGACGCCGCGACCGCTTTGGACGATCGTGGAGACGAGCGTCCGTTGCTCCACGCTGAGCGCCGGGGCGCCCGTGAAGACCCACCGCAAGTGTGCCGTCCGCACGGAAGGGAGCCCGTCTTGCGCCCGACGACGGGAGTCGGCCATCAGCCGGCGTTCGAGCGCCAACAGCTCGGGCGTGGAGAATCGGGCGACGTCGGTCTCCAACGGGACGGTCGCTCCGCCCCGCCGTCGGATCACGTGCCCGGTGCGAGCGGCCACGGGGAGGGGAACCACTCTCTCCGATGCCAACAACACGTCGGCGAGCGCAAACACCGTGTCGGGACGAGCGCCCTGGCCGAATGCGTCCGCGACGGCTCGGACGACGGCCCTCCGGTCGAAGGTCGATCGTCGCTCGGTCAGTCCATCCGGCCCGGCCAGCCGGTCGAACAGGCCCTCCACCCACGCTCGATCGAGTTCGACGTCGGCTTGGGCGACGGGCCGACCCGTCCAACTGGCCACGGTCGCGTCGCTGACCCCGAGGTCGGTGGCCCGCCGGCGCCAATCGGCGAACAGGTCGGCCGGCGAGGTGTCATGGTCCTTCGGGCGGCGGGTGCTGTACGCCGCTACCTGCGCCGCCCGGGCCGAGGTCTGACCTCGGTCGGCGAGCTGAGACTCGATTTCGGCGCGCCGTTGCGAGAAGCAGCGGATGACGTGGCGCGGGACGGCAGCGATGTCGGCGATGCCGTTGCGGACCGGTCCCCACTCGACGCCAAGGCGTCGGGCAAGCTCCGCCCGGAGGGTCGCCTCGTAGAGATGGCCGACGGGCTTCGACCACGGGAAGAGCTGGCGGCCGTCGAGTGAGGTCCACCGGTCATCGGAGGCGGTGTAGGCGGGATGGGCGATGAGGACATGGGTGTGAAGGTGCGGGTCGCCGGCCCGGCTGCTGCGGTGCTGGAAGGCGGCGCCGACGAAGCCGTCGGCGCCGACGACGACCGCTCCGCCGTGGCCGCGGCGCACACGGCAGGTGAGGTCCTCGAGCACACCGAAGGCGGCGCGGACAGCTTCGTCGTGGGCGGCCTGCACCTCGCGGGCGACCCCCGGGGGGCCGAGGGCGTACAGGAGCGAGACGGACTTGGGCGCGCAGAAGGTGGCGTCGTAGCCGATGACCTTCGGCGTCTGGTCCGTCAGGCGGGCGCCGGTCGTGGGAGTCCGACCGTCGAGAACTGGCGTTAAGCGCCTCGCCTCCCAGCTCGCCGGATACGTGGAGCAGCTCGGCGCCCCGACCGATCCACTGGCCCGGGCGCTCGCCGACGCCGGCGTAGTACTCGTCGAGGCCCCGGGCGACCGCGTCCTCGTAGTACTGCTGCTGGCCGGCGTACAGCTTGGCCAGGCTCAGCACGGTGGCGCCGCCATCCCGCGCGTCCCGCGGCCACCGCGCCCACGTCCCGCGGGACGGCCTCGCACCCCTGGTGCAAGTGCGTCACTCTGCTTTGGGGCTTGCGGGATGGCTCGAAGGGTCCGGGGTGGGCGATTGAGGGCGTATGTGCTCATGCCGTCTCGGTCGTCGGCTTGATGAGAAGGTCATCAAGGACGCGTCGGGGGATCACGATGCGCCGTCCGAGGCGCAGGCTCGGGATTTCACCTCGTCGAACGAGGTCGTAGGCGAGGGCGCGGGAGATGCCCAGGCTGCGGGCGGCCTCCTCGACGGTGAACGTGCGACGCTCATCCATGAGCGGGTCCTCCATGACGACGGGCGCGGGGGCGCCGGCCGGAGGGAGGAGCGAACGGGTCCGGCGGCGGTCAGCTCCTCGATCGACCGTCCGTCGTGGCAAGCCGCCGAGTCAGCCTCAGCGCGCTCCCGTCACAACTAGGCCACCGAGCAGCCCGAAATCTCGCGACGTGACGTCGATCTGCGGTCCGCGGACCCGCTCAGTCGCGGCCGAAACCCTCGGCGAGCAGCTCGTCGATCACGTCGGTGGTGCGTGGTCCGACGCACCGATGGCGACGAAGGCTGGATTGCGTCCCGGGCCCGTCGCCTCTGCGGGCAGCTCAAACGCCTGCTCCGTGATCAACACCTCGATCGTGACACCTCGCCGAGCGGCCTCAGCACGGAGGCGCACGACGGCTTCGTCGAAGAGCTTGACGGTTTCCGACACGCCCCAACCGCTACGCAGGTCGCGGTCCGATGAGCTCGAGATGAGCGTCGACGGGGCCAGGTAGGACACGTACGAGCACGACACCCGTCGGTCCCACATCGACGACATGGGCGACTGCCGACTCGGCATCTTCGGCGCCGACCACGACGTACGAGCCCGCCTGGACCTTCTCGGCGTCGATCGCGTTCCGGAGGTGGGCGTGCGTGAGGCCGTCGGCGTCGACCCGGTGGTAGTCGATCCAGAGGTCGTAGTCGATCGATCCCTCCATACCGCCCATTGTCGCATTCATCGGGAGGCCGGGTTCGGGCGGGGCACTTCGAAGCAGGCCGCGAATCTCCCGAGCGTCGCCTCGGAGAGGTCGGGGAGGACGGCATCGAAGTGTGGCCGCCGGCCAGTGGGGAGGAGGGCGAACCCTGCGACCCGCAGTGCGCCGGCGGTCGAGGTGCGGATCACCGAGTAGTTGGCGATCGGCGGTATCGATCGGCAGAGGTCGTCGACATCCAGGTCGACGGCGGCGAAGAGCGAGACCCCGAAGTAGCCGTGGTCGTCGTAGCTGTCCGAAGCCGTCCGGCGAAGGACCTCGACGGTGACACCGTTCGCGCCCGCTCGGATCATCGGCACCTCGTCACCGGGTGGCTCCTCGCTGCGAAGCAGCACCGGCCTCATGACGCCGGGCCCGAGAAGACTTGGTCGAGGCGCTGGCCCGCCACCCGGTGCTGCTCGGTGACGACGTGGGTGTAGGTGCCGAGGGTGATGCCGATGTCGGCGTGGCCGAGGCGCTCCTGCATGACCTTGTCGTCGCCGACGACCACCCGGCCCACCGACTGGGCGGTGTGGCGGAGGCCCTTGGGCGTGATCCGCGGGACGCCGACCTTCTCGATCAGGACGTCCATCGTCCGGCTGAAGTTGTTGGGGTCGATCCACCCGCCGAGGGCGGTCGTGAAGACCAGGCCGCTCCCCTCCCACGCGTCGCCGGCGAAGGCGGCCTCGGCGGCCTGGCGCTCCCGGTGGGCCTCCAGCACGGCCGCCATCCCGGGACCGAACGTCACCGCCCGCTCGCTGCTCTCGGTCTTGAGCTGCTTGAGCATCGGGCGGCCTCGCTCGACACAGAGCTGCTGGGTGACGAGCAGTTGGCACTCGGCGAGGTCGACGTCGGCCCACCGCAGGCCGAGGACCTCGCCCCGCCGGAGCCCGGTCACCAGGGACAGGTGGAAGGCGGCGTACAGCCGGTGGTCGGCGACGCCGGCGAGGAACGCCTTGGCCTCGTCGAGGGTCCAGCCCAGCTTGTGGTGGGTCCGGTCCCGCTTTGGCGCCTGGGTCAAGACGACCGGGTTCCGAGCCAACCGGCCGCGATCCACGGCCTCCTGCAACGCCATGGAGAGGACCTTGCGCACCATCCGGGCCGACGTCGGGCCCAGGCGGGGCTTGGTCTGCCCCTCCCCCGCCACCACCAGCGAGGCCACGAAGCCGTCGACCACCTCGGCCGTCAGGTCCCGCAGCCGCACTGCGCCCAGCAGCGGGACGATGTGCAGCCGGACCGCCCACGTGTACTGGTCGAGCGTCCCCGACTGGACCCGACCCTCCTTCGACGGCAGCCACGACCCGGACAGGTACTCGGCCAACGTCTCGTCGTCCGACCCCACCCGGCCCTCGGCCGCCGCCTTCCGGTGGGCCAGGGCCTCCCGCTTGGTGACGAACGTCCCCAGCTGCCGCACCCGACGCTTGCCGGTGGCGGGGTCGTAGCCGCCCTGGCGGACGACCCACTTCCCCCGCTGCCGCTGGACCTCAGGCTCGCCGACCTGCACCCACTGCACGACGCCAGTGTATCCATACATCCTGCATACATGGCCCTCAACGAGAAGAGCCGGCGCCTTCCGGCACCGGCTCCGACCTGCACTTTCTTGGTCGGGCTGGGGAGATTTGAACTCCCGACCTCTTGACCCCCAGTCAAGCGCGCTAACCAAGCTGCGCCACAGCCCGTACGACGCCGATGGTAGTCCGTGGGCCGGTTTGGGAGAGACTTCCGCCCATGAACGCGAACTTCCCCCGGATCGCGAGCACCGTCGCCGCCGTCACCGCCGCCATGGTCCTCGCCACCGCCGCGCCCGCACCGGCCCAGCCCGTCCCGACCAAGGGCGTGACCGACATCCTCGGCATCGTCCTCGCCGGCCTGCGTGGCGCCGCCACCGCGCCCGCCGCGCCGACGCCAACGCCGACTGCCGCGACGCCCGCACCGGCCGGGCCGCCGACCGCGATGGCCGTCGAGCGCCACCTGGCCGGGCTGCACTACGACGTCGGCCCCGTCGACGGGATCGTCGACGACAGCACCGCCTCGGCCGTCATGGCGTTCCAGAAGGTCAACGGCCTGGCGCGCACGGGCGTGCTCACCGACCAGATGGCAACCGCCATCCTCGCCCACACCGGCGACCCCGCCCCTCTCCGGCCGGGCGGCGGCTCGACCCGGGTGGAGATCGACAAGACCCGACAGGTCCTCTTCCTCTACACGGGCGATCGGCTCTCCAAGATACTCGCCGTCTCCACCGGAACCTCCGAGACCCCGACCCCCAACGGCAGCTTCCGGATCTTCTCCAAGGCGGTCGGGTGGGAGACGAGCCACCTCGGTCGCCTGTACAACTCCCAGTACTTCGTGGGCGGCTACGCCATCCACGGGTCGCTGTCGGTGCCGAGCGACCCCGCCTCCCACGGCTGCGTCCGGATCACGATGAGCGCAGCCGAATGGTTCCCGGGCCAGGTGCCGATCGGCACCCCGGTGCACGTCGTCGGCGAATGACTCCTACAGGTGGTGGACCACCCAGGAGATCCCCTGGACCGCCCGCCATCCGAGGTAGAGCGAGACCGTGAACACGAGCAGCTTGAAGTGCCACGGCGTGCGGCGGGGCTCCCCCAGCACCTCGTGGCATGTGGGACACCCGCCCTCGGCATCCAGTTGGTCCTCAGGCCAGTACTGACTACAGGCCTCACACCAGGGCATCAGGTCCGGCGCACCGCCAGGATCGCGACGTCGTCCCGCAGCGGCACCGTGGCGAAGTCACGGGCGGCCGACAGCAGGCTCTTGCACAGCACGTCGGCCGTGACCCGGGGGTCTCGGCGCACGTGGGAGGCGATGCGGTCCTCCCCGAAGAGCTGGTCGCCGGCCCGGGCCTCGGCCAGCCCGTCGGTGTAGAGCAGCAGCAGGTCGCCCCGGTCGAGCGACAGCTCCCGGCTGACGTACGACGCCTTCGGGTCCAGCGTCAGCATGGGCCCGGTGGACCGCAGGGGCCGCACCTCGCCGTCGTGCCACAGCCAGGCCGGGGGGTGCCCGGCGGAGGCGTAGCGCAGGGTGTTGGCCGCCTGGTCGAACAGGACCACGCACATCGACACGAACTCCTCGGGTGCGGCCTGGGCCGAGATCACCACGTTGAGCTCCTCCAGCGCCTGGGCCGGGTCGCGGTACTGGCGGAGGAACACCCGCAGCAGGTACTTCACCTGGAAGGCGGTGATCGACGCCTCGATGCCGTGGCCGGAGACGTCGCCGATCACGGCCGCCAGCCGCTGCGGGCCGGTGGAGCACAGGTCGTAGAAGTCGCCCGCCATGAGCCCCGTGCCGGGCTCGTAGGCCCGACCCACCTCGAGGCCCTCGAACTCCGGCAGCTCGACCGGGGCCAGCCGGGCCGCCCACCGCCGGGGGGCCAGCTCCTCCTGGCTGAGCGTCTCCTCCGCCCGCCGCTCGAGGGTGGCCCGCTGCTCGAGCAGGGCCGCCTCCTCCAGGAACCGCCGCCCGTAGATCAGGGTCATGGCCAGGGGGATGGCCAGGAGGACGGCCAGCCCGCTGATCACCGCCGTGCCGGTGACCGACCCGATGGCGGCGATGAGCCCCGCCACCAGGTACAGGACGGTGTTGTGGACCTCCTTGCGGTACGCCGACCGGGCCAGGCCGGCGGCGACCGGGCTGGCGGCCTGGCCGGGCCCGCCGCTGCGGCTTATTCGTCGCCAGGAGCGGTGGAGGCGCAGGGCGGAACGCCCCCAGATGATCGCCGCAACCCCGCAGCCGACGGCCACGACCAAAAGGACCGGGTAGTCCGACACCGGCAAGATGCTATGCCCTCATCCGCTCCGGCGGCGGACACGGAACTTGAGCGGGGTCGGTCCGAAGCCGAAGTGCTCCCGGATCCGCCGCTCGAGGTAGCGGATGTAGGGCGGGGTCAGGTCCCGGGTGGTGAACAGGATGAACGTGGGCGGGTCGGTGGTGCCCTGGGTGGCATAGAGGATCTTGCCGTCGGGGGCCTGCTGCTGGGCCTGGGCCGCCTGGATCACCTGGTTGAGCTCCCGGGTCGGCACCCGCCGGTGGTAGGCCTCGATGGATTCGTTGAGGGCGGGCAGCAGCTTGTGGGCTCCCTTGCCCGACAGGGCGCTCACCTTGAGGACGGGGGCGTAACCGAGGAACGCCAGGCGGTCCTCGACCGCGTCGACCACTGCGGCCCGGCCCTCGGCGTCGAGGAGGTCCCACTTGTTGAGGACGATCACCACCGGGCTGCCGGCGGCGTCGATGCGCTCGGCCAGGCGCTGGTCCTGGTGGGTGACGCCCTCGGTGGCGTCGACGACGAGGAGGGCGGCGTCGGCCTCGTCGATCGCCTGGAGAGCACGCACGAGCGAGTAGTACTCGGCCCCCTCGCCGATGCGGCTCTTGCGCCGCATACCGGCGGTGTCGATGAAGCGGATCGGCCCCTCCGGGGTCTCCACCACCGTGTCGATCGTGTCCCGGGTGGTCCCCGGCAGGTCGTGGACGATGGACCGCTCGGAGCCGATCAGCCGGTTGAACAGGGTGGACTTGCCCACGTTGGGCCGTCCGACGATGGCCACCCCCGGGACCTTGGGGACGGTCGCCTCCTGCTCCGCCTCGACCACTTCCTCCGGCAGGTTGGCCACGACCGCGTCGAGGAGGTCGCCGCTCATCCGGCCGTGGATGGCGCTCACCGGGTAGGGGTCGCCCAGGCCCAGGCGGGCGAACGCCCAGGCGTCGGACTCCCGGGCCGCGCCGTCGACCTTGTTGGCCACCACCAGCACCGGTCGCCCCGAGCGGCGGAGGATGTCGGCCACCCGGTCGTCCTCGTCGGTGACGCCGACGGTGGTGTCGAGGACGAACAGCACCACGTCGGCCGCCTTCATGGCCTGCTCCGCCTGCCGGCTGACCTGCTCGTCGAGGGCGTCGCCGCCGGCCAGCCACCCGCCGGTGTCGACCAGGAGGAAGTCGCGCCCGGCCCAGTCGGCCTCGACCTCCTTGCGGTCGCGGGTGACGCCCGGCCGCTCCTCGACGATCGTCTCCCGGCGCCCGATGATGCGGTTGACCAGGGTCGACTTGCCCACGTTGGGACGGCCGACAACGGCCACGACGGGAAGGGTCGGCGCCATCAGGACGCCAGGGCCCGGCGCAGCGAGCCCCCATCGGTGGGGACGATCTCCACCGGCCGGGGGAGGTCGGCGGGGCTGGTGCCGTCGAGGAACAGGCCGTTGGACAGGCAGACGTCGGGGAGGAGGTAGCGGTGGCCCTCGGGCTGGTCGGCCAGGGTGCGGGCCACGTCCTCCCCCACCAGCAGCCCGGTGACGCCGATGTTGCCGCCGAAGAACCGGTTCTCCACCGGGACCACCCGCACTCCGGGCCGGTCGGCCAGGAGGGGTGCGAGGACCCGCGCCCCGTAGGTGCCGGTGAGGACGGCCACGGGTGCGCCGCGCCGGGGCCGCAGGGTGACCGAGCCGTCGGCCCGCGGCGCCCGGTAGCCCTCCGGCGGGGCCCCGTCGACCCAGGCGAAGAAGCCGGGCTGGACCCCGACGGCGTGGCCGTCGCGACCGTTCGGCGACGCGCCGGACAGCTCGAGCTCGAACACCCGGGCCATGCCCACACCGTCCTCGTGCATGGGGAAGCCCTCGTACGACTCGGGGTCGGGGAACGGCCGCCCGGCGAGCAGGTAGTACTCGTCGGCGGCGAAGGCGACCCGCCGGCCGAGGCAGGTGAGGAACACCGACTGCCAGTCCTCCACCAGGTCGACGACGGCGGCCGCCTCCTGCGCCGTGTGGCTCCGCATCGAACCCTCGGCCGAGTACCGGCTGACCCCGAGGGGGACCACGCAGACGGTGGCCAGCTCCGGGTACTGGTCGAGGACGCCGGCCAGGGTGTCGTCGAGGATCGCCCCGTCGTTGACCCCCGGGCACACCACGACCTGGCCGTGGACCTCGATGCCGGCGTCGAGCAGGGCCCGCAGCCAGCGCAGGCTGGTTGCCCCCCGCCGGTTGCGCAGCATCCGGGACCGGACCTCGGGGTCGGTGGCGTGGATGCTCACGTTGAGCGGGCTGAGGCGCTCGGTGACGACCCGTTCGAGGTCGAGCTCGGTGAAGCGGGTGAGGGTGGTGTAGTTGCCGTAGAGGAACGAGAGCCGGTAGTCGTCGTCCTTCACGTAAAGGCTGGGGCGGAGGCCCTTGGGCAGCTGGTAGATGAAGCAGAACTCGCAGTGGTTGTCGCACGTCCGGACCTGGTCGAAGAGGGCGGAGGACACCTCGGCCCCGAGGGGCACCCCCTCCGCCTTGGGGACGGCGACGGTGGTGGCCAGCCCGCCCCGTCGCACGTCGAGCTCGAGGTCGGCCTCGTCGGCGAGGAGGCGCCACTCGATGACGTCCCGGGGGGCGCGCCCGTCGATGGCGAGCACCTCGTCGCCCGGGAGGAGGCCGGCGGCGGCGGCCGGCGATCCGGGCGCGACGGCAACGACCACGGGCACGGACATGGCGCCCAGGATACGCCGGGGGTGCCGGTAGCCCGACGGTGGCCCCCGGCAGCACGCCAACCGGTGACACGTTCCGTGGCCCGGACCCCGGGATGTGTCACCGGTTCGATCAGGCGGGCCTAGCCTGGGACCATGGGCGTCGACCGGGTGCTGCTGGCCGCGCCGCGCGGGTTCTGTGCCGGCGTGGAGATGGCGATCAAGGCTTTGGCCTGGATGGTGCGGGTCTTCGAGCCGCCGGTGTACTGCTTCCATGAGATCGTCCACAACCAGCTGGTGGTCGACCGCTTCCGCCGCCTGGGCGTGATCTTCGTCGACGACGTGGCCGAGGTGCCGGACGGGGCGCCCCTGATGCTCAGCGCCCACGGTTCCGCCCCCGAGGTGGTGGCCGCGGCCCGGGCCCGGGTGGGCGGGTTCGTCATCGACGCCGTCTGCCCCCTCGTCACCAAGGTCCACCACGAGGTCAAGGTGCGGGCGGGGAAGGGGTACTCGATCGTCTACGTCGGCCACGAGGGCCACGACGAGGCGGTGGGCACGATGGCCGTGGCGCCGACGTCGATCCACCTGGTGGAGTCGGAGTCCGATGTCGAGGCCATGGCCGACCCCAGCGGGCCGGTGGCCCTCCTGGCCCAGACCACGCTCAGCCACCACGACTGGGCCGACGTCCTCGACGCCACCCGCAGGCGCTTCCCCGACCTGTGGATGCCCTCCCGGAGCGACCTGTGCTTCGCCACCACCAACCGTCAGTCCGCGCTCACCGAGATCGCCCGCGCGGCCGATGCCATCGTCGTCATAGGGTCGGCCAACTCGTCCAACACGGTGGCCCTGGCCAAGGTGGCCAAGGCCGCCGGCTGCCCGCGGGTCTACCGGGTCAATCGGGCCGAGGAGCTGCCCGACGACCTGTCGGGCGTGGTCGGGGTCACCGCCGGGGCGTCGGCCCCCGAGGAGCTGGTGCGGGCCGTCATCGACCGGCTGGCGCCCGAGCACGGCGTCGAGCTGGTGTCGGTCACCGACGAGGACGAGTACTTTCCCCCGCCGCGCGAGCTCCGGGAGCTCATGACGGCCCTCGACGTGGTGGTGAGCGTCACCCTCGGCGGGGAGGTACCGGCCGTGTCGCCCTTCGTCGACGACCGGGTCGTGGCCGCCAGCGACGTCCTCGACGCGCTGGCTACGTGACGGTGAAGGTGGCGGACACCTCGACCGGCGGGCCGTCGAAGCTCCACCTGACCGTCGCCCGGTAGCTGCCGGGAACGCTTGCGGCCCAGGAGACGGGCTGGGTGAGGGTCTGGCCGGCGGCGAAGGGCGTGTCCTCGAAGGCGTCGGCGATGAGCACGCTCCCGGGGACGACCTGGTTCCCGTCCAGGTCGGTGATCTCCTGGCCGGCGGTGTAGCTGTAGTAGAAGCAGGGCCCGCCCGACGTGTTGCGGAGGACGGCCTCACCGGTCACCGGCTCACCGGCGGCGAACGTCGGAGCCATGGTGATGGCGGCCTGCAGGACGGCGGGGCCGCAGCGGGGCTGGGCCGGGCCGGGCGGAAGGGTCGTGGCCGGAGCCGCGGTGGTGACGGTGGGCTCGACCTCGGTGGTCACCGGGACGAGGGTGGTGGCGGTGGTCTCGACGGTGGGGCCGGGGACCTCGACGGCGAATATCGTCCCGCCGGTGGCGGGGCCGGCGTGGGCGCCGGTGGTGGTCGACCGGCCGGCGGTGGCCAGCTCGGTGGTGGGCTCGCCCGTCCCGACGACGGTCACCAGGCCGACGAGGGCCAGCGAGGCGAGACCGCCACCCAGGCCGGCGGCGGCGCGCCGCCGGCGGCGGATGCGCTCGCCCCGGCGGACGACGTCGCCCAGCAGCTCGTCGCGTGAACGGTTCGGCCCGACGTCGTCATGATTCCAAGCCAACCGGGACCACCTCCTCGATGCCGGGACCGAGGCGGGCGCGCAGGGCGCCCAGGCCGCGGTGGATGTGGGTCTTGACGCTCCCCACCGAGATGCCGAGGGCGACCGCCACCTCGCCGTCGCTCAGGTCGCCCAGGTAGCGGAGGGCGACGGCCTGGCGCTGGCGGCGGGGCAGGGACCCGAGGGCGGCCACCAGGGCCATCCGCAGCACCACCAGGTCGTCGGCGTGGGGGCCGGCGGGGCCGGTGCCGGCCGCGGGCGTGACGATCACGTCCGGGCGGCGGCGGACGCGGTCGACGGCCAGGTTGGCGGCCACCCGCAGCACCCATCCGTCCCGGTGCTCGAGGCCGGCCACCCGGGGCCAGTGGGCGTAGGCGCGGGCCAGGGCCTCGGCCGCGATGTCCTCGGCCACGTCGGTGTCGCCGACCAGGCGGCGGGCGAGCCTGAAGGCGCGGAGGAACAGGTCGTCGAAGGCGTCCTCGAATCCCTCAGCTGTCGCCGTCGCCCGGGTCACACCCTAGGAAACGTCGGACCGGGGTACTTGGTTGACACCGCCCCCAGGATTTTCTGCGGGACTTCGGCCCTCGGCCTGGTCGAGCAGGCGCTGCAGCTCCCGCTGGAGCGCGTGGGTGAGCTCGTGGACGGACCTGCGGGGCGGGTGGCGGCGGCCCTCGGGCAGCGGTGGCGGGTGGATCGGCGGGCCCACGATGACCCGCACTTTCACCGGCCGGGGGAACCGGGCCCCCTTCGGCATCGACCGCTCGGTGCCGCCGATACCCACCGGGACGATGGGGACCCCCGCCCGGCTGGCCACGAAGGCCGCCCCCTCGAACAGCTCCTCCACCACCGGCCCCGATCGGCGGGTGCCCTCGGGGAAGAGGACGAGGCCGTCGCCCTCGCCCAGGACCTCGATGGTGCGGTTGAGGGCCTGGCGGTCGGCCGTCCCCCTCGAGACGGGGTAGGCGCCCATGGCGGCGATGACCCGTCCGAACCGGGGGTACTTCCACAGCGACTCCTTGCCCATGTACCGCATGCGCCGCTTGGTGACGACCGACATGAGGGCGAAGTCGAGGTTGGAGCGGTGGACGGGGGCGAGGACGAAGGCGCCGGTGGCGGGCACGTTGTCGAGCCCCTGGTACGAGGCCCGGAAGTACAGCCGGCTGAGGATCGACGTGGCGTTGCGCACGAACCAGTACAGGACGCGGCCGACCAGGCGGCTGACACTCGGGCGCTTCCACCGGCGGAGGCGCTCGATCACCGGAGCAGGCCCACGATGTGGTCGACGACCTCGTCGACGGTGAGCCCGGTGCTGTCGACCACCACCGCCCCGTCCGGGATGACCAGCGGGGAGACGGCTCGGGTGGAGTCGATGCGGTCGCGGCGGCGGACGGCGTCGGCGTCCTCGTCGTCGGAGCGACGGCGAGCCCGCTCCTCGGGGGTGGCGGTGAGGAAGACCTTGAGCTCGGCGTCGGGGAACACCACGCTGCCGATGTCCCGTCCCTCGACGACGGCGCCGCCGTGGTCGGCGACCCACTGCCGCTGGAGGGCGACCAGCCGGGCCCGGACCTCGGGGATGGCCGCCACCCGGCTCACCGTCCGCCCGACCTCGGGGGCCCGCATCTCGGCGGTGAGGTCCTCCCCGTCGACCACGATCCGGCCGCGGTCGATCTCGATGTGGACGCGGTGGGCGAGCTCGGCCGGGTCGACGCCGTCGCCGGCCCGAAAGACCGCAGCCGCCACCGCCCGGTACATGGCGCCCGTCTCCAGGCAGTCGAGGCCCAGGCGGTCGGCCACGGCCCGGGCCACGGTGGACTTGCCCGACCCCACCGGCCCGTCGATGGCGATCACCCGCATGGCCGCCTCACTGGCCCACGCACCGGCGGAGGTCCTCCTCGAAGCCGGGGTAGCTGGTGGCGACCGCGTCCCAACCGTCGACGACGGTGTCGCCGGTGGCGGCCATGCCCGCCACCGCCATCGCCATCGCCACCCGATGGTCGCCGTGGGACCGGACGTGGGCCCCATGGAGCCCCCCCGTGCCGGTGACGGTGAGACCGTCGTCGGTCGGCTCGACCTTGCCCCCCAGGGCGGACAGCTCGCGGGTGACGGTGGCCACCCGGTCGCTCTCCTTGACCCGCAGCTCGCCCGCCCCCTTGAACGTGGTGGTGCCCTCGGCGAAGGCGGCGGCCACCGCCAGGACCGGGATCTCGTCGATCAGGCCGGGGATCTGGTGGGCCTCGACGTCGGTCCCGTGGAGGTCGGGCGAGTGGCGGGCCCGCACCGACCGCTCCCCCACCAGCTCCACGTCCGCGCCCATGGCGTCGAGGACGTCGAGGAAACCGGAACGGGCCGGGCCGAGGTACACGTCGTCGAGCGTAAGTTCGCTCCCCGGGACGATGCAGGCGGCGACCACCCAGAACGCGGCGTGGGACGGGTCGCCGGGGATGTCGAGCTCGAAGGGGTGGAGGACCGACGGGCGGAGGCGGACGGTGCGGCCGTCACCCGCCTCGGTGACCTCGATGTCGGCGCCGGCGGCGCCGAGCATCTCCTCGGTGTGGGCCCGGGTGGGACGGGTCTCCCGCACCACTGTCTCCCCGCCGGCGCCCAGTCCGGCGAGGAGGACGGCCGATTTCACCTGGGCGCTGGCCACGGGCATGTCGTAGTCGATGCCGCGGAGCTGGCCGCCCCGGATGGTGAGGGGCGGCAGGCGGCCTCCGTTCCGGCCGTCGACCCTGGCCCCCATGCGGCGGAGGGGGTCGGCCACCCGGTCCATCGGCCGGCGGGCGATGGACGCGTCGCCGGCGAGGACGGTGAGCCAGTCGAAGCCGGCGCACAGCCCGGCGAGGAGGCGGATGGTGGTGCCCGAGTTGCCGACGTCGACCACCCCGGCGGGCTCGTGGAGGAGCGACCGCCCGCCGGTGACCAGGTGGCCGTCGACGACCGCGCCCAGGGCCTGGACGGCAGCGGCGGTGGCGGCCACGTCGGCGCCGGTCGACAGCCCCCGGACCACGGAGATGCCCTCGGCCAGGGCCGCCAGGAGCAGCGCCCGGTGGGAGATCGACTTGTCGCCCGGCACCCGAACCCGTCCCCGCAGCGGCCGGCCGCCGGCGACGCGCAGGGCGGTCACGCCAGCACCCGGGACGACGGCCGGTACCCCCGCTCGGCCAGCGCCGCCCGCACGCCGTCGACCGCCTCCCGCCGCACGGTCATGACCAGGACGCCGCCCGGTCCCTCGACCGAGTGGGCGATCTCCAGGTCGACGATGTTGACGCCCAGCTCGCCCAGGAGGGTGGTGACCTCGGCCAGCACCCCCGGCCGGTCGGGGACGGGCACCCGCAGCTCGGCCAGCTCCTCGGGGACCGCCACCCGGGCGGGCAGGTTCAGCCGGGCCGCCCGGGCCCGCTCGAGCTCGACCAGGAGGCCGTCGCGATCACCGTCGGCGACCAGGTGGCGCATGGCCGTGAGGGCGGTGAGCAGCCGGTCGAGGGAGCCGACGATGGCGGCACGGTTCTCGGCGCAGATGTCGGGCCAGATGGCGGGCGAGCCGGCCGCCACCCGGGTCATGTCCCGGAACCCGCCCGCCGCCAGCCGGAGGAGGGCGGCGTGCTCCTCGGCCCCGTCGGCGGCCAGGGTCATGAGGGTGGCCGCGGCCAGGTGGGGGACGTGGGACACCATCGCCACCAGCTCGTCGTGGCGCTCGGGGGGCAGGGCGACCACGTCGGCGCCGAGGGACGTGACCAGGGTCCGGATGCGGGCGAAGGCCTGGGGGTCGGTGTCGACGGTGGGGGTCAGCACCCACGTCGCCCCCTCGAAGAGGTCGGCGTCGGCCCCATCGACCCCCTCCTGCTCCGACCCGGCCATGGGGTGGCCGCCGACGAACCGGGGGTCGCCCACCGCCGCCGCCACCGGTCCCTTCACGCTGCCGACGTCGGTGACCAGGCCCGGCCCCGCGGCCAGCGCGGCCTTGGCCTCGGCCGGGATGGAGAGCACCGGCGTGCAGACGAAGGTGACGTCGGCCGCCGGATCGTCGCCCACCACGTCGAGCGCGCCCAGGGCGAGGGCCCGCGCCGCCCGGGCCGGGTCGGCGTCGCGGCCGGTCACGTGCCACCCGCGGGCCCGCAAGCCGAGTCCCAACGACCCTCCGATGAGCCCCGTCCCGACGACGACGGCCCGCCCTGCCGGCGACATCAGACGGGGAGGTCGTCGTTGAGGCCGGCCGCGCCCTCCAGGTAGACGTGGCGCAGCTCCGACCGGGAGCGCTCGGTGGACAGGTGCATGAGCACCCGGACGCATCGGGGGGTCCCGTGGGGCACGCTCAGCTCCCGGGCCGACAGCAGGGGGACGTCGCCCAGGCCCATGAGCCGGGCGGGCGTGGCCGGGAAGGTGGCCGACAGGTCGTCGGTGGCGGTGAACAGGATGCTGATGAGGTCGTCCTTGTCCACCTGGTTACGGGAGAGCATCTCGCCGATGAGGGTCTGGACGGCCTTGGTGATGGCGGCCTCGGTGTCGGCGTCGACCGTGGTCGCGCCGCGTAGCGCTCGAACCGCAGGCATCGGGACGAATGTACGCCGAACTCCAACCGGTGACGGATTCCTGGGTCCTGGCCCCGAAACCTGTCACCAGTTGGACTCAGCGGTGCCGGGCGCGGATCTCGGCCACCGATTCCTCCAGGCTCCGGACCTCCTCCGCCCTCAGCGGGCGCCATTCCCCCGGGGCCAGGGAGCGGTCGGCGACCGGACCTATGCGCACCCGCACCAGCCGTACGACGTGATGGCCGACGGCGGCCAGCATCCGCCGCACCTGGCGGTTGCGGCCCTCGTGGATGGTGAGCTTGAGAGTGTGGGGGTCGGCCATCGACGCCCGGGCGGGGGCGGTGATCCCGTCCTCCAGCATCACCCCGGTGCGCAGCTGGCGGACCTGGCCGGCGGTGGGGATGCCGGTCACCTCCACCAGGTACTCCTTGTCGATGCCGAACGACGGGTGGGCCAGCCGGTGGGCCAGGTCGCCGTCGTTGGTGAAGACGATCAAGCCTTCGGTGTCGGCGTCGAGGCGGCCCACCGAGAACACCCGCGGCTGGCGGGGGACGAGGTCGAGGGCGGTGGGTCGACCCTGGGGATCGGACGCGGTGACCACCGCCCCCCGGGGCTTGTTGAGCAGGTAGTAGACGAGGCCCGGCCTCACGGACACCGGGACCCCGTCGACCGCCACCTCGGCCACGTCGGGTTCGACCCGGCGCCCGAGGATCGCCACCTCGCCGTCGACGGTGACCCGTCCCTCCTCGATGAGGATCTCGCACGCCCGCCGGCTGCCGAACCCCACCGCGGCCAGGACCTTCTGCAACCTCTCCCCCGGGTGCAGCTCCGGATCAGTCACAGGGGCGCCCACGCACCGGCCGGCCGCCTCGCACGACGCCGAAGGCGGCCGCCGCGGGTGCCGGCCGAAGCTCAGTCAAGGGGCGAGGAAGCTCCACTTCCGAACCCCAACGCCTTTTCGATGGCCTCGACCGCGTCGAGGCCGGGCACGAACGACGACAGCGGCGGTAGGTCGGCCACGGAGTCGACCCCGAGCTTCTCGAGGAACAGCCGGGTGGTGCCGTAGAGGACGGCCTGGCCCGGACCGGGGTCGCGGCCGACCTCCTCGATGTAGCCCCGATGCGCCAGCGTGCGCATGACCGCGTCGGCGTTGACGCCCCGCACCGAGGCCACCTGGGGCCGGGACACCGGCTGGCGGTAGGCGACCACGGCCAGGGTCTCCAGGGCCGCGGGCGACAGCCGGGCCGGCTGGCCGTCGAGGACGAAGCGCTCGACGTAGGGCGCCAGGTCGGGATGGGTCTGCAGCCGGTAGCCGCCCGCCACCCGGGCCAGGACGAAACCCCGCTCCTCGTCGACGTAGGCCGCCGCCAGCGCCGCGCACTCCGACTCGACCCGGGTCGGGCTCACCTCCAGCAGCTGGGCCAGCAGGTGGGGCTCCACCGGCTCCTCGGCCACCAGCAGGACCGCTTCCAGGGCCCGGCTGAGCTCGCTACGCGCCATAGGTGTCGACCCCCGCCACCAGCGCCTCCGCCGACCGGCCGCCGCCCGTCCACGTGATGCGCAGCTCACCGAACGTCGACGCCTGGTCGAGCTCGACCAGACCCTGCTTGTAGAGCTCCAACACCGCCAGGAAGCGCACGACGACGTCGATCCTGGTGGCCCCGCCTGCCGTCACGGCCCGGAACGTGGTGGTGCCCAGGGGGGGGATGGACGCCAGCAGCTCTTCCAACGCGTCGCCCACCGTCACCCGAATGGGCGTCATGTGCTCGACCGACACCCGGGGGACGGGCTTGGGCGACGCCGCCCGCACCAGGGCCCGGCCCAGGTCGTCGGGGGTGACGCCGGCCAGGAGGTCGGGAGCCAGGGCCAGCAACCACGGCTCGGGGCCGGCGGTGCGGGGCACGCTGCGGGCGCCAGCGTCGAGCATCCGGGCCAGGTTCTCCCCCGCCTGGGCGAACGTCTTGCACTCCAGGAGCTGGGCCAGCAGCAGGTCGCGCTGCTCGAACAGGGCCAGGTCGTCGTCGTCGATCCCGGCGCCGCCCAACGGCTCCGGCAGCAGCCGGCGGGTCTTGAGCTCGACCAGGGTGGCCGCGATGACCAGGAACTCGGTGGCCGTCTCCAGGTCGAGGGGACCCATCCGCTCCAGCTCGGCCAGGAAGGCGTCGACGATGGCCGTGAGCGAGACCTCGTAGAGGTCGACCTCCTGGCGGGCGATCAGGTTGAGGAGGAGGTCGAACGGGCCCTCGAAGACCTCGGTGCGGACCTCGTAGGACACGCCCCCGACAATACCGGCGGGCCCTCTCCGCCCGGCGCATACCATCGCCCCCATGGAGGAAGCCTGATGGACAGGGTGCTGTCGGGGATCAAACCGACCGGACACGTCCACCTGGGCAACTACCTGGGCGCCCTCCGACACTGGGTCACCGAGCAGCACGAGGCCGACTCCTTCTACACGGTGGTCGACCTCCACGCCCTCACCATCGACCACAACCCTTCCGACCTGCAGGAACGCACCCTGGAGATGGTCCGGGTGCTGGTGGCGGTGGGCATCGACCCCGACGTGGCCACCCTCTTCGTCCAGAGCCACGTGGCCGAGCACGCCGGGCTCAGCTGGCTCATGGAGGCCACCGTCACCTACGGCGAGCTGCACCGGATGATCCAGTTCAAGGAGAAGTCGGGCGGGCAGGAGTCGGTGCGGGCGGCCCTGCTCACCTACCCCGCCCTCATGGCCGCCGACATCCTCCTCTACGACGCCGATCGGGTCCCGGTGGGCGAGGACCAGCGCCAGCACATCGAGTTGGCCCGCGACCTGGCCGTGCGCTTCAACCATCGCTACGGGGAGACGTTCGTGGTCCCCGAGGGCACCGTCCCCACCGTCGGTGCCCGCATCATGGACCTTCAGGACCCGACGTCGAAGATGGGCAAGTCCTCCGAGTCGGGAGCGGGCACCGTCTACCTCCTCGACGATCCGGCCGAGATCACCAAGAAGCTGCGGCGGGCGGTCACCGACGCCGAGGCCGAGGTCCGCTTCGACCCGGCCGAGAAGCCGGGGGTGTCCAACCTCCTCTCCATCCTGGGCGCGGCCACCGGCCGTTCCCCGGCCCAGGCGGCGGACGGCTACACCCGGTACGGGCCGCTCAAGACCGACGCCGCCGAGGCGGTGGTCGAGCTCGTCCGCCCGGTCCAGGAGCGCTACCGGGAGCTGGCCGCCGACGCCGGCGCCACCGACGCCATCCTCCGCAAAGGCGCTCAGAAGGCGGAGCAGGTGGCCAGCGCCACCCTCTCCCGGGCCCAACGGGCGATCGGCCTGCTCCCGCCCTCGTAGCGGGCGTACTGTGTGCGCCGTGAGACGAGGATTACGCCCCGCGCTCGCAGCCGTCATCGTTCCCCTCGTCCTACTCCTCGGTTGCGGCAGTGACCCCAAGGCCCCCGAAACCGAGGCCCCCGCCGGCTTCCGCGTGTTCCAGGACGACAAGGCCGGGGTGGCGGTGGCCGTCCCTGCCGACTGGCAGGAGATCGGGCTCAGCGACGAGCTGTCCGTGTTCAACACCGCCGCCAACAAGCTGCGGGTGGAGAACCCCAACCTGAGCACGGCCATCGTGCTGGCCCGGATCGTGGCCCAGGCCGGTGGCCGCCTGTTCGCGGTCGACCGCGAGGGCACGTCCAGCCTGAACCTCACCGTCGGCAAGGCTCGGGAGAAGACCCTCGACGAGGTCCTGGCCACCATCCGGCCCGCCCTCGAGGAGGCCGGCGCCACCGAGCTGGCCGAGGAGAGCACCACCCTGCCCGCCGGCCCCGCCCTGCGCCTGCGGTTCAAGGCGCCCCTGAAGACCGACGACGGCCAGGTGGTACTCGACGAGGTCCAGTACTACCTGCTCAAGGACGGCAAGCTCTACATCCTCACCGTGGCGTCGGCCGACTCCGCCCTCGCCGCCACCGTCGCCGAGACCCTCCGGATCCGCTAGGCCTTGGGCCGGGCTGCGTCGGCCTGGACCCCCACCACCGCCAGGTCCTCCACCCCCGTGACCTGGATGGCCCCCGCCGAGTAACGGCGGCGCTGGCGGAGCTCCAACCGGCCGGCCAGGCGGCTCAGGCTGTAGCACACGATGATGTACATGACGGCCACGATCACGTACGCCTGAAGGGGATTGTCGAAGAACTGGGCCGTCAGCTGGGCTCGCCGCAGCAACTCTTCGACCAGGATCACGACGCCGAGCGACGTGTCCTTGAGCAGGGTCACCAGCTGGCTGACGATGGCGGGGATCATGCGGCGGAAGGCCTGGGGCACGACCACCAGGAGCATCGTCTGCCAGTACCCGAGCCCGACCGCCAGCGCCGCCTCCGTCTGTCCCTTGTCGAGGGACAGGATCCCGGCCCGGAAGACCTCCCCGAGGATGGCGGAGTTGTAGAGCGTGAGCCCGAGGACGAGGGCCTGGAACTTGGAGATGTCGACGCCGATCTCGATGAGGCCGAACCCGCAGAAGAGGATGAGGACGTATAGGGGCAGGCCTCGGAAGAACTCGATGAAGACAACGGCCGGGAGCCGGACCAAGAACGTGCGGGTTAGGCGGGCGAGGGCCAGGACGGTGCCCAGCACGATCGACATCGCCATGGCCAGGCCGGCCGCCTGCAGCGTCGTGAGCATCCCGATGAGGAGGAACCTCCACGCCAGCCAGATGGTGAACGGCTGCCACTTGTCAGGGTCGAACTGGCCCTGCTGCTGCAACAGCCGGACGAGGAGGGCGGCCAGGCCGACGATGACGACCACGGCCACGACCGAGGCGATCCTCGCCTGTCGGCGGCCCCGCGGCCCGAGGGCGTCGGCCAGGACGGGTGCGGTCACCGGCCGGCGCTCACCGTCGGATGCCGACCTTGCGCTCGATCCAGCCGACCGCGGTTCCGGCCGGGAGCGTGAGGGTCAGATAGGCGAGGCCGACGCCGACCAGCGACCCGAAGAGATCGGATGAGGCGGTGCCGATGTCGTCGCCCACCTTGGTGAGGTTGGGCACCGAGATGAGGGTGACAAGGGCCGAGTTCTTGATCAGGGCGATGAAGATGCTGCCCAAGGGCTGGACGACGGTGCGCATCGCCTGGGGCATGATCACCTGCCCCAGCGTCGCCGGGAACGTGAGCCCCAGCGACCGGCCCGCCTCGGCCTGGCCGACGGCCACCGAGTTGATGCCGGCCCTGACCGCCTCCGCCACGAACGTGCCCGTGTAGACGGTGAGGACGATGATCCCCGCCCCGAACCGGGGGAACCCGGACACGCCCAGGCTCGGGAGGAAGCCGAACCAGAACAGGTACATCAACACGGCCAGGGGCGTGTTGCGGAAGATGTTGACGTATGCGGTGCCCGCGGCCCGAAGCGGCGGTACCGGGCTGACCCGGAACCCGGCCATGACGGTGCCCAGGACGAAGGCCAGGACGAAGGAGACGAGGGTCAGGACGATCGTGTCGATCATCCCCCCGACGTACGCGTCGTAGTTGTCGAGGATGAGTTTCACGCTGCCCTCGCCCTAGCCCTTCGCCCCGGCCCCTCGGTCGTGGGCAGTGACGCCGGTCAGCCGGTGGTGGTCGTCGTGACGTCGGCGGCCACCGTGGTCGTCGTGGCGTCGGCGGCCACGGTGGTCGTGGTGGCTTCTTCGGCGACGGTGGTCGTCGGCGCCGGGGCGGCACCGGCAGACGTGTACCGGTCGACGGCCGGCGTCTCGGTCGGGGTCGGCACGCCCAGCTGGCCCAGGGTCGACTCGAAGGCCGCCTCCCACTCGCCGTCGGCGTAGATCTCCTCCAGGCGGTCGTTGATGAAGGTCCGGAACGTGTCGTCGCCCCGCTTCACGCCGATGCCGTAGGGCTCGTCGGAGAACTTCTTGCCCACCAGCTTGAGGTCGTTGGGGCTGGCCGCCACGAACCCGAGGAGGATCGAGTTGTCGGTGCTGACCGCGTCGATGTTGCCGTTGAGGAGGTCGTCCTTGCACTGGCTGTACGTGTCGTACTCGATCAGGGTGGCGGCGGGCGCCTGCTCCCGGATGCGGCCGGCCGGGGTGGAGTTCCGCACGCTGCAGACGCTCACCCCGGACACGAGGGACTCGACGCCGGTGATGGTGGTGTTGTCCTTCTTGACCATGATGTCCTGGCCGGCGATGTAGTACGGGCCGGCGAAGTCGATGCGCTGCTTGCGGGCGTCGTTGATGGTGTAGGTGGCCACGACCATGTCGACCGTGCCCTGCTCGATCACCGTCTCCCGCACCGGCGTCGGCGTCTCGATGAACTCGATCTTGTTGCCCAGGTCGTCGGCGTCACCGCCGAAGATCGCGACTGCGATGAGCTTGGCGATCTCGACGTCGAAGCCCTCGACCTGGTTGGTCAGCGGGTTCTTCTGGCCCAGTCCGGGCTGGTCGAACTTGGTGCCGACCACGATCTTGCCCTTGGCCTGGATGGCCGCCATCGTCGACCCCGCCGGGAACGATGGCGCGTCGGTGGTGGTGTCGGACCCACCTCCGACCGTCGGCGAATCGTCGTCGCCGCACGCGGCGCCCAGCAGGGCCACCGTCACCAGCACGATCGGGAACATCCACCGCTGCCGTCTCATCCCTTGCCTCCCGGTTGCTATTTGGCCAGCTGCTTTGGCTAGTGCTCCAAGATCTTGGAGAGGAAGTCGCGCGCCCGCTCGGACTCTGGTTGGGTGAAGAAGCGGTCGGGTGGGGCGATCTCGACGATACGGCCTCCGTCCATGAAGGCTACCTGCCGGGCCGCGGAGCGCGCGAACCCCATCTCGTGACTGACCACGATCATCGTGGTCCCCTCCTCCGCCAGCTCGATCATCACGTCGAGCACTTCCTTGATCATCTCCGGGTCGAGGGCCGACGTCGGCTCGTCGAAGAGCATGAGCTTGGGCTCCATGGCCAACGCCCGGGCGATGGCGGCCCGCTGCTGCTGGCCTCCGGACAGCTCGGCCGGGTAGGCGTCGGCCTTGGCCGCGATGCCGACCCGCTCGAGGAGCTGCATGGCCTTGTCCTTGGCCTCGGCCTTCGACTTCTTGCGCACCTTCATCGGTCCCAGGGTGAGGTTCTGCAGGATCGTCTTGTGGGCGAAGAGGTTGAACGACTGGAACACCATCCCCACGTCGGCTCGCAGCCGGGCCAACGCCCGGCCCTCCTCGGGCAGGGCCACCCCGTCGATGGTGATGCGACCCGACGTCACCGGCTCCAGCCGGTTGATGCAGCGGATGAGGGTGGACTTGCCCGAGCCCGACGGGCCGATGACCATCAGCACCTCGCCCCGCTCGACCTGGAGGTCGACGTCCTGGAGGACGTGGAGGTCGCCGAAGAACTTGTTGACCTTGTCGAGCACGACCAGGGGCACGGCCGGCGTGGGCGCCGGGCCCGGCGCGGGCGGGACGGGGGTGGTGGCGGTCATGCCCGGGCGACCTTGCGGGGCAGTCGGCTGGACGCGGCGGCCATGGCCAGAAGCCCGGAGAGGGCCACGACTCCCCCGGCTGCGCCGGCGGTGAGCACCCGCCGGATGGAGGCGTTGCGGCAGGCGTCGTCGCGGGCCAGGTCGTAGAGGGAGGCCCCGCCGGCGCCGGTGGCCTCGCTCAGCGCCGTCCCGCACTGCACCGAGACCACCGCGGCCGGAGCGGCATCGAACGTGCGCAGGCGAAGGAGGGGGTCGTCGTCGACCCGGGCGTCGACCGGCAGGCTGAGGAAGGCGAAGCTGATGACCACGCCGAGCACGGCGACGACCGCCGCCAGCCGCCGGGCCCGGACCCGCCGGGGCGCGCGCCGGGCGGCCAGGGCCCGTCTTGCCCGCGTTGCTCGCTCGGCCACCCTCAGTGCCATCGCGCCACGCACTGTAACGAACTGCGTCGGTCCGGGCATCGGACGGGCAACTGGTCAGGAATCGGAGCGGGGCACCGGGCTCGTCCGACGGGCGCGACGCCACCGGCGTCAAGGTGATGAAGCTCGGAGGAGCGGGCTGGTCGCGGTCGGGCTAGCGCAGGGAGGCGCAGTTGATGCAGCGGCGCGCCTCGGGCTTGGCCTCGAGGCGGGCGGGGGCGATGGGCTGGCCGCAGCGCTCGCACGACCCGTAGGTGCCCATATCGAGACGGCGCAGGGCGTCCTCCACCTGGACCAGCGTCTCCTTGAGCGTGCCCACCAGCACGTCGACCTCGCCCCGCTCGGCCGTCACCTGGCTGGTGTCGGCGAAGTTCTGGTCGAACGCGAGCGAGCCGTCCTGGCCGTCGGCCAGCTCGCCCAGGCGGGCCAGGAGGTTCCCCTGCTCCTCCTCCAGAGATTTGCGCAGGTCAGCGAGGTCGGCGTCGTTCAACACGAGACACCTAGCCTATCCGGGCCGGCCGCTCCGGGCGCGGGGATGGGCCGCGTCGTAGATCCGGCGCAGCCGTTCGGTCGACACCCTGGTGTACACCTGGGTGGTCGAGATCGACGCGTGGCCGAGCAGTTCCTGCACCACCCGGATGTCGGCACCGTGGTCGAGCATGTGGGTGGCGCACGAATGGCGCAGGACGTGGGGCGTGAGGCGGTCGCCCAGTCCGACCTGGTCGCCGTGGTGGCGGACGATCCCCCACGCCCCCTGGCGCGACAGGCGGCCGCCCCGGGTGTTGAGGAACACCGCTTCCGCGTCGCCCCGGCGGGCCCACCGCTCGGGGGTCATGGCCCCCCGTCCGGCGGGCGCCAGCCAGGCCGCGACCGCCTCCCGGGCGACCCGACCCACCGGCACCACCCGTTCCTTGGACCCCTTGCCGAAGGCCCGCAGGAGGCCGGCGTCGAGGTCGACGTCGGCCAGGGAGAGCCCGACCAACTCGGAGACCCGCAGGCCGCAGGCATAGAGGACCTCGAGGATGGCCCGGTCGCGGCGGGCGGGGGCGTCGTCGCCCACCACTGCCGATAGCAGGCCGAGGACCTCCGCCTCCGACAGGGCTTTGGGCAGGCCGGCGGGGATCCGGGGCGGGCCCACCTCCTCCGCCGGGTTGCCCTCGACGTCGCCCTCGTCCTCCAGGAAGCGGTGGAGGGAGCGGACGGCCACCAGGGCCCGGGCCACCGACGACGGCGCCCGGCGGGCGGCCCGGAGGAAGGCGACGTAGTCCTCCACCACCGGCTCGGTGACCTCGGTGACGGCCAACCCCCGGCCGGTGAGGAACCCGACGTAGGCGGCCAGGTCCCGCCGGTAGGCGGCCAGGGTGTTCGACGACCGGCCCCGCTCCACGGCCAGCCACGAGAGGAACTCCTCGGCCTCGACCGGGAGCGGCGGGCTCACACCGTCAGCAGGGCGATGGGGTCGGCCGGGGGGCGGCCGAGGGCCTCGGCCACGGCCGGGTTGGCCACCTCGCCGGCGACCGTGTTCACGCCTGCCCGCAGGGCCGGATCGAGGGCGACGGCGCCCAGGACGCCGTGCTCGGCCACCTCCACCACGTAGGGCAGGGTGGCGTTGGTGAGGGCGTAGGTCGACGTGTGGGGCACCGCCCCGGGAACGTTGCCGACGGCGTAGTGGAGGACGTCGTGGACCACGTAGACGGGGTCGGCGTGGGTGGTCTCCCGGGTGGTGGCGACGCATCCGCCCTGGTCAACGGCAATGTCGACGATCACCGCGCCCTTCTTCATGCCCCGCACCATGTCCTCCGTGACCACCACCGGGGCCCGGCCCCCGGCCACCAGCACGGCCCCGATGACGAGGTCGGCGTCGGCCAGGGCCCGCTCCACCGCCCCCCGGTTGGAGGCCAGGGTCATGATCCGGCCCTTGTGGATCTGGTCGACCCACCGCAGCCGGTCGAGGTTCTTGTCGAGGAGGAGGACCTCGGCCTCCATGCCCTGGGCGATCCAGGCCGCGTTCCACCCCACGTTGCCGGCGCCGAGGACGACCACCCGGGCCGGGCGGACACCGGGGGCGCCGCCGAGGAGCACACCCCGCCCGCCCTGGTCGCGCTCGAGGTAATGGGCACCGATCTGGGGGGCCATGCGCCCGGCGACCTCGCTCATGGGGGCGAGGAGAGGCAGGGCGCCGCCGGGGCCGGGGAACTGGACCGTCTCGTAGGCGAGGGAGGTGGTGCCGGCCGCCAGGAGGGCCTCGGCCACCGCCGGGTAGGCGGCCAGGTGGAGGTAGGTGAACAGGACGGTCTCGGACCGCAGGCGGTGGTACTCGTCGGCCTGGGGCTCCTTGACCTTCACCACCAGGTCGGCCGTCCAGGCGTCGTCGGTGGCGACGATGTCGGCGCCGGTGGCGGCGTACTCGGCGTCGGGGATCGACGAGTCGGCGCCGGCGCCCGCCTCGACCAGGACCTGGTGGCCGTGGGCCACGAGCTCGCGGACCCCGTCGGGCGTGAGCGCGACCCGGTGCTCGCCTTCCTTCGTCTCCCGGGGGACGCCGACGATCATCCCGCCAGTGTGGCCGAGGCCGGACTCAGGTGCGGCCCAGGAGGGGCGAGCCCGGTGAGCATCGGACCCACGATGTCGCCAGGAGGAGTCGACGATCGGCTCCGAGCCGTGCTCTCAGCCTATCCCGAGGGCCTCACGGGCGAGGAGGAGGCCGATGATGGACTTGGCGTCGGTGATGCGGCGGTCGGCGATCATGGCCGGGACGTCGGCGAGCGGCACCGCCTCGACGGTCATGTGCTCCTCCTCCACGCCTTGGGCCGAGGAGGCGCACTCCCCCAGGTCACGGGCCAGGAACAGGGAGGTGTGCTCGTCGCAGAAGCCGGGCGAGTTGTAGAACTCGGCCAGCAGCTCCATGCGGCCGGCGGTCATCCCCACCTCCTCGGCCAGCTCCCGGTGGGCGGTGGTGGTGACCTCCTCGCCGTCGACGTCGCGCTTGCCGGCCGGCACCTCCAGCAGGTCTCGCTCGACCGCGGCCCGGAACTGGCGCACGAGCAGCACGCACCCGTCGTCGAGCACCGGCACCACCACCACCGCTCCCGGATGGTGGACCACGTCGCGCTCGAACGCCGCGCCCGACGGGTCGGCGAAGGTCGCCCGGGCGGCGGTGATCAGCGTCCCGGTGTAGACGACCTCCTCAGCGAGCTTGCGGAACCGACTCAAGCTCGAGGTCGGGGATGGGCAGCCGGGGGCGCGTCCCTCGGACCGCGCCACCGCCGCCGCCACGAACGCCCGGAACAGGGGGTGAGGGCGGTCGGGGCGGCTCTTGAACTCGGGGTGGGCCTGGGTGCCGACCCAGAAGGGGTGGCCTTCGAGCTCCACGAACTCGACCAGCCGGTCGTCGGGCGAGGTGCCGACCGCCTTGAGCCCCGCCTCCTCCAGCCGCCGCCGGTATCGGGGGTTGCACTCGTAGCGATGGCGGTGGCGCTCGTAGACCAGGTTCTCCCCGTAGGCCTCGGCCACCTTCGAGCCGGGCCGCAGTCGCGCCGGGTAGACGCCCAGGCGCATGGTGCCGCCGTAGTCGGTGACCTCCCGCTGCTCGTCCATGAGGTCGATGACGGGGTGGGGCGACTCGCCGTCGAACTCGGACGAGTTGGCCCCCACCAGCCCGCACTGGTCGCGGGCGAACTCGATCACCATCGTCTGCAGGCCGAGGCACAGCCCCAGGCAGGGGACCTCGTGCTCCCGGGCCCAGCCGGCGGCGGCCACCTTGCCCTCGATCCCCCGGGGCCCGAAGCCGCCGGGGATGACGATGCCGTCGAGGTCGTGCTCGCGCAGCCGACCCTCGGCCAGCAGGCCCTCCACGTCCTCCGCCTGGACCCAGTCGATCTCGACCCTGGCCCCGCAGGCGTACCCGCCGTGGCGCAAGGCCTCGACCACCGACAGGTAGGCGTCGGGCAAGCCGTACTTGCCCACCAGCCCGATGCGGACGGTGGTCGTGGCCGCCTCGGCCCGGTCGACCATCGCCCGCCACTCGTCGAGGTGGGACTCCATGCCGGTGAACCCGAGCAGCCGGCACAGGTAGTCGTCGAGCCCCTCCTCGTGGAGGACGAGGGGGATCTCGTACAGGCTGCGGGCGTCGACCGCGCTGACCACGGCCTCCTCGGGGACGTCGCACAGGAGCGAGATCTTGCGCTTCAGGCCCATGGAGAGGGGCCGGTCGCTGCGGCAGACGATGACGTCGGGCTGGATGCCCCGGCTGCGCAGCTCGGTGACCGAGTGCTGGGTGGGTTTGGTCTTCTGCTCCCCCGACGGACCCATGTAGGGGACAAGGGTGAGGTGGATGTAGCAGACGTTGTCGCGTCCGACGTCCTTGCGGAACTGCCGGATCGCCTCCAGGAAGGGGAGGATCTCGATGTCGCCCACGGTGCCGCCGACCTCGGTGATGACCACGTCGACGTCGTCGCCGGCCAGGCGCAGGATGCGGTCCTTGATCTCGTTGGTGATGTGGGGGATGACCTGAACGGTGTCGCCCAGGTAGTCGCCCCGGCGCTCCTTGGCCAGCACCGTCGAGTAGATCGAGCCGGTCGTGGCGGACGAGTCGCGGTGGAGGTTCTCGTCGATGAAGCGCTCGTAGTGGCCGAGGTCGAGGTCGGTCTCACCCCCGTCCTCGGTGACGAACACCTCGCCGTGCTGCGACGGGTTCATGGTGCCGGGGTCGACGTTGATGTACGGGTCGAGCTTCTGGAGCGTGACCCGCAGGCCCCGGCTTTTGAGCAGTCGACCGAGGGACGAGGCGGTGAGGCCCTTGCCCAGAGAGCTGGCCACCCCGCCCGTCACGAAGATGTGCTTCGTCACGGGAGATCAGCCTACCGCGGCTACCGGACGGCGAGGGTGATGGCGGTCGGCCGCCGCCGGGTGGCGGCCGGGGACCGCCCCGCGGGTCGGACCGGGCCCGCCCGGTGCGTCCCCCATTGGGGGACGCTCACGGCCCGCCGTGGCGGATGGTGATGGACGTGAAGGCGCCCAGGAGGAGCCGGTCGCCGTCGTGGAGGGCCCGCAGGACGCCGTGGCCGAGGGGCTGGTCCTCGTCGTTGAGCCAGGTGCCGTTGGTGGAGCCGACGTCCATGACCGCCCATGACCCGTCGGCCTGGCGCTGGAGAACGGCGTGGCGGCGGGAGACGGCGGGGTCGTCGACCGGCGAGGAGAGGTCGATGTCGGGGTGGTAGCCCTGGCTCTGGCTGCGCCGGCCGATGGTGACCTCGTCGCCGGCGAGGGGGAGGTGGCGGGGGCCGAGGGCGTCGGGAAAGGTGACGACGCCGGCGGTGACGTTGCCGTCGAAGTAGATCCGGTCGGCTCCCACGACCGCCGTCCACCCGGAGGGGGGGGCGGCCATCACGGTGGTGGATCCGGCGGGCGGCGCCGATGCCACGGGCGTGGGGATCGGCGGCGGCGTGGGTGGGGCGGGCATCTGGCCGCTGACGAAATCGAGGCCGCACACCTCGCAGAAGGGGTCGTCGGCCGACCGGGGTCCGCCGCAGAAGTAGCAGGTGTCGTCGGAGCCAGTCGGCTCGGAAGGCGGGACCGGGGTGGGGTCGGGCCGCGGACCGGCGGCCGGGTCGACCCCGGCGTCGGCTTCGGGATCGGCGGCGGCACCCGGAGCCGGGGCCGTGGCCCTCATCGCGGCCCCGCACATGTCGCAGTAGTCGCTGGTGGCCGACGCCGAGCCACAGGTGTCACACGGGTAGGTCGTGCTCACTGGTTCGCTCCCTTCTGGGTCGGGCGGCGCCGGTCGGTTTGGGGGCCGAGCTCGATCTGATCGGAGCAGCCGCACCGTCCCCTCTTTCCCCGACTGGGTGGCCGGCTGCACATCGCGCCCGGCACCGACGGACGCGGCGCGCTCCTGGGCCGTCACCAACGCCCGGTCGGGTGAGCTTCTCACCTGGTTCGGGGGTCAGGGCGTGATCCGGGATCCGGCTCACGGGAGCGTCACGCCTCCCCGGCCCCGCCCACCTGGCCGAGGAGGACCACCGCCTTCTCCACCGATCGGCGGGCCCGGGTGATCAGCCGTTCCTCGGCCGACGTCTTGTCCGCCCCCTCCGCCACCGATGCCCGCAGTCGGTCCAGGGCCAGGTCGGCCAGGTCCTCGGCGATCGCCTCCAGCCGGGCCCGGACGGCGTCGACGTCTCCGGCCACGCCACTACCGTAGGTCCGGTGGACGTCGCACCGCGCCTGACCGGGTGGGTCGACGCCGAGCGCGACCGGATCCTCGACGACCTCTGCGCCTGGCTGCGCATCCCCTCGATCTCGGCCCAGCCCGACCACGCGCCCGATGTCCGCCGCTCGGCCGAGATGACCGCCGACCTATTCCGCCGGGCGGGTCTAGAACACGTCCGGCTCCTGGAGACGGCGGGTGGTCCGTCCGTCTACGGCGACATCCTCCACGCCGGCCCGGGCGCGCCCACTGCTCTCGTCTACGGCCACCACGACGTCCAGCCGGTCGACCCGTTGGACGAGTGGCGGTCACCCCCGTTCGACCCGGTGGTGGCCGACGGCCCCTACGGCGCCGAGCTGCGGGCCCGGGGCGCCATCGACGACAAAGGTCAGGTCCTCTTCCAACTGGAGGCGGTACGGGGCCTCCTGGCCACCGAGGGCCGGCTCCCGGTGAACGTGAAGTTCCTCGTCGAGGGGGAGGAGGAGGTGGGCAGCGCCCACTTCGAGGACCTGCTGGTGCGGGAACGGTCGCGGCTGGCCTGCGACCTCACCATCGTCTCCGACACCGACATGTGGGCGCCCGACGTCCCCTCCGTGTGCGTGGGCATGCGGGGCCTGGTGGCCTTCGACGTCCACGTGCGGACCGCGGCCATCGACCTCCACTCCGGCCTCTTCGGCGGGGCGGTGCCCAACTCGGCCCACCTCGTCGCCCGCCTGGTGGCGTCCCTCCACGACGACGACGGGCGGGTCACCGTCCCCGGCTTCTACGACGACGTCCGCCCCCTCACCCCGGCCGAGGAGGCGTCGCTCGCGACCATCCCCCTCGACGAGGACGCCTGGCGGAAGATGGCCGGCGTCGGCCGGCTGGAGGGCGAGGCCGGGCGGTCGCTGCTCGAGCGGATCTGGACCCGCCCCACATGCGAGGTCGTCGGCATCGGCACCGGCTACACCGGGGACGGGATCAAGACCATCGTCCCCGCCACCGGCCGGTTCAAGGTCACGTTCCGCCTCGTTCCCGACCAGGACCCGGCTCGAGTCACGGCCGCCTTCCGGGCCTGGCTGGCGGCGGTGGTGCCCGACGGGATCGAGGTCACCGTCACCCCCGAGGGAGGTGTCGCCCCCGCCCTCACACCCGTCGACCACCCGGCCATGGGCGCTTTGTGCCGGGCGGTGGCGAGGGTGTGGGGCAAGGAGCCCCTCTTCACCCGTATCGGCGGGAGTGGGCCGGAGGAGGCGCTGGGCCGGGTGCTCGACGTCCCCGTCCTGTACCTGGGCGTGGCCCTGCCCGACGACCGCTTCCACGCCCCCAACGAGCGCATGGTCCTCGACCAGTTCTGGAAGGGCTTGCTGGCCGCCGGCGAGCTGTGGCACGAGCTCGGCGCCCTCGGACCGGTGGGCCGTGGCTGACCCACGGAGCCAGCCAACGTCCCCGTCCCCCCCCACGGCCGAGCGGGAGTGGATCTCCTTCGACGACGAGGACGAGCACCGCACATGGGTCTTCGACGTGACGTTCCTCCTCAGCCGGTGGTCGTGCATCTACCGCCACGGCTGCCAGGGGGTGCTCACCGGGCCTTCGCCCGAGCGGGAGGAGGGGTGCTGCTCCTACGGCGCCCACTTCGTCGACCAGGCCGACGTCGACCGGGTGGTGGCGGCGGCGGCCACCCTCACCCCGGCCGAGTGGCAGTTCCACCGCGAGGGGGTGGCGAACGGAATCCTGCGCAAGTCGCCCAGGGAGCCCAAGGTCACCCGGATGGCCAAGGGCGCCTGCCTGTTCCTCAACCGGCCCGGGTTCGAGGGCGGCGTCGGCTGCGCCCTTCACATAGCGGCCGTCAACCGGGGCGGGCGGCCCATGGATTACAAGCCCGACGTGTGCTGGCAGCTCCCCCTGCGCCGGGATGACCAGGAGGACGGCGACGGCCACGTGACGTCGACCGTCGGCGAGTGGGGTCGGTCGGGCTGGGGTGAGGGGGGCGCCGAGTTCCACTGGTGGTGCACCGAGGCCCGGGACGCCTATGTGGCGTCGGAGCCGGTGTACCGGGCGATGGCCACCGAGCTGGCCGCGATGGTGGGCGAGAACGTCACCCGCCGGCTGGCGGCCTACCTCGACCTGCGGGCCGGTGGCAGCATCCCGCTCCCCCACCCGGCGGTGCGCTGACTAGCCGGACTGGCGTTGCCCGTCGCTCTCGGGACCCTCGTCGTCGGGCTCGAGGTCCTCGGTGGCCAGGCACCAGCTGGCGTGCTCCTCGTCGGGCCCTGCGCCGCACTCGGCGCACGGCTCGACGATCACCTCTACCGTGCGCTTGAGCGCCCTCGCTTCTTCGAAGCGCCGGTGGCGTCCCTTCTTCACGTTGGTGCTCCCGACTTTCGCCTACTGGGGACCCTCCACTCTACCGCCGGCCGCCCCGTTCGCCCCGCCATGACTACGTTGGGAGCCATGCCCGAGGACTTCGACGTGGACGCCATGGTGGCCCGGTTCAAGGAGCGGGCGGCGGCCGTCCGCAAGCGGGGCGTGCCGCCCCTGGAGGGTGACGACCGCAAGCGGTTCATGCAGCGGATGCAGCTGGACTACATGGACTACGCCATGCTGGGCGACGCCACCGGCTCCCTCGACGACGGCGTGCTCACCCTGACCATCGACCTCCGCCCGAAGCCGGAGAACTAGCAAAGCGACATCGTCGGTTTGACGACAGCCCTAGGCGGGTGGGCCGACCGCCACGTCGCGGCCGCTCTCGATCCACGCCTTGGTGCCTCCGAGCACGTTGTAGGCGTCGACGCCCTGCTGCCGGAGCCACCGCACCACTTTCTGGGAACGACCGCCCATCTCGCAGATGACGTAGACGGTGCCGTCGTCGGGGACCTCGTCGACCCGCTCCACGATCTCGCTCATGGGCAGGAGGATGGCCCCCGGGACATGGCCGGCCAAGTACTCGTGCACCTCCCGCACGTCGACCAGGGGGATGACGCCGTCGGCCCGCGACTTCTCCAGCTGCTCGATGTCGACCTCTTCGTCGGGGTTCATACCCTCATCTTCGCAGGTAGCGGACGTGTTCCGGGTCGACCTCGCCGATGGCGGTGGACGCCTCGGCCGCCGACATGACCACCAGCCGGGCGTGGGCCCCGGCGCACCGGCGCCCGTCGCCGTCGGCCTCCACCACCTCGGCCCGGGCGGTGATGGTGGTGTCGGTGGCGGTCTGCACCGTCGCCGTCACCCGGTAGGGCCGGCCCACCCGCACCGGGCGGTCGAAGGTGGTCGCAGTCTGGTGGACCACTGCGAACCGCTCCGCCACGGCGATGGCGGCCCAGGCCATGGCCTCGTCGAGGATGGCCAGCACCACGCCCCCGTGGACGTAGCGGGGGACGCCGGAGAACTCCTCCTCCAGGGTGAAGTCGGCCGTCACCACCCGCGAGTCGTCGTCGAAGAAGAACGGGACGGCCAGGCCCCGGGGGTTGGCCGGCTCGCAGACGAAGCACTTGGTCTCGAAACCCCAGGCTGCGTTCTCCAGGCGCCGGACGGCCATCGCCCAAACCTACCGACTGAGCGCTACCGGGCCAGGTCGACGGTGACCGCCCGGTGATCGGAGAGGGGCAGGAGGTGGGCGGCACCACCGACCACCCGGGGCAGCGGCCCCCGTCCCAGGATGTGGTCGATCTGCATCGACGGCGCCGGGGCGGGGAAGGTCTTGGCCCGCACCAACGCCTGCCACCCGCCCGGCGCCCGGGCGAAGGGGTTGGGGACGTTGAGGTCGCCCAGCAGGACGCAGGAATCGGCCAGCTCGGCCAGCGCCCGGGTCAGGCGCCGGAGCTGGGCCAGGTTCCAGCCGGGGACGAAGGACAGGTGGGTCGAGGCGACCAGCAGGATGCCCCCGCCGGGTCCGGGCAGTTCCACCTCCGCGGCCAGGCCGACCCGGGGCTCGTCGTCGAGGAGGATCAGGCCTCCACCCGGCACGTACACCGGCGAGCGGACCTTGGCCGGGGCCAGGCGCACCACGTGCCACGCCCGCACCGGCAGCCGCGAGATCACGGCCACCCCGTAGCCGGCCTGCCGCCCGACCAGGTCCCCGATCGCGATGTCGTCGTCGGACGCCGGCCGCCACACCGCCCCCGGCTCCCCCACCAGGGCGGGGACGAAGCGCCACGCCACGGCCCCCATCCCTTCGGCCACCGCCGCCGCCTGGTCGACCATCCCCGAGCGGGCCTGGCCCCGGTCGACCTCCTGCAGGCAGAGGACGTCGGCGTCGAGGGAGGCGCATGCCGCCACCAATCGCTCGGTCGACACCGACCCGTCCTCCTGGGAGAGGCCGTGGAGGATGTTGAAGGTGGCCAGCCGCAGCCGGCCCGGCCCGACCGCCGTGGGATCAGCCGCCGTAGTTCATCCGGGTGTCCTCCATGCGGAGGATGCCCGTGTCCTCGGGCTTCTGGAACCCGGCGTCGACCACCTCGCCCAGGAACAGGGTGTGATCGCCCACGTCGATCGCCTGGCGGACGGTGCAGTCCACCCAGGCCGCCGCCTGGTCGAGCACAGGCGCCCCCGACAGGCCGTCGTGGAAGGCGAACCCGTTCAGGGTGCGGGCCTCCAGGTCGACCTCCACCGGCTTGGTGAACTTGCGCACGATGACCCGGTCCTCCCGGTCGACCAGGCTGAGGGCGAACACACCGCCCTCGGCGACGAGCTCGTGGGTGAAGGCCTCCTTCTCCACGCTCACCGCCACCAGCTTCGGATCGAAGCTCACCTGGGTGGCCCAGTTGAGGGTCATGCCGTTGCGGCGGTCGCCGGCCCGGCTGCCGAGGACGAAGAGCCCGCTGGGCATGGCCCACAGCACCCGCCGCCGGAGCTTGTCGTACTCCTCGGGGTCGCGGCCGTCGGGGACGGGTCCGACAACTCCCATCATCGGGCCCAGGTCGAGTGGGGCATGCCGGGACGCTACCCGGTGGTCGCGGACGCCACGGACGCCACCGACTCGACCGTCGCAGCCAGGTCGAGGTCCTTGGCCGTGATCCCGCCCTCGCTGTGGGTGCTGAGGGCGACCCGGACCCGGTTCCACCGGATGTCGAGGTCGGGATGGTGGTTGGCCGCCTCCGCCTCGAACGCCAGCCGTACGACAAGCGCCACCGCCTCCTTGAAGTTCCCCAGCCGGTACTCCTTGACGATCTCGTCGCCCACCCGGTCCCAGCCGGCCAGGTCGGCCAACCCGGCGTTGATCTCGTCGTCGCCCAGTCGAGTCATCCCGGTCCTCCCGTTCCGAATCGGCGGCGGAATGCGCCGCCTCGTCCCTTAGTTTGGTTGAACACGTGAGTCTCCTGCCCCTCCCCGTCCGCGCCGTCGCCACGACGACCTTCCGGTCCCTGCGGGTCCGGAACTTCCGGCTGTTCTGGTTCGGGCAGCTGGTGTCTATGTCGGGAACGTGGATGCAGACGGTGGCCCAGAACTGGCTGGTGCTCAACCTCACCGGCAGCGGCGTCGCCCTCGGGGTCACCGTCGCCCTCCAGTTCCTTCCCATGCTCCTGTTCGGGATGTGGGGCGGTTTGGTGGCCGACCGCTTCGAGAAGCGCCGAATACTTTTCGTCACTCAGGTGATACCCATGGCGCTGGCGGTTGCGATGTTCGCCCTGGTGGCCACGGGTGCGATCACGCTGTGGATGGTGTACACCCTTGCCTTCCTGCTGGGGCTGGTGTTCGTCGTCGACATGCCCACCCGGCAGTCGTTCGTGGTCGAGCTGGTCGGCCCGGCGGAGCTGCCCAACGCCGTCGGGCTGAACAGCGCCATGTTCAACTCCGGTCGGGTGATCGGGCCGGCGGTGGCCGGGGTGCTGATCGCCACCGTAGGCATCGGCTCGACGTTCCTCCTCAACGCCCTGTCGTACGTCGCCGTGCTCGCGGCCCTGACCGCCATGCGCCCCGACGAGCTCTTCCCCCAGACCCGGGCCGCCCGGTCCCCGGGGGCGATCCGGGCCGGGCTGCGCTACGTCTGGGCCACCCCGACCTTGCGCTCGACTCTCCTCCTGGTGGCTGTCATCGGCACCTTCGGGATGAACTTCACCGTGGTCCTGCCCCTGCTGGCCCGCTACACGTTCGACGGCGGGGCCCCGCTCTACGGCTGGCTGACGGCCCTCATGTCGCTCGGCTCAGTCGCCGGTGCCCTCGCCGCCGGGGGCCGGGTAGGTCCGACCCGCCGGATGCTCATCGGCTCGGGGGCCACCTTCGGGCTCCTCACCCTGGTAGCCGCCGTGGCTCCGTCGCCGGCAGCGACGGCCGCCGTCCTGGTGCTGGTGGGGGTGGCGATCATGCTCTTCCTGGCCACCGCCAACACCACGCTGCAGCTGACCACCGACCCCGCCATGCGGGGCCGGGTCATGGCCCTCTACGGGCTCGTCTTCCTGGGGAGCACGCCCCTCGGGGGGCCGCTCCTCGGCTGGATCTCGGGTCGACTGGGCGCCCGATGGGGTCTGGCCCTCAGCGGCGCGGTGAGCCTGGTCGCGGCCTTGGCCGCTGTCGGGCCGATAATCCTCCGCCGCCGCCGGGAGGCGGCGGCTGTGTTCGCCGCCTGAGGCTCGACGCGGTCGGGATTCCGACCGCGTCCCGCCGGCGAACTGTTGGGGTCAGATGAGGCGGGTGATGCGCGGGTTGCCCTCGACCCTCGCTGGGGCGGGGGAAAACCCGTTCGTCGACGACGGACCGGATGCCGACGATGCCGACGACGGGGCCGCAGGCGGCGAAGCCGACGTCGCCCGTCCTTGACCGTCGCCTATGCCTGCCGCCCGGTCGGCGATCGACGGCGCCCCGGCCGACCCACCGCCGCCCCCGGAGGAGGGACCGCGTCCCGCCGGCGGGAGACCGCCGCTCGGCCCGCCGGACGACGGGTCGTCGTCGTCGGGGTCGTCGTCGTCGTCGTCGGCCACCCGGCCGCCTGTGGTGGGCGGCTCGAGCACGGCCACGACCCGCTCCGACCTCGGCCCGCCAACCCAGGGAATGTTAGCGGTGCCAGGCGAGCTGGACCCGAACGCCAGCCGGCTCCGGCCCCCGGCGCTCCACGAGGCCCCCACCATGAGCAGGCCGAGGACGAGCAGGCCGAGGGCGAGCCGGGCGGGTCCGCTCACGTCGGAACCGGTGCGGGCGAGCGGCGGGGCCGTCGTCACCACGATCGTGGGCAGGACGACAGGCGGCGGCGCCGCCACCGGTGTGATGGAGATGCGGGCGTCGTCGTTGGCGTTGCCCCGGCTGCCGTCGTTGTCGACGACCGTGGCGAACACCCGGTCGACCTGACTGGAGCCGCCTGGGCCTCGGTAGTCGACGGTGAAGGAGCACCGGTAGACGCCGCCCGGCTGGATGACGCCGCCGATGGCGCAGTTGCCCCTGCCGTTGAGGTTGCCGTAGACGTCGTCGGTGAGCGACGTGAGGGTGACCGGCTCGAAGCTGGTGTTGGTGATGGCCACGTGGAAGGTGAAGCTGCCACCCGGGTCGGGCCGGCTGGCGGGGTCCGGGTCCTTGGTCAGGGTGATCGTCGGCGGGACGTCGACCAGGCGCACGGTCGCGTCGTCACGGGCGGTGGCCCGGGAGCCGTCGTCGTCGACGCCGGAGACGGTGACCACGTCGGTCTGACTGGCCCCTGCGTTGCCCCGGAACTCGCCCGGGAAGGAACAGGTGTAGGTGCCGCCGTTGCGCGGCATCACCGCGCCGACGGCGCACGTGCCCCGGCCGTTGAGGTTGCCGTAGATGTCGTCGGTGAGGTCGGTGATGGTGACGGCCTCGGGACCGGTGTTGGTGACGACGACGGTGAAGGTGAAGGTGCCTCCCGGCTCGTTGCGCACCAGCGGGTTGGCCGTCTTCTGGACGCTGATCGTCGGCAACAGGTCGGTGATGGTGATGATGGCGTCGTCGTCGTCGACCGCCTGCTGACCGTCGTCGTCGACCACCCGCACTGTCACCACGTCCCGCTGGGAGGCCCCCGGCGGACCGGTGAAGGTGACGGTGAACGAGCACCGGTACTGGCCTCCCGGGGCGAGGACGGCACCGGTGGCGCAGGTCCCCCTCCCGTTGAGGTTGCCGTAGATGTCGTCGGTGAGCTGGGTGATGGTGACGGACTCGTTGCTGGTGTTGGTGACGACGAAGTTGAAGGTGAACTGGCCGCCGGGCTCGGGCAGGCTGGCGGGCGACGGCGTCTTGGTGATGTTGACCGTCGGCGGCACCCCGGTGATGGTGACGGTGGCGTCGTCGGTGTCGGACACCGATGAGCCGTCGTCGTCGCGCCCGACCACGGTGACCACGTCGGTCTGGGTGTCGCCGGCGTTGCCGGTGAAGTTGCCGGGGAACGAGCAGCTGTAGCTGCCGCCGGGCTGCAGCACCGTCCCGATGGCGGTGGTGCAGGTGCCCTGGGTGGCGATGTTGCCGTAGATGTCGTCGGTGAGTGACGTGATGGTGAGGGCTTCGGGGCCGATGTTGCTGACCACGATGTTGAACTGGAACGTTCCGCCCGGCTCCGGCCGGCTGGTGGGGCTGGCCGACTTCTCCACCTGGATGGCGGGGAGCACGTTGGTGATGGCCACGGTGGCGTCGTCGTCGGCGGTGGCGGGGTTGCCGTCGTCGTCGACCGCGGTGGCGGTGACGACGTCGGTCTGGGTGTCGCCGGCGTTGCCGTTGAACGGACCGGTGAACGAGCAGCTGTAGGTGTTGCCCGGCCCCGGCGCGGCGGCCAGCACCGTGCCGATGGCGGAGGTGCAGCCGGATCCGGGCCGGGTGACGAGGTTGCCGTAGATGTCGTCGGTGAGGCTGGTGATCGTCACCGACTCGTTGCTCAGGTTGGTGACCACCACGTTGAAGGTGAAGGTCCCGCCCGGCTCGGGCCGGGAGGCCGGCGTCGCCGTCTTGTCGACGGCGATGATCGGCAGGATGTCGGTGATCCTGACGGTGGCGTCGTCGGAGTCGGTGGCGGTGTCACCGTCGTCGTCGACGCCGGTCACGGTGACGATGTCGGTGAGGCTGTCGCCACCGTTGCCGGTGAAGTTGGCGGTGAAGGAGCAGGTGGTCGTGTTCCCCGGCCCCGGGCTCGGGGCCAGGACGTCGCCGATCAGGTCGTCGCAGGTGTTGTCGGTGACGTTCGGGTTGGCCGGGTTGCCGAGGTCGCCGTAGACGTTGTCGGTCAGCGTCGTGATGGTGATCGCTTCCAGCGTGTCGGGGTTGGTGATCAGGAGGTTGTAGGTGAAGGCGCCGCCCGGCTCGGGCCGGGACAGGGGCGTCGCCTCCTTGACGATCTGGATCTGGGGCGGGTCGCCGATGAGGCTGACGACGGCATCGTCGGTGTCGGTCACCGTCACGCCCGCCGGGTTGGTGGCCGTCACCGTGACGACGTCGGTCTGGCTGTCGCCGGCGTTGCCGTTGAAGGGGGCGGTGAAGGAGCAGGCGTAGGTGTGGTCGGGGCCGGGGCTCGGCTGCAGCACCGTGCCGGGGGCGGAGTTGCAGCTCGATCCGGGCCGGGTGGTGAGGTCGCCGTAGATGTCGTCGGTGAGCGACGTGATCGTCAGGACCTCGGTGCTGGTGTTGGTGACCAGGATGTTGAAGGTGAAGTCGCCGCCCGGCTCGGGCCGGGTCAGCGGGGTGGCGGTCTTGTCGACGCTGATCGACGGCACCGAAGTGACCACCGAGGTCTCGTCCGGGGCGCCACAGGGGCTGGTGACCGATGCGTTGCTGGCGTCACCGCTGTAGACGGCGACCCAGTTGTACTCACCGACCGCGGTGGGCGTGAAGTCGGCCGAGGTGGCGGTGGGCGGCGGTCCACCGGCCAGGGGCCGGTCGGCGCTGGTGAAGATGGCCGGCGCGGCGCAGGTGGGGTCGTTGGGGCCGAAGAGGGTGAAGGTGACGGTGCCGGTGGGCGTCGGGGCTCCGGCCGCCCCGGTGACGGTGGCGGTGTCACGGATGGGCTGGGTCAGGGTGACCGGGCCGAACGCCTGGGTCGTGATGGTGACCCGGGCCTGGTCGACGACCGACTCCTCGTTGGGAGCCCCGCACGGGCTGGTAGCCGGCGGGTAGTTGGCGTCACCGCTGTAGACCGCGACCCAGTTGTAGGTGCCTACCGCGGTCGGGGTGAACTCCTCCGAGGTGGCGGTGGGGGGCGGTCCGCCGGCGAGGGGCCGGTCGGCGCTGGTGAAGATGGCCGGCCCGGCGCAGGTGGGGTCGTCCGGGCCGAAGAGGGTGAAGGTGACGGTGCCGGTGGGCGGCGCGGCCGGCGGCGCGCCGCCGGTGACGGTGGCGGTGTCGGAGATCGGGCTGCCGATGGTGACCGGAGTCGTGGCCGAGGTGGTGATGGCGGCCGCGTTGACCGTCGAGGTCTCGTTGGGCGCGCCGCACGGGCTGGTGGCCGACGGGTAGCTGTCGTCACCGCTGTAGACGGCGACCCAGTTGTAGGAGCCGGCGGCGGTCGGCGTGAAGTTCCCCGAGTTGGCGGTGGGCGGCGGACCGCCGGCCAGGGCGACCGGGGCGCTGGTGAAGACGGGGGCGCCGGCACAGGTGGGGTCGTTCGGGCCGAAGAGGGTGAAGACGACGGTGCCGGTGGGTGCGGGAGCGGGCGAAGGCGACCCGGTGACGGTGGCGGTGTCGGAGACGGCGCCGCCGAGCGGGGCGGAGGCCGTCGCCGACGTGGCGATGGCGACCTCGCCCTGGATGACGACGGAGGTCTCGTTCGGTGCCCCGCACGGGCTGGTGACGGATGTGTAGGTGGCGTCGCCGCTGTAGACGGCGACCCAGTTGTGATCGCCGGGCGCGGTGGTGGTGTAGTTCCCCGAGGTGGCGGTGGGCGGGGGGCCTCCGGCGAGGGGCCGGTCGGCGCTGGTGAAGATGGGGGCGCCGGCGCAGGTGGGGTCGTCGGGGCCGAAGAGGGTGAAGGTGACGGTGCCGGTGGGAGGGGCCAGAGCGCCCACACCGCTGACGGTGGCGGTGTCGTTGATGTCGCTGCCCACCGTGACCGGCGTGAGGGCCGACGTCACGATGGTGGGCGTCGCCTGGTTGACGACCGACGCTTCGTTGGGAGCGCCGCAGGGGCTGGTGGCCGGCGGGTAGTTGGCGTCGCCGCTGTAGACCGCGACCCAGTTGTAGGTGCCGACCGCAGTCGGGGTGAAGTCCCCCGAGTCGGCGGTGGGCGGCGGTCCGCCGGCGAGGGGCCGGTCGGCGCTGGTGAAGACGACGGCTCCGGCGCACGTGGGGTCGTTCGGGCCGAAGAGGGTGAAGGTGACGGTGCCGGTCGGAGGCACACCGGTGCCGGACACGGTGGCGGTGTCGGAGATGGGCTGGCCGATGGTGACCGGGGTGACCGCCTGGGTGGCGATGGTGGAGTCGTTCACCACCGAGGTCTCGTTCGGAGCGCCACACGGGCTGGTGACCGACGCGTAGTTTGCGTCACCGCTGTAGACGGCGACCCAGTTGTAGCTGCCGGGTCCCGGCGGGACGAACGGGTCCGAGGTGGCGGTGGGCGGTGGGCCGCCGCCGAGCGGCCGGTCGACGCTGGTGAAGACGGGGGCGCCGTCGCACGCGGGATCGTCGGGGCCGAAGACGGTGAAGGTGACCGTGCCCGTCGGGGCGGCTGCGGGCGGCGTCGCCCCGGTCACGGTGGCGGTGTCGGAGATGGGGCTGCCGGCCGGCGCCGTGGCGGTGGCCTCGGTGGTGATGGTGGGTGTCACCTGGTTGACGACGGACTCCTCGTTGGGAGCCCCGCACGGGCTGGTGACCGAGCCGTAGGCCGCGTCACCGCTGTAGACGGCGACCCAGTTGTAGGTTCCGACTGCCGGCGGGACGAAGTCCCCCGAGTTGGCCGTGGGCGGCGGCCCGCCCGCGAGGGGCACGTCGGCGCTGGTGAAGACGGGGGCGCCGGCGCAGGTGGGGTCGTCGGGGCCGAAGAGGGTGAAGGTGACGGTGCCGGTGGGCACCGGGGCGGGCGGCGCCGCGCCGGTGACGGTGGCCGTGTCGGAGATGGGGTCGCCGAAGTCGACCGGGGTGACGGCCTCGGTGGCGATGGTGGCCACCGCCTGGCGGACCACCGACGACTCGCTGGGCGCGCCGCACGGGCTTTCGGCCGGCGGGTAGTTGGCGTCGCCGCTGTACACCGCGACCCACTGATAGGTGCCGGCGGCGGTGGGCGTGAATTCCCCCGAGTCGACGGTGAAGGGCGGGCCCCCCGGGAGCGGGACGTCGGCGCTGGTGAAGATCGGGCCGCCGGCGCAGGCGAGGTCGTCGGGGCCGAAGAGGGTGAAGGTGACCGTGCCGGTGGGCGGCGGGGCGGGCGGGGCGGCGGCGGTGACCGTGGCCGAGTCGGAGATGGGGCTGCCGATGGTTACCGCCGCCGTCGCCGTGGTGGCGATCTGGGCGATGGCCTGGTTGACGACCGACGACTCGTTCTCGGCGCCGCACGGGCTGGTGGCGCCGACGTAGTTGTCGTCACCGCTGTAGACCGCGACCCAGTTGTAGGTGCCGGGTTGCGTCGGCGTGAAGTCCCCCGAGTTGGCGGTGGCGGTCGGTGGCGCGGCCGGGGTGAGGGGGACGGTGCTGGTGAAGATCGGTTCGCCGGTGCATGTGGGGTTGTCCGGGCCGAACAGGGTGAAGGTGACGGTGCCGGTGGGGTCGGCCACGCCGCCGCCGGCGCCGGTGACGGTGGCCGTGTCGCTGATCGGGCTGCCGATGGTGACCGGGGTGAGGGCCTGGGTGACGATGGTGGGCGTCGCCTGGGCGAAGGTGACGGTCTCCGCCGGATCGCCGCAGGCGGTGGTTGCGGGGTTGTAGTTGGCGTCGCCGGAATAGCTCGCCACCCATCGGTACGTCCCTGGCGAGGTGATGGCGGCCGAGGCGCTGGTGTCATAGCTCCCGAATCCGTTCACCGGAACGGTGTTGCTGAAGAACGGTGCGCCGGCGCAGTCGGGGTCGGCCGGGCCGAACAGGTCAAAGGTGATGTTGCCGGTGGGGGGGGCCCCGTTCCCCGAGGAGGGCGGCGAGGGCGGGTCGAGAAAGGCGGTGTCGGAGGTGGTGGCGGGGACGGTGGGCCCGCTCTGGGAGGCCTCGGTGCTGAGGAGGGGGTTGGCCGCCAGCACGGTGTACCGGTCGTTGCTGCTGTTGGGGACCGGCGACGGAAGTAGGGGGGACGAGCGGAAAGCGGTGGACGTGGCGAAAGTCTGGACTTCCGGGTCGGGCGACCCGTCGATGCTCGGGACCCGCAGGGTGAGCGCGGTGAAGGAGACGGCACATGTCTCGCCGGTCGCCAGCAGCAGGGTGCCCTCGCCGCCCGGTGGTTCGAAGCGGAAGCGGGTGGCGGTGTTGGGGTTGCCGGTGTCGGGAACGATGGTCCAGGTTCCCTCGCAGGTGGTGTTGCCGGGGGGGGTGGACGAGCCGGTGCCGGTGGCGCTGAGGGCGACGACGCCCGCCTCGGCGACGCCGGAGTTGCACAGGGGAGCGGAGCCGTCGCTGCAGGCGGGCTGGAGGTCGATCTGGCTGACGGTGAAGACCGGGTTGGCATCGGATTCCGGGGGTGTGGAGAAGTTGCCGATGCCGAGCGATGCAGGGAAGGTCTGGCCGACCGTGACGGTGTCGGGGAAGCTGGGTGCGGGAACCACGAAGATGAACGCCTTGGCACCGGGGGCAAGCAGAACCGAGAAGGCGACAATCAGGGCCACGCCGCCTGTGACGAATTTGGTGTTCGCCCAGCCCCGCCAATGGACCGCCCGTCCACTCCGCCGGTATCCCCAATTGGATCCATCGGGACGAGCGCTCATTCCGTGAAACCTCCCCAGGCCGTCCGCCCGTTTGCCCAGCCTCATGACTGCACGTCGTGACGTTAGTACGTCCTTCTGCCGGCGACTACCACGAGTGGCCGTATTTCAAACAGAACGCGGTGGCCGATTGCTGTTGGACACCGTGTCCAGCATCGAGGGGCACCTTCGGCTCCAACAGACACGTGTTCCAACACTCCTCCGGGTGTTGGCCGGACCGGTCAACGCAGGCGGCGGCGGCCACCGACGAGTAGGGCGCAGTTCCCCAGGACCAAAAGGCAGGCTGCGAGCGCGATCGGGTCCGAGGGATCGGCACCCGTGCGGGCCAACGGAGGTGCGGTGGCTGGCCGCCCGGTGGCCACGACTGTGAAACCCGTGCTGGCATTCCGCCCGCTGGAGCCAGCGACGACGATCGTGTGTCGGCCGGGGACGGCGTCGGCCGGGATTCGGATCGGGATCGAGAAGGTCCCCGTCGGGCTGGCGGCGAGGGTGGCGATCACCACCGGGGTGCTGTTGAACGTGGCCGTCAACGGCTCGTTCGGACCGAACCCGCTCCCCGAGAGCACGCCCGACTGTCCTGGCGGACCCTGCGATGGGTTGACCTGAACCGACGGCGCGCCGGGGGTCGTGGTGGCGGTGGCCGCGCCTCGGCCGGAGGCGACCGTCGTCGTCGGCGCGCGCGCCGCCGTGGTGGTGGAGGTGGTGGTGGGCGGAGCGGTGGTGGTGGTCGACGAGGTCGTCGTCGTTGTGCTCGACGTCGTCGACGTGCTCGTCGTCGTGGTGGGGGCGAGGGTGGTCGACGTGGTGGTGGTCGTCGGGGCGAGGGTGGTCGTCGTGGTGGGGACGAGGGTGGTCGTCGTGATCGTCGTCGTGGTGGGGATGGTGGTCGTCGTGCTCGTCGTCGTGGTGGGGATGGTGGTCGTCGTGCTCGTCGTCGTGGTGGGGAGGGTGGTCGACGTCGAAGTCGTGGTGGGGAGGGTGGTCGACGTCGAAGTCGTGGTGGGGAGGGTGGTCGACGTCGAAGTCGTGGTGGGGAGGGTGGTCGACGTCGAAGTCGTGGTGGGGAGGGTGGTCGACGTCGAAGTCGTGGTGGGGAGGGTGGTCGACGTCGAAGTCGTGGTGGGGAGGGTGGTCGACGTCGAAGTCGTGGTGGGGAGGGTGGTCGACGTCGAAGTCGACGTCGACGTCGACGTCGTGGTCGGAACAGTCGAGGTGGTGGTCGACGTGGTGGTCGAGCCTCCCCCCGTCACCTCCACCGACTCGTTGGGGTCGTCGCACGCGCCGGTGACTGGATTGTGGGCTATGTCTCCGCTGTAGGACGCCACCCACCGGTAGGTTCCGGCGGCGGTCGTGGTGAAGGGGTCGGAGGTGTAGGTGGCGTTTCCGGACACTGTCTTGACGTTGGTGAAGGCGGCGGTGTCGGCGCAGGTGTCGTCGTCGGGGCCGTAGAGGGTGAAGGTGATCGATCCCGAAGGGTTCGTCCCGCCGGCGAGGGTGGCCGCGTCGGTGATCTCGCCACCGACGGCAACCGTCCCCGAGGCCTGGGTGGTCAGCGTCGGTGTGATCAGGCCGCCGGGCGTGACGGTGACAAATCCGGCCGGGTCGACGCAGGTGGTGCCTACGGCCCTGTTGTTGGCGTCGCCGGTGTACTGGACGACCCACTGGTAGTCGCCGGCGACGGTGGGGGTGTACGGGTCCGAGGTGTACATCCCGTTGCCCGTCACCGGACTAGTGGTGCTGAAGGCGGCGGGCGGGACGCACGTCGGGTTGGCCGGGCCGTAGAGGGCGAAGGTGAGGGTACCGGTGGGACCTGCCGGCCCCGACCCGCTCCCTAGGGTGGCGGTGTCGGTGAGCTGGCCGCCGACCGGCACCGACGGCGACGCTTGGTGGGACAGGTTGGGGACCCGCTTGGCCACGGTGACCCGTCCGGCAGGATCGCCGCACGCGGTGGTGGCAGGGTCGTTGTTGACGTCGCCGCTGTAGGCGGCGATCCACTGGTAGTCGCCGGCCGCGTCGGTGACGTAGTTGCCGGACTGGTAGTTGCCGTTGCCGTTGACCGTCTTGGTGTCGGTGAAGATCGGCGGCCCGGCGCAGGTGTCGTTGTCTGGCCCGAAGAGCGTGAACGTGATGCTGCCGGTGGGGTTCGATCCGTTGCCGAGGGTGGCGAAGTCGAAGATCGGTGAGCCGGCCGGGAACCCGGAGGCCGAGGCCTGATGGGTGATATGGGGAGTGGCCGCGGCCGCCGGCAACACCACCAACAGCAGGCCGACGACCGCCAGGACGAGGCCCGTGCCCATCGTGCGGGCCGCCCGGGAGCCGGCGTCGATCCGGGTCCGAAATCGGCGCCCCAGTACGGTCGGACCGCCACGGGGCACGCGGGACGGACCCAGCGTCACGGCCGGCCCACGGTCAGCCACAAGGTCCCGCCTAACCCACGACGTCGCATCGATCCGCCTCCGCACGCTCGAACGATCTCACCCGGACGTCCGCCTGGCGAGCGATGTTACCCAGGCGAGCGGCGAACATCGAGGAAATGACCCGCTATCGGTAGGCTGGCCCGATCGGTCGCCGACATCCCCGGCCCTTGCCCCGCCTCCCGCAGTCGGTCACGGGGGGTCTCCTTCTGCTGGGCGCGGGAACCGCGTGCAGCAGCCGGTTCGGCGCCCCCGAGCCGGCCACCCGCCAGGGTTCCGAGGTGCTCGGCCTGTGGCGGATCCTCATGCTCGTCGGCATCGGTGTCGGGGCGGTGGTGGTCGCCCTCCTCGCCGTCACCCTCGTTCGCGACCGCCGCCGGCGGCGCACCGACCTTCCGTCCCAGACCCGGGAGAACATCCCCGTCGAGATCGCCTACACCGTCGTCCCCCTGGTGATCGTGGCCGTCCTGTTCGTGGTCACCCTCCGCACCCAGGGACCGGTCGACCGGCTCTCGGCCAGTCCCGGCCTCCGGGTGGAGGTCACCGCCTTCCAGTGGGGGTGGCGTTTCGTCTATCCGGCCCACGACCTCACCGTCGTGGGCGATTCCAACGCCCCGCCCACCCTCTTCCTCCCCGTGGGGGTGACCACCCGGCTGCAGCTGGCATCACCCGACGTGATCCACTCGTTCTACGTTCCCGCCTTCCTCACCAAACGGGACACGATCCCGGGGACGGTCGAAGATCTGGACGTGACCCCCACCCGGGTCGGCCACTTCGGCGGTTACTGCGCCGAGTTCTGCGGGCTCGACCACGCCCGCATGACCTTCGCGGTGGAGGTGGTGACCGAGCCCGAGTTCGAGCGGTGGCTGGCCGAGCGCCGGGAGGAGCCGGCCGAGGGCGCCGGCGAGTCGGGCACCGACCCCGGCGGCGCCACCGACCCCCGCGGCCAGGCCCTCGCGCCGGAACCGCCCGTGGCCCGGGTCGAAGGATCGTGACCGTCACCGCCGAGCGGCCCCCGTCCCCGCCGCCTGCGGACCGGCCGTCGGGCCTGGCCGCGTGGGTCACCACCACCGACCACAAGCGGATCGGCATCTTCTACATGGTCTGCGCCTTCGGGTTCTTCCTCCTGGGCGGCGTGCTGGCGTTGCTCATCCGGGCCGAGTTGGCCCAGCCCGGCCAGGGCGTGGTGTCGCAGGCCACCTACAACCAGCTGTTCACCATGCACGGCAGCATCATGATGTTCCTGTTCGCCGTCCCCATGGCCTTCGGGTTTGCGAACTACCTGGTACCGCTGCAGATCGGCGCCCCCGACATGGCGTTCCCCCGCCTGAACGCGCTCTCGTTCTGGCTGTTCCTGGGCGGAGGCCTGATGATGGTGTCGTCGTTCCTGACGTCGCAGGGGGCGCCCGCCTTCGGCTGGACCGCCTACGCCCCCCTGTCGGACGCCATCCGCTCCCCCGGCGCCGGCGCCGACCTGTGGATCGTCTCCCTGGTGATCACCGGCGTGGGGACCATCCTCACCGCCGTCAACCTCATCACCACCATCGTGTGCCTGCGGGCGCCGGGGATGGTGATGTTCCGGATGCCGATCTTCACCTGGAACATGCTGATCGTGTCGGTGATGGTGATCCTGGCCTTCCCGGTGCTCACCAGCGGTCTGTCCCTGCTGTGGGCCGATCGTCACCTGGGGAGCACGTTCTTCGAGCCCGCCCAGGGGGGCGTGCCGGTGCTGTGGCAACACCTGTTCTGGTTCTTCGGCCACCCCGAGGTCTACATCGTGGCCCTGCCGTTCTTCGGGGTGGTCACCGAGGTCATCCCCGTGTTCAGCCGCAAGCCCCTGTTCGGCTACCGCGGATTCGTGTTCGCCACCCTGGCCATCGCCGCCCTGTCCACCGGCGTGTGGGCCCACCACATGTTCGCCACCGGCGCCGTCAACCTCCCCTTCTTCTCGGGGATGACGATGCTCATCGCAGTGCCCACCGGGGTGAAGATCTTCAACTGGATCGGCACCATGTGGCGGGGCCGGATCACCTTCGACACGCCGATGCTCCACTGCATCGGCTTCCTGGTCGTCTTTCTGATCGGGGGCCTCACCGGGCCCATGCTGGCGTCGACGCCCTTCGACGTCCACGTCCACGACACCTACTTCATCGTCGCCCACATGCACTACGTCCTGTTCGGGACGGCCGCCTTCGGGTTCTTCGCCGGGCTCTACTTCTGGTACCCCAAGTTCACCGGTCGCCGGCTGCACGAGGGGCTGGGGAAGCTGAGCTTCTGGCTGATGTTCGTCGGCTTCAACCTCACGTTCTGGCCCCACCACCTGCTCGGGCTGCGGGGGATGCCCCGCCGGGTGGCCGACTACGCCCCGTCCACCGGCTGGGAGACGCTCAACCTGGCCTCCAGCCTCGGCTCCGCGGTGTTGGGGGTGTCGGTGCTGGTGCTGCTGGTGAACCTGTGGCGGACGGCTAAGGCGGGCCGGCCGGCGGGCGACGACCCGTGGGGCGGCCACTCGCTGGAATGGGCCACCTCGTCGCCGCCGCCGGAGCACAACTTCCACTCCCTGCCGCCCATCCGCTCGGAGCGGCCGGTGTTCGACGCCCGGATCGAGGCCGCCTCGTGACCACCGAGTGGCGGCTGTTCACCGGGGCGGCCGCCTTCGCCGCCCTGGTCGGGGCGATCTACTGGTTCGTGTCCTACGAGCACGCCGGCACCACCATGCTGGTGTTCTCGGGGGCGGCGTTGCTGCTGGTGGCGGGCTATCTGACGATGGTCGGCAACCGGCTCGGCACCCGGCCGTCCGACCGCCGGGACGGGGAGTTCGGCGACGACGAGGGCGAGCCCGTCTACTACCCGTCGGCCAGCGTGTGGCCGTTCGTGGCCGCCTGCGGGACGGTCGTGCTCGGCTTCGGCCTCGTTTTCGGCCTCGGCGTGGCCAGCCTCGGCGTCCTGCTCCTGGGGGCCGGCATCGGTGGCTACGCCACGGAGGCCAACGCCAAACGCTGAACCGGCGGCACCGGCTCGGCTACGGCGCCTCGGGCGGCGGCTTCCAGACCTCGGCCGGCACCGCGTCGCCCCCACCGTCGCCGTGGCCGCCGACGCGCTCGAAGCCGCCGGTGGCGGTGCGGACGATGCGGCCGCCCTCGGGGGGCTCGGTCGGATGGAGGTCGGCCCGGGCCAGGCCCCGGCACACGTTGCGGGTGACGAGGAACACGGCCAGGGGGACCACGAAGATCAGGACCCGGAAGGCGGTGGTGATGGCCTCGGGGGCGATGCGGAAGACGCCGGCCAGGATGTCGTTGCCCCCGGCCAGGAGCAGGATCCCGTAGAAAGCCAGGGTGGCGGCTCCCAAAGCGGTGCGGACCGGTGCGTCGCGAGGGCGGTCGAGCAGGTTGTGGGCGGCCCGGTCCCTGGTCACCCGCCGCTCGAGGAACGGCCACAGGTAGAGGGCGCCGAAGGTGATCCCGGGCATGAGGACACCCGGGAAGAAGGGGTTGGCGATGGTGTGGCCAAAAGCGCGGACCTCCCAGGCAGGCATGATCCGCAGCGCCCCGTCGACCCAGCCCATGTACCAGTCCGGCTGCGACCCGGCGGTGGCCGCCGCCGCCTGGGTGGCCTGGTACGGCCCGTACAGCCAGATCGGGTTGATCTGGGCCAGTCCCCCGAGGGCGGCCAGAACCGCCGCCACCAGCAGGAACAGGGCCGCCGACTTGGCTGCGTACTGGGGCCACAGCCGGGAGCCGACGATGTTGTCCTCGGTGCGGCCGGGGCCTTTGAACTGGGTGTGCTTCTGGCGCCAGACGATGGCCAGGTGGGCGGTGAGCAGACCGACGATCATCGCCGGGAGGATGAGCACGTGGAGGACATAGAAGCGGGTGATGAACTCGGTGTTGGGGAACTCGCCCCCGAAGAACAGGAACGCCAGCCACGTCCCCGCGGCCGGCACTGACAGGGCGATGGAGTACGCCACCCGCACACCGGTGCCGGACAGGAGGTCGTCGACCAGCGAGTACCCGAAGAAGCCGTTGCCGATGGCCAGCACCAGCAGGGTCACACCCACCATCCAGTTGAGCTCCCGGGGCCGGCGGAACGCCCCGGTGAAGAACACCCGGCACAGGTGCACGACGATGGCGGCCACGAACACCAGGGCCGCCCAGTGGTGCATCTGGCGCATCACCAGGCCCGCCCGCACCTCGAAGCTGATGTCGAGGGTGGACGCGTAGGCCTGCGACATCTCCACCCCCCGCAGGGGGGCGTAGGCCCCGCCGTAGACGATCTCCTCGGTGGCGGGGACGAAGAAGAAGGCCAGGTAGATACCGGTGACGATGAGGATCACCAGGCAGTACATGGCGATCTCCCCGATCATGAACGACCAGTGGTCGGGGAAGACCTTGGTCAGCGCCTTGCGGGTGAAGCGGGAGATCCCGAGGCGGTCGTCGACGAAGCGGAAGCCCCGGTCGACGGCCTTCGCCTGCTTCGGCCTCCGCCGGCTCATGCCCGGTTCCAGAAGCCGGGGCCGACGGGCTCGGTGAAGTCCCGCTGGGCGATCAGGAAGCCGTCGTCGTCGACCGCCAGGGGCAGCTGGGGCAGGGCCCGGGTGGCGGGACCGAACCGGGGCCGGGCCCCGTCGACCACGTCGAACGTGGACTGGTGGCAGGGGCAGACGAGCTCCTCGGTGTCCTCCTGGTAGAGGCCCACCGGGCAGCCCACGTGGGTGCAGATCTTGGAGTAGGCGACGTTGTCGGCGGCGGCCCACGACTCCCGGCCCCGGCGGGGCCGGTTGCGGCCGGGGGCGAGGCGGATGAGCACCGCCTGGGAGTCGCCGGCCTGGGCCGCTCCCTCGGGAAAGACGGTGATGGTGCCGCCCACGTCGAGGGTGTCGGGGCGCATCAGGCGCCCTTCGCTGTCGACCAGGCGCCGGCCGGGGCGCCAGGCGGTGCGCTCGAGGGAGTCACCCGGGCTCGGCCCGAGGGATCGGATGGGGAACAGGGCGGCCAGGCCGAGCGACGCCACCGCGGCCAGCAGCAGCCGACCCAGGACCGTGCGCCGGCCGAGCTGTTCGAGGTCGTCGACCACGTCGTCGACCACCGCCGCCTGATCGGCCTCCGACCCGGCCAGCTCCCCCCGCTCGTCGGTGACGGGGCCGTCGTCGATCTGGCGGGCCCACAGCACCGCACCCACCCCCAGCCCGCCCAGGGCGACGAACAGCAAGGCCCCCTCGGCCTGGGGCTGGCCGCCCCCGATGTACACCCCGGCCAGCCCCAGAGCGGCAAAGGTGCTGGCCAGGAAGGCCATGGCGATGCGACGCTCGCTCGGTTCGGCCCCCGTCCCGGGTTCCGCCATCAGTCCCGGGTCCCGATCCAGCGGGCGGCGAGGAGAACGCCCAGCAGCCCCACCGCCCACGCCACCAGACCTTCGCTCAGCGGGCCCAGGTGGCCGAGGTCGAAGCCGCCCTCGTCCCGGGGATCGCGCAGGTAGAGGACGTAGCGCACGATGGAGTCCACCTCGTGGTCGTCAAAGGTGTCGGGACCGAAGAGAGGCATGGCTCCCGGACCGATGCGGATGGCCTCCGCCACCTGCAGGGCGGTGGCCCGGTTGAGGGGCGGGGCGTAGACGGCGTGGCCCAAAGCCCCGCCCGCCCCCGCCGAGCTGTGGCAGGAGGCGCAGTTGTCGGCGTAGAGCTGGTAGCCGACGGTGATGTCGCCCCGTTCGGGGTCGACCTCGGGGATGGGCGGGCCCGTTCCCAGTGAGCCTACGTAGGCCGTGAGCAGGGCGATCTCGGCGGGCGAGAAGGCGGGGCGCTTGCGCTCGGCCTGGGCCCGGGGCCGGTCGAGGGGCATGCGGCCGGTGGACAGGTAGAAGTCGGCCGAGGCCGGTCCCACCCCGACCAGGGGCGGGCCGTCGGTCGTGCCCTCACCCTCGACGCCGTGACAGGAGGTGCACGAGATCTCGAACAGGGAGCGCCCGGCCACGACCTCGGAGTCGACCGGCTGGTCAGGCGGGGCCGGCTGGGCCCCGGCCAGGGTCGACGGGCCGGCCACGCCGAGGGCCGCCACCGCGACCGCCACCGCCACCGCCACCGCCACCCGTCGCCTCATCCGAGCAGGAACAGGGTGGCCCACAGCGCCACCCACACCACGTCGACGAAGTGCCAGTAGTAGGAGACGACCTCGACCGCCGGTGTCTCCTCCGGCCCGAAGCGGGGGGACGACGCCCGGCCCACGAGCACGGCCATGGCCAGCATGCCCCCGGCCACGTGCAGTCCGTGGAAGCCGGTCATGACGTAGAAGGCGGAGCCGTAGGGATGGGAGCTGACGGAGAAGCCCAGCGTCAGCCACTCGTGGCCCTGGTTGAGGAGGAAGGCGGCGGCCAGTGCGACGGTGATCAACAGCCACCGGCGGAACGCGATCCGCCGTCCCCCGGCCAGGGCCCGCACCGCCAGCTGCACCGTCCCGCTGGAGGCCACCAGGAGGAGCGTGAACAGGCCGCTGACCAGCCGGTCGAGCTCGACATCGGCCGGGGGCCAGTCGCCCGGCGTGGCCGCCCGGAGGGCGAAGTAGGCGCCGAACAGGCCGCTGAAGAACATGACTTCGGACGCCAGCCATACCACCGTGCCGACCGGCAGCAGGGGGATCCGGGCCGAGTCAGCCACTGCCCCGTTTCTAGCAGCGTGGGAGACCGGTCAGCGCACCCGGAAGCGCTCCTCCCCCACCGGAACCTCCCGAACCACGTCGACCGCCGTCACCCGGGCGTGGGGCGGCCCTTGGTGGCACCAGGCCACCATCTTCGCCACCGCCGCCGGAGCGCCCTCGAACCACGCCTCCACCCGGCCGTCGGGGCGGTTGCGCACCCACCCGGTCACCCCCGCCGCGGCCGCCAGCTTGCGGCACTCGTCCCGGAAGAACACGCCCTGCACCAGCCCGTCGACAACCACCCGGCGGGCGACGGAGTCAGGCGTCGGTGCCGTCCCACGACGGGTCGAGCTGGCCGATGAACTGGCGGCAGCGCTCGGCCTCGTCGGTCTCGCCGATGGCCTCGGCCTGGCGCCGGAGGCCGTCGAGGGCCCGCAGGAAGCCCCGGTTGGACTCCACCCGCCACCGGACGTAGCCCGATCCCCGCCATCCGGATTGGCGCAGGCGGTCTAGTCCCCGGTGGTAACCCACCCGGAAGGAGGCGTAGGCCTCCACGTCGTCCCGCCCGAGCTGGCCCAGGCGGGCCCAGGCATCGAGGAAGCGGGGCCAGCGGGCGACCACGGCCGCCACCGCCTGGCGGCGCTCGCCACCCTCGGCGGGGGCCTCGAGGGCGGCGGCCAAGGCGGCCAGGGCCTCCGACGGCTCCGGGGGCAGGACGGTCTCCGGCAGGCCGGAGGAGAAGGTGACGTCAGCCACGCTGGTGCCACGGGAACGAGGACATGGCCTCCCACTGTTCGTCGTCGATGGACTGCCGCACTCGGGACGGGGCGCCGATGGCGCCCTCGCGTGCGGCCACGGGGAGAACCGTAGCGTCTCTCCCGCCGGCGGAACTGCGGCCGGCCCCCGTCGGTCCCCCGTCGTAGCCGTGGTCGTGGCGAGGGCCGGGAGGTGGCCGGCCTGGGATTCGCCGGCGCGCACCCGCCGCGGGGGTGAGGAGTTGCTCGGTGGCTAGGACGGAGGCGAGGTCGGATGAGCCGGCCTCCACCGCCCGGGGCTCAGGCGAGCGCGTCGGCCGCCTGCACGTGGTGGCCAAGGGGAACGCCGGCCCGGGTCAGGAACGCCAGCCGCCGCTCGATGGTGTGGGCCCACGTGTCCAGGTCGGCCAGGAAGTGCTCCCGGTCGCCGTCCTCGTAGGCGTGCGCCAACTCGTCGAAGGCGCAGTCCTCGGCGTCCAGAAGGGCCCGGTACCGGCTCAGGAATCCCTCGTTGACCACCTCTTCGAGCGCCACGGGCACCACCTCCGGAGTGTCGATCACCAGGCTTCGACCGTAGCGCGCCCGTCGGGACGGGAACACCCATCCCGAGCGGGACGGATCGGCACCGAAGGCGCCCTCGGCGCGCGGCCGGACAAGCGGTTGGTGCGGAGGTGGACGGCTTCGCACGAACGGCTCGGGGACTCCTCCCACCTCGCCGAGCAGCCTTCGGTTGCGGACGGGACCCGCGAATCGGCTCGCCGGCGCCAGGCGCCGGCGAGCCAGGATTCGTACGCCCGAAGGCCGGGCTAGTTCTGGTGGCGGAAGATGTTGGTGAGGCTCACCAGGGCGAGGCCGGCGAAGAAGGCGACCAGCGCCATCTGCACCATGGAGCCACTCGACGAGCCGGTGAGGGCCAGGTCGCCGTGGTGGGCCTTGGCCGGCCCGCTCCTTGCGCTCTTGCAGTGGTCGGCGCCCGAGGCGGTCGACTCCCTGGTGGCGGTGGAACAGCCCGACGCCACCGAGCCGTCGATGGCCACGGCGTCGCCGGATGCGGTCGAGTCGTTGATGGCAACCGCAGTGCCCGACGCCACCGACCCCTCGGACGCGAAGGCCCCGCCAGAGGTCAACGGGTCGTGATGGTGGCTGTCGGCTGCGGCCGGGCCTGCCAGGAAGGCAACCATGCCGACCAGGCCAGCAACAACCGCCAGCAGCGACATCGTCGCACGTCTCTTCGTGGTCATCGTCTCCTTCTTCCGCTCTGGGAACTGTCTCTACTGTCGTGCAGCCGTACTGACTGCGATTTGGTCAGGATTCTTCGCTCTGGCGCCGGCGGCCGATGCGGCTGAGCGCCAGCAGGAGGCCACCGAGCCCGCTGCTTGCACCTGCTGCAACCACCATGGTCCCGGCGTCCAGACCGGTGCGGGCCAGCGTAGCCGGACCGTCACCGTCGCCGTGGGTTCCGCCGTCGTCACCGTGCTTGCCGCCGGGGCTGCACTCGGAGCCGGAGGCAGTGGAGACGTCGACGGCGGTGGAGCACCCGGAGGCCACGGAGCCGTCCTTCGCCGTGGCCCAGCCGGAGGCGGTGGAGTTGTTGTCCGCCGTCGACCAGCCCGAGGCGACCGACTCGTTGGTGGCGTGGCCGTTACCCGAGGCGACCGACGTCTCGTCGGCCACCGCACCGCCGGAAGCGGTGTACGACGTCGGCCAGGTGAGGACGTCGTCGTTGTCGTCGGACTCGTGACCGTCGCGGTGGCTCCCGTGGTGGCCGCCGCCCGAGCCCGACCCCGACCCGGCAGCTGCAGCCGGAGCGGCAGCCGCTCCGCCTCCGCCGCCCGACCCGAGGCCGGCACCGGTGCCGGCCGCCGACGCCGCTGCCAGCGGGCTGGCGTCCGCCGCCGTGCCCGTGCCGCTGGCCGTTCCGGTGGAGCCGGAGGACGGCGACGAGCCCGAGGCGGAGACGGGGTTGGTCTCCGCCACCGAGGTGCTGTCGCCGGTGTCGCCGGTGTTGGTGGCGCTGGACTGGCCGACTGCGTGACCCGAGGCGCCGGACGTGGCGTTCGGTGCGGCGGTGACCGAACCCCCGCCGCCCGCACCGCCGTTGGCCACCGAGGTGGCCACGCTGGCGCCGGCGACGGCCGAGCCCGTGGCCCCGTTGTTGACCGCCGGGCCACCGGCGCCGGCTACCGCGATGGCGCCGCCGGGAGAGAGCAGAGTCGGTTCGTCGGCGTCGCCGCCGAAACCACCGAGCACCACCAAGCCGATGTCGTTGGACGCCTCACCGGTGACGCCCGAGAGCCCGTCGGCCGCCGAGTGGGCGCCGGAGTTGGCCAGGCTGTCGGCCTCCGAGTCGGCCGCCGCCGAGCCGGTGGCGCCGGTGGAGCCGGAGTCGCCGGTCTCGGCGTCGCCGGAGGCGGTCAGCGTGGTACCCAGACCGGCCAGGCCGGTGGTGATCACCGTCGGGCCGGAGGTGGCGTTGCCGGTGTTGCCGGTGGCCCCGGACGGGCCCGAGGTGGCCACCGGCGACGAGGTCGCCCGGGAGGACGCGTTGCCCGTGTCACCGCTGTTGGTGGAGCTCGACCGGGAGTCGACGTTGCCCGAAGCCCCGCTCCGGGCCGTCGGCGTGACGTTGGCGCTGGCGCCGCCACCGGCACCGCCGTTGGCATCGGCGGTCGCGACCGAAGCGCCGCCGGTGGCGCTCACGGTGCCGTCGACCGACGTGGCGATCAGGATGTTGGTCGCCGGGCCGCCTTCACCAGACACGGCGGAGGCGAAGCCGCCGTCGCCGCCCGATCCGGCGAACACGCCGAGCTCGACCAGGTTGAAGGCTGCCCCGGTGTCGCCGGATGCACCGTCGGAGTCCGACCGGGCGCCCGAGTTGGCCGTGCTGTCGGCGGAAGCGGTCACGTCGGCGCCCCCGGTCTCACCGGAGTCACCAGAGTCACCCGAGGTGGCCTCGCCGGAGATGGCGATGGCTGCTCCGAGAAGGGCCGGGTTGGAGGCGTTGGCCGCCGAGGTGGCCGTCCCGGTGGCGCCGGTGCCACCCGACGAGCCGGTGCCCACGATCGGGCTGGCCACCGCCACCGATGTGGCGTCGCCGGTGTCGCCGGTGTTGGTGGAACTGGACTGCGAGGTCACCCCACCCGACGCACCGGACGTGGCGGTCGGCGTGACGTGGGCCGACGATGCGCCCCCGTTTCCGCCGTTGGCCCCTGCGGTCGCGACCGACGCCCCGCCCGAGGCGGTGACCGACCCGCCGATGTCGGACGCTTCGATCACGTTGACCGCCTGGCCGCCCTCGCCTCCAACAGCGTCGCCCTCGCCGCCGTCGCCGCCTTCGCCGCCGGTGCCGACCGCGAACACGGCGTTGACGGCGCCACCGGTGTTGCCGGAGGTGGCGTCGGTGGTGGTCATGGCGCCGGAGTTGGCGGAGCTGGTGGCGTCGGCGTCGCCGGTGGCGTCGCCGGTCTCACCCGAGTCGCCGGAGTCGCCGGACGTGGCGCTTCCGCCCACCGCCAGAGCGGTGCCGAGGATGGCGGTGTTGGCTGCGGTGGCGCTGGTGCTGGCGGCACCCGTGGCACCGGTGCCACCGGAGTTGCCGGACACAGCGATCGGGTTGGCCGTGGCCGTCGACGAGGCCGCGCCCGTGTCACCGGTGTTGGTGGCGCTGGACTGCGAGTTGCTGGCCCCGGAGGCACCGCTCGTCGCCGACGGCGTGGCGGTGATGCTGGCATCCCCACCGGACGCACCGTCGGCGTCGGTCGTGGCCACCGAGCTCCCGCCCCGGGCGAGGACCGAGCCCTCGACGTCGACCAGCAACAGGGTGTTGAAAGCGCCGCCGCTGAGGTCGGCCGCGCTGTCGCTGGCGTTGATCGAGAGGCCCTCGCCACCGGAGCCGCCTTCGCCACCGTCGGCGAACAGGAAGGCGGTGTTGAACGCGGAGCCCGTCTCACCGCTCAGCGATACCGAGTCGGCCTGGGCACCGGAGTTGGCCGTGCTGCTGGCGGTACCGGCGACGTCGACGTCGCCGGTGTCGCCCGAGCCCTCACCGCCGCTGGCGCCGGAGCTGGCGTTGCCGCCGATCGCAGTCGCCGTCCCCAGCACCGCCGGGGAGTTGGTGGCGGTGGCTGTGGTGGCCGCGGTGCCGGTTGCGCCGGTTGCGCCGGAGTCACCGCTGCGGGCGACCGGGCTGGCGTCGGCGACAGACGTGGCGGTGCCGGTGTCGCCGCTGTTGGTGGCGCTGGACTGCGAGGTGGCCGCACCCGACGCCCCCGAGACAGCCTTGGGACTGGCGGTGATGCCGCCGTCGCCGCCGGCGCCGCCGCCGGCCTGCGAGGTCGCCACCTCGCTGCCGCCGAGCGCGACCACCGAGCCGCCGACCTGGGAACCGGCGACGATGTTGGAGGCAGCGCCCGAACCGTCGAATTCGGCAGCGTCGAAGTTGGCCGCGATGGCCAGTCCGCCGGACCCGCCTTCGCCACCGCCGGCGCCGACGAAGAGGTCGTTGGCGGCGGTGCCGGTGGCGCCCGAGAGCGAGTCGGTGATGGCCAGGGCGCCGGAGTTGACGATGCTCTCGGCGTCGGCCCCGGCCGAGGCCCTGCCGGTTCTGCCGGTGTCGCCGCTGTCGCCGCAGTCGGCCGAGCCACCCTCACCCACTGCCTGCCCGAGGAGGGCGGAGTTGGTGGCGGTGACGTCGGACGACGCCTCGCCGGTGTCGCCGGAGTCGCCCGAGTCGCCGGAGGTCGCCACCGGGCGGGAAAGGCCGGTGGAGCTGGCGTTGCCCGTGTGACCTGAGTTGGTGGCGCTGGCCTGCGAGGTGGATGCTCCGCTGGCCCCCGACGTGGCCTCGGGGCTGGAGGTGACCGTGGCGTCACCACCGGTGCCGCCGTCGGCGGCGGAGGTGGCCACGGAGCTGCCGCCGGTGGCGGTCACGCTGCCGAGGATGTCGGCGACGATGATCTCGTTCGACGCCGCACCGCTGCCGTCGACCAACGAGAGGTCGCCGTTGAGGGTTGCGGCCAGGCCGCCACTACCCCCCTCGCCACCGTCGGCGAAGGCAACGCCGTCGTTGACGGCGTTGCCGGAGCTGCCGGAGCCGGAGATGACGTCGGCCACGGCGCCGGAGTTGGCGCCGGAGAAGACGCCACCGAAGGCGGACGCCGATCCGGTGCCTCCGGTTTCGCCGGAGCCGCCGGTGGAGGCGAAGCCGCCCACCGCCAGGGCGGTGCCGACGGCCGCCGAGTTGGTGGCGGTGACGTCGGACTCGGCGTCGCCCGTGTCGCCGGAGCGGCCCGAGTTGCCGGAGGAGGCCACCGGGGTGGCGGTGGCCGACGAGGTGGCGCTGCCGGTGTGGCCGGAGTTGGTGGCGCTGGCCTGGGAGGTGGCCGCCCCGCTGTCACCGCTGGTGGCAACCGGGCTGAGGCTGACGCTGGCGTCGCCTGCGTCGGCGCCGCCGGCCGAGGCGGTCGAGACCGTGCTCCCGCCGATGGCGGCGACCGAGCCGCCGACGAGGGTGGCGGTTACGTCGTTCACGGCGCTGCCGGACTCGATCAGGGGGGCGATTTCGAGGTTCCCGGCCAGGGCGATGCCGCCAGAGCCGCCCTCACCACCGTCGGCGAAGGCTCCGACCACGTTGATGGCATCGCCGGTGGATCCGGAGACGGCGTCGCCGGCGGTGAGAGCGCCACTGTTGGCGATCGCACCGGCGAAGCCGACGGCGTCGGCGGAACCAGTGTCGCCCGTTCCACCCGATCCCCCGCTGGTGGCCTCGGCGCCGATGCCCGGGTCGAGGAGGGTCGGGTCGCTGCCGCTGGCGAGGGCAGTGCCGGCGATGGACGAGTTGACGGCCGATGCGTTGGTGCTGGCCGAGCCGGTGGCGCCGGTGTTGCCCGAGTTGCCGCTGATGGCCACCGGTGTGGTCAGGGCGGTGGCAGTCGCGTCGCCGGTGTCACCGGAGTTGGTGGCGCTGGTCTGGGAGGTGGCCGACCCGCTGGCGCCGCTGGAGGCGTCGGGGGTGGCGGTGACGCTGGCGTCGCCGCCCGCCCCGCCGTCGGCCGCCGCAGTGGCCACCGAGCTGCCGCCGTGAGCGAGGACGCCACCGGTGAGGACGGAGCCCACGATCAGGTTGACGGCCTCCCCGCCGGCGCCGGAGACGGCAGCTCCGAGCTCGGGGGCTTCGGGGTCGAGGAAACCTCCGGCATCCCCGCCTTCACCTCCGTTGGCGTCGGCGTAGACGTCGTTGTCGGCATCGCCGGTGTCGCCGGAGAGGGCCGAACCGAAGGCCTGGGCGCCGCTGTTGGCACCGGCGAAGGACTGGCCGGCGGCGAACGCCGAACCGGTGCCGCCCGAGCCGCCCGAGCCGCCTGTGGAGGCGACGCCGCCAAGGGCGACGGCCGTGCCGAGGGTGGCCGGGGAGTTGACTGCGCTCGGCTCGGAAACGGCGTCGCCGGTGTCGCCGGTGTCGCCCGAGTCGCCCGAGTAGGCGGTGGAGACGGCGGTGGCGGTGGCCGAGGCGTCGCCCGTGTAGCCGCTGTTGGTGGCACTGTTGCGAGCTGCGGCGTCGCCGCTCTTGCCCGAGGTGGCCGTCGGCGAGACGGTGACCGAGGCATCGCCACCGTCGCCGCCGGAGACGTCGACCGTGGCCACGCTGCTGCCGCCGATCGCGGTGACCACGCCGCCGCTGGCCCCGGAGACGTCGTTGCTGGCCAGTCCGCCGTCACCCGCGACGGCGGCCCCGATACCGCCCTCGCCGCCGGCGGCGGCGTTCGCTACGGCAAGGATGAGGTTGGCGGCGTCGCCGGTGTCACCCGAGGAGGCGACGCCGAAGCTGTCGGCGCCGCTGTTGGCGATGGCCTCGGCGCTGCTGGCGGCAGCGGCGTCGCCGGTGCCGCCCGAGCTTCCCGAGCTGCCGCTGAAAGCGGGCCCGCCGATGGCCTCGGCTGTGCCGAGGATGGCGGAGTTGACTGCGGTCGGGCTGGAGACGGCGTCGCCGGTGGAGCCGGTGGAGCCGGAGTCACCCGAGGTGGCGGTGCTGGAGTCGAAGGCGGTGGACTTGGCGTCGCCGGTGTCGCCCGTGTTGGTGGAGCTGCTCTGGGCGGTGGCGGCGCCGGAGGCGCCGCTGGTGGCGGTGGGGTTGACCGTCAGCGTGGCCGAGCCGTTGTCGTCGCCGGTGTCCTCGGCGGTGGCAACGCTGCTGCCGCCGGTGGCGAAGGCGCTGGTGGCGGAACCTCCGGCCACGATCGTGTTGACGGCGTCGCCGCCGTCGCCGGAGCCAGCCAGGATGCCCTGGGCCACGCTGCTGCCGCCGGTGGCCTGGGCCTCGATGACCCCGCCGGCGCCGCCGGTGACGTTGTTTCTGGCGTCGCCACCGTCCCCAGCCGTGGCCAGATCGCCGATGGCCACGCTGCTGCCGCCGGTGGCGCTGGCGACGATCGTGGAGCCGGCCCCGCCCGTGAGGTTGTTGGTGGCGTTGCCGCCGGCGCCCGAGCTGGCGATCGAGTCGCCGTCGTCGCCGCTGGCGTCGATCGCGGTGACCTCGACGTCGACGAGGTTGGATGCGCTGCCCGTGTCGCCGGTGTCTGCATCGGCCTCGGACGTAGCTCCGGTGTTGGCCCGGCTGAAGGCGCTTCCGCCGGTGACGTTGGCGTTGCCGGTGCTGCCGGAGCCGCCGGAGTTGCCGGTGCTGGCGGTGCCGCCGCCCGTGACGGCGTTGCCGACCATGGCGGTGTTGACCGAGGCCGGCTCGGAGAAGGCATCGCCGGTGTCGCCGGTGTTGCCGGAGTTGCCGCTGGCCACCGAGCCACCCGCGACTTCTGCGTCGCCGGTGTCGCCCGAGGCGCCGGAGTTGCCCGAGGTGGCGTCCCCGCCGACGGCCACAGCGGTGCCGAGGGCGGCGGCGTTCACCGCGCTGGGGCTGGAGAAGGCATCGCCGGTGGTGCCGGTGTCGCCCGAGTTGCCCGAGGTGCCACTGGCGTTCTGGGCCGCGGTGGACGTGGCGTTGCCCGTGTTGCCGGTGTTGGTGGCGCTCGACTGGCTGGTCGCCGGGCCCGAGCTGCCGCTGGTGGCGACGGGCGAGACGGTGAGGTCGATGCCGGCTGCGAACAGGGTGGCCGCGACCAGGTTGAAAGCGTCGCCGGTGTCGCCGGTGTCGGCCTCGGAGAAGGAGTCGGCGCCGGAGATGGCGTGGCTCTCGGCCTCGCCGCTGGCCTCGATCGAACCGGTGCTGCCGGATGCCCCGGAGCTGCCCGAGGTGGCGTTGCCGCCGACGGCCATGGCGGTGCCGATCATGCCGCTGTTGACCGCGGACGGGTCGGAGGTGGCGTCGCCGGTGTCGCCGGTGTCGCCCGAGTCGCCCGAGGCGGCCGAGCCGTTGGAGACGGCGGCGGACGATGCGTCGCCGGTGTCGCCCGAGTTGGTGGCGCTGGACTGGGAGACCGCCGCCCCCGAGTTGCCGCTGGTGGAGATGGGCACCGCGGTGAGCTCGGTCGGGCCTCCGTCTCCCCCTTCGGCGTCGGCCAGGGCCACGCTGCTGCCACCGGTGGCGGAGCCGGAGATGGTGGAGCCGGCGCCGCCGGCGATGATGTTGGTGGCGTTGCCACCGGGCCCGGAGTCGGCGTCGGCGAAGCCACCGTCGCCGCCGACTCCGCCGGCGACGGTGACACCGGCACCGAGCGGGATGAAGAAGGCGCTGCCCGTGTCCCCCGAGTCGGCGAACGACGTGGAGGAGGCGCCGGAGTTGGCGAAGCTGTCGGCGAAGCCGGCGATGTCGGCGTCGCCGGTGTCGCCGGAGTCGCCCGACTCACCGCTGATGGCGTTGCCGCCGGTGGCGAGGGCCGCCCCGCCGAGGGCGGAGTTGGTGGCCGTGGGGGTGGCGTCGGAGTCGCCCGTGTCGCCCGTGTCGCCCGACTTGCCGGAGGTGGCGGTGGGCGTGGACGTGGCCGCCGAACTGGCGTCGCCGGTGTCGCCCGTGTTGGTGGCGCTGGCCTGGCTGCGCACGTCGCCCGAGCCGCCGGACGTCGTGGTGGGCGTGGCCGAGAGGGTGCCGGCGCCGCCGGCGCCGCCGTTGGCGTCCGCCGTGGCGACCGAGCTGCCACCGCGGGCGACGGCGGCGATGGTGGACGTACCGGTGGGGGTGACGTCGTTTCTGGCGTTGCCACCCTCGCCGCCGGCGGCGATGGCATTGCCGCCGCTGCCGCCGGTGCCGCCGAAGACCAGGGCGTCGATGAAGTTGGCCGCAGCGCCGGTGTCGCCGGAGGAGGCGTCGGTGAGGACGAGGGCGCCGCTGTTGGCCGCGCTCCCGGTGTCGGCGAAGGCGGAGGCGTCGCCGGTGGTGCCGGAGTCGCCGGATGCGCCGGAGGTGGCGTTGCCGCCCGTCGCCGTTGCGGTGCCGAGGGTGGCGGCGGTGTTGGTGGCGGTGGCGTGGTTGACGCCGCTGCCCGTGCTGCCGCTGTCGCCGGAGTCGCCGGTGGTGGCCGTCGGCTTGGCGGTGGCAACCGACGTGGCGTCGCCCGTGTCACCGTCGTTGGTGGCGCTGCCCTGGGCGACCACGGCGCCGGAGGCGCCCGAGGTGGCCACGGGGGCGGTGGTGCCGGTGGCCGATCCGGCGGCACCGCCGTTGGCCGCGGTGGTGACGACTGAGCTGCCCCCGACGGCCTGGGGGGCACCGGCGGCGTTGGCGCCGGTGATCGTGTTCGAGGCGTCACCGCCGTCGGCGGCAACCCCGGCGGAAAGCCCGCCCGACCCACCGACGCCACCGAGGGCGGTGAGGACGACGTCGTTGGCGACGAAGCCGGTGTCGCCGGAGAACGACTCGGCGGTGACGTGGGCGCCCGAGTTGGCGAAGCTGTCGGCGAAGGCGACCGCGTCGGCGTCGCCGGTGTCACCGGTGGAGCCCGACGGGTCGGAGGAGGCGTTGCCGGCGACGGCGACGGCCGTGCCGAGGGTGGCCGTGTTGATGGCGGTGGGTGTGCGGCTGTAGTCGCCGGTGTCGGCCGAGTCGCCGGAGTCGCCGGAGGTGGCGCTGGGGTTGGAGGTGGCGCTGGAGACGGCGTCGCCGGTGTCGCCGGTGTTGGTGGCGCTGCTCTGCGACTTGGCCGCACCGGAGCCGCCGGAGGTGGCGGTGGGGGTGACGGTGGTGGAGGAGCTTCCGCCGGCGCCGCCGTTGGCCGAGCCGGTGGCGACGCTGCTGCCACCGAGGGCGGTGGGGCTGCTGGCGACGTCGGTGCCGATCACGGTGTTGGTGGCGGAGCCACCGGGGCCGGCCGCAGGCACGGTGGCGGCGAGGCCTTCTCCGCCGGCGCCGCCGGCGCCGCCGGCAGAGTAGGCGTCGACGAAGTTGAGCGCGTCGGCGGTGTCGCCCGACAGGACGAAGGAGTCGACGTTGGCGCCCGAGTTGGCGAAGCTGCCGGAGTCGCCGACGGCGAGGGCGTCGCCGGTGCCGCCGGTGCTGCCGACGTCGCCCGTGTCGCCGGAATCGCCGGTGAGGGCCGCCCCGCTGGAGGTGGCCGCCGACCAGGCCTTGCCGGTGTCGCCAGCGTTGGTGGCGCTGCCATGGCCGGTGGCGGCGCCGGTGCCGCCGCTGGCGGCCGTGGCCGTGGCCGCCAGGTCGCCGGCGCCGCCGTCGCCGCCGTTGGCGTCGCCCACGGCGACCGAGCTGCCGCCGGTGGAGGTCGGGGAGCCGGTGACGGCATCGAGGCCGGTGATGGTGACGGAGGCATCGCCGCCGCTGCCCGAGACGGGCGCGGTGCTGCCGCCAGCGCCGCCGGCGCCGCCGACCGAGGTGAGAAGCATCGGCGCCACGATGTCGATGTCACCGCCACCGCTGTCGCCCGAGACGGCTGCGATTTCGGCGTTGGCGCCGGAGTTGGCACCGCTGCCGGCGGAGCCGATGGCGGATGCGTCTCCGGTGTCGCCGCTGGAGTTGTCGGGGCCCTCGTCGTCGATCGTTCCGGTGATGCCGGCGATGGCGGTGCCACCGAGGCCGCTGTTGACGGCGATGCCGGAGATGAGGCCGATGGCGGTGCCGAGTATGGCGGTGTTGGTGGCGGCGACGTCGTTGCCCGAGCTGCCGGTGGCACCGGTGTCGCCCGAGTCACCCGAGGTGGAGGTGGGGCTGGAGGTGGCGGTGGAGAGGGCGTCGCCGGTGTCGCCGGTGTTGGTGGCGCTGCCCTGGGCGGTGGCGGCGCCAGTGGTGCCGGACGTGGCCGCGGCGGTGGCGGTCAGGCTGGCGTCGCCGCCGGCGCCGCCGTTGGCCGCGCCGGTGGCGACGCTGCTGCCACCGTGGGCCGAGGGTCCGCCGAGGATGTCGGTCTCGGCCGGGCCGATGACCGTGACGGTGGCATCGCCGCCGGGACCGGCGACCGGCACTGCGACCCCACCCGCACCGCCGATGCCGCCGATGACGAGGGCGTCGAGGGCGTTGAAGGCCTCGCCCGTGTCACCCGACAGGGAGTCGGCGCCGACGTTGGCGCCGGAGTTGGCGAAGCTGTCGGCGTCGCCCGCCGACGAGGCGTCGCCGGTGTCGCCCGACTCGCCCGACTGGCCGACGCTGTTGTCGGCGCCGGTGGCGATGGCGGTGCCGAACAGGGCGGTGTTGGTGGCCGTGGGCCGGACCCGGGCGTCGCCGGTGGAGCCGGTGGCACCGCTGTTGCCGGTGACCGCCGACGGGCTGGCGGTGGCACCGGAGGTGGCCGCGCCCGTGTCGCCGCTGTTGGTGGCGCTGGACTGCGAAGTGGAGGCCCCCGAGGCGCCGCTGGTGGCGGTGGTGGCCAGGGTGGCAGTGGCGTCGCCGCCGTCGCCGCCGTTGGCCTCGCCGGTGGCGACGCTGGCGCCGCCGGCTGCCCCGGCGGCGCCGAAGCCGAGGCCGAGGAGCGGGTTGGTGGTGGTGAGGGTGGCGCTGCCGCCACCGATGGCGACCGGGACGACCACACCGCCGGCTCCGCCTTCGCCGCCGATGACGGTGATGATGGAATCGTTGGACGCGTCGCCGGTGTCGCCCGAGGTGGAGATGGAGTCGGTGTTGGCCCCCGAGTTGGCGAAGCTGCTGGCCTCGCCGACGGCGGAGGCGTCGCCGGAGTCGCCGGAGTCGCCGGAGTCGCCGGAGATGGCGGGGCCGCCGATGGCCATGGCCACGCCGAGGGTGCCGCTGTTGAGGGCGGTGGGCTGAGCGAGGGCGTCGCCGGTGTCACCGGTGTCGCCGGTGTTGCCCGATGTGGCCGACGGGCTCGAGGTGGCGACCGAGGTGGCGGCGCCGGTGTCGCCGGTGTTGGTGGCGCTTGTCTGGGAGGTGGCCGCGCCGCTGGCGCCGGAGGTGGCGGTGGGCGAGGAGGTGAGGCTGGCGGAACCGCCGGCGCCGCCGTTGGCCGAAGCAGTGGCCACGCTGGGCCCGCCCGCGATGCCACCACCGAAGCCGAAACCGGGCAGGAGGAGGGTGGGGTCACCCGTCACCGAGCCGCCGGGGCCGGCGACGGGGGCGGCGGTGCCGCCGTCGCCGCCGTCGGCACCGAGCACGAACACGTCGCTGATGTTGGTGGCGTCGCCCGTGTCACCCGACAGCGAGTCGCCGGTGGAGTTGGCGCCTGAGTTGGCGAAGCTGTCGGCGGAGCCGACGGCGGTGGCGTCGCCGGAGTCGCCGGAGTCGCCGGAGTCGCCCGAAGTCGCCCCGCCGCCGATGGCGATGGCCGTGCCGAGCAGGCCCTCGTTGGTGGCCGTGGGCTGGTTGGTGGCGTCGCCCGTGCTGCCGGTGCTGCCGGTGCCGCCGGTGGCGGCGGTGGGCGAGGACACCGCGCTCGACCACGCGTCGCCGGTGTTGCCGGTGTTGGTGGAGCTGGCCTGGGCGGTGGAGGTGCCCGAGGTGCCCGAGGTGGCCGTGGGGTTGAAGGTGGAGGTGGCGTCGCCGCCGGCGCCGCCGTTGGCCTCGGCCGTGGCGACGGAGGCGCCGCCGACGATGACCGGGAGGACGAGCTGGCCGGCCTGGCCCGCACCGGGAACCTCCCCCGAGATGATGTTGCCGCCGAGGCCGCCGACGGCGGTGATGATCGTGTCGTTGAGCGCGTCGCCCGTGTCGCCCGATGTCGAGACCGAGGCGGTGTGGGCGCCGGAGTTCGCCTGGCTGGTGGCGTTGCCGACGGCGGTGGCGTTGCCCGAGTTGCCGGAGGAGCCCGAGTCGCCCGAGGTGGCCGGCGGGGCGGCCCCGTTGATCGGGATGAACACGCTGGCGCCGCCGACCGGGATCACGATGCCGCCGCCGCTGGAGTTGCCGCCGAACACGTTGGCGATGCCGAGGATGCCGGTGTTGAGGGCGAACGGGTTGTTGGTGGCGGCACCGCTGGTGCCGGGGGTGCCGGACGTGCCCGAGGTGGCGTTGGGGTTGGAGATCGCGGTCGAGGTCGCGGCTCCGGTGTCGCCGGTGTTGGTGGCGCTGGACTGGGCACGGGACGCGCCGCTGTCGCCGGTGATGGCGGTGGGGTTGGCCGTGACCTCGGCCGCGCCGCCCGCACCGCCACCTGCGCTGCTGGTGGACACGACGTTGCCGACGCGGGGCGTGGGGACGGCGACGCCGCCGCCGTCGCCGCCGTCGCCGCCCAGGGCGACGATGTCGGTGAGGTTGGTGGCGTCGCCGGTCTGGCCCGTCTCCGACGACGCGGTCGCGACAGCACCCGAGTTGGCGTTGCTGTTGGACCGACCGGTGGCGGTCGACGAGCCGCTGCTGCCCGTTTCGGGCAGAGGCGTGTCGACGACCGAGGTCGACGTCGTGGGCTCGGGGACCGTGGTGGTCGGACCCCCGTTGACCTGACCGACAGCGGGGCCCGCCCCGATGAAGACCAGGACCGTCGCGATGCCCGCCCCGATGAGGGCGCTCGCCGACGTGACTCGTGCCGTACCAGCGTTGCCGATTCTCATGCTCGTCCCTTTTTGATGTTGGCCCTCGACGGCCAAGTCAGGTTGACCCGTACGACGCAGCAAATTGCCCTGCGTGGAGCAGGCGGCGATTCCTACCACTTGGTGTTTCGCCGCTTCAAGCACCGGGAGCGGGCGGGCGGAAACCGCCCTCACGTCCTCGGGAAGTACGACCGGCCCCGGCGTGGGCGAGGGCTGGAAACCCTTCTGACCAGGCATTTCGCCGTCAGTGGCGGTGAACGGGAGGTCCCGCTCGCCAGCGGTGGCGGCGAGGCCGATCCGGGGGGCGATGGTGCGGTCGGAGTGTTGGAAGGCGTTGGAGCCGGGGGTCCGGCGACGGCGCCCGCAGGCGAGCAGCAGGGCGCCCAGGAGAAGGAGGGCGGCCGCCAGGCGAAGGAGCAGGGTGGCGTCGGCGCCGGTGCGGGCGAGCTCGCCGGTGGCGGCGGGGGGGGCGGAGGCGAGGACGTCGTGGACATCGCCGGGGGAACCGTCGTGGTGGGCGCCGGTCCCGGGAGCGCAGGCGCCCCCGGAGGCGGTGGAGTCGTCGACCCGGTGGCGCCCCCGGAGGCGGTGGAGTCGTCGACCGCGGTGGCGCAGCCGGAGGCGACGGAGCCGCCGGCGGCGGTGGACCGGCCGGAGGCGGTGGAGTGGTCGTGGGCCCGGGCGCAGCCGGAGGCGACGGAGTGGTCGGTGGCGACGGCGCAGCCGGAGGCGACGGAGGTGGGGTCGGCGGTGGCGCCGCCCGAGGCGAGGCCGTCGGCGGGGGTGTTGGAAGCCTCGGGGGTGGGGGTGTTGGAGGCCTGCTCTCCGCCGCCACCGCCGCCGGCGCCCAGGCCGTGGCCCGAGCCGGTGCCGGTGCCGCTTCCCGAGCCGCTGCCGGAGCCGGCAGTCGAGCCACCGCCGGAACCGGCGGCGACGCCGGCGCCGGACCCCCCGGTGCCGTTCGTCGCGCCGGTACCGGCGGTGCCCGATCCGGAGCCGGCCGTCCCGCCCCCGCCGGCCAGGCTCCCGGAAACCAGCTGCATTGCGATCTGCGGCTCCGACTCGTCCTCGACGGCGTCCGCCGAGGGGGCCGCGAGCAGGGTCGTTGCCGTCCCGAGGCCGACCGTGGCCGTCCCGAGGAGGGCGCTGTTGGAGGCCGTCGGAGAGGTGTTGGAAGCACCGGTGGCGCCGCTGGGGCCGCTGCTCCCGGACAGCGAGGCGGGGGCGGCGTCGGCGGTGGAGGTGGCGGCGCCGGTGCGACCCGAGTTGGTGGCGCTGACCCGGGCGGCCGCCGAGCCCGAGGCGCCGGAGGTGGCGGACGGGGCGGCGGTTACGACGGCGTCGCCGCCGGCACCGGCGTCGGCGTCGGCGAAGGCCACGGTGGAGCCGGGGAAGGTGACGACCCGGGCGCCGGCGGGCAGGGACCCGACCAGGGTGGCGGCACCGCCCAGGCCGGAGGCGGCCGCCGAGGGGCCGCCGCTGAGGGCGCCGTTGCCGCCGGAGACGGTGGCGCCGAGGGTGTTGGCCGCGTCGCCGGTGGCACCGGAGAGGGCGTCGGCGGCGCCGTCGGCGCCCGAGTTGGCGGTCGAGTCGGCTCCGCCGTCGGCGGAGGCGGGGCCGGTGGAGCCGGTGGCGCCGGAGGTTCCGGAGGTGCCGGCGGGCGCCACCGAGCCGACGAGGGCGCTGCCGCCGAGGCCGGAGCTCACGGCGGAGGCGGTGAGGGCGACGGGGCCGGTGGCGCCGCTGGCGCCGGAGTTGCCGGAGCGGGCGACGGGCGCCGAGGTGGCGGTGGAGGTGGCGGGGCCGGTGGCGCCGGAGTTGGTGGCGCTCGACTGGGAGGTGGCGCCGCCCGAGCGGCCGGAGGAGGCCCGGGGGGCGAGGGTGACTTCGCTGTCGCCGCCGGCGCCGCCCGGGGCGTCGGCGATGGCGATGGACGACCCGGCGATGGTGGCCACGAGGGCGTCATCGGCGGTGCTGACGTCGGACGTGGCCTCGCCGCCGTCGGCGCTGGTGGCGGTGGAGGTGCCGCCGGGACCGGCCTCGCCACCGGCGACGAGGGCGGCGATGGTGTTGGCCGCGGGGCCGCTCTCGCCCGAACGGGTGTCGGAACCGGCCCCGGCGCCGCTGTTGGCGAGGGAGTCGACCTCGCCGCCGGCGTCGGCGGAGCCGGTGCCCCCGGTGGGACCGGAGTCGCCCGAGCCGGCGGTGGTGTCGCCCACCAGGGCGGCGGCCAGGCCGAGGATGGCGGTGTTGGTGGCGGTGGCGGTGACGTCGGACCGGCCGGTGGGGCCGCTGACCCCGCTGGCGCCGGAGGCGGCGGTGGGGTTGGCGGTGGCGGTGCTGGTGGCGGGGCCGGTGGCGCCGGAGTTGGTGGCGCTCGACTGGGCGGTGGCGGGGCCGGAGTCGCCCGAGGTGGCGAGCGGGGCGGCGGTGACCGTGCCGTTGCCGCCGGCGCCCCCGCCGACGTCGCCGAGGGCTACCGACGATCCGGCCCGGGTGACGACGGTGGTCTCGCCCGCCCCGCCGGTGACGGTGCTGGTGGCGTCGCCGCCGGGGCCGCCGGCCACCGCGGTGCCGTTGCCGCCGGCGGCACCGGGGCCGCCGGTCGCCAGCAGGACCAGCTCGTTGGCTGCGGGGCCGCTGTCGCCGGAGTCGGCGTCGGCGTCGGAGTGGGCGCCGGTGTTGGCCGCGGACTCGCCCTCGCTGTCGCTGACAGCCGCCCCGGTGCCGCCCGTCCCGCCCGAGGAGCCCGAGCCGGTGCTGCCGGCGCCGGCCACGGCCGTGCCGAGGAGGGCGTTATTACTGGCGCCCACGGTGAGGGTGGCCGGGCCGGTGGCGCCGGACGCCCCCGAGTTGCCCGACGTGGCCGCCGGCGAGGTGGTGGCGGCGCTGGCTGCGGGGCCGGTGGCACCGGTGTTGGTGGCGCTCGACTGGCCGGTGGCCGCACCCGTCGCCCCCGTCGTGGCGACCGGGTCGGCGTGGATGGTGCCCTCGCCGCCGCGACCGCCGGTGGCGTCGAGGGTGGCGATGGTGGAGCCGGCGGTGGTGACCACGGCGACGGGGCCGGTGGCGGCGGCGGCAGTGGCGGTGGCAGTCCCACCGGGGCCGGACAGGGCCCGGCTGGCGGTGGCGCCACCGGGTCCGCCGGGGCCGCCGCCGGCGGCCAGGACCAGGAGGTTGGCGGCCGGGCCGGAGTCGCCCGAGTCGGCGTCGGCGTCGCCGTGGGCCCCGGAGTTGCCGGCCGAGTCGGCCACCGCGTCGACCTCGGCGGAGCCGGTGCCGCCGGTGCCGCCCGAGTCGCCCGATCGGCTGTTGGAGCCGGTGACCAGGGCGCTCCCGAGGGCCGGGGCAGTGTTGGAAGCGGTGGCGTTGGACGTGACCGCCCCGGTGGCGCCGCTGGGGCCGGAGTTGCCGGAGGTGGCCGTCGGCGAGGCGGTGGCGGTGCTGGCCGCCGGGCCGGTGGCACCGGTGTTGGTGGCGCTCGACTGGGCGATAGCCGGGCCGCTGGCGCCGCTGGTGGCGACTGGGGCGGCGTGGATGGCGGCGTCGCCGCCCCGGCCGCCGCTGACGTCGGTGATGGCGATGGAGGACCCGCCGGTGGTGATGGCGGCGGTGGTGTCGGCGCCGGCGGTGACGTCGGCCGTGGCCGGCCCGCCCCCGCCCGAGGTCGAGCTGGAGGAGCCGCCGGGGCCGCCGCCGCCGAGGGCGACGCTCACGACGACGATCCGGTTGCCGGCGGGGCCGCTCTCCCCCGACCCGGCGTCGCTGGTGGCGGCCGCGCCCGAGTTGCCCATCGACTCGGCCTCGGCGTCGACGTCGACGTCGCCCGTGGCGCCGGTGGCACCCGAGTTGCCCGAGGCGGTGGTGGCGCCGGGGTCGTCGACCACGAGGGCGTCGCCCAGGAGGCTGGTGTTGACCGCGGTGCGGGCGGTGGTGACGGCGCCGGTGCCGCCCGAGGAGCCTGAGTTGCCGGACCCGCCCGCCGGGCTGGAGGTGGCGGTGCTGACGGCGGCGCCGGTGGCCCCGTCGTTGGTGGCACTGGTCTGGGCCACGGCGGCGCCGGTGGCGCCGGAGGTGGCGACCGGGGCCGCGCTCACGAGGAAGTCTCCGCCGTCGCCGCCGTCGGCCGAGGCCAGGGCCAGGCTCGAGCCGCCGGTGGTGTCGACCAAGACGGTGGCGGTGCCGCCGGTGACGGTGGACGTGGCCGCCCCGCCGTCGACCGAGGTGGCGGAGCCGCCGGTGCCGCCCTCGCCGCCGTCGGTGCCGAAGGTGAGTACGTCGATGTCGTTGGTGACGGCGCCCGAGCTGCCCGAGTCGGCCTCGGCGTACGACTCGGCGCCGGAGTTGGCGATGGACTCCGCCTCGCCGTCGACGTCGACCGGGCCGGTGGCGCCCGAGTCGCCCGAGTCGCCGGAGGCGATGGAGCCGTCGAGCGACGCCACCAGCGCCGTGCCGAAGAGGGCGGTGTTGGTCGCGGTGCGGGTGACGGAGACGGGGCCGGTGGCGCCGGTGGCCCCCGAGTCGCCCGAGCGACCGGTGGGCGAGGAGGCGGCCGAGCTGGCGGCGTCGCCGGTGGCGCCGGTGTTGGTGGCGCTCGACTGGGCGGTGGCGGCGCCGGTGCTGCCGGAGGTGGCCACGGGGGCGAGGGTGAGGACGGTGTCGCCGGCGTCGCCGCCGTCGGCCGTGGTGGTGGCAACCGACGCGCCGCCGGTGACGTATGACACGACGTCGCCGGTGCTGCCGGTGAGGGTGGCGGCGGCTGTCCCGCCGGGGCCGGAGGTGGCGGTGAGGTCGTCGCCGCCGTCGGCGCCCGAGCCGCCCACCGAGACGACACCGATGGTGTTGGTGGCGGTGCCGGAGTCGGCCGAGGTGGCGGCGGCGTGGGAGTCGGCGCCGGTGTTGGCGATGGACTCGGCCTCGCCGGCGACGTCGACCGAGCCGGTGGGGCCGGTGCTGCCGGTGTCGCCCGAGCCGATCTCGAGGGAGGCGCCGGGAACCGGGACCGGGACCACCAGGGCCGTCCCGAAGGGGGCGCTGTTGGTGGCGGTGGCGGTGTCGGTGGCGGCCCCGGTGGCGGTGCCGACGACCCCGGCCGTCCCGAAGATGCCGCTGTTGGTGGCCGAGGTGGTGGAGGTGGTGGCCCCGCTGGCGCCGGTGTCGCCCGAGTTGCCCGAGCGGCCGGTGGGCGACGAGGTGGCGTTGCTGGCCGCGTCGCCGGTGGTGCCGGTGTTGGTGGCGCTCGACTGGGCGACGGTGGCGCCGGTGTTGCCGGAGGTGGCCTCCGGGGCGGCGGTGACGAAGATGTCGCCCCCGTCGCCGCCGTCGGCGTTGACCGTGGCCAGCGACGAACCGCCGGTGACCTCGGACACGACCAGGCCGGTGCCGCCGGTGAGGTCGAGGGTGGCGTCGCCGCCGGGGCCGGCGACCGCGGTGGCGCCGTCGCCGCCGTCGCCGCCGGGGCCGCCCACACCGATGAGCAGGAGGTTGTTGGCGGCGTCGCCGGAGCGGCCGGACCCGGCGTCGGCCTCGGAGCGGGCGCCGGTGTTGGCGACCGAGGCCGCCTCGCCGGCGACGACGACGTCGCCGGTGTCGCCCGAGGAGCCGCCCGAGCCGAGGGTGGCGCCGGAGCTGCCCGAGGTGGCGGAGGGGTCGGACGACGCCGAGCTGGCGGCGTCACCGGTGGCGCCCGAGTTGGTGGTGCTGGTGCGGGCGGCGGCCGAGCCGGAGTCGCCGGTGCGGGCGACGGGGCTGGCGGTCACGGAGACGTCGCCGCCGTCGCCGCCGGCCGCCGAGACGGTGGCGATGGAGGAGCCGCCGGTGGTGGTGGCGACCACGACGCCGGTGCCGCCGAGGACGGTCGTGGTGGCGTTGCCGCCGGCGGCGGCGGTGGCCACCGCGCCGTCGCCGCCGTCGCCACCGTCGCCACCGGCGCCGATGAGGGTGACGGAGTTGGCGGCGGAGCCGGTGTCGCCCGAGCCCGAGCTCGAACCGGCGTCGGCCAGGGAACCGCTGTTGGCGTCGGACCCGACCTCGGCGGCGCCGGTGCTGGCGCCGGTGGAGCCGGAGTCGCCCGAGCCGCCGGAGCCGCCCGAGCCGGTGGCGGCCACGACCGCGGTGCCGAACAGGCCGGTGTTGGTGGCGGTGCGGGTGCTGGTGGAGTCGCCCGAGGCGGCAGTGGCGCCGGAGTTGCCGGACGTGGCGGAGGGCGCCGCCGAGGCGGAGCTGGCCGCGTCGCCGGTGGCGCCGGTGTTGGTGGCGCTGGCCTGAGCGGTGGACGAGCCGGAGGAGCCGCTGACGGCGACCGGGCTGGCGGTGAGGGTGACGTCGCCGCCGTCGCCGCCGCTCACGTCGATGTTGGCCACGCTCGAGCCGCCGACCGTGGAGACGATGCTGGGGCCGGTGCCGGTGTTGGTGGTGGCGGCGGTGCCGGCGGCGCCCGTGGTGGCGGTTCCGGTGCCGCCGTCGCCGCCGTCGCCGCCGGTGGCGACGATCGTGATCTCGTTGGTGGCGTCGCCGGTGACGCCCGAGGTGGCGTCGGAGCCGGCGTGGGCGCCGGTGTTGGCCACCGAGGTGACGTCGGCGTCGGCGGTGGCCGCACCCGTGGTGCCGCTGCTGCCGGTGTCGCCGCTGCCGGTGCCGCCGCTGCCGGTGCCGAGCACCCCGTTCACCGTCGCCTGGATGACGAGGGCGGTGCCGAGGTCGGCGGTGTTGGTGGCCGAGATGTCGGAGGTGGACGAGCCGGACGGGCCGGTGTCGCCCGACCGACCGGAGCCGGCGACCGGGTTGGAGCTCGACGAGCTGCCGGCCGCACCGGTGCGACCGCTGTTGGTGGCGCTCACCTGGGCGGTGGCATCGCCGGAGTCGCCGGTGACGGCGGTCGGGTCGGACACGGCGGTGAAGGTGCCGCCGTCGCCACCCTCGCCGTCGGCGTCGGCGACGGAGGTGCCGGCGATCGTGGTGGCGGTGGTGGTGCCGGTGCCACCGATGGCGTGGGTGACGGGGGCGCCGGCGCCGGCGCTGGCTTCGGCCGATCCGCCCCGGCCGCCGTCGGTGGTGCGGGCCAGGCCGCCGGTGCGGTTGGCGGCGGTGCCGGTGTCGCCGGAGACGGTGTCGGCCGCGGCCCGGGCGCCGGTGTTGGCGGTGGAGTCGGCCAGGCCGTCGGCGTTGGCGGCACCGGTGTCGCCGGTGGTGCCGGAGGCGCCCGAGCCGGCCGTCCCGCCAACCGCGATCGCCGTGCCGAGGATGCCGTCGTTGGTGGCGGTGACGGTGCTGTCGGCGTTGCCGGTGGCGCCCGAGTTGCCCGAGTTGCCGGAGGTGGCGACCGGGTTGGAGGTGGACGAGCTGGTGGCGGGGCCGGTGGTGCCGGTGTTGGTGGCGCTGGCCTGGGCCGTGACGTCGCCCGAGTTGCCGGAGATCGCCGTCGGGCTGACCGTGGCAGAGACGTCGCCGCCGTCGCCGCCGCCGCCGTTGGCGATGGCCACCGACGACCCCCCGACCGCCGAGGCGTCGAGGGTGTCGAAGCTGCCGGCGATGGCGCTGGTGGCGGGGCCGGCGGTGGAGGAGGTGGCGGTGGCGTCGCCGCCGTCGCCGGCCGATCCACCGATGCCGATGATCGTGGTGTCGTTGCGGGCATCGCCGGTGCGGCCCGAGGTGGCGTTGGCGTCGGCGTTGGCGCCCGTGTTGGCCGTGGAGGGGGCGGTGCCGATGGCGTCGGCACCGCCGGTGACGCCGGTGTTGCCCGAACCGCCGGAGGTGGCGACGCCACCCAGGGCGGCTGCCGTCCCGAGGATCGACGAGTTGTCGGCGGTGGTGGTGCTCGAGGCGTTGCCCGTCGGGCCCGAGGTGCCGGAGTTGCCGGAGGTGGCGACCGGGTTGGAGGTGGACGAGCTGTTGGCGGCGCCGGTGGTGCCCGAGTTGTTGGCGCTCGACTGGGCCGAGGCGTTGCCCGAGTTGCCGGTGATGGCGATGGGGCTGACCGTCACGTCGATGGAGCCGGCGTCGCCGCCGCTGGCGTCGCCGGTGGCGACGGACGAGCCGCCCACCGTGCTGGCGGTGATGGCGGCCGAGTTGCCGGCGACCACGTTGGTGGCGGCGCCGGCCACGCCCGACGTGGCGGTGGCGGTGTTGCCGGTGGCGTCGGCGCCGTTTCCACCCAGGGCGGCCACGGTGGTGTTGTTGGTGGCGTCGCCGGTGTCGCCCGAGGTGGCGGTGGCGTTGGCGTGGGCACCGGTGTTGGCGACCGAGTCGGCGGTGCCGTCGGCGGTGGCACCGCCGGTGGTGCCGGTGCCGCCCGAGCTGCCCGAGCCGACCGGGCCGCCGACGGCAGCGGCCCCGCCGAGGACGGCGGAGTTGCCGGCGGTGGTGGTGCCGGTGGCGTTGCCGGTCGGGCCGGTGCTGCCCGACGTCCCCGTGGTGGCGATCGGGTTGGACGACGACGAGCTGGTGGCGGGACCGGTGGTGCCGGAGTTGGAGGCGCTCGACTGGGCCGAGGCGTTGCCGGTGTTGCCCGAGATGGCGGTCGGCCGGACGTCGACCTCGACGTCGCCGCCGTCGCCGCCGTTGCCGTTGGCGGTGGCGATCGACGAGCCGCCGACCACCTTGGCCGTGACCGGGGCGGTGCCGCCGCCGGTGACGGTCTGGTTGGCGGAGCCGGCCGTGCCGGACACGGCGGAGGCGTTGCCGCCGAGCCCGGCGTTGCCGCCGACGGCGCCGACGACCGTCGTGTTGGTGACGTCGCCGCTGTCGCCCGAGGTGGCGGTGGCAGTGGAGGAGGCGCCGGTGTTGGCGACGCTGCCGGCGTCACCGTCGGCGGTGGCGTTGCCGCTGCCGCCCGAGGTGCCGGAGGTGCCGGAGGTGACGGGGCCGCCGGCCGAGGTGGCGCGGCCGAGCAGGCCGTCGTTGGCGGCGGTGTTGGTGCCGGTGGCGTTGCCCGTGCCGCCGGTGGCACCGGAGTTGCCCGAGGTCGCGATCGGGTTCGACGTCGAGCCACTGCTGGCGGCGCCCGTGATGCCCGAGTTGGTGGCGCTCGACTGGGCCGTGGCGTCGCCGGTGCCCCCGGTGCCGCCGCTGGTGGCGGTGGGCTTGACGGTGATGTCGACGTCGCCGCCGTCGCCGCCGCTGGCGTCGGCGATGGCGATGCTCGAGCCGCCGACGGCCGTGGCGTTGATGGCGCCGTTGCCGGAGACCGTGTTGGTGGCGCTGCCGCCGGGGCCGGAGACGGCCGAGGCGTTGCCGGCGTTGCCGCCGTTGCCGCCGGCGGCGTTGATCGTCGTCGAGTTGGAGGCGGTGCCGCTGCCGCCGCTCGACGCGCTGGGCGAGAGGTTGACGGTGGCGTCGCCGCCGTCGCCGCCGCTGGCGTCGGCGATGGCGATGCTCGAGCCGCCGACGGCCGTGGCGTTGATGGCGCCGTCGCCTGTGGCCACGACCAGGTTGTTGGCGTTGCCGCCCGGGCCGGAGGTGGCGACGGCGTTGCCCCCCTGGCCGCCCTGGCCGCCGCGCACCGTCACGTTGATGGTGTTGGACGCGTTGCCGGTGGAGCCCGACGTGGCGTTGGCGTTGGAGTTGGCTCCGGTGTTGGCGGTGCTGTCGCTGCCGCCGTTGGCGGTGGAGTTGCCCGTCCCACCCGAGTTGCCGGAGCCACCCGAGGTGGTGGAGCCGTTGCCGGCGTTGCTCTGGCCGCCCAGGGCCGAGGTGCCGCTGTTGGTTCCGGTCGTTGCGTTGCCACCGTTTCCGGTGCCCGACGACGAACCGGTGCCGGCTGATGGAGAGGTCGCCGTGTTGGACGACGCTCCGCCGGTGGTACCCGCGTTGTCGCTCGCTGCGGAGGAGTCCGCGCTCCCCGAGGAACTGCTTCCTGCTGTTGGACTGCCTGCTGCGTTTGCGCTGCCGCCGTTGCCGCCGTTGGACCTGCCGAGGCCCTTGCTCGTACCGCCGATGGCAGTGCCGGTCCCATCCCCACCGCCGATGGCGAGGACGAGGTTGTTGGCACTGCCTGCAGTGCCACCTTGATGGTCACCGCCCATTCCGATCCCGTTGGCATATCGGCCCCGTCCGATGGCGACGCAGAGGTCGTCTGCGTTGCCTCCGTTGGGACCACCAACTGCCGAGCAATCTGCGTTGCCGTTGATGGCGATGCCGGTCGTGCGGGCATCGCCGCGTGAGCCACCGGTCGACGAGGCGGAGACGTTGCCCCCGACTGCGATCACGGTGCTCGACGAGCTGTGGTTGGCGGGCGCCTGCGAGTGGCCGCTGGCGTCGCAGTTCCGACCGATGACGATCACGAGGACGTTCATCAGGTCGCCGCCCGAGACGGTGCGGCAGCGACCGTCGCGAGTGAACGTCACGCCGCTCGAGCCGGAGCCGTTGGCGCTCTCGCTGCCGGCGAGGAGCTCGGCTGCGGCGAGGCGCTCGTCGGAGTCTGCAACCGTCGACCGCAGCGACGTGTGCGTGACCCCGCTGCCGCCGGTCGAGGACCCGACGACGGTGGCGATGGCGGAGGTGAGATCGGAAGCCGGCGACGGACCGTTGGACGAGTCGGTGGCCGACTCCGACGGCGACGCCGGCGAGGCCGACGAGAGGATGTTGGACTGGATGACGGGAGCCTGGTCGGCCGCCGCCGCCTTGGCGTCGCCTCGCCGGGAGATCACGATCGGCGCTGCTCCATCACCCGAAGTCCCATTGGACTGGGCGCCGACGAGGAGCTGGCTGGCGCCGACCGGGGTCGCCTGGTCGGGCATCGGGGCCAGCGTCGTCGGCGTCGTGGACGGCCCTGCGGTGGCGGCTGCCTCGGTCGATGCCTCGGTCACGACCGTGGTCGTGGTGGTGCTCGCCGGTGCCACCTCCTCGGCCGCCGGGGCCTGGGCGTCGTCAGCCGATGCGGGGTGCGCACCCAGCGTGAGCAGGCAGAACCCCACCAGCAGACCCAGGAGCGCGACCCACCGCAGGGGCCTCGCTACACCGGTCGTGGGGTTGTCGCTCACGCTGTGTCTGACTTCTCCTACGGGCGTTGCCGGGGCGCGAAGGGCGAAATCCCTTCGGCTGGATGTGAGATTTCTAGCACGGGGCTCCGGGGGTGACAAGGCACTCTCGTGCCCTCTGACCTGGACTTTCGTCCTGTTGGAGCCCTGTTGGAGAACCAACACTTCGCGTTGGACAGGAGGCCGCGGTTTTCCCCAGGAGGTCAGCGGCGGGACGGCCAGCTGAGGCCGATCTCCATCGGGGGCATCTCCATCGCGCCCACGTTGCGCACCGTCAGGCGGGCATCGGACCGCCCGTCGAGCGTGGAGGTGATGGCCAGAGCTCCCCCGCCCTCGACGATGGCGAGCACCCGCGAGGGACCCGACGGAAGCCCCGACTGCACCGTCAACCGGGGTCGGGCGTCCCGTCCGTCGGCCTTCAGGACGAAGTTTCCCGGCCCCGTCGGGGTCAGTTCGAAGGCGATCTCGGAGGCCTCCGAGGGGGCCATCGGAGGGGTCACGACGGTGATGGAATCGCCCTCGGGGACGTAGATCAGGGTCATCTCGGCGACCCGGACGGGGTCGTCGACGGCCCGGAGGAGGAGCCCGGAGGAGCCTTCCGGGAGGCCCACGGAGGCGGCCCGGCCGTCGGTCACGATGACGCAACCGGCCTCGTCGGGGGTGTCCGAGATGCCCTCGACGGGACACGCCAGGACCCTGTTGGAGGGCCCCGCCACCCCCCTCGCGACGACCTCGACGGTGGCCCCGGACGTCTCCAGGAGCACCCGCAGGCCGGGCCCGAGGAGGGTCGCGCCGACCACCGTGAAGGCCACCGACCCCTCCGGCGGGACGGGCCGGGAGGTGGTCGGATCGGTCGTCGGGACCCCTCCGGTGGCGCTCGGGGAGGGACTGATGGAGGCGTCCGGAGCGTCCCTCGACGGCGCTCCCCCGCCGCTGCAAGCCCCCACGGAGAGGCCCAACAGGACCGCTCCGACGCCCCGTCCGAGGCCGGCCGAGGCTCTCCCGACCCCGCCGTTCCGTGTCGCCGAGGTGTCGCCGGACGACCCGTAGGCGACCCGAAAGCGTCCGCCGACGACCCCCCGCACGACCCCGTCCATCACCTCGCAGCCCTCCTGTTCCGTGTCGCGGAAGCATCGCCGGGCGACCCGTGAGAGACCCGGAAGCGGAGGCCGACACCCCCCGGAACGCAACGCCGGCGGTCGGCCGAGAACCGCCGCAGGCGGCCCCAGCGCGAGGCGGAACGGGCTGTGGGCCCGGCTGGGATCGAACCAGCGACCGAGGGATTATGAGTCCCCTGCTCTGACCACTGAGCTACGGGCCCATGGGAGCCTGGCTCCAACAACGCTCCGGGGGTGGGACTCGAACCCACAACAAACGGCTTAACAGGCCGGCGCTCTGCCGATTGAGCTACCCCGGAAGACGAGCCCAACGTAGCAGCGACCGGCCCGCCGACCCGGCGGCACCGGGGCGCCGAGGCCCGCCCACCGCCGAGCCGTGCCCCAAGGAACGGGAGGGCGCCGGCGCGCAACGCACCGCCGGGGCCGTTGATCCGGGGGGCCGTCGGGGGGCAGGCGCCCCCCATTGTCACTCCTCGTCGAGGTAATCCCGCAGCTTCTGGCTGCGGATGGGGTGACGGAGCTTGGCCAACGTCTTGGCCTCGATCTGGCGGATGCGCTCGCGGGTGACGCCGAACTCCCGACCGACCTCCTCCAGCGTCCGCACCTGCCCGTCCTCGAGACCGAAACGCAGCCGCACGACCTGCCGCTCCCGCTCGCTCAGCTCCTCCAACGCCTCCCCCACCGCCTCCGACAACAGCGCCCGGGCGGCCGCGTCCGCTGGCGCGACGGCCTGTTGGTCCTCGATGAAGTCGCCCAGCGAGGAGTCGTCCTCCTGGCCCACGGGCGTCTCCAGGGACACCGGTTCCTGGGCGATCCGTTGGATCTCCCGCACCCGGGCCGGGGGCATGTCGACCTTGGCCGCCAGCTCCTCCACCGTCGGTTCGCGGCCCAGCTCCTGGAGCAGGACCCGTTGCATCCGCAGCACCGTGTTGATCGTCTCGACCATGTGGACGGGGATCCGGATGGTTCGAGCCTGGTCGGCGATGGCCCGGGTGATGGCCTGGCGGATCCACCACGTGGCGTACGTGGAGAACTTGAAGCCCTTGGTGTGGTCGAACTTCTCCACCGCCCGGATGAGGCCCAGGTTGCCCTCCTGGATCAGGTCGAGGAACAACAACCCCCGGCCCATGTGGCGCTTGGCGATGGACACCACCAGCCGCAGGTTGGCCTCGATCAGGGCCTTCTTGGCCTGGAACCCGTCGGCCACCAGCCGCTCCAACGGGGCCGCCTCCGAGTCGGGGATCCCGTCGGGGCCGTAGGCGAACTCCAACGCGGCGATGCCCGCCACCGCCTGCAGTCCGGCCTCGATGCGCTGCGCCAGCGCCACCTCCTCGGGACCGGTGAGGAGGCTCACCTTGCCGATCTCCTTGAGGTAGGTGCGCACCGGATCCGACGACCCGCCGGTGCGGGCGCTGTCGGCCCGGCCCCCCAGGGGGCTCCCGTCGGGCCCTCGCTCGGTCACCGGCCGCGCCGGGCGGGGGGAGGGCCGGCCGGTGCCGTTGGGGGCGGTGCCGGTGGGGAGCAGCTCGTCGATCTCTTCGATGCTCTCGTCCAACTGGATCCCCTCGGCCGCCAGGCGGTGCCTGACGCTGTCGATCACACCTCGGCTCAACTCGACGTTCCTCAGAACCGTCATGACCTCGTCGGCGGTGAGGGAGCCGCGGGCTCGACCCCTCATCAACAGGTCCTCGAACGCTTCGGTCGGGACGTCGCCCAGGTGCGGATGAGCCCCGTTCGGCTGGCTCATACCTGCTGCTCCTCGAACCGGTCGACAAGCCAGCGTACCAACCGTCCGGTCGCATCCGGCGCGGTGGCGGGGTCCCGCAGCTCCTCGACCGCCAGCTTGAGCCAGCCGACGGCGTCGGCGTAGCCCATGGGGTCGGCCGACTGGCGGGCGCTGGCATCCAGATCGCCGATCGCCCGCCGGGCCGCCTCCTCCGCCAGGCGGGCCATGACGTCGTCGGCATCGGCCTCGTCGTCCTCCACCGCCAGCCGTTGGAGCAGGACGGCCACCGCCGGCTCGGCCCCCGAGATGGCCTCGTGGAGGGTGGTCGACCGGCAGAGGGCCCGGTACCCGGCGAGCATCGTGGGATCGGTGAAGAGAACCTCGTGGAGGCGGGACGCGACCCGTTCCGGGTGGTGAACGGCCACCCGCAGCGCCTCCCGCTCGGGCCCCCCCGGGGGCCGCACCGCCCGCCGGGGCGCCCCCTCCGCCGCCGCCGGTCGGCCCTCCAACAGCCGCCGCAGCCGGTCGGCGGGGATGCGCACCCGATCGGCGACCTGCATCACGTACTGGTCGCGGACGAGATCGCTCGGGTGCTCCCGGACCACCGCCATGGCCGTCTCGGCGGCCTTGGCCCGGCCCTCGGCGGTGCGCACGTCGGCCCCGGCCAGAGCCCGCTCGAGGCGGAAGGAGAGGAACGGACGGGCGTCGTCGACCGCCTGGCGCAGGGCCTCGGGATCGGTTTGGGCCAGGCTGCCGGGGTCGGCGCCGGCAGGCAGGGCGGCCACCGCGATGTCGACCTCGAACCGGCGCTCCCACTCGTAGAACCTGGCCGCCGCGTTCTGCCCGGCGGCGTCGGCGTCGTAGGCCAGCACCACCCGCCGGGCGAAGTTCTTCAGGGTCCGGAAGTGGTCCTCGGTGAGGGCCGTCCCGCAGGTGGCCACCGCCCGCGGCCGGCCCGCGGTGGCCAGCCCGATGACGTCGGTGTAACCCTCGCAGACCACCACCTCGCCGGCCGTGACGATGTCGGCCTTGGACCAGTTGAGCCCGTAGAGGGTCCGGCTCTTGGCGTAGAGATGGGATTCCGGGGAGTTCTTGTACTTCGGCCCCTGGGCGCCGGGCAGGGCCCTTCCCCCGAAGGCGATGGCATCGCCCCGCACGTCGAAGATGGGGAACAGGAGCCGGCCCCGGAACTCGTCCTGCTGACGGCCGATGCTGTTGATCCGGCCCAGGCCGCAGTCGGCGAGGACGTCGGACGGCAACCGCAGGGCCTTGCTCAGGGCGTCCCAGTCGTCGGGCGCCCACCCCAGGCGGTAGGCCCGGACGACCTCGCCGTCGTAGCCCCGGCTGCGCAGGTACGCCCTCGCCGGTGCTGCGTCGCGGCCGGTCAGCAGCCGCTCGTGGTACCACTCGACCGCCTTCGCCATGGCTTCCAACAGGGTCGCCCGCCGCTGGCGCTCCTGGGACACGGCGACCGTGTCGTAGCGGACCTGGATGCCCGCCCGGGCCGCCAGCCGCTCCACCGCGTCGGCGAAGTCGAGGTGTTCGACCTCCTGCACGAAGCGGATGGCGTCGCCCCCCGCCCCGCAGCCGAAGCAGTAGTACAGCCCCTCCTCGGCGTTGACCGAGAACGACCCCGACTTCTCGGTGTGGAACGGGCACAGCCCCACCCACCGCCGCCCCACCCGCTTGAGGGCGATGTGCTCCGACGCCACCGCCACGAAGTCGGTGGCCGCCCGCACCCGTGCGATGTCGTCGGCGACGATGCCCATCTCGGCCTACCAGTCTCGCGGCTCCAGGGGCCAAGTGCTCCGAGGCGCTGGCCGAGGTCACCCTCGAAGCCTCCCTCCTGCGCCGGACGGGTGGACCGGGTGAGGGGGCGCTTCCGCGCCTGCCTCCACCCGCCGGCGCCGAGCTACACCCGCGGCCGGCCGGACTCAGCCCTGGGCGCCGCCGGTGAAGTTCCAGCCGGCCAGGCGGAGGCTGGGGACGTGGGCCCAGGCGCCCCAGAGCTCGTAGAGGCGGGCGTCGTCGCCGAGCCCCAACACGTTCCCGGGGCCGAGCGCGTCGACGTAGGACTGGGTGAAGCGCAGGTTGCGGACGGCGCCCACGATCTTGCCCCGCTCGACCAGGAAGGTCCCGTTGCGGGTCAGGCCGGTGACGACCTGGGTCTTGGGGTCGAGCACCCGGGTGTACCAGAAGTCGGTCACCAGCAGCCCCCGCTCGACGTCGGCCACCAGCTCCTCAAGCGTCTGGTCACCCCCGCCCAGGAACAGGTTGGTGGGCATCGGCCCGCTCACCTCGCCCCCGGCCACGGCGTGGCCGGAGCTGCGGGTGCCCGCCCGCTTGGCCGTGCGCCGGTCGTGGACCAGGGCCCGGCACACGCCCTCCCGGATCAGAACCCGTTGTGCCTTGGGCGTCCCCTCGGCATCGAAGGACACGCCGATGGCCCGAGGGTCGTTCACGTCGTCCCAGATGTCGATCGACTCGTCCAACAGGGCCGCCTTGGGCCGCACCCACGACCGCCCCTCGGAGTAGGTCTTGGCGTTGAAGCCGTCGGCCAGGAAGTCCATCATGTCGGCCACGCACGCCGGCTCCAACACCACCTCGTAGCGGCCGGGCTCGATCTCCACCGGGTTGGCCGCGGCCCGGGCCCGCTCCGCGGCCAGGCGGCCGGCGGCGGCGCCGTCGACCTCCCGCAGCGACGGGGCGAACTGCCAGCCCCGGGCGTCGGACGTGGGCGTGCGGTGGATGGCGTCGACCCCGGCCATCGAGGCCCGCCCCCCGGCCCGGTGCTGGGCGTTGTTGACGAAGTAGATGTCCCACCCTTTGGTCTTGCAGTAGCCGGCGGCGGTCGTCTCCCCGCCGCCCTCGTCGACGAAGTCCTTCACCACCTGGGCCCGGGCCTCGGGCTCGGACCTCTCCGTCTGCGGGTCGTACCGGTCGTCCTCGAGGGTCAGCCAGGCGGTGGGTGGGGCCAGGCCGGGCCAGTCGGGATCGACGGGCCGGAGGCGGGCGGCCTCGAGGGTCTCCTCGACCAGGCGGACCAGGCTGTCGTGGTCGAGCCGGTTGGTGCTGCCGGTGGCCGCCCGCCCGTCGACCACCAGCTTGACCTGGGCCCACTGCGTGTCCTCGGCCACGTTCTGGTGGATGAACGAGTTGGCGAAGCGGGTCAGGGCGGTCCGCCCCTCCCCCACGGTGACCTCGGCCTCGGCCCGGTCGTCGATGATGATGATGACCTCGAAGGCCTTGTCCCTGAGATCCATCGCCCGGCTAGCCCCGCACCCCGACCCGGATCGCCTTGAACCGGGCCGGCACCGAAGGGTGGCCGGTGTGGCCGACCTGCTCGGGCTGGCCCTTGCCGCAGTTGGGGGTGCCCCAGAAGATCCACTCCCCCGGCTTGCCCCCGCCCAGCATGTCGAGCGAGCCCCAGAACCGGGGGGTGATCCCGGTGTAGGTGGGGTTGCGGACCAGCCGCCCCAGCTGGCCGTTCTTGACCTCCCGGCCGACCTCGCACCCGAACTGGAAGTTCAGCCGCTTGTCGTCGATCGACCACGACCGGTTGGTCTCCATGTAGATCCCGTCGTCGGTGGCGGCGATCATGTCCTCGAGGGTCGAGGTGCCCGGCAGGAGGCCCACGTTGGTCATCCGGACCATCGGGATGCGCCCGTAGCCGTCGGAGCGGACCATCCCCCCGGGTGGCAGGCCGGCGATCGACGCCGAGTCCCGGCCGGTGAGGACGCCCACCCACCGCCCGTCCTTGACGATGTCGACCCGCCGGGCGGGTGCACCCTCGTCGTCGTAGCCGAAGGAGCCGAGGGCGCCGGGGAGGGTGGCGTCGGCCGTGATGTTCATGAGCTCGGAGCCGTAGCGGAGGGTGTCGAGCTGGGCCAGGTCGAGAAAGGAGGTGCCGGCGAAGGCGGCTTCCCATCCGAGGATGCGATCCAGCTCGATGGCATGGCCCACCGACTCGTGGATCTGCAGGGCCAGCTGCTCGCTGCCGAGGATGAGGTCGACGACGCCCGGCTCGCACTCGGGGGCGTGGAGGAGCTCGACCGCCTCCTCCCCGATGCGGCGGGCGTTGGCCCGCAGGTCGGCCTCCCGCACGATCTCGTAGCCCCGGGTGCCGAACTGTCCCCCCGGGCCGCCGTAGCTGCGGCGCTGGGTCTCCTTCTCGCCGACGGCGGTGGCCGAGATGGCCGTCCCGCACTCCACGATGTGCTGGGAGATGCGGTGGCCCTGGCTGGACACGAACCACTTCTCGGTGTCCCAGGCCACGATGAAGGCGTCGGCGACCGACACGCCCTTGACGTCGGCCATCTCGTTGGTGACGTCGACCAGGAGGTCGCCCTTCTCCGAGAGGGACACGGCGGCCGGGTGCTCGGCCCACGTCGAGTCCCAGTGGGCCTGGACGACGGGGACGTCGGCGAGCACGAGCGGCGGCCCGGCGACCATGGCCGATGCTCGGGCGATGGCCGTGGCCTGGGCGCCGGCGGCGCGGGCCTGGGCGTCGGTGGGCTCGGGGAGGGCGTAGAAGCCCCACGAGGAGCCGAAGAGGGCCCTCACCCCCACCCCCGCCGACTGGGAGCGGGCCGCCTGCTCGAGGATCCCGTCGGTGGCGGCCAGCTCCTCGGTGGAGATGATCATGGCCCGGGCGTCGGCGTAGGTGGCCCCCGCGGCCAAGGCTCCCTCGACCGCGGCGCTGGCGACGTCGAACATCCCCGGGACCCTACCCGCCCCCGAACTGGTGACAGTTCCCGGGGTCCTGGCCCGCGATCCGTCACCGATTGGGGCGTCGGGCGCCAACCGGTGACGATTCCCGGGGTCCTGGCCCCGCGATCCGTCACCGGTTGGGGCGTCAGGCGCCGCCGAGGATGGCCTGGGCCGCGGCCAGGCGGGCGATCGGCACCCGGAAGGGCGAGCACGACACGTAGTCGAGGCCGGCCTCCCAGAACAGGGCGATCGACTCGGGGTCGCCGCCGTGCTCGCCGCACACGCCCAGCTTGAGGCCGGGCTTGGCGGCGCGACCCCGGGCCGCACCCATCTTGACCAGCTCGCCCACCCCGCCCCGGTCGATGGTCTCGAACGGGTTGCGCTTGAGCAGCCCGTCCTCCAGGTACAGGGACATGATCCGGCCCTCGATGTCGTCGCGGCTGAACCCGAAGGTCATCTGGGTGAGGTCGTTGGTGCCGAAGGAGAAGAAGTCGGCCTCCTCCGCGATCTCGTCGGCCCGGATGGCGGCCCGGGGCGTCTCGATCATGGTGCCGATGGTGACGTCGACCGGCTGGTCGATGCCCTCGGTGGCGGCCGCGACCGCCCCCTCCACCCAGCTCCGGGCCAGACCGAGCTCCTCCCGGCTGACGGTCAGCGGGATCATGATCTCGACCACCGGCGTGCCGCCGGCCGTCACCCGCTCGGCGGCCGCCTCCATCAGGGCCCGCACCTGCATGGCGTAGAGCCCCGGCTTCACCACACCCAGGCGCACCCCCCGGGTGCCGAGCATGGGGTTGAACTCGTGCCAGTACTGGGCCGCCTTGAGCTCCCGCTGCTCCTGGTCGGACAGGGCGGTGCCGCCGGCCTGCTTCACCAGGAGGTCCTCGGTGCTGGGCAGGAACTCGTGGAGGGGCGGGTCGAGGAGACGGACCGTCACCGGCAGGCCGTCCATCGCCTCCAGCACCTCGAGGAAGTCGGCCTTCTGGGCCTGGCGCAGCTGCTCGAGGGCGGCGGCCTCCTGGGCCGGCGTGTCGGCCATGATCATGGCCCGGACCACCGGCAGCCGGTCGCCCAGGAACATGTGCTCGGTGCGACACAGCCCGATGCCCTCGGCCCCGAACTGGCGGGCGTTGGCCGCGTCGGGACCGGTGTCGGCGTTGGCCCGGACGGCCAGTTTGCCCGCCCGGATCTCATCGGCCCAGGTCAGAAGGGTTGTGAACTCGGGAGGAGGCTCGGCCAGGGTGACCGCGACCTCGCCCAGCATGACCCTGCCGGTGGTGCCGTCGACCGAGATGGCGTCGCCCTCCCGCACCGTCACCCCGCCCGCGGTGAAGCTCTTGCCGTCGATCGATATCGACTCCGCCCCCACCACCGCCGGCTTGCCCCAGCCCCGGGCGACGACCGCGGCGTGGCTGACCAGCCCGCCCCGGGAAGTGAGGATGCCGGCCGAGGCGATCATCCCGTGGACGTCCTCGGGCGAGGTCTCGGTGCGCACCAGCACCACCCGTTCGCCCCGCTCGGCGGCCGCGGCCGCGTCGTCGGCCGTGAAGTAGGCGTGCCCGACGGCCGCGCCGGGCGAGGCGGCCAGGCCCCTGGCGATCACGGGGGCGTCGGTCCTGGCGAACTGGGGGTGGAGGACGCCCTCCAGGTGGTCGCCGGTGACCCGCATGATCGCCTCTTCCCGGGTGAGGTTCATGCGGTCGTCGGTGGTCATGTCGACGGCCATGCGCAGGGCGGCGGCCCCGGTGCGCTTGCCCACCCGGGTCTGGAGCATCCACAGCTTGCCCTGCTCGATGGTGAACTCGGTGTCGCACATGTCGCGGTAGTGGCGCTCGAGGCGCTCGAAGATGGCTTCCAGCTCATCGAAGATCGACGGGAAGCTGGTCTTCAGGTCGCTGAGCGGAAGCGTGTTGCGGATGCCGGCCACCACGTCCTCGCCCTGGGCGTTGATGAGGAAGTCGCCGTAGGAGCCAGCCTGGCCGGTGGCCGGGTCGCGGGTGAATCCCACTCCCGTCCCCGAGTTGTCGTCGCGGTTGCCGAAGACCATCGCCTGCACGTTGACCGCGGTTCCGAGGTCGTGAGGGATGCGCTCCCGCACCCGGTAGGCCACCGCCCGAGCGCCGCCCCACGAGCCGAAGACGGCCTCGATGGCCCCTCTGAGCTGGTCTTTCGGGTCCTGGGGGAACGGCGAGCCGGTGTGGGCCTCGACGATGGCCTTGAAGTCGTCGGCCATCGAGGCCAGCTCGTGGGCGGGGACGGCGGCATCGGACTCGACCCCCGAACGGTGCTTGCCCGCCTCGAAGCGCTCGTCGAACTTCTCGCCCGGCACGCCCAGCACGATGCGGCCGTACATCTGCACGAACCGGCGGTAGCTGTCGTAGGCGAAGCGCTCGTCGTCGGTCTGCTTGGCCAGGCCCCGCACCGAGTCGTCGTTGAGGCCGAGGTTGAGGACGGTGTCCATCATCCCGGGCATGGAGAACTTGGCCCCCGACCGCACGCTCACCAGGAGGGGGTCGTCGGCGTCGCCCAGGCGCTTGCCCATGGAGGTCTCGAGGTGCTCGAGGGCACCGGCCACCTCGCCGGTCAGGCCGTCGGGCCAACCGCCGTCCATGTACGCCCGGCAGGCGTCGGTGGTGATGGTGAAGCCGTGCGGTACGGGCAGCCCGAGGACCGAGGTCATCTCGGCCAGGTTCGCCCCCTTGCCGCCGAGGAGGTCCTTGAGGCTCATGGGGGACACCGCGTGCTCATGGGAGAAGTCGAAGACGTACGTCACGGGGTCAGCCTACCGGGAGCGGTCGGAGGCGGATTTGGAGCCCCTCACGAGGTCCCGGGGCGGGGATCTCCACCGGTACGCCTCGGCTCCCGTCGCGCCGGACGGCCAGATAGGGCGGGATCGAGGCCACCAAGATCAACAGGCCCGGTCACGCCCCCGCGAAGAGCCCTTCACCGCCAGCCGCTCGGGGACGACGACACCGGCGACCGGCCGAGCGGTGTTGGGTTGGGACCCCCCGTCACCGGCCGGAGGACCGCTCGGGTGGCTGCTCAGCGAGCGCTGGGGACTTCTGCCGGCCACCAGCGGGGACTTTGGTGGCCACCACCGGGGACCTCATCCGGCCATAAAGTGGGGACATTTCATGGCCACGGACGCAGCGCTAGGGGCCCGCGATGGAGCAGAACAAGCTCGATGAGATCGAATCGGCCGAAGCGAGCAAGCACGAACCGCGCGTGCGGACCAAGCCGTTCGGTGAGGAGTGGGGTACCGACTACTGGGGCAAATGGCAGACGATCGCCTACGCCCTCTACCACCTCGGCGTCGAGAAGGGCTCGACGGTGCTCGATCTCGGCATCGGCGTCGGCTGGACGACGGTGTTCCTCGCCGAGAGCGGCTTTCGGCCTACTGCTGTCGACATCGCCCCGGCCAGTGTTGCCATCACGATCGAGCGCGGCCTGCGCTATCACGCCGAGGTTGATGCGGTCTGCGCCGACATGGACACGCTCGACCTCGGCCGCACGTTCGACGCGTCGCTCGTCTTCGATGCCCTGCACCACAGCGTCCGCCCGGCTGACGTGGTCGAACGCGTCGCCGCCCATCTCAACCCCGGCGCGTGGGTGCTGTTCGGCGAGCCGTCGTGGCTGCATCACTTCTCACCGCGCGCCCGGCGGACAAGCCAAGAAGTGGGCTGGGTCGAGCGGGGCGTCCGCGTCCGAACCCTCAAGCGTCACTGCACGACCGCCGGCCTCGGCGACTTCCGTCGGTTCTACGAGGGCACGCGCCCGCACACCGGCCGCTGGCAGGACTTTGGCTACCAGGCGGTGCGAGGACTGGCGTCACGCGCCTCATCAGCCCCGCAGATGAGCGTGTGGCTGGCGGCGCGGCGGCCCTGAACCCTCACCCGACGATGCCGTCGTGTCCGTCCCGGGCCGGCGCAGGCGAGGGCACCCGACCCCCGCCGCGCAGGGCGCGAAAAGATCACCCGCTGGTACCGTGGCCGTGGTGGTCAGCGTCGACGCCCACGCCCGCGAGGCGACAGTCAACGAGCACATGCGGCTCGAGAACGCGTACGAGTTCGCCGAGTGCGCGGCCGTCTTCCACCACGCCCGCTACCAGCTCGTCCCCACCGGTGAGGAGTACGACGGGTCGGAGGCGGTGGGCGGGTTCCTCGAGCAGAACCGCGCCGCGTTTCCCGACTTCGTCTTCGCCCCCACCCGGGTCATGGGCGGAGCCGACGCGGTGCTGGTGGAGGGCCGCTTCACCGGCACCCACCAGGGGACGTGGCGGGGCCTGCCCGCCACCGGCAAGCGGGTCGACTTCGCCATGGCCCTCGTGTTCGAGTTCGACGACGGGAAGATGGTGAACGAGCGGGTCTACTTCGACCTGAGCTCGCCGCTGCAACAGCTCGGTGTGGCCGAGAGCCCCAACAGCCTGCGGGGCAAGCTCACCATCGTCCTCACCCACCCGGTGGTGATCATCAGGGCGGCCGTGCGGTCGGTGCTGGTGAAGCTGTTCCGCCGCCGGCCCAAGGCCCGGAAGCCGCCGCAGCCGCCGGGGTCCGGACCCGAGTCAGGCTGAGAGCCGCTCCCGGAGGTAGCTGACCAGGCTTTCGATCGGCAGCCGCTCCTGGGCCAGCGTGTCGCGGTCGCGGACGGTGACCGCCTTGTCGTCGAGGGTCTCGAAGTCGATCGTCACGCAGTAGGGCGTGCCCGCCTCGTCCTGGCGCCGGTAGCGGCGGCCGATCGACTGGGTCTCGTCGTAGTCGGTCATGAAATGCCGCTTGAGCAGGTCGTAGACCTCCCGGGCCGTCGGCGTGAGGGTGTCCTTCCGCGAGAGGGGCAGCACCGCCACCTTGGTGGGGGCCAGGCGGTGGTGGAGGCGCAGGACCGTGCGGGCCTCGCCCCCGACCTCGTCCTCGTCGTAGGCGGCCAGGAGGAAAGCCATCATCGACCGGCCCACGCCCGCCGCGGGCTCGATCACGTGGGGGACGTAGCGCTCGCCACTGGCCTGGTCGAAGTACTCCAGCCGCTCGCCGGAGAACTCGGCGTGCTGGGTGAGGTCGTAGTTGGTGCGGTTGGCCACGCCCTCCAGCTCGCCCCAGCCCCACGGGTAGAGGAACTCGACGTCGGCGGTGCCGGCCGAGTAGTGGGACAGCTCCTCGGGGTCGTGGTGGCGGAGGCGGAGCTTGTCGGTGGGGATGCCCAGCTCGACGTACCAGCGCAGCCGTGCCTCGCACCAGTACTCGAACCACTTCGGTCCCTCGTCGGGGGGGACGAAGAACTCCATCTCCATCTGCTCGAACTCGCGGGTGCGGAAGATGAAGTTGCCGGGCGTGATCTCGTTGCGGAACGACTTGCCCTGCTGGGCGATCCCGAACGGCGGCTTCTTGCGGCTGGTCTGCACCACGTTGGCGAAGTTGACGAAGATGCCCTGGGCCGTCTCCGGTCGGAGGTAGGCCACCGAGCCCTCGTTCTCCACCGGGCCCACGTGGGTCTTGAACATGAGGTTGAAGGGCCGGGCCTCGGTGAGGTCGTGGGAGCCGCACTTCGGACAGGTGTCGCCGATCTGGTCGGCCCGCCACCGCTCCTTGCAGTTGCGGCAGTCGACCAGGGGGTCGGTGAAGGTGGCCAGGTGCCCGCTCGCCTCCCACACCTTGGGGGCCATCAGGATGGCCGCGTCGAGCCCCACGATGTCGTCGCGCTCCTGGACCATCGCCCGCCACCAGGCCTCCATCACGTTGCGCTTGAGGAGGACGCCGAGGGGCCCGTAGTCCCAGGTCGAACGGAACCCGCCATAGATCTCGCTCGACGGGAACACGAACCCCCGCCGCTTGGCCAGGTTGACGACCTTCTCGGTCAGATCGGGCATCCGGACGATCGTAGTGGCGCCCGATCACGCCGCCGCCCGCAAAACGTGGCGGGTGGCTGCCACCAGCCCCCGCCCGTCGACCGCATCCTCCGGCGTCGCCCGCAGCAGCCGCCACCCGGCCGCCGCGATCCGGTTGCTCCGGACCCGGTCGCTCCGGAACGGCCCCCGGCCGGCGTGCCACCGGAAGCTGTCGAGCTCGACGGCCACCCGGAGCTCCGAGTTCCCGAGGTCGACCCTCGCCACCAGCTCACCACCCTGGAAGATCTCGTACTGCGGCACGAACCCGGTGATGCCGGCGTCGACGAGCAACCGGAGGATCCGCATCTCGGCCACGTTGGCGGCGGCGCCATCGGGGTTCCACGCCCGGAGGATGGACCGCACCGCCGCCGTGCCTCGGCGGGCCCCGAGGGCGTCGAGCCGACCGGCCAGGGTGTCGAGGCTCACCAGCCGGCGGCAGAGGATGTCGTCGACCGCCTCCTCGAGCACGTCGTGGCCCACGCGGCCGGCGAGGTCGAGCACGGTGCGAGCGGGCCGGGTAACCGGGATCCGATCGTGGGTCGTGCAGTCTCGACGGGGAAGGTCGAGGGTGCGGTGGACCACAGCCAGCGAGTTGCGGGCACTTCGCCCGGCCGGGACCGTGACCTCCACCCTCGCGGGCCGGAAGCCGGCGATCCCCCAGATCACGGCCGCGGAACGGTGAGACACGACTGCCCCCGAGCCTGCGAGGAGGCACGCGCCGAGCGCCCGCTGGTGCCAGGTGACGGGAGCGCCGTTGACCCGGTAGAGCCCACGGGCCACCCGAACCCACCGGCCGGTGGCCAGGCGCGTCTCGATCATGGTCGCGGTCGCGCCCAGCGCCACCACCTGGGCGTGGGTGACGAGGCTGCGCTGGCGGCTGGCGACCCGGGCTACGCCGGCATCGATGGTGAGGACCTGTCCCATCGACATCGACGATACTCAGAAGGTATGACAGGGAATCATCCAGTGTGCAATTGAGCAGGATATACAGGCATTACTGCACACTCGACCGGCGGGACCGCACATCCGACCGGTCAGCGGGCGTCCATCACCCCGACCGAGCGCAGGCGGCGCTCCAGGTGGTGCTCCAACGCCCGGGTCGCCAGGCGGGACACCTCGACCGTCGCCCGGCCGGGCGGCGCGTTCAACGCCGAACCCAGGTCGCCGCCCAGCACCAGGCGGACCAGCGCCAGCCCGTCCGGCGACACCGGCGACCCGCCGCCCGCGGAGGCGCACGCCCCGCAGAGCACACCCCCCTGGACCTGGTCGAACGCGCACAGCCCGTCGACCGCGCGGCACACGACACACTCGTCCAGATAGGGGTGGAAGCCCTCCGCGGCCAGGACCTTGAGGAAGAACGCCGGCACCAGCAGGGGCGCGTCCCGGGCCGCCAGCGCCCGTAACGCCCCCAGCAGCATCTGGTACAGCCGGACGTTGGCGTGCCCCTCCTGCGCCACCTGGTCGCACGCCTCCAGCAGCGAGTGGGCCTTCGTCAGCCGGTCGAGGTCCTCCCGCACCGTCCGGAACACCTCCACCGTCTCCGCCTGGGTGACGATGTCGAGGTCGCGGCGACCCTCGTACAGCAACAGCGACACGTGCACCATCGGCTCCAGCCGCGACCCGAACCGGGACTTGGTCTTGCGCACCCCCTTGGCGACGGCCCGCACCTTGCCCCGGCCCGCGGTCAGGAACGTGACGATCCGATCGGCCTCCCCCAACTTGATCGTCCGCAGCACGACCCCGTGCTCCCGATAGAGCCCCATCGGGCAAGTATCGCTACTCGATCTTCCCGAAGCGGCGATCCCGGGATTGGAACTCGCGCACCGCCTCGTACAGGTGCTCCCGGCGGAAGTCGGGCCAGAGGACGTTGGTGAACACCAGTTCGCTGTAAGCCAGCTCCCACAGCAGGAAGTTGGAGATCCGGTACTCCCCGGACGTCCGCACCACCAGGTCGGGGTCGGGCATGTCGGGGGCGTACAGGTGGTCGCGGATGCCCTTCTCCGTCAGTCTGTCGGCCGGCACCCCCGACGCCAGCAACGACTTCACCGCGTCCACGATCTCGGCCCGGCCCCCGTAGTTGAAGGCGATCGTCAGCGTCATCGTCCGGTTCCTGGCAGTGAGGTCGAGGGCCTCGTCCATCCGCCGCACCAACCGGCCCGGCACCCGCCAGTCGCGCCGGCCCATGAACCGGATCCGCACGTCGCGGTCGTGCAGCTCGTCCCGCCGCCGGGTGAGGATCCCTTCGTTGAACCGCATGAGGTAGCGGACCTCGTCCACCGGACGCTTCCAGTTCTCGGTGGAGAAGGCGTACACCGTCAGCCACTTCACGCCCAGCTCCAGCGCCCCCTCGACCGTGTCGAAGAGGGCCTCCTCCCCCGCCCCGTGGCCCTCGGTTCGGGGCAGGCCCCGCTTCTGCGCCCACCGGCCGTTGCCGTCCATGACCACGCCGATGTGGACCGGGATCCGGTTTGGATCGAGGTCGTCGAGCCTGAGCGCCGCCGCGGGGTTCTCCTCCACCCGCCTAGGGTACAAACCAGGATGCTCGAAAGGCTCGACCGGTGGGCGGACGCGAGAGACCTCCGCGTGGTGCGCACCGCGATCCGGGTCCAGAACCGCTACCGCGAGCTCAACGGCAGCTACATGGCCTCGGCCGTCACCCTGTCGAGCTTCCTGTCCATCTTCCCCCTCCTCCTCTTCGCGGTGGCCGTCCTCGGCTGGTTCGCGGCCGGATCCGCCGACCTGGCCGGCAGCGTGGTCGACAGCCTGGGCCTCTCCGGCGACGCCGCCCGGACCGTGGTCGACAGCATCGGCACCGCCGAGCGCAGTCGCCACACCGCCTCCGTGCTCGGCGTATCCGGCCTCCTGTGGTCCGGGCTGGGGCTGGTCTCGGCCTTTCAGTACGCCATCAACGCGTCGTGGCAGGTCACCGGCCAGGGATGGAAGGACAGGATCCGGGGCCTGGCCTGGTTGGCCGGTGCCAGCGTGCTGTTCCTGGCCTCCTTCGCCGCCGGTGCCGCCATCAACTTCCTCCCCCCCTGGATGTCCCCCGTCAGCATCGTCGTGGGCGTGGCCATCAACCTGGCCCTGTGGCTGTGGACCATGAAGGCGCTGTCCAACCGGGACGTCGGCTGGAAGCCCCTCCTGCCGGGCGCGGTGGTGGGCGCCATCGGTTTCGAGGCCTTGAAGGTGGTCGGGTCGGTGTACGTCCCCCGGCTGGTGGCGTCGTCGTCCGCCCTCTACGGCTCGCTGGGCGTGGTCTTCGCCATCCTCGCCTGGCTGCTCTTCTTCGGACGGCTCCTGGTCTACTCGGCCGTGGTCAACGTGGTCCGGTGGGAGGAGGACCACGGCACCCTCGACCTCGACCTGGCGGTGCCCAGGTTGCCGGGGACGACGTCCACCGAGGCCACCCGCGGCGGCGAGGTCGACGCCGCCCGGGGCGACACCACCCTGGCGGTGGGCTCGGGTGCCGAGCGCGATCTCCCCGGTGGTGGTGCCGCCCGGCCGGCACCGACGATGCGGGTGGTGAGCCTGCTGTAGTCCGCCGGCGCGGGCGCCTCCGGGCGGCCCGCGTAGTGTCGACGAGCGTGACCGTCGCCCCCTACGGTTCCTGGACGTCGCCCATCACCGCCGATCGGCTGGTGGAGCAGGCGGTGTCGATCGGCCAGGTCGTCGTCGACGGCACCGACGTGTGGTGGAACGAGGGCCGCCCGTCGGAACGGGGCCGCCAGGTGATCGTCCGGTGGACCCCCGGGGCGACGACGCCGACGCCGGTCGACGTGTTGCCGGCCGGGTTCTCGGCCCGGACCTTGGTCCACGAGTACGGCGGCGGGTCCTTCGCGGTGCGGGACGGGGTGCTGTGGTTCGCCAACCTCGGCGACCAACGGGTGTACCGGCTGGAGCCGGGGTCGGCCGAGCCGGTGGCGGTCACCGCTCCCGGCGCCCGCTACGCCGACCTCCAGGTGAGCCCGGACGGGACCCGGGTGGCCGCCGTCCGCGAGCGCCACCTCGACTCGGGCGACGTCGTCAACGACCTGGTGCTGCTGGCGGCCGACGACGAGGTCCTCGCCCGGGGCCACGACTTCTACGCCGCCCCCCGGTGGTCGCCCGCCGGCGATCGGTTGGCGTGGCTGTCGTGGGACCACCCCAACATGCCGTGGGACGGCACGACCTTGTGGGTCGACGGCGGGTACGTGGCCGGCGGGACCGACGAGTCGGTCTCCCAGCCGGCCTGGGCCCCTGACGGGAGCCTGCTGTGGGCATCCGACGGCACCGGCTGGTGGAACCTCTACCGCGACGGCCGGGCGCTGGTGGCGGAGGAGGCCGAGTACAGCGGTCCGGACTGGGTGTTCGGGCTGTCGACCTACGCGGTCCTGCCCGACGGCACCGTGGTCGCGGCCCGGTCCCGCCACGGCCGGGCCGAGCTGGTGGTCGACGGGGTCCCGGTGGCCACGCCCTTCACCTCCTTCTCGTCGGTGCGGCCCTACGGGGCCCGGGGGGTGGTGGCGGTGGCGGCGTCGGCCACCGAGGCGGCCGCCCTCGTCCGCATCGACCTCGCCCGCGGCGGCGTCGAGGTCGAGGTCCTCCGTCGCAGCCGCGCCACCGACTTCGACCCCGACTACCTCTCCGTCCCCCGGCCGGTGACGTTTCCCACCGACGGCGGCCTCGAGGCCCACGCTCTCCACTACCCGCCCGTCAACCGGGACTTCGAGGCCGCCGAGGGCGAGCTCCCGCCCCTGGTGGTGATGAGCCACGGTGGCCCCACCTCGGCCGCCCGGACCGAGCTCAACCTCGGGATCCAGTACTTCACCAGCCGGGGCCTGGCGGTGGTCGACGTCGACTACGGCGGCAGCTCCGGGTACGGGCGGGCCTACCGGCGCCGTCTCGACGGGCGGTGGGGCGTCGTCGACGTCGCCGACTGCGTCAACGCCGCCCGCCACCTGGCCTCGGCCGGCCTGGTCGACGGCCGCCGGATGGCCATCCGGGGCGGGAGCGCGGGCGGCTACACCACCCTGAGCGCGCTCACCTCCTCCGACGTCTTCGCCGCCGGCGCCTCGTACTACGGCGTCGCCGACCTGGCCTCGCTGGCCACCGACACCCACAAGTTCGAGAGCCGGTACCTGGACAGGCTCGTCGGGCCGTGGCCCGAGGCGGCCGAGATCTACCGCCGGCGGTCGCCCATCCACGCCGCCGACCGGCTGTCGGCGCCCGTCATCCTCTTCCAGGGCCTGGAGGACAAGGTGGTCCCGCCGGCCCAGGCCGAGGTCATGGTCGAGGCGCTGCGGGCCAAGGGGCTGCCCTTCGCCTACGTCACCTTCGAGGGCGAGCAGCACGGGTTCCGCCAGGCGTCCACCATCGTGCGGGCGGCCGAGGCCGAGCTGTGGTTCTACGGCCAGATCATGGGATTCGACCCGGCGGACACCATCGAGCCGGTCCCCATCTCCAACCGGTGACGGATCTGGTGGCCAGGGCCCCAGGATCCGTCACCGATTCGACGGGGCGAGCGCCTCCCGGGTGGCCACCACGTCGGCCGCCACCTGGTCGGCCAGCGCCTCGGCCGATTCGAAGCGGAGCTCGTCCCGCAGGCGGCGGGCGAAGCGGATCCTCCCTTCCTCCCCGTACAGATCCCCGGCGAAGTCCAGGAGGTAGGCCTCCAGGACCACCGGCGAGCCCGGCCCGTGAAAGGTGGGCCGCACCCCGAGGGAGATGGCCGCCTGGTGCGCCGAGCCGTCGCCCGGCCTGAGGTACCAGCCGGCGTAGATCCCGGGTGAAGGGAGGAGGACGTCGGCCGGCACGTCGACGTTGGCCGTGGGAAAGCCCAGGTCGCGACCCCGATGTTCGCCACCCCCGACCAACCCCCGCACCTCGTGCAACCGCCCCAGCAGCTCCGCCGCCCCCTCCACGTCCCCGTCGGCCAGCAGCCGCCGGATGGTGGTGGACGACACCGGCCCCACCCCGCCCGGCCCCTCGACCAGCCCGAACCCGACCACGTCGAAGCCCCCCCGGGCCCCCGCCGCCCGCAACAGCCCCACGTCCCCCCGCCGCCCCCGCCCGAACCGGAAGTCCTCCCCCACGATCACCGCCCGGGCCGCCAGCCCTTCCACCAGGACCTCCCGCACGAAGTCCTCCGGCTCCTCCTGCGAACGCTCCCGGTCGAAGCGGATCACCACCACCAGGTCGACCGACCCGGTGGCGTCGAGGAGCTCGAGCTTCTGGTCGAGGTCGGTGAGCAGCTTGGGCGCCGCCTCCGGGCGTACGACCGTGGCCGGGTGGCGGTCGAACGTGACCACTGTCGCCACCGCCCCGGTGGAGTCGGCCCGCCGCCGCAACTCCCCCAGCACCGCCCGGTGCCCCCGGTGGACCCCGTCGTAGGACCCGATGGTGACGACCGATCCGGCCCGTGGCGGGGCCATCGAGGACAGGTCGCTCACGATCTCCATCCGCAGGGAAGCTACCCGGCCATCACCACCGACGGCTTCACCCTCCCGTCGGGCCGCAGCTCGTACACCGCCAGCAGCCCGCCGTCGGCGTCGACCACCGCCCACGGCCCGTCCCCCGCCCACGCCTTGTCGAGGACCGCCCCGTGGGCGACGGCGGCCGCCACCTCGGCGTCGACCCGCTCGACCGGGTACCCCCGCAGCGCCTCCGCCGGTGGCAGCACGTGCTCGACCCCGAGCGAGTCGAGCGCCACCGCGTCGGCCAGCCGGTACGAACCCACCGCCGTGCGCCGCAGCCGGCGGAGGTGGGCCCCTCCCCCGAGCGAGGTACCCAGGTCGGCGGCCAGCGTCCGCACGTAGGTCCCCGACGAGCAGTCGACCTCCACCACGAACACCCCCGGCTCATCCGCCGCCGAGACGTCGAACCGGGTCACCCTCACCCGTCGGGGGGACCTCTCGACCTCCACCCCCGCCCGAGCCAGCTCGTGCAGCCGCCGTCCCCCCATCTTCACCGCCGACACCATGGGCGGGACCTGGGAGATCTCCCCCACGAACCCACGGGCCGCCACGACCACGTCCGCCAACGCCACCGCGGCCATGTCGTGGACCGCCGTCACCTCGCCCGCGGCGTCGAGGGTCGACGTCTCCACCCCCAGCACGACCTCGCCGGTGTAGGACTTCGACAGCCCGGCGACGTACCTGAGCAGCCGGGTCGCCCGCCCCAGCCCGAGGACCAGCACGCCGGTGGCGTCGGGGTCCAACGTGCCCGCGTGGCCCACCCGCTTCTGCCCGAACACCCGCCGGGCGCGCCCGACGACGTCGTGGGAGGTCCAGCCGGCTGGTTTGTCGACGACGGCCAGGCCGTCGACGGTGGGACGGTCGGTCAGGAGTCGGCCCCGGCTGCGCCGGCCCCGGCACCGACGACCGGCAGCGCCTCTCGGATGGCGAGCAGCACCTCGGCCACCGGCCGGTCGGACGTGAAGCCGGCCGCCGCCTTGTGCCCGCCCCCGCCGAAGGCGGTGGCCACCGCGCCCACGTCGAAGTCGGTGACCGCCCGCAGCGACACCTTGGTGCCCTCCGGCGTCTCCTTGAGGACGGCCGAGATGTCGGCCTCGGTGGTGCGCCGGACGAGGTCGATGAGCCCCTCCGTCTCCTCCACGTCGACGCCGTGGCGGGCGAGGTCGTCGGCCGACACCCACGTGGCGACGAAGCGGCGGTCGGAGTCGAGCACCGCCCGCTGGAGGGCGTCGCCGGCCAGGCGCAGGTAGGCCAGCCGGTGCTCCTCGAACAGCTGGCGGTTCATGGTGGGGATGGGCAGGTCGAAGCCGGCCAGCTCCTCGGCCAGGGCGAACACCGACGGCGTGGTGCCTTCGTACTGGAAGCGGCCGGTGTCGCACACGAGGCCGGTGTACAGGCAGACCGCGGCCTCCCGGGTGAGCGGCCAACCCAGGCGCTCGAACAGGCGGCGGACGATCACCGCCGACGCCACCGCCTCGGCGTCGATCACGTTGATGGTGCCGTAACCGTCGTTGGTGACGTGGTGGTCGATGACGATGAGCTCCCGGGCCGCCATGGCCGGCGGGCCCAGCTCGCCCAGTCGCCCCAGCGAGCCGCAGTCGAGGGTGACCATCAGCTCGGGCTCGACGGGGAAGTCGGACGGCTTGCTGACCAGGTCGAGCCCGGGGAGGAACGAGTAGTGGGGGGCGACCACGAACGGTTCCGGCCACGACGACACCACCGTCTTGCCTGCCACCAGGGCCAGGTGGTGGATGGCGAGCATGGAGCCGAGGGCGTCGCCGTCGGGGGTGTGGTGGCAGGCCAGGGCGATGGTGCCGGTGGCGCCTGCGATCACCTCCACGGCCCGGTCGAGGGCCGCTTCGTGCATCCCCGTCCCCTCAGCCATCCGCTCGTCCACGATCGTCCCCAGTCTGCAGTCCCCGCAGGATGTCTTCCACTCGAGCGCCGGCCTCGATGGCAGGGTCGGGGTGGAAGGAAAGCTCGGGGGTCCGCTTCAACCGTAGCTGGCGGGCCACCGCTTTCTGAAGCCGGATGCGGTGACCGCCCAGCACGGCCACCACGTCGACGTCGCCCCGGGCGAGGGACGAGAACCACACCCGGGCGTGACGCATGTCGGGGTCGACCCTCACCCCCGTGACGGTGACCAGGCCCAGCCGCTCGTCGCCGATGAGCTCGAGCTCGTCGGCCACAACCTCCTGGACGGCGTGGTTGACCCGGTCGGGGCGGCCCGGCCGGCGTTTACCCGGGGCCGGCATCGGGCCACTCCGTCTCGAACCGGCAGACCTCGACGTCGGCGCGGCTCCACATCCACCGCTCCACCGAGTCGACCACGTCCCGGGCGTGGGCGGCGCTGGCCGACACCACCGCCACCCCGATCTCGGTTCGCTGCCACTTGTCCTGGAATCCGGTCTCCGCCACCGAGAGCGAGAACCGGTGCCGCAGCCCCTCCACGATCGGCTTCACGACGGCGCGCTTCTCCTTCAGCGACCTCGAGGTGGGGATGTGGAGCTCGATGCGGATCACGGCGACGTGCATGGGCCGACTCCCTCGTGGTTCAGGGGTTTGCCGCCGGCCGTGGCCGCCGCCCAAGGCGGCCCCGTCCGGATGGCCGATCGCCGGCCCTGGAGGGGCCGGCACCATCCGGGCGGCGACTAGCCGCGGGGCACTTCGCGCTCCTCGTAGGTCTCGATGACGTCGCCCGGCTTGAGGTCCTGGAAGTCGGACAGGCCGATACCGCACTCGAAGCCGGTCGCCACCTCGCGCGTGTCGTCCTTGAACCGCTTCAGCGACGTGATGCTGCCCGTCCATATGACGACCCCCTCCCGGAGGAAGCGGACCTTCGATCCCCGGGTGATGACCCCGTTGCGCACGTAGCAGCCGGCCACCGCCCCCACCCGGGGCACCCGGAAGACCTCCCGGACCTCGGCTTCGCCCGTGACGATCTCGGTGTACTCGGGCTTGAGCAGGCCGACCATGGCCTTCTCGATGTCCTCGAGGATCTGGTAGATGATCTGGTAGGTCCGGATCTCGACGTCGTTGGTCTCGGCCAGCTCCCGGGCGTTGCGGTCGGGCCGCACGTTGAACCCGATGATGGTGGCGTTGGAGGCGGTGGCCAGCTGGACGTCGTTCTCGGTGATCCCGCCGACCGCCCGCATGAGGAACGCCAGCTTCACTTCCTCCCGCTCGAGACGCTTCAGGCTCTCGGTGAGCGCCTCCAGCGACCCGTGGACGTCGGCCTTCAGGATCAGGTTGAGGGTGGCCGTCTCGCCCCGCTGGATCTGCTCGAAGATGTCCTCCAGGCGGGCACCGGAGCCGATGACCGAGCTGCTCTTGCGCAGGTCGGTCATCCGGTAGCGGTGGGCCCGGGCGGCGGCGACCGTCTTGGCCACCTTGTCGTTGGGGGCGACCCGGAACTCGTCGCCGGCCCGGGGCACGTCGGACAGGCCCAGAACCTGCACCGGTGTCGACGGCGGGGCCTCCTTGACGTTCTCGCCGGTGTAGTCGATCAGCGCCCGCACCCGACCCCAGGCGGCGCCGGCCACGATGGGGTCGCCCACCTGCAGCATGCCCCGCTCGACGAGGACGGTGGCCACCGGGCCCCGGCCCACGTCGAGGTTGGCCTCAAGGACGACACCCAGGGCCCGGCCCTCGGGGTTGGCCACCAGCTCCTCGACGTCGGCCACCACCAGCAACTGCTCGAGGAGGTCGTCGACGCCCAGGTTCTGGAGCGCGGAGATCTCGACCATGATCGTCTCGCCGCCCCACTCCTCGGGAACCAGCCCGTGGTCGGAGAGCTGCTGGCGGACGCGGTTGGGGTCGGCGTTGTCGCGGTCGATCTTGTTGATCGCCACCACGATGGGGACCTCGGCCGCCTTGGCGTGGTTGAGGGCCTCGATCGTCTGGGGCATGACGCCGTCGTCGGCCGCCACCACCAGCACCGCGATGTCGGTGGCCTCCGCCCCCCGGGCCCGCATGGCGGTGAACGCCTCGTGGCCCGGCGTGTCGATGAAGGTGATGAGGCGGCCGCTCCTCTCCACCTGGTAGGCGCCGATGTGCTGGGTGATGCCACCCGCCTCGGAGGCGACCACGTTGGTCTCCCGGATGCGGTCGAGGAGCAGCGTCTTGCCGTGGTCGACGTGGCCCATGACGGTGATCACCGGCGGCCGGGGGCGCAGGGCGTCCTCGTCCTCGTCGTCGTCGTAGGAGAGCATGCCCTGGAGCTCGACTTCCTGCTCCTGGCCGGGGTCGACCAGCAGGATCTCGGCGCCCACCTCGGCCGCGAACAGCTCGATCATGTCGTCGCTGAGCGACTGGGTGGCGGTGATCATCTCGCCCTGCTGGAACAGGAAGCGCACGACGTCGGCCGCGGTGCGGTTGAGCTTGGGGCCCAGCTCCTGGGCCGTGGAGCCGCGCTCGATGACGACCTCGCCCTCGGGGACCGGGGCGTCGGAACGGGTGTAGGTGGTGGAGGGGGTTGCCTCCAGCTCTTCGAAGCTGCGGCGACGGCGACGGCGCCGCTGGGGGGGACGGCCGCGGTTGGCACCGGGACCACCCCGCCCGGGGGGACCGCCGCCGGGACCGCCGCCGGGACCGCCGGGACGGCCACCAGGACCGCCGAAGCCGCCGCCGGGACGGGCGCCGCCGGGGCCGCCGCCGGGACCGCCGCCAGGGCGGGGGCCACCGAAGCCGCCGCCGGGACGGGGACCGCCCGCGCCCGCCGGACGACCGGCGCCGGGACCGCCGGGACGGGCACCGGGACCGCCGGTCGGACCGCCGGGTCGGGACCCGGGGCCGCCGGAGGGGCGCGACCCGCCGGGGCCGCCGAAGCGGGCCGGGCCCTGGGACGGCGGCGGCGGCGGAGTGCGGCCGCCGAGGCCGGGCGGCGGCGGGATGGGCTTGCCGCTGGCCGAGCGGGGTGGTCCGCCGGGACGGACGCCGGGCGGGGGCGGGATGGGCTTGCCGGTGACCGACCGGGGCGGGCCGCCGGGACCTGCGGGGCCACCGGGGGGCGCCGGGCGGGACGGGCCTCCAGGGCCACCGGGGGGCGCCGGGCGGGACGGGCCTCCGGGGCCACCGGAGCCACCCGGGGGCGCCGGGCGGGACGGGCCTCCAGGGCCACCGGCGCCACCCGGGGGCGCCGGGCGGGACGGGCCTCCGGGGCCGCCCGGGGCAGCAGGGCGCGACGGGCCTCCGGGGCCACCCGGGCCGTGGGCACCTGGTCCGGAGGGGCGGGCGGGCGGGGCCGGGCGGGGCGGCCCCGAGGGCGCGGAGGCGGGCCGGGGCCCGGACGGGCCGTTCGTGGGGGAAGGGCCGGAGGGCCCGGAGCCGGGGGGACGGCCGCCGCCGGCAGGGCCACCCGGGCCCGTGGGAGCAGGGCCACCGCCACCGGAGCCGGGGCCACCGGCACCGGAGGGCGACCCGGGCCGGGAGGGGGGCGGGCCGGCTGCCGGCCGGGGCGGCGCCGAAGGCGCGGCGGGGCCGGGACCAGGAGCCGTGGGCGCGCCGAAGGCGGGATCCGACGACCTCGTCGGCGACCCGTCGGGGCGGGGTGCCTCGGGCCGCAAGGGCTCGGAACGAATGACGTCGGCACCTCCACCTTCAGGGCGCGGCGCAGGCGGTGCGGCCGGGGGTGTGGCAGGAACAGAGGCGGGCGGCGGGGCGGCGGCGGGGCGGGGCGGGCCCGCGGAGACGGCGGCCGGCGGCACAGGCGGCGCGACAGGCGGCCGTGCCGGCGTGGCCTCGCCGCCGTGGGCGACCGGCGGGGCGTGGGGGGTGGGTGCCGGCGGCGGGGTGTGGGCCGCGGTCTGACCGTACGACTGGCCGTATGAGCCGGGGTCGGGCTGCTCGCTGGCGGGGCGGCTGGTGATCAGCCGCAGGTCGCGCTTGTGAGGTGTCTCGTCACGCGCTTCGGCGGCGCCACCACCCCGGCCCGGCATGGGCTCCTCGGGGGGCTGGACGTCGCGGCGGAGTCCCTCTCGGTCGGCCTTGCGCCGGACGCGGTCGGCTTGCGCGTCCTCGATGCTCGACGAGTGGCTCTTGACACCGATCCCGAGCGCGATGCAGAGGTCGAGCGTCTCCTTGTTGGTGAGGCCGAGCTCGCGTGCGAGCTCGTAGACCCGGATCCTTGCTGCCAAGTGGTGTGTCAGATCCTTTCTCCGGCCGGTGGCCGGTACTGCTCCGTCTCCTCTATCCTCCCACGCCCGGCCCAGGCGGTTCGAAGCGCCTCCACCGCCGAGCGGTCGACCTCGGTGCGCAGGGCCCGGGTGAAGGCCCGAGTGCGGCCGGCGGCATCGAGACAGGCTGCCGAACCGGCACACATCCATGCTCCCCGTCCGGGCCGGGACCGACCCTCGACCAGGGCACCGCCGGGGCCCGCCACAACCCGCACCAGCTCGTCGACGGGTGCCGTCCGCCGGCACCCGATGCACGTACGAACCGGCGCCCGCCCCGCCCCTATCCCTCCCCTTCCTTGGGCTCGGCCACCGCCGCCGGCTGGGGCGCGACCGCGGGCGCGACTGCGGCGTCGGCCGCCTCCTCGGGCGTCTCGGGCGCCTCCGACCACGCCTCCGCGGTCAGTGCCTCCCCGCCCTCGGCCGGCTGCCACACCATCTCGCCGGCGTCGTTGGTGACCCACTCCCCCTCGGCCCAGTCCTCGTTGGCGTAGGCCGTCTCCTCCTCGATGAGCTGGGTCTCGCTCTTGATGTCGACCCGCCAGCCGGTGAGCCGGGCGGCCAGGCGGGCGTTCTGGCCCTCCTTGCCGATGGCCAGCGACAGCTGGTAGTCGGGGACGATGACCTCGGCGGTGCCGGTGTCGTCGTTGACCCGCACCTCCTTGACCCGCGCCGGTGAGAGCGCCTTCATCACGAACTCGGACGGGTCCTCGGAGAAGGGGACGATGTCGACCTTCTCTCCCCGCAGCTCGTTGACGACCATGCGCACGCGCGCCCCCGGGCGCCCACACAGGCGCCCACCGGGTCGACGTTGTGGTCGTTGGACCACACTGCGATCTTGGTGCGGTGCCCGGGTTCGCGGGCCACCGCCTTGAGCTCGACCACGCCGTCGGAGATCTCGGGGACCTCGAGCTCGAACAGGCGTTTGATCAACCCCGGGTGGGTGCGGCTGACCACGATCTGGGGGCCCTTGGTGGTCTTGCGCACCTCGACGATGTAGGCCTTGAGCCGGGCTCCGTGCTCGTAGCGCTCATAGGGCACCTGCTCCGCCTGGGGCAGCAGGGCCTCCACCCGACCGAGGTCGAGGAGGGTGTAGCGCTGGTCGTTCTGCTGGATGATGCCGGTGACGATGTCGCCCTCCCGTCCGGCGTACTCCTCGTACTTCATCTCCCGTTCCGCCTCGCGGATGCGCTGAAGGATGACCTGCTTGGCCGTCTGGGCCGCGATCCGGCCGAAGTCGTCGGGCGTGTCCTCCCACTCCCGCACCACGTTGCCGTCGTCGTCGAGCTCCTGGGCGTAGACGTGCATCTCCCCGGTGTCGGGGTCGATGGTGACGATCGCCTCTTCGGCCGCCTTGGGCATGCGCTTGTACGCCGAGACGAGGGCGTTGGCGAGGGCCTCGAGGAGCGTCTCCACCGAGACCCCCTTCTCCCGCTCGATGACCTGAAGCGCCTCCATGAGCTCGAAGTTGGCGGTCACGAAGCCACCTTCCTCTGTGATGCCTTGGGCGGTGTCGTCCTGGTCTGGGCCGGCCAGACGAAGTGGGTGCGAGCCCGCTCGATGTCGGCATAGGACAGGCGGCGGCCGGCGACCACCACGCCCTCGTCGTCGGCCGACTCCAGAAGACCCTTGAAGCGGCGCTCCCCGGTCGCGCCGGGATGGGTGCGGCCCACGATCTCGGAGCCGACGAAACGCTTGAAGTGCTCCGGCGTGCGCAGGGGCCGCTCGATCCCGGGGCTGGACACCTCGAGGGTGGAGCGATCGGGGACGAGGTCGTCGTCCGCGTCGAGCACCCCGGAAACGATGGTGGTCGCCCGGCTCACGGCGTCGATGTCGACGCCTTCGGGGCGGTCGACGGTGACGCGGAGGTGCGCACCCTGGAACACCACGTCGACGACCTCGAAGCCGTCGGCGGCGAGAAGAGGCTCGACGAGCTCACGTACGCGCGTCGTGGCGTTCGGCTCAGCCACCCTTCACCCCTTTCTCAATTCGGTACCTGGCAGACAAAAGCGTGGGCCACCTGCCCACGCTCGGTCACCACCTCGGAGAATCGGCCAACTCGTCGTGGCGAGTATAGACGCCCGACACCCGTAACCGGTCACCACCCCGAAAACTAAGCTAAGGCTTGACTAAGATCCGATCTTAGGGTAGCCTAACTACAGCGAATCGGGGATCGACGAGGAAGGACCCAGAGTGGCAGGCGTGTGCGCGGCGACGGACGGCGAGTGCCTGCGGGACCGGCTCCTGACCATGGTCGGCGAGCGTCCGGGACACGGCTACGAGCTGTGCGACCGGCTCCGGTGCGCGGCCGTCGGCACCGCCGAGACGGTCGCCGTCTACCGGGCCCTGCGGGCCATGGAGCGAGACGGGCTGGTCGAGTCCCGGTGGGACGACCCTCCCTCGGGCCCCGCTCGGCGGGTGTACTCCATCGCCGCCGGCTGATCCGCGCCCACCCGCCCGGTAGGGCGCGCTCAAGTTTCTCGATCCCGAGTCCGATGAGGGGCCTGTGGCGTTGGGACCGGCGTTCGACCGAGTGCTCGACGCCGCCCGCGCCGACGCCGCCTGGGCCTACGAGCGTCTCTACCGCGACCTCTCCCCCTCGGTCTGCGGCTACCTGCGGGTCCAGGGCGCCCAGGAGCCGGACGACCTCACCAGCGAGGTGTTCCTCGGCGCCTTCCGGGGCCTGAGCACCTTCTGCGGCACCGAGGACCAGTTCCGCTCGTGGGTGTTCACCATCGCCCACCGCCGCCTCACCGACGAGCGGCGCCGGGTCTCCCTGCGCCCCCTCCTGGCCGACTCCCGGGACGACCACCCCCAGCCCGACGACCGGTACGGCGGCGACGTGGAGGAGGACGCCCTCCGGCGCATGAGCGCGGCCCGCGTCCGCACCCTCTGCCAGTCCCTGTCCCATGACCAGCGCGACGTCCTGCTGCTCCGGCTGGTGTCGGACATGACCGTCGAGGCCATCGCCAGGACCCTCGGTAAGACCCCGGGCGCGGTCAAGGCGCTCCAGCGGCGGGCTCTGACCACGTTGCGTGAAGTTCTCACCACTCAGGGCGTACCCCTTTGAGCCTCTTCGACGATCACCAGGACGAGATGCTCGAAGACCTCATCCCGGATCCCCGGGAGCTCGGCGGCCTCGACGGGCCGGACCTCTTCACCGAGGACTGGTTCGTCCCGTTCGCCCAGGACGTACGGTTCGCCAGCAGCGGGCCGGCGCCCGTTCCGAGCCCCCGGTTGGCCTCCGTGCTGGGGTCGGGCCTCTCCATCGACAAAGGCGACCTGCTGGTGACAGCAGCAAGCAACGTCCACGGGCCTGCGCTCCCGCAGGTGGCCGGACTGCCGAACTGGAGAAAGGAACGAACCCCGATGCACCTAGCGTTTCTCTCGGCGATCGCCGGCAAGATCGGCGGCGCCGGCACCGCGGTGAAGGCCGCCATCGCGACCACCGCCGCCTTCGCCACCATGACCGTCGCCGGCGCCGCCGCAGGTGTCCTGCCCGGGCCCGTCCAGGGGACCGTCGGTGGCGCCATCAACGCCATCAGCCCCCTCAACGTGCCCACCGGCGATCCCGCCCCGACGGTGGCCGCGGCCCGCGACATCGTCGCCGACGTGATCGCGTCCGTCCCGACGTCGATCCCCGGGTTGCCCCTGAGCAACCCGATCGCCGGCGGCGCCGTCGACACTCCCGCCGGGACCGTCTCGGCCGGCGGCTCCGCCGCCATCACCGGCTCGTCGATCCCGCCGGCGACCATCCCCAACGTCGCCCTGCCGGCGATCCCCGCCATCGCGCCCAGCCTGCCGCTGCCCGTGCAGCTGCCGGCCTGCGTGAAGAACCTGATCCCGGCACCGGGCACCCTGCCCGATCCGACCACGCTGGTGGCCCAGATCCCGGCCTGCATCCAGACGGTCCTGGCCACCGCCAACCTGCCGGTGAACGTCTCCGCCTGCGTGGCCTCGGTGCTCGGCACGCTGACCGGCGTCCTCAACCCGGCCACCATCGGCAGCCTGCCCCAGCTCGACGTGTCGGCCTGCGTCCCCCTCGACGTGAGCACCTGCACCACGAGCGTGCTGGCCGCCACCGGCGTGACCAACATGCCCTTCGTCGGCGACCTGCTCCGGCGGGCCTTCGGCGGCTTCGGCGGCTTCGGCGGCTTCGGCGCCGGCGCCGGCGGCTTCGACTACTCCGGGAACGTCAACGTCGACATCCCCGGCTCGAACGCCATCCCCGCCGGCTGCGTCCCGATCGACATCTCCACCTGCCTCACCTCGGTGACCGGCAGCCTGGGCACTCTGCCGACCACGGGCGGCGTGCCCCAGGTCGACCTCTCCGCTTGCATGCCGACAGGGCTCACCTCCGGCATCCCGGGCGTGGGCGGCGGCATCCCTGGCCTGAGCGGCATCCCCTTCTTCCCCTTCGGCTAGGACCAAAGTCGCTCTCGCCCCGAGCGGGCGGTCGAGGTCCCGCTGCCGGCCCAACGGCCCGGTGGCGGGGCTTCGCCGCGTTCAGGGGCGGAACAGCTCCTCGATGTCGAGGGAGAAACCGGGCAGCAGGGGGGTGACCAACAGCTCGCCGACGGTGACCGCGAAGGTGGCGTCGAAGGACGTGGAGTCGGCGGACGACCGTCGGTGGACGGTGACCTTCCTGGCGGGGGGGTCGACCAGCCACAGCTCGGCGGTTCCGGCGGCGCCGTAGCGGCGGCGCTTGGGGCCGGAGTCGTAACGCCAGGTGGCGGGCGAGCGGACCTCGACGGCCAGGTCGGGCACCGAGTCGAGGCGGCCGTGGGCCACGTCGGGCCGGCCGTCGCGAACCCACCAGGCGTCGGGCAGGTAGACGTCGTTGGCGCTGACCACGACCGCTGTCGGCAGACCGGCCACGCCCCGACCCGGCCCGGCCCCGGTGAAGGTGACGAGCGTGGCGAAGACCCGGCCGGCGACCTCCCGGTGGACCTCGCCGGGGACGTCGGCGATGGCCGCCCCCTCCACCAGCTGCACCTTCACACCCGGGGGCCACGTCCGGACGAGGTAGTCGCCCGCAGTCAGGCCCTTGGCCAGGACGGTGCCGTCGGCGGGAGGATGGGCCACGGGCTACCCGCCCGCAGGGTCCCCGGGCGACGTCCCCCGGGTAGGGGTCGCCGCCTGGCGCCGGAACCGGCGGCTCACGACGACGGCCCCCTCGGGCAGGGGACGAGGGGAGGGCCACGAAACCGCCGGCGCGGTCCACGCGACACGTTCGCGGGCATGGGTGGCCACCAACTGTGCTCTGCGACCGCTAGGAAAGGTCCTTGCGGATGAGGTTCACCCGCTGGGCCACCGCGTTGGGGTCGTCGCCCTGGATCTCGAGCAGGGCCCGGCGGTCGGCCTCCGCCTCCGCCTCGGCCCCGACGTCGGCCGCCGCCAGCCGGGCCTCGACGCCCTCTGCCACCAGCCGCTCGGCCTCGTCGACCAGGGCCGACACCATGTCGGCCTCGGCCACCACCCGCACGATCTTGCCCTTGACGAACAGGTGGCCCCGGCCCCGGCCGGCGGCGATGCCGAGGTCGGCCATCTTGGCCTCGCCCGGCCCGTTGACCACGCATCCCATCACCGCCACCTGGATGGGCAGGTTGCGGTCGGCCAGCGCCGCCTCCGCCTCCCTGGCCACCCGGATGACGTCGATCTCGGCCCGCCCGCACGACGGGCAGGCGATGAGGTCGACCGTCTTGCGCTCCCGGAGCCCGAGCGCCTCCAGGAGCTGGCGGCCGGCCCTCGCCTCCTCCACCGGGTCGGCGGTGAGCGAGTACCGGATGGTGTCGCCGATTCCCTCGGCCAGGAGGGCACCGATGCCGGCGGTGGCCTTGATCAACCCGTTGGGCGGCGGCCCGGCTTCGGTGACCCCCAGGTGGAGGGGATGGTCGACGGTGTCCGCCAGCTGGCGGTAGGCCTCGATCATCAGGGGGACGTTGGACGCCTTGACCGAGATCTTCACGTCGTGGAAGTCGACCTCGGCGAAGTAGGCCAGCTCCCGCTGGGCCGAAGCCACCAGGGCCTCGGGGGTGATCCCGAGCTTCTCCTCGATGTCGCGGTCGAGGGAGCCGGCGTTGACCCCGATGCGGATGGGCACCCCCCGGGCCTTGGCCTCCTCCGCCACCAGCTTGATCTGGGCCGGTTTGCGGATGTTGCCCGGGTTGAGGCGCAGGCAGGCGACACCGGCGTCGAGGGCGGCCAGGGCCAGTTGGTAGTGGTAGTGGATGTCGGCCACGATCGGCACCGGCGAGCGGGGCACGATCTGGGCCAGCCCCACCGCCGCCTCCGGCTCGTTGCACGTGCAGCGGACGATGTCGGCCCCCGCCGCGGCCAGACCGAAGATCTGGGCCAGGGTGCCGTCGACATCGGCCGTCTGGGTGATCGTCATCGACTGCACGCTGACGGGCGCCCCCCCGCCGACCGGGACGGGGCCCACCATGATCTGCCGGGTCCGACGGCGCTCCGAGATCACCGACCCAAGTCTGCCACGCCCCCCCGACCCGACGAGGCCGCCGCCGGCGGACTGGTGCCACAGACGGGGCCCACAGCCCCCGGATCCGTCACCGGTTCGGGAGGGGGACCGCTCGACGATGGTGGATCAACGGGCGCTCCGGCGGAACGGAGCCGGCCCCTGCCGGCGGGCGACCTACTGGAACGGATTGCCGACGGGACGGAAGATGTCGAGATAGATCGACGTCACGCCCAGCAGCACCATGAGCACCACCACCGCCGCCGTCAGGGGCATGAGCTTGCCCACGTCGGCGTGGTACCGGAGGCCACGGCGGGAGCGCAGCCGCTCGTAGGTGGCGATGGCGATGTGGCCCCCGTCGAAGGGCAGCAGCGGCACCATGTTGAGGACGGCCACGAAGATGTTCAGCAGCGCCAGCACATAGATCACGTTGAACACGCCGCTGTCGGCCGCCTGGCCGGCGATGCGGGTGACGCCGATGACCGAGACCGGGCGCTGGTCCTCGGTGCCCGGCGCGGGCCGGCCGGTGAGGTGGCTGGCATAGTCCTTCAGCGAGCTCGGGGTGAAGATCGTCCCCAAGCCGTGGACCGATGCGGTGGTGAGGCGCCACAGCTCGCTCCCCGACCGTGCCGCGGCGGCGATCGGGCCCAGCGTCTCGGTGACCTCGGCTGCGCCGATCCCGATGAAGCCGATCGTCTCGCCCTCGCGGTCGACGGCTGCCGGCGTGGCGGTGAGGGTGACCAGCTCGCCCTGGCGGTCGACCACGAAGGTCATGGCCTGGCCCGCGCTGGCCCGGATCTTGGGCGGCATGTCGGCCCACGCCGTGACCGGGTCGCCGTTCACCGACACGATGCGGTCTCCGGTGGCGAACCCGGCATCGACCGCGGGAGCCGCCCCCGAGTCCAGCCGGCTGATGGAGCCGATGATGGGCTGGTCGTTGCGGGGCACGCCCAGCATCCCCCACACGATCATGAGGAGGACGAAGGCGACCACGAAATGGGTCGCGACGCCGGCGACGGCCACGATGACCCGCTTGGGGTAGCTCTGCTGGCGGTAGGTGCGGGCCTCGTCGGCGGGGTCGATGCCCCGCTCGAGGTTGCTCATCCCGATGATCTTCACGTAGCCACCCAGGGGGATGGCCTTGATCCCGTACTCCGTCTCCCCGCGGCGGATCGACCACAGGCGGGGGCCGAAGCCGAAGAAGTACTCGGTGACCTTCATGCCCGCCCACTTGGCGGTCACGAAGTGGCCCGTCTCGTGGATCATGACCATGGCCACGATGGCCAAGGCGAAGGCCACCACCGGGAAGGTGCCGGCCCGGACCGCCCAGAAGATGCCCGCGGCGACGATGGCCACGATCGGGATCAGCTTGCTGAGTCCCTCGTCGGGAGGGACAGGGACGGCGGACTGCGGCTTGAGGGTCGTGTCGGTCGTGGTGGACGACTGACTGCCGATGTCTGTCACGCGGCTGCAACTCTCCGTTCTACGGCTCGCCTGGCCATGGCCCGAGCTTTTCGGTCGGCTTCGATCACAACGTCGAGGTCGATGGGATCAGTTCCATCATGCCCACCAAGAGTTTCTTGGATCACCGCGGCAATGTCGGCCCAACGCAGGACGCCCTTGAGGAATGCGTCCACCGCCACCTCGTTGGCCGCGTTGAGCCAGGCGGGAGCGGTGCCCCCGGTGCGGCCCGCCTGGTAGGCCAGGTTGAGGCAGGGGAATGCGTCGAGGTCGGGGGGCTCGAAGTCGAGGCGGCCCACCTTCGACCAGTCGAGGGCGCCGAAGGCCACTCCGCCCCGGTCGGGGTAGGCCAGTGCGTACCCGATGGGCAGGCGCATGTCGGGGTTGGACAGTTGGGCGATCACCGCCCCGTCGGTGAACTCCACCATCGAGTGCACGATCGACTGGGGGTGGACGACGACCTGGATGCGGTCGTAGTCGACACCGAACAGCTCGTGAGCCTCGATCACCTCCAGCCCCTTGTTCATGAGGGTGGACGAGTCGACGGTGATCTTGGGGCCCATCGACCACGTCGGGTGGGCCAGGGCGTCGGCGATGGAGACCTCGGCCAGGTCGGCTGCGCGGCGGCCGCGGAAGGGGCCGCCGCTGGCGGTGAGGACGATGGCGGCCAGGCGGTCGTGGGGACCCTGGGCGTTGGCCCGCAGGCACTGGTGGACGGCGCAGTGCTCGGAGTCGACCGGCACGATCTCCGCCCCCGGCGTGGCCCGGGCGACCTGCACCACCGGCCCGGCGGCGATGAGGGACTCCTTGTTGGCCAGGGCCAGCCTCCGCCCCGCCCGCAGGGCGGCCATGGTGACGGGGAGCCCGGCGAAGCCGACCACCCCGTTGACCACCACGTCGGCGCCGGTGGCGATGGCGGCCAGGGACTCGGGCCCGGCGTGGATCTCGACGGTGACGCCCGGCGGGAGGGCGTCGGCCAAATCGCCGGCCCGGGAGGCGTCGGCGATGGCCACCATGTCGGGCCGGAACTCGGCCACCTGGGCCGCCAGTTGCTCGACCGACGTGGACGCGCCCAGGGCCACGATCCGGTAGCGGTCGCGCTCGGCCCGCACGACATCGAGCGTCTGCCGTCCGATGGAGCCGGTCGAGCCGACCAGGCTCACCGTTTTCATGGGCTCAATAGACGAACAGGACGAGGGCCAGGTAGTAGGTGGCGGGGATGACGAACAGCAGGGCGTCTATGCGGTCGAGGATGCCGCCGTGGCCGGGCAGGGAGTTGCCCATGTCCTTGACGTTGAGGTCGCGCTTGATCATCGACTCGCAGAGGTCGCCCAGGGGCGCTGCGATCGACACCACCACCGCCAGCCAGAAGGCCCGGCCGAAGTTCCAGGGGGCGATGCTGCGGATGAGCAGGAGGCAGACCACCAGGGTGACGAGCGTGCCCCCGACCAGTCCCTCGAACGTCTTGTGGGGGCTGATGGTGGGCGCCAGCGGGGTCTTGCCGGCGTAGCGGCCCACGAAGTACGAGCCCACGTCGTGGGCCACCGTGGCCAGGACCGCGGCCAGCAGGATCCCGGTGCTGTGCTCGGGCCGGATGGTGCCGCTCTCCCCCACGATCGGGATGTGGAAGATCAGGGCTGCGTACGAGCCCAGGAACCCTACGTAGAGGTAGCCCATCACGCTCACGGCCACGTTCATGGTCGGCCGGCCCTTGACCACTCCCGCGAGGTACCAGAGGAACGAGAACGCCAGCAGGATGGCCGTGACCAGGGGCAGTGCCCGCTCGCCCTGCCAGTAGGCGGCGCCCACGACCGAGGCGCAGGCGGCCAGGCCGAGCAGGGTGGCCGGCTGGTAGCCCCGGGTGCGCAGGCCCTGGTAGAGCTCGGCGGCGGCCATGGTGACGGCCACCGCCACCAGGAAGACCAACGCCTTGGGACCGATGACCGCCGCCCCCAGCACCACGCCCGCCGCCACCAGGCCCACGATCACCCGGGTCGTGAGGTCGGCGTTGGCCCCTCTGCCGGAGTCGCTCGGGGCAGGTGCCGAGGGGCGGCCGCGGGTGGGGGCGGTGGGGCCGTGGACCTGGGTGCCGGTCCGCCCGCCGGCGCGGGGGGCGGGGGCGCCGCCGTCGGCCCCGGGCGGGGCCTCGTCGAAGGAGAAGACGTCGTTGCGGCTCTGGTCGAGGGCGCCCAGGCGGGTGGACTGGTCGTCGAGGATGGCCTCGTGGAAGTCGGCCTCGTCCCAGTCGGTGGCCTGGTCGCGCCACCGGGGACCGCTGGTGAGCGTGGACCACGAACCGAGCTCGTCGGACGGAGGGGGCGCCGGGGGCGGTTCGCCGGCCAGGATCTGGGGAACCTCGCCGGTGGGCGGCTCCGTCCAGTGGGGCAGGGGGATGCTGCCCGAGTTCTCGGCGGCGGGCATCGACGGGCTCGACACCCGGGGGAGGTCGCCGCTCGGCAGGGCCTCGTCGAAGGTGTCCCACGGCGACACGCCGGTGGAGTCACGCTCGAAGACCACGTCGTCGACGTCGTCGGGGGGCCAGAAGGTGGACGACGAGGAGTCCCGAACCGAGGCGGACGGGGGCGGGGGCCAGGCGTCGTCGTCGGCGGTGGCGGCGGTGCCGTACGAGGGCGGGGGCGGGGGCCACGAGTCGTCGTCGTCTCCGGCGGTGGACGGGGAGGACGGGGGCGGGGGCCACGAATCGTCGGACGAGGCCCGGGGCTGGGGGGGCCAGGCGTCGCCGTCGCCGGTGCCGCCGGTGCCGGTGCCGGTGCCGCCGATGCCGGTGCCGTAGGTGGCGGAGCCGTAGGTCGCGGAGCCGGCCAGGCCCCGCTCGGCGGCCCGCTCCTCGGCCCGGGCGATTAGCTCCTCGAACCGGCCGGCCCGGGAGGTGGCCAGGCGATCGTCGGGGGGCGCGTCCCAGACGCTGCGGCGGGGCTCGGCGTCGGGAGGCGGGGCCACCACCGGCGGCTTGGGGACGGTGCGGGGGTCGACACCCGGGAAGCGGATGCCCGGGCGGGGGCCCGCCGGCGGCTCGGGCACGTCGCCGAAGCGGGGGGCGTTCTCGGGGACCCGGGGCGAGGCGTGGCCCGCCTCGAGGGCGGCGGCCGCCTCCTCCGCCCCGATGATGCGCACGCCCTCGGCCGGGCTGCGGGGGCCCCGGGACGCGCCCAGGCCCGACCAGGCCGGACCGGGATCGGTGCCCAGCTCGTCGTCGGCCCCGAGGGGGTCACCGGTGAAGTCGTCTCCCTGGTCGTCCACGTACCCTCCTTCGGGGCGAGGGCCCCGTCCGGACGTCTCGGCGGCCCGGATTCCCCCCGGTCAGACCCAGACGGTCAGACCTCGAGCAGCTCCTGCTCCTTGCGCGCCAGCATGGCGTCGATCTCGGCCACGTACTCGTGGGTGACCTTCTCCAGCTCCTTCTCGGCCCGGTCGAGCTCGTCGAGGGAGATCTCGCCGTCCTTCTCCATCGTCTCCAGGTCGTGGCGGGACGCCCGACGCACGTTTCGCACCGCCACCCGCCCCTCCTCCGCCTTGTGCTTGACCACCTTCACCAGGTCCCTGCGTCGCTCGGTGGTGAGCTGGGGGAAGGTGAGGCGGATCACGACGCCGTCGTTGGACGGGGTGATCCCCAGGTCGGAGTGCTGGATGGCCCGCTCGATGGCCTTGATCGAGTTCTTGTCGTAGGGGGCCACCACCAACAGGCGGGGCTCGGGGACGGTGAACCCGGCCAGCTGCTGGAGGGGCACCTCGCTGCCGTAGTAGTCGACCTTCAGCTTCTCCACCAGGGCCGGCGTGGCCCGGCCGGTGCGGATCGACGAGAACTCGGCCTGGGTGTGGCTCACCGCCTTACCCATCTTGTCCGCGGTGTTGAGCAGGACGTCGTCGATCATCGGACCCGCTGTCGGCGCACCCGGCCGTTCATGAGACAAGCGTACCGATCGGCTCGCCCTCGAGGGCGCGTCTGATGTTGCCGGGCACCATCAGGTCGAACACGACGATGGGCAGCTTGTTGTCCATGCAGAAGGTGATGGCCGTGGAGTCCATGATCTTCAGGCCCCGGTTGAGCACCTCGATGTAGGCCACCTCGTCGAACTTGGTGGCGTCGGGGTTGAGCTTCGGGTCGTCGGTGTACACGCCGTCGACCCCCGAGTGGGTGCCCTTGAGGATGGCCTGGGCCCCGATCTCGGCGGCCCGCAGGGCGGCGGTGGTGTCGGTGGTGAAGTAGGGGTTGCCGGTGCCGCCGGCCAGGATCACGACGATCCCCTTGTCGAGGTGGCGCTGGGCCCGGCGCCGGATGTAGGGCTCGGCCACCCGGTCCATCTGGATGGCGGTCATCACCCGGGTGGGCTCGCCCAGCTTCTCCAGCGCGTCCTGGAGGGCGAGGCCGTTGATGACGGTGGCGAGCATGCCCATGGTGTCGGCCTGGGCCCGGTCCATGCCCGCGCCGGCGCCGGCCATCCCCCGCCAGATGTTGCCCCCGCCCACGACGATGGCCAGCTCGACGCCCAGGTCGTGGCGGACCTCGGCCACCTCGCCCGCGATGCGGGCCACCACCTCACCGTCGATGCCGTAGCCGGTGGACTCGTCGGCGAACGCCTCCCCCGACAGCTTGAGGACGACCCGCTGCCAGCGCTCGCGACGCGGCCCGGTCGGCACCGGCACTATCGGCCGATCTCCACCTGGGCGAAGCGGCTGAGCTGGGCGTCGCCCAGCAGGCCGGTGATCGTCTGCTTGTTGTCCTTCACGAAGGGCTGGTCGAGGAGGACGTGCTCCTTGTACCAACCGCCCATCCGCCCGTCGACGATCTTGGGGATGGCCTGCTCGGGCTTGCCCTCGTTGCGGCTGATGGACTCGAGGGTCTGGCGCTCCTCGGCGATGCGCTCGGCGGGGACGTCGTCGCGCGAGAGGTAGGACGGGCGGGAGAAGCCCACGTGGAGGGCTATGTCGTGGGCCAGCGCCTGGTCGCCGCCGATCACCTCGACGAGGACGGCGTTGACGCCCCGCTCGTTCTGGACGTGGAGGTAGCTGTCGAGCACGGCCCCGTCGACCGCCTCGAAACGCACCACCCGGCCGACGGCGATGTTCTCCTTGAGGGTGAGCCGGATGTCGTCGACCGAGTCCTGGTGAGCGGCGAGGGCGCCCTCGCCGCTGGCGGCGACGGCCTGGGCGAGGGTGTCGACGAGGGCCTTGAAGTCGGGGGACTTGGCCACGTAGTCGGTCTCGCACTTGAGCTCGACGATGGCGGCGGCACTGCCGGCGGTGGCGACCGCCACCGCCCCCTGCTCGTTGGCCCGGCTCGCCTTCTCGACGGCCTTGGTGAGGCCCTTCTCCCGGAGCCACTTGGCGGCCGCCTCGGCGTCGCCGTCGTTCTCGGTGAGGGCCCGCTTGGCGTCCATCATCCCGGCGCCGGTGGCCTGGCGCAGGGCCTGGACGTCCTTGGCGGTGAACTCGGCCATCGCTCAGGCCTCCGGAGCGGTGCCGGTCTCGGTGCCGGTCTCGGTGCCGGTCTCGGTGTCGGCGGCGGTGGCGGGCTCGGCCGCAGCCACGTCGGCCGACGCCGGGGCAAGGGTGGAGGCGAGGTCGGCGTCGCCCCCCGAGGGCGCGGCCTCGGTGGCCTCGTCGTCGGGGTCGACCACCCGCATGCCGGCGTTGTCGCCGGTGGCACCGTGCTCGGCCAGGGCGGTCATGGTGGCCGCGGGCATGTCGTCGCCCGGACCGGCGATGTCGGACGCCTGCTGGTGGCGGCGGGTGGCGGCCAGCCGGGCCTCCCGCTCCTGGGCCTGGAGCGCGGCCTGGCGGCGGGCCTCGGCCTGCAGGTGGGCCCGGCGGGCCTCGGCCTCGGGGTCGGGCGCGTCGGCCGGAGGCTTGGGCGCGGCCGCCACCGCCTTGGCGTGCCGGCGGGACGCGATGTGACGACCCTCCTCGACCGCGTCGGAGATGATGCGGCACATCAGGTTGCCGGCCCGGATGGCGTCGTCGTTGCCGGGGATCACGTACTGGATGAGGTCGGGATCGCAGTTGGTGTCGACCACGGCCACGATCGGCATGCCGAGCTTGTTGGCCTCGGTGACGGCGATGTGCTCCTTCTTGGTGTCGATGATGAACACCGCGTCGGGGAGCTTGCCCAGGTTGCGGATGCCGCCCAGGTTGCGCTGCAGCTTCTCCAGCTCCCGGCTGAGGATGAGCGCCTCCTTCTTGGGCATGGCCTCGAAGTCGCCGGCCTCCTTCATGCGCTCGTACTGCTGCATCTTCTTCACCCGGCCGCTGATGGTGGAGAAGTTGGTGAGCATGCCGCCCAGCCAGCGTTCGTTGATGAAGGGCATGCCGCACTTGCGGGCGTGGTCGGCGATGGGATCCTGGGTCTGCTTCTTGGTGCCGACGAACAGGATCGTGCCCCCGTCGGCCACCAGGTCGCGCACGAACGTGTAAGCGGTGTTGATCCGCTGCAGCGTCTGGTTGAGGTCGATGATGTAGATGCCGTTGCGCTCGCCGAAGATGAAGCGGCGCATCTTCGGGTTCCAGCGCCGGGTCTGGTGTCCGAAGTGGACACCTGCCTCGAGCAGCTGCTTCATGGTGACGACGGCCATGGTTGCTCCTTCCCCACCGGTTGGTCGTACCCGGCGCCGCGCCCCCTGGGGGGCGACCGTGGGACGGCGCCAAGGCATGGGAATCCACGGTGCGAAGTGCTCCGTGTGGCAGCAGTCTACCGCCCCCGCTCGGCCCCGCCCCATGTCCCGACGCGGAGCGCGATCAGGTGGTTGGCCGCGGCCTCCCGGGTGCCGACCAGGAGCAGGCCGTCGGGCGCCACGGCCACTCCGCTCACCCGTCCCGGCCAGTCGAGAGCCTCGGGCTCCCACCCCGGTCCGACGACGATCAGGCGCCCGTCGACGACGGGAAAGCCGAACGGGCCGTCCGGCCCCTGCCCGGCCGGGCCGCCCCGCTCGGCGGCGGCGTCGTCGATGTAGCCCTCCCACCGGATCGACCCGTCGCCGGCGTCCATCAGATGAAGACCGGCCAGGCGGTGGGGGACGAGCACCTCGCCGTCGCCCAGGGGCAGCGGGGGGACCTCGGGCGATCCCCTGCCATCCGTCTCCTCCCGCCACCGCTGGCTGCCGTCGGCCAGGTCGAGCCCGTGGACGGCGATGTCGCCGGCCACGAACACGACCACCGACCCGGATCCGTCGGGGAGGGCGACGATCGCCGGCCCGCTCACCCCGCCTGGCTCCGCCGCCACCGACCACCGCTGGCGCCCGTCGGCCCCGTCGACCACGACCGCTCCCGCCCCGTCGCCGCGCTCGGCCTCCCACGTGACCGCGACCGCGTCGCCGTCGGTGGTGGCCGGCCCGATGGCCGGCCCGGGCAGGGCCGTGCGCCACACCACCCGGCCGTCGGCCAGGTCGAAGGCGGTGAGCGACCCGTCCCAGGTGGACACCACCGCCCGGCCGCCCACGATCACCGGCCCGTTGGCCCGCTCCCCCACTTCGGTGTCCCACCGCACCTGGCCGGTGCGCCGATCGACGGCCAGCGCACCACCCTCGGTGGCGACGACCACCAGGTCGGGCGTGAGGGCGGGGGCGACGTCGCGCAGCCGGCGCCGCTCGACCTCCCACCGGAACGTGCCGTCGAGGTCGAGCAGGACCACCCGCAGATGCCCGTAGGTGAACGCCACCCCGTCGTCGTCGGCCGCCGGCATCCCCACCGAACCGGGGGGTTCGACCGACCAGCGCCACGCCTCGTCGATCTCGATCGGCCGGTCGTCGGTGGCGGTGGGGGTCGTCGCCGTCGAGCCGGGGTCGTCGTCGGCTGCGGTCGGTGGCGCGGCGCCGCCGCCGCCCTCGCCGTCACCCCCGCCGCAGCCGGCGAGGGGGAGGGCCAGGAGCACCAGGAGGGTTGCGAACCGACGACCGCTCATCTCGAACCTCGCTTTCCCCCCGTCAACGTCCCGGGGAGGTGGACGTACTTGGCGTCGATGCGGCGTGCCTTCACCCACAGGACGGCGCCCATCGCGTCCTCGACCTGGGCGATTCGGTCGGACACGACCGCGTCGAGCATGGCGCCGGCGAACGACTGACACGTCGGGGACAGATGGTTGACGGCGAGCGCGACCTCCCGCTCCGCCTGATCGGAGCCGGGAAGCCGGTCGTGGTCGGTGAACACCCCTGGGACCGACACGACCACGTGCTCGGCACCATCGAAGCCGGTGTGACCGGCGGGCACGATGAGGTCGCCCTTGGCGCCGATTGCGGTGGCGTGAACGCCATCCGGCAACGGGCGCCGGTTGAGGTCGCGGATGAAGGTCGACGTCTCCGACAACTGCTCGACCGACGGGTCGCGGAGGCCCCAGGGCGTGACCAGGCTCACACCGTCCGCCACCCCCTTGCCGACGGTCGTGGCTCCGAGCATCCGGGCGGCGGTGGCTAGGTCGGTGCCCTGATGGGGGGTGCCTAGCGTGACCAACGACGATACCTGGGGCAGCTCGGGGTCGAGCCCGTCGAACTCGTTGGCCAGCGCCTCCCTCGCCACCAATCCCCCCTGGGAGTGGGCGATCACGTCGATCGGGACACCCGGGTGCTCGTCCTCCAGATGCTGGAGGTACTCCCGCAGGCGCCGGGCCGAGTGACGGATGTCGGCGGTGGTGTCGGACGGCTCATACCTCGTCGTGTCGGTGTTTCCCCCCAGGTAGGAGAACCGGGAGACGTCGCCCTCGGCGTAACCGATGTCGCCGGTGTCGAGCTCGTCGATGGCGGCCTTCTCCGAGCTGGACCCCAGCCCACCGACGAGCACTGCCAGGTGACGCCTCGGCAGCCGGGGCTGGCCGGCTCCCCCCGGCGTGCAATCGGCCCGCTGTTGGTACCAGTTCAGCCCGGCCTCGCCGACCCGAAGCAGGTGGGCGACGGGAGATGCCTCCTTCACATAGTGGATCGCTCCCTTCAGCTCGGTGAAGGCGTCCTCCGCCTGGCCCCCCGCCCACTCGATGGCCCACGACGCCGCGCCGCCGCCGAAACGGAGGATCTGGCCGAGCAGACCCCGCTTCTCCTCCTCCTCGGGGGCCATCCCGAGGTCGTCCTCGGGGACGAGATGGACCTCGGGGAGGCCGTCGCCGAAGAGCAGCAGGGGATCGACGTAGACCTGGCCGATGCGAGCCCCGAAATGGAACGCGTCGTCGGACGTGCCGACCCCCTGGCCCTGGCGGACGGCCTCGCCCCGATGCACCTCGACCGAGCGCAGGAAGGCGTAGGTGGTGCGAACGCCGTCGGCGTGGAGGACAACGACGTGCAACCGGCCCCCGACCTGGCCGGCGAAGGTGACGACGCCGTCGGCCGCCGCGGCGACCGGCTCACCGCCAATGGTGTCGTACTCGACGCCCCGGTTGCCCGCATTCCACCGCTCGGCTGGCGGCCGGAAGGGGTCGGCGACCGGTGCGTCGACCGGCGGGCGGTAGGTGACCCGCTCGGGAGGCGCGGCCTGAGCCACGGACACCGTGGCCGCGACCAGCGCGAGAGGCACCGCCACCAGCACGGCGAGTCGCCGCATGGGAACCCCCCAGGGACGCGTGAGACGCTGGGGGGAAGTGGCGGGTCGTCAAAGACGACCGAGAGGCACAGGATAGCGCGGGGGTGTGACAAGAACCAGCGGCGACCGGGAGATGTTCGGCCCCGGTTGGCGCCGCTAGGGGCTTAGGCCGGCTCCCGCTGGGGCTCGGCCAGCTTGCCCCGGAGCTGGATCACGGCCTTGGTGTGAATCTGGCACACCCGGCTCTCGGTGATCCCCAGGACGTCGCCGATCTGCCCGAGGGTGAGACCCTCGTAGTAGTAGAGGGTGAGGACGATCTTCTCCCGCTCCGGGAGGCGGTTGATGGCCGCGGCCAGGATCTGCTTGGTCTCCTGGACCTCGAACGCGCCCACCGGGCCCAGCCCGGGGTCGGGGATGGTGTCGCCCAGGGTGACCGACTCACCCCGGTCGGCGCCGACGCTCAACGTCTCCTCCAACGCGACCAGCCCGAAGAAGGAGATCTGGCCGTAGACGTCGTGCAGCTCGGCCTCGGAGGTGCCCAGCTCCTCGGCCACCTCGGCGTCGGTGGGGTTGCGCAGCAACTCGTGCTCGAGCTTGGTGAACGCCTTCTCCACGGTGCGGGCCTTGGCCCGCAGCGAGCGGGGGACCCAGTCGACCGAGCGCAGCTCGTCGATGATCGACCCCCGGATGCGGGACATGGCGTAGGTCTCGAACTTGTTGCCCCGGCCCGGGTCGAACTTGTCGATGGCGTCCATCAGCCCGAACATGCCGTAGCTGACGAGATCGGCCTGCTCGATGGTGTGGGGCAGGCCCGCCGACAGCCGGCCGGCCACGTACTTGACCAGGGGCGAGAAGTGGACGACGAGGCGGTTGCGCGTCTCGAGCGTGCCGGTGGTCTTGTAGTCGTCCCAGAGGCGGGCGATGCCGGCGGGTTCGGTGGCGTCCACGCGTTCCTAGGCTCGGGGGTGGGTGGCGTCGTACACCGTCCGCAGCCGCTCCTTGCTGACGTGAGTGTACAGCTGGGTCGTCGCCAGGTCGGCGTGGCCGAGCAGCTCCTGCACCGCGCGCAGGTCGGCGCCTCCGTCGAGGAGGTGGGTGGCGAAGGTGTGCCGGAGGGCGTGGGGATGGGTGGGGTTGGCCGCCCGCCGGTCGAGGATGCGGCGGCTGTCGCGCGGCGACAACGGGCGGCCGCGGCGGTTGAGGAAGACGGCCTCGTCGGGCGTGACGCCCGCCACCACGAGGGCCGGCCGGCCGCCGACGAGCCAGTTCCGCACCGCGTCGACCGACGGCTCGCTCATGGGGATCTGGCGCTGCTTGGAGCCCTTTCCCCAAACCGTGACCGTGGGCCGGTCTCCGTCGAGGGCCAGATCGGGCAGGCGCAGACCGCAGAGCTCCCCCACGCGGAGTCCGCTGCCGTAGAGCAGCTCGAGGACGGCGGCGTCGCGGAGGCCCACGGGGTCGTCGGCGGCCGGCCGGGTGAGGAGGGTGTCGAGCTCGGCCGGGCGGAGGACGTGGGGCAGGCGGGCGTCGCCCCGAGGGGCGGAGAGGCGCGTCGACGGGTCGGTGGCGATGACAGCTGTGCGGCGGAGCCAGCCGAAGTATCGGCGGATGGCAGCCGCCTTGCGGGCGATCGACCGGCGGGCGAAGCGGCGGGTGGCCAGGTAGGCGAGGTACCGGCGCAGCACCAGGCGGTCGACGTCGGCCGGGCCGGTCAGCCCGGCCCGTTCGGCCCAGGTGACGAACTGGGCCACGTCGTCGGCATAAGCCAGCCGGGTGTTGGCCGCCACCGCCGACAAGGACCGCTCGAACGCGTCCTGCTCCCAGCTCACGGCTCCACCGTACCGGCCATGGACGCCGAACTCCCACCATCCGTGGTCGCGACCACCACCGGAAGTGGGGACCAGCCCGGCCCGGTCGGAGAACCGGCAACCCGACCGGCCGGCCTGCGGCGCCCTCCCCGCCGCCAATCGTTCCGTGTCGCGGACGAGTGGCCAGGCTGCGTCGCGGTCACGGCGCGAAACGAGAACGAATACCGGAGCGACGGGGCCGGGAGCCTGCGGGGCAGCCTCGGCCCGGTGGCGGCGCTGCGGCTGCTACCGATGGTCGATCCGCTCCCACCACCCGTGGCGGGACACGGCCCATCCGTCCCGCTCGAGATGGGCCAGGGCGACCATGACCTGGGCGGGCGGAAGCCCGCTCCGCACGACAACGCCCTCCAGGCTGGCGGGCTCGGTGCCGAGGGCTTCGAGGACCACTGCCGCCGTCGGGGTGGGCGGCGGGCGATGGTCGGCGACCGGGGGTTGGCCGGGGCCCGGACCAGCAGTGGAGAGGCCGAGGGCGACGAGGACGTCGGTGGCGTCACGAGCGGGGGGGCAGCCGTCGGCGATGAGGGCGTTGGTGTACGCCGACGCCGGGCTGCGGACGGAGCCGGGCACAGCCATGACCGTCCGGCTGCGTTCGGCTGCGGCCTCGACGGTGTAACGGGACCCGCCCCGGCTGTGGGACTCGACCACCACGACCACCTCCGACAGCGCTGCTATCACCCGGTTGCGGACGGGGAAGCGCCACGGCTCGGGGGCGGCGCCGAGGGGGGCCTCGCTGGCGAGGAGCCCCTTGGCGGCGACGTCGACCCACAGCTGGGCGTGCCGGCGGGGGTAGACGATGTCGAGGCCGCTGCCGACGACTGCGATCGGTGGGGCGGCGCCCGCGGCGAGCGCCCCCTGGTGGGCCGCCCCGTCGACTCCGGTGGCCAGGCCCGACACCACCCGGACGCCCTTGGCCGCCAGGTCGCGGCCCAGCTCGTAGGCCAGCTCCCGGCCGTAGCGGGTGCATCGGCGGGTGCCGACGATCCCCACCCGTCGCCCGTCGAGGGCGGCGGGATCGCCCCGGATGAAGAGCGCACCCGGCGGTTGGTGGTCGTCGGCGAGGACGCTCGGGTACCCGGGCCGGCCGAACACCAGCACCCCCACCCCTGCCTGCCGGTGGCGTTGCCACGCCAGGCCGATGTCGACATCGGCCGCGGACCGGCGCCACAGGTCGGCAAGCGCAGGGTCGTCGTCGTGGCCCCGGCCCTCGACGACCCGGTGCCAGGCACCCTCCGGCGGGTGTTGCCGCAACAGGGCCACCAGCCGGCGGTGACCCATCGCCGGCAATCCCGCGAGGGCGGCCGCGTACGCCTCGGACGGGATCATGCGGCCAGCTCTCCCGGGACCAGGTCGGCCCGCAGGCCGAGCGCGAGGCAGACGTGGTCCTCGTCGACGAGGGTGCCGGCACCGGCCAGATCGGCGATGGTGCGCGCCACCCGCCGGACCCGGTGCAGGCCGCGGCCGCTGAGCGTCCCCGCTCGGAGCCGGTGCTCGAGGATGGCCAGGGCGGCCGCGCTGAGGGGCGCGACCTCGTCGAGCGCAGAGGCCGGAAGCTCGGCGTTGCAGCTCACGCCCCGGCTGCGGGCCCGGTCGCGGGCCGTCGCCACCCGGGCCGCGACCACGGCCGTGCTCTCCCCCGGAGGGCCGCCCAACAGGTCGGCGACGTCGGGCCGGGAGACCACCACCCGTAGGTCGAACCGGTCGAGCAGGGGACCCGAGATGCGCCGGCTGTAGCGCTGGCGGACGCTGTCGGTGCAGCGGCAGGTGCCCTCGGGGCCCGCCTCGCCGCACGGGCACGGGTTGGTGGCGCCGACCAGCAGGAACCGGGCCGGGAAGGCAACGCTGGCCTTGGCCCGGCTCACCCTCACCACCCCCTCCTCGAGCGGCTGGCGGAGGGCATCGAGCACAGCCCGGGGGAACTCGGCCATCTCGTCCAGCAGCAGGACGCCCAGATGGGCCTGGCTGATCTCGCCCGGCCGCATCCACGCCGTCCCCCCGCCGATGAGGGCGACGTTGGACGCGCCGTGGTGGGGCGCCCGGAAGGGCGGGTCGGTCACCAGCCCGCCGGGCGGCAGGGGCTCGCCGGCGGCCGAGCGGATGGTGGTCGCGACGAGGGCGTCGTCGCCCTCGAGCCGCGGCAGGAGGCCCGGGAGCCGGCGGGCGAGCATGGTCTTGCCCGAGCCCGGAGGTCCGGAGAGGAGCAGGTGGTGACCGCCAGCGGCGCTGATCTCGAGGGCGGCCCGACCCACCGGCTGGCCCCGGACGTCGGCCAGGTCGGGATGGGCGATCGAGGAGGTCGAGGCCTGCGGGGCCGGCGGGTCGGGCCACGGCTCGTGCCCCCGCAGGCAGGCGACCAGGCCCGCCAGCCTCGCCGCCGACCGGACCCGGAGCCGTCGGACGACCTCGGCCTCCGGCACGCAGTCGACCGGGACGACCACCACCCGGGCATCGAGGGCACCGACCATGGGGACGACGCCGGGGACGGGCCGCAGGGAGCCGTCGAGGCCAAGCTCGCCGAGGAAGGCGCAGCCGGTGACCGCCTCGGGCTCGACCTCGCCGGTGGCGACGAGCAGGCCGACGGCGATGGGGAGGTCGAGCCCGGGACCGATCTTCCGGAGCAGGCCGGGGGCCAGGTTGACGGTGACCCGCTTCATGGGCCACGGCAGGCCGCTCGAGAGGAGCGCCGCCCGCACCCGGTCACGGGCCTCCCGGCACACCGGGTCGGGGTGGCCCACGAGGGTGAAACCGGGAAGACCCTGGGACACGTGGATCTCGACGGCGACCCGCCGACCCTCGACGCCGAGCAGGGTGGCGGACGGGATGGTGGCGATCACGGCGGCTCCTCGTACGACGAACGTCGGCACGAGGGCCGTGACGCCGGCCGGCTCGAGCGGAGCGAGGTCCACGATATCGGGGGGGTGCGACATCGAGGGCGGGGGTGGGCGAGCTCGGGACGCCGACCGAACCGACACGGCCGGGCATGGCGGAGCGCAGTCGGCGTCGCCAGTTCGGTCCACCGGGGCCAGGTACGACAGAATGCGCGGCGTGGGCTTCAATCCGTACCGTCAGCATCGGCGCCGGCCGTCCGACTACGTCTTCGTGGCCGCCGCCTTCGTGGTCGTGGCCGTCCTCCTGCTGTGGGCGGTGATGGCCTGATGCGCATCGCTCTCGGCTCCGACCACGCCGGCTACCGCCTCAAGTCCGTGATCGCGACCGCCCTCACCGAGCAGGGCCACGAGGTCGTCGACTGCGGCACCGACTCCGAGGCCAGCGTCGACTACCCGAGGTTCTGCGCCGCCGCCGCCCGCGAGGTCACCACCGGAAGAGCCGACCGGGCCATCGTCATGGGCGGCAGCGGCCAGGGGGAGCAGATCGCGGCCAACAAGGTCCACGGGGCCCGGGCCGCCCTGTGCCATGACGAGTGGACGGCCCGCATGTCCCGCCTCCACAACGACGCCAACGTCCTCGCCCTCGGCGCCCGCCAGCTGGCCGACGCCTTCGCCCTCACCCTCGTCGAGGTCTTCCTCACCACGGAGTTCGAAGGCGGACGCCACCAGCCCCGCCTCGACCAACTCCGCCACATCGAGCAGGAGGAGTGCGAAGGAGGCTGAGGGCCACCCTCCCTCCACTAGAAGGCGGCCTGGATCACCTCGATCTCGTCGGCCAGCACCGACGCCACGTCGAATCGGATCTCTGCCGCCGGCGACGGCGACTCGTCCAGCCACCGGGCCGCCAGCAGGCGGATGCGTTGTTGCTTGGCCCGCCCCACCGCCTCCGACGGCAGCCCGAAGGCGTCCGACGACCGGGTCTTCACCTCGCAGAACACCACCAACCCGCCCCGCCGCACCACCAGGTCGAGCTCACCCGCCCGGCACCGCCAGTTCCGATCCACCACCCGATACCCCCGCTCGACGTACCAGGCGGCGACCGCCTCCTCTCCCGAAAGCCCCAGCACCCGACGGGCCTGCGTCACGGCGGCGCACTTTAGCCATCTCGGCGACGCCTAGGCGTCCCGGCGGATCTCCTCGATGTTGACGTCCTTGAACGTCACCACCCGCACCGACTGCACGAACCGGGCCGGTCCCGGACGGTAGATATCCCACACCCAGGCGTCACGCAGCTTCAGCTCCAGGTGGCTGCGAGGGTCTCCGTCGTGCTCGGTGAGCTCGACCGAGTTGGCCAGGTAGAACCGCCGTTCGGTCTCGACCACGTACGAGAACAGCGGCAGGACGTCGCGGTACTCCTTGTACAGCTGGAGCTCCATCTCCGTCTCGTAGCGCTCGAGGTCCTCTTCGCTCATGCCGTCAGTGTACGGGCGGCCCTGCGCCCAGCCGCCACGGCCGCCCCTACAGGAACGCCAGATCGGGCGGCGGCCACACCTTCACGAACGCCCGCCCCACGATGGTGTCCTCCTTGATCGGCCCGAACACCCGGCTGTCGGAGGAGTTCTCCCGGTTGTCGCCCATCACCCACAGCTCGTCCGCGCCCAGGGTTCGGGGCGCGAAGTCCCGGGTGGTCGGCCCCTGGGGCAGGTAGGGCTCGATCAACTCCTGACCGTTGACGTACACCCGCCCGTCCCGGCCCTCCACCTGCTCCCCGGGCAGCCCGACGACCCGCTTGATGTACTCCTCGGTGGACGGCGTGGACAGGCCGACCGACTCGAGGATCCCCTTGAAGATCTTCTGCGGCAGACCCCGGTCGTCGTCCTTCTCGACCTGGTTGGGCGCGTCGAACACGACGACGTCGCCCCGATGGGGATCGTGGAGGCGGTAGGCGAGCTTCGAGACCACCACCCGGTCGCCCACGTGCAGCTGCGGGATCATCGACCCCGACGGGATGAAGAAGGCCTGGGCGACGAAGCTCTTGATCAGGAAGGCGATGATCATCGCCGTCCCCACCAGGACTACTCCCTCCCGCAGGAGCCGCCCGGATGCCGAAACCCGGTCGCGCTCCTGAAGGTTCAGGCCCACTGGCGGCTCATCGAGCCGAGCGCTTCTCCTTGATCTTGGCTGCCTTCCCGGTGAGGTCACGCAGGTAGTACAGCTTCGCCCGCCGCACGTCGCCCATGGTGACCACCTCGATGCGGGACAGGATCGGCGAGTGGACGGGGAACGTCCGCTCCACACCGACGCCGAAGCTCACCTTGCGCACCGTGAAGGTCTCCCGCACCCCGGATCCCTGGCGGCGGATGACCGCGCCCTGGAAGATCTGCACCCGTTCGCGGTTGCCCTCGACCACCCGGACGTGGACCTTGACGGTGTCGCCCGGTCCGAAGGCCGGGATGTCGTCGCGCAGGGCATCGCGATCGATGATGTCGGTGGGGTTCATGGCGCGAACGGCTCCTGAGCAGGGTTTCCCGGGTCGCCATCAGGATACGCCGCCGGGCCGAACATCTCCAACAGCCCCTCCTCCTCGGCCGTGAGCCCTCCTCTGGCCTCCAGCAGGTCGGGGCGCAGAGCCCGGGTCCGGGCCAGGGCCTGGGCCCGGCGCCACTTGGCGATGCGGCCGTGGTCGCCGGAGCGGAGGATCTCGGGTACGGCCCAGCCCCGGAACTCGGCCGGCCGGGTGTACTGCGGGTACTCGAGCAGCCCCGAGGTGAAGGACTCGTCGCCCGCGGACGCGTCGTTGCCCATCACCCCCGGCACCAGCCGGGTGACGGCCTCCACCACCACGAAGGCGGCCGCCTCCCCCCCGGCCAGGACGAAGTCGCCGATCGACAGCTCCCCGTCGACCAGGTGGCTCCGGACCCGCTCGTCGACACCCTCGTAGCGGCCGCACAGCAGTGAGAACCCAGGCGTCGCGGCCAGCTCGGCGGCCAGGTCCTGGTCGAACCGGCGGCCACCGGGATCCAGTAGGAAGAGGGGCCGCAACGGCTCCACCGCCTCCACCGCCACGAAAACCGGCTCGGGGGCGAGGACCATCCCCGGGCCCCCGCCGAAGGGGGTGTCGTCGACCGAGCGGTGGCGGTCGGTGGTGAAGTGCCGGAGATCCTGGACCCGGATGTCGAGCACGCCCCGATCCCGGGCCTTGCCCAGCAGGCCACCGGCCAGGGCCGGCTCCAGGATCTGGGGCAGGACGGTGAACACGTCGATTCTCACGGGCGCATCGGCGCCACTCTGGACGCTCGCCGGGTTCCGTGCATCCCAACCCCCAAAACCGCGCTCACCTTGCTAGTTTGTGCGCCACATCAAACGGCTCAGCCTCGGTCGTCATGTACGTGCTGGGGACTCCTGACCGTCACCTCCCGGCGGAGGGGCGGGACGGAAGGAGGTGAAAATCATGCAGACAGAGATCAAACGATCGCTCGTCAAGGCCATCCTGGCCGGTGGCGTGGCTGTCGTGGCGGCGCTGGGCCTGACGGTCTTCGGATCGGCGAACGCCTTCGCCGACGCGACCAGCGGTGACTCGGGCGACTCCGGTAGCACCGGAAACGCCACGGCAGGAGGTGAGGCGAACAGCCAGGCCTCCTCCGGGGTCAGCGCCTCGTCCAACTCCGGATCGGGTTCCACCGGGAACGCCAGCAACGCCGTGGTCGTCGATGTCGCCGCTGGTAACGGGGGCGACGGAGGCGCCGGCGTCGCTGCTTCAGCCGGTGGAGGCTCCGCCACCAACAACGGCTCCGGCTCCGCCATCGGAGGCTCCAGCGTCGCCATCAGCGAAAGCAACGGCGGCAACGGAGGCAACGTCGCGGTGACCGCCAGCCCGACCGCTACCAGCGGAGGCTCGGGGGCGGCATCGGCACAGTCGAGCGCGACCAACTCCGGCACCACCGGAGCGGCCACCTCGAACGCCACGTCGTCGCCGGTCGCAATCTCCGGCAACTCGGGTTCCACCGGGAACACGGGGGCGGCGACCTCGAACCCCACGGCCACCAACACGGGCCTCCTGGGGACGGCCATCGCCATCGGCGGTGACGCCACCTCGGGGAACTCGGGGAGCTCCGGCAACACCGGGAACGCCATCGCCACCGGCTTCGCCGACAGCCAGGCCAACTCGGGCGCAAGCGCCAACTCGGTGGCCCGGTCGGGCAACACCGGCGGGGTGTCCAACCTCGTCGGCGTCTTCGGCGTCGCCGGGAACGGAGGTGGTGGAGGTTTCTCCTCCGCCATCGCCGGACCGGGTGGACTGGCCGTCAACGTGCTGGGTCCCGGCATCGCCATCGGCGGGTCGAGCATCAGCATCGACGAGTCCAACGGGGGCAACGGGGGCAATGTGAACGTCACCGCCAGCCCGGTGGCCACGTCGGGCGGCTCGGGTTCAAGTACTGCGCAGGCCAGCAGTACCAACTCGGGCAGCACCGGCTCGGCCAACTCGACGTCCGTGGGCTCGCCCCACTCGACGTCGGGCAATTCCGGCACCACCGGCTCCACGGGGTCGGCTTCGTCCAGCCCTGTGGCAACCAACACTGCACTGCTGGGCTTCGCCATAGCGTTCGACCCGTAAAACGGTCCGAGAACGAGCAACCAGGAGAGGGGCCTCCTTGTGACGGGGGCCCCTCTCCGCGTCCGGCGCCGGCGCTCGACGCTGGGCCCGGACCGCCGCCGGCGGGCCTCGGCTAGCTCGCCCAGGAAGCTCCGCGGCCGAAGGCGACCACCTCGCCGTCGCACGCGACGGCGACCTTGGTCCGGTCGGGCGGCAGGCTGGTGGCCGTGCCCCGGGCGACGAGGTCGGTGCCGTCGGGGAGGGTGACGCGGGCCAGGGCGTCGTGGCCGAAGTACTGGCGGTCGTGGAGCTCGGCGCCCGCCACCGGGCTCGGGGTCAGCCGCAGCTGCTCCGGCCTTACCACCACCCGCACTGCGCCGGAGTCGGCCCCCGCCTCGCCCCGGCATTCCAGCACCCCCAGGGCGCACGACACCTTGCCCTCCCCCACCAGCTCCCCGGTGAGGACGTTGGCGTCCCCCACGAACCGCGCAACCCACAGGTCGGCCGGGTTGCGGTAGACGTCGTCGGGCGTCCCCACCTGCACGACCCGGCCGGCCCGCATGACGGCCACCGTGTCGGCCGTCGACAGGGCCTCCTCCTGGTCGTGGGTGACGAACATCGCCGTCGCCCCCGACGCCCGCAGGATGCGGCGGACCTCGGTGCGGATGGTGACCCGCAGGGCGGCGTCGAGGTTGGCGAAAGGCTCGTCGAGCAGCACCACCGACGGTGCCGGAGCCAGCGCCCGGGCCAGGGCCACCCGCTGCTGCTGGCCGCCCGACAGCTCGTGGGGCATGCGCCCGCCCAGCCCGGGCAGCCCGGCCAGCTCGAGCATGGCGTCCACCCGCGCCGCCCGCGTCGGCCCCCGGGGCAGGCCGAAGCCGACGTTGGCCGCCACCGTCAGGTGGGGGAACAGGGCCTGCTCCTGGGGGACGATGCCCACCCGGCGCCGCTCCGGGGGCACGTGGACGCCGGGCCCGGCCACCACCCGGCCCCCGACGGAGACCGTGCCTTCGTCCAGCCGCTCGAACCCGGCCACAGCCCGCAAGAGGGTGGTCTTGCCACACCCCGACGGGCCCAGCACCGCCGTCAGCGTTCCCACCTCGACCGACAGGTCGGCCCCGTCGAGGGCGGTGACAGGCCCGAAGGCCTTGCGGGCGCCGGCGATGTCGACCCCCAGGGCGAGCACCCCGTGAACCCCCGCCCCGTCCTGGCCCCCGCTCACCTGACCGAGTCCTTCCCCAGCCGCCGGGACAGCAGCCAGGTGGGGAGGGCGGCCGCCAACACCAGCATCGCCGAAGGCACGGCCGCGTCGCCGTAGGCACCGATCGACGTGGCCGACCACACCCGGGTGGCGAGGGTCTCGAACCCGGTCGGACCCAGGAGCAGCGTCGCCGGCAGCTCCTTCATGCAGGTCAGGAACACCAGGGCCGTCCCCGCCGCCACTCCCGGCGCCAGCAGGGGGGCGGTCACCGTGCGCATGACCTCCAGCGGCCGCTTGCCCAGCGAGCGGGCCACCTCGTCGAGGGCGGGCGACGCCTGCACCGCCGACGTGTACACCGCGCTCACCGCCAGGGGCAGGAACAGGACGAGGTAGGCGAACACCAGCACGGGCAGCCTCTGGTAGAGGGACGTCAGGTAGCGCGCCGAGAAGAACACCAGCGACAGCGCCACCACGATACCGGGCAGGGCGTGGCCGACGTACGCCGAGCGCTCCACCACCGACGCCAGCCGGCTCCGATGACGGGCGGCCAGCAGGGCCACGGGGATGGCCGCCGCGCCCGTCAGGAGGGCCCCCAGGCCCGACGCCACCAGCGACCCGCCCGCCGCCCGCCACACCCGCGCCATGTCGACGTTCGCCTGCACGCTGTCGACCATCCACCGCACCAGGGTCACCGCCGGCAGGCCGAGGGCCAGAACGGCCACCGCCACCGGGGCGGCCAGGGCCCACCACCGGGCCCGCCCCAGGCGGGTGATCCGGGGTGGACGGTTGGCCCCCGGACCGCTGGCGTAGTAGCGGGCCCGACCCCGGGTGCGAGCCTCGGCCGTCACCACGACCAGCGTCACCACCAGCAGCAGGCAGCCGAGGATGGCCGCCGGCGTGCGGTCGAAGCTCGACCGGTAGGACTGGTAGATGACCCGGGTGAAGCTGTCGAAGCGCAGGATCGACACGGCCCCGAAGTCCGACAGGGCGTAGAGGAACACCAGCAGCGAGCCGGTGGCGATGGACGGGCGCAGCTGGGGCAGGGTCACCGTCCGGAAGGTGGCGGCGGCGTCGCGGCCGAGCGACCGGGAGACCTCCTCGAAGGACGGGTCGATGCGGTCGAGGGCGGCCGCCACCGGCAGGAAGACGTAAGGGTAGGAGATCAGGGTGAGGGCCATGAACGCCCCCTTGAACCCGGTGAGCCCGGGGAACGTCGAGATGTAGGCGAAGGCGCCCACGTAGCTGGGCACGGCCAGGGGCAGGGCCGCCACCACCCGCCACGCCTTGCGGCCCGGGAGGTCGCAGCGCACGGTCAGCCAGGCCAGGCCCACGCCGAGCACGGCCGAGGTCAGGGTGACGGCCGCCGCCAAACCCAGGCTTCGGGCCAGCAACCGCCCCGTCGAGGCGGTGATCAGAGTCTCGGAGACGGTGGCCCATCCACCCTCGCCCGCCCGCACCACGATGTAGACGACGGGTAGGAGGGCGGCGGCAGCCACCGCGCACCCGGCGACAACGAGCCCGGGGGGCGGCCGGTGGTCGCGGCGCCGGGTCCGGCGGGCGGGCGCCGCCGGCGACGGCTGCCTGTCGGGGGCGGCGGCCGGCGCCGGCGCGGTGGTGCTCAGAGGAGGCCCGCCGCCCGCAGCATGCTGAGGGTCTCGTCCAGGTCGGACAGGTTCGACAGGTCGATGTCCGGGCTCTGGACGTCGCTCAGCCTGGGCAGGCTGGGCAGCGGCGAGACCCCGGCGGCCAGGGGGAACTCGAAGTTCTTCTCGGCGAAGAACGTCTGCGCCGTCGTCCCGAGCAGGAAGGTCACGAACTGGCGGGCGAGGTCAGCGTGGTCCGACGACTTGAGGATGCCCACGCCGGCCACGTTCACCAGCGCCCCCGGGTCGCCGTTGAGGGTGAAGTGGTTGCGGGCGACCATCTTGTCCTCGCCGATCTCCGACGCCAGCTGGTACCAGTAGTAGTGGTTGATCAGGCCGAGGTCGATCTCGCCGTCGTTGACCGCCTTCAGGATGAGGGCGTTGTCGTTGTAGGTCTTGACATCGTTGGCCTTGAGGTCGGCGAGGAACTGCTTGGTGCGCTCGTCACCCGCCTGCACCCGCATGGCGGTGAGGAACGACTCGAACGACCCGTTGGTGGGGGCGATGCCCACCCTGCCCTTCCAGCGGGGGGCGGTGACGTCGAAGATGCTGGTCGGCACCTCGGCGTCGGGCACGTTCCGGCTGTTGGCCACGATCACCCGGACCCGGCCGGTGACGCCGATCCAGTTGCCGCCGTCGGCGTGGTACCGGGCGTCGACCTGGCTCAGCAGGTCGGCCGGCACCGGCGCGAACAGCCCCCGGTCGTCGACCGCGCCCAGCCCTCCTGCGTCCTGGGCGAAGAACATGTCGGCCGGCGAGTTCGACCCCTCCTCCACGATCTGGGCCGCCAGCTCGGGCGTCGCCCCGTAGCGGACCTTCACCTCGATCCCGGTCTCCTTGGTGAACTCGGCGATGACGGGCTGGATCTGGACCTCGGCCCGCCCCGAGTAGAGCGTGAGGCTCCGGGAGTCGGAGGAGCCGCCGCCGCAGGCGGCCCCGGCCAGGACGGCGGCGCCGACGACGAGGAGGACGACGGGGCTCCGGCGGCGGGAAGCAGGCACGATGGGCGGGTCTCCTGGTAGTAGGTGTACCTAATACCACCCTAGAGGCGGGCCTGACTGCAAGGCGCGGCGGGGGCGGCAGGTACGGTCGGGCGATGCCGGCCGTCCAGGGTCGAGCCATCGATGTCGGCACCGGGGCCCGGGTGCTGGTCGGGACCTGCTCGTGGACCGACGCCACCCTGGTCAAGGAGACCGGCTGGTACCCGAAGCGGTCGATGACGGCCTCGGAGCGCCTGGCCTACTACGGGGCCCGCTTCCCCGTGGTCGAGGTCGACAGCACCTACTACTTCCCGCCGACGCCGGAGTTGGCGGCGGCTTGGGTCGAGCGCACGCCCGCCGGCTTCACCATGGACGTCAAGGCGTGGTCGCTGCTCACCGGCCATCCCACGTTCCCCGACTCTCTCTGGCCCGACCTCCAACCGGAGGTGCCGACCGAGCACCGGGGCAAGCGCCGGCTGTATGCCAAACACCTGCCGCCGGCGGTGCTCGACGAGGCGTGGGACCGGTTCCGCCACTCCCTGCGGCCGCTGGCCGAGGCAGGGAAGTTGGGGGCCATCCTGTTCCAGTACCCCCGTTGGTTCGGGCCCAAGGAGCGTCATCGGGCCGAGATCGCGGACGCGGTGGCCCGGCTCGACGGCATGCGGGTGTGCGTCGAGCTCCGCCACTCCCGGTGGTTGGAGGGGGGCGAGTGCGAGACGACGCTGTCACTGCTGGAGGAGCTGGGGGCGGCGTTCGTGTGCGTCGACGAGCCGTCGGGGTTCCCGTCGTCGATGCCGCCGGTGGTGGCGGCCACCTCACCGCTGGCCGTGGTTCGTTTCCACGGGCGCAACGGGGCCACGTGGGAGGGGCCGGCGACCAACGCGGCCGAGCGCTTCCGGTACCTGTACCGGGAGGACGAGCTGGCGGAGTGGGTCCCCCGGGTACGGGACCTGGCCGGGTCGGCGGACGAGGTCCACGTCCTCATGAACAACTGCTGGCGGGACTACGCCGTCGTCAACGCGGCCCAGATCGCCGATCTGCTTCAGGTCCCCCCGCCGGCGTCGGATGCGCTCACCGCCGACGCGTGATGGACCACCATCGCCCACTCGCCCTGGGGGTCGCGGGTGAAGAGGTTGAGGGCGGCGACGGTGGTGGCGTGCCCCGTGTCCAGGATGTTCTCGTCGACCGAAACCCAGGCGGTGTCGCCCACCACCTCCACGTTCTCGTTGGTGAGGATGAACTGCAGGCGTTGGGCGTTCTGGAACAGGGCGAAGAACGAGGCCGCCACCTGCCCCCATCCCTGGAGCGTGGCCCACCCGGGGTGGGTGCACCGGACGCGGTCGGAGTGCTCCCACACCTGGGACATGGCGTCGAGGTCGCGGGCCTCGAAGGCGGCGTAGAAGGCGGCGTTGGCGGCGAGGACGGCGGCGGAGTCGACGATGCGGGGACGCTAGCGTCGGCCGGCGTGCGCCGGGTGCAGTCGACGGGCGGGGTGGAGGTGGCGGTCCACGACCTCGGGGGCGACGGCCCGCCGCTCGTGCTGGTGCACGCCACCGGGTTCTGCGGGGGGGTGCTGGCGCCGATGGCCCGGTCGCTCCCCTTCCACGCGTGGGCGATCGACGTGCGGGGTCACGGGGCGTCGACGACGCCCGCGACCGTCGACTTCGAGTGGTCGGGCTTCGCCGACGACGTCGTGGCGGCGGTCGACGCGCTCGGGCTGTCGGAGGCCTACGGGTTCGGCCACTCGTGCGGCGGGGCGGCGGTGTTGGACACCGAGGCCCGCCGGCCGGGGACGTTCCGGGCGATCTACGCCTACGAACCGATCGTATGGCCCGGACCGCCGCCGGCCGGGAGCCGGGACCTCCTCATCGACGGGGCCCTGCGCCGGCGGGGCCGGTTCGAATCCCGGGAGGAGGCCCGGGCCAACTTCGCCGGCAAGCGTCCGTTCTCCGGGTTCGCGGCGGAGGCCCTCGACGCCTACGTCGGGTGTGCCTTCGAGGACGTCTCCGGGGGGGTGCGGTTGCGCTGCCGGGGCGAGTGGGAGGCCCAGATCTACCGCCAGGGCCTCGTCCACGACGGCTACTCCCGCCTGGGATCGGTCGCCTGCCCCGTCGTCGTCGCCACCGGCGACCGTCACGAGGCGCTGCCCCCCGGGGTCGTCGCGGCCCAGGTCGCGGCCCTCCCGTCGGCCCACGCCGAGCTCTTCGAGGGACTCGGCCATCTCGGCCCGATGGAGAGCCCACCCCGGATCGCGGCCAGCGTGGCGACGGCGTTCGCCTGACCGCCCGCAGGGGGTTCCCCATCCACGTGGTTGTCGCAGCGTCTCGGTAGCCTTTCCCCGATGGCCTTGCCGCTGCCCACGTCCCTGTCACCCTCCAAGGTGGCGTCGTTCAAGGACTGCGCGCTCGCCTTCCGGTTCTCCGCCATCGACCGGGTGCCCGAGCCGCCCTCGGCCCCGGCCACCAAGGGCACGCTCGTCCACCGCACCCTCGAGCTCCTCTTCTGCGAGCCGGCCGAGGAGCGCACCGTCCCCACCGCCCTCGCCTGCCTCGACCGGGCCACCGCCGAGTTGGAGACCGACGCCGAGTTCACCGGCCTCCAGCTCGACGACGGGGCCCGGGCCGAGTTCGTGGCCGACGCCGAGGCGCTCGTCCGCCGCTACTTCCGCCTCGAGGACCCCCGCACCATCCGCCCCATCGGCCTCGAGCTCATGCTGGAGGCCAGGATCGGCTCCCTCACCCTCCGGGGCATCATCGACCGGCTCGAGCTCGACGACGACGGCGGACTGGTCGTCACCGACTACAAGTCCGGCGCCGTCCCCCGGATCAGCTACGAGCAGAGCAAGCTCGGCGGGGTCCACTTCTACGCCTTCCTGTGCGAGGAGGTCCTCGGCCGGCGCCCGTCGAAGGTTCAGCTCCTCTACCTCTCGGAGCCGGTCGCGATCGTGGCTGAGCCCTCCGACCAGTCCATCAAGGGTCTCCAGCAGCGCACATCGGCCATCTGGACCGCCGTTGAACGGGCCTGCGCGCAGGAGGACTTCCGGCCCCACCCGTCCCGCCTGTGCGACTGGTGCTCCTTCCAGGCCTATTGCCCCGCGTTCGGCGGCGATCCGTCGCTGGCCGCGGCCGCCGGGCGTCGGTCCATCCCCGTCACTGCCGCTTGACGCGTCGGGGCACCGGCCCCCGCCCCGCTACGGTGCACGCCAACGTGAGCCGTCTCTCCCCGGTCCGGGCCGCGATCGCCCGCTTCGACCATGCCGTCGACGAGGGCTTCGACCGTCTGCGGGGCCGGCCCGTCGCCGACAGGGTCTTCTACCTGGCCTCCGACCTGGGCGACTTCAGCCTGGTGTGGATGATGCTGGGCGCGCTGCGGGGCCTGCGCTCGGAGCGGGACTGGCACGCTGCGCTGCGCCTGGGCGCGGCCGCGGGGGCCGAATCGGTGCTGGTCAACGGGGTGGTCAAGTCGTTCGTCCGGCGCACCCGGCCCATCGTGGCCAACGACCACCACCATCCCCACCACCTGCGAATCCCGCTCACCAGCAGCTTCCCGAGCGGGCACGCCACGTCGGCGTTCAGCGCGGCCGTCCTTTTGAGCGACGACGACGCAATGTGGCCGTTGTACTACGCGATCGCCGTCACCGTGGCCGCCAGCCGGGTGCACGTCCGCATCCACCACGCATCCGACGTGGCCGCCGGAGCCGTGGTGGGAACCGCCTTCGGACTCCTGGCCCGCCGCCTCTTTCCCCTCCCGCCCGCGCCGACGGTGGTGCCACCCGCCCGCTGAGTGGCCGCTAGTTGACGCCGACCGGCTCTAGATCGTCGACCGCAGGAGCACGGGACGCGAGCACGGAGCGCATGTCGAGCAACAGGTCGGAGACCTCGGCCGTCGACACCAGCTCACGGCTGTGCATCCACCCGAGGCTTCGGTCGATGATCCGAAGCGCCTCGCTGATGGCCTCTCTCTCGATCGTGCCGCTCATCTCATCTGCTCCTAACACCGGACGATCTGCCCTGTTCCCATAATCTCGACACTGGCGTGAACCGGCTTGAGTACCGGCTGTCCTGCGCCCACCCTAGCCAGCCCCGGTTTCGTTCGTGTTTCGGGTTCGGGGACAGCTCCTCACCTTGTTGTCTCACCCTCCTGTCATGGTTGAAACCATGAACGAGCAACTTCTCCTGCTCCGGCCCGACGAGCGGCCGTGGCGGCTCGACGATCACACCCGCCACGTGGGGCGCGAGGGCGTCGAGCAGGCCCGGGCCGCCCTTCGCCAGGTGGCGGCGGCCAAGGCCCCCGCCACCCGCCCTTCGCCCCGCCGCCGCCTGACCACCGCCGCCTGACCGTCATCGCTACTGTGGCGCCACCGCACGGCGCCGTCGCTTCCCCCTCCAGCCCGACCCGCCCGGAGACGCGCCCATGGCAGAGCCCATCGCCCCCCGCCGCCGGCTGCCGCTCGCCGCCCTGCTGGTCGGCGTGGTCGCCATGGGCTGCCGGGGGACGGGCAGCCCGCCGGAGGCCTTGCCCTCGCCGGCACCGCCCCTCGTCGAGCTCCCGCTCGGGCTCGACACCACCGTCGAGCGGGTGATCGACGGCGACACGCTCGTCGTCTCCGGCGGTCACCGCATCCGCCTCATCGGCATCGACACGCCGGAGTCCAAGGACCCGAGGCGGCCGGTGCAGTGCTTCGGCCGGGAGGCCTCGAAGTTCCTCACCGATCTGCTGCCCCGGGGCGCGGGCATCCGCCTGGTGGGCGATGTCGAGGAGCGCGACGTCTACGACCGCACCCTGGCCTACGCCTACCGCCTGCCCGACGGCCTCTTCGTCAACGCCGACCTGGTACGACAGGGCTACGCCCGCACCCTCACCATCCCGCCCAACGTGGCCCATGCCGACGAGCTGCTGGCCCTCGCCCAGCAGGCGCGGGAGGCGGGTCGCGGCCTGTGGGCGGCGTGCGGCCCCGATCCCTGACCGGGGGTAGCGTCCGGGGCGGTGGCATCCCTCGCGGAACGGCTCGGTCACAGCTCCGACGCCCGTCTGCTGATCGTCAACTGCGACGACCTCGGGTCGAGCCACGCGGCCAATGTCGCCGTCTACCAGGCCTTACGCGACGGCATCGGCACCAGCGCCAGCCTCATGGTCCCCTGCCCCTGGGCCCGCGACGCGGCTGCCCGCTACCGGGGGGAGGACATCGGGGTCCACCTCACCCTCAACGCCGAGCACGACCTCTACCGGTGGGGGCCGATCACCCACGCCCCGTCGCTGCTCGACGGCGACGGCGGCTTCCCCCGCACGCGCGACGACCTGTGGGACCACGCCGACATCGACGAGGTACGGCGGGAGTGCCGGGCCCAGGTCGAGCGGGCCATCCTGTGGGGCTTCGACGTCAGCCACCTCGACTCCCACCTGGGAGCGCTCGAGCTGCGGCCCGAGTTCTTCGACGTCTACCTCGAGCTGGCCGTCGAGTTCGGCCTCCCCCTCCGCCTCGGGTCGGCTTCCACGGAGCGGTCGGTCGGGTTCCCGTTCCGCCGGCTGGCGGCGGAGGAGAACGTCGTGTCCCCCGACCATTTCGTGGCGGTGCGGACCGTCGGCCGCCGGCGGGTGATCGAGCGGGCCATCGAAGATCTGGCGCCGGGCGTCACCGAGGTTCACGTCAGCCCTGCCCTCGACACCGGCGAGCTGCGAGCGATGGCGCCCGACTGGCCGGCCCGGGTCGACGACCACGATCTGGTCACCGGCGGCAGCGCCACCCTCCGGGCGCTGGCCGCCCGCGCCGGCGTCGTCTTCGTCGGCTACCGGGCGCTACGGGAGCTGCAGCGGGCCGGGTAGGCGACCGTCAGCGGGGACGGACGGCACCCACCACCACCGGTTGCTGGAGGCTGGCCACCACCCCCCCGGCCACCTCGTCGGTGATCGCCAGCGCCGACACCGGACCGCTGGCCACGAAGGCGGCCGTGTCCGGCGCCGACCCGAGGACGCCCACCGAGATCTTGTCCCCGTCGACGACCGCCCACAGCTGGTAGTTCCGGTCGAGGTCGAGAGTGGGCAGGTTGTTGCGGGCCAGGTAGCCCCGGCCGTCGGGGAGCAGCCAGGCCTCGGCGAAGACGGCACCGTCGGGCGAGCGGAGGTCGACCTTGACCGAGTCGGGGTTGGCCTTGGCCGCATCGATGGTGCGCCCGAGGGCGGAGGAATGGCCACCGGCGGTGATGGAGTCGATGACCCGGCCGTCCTCGACCACCTTCAGTCCCAGGACGCCGATCACCGACGCCGCGATCGATGCCGCCGCCACCAGGGCTATCCCCCGCACTCCCCCGCGTCGACCCGAGCCCCGGCGGCCGACGGGCAGCGGGGTCGGTGCCGTGACCGAGGGCGGCGAGACCGAGGGCGGCGAGACCGACGGCGGTCGGGTTGCGGACGGCTTGAACCGGTGGATGGTGGCCAGGTCGAGGGGCGGCGGGGTTTCGGTGATGTCCTGCGCGATCCGGTCCCACACCGACGACGGCGGGCCGGCGATGCCGCTGGTGAGCATGCCTGCGACCTCGATGTGTTCCATCACCTCGGCCCGGCACATGCCGCACCGCCCGAGGTGGTGCTCGACTGCAACTCGCTCGTCGGCGTCGAGAGCGTCCAGCGCGAAGACGCCGAGCAGCTCGGCTGCTTCGGCGTGGTTCAACTCGTGAGCCACGGTTCCCCAACTCCCATCTCGACAAGGTCATGCCGCATCCGGCGCAGGCCGGAGCGGATCCGACTCTTGACCGTCCCTTCCGGCGCACCGAGCAGGACTGCTACCTGCCGGTACGTGTGACCGCCGAAATAAGCCAGCTCCACCGCCACCCGCTCGTCGCTGGGGAGGGAGGCGACCACCTCCTTCACCTGCTCGGCGATGGTGAGGTCGACCACCTCTCGCTCGATGTCGTCGGACACAGCCGGTGACTCGCGGGCGTCCCTTTCCTCCCGCCGGCGGCGGGAGGAGTCGGACCGCAGCATGTCGACGGACCGGCCATGGGTCTGCGCCAGCAGGTAGGACCGCAGTGACCCCCGCTCGGCGTCGAAGCGCTCGGGCCGGTTCCACAACCGCAGGAAGACCTCCTGGAGGACCTCCTCGGCCACCGACCGGTCGTTCAGCAGCCGGCAGGCGAGGGCGAAGGCGGCGCCCGCGTGGCGGCGGTAGGCCTCGGCCAGGGCGTCCTCCCGCCAGCGCCCGATGGCGACGACGAGGGCAGCATCACTGGCGTCCCGCAGATCATCCATCGGCATAGTGTCCCTTGTTCGGCGCCGGACCAGCTTCCGGATGGCTCATCCGGTTGGGCGTCGGTGCCGTAGGAACGATCGTGCGACGAATCCCGACCCTGACAGCGGCCGCGCTGGTCCTGACTCTGTTGCTTGCCGCATGCGGCGGCGGAGGCGACGACGCGGCTCCGGTCGGCGCCGGAAGCGGCGACCAGGTGACGATCGAGGGATTCACCTTCAAACCCGCGTCCATCACGGTCCCCGCCGGCACCACCGTCACGTGGACCAACAAGGACGGCTTCGCCCACACGGTGAAGCCGACCGACGACCTGTTCCCGGCCAGCCCCGACATCGAAGACGCTTCTCCGTTCCAGCACCGCTACGACACGGCCGGGAACTACCCGTACATCTGTGGCATCCACAACTCGATGACCGGCACCGTCGTCGTCACGTGAGGCCGGCCGGCGATGCCGGCCGTCCCGAGCACCCCGTCCACCCCGACCGACCACCCGCTTCCAGCCGCGCGACCCGAGGAGGGCGATGGAGATCAGCGAACACCAGCTCCGCCGGCTGGCGGCCGACGTCGACGAGATCCATAACGACGGCATGGCGTCGATGGCGGCCGACGTCCGGGAGCTGCACGCGATCACCCGCGAGCTGCGCAACGACCGTCGCCACCTCTTCAAGAAGGTAGGCGTCGGCGCGGCCGCCGCTCTGACTCTGGGCGGCGGCATCCTCCCCATCTCCCGGCTGGTGCCCGCCTTCGGGCAGGCCCTCACCGATGGCGACATCGCCGCCTTCGCCGAGAGCGTCGAGCTCACCGCGGTGGCCGTCTACACCATGGCCGCCGAGAGCGGGAAGCTGCAGCCTGCGGTCAAGGACGTCGGGGTGTTGTTCGCCCGCCACCACCAGGCCCACGCCGACGCCTTCGGCGGGGCGGCGGGCGCCAAGGCCACCAGGAAGCCGAACGCCAGACTGTTGGAGGCTCTCGGCCCCGACCTCACCATGGCCCTGGGCGCAGGCCAGGCCGAGATCCTCGAACTGGCCATGACCGTGGAGAACGCGGCCGCCGCCACCTACTTGTTCGCCCTCGGCGCCCTGCAATCGGTCGGCATCCTCAAGCTCACCGCCTCCATCCTCCCGGTCGAGTCGCAGCACGCGGTGGTCCTGGGCATCGCCCTGGGCAAGTCGGGCAGGGACCTGTTCCCTGCGGGGGGTGCCAACAACGGTTTCGAGACCGAGGCCGACGCGCTGAGGCCCGACAAGTTCCCTGTCGGCTGAGGCCGGCGGCCCACCCCGACATCCGACCTCAGAAAGAGAACCGAACGTGGAGATCTCCAACGACTGGGTGCGCCGCCAGCTGCGAGGGGCCGTCAGCGAGCAGTCGACCGCCATGCGCTCGATCCGCGACCTGGTGTCCCGGCTGTTCGACGGCGAGTCGAAGGTCGACGCCGCGGCCAAGGCCGACGTGGTGCTGGGCGGGTTCAACCGCCGCCGCTTCCTGCAGATCGGTGGCCTCACCATCGCCTCGGCGGCGGTGCTGGCCGCCTGCGGCAGCGACGACGACGACGACGCCGGCGGCGGCGGCGCCGCCACCACCGGCGCCAGAGGCGAAGGGGGCACCGACGTGATCATCCTGCGCACGGCGTCGTCGCTCGAGCGCTACGCAGTGGCGCTCTACGACACCGCCATCGCCTCCGGCCTGGTGACCACGGCCGCCGTCGGCGACGCCGCCACGCTCTTCCGGGAGCAGCACCTGGAGCACGCCCTGCTGTTCGAGGGCGCCACCGAGGCCAAGGCCTCGGGCCGGGCGTTCCGCGACCCCAACCCGGCCGTGGCCGCCATGCTTCAGTCACGGGTCGACGCCCTGCGGACGGAGAAGGACGTCGTCAAGCTCGCCTACGACGTGGAGGCGGCGGCCGCCGCCACCTACCTCTCGTCCGTCGGTGCCTTCGAGGACCCCAAGCTGAACACCTCGGTCATGAGCGTCGGCGGCGTCGAAGCCCGCCACGTCGCCATCCTCGGTGGGGTGCTCATGGCGAGCGACTCCCCCGCCTTCCCCGCCTCCGGCTTCCAGACCGCCGACGGAGCGGTGGCGGCCGGTGACGGGGTGTCCTGAGCTCCGCCCCTTCCGGACCGGCCCACCGCCCGCCCTCAGTGGCGGGCGGTGGCGCGTCAGAATGTCCGCCGTGGTCGACCATGGCAGCGAGATCGACCGTGATCGGCGGGCGGTGCTGCGCACGGTCGGCGCACTGGCCGGCGGGTGCATGGTGGGGATGGCCGCGGGGTTGCTCCCGCGGGGTGCAACCGGCGCCGGCGCCGCCTCCCGGGCCGGCGACGTAGCCCTCGACATCCGGATGCTGCAGACGGCGGCCTCCCTCGAGACCCTGGTCGTCGACCTCTACGGGGCGGCCCTGGGCACCGGTCCCCTGGGCCCGAGCGCCCCTTCGGCGGTTGCGCTGGCGACGATGACCGACCTCACTGCCCGGGACACCATCGTCCGGATCCTCACCGAGACCCAGGCCCAGCATCGGGAGCACCGGTTGGCGTTCCAGGCGCTGACGACGGCCATGGGGGGCAAGGAGCAGAACGAGCCCAACGACAAGTACGCCTCGGGCGTGGCCGCAGCCGATGTCGGCAGCCCTTCGCGGCTGGTCGACTACGCGGCCGTCCTGGAGCAGATCCTCACCGACACCTACGTCGTCGACCTCACCCTGGCGGCGAACGTCAAGGCCAAGGAGACGCTGGCCAGCGTGATGGCGGTGGAAGCCCAGCACGTCGCCCTCCTCCGGGCGGTGGGGTCCCTCCTCCGGGAGGGCACCACCCAGTTGGTGAGGATCCCCATCGGCGCCGACCTGCCCAACCTGCCCGCCACCCTGGCCGCCATCGCCTTCCCCGACGCCATCGGCGAGGTCGGTTCGGTGGCGGAGCCGGGGTCGGGAGCGGTGGCGTGACCGCCGGCCTCACCCGGCGCCACTTCCTCGGGGCGGCGGCGGCCACGGCGGTCGGGGCGGCGTGTGGCGGCGGGGGCGACGGCGAGGCCCCCGCCCCCACCACGGTGGACCGGCGGCCGCCCCTCACCGGCGACGTGGCCGTGGCCGACCTCCTCGCCCGCCTGGAGAACCTGGCCATCGGCACCTACTCCGCCCTCCTGGACACCGCCTCGGCGGGCGCGCTGGGCGTGGTGCCGGCGGTGGTGGGGTCGGTGGTCACCATCGCCCGGACCCAGCACACCGAGCACCTGGCGGTGTGGAACCGGGTCATGCGGGCGGATGGCAAGCCGGAGGTCACCACGGCCGATGCCGGCCTCAAGCCGACCATCGACGGCATGCTGGCCCAGGTGGTCGACGTGGCCGGGGCGGCTCGGCTGGCGCTCCTCCTGGAGGAGATCCTGGCCGACACCTACCTCAAGTCGATCCCCACCCTGGTCGACACCGAGTCGGTGCGGGCGGCGGCCCTCATCCTGGTCACCGACCAGCAGCACCAGGTCATCCTGCGCCTGGCCCTGGGCGAGTACCCCGTCCCGGAACCGCTCCAGGTCCCCGACAAGGCGGCTTCGTAACTCCCGCCCGCCGGCACGCCGAGATCACACCTCGTAGTCGGTGACCTCGCGGATCCGGGTCTGGATGTCCTTGTACTCCTTGCTCTGGGTCAGAGGGAGCAGTCCCATGAGCTTGCCCATGTTCCCGGTGACCTTGATGCGGCCCTGCATGAAGGCGGCGTTGGCGTCGAGCTCGCCCTTTTGGATCCGCACCGAGTCGTCCCACGACAGGCTGAGGGTGAACTCGGCGTCGGGGTCGTCGCCCAGCTGCGAGGTGGTGAGCTTGCCGCTCTCGACCACCCAGAAGTAGCGGACGTCGCCGTTGGGGCCCTTGGTGACGTTGTACTGCATGCGGGCGGTGGCGCCGGGCCGCTCGGGGAACGTCTGGGCCAGCTCCTTCTGCGCGTCGAGCCACGGCTGCGTCAAATACTTCTCCATGCAGCGGAGACTAGCGCCGGGCCGGCTCCCGCAGACCGGCGAAGAGGTCGTCCTCGGGGAGGGGGGCGTCGACCAGGGAGCGGGCCCGGATGTAGTCGTCGTAGGGGTAGGCGTTGCCCGCTTCGGGGGGCAGGCCGAACCAGAACGGCGACGCGGGGTCGATCTGGGTGGCGTGGGCGAGCAGGGCCGCGTCGCGGATGTCGTCGTCGGGGACGACTTCGATGCGGGTGGTGATGCGCCCGTCGTCGTCGCGCCGGGCCATCCACTCCTCGGGGATGGGCGACTCCAGGCCGAGCTCGAGGAACTTCTCGTGCAGGGCCACGATCCGGGCCCGGGTCCAGGCCGTGTAGTACAGCTTCGAAACCTGCCAAGGCGAACCCCGGTCGGGGAAGCGGTCGGGGTCGGCAGCGGCGTCGAAGGCGACCACGCTGATGTCGTGGACCCGCAGGTGGTCGGGGTGGGGATAGCCCTCCTGGTCGTCGGCGTAGGTGACGACGACCTGGGGCCGCTCCCGGCGGATGACCGCCACCAGGCGGGCGACCGCCTCGTCGAAGTCGGCGGCCGCGAAGCACCCGGGACGGCTGTTGGCCTCGCTGCCGGCCATCCCCGAGTCCCGGTAGCCGAGCATGACCACCTCGTGGTAGCCGATGATGGCGGCGGACCGGGCCAGCTCCTCCATCCGGACCTCGGACAGCCGGTCCCGGACCTCGGGCCGGTCCATGGCCGGGTTGAGGATGTCGCCCTCCTCGCCCCCGGTGGCGCACACCAGCACGCAGCGGGCGCCCTCCCGGGCGTAGCGATGGACGGTGGCCGCCCCCTTCGAGGCCTCGTCGTCGGGATGGGCGTGGACGGTCAGCAGGCGGAGGTTGTCGTCCATAGGTTCAACGCTACCGGCGGTCGGACGCCGGTCCGACGAGTTGTGGGCCCGCCCCCGGCCAGCCAGACTCCGCCCGATGAAAGTCGCCTTCGTCGGATCGTTCTCCACCGGCAAGACCACCCTGGCCAACCTGTTCGCCAAGGAATGGGACCTGCCCCTGCTGCCCGAGGTCGCCCGGGAGGTGGTCAAGCTCGGGTTCCCCCTGGACATGAGCGCCACCGCCGAGACGGAGACGCTCATCTTCCTCAAGCAGTGGCGGGCGGAGGCGGTGCACCCCGCCTTCGTGGCCGACCGGTCGGTGTACGACGTCCTCGCCTACGCCGACTGGGTGATGGAGCACAACGATCCCGGTCGCAAGGAGAACCACCTCTGGTACGAGTCCCGGGAGATCGCCCTGCTCGACCTCCGGGCCCGGTACGACGAGGTGTTCTACCTGCCGGTCGAGTTCCCCATCGTCCTCGACGGCCTCCGGCCCGACGACACGACCTTCCAGGCCGACATCGACCGCCGCATCGTGAGCCTCCTGCACGACGCCGACGTGCAGTTCACCACCCTCACCGGTTCGGTCGAGGACCGCCAGGACCAGGTCCGCCGGCTGGTGGGGCCCACCTAACCCCGGGCCGTGGGGTCGTCGGAGGCGCGGCGCGGCAACCGCCGCCGATACCGTCGCGGTCGGTGATCACCGCCTGGGTCTTCGAGAGCGGCGCCTTCAAGGAGATCCCCAGCGCCGACGTCTCCGAGCTGCTCGACGTCGACCATCGCATCCTGTGGGTCGACGTGGTCGACCCCACCGAGGACGACCTGGCCTGTGTGCAGGAGGAGTTCTCCCTCCACCCCCTGGCCATGGAGGACATCCGCGAGCGCCACCAGCGGCCCAAGATCGAGACCTACCCGGACCATTCCTTCATGGTCGCCTACACCCGCGAGCTCCAGGAGATCGAGATGTTCGTCGGGTCCGGGTGGCTGCTGACGGTCGGGTCCCCCGGGTGGGCCAACGATCCCATCCGGGCCCGCTTCGAGCGCATCCACCTGGAGAAGCCCACGGTGGGCTACCTGGTCTACGTCCTGCTCGACGAGGTGGTGGACGGGTACTTCACCACCACCGACGAGATCGAGGACATCCTGGAGGACCTCGAAGAGCGAATCTTCAGCGAGGACCTTCCCTGCGAGCGCGACGTCCAGGAGGACCTCTTCACCGTCCGCCGCAAGCTGCTCGAGTTCCGCCGGGTCATCGTCCCCCTCCGGGACGTGATCCAGGTCCTGCTCCGCCGGGAGGCGCCATGGGTCGACGACGTCACCGCCACCCACCTGCAGGACGTCTACGACCACGTGCTGCGGGCGGTCGACGTGGTCGACAGCCAGCGGGAGCTCATGGGCAACGCGGTCGACGCCCACCTGGCGATCATCTCCAACCGGGTCAACGAGGTGATGAAGCGGATGACGTCGTGGGGCGCCATCCTTCTCGGCTCCACCCTGGTGGCGGGGATCTACGGGATGAACTTCGAGCACATGCCCGAGCTCGGCTGGCGCCTGGGCTACCCCTGGGCCCTCGGCCTGATGGCGCTGCTCACCGTCGTCGGCTACCGCTATTTCAAGCGGAAGGACTGGCTTTAGGGCGGCGAAGACCATCGGTTAGGAGCCTTGACTCCCTTCTCCGGGCTGGACGAGGCTCACGCCATGCAGACTCGACGATGGTTCGTGGTGGTGGCGGTTGTCCTGTCGGTCGCCCTGGGCGCATGCGGCGACGACGGTGACGGCGCCGGCGTGGCCACCGACTCGGCCGACGCCGGGTCTCCGTGCAGCCCGGTGGGCGGGGAGCTGGCCGCCGGCGCCACCAGAACCGTCCCGGTGGAGCTGACGGAGTACTCGTTCACCCCGGCGACGATCGAAGTGGCCGCAGGCGTGGTGACCTTCGCCGCCACCAACCGCGGCACGGTCGACCACGAGGTGGCGTTCCTGCCCGGTGGCGGCGAGGTGCCCCTGACCGGCCAGGGCAACCCCGACGAGGAGGCGCTGGAGGCGGCGGGCGCGTTCGAGCTGGAAGCCTTCGGGCCGGGTCTCGACTGCAACGCCACCTACGACCTGAAGCCGGGGACCTACACCGTGTTCTGCATCGTCACCGACCCCGACGGCCTGACCCACCTCCAGAAGGGCATGCGGGGCACCCTGACCGTGGCCTGACCGGGGCTTGGACGCCGCCGGGCCGCCCGCTCGGCCACCGAAGCCGCCGGGGCGGTGCTACCAGCCGTCGCTGGCGGACCCGGCGGGGACCAACTCGTCCTCGCCCGTCTCCTCGTCGCTGATGAGCTCGTAGCCGCACAGGGCGGCCAGGTGGGCGTGGCCCTCGTCGGGACCGGTGGCGATCAGCTCGTCGCCCGGGCTCAGCACCACCACCGGCTGGGGCCGGTAGACGTAGCGCCCTCCCCGGCGGATGGCCAGCACGAAGAAGCCGGTCTCCGTCTCCAGGCACAGCTCCTTGAGGCTGTGGCCGGCGGCGGCCGAGTCCTCGGCCACCGGGACCCGCACCACCACCTCCTCGGCGTCGCCCAGGGCCACCGCCAGGATGGGGTGGAGCTCCTCGCCCTGCTCCACCAGCCACACCATCTGCTGGGCGGCATCGCCGATCTCCTCCGCCGCCTGGGCCAGGTGCATGAGGCCCCGCAGTCCGGACGGGTCGACCCGCTCCTGGGCCGCCCGCAGCACCCACAGCTCGAGGCGCTCCATCATCTCGTCGAGCCGGTCCTCGAGGTGGTTGACCTCGGCGGCCAGCCCCTGGTCGCGCAGCACGAGAGCGGAGTAGGCCAGGCCCACCGCCACCTCGGAGATGTTCTTCATCTCCACCAGGACGTCGATGGCCCGGTCGAGGTCGGACACCGCCGGCTCCTCCGGCGCCTGGGGCGGCTCCCACACCGGGGCGCCGGCCAGCTGGCGCAGCTCGGCGATCCCCGCCGCCGCGCCCTGGAGGAAGAGCACGTCGCCCGGACGCAGCACCATGTCACCGTCGATCTCGGTGTTCCACTCCCGGCCCCGGCGCAGCGCGACCACCCGCATCCCGACCTCGACCGGCAGCTCCAGGTCGGCCAGGGTGTGGTGGGCCATGGCCGAGTCGTCGCGGATGCGGACCCGGTGGGAGATCTCCTCCGCCTGGGACAGGTCGGCCACCAGGGCCCGGGGGATGCCGAGCCGGGCCGAGACGATGTGGGCGATGTCGACCGCGGAGTTGCCCAGGCGCTCGATGGCGCTCACCACCTGGAGGACCGAGGCCATGGCGTCGGCGTCCCTCGGCGAGCGGGCGGCCAGCACGCAGATGGCGCGCATCTCGTGGATGAGATCGGAGAGGTCGACCTCCAGCTCGTCGACCTCCTCGGCCATGGCCAGGTCGCCGAAGTACACCGCGGCGTAGCCCAGGTCGATCATCAGCTCCGAGGTGTCCTTCGCCTCCGAGAGCATGGTCTTGAGATTTCGGGGTCGATCGTCCATCCGGTGCCGCTCCACGTTAGGTCACGCCCAGGGCGACGATGACGAGGATGAGGATCAGGGCGCCGGCGAAGTCCACCGACGAGGTGACGAGGGGGATGCCGTAGGTGTCGGGGTCGACGCCGAAGCGGACGGCGGCGATGGTGCCGTAGTAGGCCACGGCCACCACGAAGGCCACCACGAGGGCGCCGCCGACGAGGGAGGCGGCCACCATCTGGGGCAGGCCGGGGCTGGTCTGGCCCAGGGCCCGCCCGACGTAGTGGGCGCCGACGCCGTTGAACAGGTACACCGGCAGGCCGAGGACGAGCATCATGGCGCCGTCCAGGCGGGCGTCCCGGCTGGGGACCGGGATCGGGGCCATGAGGCCGAGGTGGAGCTTGGTCGAGAGGCGAGCCGAGAGGATGCCGCCGAGGGCTCCCGCGCTGCTGATGAAGGCGGGGAAGAGGATGAGCAGAGCCGGGTAGGTGGCGAAGGTCTCCAGCCGCTTCTCGATGGCGATGCCGGCCATCGTGCTCAGGCAGGCCGCGCCCAGGAGGATGGGGGTCGACTCCCGGACGACCTGGCGGAGGACGTCCTGGTGGGAGCGCCAGGCGAGGACGAAGCCGCCCACGGCGACGGCACCCACCGCCGACCCCAGCACGTCGGACCCCCTCGGCAGATCGACCACGAGCAGGCTGGCCACCCACAGGGCGGGCAGGGTGAGCACGTCGCCCAGGGTGGACACGATGGGCGCGGTCACGTTGTCGAGGTCCCAGTGGAAGCGGACGGAGCCGGCGGCCAGGGCCATGGTGGCGACGAGGACGACAAGGGATGCGAGCAGTCCGCCGACGATCGAGATGAGGGCGAGGTCGAAGACGGAGATGGTGCCGGCCACGCCGAGGGCGACGGCCACCACCTTGGCCACGACCGCCAGGAGGAGCGAGAGGAAGAGGGTCAGGACGAGGGAGGCGGCCACGTTCTGGCCGACGATGGTGCGGGGGCGGAGGGAGACGCGGAACGTGCCCACGTGGATGGCCGTGCTCAGGCGGTTGCCGAGGGCCGAGAACACGTTGCCCCGCAGGCCGATGGCGGCGGGAACGAGCACGAGGAGTCCCGGAAGGCGCTCGAAGGTGCCGGTGATGGCACCCAGGACGGCCCCCGCCACCAGGCTGGTGGAGCTGTTCAGGAACAGCGAGATGAGGCTCTGGCGGGCCCCGTCGGTGCTCGGCCCGAGGAGGGCGAGCAGTCGGCGGGTGAGCGTGATGGGACGGACGACCTTGCGGGCGCTGCGGATGGGCTTGACGACGGTGGTCCCGACCTTGCCGACCGTCGAGCCGACCTGGGAGATCGCCTGTCGGGGCAGGGCCCGGTCGATCCGGGGGCGGGGACGGCTGGTCGTGGCGGCCCGGGGCTCAGCCGGTGCCGGCGGGCGGCTGCGTCGGGAGGGCCGGCGGCGGCCGCCGCCGCCGTCGTCGGGCGCTGCGTCCCCGTCAGTGTCCGCCGGCGCGTCGGGACCGACGCCCCTGCGGCGTACCAGGCGTGCCATGACTCGGCGGTTCCGCCATCGGGGTCCTCCACCCTCGTCTCCGGACGAATCCTACCGGCCGCGGCGTTCCGGTCGTGGTGCTCCCCACCGAGGGATATGTCCGTATCCGAGACGTCCGTGACGGCCGTAGGCGCCTGCCCGGACGACCACCCGGCGACGCCCCCGGAGGCGCGCCGCCGGGTGGCCGACACGGTCGCCGGTTCGTGGTCAGTCGACGGCGGCGATGAGGACGTCGGCACCGGCGGTGGCGAAGTTGGCCAGGTCGGCCACGGTGGCCTGGCCCTCGGGAGAGCCCATGGAGGCCTGGAGCGTCGGGAGGTCCTTGAACCAGATCTCCGCCATGCGGAAGTAGGGCAGCGGCGAGCCGTCGGGGGTGGCGGCCGCCCTGGCCGTCTCCACCCGGGTGACGTTGGGGATCTTGGCGGCGATGCCGAGGTGGCGGCTGAAGTAGTAGTCCTCGAAGGCGGCGGGATCGGTGGGCTCGTTGTACAGAACGGTGACCTTGAACATGGCTGGGTCCTTTCGGAGTGGGCTCGGGGTACGAGGTGATCGTCCGGCACGGCGGTCACCACCGAGTCACCGCCTGGTAACGACCGGCCCCGACCACCGGCCACTTCCGTCTCCCCGGAGCTAGCGTGAACCGGTGATCGACCTCGGCATCCTCGGTCCCCTGCGGGTCCGGGCTGGCGGCGCCGACGTGAGGATCACCGGTCGGCGGGAGCGTTGCGTGCTGGCCGTGCTGGCGCTGCATGCCGGCCAGGTCGTGTCCACCCCCACCCTGTTCGACCATCTGTGGGGCGACGATCCGCCCCGAACGGCCAACAAGTCGCTCCAGACGGCAGTGGCCAACCTTCGGCGGATCCTCGGCGAGTCCGCGGATGGCTGGCTCGAGACGTCGGGCGCCGGCTACCGCCTCAACATCCCTCACGACAGGATCGACCTCCTGGTGTTCGAGCGTCAGGTGGCCGCCGGTCGTAGGGCGCTGGGCGCAGGGGCGCCGGCGATCGCCCTCGAGCACCTGAACGACGGGCTCGCCCGGTGGAGGGGCGACACACCCGCCGACCTCGGCGACGGGCTGGTGGCCGACATCGAATCGAACCGGCTGGTCGAGCTACGGCTCGACGCGGTTGCCGATCGAGCCGACGCCGAGCTGCAGGGTGGCCATCCCCAGAGGGTCATCCCCGAGCTCGGCGCCCTGTGCCACACCTGGCCCCTTCGCGAGCGGTTCCACGAGCTTCTCATGGTGGCCCTCTACCGGGCCGGGCGCCAGAGCGACGCCCTGGCCGCGTACCAACGCCTCCGGACGGGCCTCGTCGACCAGGGCCTCGAGCCCGGGGACACGGCGCGCGACCTGGAGCGCCGCATCCTCGACCACGACCCCTCTCTCGACCGGGTGACCGGCGGCCCGAGGTCCGAGGCTCCGGGAACCTCATCGCCCCTCAGCACCCCCCTCATAGGCCGCGACGAGGTGCTCCGGGAGATCGGCGAGGTGCTCCGCACCCGGCGCCTGGTCACCCTGGTGGGCCCCGGGGGCGTCGGCAAGACCGCCATCGCCGCCCACCTGGCGGCCCGCCCCGGCGACCGGGAGGCGGTCTGGTGCAGCCTCGGCACGGTCTTCGACGCCGAGCGCCTCCTCCCGGCCGTCGCCACCGCCTTGGCGGTCGACCAGCGGGTTGGCGTCACCATGGCCGAAGCCGTGCGCGACCGGCTCCGGCTCCGCCCGACGCTGCTGGTGATCGACAACTGCGAGCACCTGCTCGACCCGATCGCGGAGTTCGTGGGCATGCTGACGAGGGCCTGTGACCAGCTCGTCGTCCTGGCGACCAGCCGGGAGCGCCTCTCGATCCCGGGCGAGACCGTCTGGTCGGTCGACGGGCTGGGCCTGCCACCGACCGACGATCGGGTCGAGGAGAGTGCGTCTGGAAGGCTGTTCCTGGAGCGGGCGACGCAGAGCGATCCCCTCTTCGTCGCCAACGCCTCCGCCATGGCGAGCATCGCCGCCATCTGTCGCGGCCTGGACGGGTTGCCCCTCGCCCTGGAGCTGGCTGCGGCCCGAGTGCGCGCCCTTCCGCCCTCCGAGATCGCCAAGCGACTCGACGACCGCTTCGAGCTGTTCGCCGGGAAGCGCCGGGGCGGTGACGAGCGGCATCGCAGCCTGCGCGCCACCGTGGCCTGGTCGTACGATCTCCTGGCGGAGCGAGAGCGGCGCCTCTTCCGTCGCCTCGGCACCTTCGCCGGCGCCTTCACCATCGACGCGGCGGAGGCCGTCGGCGCGCTCGACGACCTCGACCCGGCCGAGATCCCCGCCCTCCTCGCCGACCTGGTCGACAAGTCGATGGTGACCGTGGATCGCTATCCGACGGCCTGGCACTACCGGCTGCTGGAGACGCTGCGGGCGTTCGCGCGCGAGGAGCTGGACGGCGTCGGCGAGCGTCGGGCAGTCGACCTCGCCAACCTGGCGTTCCACCGGGACCTGGTCTGCCGGCTGGGAACGGCCGTCACCGGCCCGGCCGAAGCCGACGCGGTGGCGGGCCTCGAGGCCTCCTTCGACAACATCCGCCAGGCCGTCGCCCTCGCCCAGCGGGGCGACGACGCCGACACCCTGGGGCAGCTGGTTGCGGGGCTGTTCGCCTACCTGCACTTCCGCCCCCGGTGGGAGGCCAGCGCCTGGGCCGAGGAGACACTCGAGATGTTCGCCCGGGTACCGCCGACGGATTCCCGGTGGCGGACCGTGGTGGCGGCCACGGCGGGGTGGGGACGCTGGTTCGCCGGTGACCTGGAGCGGGCGCATGCGATCGTCGAGGAATGTCTTTCTGTCGCCGAGGCGGACGATCCAGGCCTGCCGGACGTTCTGGCCGTCCAGGCCGTGGTGCGCATGTACCGCCAGGACCGGCGGGCCTTCGACAGCGCCTCCGGCGCCCTGACCCGGGCTGTCGGCGACCACAAGCGCTGGCTGGCGGCGTACCTGTCGGGCCAGATCGCCATCATGCACGCCTACGCCGGTGAGGCCGAGGCGGCAGCCCCCCACCTGGAGCACCAGGCCCGCCTCGTCGGCGAGGTCGACAACCACTCCACTCTCGCGTGGTGGCTGTACTGCCGGGCCGAGGTGAGCGGCGAAGCGAACCCGACCCGGACGATCGGCCTCGCCCGCCGGGGCATCGAAGCGGCGGTGGCGGCCCGAAGCGGGCTGCTCGAGAACATCACCCGCATCACCGCGATCACCGTGGAGGCTCGCCACGGCGACGTGTGGCGTACCCTCGACGAGTTCGCCCTGCTCATCGATCGCTTCCGGCGTAGCGGGGCGTGGACGCACCTGATGGTGGTCGTCTGGAACCTCATCGAAGCCCTCCACAAGCTCGAGGCGCACCGGCCGGCCGCCGTCCTGCTGCACGTGGCGCCCACCGGGGCACCGGCTCCTTACGGCGATCAGCTGGCCCGGCTCGACCGGATTCGCACCGGCCTCGCCGACACCATGCCGGCCGACGCGTTCGCCCAAGCCGCACTGGCCGGTGGCGGCTTGACACGGGAGCAGACCGCCGAGTACGCCCTAGCCGCTTTGGCCGACCTCAAAGCGGGGTGATCGGCCCGCTCCCGTCGATCGCGCGCCGGAGGTGCTACGGGGACCGGAAGCGGCGATGGATCGGATCTCCAGTTCGAGCCTGACATCTTTCGTTCGGCCACGCTGGCTCCCCTGACAGTCCGTCGGATCGGGGCGCGCTCACGGTGCCCCCGCGCCCCGTCCGAAGCGGCGCGCCTCAAACTCCTAGATGGAAGAGGCCCGCGCCGGGTGAGCCCCGCCACACCTCAGCCCGAGACGTTCGGCCCGGCTCGTTCGATGGTGACCCGGACCACCAGGCGGCGCTCGCGCTCCATGGCGGCGCGGTAGTCGTCCCAATCGGGGTGTTCGCCGGAGACGCTGCGGTAGTACTCGACGAGGGGCTCCATGGCCTCGGGGAGCGACAGGGTGTCGGCGCTGCCGTCGACCTGCACCCACTCCCACGAGTTGGCCTTGGTGACCAGCACCGACACCCTCGGGTCGCGGCGGAGGTTCTTGACCTTGTAGGCGGTCTCCCGGCTGCTGATGACCACCCTGCCCCCGTCGTCGACGGTGGCGGCCACCGGCGACATCTGCGGGCGGCCGTCGGCCCGGAACGTGCAGAGGACGGCCGAGTGGTTGGTGCGGATGAACTCCGCAGCCTGTTCGATGTCCATGTCGATCAGCCTTTCACGGGACGGTTTCGGGCCCGGGCGGTGACGGCGGAGTAGTCGTAAGGGCCCAGACCCTCGGAGTCGGAGAGCTCGAACCAGGCCCGGGCAGCCATGGCCAGAGGCAGCTGCAGGCCTGCGTTCTGAGCCGTCCCGGTGACCAGGCGCAGGTCCTTGGCGGCCAGGGACAGCTTGAAGTTGGGGGGAAACCGGCCCGACTCGATGAGATCCCGCTTGCTGCGGACCGTGACGCCGATGGGCGACTCGGCCAGGATGTCGAGCACCGTCGACTGGTCGAGGGCGAAGGCGTCGGCCAGGGTCAGGGCCTCGGCCAGGCCCGACATGAGCGCCCCCAGGGTGGAGTTGGCGACCAGCTTCATGGCTGCCCCCGACCCCGGCGGACCCATGTGGATGGGGCGGCCGAACGCCTCCAGCACCGGGCTCCATCGTTCGAACAGCTCCGGCTCCGCCCCGACGAAGATCTTGAGCGTCCCCCGCGTGGCCTGGGGGATGCTGCCCAGCACCGGGGCGTCGATCACGACCAGGTCGTCGGGGACTCGCTCGGTCAGGAGGCGGATCATGTCGGGGCCTACCGTCGACATGTCGATCAGGGTGTGGCCGCCGCCCCCCTCGACCAGCCCGCCCGGTCCGAACACCACCTGCTCCAGCGCTTCCGGGGTGGAGAGCATGGTGAACACCGCCTCCGCCTCCCGGGCCGCCTTCGCCGGGCTGTCGACCAGGCGGGCACCCCGCTCGAGGAGCGACGCGGCCTTGGCCGGCGTGCGGTTCCACACCACGAGGTCGTGGCCGGCGTCGAGCAGGCGGGCGGCCATGGGCAGGCCCATCTGGCCGAGGCCGACGAAGGCGAGGGTTGTCATGCCCCCGTTCTACTCGCCCTCGGCGACCTTCAGATCCGGGACAGCTCCACCAGGACGGCCCGCTCGATCTCCCGGGCGTGGGCGTCGTCGACCACCTTGGACCCGTTGGCGTCGGCCACGTAGAAGCTGTCGACCACCTCGTGGCCGAGGGTGGCCACCTTGGCGTGGCGGATGTCGAGGTGGAGGTCGGCCAGCGCCCGGGTGATGCGGTAGAGCGTTCCCACCCGGTCGGGGGCCCGCACCTCGACCACCGTGGCCGACGCCGACGCCCGGTTGTCGACGGTGACCGACGTGCGGGCGGGCACCGCCGACACCGATCCCGGTGGCCGGGGACGATCGGCGTAGCGGCGGGCCCGGTCGGCCACGCTCGCCTCCAGCGACAGCCGCCCCTCCAGGACCTTGCGCAGGTCGGCCTCGACCTCGGACCAGTCGGGCGGGGTGCCGAAGACGGGCTGGACGTGGAACTCCTCCAGCGCCAGCCCATCGTCCCCCGACCACGCCCGGGCACTGAGGACGTCGAGGCCGTGGAGGGTGAGGGTGCCGGCCACCTTGGAGAAGAGCCCGGGCCGGTCGGGGGCGGCGACGGTGACGTTGGACCCGTCGCCCCGCACCACGACCTCGCCCCCGTCGCGGGCCTGGCTCACCAGGTCGAGGTGGCCGGCCGTGGGAAAGGAGCTCGACCCGGCCCCGGCCGGGCTGGGCGCACCGGTGAGCATGGCCACCGAGTTGGCCACCAGGTCGGTGACCAGGCCCGACTTCCAGGGGCTCCAGGCGGCGGGGCCGGTGGCGAGGGAGTCGGCCTCGGTCAGCGCGTGGAGCAGCAGCACCGTGCCCGGGTCGCCCAGGGCGGTGGCCACCGTGGCCGACGTGGCCGGATCGTCGACGTCGCGGCGGGTGGCCAGGTCGGCCAGCAGCAGGTGATGGCGGACGAGGGCGACCAGGACATCGACGTCGGCCGGCGGGAACCCCATCCGGGCCGCCACCCTTCCCACGACCTCCACGCCGGTCGCGCTGTGGTCGTCGCCCAGCTCGGGGACGAACCCCTTCCCCAGGTCGTGCAACCAGGTGCCGACCAGGAGGAGGTCGGGCCGGGACACCCGCCCGACGAGAGCGGCTGCCCCCGCCGCCGCCTCGCACAGGTGCCGGTCGACGGTGAAGCGGTGGTAGGCGTTGCGCTGCGGCTTGGACGATACCTTCGACCACTCCGGCAGCAGCCGGGAGAGCAGGCCCTTCTGGTCGAGCGCCTCCAGCACCGGGATGGCAGGCCGCCCCGCGCCCAGCAGCGCCACCAGCGCGCCCCGGGCCTCGTCCGGCCACGGGTCGCCGGGGCCGACCGCGTCCGCCGCCAGCCGGTCGAGGGCCTTCCGGCTGAGGGCCGTGGCCGCGGTGGCGGCGGCGGCCGCCGCCCGCAGGACCAGGCTCGGGTCCCGGGCGGGATCGGCGTCGGCGCCGAGCTCGACCCGTCCGTCGCGCAGGACCAGACCGGGGCCGAGGTTCCGGTCCCGGGCCGCCATGCGGCCGATGGGACCCCGCAGCGACGAGCGGATGCGGTCCCAGGTGTCATCGCTGGTCCAGGCCACGGTGCGGGCGGCGGTCGCCACCCGAGCCATGAGGACGTCGGCGTCGGCGTCGCCCAGCGCCGCCGCCACACCATCCTGGTCCTGGAGCAGAAGCCGGTCGGGGGCCTTGCCCGTCCGCCGGTGGAGCTCCACCCGCACCGCCAGGAGCAGGTCGTAGGCCGCGTTCAGGGACTGGTGGTCGTCGTGGAGGAGGATGCGCCGGGCCGCCTCCGCCCACCGCAGGGAGTGGACGTCGCGCAGCCCACCCCGGCCGTCCTTGAGGTCGGGCTCGAGCAGGAAGGCGACCTCCCCCGACCGGGCGTGGCGGGCGTCGACCGACTCCCCCAGCACGTCCAGCCACCGGCCGGCCTTGCCCCGCCAGGCCGCCACCGCCCGGTCGCGGAGGTCGTCGGCGATGGCGGCGTCGCCGGCGAGGAGCCGGCAGTCGAGGAGGGACGTGGCCGTGTCGAGGGAGTCGTGGGCGAGGGTGAGGGCCTCCTTCACCGAACGGACGCCGTGACCCAGCTTGAGTCCGGCGTCCCACAACGGGTACCAGACCTGGTCGGCCAGAGCCTTGACCTGGCCCAGGTCACGGTCCTTGCGGGTGTGGATCAGCAGGACGTCGAGGTCGCTGCCGGGGCACAGGTCCTTGCGGCCGTAGCCCCCCACCGCCACCAGGGCCGTCCCCGGGGCGCCGGCGCCGAACAGCCCCACCAGCCAGGAGTCGGCCAGATCGGTGTACGCCCGGCAGAACTCACGCCCCCCGAGCGAGAGATCCGCCAGGAGCGAGGCCCGCTCCTGACGGAAATCGCGGTTCATCGGGGCTACTCCCGCCGGCCGCTGTCGCCGCCGGTGGCGGCCTCCCCCGGCTGGCCCCTCGTCGGCCACCCGCCGGCACGCCGTCGGGAGCGGGTGCGGGGGAGGGCCCGCCCTCCCCCGCTACAAGGCGTCGTGGCCCATCTCCCCGGTGCGGATGCGGATGATGTTCTCGACGGGGGTGAGCCACACCTTGCCGTCACCGATCTTGTCGGTGCGGGCGGCGGTGACGATGGCGTCGACGATGCGGCTGGCGTCGGCGTCGTCGGCGACGACCTCCACCTTCACCTTGGGGACGAAGTCGACGGTGTACTCGGCACCCCGGTAGACCTCGGTGTGGCCCCGCTGACGGCCGAAGCCCTGCACCTCGGACACCGTCATGCCCTGGACGCCCAGGGCCCGGAGGGCCTCCTTGACGTCGTCGACCTTGAACGGCTTGACGATTGCGGTGACAAGCTTCATTTCAGCCGATCCTTCCCATGGAGCCGAACTCACCGGCAGCGTAGGCGGACTCTGCGTGCTGGCTCAGATCGAGTCCGGCGTACTCGTCCTCCGCCGTGCACCGCAGCCCGACCGTCTTGTCGATGATCTTGGCCAGGATGAACGAGACGATGCCCGAGTAGGCGAGCGTCGCCCCGACGGCCACGAACTGCTTGCCCAGGAGGGAGGTTCCCGCCCCCGCGAGGAGCCCTCCGGCCGCCTCGTTGGCGAAGACTCCGAGGAGGATGGACCCGGTGATCCCACCGATGAGGTGGACGGCGATCACGTCGAGGGAGTCGTCGAAGCCGAACCTGAACTTGACCTGGCAGCAGAGGAAGCAGATGACGCCGGCGATCAGGCCGATGGCCAACGCCGCCATGGGGTTCACGAACCCGGCACAGGGGGTGATGGCGACCAGGCCCGCCACCGCGCCCGACGCCCCGCCCAGGGTGGTGGCGTGACCGGTCTTGAGCTTCTCGGCCAGCAGCCAGCCGAGCATGGCCGCGGCGGCGGCGGTGTTGGTGGCCATGAAGGCCGAGGCCGCCACCGCGTTGGCGCCGAGGGCGGAGCCGGCGTTGAAGCCGAACCAGCCGAACCACAGGATGCCGGTGCCGATGAGCGTCCACGGCAGGGCGTGGGGCGGCATCGCCGTCTCCGGCCACCCCTTCCGTTTCCCGAGGACGATGACGAGCACAAGGGCCGCGATCCCGGCGTTGATGTGGACGACGGTGCCGCCGGCGAAGTCGAGGGCGCCCAACTCGAACAGCCACCCGCCGGGGCTGAACACCCAGTGGGCGACCGGCGCGTAGACGACGATCGACCACAGGGCCAGGAACGTCACCCAGCCGGCGAACTTCATCCGGTCGGCGGTGGCGCCGGTGATCAGTGCCGGCGTGATGATGGCGAACATCATCTGGAAGGCGCAGAAGGCCAGCACCGGGATCGTCAGCGGGGCGGCGAAGCCGAGGTCGGCGTTGGCGATGTCGGCCAGGCCGGCGAAGCTGAGGTCACCGACGAGGCCGCCACCGGCGTCGGGGCCGAACGCGAGGCTGAAACAGATCAGCACCCACAGCACGCTGACCAGGCCCATGGAGAAGAAGTTCTGCATGAGCATGCCCAGGAGGTTCTTGGAGCGGACCATCCCCCCGTAGAAGAACGCCAGGCCCGGCGTCATGAAGAGCACCAGCGCGCACGACGCCAGCACCCACGCGGTATCTCCAGTGTCCATCGTGTCGATGCCCCTCCCCTGACGCCCCGGTGGTCCCACGGGACCGTATGCAACCAAGCTGACATCAACGTTTCTCTCGTGTTAACGGCGTGTTGCTTGTCGGACGGCCACTAGCGTGCGGCGGGGAATGCCGCCCGAACCCACCTCCTCCGGCCCTCGCTGGCCCGTCGCCCTCGTCACCGGGGCATCGAGTGGCATCGGCGCCGCGTTCGCCCGCCAGCTGGCGGCGGACGGCTCCGAGCTCGTCGTCGTGGCCCGCCGGCGGGATCGGCTGGAGGCGTTGGCGGCCGAGCTGTCCGGGGTCGTGGTCGAGACCCTGGCCGCCGACCTCACCGATGGGTCGGGGCTGGCCGCGGTCGAGGCCCGGCTGCGCGACCCCGACCGGCCCGTCGACCTGCTGGTGAACAACGCCGGCGCCGGAGGGCACGGCGCCTACTCGGCCATCCCGGTCGACGACGTCGACGCCATGGTCCGCCTCAACCTGCTGGCGCCGGCCCGGCTGGCGTCGGCCGCCCTGCCCGGGATGGTCGCCCGGGGGTCGGGGGGGATCGTCAACGTGTCGTCGATCTCGGGCGAGCAGCCGATCCCGTTCGTCGCCACCTACGCCGCCACCAAGGCGTTCCTCACCAGCCTGAGCGAATCGCTCTACGACGAGCTGCGGGGGACGGGCGTGTCGGTGACGGCCGTGCTGCCCGGGTTCACCCGCAGCGAGTTCCACGACCGGGCCGACATGGGGCGCTCGATCCCGAAGCCGTTCTGGATCTCGAGCGAGGAGGTGGCGGAGGCGGCGCTGGCCGCGGTGGCCCGGGGCCAGGCCATCTGCGTGCCCCGGTTCAGCTACCGGCTGCTGGTGGCCCTCTCGCGACACGCGCCGCGGGGCCTGGTCCGGCGGGTGGCGGGGATGGTCGGCCGGCGGACGTGAGCGGCGTGGTCGTCCGCCCGGTCGGCGCGGGCGACATCGACCGGATCGTCGAGCTGTACTCGGCGGTGGCCGACGAGGGTCGCTGGATCGGTGAGGAGGGGCCGGTCGACCGCGACGACGTCCGGCGGAGGTGGGCCGAGCGGCTCCGGGCGGGGCGATCGTCGGCCGGGGTGCAGCTGGTGGCCGACGCCGACGGGCTGGTGGTGGGCCAGGTCGGCGTCGACGTGGCGCCCTACGGGGTGGCGTACATCGGGATGTACGTCGACGTCGACTGGCGTCGTCGGGGGGTGGGCACGATGTTGGTGGAGGCGGCGGTCTCGGCCGCCCGGGACGCCGGCTGCCACAAGGTGGGGTTGCAGGTGTGGCCCCACAACCAGGCCGCCCGGGCCCTGTACCGCAAGCTCGGCTTCGAGGACGAGGGCGTGCTGCGGGGGCACTACCCCCGTCGCGACGGGGAGCTGTGGGATGCGGTGGTGATGGGCCGGTTGCTCTGAGTTGGGCTACCGGCGGAAGAGCAGGCTGAGCACGATCGTGGCCACGATCGAAAGGACGATCGAGGACGCGATCGGGACGTAGACCCTCACGTTCTTCTTGCCGAAGGCGAGGTCGCCCGGCAGCCGGCCGATACCCAGTCCGCCGGCCAGCAGGAGGACGAGGCCGGTGGCGGCCAGGACGAGGGCCGCCACCAGGAGGAACTTGCCGATCTGGGACACCTCCATCGGTTCTGAAGCTACCCCGAGGGGCGGCTTCGCTATCAGCAGGTGTGGTAGGGTACGAAACATCATGACAACTAGCGAACTCGTATGGATGCAGCCAAGGGAGGCGGCCCGCCGGCTGGGCGTCGCCGCCCGTGAGCTCTACCGGCTGATCGAGTCCGGCGAGCTGCCGGCCTACAAGGTGGGGTCCGACCTCCGGCTGCAGGCGGCCGACGTCGACGCGTTCCGCGCATCCCGTTCCGACGGGTAGGCGGTGGCCGAGCGGCCCGAGTTCCGGGAGGAGATCGTGCTCAACCGGGACGAGGTCTTCGATGTCGTGGCCGCCTGCGACGAGATCGTCGGCCACGCCGAGGCCATCGGCGAGATGAGCATCGCATTCACCGTCGATTCCGTCCGCCAGCTCCTCCTCAGCCGGTTGATGGGCGACGGGTAGCCGCCGATCGCCGTCAGCGGAAGTCTCGCGACCGGGTCGTCTCCATGGACAGCGACAGGGGCTCGATCTTCTCGGCGATGACGTTGGTGACACCCTCGGCCCGCTCGAGGCGGCCGCGGACGACGAGGGCGGGCGACGTCTGGGCCACCCGGCGGTAGGCCGACCACACCGCCGCGTGGCAGATGACGTTGAGCATGCCCGTCTCGTCCTCCAGGTTGACGAAGACGATGCCGGCGGCGGTGGCCGGCCGTTGGCGGTGGGTGACGAGGCCGCCCACCGCCACCCGCCGGCCGGACGGGACGGCGGCCAGACCGGCGGCGCTCACCGCCCCCATCCGGTCGAGGCGGGGGCGGGCGAACTGGACCGGGTGGCGGTCGGCCGAGATCCCCGTCGACCACAGGTCGGCGGCCGCCAACTCGGGCTCGGTGAGGGGCGGGAGCGGGGGCGAGTCGGTGCCCACGACCACCCCCGGCAGCCGTCCGGGAGTGGACTGGCTCACCGCCCCCGCCTCCCACAACGCCTCCCGCCGGGGGTGTTCGAAGCACCCGAAGGCGCCGGCGGTGGCCAACGCCTCCACCGCCGGCAGGGGCGCGCCCGTCCGCCGGACGAGGTCCTCCATCGACGAGTACGGCCGCCGCTCGGCGATGCGCGCCGCCAGGTCGTCGCCCACGTTGCGCACCGACTCGATCCCCAGCCGCACCGCCACCTCCCCCCCCGAACTGGTGACGCTTCTCGGGGTCGTGGCCCCGGGATCCGTCACCGGTTCGGGGCCGCCGGCGAACTGGTGACGCTTCTCGGGGTCGTGGCCCCGCGATCCGTCACCGGTTCGCTCGAGGGTGGCCTTGGCCGCGCTGCGGTTGACGTCGGGGCCGTACACGACCACCCCGTGGCGGGTGGCGTCGGCCACGAGGGAGTTGGGCGAGTAGAAGCCCATGGGCTGGGCGTTGAGGAGCGAGGCGCAGAAGGCGGCCGGGTAGTGCAACTTCATCCAGGCCGATGCATAAACGAGGTAGGCGAACGACACCGAGTGGCTCTCGGGGAACCCGAAGTTGGCGAACGCGGCCAGCTTCTCGAAGATGGCGTCGGCGGTGGCGCCGACGATCCCGTTGGCCGCCATCCCCGCGTACAGCCGCCCCCGCAGCGCCTCCATCCGCGCCGTGCTGCGCTTCGAACCCATGGCCTGGCGCAGCTGGTCGGCCTCCCCCGGCGAGAACCCGGCCACGTCGATGGCGATCTGCATCATCTGCTCCTGGAACAGCGGCACGCCCAGCGTCTTCTTCAACGCCGGCTCCAGCAGGGGATGCAGATAGGTGACCGGCTCCCGCCCGTTGCGACGGCGGATGTAAGGGTGCACCGACCCCCCCTGGATGGGCCCCGGACGGATCAGGGCCACCTCCACCACCAGGTCGTAGAAGGTGCGGGGCCGCAGCCGGGGCAGGGTGGCCATCTGAGCCCGGCTCTCCACCTGGAACACGCCCACCGAGTCGGCCCGGCACAGCATCTCGTAGACGGCGTCCTCCTGGGGGATGGTGGCCAGGTCGACGTCGACCCCGTGGGCGGACCGGATGAGGTCGACGCCGAGATGCAGGGCGGTCAGCATCCCCAGGCCCAGCAGGTCGATCTTGACCAGGCCCACCGCCGCGCAGTCGTCCTTGTCCCACTGCAGGACGCTGCGGTTCTCCATCCGGGCCCACTCCACCGGGCACACCTCCACCACCGGCCGGTCGCAGATCACCATCCCCCCGGAGTGGATGCCCAGGTGGCGGGGGAAGCCCTGGATCTGGCGGGCCAGCGCCATCACCGGCTCGGGCACGCCCACGTCGGCCGGCGTGGCCGCCAGCTGGTAGCCGTCGACCTGCTTCGACCAGGCGTCGAGGGCGCCCGGGGGGTGGCCCAGGGCCCGGCCCATGTCGCGCACCGCCGACTTGGGTCGGTAGGTGATGACGTTGGCCACCTGGGCCGCGTTCTCCCGCCCGTAGCGCCCGTAGACGTACTGGATGGCCTCCTCCCGGCGGTCGTGCTCGATGTCGACGTCGATGTCGGGGGGACCGTCGCGCTCGGGGGACAGGAAGCGCTCGAACAGCAGCCCGAGGGCGACCGCGTCGGCGTTGGTGATCCCGAGGGCGTAGCAGACGGCGCTGTTGGCGGCCGAACCCCGTCCCTGGCAGTAGATGTGGGAGCGCCGGCAGAACTGGACGATGTCCCAGACGATGAGGAAGTAGCCGGGGAAGCCGAGCTGGTCGATGAGGGCCAGCTCGTGCTCGATCTGGCGGTAGGCGCCGGGGACCCGCTCCACCTCCGGCCGCCCGTACCGCCCGGCCGCGCCCGCCATGGTGAGCTCCCGCAGCCACGACATCTCGGTGTGGCCGGGGGGGACGGGGTGGTCGGGGAGGTTGGGGGCGACCAGGCGCAGGTCGAAGGCGCACGCCCGCCCGATCTCGGCCGCCCGCTCGACCACCCCCGGGTAGCGGGCGAAGCGGCGGGCCTGCTCCGCCCCGGACCGGAGGCAGGCGGTGGCCGCCGCCGGCAGCCACCCGTCGAGGTCGTCGAGTGACCGGCGGGCCCGCACCGCGGCCAGGGCGGTGGCGAGGGGCCGCCGCGCCGCGGTGGCGTAGTGGACGTTGTTGGTGGCCACCACGTCGACCCGGGCCCGCACCGCCAGCGCCACCAGGGCGTCGTTGCGGGCCGAGTCGAGGGGGTCGCCGTGGTCCCACAGCTCGACCGCGACGTTGTCCCGCCCGAAGGCGTCGACCAGCGCCGCCAGCTCCCGGGCCGCCGCCGCCGGGCCGTCGGCCACCAGCGCGGCCGGCACCGTCCCCTTGCGGCAGCCGGTGAGCACCTGCCACCGCCCGCCATGGGCCCCGGCCAGGTCGGCCAGCGACGCCATGGGCACGTTCTTCTCGCCGGCCCGCATGTGGGCCGCGCTGGCGGCCCGGCTCAGGCGGGCGTAGCCGTCGGGGTCGCGGGCCAACACGACCAGGTGGCGGCCCCCGGGGTCGGCCATCCCCTGCTGCGACCGCCGGGGGAGGTCGAGGGTGAGCTCGGTGCCGAAGACGGTGGGCACGCCCAGGGCCGCCGCCGCCTCGGCGAAGCGGACGACGCCGTAGAAGCCGTCGTGGTCGGTGAGGGCGAGGGCCTCCAGCCCCAGCCGGGCCGCCTCCTCGGCCAGCTCCTCGGGATGGGACGCCCCGTCGAGGAAGCTGAAGTTGGAATGGCAGTGGAGCTCGGCGTAGGGCGTCGACCCCCGCCGGCCCGGTGGCTGCCGCGGCGGCGGGTCGTAGGGCGCCCGCTTGTTGGACCAGGCCGGGCTGTCACCCCCGTCGGCCGTCGGCGGCCGCCCCGACAGCCGCCGCTCGAGCTCGGCCCACGGCAGCGGAGGATTCTCCCAACCCACGTCCTCCGACTGTAGACGAACGTATGTTCGACACACCAGGTTGAGCGCCGGTTGAGCGGCCGATGAGCGGTCCCCGGAGAATCGGCCTCGCCGCCGACGAGAGGACTTCGCGACGATGGAAGACCGGATTCCCGTGTTCGTCTACGCCAGCGACCCGATCTCCGAGGCGGGCATCGCCGGCCAGCTCCGGGGCCAGCCCGGGGTCCACGTGGTGGCCGAGTGCGACGTCGACACGGCCAAGGTCGCCATCGTCGTCACCGACGAGGTGGACGAGGAGTCGAAGCGGGCGATCAAGGCCCTCCAGCGCAACGGCGTCCCCCGGGTCCTGGTGGTCGTGACCCGGGTCGACGACGCCGGGCTGCTGGCCACCCTGGAGGCGGGCGCCTGCGGGCTGCTGCGCCGGGCCGAGGCCCGCCCCGACCGGCTCGTCTCCGCCATCCGGGCCGCGGTGGCGGGCGACGGCACCATGCCCCCTGACCTGCTCGGACGCCTCCTCGACCAGGTCGGCCGCCTTCAACGCCAGGTGCTCTCCCCCCGGGGGCTGACCCTCGCCGGGCTGGCCGAGCGGGAGATCGAGGTCCTGCGCCTCATCGCCGACGGCCTCGACACCAACGAGATCGCCCACCGCCTCTGCTACTCGCAGCGGACGGTCAAGAACGTGATCCACGACGTCACCTCCCGGCTCCAGCTCCGCAACCGGTCCCACGCAGTGGCCTACGCCATGCGCCAGGGCCTCATCTGACGGCCGGCCGTCGTGATCGACGCCATCGACGAGGCGGTGCGGGCCCTCATCCGGCGCGACGCCCTCAACGGCGGCGACGTCGAGGTCGTGTTCGACGCCCCCAACAAGGAATGGGCCGCCCGCCGCAACGCGCCCACGATCAACGTCTACCTCTACGACATCCGGGAGGACGTCAAGCGGCGGGCCTACGGAACCACCGAGGAGCGGGATTCGGTCACCGGCCACGTCGTCGCCCGCCGGCCCCCGGCCCGGTACTTCCGGTTCTCCTACCTGGTCACCGCCTGGACGCAGCGCCCGGAGGACGAGCACCGCCTCCTCTCCGCCGTGCTCAAGTGCTTCCTGCGCTACGCCGTGATCCCCACCGAGCTCCTCACCGGCCCCCTCGACGGGCTCAGGCCGGTGGTCGTGGGCATCGGCATGCCCCCACCCGACGACCGCCCGGTGTCGGACGTGTGGACCGCCCTCGGCGGCGAGCTCAAACCCTCCCTCGACCTCACCGTCACCGCCCCCATCGACACCGGCCAGGCCGACACCGACATCGCCGGCATCGTCCTCGAGCCGCGGATCCGCATGACCACGGCCGGGACGGCCGAGGAGGCGTCGGCCGGCCGCAGGCGTGGGCCGGCCGGGCCCGCCGCGCCCGCCCGGGCCGTCGTCCGCGAGGAGGTGATCGGCGGCGACACCGGGCAGCCGGGGCGCACGATCCGGATCCACACCCTGCCCGGCCCCGGCGGCCCCCGACGGCCGAACCGGTAGCTACCAGCCGGGTGATTGCCCGTTGTCGTCGGTGACGACGGTCTCGCCCGTCCCGTCGCCGCTCATCGTCCAGATGCGTCGCTGGCCGCCCCGCTCGCTCTCGAAGGCGATGTCGGACTTCCTGAACTCCCAGGCCGGCGCCCCGTCGTAGTCGTTGCTGTCGGTGAGCTGCCTGACGCCCGAGCCGTTGGCCTCCATCAGCCACACGTCGTGGTCGCCGGCCAGGCGGTCGCTCTCGAAGGCGATCTGGTCGGTGCTCCCCCAGGCCGGGCGGGCATCCTGGGCCGGGTTGTTGGTGAGGAAGGTGAAGTCGTCGCCGTCGTCGTCGACCACCGCGATCTCGGCGTTGGTGGCGGTGCGGAGGGCGGTGAGGGCGATACGGGTGCCGTCGGGAGACCACGAAGGGTCGGTGGCCTTGCCCACCTGCCCGGTGATCTGCTCGGGGTTGTCGCCGTCGGCGTCCATCACGAAGATCTGCAGGTCGCCGACGCTCGACGCCCATGCGATCCGCTTGCCGTCGGGGGACCAGGCGGGGGCCACGTCCTCGGCGTCGTCGTCGTCGGTGAGGTTGGTGCGGTTCGATCCGTCGAGGTCCATGACGTAGATGTCGGTGTCGCCGTCCTCCTCGCCCACGTAGACGATGCGCTTGCCGTCGGGCGACAAAGCGGGGTCGGTCTCGTCGCCCTCGTCGTCGGTGAGCTGGGTCAGCCTGCTGCCGTCGGGCTCGATGGCCCAGATGTCGCTGTCGGGCCCGTCCTCCAGCGAGTGGAAGACGATGGGCCGCTGGGTGAAGGTGAACAGGGTGGTCGTGGTGGTGGCCATCGAGGTCGAGGTGGCCATGGAGGTGGAGGTGCCGTCCCCGCCCCCGCCCCGGCGGGTGGTGTCGGAGCCGTTGCCGGCGGCGGTGGTCTGCGTCGGACCGTCGTCGGGGGGGGCGTCGTCCTGCTGGGTCAGGAGGAACAGGCCGCCGATCACGCCCAGGGCGAGCAACCCGGTGGCCAGCTTGACCCAGCCGGCCGAGATCACCGGCTTCTGGACGAGCGTGCCCGCGACCCGGATGGGCTCGGTGCCGGACTGCTCCACGACCACGGTGTAGGGGCGGCTGCGGGTCGGCCCCCGGAGGAACGTGTCCCGGGCCTTCAGCGCCACCTGGGCGGTGGCCTCCTGGCCGGGGGCGAGCTGCACCGCGGCGGGGGCGACCGACGCGGCCAGGGCCTCGTCGGGGTCCTCGGCCCGCAGGCTCAGGGTGGCGGGGACGTTGCCCCCGTTGACCAGGCGGATCCGGGCCCGGGCCGAGCCACTGGTCTCCACTGTCTGGGGGATGAGGGTGGCCCCCACCTCGGTGAAGGGCTCGACGTCGGCGACGCCCTCCTCCACCACCGAGAACCCGGGATCCTCCTGCGATCGGACCCGCAGGCCGAACGGCTTCGGCCCCGCCGTCACCGCCGTCGACCGCGGTGCCGAGAAGCGAACCTCAGCCGTGCCCTGGGCCCCGGGGTACAGGTTGAGCGTGGCGGGGGTCACCGTGGTCCACCCGGACGTCTCGCCCACCACGTCGATGGCGAAGGTGTCGACCACGCTGCCGTCGTTGCGGACCCGGACGGTGGCGGTGGCCGACGAGCCGGGCGTGACGCTGATCCGCTCCGGGGTCAGCACCACGGAGGCGGCCATCGGCGGATGGTAATCCAGCACCGTCCCGTCCGAAGGGGTCGTCCGATCTGCCCGAAAGTGCACCCCGCCGGCCCCCGGCGCGGACCGGCCCAGTCGGTAGGTTGCGGGGCAGTGGAAGGTTCGCCCGACCCGCGGCCGGCGCTCCGACCGTCGATCGCCCACCTCCTCGGACGGCTGTCGGTGGTGGACGGGCGGGTCCGCGTCGGCGTCGCCCGCCGCCGCAGCGACGATCCCGACCCGGAGGACCGCTTCCGGGGCCTGTACACCCCCGACTCCGAGGTCGACCGCCTCCTGGCCGGGACCCGCCTGCCGTTGCTGGGGGACCGGCCGGTCGAGGCGCTGGCCGAGCGGCTGGAAGCGGTGGAGGCGGCCGCCGACGCCGCCGAGGCCGGGGGCCACGACCTGCGCCTGCGCCGCCTGGCCCGGTCGTTCGACCTGATCCCCTTCGACACCGAGCTCCTCCTGGTGGCGATGGCGCCCGACCTCGACCCCCGGTTCGAGCGGCTGTACGGATACCTCAACGACGACGTCTCCCGCCGCCGGGCCAGCATCGGCCTGGCCCTGGAGCTGTGCGGGGGGCTGGGTCCGGCCAGCGGTGGCCGGGCCCGGCTGGGGCCGACCGCGCCCCTGGTCGACAGCGGGCTGGTGGTGGTCGAGGACCCCGACCGACCGTTCCTGGGCCGGGCCCTGCGGGTGCCCGACCGGGTGACGGCCCACCTGCTGGGCGACGACGCGCCCGACCCGCTCGTCCTGTCGGTGGCCATGGCCGACGTCGACGCCGCCATCGGTGACACGTCCGCCCTCGAACGGTCGATGGCCGCCGGCCACCGCCTCGTCTACGTCCGCCAGCCCAACGGCGGCGCCGGGTTCAGCCTGGCCGCCACCGCCGCCCGCCGGGCCGGGGTCGGCGTGCTGCTGGCCGACCTGTCGCGCTTCGACGGGGGCGACGGAGACACCGCCTTCGCCCGCCGCCTGGCGCGGGAGGCGCGGCTGCGGGGGGCGGTCGTGGTCGCGGGACCGGTGGAGGCGGTGGCCGAGCGGGGACCGGCCGCCATCCGCGCCCTGGCCGACACCCGGGTGCGAACCCTCGTCCTCCTCGGCAGCCGGACCTGGGACCCGGCGTGGAGCCAGGACGTCCCCCTGGTGCTCGACGCGCCGGTGCCGACCGCCGGGGAACGCCGGCTCATCCTCCTCCAGGCGCTCGGCGCGCCGGACGACGGGGTCCACGGGTTCGAGGGGGTGGAGCGGGCGGCCCAGTTCCGGCTGGCACCCGAGCACCTTCACCGGGCGGCCCGGTCGGCGACGGTCCGGGCCCACGCCCACCGGCGGGCGGTGTCGGAGGACGACGTGCTCAGCGGCGTCCGCGGTCAGAACGCGGCCGGCCTCGAACGCCTCGCCCGCCGGGTCGAGCCGGCGGTGGCCTGGGCGGACCTGGTGTTGCCCGCCCCGGTGCTCGTCCAGCTCCGGGAGCTGACGGCCCGGGTCCGCCGGCGGGAGCGGGTGCTCGACGACTGGGGCCTCGGCCAGGGCGGCTCGCGGGGCCGGGGCATCAAGGCCCTCTTCGCGGGCGAGTCGGGCACCGGCAAGACGATGTCGGCCGAGGTCCTGGCCGGTGAGCTGGGCCTCGACCTGTACGTGATCGACCTGTCGACCGTGGTCGACAAGTACGTGGGCGAGACGGAGAAGAACCTCGACCGGATCTTCGCCGAGGCGGAGCGGGTCAACGGCGTCCTCCTCTTCGACGAGGCCGACGCCCTCTTCGGGAAGCGCTCCGACGTCCGCGACGCCCAGGACCGCTACGCCAACGTCGAGACGGCCTACCTCCTCCAGCGGATGGAGAGCTTCGAGGGCCTGGCCGTGCTGACCACCAACCTGCGCAGCAACATCGACGAGGCCTTCGCCCGCCGGCTGGACGTGATCGTCGACTTCCCCATGCCGGAGGACGGCGACCGCCGGCGGCTGTGGGAGCTGCACCTCGGCCCGTCAGTGCCCCGGGCGGACGACATCGACCTGGACTTCCTCGCCCGGTCCTTCCGCATCGCGGGCGGCAACATCCGCAACGTCGCCCTCGGCGCCGCCTACCTGGCCGCCGACGCCGACCGGCCGGTGGCGATGCTCGACCTGGTCCGGGCCACCGAGCGGGAGTACCGCAAGCTCGGCCGCCTGTGCGTCGAGTCCGAGTTCGGTCCCTACCTCGGCCTCGTGACCGGGTCCCGGTGAAGAGGGCGCACCCCTTCGGGACCATCGAAGAGGCCGTCGGTCCGAATCCCGTCACCTCCACCAGTGGGCGGTCGGCCCGAGGGCCGAGAGGCGCTCGTCGAGCTTCAGGCCCTCCGAGACGAGGAACAGCGGCGGTGGCCGTCGCTCTCCGGCGGTCGGTCACCGGCCGCCCTTGAGCTCGGCCAGGCGGGCCTCGGCCTGGCGGACGTCCTCCCGGGCCTGGTCGAGGCGGGTCTGGGCCTCCTCGACGCCCTCCCCCGTCACGCCCCGCCCCCTGTACAGGGCCAGCTCCTCGGCGCTCTCCGCCACCCGCACGTTGGCGCTGTCGACCATGGCCTGGGCGGCGTCGACCTGGGCCCGGGCCCGGGCGTCGAGGGCTCCCCGGGCCCAGGTCGCCTGCATCTCGGAGATGGCGTAGGCATCGATCTCCTCCGGGAGGCTGCGGTACTGGATGTCGTACTTGCGGAACTCCAGCCGGGCCGCCTCGACCTGGTTCTCGGCCATCCGGCGATCGATCCACGGGGCCGACTTGGGCAGGGCCCGCAGCGCCGCCTTCCTCTGCTCCAGGACCACCTCGGCCGCGTCCATGTTCTTGTAGATGGCGTTGCGTTCGAGGGACTTGCCGCCCCACATGCTCTCGTGCCACTTGGCGGCCAGCTCCTCCATGGGGTCGCCCGGCTTCATCGGCGTCACCTTCCGGGCCACGTCGGGGTGGATGTCGAAGGTGAACCTCTCGCCCAGCGGCTGGCCGGCGGCCAGCTTCATCTGCCGGTAGCGGGCGACGTGGAACGTCTGGTAGCCGTGCCGACCCTCGTGGTAGACGTCGAGGACCAGCAGGTCGAAGTCGTGCTGGGAGATGGAATCGCCCTTCAGGAAGCTGGGGTCGATCTCCATCGTCCAGTCCTTGGCCACGAACCGGGCACCGTTCTTGACCTTCGGGTTGGGGACGATGTTGTGCAGTTCGGGGATGCCGTCGCCCCTCAGGCGCACGTTGACCGGTCCCTTGAGGGCGAGCGCCCGCAGCTCGGGGCTGAGCCCCCACGGCTTCATCGGGGACGTGTCGATCGCACCCGGTGCCGACGTCCCCGCCGGGGGCCGGAGCTTGCCCCGCAGCTCGTCGCCCGGCGCGGGCGGCTTCCCTTTCCCGGTCTCGAGCTGGCCCAGCAGCTGGCGGGCCTTCTGCTGGTCCTTGACCTCCAGGGCGTGGCCGTGAGCCACCATCCCGAGGTCGAGGACGCTCATGATCACGGCCTGGGCCAGCTCCACCTTCGCCTGCTGCGCCTCGGCCGCGGCCGCCGTCACCGCCTCCCGGGTCACGAGCGTGCCGGCATCGGTCACCGAGGTGCCGTAGGCCGCCTTCATGGCGTCCGCCTTCTGGTCGGCTGTGGCCGCGCCCACGCCCGCCACCGCGGCCGGCGCCACCGCCGCCACCGCCCCGATCACGACCGCGGCCCCGCCCAGCGTCCCGATGCTGGCCGCGATCATGGCCGCCATCGTCACCGCGTCGATCCCCAGCTTGACCATGGCCGCGGTGAAGTCGCGGCTCTTGCGCTCGTCGTCGAGGATGCCGATCATCACCTCCCGGACCGGCGGCTGGCCCGACGGGGCCGCCGTCCGCCCTTCCCAGAGCGCCCGGTGGACGGGCACCAGGTCGAGGGGGTCGAGACCCTCTTGCCGGATCTTCCGGATCGACTCGAGCACCCCCGTCAGCCGGGTGCGGACCGCCTCCAGGCCTGCCTCCCGCTGGTCCTTGAGCTTGGGGTCGAACGGCTTCGACGGATCGGGCTTGTCGTAGACCTGGTCGGCGATCGTCTGCAGGGTGCCCTGGGCGTGGGCCGAGAAGAGCACCGGCCAGGCGTTGAGGATGAGGGAGATCTCGGTCGCGATGCGGGCCCACTGGTCGTTGCCGACGTCCCACATGGTGAGGCCCTCGCCGATGACGACGTCCTGGTCCGCGGGGGGCCGGCCCATGGGGTTGAACAGGGCCAGGCCGACCTTGCGGGCCCGCAGGACGTCGAGCATCAGCTCGTACTTGATGACCAGCTTGGCCAGCCGGGCCTGCTCGGCCAGCAGGTCGACCGGGCTGGGACCGCCGATCGAGGGCGCGGGGCCGCCGGAGAGCTTGTTGCGGTCGGGCTGGCCGGGACGGACCAGCTGCCAGGGCGGCTCCAGGCCGAACGTCTGGAACTCCTTGACCACCCGGTCCTCGTTGGCGTCGAGGTTGGCCTCGGTGACGGTCACGACGTCCTTCTTGAACCGGTCGGCCACGCCCCTGGTCTGGTGGATGTTCTCCGGGTCGACGCCCCGGTAGATGCTCCGGTTCCACAGGATCGGCTCCGTCTTGACGGCCGTCACGAAGCCGCCGCCGAAGGACTGCCAGCAGTTCTCGAGGGAGGTCTCGTCGTCGGGGCCGACCCAGAACAGGCCCAGGTCGGTGGCCCTGTCGATGAGCTGGAGCTTCTTCTTGGCGTCGGTGAGGTCGCCCCACTGGTTGCGCAGGTCGCGGAAGCCGGACTGGGAGAAGTTGGCGATCAGGTTGTCGGCCGCCTTGGCGGTCGAGACCTGGCGCTCGGTGGGCCCCGGGCTGGACGACGGCACCGATCCGGGGACCGACGCCCCCGACGGCGACGACATCCCCCCGCCGCCGCCGGGGCCTCCGGGCTGGCGCTGTACGAGCAGGGCGACGGCGTCGTTGCCGGCCAGGCCCTGCAGCCCGACCATCCCCTGCGGCCCGCCCACCAGGGCGACGGCCGGCGGGCACCCGGTGGCCCGAGTCGGCCCCGCCGGCCGGGGGCCGGCGACGGCCGGTGCCGGCGTGCGCGGCGCCTCGACCCGGCCCGTGTCTGCACCCACCGCACGAGGGTCGCGTCCACCGCCCCGGCCGTCCTGCCCGATCGGGCAGACGAAGGTGCCGGCCGGGTCCCGCTCTGCGAACTGGTGACGGGAACCGGGGTCCGGGCCGCGACATCCGTCACCGGTTCGACCCGGCCAGTGAACTGGTGACGGCTAAGAGGAGGGCATCTCCTCCTCCTCGACGTCCTCCTCCTGGCGCTGCACGGCCATCTCCGCAGCGTGCTCCGCCTCCTGCTCGAAGCGGTCGCCGGGGTGGCTCACGCTGATCCCGCCCGGCGCCGGAGTCCCGTCCACCGGGCCCGCCTTCTGCTGCACCACGTGGGTCAGCTCGTGGGCGATCGTCCTCTGGCCGGAGGCGGTGGCCGGATCGTAGTGGCCGGACCCGAAGACCACGTCGTTGCCGACGGTGTAGGCCTGGGCGCCGACCGACTTCGCCGACGCCGCCGCCTGGGAATCGGTGTGGATGCGGACGTCGCCGAAGTCGTGCCCCAGGCGTGACTCCATCTGGGCCCGAAGGGCGCGGTCCATCGGCGCGCCCCCGCCCCTGCCGATCACGCCGAGCACCGGCGACTCCCCCTCCGCCTCCTCGATGAGCTGGACGGTCGCCTGGTTGCCGGCGGTGCGCTGCAACCTCAGCAACCCGTCCCCGGCCACCGGCTCCGGCCCCTCCCGCCGTCGACCCGCCTCCGTCAGCGACCGATCCTCGTCGTGCGCGCGCATGGGTCCATCTTGGAGCCCGCACCGCGGTCGGGACAAGGACCGGCCGGGTGCCCGAAGGGGCAGCCGATCCTTCCCCACCGTCGTCCCCGGCGGCGTTGTCCGGACGCCGTCCGCAGGCAACCCTCACGGGCGAACGTCGCTACGGCCCGAGGAGGCCCGCATGCCTCAGTACCTGTCCCCCGGCGTCTACGTGGAGGAGGTCGACTCCGGATCCCGCCCCATCGAGGGGGTCGGGACGGCGGTGGCCGCCTTCGTCGGCCTCGCGCCCCGCGGCCCGGCCAACGAGCCCGTCCTGGTCACCAACTGGAGCCAGTACACGCAGACGTTCGGCGACTTCACCGACGGCTCCTACCTGGCCCAGTCGGTCTACGGCTACTTCCTCAACGGCGGCGGGAGCTGCTACGTCGTGCGCATCGAGGGCGACGGGGTGTCGCCCGCGGCCCGGGCCGAGCTGGCGAGCGGGGCCGGCGACGGGAAGGTCGGCGCCTACCGGGTGACCGCCCTGGAGCCGGGTCCCACCGGCAACGACATCAGCGTCGAGGTCGAGCACGAGGGCGAGGACGACGGCTTCAAGCTGGTGGTGAAGCGGGGCGACACGGCCGAGGAGTTCGGCGGCCTGACGGTCAAGCGGGGCCGGCAGAACGCGGTCACGGTGGTCAACGCCCAGTCCCGGCTGGTCCGGCTGGAGCCGGCCTCGACCGGGGCCGCGCTGGACCGGCCGGCGGCGGGGACCGTCACCCTCACCGGGGGCAACTCGACCGCCACCGCCCGCCTGAGCGCGGACGACTACGTGGGCGACGCCGCCGACCGCACCGGCTTCGCCGGCCTGGAGGCGGTCGACGAGGTCACCATGCTCGCCGTCCCCGACCTGATGGCCGCCTACCAGAAGGGCATGGTCGACCTGGAGGGCGTCCAGGCGGTGCAGCTGGCCATGATCGCCCACTGCGAGCTGATGGGCGACCGGGTGGCCATCCTCGACCCGCCCCCGGGCCTGAACGCCCAGCAGGTCCACGAGTGGCGGGTGGAGAAGGTCGGCTACGACTCCAAGTACGCCACCCTCTACTGGCCCTGGGTCAAGGTGTTCGACCCGGCCAACGGGCAGAACCTGTTCGTCCCGCCCAGCGGCTACGTGGCCGGCATCTGGAGCCGCAACGACGAGACCCGGGGCGTCCACAAGGCCCCTGCCAACGAGAACGTCCGGGGCGCCCTCGGCCTGGAGACGCAGATCACCAAGGGCGAGCACGACCTGCTCAACCCGGCCGGGATCAACTGCATCCGCTCCTTCCCCGGGCGCGGCATCCGGGTGTGGGGCGCCCGCACCCTGTCGAGCGACCCCGCCTGGCGCTACGTGAACATCCGCCGGCTGTTCAACTACCTGGAGGAGTCGATCCTCACCGGCACCCAGTGGGCCGTGTTCGAGCCCAACGACCGGGCCCTGTGGGCCCGCATCCGGCGCACGATCGAGTCGTTCCTCGTCGTCGAGTGGCGCAAGGGGGCCCTGTTCGGCCTGACGCCGGACGAGGCGTTCTACGTGAAGTGCGACGACGAGACCAACCCGTCCGAGACGATCGACCTCGGGCAGGTGGTGTGCGAGATCGGCATCGCCCCGGTGAAGCCGGCCGAGTTCGTCGTCTTCCGCCTGTCCCAGTACTCGGGCGGCGCCAGCCTCCTCGAGTAAGTCCCCGCTCCCCGCGTAGCCCGCACCCCGCCCGTCCCCCAGGAAGGTAGGACCCATGGCTCTTCCCGACAGCGACAGCACCGTCGGCCACTCCTTCGGACTCGAGTTCGACGGGATCACCATCAAGGAGATCTCCGAGGTGAGCGGCCTCAAGATGGATCAGGACGTCATCGAGTACAAGCACAACACGCCCGACGGCAAGTACCTGGTGAAGAAGCTCCCCGGCCGGCCCAAGCCGGGCGAGCTCACCCTCACCCGGGGCCTGACCAAGAACAACAGCTTCGACGAGTGGGTCAAGAACGCCCAGGTCGGCAACATGGGCAGCGCCCGCAAGGGCGGCTCGATCATCGTCTACGACTTCGAGGGCCAGGAGATCAAGCGCTACAAGCTGCGCAACATGTGGCCCAAGGGCCTGGAGCTGAGCGGCCTCAAGGCGGGTGACACGTCGGTGCTCACCGAGAAGCTCACCATCACCTACGAGGAGATGACTCCCGGCTCATGAGACGGGACCTCGGCAGCCTGGCCACCCGGGAGCACCCCCCGGGCCCGGACCCGGTCGAGACCATGCGGACCGAGTTCGAGTTCGAGCTGCCGCGGGGCTACCTCGACTCGGCCGGCACCCTCCACCGGCGGGGGGCGATGCGCCTGGCCACCGCCCGGGACGAGCTCGTCCCCCTCCACGACGACCGGGTCCGGGAGAACCCGGCCTACCTCACGGTCGTCCTCCTGGCCCGGGTCGTGACCCGGCTGGGGACGATCGCCGACGTGCACGCGGGGGTCGTCGAGAACCTCTTCGCCTCCGACCTCGCCTTCCTCCAGGACCTCTACCGCCGGGTGAACCAGGAGGGCCACACCCGGGTGGCGGTGGCCTGCCCGTCCTGCCGGCACGAGTTCACGGTCGACGTGGGCGGTGGTCGCCCGGGGGAAACGTGACGTACGCGACCGAACGCCTGTACGAGGAGGTCGCGTACGTCGCCTACCACTTCCACTGGTCGCTGGACGACATCCTCGACCTCGAACACCCGCTGCGGCGCCGCTTCGTGGACGAGATCCGCAAGCTGCGGCTGCCGGCGGGCGGGTGCTGAGCCGCCGGTGTGGCCGTTCCGCCGACGGGCCGACGGGGGACCGCCGGTCGGGCCGCCCGCCGAGCCGTCCGGGCCGCCCGGCGCGCCGGCCGTGCACCGGGGTGAGTGGCGCTCCCTGCCGCCCATCCAACGGCTGGTGACCCCTCCGTCGGGGACGTTCGGGACGGCCTCGTTCGAGAGCGGGCTCACGTCCCGCCAACCCACTGGGGTCCTCGGGCAATTGGGGCACTTCGTGGCGTCCGACGCCCCCGGCGGGACGGTCGCCGGCTTCGCCCGGCCGCCGGTTGGCCGGGCGTTCGCTCCCCCTCCCGGCGGGGCGTGGACGGCCGACGGCGAGGCCGCCGCCGGAGGCGAGGCCGGGCCGGAGCCCACCGAGGTGGCGCCGGTGCGACCGCGGCCGCCGACCCGCGACCTGGTGCGGGCGCCGGCCCTGCCCTCGACCCCGGTCGTGGCCCGGGCGGTGGCGGTGGCGCAGCCGACGCCGGAGGTGGTACCCGTCGTCCGGGCCCCGAAGGAGGAGGCGGTGGTGGCGACCCCCGACCCGGAGCCGGTCGCAGCGGCCGCCGCGGTCGAGCCGGAGCCCGTTCCGGCGGTGGCGACGGACCCCGTCGTCGAGCCCCAGACCACGCCGAGGGAGCCGCCGTCACCGCCGGTCGTCCCGACCCTGGCCGCTCCACCGGCCAGGCGCCGCCTGGGCCTGGGCCCGCCCTTGCCGGCCCCCCGCGCACCGGGTGGCGGAGGAGCGCTCCCGTCCGCGCCCCGATCGTCCGCCGCCGCCGCCGTCTCCCTTCCCCGGGGACCGGCCTCGCTGCAGCGGCGAGCGACCGCCCCGGCGTCAGGCGCGACCCCCGCCGCCCCACCCCCGGCCAGCCCCCACGGCCCGCCGACGGCCCCGGCCGTCGGGGGCAGCCCCGTCCCCGGCCTGCCGCATCCGGCATCGGGCCCGACGGGGGCCCCGGCCGGCGATCCCGGCCCGGCGGTGACTCCCGAGGTCAGCCAGGTGGTGGCGGCGATCCTGTCGACCGGCCCCGGCGAACCCTGGCCGAACGCCCCTCTCGTCGGTGACCTCCCGCTGGTCGCCACCCGGGCCGAGCCGGCCGCCGCCGACGGGCCGCCGGTCGGGGGTGACGCGCCGGTGGCGGTACAGCGCCGGGCACCGTCCCTGGTCACCGCTCCGGACCCCTATTCCCAGCCCGGCGGAGGCCACCGCGCGCCATCCGGCACCGTCCCGGCCGCGCTCGCCGTGTCGCCCGACGAGACCCTCCCCGTCGCCCCTCTCGCCGCGGAGCGGTCGCTGGTGGCCCGCCGCCGTGGTTCCGTTCCCCGCGGATCCTCGCCCGCCAGCCCGGTGGCGACCCCGACGACGACGGTCCCGCCGGTCCAACGCACTTTGGGCTCACCGGCCCCGGCCCCGACCCCGGCCCCGGCACCGGCGGCGACGGCCGCACCGAGCACGGGCACCGGCGCGAGGGAGCCGGTCCCGTCCGGCTGGGTGGACGCGGGCGCGGTGGCGGTGGCGGCCGGTCTCGGGCACCGGGCACCCGACGGGTCGGTCGTGTTCGGCCTCCTGCCGGCGTCCACCGGCGGGTTCCGACCCCCGCCCTCGGCGACGGTCCAGCGGGCGGAGGACGAGGGCACCCCACCCGCCCAGGAGCCGGCACCGGCCGGTGCCTCCGCGCCACCGTCGACCACGGTGACGGCCCCCGCCCCGCCGGCCGAGGCGCCCGCGCCCGCCGCCGGCGGCGCCACGCCCGGCGCCGCCGGGGCCACGCTCACCGACCGGGACGTCGACCGGCTCGCCCGCCGCCTCTATCCCCGGCTCCGCGACCACCTGCGGGGCGAGCTCCGCCTCGACCGCGAGCGCCTGGGCCGGGCCACCGACCTCGGCTCCCGGAACTGAGAGGAACCATGGCCGACCTCGAGTCGTACCCGCCCACCACCGTCCACTTCAGCGTGTCGATCGCGAGCAAGGACCTCGGCATCTTCACCGCCTGCGACGGCCTCGGCTGCGAGGTGGTGATCGAGCAGCGGGAGGAGGGCGGCAACAACGCCTACGTCCACCAGTTCGCGGGTCGGATCAAGTACTCCAACGTCAAGCTCACCCGACCCATCAACGGGGACTCGGCCAAGGTGGCGGCCTGGTTCGCCGACCTGGCGGTGCAGAAGGTCACCCGCCCCACCGCCACCATCGAGGCCCTCGCCCCCGACGGGGTGACGTCGATCGCCAAGTGGCAGCTGCTGGAGGTCATACCGGTGCGGTGGCAGGGGCCGTCGTTCAACGTCGACGGGCCCAAGGTCGCCACCGAGATGCTGGAGCTGGCCCACCACGGCTTCGGCCCGGGAGCGGCCGCCCCGTGAGCGAGCCGTGAGCGCCCCCACCCGGGCCACGATCACCGTCACCACCCCGGCCGTCGCCCAGGGCAAGGCCAGCGCGGGACCGACGGTGGAGAAGTTCGAGGTCCAGTTCAACCCCAAGGAGTACTCCATCTCCAAGTCGGCCCAGTGGGACCACAAGCCCTCCACCAGCGCCGACAACACGGCCATGCCCGAGTTCAAGGGGGCCAACAGCGCCGAGCTGACCTTCGAGCTGTTCCTCGACGCCACCCAGACCAGCCCCGCCGACCTGGTCAAGACCGTCGACAAGCTGTTCTTCTGCTGCACCCCGCTGGTGAAGACCAAGCAGCAGAAGAAGCCGTCGGCCCCCTTCGTCGTGCTCGAGTGGGGGAAGCTCAAGTTCACCGGCAACGTCAAGAGCGTCTCGGCCAAGTACACCCTGTTCAACGAGAAGGGCGAGCCCCTGCGGGCGACGTGCAACGTCAGCCTCCAGGAGCTGCCGACGGGCAAGGCCTTCACCAACCCCACGTCGGGCGGCCTGCACTCGACGACCGGCCACCGGGTGGTGGCGGGCGACACCCTGGCCTCCATCGCCTGGGCCGAGTACCAGGACCCGACCATGTGGCGGCAGGTGGCGGTGGCCAACGGCATCGACGACCCCCTGCGCCTGCGGGAGGGGACCATGGTCCTCGTCCCGTCCCCCGACTCGGCGGACACCTGGTGAGCCGATGAGCCAGTCCCACACCAGCAAGTTCGAGGTGACCATCGACGGGCGACCGCTGCCCGCCCACCTCGACGCGGCCCTGCTCCAGCTGGTGGTGGAGAACAGCGTCAAGCTGCCCGACAGCTTCTCCATCGTCCTCCGCGACCCCCACCGCCAGGTCCTCGAAGAGGCGGGGGCCAGGATCGGGGCGAAGGTGCAGGTCAAGGCCTTCGCCGAGAGCGCGCCCCAGGGCGTCACCCTGGTCGACGGCGAGGTCACCGCCCTGGAGGCCGAGCTCGACGCGGAGGCGACCACCACCGTGATCCGGGGCTTCGACCTCTCCCACCGCCTGTTCCGGGGCCGGGTGACCGAGACCTACACCAACGTCACCTACACCGACGTGGCCACCAAGGTCGCCCGTCGGGTGGGGCTCGAACCGGGCCCGGTCGACGCCACCAGGACGGTGCACGACCACGTGTCCCAGGGCAACGTGAGCGACTGGGACTTCCTCACCGGCCTGGCCCGGGAGGTGGGCTTCCGGGTGGGCGTCGTCGACGGCAAGTTCGAGTTCCGCAAGCCGGTGGAGTCGGCCACCGCGCCGGGCGGAGGCACGTTCACGTCGCAGGACCCCCTGCAGCTGGTGATGGGCAAGGACCTGATCCGGTTCCGGGCCGTCGTGCGGTCGAGCGAGCAGGTGGAGGAGGTGCAGGTCCGGGGGTGGGACATGCGCCAGAAGAAGGGGATCGTCGGCGTCGCCCCCGCCCTGACCGCCAGCGCCGCCATCGGGACCACGCCCCAGGCCCTGGCCAGCACGTTCGCCGCCCGCCCCCACGTCGGGGTGGGCGTGCCCTACGACAAGCAGAGCGAGGTGGACGCGGCGGCCGTCGCCCTGGCCGAGGACATCGCCAGCTCCTTCGCCGAGTTCGAGGGCGTGGCCCGGGGCAACCCCCACATCCGGGCCGGGCGGGCGGTGAGCCTGTCCCTGGTCAAGGCCCCCTTCGACGGCAAGTACAGCGTCACCAGCAGCCGCCACGTCTACGAGGCGGAAACCGGCTACACGGTGTGGTTCACCGTCAGCGGCAGCCACGACCGGTCGCTGTTCGGACTGGTCGCCAACGGTTCCAACGGCGGCGGCGGGTCCGGGTCGGGTGCCGCCCCCGCCGTCCGGGGGGTGGCCACGGCGATCGTCACCGACGTCAACGACCCCATGCAGCTGGGCCGGGTGAAGCTCAAGTTCCCGTGGCTGTCCGACAGCTACGTCACCGACTGGGCCCGCACCGTGCAGCTGTGCGCGGGGAGCAACCGGGGGGCGGTCATGCTCCCCGAGGTCAACGACGAGGTCCTCGTGGGCTTCGACCAGGGCGACCTGCGCCGGCCGTTCGTCCTGGGCGAGCTCCACAACGGGGTCGACAAGCCCCTGCTGGGCGACAACCTGGTCGACCCCGCCACCGGGGCCGTCCGCCGGCGGGGGTTCATCTCCAAGAAGGGCAGCGGCCTCGTCTTCCTCGACGACGACGGCAAGGAGGGCGTCGCCCTGTTCACCGGCGACCACCAGCTGCGCATCGCCCTCAACCGCACCGGCACCACCATCAAGGTCGACAGCAACGGCAAGGTCGAGATCACCGCCGCCACCGAGGTGTCGGTCAAGGCCGGCACCACGCTGACCCTGGAGGCGGGCGCGTCGATGGAACTGAAGGCCCCCACGATCGCGGTCAGGGCCACCGGCCCGGTCGAGGTCAAGGGCATGCCCATCAGGTTGAACTGAGAGGAGCGCGACGATGCCCGGGCCCGCGGTTGTCATGGGAGATCCCGTCACCGGGATCTGCGCCATCCACCTCGTCCCGGGCGCCTTCGGACTCCCCCAGCCGAGCCCGCCCCTCCCCTTCTCCGCCCCGCTGACGGTCGGGCTGGCGCCGTCGGTGCTGGTGGCGGGCCGGCCGGCGGCGGTGGTGGGATCGACCGGCTTCAACACGCCGCCCCACGTCGGCCTGCACCCCACCGACCCGTCCCTGATCCCGACGACCCAGGTGGGCGCCATCGTCTCGGGCGTGACCACGGTTTTGTTCGAAGGCCGCCCGGCGGCCACCACCGGGTCCGCCTGCACCATGTGCACCGGGCTTCCGGGCACGATCGTGGGCTCCGCGGTCACGGTCGTGGTGGGAGTGGGCGGATGAACGACGACTTCATCGGGGCGGGGGTGGCCTTCCCCCTCCGCACCGACGCCACCGGCGGCCTGGCCCTCGTCACCCGCGACCGCGAGCTGCAGGAGGCCATCCGCATCATCCTGGGCACCGCCCTGGGCGAGCGGCCGATGCGGCCCCAGTTCGGGTGCGGGATCCACGACTACGTCTTCGCCCCCGCCAACGACGCCACCGCCGGCCACCTGGGCCACGAGGTGCGGGAGTCCCTCGAGCGGTGGGAGCCCCGCATCGACGTGACCGACGTGGAGGTCGTCCTCGACCCGGTCGACCGGGCCACCTTCTACATCGACATCCGCTACACCGTGCGGGGCACCAACGACCCCCGCAACCTGGTCTTCCCCTTCTACGTGATCCCGGCCGAGGAGGCATCGTGACGCTTCCCGCCCCCAACCTCGACGACCGCCGCTTCCAGGACCTGGTCGACGACGCCAAGCGCATGGTGCAGCAGCGGTGCCCGGAGTGGACCGACCACAACGTGTCCGACCCCGGCGTGACCCTGATCGAGACGTTCGCCTTCATGGTCGACCAGCTCATCTACCGGCTGAACCGGGTCCCCGAGCTCAACTACCTCAAGTTCCTCGACCTCATCGGCGTGCGCCTGTTCCCCCCGGGACCGGCCCGGGCACCGGTGACGTTCTGGCTGTCGGCGCCCCAGCCGGAGGTCGTGCGCATCCCCGCCGGCACCGAGGTGGCCACGGTGCGCACGGAGACCATCGAGTCGATCGCCTTCGAGACCACCGACCACCTCGACATCGTCTCCACCGCCGCCGACATGGTCGCGTCCACCATCCACCGCGGCCGCTACCGCCAGCACCGGGCGGCCCTCGAGAGCGGCCAGAGCTTCTTCTGCTTCGATCAGGTCCCCAAGCCCGACGACGCCCTCCTGATCGGCCTGTCCCGGGCCGCCCCCCGCTGCATCGTGAACCTGCGCTTCGACTGCCAGGTCGAGGGCGTGGGCGTCGACCCCACCAACCCGCCCCTGGCGTGGGAGGCGTGGGACGGCGACGAGTGGGTGGGCTGCGACGTGAGCCAGGACGGCACCGGCGGCCTGAACCGGCCGGGCGACGTGGTCGTCCACCTCCCCGTCACCCACGCCACCTCCGTCCTCGACGGACGGGCCGCGGGGTGGCTGCGATGCCGGGTGGTGCCGGCCCACGAGGGCCAGCCCGTCTACTCCGCGTCGCCCCAGATCCGCCACCTCGACGCGTTCACCATCGGGGGCACCATCACCGCGGTCAACGCCGAGGAGTTCACCGACGAGGCGCTGGCGGCGTCGGAGGGTGTTCCCGGCCAGCACTTCCAGGTCCAGCACCCGCCGGTCGTGGCCTTCGGCGACCCGGCCGTGCTGGAGGTGGCGGGCCCCGACGGGTGGGAGGAGTGGGAGCTGGTGGAGAGCTTCGCCGCCAGCGGCCCCGACGACCGCCACTTCGCCCTCGACGGCGGCCAGGGCCGGGTGGAGCTGGGCCCGGCCGTGCGGGAGGGCGACGGCTCGCTGCGCCACTACGGGGCGGTGCCGCCCAAGGGGGCGCAGCTGCGCATGCGCTCCTACCGCAGCGGCGGGGGGCGGCGGGGCAACGTCGCCCGGGGCGCGATCAGCGTGCTCAAGTCGTCGATCCCCTACGTGTCGATGGTGGAGAACCGGCGGGCGGCGCTGGGGGGGGTCGACGGCGAGTCGGTGGAGAGCGCCAAGGTGCGGGCCCCCATCCTCCTGCGGACGAGGGGCCGGGCGGTGACCGCGGAGGACTACGAGCAACTGGCCCGGGAGTCGGCGCCCGAGGTGGCCCGGGTGAGGTGCACGTTGACCGACGAGGGCACCCGGGACGCGGCGGTGCGGGTGCTGGTGGTGCCGGCGGCGCCGGAGGGCGAGCTGGGCCAGCTCCGCATCGAGGACCTGGTGCCCGACGACCGGACCCTGGCCCGGGTGGCGGCCTACCTCGACGAGCGGCGGGTCATCGGCACCCGGGTGGTGGTCGAGCCGCCCATGTACCTGGGTGTCACGGTGGTGGCCCGGGTCGTCGGTCGGGAGCGGGTGAGCGCCTCCCGCCTGCAACGCGACGCGCTGGCCGCCCTGTACGGGTACTTTTCTCCGACACGGGGTGGACCCGATGGCACCGGTTGGCCCTTCGGCCGGCCGGTTCGGGCCGGGGAGGTGTACGGAGTGCTGCAACGGGTGCGAGGCGTCGAGCTGGTGGAGGACGCCCGGCTGTTCGGCGCCGACCCGGTGACCGGCGCCCGGGGTTCGGTTAGCGAGCGACTCGACGTGCCCGCGTCGGCGCTGGTGTTCTCCTACCAGCACCAGCTCCTGGTCACCGAGGCCTGAGGCCGGTCTGCGGTGCGGGGGCTCGTCGAAGGTCTGGGGACGCCACATCCCATCGGGGCCATGCTGCCCGGCCTCTACCACGAGGACGAGTTCGTCCAGCGCTTCACCGCCGGGCTCGACGACGTGGCCGCGCCCGCCATCTCGGTCCTCGACAACCTGCCTTCGTACTTCGACCCGGTGGTGGCGCCGGAGGACTTCCTGCCCTGGCTGGCCGCCTGGGTCGGCCTGGCCCTGGACGAGAACTGGCCCCTGGCCCGGCGCCGGCAGCTGATGGCCCGGGCCGGCGACCTCTACCGCTCGCGGGGGACAGCCCGGGGGCTGGCGGAGCAGGTCGAGCTGCTGACCGGGTCGGCGCCGGAGATCGAGGAATCGGGGGGGACGGTTTGGTCGCCGACGCCGGGGGCGGCGCCGCCGGGGAGCGCGGTGGCATCGCTGGTGGTGCGGGTGCAGGAGACCCCCGGTCGCCCGGTCGACCGCCGCCGGCTGGAGTCGATCGTCCGCGACGCCAAACCGGCCGCGGTGAGCCATCGGATCGAGGTCGTCGCCGGATGATCATGTGCAAGACGTGCCGCATCCCGTTCGAGGAGGGGGCCCAGTTCTGCAACTCGTGCGGCGGCTTCGTCGACTACGTGGGGGTGCGGGAAGGCGCCGACGCCGAGGCGGCGGCTGCCGCCGGGGTGGCGGTGGCCGCCCCGGCCGGCCCCGACACCGGCCAGATGGCGATCGCGGCCAGCGCCGCCGCCACCGCCGAGGCCCAGGCCCTGGCCGACGCTGCCGCCCAGGACCGGGAGCGGGCGGAGGCCCAGTCCCGGGCCGCGGCCGCAGCCGCCGCCGAACAGCAGGCGCGGGCGACGGCGGCAACCGCAGCCGACGCCGAGGCCAAGGCGAGGGCCGAGGAGGAGGCCCGGGCCCAGGCCGCGGCCAAGGCCAAGGCCGAGGGGGAGGCGGCAGAGGCGGCCAAGGCGGCCGAGGCGTCGCGGCGGGCGGCGGCGATGGTGGCCAAGCCGGCCACGCCCACGCCCCGGCGGCCGGAAGCGCCGGTGGTCGCCCAACCCGCCCCCACCGCGCCGGCCGAGCCCAAGGCGCCCGTCGCCCCCAAGCCGGCCGCGCCGGTGACCGAGAGCCTGCAGGAGGGCGAGACCCCCTGCGCCCAGTGCGGGGCCGGCAACCCGCCCAGCCGGAACTTCTGCCGGAAGTGCGGCGCCCAACTGCGCCAGGCGGCGCCGGTGGCGGTGGCCGCCGCCCCCCGTGTCCCCGGATCGTTCATGAGCCGGCTCAAGCAGCCGACCACCGTGGTTGCCCTCGTGGTCGGGCTGGCGGTGGCCGGTTACTTCATGTTCCTGCGGGACGACGACAAGGGGGGCATCCGGTTCCCGACGACCACCGAGGCGACCACGCCGGAGGAAGGGCCCCGCGAGGTCACCGAGCAGGTGACGGTGGACGCGACCCAGCCCTACACCGACACCGGGATCGAGCTGGCGGTCGGCGACCGGGTGGTGATCGTGGCCGAGGGGGAGGCCGAGAGCGGCGGCGGCCCGTCCGGCCCCGAGGGCGACCCCAACCCCAACTTCCGGGGGGCGAACGTGGTCGACGGCGGCCACAACGGCCTCATCGCCAAGATCGGCGTCCGGGGCGACCCGTTCTTCGTCGGCCCCCGCCTCGTCTTCGACGCCGAGGAGGCGGGGACCCTCTTCCTGGGCATGAACGACACCGGGGTCGACAACAACGCCGGCGCCTACGAGGCGGAGATCACCGTCAGCTGACCGCGGTTCCAGCGCGGGGTGCCGGCCGTGAAGGCTGCTTCGGATGACCGGAACGAGCCTGCCGCTCCAGGGTCACGGCGGTCAGGATCAGGCCGCCGGTGATCGCGAAGCGTCCCTGCACGGTGTCGATGAGCCTGCCGTCGACGACCAGCTCACACCGGATCCGAGCCCGAAAACTGGATGCGTCGGGGGAGATCGCCACGGTGACGTCGTCGAAGCCGAGCCACCGGCCGGCGATCGGGTACCAGACCTTGTAGACGCTCTCCTTGGCACTGAACAGGACCCGGTCCCAATGCCGACCACACCCCTCCAAAATCGACAGGGCCGCCTGCTCGTCGGCTGACGCGATTCGACGGAGCACGCCCGGGTGCAACTCCTCGTGGGGCTCGGCGTCGATGCCGATGGCGGCGATGTCGGCTGCCCACCCGACGGCGGCGGCCACGTAGCCGGAGCAGTGGGTGATGCTGCCGACGATGCCGTCCGGCCAGAGCGGCTGGCCTCGGGGTCCGCGGGGGATCGCCGTCGCGGGCCGGCCCAGCCGGGCCAGGGCCAGCCGGGCGCAGGTGCGCCCGGCGGCGAACTCGCGTCGACGCCGATCGCCCGCCGCGCCCAGGGTGGCCATCTCCTCGGCTGACACGGTGTTCTCGCCCGGCTCACCCACGGCCTCGACCACCGCCACGCCGGGCGGAACCAGTCCGGCCATGGCCCCCGGCGGCGAAGCGGACATCGATCGGGCTCCCGGCTCAGATCTCACGGTCGCAGCGCGGTCGCGGCGGGGCCGCCGTCGTCAGACGGTCCACTGGTCCACCAACGATCGGAGCACTCGGCCACCTCCCCCGGTGTCGTCGGGATCGGGCCGACCGCTGGGTCCGCCGACCCGGCTGCCAGTTCAGGGCGCCCTTGCCGGTTCGGGCCGTGATCGCCACGATGACGGGGGCTGTCGCGGCCTGGGGACCTGGCGCCGACGCGTCGGCGCCGGAGCCCGAGCACCGGCCATGATGGTCCGGTGACCGACCCTCTCGCCCCCCTTGTCCCCGCCTCGATCCCGGCGCTGGCCGCGGCGCTCCCCGGCGCCTGGCAGCCGGTCGATGTTGTCGAGGTGAACGAGTCCGTCGTCCGGCTGGCGCGGCTGCACGGTGAGTTCCCCTGGCACCGACACGACGACGACGAGCTGTTCCTGTGCTGGGACGGCGCGTTCGTGATCGAGTTGGAGGGGGGAGGGCGGGTGGCCCTCCGGCCGGGCGACATCTTCGTGGTGCCTCGGGGGACGGAGCACCGACCGGTGGCGGCCGAGCCTGCCCACGCGCTGCTGCTCGAACGACCGGAGACCGCCCAGTACGGGAGTGCCGGACCGGACGGAGGGCGCTGAGCAACTGATCACCGAGGTGGGGTGGGGTGCCGCCCGAGCACCTCCTGGGCGACGATGTCCCGCATCACCTCGCTGGGCCCGGCCGCCATGGTCCCCGCCCGGGCGTCCCGGTAGTAACGCGCCATGGCGCTCCCTTCGAGGTATCCCCGGGCCCCGTGGAGCTGGAGGCCGACGTCCGCGATCCGGCACGCGAGCTCGGTGGTGTGCAGCTTGGCCATCGAGCACGCCGCCACCGGGAGCTCGCCCCGCTGGTGGCACCAGGCCGCGTGGTAGACGAGCTGGCGGGATGCCTCCAGCTCGGTGGCGAGGTCGGCCAGGCGGTGGCGCACGGCCTGGAGATCGCCGAGCCGTCCGGCGAAGAGGCGGCGCTCCAAAAGTTGCCCGCGGATCTGGTCGAGGCAGCCGTCCGCTCCCCCCAGGGCCATGGCCGACGCCACCAGGCGCTCGAGTTGGAACCCTCGCATGAGGTAGTAGAAGCCGCTGTCGGCGCGCCCGATCAGGCGGTCGGCAGGCACCCGAACACGCTCGAACGCCACCTCGGCCGTGTCCGCGCATCGCCAGCCCATCGTCTCGACGGGCGTCGCGGTCACCCCGGGAAGGGCGGCGTCGACCACGAGCAGGGACACCCCCGTCGTCCCCGGGCCCCCGGCGGTCGGGGGCGTCGTGCGGGCGGCGACCACGTAGAAGTCGGCCGAGGTTCCGTTGGTGACCATGGTCTTGCGCCCGTCGACCACGAAATGGTCGCCGTGTTTGTCCGCCCTGGTGGACAGGCGAGCAAGGTCGGACCCGGCGTCAGGTTCCGTGACGGCCAACGCGGCCACCATCTCACCACCCAGCGCGGGCACCAGGAAGCGCGCCTGGAGCTCCTCGCTGCCCGCCCGGGCCAGGTAGTGGGTGGCCATGTACGAGTGGACGGCGACGGCCGCCCGGAGTCCGCCGTACCCGGTGCGCCCGAGCTCCTCGAGGAACACGATCGAGGTGAAGATGTCGCGGTCGGTGCCGCCGACCGACGCCGGGTGGGTGAGTCCCAGAAGTCTGTGGCGGGCCAGATCGGCCCACAGCCTGCGGGGAAGCCGCCGATCTCTCTCCCACTCCTCGGCCGCGGTCCCGACCTGATCGGCCAGAAGCCGGCGGACGTCGGCCCGAAAGCGATCGTGGTCCGCTGATAGGTAGACGGAGGGCACGGGGCCAACCTCTCAGACGGTCCGGGCCAGCCAGGCGTCGACATCATCACGCAGCGGACCCAGGATGCGGGACGGTTCGGACACGAGGGAGAAGTGGTCGCCTTCGACGTGGTGGGCGGCGAGCCCGGCCCGCGCGTAGGACGCCCACCCCGCCACCGCCGACGCAGGGGCAACCGGGTCGTCCCGGCCGCAGAACGTGGTGAGCGGCACCGCCAGCGGCGGGGACGGCCTGTCGGGCCAGGTCTCGGCCAGGGCGAGGTCCGCCCGCAGCATGGGCGCGAGGAGCCGCAGCAGCCGGGGCTCGGCCAGCACCTCGGGATCCGTCCCCGCCAACGAGCCCAGTCCCGTGACGAACTCGTCCCCCGGGAGGTCGTGGACCGCGGGCACCAGGCTGGGACAGTGCGGAGCTCGGCAGCCCACCAGCACCAGCCCGAGCGGTGGCGAACCCCGAGCGCACATCAGGCAGGCGACCTCGTAGGCGATCATGGCTCCCAGGCTGTGGCCGAGCAGGGCGTACGGTCGCGACACCTCCTCCCCGAGCGCAGCCTCGAGCGCCCGCAGCAGCGTCGGCCAGGCGTCGATGGCGCGCTCGCGAACCCGGCTCTCCCGGCCCGGCAGGCGGACGCAGACCAGCTCGACGGAGTCGGGCAGCTCCTCGCTCCACCGGCGAAAGGCCGCCACGCCGCCGCCGGCGTGGGGAAAGCACACCAGCCGGAGTTGCGCCCCCGGCCGGGGGACGGGCCGGACGGCCCACGCGGCACCGCTGTCGTCGCGACCGCTCCCTGGGCTGGGATGGTGCTGGTCAGTCGTCGTCAGCGCCGGCCAAACCGGATTCGAGGATGGATGCCAGCTCGGCGAACGAGCCGGCGGTGAACACCGCGTCGGGTGCCAGCGCGTCCTCGCCCAGCTGATCCTCGAGCCGGGCGAGGAGCCTCACGGCAGTGAGAGAGTCGCCACCCAGATCGAAGAAGTTGGCCGAGTCGTGGACGGCGGCGGCGCCGAAGAGCTCGGCCCAGATCTCGGTCAGCACCGAGGTGGCCCGTCGGGCGGGGCCGGTGCCGGGTTCCGAGGGGCTGCGCCCGTCGGCGGCCGGCCTGGCGATCGGTTCGGGAACCTGGTCGAGGCCGTCGACCACCACGAACCGGGCCGGTGGCGTGAGCTCGGGCCACCGCCGGGCCAACATGGCCCGCAGGTCGTCGCACAGCGCCCTCCGGGTGGGCCAGCGCGCCGGCGCCACCCTCGACGCCGGCGGGGAGTCACCGCCGGGGCGGCGGCCGTAGACGTTGAAGCAGGGCGTGCGGGCGAGCCGGGGGTCCCGGTGGACGCTCACGTCGAAGCCCCGGTCGCGGAGCAGGGCGCACACCGTCGACAGGCGTCCGTCGATGTCGTGGACCTCGACGACGATCTGGCGGAGGAGCCCCCACGTCGGTCCGTCGATGCCCGCCAGCACCTCCGACTCGGCCTTCTCGACATCGATCTTGAGCAGATCGACCCGGCCCAGTCCCTGGCTGGCGATGATGTCGCTCAGCGTCCGCACCGGGAGCCGGCGGCGGACGGAGGTCATCCGGTCGGCGACCATGGCGTCGAGGTGGTCGGTGTCCGTGTCGGTGTCGGGGTCAGTGAGGAGGTACTGGCGCAGCACGTCGCGGTCGCTGGCATCGGCGAAGCCGCCCGACATGACGCTGTTGTTCGGGTAGTAGGTGAAGTCGACCTCGCCCGTCTCCCGTCCGACCGCGCAGTTGACCACGGTGGCGTCGACCGAGTGCAGCGCGGCGTTGACGGCGACCGCCCGGGCCAGCTCCGGCACCGGTTCCACCGCCACCACCCGAGCTTGCGCGCTCTCCGCCGCCACGAAGAGGGTGAACATCCCGATGTTGGCGCCGACGTCGACGACGACTGCCGCCGCGGGCAGCGTGATCCCCGCTTGCAGGTACACCTGGTCGTCGAAGATCTCACGGAACAAGAAGTCGGTCTCGGTGCGGTTGACCTGGGCCACGAGCAGATCGGCCGACGGCTCGTGCCAGCGGAGACCGTCGAGCTCGCCCCGCCGCTCGAGCTGGAGAGCTCGGTGCAGCAGGGGAGCCTGGTCCTGCCGCGGAACCACGTAGGCGGTGACCTCGGGCGTGCCCTGCACGACGACTGCCTGCACCGCCGGATGGCCCCGCAGCACGGCCGCCACGGCCGGCTCGGCGCCCATGTCCTCAGGGGTCACAGGAGGCCCGCATCTCGTCGAGGAAGGAGCCCGCCAGCAGGCGGCGTTCGGCTCCCGCGCTGAAGGCAGCCAGATGGTCACCGTGGGCCAGGACCTCGAGCCGCCCCTGCTCCAGCCGGGCGGCGGCGTAGACCGAGCCCGAGGGATGGGCGGTCGTATCGTCGTCGCTGGTGACGACCAGGGTCGGCTTGCACACGGTCAGCAGTGGCCGGCAGTCGGTCCCCATGATCGCGCCGTTGAGCCGACCGTAGCGGTAGAGCAGCTCGGGGGTGGCGTAGGGGTACAGCAGGTAGGGCGCCTCTGCCTCCGGCATCCTGGCCAGCGTCGCCGGCTTGCGGAACAGCTGGTGGAGGCCGGCGGCCGACCGGCGGCTCCGCCCGGCCATCGTGAGCAGGGCGTACACGTCGCGCTGGTGCGGCGTCTTGGGCGCGTCGTCGCCCAGCTCGAAGTCGCCGTGCCACAGGCTCAGGGAGTGGACCCGGGTCGAGGTCGCCGCGCCCAGCGCGATGGCGGCGCCGCCGCAGAGGCCCATCAGGTGGACGTCCCGGAGGTCGAAGCCCTCGAGCACGGTCAGGACGTCGTCGACCTGGACAGCCAGGTCGTGGGCCTTCTCGTCGAAGGCACCGTCGTCCTCGAACAGGTCGCGACTCTCCCAGGTCACAACCCGGAACGAGGCCGCCAGGTGGCGCATCCAACCCTCGATCAGCCCCACCGGCATCCCGCACGCCGACACCAGGACGACCGCCGGCTGGCGGGGGTCACCGCAGGAGTAGCACCGGAGGGGCGTCCCGTCGCCGCCGTGAAGAACCCGGGCCACGGGAGCCACGTCCCTCACCGAGGAGGCCGCCCTTTCGAAGGCCAGCGGGGACAGGGCGGCCAGGCGGGCGGCGTCGGCACAGGCGGGCGCCAACCGCAGGCGCCCGCTGATCGCCAGCTCCGCGCTCCACAGATCGGAGCCATCGGGGACGGCTCGGAGGCCGGGGACGGCGAGGAGCTCCGTGAGGCGGTCGAGCACCGCCTGGAGAGCCGCCAGGTCGTCCGGCCCCGGTCTATCGAGGGGGGCGCAACGCAGCCGAGCACCTGGCGTCCGACCCGCGGCTCCGACGAGCGGCGCCACCGCCAGCAGGGCCGCGGCCACGTCCTCCAGCCCGTCGACCCCGGAGAGCGGCGCAGCCGATCCCGCCGCCACCGCCGGAACCGTGTTCACCTGCCGGCGGCGGTGGGGCCGGGCCGGGAGAGAGGCGTCACGCAGCCGGTCCCACGAAGGGGTGGTGACGGGTGGTCTCGGTGACGATCCGGTTGTGGGCGTACTCGTTGGAGCCGCTGACGAGCACGGCGCCGTAGCGCTCGAGGCTGATCCGCCCGCCGTACTCCTCGATGAAGTCGGTGTCGGGATAGATCTGGACCGACGTCGGGACGTAGCGGGCCACGAAACCGAGCCGCATGTCCCGGCTCTTGCCCATGTGGGGGTGGGAGGCGTGCATCAGCGTGGACCAGAAGATGATGAACTGCCCGGGCCGCATCTCCATCGAAACGGCCTTCGACTCGTCCGGTTTCCAGTCCGGGTCGATCTGCAGCTCGCGGTAGTCGTAGCCGAAGAAGCCCCGCCGTACGCCCTCCTTTTCCAGGTTGGCCTTCGACGGGTCATAGTGCATCCGCTTCGTCTCGTCGTAGTACATGGTCTGGTGCGTGCCCGGAACGAACTGCAGGCAGGCGGTCTCGATCGTGGCCTCGGTGAACGCGCACCACGCGGTGATGGTGCCTCCGAAGTCGGAGCCGTCGGGCCACAGGATCTGCGGTGTCCCGGACGCGTTGGCGAACGTGTCCGCCTGATGCCAGTCGGTACCCTCGTCGCCCGGGTACTTGGGGAAGAACTCGGTCCGCCAGCACAGCAGGTCGGGCCCCATGATGCTGGCCACCCGCTGGACGATCTCCGGACGGCAGACATGGTCGGCCAGGAACGACGAGTCGAGATGGCGGTCGTAGTTGGCGATGTTGGTCGCGCCGGACTTGGCCAGATCCTCCTGGTAGACCGCGGCGCTGCGGTCGAGCATGCGGAGTCGTTCCTTGCGCCAGATCTGGGTGATCTCGTCCGGTTCGTAGAGCGTGAACGGCCCCGCGAACCCCTGCGCGTGGAAGGCGGCCAACTCGTCGGCCGTCAGTGAGAATCGGTCGGTCTTCGTCGTCACGTCACCCTGCGCTTTCGATGGTCGAGGGGGTCCCGGCGGCGCGATCGACGCTGGCGGCGAGCACCGCCACGGTCGCCCCGTCGAGCAGCACCGCGATGTCGACCTCGGCCCCGAAGGTCTGGGTGACGATGTCGAACATGCGGACCAGCGCCAGCGAGGTGCCGCCGAGGTCGAAGAAGTCGTCCTCGACGCCGACCGAGTCGACGTCGAGGATGGAGCACCACAGGTCGGCGATTGCCTTCTCGGTCGCGGTGAGGCCATCACCGTCGGATCCGTTCCGACCACCCGAGGTCGGCCATGGCAGTGCGGCGCGATCGATCTTGCCGTTGCTGGTCACGGGCACGGCGTCGAGAGGTACGTAGGCCGACGGCCGCATGTGGGACGGCAGCGCCTGCGCCAGCCGCTCGGCCACCTCCCGCTGGACCCGGTCGAACCAGGCCTGGTCCGGCGCCCGCCCGGCGACCGGGACGAGGTAGGCGACCAGGCGGACGTCGCCCTCGCCGTAGTCTCGAGCGACCACGACGCTTGCGCCGACCTCCGGATGGAGCACGATGGTCGCCTCCACCTCCCCCGGCTCGACACGGAAGCCCCGCACCTTGATCTGGTCGTCGGTCCGTCCCAGATACCCGTACTGGCCGTCCTCGAGCTGCACGACACGGTCGCCGGTGCGGTAGAGACGGAGACCGGGACGGTCAGGACGGACGACGAAGCGCGACGCGGTCAGCTCGGCGCGGTTCAGGTACCCCCGCGCCACGCCGGGGCCACCGACGTAGAGCTCGCCGGGCCGGCCCGGCTCCACCGGGGTCGAGTGCTCGTCCAGGACCTCGAAGCACAGGTCGGGCAGCGGCACTCCGATGGGGCTGACCAGGGCGTCGCTCAGATCGGTCCGGACGATTCGCCGGTAGGAGGCGTGCACCGTGGTCTCGGTGATCCCGTACATGTTCACCAGCTCGGGTCGCCGGTCGCCGTGACGGTCGATCCAGGGCCCGAGCATGCCGACGTCCAGGCGCTCGCCGCCGAGGATCACGAGACGGAGCGCGCCGAGGTCGGTCGCGGGTCGGGCGAGGTCGGCCGCGATCAGCTGCCGGAACGCGGTCGGGGTCTGGTTCAGCACGGTCACGCGCTGTCGCCTCAGAAGATCCAGGAAGGCGCCCGGGGACCGCGACACGTCCTGGGGCACGATGACGACCTTGCCGCCGGAGGCCAGCGCTCCCCAGATCTCCCACACCGAGAAGTCGAAGGAGGCGGAATGGAACATCGTCCACACGTCCGAGGGCCCGAACTGGAACCACGGATCGGTCCGCCGGAGGAGCCGGACGACGTTGCGGTGCTCCACGAGCACGCCCTTCGGTGTGCCCGTCGACCCCGAGGTGTAGATCACGTAGGCCAGGTTCTCCTGGCTCGCACCCGGCGTCGGCGGCAGTGACCGATCCTCGTCCTGATCCTCCTCGTCGACGGGCAGGAGGACCACCGACGGAGGAAGCATCGTCGGAACGACCCCGGGTCCGAACACCACCACCGACGCTCCGCTGTCGGAGACAAGCCACTCCACCCGCTCGACAGGGAACGTCGGGTCGATCGGCAGGTAGGCGCCTCCCGCCTTGAGGACCCCGAGCATCGCCACCACGAGCTCGTACGTCCGCCCGAGGTGGAGGCCGACCACGACCTCGGGCCCGACGCCGGCCCGGACGAGGCGGGCCGCGAGCCGCGTCGAACGCGCGTCCAACTCGCCGTAGGTCAGCTCGCCGTTGCCGGCGCTGACCGCGATGGCATCGGGATCGGCACGGGCCGCGGACTCGAACAGGTGATGGAGGCAGGCCCTCGGCTCGGCCAGCGGCTCGACGCCCGGAACCAAGGTCAATGGCCTAGCCTGAACGCCGTTTCCAGACTCATCCGGAGCGCTCCCACCACGCGACGGGCCGAGAAGCCAACCGTTCCACGGGCCCGGCTCCGATGTCAAGGTGCACCTCCGTCGTCGGCGGTGTCGGGAGCTGGCGCCAGCTGGCGACACTCCATCAGCTGCTCCCAAGACGGGCCGCGCCCAGCACGGCGGCGCCGATCACTGTCGACGGGGCCTCGCCAGCCTCGGCGAGGGACCCGTCGCGGAATCCCGACCCCCTGCCGCGGCGTCCGCACGAGAGCAGGGGGCTCCCGTCGGGCAGGGGAAGGTCGGCGTCGACCGGAAGTTCTGCCGTCGACGTCGCCGGACGGTCGACAGCGGCACGGGAGCATCTTTCTTTGTCGATCTCCTACGATGGGTCGCCCACCTGACGGGCACCGTCGGCGCTTGCGACAACCACATCAACAGCTCGATCTGCATCGAGAGGTCGTCATCATCCGGCACCACCACCCTGTCCGACTGCGACCGCGATCTCGGTGTCGATTCCCCGGGAACCTCGTCCGGTAAACGTATGAGGAGGGCGCGGACGGGCAGGAGGCCGACAACCACTCCATCGTCGCCGGATCTGGGCACCCCCGAGATCGACCGGCCCCGGCTCTCTCGTCGGACGCCCGATGGTCGAGCAGGATCCGTCCGTGACGGGTGACGATCCGGGAGTGGCGGCCAGCTTCCGGCGGCTGCAGGCGAGTCTCGTCCCCCCGCTCGGCGAGCCCGGCGACCCCCGGCCGGGCGTCGTGGTGGTCGTCCCCAGCTTCACCCTGGACGCGGCGGGGATGCGCAAGATCCCCGGTGTGCTGCATTACGAGGAACGGTTGCTGGCGTTCCTCCATCTGCTCCGCGACCCGCGGTGCCACATGGTGTTCCTCAGCAGCCTGCCGCTGTCCGACCTGGCGGTTGACTACGCCCTCGGCCTGGTGGCGTCCCTGCCGGGATGGCACGCCCGGCGGCGCCTGGACCTCCTCAGCTGCAATGACGGCAGACCGGAACCGCTGACCGAGAAGATCCTGCACCGGCCGGCGATGGTCGAGCGGATCAGGGATCTCGTCGCCGGTCGCGGGGACGCCTGCATCCTGGCCTTCAACGGCAGCCACTTCGAGAGGACCCTCGCCGTGCAGATCGGGGCGCCGCTCTACGCGTGTGACCCGGCCCTCGCCCACCTGGGATCGAAGAGCGGGGCCCGCCGGCTCCTGCCGCGAGTCGGGGGTACCGGTCCCTCCCGGGGTCGAGGGCCTGCGCGACCTCGACGACCTGGTCGGGGCGCTGACCGAGTTGCGGGCCACCGACCCGACAGTCGGGCGGGCGATCGTCAAGCTGAACGAGAGCTTCGGCGCCGGCGGCAACCTGCTCTTCGACTTCGCCGGGGCGCCGGCGGCAGTTGACGGGCTGGAGGAGTGGATCCGACGCCACTTCCGGGAACGGATCGAGTTCGCCACCCCTCCCGACACGTGGGAGAGCTACGCCGGCAAGCTGGCCCAGATGGGCGGTGTGGTCGAGCAGTTCCTGGGCGGTGCCCAGGTCCGCTCACCGTCCGTGCAGGTTCGCCTGGGCCCGGGAGGGAGGGCGTCGATCCTGTCCACCCAGGACCAGCACTTCGTCGGCGCGGCGCTGCAGACCTATGCCGGCGGCACCTTTCCCGCCCACCCCGCCTACTGCCGGGACGTGCAGGCGCTGGCGTTGCAGGCGGGGCGGACACTGGCGGCCAAGGGGGCGGTCGGGATCGCCAGCATCGACTTCCTCGCCGTGGGCGACGACGATCGCTGGGACCTCTACGCCCTGGAGATCAACCTTCGGATGGGAGGCGGGACGGCGCCGCTGATGTTCCTCGACGGCCTCACCGAAGGCCGCTACGAGCCCGAGGTCGGCGGGTACCTGACCCCCGACGGGCACCCGCGGTGCTACGTCTCCTCTGACCGTCTCCAGCACGAGTCCTACCGCCAGCTGGGGTCGGACGGCGTCCTCGACGTGGCCTTCCGCCAGGGCCTGCTCTACTCCGGCCGGGACGGGCGGGGAGCGGTGCTGCACATGCTCGGAGCGGTACCGGAGTTCGGCAAGCTGGGCGCGGTCGTGATCGGCGAGACCGTCGAGTCGGCCCAGGAGCAGTACCGCCGTCTGGTCTCCGCCCTGGACGCGGCGAGCGGTGCCAGTCGAACCGGCTCGGCCCGGTGACGTTCGCGTCACACGACGAGGTCAGCGGAAAGCACCCGTGTTGTCGGGGACGACCCTGCTCCCTTCGCCCTCGGCGTGCCGGCGGGCGTGGCCGGCACCGACGACCACCGCCACCACCAGCCGCTGACCGCTGGGCAGCTCGGGCCGGCGAGACGGGCCCGGTTGGGCGGAACTCCTAGGGAGCTCTCTTGGGCGCTGCGCCCGACGTCGGTGCCGGCATGGGCTGGGTGAGCCTGGCCAGGTTCTCCTCGTAGCGCTGAACCTTCTCCAACGCCTTCCTCCAGGCGGCCAGGGCTTCCGTCGCCAGCTGCTGGCGCTTCTCCAGCCGGTGCCGGTACTTGAAGTCGCCGCCGGCCAGCGCCGCCACCGCCCGCTGGTACGTGGCATAGGCCTCCCGCTCCGCCACCTGCGCCTTCTCGACCGTCCGCTGGTGCCCCAGGCGCTCCTTCACCGCGGCCGCGGTGGTCTCCCCGACCTGGCGGGCGTCGACCTCCTCCGAGAAGGCGAGGTACTTCCGGTAGGCGTCGTCGTGGAGCCGCTTGGCCGTGTCGTACTTGACCTGGGCGGCGACCCGATCGGGGTGGTTGGCCGGCAGCTGGCTGTCGTTGGCCTGCTTCAGCGCCGCGCTCGCCTGCTGCATGTCGGTGAGGCCGGTCTTCATGTCGATGAGGATCTCGTTGCGCCGCTCGGCGTTCCCGCCGTAGACGTTCTCCAGGTGGTCCTGGGCCTCCTTGTACTTCAGGGAGGACGGATCCAGATCCTCGGCCTTCCGCCGTCCGGCGTTGGCGTCCTCCGCCGCCAGCTTGACGATGGGGTCGAGGTCGTAGGAGCGGGCCGGGTCGATCCGGGCCATCCGCCAGAACTGCAGGGCGTGGCGGCTCTCGTGGGCGAAGACCTCACACAGCCGGGCGAACTTGGCCGCAGTCAGGTCGCCCTTGAACTGGTCGGGGCTCACGTGGATCTCCCAGTGCTGGGGGATGAGCTGGCCGTCGAACGCGTCGTTCACCACCTTGAGCCGCAGCGGCGGGGATCCGGCCGCCACCAGCTCCCGGTTGACGACCTCCAGCAGCGCCTCGGCCCGCGCCTGCGGCGTCTTCAGCGTGGCCAACTTGTCGTAGATCGGGACGAACCCGGCCGCCTTGTGACGGAACGTCTCGCTCATCCGGATCTGCAGCTCGTGGGCGGTGCCCGTCGCCGCCGGGCCGCCGGTGGCGATGGGGGCGGCGGCGGTGATCCTGACGTCGGTCTGCTTCCGCCACCCCGGCGACTTGGCGTCGAGGTACCCCTCGGCCTGGGTCACCCTGGTGGCCGCGTCCGGCCCCGAGAACTTCACCTCCACGTGGCGGGTTTCGGCCGTCCCGGACACCGCCACCTCGCCCCCGAAGACGGTGACCACGTTCTGCGCCATCTGCTGGCGGTAGGCCTCGAACCGGTCCACCAGCGCCTTGCGCTCGGCCACCGGCATCGTCCGGCCGAGGCCGACGCCGGCCTCCAGCTCGCCGACGTGCTGCTTCCAGCCCGCCCCCTGCTTGAGCATGGCCCCGACCGCCTCGTTGGGCATCGTCCGGACCGCCTGCTCGGCCGCCTTGACCGTGGGCGCGTCGGGGGCAACCGGTTTGTTCCCGAGCTCGTGCTTGAAGGCACTGGTCGACATCGTCGACGTCCCCCGGCCCGCCTTCCACGCCGCGTACTCCCGGCCCGCCCGGCTGTTCAGCCGGTTGGTGGCGGCGTCCATGACCACGCTCTGGACCGCCCCGTCGACGATCATGTCGGCGAAGTCGGACGCGCTCTTGGGGATGGCGTTGCCGTTGACGACCTCGTTGATGGCGATCTCGGCCGCAGTCATGTAGACGGAGGACGTCGCCGACGAGACGCCGCTGATCGTCGCCTGCCCGAACCAGCTGTTGGCAAAGCCGGGAAGCGTCTTGTCGAAGCGGGCCTTCAGGGCGACCTGGAAGCGGGCTTGAAGGGGCCCGCCCATCAGCGTCATGACCGAGGTGACGCCCGCCTTCTTCAGCAGGTCGGCCAGACCGAAGTCCTTGCGCTGCCCGTAGTACATCTCCGACGCCCGCTGGGCCCCTTCCTGGGCCGCCTGGTACCCCCCGGCCACCAGGGCGGCACCGGTGAGCCCGAGGCCGCCCGATGCGACCCCGGCTGCGATCGTCCCCGCCGTCTTGAACGCCTCCAGCGCCGTGATCACCCGGCCGGCGCCGCTGGTCACCCGCTTCTCGTAGGCCAGGTACTTCGTGACCGCGTCGGCGGTGGTCGTCTCGGCCATCGCCGTGAGGGGGACGGCGAGCTCGTACTGGCCGAGGTTGAAGGCGGTGATCGCCTTCTCGTACAGGGCGTCGGCCTTGTCCCACATCTTGACCGACGGGTAGGGCGCGCTACCGGACCCGAACGCCTCCGAGATGTGGCGCACGAGGCCGAAGCCGATCTTGCGGGCGTTGATGTCGCTGCGATCCTGGTGTTCGATCCGCATCTCGATGTTGGCGTCCCGCAACATCCCCAGGAGCTTCTGGAGCTCCTTCAGCTCCTGCCGGTCCGAGACCCACGCCGAGTACTCCCTCTGGTACTCGTGGCGGAGGTTGGCCTCGGTGATGAAGCCCTTGGTGTTCTTGACAGTGATCGGCCACTGGCCGAGCGCCTTGTCCGCCGATGCCGTAGGGCGGACGTCGACCTTGATGGGCTGCTTGGTGACCTCCGCGATCGCCCATTCCCGGAACGCCATCTCCGCCTTGACGTCCCACTCCGGCTCCTGGTGGACGTCGTCGCCCAGCAGGAGCTTGGGATCGATGGTGATGTCCTCCGAGGGCCGCTTCCGACCGCCGTAGGTGTCGAGCTGTCGTTTGCGGCGCTGGTAGGCGGGGTCGAGCTGATGGATGGCGTGGGTCGTCGGATCGGGCGGCCTCGGGAACCCCGTCTGGGGCGCCAGGTACCCGTACTCGTTCTTGTACGACTCGGACCGGAGCTTGTTGTCGATGTAGTGCCAGTCGACCACCGCCTGCCACCGGTCGAGCTGCTCGGCGGTGAGGGCGCCGAGCAGGCCGGGGAGGCGCTCCCGGAGCTCGGCCCGCACGTCGGGCCCGCGGATCGGGATGCCGTTCTTGTCGACCGGCATCCCGAGGGCGTCGACCGCGCCCCTGCCGTCGCGCTGGATGACGAGGGTGACCGCCCGGTTGCCTGCGTCCCGTTGGAGATCGAGGATCTCGTCCGGGTTGGCGGTGCGGGTGTCGAAGCCGACGGTTGCTCCCGCCCGGCTCGTCGCCTTGGTCGCGCCGCGCGCCGGCGCCGGAGGCGGCGGGCGCCCGGGATGGCGGTCTCGCGGCGGAGGCATCGCGCCCGCCAGGCTAATTTCGGACCCCTTGCCCCAACGGGCAGACTTTCCGGCCCCGCAAGCCCGGTCAGCGGGGGTCGCGGCGGACGCTGAGGCCGACGACGGTGTCGCACTCGACGACGACGGTCAGGAAGGCGTCGGCCGGCGCGTCCCCCGCCGCCGCACGGGTCATGGCCCCGTATTCAGGACCCAGGCCGTGGAGCCGGGGAAGGTCCCGGAACGGTCCGAACCGGTCGCGCACCGCGGGCCACTCGAGCGCAGGTCCGCCGGCCCGGAGCTCGACGTCGACCACGCCGGTGACGTCGTCGCCCCACGGCCGGACCTCGAGCGCGGCGAACGGGGAATCCGGTTCGCAGATCACGCGCATGCCGCCGCTGCGGGCTTGACTCGGCTCCGACTGTCCCCACCGGCCGGTGAAGCGGTCGAGGTCGTCGCTCGCCCACACGTCCGCCACGAGCGCGGCCAACGCGGTGATCTGGTCGGAGCTCGCCACCAGCGGCGAGGGTACCTGCGGTCATACACCGAGACCCGTGCACAACCGGTGGAAGGAACGGCAGCCAGCCAGGGTGAGCTTCCGATCACGGCTCGCCGGGACGAGCAGGCCGTCGAGGCCCTGCATCGGATCGACGGGGCGCTCCGGGTCGCTCTCGGGCTCGCTTGACCGACCGCCGCCCGTCGGCGGCTGAAGATATCTAGGCTGGCCGACCATGGGGTGGCGTTGGCGTCGCTACGAGGTCGAGCGGCTGCCGATCCTGCTCGACCCGGCGTCGAGCGACGAGTACCGGCCGCTCCCCCTGTCCGACATCGTCAGGGAAGCCCGCCGCCGGGCGTGGGACCAGGCCTCCGACAACGCCCGCCGCCTGGGCATGACCAGGCGGGACTTCCTGCTCACCTCGATGGGGACGGCCACCGTCCTGCTCGCCCTCAACGCCTGCAGCAAGGAGGAGGCGGCCAGCCGGGGGGCCCGGCCGGGGGGCACGTTCGACGTCCCCCGGGAGGCCGGGGTCGACGAGGGGGCCGCCTCGGAGGTGCTCGACAGCGACCTGCCGGTGATCGACGCCCAGGCCCACTTCCTCGACTTCGACCTGTCCAAGCCCCTCCCCGAGTCGTTCTTCGGGATGGACTTCCCCCAGGCCGCCTGCGGCCTCGACGACCCCCGGGCCTGCTTCGGCATCGACCGGTTCGTCGACACCCTGTACAAGCGGAGCGAGACGGCGGCGGCCGTGCTCTCCGCCATCCCCGCCCCCGACGCCCGTCAGGGCGAGCTCGGCCTGGAGGTGATGTACCGGGCCCGGGAGCGGATCGCCGACGACATCGGCCCCGGCCTGCTGCTCATCCACGGCCTCGTCGTCCCCACCGAGAAGCCCCTGTCGGCCGCCCTCGACGACCTGGAGGCGATCGCCGAGACCTACCAGGTCGACGGGTGGAAGGCCTACACCACCAACACCATGGGCTGGCGCCTCGACGACGGCGACGTCCTCGGCCGGCAGGTGGGCATGGCGTCGCTGGCCAAGATCGTGGAGCTCGGCATCCCCCGCATCTCCGTCCACAAGGGGATCTCGGGAGGCGACAAGTGGGCGTCCCCCGACGACGTGGGACCCGCGGCCAAGGCGTTCCCCGAGGTCAAGTTCGCCATCTACCACTCGGGATGGGAGCCGGGCGTCACCGAGGGCGCCTACACCCCCGACACCGCCGACCAGGGCGCCAACCGCCTGGTCAGCTCGCTGCGCCGGTCGTCGATCGGTGCCGGCCAGAACGTCTACGCCGAGCTCGGCTCGACCTGGTTCAACCTCATGCGCTCGCCCGACGAGGCGGCCCACCTGCTGGGCAAGCTCCTGCTGGCGGTGGGCGAGGACCGCATCCTGTGGGGGACGGACTCCATCTGGTACGGCTCGCCCCAGGGTCAGATCGACGCCTTCCGCACCTTCGACATCTCCCCCGAGCTCCAGGACCGCTTCGGGTACCCCGCCCTCACCGACAAGGTCAAGGCCAAGGTCCTGGCCCGCAACGCAGCCGAGTACTACGGGCTCGACCTGGCCAAGATCGAGGCCCGCCCCCGCCCGCCCGGATCCCCCACCACGACGGCGGCGACCGGCGGAGCCGGCGGCGCCGGCGGTGCGGCGGACGACGAGCACGCCACCGAGGAGACCACCACCCACGCCACCACCACGACCACCGAGCCCGACGAGGACCACGAGGACAGCTCCACCACGACCACCGAGCCCTGAGGTCCCAACTGGGGTGGTAGCACCCTTGACCGGGCGCCGGCGCGGTGCGACCGTGGCGTGCCACGCAAGTGCCGAAAAGGCGGCTTCGCGTCATGGAAGTCTCGCGGGAGAGCCGAGGTCCGACGGTGGTGTCAGCCAAGCTGCGAGCCCCCGCGGCCTCGGGCCTGGTCCGGCCCCGGCTGACCGAGCGGCTGCGGCAGTCCTTCGGCACCGGCTTCGGCGTCGTGGTCGGACCCGCCGGCTCGGGCAAGTCCACCGTCCTGGCCCAGTTCCTGGCCAAGGTCGGCGCCCCCTCGGCCTGGTACCGGGCCGACGAGTCCGACGGCGGCGTCCAGGCCCTGCTGGCCCACCTCGAGCGGGCTTTCGCCACCTCGCTGACCGGCCTCTCGGGCGGGTGGAGATCGCTCGACGCCATGGTCGCCGACATCGAGGGATGGTCGGGCCGGCGGGCCGTCCTGGTGGTCGACGACTTCCACACGTTGGAGGGCACGCCCGCCGAGGACTTCGTGACCCGGCTGGTGGAGCACGCCCCCGAATCCCTCGTGATCCTGCTCGCCTCCCGCCGCCAGCCCCGGCTGAACCTCTCCCGGCGACGCCTGGAGGGCCGGCTCACGGAGGTGGGTGCCCACGACCTGCGCTTCCGGTCCTGGGAGGTGGAGCGGCTGTTCAAGGACGTCTACCGCTCGCCGCTGCCCCCGGAGGAGGCGGCCGAGGTCACCAGCCGCACCGAGGGGTGGCCGGCGGTGCTGCAGCTGTTCCACCTGGCCACCACCGGCAAGACCCCGGCCCGCCGCCGGGAGACGCTGGGCGCCCTGTCCACCCGGTCCCGCCTGGTTCGGGAGTACCTGGCCCAGAACATCCTGGAGGAGCTGCCCGACGAGCTGCGCCGGTTCCTGCTCGACACGTGCGTCCTCCCCCGCCTGAACGGACCCCTCTGTGACGCCCTCCTCGGGCGCACCGGCGGCCAGCAGCTGCTGGAGGAGATCGAGTCCCGCCAGCTCCTGCTGATCGCCCTCGACGACGGCAGCTTCCGCTATCACGAGGTGCTGCGGTCGTACCTGGAGTCGGTCCTCGAGGCCGAGGTGGGGGAAGCGGAGACGTCGGCCCGCTACCGCCGGGCGGGGCAGATGCTGGAGGACGCGGCCGCCTACACCGACGCCATCCGGGCCTACTCCCGGGCCGGCGACAACCAGTCCATCGGGCGGCTGCTGCGGGACCGGGGGGAGGTGGTGGGGGCGGAGTCGGGGGCGTGGATCGAGATGCTGCCCCGGGGCATCGTCGCCAGCGACCCCTGGTTGCTCCTCGCCCAGGCCCGCCGCCACCTCGCCTGCGGCCGGGTCGGCGACGCCATCGGCGGGTACCGCGCCACCGAGGACGCCTTCGGACCGGTGGGAGCGGTGGTCGAGGCCCACCACGAGCGCATGGCCCTGGGGGCGTGGACGGAGCCCTCCTCGCCGCCGGGGGACGACTGGCTGGGCATCCTCCGGGACGCCACCCGGCGCGACCCGCTGGGCGCGGCCGCCCGGGCCCGCCGCTCGAGCGCCTCGACGACGGCAACGCCAACCTGGCCGCGGGCGTGGCCGCCCTCCTCGCCGGCCACGCCCGGGACGCGGACCGCCTCCTCGCCGCGGCCGAGCAGGAGGCGGGGGCCTCGGCCCGGCTGGTGGTGGTGGCGTCGTTCGCCCGGGCCGTCGCCCAGGCCCTGGCCGGGCAACGTCCGGTGGAGCGCCTGGTGGCGGCCCACGAGGCGTTGGAGGAGCTGGGCCAGCCGTGGTTGGCCCAGCTCTGCCACGTGGCGTTGGAGGTGGTGGAGCCGGAGACGCAGCGTCCGCCGGGCCCGGAGCCGGCCGACGGGGGCTGGGGCCGGGCGCTGGCCGCGGTCCTCCGGGCCAGCATCGGCACCGAGGCGGGCGACGCCGACGAGCTGGCGGAGGCGGCCGCCGTCTTCCGGGGCGGCGGTGCCCGGGTGCTGGAGGCGTGGGCCGCCTCCCTGGAGGCGTTGGCCCGAGCCGCGGCCGGCGACCCCGCCGCCGGCGCCGCGGGGGCGGCGGCCGAGCGGTTGGCCCGCACCACCGGGGCCCGGGGCGCGGCGGTGACGGCGTACCGGGCCTTGGCCCTCACCGATCCCGCCCAGCGGGCCAACCACGAGACGCTCGCCGCCGCCATCGCCCAGGAGTGCGGTCTCCGGGCCGGGGGCCTGCCTGCGGGAGCGGGCGTGGGTGTGGGGTCGGGCGCACCCGGCCACCCGTCGATGGTCGTGCAGTGCCTGGGGACCTTCACCATGGAGGTGCACGGGGAGGTCGTCGACCTGCAGGGGGTCAAGCCCCGGGCCCGGTCGCTGCTGCGCCTGCTCGTGGTCAACCGGGGTCGGCTGCTGCACTGGGAGGCGCTGGTCGAGGCGCTGTGGCCGGAGACGTCCCCCACCGCCGGGAAGCGGTCGTTGCAGGTGGCGGTGTCGGCGGTCCGCCGGCTGATCGAGCCCGGGATCTCGCCCGAATGCTCCGTGCTCACCCGGGTCGGCGAGGCCTACTGCCTGACCCTCCCGGACGACGCCCGGGTCGACATCGGCGCCTTCGAGCACCTGGCCCGCATGTCCACCGACGCAGACGCGCTGCGGGAGGCCCTCGACCTCTACCGGGGCGACCTCCTGGAGGAGGAGGGCCCGGCCGAGTGGGTGGTGAAGCCACGCGACCACTACCGGGCCATGGCCGCCGACCTGGCCGAACGCCTGGCCGCCGCCGAGCACGCCTCCGGCGCCTTCGCCGCCGCCGTCCGCACGTGCCATCGGGGACTCGAGATCGACCGCTACCGCGACCGCCTGTGGCGGCTGCTCGTCGCCGCCCACCGCGACTCCGGCGACCAGGCCGCCGCCGGGCGGGCGGCGCGGGACTACGCGACCGTCCTCCTCGAGCTGGGCGTGGTGGCCTCGCCCGCCGGCTGAGGCGGCGGCGACCGGCGCGGGATCGTTCGCCCGTGCCAAACGGTGGGTAGGCCGGTATCGTCCACGACACGCGACGAAAGGGCTGGGGAAGATGAAGGCGAACTGCAGGGTGAGGAGAACGTCGTGGGCGCTGCTGGCCGGACTGGTCGGCGTGCTGGCGACGGCGACGCTGGCGGCGGCCCCGGTGGGAGCCCAGACGACGACCGGCCTGGCCAGTGGGACCGCGGTCGCCGGTGCCGACTCCACCGCGTCGGGCGACGCCGTCGCCGGCACCGACTCCACCGCGTCGGGCACGTCGTTCGCCGACAACGGCTCGACCGCCTCGGGCGACGCGGTGGCCGTCGACGGCTCCACCGCCTCCGGCTGCGCCACCGCCATCGACGACTCCACCGCGTCGGGCGGCGCCACTGCGATCGACGAGTCCACCGCCTCCGGTGGCACGTGCCCGACCTCGACCACTCCCCCGCCCACCACGGTCGCCCCTGCCACCACCGTGCCCACCACCGCCCCGCCGGCGACCACCGCCCCCCCGACCACCACCACGCCCAGATCCGCCCTCCCCCGAACCGGTTCGCCGGTGATGGGCCTGGCCCTGACCGGGATCTTCGTGGCCCTGGCCGGCGGCCTGGTGTTGGGCTACGCCCGCCGCCGGTGGCCGGCCGCCTTCTACGGCTGGTAGCCCCTGACGGTGACGGCCGGCGGCATCTCCCGTCACCGGACTCAGTCGTAGGTGGCCTCGACGGCCCACCGGCCACCCTCGACGACCAACAGGTGGGCGGCACCGTCGGCGGTGACCACCTGGGCCCGCGCCCGGCGGCGGTGGGTGGCCGGGTCCCACCACCGCTCGTCGACCGGCCACGGCCCGGCCCAGGACACCACTGCTGACGACCCCACCGAAGCCGGCGGGGCCGACACCGCCGCCCGACCGGTGACGGTGACCGACCGCCCGTCGGCGTCGAGCACCTGCACCGGTTGGGGGACGGGGTGGACGGTGGCCGGTGCCGGCGGGGGTACCCGTCCCGGCCACGGGGGGACGGCCGCCGCGCCCTCGGCGAACTGAGGGCCGGGGAGCGGGGCCCGGGCGTCGCCCCACGGGACGAGGCGGGCCTGCTCGGACGGGCCCCGCCCCCCGGCGAGGACGGCGGTGACCACCGACTCCGGCCCGAGGACGCCCTGGACCCGGGCCAGGGCCCGGGCCGCCCGCTCGGCCGCGGCCCGGTCGCCGCCCCAGAACCCGAGCTGGCGACCGTCGTCGGGGCCGACCTCGTCGGGCGTGAGCCGGAGCAGGACGAGTCCCCCGGTGGGGACGGCGCCGTCGTCGGTGGCGGCCGGCGATGGTCGGCCCGCCAGCCAGCCGTCGACCTGCCACCGCACCCGCTCGGCCAGGGCGGCCGGGGTGAGGCCGCCGTCGTGGCGCCACCGGCGAGCGAGCCACTCGCCGTGCTCCGTCTCCGCCTCCACCAGCACCCGGGTGGCAGCCAGGCCCCGGGCGGCCAAAGCTCCGTGGAGCTGCTCGGCCAGGGACCGGGCCACGAAGGCCACCGTCTCCAACCGGTCGGCGGGCGGGTCGAGCTCGGCGGCGACGGCCAGGTCGGGCGGCGGGGTGCGGGCGGCGACCGGCCGTTCGTCGAGACCCCGGGCCCGCCGGCAGGCGCCCGCCCCCTCGGAGCCGAAGCGGGCCAGCACCGCCGGCAGGGGCAGGGCGGCCAGGTCGCCCACGGTGCGGATGCCGAGGCGGACGAGCAGGTCGGCCCGGTCGGCGTCGCCCCCCATCGCCGCCGCCACCGGGAAGCCGGCCAGAAACGCCCGGCTCCCACCCCGGGGGACTACTACCGGCCCGCCGGGCGACGCCGTGCACGCCGCCAGCCCCGCCGCCAGCCGGCCGTCGGCCACCCCCACCCGGCAGCGGGGGACGCCCGCCCCCATCCCGGCCAGCACCCGGTCGACCGCCACCGCCACCTTCCCGGCCAGGGCGGCGTCGCCCCCGAAGTAGCGGGACGGGCCCCGGGTGGCGAAGGCGCACACCCCCGGGCGCACGATCTCCACTCCCGGCGTGAACGCCTCCACCGCAGCTACCACCGGCTCGAACGCCCGGGCGTCGCGGCCGGGATCGTCGGCCACCACGACCACGCGGGGGCAACGGGACTCGGCCTGGCGCCGGCGCAAACCCGTCTCGACCCCCTCCGCCCGGGCCCCCTCGGAGCACGCCACCACCCGGTTGGCGAACACCACCGCCACCGCCGCCCCCGGCGCGGCCGCCACCCCCGACGCCACCACCGGCCAGTCGGGACAGTGCACGACCAGGAGGCGCTCGGTCACCCGACCCCCCGCAGCTCGTCGCCGTCGGCGGCGTCGACACCGATGTCGGCTGCGGCCACGCCCCCGCCGGGGGCCGGCAGCCACAGCCGGGCCCGCCGCTCCCGGGACGCCGCCCCCCGGCCCCCTCCCACCACCTCCACCCGCCGGCCCCGCAGGCGCCCGTGCCCCGCCCCCGGCCCGAGCCACTCCGAGCGGGTCACCGCCAGGCGGACGTCGACCGCCTCCGGCCACCCCCCCGCCGCCACCACCAGCACCGATCCCCGCTCCCGGGCCCGGGCCGCCAGCCTGCGGGCATCGCCGGCCCGCACCGATGCCGACCCGGCCCCCGGCGGCCAGGCCAGCACCACGTCGAGGGCGTCGAGGAGGGCGGCCACCACCCACGCCCACCCCCCGGGCCCGGACGACGACCCGTCGGGCGCCGGCACCATCGGGAAGCGCTCGAGGACGATGCCCAGCTCGGCCGCCGCCACCGGCCCCAGGGAAGGACGGCCCACCGCCCCGCACCACGACCCCGCGGCCGACGCCGCCGCCGCCACCGCCAGGGCCAGCGACGAAGACCCCTCCACCGCCACCACCGACCCCCGGCGCAGACCCCGCTCCGGCAGCAACGGCTCCAGCGGGGCCAGCACCGGCAGCCGCTGGTCGGCCGCCAGCGACACCGGCGCCGCCCTCTCGACCAGCTCGGCGATGTCGACGAGGAGGTCACGGGCGGCGACGGCCATACCGCCACTCTAGACGAACGTACGTTCGGCCAGTACAGTGCGAGCGTGACCACCACCGACGCCGAGCGGTGGCGCATCCCCCCCGGCGCCACCGTCGACCTCACCGAGATCGACCCCCGCGACACCGACGGCATGCCCTCCAAGGAGAAGGCGGCCGAGGCCCTTCCCGAGCTCCACGACCGCCTCCGTGACCTCCAGGAGCGGCTCTACGCCGAGGGCACGCGGTCGCTGCTGATCGTCCTCCAGGCCATCGACGCCGGTGGCAAGGACGGCACCGCCAAGCACCTGTTCCGCGGTCTCAACCCGGCCGGCGCCCGGGTGGTGTCGTTCAAGGTCCCGTCGGAGGACGAGCTGGCCCACGACTTCCTGTGGCGGGTCCACCAGCGCACCCCGGCCCGGGGCGACGTGGTCGTGTTCAACCGCTCCCACTACGAGGACGTCCTCGTCGTCCGGGTCCACCAGCTCGTCCCCGAGGACGTGTGGCGGCCCCGCTACAAGCGAATCAACCAGTTCGAGGCCAGCCTGGCGGAGGCCGGCACCGCCGTCGTCAAGCTCTTCCTCCACATCTCCAAGGACGAGCAGGCCGAGCGCTTCCGCGACCGCCTCGACGACCCCACCAAGTGCTGGAAGTTCCGGGTCGGCGACCTCGACGACCGGGCCCGGTGGGACGACTACCGGGCTGCCTTCGAGGAGGCCATCGCCCGCACGTCCACCGAGCCTGCCCCCTGGTACGTGGTCCCCGCCGACCGCAAGTGGTACCGCAACTGGGCCGTCAGCCGCATCGTGGTGGAGACCCTGGAGGCGCTCGACCCCCGCTACCCGCCGTGCGGCGACGACCAGAAGCGCGTCGTCATCGAGTAGCGGTCAGCCGCTCGCCGTGCCGGCCATGGGGTCGACGACCTCGACGCCCTCCCGGTAGTAGGTGAACAGGTCGCGGATGATGTCGGCCAGGGCGTCGACGTCGGCCCCGCCCTCGTAGTCGACGGTGACGATGTTGGAGTAGACGTGCACCCCCTGGACGCCGCCGACGGCGAACAGGCGGCGGGCGAGCTCGTCGACCGGCTTGTCGCGGGTGGCGTCGGCCGCGGTCTTGTACCGCTCGTGGCCCATGCCGGTCAGGCTCCGGTTGAGCTCGAAGATGGCGACGTCGGCCCGGACCGACGGTTTGCGGGTGACGGTGATCAGCTGGCCCATGCCGGCAGGACACTACTCACCGGCGAGTCGCCACATCGAAGCCACGGCCAACGGGGACCGCTCGATACCATCGGCCCCGTGTCAGAGCGGGAGAAGGTGCCGGTCCGGACCATCCTGGCCACCATCGGCCTGCTGCTGGCCACCGTCCTCGGCCTGTGGCTCATCCAGAAGATCGCCCACACCCTGGCCCTGTTGGTGGTGGCCGCCTTCTTCGCCACCGTCCTCACCCCCGCCGTCGACCTGGTCAAGCGGGCGCTGCACGTGAAGCGGGGTCCCGCCACCGGGATCGTCTTCCTGCTGCTGGTCGTCATCCTCTCGGCGTTGATGTACGCCTTCATCCGCCCCCTGGTCGACCAGACCCGGGAGGCGGTCGACAATTTCCCCACCTACCTGAGCGACGCCCAACGAGGCCAGGGAACCCTGGGCGGCCTCGTCCGCCGGTACGACCTCGAGCGCCGGTACCAGGAGAACCAGGACAGGATCGGCGACGCCCTGCGCAACTCGAGCAGCCGGGTCGTCGACTACGCGGGCAAGGCCTTCGCCGGCGTCGTGTCCCTGGTCACGGTGCTGGTCCTGACGGTGATGATGATCCTCTACGGCCCCCAGCTGCTCACCAGCGGCCTGGGCGCGCTCTCGCCCCCGCGGCGGGCGCGGGTCAAGGCGGTGGCCGCCGACTGCGCCAAGGCCCTCACCGGCTACGTGATGGGCAACCTTCTGATCAGCGTCGTCGCCGGGGCGTTGACGTTCGTCGCCCTGTGGGTCTTCGGCGTGCCGTTCCGGGGTGTCCTCGCCCTGTGGACGGCCTTCGCCGACCTCATCCCCCTGGTGGGGGCCACCCTGGGGGCCATCCCCACCATCGGGGTGGCGTTCCTCCACTCGGTGCCGGCCGGCATCGGGATGCTGGTCTTCTACGTGATCTACCAGCAGTTCGAGAACCACGTCCTCCAGCCCGCGATCATGGCCAAGACGGTGCAGATCAACCAGCTGTTCGTCCTGGTCAGCGTGCTGATGGGCGTGGAGCTGTTCGGGATCCTGGGCGCCCTGCTCGCCATCCCCGCCGCCGGTGTCGTCTCGGTGGTCGTGCGCGACCTGTGGGACCACCGCCGGGGTCGGTTGAAGGACGAGCCCACGATCGGCGAGGACGAGATCCCGGTCGACACGGTCCTCGCCACCCGGGCCGCCGGCCGGGCCGAGGCCGACGCGGCCGAGGCCGCCGAGGCCGCCGAGGTCGCCCCCGCTGCCCCCGCCGCCCCCGCCGCCCCCGCGCCGGCCGCCCCCGACACCCCCGACACCCCCGCCGCCCCCGACACCCCCGACACCCCCGCCGCCCCCGGCCGCCCCCGCTTCGCCCGCCGCCCCCGCTGCCCCCGCCGCGCCCGACTGATGGCCACCGAGGTGGTCGAGGTCGAGGGCCACATCATCGACTCGCTGATCCTGGCCAAGATCCTCGACGTCATCCTCGACAGGGGGGCCGACTACCGCCTCCTCGACTTCGACATCGGCCGCACCAACAACGACGCCAGCCGGGCCCGGTTCGAGGTCAGCTCCGACGACGAGGACCTGCTGGCGGCCCTGATCGCCGAGCTTCACATCCACGGCGCCAACCGGGTCGACACCGGCGACGCGGTGACGGTCCCCGCCGACACCGACGGCGTCCTGCCCGAAGGCTTCTACTCCACCACCAACCTGGCCACCGAGGTCCGCCTCCACGGCCGGTGGGTGCCGGTGGCCAACCCGGAGATGGACTGCGGGCTGGTGGTCCGCCCCGACGGTCAGGTCCGAACCCTCCCCATGCACCGGGTGCGGGTGGGCGACGCCCTCGTGGTCGGCACCGACGGGGTGCGGGTCCGGCCCATGTCCCGGCCCCGGGGACCCAACCCGTTCGAGTTCATGAACTCCGACGTCTCGTCGGAGAAGCCCAAGGAGCTCCTCGTCGCCCAGGTGGCCGACCGCATGCGCCTGGCCCGGACCGCGGGCGGCAGGATCCTGGCCGTGTGCGGGCCGGCGGTGGTGCACACCGGCGCCGCCCCCGACCTGGCCCGCCTGGTGCGGGGCGGGTGGGTCGACGTCCTCTTCGCGGGCAACGGCTTCGCCACCCACGACATCGAGTCCAACGTCCTGGGCACGTCGCTGGGTGTGCCCCTGGTGGGCTCGCAGCCGGTGGAGGGGGCCCATTCCAACCACCTGCGGGTGATCAACGAGGTCCGCCGCCGGGGATCCATCGCCGGCGCGGTGGCCGACGGGCTCATCTCCGGGGGCGTGCTCTACGAGTGCATCCGGCTCGACATCCCCTTCGTGCTGGCCGGCTCGGTGCGCGACGACGGGCCCCTCCCCGACGTGGAGACCGACGTCGTCCGGGCGGCCGACGCCATGCGCGACCTGCTCCCGGGCGTGACCGTGGCCCTCATGCTGGCGTCGACCCTCCACGCCATCGCCACCGGCAACCTCCTGCCGGCCGGGGTGGAGACGTTCTGCGTCGACATCAACCAGGCCGTGGTCACCAAGCTGGCCGACCGGGGCAGCCACCAGGCCCTGGGGATCGTCACCGACGTCGGGCTGTTCCTGCGCAGCCTGGCCGACCACCTCACGCCTGCGTGACCGGGTGAGCGCCCTCACGTGGGGGCGCCGGTTCCTCATGTGCCCCCCGGTGCACTTCGGCGTCCTCTACGAGATCAACCCGTGGATGCACCGGGAGGTGAGGGTCGACGCCGACCGCACCCGGGACCAGTGGGACGGCCTGGTCGCCAACCTGCGGGCGGCGGGGGCCGAGATCGTGCTGATGGAGCCCCAGCCCGACCTGCCCGACCTCGTCTTCACCGCCAACGCGGGCACGGTCAACCACGACGTCTTCGTCCCCAGCCGCTTCCGCCATCCCGAACGCCAGCCGGAGGTGGCCCACGACGTGGCCTGGTTCGAGCACGCCGGCTACCGGGTCCGCCCCCTGCCGGAGGGGGTGTCGCAGGAGGGGGCCGGTGACACCCTGCCCTTCCGCGACGTCTTCCTGTCCGGCTACCGCCTGCGATCCGATGCCGGCGCCCACGGGCCCCTGTCGAAGCTCATCGGGGCGCCGGTGCGCCCCATCGAGCTGGTCGACCCCCGCTGCTACCACCTCGATCTCACCTTCTGCCCCCTCGACGACCGGCGGGCGCTGATCGCCCCCCACTTCTGGGACGCCTACGGGCGCAAGGTGGTCGAGGCCCTGGTGCCGGAGCCGTTCGCCCTCGACGACGACGAGGTGCTGGCCTTCTGCGCCAACTCGGTGGTCGTCGGCACCACCGTCGTCATGCCCGCCTGCCCGCCCCGGGTCGGGCGCCAGCTGGAGGCGTGGGGCTTCGACGTGGTCGTGTCGCCGGTGGACGAGTTCGCCAAGGGCGGCGGCGCGTGCCGGTGCCTCACCCTGGCGCTGGACGTGGCCGTGGGACCTCCAGCCGGGTCGTCACCTCCACCCACGACGGGCGGCGGGGGGGCTCGCTGAACCCGAACCGCACCGGCGGGAGGAGCGGGCCGAGGCGGCCCAGATCGGTGCCGGCACGGGCCCCCCGGGCCGCCGTCAGCGGGCGGTACCGCGAGGCCTGGTACCACTCCCGGACCCCGGTCGGGCTGACGCCGTAGGGCTCGATCCCCGGCAGCAGGCGGCGGGCGACGGGGGCCTCGAGGTGCCGGGTGAACCATCGGGGCCGGCGGCGGGGGACGGGAACGGGCCAGCCCCGGCCCGCTTCCAGGACGAGATCGAGGCCCAGGTCGGGGACGTGGACCGCGAGGCGCCGGGGGCCCTCGTCGACGGCGAGGTCGGTCACGACGACCCGGTCGAAGGCGTAGATCGACGACACGAAGTCGGCCACCGGCTGGGTCGGGGCCACCAGCCACCGCTCGCCGGCGGGGGTCGCCCACATGAGGTCGTCCATCGGACCGAGCGGTCCCGACCGCCAGTGCCCGACCACGAACCGGTCGCCGGACTCGAAGCCGGCGCTGGCGATCGCCCCTACGAGGACGTGTCGACCCGGTCCCGCGACCGCTGCCGGCTCCTCGTCGCCACCCGCCAGATGGCCACCGCGAACGCCACCGACACGACGGCCAAGGCCACGTGGACGGCCTTGAAGCCGGTCGAGCGGGTCTCGTCGCCCAGGATGTTGCGGATGCGGGTGACCCAGATGAACAGGGTCCAGGCGGCGGCGGCCCGCAGGAGGATGGCGTCGCGTCGGCTCACGGGTCCCGACGGTACCCAAGCCGGTGGTCCAACCACGAGTTCCGGACCGTTCCGCGTCCCGGCCCGCCCCGCCTTCGTCCGTCGCAGGCCAACTGGCCTGCGGGCTACCAGAGCGTCGCCGGGGGCAGTTCCCGGACCAGGCGGGGGACGCCGGGCCACGGGAGGTGGTCCATGAACACCCACGCCCGCCGGTGGATCGACGTCGGACCCCAGGCGGCGAGGGCGGCCTTGTGGCGGGGGCACGGGTAGCCCTTGTTGAGGTCGAAGTCGTAGCCCGGGAAGTGCTCGGCCTCGGCCCGCATGATGCGGTCGCGGGTGACCTTGGCCAGCACCGAGGCGGTGGCGATCGACAGGCAGGAGGCGTCGCCCCGGACGATTCGGGTGACGTGGCCGCCGCCGACGAAGTCCCACCGGCCGTCGACGAGGATGGCGTCGGGCGGGCCGGCCAGGCCCAGCCCCTCGATGGCCCGGCGGGCGGCCAGCTTCTGGGCGGCCGACATCCCCAGGTCGTCGCACTCCTGCTGGCTGGCGTGGCCGACCGCCCACGCCTCGCACCAGCCCGCGACCCGGGGGAACAGCCGCTCCCGCTCGTCCTCGGTGAGCATCTTCGAGTCACGGACCTTGTACACCCGCCGGTCGCGGGGCAGCACCGCCGCGCCCACCGAGATCGGCCCCGCCCACGACCCCCGCCCCACCTCGTCGACACCGACGATCCGCTCCGCCCCCGCCTCCCACAACGCCCGCTCCACCCCCAGGCTGGGCACGGTCCGGGCAGCGGCCATCAATCGGTCACGGTACCCGGGGGTGGGCCTCGGAGGCCGTTCGCCCGGGTGGCGTGGCTAGTCTCGGCGGGGTGACGTCCTCCGGCCACCAGCTGGCCCAGTGCAACGTCGCCCGGCTCCTGGCGCCCCTCGACTCCGAGCTGTTGGCCGGCTTCGTCGCCGGCCTCGAACCGGTGAACGCCCTCGCCGACGGCTTCGCCGGCTTCGTGTGGCGGTTGCAGGACGGCGGGGGCGATGCCACCGCCATCCGGCCCTTCGACGACGACATGCTCATCGTGAACCTGAGCCTGTGGGAGTCGGCCGAGGCCCTGTCCGAGTTCACCTACCGGTCCGGCCACCGCGATGTGATGCGCCGGCGGCGGCAGTGGTTCGCGCCCATGGCCGAGGCCCATCTCGTGCTGTGGTGGGTCCCGGCCGGACACATCCCCGGCGTGGAGGAGGCCAAGCACCGCCTCGGCACCCTCCGCCGGGACGGCCCGTCCCCCACCGCCTTCACCTTCCGCGCCTTCTACCCCGTCGGCGCCACCGAGCCCGTCTCCGTCGCCCCGCCGCCAGGCGGAGTCACCCTCGGTCGAAGCGGCTGACCGTCTCCACGTGGAAGGTGTGGGGGAAGGCGTCCACCAGGGCGACCGTCACCAGCCGGTAGCCGGCCGCGCCCAGAAGGGAGACGTCGCGCCCGAGTGAGGCGGGGTCGCAGCTCACCAGGACCAGCCGGGAGGGGTGGGCCGCCGTCAGCACCTTCACGCCGGGGCGGCCGAGTCCGGAGCGAGCGGGGTCGGCCACCACCACGTCGGCCGGCGTCGGGCGCCACCGACCCATCTCCGACCGGACCACCTTGGCCGTGAGGCCGGCCAGGTTGGTCCTGGCGTCGGCCACCGCCACCCGGTCGCTCTCCACCGCCGTCACCCGCGCCTCCCGGGCCGCGCCCAGGACGGCACCGAACAGCCCGACGCCGGCGTAGGCGTCGATCAGCCGGCCGCCGGCGGGCAGTGCCTCTCCGACCGCCTCCGTCACCGCCGCCACCAGCCCCTCGGCCGCCACCGGCCCGGGCTGGAAGAACGAGTCCACCGACACCCGGAACCGGCGACCGCCGACCTCCTCGTGGACGTACCCCGGCCGGCCGTCACCGGCGGCCACGACCACCACGTCGGCCGGGACGGACACCGAGACGCCCGCGGCGCCCGAGGCGTCCGAGGCGCGTGCGGCTGCCCCGGCCGCCCGCCGGACCTGCACCACCCGCTCCCCACCGGCCACGCCCACCCGCAGCAACACCTCCTCCGCGCCCGGGTAGCGCCCGTCGACGATCAGCTCCTCGAGCCGGGGGTGGACGGCCAGGCAGCCGTCGGTGGCCACCGCCTCCGTCCCGTCCCGCCGCCGGTGACCGGCCCGGCCGTCGGCCGCCACCGCCAGGCGGGCGGTAGTGCGCAGGGCCGGCCCGGCCAGGCCCACCACCGACGGCGCCGGCGGATCGGCCACCCGACCGATGCGGCGCAGGGCGTCGGTGACGATGTCCGCCTTCAGCCGGACCTGGGCCTCCGCCGCCACGTGCTGCCAGGTGCACCCGCCGCACCCGGCGGCCAAGGCCGGGCACGGCGGCGCCACCCGGTCGGGCGAGGCCTCCAGCACCTCGACCGCCAGCGCCCGGGCGAAGTCCTTCCGCTCCTCGGTCAGGCGGGCGACCACCCGTTCCCCGGGAAGCGCCCCCTCCACGAACACGACCCGCCCGCCCTCGTCCCGGGCCAGCCCGTCGCCGCCGGCGACGACCGCGTGGGGGACGACGACGATCTCGGTCACTCCTCCAGCTTGGACCGTCCCGGGTCGGTGGGCGGCGGCTCGCCCTCCCCCAGCTCCTGCTCCTGGCGCTGCCCCTCGTCCTCCCGGCGCTTCAGCTCCGCCTCCCGCTCCTGACGGGCCAGCTCCTGCTCCCGCCGCCGGAGCTGTTCCGCCCGCAGGCGCGCCCGGGCCCGCTCCTCCCGCTCCCGGACGATGGGGCTGAGACCGTCCATGGCGACGCCGAACTCGGCCCGGTCCTCGGGCCCGACCGGGCGCCGGGGCGGCTGGTTGCCGGGATCGCCGACGCGGAAGGACTTCCTCTGGGGTCGGCCCGCCACCAGCCACAGGATCGAGCCGATCTGGGCGAGGAAGACGACGATGAGCAACCACACCAGCTTCGGCAGGTGGCGCGCCTCGGACTCGTCGGTGAAGATCACGTCGATGATGCAGTAGAGCCAGAGGGCGAACAGCAACAGACCCACCGCACCCCGAGCTACCAGCATGGCGCCCCCTCACCTTCGCCGTCGCCACCCAGGATAGGGAGAACGCCCGCCGCCGGCGTCGGGTTACCGCAGCCGAACCCCGGCCGTCCCCTCGACCACCCGACCGATGGCCACGAAGCCGACCGCGGCCAGGCCCGGATCGGCGGCGGCCGATGGCGACACCGCCGCCAGCAGCCCCCCCGACGTCTGGGGGTCGTAGGCAAGGGCCTCCAGGGCGGCGGGGGCGGAGGACTCCACCCGTCCCTCCAGGTGGGCCCGGTTGCGGGCGTCGCCTCCCGTGCGGACGCCGGCCTCGGCCGCGGCCAAAGCGCCGGCGTACAGGGGCACCGCCGCGGTGTCGATCTCCAGCACCGACCCCGACCGCTCCGCCATCTCCCAGCCGTGGCCGAGGAGGCCGAAGCCGGTGACGTCGGTGACCGCGTGGGGGGCCTCGGCGACCGCCGACAGCGCCTCGGCCGCGGTCCGGTTCAGCCGGCGCATGACCGCGATGGCGGCGGCCTTGTCGTCGGCCCCCCCGCCGGCCAGGACGATGCCCGTCCCGATCGGCTTGGAGAGCAGGAGCACGTCGCCGGGACGGGCCCCGGCCTTGGTCCACACCCGGTCGGGGTGGACCAGGCCCTGCACCGCCAGCCCGAAGACGGGCTCCTCGGAGCGGATGGTGTGCCCGCCGGCCACCGTCCCCCCGGCCTCCGTGACCACGGCCGAGGCCGCGGCCAGGATGGCCGCCACCGCCTCCACCGGCATCCGCTCGGGGAAGGCGGAGATGTTGAGGGCGAGCACCACCCGCCCGCCCATGGCGAACACGTCGCTGCAGGCGTTGGCGGCGGCGATGGCCCCGAAGTCGGACGGGTCGTCGACCAGGGGCGGGAAGAAGTCGGTGGTGGACACGAGGGCGGCGTCGTCGGACAGGCGGTAGACGGCGGCGTCGTCGAACGGGGCCAGGCCCACGATCAGCGCCGGGTCGGCCCCGTCGGTGGCGGCGAGGGCCCGGACGAGGCCGGCCAGGGGGGCCGCCCCCCACTTGGCCGCGCAGCCACCGCAGGTGGTCCACTCGGTGAGGTTGACGGCGGTCATGGGTGGCCAGTCTCCCGCGCCACCCAGTCCAAGTACGACGGGCTCCCCACCACGACCGGCACGGCCACGATCTCGGGCTCGTCGTAGGAGTGGCGCTCCCGGATGGCGGCCTCCAGGGCCGGGTAGGCGTCGGCGGTGGTCTTGGCCAGGCACAGCCACTCCTCGGCGGTCTGGACGGCACCGTCCCACCAGTAGCGGCTGGTCATTGGGCCGATCACCTGGACGCACGCCGCCAGCCGGGCCGCGACCAGGGCCAAGGCGATGCCGTCGGCCTCGTCCCGGGTGGGCGCCGTGGTCGTGACCTGCAGGAGCTCAGCCATCGTCCCGGTGGACGAGGTCGGGCGAGAAGGCGGGGAGGCAGATGGCGACGTACTCCGCGCCCTCGGGATCCGGCGTCGAGTACCGGACCCACTCGCCGCCGGGGACGACGACCGCCTGCCCGGCCACCACGTCGAGCTGGCTGCCGTCGGCGCTGGCCAGGCGGAGGCGGCCGGCGAGGACGACGGTGAACTCGTCGAACTCGGGCGTCTGCCCCGGCTCCACCCATCCCCCGGGCGAGCGCATGTGGGCCACGCTGACCGCGTCGTGACCGCTGTTGAGCCGACCGACGTACTCGTCGATCAGCTTGGGCTTGTTGCCGGCCGCTTCGACGCGGGTCGGTGAGGGGATGAGGGTCGGCACGCCCCGAGGATAGGGGCGTAGCGTCCACAACACGGCGATCGGTGAGGGGCGGGCGGGATGAGCGACCACGGGCAGCAATCGGGGATGCCCCCCGGATGGAAGCGGGGGCCCGACGGCCAGGTGTTCCGGGCCAAGAAGGACGGCTCGTGGTGGTGGCAGGCCTCCGACGGCAACTGGTACCCGGAGGCGTCCCACCCCAACTACCGCGCCGCGCCGCCGCCGCCTCCGCCGCCGCCGGAACCCACCGCCGTGTTCTCCATCCCGGCGCGCGACCCGCTCCCCCGCCGGGCGTGGACGACCTACCGGGGCTGGCCCAGGGCAGCCCAGATCGGCCTCGCCGCCGGGTTGGTGGTCGTGGTGGCCGCGATCGTGGCACCCAAGGACGACCCCACCGATGGCGCGGCCGGGCCGACGACTCTGGTGACCACGAGCCCGACCCTGGGCCGGACGACGACCACCGCCGAGCTCGTCCTGCCCAAGGCGTCCACCACCCCCGTCGTCACGGCGACGGCACCGCTCGCGCCCCGGGCTGCGGTCGCGGCGATCCCCGATACCACCGACCCGCCCGTCACCGACCCTCCGGCCACCGACCCGCCGGCCACCGACCCTCCGGCGGCGGATCCGCCGGGCGCCAGTTGCGACCCGTCCTATCCCGACATCTGCATCCCGCAGGACTCCGCCGATCTCGACTGCGGCGAGATCCCCCACCGGAACTTCACGGTGCTTCCGCCCGACCCCCACGATTTCGACCGCGGCGGTGTCGCCGGCATCGGTTGCGAGAGCCCCTGACCCGGCCATCCCCCGATTGGCGACGGACCCCGCGTAGCCTTGGCGGCCGTGGCCCGGACCGTCGCCATCGTCCCCCACACCCACTGGGACCGGGAGTGGTACCAGCCCTTCGAGGCCTTACGCCTGCGGCTGGTGGAGGTGCTCGACGACGTCCTCGACCGGCTCGAGGCCGACCCGTCCATCCCCCACTTCCTCCTCGACGGCCAGATGGCGGCGGTCGACGACTACCTCGCCATCCGCCCGGAGAACGAGCCCCGCCTCCGCCGCCTGGCCGCCGCCGGGCGGATCGCGGTCGGGCCGTGGTACGTCCTGCCCGACGAGTTCCTCGTCTCCGGCGAGACCCTCGTCCGCAACCTCCAGATGGGCATCGAGCGGGCGGCCGCCTTCGGGGGGACGATGGCCGTCGGCTACCTGCCCGACATGTTCGGCCACGTGGCCCAGATGCCCCAGCTCCTGCGCCTGGCCGGCTTCGACCACGCCGTCGTGTGGCGGGGGGTCCCCGCCGCGGTCAACCGCACCGCCTTCTGGTGGCGGGCGCCCGACGGCTCCGGCGTGCGGGCCGAGTACCTCCCGGTCGGCTACGGCAACGGGGCCAACGTTCCCGACGACGCCAAGGCCCTCCTCGACCGGATCCGGGCCCACGAGGCCGAGTTGGGCGCCCTCCTCCCGGCCGACGCCCCGCTGTTGTGGATGAACGGCGGCGACCACCAGCGCCTCCAGGCCCACCTCGGCCGGGTGGTGGCCGAGGCCGCCGACCTCACCGACGACCACCAACTCGAGATCACCTCCCTCGCCAGGTACCTGGCCGCCTCGTCGGTGGTCGGCCTGCCCACCTGGACGGGCGAGCTGCGCTCGGGTGCCCGGGCCAACCTGCTCATGGGTGTGGCGTCCAACCGGGTCGACGTCAAGCAGGCCGCGGCCAGGGCCGAGCGGGCCCTCGAGCGCCTGGCCGAGCCCCTCACCGCCCTCCTGGCGGCCGACGCCGACGAGTGGCCGGCGGCCGCCCTCCGTCTGGCGTGGACCGAAGTCGTGCGCAACGCGGCCCACGACTCGGTCTGCGCCTGTTCCGCCGACGGCGTCGTCGACGCCGTCCTCGCCCGCTACGCCACCGCCACCCACGTGGCCGAGGCCCTCACCGCCCGGGCCCTGGCCTCCTTCGGGACGACATTGGCCGTCGCCGGCCCCGCCGTCGTCAACCCCTCGGCCCGGGCTCGGGGCGGGCTGGTGGAGCTCCTCCTGCCGGGGACAGGCGACGTGGAGGGTGGGCAGGTGGTGGCCGACCGGGTCGGCTCCGCCACCGAGCGGGTGGTCCCGGGCGGCCAGCTCGGCATCCTCCTCGGGCAGGTCGGGAACGAGGAGGCGGCCTGGGGCGGCGCCATCGTCGGCATCGACGTGGCCGACGACGAGACGGGCCTCGACGTCGTCCTCCGCACCGGCCCCCGCCCGATCGCCGGTGGTGGCGGCCAGCTGCCCGATCCCGCTCTCGCCGCCACCCTCGCCGACCTCTACGCCCGGGCCGGCGCCCGCCGCCGGGAGCCGATCCACGTCCGCATCGAGCACGAGCCCTACCGGCGGGTGCTCGTGCGGGTCGAAGGCGTGGCCGGCTTCGGATGGGCGGCGTGGTCGCCTGCCGACCCGCCGTCGCCCGTCGCCCCCGTCGCCCCTTCCCGGGATCGACACGACCGCCACACGCTCGCCAACGGGCTGGTCACGGTCACCGTCGACCCGTCCGACGGCACCTTCGCCATCGACGGGCTCGCCGGCCTCGACCTGCTCGTCGACGACGGCGACGCCGGCGACACCTACAACTACTCGCCCCCCGACGGCGACCTGGCGGTCGACGCCCCGTCGTCGGTGACGGTCGGCGTCCACGAGCCCGGCCCCCTGCGGGCCGCCCTGCGGGTGGTGCGGACCTTCGAGTGGCCGGAGCGGCTGGAGGGCGGCCGGGCCCGGGTCGGCGCCCGCCGGGTGGAGGTCGCCACCCGGCTCGAGCTGCGGGCGGGCGAGCGCTTCGTCCGGGTCACCACCAGCCTCGACAACCCGTGCCGCGACCACCGCCTGCGGGCGTGGTTCCCCCTGCCGGCGGCGGCCGCCACGTCCCGGGCCGAGTGCGCCTTCGGCACCGTCGAGCGGGCGCTGCTGGCCGAGGGCGGGGCCACCGAGCGGGGCCTGCCCACCTTCCCCTCCCGCCGCTTCGTCACCGCCGGGGGGCTGACGATCGTCCACGAGGGGCTCCTCGAGTACGAGCTGGTCGACGACGGCCAGGCCCTCGCCCTCACCCTCCTCCGGTGCGTCGGCCTCCTGTCGGGCACCAACCTCACCTACCGGCCCCTTCCCGCCGGTCCCCCGGTGCCGGTGGAGGGGGCGCAGATGGCGGGCCGCCACACCTTCCGGTACGCGGTGGCGGTCGGCGACCTCGACCCCTACGCCCTGGTCGACGACGCCTTCCTGCCCCTCCAGGTGGCCCACGGGTCGGGGACGGGCGCCCGGCCGGCCACGGGCTCGGCCCTCACCGTCACCGGCGCCGAGGTGTCGGCCGTGCGGCGGGTGGCGGGTGGCCGCCTCGAAGTCCGGGTCTTCAACCCGCGCGACACCGAGGCCACGGTCGACCTGGGCGGGCGAAGCGGCTGGCTGGTCGACCTGCGCCACCAGCCGGTCGCGCCGGTCACCGGGACCCTGCGCCTGCGGCCGTGGGGCGTGGCCACCCTCCACCTGTGAGGAGCGCCCCCGCCCCGTCGGCGCCGCCTCCCGCCGGAGTCCCCCGCCGCCACGCCCCCGCAGTCCCGGCCCCCGTCCCCGTCCCACCCCGGCGGCGTCGGCGGCGGGCCGCGCTCACCGTCGAGGCGCCGCCCGCCTTCCCCACCCGGCCCCGGCTGGTCTCCACCGCCCACGGCCCCATCCGCCACGTCCTCCTGTGGTACCCCACGCACTCCGCCGCCGACCGGGCGATCTACCAGCGCACCTACGGCGATCTGCTGGCCGGACTGCCGCCGACCACCGCGGTCACGATCGTCGCCCACCCCAAGGTGGTGAAGGAGATCACCGACGTGGCCGACGCCCGCCGGGTCCCCTCGGCCACCACCACCGTCGTGCGGGCGCCCGCCTCGTTGGCGTTCTCGGTGTGGGCGGAGGACGCCTTCGTCGTCGTCGACGACCTCGACCGGCGCCCGCCCGCCACCTTCCTCCTCGAGCCCGAGTCCTTTCCCCGGGTGGGCGACTTCGCGGTCGCCGAGCTCGTCGCCACCGCCACGCCGATGGAGACGGCCCAGAGCCCGCTCGTGTTCCAGGGCGGCAACATCCTCGCGGGCGACGACTTCGCCTTCGTCGGCGCCGACTACCTCGACGACAGCCGGGCCGCCATCGAGGCGGGCGGGTCGATGGAGGAGTTCCCCGCCACCGGCTCGGTCCGGGCCCGGGAGGACTTCGTCAAGCGCCAGTTCCGGGCCCAGCTCGACCCGGCCCGCACGTTCCACTTCCCGGCGGCGGCGCCCCGGTCGCGGGCCACCAACCGGGTGGTCGAGATCGGCGGCGAGCGGTGGCTGGAGACGGTCGACGCCGGTCGTGGCAACCGCCAGCCGATCTTCCACATCGACATGTTCCTGTCCCTCGCCGGCCGGGCAGGCCGGGCCGGCACGAAGTACCAGGTCCTGGTGGGCGACCCCGGCCTGGCCGACCGCACCCTCGGCTGGCAGCCGGTGGCCCACAACCTCCAGGGCGAGTTCGACGCGGTGGCCGACCAGCTCCGCCGCCTGGGCTTCTCCGTCCGCCGCACCCCCCTGCCCTACGTCTCCGTCGACGTCCGGGGCGCGTTCGAGGTCGAGGTCGACGGCCGCCGGGTGGAGGTCGCCGGCGAGCGCCTGTGGTACTTCGCCACGTCGAACAACTGCCTGGTCCAGATCGACGGGGAGGCCAAGGACGTGTGGTTGCCGACCTACGGCCACGCCCCGTTCGAGGAGCTGGCGGCCACCGACGACCTCCACCGGCGCACCTGGGAGTCCCTCGGCTTCACCGTCCACCAGCTGGGCGACTTCCACCTCTTCGCCATGCGCCTGGGGGCGCTGCACTGCATCAAGAAGTACCTCGCCCGCTGAGCCCCGCCGGATCTCAGGGCGACCTGCGGGCCGCGGCGGAGACCAGATCGCCCGCCCGCCACCACCGGGCCGGGCGCCCCGCGCCGTGGGCCGGGACGCCGCCGGCACTCATGGGGCAAGGTTCCTTTCCCAACCGGCCGAGTCAGGAAGGGAAAGGACAACCCGACGACCCGATGGAGACGCGGTCGTCGAGGCGCGACCGGCGGCGGGCCTACGGCAGGCGGGAGAACCAGACCAGGCTGGCCGCAGCCGCGGCCAGGCCGAAGAACAGCCCGAAGCCGACGAACCAGGAGGTGATCTCCCGCTTCTCGGTGCGGTAGCCGACCGAGCTGCCGATGTCGGAGTAGACCTTGCGCAGCTCCTTGGCGGTGGCCGCCTCGAAGGCGCTCCCGTCGGTGGCCTCGGCCAGCTGGGCCAGGGAGTCCCGGTTCACCGGGACCGGGATGTTGCGGCCCTCGACCGACACGAACCCCTCGTCGGTGCCGAAGGCGATGGTGGACACCGGCACGTTGGCCTCGACCGCGGCCGCTGCCGCCAGCTCGTTCGACCGGCCGATGGTGGTCTCGCCGTCGGACATGAGGACGATGCGGGCGGGGGGCGGCGTCTGGCCGGGGGCGGTGGGCACCGAGGCGATGGCCCCCAGGCTGGCGAAGACGGCCTCGCCGATCGCGGTCCGGGGCCCGAGGATGATGTTCTCCAGGTTGCGCTTGACCAGCTCGTGGTCGGTGGTGGGCGACACCATCACCTGGGCCACCCCCGAGAACACGACCAGGCCCAGGTTGAGGCGGGCGGGCACGATGTCGACGAAGGCGGACGCCGCCTCCTGGGCGGCCACGATGCGGGTGGGAGCCACGTCGGTGGCCTCCATGGAGAGCGAGACGTCGATGGCCATGACGATGGTGGCCCGCTCCCGGGGGATCTTGACGGGACGGGCCGGCTGGGCGAAGGCGGTGACCATGAGCCCCAGGGCCAGGAGGAAGGCGACGGCCGGGACGTGGCGCCGCCAGCCGGGCCGCCGGGGGGCGATCGAGTCGAGCAGGGCCAGGTTGGTGAAGCGCACGGCGTACTGCCTGCGCCGGCCCTGGAGCAGGACATAGGCGACGATGAGGCCGACCAGGCCGACCAGCAGCCACAGGCGGGCGCCGGAGATGAAGCTCACCGGCTCACCGCCACCCGGGCCATGGCGTCGCGCCGGCGGCGGGACATGAGGACGAAGCCGACGATGTCGCGCAGCCAGTCCCGGTCGGTGCGCAGCACGAGGTGGGAAGCGCCCGCCCCCCGGATGGTGCGGGCGATGTCGGAGCGCTGCTCGGCGGCCGCCTCCGCGTAGCGCCGGCGGAGCGACTCCTTGGCCGTCTGGATCTCCCGCAGGGCGCCGGTCTCGGGGTCGACCAGGGTGAGATATCCGACGTTGGGCAGCTCGAGCTCGCGGGGGTCGACCACCTCGATGCACAGCACCTGGTGGCGGGCGCACAGGGCCCGCAGCGGCCGCTCCCAGCCGGGCGGGGCCAGGAAGTCGGACACCACCACGGTGAGGCCCCGCCGGCGGGGGGGCCGCAGGAGGCGGTCGAGGGCGGCGGCCAGGTCGGTGGTGCCGCCCCCCTCGGTGCGGGACCGGGTGGCGAGGGTGTGGAGCAGGCCGAGCAGCGCCTGGCGCCCGGGACGGGCCGGCACGCGCGTCGTCCCGTCGGGACGGACGATCACCGCCCCCATGCGGTTGCCGGTGCGGGCGGTGAGGAACCCGACCGCGGCCACCGCGGCCAGGGCCAGGTCGCGCTTCTCGCACAGGGCGGTGCCGAAGTCGAGGCTGGCCGAGCAGTCGACCAGGGCCCACGTCTCCAGCTCCCGGTCGGCGATGGCGTCCCGCACGTGGGGGACGGTGGTGCGGGCGGTGACGTTCCAGTCGATCCTTCGGACGTCGTCCCCCTCGACGTAGGCCCGGGTCTCCCCCGGCTCGGAGCCGTGGCCGGGCACGAGTCCGAGGTAGTCGCCCTGGAGGAGCCCGTCGAGGCGCCGGGTGACGACCAGCTCGAGCTGGCGCAGCACCTCCTGGGGTCGCCGGCCGGCCGAGGTGGGCACGGTGGTGGGTGCCCGGGTGAGGGCGGGGGGCCGGGGCACGACGGTCAGGCCGAGCGTTCCATGTCGGCCCCGTCCTGGCTGGGGGCGAGGCGGGGCTGGGGCACGGTGGCCAGCACCTTGGAGATGAGGTCGTCGACCAGCAGGCCGTCGGCCAGCGCCTCGTAGGACAGGACCAGCCGGTGGCGGAGCACGTCGTGGGCCACGTCGACCACGTCGGCCGGGAGCACGTAGTCGCGTCCCCGGAGGAGGGCGAGGGCGCGGGCGCCGGCCACCAGGCCGATGCTGGCCCGGGGGCTGGCCCCGTACTCGATGGCCGCCGCCAGCTCGGGCATGCCGTTGTCGGCGGGGGCCCGGGTGGACTGCACCAGCCGGACCGCGTAGTCGATGATCGCCCGGTGGGCGAAGACGGCGTCGCACGCGGCCTGGCACCGGACCAGCTGCTCCAGGCTCAGCACCTGGTGGGCGTGGGGCGGGTTGACGCTCATGCGCTGGACGATCTCGATCTCCTCGCCCCGGTCGGGGTAGTCGACGAGGATCTTCATGAGGAAGCGGTCGCGCTGGGCCTCGGGCAGGGGGTAGACCCCCTCCGACTCGATCGGGTTCTGGGTGGCCAGCACCAGGAACGGCCGGGGCACCGGGTAGGTGGTGCCCGCGATCGACACCTGCTGGGCCGACATGACCTCGAGGAGGGCCGACTGGACCTTGGCCGGGGCCCGGTTGACCTCGTCGGTGAGGACGAAGTTGGCGAACACGGGGCCGAGCTCGACGTCGAAGGTCTCGGTGGAGGCCCGGAAGATGCGGGTGCCGACCAGGTCGGAGGGGATCAGGTCGGGGGTGAACTGGAGGCGGACGAACGTGCCGCCGACCACCTCGGCCAGGGTCTCCACGGCCAGGGTCTTGGCCAGCCCGGGGACGCCCTCCAGCAGGCAGTGGCCCCGGGCCAGCAGGCACACCATCATCCGCTCGATCACCCGGTCCTGCCCCACGATCACCTTCTTGACCTCGAACAGGGCCTGTTCGAGGGATGCGGCGGCAGAGAGCGGAGAGGCGTCGGTCATGCCGAAATGGTACGCCCCCGAACCTGTGAAGGGGCTGTGTCGGGGACGAGAAGCGTCGGTGAGAACGCTCCCGGCGCGAACTCGGGCTTGGCGTCCCGCCCCATGAGGAGGGGGACCACCTCGGCGGGCGACTTGCCGTGGTGGAGGACGGCCACCACCTGCTCGGCGATGGGCATCTCCACCCCGACCCGGGCCGCCAGCTCGACCACCGCCTCCGACGTGCGGACGCCCTCCGCCACCATCCGGGTGCCGCCGACGATCTCCTCGACCGTGCGGCCCTGGCTGAGCTGCTCGCCCACCCACCGGTTGCGGCTGTGGCGGCTGGTGCAGGTGGCCACCAGGTCGCCCATGCCGGTGAGCCCGGAGAACGTCACCGGCTCCCCGCCCAGGGCCACCCCCAGCCGGGCCAGCTCGGCCAGACCCCGGGTGACCACCGCGCCCCGGGTGTTGTCGCCGAAGCCCATCCCGTCGGCCATGCCGGCGGCGATGGCGATGACGTTCTTGAGGGCGCCGCCGAGCTCGCAGCCCACCACGTCGGGGTTGGTGTAGACCCGGAACGTCCCGGTGGTGAAGAGCTGCTGCAGCTCGTTGGCCAGGTGTTCGTCGGGGGTGGCGATCACGCTGGCGGTGGGCTGGCCGGCGACGATCTCGTCCACCAGGTTGGGACCGGTGAGCACGGCCAGGGGCTGGCCGGGCATGAGCTCGCCCACGATCTCGCTCATCCGCCGGAGGGCGCCCTGCTCGACGCCCTTGGTGAGGCTGACCACCGGGACCCCGGCGGCGATGTCGACGCGGCCCTCGTCGAGGACGGCCCGGAAGCCGTGCGAGGGCACCGCCATGACGACCACGTCGGCCCCGACCAGGGCCTCCTCCAGGTCGGCGGTGGCCGTGACCGGCGGGGCGAGGCGAAGGTCGGGCAGGTAGTCGGGGTTGCGTCCGTGGGCGCGGATGGCGGCGACGACCTCGGGACGGCGGGCCCACAGGGTGGTGGGGACCTTGGCCGAGAGCATGGCCGCCATCGCCGTCCCCCACGACCCGGCGCCGACGACCGCCACCCTCATCGGGGCAACCCTACGTGGTCACTGGCGGGAACCGAGGGCCGTCGAGCGCTGGACGCCCGACCCGTTGATGCAGTCCGGGTTGCTGGTGTCGAACGTGGTCACGACCGACCCGCTGAGCCCGGATGCGACCCAATCCCCCCGGGGCGTGCGGGAGGCGGAGTTGGGGCGGAGCTGCACCGTCACCGACGCCAACCCCCCGTTGGCCACCCGGAGGGCGCCCGAGGGCAGGTCGATGCAGTCCTGGGGGCCGGAGGCGGCGATGAAGTACTCGTCGCCCCGGTCGCGGAGCTCGAACTCGCCGTCGGTCCCCGACACCGCCAGCCGGAGGGTGCAGGGCGACGTCGAGCACTCGGAGCGGATGGTGTAGATCTTCTCGACCGTCTGACCGACCTGGGTGCCGAAGAAGCCGGTGGACTCGTAGACGACGAGTTGCATCCGCCAGTCGCCCACGACGTCGGAGTCGGCGATCTCGGCCGCGGTGGGCCGCTCGGCCACGGGGACGTCGTCGCTGAAGCCGGCGGGCGGACCGAGGACCGTGGTGCCGGAGCCGGAGGCGACCTGACCCGGTTCGTCACCGGTCCGGTCGCGGGTGACGGCGACGGCGATGCCCGCCCCCAACACGACGACGATCAACGCCGCCAGGGCCCAGGTCCGGATGGGTTGGCGCCGGGGGACGGTCGGAGGGGCGGTCGCGGGGGCGGGCGGGGCCGGGGCCGGGGATCGCGTGGCGGCAGGCGTGGGAGCCGTCGGCACGGGGCCGGTGCGCCGCCTGCCCTTGTTCGACCTGGGGGGCGACGGCCTCTTGGGCGCCCGGGGCACCGCGGGCGTGGCGTGGACGGGGGTGGGCTCCGCCGGCACGTCGACGCCAGCCACGGACTCGTCAGGGGCGGCAGCCGGGGCGGTGGCCGGTGCCTCGGTCGCCGCCTCGGCGTCGTCGTCGGCGGCGGCTGCGGCGGCTGGAGGCTCGGCGTCGGCCTGGGCGTCGTCGGCGGCGGCGGCTGGCGGCTCGGCGTCGGCCTGGGCGTCGTCGGCGGGTTCAGGCTCGGCGTCGGCCGTCGGATTCGTCGGCGTCGGCGTCGGCCTGGGCGTCGGCGGCGTCGGCGGCTTCGTCGTCGGCGGGTTCAGGCTCGGCGTCGGCCTGGGCGTCGTCGGCGGCGTCGGCGCCAGCGTCGGCGTCGTCGTCGGCGGGTTCGGCTCGGCGTCAGCGTCGGCCTGGGCGGCGTCGGCGGCGTCGGCGTCGGCCGGTTCAGGCTCGGCGTCGGCGGCCACGGCCGGCGTGGCGACCTCGCCTCCATCGCCGTCGGCGTCGCCCTCGGCGGGGGCGTCGGCGTCGTCGGCTTCGTCGACATCGACCACCGCTCGGGTGTCGAGGGCGGTGCCATCGGGAGCCGGCTCGCCCGCCGGGTCGTCCCAGCCGACCCGGGTCGCCGCGTCGGGCTCGACCGGCGGTGTGATCAGCTCCGTCGTGACCACCCCCGGCGCCTTGGTCGCCAGGCCCGCCAGCGACGCCCGGCCCACCCAGTCCCGGCCGAAGTCGGACCGGGCCGCCTTCTCCAGCACGGCGAGGAAGGCGGCCGCGTCCTTGGGGCGACGCTTCTCGTTGGCGGACGTCGCCTGGTCGACGGCGGCGTCGACCTTCCGGTGCCGGGTGGACCCGGTGGTCGCCGCCAGCAGGTCGAGGAGCACACCGGCCACTGCCGTCACGTCGGTGGCGGCGTCCGCCGGCGGGCGCCCGGGAAGTCCGGCGAACCCGAAACCCACCAGCATCGGCACCCCGCCGGACCCGACGACGATGCTCGAGGGCGAGATGTCGCCGTGGACGACCCATCGCTTCTGCACCGCCTCCAGCCCCCGGAGGACGCCGCACGTCAGGGCCACCGCCTGCTCGGACGTCAGCGGCCCGTCGCCCAGGACCTCGCCCAGCTCCCGCCCGTCGACCCAGTCCTCGACGACCCAGACCCGCCCGTCTCCCTCCACCACCTCCCGGATGGGCAGCACGTTGGGGTGGCCGACCTTGGCCAGCGCCTCCGCCGTCGAGCGCACCCGACCGACGAACGCCTCGTCGGCCGCCACCGCGGCGGACAGCTCGGTGACCGCCACCGCCTGCCCCGACGGGACGTGGCGGGCCCACGACACCGCGCCGGTAGCGCCGACGGCGGCTCCGTCGGCGAGGGCGTAGTCGTCGAATCCCCCTACTGCTCCCCCTTTTCCCACAGCTCGGTCGAGGCTAGCCGGGCGTCGGAGCCGGCTCCCGTACACTCGTTCCGAGGTGACCCGAAGCCAGCTCGTCATCGCCCAGCTGTCCGACCTGCACTGCGGGTCGCCGTTCTTCGATGGCGAACTGCTGGCGGCGGCGGTCAAGGAGGTCATCGGCCTCGACCCCGACCTGGTGGTCGTCGGCGGCGACCTCACCCAGGAGGGCTACGCGGGCGAGTTCACCACCGCCCAGCACTACCTGGAGCCCCTGTTCGAGCACGGCCTCACCGTCCTCGTCATCCCCGGCAACCACGACTCCAAGAACGTGGGCTACCTCCACTTCCGGGACACGTTCGGCGTCGGCGACGTGGCCGACAAGGGCGACCGGGTCCTGTCCCTCACCCTGCCCGGCCGCGACGGCGCCCGGCCGATGCGGGTGCGGGTGGTGGCGATCGACTCGTCCAAGCCCGACCTGGCCGAGGGGGAGGTCGGCCGGGAGCGCTACACATGGATCCGCGACCAGTTCGCAGGTGAGGCCGACCTCAAGATCTTCGTCCTCCACCATCACCTGGTTCCCGTCCCCGGCACCGGCCGGGAGCGCAACACGGTCTGGGACGCGGGCGACGTGCTCGCCCTCCTCACCGACCTCAGGGTCGACCTGGTGCTGTCGGGTCACAAGCACGTCCCCCACGTGTGGCTCCTCGACCATGTGCTGATCGTCAACTCGGGCACCGTCTCGTCGCACCGGCTGCGGGGCTACACCCGGCCGTCCTACAACGTGTTGGAGGTTTCGACGGAGGAGGTTCGGGTGACCCTCAAGTACCCGGGTACGGGCGAGCGGCTGGCGGGTGTCCTCCACCGGGGGCGGATGGCCCTCGAGTCGAGCGCCGAGCTGGCCGGGATGTTCGCCAAGACCACGTGGAGGCCGTGATGGCGGAATGCCTCAGGTTGTTCCAGAGCGCGGTCGACCCGGACGAGCTGGTGACGCTGCGCCGGCTGTTCCTCGACGACGTCCGGCCCGCCTTCGCCACCTGTGCCGGCTGCCTCGGCATCGAGCTGGCGGTGTGCGACCACACCAACGCGGGCGGACTGGTCGACGTGGACGCCATATCCCGGTGGACGTCGGCCGGGGAGATGGAGGCGGCTTTGGCGTCTCGGCCGATCCAGGAGGCGGTGGTGCGCTTCCGCTCGTTGCTGCGGCAGGAGCCGGTGGCCAAGGTGCTCACCGTGCTGGAGTGACCTCCGGGCTCTCGGTCGGCCCGTTGGCCGTCCTCCTTCCGGTGAAGTCGTTCGGCGAGGCCAAGCGGCGGCTGGCGCCGGCGCTCGGCGACGTCGAACGGGCCCGGCTGGCCCGGGCCATGGCCACGTCGGTGGTGGTGAGCGCTCGATCGCTGCCCACCGCGGTGGTGTGCGACGACGCCGACGTGGCCGCCTGGGCCCGCGACCTGGGGGCGCTCGTCGTCTGGGAGCCGGAGCGGGGGCTCAACCGGGCGGTGGAGGCGGGAGTCGAGCGGCTGGGCGGGGCCGGCGCCCGGCGGGTGATCGTCGCCCATGCCGACCTGCCCCTGGCCCGCGACCTGCGGTGGGTGGGACGGTTCGCAGGCGTGACGCTGGTGCCCGACCGCAGCGGTGGCGGCACGAACGCCATCTGCGTGCCGACCGGAGCCGGCTTCACGTTCTCCTACGGACCGGGGTCGTTCGCCCGCCACGGGGCGGAGGCTCGGCGGCTGGGGCTGCCGGTGCGGGTGGTGCGGGAGCCGTCGCTGGCCGCCGACGTCGACCTGCCGGCGGATCTGGGGTTGGCGGCCTCACTGGTGTCCGCGTCGTGAGCGTCAACCTGGCGATCCCGGCCCGGGCGCTGGCCATCGGCGCCCACCCCGACGACGTGGAGTTCGGCGCCGGCGGCACCCTGGCCAAGTGGGCCGCAGCCGGGTGTGAGATCTCGCACCTGGTGTGCACCGACGGGTCCAAGGGCTCGTGGGACCCGACCGACGACGTGGCGGCCCTGGTGGCCAGCCGCCAGGCCGAGCAGCAGGCCGCGTCCCGGGCGCTGGGCGGGATCGGCTCGGTCATCTTCCTGGGATGGCGGGACGGCGAGCTGGAGTCGGGCCTGCGGCAGCGGTGGGAGGTCTGCTACTGGATCCGCCGGCTGCGTCCCGACGTGGTCCTCGGTCACGACCCGTGGAAGCGCTATCGGCTCCATCCCGACCACCGCCACGCCGGGTACCTGGCGGTGGAGGGCATCGTCGCCGCCCGCGACCCGCATTTCTTCCCGGAGCAGAAGCTCGACCACCACCGTCCTTCGGCGCTCCTGCTCTGGGAAGCGGACGAGCCCGACCACACGGAGGACGTGTCGGGGTCGCTGGACGCCAAGATGGCGGCGTTGCTGGAGCACCGGAGCCAATACCGGTCGACGATGCACATCGAAGATCCGTCGTCGGAGGAGGAGGTCGAGGCCTTCCGGGCGACCGTGCGGGAGCGGGCATCGACCATGGGCCGCGACGCCGCTTTCCGCTACGGGGAGCGGTTCAAGCTCATCACCCGCCTCTGACGATTCCGGTGCGGCCTGGAGCCGGTCGAACTCGCCACCGCCTCCCTCGACCGCCTCCGCCCGACGTTTCGAACCTGACCGCAATCGTCCACTGTTCGCGCAAAAGCGCGGGTGGATCTACCTCGGTTGTGGCGGGAGCTACTGCTCCAGTTCGGCGGTCTCCGGCGGCGCCTCATCGGCCATCGGCGGAGCCTCCTCGGCGGCAGGCGGCGCCGGTTCGGCCATCGCAGGGGCGTCATCGGCGACGGGCGGGGCGGGCTCGACCACCGGCGGAGCAGCCTGGCGCGCGGCGGGGGCCTTGCGGGCAGTCGGGGCCTTCTTCACGGCCGGTGCCGTCTTGGCCGCCGACGCCCGCTTCTGGGGGGCCGCCTTCGCCGGCGCCGGCGACTCGTCCACGACGGGCGGCTCCTCGTCGACGACGGCGGCCGGTGGCTCCTGCTCGACGGCGGCCGGCGGGTCCTCGGTGGAGGCGGGCGGCTCATCCCTCGCTCACGACGGGCGGCGCCTCCTCGGTGGCGGCCGGCGGCGCCTCGACCACGTCGGCGGCCGCGTCCACCCCAGCCTCGTCGGCGGCATCCCCCCGCGACGGCAGGTGCACCACCTTCTCGACCGTCTCGACGACCTTGGTCACCGCCGCCTTGGCCACGTCCTTCTTGGCCGAGGCGGCCTTGCCCGCCTTCTTGGCCACCCCGACGACGCCGAACTTCGGCCACGAGATCTCGTCGCCCTTCTTGGCCGCCTTGCGGGCGGTGTCGAAGAAGGCGTCGAGCACCTTCTCCGCCTCCCGCTTGGCCACACCCGCACCCTTCGCCACCTGCGCCACCAACTCGGACTTCTTCATGGTCAGGCAGGATAGAGGGCCGTGATCCTCCTCCGGCTCAGGGCGGCCGTCGCCATCGCCGCAGCGGCAGCCCTGGCCCTCACCGGCTGCGGCGACAAGGCCGAGCGCACCAACTTCCGTCCCCCGGCCCTCGGCGTCCCCGCCACCGCGGCCGACGTCACCGGCATCTACCGCTCGATCCACCAGGGCCTCCTCCAGCTCCGGGGCAACGGCCAGCTCAACCTGGTCGTCCCCGAGGGGCCGGGCGCGACCATCGGATCGTTCACCCTCACCGACGGACGGGTGACCGTCCGCACCGAGAACTGCGGCGACCAGGTGGGCGACTACACCGTCGAGGTCGTCGCCGGGCCCATCGTGAGCAAGTCGACCCTCGTCTTCGAGACCGTCGACGACCCGTGCGCCGAACGCCGGCGGTATCTCACCATCGACCCCTGGGTCTACGCCGACTCCTGAGCCACACCCAGCTCCTGCTCGACCAGCGTGGCCAGGTCGGGCATCACGAACTCGGGCGGGTCGTCGACCGGCACCGACTCCTCTCCCGTCACCCCGCTCAGCACGAGGGCGAAGGGCAGGCCCAGGCGGCGAGCCATGAGCCCGTCGGTGGACGGGCGGTCACCCACCAGGATCGAGCCGGCGCCGGCGCCCTCCTCCCCCAACCGCTCCGCCAACAGCGCCGCCATCGGCGCGTAGGGCTTCCCCGCCACCTCCGGCGGGATCCCGGCGGCCGCCGCCACTGCGGCCAGAATGGACCCTCCACCGGGGATCGGTCCGGCGGGCGTCGGGTAGGTGGTGTCGTCGTTGGTCCCGATCAGGCGGGCGCCGTGGTGGACGGCGAGAAACGCCGCCGTCAGCCGGTCGTAGTCGAAGTCCCGGTGGAAGCCGACCACGACCGCGTCGGCGTCCCCCTCCCGGACGACGCGCACCCCTCGCGCCTCCAACGCCTCCCGTACGCCGGGGCCGGCGCAGAGCAGGGCCGTGCTCCCCGCCTCCAGCAGCGAGGCCGCGGCCTGGGCCGACGTGACCACGTCGTCGGGCTCCGCCACCACCCCCATCCCGGTGAGCTTCTCGACCAGGTCCGATACCCGGGGGGAGGCGTTGTTGGTCAGGAACAGCACCCGGTGCCCCGCCTCCCGCAGCGCCGCGATCGCCTCCACCGAGCCGGGGATGGGCTCCTCGGCCAACCAGATGACGCCGTCGAGATCGAGAATCCAGGCCACGGAGGACTTGTAGCAGTTGCCCTCTAGGCCACCGGCGCCGCGGCCAGGAACTTGGCCCCGATCGGCGCCGCCACCCGACCCCCGACGCCCCCTGCTTCGACCAGCACCGCGAACGCCAGCGGGCCCCGGAAGCCGATGAACCAGGCGTGGGTGGCAGGGGGATCGGCCTCGCCGAACTCGGCGGTTCCGGTCTTTCCGGCCACGTCCTGGCCGGCGGCTGCGGCCACGGTGGCGCTCCCGGTCCGCACCACTTCCCGCATCAGGTCGGCCAGCACCGCCGCCGTGGCCGGTTCCAGCACGATCGGCGGCAGGTCCGGGGCGGGTCCCGTGATCCGGGGCGCCCGCCACGTGCCGGAGGCCACCGCCGCCGCCACCGACGCCATGTGGAGGGGGCTGGCCAGCACCCGACCCTGGCCGATGGAGGCCGCCGCCCTCTCGGCCGCGTCCCCCGGGTCGGGGAACTCTCCCCCGGTGGCCCCGACCCCGGCGTCGTACGGCACGCCGAACCCGAACCGGTCGGCCGCCGCCACCAGGTCGGCGCCCGACAGGGCATCGGCCAACGTCACGAAGGCGGTGTTGCACGACCGGGCGAACGCGGTCCGGAAGGGGATGGCCCCGAACGACTCGTCCTCGAAGTTCTTGAACTGCCGGCCGCCGACGGTTGCCGTCGGCTCGCACGAGACCACGGTCTCGGGACGGGTGCCGGCCCGCACCAGCGCCTCGGTGGTGACCACCTTGAAGCTCGACCCGGGCGGGTACCGACCGTCGAGGGCCCGGTTGAACGGCTCGGTCAGGGGACGGGCGGCCACCGCCCGCACCTCGCCGGTGGGAGCGTCGATGGCGACGATGGCAGCGGGCGTGCCGACGCCGGCCAGGGCCTGGTCGGCGGCCGTCTGGACCCGGGGGTCGAGGGTGAGGACGAGCGGTTCGGGCGGGGTCCCCGGGAACTGGGCCAGCACCGCCACCTCCACACCCGAGCCGTCCTCGATGCGGACCTCGCCCGACGGCTGCCCCGCCAGCTGCCGCTCGTAGGCCCCCTCCAGCCCGGACAGACCCACCAGGTCGCCCGCACGGTAGGGCGGGCCCAGCTCGGCCAGGCGCTCGGCGGTGATCTCGCCGAACCGTCCGAGCAGGTGGAGGGCGAAGTCGTCGGCCGGGGTCACCCGCCCCGAGCCTTGCTGGAAGAAGATGCCCGGCACCGGTTCGAGCACCGGCCGGATGGGCGTGAACCGGTCCCGCGGCACCTGGTCGACGGCCACGAAGTGGTCGGGCTGGACCCCGGGCGCGTTCAGCGCGTCCACCACGGCCAGGGGGTCGGTGCCCAGCTGCTGCTGGAGGACGGCCTGGACGCCGGCCAGGTCCTGGATCCGGCCCGGCTGGAGTCCGATCACCAGCACGTCCGAGGTCGACACCAGGGGCGCCCCGGCCGCGCCCACGATCGACGCCCGCGACGGCCAGACCAGGCCCAGCTCGAAGTGGAGGTCGGGGGTGAGGGCGGGATGGAGGGTCGCGTGGGACCACACGATCCGCCAGTCCTTGTCCACCCGGACGACGGGGAGGACACCGTCGTATCGGAGGCGGCCGACGCCACCCACCTCGAGGTCGGCGGAGTAGGTGGCCTGCACCTCGTCGACGACGCCCGGCCGGAACGTGGCCCGGGTGACCCGCAGGTCGTCGCGCATGGCGATGACCGCCTCCACCAACCCGGGCGGGGCGCCGTCGACTTCCCGGGCCATGGCCGCGGCGTCGAACCTCTCCCACGCGGCCAGGTACCGGGACACCTCGGCCGTCGCCAGCCGGGGCTCGTCGTCGCGGGACGTGACGTAGAAGGTCCCCCCACCGGCGATGAGCAGGACCACCACGCCGACCACCAGCAGATTTCGCCTCACGGTCGGCCCATTGTGCCCCACCCAGCCCGACATGATCGACGTCGCGACCGCCCTCGACCCTGGACTCGAGCGACACCCCCGTCGGTCGCCTGTAGTCGGGACGGGGCGGTCTTCCGGAGGCCGCACCTGGCGGTCAGTTGCTGAGGACCCTCGCCGTGGCCCGGCGGCCGGGGAGCTTGACCACCTCGATGGCGTTGGGGAGCTGCTCCTTGATGGCGACGTCGTGGGTGACGACGAGGACCTGGCGGAAGCGGTTCTTCAGCCGTTCGAGGGCGAGGAGCATGCGCTCCTTGCGCTCGTCGTCGAGGGGGCCGAAGACCTCGTCGAGCACGAGCAGGCCCACCGCCCCGCCCGCCTGGAACTGCACCTGCTCGCTCACCGCCACCCGCAGGGCGAGGTTGGCCAGGTCGGTCTCCGAGCCGGAGAACCTCGTCATCCCGTAGAGGAGGCCGGCGTCACGGAGCTGGATCTCGTAGGTCTCCGGGTTGACCAGCAGCTCGTCGTACTCGTGGTCGGTGAGCTCGGCGAACAGCGCCCCCGCCTTCTCCGACAGGCGGGGACCGACCGAGGCCACCAGCTCGTTGCGGAAGTTGTTGAGCAGGTCGGCCAGCCGGCTCAGGTGGCGGGCGTCGTCGCCCAGGCCGGCCAGCCGGTCGTGCTGGTCGAGGGCCTCGTTGAGCCGGCGGGCCTCGGCATCGGCCTTGGCCCTCGCCTGGACCGCAGCCACCCGGGCCTGGCCGGCGACGAGGGCGGCGGCGTCGGCGGCGGCCCGGTGGCGGTCGCGCACGGCCACCGCCCGGGCCGCGTCGTCGGGCTTGTAGTCGAGGCCCTGGGCCTTGGACCGGAGGTTGTCGAGCCGGGCCTGGGCGTCGGCCGCGTCGGCCCGGGCCACGTCGAGCTCGGCCTTGGCCGCCACCCGCCGCTCGAGGCGCCCGGCGATGCGCTGGCACTCGTCGGCCGCCTGCCGGCGGCGGTCGACCTCGGCCGACAGGGCGCCGACCATCCCCTCGGTCACCGGCTCGCCCAGCGCCTCCTCGGCTCGCGCCAGACCGGCCTCCGCCTCCGCCCGCCGGGCCCGCACGCTCTGGTACGCGGCCTGAGCCTCCCGGGCCAGCTTGAGGTCGGCGAGCAGGGCGGCGGCCGCCTCCGCGGCCACGCTGGCGGCGAACCCGGCCCGTCGCCGGTCGAGCTCCGCCTCCACCAGGGCCCCCTCCGCCGTCGCCAGCTCAGCCGCCCGGTGGGCCTGGACCGCCTCGAACGCATCGCCCAGGGCCTGGCCGCACAGCGGGCAGTCGGCCTCGCCCGTGAGGTCGGCCGACCGGCTGGCGGCGGCGGCCGCCCGCTCCCGCTCGGCCCGGGCCGCGTCGAGAACCGCCTGCACCCGCGACACCTCGGCCCGAGCCGCGTCGAGCTCGGCCCGGGCCGCCTCGTAGCCCTCCTCGTCCGGCGTCGGGGGGTCGTCGACGGGAGGAAGGCCGGCCACCGCGGACCGGGCCGCCACCACCGCCTCCACCCGGCGCAGGCGGGCCTCGGCGTCGCGCCACCCCTCGGCCTCGGCTCGGAGCGACGCCAACCGGTGGGCGGCCACCTCCAGCCCGAGAAGCTCGTCCCCCAGCTTGGTGGCCGCCGCCGCCGCCCGGTTGAGCTCCTCCCGCACCGCCCGGCCCTCGGCCACCAGCCGGTCGTGCTCCTGGCGGACGGCCTCCAGCCGGTCGGCGCTGCGGTGGGCGGCCTCGAAGTGGACCCGGGCCGTCTCCAGGGCGGTGTCGAGCTCGGACGCCTTCCACTCCAGGGCGGTGGCCATCGACACCGCCTCCTGCAGCTCGGCCTTGACCCGGTTGAGGTCGGGGAGCATCTCCCGTAGCCGTTCGAAGGTGGCGGTGGCGCTGCGGGCGTCCTTGCGGGCCAGGTCGCGGGCCCCGTCGAGGGGCGTGATGCCGAGCAGCTGGAGGACGAGCTTGCGCCGCTCGGCCGGGGGCTGGTCGCTGAACGCGGCCAGCTGCTTCTGCTCGGCGAACACCGACGCCCGGAAGGCGGCGTCGTCCATCCCCAGGATGGAGTGGACGTAGCGGGCGGTGTCGCGCACCCCCTCCGCCACCTGGAGGCCGTCGGCGTGGGCCTGGGCCTTCACCGCCGAGCCGGCGCCGGCGATCGTGCGCCGGACCAGGTAGAGGTGGCCCTCGTGCTCGAACTCGACCTCGCTCACGCAGTCGGACCTGAGCCCGGCGGTGCGGATCTCGTCGTTGGCGGTGCGGGACTTGCCGAAGAGGGTCCACCGGATGGACTCCACGATCGTGCTCTTGCCCCCGCCGTTGGGGCCGTAGATGCCCACCAGGCCGGGCGGGAGCTCGAGGTCGAGGGGCTCCTCGTAGACCCGGTAGTTGCGCAGGTGGAGCCGGGTGATGCGCATCCGCCGGGACCTAGTCGGCCGCCGACTCGACGGCCCGGGCGAGGTAGTCGTCGCCCATCGTGCGAATCCGGTCGCGGTCGAAGCCGACCAGGTCCTGACCCTCGACGTACTGGCCCCACTGGGCCGGCAGCGTCTGCAGCTCGGGCAGCTCCACCCGTCCCTCCGACTCCCGGAACTGGGGCTCGAGCTTGACCAGCAGCGCCCTCGCCGACGCCTCCCGCACCGCCTCCCGGTCGAGGAGGTGGAACGCCTCGGGCTCGACCTGCTCGATGTAGAGCCGGGCCACCGCCCCCTCGGGCACCGTCGCCGCCCGTTCGAGCACGGCCTGCTGGACCTCGGCCGGCGACAGGCCGAGGGCGTGCACCGTGGGCAGGGTGAGCAGGGGCCGCTGGCCGGTGAGGGCGACGTGGCGGCACTCGCCCGTCTCCGTGTCGAGGACGACGATGCCCTTGGGGTCGTCGGGGCTGTCGGCGAAGGAGAAGGTGTCGGTGGACCCGGCGTACCAGATCCCCTGACCGACCTTGGTGTGGAAGTGGTAGTGGCCGAGGAGGACGAGGTCGGCCTTGAGCTCGCCTGCGTCGACCTCGATCTCGTTGATGTCGGCGTGGCGGGGCTCGACCTGGGGCACCCGGGGATGGGTGAGGAGGAGGTTGGTGCGGTCGCCGCTGCGGTTGAGGTCGGCCCGGTGGAGGGCGTCGAGGGTGTCGGCCACGGTGAGCATCTGGGGGACGGCGTGCACCGCCAGCCCGGGGAAGTCGAAGCGCTCGTACTGGAGCCGGTGGGCGAAGCGGACGTCGGTGAAGGTGTCGGCGAGGGCGGAGTAGGGGCTTCCGGTGCCGGGGAGGCGGGGGGTGTCGTGGTTGCCGGTGATCACCACCAGGGGGACGCCGTGCTCCCGGATCCGGGCCATGGCCCGCTGGGCGATGCGGAAGGAGCGGTAGGTGGGACGGGGGTGGTCGAACACGTCGCCCAGCCACACCACCAGGTCGGGGGCCTGTTGCAGGGCGAGGTCGACCGCCGCCTCGAACGACCGCTCGAAGTCGCGCTCGCGCTGGTTGACCCCCTCGGGCGTGGTGAACGAGTAGTACGACCGCCCGAGGTGGGCGTCGCCGAGGGCGGCGACCTTCATTTCCGGCGCCAACCGGGTCGGGGCCCCATCAGTCGACCAGGGCGGCCACGTTGGGCGGGACCACCGGGCGGGGGACGGGCGGGGGTGGGCAGTCGCGCACCGCGTGCGACCAGAGATGGACCTTGGCCGGCACCGCGAACGGGGCGTGGAGGTTGACCACCAGGCACTCCCCCGGCATGAGGGTCTGGATCTCGGGGCCGAGGGCGGAGATGTCCTGCTTCGACGACGACCGGAGGATGGTGCGGTCCTTCTCGTCGGCCAGGCCGAGGACGAAGAAGGTGTTGAACTGGCTGAGCAGCTCGCCGTCGAGGAGCTTGGGCTGCTGGGTGACGGCGCACAGCCCGACCTTGAACTTCCGCCCCTCCCGGGCCACCCGGGGAAAGACGTTGGACTCCTTGTCCTTGTTGGCCGACAGCACCCGCTGGGCCTCCTCCAGGACGATCGCCACCACCGGCAGCCGCTCGTGGACCTCGGGGTCGTCGAGGTAGGCCGCCGACCACTCGTCGAGCACCTTGCGGGTGAGGAAGGACGCGACCAGCACCTCTTCGGTGGAACCCAGGCCGCTCACGTCGACGAGGACGACCTTGCCCTCGCGGAGGTCGCGCAGGACCGCCGCCCCCACCGACACATGGGCGTCAGCCGCGATGCACGGGAGCTCGACGATGCGCCGGGCCCGGCGGTGGACGACCTGGAGGGTGTTGAGGGCCACCCGCGACGACAGCTCGACGTCGCGGAACCCGGGCAGGTCCTCGACCGCCGAGAAGGCCAGCAGCCAGGAGAGGCCTTCGCCTGACGCCTCACGCGAGTAGTGGCGCTCGAGCTCGAAGAGAGCCTCCTCCTGGGGCCGGCTCCAGTCGTAGGCGGTGCGCAGGTCGTCGACGGTGAGCTCGGCCAGCCCGACCCGGAGGGTGGACGTGTTGGGCAGGGAGCGGGCGGCGTAGGTGCGAAGCCGCGCCGCCGCCCACGGGTGGCGGGCGAGCTGGGCGCGGTACTCGCCGTGGGGATCGACCAGCAGCAGCCCGTAGCGGCCCTGGGCCCGCATCACGCCGCCGGCCAGCACCATCATCAGGTTCGACTTGCCCATGCCGGTGGTGGCGAAGATGCCGACGTGGGTGGCCAGGCTGTCGCCGGGGATGCCGACCTCGAAGTCGACCACCGTCTCCCCGCTGCGGAGGTTGCCGACGGGCAGGTCGCCCATGCGGGTGCGGAGGAAGGCGAAATCGGACGGCTCGGGGGCGACCACCCGCGAGAACTGGGTGGGCAGGCTCTTGGGCTTGCGGAACTCCCGGCTCTCCGATGTGGCCGCGTCGGGGGTGAGGTAGCCGAGGCACCGGCAGGTGGCCACCCGGTAGGTGCGGCGGGCCTGCTCGTAGAGGCGGTGGGCACCGTCGTCGCCCCGGTCGTCGTCGGCCAGGAGCGTGCCCGCCACCCGCTCGGCCCATCCCGGCTCCCGGTGCTCGCTGCCGTAGGTGACGTCGACGATGCGGAACAGGTAGCGGCGACCGGTGGCCTCGTCGACCGCCACCAGCAGCTCGCCCAGGAACAGGTCCTCGTCGGGCCCGGCCCGGAACACCCCTTCGAGGACGTTCTTGCCGAACAGCCGGCCCCGGCTCGCCACTAGAACCGCTCCATGAGGCCGTGGCGGTCGGCGAAGGCCCGCTCCCGGACGTCGTAGGGCACGCCCACCCGGTCGAAGTGGCCCTCGACCTCGAGCCACGCCTCGTCGCGCAGCCATCCGGGGCAGGCGGCCAGGCGGTCGGCGACGGTGAGAGGGTAGGGGTAGCCGGGGAAGGCGGCGTCGTCGGAGAGGGCGGCGAGGGCCGACAGCACCTGCTCGGCGTCGACGTCGCCCGGGAGGTCGACCCGGAAGGCGAAGCGGGCATCGGGGTCGAGGCGGGCCGCGACCACCTGGATCCCGGCACCGGCCGGCTCGACGTCGGGCCGGGTGCGGGCCACGGGAGTCCACCACCTGGACCGGGGACCGAGGACCGCCTCCGCCTCGAGCTCGAGCTGGCCCAGGAGGGGGGCGCTCCCCCGGGCCAGGGACGAGCGCTTGGTGATGCCTACGAGGGTGACGCCGGCCTCGGCGGCCCGGTCGAGGAGGCCCTTGAGCCAGCGGGACGGGATGCGCCAGTCGGGCACCAGGTCGCCGTCGACCAGGACGACGGCGCCCCGCTCGGCCTCGGCGATGCACTGCTCGACCGCGACCCACTCCTCGCGGTCGCGGAGGAGGTTGAGGTCGACGGCCGCGTCGGGGCGGATGCCGAGGCCGAGGTTGGCCGCCACCGCCCGCTCCTCGCCGCAGCCGACGAGGCGGGCCTGGAGCTCACCCTCGAACTCCTCGCACTCACCGTGGCGGAAGCGGACCCGGGCGGCCCGGGTGACCACCAGCTGCAGGCAGCGGGCGTCGGCCACCAGGGCCTGGCCGCCGTCGACCGCCCACACCTCGTCGGGCGGGTCGGTGCGGGCCAACGGCCGGGGTTCGATGTCGGCCCCGAAGACGAGGTCGGTGTTGGTGGGGTCGCTGAGGACGCTCCCCCCGCCGGTGAGCAGCGCCGCCAGCCGTTCGGCGGCCACCGCCAGAGTCGCAGGTGCCATGAGCCACCAGCCTGCCAAGCCGGTGCGACAGTTACAAGCTTGTAAGTCCGGCGCCTCCGCCGAACCAGTTGGCGGAGACCTGCGAACCGGTGACGGTTTGGGGGGTCCTGGCCCCGGAAACCGTCACCAGTTGGCGGCGGCGGGGATCACTTCCTCTTCTTGGGCGGGAGGGCGCCGACCACCGCCAGCGACCTGGCGATCCACGGCTCGGCTTCGGACGGGGTCGAGCGCCAGGCCGAGGGCAGCGTCACGTACCCACCCATGGGACGCTCCTCGGGGCCGAACGGTCCCCCGCCGGCCGCCGTGAGCGCTTCCCGGTCGGCCGCTTCGAGCTTCACGCCGACGTCGGCTCCGAACAGGCCCATGAACATGTTCCCGTTCACGAACGCGCCCAGGTTCCCGAACATGGGCTTGACCTCGACCCGGGGGTCGTCGGGGACGATCGAGCGGAAGAACTCCTTGTCCTCGTCGGACGGCTTGGGCATCTGCATGACGCCATCGTGGCGCGAATCACACCCACGTGGCCCGTAGGATCGCCCGGGATGTCCGAGACCCTCGAGCTCCCGCCCCGGCTCGACCTTCCCCTCTTCGCCTACGGGCTGCTCAAACCCGATCAGCCCGCCTTCGGCGCCGTGGTCGCTCCCCTGGTGGCCGACGCCGCTCCCGCCCACCTCCCCGACGGCGGCCTCCGGTACCGGGACGGCCTTCCCATCCTCGACCCCGAGGGCACCGCTGGCGTCGCCGGCGCAGTGCTGCGCTTCGCCCCCGGCCGGGAGCGGGCCGCCTACGACGCCGTCTGCGGCTTCGAGCCCCGCCACCACTACCGGTGGCACATCACCGAGGCCCGCACCGACGGCGACCCTGGCCGCGGCTGGGGTCCGACGGTGCGGGTCAACGTCCTTCAGGGCCGGCACCCGGAGCGGGGGGTGGCCGACGAGTGGTTCACGTCGTGGTCGGCCGACAGCGATCCCCTGTTCCGCTTCGGCCTCCACGCCGTCCGCCGGGCGGCCCTCGACCACGCCACCGCCGCGTTCCCCTCCCTCCCGGGTGACAACCCCGCCCTGTGGGAGCGCTTCTACGGCCTCCAGTCGGCCTACCTCCTCCTGTGGGCCGCGGTCGAGCGCTACGCCGCCGTCGCCTGCTCGCCGGGCGACGATCCCCTCTCCCGGTCCTACCGCCTGGGCGACGACGCCAGCTTCAAGGAGAGCGTGGTCGCGGCCGGCGTGGCCCCCCTGTCCAAGACCGCCGACGCCCGCGACCCCGGCCGCTCCCGGCGCATCCGGGAGGACGGGAGCGGCGCCATGTACGCCTGGGAGTCGGTGCGGGCCACCCTCGGCCACCCCGGCCGCACCGCCTTCGTGGACGGGACGCTCCTCCGCCGGGCCCTGGTCGAACTGCACGACACCCTCCGCCTGCTCCTCCTCACCCGCCTTCCGGGCGTGGCCGAGACATGGCGCGACCTCGATCCCGACGGCGCCGTCCACCAGTGGCTCCTCCGCCCGGTCGTGTCGCCCGACGGCCTGGGCCCGGCGTGAACCGGCGTTCGAACGTCGGTCGGGGCGCGTTCGCGGTGGCGGCCGCCGCCGGCCTCTTCGGACTGCTGAGCTACTCGCCGCCCCAGACCGACCTGCGGGCCGGGGAAGGGATCGCGCCGGCCGCCGCACGACCGCCGGTGGCTGGCCCGTTCACCGCCACCCCCGCTTCGGTCCCCGGCTGGCCGGCCCCGCCCACGACCTCGGCCGCGTCGACGACCTCCCCGACCTCGACCTCGACCTCGACCACTGTCGCATCGACCACGACCGTGGCGACAGCCGCCCCTCCCCTGCCGCCTGCGGACGAAACCCACCTCCCGGCCGACAAAGTCACCCCCCGGCCGGCGCCCGAGCCCGACCCCGAGCCCGAGCCCCAGGGGCGGACCCGAGCCGACGCCGGCGATGCGTGCGACCTCTACCAGGGCCTGCTCGCCGCCCTCGACGACCCCGAGCTGCGCACCGCCGTCTCCAGCATCGGCTGCCAGTGACGCAGGCGCCGGAAGCCGTTCAGCCGCCGCCCCGACGCAGGCGGCATGTTCGCCTTCATCAAGCCCCAGGCCAGCGCGGTCGCGGCCGACGGGATGCACTGACCACAATCGAACCGTTCTCAACCGGCCCCGGTTCGGGTCCTGGGCGGCGACGGCGATGCTCACCCTCCTCACGCGATCGCCACCGACGTGCCCGTCCGGGCGCACCCGCGGGACGTCGAGGCGGGCCTGGCTCGCCGTGGCCGTCGCCTCCGTCGAGGTCGAGTGGGTCGCGTCGCCGTTCGCGGTGGCGTCCGGCGCCCGCCGGGTGGCGCTCGTCCGGGTGGCGCTCAGGCCAGGTGGCGGCCGAACCAGTCGAGGACGGCGTCGTAGGCGGCGGTGGCCTGGGTGGCGTCGAAGCGGGGGCCGGTGTCGTTGAAGAAGGCGTGGTTCACCCCGGGGAACGTGAGCAGCTCGTGGGTCAGCCCCGCCTTCTCCAAAGCCGCCTTGGCCGTGTCCCGGGTGGCGTTGACCCGGGCGTCGAGCTCGGCGTAGACGCCGAGGACGGCGGCGTCGGTGTTGGCGAAGTCGACGTCGGCCTCGACCGTCCCGTAGAAGGGGGCGGCCGCCGCCACGCGGGACTCGCCACTGCCGAGGACGGCCCACGTGGTGGTCCCGCCGAAGCAGAAGCCGAGTATTCCGAGCTTGACGCCGGGCTGGCGCCGGGCCAGCTCGTCGAGGCTGGACTTGACGTCGCCGACGTGGCGGCTGCCGCCGGCCGCGTTGAGCACGGCGCCGGCGTCGGCCTCGCCTACCTTGGCGCTGCCGCCCTCCTCCGAGAGCAGGTCGACACCGAGGGCGGAGTACCCCGACGCCGCCAGCCGGGCAACGACCGACTTGATGTGGTCGGTGAGGCCCCGGTTCTCGTGGATGACGACGACCGCGCCCTTGGCGTTCGGGGCCTCGGCGTAGGCCCCGGTGAGGGGGGTGGCCCGGCCGCTCGGATAGGTGACGCTGTCGGTCGCGGCCGGCGCGGTCGCGGCGGTCGTCGGGGTCGAGACCGCGGTCGATGTCGGCGCCGACGACGTCGGGCCGCTGGCGGCGTCGTTGTCATCGCCCCCGCAGGCAGCCAGCAGCGCCGACGCGCCGAAGGCGGTGAACCCCATCATCCCCAGGCGGCGGAGTGCCTCCCGCCTGGTCATCAGGCCGAGGGCGTGGTCCTCGGCAACCTCCTCGGCCAGGTAGCGGTTGTGGTAGGTGTCCATGAGGGGATGGTATTGGCGTCGTCGGCGGGGGGGGTTGCCCACCGCCCCGAGGGGGCACGATCAGACCATGACTGCTGACTCCTCGAACCTTCTGTGGTTCATCCTCACCGCGCTGTTCATCGGCCTCATCGTGGGCGCCATCGCCCGCCTCTTGGTACCCGGACCGACGCCCATGGGCCTTCTGGGAACGGCTGCCGCCGGCATTGTGGGCGCGCTGGGCGCGGGTTTGCTGGGGCGGCTGATCTGGGGCCCGCTCTACACCCCCGGCTGGATCGCCTCCATCCTGGGGGCGGTGGTGGTAGTCGCCCTGGTGAGCCGCCGCCGGCGCTACCACTACGACTACTAGTCGGGGCTACTCGCCGTCCGGCTGGCGGATGATCAGGGCGGACGAGCCGCCGAAGTCGATGCTGGCCGTGGCCCGGGTGACCTCGTCGAGGGAGACCTTGCCCCCACCGTGGTCGGTCTCCATCAGGACGAGGGCCTCATCGTCGAGCCCGGTCGATTTCAGCAGCTGCTTCAGTTGTCCGACGTTCATGCCCGGAACCTAGCGCCCACCCCGATGGCCATGCCGACCCGGCCTGACCTGGTTCGTCGTATCTCAGATGCCGAATCGGGAGTTTCGACCACCGCTGAGCCGCATAAGCCAAAGCCGCCCACGGCGGCTCAGGAAGAGGTGGCGGGGTGGGTCGAGCGCCAGACCTCGAAGTCCCCGTTCCTGCCTACCCGCTCGACCCGCCCCGCCGGATGGAGCTCGGCGCTCGCCGTCAGTCGTCCGGGTGGTCCGGGTCGGCCGGGCCATCCCCTTCGGCGGCGGACTCGGCGTCGGCTCGCTCCGCGAACGTGTGGCCGGAGTCGGCGAAGGCTTCCTCGGCCGCCGCTCGAGCATCCCGGATGTGCTGGTCGAGCTCCTCCAGCAACCGGGGATCGGGTCCGCCACCCGGATCCTCGTCGGTCGCCCTCCCGGTCCCGTCGGTCATGGCCGGTCCTTACCCAGGCGGCGGCGACCCATCCCCTACGTCGCGGTGACGTACCCGGGTGGCGAGCAGGCCGACCACGCCCACCAGGATGAGCAGTCCCGGCCACAGCCAACCGGCGGCGTCGCCCGAACCCTGGTCGAGCAGCCCGAGGACGGCCACACCGGCGAAGAACACCCCGGCCATGAGCGAGAGCACGTCGAGATCATGCCGCGGCACGGCGCACCTCCAGTTCACCGAATCCGACTTGGGCGTGGAGGACGAGGCGGCCCCCGCCCTCCCGACCCGCCACCACCACCAGCTGGTCGATGCTCACACCGTCCCACTCCCGGTTGAAGACGATCAGTTTGCCGGCGCCGACATGGCCGTGGACCTCGACCGTGGCATCGACCGGGACGGTGACGATGAGGGTGCCCATGGCGGTGCTGGCCACCACCGGGACGGTGCGTCCGGCCAGGTCGACCCGCCGCAGGTCGATCCGCTGCTCCCCCGCCGCCAGCCGGTAGGGCGAGCGGATCTCGGCCGCCGAGATGGGCACGAACAGCCGGTCGCCCGCCCCGCCCTTGAAGGGCACGTCGAGCAGGGAGGCGACGAAGAGGGCGCCACTGAGGACGACGGCGAGCGGGATCAGCCCTCTTGCCCGGCCCCGCCAGGCCCCGACGACCATCGCCCCCGCCACCAGGAGCAGGGCGAGGGCCAGGCCGACGACGGCGTCCACCTCGGCCAGGGCGGCGACACCGGCCAGGATGGCGAGCAGGCTGAACGTCACCGCGGCCAGCGCCGACCGGGGTGCGGCTGCCTTCGGCGGCTCGGGCGGCCGCAGTGCGGCGGGGGGCGGGGGCGGGGGCGGGGGCGGGGCCGTCGGGGGCGGGGGCGTCGGGGGCGGGGGCGGGGGCGCGGCCGTCGGGGGCGTGTCGTCGGGCTCGACCCCCTCCACTGCGACGGCCGCCGGGGCCGCAGGCATAGGCGGCGGCATCGGGGGGGGTGCGACCGTCGGCGCCTGCCCGCTCCGGCGGGACCAGAGGACCGCCGCCCCCACCCCGATGAGCACCAACCCGAGGGGGATGTCGTCGCCGTGGCCGTCGGTGATGCGGTCGATCAGGAACAGCGCCCCGCAGCCGGCCAGGGCGGCGGCGACGAGCTTGTGGCCCCGGTCCTTCCCCGGAAGCCATCCGGCCCCGAACGCCCGGCCCTGGTCGTCGGGGACGAGGGCCCATCCCACGAGGTAGAGGAGGACCCCCGTCCCCCCGGCGAGGGACATCACCACGAAGGCGATCCGGAAGACGAGGGGGTCGACCCCGAAGTGGCGGCCGAGGCCTCCGCAGAGGCCGGAGACCACCTTGTCGTCGATTGATCGGGTGAGGCCTCCCATCGGCGGCCGGGACGGCCCGCCGGGGGGTTCGGTGTCATGTGCCGTGTCCATTGGCGCCCAGCATGCGCCGATCCCCCGCCCCTGCCCATCCGTGAGGTCCCGGAGCCGACCCGGACCCGTCCCCGACCCCGGGCTCGGGGCGATGCCCGTCGCCGTCCGCAAACCGGCCATGGGATCATCGGAGCAGGTGACAGACCAGCTGGCGAGCAGCGACGCCCACCCGGCGGGGCCGTGGACCCGGGTCTCCCGCCTGCGGGAGGGACGGGTCCTGGGCGGCGTCTGCGGGGGCATCGCCCGCGCCTTCGGCCTCGACCCCATCGTCGTGCGCATCGTGGCCTTGGCCCTGGTGGCGGCGGGTGGCAGCGGCGCCGTCCTCTACGTCCTGGCCTGGCTCGTCCTCCCCCAGGAGGGCGAGCGGCAGTCCCTCGCCCAGTCGGCGGTCCGCGACCGCCACCACGACCCGGCCGAGATGCTGGCGGTGTCGGCGGTGGTGATCGGCGTCCTCCTCCTCCTGCGGGAGAGCGGGCTGTGGATCCAGGACGCGGTGGTGTGGCCGGTGCTGCTCTCCGGCTTCGGCCTGGCCGTCATCTGGCGCCAGGCGGGAGCCGACGATCGGGCATCGTTGCAACGGGTTGTCGGCGACGTGCAGTCCCGGCGGGCGGCGTTGGCCCGGGTCGTCATCGGGGTGGCCCTGGTGGTCGGCGGCGTCGGCACGTTCCTCGCCGCCAGCGACGCCTTCTCCGCCTTCCGTCAGGGGCTGCTGGCGACGGCTGGGATCGTGGCCGGGCTGGCCGTGATCACCGGCCCCTGGTGGCTGCGCATGGGTCGCGACCTGGCCGACGAGCGCCGGCAGCGCATCCGATCCGAGGAGCGGGCCGAGGTGGCCGCCCACCTGCACGACTCCGTCCTCCAGACCCTCGCCCTCATCCAGCGCAACGCCGACGACCCCCGCACCGTGGTCACCATGGCCCGGCGCCAGGAGCGGGAGCTGCGCAGCTGGCTGTTCCCGGGCGACGAACCGGCGGCTGCGGGCAGCCTCGCCGCCGTCGTCACCCGGGTGGCGGAGGAGGTCGAGGTCGACCACGGGGTGACCATCGACGTGGTGGCGGTGGGCGACGTCGACCTCGACGACCGGTTGGAGGCGGTGGTGGGCGCGGCCCGGGAGGCGATGGTGAACGCGGCCCGATGGTCGGGGGCGACGACGGTGTCCGTCTACGTCGAGGTGGCGGAGGCGGAGGTCAGGGTCTTCGTGCGGGACTGGGGCCGGGGCTTCGACCTGTCAGCGGTGGCCGACGACCGCCACGGACTGCGGGAGTCGATAACCGGGCGGATGGCCCGCCACGGGGGCCAGGCGGTGGTGCGCACCAGCACCGACGCCGGCGAGGGCACCGAGATCCAGCTGCGGATGCCTCGATGAGGGTGTTCCTGGTCGACGACCACCATCTGTTCCGGTCGGGGGTGCGGGCCGAGCTGGGCGATTCGGTGGAGGTGGTGGGCGAGGCATCGGAGGTGGACGCAGCCGTGGAGATGATCCTCGAGCGCCGGCCCGACGTGGTGCTCCTCGACGTCCACCTGCCCGGCGGCGGGGGCCGGGCGGTGGTCGCCCGGGTGGCGCCCATTGCCCCTGACGTGCGGTTTCTCGCCCTGTCGGTGTCCGACGCGGCCGACGACGTCATCGGCGTGATCCGGGCCGGGGCCCGGGGCTACGTCACCAAGACCATCTCCGGGCCGGAGCTGGCCGACGCCATCCGCCGGGTGGCGGAGGGCGACGCCGTCTTCTCCCCCCGCCTGGCCGGCTTCGTCCTCGACGCCTTCGGGGCCGCCGCCGGCCTGCCCGACGGCGGCGATCCCGAGGTCGACCAGCTCACGTCCCGGGAGCAGGAGGTGCTTCGACTCATCGCCCGGGGTTACGCCTACAAGGCCGCCGCCCGGGAGCTCAACATCGGCACCCGCACGGTGGAGACCCACGTGTCGTCGGTGCTGCGCAAGCTCCAACTGTCGAACCGCCACCAGCTGACGAGGTGGGCTACCGAGCGCCGGTTGATCTGACGATCGAGCCGGTGCTCGGCGCCCCCCGTGACGCCCGGTCCTCAGGCGATCATGGCGCTGGCACCCTCCCCGGCCGGGGGGCCCGGGCGGACCTTGGGCGGGCGACCCCGGGGCCGCTTGACGGCCAGCACCTTGCCCTTGAGGAACAGGCGGCCGCCCCAGACGCCGTACGGCTCCCGTCGCGCCAGCGCCGCCTCGAAGCACAGCTCGCGCACCGGGCACTCGAGGCAGATGGCCTTGGCCTTGGCGATGTCGTCGAGCTGCTCCGAGTAGAACAGCGCGACCAGGTCGCCGGTGCCGGTCCGGCACCGGGCCTCGGCCCGCAGCTCCTCGTCCTCGACCTGCAGCTCGGCGAACATCGCCCGCTCCTCTCGTGTGTGTTCCTCCTGGAAAAACCAAGAGCCGCCGGCTGGTGCCGGCGGCTCGAGGGGGTCCTGCTGGGAGGTTCGGGTTGCTATCCCGGTGAACCTCCGAGTCCCCTCGGCCGCAGAATGTGACCGTTGCCGGTCGGCCACGTGATCGACCCCATAGCCTCGACCGCAAACCGGCGCCCGTCGGCGATCCGGCAGGCGCGCCGCTTGGCGGAGGTGGCAGGGGTTACGAGCACGGCAACATGGTTCTCACCTGCGGCCACCCACGTCAACCGATTTTCCGAAATTCCTGCGACAATCGATCCCATGCCCATGCGGACCGACTGCAAGAACTACGAGAGCCGGACCTACCCGGGGGGTGAGACGGTCCGCAAGTGCAACCTCGACCTCGCCCCCGAGGCGCCGTGGCGGTGCCCCGCCGACTGCTCGGGCTTCGCCCCCCGGCTGGCCGACGTCAACTGGGCCCACGGCGACATGATCGCCCCCCCGACCCCGCCGGAGCCGCCCGGGCTCGACGAGCACGCCATCCGCCTCCTCGACGAGGCGGAGGACATCGTCAACGCCGCCGGCCCCGAGATCATGCGGGAGCTGAAGGCCCGGGGCGCCCGCGACGAACGCATGCCCTGGTGGAAGCGCTTCGGTCGGAGCCGCTGACCGGGTCGGGAGTCGATGCCGGGGAAGGGTGACCCGCCGGCGCTGGTCGCACGCCGGCGCCACCCCGGACATGAGCCCTCGGCGATGACGCCCTCGGTCGCCGGACCGCCAGCCCGGGATTCGCCCGGCGCTCGGTAGGGGTGACGGGCTCTGCCGGTCGGCGCCCGGGCGTGGTGAAGTGGCCGGGTGAAGCCGGCCACCGCTCTCGCCTTCCTCGCCGATTCGCTCGGCGGCGGCGGCGAGGTCCGGGCCGGACAGGTGGCCATGGCGGAGGCGGTGGCCCGGGCGGTCGAGGAGGGCCACCCCCTGGTCGTGCGGGCGGGCACCGGAACCGGCAAGTCGTGGGCCTACCTGGTGGGCGCGCTCGTCGGGTCGCCGGGAAAGATCGTCGTGGCCACCGCCACCAAGGCCCTCCAGGACCAGCTCTCGGGCAAGGACCTGCCGGCGGTGGCCGACGCCAAGATCCGCCGGGGCCTGACGTGGGCCGTCCTCAAGGGGAGGAGCAACTACCTCTGCCGGCAGGCGGCAGCCGAGTCGGGCCGGGAGGACGACGCCCCCGCCCTGGACCTGCCCGTTGCGACGACGGCCACGGACGGGGCCATCGGCCGGGAGGTGACCCGGCTGCTGGCCTGGGCCGAGGGCAGCGAGACCGGTGACCGGGCCGAGCTCGACTTCGAGCCCAGTGAGGCGGCGTGGTCGTCGGTGAGCGTGGGGGCCGACCAGTGCCCGGGGGCCAAGGAGTGCCCGAGCGGCGGCGAGTGCTTCGCCGAGGCCGCCTACGAGCGGGCTCGCGAGGCGGACGTCGTGGTCGTCAACCTCCACCTCCTCGGCGCCCACGTGGCGTCCGGCGGCCACGTCCTGCCCGAGCACGACGTCCTCGTCCTCGACGAGGCCCACGAGGCGCCCGACGTGATGGCCTCCGCCCTCGGCGTCACCCTCACCCCGGGCCGGGTGGGGGCGGTGGCCCGGCTGGCGTCGGCCACCGAGGTCGCCCGTCACCGGGACCGGCTCGACCGCGTGCTCGAGCCCCTGGTCGGGACCAGGCTGCGGAAGGGGCCGGTGGGCGAGGCCGCGGTGGGTGAGGCCCTGACCGACCTGGCCCAGGCCATCCGGACCGACCGGTCGGCCCTCCGGAACCTGCCGTCCACCCCGCAACGGGACCGGGCCGCCAAGGCCCTCGACTCCCTGGCCGCCGACGTCGAGACCATCCTCCAGGCGGGTGACGACGACGTCTCGTGGGTGGAGCAGGCCCGGACCCGGCCCGCCCTGCGGGTGGCGCCCATCGACGTGGGCGCCGAGCTGGCGAGGATCGCGTGGTCGGCGGCGACGCCGATCCTCACCTCGGCCACCATCCCCGTCGGCCTCGGGGGCCGGCTCGGCCTCGACCGGGGCGCCACCGTCGAGCTCGACGTCGGCAGCCCCTTCGACTACCGCCGGCTGGCCCTGCTCTACGTCCCCCGCCTGCCCGATCCCCGCCACCCCGGCCACGAGGCCGCCGCCCACGACGAGCTCGAGTTCCTCGTCACCGCCGCCGGCGGGCGCACCCTCGCCCTGTTCACGTCGTGGCGGGCCATGCGGGCGGCCCACGGCGCTCTCGCCGACCGCCTCCCCTACGAGGTCCTGGCCCAGGACGACCTGCCCAAGCCGGCCCTCATCCACGCCTTCCGCACCGACGAGACGTCGTGCCTGTTCGCCACCATGGGGTTCTGGCAGGGGGTCGACGTGCCCGGGTCGGCCTGCTCGCTGGTGGTGATCGACCGCCTCCCGTTCCCCCGCCCCGACGACCCGGTGACCCAGGCCCGCCGGGAACGGGCCGGTGCCAACGCCTTCGCCGCCGTCGACCTGCCCCACGTCGCCACCAAGCTGGCCCAGGGTGCGGGCCGCCTCATCCGCCGGACGACCGACCGGGGGGTGGTGGCGGTCCTCGACCCCCGGCTGGCGGAGTCCTCCTACCGGCCGGTGATCCTCTCCGCCCTGCCCCCCATGCGCCGGACCCGGGACCGGGCCGACGTCACCGCCTTCTTCGACGCCGACTGACGCGGCCCCGGCTCAGGCGGCGCTCAGGCGGCGTGGCGGGACTCCTCGGCCTTCGCCTCCGGGTTCGCCCTGGCCTCGGGGTTCGTCTTCGCCCTCACCCTCGCCTTCGCCTTCGCCCCCGTCTCCGCCTTCGCCTCGGCCTCCCGGTGACGCACGACGGCGGCGGCCAGGCGGTCGGCGGCCGCCTCCCGGCACAGGTCGGCCAGGCGGGCGTTCGACAACCTCGTCACCATCTCGCTGTAGGCATCCATCGCCGCCATGATCGGTGAAGAACCCCACCCCGTGCTCCGAATTCCGCCCCCGGCAGCCGCACGAAAGGGGCCGTGGACGCCGCCGCACCTTCTAATCTGAGCCCATGGCGCTCACGCCGGTGCAGGTGCGCATCCTCGGGTGCCTCATGGAGAAGGAACGCACCACTCCCGACAACTACCCGCTCACCCTCAACTCGCTGATGGCGGCCTGCAACCAGACCACCAACCGCCACCCGGTGAGCAAGCTGGAGGAGCACACGGTCAGCAACGCCCTCCTCAACCTGCGGGGAATGAACCTGGTCCGCATCGTCTACAGCCGGTCCAACCGGGCCGATCGCTTCCGCCAGGTCCTCGACGAGTCCATCGGACTCGACGGGGGCGAGGCGGCCGCCCTCTGCCTGCTCATGCTGCGGGGACCACAGACGGCGAGCGAGCTGCGGGCCCGCAGCGAGCGGCTCCACCCCTTCGCCGAGCAGGACGAGGTCGACGACGCCCTGGCCCGCCTCGCCCGGCGGCCGGAGCCCCTGGTGGCCAAGCTGGAGCGGATGCCGGGGCAGAAGGAGAACCGGTGGGCGCAGCTGCTGGGCGGCGAGCTGCCGGGGGCGGAGGCGCCGTCGCTGGCGATGGCCGCCCCCCTCCCGGGCGGCAACGGGCCGGTGGCCGCGCCCCCGTCGGCGGTGGCGGTGCCCACGTCGGAGCGCCTGGCCGCCCTGGAGGACGGCCTGGCCGCCCTGCGGGCGGAGATGGCCCGCCTCCGGGCCGACCACGACGAGCTCGTCCGCCAACTCGGTTGAGAGCCCGACTCCTCCTCACCGCCCTGTTGGTGGGTTTGGCCAGCCTGTTCGGCGCCGGCGCCCCCGCCCGAGCCGGTGCCGGTGCGTCCCAGTTCGGGAACGAGCGCATCGCCGGCTACGACGTGACGATCGTCGTGCGGACCACGGGCGACATGTTCGTCCGGGAGGTCATCGACTACGACTTCGGCGTCTCCCCGCGGCACGGAATCTTCCGCAACATCCCCGTCCGCTTCCGGTACGACGACCGCTATGACCGGGTCTATCCGATCTCCGACATCTCGGTCGAGGGCTCGCCGGGCACGCCCGACCAGTACGACGAGAGCACCTCCGGCGGCGATAAGGTTCTCAAGATCGGTGACCCCGACCAGACGATCTCCGGCCGCCACACCTACACCATCGAGTACGTGGTGAAGGGCGGGCTCAACGGGTTCGCGGATCATGACGAGCTCTACTGGAACGCCATCGGGACCGAGTGGGACGTGCCCATCGAACGGGCCACCGCCCGGGTGGACACGCCCGGCCCCCTCACCGATGTCGCCTGCTTCGCCGGCCCGATGGGCTCCCTGCTCCCCTGCGCCGAATCCGTTTCCGGCGACAAGGGGGCCACCTTCGCCACCACCCGCCTCGGCCCCAACGAGGCGTTCACCATCGTGGTCGGCTTCCAGAAGGGCTTCGTCCCCGAACCGGAGCCGGTCCTCGACGAGCGGTGGGCCTTCGACCGGGCCTTCGCCGTCACCCCGGCCACGGTCGGGGCCAGCGCCGGCCTCCTCGCCCTGGTGGTGGGGGGCGTGGCGACGCTCGTGTGGCGCACCGGTCGCGACCGCCGCTTCGCCGGCTCCGCGGTCGACGTCGCCTTCGGCAGCGACACCGGCACCGAGCAGGCCGTCCCCCTCATGGAGCGGGCGATCACCCCGGTGGAGTTCGCCCCGCCCGACGGGCTCCGCCCGGGCCAGATCGGCACCCTCGTCGACGAGGCGGCCAACACCCTCGACGTCATCGCCACCATCGTCGACCTGGCCGTTCGCGGCTTCCTGCGCATCGACGAGATCCCCAAGGAGGGATTGTTCGGCAAGAAAGACTGGAACCTGGTCCAGTTGAAGGAGCCCTCCGGCCTCAAGCGCTACGAGACGACCCTGCTCCACGCCATCTTCAAGGGGCGCGACGAGGTGACGCTGTCCGCCCTCAAGAACACGTTCGCGGCCGACCTCAAGAAGGTGGAGGACCAGCTCTACGAGGAGGTCATCGCCCAGGGGTGGTTCGCCAAGCGCCCCGACCACACCCGCACCCTATGGACGGTCCTGGGCGTGCTGGCCCTGGCCGGGTCGGTGGCGGTGGCGGTGGCGGTGGCGGCCACCACCCACGCCGGGCTGGTCGGGATCCCCCTCGTGATCGGGAGCCTGGTCCTGCTGTGGGGGGCCAAGCGGATGCCCCGGCGCACGGCCAAGGGCACCGGGGCCCTCCGCCGGGTCCAGGGCTTCCGCCGGTTCATCGAGGAGTCGGAGAAGGACCGGGCCCAGTTCGCCGAGCGCAAAAACCTGTTCTCCGAGTACCTGCCCTACGCGGTCGTGTTCGGCGCCACCGACAAGTGGGCCAGGGCCTTCGCCGACATCGACGGCCGCCTGCCCGAGACAGGGTGGTACACGGGACCCACCTACTTCACCGCGGGTAGCTTCTCCGACTCGATGGACGGTTTCTCGACAACCACGTCGGGCACCATCACGTCCACCCCGTCCGCATCGGGCGGGAGTGGATTCTCCGGGGGAGGGTCCTCCGGGGGCGGCGGCGGTGGGGGCGGCGGAGGGTCCTGGTAGCCATGGCCGGCGTCGGGTTGGAGTCGAGGGCGTCTTTCCCCGGCGTGCCCGAGAGCGCGGGCCAGGCCCGCCGGTTCGTGTCCGACACCCTCCGCTCGGCGGGGCGGCCGGAGGTGGTCGAGGTGGCGGTCCTGCTGGTGAGCGAGCTGGTGAGCAACGCCGTCCTGCACGCCGGCACCGACATCGAGTTGGTCGTGCGGGTCCTCCCCGACCGGCTTTCGGTGGAGGTCCACGACCGGACCGGGGGACAGGCGATCCGGCGTCGTTACTCGAGCCTGTCGGGCACCGGCCGGGGGCTGATGCTGGTGGAGGAGCTGGCGGGGGGCTGGGGGACGGTGGTCACCGCCACGGGCAAGTTCGTGTGGTTCGAGCTCGACCTGAACGCCGACGAGTCCGCCCGCACCCACTGATGGACCTGGTCACCATCCGCATGGTCGGCCTGCCGGTGCCGGTGCAGCTGGAGGCGGCCGAGCACGCCGACGAGCTGTTGCGGGAGTTCGCGCTGATCGCGGGCGACGAGACATCGGCCGAGGTCCCGGCCCGGCTGACGGCCCTGATGGCAGAGCTGCGAGCCCGCTTCTCCGGCTTCACCGTCCGCACCGAAGCCGAGCTGGCCGACGCCGTCGCCCGGGGCGCCGACACCGTCGATCTGGAGTACGAGCTGCCGAGGGACGCGGTGGAGGCGGCGGGCGAGCTGATCGACCTGCTCGACGAGGCCGACGAGTTCTGTCGCGCCGGCGAGCTCCTCACCCTGGCCACCCCGCCCGCCGCCGTCCGCTACCGACGCTGGTTCAGCTCCGAGTTCGCCCGCCAGGCGGCCGGGGAGCCGCCCACCCCTTGGGCGGACTGGACGGGATGACCCCGGGGAAGAACCACGGTATGCCCCTCCACCCGCGCGTCCTCGATCCCGACCCGGTCCTCAGCCTCGGGGACTACGTAGACGGGTGTGGCGGCGGCCAGGCCCTGCAACTGGCCCGCAAGGCGGAGCCGGAGGGCGTCATCGGAGCCTTGGAGGACTCGGGGCTGCGGGGACGGGGCGGGGCCGGGTTTCCCACCGGGACCAAGTGGCGGACGGTGTTCGACAGCCGGTCGGCGCAGCAGCCCGCCACCGTGGTGGTCAACGCGGCCGAGGGCGAGCCGGGGACGTTCAAGGACCGGTCCATCCTCCGTCGCAACCCCTACCGTGTCCTCGAAGGGGCGCTGGTGGCGGCGACGGTGATCGGCGCGGACGCGGTGGTGGTGGCCATGAAGGCCTCGTTCGGTCCGGAGCTGGCCCGGGTCCGGGACGCCATCGAGGAGCTCCGGGCCGCGGGGTGGACCGAGGGGATCGAGATGATGGCGGTCGAGGGCCCCAGCCACTACCTCTACGGCGAGGAGACCGCCCTGCTCGAGGTGATCGCGGGCCGCAACCCGTTCCCCCGCATCGCCCCCCCGTTCCGCCACGGCACCGACGAGGTGGCACCGGAGACCAAGTCCGCCGCCGACGAGCCCATGGCGTCGTCCACGTCCGACACCGCCGCCGCCCCCACCCTGGTCAACAACGCGGAGACGATGGCCAACGTGGTCGGGATCGTGGTGGAGGGGCCGGACTGGTTCCGGTCGGTGGGCACCGAGAAGTCCCCGGGCACGATCGTGTGCACCGTCACCGGCTCCACCCGCCGCCACGGGGTGGGCGAGTTCCCCATGGGGACGCCGCTCCGGGAGGTGGTCGAGACCCTGGGCGGCGGCACCCGGGACGGGGGCCCGGTGCGGGCGGTGCTGTCAGGCGTGGCCAACGCCCTTCTGCCCGGCGCACTCCTCGACACGCCTGTGACCTACGAGGACCTGGCCGAGGCCGGCAGCGGCCTGGGCTCGGCTGGCTTCATCGTGTTCGACGGGGCCGACGACCCGGTGGCGGTGGCGGCCGGTGTGTCCCGGTTCCTCGCTGTGGAGTCGTGCGGGCAGTGCACCCCGTGCAAGCAGGACGGCCTGGCCATCGCCGGCCTCATGGAGCGGCTGGGACGGGACGAAGCCGACGGCACCGACCTCGATGCGCTGCGGGGGCGGCTGGGCACGGTCACCGACTCCGCCCGCTGCTTCCTGGCCACCCAGCACCAACAGGTGGTGGAGAGCGTTTTGCGCCTGTTCCCGGAGTCGGTGCAGGCCCATCTCGAGGGGGATGTCGAGCCGGTCGAGCCGGCCCTCATCGTCCCCATCGTCGACCTCGACGGCAACGCCGCCGTCCTCGACGAAGACCACGCCGGCAAGCAGCCCGACTGGACCCACGACGAGGAGTACTCCGGCCAGGCTCCCGCCGACCGGGTCGACGCCACCAATCCGATCCTGTAGGGAGTCTGGACCGGCTACCCGACCCTCGACCGGCCCGGCGCCTGCGGGATCGGCCCCCGACCCCCCTGCCGGAGCCGGCCGCCGTAGGCGGCGGCGGTGGTGGCCACCGCGATCCCCAGGATGCCGAGGCCGATGCCCCGGTTCATGCCCGAGGGGTGCCAGGGTGAGACCAGGTAGTGCTCGAGGAACCCGCCCTCGTACACCGGGTCGCCGGCCAGGCGGCGCAGGCCCTTCTCCCAGTCGGTGAGGGGGCAGTCGAAGCCGCCGGCGTAGACGGCGGCGGTGGCCGCCACCACCACCACGTGGAGCTTGGTCACCCTCGGGAGGCGGCGGGCGACGAACCCCCCGCCGAGGACGAACGCGATCAGGCCGAGATGGCTGAGCGCCACCACGTCGGCCGCGCGCCGCAGGACCATCGCCGCCGAGGCTACCGCCGGTCCGCGGTGTTCCCCGGCGCGAGGTGATCGCCGGGCGACCCGTGCGCGTGCGGCAGGCGCAACGGGGGCGGGCGGCCCACCGGGCTCAGCCGGTGTTGCGGAGGCCGGCGGCGATGCCGTTAACCGTCAGCAACAGCGCCCGGCGGAGCATGGGCGGGGGGTCGGCCGAGGCCCGCAGCCGACCCATCAGGCTCACCTGCAGCCGGCAGAGGGGGTCGAGGTAGGCCTGGCGGACGTCGAGGGTGCGTTGCAGCTCGGGCTGGCGGTCGAGCAGGCTCCGCTCCCCCGTCAGCCGCAGCACCTCCCCCACCGTGCGCTCGTGCTCGTCCCGGATGCGGTCGAACAGGTGGTGCAGGCCCGGATCGACCAACGACCGCACGTAGTGCCGGGCCAGGCCCATGTCGGTCTTGGCCAGCGTCATCTCCACGTTGGAGACGAAGACCCGGAAGAAGTGCCAGTGCTCGTGCATCTCGTCCAGAACGTCGCCGTAGCCGCCGGCCCGGGCCGCGGCCAGGCCGGTCCCCAGGCCGTACCAGCCGGGGATGATCTGGCGGGACTGGTTCCACCCGAACACCCACGGAATGGCCCGCATCGAGTCCAGTCCCCCGCCGCCCTCCAGCCGGGAGGCGGGCCGGGACCCGATGTGGAGATCCGCCAGCTCGGTGACCGGCGTGGCGGTCATGAAGTAGTCGACCAGGCCGGGGGCGTCGACGAGCGACCGGTAGGCGACGAAGGCGGCGTCGGACACGTCGTCCATGGCCACGTCCCACCGGTCGAGCACGTCCATCGGCTGGCGGGACTCCCGGTGGATCAGCGACGCCTCCAGCACCGCCGCCAGCAGGATCTCGATGTTGTGGCGGGCCAGTCCGGGCAACCCGTAGCGCTCGGAGATGACCTCCCCCTGCTCGGTGAGCTTCATCTGCCCCTCGAGGGTGCCGAAGGGCTGGGCCAGCACCGCCTCGTGGGCCGGCCCCCCGCCCCGGCTCACAGTGCCGCCCCGGCCGTGGAACAGCCGCAGCAGCACCCCGTGGCGCTGGACGACGTCGCGCAGCCGGCGCTGGGCCCGCTGGATCTCCCACTGCGACGTGGTGATGCCGGCGTCCTTGTTGGAGTCGGAGTACCCGAGCATGACCTCCTGGATGTCGCCCCGGCGGGCCACCAGCCGCCGGTAGCCGGGGTCGCAGAGGAGCTCGTCGAGGATGTCGCCCGCCCGCCTCAGCTCCTGCGCCGTCTCCAGGAGGGGGACGAAGCCGATGCGGGCCAGGCCGGTGCGCACGTCGACCAGGCCCGCCTCCCGGGCCAGCACGGCCGCGGCCAGGATGTCGTCGGCGCCGCCGGTCATGGAGACGATGTAGCTCTCGATCACCTCGTCGCCGTAGCGGTCGAGGGCCTGGCGGAGGGCGTCGAAGGTGGACATGGTGGCGGCCGGGCCGTCGGGCAGGACGGTGGTGGGGGCGATCAGCGGCCGCCGGCTGGTGAGCTCCCGGGCCAGGACCTTCATCCGTTCCGGCCGCGACAGCCGCTCGTAGGCGACGGGCAGGTCCTCCAGGGGGTCGAACAGGGCGGCCAGGGCCTGGTGGTGCTTGGACGCGTGCTCCCGGACGTCCATGGTGGCCAGGTGGAAGCCGAAGGTGGCCGTCTGGCGCATCATGCGGGCCACGATCCCGGCGGCGGCGGCTCCGCCCCGGTTGGTCCGCAGCGACGTGGCCATCACGGCCAGCTCCTGGAGCAGCTCGAAGCGGTCGCGGTAGTCGAGTCCCTCGCGGTGGGGCCCGTCGGCGACGGCCCGGGTGCCGGTGTTCTCCAGCCGCTGACGGATGTAGGCGCACTTGAGCCGGTACGGCTCCTCCCCGTAGAGGCGCACCGAACGGTCGTAGACCTCCGGCATCACGATCCGGTCCTCGGCCAGGCTTTGGAGGAGGTCCTCCGACACGGGCACGATGCGGGTGGACACGCTCAGGTCGCGCACCAGGAGGTCGACCGCCGCCATCAGGTCGGCGATGCCCCGCTCGTGCTGGATGGCGAGGACCTCGAGGGTGACCTCGGGGGTGACGCTGGGGTTGCCGTCGCGGTCGCCCCCGACCCACGTGCCGAAGCGCAGGGGGCGGGCACCGACGCCGAGGTCGATGCCCAGTCGGTTCAGCTCCCGGGTGAGGTCCTCCAGGATGTCGGGGACGACCTCCCGGCACAGCTCCTGGAGGTGGTACTGGATCGAGCTCGCCTCCTCCGACGGCTCGGGCTTGCCCTGGCGCAGCTCGTCGGTCTGCCACATGAGGTCGACGACCTCGGCGAAGCGGCGCTCGATCCGGGCCCGCTCGGCGGGGGCGGCGCCCTGGCGGGTCCGCAGCAGCTCCGCCACCTGGCGCATCTTGGACAGGACGGAGCGACGGGCGGCCTGGGTGGGATGCGACGTGAACACCGGCCGCAGTTCGAGCCGGCGGACCACGTCGTCGACCAGGGTCGACGGGACGCCCTCCGCCTCGATGCGGTCGACCGACTCCGCCAGCAGGCCGCCCCGGCCGGCGGTGCGTTCGAGGTCGCGGGCCTGGTGGACCTGCTGGACCACGTTGGCCAGGTGGAACCAGGCCGAGAAGGCCCGCACCAGGAGGATCTCGGTGGGCAGGTCGACCCCGGCCAACGCCTCCACCAGGGTGTCGGCGCCCGCCCGGCGGACGTCCTCGACGAGGGCCCACAACCCGGGCCCCTCCTGGCGGTCGAGCGACTCCTTGAGCATGCGCCCGACCCAGTCGAGGTCGGCCCGGACCGCGGGCGCTTCGGGATCCGCCTCGGTGACCACGGACAACATGGCCGAGGGGGTGTTCGTCATGCCTTGTCGGCCCACACCTTCATGCCCTGCAGGGTGGGGGCGCCGTAGGTGGTGACCATGGCCACGTCGGTTGCGTCCCGGCCCCTCCCGATGAGAACCCGGCCGACGCGGCGGGTGTTGTTCCGGGGGTCGAACGTCCACCACCGGTCGCCCAGGTAGACCTCCGTCCAGGCGCAGAAGTCCATCTCCTCGTGGGGCGGCGGCACGTCGATGTCGGGCAGGTATCCGAACACGTAGCGGGCGGGGATGTTGAGGCTGCGGCAGAACGTGACCATCAGATGGGCGAAGTCGCGGCACACGCCCTCGCCCGAGTCGTAGACGTCGCAGGCGGTGGTGGTGGCGGTGCTGGTGCCGGCCAGCCAGCGCACGTTCCCGTGGACCCAGTTGGACACCGCCTGGGCCCGGCTCCACCCGGGTTCGGTGTGTCCGAACAGCTTCCAGGCGTCGTCGAAGAGCACGTCTGACTGGCAGTAGCGGCTGGGAAGGAGGAAGACGAGGGCGTCGGCCGGCAGCTCCTCGACCGGCGACTGCCGGGCGTAGACGTCGAGCGGATCGGGGTAGGCCGATACCTCGACCACCGCGTCGTAGGTGAGATGGGTGCGCCCCGCAGGCAGGACGAGGCGGTCGCAGACGTTGCCGAAGGCGTCGAAGTAGAACGGCCGACCCATCTCGGGGTCGGTCTCCCACCGGGCGGACAGGATCCGCTCCTCGGGCCGAGCCCGGATCTGCCAGACCGACGGCGTCGGGCCCGCGGCCTCCCACTCGAACTGGCAACCGACGCGGACCCTCATCGTCTCCATTGTCCCTCTCGACCGTGAACGGGTTGTTTCCCGGCTGTCACTACCCTGTGGGTTCCCATGAGCCCGGCCCGGCGAACGTCGCCCGACGGCTCGACCGGGTTGGTGGTGGCCACGCTCAACGTCCGCCACACGGCCGACCGGTGGCGGGCCCGGGCGCCGCTGCTGGTGGAGCAGCTGGTGGCCCTCGATCCGGACCTGATCGGGCTGCAGGAGGTGCGCCGCTTCCCGAGCCAGGCCCGGTGGATCGCCCGGAGGGCGGCCGGGGCAGGGCCGGGGCGGCGGCCGTGGGAGGTGCGCACGGCGTACAAGACGGGCGTTAAACGGCTGTGGGAGGGCATCGCGGTCCTCTCCCGGCTACCGGTTGCGGACGGGGCCCGGCTGCCGCTCGGCGGCGACTCCCGGGTGGCGCTGCGGGTCACCGTAACGCTACCCGGCGGCGGCCGGCTCGACCTGTACCAGACCCACCTGGCCGACGGCGACGCCGATCTCCGCCGCGCCCAGGCCCAGCGGCTGCTGGCGTGGATGGACGAGCGCCCAGGCATGGCCCAGCTCGTGGTCGGCGACCTCAACTCGGGGCCGGGGAGCGGGCCGCTTCGGGTCCTCGGGCGGCGCCTGCGGTCGGCCTACGCCGTGGTCCACGGGTCGGAGCCGCGGCGGACGGTGCCCGGCGGCGCCGTCCTCGACTACATCCTGGTCAACGACCTGGTCACGGTGATGGACGCCTGGACAACTTTCGACCGCCCCTCGCCTGACGACCCGGACCTGCTTCCGTCGGACCATCTCGGCGTGGCCGCCCGGCTCATCTGCGACCCGTCGGGTTGAGGCGGTGGCGGACCCGGAGCCCGCCGATCACCCCGCCGACCACGACGATCAGGACCACCACCACCAGGACCCCGGTGGCCTTGGGGTTGGGGTCGCGCAGGTCGGTGGGGCGGGTGAGGTGCCGGTCGAGGAAGGCGACGGTGGCCGGCCACACGTCGTCGCGCAGGCCGTGGCCATGGCCCCGGCCGGGCACCACCACCAATTCCTGCTCGACCCCGGCCGTGTCCAGCCGGTCGGCCATGGCCCGGGCCTGGTCGACGGGGACCAGCTCGGCGCTGCCGTTGACCAGGAGCATGGGGGCGTCGGTGGGGTCGACGTGAGAGACGGGTGAGGCGTCGGCCCACCGATCGGGGCAGGCCGCCGGGTCGCACGGCAGGAGCAAGGCCGACAGGGCGGCCGCTGCGCCGCCGGCCCCGGCCAGGGTCGTGAGGTCCATCGGCCCCGACCACGACGCCGCCACCAGGATCCGGGAGCCCCGGTCGGGCGGGCCCTCGCCCAGGGTGGCGAGCATGGCCGCCAGGTGGCCACCGGCGGAGATGCCCAGGGCCCCCATCCGCCCAGGGTCGAGGCGGTAGTCGTAGGCGTTCAGACGGGCCCACTCGACCGCCGCCCGGACGTCGTCGATCTCGGCGGGGAAGGCTTCGCTCTCGGTCAGACGGTAGTTGACGGCGAACACCACCCACCCCCGCCGGGCCAGGCGGGTGGCCTCCTCGACCACGTCGGCCTTGTCGCCCGTGCGCCAGGCGCCCCCGTGGATTAGGACCACCGACACCCGCTCGGCGTTGGTGTCATCGGGGACGTAGGCGTCGAGGAGCAGGTCGTCGCCCCCGGCGGTGCCATACCTCACGTCGTGGGTGACGGTGAAGGGCACGGCTTTCGGCTCGGTCGTGACGGTGGTGGCCTGGCCGCCGGCCCCGACGGCGAGGGCGGCCGCCACCATGGCCGCGGCCAGGGCGGTGCGGGTCATCGGCGGAGGACGGCCGCCGTCGACCACTTCACCCGGTGCCGCCCGAACGCGTCCTCGAGGGCCTGGCCCGGGCCGAGGCCCATCGCCCGGCGGACGAGGGCGAGGAGCACGCCGGCGTACTCGCTCCCGTGGGCGGCGAAGGTGACCGGCGTCACGCAGTGGGCCATCTCGTGGAGGACCGTCAGCTCCCTGCGGGCCCACCGGGGCATCTGGAGGACACCGGCGGGCGTGGCCGTGGCCCGCTTGTGGCCGTGGCCGGGACGGACGTCGAACGTGTGCGGGCCCCACTTGTCGAGGAACCACCCGGTGGCCGCCACCCCGTCGACGTAGCCCTGCATGGCGGCGACGGTGGGCAGGGCCCGGCCCGCGTCGACCTCGTTCTCGGCCCGGTACAACCGGGCCCGCTGACTGTCACGCGGCCGATCCACGAGCCGGACCGTACCCGGAGCCCGGGCCGATTTCGGACCATCCGGGTGTCCCACCCCCGCCCGGCCGGTTCCTGCGGCCGGACGATCACCTGGCGACCCGTGCGCGACCCGAAAGCCCGGCGGCACCCCGTTTTCGTGTCCCGGCCGGGACGATCGTTTGGCGACCCGTACGCCGACCCCGGCGGCACCCGACGGATGTTCCGGGGCGGTTCGGGGGACACTCGAGGTCGTGCCCCGACATCTCTCCCTCACGGCTGGCGCGCTCGCGCTCGCCCTCGCTGCCGCCTGCACCGGCGCCGACCGCAACCCGCCCGCCGTCCAGGGCCGTCCCCCCGAGACGACCACGACCACGCCCTCGCCGACAACGCCCACCACCGTCGCCCCGCCGAAGGCCGACGCCAGAGCCGTCATCTCCCCAGCCGGCGTCGTCGTCCCCGTCGTCAGCCACACCGACACCGGGTGGGTCGTCCGGACCCCGTGTGGCGACACCGCCGATCTCGCCGACGGCACGCCCGTCGCCCACGCCACCATCGTCCTCGACCCCGGCCACGGCGGCACCGAGCCGGGGGCCATCGCCGCCAGCGGCCTGCGGGAGGCCGACGTCAACCTCGCCGTCGCCCGCCACACCCGGACCGCCCTGGAGGCGGCCGGCGTCAGCGTCGTGGTCACCCGCACCGGCGACTACGACGTCAACCTCTCCCCCCGGGCCGAGATCGCCCGCGCCCTCGACGCGGCCGCCTTCGTGTCCATCCACCACAACGCCGAGCCCGACGGTCCTTACGCCGGCCCCGGCGCCGAGACCTACTACCAGATCGCCTCCCCCGACTCGAAGCGCCTGGCCGGCCTCGTCTACGAGGAGGTGGTGGAGGCGTTCGCCGCCTACGAAATCGCCTGGGTGGCCGACACCGACGCCGGCGCCAAGTACCGCCGGGGTGAGCGGGGCGACTACTACGCCGTCCTCCGCCTGCCCCGGGACGTGGTCAGCGTGCTGGTGGAGGCCGCCTTCGTGTCCAACCCGCCCGAGGCCGAGCTCGTCAGCCGCCCCGACGTGCAACGGACCGAGGGCGAGGCCATCGCCCGGGGCATCCTGCGCTACCTGACCACGTCCGACCCGGGATCCGGCTTCACCGAGCCCTACCCCCGCACCGACCCTCCCGGCTCCGGCGGCGTGGCCCGCTGCGTCGAACCGGACCTCTAGCCCCGGAACCGGGGGAACGGACCGGTGACGGCACACGGGTAGCCGTCGTCCTGGACGTTGACGAAGAGCGTCCGGCGGTCGGGCCAGAAGGTCACCCCGGTGAGCCGTCGTGAGATCACCATGGGTCGATCCTGACCGCGGCGGTTGAAATCGGGTCGGCGTCCCGGCAACCCTCCGGGGGACGGCGGGTGAACTCTCAGCCGGGCGAAGAGGGGTGGATCGTCAGCGGCTGGCCGGCGTCGCCCCTCAGGACCCGGATGGCGAGCTGGCCGTTGGCCAGGGACGCCTCCACACCGCCGCCGAAGCCCTCGGGCAGTTCGATCTCGCGCTCGTAGCCGCCGTACTCCCACTCGTGGACCAGGTAGTCCCGGGGGGCGGCGCTGCGCAGATGGGCCCAGAACCGCAGGCGGCCGGGACGTAGCTCGATGGTGACGTCGTCGGCGGTGACCGCCGGCAGGGGCGACACCACCACCAGGGCGTGACTGGTCTCGTACACGTTCACCGGCACCGGCTGGGGCCGCATCTCGTCCTCTACCGCGGCGGTGGCGTCCCGTACCTGGTCGGCGCTGGGTTGGTCGATGGCCATCCCGCCGGTCCTACCCTCCGGCCTTCGGCCCTAGTCCTGGAAGTCGAGCGCGACCTCGGGCCACGGCGGGGGGTCGGCCAGGATCACGTCGTGGATCTCCTTCATCTGCAGCCGGAACCAGTGGTCGAACGGGTCGAGGGACACACCCATGCCGATCATCGCCTCGTCGAGGTTCTCCGCCTCGATGTAGTAGATGACGAACTCCTCGTCCTCGTTGCCGTGGAGGAACACCTGCTCCCGGGTGATGCCGAGCCGCTGACGGGAGTCGACGTAGTCGGGATTGTCGTCGGTGCACTTGGCCATCAGCTCACGCCAGGCGCCGAGCTTGCCCGGGACGATGATCAGGACGAGGGCTGAAGCCGGCATGCATCCTCCTCACGACAGGGCTCGTTGCGATTGGTCTGCCGCGACGGGGACCCTAGCCAAACCGCAGCTACCCGACCGCCTCGACCGCCTCGACCACCCCGGTCGCGCTGACCACCGGGACCGCCCACCGTCGCTGGTGATGGTCGGCCCAGTGGTCCATGAGGTTGACCCGGCCCAGGAAGTCGTTCCAGCTCAGGCAGGGGACGTGACGCCAGGCCTCGTTCTCCGGGTACGAGATCACGTACCCGCCCAGGTACACGAACGGGATGTGGACGCCCTCCATGGCCTGGACCCACTCCGGGAAGTGGGCGGCCGCGGCCAGGACCTCCGCTGACGCCGAGTGGCGGCCCCGCAGCTCGATGGCCCGGGCCCCCTCGACCGGGTCCCACCCCGCCCCCAGGTCGACCGTCACCCGGCGGATCCCGGGGACGTGCCGGGCGCCGGGGAGGAGCGTCACCCGCCGGGGGCCACCCAGCAGCTGGCCCCAGCTCCAGTTCTCGGGCACGCCCTCCGACACCACCTCCCACAGCTCCTCGAACGTGTGCCGCACACCGTCGAGCCCGTCCGTCTCCGGCAGGTACACCGCCACCACGTCGGTCACGAGAGGCTGGTCGTGGCGGACGGGGGAGGTGTCGACGGCGTCGAAGTCGAGGTCGGTGAAGCCCCAACCGCGCTGGGCGTTCCACCGGCGGACGTTGTCGAGCTGGTCGGCGAGGGGGACGAAGAACTCGTCGTTCATCCGGGACCGGTCGGCGGCGTCGATGGCGACGAGTCTACGGGCGGCCTTCAGGCCTCGGTCCACTGCCGGAAGCACCCGACCAGCTCGTCCCGCGCCCGTGGGCCGACGGCGGGGGCGGCCAGCCGGCCCAGGGCCCGGACCATCGCCCGCATCTGTCGCAGGTAGGCCGCGCAATCGCGGCAGGCCCGCAGGTGGGCGTCGAGGCGGGCCCGCAGCTCGGGCGTGAGCGCGCCCTCGAGGTAGTCGGTGACCAGCTCGACCGCCTCCTGGCAGCCGAGCCGGGGGGGACGGGACACGTCAGACCGGCAGTGGGGTGGCGTTGGCGACCGGCACCGCGAAGGCCCGGCACCACACGAGCACGGTGAAGTCGCCGGACCCGAAGTCGGCCTCGGCCTCGGGCGGGACGGGGTAGTTCTGACTGCCCTTGTTGCCCTTGAGCGGGCCCAGGTTGTAGCCGTCGCCGGGAGACTCCCGATCGGCGCCCGGCACCAGGTGGACGAAGTAGTCGGGACCGTTCTCGATGTCGATGTCCTCCAGGCGGACGATGTACGACCCGTCGACCAGGCGGTAGATGGCGGCCCCGCCCGACGCCCGGTGGTCGATTCCGGCGAGGTCGCCCACCGCCAGGAGGACGGGTGCGGCGATGGTGGTGGTCGTCGGGGACGGGCCCCCGGCCGGGGCCCGGGCGGAGGTGGTCGGGGCGGGGTCGGCCGCCACCTCGACCGCCCCCGGCAGGTCCTCCACCACCGTCTCGTCGGTGAAATAGGGGACGACCAGCAGCCACGCCAGCGCTCCCACCGGGACCGCCATGACCAGCGCCCGGACGGCGGCGCTGGCGATGAACTGGCGCAGGAGCCACGACAGCAGGACCAGTCCGAGCACGATCCCGCCCACCCGGAGCAGGGCCGCGGGGCTGGTGAGGGTGGCCTTCACCACACCGCCCTTGAAGAGGAGGGCGGCGCCGACGGCGGCTGCGATGGCGCCGCCCCAGGCCAGGTCGGTCGGGCGGAAGCGCCGGTCGGTCACGGCCGGCCCGCCCGGGCCGGCGGGGCGGCAGTCCACGAGTGGTCGTCCGGGAGTAACGGGGCTCCGGTGCGGCGCCAGTGGTCGAGGACGTCGTCGGCCGGGCACCGGCCCCGCTCGACGTAGCGGTCGAGGTAGGCGCCCACCACCTCGACGGTGGATCGCGACGCGCCCATCCGGACGAGGGCGTCGAGGGCGATCCGGAAGCAGGCCTGGGCGGATGCAGCCAGGCCGGGGTGGGCCAGGCCGGAACGGGAGGCGGCCACCCACAGGTCGGACGTTCTCCACGCCGCCTGGGCCGCCGCCTCCCCCGCCTCGTCGTCGTAGACGAGGGCCGACGCCACCGCCACCGGCACCCGCCACCAGGGTCGGGGCAGGCTGTCGACCATCCGCAGCTCCAACCACCCCCGGGGCCGGACGGGCGGGAAAAGGGTGGTGAGGTGGTAGTCGAGGTCGTCGAGGGTGGGGTACCCGAGGGGGTGGCCGTGGTCGACCCACTGGCCGAACGTGAGCGGCTCCCGGACCGGGACGCACTCCCCCGCCGGGGTGCGCACGAGCATCACCTGGGCGTTCATCACGTAGGCGCCCCACGTGCCGGGCCACGGTGCGGAGGCTCCGCCGGTGGCGGCCGCTCGGGTGCGGGTGGGGTCGATCCGCCACCAGGTGGCCAGCCGGTACGACTTCCACCCGCTGGGAGCGCCGCCGGCGAGGGGTGAGTTGGCGAAGGCCGCGGCCAGGGTGGGGCCGACCAGGTGGGCCAGGCCCCACCGGGTGTCGGAGGACGGGTGGCGGGCGTCGAGGTCGAGGTTGACCTGGAGACCGGCGGTGGCGCACATCATCGTCCGCCCGGCGTGGACCCAACCCTGGTCGGGACCGGCGAAGTAGGCGTCCATGGCGTCGTACCGGGGGGATCGGATGACCCGTTCCACCGTGGGCGACGGGTCGATGCCGCTGCCCACGAGCACGATGCCGAGGTCGGCGAGGGGACCGGCGACCCGGGCCAGGTCGGCATCGAGCCGGGCGCATACGGCGTCGGCGTCGGCTTCGGGGGGCGTGCTCAGCTCGAGCTGCCCGCCCGGTTCGAAGGTGACCCGGGTACCGCTCGGGAGGGGGCCGGCCGCCCCGATGATCGCCCGGACGAGGTCGTGGGGAGCCCGGGTGCCGTCGAGCTCCATGGGGAGCATCTCCAGCTCGACGCCGACCCGGTCGCCCCGGGCCGCGTCGGATCGGGAGAAGCCACGCCCGACGGCGTGCTCGACTGCCTCGTCTCGGCTGATCACAGCGATCTGGTGGGGCACGGCGGACCTTCCGGCTTCCTCTACCCGCGTCTACGGCATCACACCCTCGTCCGGATGATTCCGCCGAGCGTTACACCCCCGAGACGGCGGGCGACGTCGGGCCGCCGTTCAGCAGGGCCACGAAGCCCCCGCGCGATCAGAGCGGGAGGCTGATCCACAGGCCTCGACCATCTCTCCGCCGTCCTGCCGCTCTTCCACTCCGGTGACATTCTCGGTCGACGGGCCCGGGGATCATCTTCACGGACCTGGTGGGGGTGCAGCCAGGCGGGCCAGTTGCGGGGGTAGGTCGCGCATGGGAATGACGACCTCGACCAGGGCGGGGACGTCAGCCATCGTCTTCACCTCGGCGAGGACCGACCGGAGCTCGGCGACCGTCTCCACCCGGTACCCCCGTGCTCCGAAGGCGGCGGCGAGGGCCACGTAATCCCACTTGGGGAGGAGGTCGAAGGGGGCGAACTCTCCCCCCGGCTCGAAGGCCGTGATGTCGACGAACGCCTGCTCGATGGCGTAGACGTCGTTGCTCATGACGAACACCACGGCGTTGACCTTCTCGACGGCCAGGCTCGACAGCTCTTGGCACACCATCCGGAAACCGCCGTCGCCGGCCACCACCACCGGGCGCTTGCCGCTCCCCAGGGCGACCCCGAGGGCGCAGCCGGTCTCGTGGCCGAGCGACCCCCATGCCGCCTGCGCCACGAAGGAGTCCCTGGGCATCCCCATGAGGTTGCCGAACACGTACAGGGCGGTGCTCTCGCCCAGGACGAGCACCGTCTCGCGGAACAGGTCCTCCCCCACCAGGAACTTCCGTAGCTCGTCGTAGAACACGGTGTACCCCAGGCGGTCGCCCGGCTCGGCCGGCACGTATGGATCCGGCCGAACGTCGGGCCGCTGGTACGGCCCGAGGTTGCCCGTCGACCGCACCTTGGCCAGCAGCCCGCCCAGGAACCGGTCGAGCGGCACCCGCCGGTACCACGACAGCCCGATCCGGCACTCCTCGTCGGTGACCTCGATCATCGCCTCGAAACTCGACTTCATGATGTCGAGGTAGTCGTCGGTGATGATCGTCCCCAGGGCGACGGGGCAGTCGGTCTCCGCCATCACCGCCCGGGTCAACGCCGGCGACGCCGGTCCGGCGTAGGTCCCGATGAACGCCGGCTGCGACTCGTCGAGGACCGTCTTGGCCACGCTCGTGGTGGTGAAGAACATCCCGGACGCGTCCACCAGCTCCTGCAGCATGCCGGCCAGGCCGAACCGGGCGATCTCCACCCCGGCCCAGATCACGGGCAGGCGGGCGCTCCGGATCCGGTTCCAGGCGGCGTCGACCGCGGCCGCCACCGACGCGTCGTCCGCCACCAGCGGCTGCGCGGTGAGCGTCCCCACCGGCGGGGCACAGGGGAGGGCCCACACGTCGTTCAACACCTCGATGTAGATCGGTCGCCGGTGGGTGAGCAGGGCCGTGATCGCCCCGTCGATCTGCGCCGGCGCCAGCACCGGGTCACGGACGATCTCCGACGCCACCGTCACGTTCCGGAACACGATCCGGTCGGCCTCCAGGTCGCCGGTGGAGTGGTGGAAGAGGATCCCCTTCCACCGCTCCAGCTCCTGGTCCGACCGCTTCGGACTGGCCGAGATCACCACCACCGGCACCCGCTCCACGAACGAGCCGGCGGTGCAGTCGAGCAGGCTGAACGTCCCCACGCCGTACTGCACGCAGGCGGCCCCGATCCCGGTGAACCGGGCGTACCCGTCGGCCGCGTAGCCCGACCCGAGCTCGTTCACGTTGGCCACCCGGCGGATGCCCGTCGGCGCCTCGAGGTCCAACGCCGAGAGGAAGGGCCCGCAGTAGTCGCCGGGCACGGCGAACATGTGCGTCAAACCCGCCTGCCGCAGCCGCGACAGCAGGTACTCGGCGACCGTCGTCGTCATCCCTCCTCCACCTGTTCGAGGCAGTTCGGGGTGATCGCGTCCAGCGTCGCCTTGGCAGTCGTGCACGGGATGCAGCCCTCGACCGACTCGCACCCTGGGCAGGGGTTGGGCAGCAGGGCGTAGCCGGCCGGCGTCAGCCACGTCGGCGGCTCCAGGCCGAAGAAGTCCTGCATCGTCGACTCGGCCGTGTCCAGCGCCCCCTCCACCCACCCCTGGCCGTAGGAGTAGGCCTCGCCGACCACGTGGATGTCGAGCTCGGCGACCGGCTTGCGCATGCGGCACATCACCTGGTCGAGGCGGTAGTCGGCCTTCCACTCGTGCCAACCGCCGCCGTAGGGATCCTCGTTCCACGAGTGGTAGACGGCCGAGTAGGGCATCGGCACCTCGGGCAGGGCGTGCACCGACGCCACCTGGCGGTTGGCGATCTCCACCATCTCGTGGGTGGCCGGGAACTCCATGGGCGGGATCACGTCGTCGACGCCGTCCTCCAGGCACGCCGGCCGGTAGCCCCGGTACGGGGCGCCGGTCTCCAGGCCCTTCCAGAACGGGACGGTGCTGATGTCGTTGTAGCTGGCCATGAGCAGGGAGTTCGTGAAGGGCAGCCCGCCATCCTGCTCGGCCTCGGTCCCGAAGTAGTAGGTCTGACGGATGGGGAGGTCGGTCACCGACCGGCCCGCGACCAGGCCCAGGGCCCGCCACCAGGGGGTCTCGTAGGCGAGGAACAGCTTGAACGCGCTCTGGATCAGCACCGACGGGATGTTGGCCTTGACCCAGGGGTCGCCGAAGAAGGCGTCGCACCTGACCAGCTCCAGCGACCGCCGGGGCATGGCCAGGATGAGCTTCCTGGCCCGCACCGCCACCGGGGCGGCGCCGGCGACCACCGCGGTCGATCGGTCCGACCCGGTCGCCGTCGGCTCGAACAGCAACGTGTACGGATGCTCCTCGCCCGCATTGACGACGATCTCGGCCAGCCGGTGGTTCATGACCACCCGCTCGCCGGCTTGGAGCGCACCCGCCATGTCGTGGTCGAACTGGCGGGCGAGGGTGATCGGGAGCTGGTCGTAGCCGTCCCGGAGGGTGAGGAACACGGTGCTGTCGCTGTACTCGGTGGCCGGGAGCTGGGTGACGGCGTTGGCGTTGGCCACGTTGGCGTCGTAGCCGCCGGCGTCCTTCATGAACTGGTAGCCCTCGTTGCTCAGGACGCGGAACATGAGGTCCCAGAAGCCGTACTTCCAGAGCGGCTTGCCGAAGGCCTGGACCTTCATCAGGTCGCACAGGCCGAGGTTGGCCATGCCCGCGTAGATGTTGTTCATGACCTGGACCTGGAGGTTGGTGGGGCCGAGGCCCCGCTCGCTCCACGCCAGGTTGTAGGGGACCTTGTCGGGGTCGTCGAGCTCGTGCAGCCGGAGGTGCTCGCCCCGCAGGTAGAAGAGGTTGCAGTTGGATCCGACCTTGCCCCCCGCACCCATGGGGAACGGGGCCGTCGCCAGCCCGAGGTGCTCGACCAGGCTGGCCACCATGGCGTGCTGATCGGGGATGTAGCGCATCCCGCCCACCTCCGCCTTCACGTGGGGCAGGCCGGGGATGGTCATCGTGTACAGCCGACCGCCGATGCGATCGCTGTACTCGAACAGGGCGACGGCGTCGGTGGGCCTCGCCTGTTGCAGCCGCCAGGCGCAGTAGGCCCCCGACACACCGCCGCCGACCACTGCCACGTCGAGATCCATGGTTGCTCCTCCCGGTCATGATGGACGGAGGGGTCCCCAGCAGCCCCGGGCGAACGGACTGAACTCTCGTGCGAAGGCGGCCCCCGCGGGCCTCGCCGACGGAGCGAACGCTACCGGTCGGGTCGGACCCCCGCCACGCCCGGGAGCGAGCCCGTCCCTGGAAGGAGGCCGGTCCGTCCCGAACTGTGGCCGGACGCGACGCCACCGGGTGCCTTCGATGACCGCCGGCGCCTGGCGCGCCGGGCACGAGTCGGCGGGCCACCCTGGCTGACGTGAAAAGGAGCGAGGAACGATGCGACCGACCCGACGCGTCCGGTTGGCCCTGGCGGGGGCGGTCGCCGTGCTGGCGGGCCTGCCGGCGACGACGGCGCACGCACTGGCCCCGCGCCAGTTGATCCCGTGCGCGTTCGCCGCCAGCCCCGACTACACCTTCACCGCACCCAGACCATCGACACCGACACTCGGCTTCCCGGGTGCCATCGGCCAGGTGGTCGACGGCGTGGCCGTGTTCGTGGCCGTGTTCCGGAACGGCCAGTGGCAGACCCGTTTGACCGGGTGTGGGACGACGGACTCGTTCGCCTTCGGCACGGGCGTCTGGCCCTCGACCGTGCCCGTGGCCGGCGACTGGGACGGCGACGGCATCTCGGGAATCGGCACCTACACCGGGTCGACCGGCACGTGGGCCGTCCGCGCCACTCCCACCGGTGGCGTGTCCGCCGACGCCACCTACCTTCGGCGGCCCCGGCTTCTACCCGGTCACCGGGGACTGACGTCGACGATCTGGTGGCGAGGTTGCAGCTGATCTACGACGAACCGCAACTGCGCCAAAGACACCGTCGTGCCGGTCGGGCGTTCGCCGAGAGCCTCGGGTGGGAGGGCATCGTTGCGCAGTGGGGCCGGCTGCTAACCGCGGCGGTTCAACGACCGGGGTCTGAAGCGTTGCCGTAGAAGGCTCCCGACCCCCGGGATGGGGAACGGCGTGGGCAGGACCCAGGTGTCGGGGCCGACGCGGACGGGGCCCTCCATGGAAGGCACGGGCATGATTGCTCCTTTGTTCGTGAGAGTGGTGTGGCGAACCGGCGGACGGATCGGTCGGTCAGAGACGGGCCAGGGAGGCGTCCCTGACCTGTTCACCGAAGGCGACGAGTCCGTCCATCATCGGTGACTCCGGGCGGGCGGCTTCGAACAGGTCGCGACGGCGCCCGCTGAGCGGCGGCACGATGTCGTGGCGGTTGATCTGTTCCTTGAGCCGCTTCGCCGTCGTCCCGGTGTAGAGCAGTTGGCGGTCCCACCCCCGGGTGAACACCGCGCCGGCGGCGCCCAGATCGAGGCAGGTCACGTAATCCCTCTGGTCGTAGCTCAGCAGCGGCCGCCCGAGGAGATCGGCGGCCGCGTTGTGGCCTGCGAACTTGCCCATGGGAATGGCGTGCTGGCATGACATCGGTGCCGGATGGTCGGTGTCGGCCATCGCCCGGGCCACGTCTCCGGCCGCGAAGACGCCGCCGCCGCCCACCCGCAGGTGGCGGTCGACTGGAACCCGCCCCAATCGATCGGTGCCCGCACCGAGGTCGGCGGCGAGGGGACTGGCCCGCAGGCCCCCGGTCCACACCGTGGTGGTCGCCGGCAGGCGTTCGCCAGAGGCCAGGGTCACGCCTCCCGGGTCGACGGCGACAGCCGGTTGGCCGAGGCGCAGGCGAATCCCGAGACGGCCGAGGGCTGCCAGGATGGCCGGACGAGGACCGGGGCCGAGGTCGGGTCCGACCTCGGCGGAGGACTCGACCAGGGTGACGTCGACCGGCTGGCCACCGCTCACCGCGCCGAGGCGCCCGACCAGCTCGGTGGCCACCTCCAGGCCGGTGAAGCCGGCACCGATCACCACCGCGGAGAGAGCTGCACGCTGGCCCGGCCGCCGGCGGAGCGACCACAGGTGCTGCTGCAGTCTCTGGGCGCTGCGATAGGTGTCCACGTCGAAGGCGTGCTCGGCCAGCCCCGGCACCGGCGGTCGCGCCAGTCGGCTGCCGGCGGCGAGCACCAACCGGTCGTAACCCAGCCGTCGGACCCCGTCGCCCTCGCCCACGGCCACCGTGCGGGCGACAGGGTCGATGGCGGTGACCCGCGCTTCCATCCGCTCCACGCCTGCGGGCCTCAGCATCCGCTCGAGGGGGATTCGCAGGTTCTCGAGATCGGGCTCGTAGAGCCGCGGTCTGATGGTCAGGAACGGATCGGCGCTGACCAGCGTGACGCTCACCTCGGGGCTGGGGTGCTCCTCGCCGACGACCCGGGCGGCGGCCAGCGCGCTCCACAGGCCCGCGAACCCGCCGCCGACGATGAGGATCCGACGTGCGCCAACCCCGTCGGCCCCGGCCCCGTCGCGATCTTGCCCGCCTTCCCGCACCACCGCACCCATGGTCCCCCCACTCGCTAGAGTACGCTTTATCGAATAGTCGATAGAGTGAACTTCATCGACTCCGTTTGTCAAGGGGGTAATCGCATCCGTGTCTGACGTTGCGCACCGCCGGCCGTACGACGCGCCCCGGCGTAGGGCCAAGGCCGAAGTCACCCGGCAGGCGATCCTGAGCTCGGCCCGACAGCTGTTCACCGCCGACGGCATCCTGGCCACCACCGTCACCGCCATCGCCCGGACGGCGTCCGTCTCCCCCCAGACGGTCTACGCGCTGTTCCGTTCCAAGGCCGGCGTGCTCCTTGCCCTGCTCGACGAGCTCGAGCGCTCCGCAGACGCCGTTTCCCGCGCCGCCGCCATCGAGTCGGCCCCGTCGGCCCACGAGCAGCTCGAGCTCATCGTGGCCTTCCATTGCGACCTGTTCGAGAGGGGCCTGGGCGTCATCGACGTCGTGCGCCGCACGAGTGGTCACCCGGAGGTCCGACCGGCGTGGGAGGAGGGACAACGGCGCCGCCGAGCGGCCTGCGAAGGATGGGTCCGGGCGTGGGAGAGCGTCGGCGCACTTCGCCCGGGACTCGGTGTCGGCCCGGCCACGGACCTCCTGTGGCTCCACTGTGGGGACGACGTCTACGCCGGGCTGGCCGTCGTGTGCGGATGGGATCGCGACCAGGTCGAGCGCTGGCTGGTCGGGACCCTCACCGCCCAGCTGCTCGCCTGAGGCCCGCCGCCCTCGCCCGGCGGGCACCCACGATGCGTCGGCGCCAACGGCGTCGTCGGTCCCGCCGACCCCCACCCGCGAGCTCGGTCGCGGGTCCTTCTGCCCGATCGGTCGCAACGCTGGAGGAGGCACTCACCGTCACCGGCGGCCCCGGTCTGGTGAGGTGATCTCCTCCGCCTGCGACGTGTATGTCCCCGAAACTGCGGAGATCGTCCGGGACCCCTCCCGGCAACGTTAAGAATGCGTGGGCATGGGAGCGGGGCGACCTCAGTCGGAGCGCGAGATCGACTTCGTCCGCCGGCGCATGGTTCGGTGGCTCGACCCGCACCAGCTCCTCGACACGGCCGGCCGGGTGCTGGCGTCGGGGTTCCTGAGCTCCTACACCGACAGCCGCGAGCTGCAGGCCCTGGTGCCGGCCGGGCTCCACGACCGCTCCACCGAGTCCGAGGTCTGGGTCGACTACGTCTCCGACCTGGGGGACGGGTTCAACTCGACCTACACGGTCGCCCACCTGCTGGCCCAGCCCGCGCTCGACGTCGACGGCGAGGCCACCCGCCGGGGACGGATCCTGGTCATGGGCGGCGATCAGGTCTACCCCGTCCCCAAGCGCAGCGAGTACGAGAACCGCCTCCTCGGGCCCTACCGGGCGGCCATGCCCGGCCTGGAAGATCCGGAGACCGAGGTCGACCTGTTAGCCATCCCCGGCAGCCACGACTGGTACGACGGGCTGGTCAACTTCACCAACATCTTCTGCCGCAACCGGCAGCTGGGGGCGCTGACCACCAGCCAGGCCCGGAGCTACTTCGCCCTGGCGCTCCCCCACGGGTGGTGGCTGTGGGGCGTCGACCTGCAGTTCGGCGACTTCCTGGACGAGGCCCAGCTGCGCTACTTCTCGGAGGTGGCGTCGGCCTTCATGGAACCGGGCGACCAGATCGTGCTGTGCATGGCCAAGGAGGTCGAGAGCGGGCGCAAGAGCTCCGAGGTGTGCTCCGACCGCGACATCGGCTACCTGGAGCGGGAGGTCGTCGTGCCCGTCGGCGGCCGGATCGCGGTCTTCCTCAAGAGCGGCCGCCACTACTACGCCCGGTACGAGGAGGAGGAAGGGTCCCGCCACCTGATCACCGCCGGCGGCGGGGGCGCGTTCCTCCACCCGACCCACCGTCTCCCCGAGCGTGCCAGCCCCTACGGCGCCGCCGCCGAGCCGACCTACCGGCGGGCGGCCGTGTACCCGTCGGAAGCGGTTTCGCAGCGGCTGCGCAAGCGTGCGATCCTCCTGCCCCTCTACAACCTGCCCCTGGCCGCCCTCCTGGGCAGCCTGCACGTCATGCTGGCATTCCTCCTCCGCCTCCACCTCGAGGGGCAGTACCTGACCATCGGCCCGGCCGACCTCTGGGACGCCTCCTGGGAGAGCCCGGCCGCGTCCCTGATCGTCCTGCTGGGGATCGTCGGCATCGGGGCCATGGTGCTGCTGGCCCACGACGCCACCGGGCTGTCCCGGGTCAGCCTGGGGGTGGTCCATTTCCTGCTCCAGGTGGGTGGTCTGGTCTTCGTGTTCGTGGTCGCGTCGGCGGGGGCGGCGGCGGTCGGGTCCGACGGCGGGGTCGCCCTGGCCACGTTCCTGCTCCTGACCTGGGTGATAGGCGGGATCGGTGGCGTCCTAGGGATCGCGGCCTACTTCTGGGCCGCCAACACCCTCGGTTACCACGGCAACGAGTCCTACGCCCCCCTCCACCACGAGCACCTGAAGAACTTCCTCCGCCTCCACGTCGACACCGGCGGGGGCCTCACCATCTACCCCGTCGGCATCGACCGGGTCGGCCGGCGGTGGCGGCTGGCCCCCGACGGCGCCCCCCACGAGCCGTGGTTCGTCCCCGACGGACCCCCGCCGGTGCCGCACCTCATCGAGCCGCCGATCCGCCTCAAGGGCCGGGGTTAGGCGGCCGGACGCGGCGGGCGGCCAGGCCGCTCAGCCGGCGGCTAGCGAGAGGGGGAGACTGGTCATGCCCTCGGAGATAGGGATCGGTCTGCCACTGGCGGCCGACGGGGCGAGGCCGTCGAGTTGGAGCAGCGCCGAGAGGGCAACCGGGGCGACGAGGCGTACGAGAGGAGTACCGAGGCAGTGGTGAATCCCGTCGCCCGTCGCCGAAGCTCAGTTGGCGGGCATCCTCTGTCGTGGTCGTGGTTGCTCTGGTTGCTCCGCGCCGCCGGGGAGGCGGCGCCCGTCCCGACTGCGATCAGCCGGTGATGTACGCCGGCGCCGGCACGACGTCGACGCCGAGAACGAGGGTGTTGCCGGCCGGGCTGAACGTGGTCGCCGCCTCCTGATCGGCGAAGAGGCTGTTCGTGGCGCCGGCCGGGGCTGGCGGGGTGGTCGCGTGTCGGGGTTCGAGCAGCAGCGCTCCGATCCCACCGGCCCTGCCGGCCAGGGCGGCATGGTCTCCCGGGCCCCCCGCTTGGCCAACGCAACCGCCCTCGTCGCCACCGACGCCCGGCTGGTGCAGGCCGAGGAGCTCGCCGGCTACCTGTCCGAGCACCCGGCGGCGGCCCTCGCCTTCGCCGAGGCCACCCGCTGAGCCAAACTGGTGCCCAATTACGTGCAGCTACACATCTCTAGGCGGCCGCCCCGAACCAGGTCGCGAGCGATCGAGGCAGCTCGGGGTCGGTGAGGTTCCCGGCCCAGGCGACGTGTCCGTCTGGCCGGATCAGCACGGCCGGGGGCGCGGCGACCTCGCCCACGACCGGGAGCTCCCACACGCCGTCGTGGCTGGCGTCGACCATCCGGACCCGACTTGCCCAGGGAGCGATGTCGAAACCGTCCGGTTCACCGAGGTTGAGGAGCACCGGACCGGCCTCGTGGAGCAGGGCGAAGAAGGGCGTGGGGCCGTCCGCGGTGTGCAGGTCGAGGTCGGGCATCCGCCGCCCGAGCAGCGGGTGCCCCTCCCCCAGGTCGTAGTGGACGTCGAGACCGGAGAGCATCCCGGCGATGCGCCGGCGAGGCTCGTCCATGCCGAGCAGGTCGGTCAGGATGTCGCGCAGGGCGGCGTGGCGGTCATCGGGTCTCGCCAGCGCGACCTGGGCCATCGTGTTGTGCAACACCCGGGCCCCGACCGGGTGCCGTTCGGCGTGGTAGCTGTCCAACAGGCCCTCCGGTGAGATCCCCTTCACCACCTGGGCCAGCTTCCACCCCAGGTTCACCGCATCCTGCACCCCGACGTTGAGGCCCTGGCCGCCCTGCGGCGGATGCACGTGGGCGGCGTCCCCGGCCAGCAGGACCCGGCCCTGGCGGTAGGAGACCGCCTGTCGGGTCATGTCGGTGAACCGGGAGATCCAGGTCGGGCTGTGCGCCCCGAAGTCGGTGCCGTAGACCGAGACGAGTACGTGGCGGAGCTCCTCCACGCTGGGCTCGCCGGGGTGCACGACCTCCCGTTCGGTGAGGACCACCCTGACCGTCGCTCCGTCTGCGGCCCGACCCATGGCATGGGAGCCGACGCTGTCCTTCCGGAAGCCGAGCTCCGGCTCCTCGTCCATCTTGACCTCGGCGATCATCCAGCTGGTCGTGGGATCGGACCCGGCGAAGTCGATGCCGGCGACCTTGCGGATCAGGCTGCGTCCTCCGTCGCAACCGACGAGATACTGCGCCCGGAGCGACGTGTCGTCGGACAACCCGACGTCGACGCCGGTGCCGTCCTGAACGAAGCCCACCACCTCGCAGCCACGGAGGATCGGAACCCCGAGCTCACCCACCCAGCCGGCCAAGATGGGCTCGAAGATGCTCTGGAACAGCGCCAGGACGTAGTTATGGCGGGTGGGGAAATCGCTCAGGTCCAAGGTGGTCCCGGCGAAACCGAGAGCCGGGACGACGGAGCCGGCGGTGAGGAACCGCTCCGCGATGCCACGCTGATCCAGCACCTCGATGGTGCGGGCGTGGAGACCCCCGGCGCGCGATCCGTCGACATGCTGGCTGGTGCGGCGCTCGACGACGACGACGTCGATCCCCGCCAACGCCAGCTCGCCCGCGAGCATCAACCCGGTCGGGCCTCCTCCGGCGATCACCACCGCGTGCTCGGTCATGGCGTTCCACCCTCCTGGCGTCGGAGTTCGGGCCGTGATCGGCGCCGCCGCCGAGTCATGGTCAGCACGTCCGGGTCGCTTGCGGCAAGCCCCCTCCCCCGCGGTATTCTGTTCATGGTGGCGAAGGCCCACGCCGGGATGCGCGGGCTCATCTCTGGGACAGGTCCCGGTGGACATCGACGACGGCGACACCCGGTGGCGCTTCGACGAGGCGTTCCTGCGGTCGAACTGGACCTGCATCTGGGGCCGGGGCTGCCTCGGCATCGGCCCGGAGGCGGCCGAGCACCTGGGCCACGGCTGCTGCTCCCTCGGCGCCGACCTCGACGGCGACGACGAATCCCGCAACCTCAGCGCCCTCGCCGCCACTTTGGAGCCGGCCCGGTTCGAGCACCACGCGACGGCGGCCGCGGGCGGCGTGTTCGCCGACGAGACCCGATCGAGCACCCGCGTCGTCGACGGGGCGTGCATCTTCCTCAACCGGCCCGGCTTCGCCGGCGGGGCCGGGTGCGCCCTCCACCTGGAGGCGCTTCGCTCGGGCGAGTCGGTAACCGTGTGGAAGCCGTCGGTCTGCTGGCAGCTGCCGGTCAAGGTCGATTGGCACGACGGCGAGGGCGCCGACGCCGGTGTCGAGGTGGCCACCGTCCGCCGGTGGGAGCGGCGGGACTGGGGCGCCGACGGCGAGACGATGGCCTGGTGCTGCACCGAGGGCGACCAGGCCTACGTGGGCGACCGGCCGGTGGTCGACTCGCTGGCCGAGGAGCTGGAGGAGATGGTGGGCCCGACCGTGTTCGTGGAGCTCCGGCGCCGCCTGGGCCGGTAGCGCTCGACCCCCTCGGTTGGCGGGGGCGGCGGGCGGCTGGCGGCTGGCGGCCGGCGGCGGGGGCGTTCGGCGATGGCCCGGCCGGGGAAGGCTTCCTGGCAAGCGGAACAAGGAGGTCCCTGGTGAGCGCGGTGAAGACGTTGCTGGAAAAGGCCAAGGAAGTCGTGGGCAAGGCCACGGAGACGGTGTCGGGCCTGATCAAGAAGGACGAGGGCGATGCCGAAACCCCGACGCCGGCCGCCCCCGAGACCGATCCCAGCGAGCACTCCCGCCAGATGAAGGCGGCGGTCGACGCGGCCAGGGAGGCGCAGGCAGAGGACTGACCCACCGGGCATCATCTGCCTATGACCATCACCATGGGCAGCGGACCGTTCGGCCACCGGCCGGCGGGGATCCTCAACTTCGAACCTCCCGAACCGTTCACCCTGGTGGAGCCGGTGCCCCGCCGGATCCGGGGGGTCCGGGGTGGTGCCACCGTGGTCGACAGCGAGCGGGCCATGCTCGTCTATCAGAGCCGCACGCTCCCCCACTACGCCTTCCCCCAGGAGGACGTGTCCACCGGTGGTGAGGCCGATCCCCTCGTCGAGGGCTACGTCACCGTCCCGTGGGGCGACATGGACGAGTGGTTCGAGGAGGACGAGAAAGTCATCGTCCACCCCCGCGACCCGTACCACCGCATCGACACGTTCACCACGTCCCGGAAGGTGACGGTGACGATCGAGGGGGTCGTGCTGGCGGAGTCGGACGAGGTCAAGGCCCTCTACGAGGCCGGCCTGCCGGTGCGCTACTACTTCCCGTTCCGCGACGTCCGCCTGGAGCACCTGGTGCGCAGCGACACCGTCACCCAGTGCGCCTACAAGGGCACCGCCATCCACTGGTCGGCCCGCGTCGGCGACACCGTCCACCCCGACGTGGCCTGGACGTACGAGGGCGACGGCGTGCAGCGGGACGCGGAGGCCATCCGGGGCCGGATCGCCTTCTACAACGAGCGCATCGACGTCGAGGTCGACGGCCTGGGCCAGGGCCGTCCGCAGACGCCCTGGTCGCGCTGAGCTCTCTACGCCTCGGCCTGACCCAGCAGCCAGGCGCACCACTCGTCGAGGCCCTCGCCGGTGCGGGCGGAGGCCTGGATGACCCGGGCGGTGGGGTTGACGTCGTGCAGGTTGGCCAGGAACTTGGGCAGGTCGAAGTCGAGGTACGGGAGGAGGTCGATCTTGTTGACCACCACCACGTCGGCCGCCCGGAACATCACCGGGTACTTGAGCGGCTTCTCCTCCCCCTCGGTGACGGCGTAGACCATGGCCACCGCGTGCTCACCGACCTTGAACTCGGCCGGGCACACCAGGTTGCCGACGTTCTCGATGACGAGGAGGTCGAGGTCGTCGAGCGGCAGGCGGCGGAGGCCGGACCGGACCATCACCGCGTCGAGATGGCACTCGCCGCCGAAGCCCTTGGACGTGTTGACCAGGGCGATCTCGGCCCCGTACCCCTCCAACTGGTCGGCGTCGATGCTGGTGGCGATGTCGCCCTCGAGGATGCCGATGCGCACGGTGGGGCTGAGTGCGGCCAGGGTCCGCTTGAGGAGGCTGGTCTTGCCCGCACCGGGCGAGGACATGAGGTTGACCGCTCGAACGCCGGCCGAGGCCAGGGCCTTGCCGTTCTCCGCCGCCACCCGGTCGTTCTCGCCCAGGATGTCCTCCAGCACCGCCACCCGGGACTTGCCCGTCTCGGTGTAGCCGCTGTGGTCGCCGACGTCGCGGTGGTCATGGGCGTGGTCGTGGTCCTCGTGCCCGTCGTGGTCGTGCCCGTCGTGGTCGTGCCCGTCGTGGGTGGTGCCGTCGGGGTGGCGATGGAAGCGCCCCATCAGTTCTCCTCCACGTCGAACGACTCGATCCGGAGCTCCTCGCCGCTGACCAGGGTGACCTTGGTGCTCCCGCACGAGGGGCACATGAGGATCGGCATGTCGAGGGTGGTCTCGGTGTGACACTCGTCGCAGTCGATCACCGCCGGGACCTGCTCGATCACCAACTTGCTCCCGCCCAGGTTGGAGCCCTCGGTGAGCATCCCCCAGCAGAACTCGAGCGCGTCGGGCACGACCTGGCGGAAATGGCCGACCCGGATTGAGACACTGGTCACGGTGCCGCCCTCGGCGAGCTTGGCGACCGATTGCGCGATCGCCTCACACAGCGACATCTCGTGCACGAAACCACCTTCCCTCATCCTTGCGACCCTACCGACCTCAGCGACGGTACCGCAGCGAACCGGTGGCGGATTCGGTGCCCAGCGGCCAGAATCCGTCCCCGGTAGCGCCGGTCGGGACCTCGCCCGACGTGTCGACCGGGTCGGCCTCGTCACCCACCACCGGACCGGACCCGAACCGGCGACGGTGGAACCCGCCCCGGCGAGCCTTCCGTTTCACCGCTTCGGCGGCGATGTGCCGCTACCGGGTGTCGACGGCGGCGGCCAGATCCTGCTTGTGCATGGTGGAGCGGCCGGCGATCTCCTGCTCCGACGCCAGCGCCCGCAGCTCGTCGACGGTGAGCTGCTCCCGCTCCTCGACCGTGGGGAAGCCCATCCGAGCCCGGTGGGCGTCCATCTCGCGGCCGAGCTCCTCCCGGAACGCCGAGTCCGTCGCCGACCGGATGGAGGAGAACAGCTCCGCCTCCTCCTCGTCGATGTGGTGCTCGACGCTCTCGATGAGGACCATCGCCTTGGCCACCCACTCCTGGTCGCGAGGGGTCAACTCCCGCATCTCGGCGACCAGGACGTCGGCCACGTGGTGCTCCTGGAGGCCCTCGTCGACGGTCTCGCCGATCTCCTCCGACAGGTCGTGGGTCGCCGGGTAGAAGATCTTCTCCTCGATCGCGGTGTGGATCTCCAGGTCCTCGGCCAGGTGCCGGAAAAGGCCGGACATCTGGGCTGCGTCCCCCGCCTCGTGCGCCGCCTGGAATCGGGTGAAGGTCCCCCGGAACCGGTTGTGGTCGGCGATCAGCAGGTCCAGACAGTCCATTCGGCACTCCTCGGGTCGTCGTCGTCTGCGCTCTCGCTACCCAGGACGGACGCGGCCCATGCGGCTAGCGTCACCCCGACATGTGGCATGACCGCACGGTCTCGGTCGTCCTGATGACGTACGCGGAGAGGGACTCGATCCGCGCCACCATCGAGGGCTTCCTGGCCACCGGCGTGGTCGACGAGGTGGTGGTCGTCGACAACAACGCCGAGGCCGGCACCCACGAGGAGGTGGCCGCCACCGCCGCCCGGGAGGTCCACGAGCCCCGCCAGGGCTACGGCTTCGCCACCCGCCGGGGACTGGCCGAGGCCACCGGCGACCTCCTGGTCCTGTGCGAGCCGGACGGCACGTTCATGCCCGCCGACATCTTCAAGCTGCTCGTCTACAGCGACGACTGCGACGTGGTGTTCGGCACCCGCACCACCCGGGAGCTGCTGTGGCAGGGCGCCAACATGGGTTTCTTCCTCAAATGGGGGAACTGGGCCCTGGCCAAGGTCATCGAGGTCCTGTTCAACACCAGCCACCTGAGCGACGTCGGTTGCACCTACCGACTGCTGCGGCGGGAGGCGCTGGTGAAGGTGGAGAACCGGTTCCGGGTGGGATCGGAGCACTTCGGGCCCGAGCTGATGCTCCTGTGCCTGACCTCCGGCCTGCGGACGGTGGAGGTTCCGGTGAACTACCTCCCCCGGGTGGGCGTGTCGTCGGTCACCGGCGACTTCGGGACGGCCCTCCGCCTGGGCCTGCGCATGGGCACCTACATCCTCCGCTTCCGGCTGCGGACGCTCGGTCGCAAGCAGCGGGTGGACTGGAAGACGCCCGAGGCCGTCGACGGTGCGGTGGCCCGCCCCCTGCAGTGGGGGGAGGCGCCGGCCGGGGAACCGGACGACCTGCTCGAAGCGGGCTCGTCCGCATGAGCACCCGCTGCTCGGGCGGGTGACCGCCCGCACCCGGTTGGCCCGCGTCGGGCCGGTGGCGGCGGTGGTGGCCGCCTACGCGGCGACGGTGGCCCTCCTGCCCCGGGTCGACGTCCCCGTCGGCGACGACTGGGTCTACGCCCGCACGGTGGAGCGGTTCCTCGACGGCCACGGGTTCCACATCCTCGACGCGACGGTCGTCACCCTGGTGGGTCAGGCCCTGTGGGGGGCGGCGGTGACCTCGGTGCTCGGGTTCTCCTACGTGACCCTCCGGCTGTCGACGCTGGCCTTGGCCGCGCTGGGGGCGGTGGCGCTGTTCGGTCTGTGCCGCACGCTCGGGGCCGGCCGCCCGTGGTCGGCCGTGGCGGCGGCGGCGTGGCTGTTCAACCCGCTGGCCTACGTCCTGGCCAACAGCTTCATGAGCGACGCCGCCTACGCCGGGCTGCTGGTGACCGCCACCCTCCTCTACGGGCGGGGCCTGGGCGGTCCGCGGGAGGTGCCGAGGCTGGTTCTGGCGGGATCGGCGGTGGCGGCGGCCGCCTTCCTGTTCCGCCAGCAGGGGGCGTTGGTGCCGGTGGCGGTGGCCGCCTTCGTGCTGGTGACGGGGCGGGCCCGGTTCGACCGGGCCGGAATGGCGGTGTTGGCCCGGGTGGCGGCGGTTCCGGCGGGGGTGGCGGTGGCCTACGCCGGCTGGCTGCGGCTGGTGCACGGCGTGCCTTCGTCGCAGGCCCTGTTCACCGAGGAGTTGGGCCTGGTGTGGCGGTCGGGGACTCCCCTCCTGCTGCTCCAGCTGGTGGTGGTGACGGTCGTCTACTGCGGCCTGTTCGTCCTCCCGGTGGCCATGGCTGCCCTCGGACGGCTCCCCGCCCTCATCCGGTCGCTCCCCCGCCGGGGGTGGTGGGTGACGGCTCCGGTGGCGGGGATCGGGGTGGCCGGCGTGATCGGCTTCGCCGTCGCCGGCCGGCTCATGCCCTACGTCCCCCAGTACCTGGCCGAGTGGGGGCTGGGCCCGGCCGACCTCAGCGGCGGGCGGCCGCCGGTGGCCGGGCGGTGGGCGTTCGGGGTGCTCACGATGGTGGCCGCGGTCTCGGTCGTGGTGGCGGCCGTGGCGGTGGGCCGGCGCGCAGCCGACGGCGGTCCCGGGCGCGGGCGCGGCGTCGCCGGCCTGGTGCTGGCGGTGCTGGTCGGCCAGGCGGTGGGGGTGCTCCCGCCGACGTTCCACTTCCAGAACCCCGTCCCCGGGGCCATCCTCACCATCACCCTCGACCGCTACCTGCTGCCGATGTTGCCCCTGGTGCTGGCGTTGGCGGTGTGGGCGATCGCCCCCCTCCGCCTGCCGGCCTGGCCGGCATGGGCCGTGACCGGCGTGATCGGGGTGGTGGCGGTGGCCGGCACCCACGACTTCCTCGTCTTCCAACGCTCGACCTGGGATCTGGCCGCGGACACGGCGGCGGCCGGCGTCGATCTCCACCAGCTCGACGGCGGCGCCCAGTGGGACGGCGTCCACCTCTACCAGGACGGCGTCGAGGTGCCCGAGCCCCGGGCCGACCGCCCATGGTGGATCAACCTCTTCGCCTGGACCGACGACGCCACCTACGTGGTGTCGACCGTCCCCCTCCCCGGCTACGAGGAGGTGCGGCGGGTGCCCTACGACGCGTGGCTGCCGCCCGCCGACCCGGTCCTGCTCCTGTTGCGGCGCCTGTAAGCCGGGCGGCCGTCAGGCGCCGGTGTGCTTGGCCCGGTTGATCAGCTCGGACAGGTCGGCGAGGGAGGCGGGGCGGAACGTGCCCTCCACCGCCACCCTGGGCTTGGTGAGCAGGGCCCACGGGCGCTCGGCGTCCCACCCCTTGAGGGCCAGGTGTCCGCCCTCGGCGGAGCCCTCGGCTCGCACCCAGTCGACCTGGTCGAGTAGGACCCGCCACACCGCCACCCGGCCGGCGGCGGCGTCGAGGGCGCCGGCCGCGCTCTCCCCCCGGGCGCAGATCCCCACCAGGCGGGCGGAGGTGACCACGAGGGTCGACGTCCCCCGGAACGCGGGGTCAGGGGCATCGGCGTCGAACATCGCCATCGACACGAGGAAGGCCCCCCGAACCGGCTCCTTGGCGTCGAGGACGGGGAACCAGGTGTTGGTGTCGAAGCGGATGCCGAGGTCGGGGGCGACCTGGAGGCGGTCGGTGGCGGTGGGGCCGACCACGACCACCTCGTAGCGACGGGGATCGGCCCGGCGCCGCTCCGGGGGCCAGAAACCGCCCGGCGGCGGGTCGAGGAGCCACCGGGGCGGAGGGCCGGCGGGGGCGCGGACCGGGCCCGGCCGGGATGGGGCCGGGTTCGGAGGGGGTGGGGCCGGGGACGGCGTCGGCGGGGGCCGGGACGGGGGAGGGGCGGGCCGGGGTGGGGTCGGGGGCGGCGCCGGCCGGGCCCGGGCGACCGGCGGCGAGGACCGGGTCGGGGGCGGCGAGGGCTCGGGGGCGAACAGGTCGTCGTCGTCGTCGAAGCCCGGCTCGGACCCGTCCGAGCCGTCGTCGTCGTCGTCGAAGTAGGCCTGGCTCCCGGCCGGCAGCCACAGGAGTCCGACGACGCCCACCGCCAGCCCCAGGGGGATGAACAGCGGGCCCGTGAGCCCGTCCTGGTGGCCCACGAGAACGGCGACCACGTCCCCCGCCATCAGCCCCGATACGAGGGTCCGGGCCCCGGGGTCGCCCTCCCGCAGCCGGCCCCGGGCCCGGAACCCGGCCACCCCGGTGCCGACGAAGGCCAGTCCCACCAGGGCGTACTTCGTCTCCACCGACGCCAGCCGCAGGTAGGCGAGGCCCACCGCCCCCAACAAACCGGACACGACCAGGGCGATCGACTCCGCCGCCACCACCGGGGCCGGCACCGGGCCCGGTGACCGGCCGGCAAAGAAGTCCCGGACCCGGGGGGCGGCGGTGAGGGCGCCCACCACCGCCATCGAGCACGCCAGGGTGACCTTCCCCCAGCTGTCGCCGAGGCCGTCGCCCACCACAAGCCCCAAGGCGAGGCTGGACGCCAGCGCCACGGCGACCACCCGGGCCACCGCGTCGCCCTGGCTCAGCTGCCGGGCGAGGACGAAGCAGGCCGCCGCCACCAGGGCCAGCTCCACCACCACGACCACCAGCAGCGGTCCGAACGACTCGCCCACCAGATCGAAGGCGTCGGGCAGGCCTTGGAGGGCGGGCACGCCCAGGCTGAGGCCGGCCCCGCACAGCAGGCCGACGACCGCCAGCAGCTCGGGCGGCAGCCCCGCGGGCAGCGACCGGGCGGAGCGGTTCCCGGGCGGGCGGGTCACGGGTGGGTGGCGGACCGGTGGCGGGAGGCGGTGTTGAGGGTGGCGGCCAGCTCGGCCGGCGCCACCGCCTCCAGCCGGCCGTCGACCACGCGGTGGACCGCGGCCAGGGTGATCCCCCCCACCAGCCGGTCGGTCGAGCGCACCGCCACCATGGCCTGGCCGCCGGCCTCGACCACCCCGGCCGCGTCGATGTGGCGGAAGGGGAACGTCCAGGCCACCGCCGACCCCCGTTCGAAGTCGACCGGTCCCGACACCGCCTCGCCCCGAGGGCAGATCCCGGCCAGCCGACTGGTGGTGAGGGTGACCGTCGTCCACCCCCGGAAGGCGGGCACGAGGCGGGACTGGCGGCGGCTGTAGGCCGGCGTGAGCATCGGGTCGAGGCCGATGTGGGCCGTCACCCGGCCCACGAACCGGTCCTCGGTGGGCTCGTCCGCCCCCACCCGGGGGAACCACGACGTGCGGTCGGCGACGAGTCCGAGGGCGGCCAGGGGCGTGGCCGACGACGGTCCGCCCGCCACGATGGCGAAGTGGGGCAGGAACTCGGAGGACCGGGAGAGGATGCGGAGCACGTCCGCGGGGGCCAGGCCCCCGACGCTCATGGACGGTGCTGCGATGCCGGCATCCGGTGGATTGTAGAGGCTCGCCGCTGGCGCGCCCCGGTTCAGGGCAGCTCGGTCAACTTCTCCGCGAGGGGGTTCAGCAGCACGAACAGGAACTCGGAGATGGCGACCACCTCGGGGGACGGGGGGAGGCCCGAGTCATTGTCCGGCTCGTCCTCCATGAGCTCGACCCAGGCGTCGAGCAGCGCCCGGGCCTGGTCGACCGGCATGGCCACCCCGAAGAGGGCCTGGTCGCCAACCACGCGGGCCGATCCCCGGCCCCGGGGGATGGTGAGGCTCTGGTCGGCGATCTCGGCGACACGGGCCACCATCTCGGCCCGGCGGGCCCGGATGGCCGGCGCCGGGTTCGGGGGCGGGGGGTCGACCGCCAGATCGCCCAGGATCCGGCGCTCGGCGTCCTCCAGGTCGGCTTCCAGCGCCCGCAGCTCCTCGGACCGGGCCAGCTCCCTCCAACCGTGGTCGTTCACACTGATCGCGTACCCACCGGCGGACGGGTCCGAACGTCGGCGGGTCCGGGTCTCAGCCGGGGTCGCCGGGACCGAGGCAGCACGGGTCGGTGCCCCGGTCGACGCAGTGCTCGCACTCCAGCTCGAAGGTGGCGTGGGTGATGGAGAACCGCGTGGCGATGGCGACTTTGGCCGCCTGGGCCACCGCCTGGGCCTCGGCCAGCGACGGTTGCCCGGAGAGCACCAGATGGGCCGACACCGCCCGCACGTCGGGGGACAGGCTCCACGCGTGCACGTCGTGGACATCGTCGACCGAGCCCACGCCGACGATGGCCTGGACCAGATCGTCGACCACCAGGCCGGGCGGGGTGGACTCCAGGAGGAGGTCGGTGGTCTCCCCCACCAGGCGCACCGCCTGCACCGCGATGAGGCCGGCGATTAGCAGGGAGACGGCGGGGTCGAGCCAGTAGAACCCGCCGGTGACCAGGATGACGACGGCGGTGAGGGCGACGCTGGCCGACGTGGCTGCGTCGGCCACCATGTGGAGGGCGGCCGAGCGCATGTTTAGGTCGTGGCGGTGGCCGTGGCCGAGCATCCACGCCGCGATCCCGTTCACCACGGCCGACACCACCGCCGCCACCAGCACCCATCCGCCCTCCACCGCCGGCGGGTGGAGGAGACCCCGGACGCCGAAGTAGGCGAGGAGGCCGGTGACCACCAGCAGGGCGGCGGCATTGGCCTGGGCGGCGAGGACGGTCGAGCGGTGGAAGCCGTAGGAGCGGCGGACGGTGGCCGGCCGCCGGGCCAGGCGCACTGCGTAGAGCGACACCGCCACCGCGGCCACATCGGTGAGGCTGTGGCCGGCGTCGGCCACCAGGCCGATGGAGTGGGCGACCACGCCGACTGCGGCCTGGGCCACCACGATGGCCAGGTTGAGGCAGAGGACGACGAGGAGGCGGCGCTCCCGGCGCGAGCTCGCCGTCACCGGTCGTCCCGCTGGTGCTCGACGGCGACGTCGAGGAGCATCCGGACGTGGCCGTCGGTGAGGGAGTAGTACGCCCGCCGGCCGGTGCGGCGGACCTTGACCACCCGGTGGGCCCGGAGCAGGCGCAGGGCGTGGCTGGTGGCCGACTCCCCCAGGCCGGCGGCGGCGGCCAGGTCGCACACGCACAGCTCGCCCGCCTCCAGGAGGGCGAGCAGGAGCCGGAGCCGGTTGTGGTCGCCGAGGAGGGCGAACACGTCGGCCACCGAGACGATGGCCTCGGCCCCGGGGAGGGCGCGCTGGACGGCGTCGACCCTCTCGGGGTCGACCACCCGGACCTGGCACTCGTCGAAGGCTGCGGGTTGGGCCGGCACTTCCCTCGATCTATATCTGAACATCTGCTCAGACGTCAAGGTGCCGCGCCGACCTCGACCGTCGCCGACAGGCCCGACCCGTGGTGACCCGGCTCGTGGCCGCCGATCTCCACCCGTCCCGGTCCGTCGAACGTGTGGACGAGACTGCCGGTCCGGCCCGGGGCGATGCGGACCGCGACCGGGCCGTGCCCGCCGTGCCCGCCCGCCTCATCCCCCCGGACTGCGCCGATGACCGCCTCGCGGAGGGCGGCGCCGTGGTTGTGGAACACGAAGCGCACGGTCTGGCCCGCCTCCACCGTGACGACCGCGGGCGTGAAACCGTGGTCGGACATCGCCATCTCGACGGTGCGGTCGACCGCGGGGGCCGGGGGCGGCGGCGGCGGATGGTTGCCCCCCGGCCGGACGGCGAGAGCCACCGCCACCAAAGCCACCGCGGGGACGATCCACGCCAAGGCGACGCCCCGCCGCCGCCGGCCGGCCGCCGCCGGGGCGGAGGCCCCGCCGGCGCCGAAGCGGTACAACCGCAGGCTGTTGCCCACCACCGTCACGCTCGACATCCCCATCGCCGCTGCCGCCACCGCCGGGTCGAGGACCCCCAGGGCGGCCAGGGGGATGGCGACCAGGTTGTAGCCGAACGCCCACCCCAGGTTCTGGAGGATGGTGCCGTAGGTGGCCCGGGCCAGGCGTATGGCCGTGGCCACGCCGGCCAGGTCGGCGGACAGCAGGGTGATGGTGGACGTCTCCCGGGCTACGTCGGTGCCGGTGCCGATGGCGATGCCGGCGTCGGCCCGGGCCAGGGCGGGGGCGTCGTTCACCCCGTCGCCGACCATCGCCACCACCCGTCCCTCGGCCTGGAGGCGTCCCACCTCGTCCGCCTTCCCCCCGGGGAGGACACCTGCCATGACCCGGTCGATCCCCACCTGGCCGGCGACGGCGGCCGCGGTGCGAGGGTTGTCGCCGGTGACCAGGGCGACCTCGATGCCCATCGCGGTCAGGGCCGCGATCGCCTCCCGGGCGCCGGGGCGGACGGTGTCGGCCAGGGCGAGCGCGCCCCGGGCCTCGCCGTCCCAACCGACGAACACGACGGTGCGACCTTCCGCCTCCTGCCGGTCGGCCGCCTCCTCCAGCGAGGGTGACGGGCCGACCAGGCGCCGGGTGCCGACCACCACCTGGCAACCGTCGACCTCGGCCCGCACGCCGTGGCCGGCGAGGGCCTCGAAGCCGGTGACCGTCGCCGCGCCGACGTCGATCCCCCGGGCCCGGGCCCCGGCCACGATCGCCCGCCCCACCGGGTGCTCGGACCCGACCTCGGCCGCCGCCGCCCGGGCCAGCACCTCGGGCCCGCCGACCACGTCGACCAGCGCCATCTCGCCCCGGGTGAGGGTGCCCGTCTTGTCGAACACGACGGTGTCGATCGACTTCGCCCGTTCGAGGGCCTCGCCCCCCTTGACCAGGATCCCGAGGCTGGCCCCCCGGCCGGTGCCGACCATGACCGCCATCGGCGTGGCCAGGCCCAGGGCGCACGGGCAGGCCACGATGAGGACGGCGATGGCGGCCAGGAGGCCGTCGAGGGGGCGGCCGGCGGCCAGGGCCCAGGCGGCGAAGGTGACCGCGGCCAGGCCGAGGACGACGGGGACGAACACCCCCGCCACCCGGTCGGCCAGCCGCTGGACGGGCGCCTTCGACCCCTGGGCCTCGGCCACCAGGCGCACGATCCGGGCCAGGGCGGTGTCGGCCCCGACCGCGGTGGCCCGCACCGTGAGCACGCCCTGGCGGTTGACCGTGGCGCCGGCGACCTCGTCCCCCGGCCCCTTGTCGACGGGGACGGACTCGCCCGTGAGCATCGACTGGTCGACCGCCGAGGACCCTTCGACCACCACCCCGTCAACCGGAACCTTCTCCCCCGGGCGGACGCGGACCAGGTCGCCGACCCGCACCCGGCTGACGGGGACCCGGTGCTCGCCGTCGGGGTGGGCGGGGTCGAGGAGCGACGCCTCGTGGGCGCCGAGAGCGGCCAGGCGGGCGATGGCCCGGGTGGCACGGCCCTTGGCCCGGGCCTCCAACCACCGGCCGAGGACGAGGAAGGCCACGATGAGGGCGGCCATGTCGAAGTGGAGGTGGCCCCGGTGGTGACCGGTGTCGAAGACGAGCTCGACCGCCGACAGGCCGAAGGCGGACAGGGTGCCGATGGCGACGAGGGTGTCCATGTTGGCCGTGCCCACCCGGGCCCTCGCCGCCGCCACCCGCAGGAACGGCCAGCCGGCCCAGAACTGGACGGGCACGGTGAGGACGGCCATCGACCACCGGGCCCACGTGGCGTCGTCGGGCGTCCAGAGGGAGAGGGCCAGCACGGCCAGGGTGAGGGGCACGGCCACAACGGTCCGCCGCCACCACCCGGCCCGCTCCCGGTCGTCGGCCGCGGCGTGGTCGTGGTCGCCGTGGTCGCCGGCGCCGGCGCGCCCGTCGTTGTCGTCGGGGCCGGCGCCGTCGCCGGCGGCCGGGATCGGCTCCAGCCGGTAACCGATCCTGGCCACCGCCTCGGTCAGGCGGGGGACGTCGACCGCGGCCGGGTCGTAGTCCACCGACGCCCGCCCGGTGGCGAAGTTGACCCCCGCCTGGGCCACCCCCTCCTGGCGGCCGAGGACCCGCTCGACCCGGGCCGCGCACGACCCGCAGGTCATCCCCGCGACGTCGAGCTCGACGCGGGTCATCGGTCGGGCCCGGTCGTGACCCGGTCGAAGCGAAGGGCCTGCATCAGCTCGTCGACGACCTCGGTGGTGCGCCCCGACCGCATGGCGTCGGCCACGCACGTCTCCAGGTGGTGGCGGAGCATGGTGCGGCTGGCCGCCTCGAGGGAGCCCTGCACCGCCGAGAGCTGCTTCATGACGTCGACGCAGTAGGCGTCCTCCTCGACCATCCGGAGGACGGCGTCGACATGGCCGCGGGCGCTGCGCAGCCGGTTCACCAGCGCCTTCTTGTCCGCTTCCCTCATGCTGCTAGGGTACCCCACCTGGGGAGGGGTAGGAAAGGAGGAGATGCTCGTGGAGGTCCGTAGCTACTCGGTGCCCGCCATCTCGTGCGGCCACTGCAAGACGGCCATCGAGGCCGAGGTGGCGACGGTGCCGGGCGTGGCCGTGGTCGAGGTCGACATCGAGTCGCGCACCGTGCGGGTGGAGGGCGACGCGTCCGACGAGGCCGTCCGGGCCGCCATCGACACCGCCGGCTACGACGTCGCCGATTGATCCGCGCAATTACACCGCCGAGGGGGTGACCGCGCGGATTGCTCGGGTCGGGCCACCGTCGCACGCCCACCGCATCCACCGACCGCCGGCGCCGACCGCCGCTTCGATGATGCCTAGGGTCGGCGCGTGACCCCGCCCGGACCGCCCCCGCTCGGCCGGGGGGTCGTCGTCATGGCCGACGGCGAGATCCCGCCCGCATGGGCCGGCGCGCCCGTCGTCATCGTCGACGAGGGCGCCCTCGCCGACCCGGGACCGTGCGTGGCCGAGCTCCACCAGGCGTGGGCCACCCGGCGGCCGGTGGTGGTGGCCCTGGCCGTCGATCCGGCCCGGTTCCGGGAGCCGGAATCCTGGACGGTGGAGCCGTGGACCGTCGGGCCGGGGTTCGAGGCGTGGCTCGACCGGCTCCACTTCCTGGTGTGGGCCAACACCTACGACGCCCGCCTGCCGGGCCAGCCCGTCTGGTGGTGGGGGCGGAAGGCGGAGCGGCTGGGCGCCCATCCGGGGGACGGCGCCGACGTCGTCCTGGCCGACGGCCGGCCGGCCTGGATCGACGGCGGGCCGAGGGGTCCGCTCGACGTCGGCGACGGCGCGGCCGTCGTCCACGGGGAGACGGTCACCCTCGGCCGGCTGACCGCCGCGCCCCCGCCGGCGCCGCCGACGGCCGTGCTCGCCCCCGACCAGTTGGCGGCGGTGGCCCACGGCGCGGGTCCGGCCCGCGTCATCGCCCCCGCCGGGTCGGGCAAGACCCGGGTCCTCACCGAGCGCCTCCGCCACCTGGTGGTCGACCGGGGGGTGGAGACGGAGACCGTCCTGGCGGTGGCCTACAACAAGAAGGCTCGGGAGGAGATGGAGGGGCGCACGACCGCGTTCCGACCCCGGGTGCGCACCCTCAACGCCCTCGGCCTGGGCCTGCTGGCCGAGGCCCGAGGTGGCCGGCCGCCCGCGGTCCTCGACGAGCGGGAAATCCGCGACCTCGTCGCCTCGCTCGTCCCCCGCCCCCGGCGGCGGGTGAACACCGACCCCATCGGCCCCTACCTCGACGCCCTGTCCCTCATCCGCCTCGGCCTGCGCGACCCGGTCGCGGTGGAGGACTCGCGCGACGACGTCCCCGGCCTGGCCGAGGCCTTCGATCCCTTCCGCCGGCGGCTGGCGGCGACGGGCGCGGTCGACTTCGACGAGCAGATCTACGGCGCGGTCGAGCTCCTCCTGGCCGACGGCGACTTCCGCCGCCGGGCCCAGGCCGGGTGCCGCCACCTCCTCGTCGACGAGTTCCAGGACCTCACGCCGGCCCACGTCCTCCTCCTCCGGCTCCTCGCCAACCCCGCCCTCGACGTGTTCGGTGTGGGCGACGACGACCAGGTCATCTACGGCCACGCCGGCGCCGACCCCGACTTCCTCGTCCATTTCGAGCGCCTCTTCCCGTCCGCCGCCGACCATCCTTTGGAGGTCAACTACCGGTGCCCGGCCGAGGTCGTCGGCGCCGCCCGCCACCTCCTCTCCTACAACGACCGGCGGGTGGCCAAGGAGATCCGCCCCGGGCCCGCGGCCGACCCCATGGCGGGCGCCCTCACCGTCCGCCTCCACGCCCCCGACGAGGGTGCCACCGCGGTCGTGGAGGTCGTCGGTGGGTGGCTGGCCGAGTCCACGCCCGAGGTCGAACCGGGCCACATCGCGGTCCTGGCCCGGGTCAACTCCCTCCTCCTCGCCCCCCAGGTGGCCCTGGCCGAGGCCGGCATCCCGGTCGACTCCGCCCTGCGAGCCGGCGTCCTCGACCGCACCGGCGTCCGGGCCGCCCTCGCCTACCTGCGCATCGGCGCCGATCCCGACGACATCGACGGCGCCGACATCGTCGAGGTCTACCGGCGACCGTCCCGGGGCTTCCCCCAGTGGTTCCCCAAGTGGCTGCGGGGCCGGCTCTCGATCGACCGGCTGGCGGCCATGGCCGACCGCATCGACGACGTCAGGGTCGGCCAGAAGGTGGGCGAGCTGGCCGCCGACCTCCGGCGGGTGGCCGAGGCCGTGCGCACCGGCACCACCGCCACCGCCCTCGCCGTCGTCCGGGACGAGATCGGCCTGGGGGGCGCCATGGGCCTGCTCGACTCGTCCCGGGCGGGCGAGGGCGGGTCGAGCCACCTCGACGACCTGGAGGCGTTGGTCCAGGTGGCGGCCCTGCACCCCGACGCCGCCTCCTTCGAGCCGTGGCTGCGGGCCGTCCTCCGGCGGGAGCCGGCGCCCGGCGGGGTGACCCTGTCGACGATCCACCGGGTCAAGGGCCGGGAGTGGGACCGGGTGGTGGTCTTCGGCGCCACCTCCGGGCTGTTCCCCCACCGCCTGGCGGAGGACGTGGAGGAGGAGCGGCGGGTCTTCCACGTGGCCATCACCCGGAGCCGCCACCGGGCGGCCGTCCTGGGCGACGCCTCCCGCCCCTCGCCGTTCCTGGCCGAGCTCGACGGCACCGCCCCCCGCCGCCCGCTCCCCCGACCGGCCACGACCCGACCCGGGGCACCGACCCCCGGCGCCGTCACGCCGATCCCGGCCGAGGCCCTGCCGGTCGAGGCCGCCCTCCGGGTCTGGCGCACCGATCGGGCCCGGCGCGACGCGGTGCCCCCCTACATCGTCCTCAGCGACAAGTACCTGCGGGGCGTCGCCGCCGCCCGCCCCCGCTCACTGGTCGCGCTCAGGTCCCTCCCCGGCATCGGCCCCACCAAGCTCGAGCTCTACGGCGAGGAGATCCTCGCCGTCATCTCCACCCTCGACGACGGTTAGCGGGCCCGCACGTACGTCCCCGGCGCGTCCTCCAACGGCGGATTGGCCGCGCTCCCCAGCGAGGGCGGCGGCCGCCGATCCCCCGCCCGGCCTGCGATCCACCCGGCCCAGTCCTCCCACCATGACCCCGGATGCTCCTCCGCCCCCGCCAGCCACCCGTCCGGGCCACTGCCGGCAGCCGCGTCGCCGGTCCAGTACCTCCGCCGCAACCGGCCCACGGGGTTGACGATCCCGGCCACGTGGCCCGACGACGTCAACACGAACCGAACGTCGCCGCCGAGCAGGCCGACGGTCGCCCACGACGACCGCCACGGGGCGATGTGGTCGTCCCCGGCCGCCAGCACGTAGGCGTCGGCCACGACCCGGGACAGGTCGAGGCGGGTGCCGGCCAGCGTCATCCGCCCCGAAGCCAGCTCGTTCTCCACGTAGCAGCAGCGCAGGTAGAACGAGTGCATCTCGGCCGGCATGCGGGTGCCGTCGCCGTTCAAACCAGGATGTCGAAGGCCGGGGGCGGCTCCCCCATCAGCCACCCGCTCTCCACGTAGTTCCAGATGAGGTCCCGGGGCCGCATCAGGTCGAACATGGCCGACATCTCCGTCGAGTCGAGGTAGCCCCGGCGCAGCATCTGCTCGCTCAGCCGGGCGACCGAGTCCCGATCGAGGAACTGCCCCATCGGCCCCGGCTCGGAGGAGTCGACCAGGGCGTTGACCAACGTCGCCGAGCGCACCTCCACGCCCCGCCCCCCGCCGGCGGCCAGGTGGGCCAGCAGCATGGTGGTGAGCGTGCCCCCCAGGCACAGCCCGACCACGTCCACCGCCTGCGACCCGGTGATCTCGGCGATCACGTCCAGCGCCTCGTACGGCCCCCGCAGGAGGTAGTCGTCGAGGGCGACGCCGGCCATCGACGGATCGGGGTTCCGGTAGCTGATGGCGAAGGTGGTGTGGCCCCGGGCGACGGCGAACTCGGCGAACGAGCGGCCCGGCGCCAGATCCATGATGTAGTACTTGTTGATCCACGGGGGGCTCAGGAGCAGGGGGGTCTCGTGGACCGTTTCCGTCTGCGGCGAGTACTGGATCAGCTCCATCAGCTCGTTGCGGAACACGACCTTCCCCGGCGTGGCCGCCAGGTTGACCCCGAGCTCGAAGCCGGACGTGTCCACCTGCCGGGGCCGGCCGCGGTTGGTCCTCGAGGTCCCGCAGCAGGTTGGCCATCCCCGCCGCCACCACCGACCGCCCGCCGGTGGCCACCGCCCGCTGCAGGGAGGCCGGGTTGGGTCCACAGGAAGTTGGTGGGCGCCAGGGCGTCGACCAGGGCGGCCATGGCAAAGCGGGCCTTGCCGGTGGTGACGGAGTCGAGCCCGGCCCCGTCGACCAGCTCCAACAGATACCGCGACCCGGCCGAAGTCGTGGTCGCACGCCCCGCCCCCCTGCCGGCACCGCCGGAGCCACGCCGGCGGCGAGGGTCCCGATTCCTCTACGCCGGGCGGACGTTGTTGTTGCGACGGAAGAAGTTGTCCGGGTCGTAGCTGGCCTTGACCCCGGCCAGGCGGGCCAGGTTGCGGCCGAGGGCGCTGTCGACGCCGGTGTCGGTGGCTTCGTCGGCCAGGCCGGTGAAGTTGAGGTAGGTCGACCCGTTCCCGAACTCGCCGATCCGTCGCCACGCGGCCCGCACCCACGCGACGACCTCGGCGTCGAGGGCCGGATCCCGCCAGTTCCCCTCGATGGACACCATGTACTTCGCCGACCGCTCGGCGAAGGCGGTGTCCTCGGCCCCCACGGCGGCGATCGCCCCGCCCAGGTGCCAGATGTTCATGAGGCACAACGGTTGGGCCCGGTCGAGGGCGAGCGCGGCCCAGGCGTCGATGGCGTCGTCGCCCAGTTCGTCGAGGTAGTGGGATTTCCAGTACTGGCGGAACTTCCCTCGAGGCGTGAGGGCATCGAAGGCGGACTGGACGACGGTGAACGGCATGGGCATGGTGAGGTCGAAGACCGGCGTCCCCAGCTGGCCGAGGGGGGCGAGCGCCCGCAGCCCCTCCTCGGCGTCACCGACGTAGACCGCCCCCGTCACCACGCAGGAGCGGCCCTGGACGGGCGGCGGCAGGGCGGGATCCTCGGGGAGGGTGAGGGCCACCACCGACGACGACACCTCGTCGGGCGCGTCGGCCACGAAGTCGCGCCAGTTGCGCACCACCTGGGAGGCGTCCTCGATCGGGTAGAAGACACCGGCGAAGGCCACGATCGGGCCGTGGGGGTGCAGGCGGAAGGTGAACGACGTCACGATGCCGAAGTTGCCGCCGCCGCCCCGCAGGGCCCAGTAGAGGTCGGGTTCGGAGTCGGCCGACGCGGTTCGCACCTGGCCGTCGGCCCCCACCACCTGCGCCTCCACCACGTTGTCGCACGACAGGCCGTACTTGCGCCGCACCCACCCGTACCCGCCGCCGAGGGTGAGACCGGCCACCCCCGTGTCGGAGACCACCCCACCGGGCGTTGCCAGCCCGAACGCCTGCGCCTCCCGGTCGACGTCGGCCCACAGGGCCCCGCCCTCGACGTAGGCCAGCCGCCGTTCGGGGTCGACCGTCACGCCCCGCATGGGCGACAGGTCGATCAGCATCCCCCCGTCGGTGGAGGACAGGCCGGCCACCGAGTGGCCACCGCCCCGAACGGTGACCGCGAGCCCGTGGGCCCGGGCGAACGTGACCGCCCGGACGACGTCGGCCGTGCCCGAGCAGCGCACGACCAGGCCGGGCGTGGCCGCGTGCATGGCGTTGGCCGCCGCCCTCACCCCGGCATAGTCGGAGTCGGCCGCGGTGAGGACCTCGCCGACCGTCGCCCGCAGCTCGCCGAGGGCCTCGTCCGGCACCTCCGCCGTCCCGCCGCCAAGCGCGTTCACCGCTGTCGCCACGTGCTCTCCTTCCCCGATCGGTCGTGGTTCCGTCCCCCGCCGGTAGCTCCCGTTACGTGGGGCGGATGTGCTGGTTGTGGCGAAGGGAGTTGGTGGGGTCGTAGGCCGCTCCACCGCCTCGAGCCGCCGTGCCGGACCGGCCCGTAGCGCCTTCGCACCGGCCCCTCGCCTCCCCATTTTCACGCTTGCGTCACGGCAGCGCAGCAGGCGCAGAAACTGAGGTGAGGGTCTGCATGCCGATGAGCGTGAACCGGCCGCCGGCGAGGGCCTTTCGGGCCCAGCCCCCCAAACGAACCAGGGGGCCCCTCTCAATCCCCGGTCGTCAGGAGTACAGGTACCGCTCCAGGCTCAACAGCGCGGACCGTTCCGCCGCCGGCAGCGACTCGTCGAGGTCGAGGTACTGCACGCCGACGGACTCCACGAAGTGGTCCTCGTGGCCCCAGAACCCCCGGATTCGGAGCTGGTCGAACACCATCCGGTGCACGGCGTTGTTCCAGCCATACCGGGTGCCGTCGCCAGGCGGGTACCGGCGGCCCTGGCGGGTCCAGAAGATCAGGTGGTCGATGGTGTCGTCCCAGCCGACCTCCACGGCGACGATCTCGTCCCCGGGCGCCAGCCGCATCTGCGCCTCCGACTCGACGCTGTGCCCCCGCCACGGCGCGGTGCGCTGGCCTCCTCCCTTGAGGTCGTAGACGAACTGGACCCCGTCCACCAGCTTGGCCTGGCGGATGTTGGCGCCGGCCACCCGCTTCACGCCTTCGACGTCGTCGTCCCACCGCTTGCCGATCGTCTTGCCGGCCGGGCCGGCGTGCTTCAGGACCAGGCTGCGGTCGAAGTACTCCCGCAGCATGGTCTTGGCCTCGTCCTCCAGGCCTTTCTCGAGGTAGGTGAGGGTGGGTTCCGCCGAGTCGATGCCCATGACCCGCCAGGACCGGGGGAACTTGAGGACCGTATCCATCCAGTTCTTGCCGAGGTCCTTGGGGTTTGAGCCGCTGGACTCACCGAAGCCGCCGATGGTGGTGACGCTGAGGTCGAAGGACTGCTCCAGGCGCCTGCGCTCCTCGGCCGTGATGTCCTTCCAGCCGCCCCCGCCGGCCAGCGTGACGGGGAGACCGCTGGCCTCGAAGCTGCCCTGGGCGGCCAGCTTGAACTCCCGCCCGAGGGTTTCGGCCGTGTAGTTCTCGCTCAGCTCCTTCCGGGTGGAGCAGGTGACCTTGCCGCCCACGTAGAAGTCGGTGGCGACGAACTGCCCGCCGCGGGCCAGCACGGCGAGCAGCTTCCTCGCCTGACCGGAGGCGACGGCGTCCTTGACCGACTGGACGAACGCCGGCGTGAGGGAGACGCCGGTGAGGCTGACCCGGAGCTTGGGCAGGGCGATGGTGGCGGTGAGGCAGACGGTCGCGTGCTGTCGGAACTTGAGCTGGGCCGTCTCGTGCCGGTACGAGCCCTGGAGGCCGAAGATCAGCGGGACGGTCGAGCCCACGCTGGTGTCCGTGACCATCTGCCTGTTCCACTTCATCATCTCCTCCGAGTAGGTGAAGTGGATGGTGTCGACCCGGCTGAGTCTCGAGCCCCGCGGCTCGATCGTCTTGCACTGCACGACGTTCTCCGCCGCGAAGTCGACGTCGCTCTTGACGGTGAGGGCGGCGCAGGCGGGCGTCTGCGTCGAGGTGGGGTAGAGCCGGCTGTCGGTGAGGATGGCCTGCAGGGTCTTCTCGTCGAGCTCGCTGAAGGTCTTCACCGCGTCCGGGGCCACGATGCTGCCGAAGCCCGGAGGCGCCTCGCCGGTCTGGTCGGTGGCCGGCGTGTGACTGGGCGCCGGCGGCGGCTTGAGCTCCGGCGTGTACTTGCTGAGGTCGATCTTGGGGGCGTTCTTCTCCCACTCGGCCTTCTCGACCTCGGCCTTGCTCCGGACGCCGACCGCCTTCTCGGCGGTGACGATGCTCGTCACCTTGCGGGACGCCTCCGTGGCCAGATCGACGTCGACGCCCTGATCGGTGAACTTGTCGTCCGCCTCCATGTAGCCGGCACCCACGAGGGCGGTGCGCAGGCCGGCGAGCGTCATGGCGTCGAGCTCGCCCTGGGTGATCTTGTGGGTCTTGTCGTTGCCGTCGCCCAGGCCCTTGGGCTGGCGCTTGACGGTGATCGACACCGACGCACCCTGGGTGCCGGCGTCGACCTCGGCCTGGTTGCGCACGTTGACGTTGTTCTCGCCGGCGACGATCTCAGTGACCAGGGTCGTGCTCTCGTCGGCGGCGGTGATGGCGATGCCCTGGTCGGTGAAGGTGTCGGCGGCCAGGATGTATCCCTTCTTGACTAGCGCCTCCCGCAGCTGGCCCACGGTCAGGACGCCGAAGTCGGTGCGGTTGACGCGGTGGGTCTTGTCGTTGCCGTCGCCCAGGCCCTTGGGCTGGCGCTTGATCACGAGTGGCACCATGGCCCCGGGGGCGCCGTCTGCCTTCTCCCGCACCTCGATCGTGTCCGCAACGAGGGTGTCCTTCACCAGGATCTTCGCCTCCTGGGCGGCGTCGATCGCCTTGCCCGCGCCGACGAACTGGTCGTCCTTCAGGACCAGGTCGTCCTTCACCAGGACCACGCGAAACTCGGCCAGCGTCATCACCTTGAGCTGGTCGTCCGTGAGCACATAGCTGTCGACGGTCTGGTGGAGGCCCTTCGGGTGCCGCTTGATCGCGATCTTCATCGGGCTCGCCCTCCTTCGGCCCATTGAGGGCCGGGACGGCGACGGCGCCGGCGACGTGGACCCGCCCCCAGTTCCTGCTAATTGGTCGCGACTACCGTATCCCGCTGTACGAAATGAAGCAACGGGAGCCGACGAGTCCGCAGCTGAGTCAGGCCCACAGACCAGGCAATCTGCACACGTCGGCTGCCCTCGGGAGCTCCGGCGTCGTGCGTCCGCAGGGCTCCCGGCCCGACCTCTTGTCCGGTGACGAGAAACCCGAGCCGGGGGTGGCGCGGCGGCGCACCCGGACCGGCCAGCTCAGGGCTTCGAGCCGGCCATCCTGGATAGGCGGTAGACCGTGCGGGTGGGTAGGTTCAGGTACCGTCCGGCTCCCTCAGCGTCGAGCCACTCGTCGGCCGCCATGCCATCCCGAAGGTAGCGCCGGCCAACGGCCGCTTGCCGACCTCCACTGCCTTCGTCACGACCTGCATGTTTCCTCGGCCTTCGCCGGGAGCCAAGCCCTTCCTGGGCACAACTCTGGGCACAGATCCCGACGACACGGCCTGGACACGGTGGACCACGGCGCGCCAGGCAGACAGCCGTAGGGCCACCTCGAAACGACAAAGGCCCAGGTCGAGAGGCGCGAAAACCCCGCGAGCAGGGATTTCGAGGGAGCAGCCCCAACGGGATTCGAACCCGTGTCTGAACCTTGAGAGGGTCCTGTCCTAGGCCACTAGACGATGGGGCCTGGATGGCCAGGGAACAACCGGCCTGACCAGACGGGTCGACAGCTTACAGCGCGGTCGGAGGGGTGGATGTTGTAGGAGCCGGCGCGACCGCGGGCGTGGCCGAGGGCGCGGGAGCGGCCTGGCGGGCGTTTCCCCGGTCGAGCACCAGGCCGGCCGCGATTCCGATCGCGACGGACGCGGTGAGCATCCCCGCCACCCGCACCCTCGATCGGCGAGGAGCGGCCGGCCCGTGAGCCACCACCGTCGGACCCGGCGGGCGGGGCCGGGGTGGCCGCTCCCGCCGCTCCCGGCGCTCCCGCTCCATGCCCGTCGGCGGCAGCGGCGCTTTCGACGACGACGCCTCGGCCAGCGACGAACCCTCCCGCTCCGCCCACAGGGCGGCGATGGTCTCGTGCGCGCTCGACGGACGAGGCCGCTGCTCCGTTTGCCCTTCGTGTGCCATACCCGACTTGTCGGCGTCGCCAGCTCGACGGTTGATGGGTCCGTCGGCCTACCGTCCCGCAGCCCGGCGGCAGCGGGCCCGCCCTCCGACCTGGGGCTTGGTTTCAGTTTCGAGTGGCTCGGGGGGAAGGACTCGAACCCTCAACGACAGGACCAGAACCTGCTGTGTTACCGATTACACCACCCCCGAAAGGCGCTTCCAGCCTAGCTCAGGCCTTGGCCCGCACCACCCGCTCGACGTCGGCCTGCCGGCGGAACCCTATGACGCGACCGACGGCCACCGCGACCGTCTCCCGGGCCATGTACCCGATCTCCGTCATCCCCGCGATGGGGCTGGATCGGGTGGGTGAGGCGTGGCCCTCGAGGCCGAGCTCGTCGGCCATGGCCGAGATCCGCAGCGAGTGGAACGGGTCGGACACCAGCAGCACCTCGTCGATGTCGCGCTGGGCCAGGAACTCCGACACCGCCGCCAGCGACTGCCACGACGACGTCCCCGACACCTCACGGAGCACGTCCCCGTCGGGGACGCCCCGCTCCAGCAGGTAGTTGGCCGACGCCGCCGCCTCGGTGAAGCGATCGCCGGGCTGGTTGCCACCGGTGACGACGACCACCGGCGCCAGGCGCTGTTGGTAGAGGTCGATGGCGTGGTCGAGGCGGGCGGCGAGCACGGGGGACGGCTCCCCGTCGTACTGGGCGGTCCCGAACACGACGATGGCCTCCGCCGGCCGGGCCTCGTCCCGAGCGGCGGCCCGGTAGACCTGGACGAAGGTCACGACCAGGTACAGAAGGGCGAGCACCACCACGCCGGCGACGGCCTTGATGGCCAGCTTGATCGCGGGGTACGCCAGGATCACGCCCCGCCCAACATCCCTCGAGCGGCCTGCACCCGTTCGAGTGTGCGCTCCCGGCCGAGCGCGGTCAACGACTCGAAGAGCGGCGGGCCGACCGTGCGCCCGGTGACCGCCACCCGGATGGGCGCCTGGGCCTTGCCCAGCTTGAGCCCCCGGGCCTCCCCCACGGCCAGCGTGGCCTGGTGCAGGGCGGCCGCAGTCCACTCGGGCAGGACGGCGTAGGCGGCCGCTGCGTCGTCGAGCAGGCCGGCCGCCCCGGGCACCCCGACCACTCCCTTCGACCACGCCCCGGGGTCGACGTCGGGCCGGTCGAGGAAGAGGAAGTCGACCGTGGCCGGCACCTCCGACAAGGTCCGCACCCGCTCCTGCACGAACGGGGCGATGGCCTCGAAGGCGGCCAGGTCGAAGTTCTCCGGGGGCCACGGGGGGTCGCCCTCCAGCCACGGCAGCGAGTCCCGGACGAAGGTCGTGAGGGGCAGCGCCCGGATGTACTCGGCGTTGACGTGATCGAGCTTCTGGACGTCGAAGAAGGCGGGCGACGGCTTGATGTCCTCCAGGCGGAAGTCGGCCACCATCTCCTCGACCGCCATGATCTCCTTGTCGTCGGCCCGGCCCCATCCGAGAAGGGCCAGGTAGTTGCGCATGGCCTCGGGCAGGTACCCCCGCTCCCGGAACTCCTCGACGGCCACGTCGTCGCGCCGTTTCGACAGCTTCTGGCGCTTCTCGTTGACGATCACCGGCAGATGCCCGTAGAGGGGGTCGGCCTCGGGGCCGTAGCCGAGGGCGTGGCGGATGAGGATCGCCTTGGGGGTGGAGGAGAGCAGGTCCTCGCCCCGCAGGACGTGGGTGATGCCCATGTCGGCGTCGTCGACCGCGTTGGCCAGGATGAACATGGGATCGCCCCCCGCCCGGAGGACGACGAAGTCCTCGAGGTTGGCGTTGTCGAAGACGACGTCGCCCCGGATCACGTCGTGCACCACGGTCTCTCCCTCGTCGGGGGTGTGGAAACGCAGGGCCCGGCCGGGTCCCGGCCCCAGGCCCCGGTCGCGACAGAACCCGTCGTAGCCGCCGGCGGGGTGGCGGGCGGCGACGTCGTCCTTGGTGCAGTCGCAGTAGTAGGCCAGCCCACCGGCCACCAGGCGGTCGGCCGCCTCGGCGTAGAGGTGCATGCGCTGCGACTGGCGGTAGGGGCCCTCGTCCCAGTCGAGGCCGAGCCACCTCAGCGACCGCTCGATGCCCTCCACCAGGTCGTCGCGGGACCGCTCGGGGTCGGTGTCCTCGATGCGCAGGACGAACGTGCCGCCGGTGTGGCGGGCGTACAGCCAGTTGAACAGCGCGGCCCGGGCGCTGCCCACGTGGAGGAACCCGGTGGGTGCAGGGGCGAAGCGGACCCGGACCGGCGGCACCTGCTCAACGGTAGGCGGTCCCGGCCGGCAGATGAGTCATGTTTGGGCGGCCATCCATCGCCCGGTGCCGGCCAGGCCCCACGCCCACACGAGCAGGGCGAGGCCGGCGAGGACCTCCCCCGTGATCCCTACGACGGACGAGTTGTCACCGCCCGAGAGCACCGCCCCGGCCCAGGCCGCCGCCGCCACCGCGGGGGCGGAGTAGGTGAGGACCAGCCCGGGGATCCGGGGGACGCGTCCGTGGCGGAGGAGGGGGATGCCGAAGAGGAGGGTGCCCACGCCCAGGACGGTGGCCCACACCACGACGGCCCAGGCCACGAAGCTGAGCAGGGCGCCCAGGGCGCTCACGGCGATGCCGACCGTCGCCAGCCGCCCCAACCCGCCGTGGAGCCGGCTCAACCGCAGCTGGGTGACGACGACCAGCGCGGCCGAGAGCATCAGCATGAGGCTGCCGAGGCCGTAGAACGCGGAGGTCGGACCCTCGTCCCATCCCCAGAACCCGTCGGCCGCCGCGGTCGCGACGAACAGCACCACCACCAAGACCAGGCCCCCGGCCGCCACCGTCGCCGGGCCCGTGCGGGCGTTCATCCGCCCGCCACCACGATCGTGATCTCGTCCGTGAGTCCGAGGGCGAGGTGGGTGCCGTCGCCGGCCTGGAGGCACAGCCGGTGCGACCCGGCGGGCAGGACCAGCTCGGCCTCGGTCTGGGCCTTGCCGAAGTGGTTGTAGCCATCGGCGCCCACCGGGATGGGGGTGCCGGCCGGGAGGCAGTCCATGTCGACCAGGATGTGGAAGTGCCCGGCGCCGGCTCGGGGCGGGCCGGCCGGCTCGATGGTGAAGCCGGTGGCGGCCATGTCCACCTTGACCGGGCTGGAGACGGTGGCGCCGTCCGCCGGCGACGTGATCGACACCGAGGCCGGGGCCGGAGCCGTGGTGTCCGGGGACGGGGTGGCGGTGGGCGAGTCGTCGTCGCCGCAGGCGACGGTGAGGGCGGCCGCAGCCAACGCCGCCACCGTCACTCTGAGCAGTTTGGGCACTCGGAGAAATGTGGGAGTCATGCCCGGACAGACGAGCGATCAGCTCGACCGGGTGACGCGCTCAGCCGGGAATCGGATCGCGGGCCTCCAGCTCGGCGTCGGTGCCGAAGAGCTCGTCGAGGCTGGCCGCCGTCTGCAGATCGGCCCGCTCGAGGGCGGGGGCGCCGGCCTCGGTGGGCTTGGTCCAGTCGGTGGTGCCGGCGAGGAGGACGGCGGCCAGGGCCAGGGCGAGGGCGAGGGCGAGGCCGAGGGCCAGGCGGCCGGGGTCGTAGGACGCAGCCACGCCGGCCGGGAAACGGATCGGCACCGCCGACGCCGTCAGGTGGCCGTCGCCGACGAACACCGAGACGGCGCACGGGTGGCGGTGGCCGCACCGGTGGCGGGCGGAACCCCGGCCCACCTCGCCGAGCTCCACCGTCGCCGCCGCGGCCCCATCCCCCCCGGCCACGAACGCAGCCGCCGGTCCCCCGCCGGCGCAGCGGCGGGCGTCGTAGGCCTCGGGCGGGATGCAGACGACGGCGACCCCCCGGGTGCCGGCCGCCAGGCCCCGGACCGTCACCGCCACGCGGAGGTCGCGGCCCGAGGCGGTGGCGGGACCCAGGGTGACGGCAACCGGCAGGGCGTCGTCGACGAAGACGGTCTGGGCGGTCGCCTGCCGGCCGCTGTCGGACCCCGTCACCCGCAACAGGCACGTCGGCCGGCCGGCGCGGCAGCGGTCGCCGTCCACCCCCTCGGAGACGGCAAGGTGGAAATCGGCCCGCCCGCTCCCGTCGAACTGCACCTTCGAGGCCGGCGCGCACACGACCTCGGCCCCCGGCACGAGCACGCACTGGGCCACACCCCCCGGCTCGAACTCGTGGAAACCGCGGGCCACGATCCGGACCACCCCCTGGGGCGGTAGGCCGCCGATGACGGGGTAGGCCGCGACTCTGTCGTCGCCGGTGGCAGCGACCACGACCAACGGCAGATCGGCACCGGCGGCGTGGGGCTGCGGCCGGGACCTGGTCGTTACCGGCCCCGGAGGGACGGTCGCCGGGGTCACCTCCACCGGCGCCGGTGCCGGCGCCGCCGCCTCGGGCTCGTGCTCGTGCTCGGGGGATCCCCCCCGCAGCCCGACGGTCACGAACCCGGCCCCCATCAGGAGCACGAGCCCGCCCACCACCACCGCCGGCAGGAGGAGCAGCCGCCGGCGGGCGGATCCCAGGAGGCCGGCACCGCCGAGCGCGACCGCCCCACCGACGGCCACCACCACCACCAGGGCCACCAGCACCATCGGGCGCGCCCGACCTCAGTCCGCCGACGGGGTCGGCGCCGGGGGGGTCGGGGTGGGCGCCGGCGGGTTCGCCGGCTGGCTCTGGTCGAGATGCCGGTTCAGGGTCAGCAGCCGGCCCATCACCGGCAGGGCGATGAGGTTGAGACCGTGCAGGAGGCCGAGGATGAGCAGGATGCCGGCCACCCGGGCCGTCTCGTGCTGCAGCTGGGGCCCGGCCACGGTCGGGCCCCAGTTGCCTTTGGCCTGGAAGCTCACCGTGAACAGGATGAAGGCGAAGAAGATCAGGTAGTAGGCGATGTCGGTCAGAACGATGAAGCTCTTGCCGGTGCGCGGGTTGGCCCGGAACACGTCGGCCGCGTAGCTCTTGCCGAACCGCTTGATGAGGGGCCCCAGCCACAGGGCCACGCCCACCAAGAAGGCGTTGGCGAGCAGTTCGAGCACCCACCAGTCCATGAGCAGGTCTCCTTGTCGGTTGTCGATGACGGCGGTGAGAAGGGCACCCAGCCCACCTGCGGCGCAGGCGCCGACGAGGACGGCCCTCCGTCGCTGGCGGCGCAGCCGGCGGTCGTCGTCGACGCTCAGGCGCACCCTTTCGAACAGGTCGGGGCTCTCGTCGACGGCGGCGGCGCCGTCGAGCAGGGCCTGGTGAAGGCGGTCTTCGAGGACGGTCATCCGAGCCTCGCCTCCAGGGCCGCCAGGCCCCGTTGGAGGTGGGTCTTGACCGAGTTCCGGGAGATGCGCAGGGTGGCGGCGATGTCGTCGATGCCCAGCTCCTGGTAGTAGCGGAGGACGACGCAGTCCCGCTGGCGGTGGGGCAGGTCGCGTACGGCCTCGATCACCTGCCGCTGGTCGTCCCGGAGGACGATCTCGTCCTCCGCCGATGCCCGCTCGTCGTCGAGGGGGAGCCGGTGGCGGAGAGACACGAGCCCCCTCCGGTTGTGGTCCCGGACCAGGTTGAGGACGATCGAGCGCAGGTAGGCGGCCGACTTGGCCGGGTCCTGGATGCGTCCACTCGATCGGGCCAGGCGGATGAACGCCTCCTGGACCAGGTCCTCGGCCGCGTTGCGGTCGTCGACGAACAGGCGGGCCAGGCGCACGAGCGACCGGCCCTCCCGTTCGAAGAGGCCGACCAGGAGGGCGTCGGTGCCGACGACCGACACCTCGGTCAGGGTCAGGGGGACGGCCGGCGGGACGATCGCCTCCACCATCAACGCCAGCCGTCCCAGCTCCATTACCGCGACAGACGGCGAAGGGGTGGTCCGCGGGTGACAGGCGGCCCGAAGCGCATCGGTGAGCCGGGCTCCGATGTGCGTCACCGGCTGAGCATACGAGGGGGCTCAACTACCCTCCGGGACGATGGCCAAGGCCCCCGTCCTCACCCCCCAGTCCCAGGACTTCCCGCAGTGGTACCAGGACGTGGTGGCCAAGGCGGAGATGGCCGAGAACGGCCCGGTGCGGGGGACGATGGTGATCCGCCCCTACGGCTACTCCATCTGGGAGCGCATGCAGCGGGAGCTCGACGACCGCATCAAGGCGGCCGGCGCCCAGAACGCCTACTTCCCGTTGTTCATCCCGGAGTCGTATCTGCGCAAGGAGGCGCAGCACGTCGAGGGGTTCAGCCCCGAGCTGGCCGTCGTCACCCACGGTGGGGGCAAGGAGCTGGATGAGCCGGTGGTGGTGCGGCCAACCAGCGAGACGATCATCAACGTCTTCTTCGCCAAGTGGGTCCAGAGCTACCGCGACCTGCCCCTGCTCATCAATCAGTGGGCCAACGTCGTGCGCTGGGAGCTGCGGCCCCGGATCTTCCTGCGCACCACCGAGTTCCTGTGGCAGGAGGGCCACACCGCCCACGCCACCCAGGCCGAGGCCCGTGACTATGCCTTGGGGATCCTCCACGACGTGTACGAGGACTTCGCCCGGGAGGTGATGGCCTTTCCCGTGATCGTCGGCCGCAAGACGGAGCGGGAGCGGTTCGCGGGGGCGGACGCCACCTTCACCATCGAGGGGATGATGGGCGACGGCAAGGCCCTGCAGATGGGCACCAGCCACGAGCTGGGGCAGAACTTCGCCAAGGCGTTCGACATCACGTTCCAGTCCGACACCGGTTCGACCGAGCACGCCTGGCAGACGTCGTGGGGGGCGACGACCCGGCTGGTGGGGGCGCTCATCATGGGCCACGGCGACGACGCCGGCCTGCGGGTGCCGCCTCGTCTGGCCCCGATCCAGGCGGTGGTGCTGGTCGTCCGCGACGAGGAGGGGGCGGGCGACCGGGCGGCGGCGGTGGCCGCCTCGCTCCGGGCCGCGGGGGTGCGGGTCGAGCTCGACGATCGGGTGGCCACCGGGTTCGGCCGGCGGGCGATCGAGTGGGAGGTCAAGGGCATTCCGGTGCGCATCGAGATCGGACCCCGCGATGTGGCGTCGGGATCGTGCACCCTCGTCCGGCGCGACACTGCGGGCAAGGAACCGGTGTCGCTGGAGGGCCTGGAGGCGGTGGTCCTCCGGGTGCTCGACGAGATCCAGGGGGCGTTGTTGCGCCAGGCCCAGCAGCGCCAGGATTCCCGCACGGCAACGGCCTCGACCCTGGCCGAGGCCCGGGAGGCGGCCGCCTCGGGGTTCGTCCGGGTCCCGTGGGCCGAGGTCCGGGGCCACGAGGACGATCTGGGCCGGGACGCCCTCACCGTCCGCTGCCTCGTGCGGGGCGACGGGTCGGTGCCGCTGTCGTCGGCGGAGCCCGACCTGACCGCCATCGTGGCGAAGGCCTACTGAGCCCGCCCGTCGGTCGGCTCGGTCACGAACCGATCAGCAACCGACACGACCTGGTCACTACTGCCCGGGGGAAGGCGAGGGAGCGGGGGACGCAGGTGGCTCCGGATCAGGAGCCGATGGAGATCCCGGTCGAGTCGGGCCGGGCAGCGGCGATGGGGCCGGGTCGGATATGTCGTGCGTCGGCACTCCCCGCTGGCATTCCATCACGATGCGCAGGTCGCCGGGAGCAGACCCGAAGCGCCACATCGTCTCGATCATGTCGGTGCTGGCGAGCTCCGACACCGGCGTGGCGGTCGCGGTCAGCGTGCGGGACACGGGGTCGATCGTCTCGACGAAAACCTCGGCATCGTCGATCGGGAAATGGTGGTGGAGCAGGGCGACGCCGAACTTGTCGATCAGCCCGTGTCGCGCCAGCACGGCGCGAACCTCCTCCAGACAGGATCTGTCCTCAGGCGAGATCGGCTCCACCTCCCCGATGTGCGGGACTTCGGCCCATTGCAGAGCCACCATGTCGGATGCTCCCATCGGTTCCCCTCCTTGAGAAGCAGACACGTGTGAAACCTCGTCCCAGGATATGTCGCTCCGTTGCCCTGGGAGGTGCCTGACAAGGCGATGGGCGTGCGCGAAGGACGCCGCCGCCTCCCCGACGGCGGACCGGGGAGGCGGGCGGCGCTTTCACGGTGTCGGCCACGGGGGGCGGCACCTTGAGGCCAACTCGAAGCCTGCTCGGGGCTGCGCTCAGCCCTTCGGTGCCAGGTCGCCGATCTCGGTGCAGTGGGGGGCGTAGTCGTAGTCGTAGCCCATCATGTCGTCGAGCAGGGTCTCGAAGTGCAGGTGGCTCAGGCCGTACAGGCAGACGAAGCCGTCGAGCATGTCCACCAGGTCGGGCCCGGGCTGGCCCCGGTCGATGTAGTCGGGGTGCACGCTGCCGTCGTTCTGGGGCAGGTACTCCATCACCACGCCGTTGATCAGGTGGTGCAGGGGCGAGGAGGAGCTCCCACCGCCGTCCCACTGATCGAAGTTGCCGTACCCGAAGTCGATGGGCTCGGCCCCGACACCGTCGTGGAGATCCCACAGGATGCGCCACACCCACCCCTGGGACGGCCCGCTGGCGTCGCCGCTGGGGGGCAGGTCGGGCAGGACGATCCCGCCCTCGATGTCCGACCAGTTCCCCTGGACGTCCATGTCCTCGGCCCACCCTGAGTTGGACGGCGTGCGGAAGGAGTCGCCGAGGATGATGGCGGCCCGCACGTTGGCCATGGGCTCGCCCCACCGCCCGTAGTTGTTGAGACCCCCGTCCACCAGGACGTAGCCGTCGAAGTAGTGGCCGGTCTCGTGGACCACCGCGAACGGGGACCACTCGAGCCACGGAGGTGTGTAGATCAGGTGCGACTGGCCGGGCAGGTAGAACGCGGTGTCGTCGGCCGGCTGCAGGGGCTGGTCGGTCAGGACCAGGTTGATCTGCGGCAGGCGGTCGTGGTCCACCAGCGCCCGGTAGTAGTCCAACGCCGTCATCGTCGTGCCCATGATCGTCAGCGCCCTGGCGACCTCGCCGTCACGGGCGAACTTGTTCTGCTGCTTCAGCGCGCCGGCCTCGAAGGAATCGAAGTTTCGGTCGAGGATGTGGCCGTCGCCGCAGAACCACGCACCGCCGCACTTGGCGTCGGCCTCGGGGTTGAAGACACCGACCTCACCGGCCACCACCGTGTAGTCGGACGGGTCGTCGACGAGGTCGCCCATGCTGTCGGGGACCTCGGGCCCGGTGTGGACGCCCAAGGCCACCTGCCTCCCCGGGCCCTGCTGGCTGATGCTGTAGACGGTGACGGTCGCGTCCTTCCCGCCGCACCAGCTGGGGAACATGATCGAGTAGTGGCCGTCGCCGTCGGTGTAGCCGTCGGCGTGGAGGCCGCATCCGTCGGCCACCCTCACCAGCACCTCGCGTGCTCCCACCAGACCCAGGTTCTCGTCGTTGTCCGAGTACTCGTACTGCGGGGCCTTGGGGTGCGGGCTGTTGCCGGGGTCGGCCACCCATGCTCGCTTGCGGTGGCGGATGTCGCCGTGCACCCAGTAGTAGCCGGTGGGCTCCTGGCAGTAGGGCTCGGCGGTCTCGGGGTCGGCGTCGCAGTCCAGCTTCCAGGCCAGGTCCCGGGCCGGGTCGAACTGGGCCCCGCTCGGGCTGGTAGAGCCGGAGCCGGAGGCGTAGGTCGAGTTCGGGTCCGAGCGGGCGGACTCGGCCAGGTACGCCTCGAACAGCGGTGACTCGGCCGGGGCGAACGACAGTCCCGACGGGCGGGCGTCGACGAACAGCTGCGGGTCACCCGTGGTCCCGCGCGGCATCGTCGGCCGGTAGGAGCGAGATTCCGCAGCGGAGGCCGTGGAGCCGGGTTCGGTGGAGGTGGACCGACCCGAGCGGTCGTCGGTGGTCGGGGGGGCCAGCGGGGCGGCGCCCGCCGGTACGGTCAGCAGCCCGGCCGTCACGGCCCCGAGCGCGGCGGCAATAAGCCTCAGCATCGGTCGGCGAGCAGCGGTCGGGGATGAGTGCATAGCCATGGGTTGGACCTCCTGTGGGCGTGATGTCACCCGCAAGAGCTCCCAAGAGGCGCCGACCTAACAGAAACCGCGCCAGAAATGTCGCTTTCGCTGGCCGTCATCGTCATCGGCATCCCTTACGACGCCCGTCACGGAGCTCGACGGTCGAAGTCATCCGGCGCCGCGAAACTGCGGATGGATGACATCTGCGACCCGGAGCCCCGGGGCCGACACGTGAGGCGCGACGCGCCGCAGCCAGCGCCTACCAAAAGGCATCGAGACCGGCAGCTCGCCGATCGCGCTATCACCACGGCGTCGGCAGTCGCGACCGCCGCCGCGTCGAACGCGGACACTCAGCCTCCGGCAGCCCAAGGCCGGATCGCCGCCTTGTACTCGTCGTCCCCGAAGTGCGCCATCGGCTCGCTCCTCTGGGTCTCCCCCACCTCGGTCGCCGGAGGGTGACCCTCGATCTCGACACTCACGAGGGCGCCCCTTTCGTCGAGTCGCACGGTCACAGTCGGAATGTCCATCAACCGCCTCCCAGTTTCGGGCTCTCGACCACCGGATCTCGGCGGTCGTCGCGACCGCTCGTGGCTACCTGACGGCGCGAGCGGAGATGTTCTCCGCCACCCTCAACACGTCCGCCTCGGCCAAGTCGGCCGCGCCTTCCAGCACGACGGCGACATTGCGGACCCGCCAGATATAGGTGTACTCGTCCGGGCCACCGCTCACGGGCGACGCCCGCCTGATCCCCATCGCCAACTCGTCGCCCAGCGCCGGATCCAGGAGATCCTCAGCCGGGGAGAGCATGCCGCCATCCTCTCCGTACGACTCCCTCAGCAGCGGGTCCGAGTTCGATGCTCGAAGCAGGGGCAGCGCCGCCGACGCCGCGCCCGCGTCCGGGAACAGCACGGCGAACACCCCGAACCCGGTCACCCCGGTGTCATCGGTCACCTCATCACGGACCGTCCTCTCGAACAGCGACCGGTGGCAGCGCAGGGGGCCCAACGCCAGGAGCTGCTGTTTGATGGCGGCCTCGTTGGCGGTCTCGACGAAGCCGCCCTTGTTGGCCAGCCAGCCCGAGTCACACGGTTCGGTCGTGTTGGCCGAGTCGACCTTCTTGTACTCCGAAGGGAGGTCGCCCTTGGCGATCACGAAGCGGGACACCTGGTTGGGGGTGAAGTCTTGGCCTGCCGGCATCGTCGAGCCGGCGTCGGAACAGCCGGCGAGGACGAGCGACAAGATCGCCACCAGCCCGGCCGCGCCCGCCCCCATCGAAGAGATCCTGCCCGTCATCTGCCGCTCCTCGCCGCTCATGGTCTCCAGGACCGTGGTGGTCGTCGCTGGGTGACGACAACGCTTCAAATGACGCCCGCCGTCGCGATCGCGTTGACAAACCGCCCCTATGGATCCGCGATCAGCGGTGGCAGCGGGTCCAGGTTCGAGATCGAGTCGCGGGCGGCCTGGCTCCAGTCGCCGTTGGCGACGATGGCGATCAGGCGCTGGTTGAGGAAGGCGCGGAACATCTCGTCGCCCTTGCGGAGACCGATGCCATAGAGCTCCTCGGGGGCGAACGGGCGGCCGAGGAGCTTGAAGCTCCCCCCGCCCTGGTGGAGGTAGCCGGCGAGGATGGCCTGATCGGTGGTGACCGCGTCGACAGCTCCGTCGGCGAGGGCCTGGGCGCACTCCGAGTAGGTGTCGCGCACGACCGCCAACGCCGCCGGGCTGCGGGTGACGAGGTTCTGGTAGGACGTCGAGCCCTGGGCGGTACAAACCCTCTTGCCGGCCAGGTCGTCGACCCCGGCGATCGTGGCATCGTCGACCCTGACCATGATGTCCTGGGTCGAGCTGTAGTACGGGCCCGCGAAGCTCACCGTCTCCTCTCGTTGAGCGGTGATGCTGTAGGTCGCCACCACGATGTCGACGGCGCCGTCCTCGAGCAACGACTCCCGGTTCCGGCTCACAGCTTGGACCCATTGGATCCGGCTCTCGATCTCGCTCACCGCGCCCCCGAAGATGCCCACCGCCACCAGCTTGGCGATCTCGGCGTCGAAGCCCTGCACCTGGCCCGTGCCCGGGTCGAGCTTGCCGAAGTAGAGCTGGTCGAACTTGATCCCCACTCGGATGAAACCTCGGTCCTGGATCTCCGCCATCGTCGATCCCGGGGCGAAGCTGGGCATTGGGGGCAAACCTGCGTACTGGAGCCGATGGGGTTCGGCAAAAGCTCCCGCCACCGTCGGCCGCATCTCGTCCGGACGAACGAGGCTCCCCGCCAGCACGACGATCGCCGCGGCGACGGCGGCGGTGGCGGCGAGGGAGACCAGCCCCCGGCGCGGGGCCGGACGCGACGCCAGCGCCGCGCGGCGGCCCTCGATCCTGGCCCACTCGTCCTGCACCGGCTGAAAGCGATCCCCGTAGCGGCGGAGCGCTCGGCGCAGCCGCTCGTCGTCGCCGAAATAGTCGTCAGTCATTGCATGCCCCCCAGCATGGGCCTCAGCTTCCTCATAGCCCTGCTCGTGTGCTGCTTGACCGATCCGGCCGAGATCTTGAGCACCTCGGCCGTCTCCTTCTCCGACAGGTCGAGATAGAAGCGCAGCCCGACGCAGGCGGCCTGGCGGGGCGGCAGCTGGCGCAGACAGACGACGATCGCCTCCTCGGAGATATGACTCATCGCCACGTCCTCGCCCGCAGGGGCGCTCAGCGGCGGAGCCGGCTGATGGCGACGGACGGTCATGCGGTGTCGCAGCTCGGACTTGGCGTTGTTGAGTACCGCCCGCCGGACGTAGACGAGGACCTTGTCGGCGTTTCGGATCCGGTCCCATTGCAGCGACACCCGCACGAAGGCGTCCTGCACCGCATCCTCGCCGGCGTCGTCGAGGTACAGGGCGGCGAGGCGGACGAGGGAGGGGTAGTGGAGGCGGTGCAGGTCGGAGAGCACCACCCAAAACTCTTCGCGACTCCAACACCCTGCTCGTCCAACGGCCACCGCCGACTCCTCCGCCTCGACACCACCGCCCTCGGTACCGGAGAAGTTGCTCCCCGGCCGCTCGTCGCCGAGCGAGCGGGTCGGCGCACACCCGTGGTCGCCGTGATCGAGGGCGACGCCAGCGTAGTTGGGGTCAGCGGCGCACGGGCCTTCAATTCGGGACCACACGCAGGGCCAGACGCCCAGGGTGGCGATCGCGTTGACAGGAACCCGCCGTTTCTCCTCAACTCGATCCAGCAATAGGTGTCAACCGGATCGCCGGGCGAGGCGTCATGGTGGGTGCCGCGACGATCGGTTGCGGAGACGACCAAGGCCGACGAGCGGAGGCTCCAATGACGCAGCGGGTGAGGGTCCAGTGTGCTGTCAACCGGCACCGGGGTCGGTCTCGGGCCGTCGCGGCCGTGCTCTTGTCCGGGGTGATGCTGGCGGTGGCCGCATGCAGCCACGCCGCTCGACAGGTCGACGCCGCACTGCTCGGCAGCGTCGACGCGCTGGCTGCGGAAGCGCTCGAGGCAGGACCGCTGGCGGGCGTGTCGGTCGCGGTGGTGCGCGACGGTGAAACCGTGGTGTCGAAGGGCTACGGCTTGGCCGACATCGGTCGGGGGGTCCGCTCGACTCCGGAGACCATCTATCCCATCGGCTCGCTCACCAAGCAGTTCACCGCCGCCGCCATCCTGCAGCTGGTCGAGGCCGGACGGCTCAGCCTCGACGACGACCTCGGCGAGTTGCTCCCCAACTTCCCCACCCAGGGTCACCACGTCACCGTCAGGCACCTCCTCAACCACACCTCGGGCATTGCGAACCACACCGATCTGGCAGGCGGCCGAGGCGAGCCGGGGACCACCCGCCAGGCAGTCGTGGACCTGATCGCCGCCCATCGCTTCGATTTCGCACCCGGCGAGCGCTTCAGCTACTCCAACTCGGGCTTTCTGCTCCTGGGGTTGGTGATCGAAAAGGTCACCGGTAGCACCTACGCCTCGTACCTGGACGAGCACGTTTTCGAGCGGGCCGGTTTGCGCCACACCTCGTACTGCCCGGACAAGCCGGGGCCAGGGCAGGCCCGGGGCTACGACATCGCCAACGGCGCGCTGGTGGACGCGCAGCCCATCGAGATGGCAGTGCCGTTCGCCGCGGGCGGGCTGTGCTCGACGGTCGGGGACCTGCTGGCGTGGAGCCAGGCGCTGCGCAGCGGACGGGTCGTCTCCGACGGGTCCTACCGGCTGATGACGACGCCCACCGAGATGGCCGACGGGACCACCGAGCTGTACGGGTTCGGCCTCGTGCTGCATCCGCTCCAAGGGCACGCAGCGGTGTTCCACGACGGCGCCATCAACGGCTTCATGAGCCGTCTCACCTTCTTCCCCGACGATCAGGTCACGGTGGTGCTGCTGGCCAACACCTTCAGCGAGGGGCCGGCGCTCGACCAGTTCGCCGCGCCACTCGATGCACTCGCGCTCGGCCTCCAGGAGGATGTCGAGCTCGACGCCACGACCAGGGGCCAAGTGATCGACGCCGTGCTGTCCCGGATCCGGGCCCAGTATGTCTTTCCCGACCGTGCCGAGGAGATGGAACGGGCGATCCGCGCTCGCCAGGCCGGTTCCGACTACGACCGGGTCACCAACGCCTCGGCGCTGGCCAGACTTCTGACGACCCACCTCCGGGAGGTGAGCCACGACAAGCACCTGGGGGTCGACTACCTCGGCGATGCGGCCGCGGGCGGCCCCGTCGGACGGCCGTCCGGGCGACCGGAGGGGAACCCTGCCGACCCGACGATCTTCGGCTTCGAGCGCGTCGAGCGCCTGCCGGGCAACCTCGCCTATATCAAGCTGGTCGGCTTCCTCGAGCCGCAAGGCGCGGAGGCAGCAGTGGCCGCGGCCCTGACGTCGGTGCACGACGCCGAGGCGCTCATCTTCGACCTCCGGGACAACGGCGGCGGCAGCCCGGACATGGTGGCCCTGATCTCCTCCTACCTGTTCGACGAGGAGCCGGTCCATCTCAGCGACATCTACTGGCGTGACGCGGACCGCACGGAGCAGTTCTGGACGCTCGGCGATGTCGCCGGCACCCGCTTCGGGCCCGACAAGGATGTCTATGTCCTCACCAGCGCGTGGACCTTCTCGGCCGCGGAGGAGTTTGCCTACAACCTCCAGGCCTTCGGGCGGGCCACCATCGTGGGGGAGACGACAGGCGGCGGTGCCCACCCTGGGGGATGCGCTCCGCTCGTCGCCGGGTTCGGGATGTGCGTGCCGACCGGACGGAGCATCAACCCCATCACCGGGACCAACTGGGAGGGCACAGGGGTGGTCCCCGACGTGGCGGTGGCGGCGGGCGCGGCACTCGAGACCGCAGAGTCGTTGGCCCGCCAGGCCCTCGACGACGCACCGCTCCCGGGGCTGGACGGGGAATCGGTGGGGGCGTCGTCCGGCACGGCCTCGTGAGGGCCGGGTCCCGCCGGAGGCTGTGGAATCCGTCGTCGTGCCGAAGGGGCCCCGACTTCCACCTCCACCCGACACCCGCCTGGGTGGCCGGCACCGGCTCCGTTCTGGCCTGCGTGGTCGGGCCGATGGTCGGAACGCGCGCCGTCCTGGCGTTGCTGTTGGGGTCGGCGGTGGCGCTGGCTGCTGCGATCAGGCACTGCAATCCCTTGAACTCGCCCGCGCCGTGAGACGGCGGTGGACGTCATCCGGAGAGGAACCCACGAAACGTGGCTGAGATGCATGACGACAACGACCTCGACTACGACCCGACCGCAGCGTTGGTCGACACTCCCTGGTGGTCGGCCGGCTCGCTCCTGCCGGTCGAGGCGGCGGCGATCACAGCCTTCACCTTCGCCGTGCTCGGCATGTTCGGGGGCGCCACCATCGCCTCGGTGGTGGCGCAGTCGGTCGTCGGAAGCCCCTGGAGCGCCGCCGACATCAGATGGGACTCGGTGGTCTCCGCGGGCGTGGCGTTGGTCTTCGCCCTGGGAGCGATCCTGCTCGGCCGGCGGGTGATCGTCGCCGAAGGCGACGAGGCCCGATGGAGCGGTCACCTGGCCCGAGCGGCAGTGGTCGTCGCCGGCGCCGGCGGCGTGCTTTCGGCCGTGGCCGTCGTCGCCGGCGTCCTGCGGAGTCCGCCGGGGAGCTGAGCGTCGACGCCCGACCGTCCTCAAGCGACAAAGGTGCGCCAGGCCGCGCCCAGCCGGTGCACGCCCTCCTGGAGCATCGGGATCGGCGCGCTGAACGACAGGCGCAGGCGATCGGGATGGGCCGCGCTGGCGGAGACGGCCTGGGCGGTCGCCACCGCCACGCCGTGGCGCAGCGCCCGGTGGGCAAAGGCGTCGGCTCTCGCCGACGGCAGCCGCACCCAGATGGACAGACCGCCCCGGGGCTCGGGCCACGACCAGTCGGGCAGCTCCCGGTGCAGCGCCTCGGCCAGGGCGCGGTACCGGCTTCTCAGCTCGCCCTGCTGGCGGGCCCGGAAGTCGGTCGTTCGCGCCTCGGCCAGCAGTCGTTCGGTCATGAGCTGGCTCACGGCCGAGGTCCCGAGATCCTGCATGGTGCGCACCCGGGCGAAGCGCAACGCCAGTGGCTGCGGTGCCCGAACGAAGCCGACCCGCAGGCCGCCCCAGAACATCTTGCTGAGCGACCCGATCACGGCCACCGACGCGCCGGGCACGCTGGCGGCGATGGGGAGCGGCACCGGTTCCCAGGCCAGGTCGGCCAGCGCCATGTCCTCCACCAGCGGAACCCGGGCCGCTCGGAGCAGCTGCCCCACCTGCTCCCGACGGCCGGCGGAGAGCACGGCGCCGGTCGGGCTGTGAAGGGTCGGCTGGAGATAGACGAGCGACGGCCGACTCTCGAGGGCCTGGGCCAGTGCATCGGGACGTACGCCCTGCCCGTCCACCGCCACCCCCACGATCCGGGCTCCGGCCTGGGTGAAGGCCGACAACGCTCCCGGGTAGGTCGGGTCCTCCACGATGACGGTGTCGCCCGCCCGCAGCCAGCAAGCGGCCGCCACGGAGATGGCCTGCTGGGCGCCGGTGGTGATCACGATCTGCGACTCGTCGGTCGGCAGACCCCAGCCGCTCACGTGCTCTGCCACCGCCGCCCGCAGCGAGGGCAGGCCCCACGGGCTGAGGCCGGTGTCGGGGACGACGCCGGCCAGGTCCTCGGTCGTCACCTCCGCCGGCGGGAGGCTGGCCGCCTCACAGAGGACCGAGAGCGACAGGTCGATCACCTCCGACGGGCCGGCGCTGCGGTCCACCAGGCGGTGCACCAGACCCGAGCCCTCCCTCCCCTGCGGGAGCTCCAGCGGATCCGAGGCCCGCACGAAGGTGCCGCTCCCCCGCTGCCGCTCGACGAGGCCGTCCGCCACCAGCTGGTCGTAGGCGGCCACTGCCGTGCCCCGGCTGACGGCCAACGCGACCGCGAGCGCGCGTTCGGCGGGGAGCCGCTCCCCGTCGGCGAACGCGCCCCGTTCGATGCCACCGGCGACGGCCCGGGCCAGTTGGCGGAACAGTGGTCCGCCGCCCGCAGCCCAGTCCCCCAGCTGGTCGACCAAGATTCTCGTCGCTGCGGAGCGGGCCACTCTCGCAGAAGTGGCTCTGTCCGGCATGGGCCAGTTATGCCACAGTCAGCGATCATGGTCCACACGGCGGAGGTCTCCTGGAGCGACGCCGCCGGTCGGGTGCGCTCCTCGGCGATCCGGGACCTGCTGGCCGTGGTCGGTCGGGACGGCATCATCTCCCTCGCCGGCGGTCTGCCCGCACCCGAGGCGTTTCCGTCCCCGGAGCTTTCCGGAGCCATCACCTGGCTTCTCGCCCACGACCCCGGCGGCGCTCTCCAGTACTCGGCGACCGAAGGCTTCGGTCCACTGCGGGAATGGATCGCCGCCGACCATGGCGTCGACCCCGACCAGGTGCTGGTGACGTCCGGGTCCCAGCAGGCGCTGGAGCTGGTGGTGCGGACGCTGGTGGATCCGGGGGCCGATGTCGCCTTGGCCGATCCGGGCTACGTGGGCGCCATCCAGGCCCTCCACCTCGTCGGAGCACACCTGGTGGGCGTGGCCACCGACGACCAGGGGCTGCTCGTCGACGACCTGGCCCGGCGCCTGGCCGAAGGGCTGCGGCCGGCACTGGTTTACGTGGTGCCGAACTTCCACAACCCGACCGGCGCCAGCCTGGCGGCCGAGCGTTGTCGGGCGCTGGCCGAGCTCGCCGATCGCTACGGCTTCGTGATCCTGGCCGACGACCCCTATCGCCATCTGCGCTGGGCGGGCCAGGCGCCGCCGCCGCTGGCGACGCTCTCCGAGCGCGTCGTCACCCTGGGCACCTTCTCCAAGACCCTCTGCCCCGGTCTGCGGGTGGGGTACGTCGTGGCGCCGCGGTCGCTGATCCGGGCCGTGGCGCGGGTCAAACAGGCCGCCGACCTGCACACCGCCACCCTGACCCAACGGGCCACGTTTCAGCTGGTGAGTGGGCCCGCCTTCTTCACCTCGCACCTGTCCCGCCTCCGATCCCTCTACCAAGCCAAAGCCAGCGCGCTCGTCGGCGCGCTCCGCCTGCACCTCGACGGCCGGTTCGAGTTCCGGGACCCGGAGGGCGGCTTCTTCGTCTGGGGGCGCCTCATGGGGGCGGGGATCGACGCCGAGGAGCTTCTCGGCTCCGCCCTGAATCGTGGGGTGGCGTTCGTCCCGGGCGCCGCCTTCGCGGTGGACTCGGGTTTTCCCCGGCACCTCCGCCTGGCCTTCTCACACGCGTCGGCCGAAGAGTTGGAGGCCGGGGTGCAGCGGCTCAGGCGAGCCCTTTCCGGTTCGGATCCAGGCGGCGGTCTTGCCGTCTGAACGGGACTGGGTCCGGGTCGTGGCCGAGCAGCGCTGCGACGGGTGCGGGCTGGAGGCTTCCTCGATCCCCCGACACGAGCTCGGTCCGGCCATCCGGCTTCAAGGCGAGTTGTGGGCCTCGATGCTGTTCGCGGCCGAGGCCGACTCGCTTCGAAGCCATTCCGAGCCGGGACGCTGGTCCGCGCTCGAGTACGCGGCGCACGTACGGGACGTCCTCGTCCTGTTCAGGGATCGGATGGCTGAGGCGGCGATGGGGACGAACCCCGACTTCGGCTGGTGGGACCACGAGGCGGCCGCCGTCGCTGACCGCTACAACGAACAGGACCCACGTTCGGTCGCAGCCGATCTCGAGGCTGCGGCCGATCTGCTGGCGACGACCGTCGCCCGACTCGACGGCGCCGGCTGGGAGCACACCGGCACCCGGCGTGGCACCGAGCGGTTCAGCGTCGACGGGCTCGTGAGGTTCGCACTGCACGAGGCGCATCATCACCGGGTCGACGCCAAGACCTCGCTCGGGGCCCGGGGCCGGGGCCACGGCTCCGGATGAGTTAGTGCTAGGCGATCTCCCCTGGCGCGACGGCGGCAACGCACCCGCTAGGGGTCGAGGAGGCAGCCCTTCTCCCGGGCCCCGGCGTTGTCCCGGATTCGCTCGACCGCCGCGACCAGTGCGGCAGCCTCACTTCGGGAAGGGCGGGACCCTGCAGGCGACGGTGATCTCGTTGCCGTCCTCGTCGAAGTAGGACGCGACCGCATCGCCCTGGGCTCGGATCATGAAGCTAACCGCCGTTGCCTGGCCCTTCCCCTTACCGTTGTTCCCGCCCATCGGCGTCACAGCCGGCTGGGCGCCGTTGGCTTCCACCCACTTGATGCGGACTCCGCTGTCGAAGGGCCCGAAAAGGGCGCCGCTGCCGTCGTCGCGGATCAACACGGGCTCACGACCGGCGCTCGGCAACGTGCCGAACACGTAGAAGCCATCCTCGTTCTGTCCGCTACCTGGTGCCTGCGGCTCGCGCTGGCCGTGGGGATTCTCGGTCGGTAGGCAGTAGGGCACCGTCCACACGTCCTCGATCGGCGAGGAGACGTCGACCGCGTGGGGCTCCTGCTCGCTCGGCCGGACATCGGCGACGAAGTGGAACGGGTGGAGCACGGTGCTGGGCACGCACCGGACCTCCCACACGAGCTCCACCGTCTGGCGGACACCCACGGCCAGCGTCCGACCCACCACCAGCGTCGCCGCGGGCCCGACGGTGCAGGATGTCGACTCCGCGTACTGCCCGATGGTGGCCTCGACGACCGAGACGACATCCGGCGCGGGGCCGTTGTTCACCACCTCCACCGCCACCCTGCAGGTGAACGGCGCGGCCGACCCGATGCCCTCGTCGCAGAACAGGCGGCTGTCGGTCGGCCGCAGGTCGGCATCGTGGAAGACCGCGAACTCAGCCCGGGCACTCGAGCCGTCGTTGCCGGGACTGGTGTCCTCGACATGTTCGTCGTCCGCGGTCACCTTGCTGGTCGCGTCGATCGCATGGAACGACCGATAGCCGCACTCCACGGAGACAGCCTCGTGGAGCCTGCGAGTCTCGCCGTCGGCCAGGGCGCGCGCGGGCAGGCTGAGCGAGGCGGGAGAGAGCGTGCAGTCGTCCGGGCCTCGGGTCTGGGCGAGATCCACGCCGACGGTGCCGTCGAGCGGGCCGTACCCGACGTTCGTCACGTCAACCCTCAGGTCGCACGTGATCGGCACGCCGACTTCCGTCGACGTCGGGCACACGAGCTGCGTCTGCGTGCTCAGGTCGGTCTCGGCCCACACCGGGTGCTGCTGCGCCGCAGTCCGCAGGTTGTTCGACGGGTTGGTGTCCGTGAGCCTGCCGTCGAGGACCTCGAGCTCGTCCTCGAACCGGAAGTCGTGGGTGCTCGGCAGGTCGCAATTGACCGTGAACGTGACACGACGGCGGTGACTCTCACCACGACCCAACGTCACCTCGATGGTCTCTTCGTCGCGTGGGGTGATGACGCAGTCGTCGCTGGCGAACGCCCTGACCGTGTCCCGGACAGGTACGTGGTCGGCAGGACCGTTGTTGCGGATCGTGAGATCGACCGCGATCTCCGTATCGGTGCGTACCTCGATCCGGTCGGGGATCTGGGCCACCTCGAACCCGACCTTCTCGACGTCGACCGTTGCCGGGGCGTTGCCGAACCGTTGAACCGGAAAGCGATGATCGCCGATGCCGGCATCGACGTCGACGGTCCGCACGGCTTCGGTGGTCGCGAACGAGGCCACCGGGACGACCTCGCGAACCTCGTAGGTACCTGGGCCGTGACCGTCCAACCGGAACTCGATGTCGCCGTTGGCGTCCGTAAACAACGTTGCGACATGACCGAGTGGGTCGTCGACCCAGCTGGGCTTGGCCGTACGCCAGATCTCGAAGGCGATCCCGCTGACCGCGGGTCCGCTTGTGACGTCACCGCCGTCGACGGCACCGTTGCGATTCTCGTCGATGAACTTGTCGATCGGGATCGTCGGGACGGGGGTGTCGGTGCCGAGCCGCGCCAGGCTGTTCCCACAGACGAGAGAGATCCAGTCCTGCTTCCAGCGCAGGACCGTGAGCCTGGGGTCGGCGGCGAGGTTGAAGTACTCGCCGAGGTTGGAGGTGTTGATGCTCCCCGGCGCGCAGATCTCCAGCAGGCCAGTGGGCAGGTGGCCGCAGCCCGTCCAGGAGCGACCCGCGTAATCTGCCACCCGGACCTGCTCCTGCGGCGCATACCAGACGAAGTTCTGGTCGTAGCCCCGCCCCGCGAAGTGAGAGCGGAAATCGTCGACCTGGGGGCGAGTGAGAAGGTGGCCGGCACCGGGCCAGATCACCGGCCGCCAACAGTGGGCGCCGTTCGGCGACACGAACGGGAGGACGCTCAGCTGGGCTTCCGACTCCCAGGGGAAGGGGGCGCACGTCGTGCTCTGCCGGTCGTGGTCCGCCCCTGCGGGTGTGCCGACCAGCCCCAGCAGAAGAACGGTGATCGCTCCGACAAGGGCCGGTCGCCGCGCTGCACCGGCACGACTTGTGCTGTCCATCAACCTCCGCCTCACTCGGAACCCCTCCGCCTGGTATGGACCCGGCGGTCAGCCGCCGAGACTCGGTTGGCCTCTCGATCAACTCCGGCCCGACCGGCCGCCGACCGGTCCTCGTCACCGTCTCGCTCCGCCTCGAGGAGGTGAGCCCGGTCGCATCGATCGTTGTGACGCGCCCGTCCGACGACCCCAAACGAGGGTTGCGGTCGGATCCTCGGTCCGAGGTGTCGGCGTAGGGCTGGGTCGCGCCGAGCGCGGCTGACGTCCGGCCGCGAGGGTGACCACCCGCGGGCCGACCCTCGTGGAGGGATGGGTGGGTCGTCATCGGGGACCTTCACGGTCTCCTCCGACCGCAGGCCGAGGCGAAGCCCGGGACGCGCACGAGGGACTCCTCGAGGAGGTCCAAGCTCTCCCGAGCGCCGCACCCGAGCCCGACACCCGGCCGAGATGGTGTCCCGTCCGGCCGTGGCGGGCGATGCCCGAAGCGAGGGCGGCCGCCAGGTCTCAGGAGCCTGATCGACACTCACCCGCGCCCAACGGTACGGCTCCCATGGTTCTTCCCGCCGAACATTGCGCCCCCTCCGTACCCGCGCCGCCGAAGGCGCCCTTGCGGCAAGGGTATCCCGTCGATGGATCAGCCGACAGTCGGCACAACGAAGCCAGCACGAGCCGGGCGCAGGGTCGGTGCCCGGCCGTTGGTCGAGCTGCGGAGCGGATTGGACCTCCTCTCCGGACAGCAGGCGCATCTCGCGACCTACGGCGGGTCCGGAGGAGTCCCCGGGAGTCGTGCGGGCGAGTACCACGTGCCGGTCGCCGGGGCCGGGGCCCGGGTCGCGGGTGGCCCCCGAGCCCCGGTCACGACGATGGATCGCCTTCTGGTGAGCAGCTGCCAGCGGGCGTCAGCCAGCCGCCGGCCACGGCGCCCGTCCGTTCGCCCGACTCAGGCGGCGAGGGTGGCGGCGAGCAGCTCGTCGAGCAGCGACTGTCCGGGGGGTGCGATGCGCGGCTCGCCCGCCAGCATCCGGACGCGGTCGAAGGCGTCGTGGATGTCACCCGAGCGGGCCGCCAACTCAGCTCGACCGTCGACGAAAGGCCCGGAGCGTGGCTCGGTCGAGGCGGCGGCGACGTGGCCGGCCGCCCCCGCCTCACGACCGGGGCCGGCCGCTCCCCGGGGGGTAGAGGGCGGCGAGGGTGCCGAGCAGCTTCGGGAGCAGTGGGCTGAAGCGGCCCTCGCCCCACGGCAGGCCCGGCTCGTTGGCGATGGCCTGGCCCAGGACACCGCTGACGAGGACGGACGTGACCCAGAGCGCCTCGTCGGAGTCTGCCCCGGGGCCGAGCTGGCCCGCGGCCGCGGCGTCGGCCAACGCCTGGCGTTGGAGCCGGACCATCTCGACGCTGGGGGCCATCGCCTCGGGCGTGGGCTGAAAGCTGGGGACCGGGCGCCAGAACAGCAGTTGCGCCATCGCCGGATGGGTGAGCGCCCAGCGGCTGCTCGCCTCCAGGCCGACGGCGAGGGCGTCGAGGCCGGGCTCGGCCCCCGCCATGGCGGCGCGCATGATCTCGAGGTTGGTCCGCTGGCCCCGTTCGAAGAGGGCGTCGTGGATCGCCATGAGGGAGTCGAAGTACTTGTAGATCGACGGAGGCTTCACGCCCAGCCGGCGGGCGACCTCCGAGAGCGTGAGGCCGTTGACGCCCTCCTCGGTCATCACCGCCTCGGCGATGGCCAGGATCTCCTCGATGGTCTCCTGGCGTCGCCGGGCCCGCCGATCCGGGGGTGCCCCGGTCTCCTCGGTCATCGACGACATGCTCTGTACAGTAGCAAGAGTTTCTATTGACAGCACTAGCTAACAGCCTTAGCCTCTCTCTCAAAGAGGCGGCGCTACGGGAAGGGAGAGGCACTTGGCACCGAAGAACCAGCGTTGGTGGTTGACCACGGATCGTGTCGAGCTCGACATCCGAGCCGGCGCCGACGTGCTCTACGCCATGGTCTCGGACCTGCCCCGCATCGGGGAGTGGAGCCCGGAGTGCGAGCGCGTCGACTGGGAGGGCGACGTCACCGTCCCCGTCGAGGGCACCACCTTCATGGGGCACAACGCGGTGGGACCGGGGCGACGCATCCGCTACTCCCGCCACGGCCGGGTGCTGGCCGCCGATCCGGGCCGCGAGTTCGCCTTCGTCACCGACGAGGGCGGCCGGGAGTCCACCGTGTGGCGCTACCGGTTCGAGCCCCTGGGTGACGGCCGGACACGGGTGACCGAGGGCTACGAGGTGCGCTGGATCCCGGCGTGGGCTCGCATCCTCGACGTCCCCACCAACCGCCACAAGGAGCTGCTCAGGGGCATGCGCACGACGCTCGAGCGTCTCAAGGCTGCGGCCGAATCCGAGCACCGGAACGCATCAACCTCCCCGGAGGCCCGGAAGGAGTCCCGGACCTGACGACGGCCCTACGGCCGTGCGCGGCGCCCACCGGCTGCCAGGATCGGCATCCCCAACGCGTCGCCCACTGCTCCATAGCATGTGGAGATGCCTCCCGAGCGCCTCCGATTGCGGATCGGCAACCTGGCGAAGGCGGTCCTCGTGTCCGGTCAGGCTTACCAGGATCCGAAGGACGCCCTCAACGAGTTCGTGTCGAATGCCGCCGACGAGTACGTGGAAGCGGGCCGGCGGGGCGAGCGGATCCGGGTCATGTTGCGCCGGAAGGGTCGGTATCCCGTGATCGCGGTCGACGACGTCGGGCGGGGCATGTCGCCCGATCGCCTCCGCCAGATCGCCCGCAGCCTGTTCGAGTCCACCAAGGCGGGCGACGACCGCACGCTCGGCGAGAAGGCCATCGGCATCCTCGCGTTCCAACAGCTCGGCACCCGCTGTGACGTCGTCTCCAGGGCCGAGGGCTCCGACGAGACCTGGGTCCTCCGCCTCGAGCGGGGCAAGGCCACCGCCACCCTCGAGCGGGAGAGGAGGAAGGCCCGCCAGGTGGCCGGCACCACCGTGGTGCTCTCGGACCTGGAGCCGGACGTGCTCCGGGTGCTCACCCAGCGGAAGGTCGTCGACTACCTCCGCGCCCGGCGGGGACCTGCGCTGGCCCGCGGCGACTACAGCATCGAGGTCGTCGAGGGCCGCTCGGCCGAGGTCGTGACCCCCGAGAAGCCGGAGGGGCTCCGGCTCGAGATCCCGGCCCATTCCACCCTCTGGGGCCGGATCGAGTTCGCCCTCTACGTCTCGCCGCCCGACGCCCGGCGGCGACGCCGGGTGGCGGTCGTCGGACGCGCCGGCACCACCATCGTCGACGACATCACGGAGATCGAGGAGTTCGCGCTGGCGCCGTGGGACAGCGGTCAGGTGGCAGGCGAGGTGGTCTTCGCCGCCCTCCAGCAGACGGCCGGTCGGCGGGCGGTGCTGCGCGACCGGGAGGCCTTCCCCGTGTTCGTCGACGCGGTGAAGGCCGTCGAGCCGGCGGTTCGGCGGGCGGCCGAGAAGCTGGTGCGCGAGGTCGATTCCCAGGCTGCCGACCGCATGGCCGAGACGCTTCGACGCATCTTCGGTCGGGTGCTGAAGGAGCTGGCCGACCTCGACAATCCGATGCGGACGTTCGTCGGCGACGAGCCGGGCGAGGGGGCCCTGTTCGATCCGCTCGCACCTGAGGGCACGGGCCCGTCGCAGAACGGCTCGGGCGGGCCGAGTCCGCGGCCCGGAGTGCCGGAGCTCCCGGAGCTCGACGACATCGGCGTCGATGCGCAGAGCAGTCCTCCGGCACGTGAGGCGCGGCCGGACCGCCGACGAACCACCGACCTTCCGTCCGTGAGCCCTGACCCCGATCCGGGTGAGGCCCGGAGCCGGTTCGAGGCGGAGACCGGCATCGTGTTCTACAACGACCGCCACGAGGACTACCTGGTGGCCAGGGACGACGAAGCCGGTCTGCTCGACTACCTCGCCACCCTGGTCGCCAAGGAGTACGTGCTCTACAACAACCCGCGCGCGGCCAACGAAGACCTGGCCGAGGAGATGGTCCGCATGCTCGTCCGGGTTCGCCGCCACCTTCCCCGGCGGCGGTGACAGCAGCCGACGACGACGATCAGCGGTTCCGGTACGCGCCCATGAGCGCCTCCCGGTCGTCGGCGGAGACGTACTCGACCGCCTCCCGCACGGTCACCCCCGAGGCCCGGTGGGTGCGGGGCCGCAGCCACGCCACCACCTCATCCGGCCGGCGCTTGCCCTCCTCCCGCAGGACCCAGCCGATCGCCTGGCGGACGAAGAACTCCCTGCCGTCGAGCATGGCGTCGGCGGAGCCGAGAAAGCGGTCGAGGGGCAGGCCCCGCTTCGGAGGAGGAGGGCAGCGGCCAAGCGGCGGTCGAACACGGTCGAAGTCCCACAGGGCGCCGACCACGCCCAGCAGCGCCTCCCGGTCGAGGGACGGGGCCAGCCGGCGCACGACCCGGCGGATCTGGCCCACCGTCACCCCGACGAAGTCGAGGTCGGACTTGAGGTAGGTCTTCTCGCCCGCCGCCCGCTCCGGGGTTCCTTCGGCCCGCAGATCGTCCTCGACCGCCGCCCGCCGTCGCCAACGGGCCCAACGTCTGGCTCTAGAGGAAAGCGGCCACGGCCAGCGCGGCGTAGCCGAGGGCGACCGCAGCCCGGCCCCGGGGGGCGAACGCCCGCTCCCCCAGACCGATCGCCGTCAAACCCGCCATGAGCCACCACGCCCCCGGCCGGGCGACCATGGCCAGCATCGCCGGCGCACACAGCCGGGCGCACCACCCGGCCGCCACCGCCCCCGCCCGGGCACAGTCGGCATCCGCCCCCGGGCCCTCGCCCCGGATGGCCACCGGCCGCCCGCAGCGCACCACTCGCCGGGCCCGTCCCGGCCGAAGGACGAGGACGGCCGACACCCCCGCGGCCAACGCCGCCAGCGCCGGCGCCGACACCAACCCGGCGGTGACCAGCTCGACCACCACGTGCAGCCCCAACGCCAGCACCACCCACATCCCCAGGAAGGAGGCGAAGGCGACCACGACCGACCGGCGGGCCCGCCACCACGGGCTGGCCGTCGCCACCCGACGTACGAGCGGAACGGCGAAGCCGCCCATCGCCGCCACCACCATGGCGGCGACCCCGCCGATGTGGGACAGGTGCCCGCCGAGCGGGTGCAGCCCCCCGCCGCGGAGCACGAACGCCCAGGCCAGGGCGGATGCGACGACGGGCAGCACCTCCGGCCGGCCGGCGAGGAGGGGGAGTCGGCGGGCCCCGACCGCGGCCGGGGCGGTGGTCGCCAGGGACACGTCCCTCAGCCGGCGTACAGGCTGACGCTGCCCACCCGGATCTCGGCGTCGGCGTCGTCCTCCGGCTCCGACCCCTCGACCGGCAGGAGGTCGACCGTGAGGCGGGACGGGTCCCAGACCCCCTTGGCCTGCAGGCGGTCGACCGTGTCGGTCACGTCGAAGCTGTACCGGATGGGGTGGGCGTCGCGGCCCGTGGGGGCCGCCTCCGCCGTCCCCGCCTGCTCGATCCCGAAGAAGGAGACCACCCCGGCCAGGTGGTCGTCGCGCTCGTCGCCTGCCGCCCCGGCCGGGAGGTTGAGGTAGACGCCGTAGACGACACCCGGGTTCTTGGTGCCCTCGATGTCGGCCAGGTCGAGGTGCATCCGGGGCTTCTCAGCCTGGAGACCGGCCCGCCCCCGGCGGCGGGGAAGCGGGCCGACCGGCACCTCGGTGGATCCCCCGGACGGGCCGAGGGCCAGGCCCCTCTCGTTGCGGCCGACCATCACCGGCTTCTTCCTGCTCGGCGGAGCGCTCACGGTGAGCCCGATTCTCCCACCTGGAGCGGGGGCGCGGGGCGGCGCGGGCAGCCCCTCGTACGTGTAGTCGAGTTGGGCCACGTCGTCGAGGACGTCGCGCACCCGCATGGTGACGGAGGCGCCGGCCGCGTCCCGCAGGCGGAAGCTCCGGCTGAGCCAGGTCTGGGTGGTGGGGTTGACGTTCGCCGCCCGCTGCCGGCGCCACACGTCCCACAGCCGGTCGATGTTGGAATGGTGGAGCCAGAAGATCGGGTCGAGGGCGGCCAGGTCGGGGTCGGTCATGAGCCCGCCGTTGCCACCCACCTGGACGTGCACCGGACCGTGGGGCAGGGCCTCCACCTCGCCGAACGCCGGCCCCTGGTGGGCGAAGCCGGTCTGGGGTCCTCCGAACCCGGTGGCCGCCCCCGCGTTGGTGAAGAACGTCCTGGCCAGAGCGGTGTCGGTGCGGACGACGGCCGCCGGCATCGCCGTCCCCGCGTTCACGCTCGCCCGGCGCCGGCTGACGAGGAGGGGGTTGGCCGAGTTGTCGGGCATCCGCGCCTGGCGGAAGGCCGGCGGCAGGGCGTTGCCGGGGGCGCCGCGGCTGTAGTCCCAGAAGGGGAGGGTCCAGTCGGTGGGGCCGCCGGCGGCGTCGACGAACGACCGCACGATGCGCTCGAACTGGTAGAGGTACATGCGGTGCCACGGCAGGAAGTACCAGGTGGCGTGCTGGCACTCGTTCCACGGGGCTCCCCGAGGCGGGACCACCCCGGCCCGGCCGTGGATGGCGGCCTGGTAGGCCCAGCTGCGGGGGTTGGTGTCGGGCAGGGCCTGCATGGCCTTGATGGCGTTGGCGTATGCCACCACGTTGGGGTGCCACGGCCGGGCTGCAGTGCTCAGCCTCCAGATATCGCGTCGCACGAGTGTCATCGTCGCCCTCCGCCTCACGGATACCGAAGGCCACGGTATCCCTGGCCGGCCGCCGCCGGGGGTCAGACGACGAGCAGGCTGCGCCAGTCCGAGAGCCGTTGGCGAACCTGGGCCGGCGTCATCCGCAGCGTCGCCTCCGGGACCCGGTCGACGATCTTGCGCTGGTCCCAGTAGTGGTGGCCGGCGCCGGCGAAGAGGGGCTTGCGGAAGGCGACCAGCTCGGGAACGGCGTCGCCCAGGTAGCCCCACACGGTGAAGGCCAGCTCGAGGTCGTGGATCACCGGCGCCCGCCCGAACAACGACGCCCGGGCCATGGCCACCCCGACGCAGCCGGCCTCGACGTCGTGGCGGTGCTCGCCCGCCGCCAGCTGGAGGCGGTCGCCGAAGCGGCGGACGAGGACGAGGGCGTAGCCCTGGTCGGGCCCCTGGCGGCCGAGCTTCGGACCGACCGGCTGCCGGCCGGTGAGGTCGGCGGGACGAGCCGCCTTCCACGCCTTGGCCGGCGGGATGGGTGTGCCCGTGCGGGCCTTGTCGGCCAGGCGGATGGGCACGTGCTCGGGAGCGGCCATGTCGGGGGACTCTACGCGTTCACGTAGTCGAGCCAGTTCTTGTAGCGGTCGACCTCGCCCCGGACGGTGGCGAAGTAGGTCTCCTGGATGGCCTTGGTGATGGGTCCCGGGGGGCCGATCTCCCGGTCGTCGACCGAGCGGATGGGAACCACCTCGGCGGCGGTGCCGGTGAGGAAGGCCTCCTCGGCCAGGTAGAGGTCGGTGCGGAGCAGGTTGGCCTCGGCCACCTCGTAGCCGTGGTCGCGGGCGATGGTGCTGACCGAATCCTGGGTGATGCCCTCGAGGGCGCCGGCGGCCACCGGTGGGGTGAGGATGCGACCCTTCTTGACGATGAAGAGGTTCTCGCCCGTGCACTCGCTGACGTAGCCCTGGGGCGACAGGAGGATGGCCTCGTCGTATCCGGCCTTGAGCGCCTCCACCTTGGCCATCGACGAGTTGCCGTACATCCCCGTCCCCTTGGCCGCCACCGGCACCGCGTTGGGGTCGTGGCGCTGCCAGCTGGAGATCTTGCACCGGACGCCCTCCCGGATGCCCTTGTCGCCCAGGTAGGTCCCCCACGGCCACACCGCGATGGACACGTTGACCGGGCAGGGCAGCGGGTTGAGCCCCATCTCCCCGTAGCCCAGGTAGACGATGGGGCGGATGTAGCAGGCGTCGAGGTTGTTGACCCGGACGGTGTCCTTGACCGCCTCGATCAGGTCCTCGGGCGAGTAGGGGATGTCGATCAGGTAGACCTTGGCGCTGCTGAACAGCCGGTGGATGTGATCGGTGAGCCGGAACACGGCCGCCCCCCTGTCGGTGGCGTAGGCCCGGATGCCTTCGAACACCCCACTGCCGTAGTGGAGGGAGTGGGTGAGGATGTGGACCTTGGCGTCCTCCCAGGCGACCAGCTCGCCGTCCATCCAGATGCGGTCGACCGTTTGCAGTGGCATTACCCCTTCAACCTTTCTCGAACGGCGGTGCCGATGTCGGTGGTGCTGCCGCTCACGCCCGCTGCGACCACCGTCGCGCAGGCGCCGGAGATCTGCCGGGCGGCGTCGGCCTCGCCCAGGAACTCGAGCATCATCGCCGCCGAGCGGATGGCGGCCAGGGGGTTGGCCGACCCGGTGCCGGCGATGTCGGGCGCCGAGCCGTGGACCGGCTCGAACAGCGACGGCCCGGTGCGGTCGGGGTTGAGGTTGGCCGAGGCGGCGGTGCCGATGCCGCCCGCCACCGCCCCCGCCAGGTCGGTGAGGATGTCGCCGAAGAGGTTGTCGGTGACGATCACGTCGAACCGGCCGGGGGACTCGACCAGGTGGATGCAGGCCGCGTCGACGTGGCAGTAGGCGGTGGTCACCCCGGGGTGCTCGGTCGCCACCTCCTGGAACGTCCGCCGCCAGAGGTCGCCGGCGAAGGCGAGGACGTTGGTCTTGTGGACGAGGGTGAGATGGCGCCGGGGCCGGGCCTCGGCCTGGGCGAAGGCGAAGCGGACGCAGCGCTCGACGCCCCGCCGGGTGTTGACCGAGCCCTGGGTGGCCACCTCGAACGGGGTGCCCTTGCGCAGGAAGCCGCCCTCGCCGGCGTAGACGCCCTCGGTGTTCTCCCGGACGACGACGGCGTCGATCTCACCGAACGGGCCGGAGGCGGGGCTGTGGAACGGGCGCAGGTTGACGTAGAGGTCGAGCTCGAAGCGCAGGCGGAGGAGAAGGCCCCGCTCGATGAGGCCGGGGGCGACGCTCGGATGGCCGACCGCGCCCAGGAGGATGGCGTCGACGTTGCGCAGCTCGTCGAGGACGTTGTCGGGGAGAACCTCGCCGGTGCGCAGGTAGCGGTCGCCGCCCAGGTCGTAGGGGACGATGTCGAGGTCGACGCCGGCGGCGCGCACGGCCCGCAGGGCCTCGGCCACCACCTCGGGACCGATCCCGTCGCCACCGATGACAGCGATTTTGTGTCCCACAAGGGCCTCAGAAATGGAAAACCGCCCACCAGGGGTGGACGGTCGAGCACACGCCAGCCAGGCGGCGTGCGCTACGGGAGTACGGGGATCGACAAGCAGGCCATGCCGTCTCGGAGTGTAGCCAACCGACCTGAGGCCGGCACGGGGATACGGGCAGTACGGTCGAGGGATGGCCGACACACCGCTTTCCCAGGCCGCCTACGAGCGTTTGCGGGACGAGTTGGAGGATCTCACCACCCGGGGTCGGATCGAGGTGGCGAACCGCATCCAGACCGCCCGGGAGCTGGGCGACCTGAGCGAGAACGCCGACTACCACGCGGCCCGGGAGGACCAGGGGCGCATGGAGCTGCGCATCCGCCAGCTGACCCAGCTGCTCGACAAGGTCCAGATCCTCCAGGGCGGCGACAGCAGCGGCCGGGTCACGAGCGGCACCATCGTGTCGCTGCGGTACCAGGGCGACGACGAGGTCGAGCGCTACCTGGTGGGCTCCATCGAGGAGCGCCGCGACGACCTGCCGGTCATCTCCCCCGCCTCTCCCCTGGGCCAGGCCCTGATGGGGCACTCCACCGGCGACCGGGTGGACTACGAAGCGCCCCGTGCCACGCTCACGGTCGAGATCGTCGCCATCGACGGCTGAGCCGCCGCTGCCGCCGGGGCGGTTGGTGGGGCCGACGTTCGTCCGGGAGGTTCCGGGGACACCGACGGTGGTGTTGCTGCACGGGCTGACGGCCGCCGCCGACCTGAACTGGTTCGGGGTGTTCGACGGGCTGGCGGCAGCCGGCTTCGGCGTGGTGTCGGTGGAGCACCGGGGGTACCGGCGGGGCGCGCCGTTGACCGGCAACTGCCGGCTGGAGGACCTGGCCGACGACGTGGTCGCGGTGGCCGACGGGATGGGCGTGGGCCGGTTCGTGGTCCTCGGCTACTCGATGGGCGGGGCGGTGGCGCAACTGGTGTGGCGCAGGCACCGGGATCGGGTGGCGGGCCTGGTCCTGGCCGCCACCGCGGCGGAGTTCGCGGTGTCGGCCCGGGAGCGGATGTCGTCGGCGACCTTGCCGGTCGCCGCCCTCGGGGCCCGGGTGGTGCCGGCGGTGGCCCGGCGTTTCGTGGGGGGCACCTTGCGCCGGCGGTTCGCGGGCTCGCCGTGGGCCGGATGGGCCGACGCCGAGCTGGCCCGCCACCGGCCGTCGGTGATGCTGCGCTGGGCGGTGGCACTGGGACGGTTCTCGTCGATGGCGTGGGTCGGGGAGGTCGACGTGCCGACGGCGGTGGTGGTCATGTCGCGGGACGTGCTGGTGCCCACGGCTCGGCAGCTGGCCCTGGCCGCGACCATCCCCGGCGCGGCTGTGGTCCGGGTGGAGGGCGACCACGGGGTGTTCGTCACCGACCCGCAGGCGTTCTCGGCCGCCCTGGTGGAGGCGTGCCGCCTGGTCAGCCCCGGCCCCCCTGACGGAGCCCTTCCGAACCGGTGACGTTTCTTGGGGTCCGGACCCCGGAACGCGTCACCGGTTCACCGAGGTTCCCGAAGCTCTCGCTCCACCGCCCGGGCCGCCTCGACGAGGGCCGGGCCGTAGCGGTCGCCCGGCGAACGGGTGGTGCGCTCGATGGGTCCGGAAACCGAGACGGCGGCGACCAACCCGCCGTCCGGACCGAACACGGGGGCGCTGGCCGAGGCCACGCCCCGCTCCCGCTCCTCGACGCTCTCGGCCACCGCCGGGGGCGAGGAGGCTCGCAGGACCTTGCCCGCCGACCCCACGTCGAGAGGCAGCGATGCCCCCACGGGGACGATCGTGCGCAACCCGTGGGGCGACTCCAACGACGCCACGCACAGCCGCCGCTCGCCCCGGCGGACGTAGAGCTGCACGCTCTCGCCGGTGGCGTCCCGCAGCCGCTCCAGGGCGGGCCGGGCCAGCACCGGCAGCTCCAGACCGGTGAGCCGGGGGCCGAGCCCGAAACGACCGTCTCCGTCACGCCGCACCAGCCCGTGCACCTCCAGGGCCACCGCCAGCCGGTGGGCGGTGGCCCGGGGCAGGCCGGTGGCCGCCACCAGGTCCCCGAGCGCCAGCGGTCCGGCCGCCAGCGCGTCCAGGACGGAAACCGCCTTGTCCAGCACCCCGATTCCCGATACGCTTCCCATATGGCAAGAATAACATCTCACAATGTGGGACGCACGCTCTCCCAGAAGGTGTGGGACCGGCACGTCGTCCACGCCGGCGCCGGGGACGAGCCCGACCTGCTGTACATCGATCTCCACCTGATCCACGAGGTCACCACCCCCCAGGCGTTCGACGGCCTCCGGCTGGCGGGGCGCACCGTCCGCCGCCCCGACCTCACCCTGGCCACGGCCGACCACAACACCCCCACCGTCGGCCTCGACCTCCCCCTCGCCGACCCGATCTCGGCCCGCCAGCTGCAGGCCCTCGCCGACAACTGCGCCCGGTACGGGATCCCCTTCCACCCGATGGGGTCACCCGGGCAGGGCATCGTCCACGTCATCGGCCCCGAGCTGGGCCTGACCCAGCCGGGGATGACCGTCGTCTGCGGCGACAGCCACACGTCCACCCACGGGGCCTTCGGCGCCCTCGCCTTCGGCATCGGCACCAGCGAGGTGGAGCACGTCCTCGCCACCCAGGCCCTCCCCGCCCGGCGGCCGGGCACCATGGCCGTCACCGTCGGGGGCGACCTGCCCGCCGGCGTCACCGCCAAGGACCTCATCCTCACGATCATCGGCCGAATCGGGACGGGTGGCGGCGTGGGCCACATCGTCGAGTACCGGGGATCGGCCATCCGGGGCCTGTCGATGGAGGGACGGATGACCATCTGCAACATGTCGGTGGAGGCCGGAGCCAAGGCGGGCATGGTCGGCCCCGACGACACCACCTTCGCCTGGCTGGAGGGACGGGCCCACGCGCCCCGCGGGCGGGACTGGGACGAGGCCCTCGACGACTGGCGGTCGCTCGTCACCGACGCCGCCGCCAACTTCGACAAGGAGGTGGTGTTCGACGCCGGGGCCATGGTGCCGCACGTCTCGTGGGGGACCAACCCGTCCCAGGTGGCGCCCCTGACGGGCGTCGTCCCCGACCCCGACGCCATGGACGACCCCATCCAGGCCGAGGCCGGCCGCCGGGCCCTCGCCTACATGGGGCTCACCGCCGGCACTTCGCTCAGGGATGTCCCGGTCGACGCCGTGTTCATCGGGTCGTGCACCAACTCCCGGTTGGAGGACCTGCGGGCGGCGGCGGCCGTGATCGCCGCCGCCGGCCGCCCCGTCCACGACGGCGTCCGGGCCATGGTCGTCCCCGGCTCCATGCGGGTGAAGGCGCAGGCCGAGGCCGAGGGCCTCGACCGGGTCTTCACCGGCGCCGGCTTCGAGTGGCGGGCGGCGGGCTGCTCCATGTGCCTGGGGATGAACCCCGACCAACTGGCCCCCGGCGAGCGGTGCGCCTCCACGTCGAACCGCAACTTCGAGGGCCGCCAGGGCCCGGGCGGGCGCACCCACCTGGTCTCACCGGCGGTAGCCGCGGCCACCGCCATCGCCGGCCGGTTCGCTTCGCCCCAGGAGGTGTCGCTGCCATGAAAGCCGTCGTCACCGTCACCGGCACCGCCGCCCCCCTCGACCGCTCCGATGTCGACACCGACCAGATCATGCCCAGCGTGTGGCTGAAGCGGGTCGAGCGCACCGGCTTCGGCGAGGGCCTGTTCTCCGACTGGCGCCGTGATCCCGAGTTCGTCCTCAACCGGCCGGAGCACGCCGGCGCCACCATCCTGGTCAGCGGGTCCAACTTCGGCACCGGCTCGTCCCGCGAGCACGCGGTCTGGGGCCTGCTCGACTACGGGTTCACCGCGGTGGTGTCCCCCCGCTTCGCCGACATCTTCCGGTCGAACTGCACCAAGGCCGGACTGTTGCCGGTGCAGGTCTCACCGGAGGTGGGCCGGGCCCTGCTCGACGCGGTCCAGGCCGATCCCCGCCTGGAGATCACCGTCGACGTGGCCGCCCGCACCCTCGTCGCCCCCGCCGCCGGCATCGAGACCACCTTCCCCCTCGACGACTTCCTCCGGACGAGGTTCCTGGAGGGACTCGACGACATCGGCCTCACCCTCCGCCACGATGAGGCCATCACCGCCTACGAGGCGACCCGCCCGGCCCGTATGCCCACCACACGGTAGGTGGCTGGGCCAAGATCGTCGGTGTGAGCGACCCCCCCGCCGTGCCGATCGCAGTCCGACCGATCACCGCCGAGGAGACCCGGCCCCTCCGCCACGCGGTCCTCCGGCCGGGCCAGAGCTTCGAGCAGACGGTCTACTCCCGGGACGACCATCCCGAGACCGTCCACCTGGGCGCCTTCGACGGTCACCGGCTGGTGTCGATCGCCTCCCTCTACCGGGAGGGACGGCCCCACCGGCCGTCCCGGGGTGGATGGCGGCTGCGAGGCATGGCCACCGATCCCGACCGGATCGGACTCGGCTTCGGCACCGCCGTGCTCGACGCGTCGGTCGCCCACGTGTCCGCGGCCGGCGGCGGCGAGCTGTGGTGCAACGCCCGGGTGCCGGCCCTCGGCTTCTACCTGCGGTCCGGCTTCACGCTCGACGGCGAGGAGTTCGACATCGACGGCATCGGCCCCCACGTGGTGGTGACGATGACGGTCGACGCCACCGGCTGAGCCGGCTCGTCAGCCGCCGAGGGCGCCCATCCCGCCGCCCCCGGGCTTCTCGACGGTCGGTGGGGGGATGGGGGCGGGATCGGGGGTGTCGGCGGGATCGGCGTCGGCCGCGGCCGGGACAGGCTGGCCCTCGCCCTCGAGCCACGGCCGGTAGATGGCGAACGATGCCTCGGGTGCGACCGGGTCGAGGTGGATCTCGTACCTCTGGGGTTCGTCCGGCTGCTCGGGTGCCGGCTGCTCGATGGCGGTGCGGTCGTGGTGCTCGGGCTCGAAGACCTCCCGGAGCCCCAGGGCGATGCCCGCCATGAGCGCCCCCGTCACCGTCCGCTTCCGCCCCTCCCCCACCTCCCGCTCGGCGGGCGCCCGCTCGGCCGGCGGCGGCGCCTGGTCCTCCGACTCGTCGTCCACTAGAAGAACCGGAACGAACCGATGGGCCACACCTTCACGAAGGCCTTGCCCACGATGAGGGCCTCGGGGATCTGCCCGAAGACCCGGCTGTCGCTCGAGTTGGGTCGGTTGTCGCCCATGACCCAGTAGTGGTCGGCGGTGATCGTCACCGGCCCGAAGGGGCCCGTCACCACCCCCTCGGGGAGGTACGACTCCTCCAGCTGCTTCCCGTCGACCACGACGTGGCCGTCGCGACCCTCGACCGTCTCCCCCGGCAGCCCTACGACCCGCTTGATCAGGTCTTTCTCCGGCGCCTGTTGGGGACTCACGAAGACGACGATGTCGCCCCGGTCGACACCGTGGATCCGGTAGCTCATCTTGTTCACCAGCACCCGGTCGTCGACCTTCAGGGTCGGCGTCATCGACGGGGACGGGATGTAGAAGGCCTGGATGAGAAAGGTCTTGACCGCCACCGCCACCAGCAGGGCGCAGACGATGACGACTACCCACTCGACCAGGTTGCGCGTGCCCGAGCGCCTGGAGGCGGTGGTCGGCGCCAGGTCCGGTGTCATCCGGGTCTCAGGCTACCGGTCCCGGTAGCGGTCGAGGATGCGGCGGGCGGCGCCCCGGGCGACCTCCGGGTCACCGTCGACGACCCGGGCCGACGGACCCAGGCGGAGGAGCAGCCGCTCCAGCCACGCCCGTTGGCTGGCGGCGAGGGTGACCCGCAGGCGGCCGCCGTCCCCGGCCACCGGCTCCACCTTCTCCACCGGGTACTGCTCGACGACCCACGCCGCGGTCGGGTCGAGCTCGAGGGTGACCCGGGGGTCGTCGGGCCGGGGGCGGTAGACGGCCAGCTCGCGGGGGGTCGCCGGCGGCGAGAACCGGGTGTCGAGCAGGGTCGCGGCCCGGATGCGGTCGACCCGGAACAGGCGCTCGTCCTCGACCAGATGACACCAGGCGGACACGTACCACTGCCCGGAGGCGGAGAACACGGTGGACGGGTCGACCGTGCGGGTGGTGACCTCGTCCCGCCCGAAGGCGTAGTACTCGATCTCCACCTGCCGGGACGCGGCCACCGCCTCCCGGAGCACGGCCATCACCCCCTCCGGAGCCGTGCCGAGGGAGATCTCCACCGCCTCGTCGACCCCGACGCCGAGGGCGGCGGCCAGCTTGGCCAGGCCCCGGGCCAGGGGGCCGTGGGCGTCGGAGCCGGGGGTCGCCAGGAGGGTGCGGCCCGCGGCCAGCAGGCCCAGGCCCTCGGCCGGGGTGAGCCGCAGGGGGCGGGAGAAGTAGTCGGCGTAGCGGATCCACACCCGGCCGTCGGCGATGTCGACGTCGACGAGCATGTCCGGCGTGTACGGGTGGAGCCCGCACAGGAAGAGGAGCTGGAGATCGTCGACCAGCTCGTCCTCCCGGCAGCCGAAGCGGGCCGCCACCTCGGCCAGTCGGGGACCGTCGCGAGCCGCCACCCACGGGACGACGGCCAGCAGCCGCTGGAGGCGCTCGTCGGCGCTCAGGCGGGGCACTGCGCCTCCAGCCACTCGACCAGCTCGGCCCTCAGCTCGGGCGGTCCCAGGATCTCGGCATGGTCGAGGAAGCCGAGCACGAAGGACCGGAACGCAGGACGGTTGGTCACCGATACGGCCAGGACGACCGAGCCGTCGGGCCGGCGCTCCGCCACCGAGTCCGCCCCCACGAAGCCGACCGCCCACCCGGCCTGGTCGGCGTCGACCAGCAGGCGGGCGACCACCGCCTCCCCCTCCCCCATCTCCCACGCCGCCGGGACGGCGCCCGCCGCCGCCGGTGCCCGCTCGAAGCTGCCCGCCTCGCCCTCGGCGGTGACCTCCGACTCCACCCGGTCGAGGCGGTACGAGCGCTCGTCGCCGGCGCCGTGGTCGAAGCCGGCCAGGTACCAGTGGCCGTTGCGGAACGACAGGCGCCACGGGTCGACCCGCCGGGCCCGTCCGTGGTAGCCGAAGGCCACCGGCCGGCGGGCGGAGATGGCGCCGAACAGCACCGCCAGGTGGTCGGCGCCGGGCAGGGCTGCCACCGCCACCGAACCCACTGCCGGGGCCGGGCCCTCCTCGGCCAGCTCCCCGCCGAGCTTCCACAGGGCGGCCACCCCGTCGGCGCCCTCCATGCGCACGGCCGAGGCGGCCAGGTGGAGCGCGGCCAGCTCGTCCCCCTCGAGGCCGGGATCGCGCAGGTAGTAGGCCTCCTTGGGCACCCGGTACCCGACGATGTCGGGGTGGAGCGGGTCGAGCGGCTCGGTCACCAGGGGCACACCCAGCTCCCGCAGCGCCTCCTTGTCCCGCTCGAAGGCGCGGCGGAACGAGCTGTCGTTCTCGGCGTAGCCGGGCAGGCGAAAGCGCAGCTCGTCGATGGTGAGCGGGCGCTGGGCCTCGAGCAGGGCGGCGACCAGGTTGATGAGCCGCTCGAGTCGGTGCATGGGCCGCCCATGGTACGGGCGGGGCCTGTATACGGGTTCCGGTATCCTGGTGAGCCCATGACCACACGGTCCCGGTTGCTCCTCCTGCTGCGGAAGCACCCAGGCATCACCGTGACCGACCTTGCGGCCGCACTGGGCCTCACCGGCATGGGTGTGCGTCGCCACCTGGAGAGCATGGAGCTCGACGGCCTGGTCGAGCGCTCCGCCTGCTGCGACCACCGGGTCGGCCGCCCGCCCAACGGCTGGCGGTTGTCGGCCAAGGGCATGGAGCTGCTGCCCCGCGGCTACGACACGTTCGTCCTCCAGCTGCTGGAGGACCTCTGCGAGCAGGACGGCGACGAAGGCCTCGATGCCGTCCTGCGCCGGCGGAGCGAGAAGCTGGCCACCCAGTACCGCGACCAGCTGGCCGACGCCGCCACCCTCGACGCCAAGGTCGAGCGCTTGGCCCAGGTCCGCGACCGGGCCGGCTACATGGCCGAGTGGCACCGGGAGGGCGAGGTGGTGATCCTCGTCGAGAACAACTGCGCCGTCCACCGGGTGGCGGAGCTGTTCCCGGCCGTGTGCGCCATGGAGCTGTCCCTGTTCCGCACCGTCCTGGGCCCCGACGTCGAGGTCACCCGGGTCTCGCACACGATGTCGGGCGACGCCACCTGCACCTATTGCGTCCGCCCCCGTCCCGACGACCCGGCTGACTGACCCGATCGCGGCCGCGTCCGCGGTGGCCGAGGTTCTGGCCGCGACGGCGGAGGAGACCGACCAGGCACCGGTCGTCCCCCGGGCACGGCTCCGCCTGCTGGCCGACGCCGGCCTCTCCGACCTCTCGTCGATGGCGCCGGCGGTGGCCCGGGAGGTGCACGAGACGCTCGCCGGGGCGTGCGGGGTGACGTCGTTCGTGTGGGAGCAGCACCACACCCCGGTGCGGCTGCTGGCGGCGGCCCGGGGCCCGGGGGACCCGATGCTGGCACGGCTGCGGGCGGGCGAGCTGCTGGCCGGGATCGCCTTCGCCTTCCTGCGCCGCCCCGGTCCGCCGGCGGTGGTCGCCACCGCTCGGCGGGGCGGGCTCGTCGTCGACGGGGAGGCGCCGTGGGTGACGTCGTGGGGCCTGGCCGACGTGTTCGCGGTGGCGGCCCGGATGGGCGACGAGGTGGTGTTCTTCCTCCTGCGCCCGCCCCGGGACGGGGTCGACGCCTCGCCGCCCTTGGCCCTCGCCGCCATGAACGCGTCCGCCACCGTCCGCCTCCGGTTCGACGGGGTGGTGGTGGCGGACGACGACGTGATCTCGGTGCAGCCGTACGAGACCTGGCAAACGGCCGACCGGATCCAGTCGGCCCGGCCCCGACCGCCGTCGCTCGGCCTGGCCCGGACGTGCTGCCGCCTCCTCGACGACCCCGCCTTCGACGCCGAGCTGGCCGCCTGCCGGGCCCACGCCTACGCCCTCCTCGAGGACCAGCGAACCGACGACGGGCACCTGTCCGCCCTGGTCGCCGCCCGGGCGTGGACCTGCGAGCTGGCCGTGCGGGCGGCCACGGCCCTGGTGGTGGCGGGCGGGGGTCGGTCGATCCTGCGCTCCGACCCGTCCCAACGGCTCCTGCGGGAAGCCGCCTTCTTCATGATCCAGGCCCAGACGGCCGACCTCCGGGCCGCCACCCTGGCCCGGGTCCGGCGTCAGCCGAGGAGCTGAGCGGCCAGGACCCCGGCGGCGGCCGCCCACCGGAAGAACCCCGGATCCGCGGCCGGCGGGCGACCCATGGTGGTCGCCGGCCCGAAGTCGAGGTCGTCGGGGACCGGGACGTCGTCCGGAACGGCCACCAGGGGCTTCGACGCAGCCAGGGTGAGGGCGGTGGTGGTGTGGTGGCTGACCCCCCGGTGGCGGTCCCGGGGGTCGGCGTCGGAGTAGCGCACCGCCACCACCGGACGTCCTCCCAGGTGGGCGGCGGCGTCGATCACGGCCGCCACCTCCACCCCGCCGAAGCCGTACTCGGATCCGGTTCCGACCACGCCCGGTCCGGGAGCGACCACGACCGCGTCCGCCCCGGCCACGGCCACCGCCACCTGCAGCCCCGATAGCACGTTCACCGCCTCGTGGTCCCCCCCGAAAGCCTGCCCGCACGACACCGTCGCCGCCAGCAACCCCCGTTCCCGCAGGCCGGCGACCAGGTCGGACAGCGCCAACGGCAGCGCGGCCGAGTCGGTCATCACGTACACCAACCGTCGACCGGGCGCCTGGCGGGCGAACGCGGCCGCCACCCCGGCCACCTGGCTGTGGAGGTCGCAGGCCACGACCGGCGTCCCGTCGAGCCGGGCCCCGTCGGCGACGGACGCCTCCACGTCGACCTGGAGGCTGGTGTACCGCAGCTTCATCTCCCGGCCGGGTCCGGGCTCCGACCACGACGACCGTTCGAGGTTCCAGTGGACGAAGTGCCACCCGCCGGTGCCCAGCCCGAGGTCGACCGCGGTGGTGTTCACCACCACCCGGTCCCCCACCGCCACCGTCCCGATCAGCTGCGGGAGGACGTAGGCCTGCTCCCCGTCGACCAGCACCTTCTGCAGCCCGGGTCGCTCGGCGACGACCGCGGTCACGACGCCCGTGCGGTACGACGGCACCGCTACAGCGAGGCGATCAGTTTTTCGACCCGCTCGTCGCGCGACTTGAACGGGTCCTTGCACAGGACCGTGCGCTGGGCCTGGTCGTTGAGCTTCAGGTGCACCCAGTCGACCGTGTAGTCCCGCTTGCGCTCCTTGGCCTTGCGGATGAACTCGCCCCGCAGCCGGGCCCGGGTGGTCTGGGGGGGCGTGGTCACCGCCGTCTCGATGGCGGCGTCGGTGACGATGCGCTCCACCAGCCCCCGCTCCTGCATCCGGTAGTACAGCCCCCGCTCCCGGTTGACGTCGTGGTACTGGAGGTCGAGCAGGGCCACCTTGGGGTGGCTGAGGGGCAGCTGGTGACGGTCGCGGTAGGCCTCGATCATCCGGTGCTTGATGACCCAGTCGCACTCCCGGTCGAGCAGGAGGGGGTCGACCTCGATCTTGGTCAGGCAGTGCTCCCACATCTTGAGGGCCTGCTCCTCCAGCGGGCTCAGGCCCCGGCTCTCCGAGTACCGCAGGGCCCGGCCCAGGTACTCCTTCTGGATGTCGAGGGCGCTCAGCTCCCGGCCGTTCTCCAGCCGGACCTTCCGCCGGCAGGTGATGTCGTGGCTGATCTCCCGGATGGCCCGGATGGGGTTGTCGAGGGTCATGTCCCGCAGGACCACGCCCGGGTCCTCCAGCATGCGCAGGAGGATGCTCGTCGACCCCATCTTGAGGAACGTGGCGTACTCGCTCATGTTGGAGTCGCCCACGATCACGTGCAGGCGGCGGAAGCGCTCGGCGTCGGCGTGGGGCTCGTCGCGGGTGTTGATGATGGGCCGGCTGCGGGTGGTGGCCGACGACACGCCCTCCCAGATGTGCTCCGCCCGCTGGCTGATGCAGTAGGTGGCGCCCCGGGCGGTGTTGAGGACCTTGCCCGCCCCGGCGAAGATCTGGCGGCTGACGAAGAAGGGGATGAGGACCTCGGCGTAGTGGCCGAAGTCGTCGCGGCGGCTGGTGAGGTAGTTCTCGTGACAGCCGTAGGAGTTGCCGGCCGAGTCGGTGTTGTTCTTGAACAGGTAGACGATCCCCCGGATGCCCTCCTCCCGCAGGCGCTGCTCGGCGCTGGCCAGGAGGCTCTCCAGGATGCGCTCGCCGGCCTTGTCGTGGGCGACCAGGTCCTCGATGGAGTCGCACTCGGGCGTGGCGTACTCGGGGTGGCTGCCGACGTCGAGGTACAGCCGGGCCCCGTTCTCCAGGAAGACGTTGCTGCTCCGGCCCCACGACACCACCCGCCGGAAGAGGTAGCGGGCGACCTCGTCCGGGCTCAGCCGGCGCTGGCCGCGGAGGGTGCAGGTGACGCCGTACTCGTTCTCGAGGCCGAAGATGCGACGGTCCATTGGCTGACCACGGTACCGTCGATGGGGTGCAACAGACCCGAATGGTGCGTCTGGCGACAGTGGCCAGCAGCTTCCACGCCCGGGTGATCGCCGCCCGCCTCGGCGTCGAGGGGATGACCATCGAGCTGCGGGGCAACATCGACGGGATCTACCCCATCGGCGACGTCCACGTCTTCGTCGACGCCGACGACCTGCCTGCGGCCCAGGAGCTGCTCCTCGTCGACGAGGTGGAGTCCGTCTTCGACATGGTCGACGACGCCGGCGAGCCGTCGACGCCCCGCGAGCTGTGGATCGTCCTCGGCGCCATCCTGGTGATGGCGGCGGTGCTGTTCGTCCGAGCCTTCTAGGCGCAGCCGGGACCCCTCCGGGTGTTCACGCTCGCGAGCCCGGCCGTCCGGTGATCGACCTGGCCCCCGGCGGCGGCCCGATCCGGTCCGGTCAGGCACCCTCCGGTGACATCAGCAGCGGTTCGAGCTCGGCCTCGGTGAGTCGGCGAAAAGCGCGGTGGGCCAGGGCCCGGTCGAGGACGGCCACCTCCAGCTCGCCGGTGGGAATCGTCCGGTCGGGGCCGGCCAGCGCCGTGACCGCCCCCCGCAGGGCCGCGCCCAGGTCGAGGGTGGCATCGTCGGCGGCGGCCGCGTTGAGACGCTCGGAGATGGCGACCGCGTCGCCTCCGAGGACGGTGCGGTGCTCCTCGTCGACGACGGTGCCGTCGTAGGAGATGCGGAAGACCTGGTCGTCGGCCAGCTGCCAGCCGACCTCGGCCACCAGGATCTCGACCTCCATGGGCTTCATCTCGTGGGTGAACACGTTGCCCAGGAGCTGGGCGAAGGCGTTGGCCAGGGAGCGGGAGTCGACGTCCTCCCGGGAGTAGCTGTAGCCCTTGAGGTCGGCGTGGCGGATGCCGGCGGTGCGCAGGGAGTCGAACTCGCTGAACTTGCCCACCCCGGCGAAGGCGATGCGGTCGTAGATCTCGGCCACCTTGTGGAGGGTGCGGGACGGGTTCTCGGCGCACAGCAGGATCCCGTTGTCGTAGCTGAGGGCGACCAGGGCCCGGCCCCGGGCGATGCCCTTGCGGGCATAGTCGGCCCGGTCCTTCATCACCTGCTCGGGAGCGACGTAGTAGGGCATGCTCATGGCTGCTGGCTCACTTCTTCTGGCCCTCGGTCATGCGGGCGATGAGGTGTTGGAAGCGCTCGGCCACCTCGGCGTCGCCCACCCGGGCGAAGCCGTCGGCGGTGATGGTGGCGACGGTCGGGTAGATGCCCCGGACGGGGTCGGGCCCACCGGTGGCGGCGTCCTCGTCGGCCGCCTGGTAGAGCGACTCGACGGCCAGCTCGATGGCGGCGGCCCGGTCGAGGCCCTTGCGGTAGCCGAGCTTGATCGTGGTGCGGGCGTCCCGCCCGCCGGAGCCGGTGGCGTGGAAGTCGGCCTCCTCGTAGCGACCGCCGGTCATGTCGTACTTGAAGATGCGCCCGCACCGCCGGCGGAGGTCGTAGCCGGCGTAGATGGGGACCACCGCCAGTCCCTGCATGGCCATGGGCATGTTGTCGCGGACCATGTGGCCGAGCTTGTTGGCCTTGCCCTCCAGGCTGAGGGCGACGCCCTCCACCTTCTCGTAGTGCTCGAGCTCGGTCTGGAAGAGGCGCACCATCTCCACCGCCGGCCCCGCCGCCCCTGCTATCGACACGCCCGAGTAGCGGTCGGCGGGGAAGACCTTCTCGATGTCGCGGTCGGCGATGCTGTAGCCCTCGGTGGCCCGCCGGTCGCCGGCCATGAGCACCCCGTCGGCGTACACCACGGCCACGATGGTGGTGGCATGGACGATCCGGTCCGGCGGGAACCGGGTCTCCGGTGGCGGCGGCCTGAGGCCGGTGCGGCGGAGGAGCTCGGCGAAGCTGGGGCCCGGGTCCTCGCCCCGTCCGAAGAAGGGAAGTGTCATCGAAGGTGCAGGCTAGCCCGCCGGTAGGATCGTCCTTCATGGACCTACGCGAGGGTGGAGCGGTCGACGCCGGCCGGCCGTTGACGGTCGAGGGCCGCCGGCTGGAGGCGGGCGACCTCGCCCCCGACTTCGAGCTCGACTGCCTCGACGACCAGGGATTTCGCACCGTTCGGCTCACCGACACCAAGGGTCTCGTGCGGGTGTTGAACGTGGTCAACTCCCTCGACACCCCGGTGTGCGACGCCCAGACCCGCAAGCTGGAGTGGCAGCTCGACGGGGCCCGGCTGATCACCGTGAGCATGGACCTGCCCTTCGCCATGGCCCGGTGGAGCCGGGAGGCGTGCGCCCGCCACACACCGGGTTCGTCGCACCGCAGCGAGGAGTTCGGTCGCGACTACGGGGTGCTGATCAAGGAGTGGCGGGCGCTGCAACGGTCGATCTTCGTGATCGACGGGGCCGGCCACGTGCGCTACGTCGAGTATGTCGAGGACCAGGGCACCGAGCCCGACTACAACGCGGTGATCGACGCGGTGATGGACGCCATCGTCACCACCGAGACCGCCAACTGCGCCTGCGACGAAGGCGGGAGCTGCGGCTGACCCCTGCGAACTGGTGACGGATTCGGTCGCCCGGGCCACAGAGATCGTCACCCATTGCGACTGGGTCAGCGCACGTACGGACAGTGGCGGCAGGCGGAGTCACAGCAGTAGCCCCGGGCGACGTGGGCGGTGGCGGTGAAGACGTAGAGGCCGGACACCGGGTCGATGTAGTGGAGCTGGCCCTTGTCGAGGGCCCGCTGGTGGGCGTCGAGGATGCGCTGGCGCTGGGGATGGTCGGGCGCCAACCGGCTCGGGTGGGGCTCGCCGAGGGGCCGCTTGTCGAGCTTGGGCCGAAGGGGCACCGTCAGGCGGGTCGCCGCAGCTGCCGGGCCCGCTCCCGGATGAGGGCCACCTCGTCGTCGATGGGCAGGTGGGACCCGAGGTGGCGCATCTCGGCCAGATTGCACGTCTTGCAGCCGATCCGATGAAAGTCGCGAATGCCTGGCGAGCGGTAGAAGTCATCTAGCGACTTTTCCACGCCGCACTTCTTGCAGATCTCCATGATCTCAGATGTTAGTGAACAGTAGTTCGCGCGCCCAGTCTATTTGACCTTGTACATCGCTCTATTGGCCACCCTTCTGCACATAGCTGCGCACGAACTCCTCGGCATTGTCCTCGAGAACTTCGTCGATCTCGTCCAACAGATCGTCTAGCTCGGCCTTCAATTTGTCGCCCTGCTTGGATGTCGCCGGGAGCTCCTCGACGACGTCGTCAGTGCGACTGGTGGTGGCTTTGCGCTTCTGCTCACGTTCCGGCATGGCTGGACTCCTCCTACGCCGAACCCAGGGCCTCAAGCAGCTGGGCCGGGGTTCGGCACGTCTCGAACAAGCTATCGACGTGGGCGGCGGTTCCTTTGAGGGGTTCCATCATCGGAACTCGCCGCAACGGGTCGGTTCCGAGGTCGAAGACCAGGGAATCCCAGTTGGCGGCTGCGATCGACGACCCCCACCGCTGCAGGCAGCGGCCCCGGAAGTAGGCCCGGGTCGTCCGGGGGGGCTCGGTCATGGCGTCGACCACCTCGTCCTCGGTGGTCAGTCGCTCCAGCCCCAGGCGGGCGAAAAGCGACCGCTCCGGCCTCACGTCGTGGTACTGCAGGTCGAGGGCGGCCAGCTTCGGGTCGGACCAGGCCAGGCCGTGGCGATCGCGGTACGCCTCCACCATCCGCTGCTTGGCCACCCAGTCGAGCTGGTCCGCCAGCGTCGAGGGATCGTCCTCCAGCGCGGTCAGCACCGACTCCCACCGGTCGAGGACCTGGCGGCCGACCTCCTCGCCCACCGCCTCCAGCCCCCGGCTCTCGGCGTACTTGCGAGCCCGGTCGAGCTCCTCCCACTGCATCTCGAGGGCCGTGATCCGCCGCCCGTCGGCCAACTCCAGCGTCCGGGCCAGGGTGAGGTCGTAGGACACCCGGCGATGGGCCTGGATCGGCTGGGCCAGGGTGAGGTCGATCCCGTCGAAGGCGTCGTCCTCGATCATGGCCAGGACGATGGCGGTGGTCCCCACCTTCAGGAAGGTCGAGACCTCGGCCAGGTTGGCATCGCCCACGATGACGTGCAGCCGGCGGTACTTGAGCGAGTCGCAGTGGGGCTCGTCGCGGGTGTTGACCAGCGGCCGCTTGAGCGTGGTCTCGAGGCCCACCTCCTCCTCGAAGAAGTCGGCCCGCTGGCTGAGCTGGAAGGGGACGTCGGCCGACGTGACCCCGGCCGCCTCCGACCCCACCTTGCCCGCCCCCGAGTAGATCTGGCGGGACACGAAATGGGGCAGGACGTGGTGGACGACCTTGGCGAAGGGCACCGACCGGTCCATGAGGTAGTTCTCGTGGGTGCCGTAGGAGTTGCCCTTGCGGTCGGAGTTGTTCTTGTAGACGGCGATCGACTGCCCCGGCGGCAACACGTCGGAGGCGTCGGCGATGGACTGGGCCAGGATGCGTTCACCGGCCTTGTCGAAGCGGACCAGCTCCAGGACATCGGAGCACTCGGGCGTGGAGTACTCGGGGTGGGCGTGGTCGACGTAGTAGCGGGCCCCGTTGGTGAGCACCGCGTTGACCAGGTGGGTCTCCACCTCGGGCGCCGACGGACCCTCCCGGGAGAAGCCACGGGCGTCACGGCCGGGCGACTCGTCCTCGAAGTCCCACGCCACCTTGCGCTGGAGGCGCGAGACGTAGGAGTTGATCAGCAGGGACGAGGCGGTGATGGGGTTGGACTCCCCGCCCCGCAGGATGATCCCGTACTCGGTCTCGATGCCGCAGACCTTGCGCACAGCCATCGCGGGACCCTATCCCCGCGCCGAGCCGGCAGGGAACCGCCAGGCCTGCGAGCAGCTAGAGGTACTGGCCCGTGCCAACGCGCTCGATGGCCCGGCCACCGGTAGCTTCCTTGCCCTCGGACATGAGCGTGCGCACATAGACGATGCGCTCGCCCTTCTTGCCCGAGATCTTCGCCCAGTCGTCGGGGTTGGTGGTGTTGGGCAGGTCCTCGTGCTCCTTGTACTCCTGCTTGATCGACTCGAGCAGGTCGGAGGTGCGGATCCCGCCCGTGCCGCCGGCGATGCGGCGCTTGATGGCGAGCTTCTTGGCCCGGCGCACGATGTTCTCGATCATGGCGCCCGACGAGAAGTCCTTGTAGTAGAGGATCTCCTTGTCGCCGTTCTGGTAGGTGACCTCCAGGAACCGGTTGGAGTCGTCGTCCATGTACATCTCGGCCACCGTGCGCTCGATGATGGCGTCGACCGCCTTGCCCGGATCGCCGCCGCCGAGCGACTCCACCTCGGCCGCGTCGAGGGGCAGGTCGGCCAGCAGGTAGCGGCTGAAGATCTGGGCCGCCGCCGACTCATTGGGGCGCTCGATCTTGATCTTCACGTCGAGCCGCCCCGGGCGGAGGATGGCGGGGTCGATGAGGTCCTCCCGGTTGGAGGCCCCGATCACGATCACGTTCTTGAGCGTCTCCACCCCGTCGATCTCGGCCAGCAGCTGGGGGACGATGGTGGCCTCCATGTCGGAGGAGATGCCGGTGCCGCGGGTGCGGAACAGGGAATCCATCTCGTCGAAGAAGACGATGACCGGCCACCCTTCCTCCGACTTCTCCCGGGCCCGCTGGAACACCAGCCGGATCTGGCGCTCGGTCTCGCCCACGTACTTGTTGAGCAGCTCGGGGCCCTTGATGTTGAGGAAGTAGCTGCGGGCGTTCTTGTCGCCCGTGACCTCGCTGACCTTGTGGGCGAGGGAGTTGGCCACCGCCTTGGCGATGAGGGTCTTGCCGCAGCCGGGGGGGCCGTACAGGAGGATGCCCTTGGGCGCGGGGAGCTTGTACTCCTCGAACAGGGCCCGGTGGACGAACGGCAGCTCGACCGCGTCGGTGATGGCCTCGATCTGGCTGTCGAGGCCGCCCACGTCGGCGTAGGAGACGTCGGGGACCTCCTCCAGCACCAGCTCCTCGACCTCGGGCCGGGGCAGGCGCTCGAGGAGGAGGCCGGTGCGGGGGTCCATCAGGATGGTGTCGCCGGCCCGCAGCTTCTGGCCGATGAGCTTGTCGGCCAGCTCGACGACCCGCTCGTCGTCGGCCCGGCCCACGACCATGGCCCGCACCCCGTCGTCGAGCAGCTCCTTGAGGGTGACGACCTCGCCGCTGACCTCGGTGCCCCGGGCCAGGACCACGTTGAGGGACTCGTTGAGGACGACCTCCTGGCCCCGCACGAGCTCGTCGTCGTCGAGCTCGGGGTGAAGGGCGACCCGGATCTTGCGGCCGGAGGAGAACACGTCGACGGTGCCGTCGTCGTTGCGGGCGAGGAACGTGCCGTAGGCGGAGGGAGGCTGGGTGAGCTTCTCGACCTCACGTCGCAGCTCGGCGATGTGCTCGCGGGACTCCCGCAGGGTGTAGGAGAGCTTCTCGTTCTGGGACACGGCCTGGGCCAGCTGTCCCTTGGTCTCGAGGAGCCGCTCCTCGAGGGTGCGAACGCGCTTGGGGGCGTCCTGGAGCTTGCGCCGGAGCTGGACGACCTCCTCCTCCAGCACCTTGACCTGCTCGAGCAGGGTGCCGACCTGCTGCTCGTAGGAAGCCAGTCGACGTTCGTACTCGGCGTTGCTCGAGTGGATCACCTCCTCCAGCCGGCTCCACGATGGTCGTCGGGGCCAACATACACCGCACCCCCGGCTTCGCAGTCGAGGTTCGGCGTGACTGGTTTTCCCGGCGATTTCCGGGTAAATTGTCCTCAGACGACACCCGGACGCAGTTCCGCCGACACGAGGGGCACCAACACCATGGTCATGAAGGTCTGGATCGACCAGGATCTCTGCACGGGCGACGGCCTGTGCGAGGAGATCGCGCCCGACGTCTTCACCCTTCTCGACGACGGTCTGGCCTACGTCCGCGAGGGTGGCAAGACCCTCACCTCGGGCGTCGCCGGCCTGGCGGTCGTCCCCGCCGGCCAGGAGGACGGCACCATCGAGTCCGCCGAAGAGTGCCCCGGGGAGTGCATCTTCATCGAGTTGTACTGATCGCCCGCGGGCGGGGCTGCGCCCCCGCTCCTCGGCGAGAGCTCTGAGGAAAGAGGCCGACCGGCGGAGCCGGGTCGGCCTCTTTCTGTGATGGCTCGTTGGCGGCCTCCCGGTGGGCCGCCTGCGGCGGTGTCGCCTTCAGCCCGTCGTCGTCGCACGGTGGGGCCGGCGGGTTGTCAGCCCTCGAGGCCGAACGGCTCCGCCTTCTCCAGATCGAGGCTGATGCTGTTGATGCAGTAGCGCTGGCCTCCGGGGCCGGGGCCGTCGTTGAAGACGTGGCCGAGGTGGCCGCCGCAGCGCTTGCAGGTGACCTCGGTGCGGCGCATGCCGTAGGTGCGGTCCTCGTGGAGGTCGACCGCGTCGGCCACCGCCGGTTCGGTGAAGCTGGGCCAGCCCGTCCCCGAGTCGAACTTGGTGTCGGAGTCGAACAACGGCGCCCCGCAGCCGGCACAGGCGTACATCCCGCCGTCCTTGGCGTCGACGTACTTCCCGGTGAAGGGCCGCTCGGTGCCCTTGCCCCGCAGGACCCTGTACTGCTCGGGCGTCAATCGCGCCCGCCACTCCTCGTCGGAAACGCCCTCGTCAGTCATGGCCGTCAGCCTAAGCATGGTCCGGTGTCTACCGGCGCCGGGCCGACGGTCTCCAACACGGGACGAAGCTCCTCGGCCGTCAGGGCGTAGGCCGTCGTGTCCTGGTCGGGGGCGATGGCGAAGGCCACGCCGACCACCTGGCCGTCCTCGTCCACCAACGCCGCCCCCGAGTCCCCCGGGGCCAGCTTGGCGGCCAGGACGTAGACGTCGCGGCGGACGATGGCCGACCCGTACAGCCCCCGGCCCACGGCCCGCACCTGCTGGCGGATCGAGGCCGGTGACACCCGGATGCTGGCCTGTCCTCCCGGGTGCCCGAACACACCCACGGTGGTGCCGACCGCGCCCGCCCCGATCGGCAGCGGCGCCTGGCCCAGACCGGGGACCGACAGCAGGGCCAGATCGCGGTCGGGGTCGAAGGCGACCGGCGTGGCGTCCAGCCGGCGCCCGTCGGGACGGACGACCACGGTGTCGTCCTGGCCGGCGACCACGTGGGCGTTGGTCATGACCAGGTCGCGGGCCACGGCGAAGCCGGAGCCGTCCCGTTCCGACCGGCAGGCGGTGCCCTCGATCTTGACCGTGCTGGCGATCACCCGGTCGATGGTGGCGGGCGTCAGGGGGACGTCGACGGGCGGGGGGCCGGTGTCCAACGACGGCAGGAGGCCGCCGAAGACCTGGGGGCTCGCCGCCGGCCCGGCCAACCGGCGCAGGGCCTGGGAGGCGTCGGGCGGTGCCGGCAGGAGGGCGTCGACCACCCGGGCCACCAACGAGTGCCGGGCCAGCCGGGCGGGCGCGCCCGTGACGTCGGACAGGGCCGGCAGCACCAGCAACCACAGCCCGAGCAGGACCACGAACGGCGCCGCCGCCGCCCCCGCCACCCGGTCGTAGGCCACGTACGGCCCCAGCGACAGCTCGGCCCGGTAGCGCTTCCCCGCCAGCCGCCCCACGTACTGCCCGGCGGAGCCGGCCCCGACGAAGAAGAAGGCCCCGATGAGCAGCCGGATGGTGGGGTCGGTGCCGCCGAGGAAGGTGACCACCGCCGGCACGGCCAGGGTGGCCAGCACCAGGGCCTGGACCAGCAGCACGCACGAGGTCCCGCCCGTGACCAGTCCCAATCGGTAGCCGCCCACCATCGAGCTGACGACGACGGCGACGACGGCGAGGTCGAGTGCGTTCAGCTGTCGGGGACCAGCAGCCGGGCCGAGGTGAGGAAACCGGTGTGGGCCACCATGCGGTGGTCGGGCCGAATTGACTGCCCGGCCACGTGCCACGACCTCTGCAGCACCTCGACGGTCTGGGCCAGGCCGAAGGCGCTGGCGTCGAGCGCCTCGTGGAGCTGGGCCACCTGGCCGATCGTCGGCAGGTAGGACACGAAGATCCCCCCCGGGTGAAGGACGGCCCCGGCGTGCTTGACCACCCGCCAGGGCTCGGGCAGGTCGAGGACGACCCGGTCGAGGCCGGGCTCGTCGATCCCTTCGTAGACGTCGCGCTCCTCGACCCGGTAGTCGACGTCGGGGCCGAGAAAGGCGTGGACGTTGCGCTGGGCGGTGGCGGCGAAGTCGGCCCGGATCTCGTAGCCGGTGACCGTCGCCCCCGCCTGCAGCATCGCCATCGAGAGGGCCCCCGAACCCACGCCCGCCTCCAGGACCCGCACACCCGTTCGGATGTCGGCCAGGACCAGCAGGGGGCCGAGGTCCTTGGGGTAGATCACCTGGGCGCCCCGGGGCATGGACAGGACGAAGTCGGCCAGGGTGGGGCGGAGGGTGAGGTAGCGGGCGCCCGACGTCGACCGCAGCGTCGTGCCCTCCTGCTGGCCCACGAAGGCGGAGTGAGGGACGACACCGGCGTGGGTGTGGAACTCGCCACCCTCCCGCAGGGTGACGAGGTACCGGCGGTTCTTGCTGTCGACGACCAGCACCTTGTCGCCGACCGCGAACGCCTCACCCGAGCTCATGCCGGGTCCATCTTGGCGGGTGGATCAGATGGTGCCAGAACGAAGGGTGGCAGATCAGGCGTCGGGGGGCAGGTGGGTGATGAGGATGCGCTCGCCCGGCTTGAGCTTCTCGTGGTAGACGACCTTGGGCTCCCCCTTGCGCCGGATGCGCTCGAGAGCCCAGGCGGCGGCCCCCACCGCCAGCCAGGCGTTGGAGCTGCCCAGTCCCCGGGCGAAGGCGAGGCGGCGGAGCCGGGTCAGCATGTCAGACCCGGCGGATCTCGACGACGGTGCTCTTCTTCTTCCCCCGACGCACGCCCAGCAGGAAGACGAACCCGAGCACGCCGGCCACAGCCGCCCCGATCACGGCCTTGCCCTTCTCGACCACGACCTCACCCGTCTCCTCGACCCCGCCCCGGAGATCACGGAGCTTGGCCTCGATGTCGGCCCGGGTGATGCGTCCGTTCTGGGGTGCGGTCACGCCTTCGCCTTCTTCCGGTCGGAGCTGCCGGCCTGGACGGCCAGCCCGGTCGCCACCAAGGCGACCACGAGGGTGATCAGGTAGGGGACGATCGACCAGTTGCCATCGAAGGCGTCGACCGTCTGCAGCAGGCGCAGGAGGCCGAGGACGATGAGGACGCCGCCCAGGCCGACCATCAGGCTTCCGGCCACGCCGTAGCCGACGAAGCGCTGCAGGCCCTTTATGGGCTCGATCGTCTCCTGCTTGAAGTAGGCGACCACCAGCTGCCACAGGCCGTGGACGTCCGAGATGAAGCCGCCGTCGGTGGCCCCTTTGGCGGCGGGCTTGGCGCGTGTGGCCATGCTCGTTCCTATCCCCCCGCCACCTGTTGCGCAAGCAGGGTGGCCTCGTCCTCCAGCAGGGAGGCCACCAGGGCCAGCCGGTCGTCGGCCGCGGCGCATTCGAGAACCCGCTGGGCGTCGAAGGCCCCGAGGGGAGCGAAGGCGGCCGCCTGCCAGGCGGCGAAGTCGGGATCGGGGTCGAGCTCGACGGTGGCGGGCGTGGCCGTCTCGCCCAGCTCGGCCTTGAGGGCGAGGACCCGGCGCAGCAGGCGTTCGACGACCCGGCGGCGATCGACCCCGTCGGGGCCGGCCGGTTCGCCAGCGAACGAGCTGACCTCGGCCCTGGGGTAGGGGTCGTCGGGGAGCCACCGGTCGACCCGGATGCGCTCGACACCGACCACGCCCAGCACCCACCGCCCGTCCTCCAGCTCGGCGGCCTGCAGCAGCCGGGCCCGGGTGCCGACGCCGGACCGGACGTCGCCCCCGCCCACCTCGCTCCCCCGCTCGATGAGGACGATGCCCAACTCTCCGTCGCCGTCGACGCAGCGCCGGGCCAGGACCCGGTACCGGGGCTCGAACACGTGGAGGGGCAGGAGCATGGACGGCAGGAGCACCGTCCCCAGCGGGAACATCGGCAGCTCGCTCATCGACCACTTCTCACGTGGGCCCGATCGCCTCGGGGGCGGGCGCCTGGGGATAGAGGGCGAGGACGGTGGCCACCTCGTCCTGGAGAGCCAACCCGACCGCCTCGCTGGGAAGCTCGTTGGCCAGGAGAGAGAACTGGAGGGCGCCGGGACCGGGATCATCGCCGCCTCCACCGGCGTAGCCGGCGAGGGCGGCCACCCCCAGGAGCGACCCCGTCTTGGCCCGGACCCTGCCCGCCGCCGGGGTGCCCACGAACCGCTTGAACAGCGTGCCGTTGGTGCCGGCCACCGGGAGGCCCCGGTCGAGCTGGCTGCCCTCCCCGGCGGCGGCCAGCAGCTCGACGAGGAGCCGGCAGGTGAGGCGGTCGGACCGGTCGAGCCCGGAGCCGTCGACCGTGACCACCCCGGCGAGGGGCAGGCCGGCCGCAGCCAGGTGGTCGCGGATGACGGCCAGGCCGGCGACCGTCGACCCCGCCCCCCCGAACCTAACGCCCAGCTCCTTGACCAGCATCTCCGCGCCCATGTTGTCGGAGTGCTGGAGGACGGAGCCCACCACCTCGGTCAGTGGCGGCGAATCGATCGAGGTGATGAGGGCGGCGCCGGTGGGTGCCTGGGCGACGCCCGTGCCGCCGACGGTGACGCCCCGGGTCCGGAGCTGGGCGGCGAGCACGTCGGCGGCCAGGTTGGCGGGCGACAGGGCGTAGGACGGGGCCGGGGGGAACGTGGCCAGGCCCTCGTTCACGGTCAGGGCGGAGATGGGGCCGACGTCGAAGTTGGCGATGTAGCGGGGCAGCCAGGTGGGGACCAGGCGCTGGTCGTCGTAGCGGCTGTCGTCGCCCAGGATGCGGCCCACGGTGCGCACGCCGGCCGCCACCACCTTGTCGGCCAGCCCCTCCACGGGGGTCGACTGGCGGGGCTGGCCGGCGTAGCCGCCGGTGGCGGCGAAGGTGGCGGTGGACAGGAGCGGATCGCCCCCGCCCACCAGCCACAGGTCGGTGACGGCGCCGTCCTGGGGGGCGGCCGTGGCCCGCACCTCGGTGGTGAGGCGGGCGTCGCCGCCGATCTTGTCGAGGGCCACCGCCCCGGTGACGAGCTTGAGGGCGGAGGCGGGAACCAGGGGGTCGTCCGCCTGGCGCTCGTAGATCGTGCGTCCCCCGGCGTCGCGCACGGCCAGGCAGGTGTGGCGGGAGGCGTCATCCAGGCCCCCGTCGGTGGTGACGCGGTCGAGCTGGGTCGTCAGCCGGGCGTCGGCCACCGTGCGGGACACCACCGTCGGCAGGCGGCGGAGGCTGAAGACGGGAGTCGACAGGGCGGTCGGGGGCCCGTCCGCCTGGGCCGCGGCCGGCACGGGCACCATGACGAGCGCCGCCACCGCCAGCACCACCACCACCCGGCTCCGGACGGCGGTCAGATGTGGGCTCCCCGTTCGGCCCAGTGCTCGTCTCGCAGCAACCGCTTGAGGAGCTTGCCGCTCTCGGTGCGGGGGAGGGCGTCGCGGAGCTCCCACGACCGGGGTCGCTTGAACCCGGCCAGCCCCGATGCCACCGCCGCCTCCAGGACGTCGACGTCGAGCCGGTGGCCGGGGCGGGGCTGCACCACCGCGTGGACCCGCTCGCCCCAGTCGTCGTCGGGGATGCCGAAGACGGCCGCGTCCATCACCCCCGGGCATGCGTGGAGGACGGCCTCCACCTCGGCCGGGTAGACGTTCATCCCCCCGGTGATGATCAGATCGCCCTTGCGGTCGCACACGTGGACGTAGCCCTCGGCGTCGATCCAGCCGATGTCGCCCACCGATTTCCACTGCCCCGGCAGCTCCGCCATCTGCTGGCCGGCGCCGTGGTAGCCGTCGATGGCGAGGGCGGTGCGGATGTACAGCTCCCCCGCCTCGCCCGGCGGGAGCTCGACGCCGTCGTCGTCGACCGCCTTGAGCTCGATGCCGCCGTAGGGCCGGCCGCAGGACCCGGGCTTGCGCAGCTGGTCCTCGGGGCCGAGGACGGTGACGATGCCCAGCTCGGTCGACCCGTAGACCTCGAACAGGAACCCGTCGCCCAGCTTGGCCACCACCTCCTGCTTGAGGGCGTAGGGGACGGGGGCGGCGTTGGCGATGAGGGTGCGCATGGACGACAGGTCGGCCCCGGCCAGGGCCTCCTCGGGGAGGGACACGATGCGCTTGAGGTGGGTGGGGGCGGCGAAGGTGGACGTCACCCGGTGCTCGGAAACCAGCCGCAGCCAGGCGGCGGGGTCGAAGGCCCGCTGGACGACGATCGTGCCCCCGGTGATGTGGGTGAGCAGGGCGAACGCGTTGGGACCGGCGTGGTAGAGGGGGCCGGTGGTGACGTGGACCTCGCCCGCCCCGAAGCGCAGCTCGGCCAGCATGGCGCCCAGCAGGGCCCGGTCGGATCGGGTGCGGATGGCACCCTTGGGCCGGCCGGTGGTGCCCGACGTGTACATCATGGCCGCCCCGTAGTCGACGGGCGGCGGGGGCTCGTCGGGGGAGCCCATGGCCAGGACGTCGTCCCACCGGCGGAGGCCCTCGTGCCCGCCCCGGAACACGACCGTCTCCCGCACGCCGGGCAGGCGGGCCGCGATCGGGGCCACGAGGGGGGCGAGGGCGGCGTCGACCACGACCAGCACGGCCCCGCTGTCGGAGAGGACGTGGTGCATCTCGTCGGCGGTGAAGCGGTACGACATCGGCACCGCCACCAGGCCGAGCTTGCGGCAGGCGTGCATGAAGGCGAGGACCTGGCGGCTGTTGGGGGCGCACCACACCGCCCGCTCGCCGCCCCGGAAGCCGAGGGCGGCCAGCCCGCCCACCAGCCGGTTGACCTCGGCGTTGAGGTCGGCGTAGGTGGTGACACGACCGTCGTCGTCGACGACGGCCACCCGGTGGGGGACGGCGCCGGCGTAGGCGGAGAGGGGGTCCGGCGGGAGCTCGGGCATCGGCGGCCAATCTATTGCCGTTCATGCGAGGGGCCGGTCGCACCCGATACAGTCATATCGATGGCTACCGATGTGCTGATCGTCCTGCGGGCGCTGGCCGAGCCCACCCGGCTGCGGGTGTTCCGCTCCCTCCGGGCCAAGGAGCGGTGCGTGAGCGACCTGGTGGCGAGCGAGGGCATCTCCCAGCCGCTGGTGAGCCACCACCTGCGGGCCCTGGCCGAGGCCGGCCTGATCACCTCCCGCCGCCTCGACGGGTTCACCATGTACTCGGTCGACCCGGAGGGCCTGGCCGCAGCCAAGGCCGCCACCGGCGACCTCCTCGACCCCGCCGCCCTCACCGCCGTCGCCCACCCCGGCGGCAACCCCGCCTGCTGCCGGGGCTGAGCCCGGCTACAGGCTGACGACCTCGGCGCCCAGACGGGTGAGCTGGGCCAGGTCGTGGGAGACGACCACGATCGTGCGGCGGGCGGCGAGGCCGGCCACCGCCGCCTCCACCGCCGCCGTCGACGCTCCGTCCAAGGCGCTGGTGGGCTCGTCGAGGAGGAGGAGCTCGGGGTCGACGGCCAGGGCCCGGGCCAGGCACAGCCGCTGGCGCTGGCCGACGCTCAGGTCGGACGCGGGGGCGTCGAGGCGGTCGGCGACCTCGTCCCACAGGCCGGCCTCGACCAGGGCGGCCTCGGCCCGGGACCGCAGCTCCGCCTTCGGCAGCCGGACGAGGTGGCGGAGGGCGAAAGCGGCGTTGGCCAGGATCGACGCCGGGAACACCACCGGCACCTGGCCCACCAGCGCCGCCCGGGCCCGCAGGGCGGGAAGGTCGACGACCCCGCCACCGCCTCCGCCGGTCACGTCCACGCCGAGCACCCGCACCCGGCCGCTGGCGGTCAGCGTCGGCGGCAGCAGCCCCACCAACGCCCGCAGGATCGTCGACTTCCCCGCCCCGGAGGGTCCCCGCAGGCCGAGGGTGGCGGCCGGCGCGACCACGAACGACACCGGCCCGGCCAGCACCCGTTCCCCGCAGCGCACGACGAGGGCGTCCACCTCCACCGCGCTCACCGGCCGGTCGCCATCCGCCGGCGGGCGGGCACCGCGGCCAGGGCCAGCACCCCGGCCACCACGATCAGGGCCAGGGCCGCCCCCCACGCCGCCCGCCGGGCGGCCGGTTCGGCCGCGTCCTGGGCCAGGGTGAACACGTGGGTGGGGAGGGAGGCCACCGGCGCCTGGCGCACGCCCCCCGGGACCAGGGGCGCGCCGGAGAACACCGCCGCGGTGAACAGCAGCGGCGCCGTCTCCCCCGCGGCCCGGGCCAGGCCGAGGAGGACGCCGGTGACCAGGCCCGGCCACGCCTGGGGGAGAAGCACCGACCGCACCAGCTGGTTGTGGCGAAGGCCGGCGGCCAGGGCCGCCTCCCGCCGCTCGGGCGGCAGGGCGGTGATCGCGGCCGCCACCGACACCGCCACCGGCGCCACCGCGATCACGGCCAGCACGATCGACCCCGCCAGCCAGCTCCGGCCCCACCCGAAGGTGACCACGAACAGCCAGTAGCCCCACAGCCCGAGGAGGATGGACGGGACGCCACCCAGGGTGAGGGTGAGGGTGCGCAGCGCCCGGGACAGGCCGGGGCGGGCGTACTCGGCCGTCACCAGGCCCAGACCGAGCCCCACGGGCGCGGCCAGGAGCCCGGCCCCGGCCACCAGGATGACCGTCCCCACCACCTGGTTGCGGATGCCCCCGCCGCTCGCCCCCCTCGCCGGTGACCACCAGAACGCAGGGTCGAAGGCCACCGCCCCCCGGGAGGCGACGACCGCGACCACCGCCACCACCAGGGCGAGGGTGACGCCGAGGGCGACCCATCCCGCGCCCCGGGCCAGCCGATCCCGCAGGCCGCGGGCCCCCGCCGTCGCCAGGAGGTGCCGCCGCCGCCCGCCCCGGACGCCCGACATCCGCCGCTGCCCGGTGAGGCTGGCCGCCGCCACCGCCGCCAGCAACACCAGGCCCAGGGCGCACAGGGCGGCCCAGTGCGGCCCCGACGTCCCCGCCAGCAGCGACTCGGGACCGTTGAGCTTGGTGGTCAGGGTCTGCCCGGGGCGGACCAGCTTGGCCAGCCCGTCGAGGATGTCGCCCGGCATGCGCCCGTCGGCCCGCCCCACCACCAGGAAGACGGCGATCGTCTCGCCCAGGGCCCGGGCCAGGGCCAGCAGCACCGCTGCCCGCAGGCCCCGGCGGGCCTGGGGCAGAACTGCCGAGCGGACCACCTCGGTGCGGGTCAGCCCGCACGCGGCCGCCGCCTCCCGCACCGGGGCCGGCACCGCCGCCAGGGCGTCGACCGACAGCGAGACGATCGTGGGCAGGACCATCACCGCCAGCACCAGTCCCGCCGCCAGCAGGCTGTCGCCCCCGGGGACGTCGGCTACCCGGGCCACCAACGGACGGACGTAGGCGATCCCGACCAACCCGTAGACGATGGAGGGCACCACCGCCAGCAGCTCCGCCCCCGTGCGCAGCGCCCCCCGCCACCCGGGCGGGGCCAGCTCGTGGATGGCCACCGCCGCCGCCCGCCCGACCGGTACCGCCACCACCAGGGCCACCGCCGACGCGGCCACCGTCCCCCAGATCATCGACGCCGCCCCGAAGCGTCCCCGGACCGGGTCCCACACCGACGAGGTCAGCAGCTGGCCCCACGCCACCGGCCCCGACACCACGCCGACGACCAGGAACCCCACGATCGCCACGAGCACCGCCCCGGTGGCGACGGCTCCCACCCCCAAACCCACCGGCAGCCACCGCAGCCGCCGGGGCGGGCCCACCCGAAGGGTGGCGGTCAGCCCATCCCCAGCTCGGCCAGGGTGAGGAAGCCGTGCTCGCGTACCAACGCCTGCCCTTCGGCCGACAGGACGAAGTCGACGAACCGGGCCGCCGCCGCCGACGGCTCTCCGTCGGTGATCAGGTAGAGCGGCCGCGACATCGGGTAGCGGGAGGCGGCCACGTTCTCGGGCGTGGGGGCGATCCCGTCGAGGGATACCGTGGCCAGCTCGCCGTAACCCTCGACGAACGACGCCGACAGCGGGCCCACCGATCCCTCCGTCGACAGGAGCTTGGTCCGCTCCTCCTCGTTGCCGCCCACGATCGCGAAGCGGTCGGACGGGGGCGGCGGCGGCGCCTCCTCGCCGGCCCCGTAGATGTACGTGTCGATCGCCTCCCGAGTCCCCCGGCCCGGCTCCTTGTCGTAGACGAACACGGGGACGTCGGGACCGCCGAGCTCGCTCCAGTTGCCGACCCTGCCCTCGAACAGGGCCCTGACCTGGTCTTTGGTGAGGTTGGTGACGCCCCCGTCGTACACGTGGCGGCGCACGACGATGCCGACCGCGTCCCGGCCGATCTCGGTGGTGACGAAGTCGGCGTCGGGGAACCGGCTGCGATCGGCGTCGGCCAGGGGCTTGGAGCTCATGGCGATCTCCACCTGGCCGCCGCCGAGCTGGGCGATGCCGCCGGCCGAGCCGCCGCTGGCGTCGACCGTGATGGTCAGGCCCTCGGCCCGCAGGACCTCGGCCGCGTCGGCGGCCACCGCGTTGACCGTCGTCGACCCGCTGATCCGCAGGAGCTTCGAGTCGCCCGCCCTCCCCCCGCACGCGACGCCGAGCATGGCGACGACGGCGAGCCCGACGACCGTACGGCGCACTTGCCCCCCCGAGATAAACCGAACCTGATCTGAGGCGTGACACTGCCCCGGCGCGGAGCCGGGCGTCAAGCCACGGGCACGTCGAGCGCCTCCGGCAGGCCGACGACCCGGCGGCGGATCTAGTTGCGGATCGAGCTCCTCGGTCCGGCGACGGGCCGCGCTCGGAGAGCGGCGCGCGGCTCGAGGGGGACGGCCATGTCAGACACGGATCTCCTCCTCGGCTCGATCGGAGAGGGCCCGCTGGACGAGGACGGCGAGGACGGCGCCGGCCACCTGGGCGGCCACGAAGGCGGGGACCGACCGCCAGGCGATGCCGGTGAAGGTGTCGGTGAAGGCCCGGGCCAGGGTGACCGCGGGGTTGGCGAACGACGTGGACGACGTGGCGAAGTAGGCGGCACCGATGTAGGCACCGACGGCGAAGGGCGCCGGTCCGGTGCGCCCGCTACGCACCAGCGAGGCCACCAGCAGGACCAAGCCCAGGGTCGCCACCACCTCGCCCAGCCACAGGCCGCCCCCGCCGCGGGGCGTCGTGGACAGCTGCAGGGCGGGCAGGGAGTACATCAGGTTGGCCACCACCACCCCGATCAGCCCGCCGCTCACCTGGGCCGCCCCGTAGGCGACTGCCTCCTGCGTGCTCAGGGTGCCCGACCAGCGGGCGGCCAGGGTGATCACCGGGTTGAGGTGGGCGCCCGAGACCGGTCCGAAGGTGACGATGATGGCGGCCAGAGCGGCGCCGGTGGCGACGGCGTTCTCCAGCAGCTGCAAACCGGTGTCGCCCGGGGACAGGAGTTGGGCGGCGATGCCGGACCCGACCACCGCCACCACCAGGAAGGCGGTGCCCAGAAGCTCGGCCAGGGCCTTGCGACCCAGGGGCGACACCCGGTCGCTCAGCAGCACCGGGCGGCGGACTCGGGGGCGGAGGCGCAGCACATGGCGTCCTCACCGGGGGTGACGGTGCGCAGGCCCGTCCCCGGTGCCATCTCGACGTCGGCCAGGACGGTGTAGATCTCCCACGGCTCGCCATCGGGCGCGTCGACCCACACCTTGTCCTGGAGGGCGAAGCAGCACGCCACCTGGTCCTCGGTGGCGGCCGGCAGCCCCTCGGCGCGGAAGCGGTCGGTGGCGGCGGCCACCTCGGCCGTGCCCTCGACCTCCACGCCCAGGTGGTTGAGGGTGCCGGGCACGCCCGTCCCCTCGATGAGGACGAGCTTGAGCGGCGGGTCGGTGATGGCGAAGTTGGCGTAGCCGGGGCGGCGCTTGGCCGGCTCGGCCGAGAACAGTTTGGAGTAGAACGCCACCGCGGCATCGATGTCGGACACGTTCAGGGCCAGCTGCACTCGTGACATCAGTTCCTCCTGATACATTGGTTACTGTCGATTGATCGATGATGACGAATGGATCGACGTTTGTCAATAGGAGGCGCGGGACGTGCGAACGCAGCCGATCGCGATGCTCGACGAGAAAGCCGGGCCGTGCTGCCCGTCAGTGCTGGCGGCCCCCCTCGCCGAGTCCGAAGCCGATGCCCTGGCCCAGTCCTTCGCGGCCCTGGCCGACCCTGTCCGCCTCCGCCTGCTCAGCCTGGTGGCGGCGGCCGACGAGGTGTGCTCGTGCGAGCTGCAGGAGCCGTTGGGCAAGTCCCAGCCCACCATCAGCCACCACACCAAGGCCCTGGCCGACGCCGGGCTGATCGTGGGCGAGAAGCGGGGCCGATGGGTCTACTGGCGGGTCGTGCCCGAGCGGGTGGAGGCCCTCCGCTCCGCTCTCGCCCCGTGACCGGGCCCGTGCCCGAGGCCGCGGCGGCGACCGTCGAGGCCGCGGTCGACGCCTACTTCGCAGCGTGGAACGAGCGGGACGCCGCCGCCCGTGACGCCCTCCTCGACGTGGCCATCGCCGACGCCTGCGAGCTCGACGGCCCGACGGGGACCTTCCGGGGACGGGACGCGATCCTCCGCCTGATCGTCTCGCTCCAGGATCGGATGGGCGGGGCGGTCACCGTGCGCACCGGGCCGGTGGAGATGGCGGACGGCGTCATCCGCTTCCCGTGGCAGGTCCGTACTGGAGGCGGCGATTCTTTGCTGGGGGGAGTCGACGTGGTGGAGGTCGCCACCGACGGACGCCTGGCACGGATCGTGGTGGCCATCTGACCTGGGTGGTAGCTTCGCCAAGCCGTTCGTGAGCCCAACGGGAGGGCACCTGATGACGTTGACTCCACCCCGCCAGAAGGTTGACCGGGACGAAGTGTTCCTCGAGTACACCAAGAGCATCTGCCCGGTGTGCAAGACCGTGATCGACGCCGAAGTGAACGTCAAGGACAACAAGGTCTTCCTGCGGAAGCGGTGCGTGGAGCACGGGAAGTTCGAGGCGCTGCTCTACTCCGACGCGGTCATGTACTTCGACTCGCTGAAGTACAACAAACCCGGCACCTACCCCCTGGAGACCCAGACCGAGGTCAAGGACGGCTGCCCTCTCGACTGCGGCCTGTGCCCCGAGCACAAGCAGCACGCCTGCCTGGGCATCATCGAGGTCAACTCCAACTGCAACCTCGACTGCCCCATCTGCTTCGCCGACTCGGGCACGCCCGGCCACCAGCCCGACGGCTTCCAGCTCACCATGGAGCAGGTGGAGTGCGGCCTCGACGCCTTCGTCCGCTCCGAGGGCGAGCCCGAGGTGGTCATGTTCTCGGGCGGCGAGCCCACCATCCACCCCCTGATCCTCGACTTCATCAAGATGGCCAAGGACAAGGGCGTCCACATGGTGACGCTCAACACCAACGGCATCCGGCTGGCCCACGACCGCAAGTTCGTGAAGGAGCTGGCCGAGCTCAAGCCGGTCATCTACATGCAGTTCGACGGCTTCGAGGAGAGCACCCACCGCCAGATCCGGGGGCGCGACCTGCGGGCGGCCAAGGCCAAGGCGCTGGAGAACTGCGCCGAGTTCGGCCTGCCGGTGTCGCTGGTGGCAGCCATCGAGAAGGACCTCAACCAGCACGAGATGGGCGCCATCGTGAAGTTCGGGGTGGAGCACCCGGCGGTGCGGTCGGTGGCCTTCCAGCCCGTCACCCACTCCGGCCGCCACGTCCAGTTCGACCCCATGCAGCGGCTCACCAACGCCGACATCATCCACGGCCTGGTCGACCAGGTGCCGGAGTGGTTCGTGCTCTCCGACTTCGTGCCGGTGCCGTGCTGCTTCCCCACCTGCCGGTCGATCACCTACCTGCTGGTCGACGGCGACATGGTGGTCCCCATCCCCCGCCTGGTCAACGTCGACGACTACCTCGACTACGTGAGCAACCGGGTCATGCCCGACATGAGCGTGCGGGGCTCGCTGGAGAAGCTCTGGAGCGCGTCGGCGGTGCCGGGGGGCTCCGACGGGAACACGACCGCGCCCTTGGAGTGCGCCACCTGCGGCATCGACCTGCCCGAGGCCCTCAAATCCATCGCCGACAAGTCGTTCATGATCGTCATCCAGGACTTCCAGGACCCCTACACGCTCAACGTGAAGGCCCTCATGAAGTGCTGCGTGGAGGAGATCACCCACGACGGGCGCCTGATCCCGTTCTGCGCCTACAACTCGGTCGGGTACCGGGAGCAGGTGCGGGAGCAGTTGACGGGAGCGTCGATCCCGACCATCGTCCCCAACAGCTTCGAGCTGCAGCCGGTGCTGCTGACCACCCGGTACGGGTCGAAGACGGCGGGCAACGGCGGCGACAGTGGCGACGGGAACGGCGACGGGAACGGCGGCGGGCACGTGCCGGCCGACGCCACGAACATCGGGAAGAACCTCCGGTGACCGATCTGGTGGCTCCTGGCGCGGTTCCAGCCGGCGCCCGGGCCACCACCTCGGCGGCACCCCCGCGGTTCGTGATCGAGGGCCTGCCGGGGGGCGCGACGGCGTCGCCCGACGAGGTCAAGGCGTGCTGCGCAAGGTCGTACCAGGCCGACATCGTCGCCCTCATCCTGGGCGAGAGCTACCACCCCGGGGGCCTGGAGCTCACCCGCCGGCTGGCCCGGTCGATGGGGCTGCGGACGGGGCAGAAGGTGCTCGACGTGGCCAGCGGTCCGGGGACGACGGCGTTTCTGCTGGCCGAGGAGTTCGGCGTCGAGGTGGAGGGCGTCGACCTGGGCGACATGGCGGTGGCGGGGGCGAACGCCCGGGCGCTCGAACGGGGGTACGCCGAGCGGGTGCGGTTCACCGTCGGCGACGCGGAGCGGCTGCCGGTGGAGGACGAGTCGTTCGACGCCCTGGTTTGCGAGTGCGCCTTCTGCACGTTCCCCGACAAGGTGACGGCGGCGGCGGAGATGGCCCGGGTGCTGCGGCCGGGTGGGAAGGTCGGGATCACCGACGTGGCCCTGGATCGGGCCCGGCTCGACGAGGAGCTGCAGACGCTGGGGGCGTGGGTGGCGTGCCTGGCCGACGCCCGCCCGCTGGACGAGTACTGCTCGCTGCTGGCCGACGCCGGGTTGCGGGTCACGCTCACCGAGTCCCACGACGACGGCCTGGCCCGGATGATCAGCCAGATCGACGCCCGGCTCGTCGCGTTCAAGATCGCGGGCGTGGCCGCCCTGGAGTCGATCGACTTCGAGCAGGCCCGGCGGCGGGTCGGCCTCGCCGGCCAAGCCGTGCGCGACGGCATCGCCGGCTACAAGCTCCTGGTGGCCGAAAAGCCGTCATAGGCAAGGTCGGGCCGCAGCTGCCGGCCCTCCCCTCCGCCTCGGGTCGGTGGCCGGGGCGGTCGGCGCCGCTCAGGCCTCCATCGGAGGCGGGGGCGGGGCGGCGCCCAGTTCCCCTACCGAGGCCGGTAGCGGCGGCGGCGGCGGGCCGCCGCCGGAGATGTTGGCGGTCCGGTAGTGGCTGCCGATCCCGACGGCGATGGCGACCAGAGGGACCGAGATGAAGGCGCCCAGCAGACCCCCCACGACCAGGCCCGCCGATACCGCCCACACCGTGACCAGGGCGTGGAGTCGCACCGCCCGCTCCAGGATGAGCGGCTGGAGCAGGTTGCCCTCGACCTGCTGGACCGCCACGGTGGCGACCACCACCAGCAGGGCGGTGCCGAGGCCGTTGGTGACGAGGGCCACCACCGCCGCCACCAGCCCGGCCACGGTGGCGCCCACCAGGGGGATGAACCCGCCCAGGAACGTGAGCACGGCCAGGGGCAGCACCAGGGGGACGCCCAGCGCCCACAGGGCGAGGCCGATGAGGATCCCGTCGATGAGGCCGGTGGCGGCGGTCGCCACCAGGTACTGCCGCATGACGAACCGGGCGTGGCGGACGAGGGCCACGACGTCGCCCCGGCTGGACGGGGGGATCCGGGGTGCGATCCAGTCCGCCATCCTGGCTCCGTCCTTGAGGACGAAGAAGAGGGTGAAGAGCATGAGGACGATGCCGCCCACGACCTCCCCCGCCACCCGGGCCCGGCCCGCGGCCTGCTCCGCCACCCCGCCCGACGCCTTGCGCACCGTCTCCCGGATGTCGGCCTCCAACTGGTCGACCTTCTCCACCGACCACTCGAGGGGCTTCCCCTGGGCCCACACCTTGGCGTCGGCCACCGCCTCGTCGATCTGGGCGCCGACATCGGCGAACTGGGAGGCGACGCTGGCCCCGATCCACACCAGGGAGAAGATCACCACCGCCATGGCGCCGACGAAGACGGTGGCCGCAGCCAGCGCCGACGGCCAGCGGCGGCGCCGCAACCGGGCCGCCAGCGGCTCCAGCACCGCAGCCAGGAACAGGGCCAGCACCACCGGCACCACCACCACGTAGAGCCGGATCAGGACCCAGACGATCAGGGCCGCGGCGGCGGCGCTGACGAGCAGCCGCCATCCCCACGCAGCCGCCCCGTCGAGCACCCGAGGGACCTTCACCCCCGGCGCCTGCCCCGTCTCGTCGTCCACCGGACCAACACTACGGTGGCGGCGTGCCCGGGACCTCGACCGGCTACTCCGAAGCCTCGCTGCCCCGCAAGCTGGGGATCAAGGAGGGCCACCGGGTGGCCCTGGTGGGGGCTCCGGCCGGGTTCGGCGTCGAGCTCGAGCCTCTCCCCGACGGCGTCCACCTGCTCCGCCGCCTGCCCCCGGTCGGGGCCGCCACCGTCGACCTGGCCGTCCTGTTCGTCGCCAGCCGGCGGGACCTGGCCGACCGCTTCCCCCGGGTGGCGGCCCACCTCCCCCCGGCCGGCGCCCTGTGGGTGGCGTGGCCCAAGCGGTCGTCGGGCGTGGCCAGCGACCTCACCGAGGACGTCCTCCGAGAGGTGTGCCTGCCGACGGGCTTCGTCGACACCAAGGTGTGCGCCGTCACCGACGTGTGGTCGGGCCTGAGGTTCGTCCTCCGCCGGGAGAACCGGCCACGGCCGTAGCGCCCGAGCGGCCGATCCGAGGTGCTCACCGCCGTGGGATCGGCTCCTGCGGCGCGGGCTCGGGCCGGGGCCGCTCGCTCGACCTGCCGTCGGGCATCAGATGGCACCGAACGAGCCGACCGCGGGCCCGATGACGATGGCCATGATCGGCGGGAAGATGAAGAGCACGAGCGGGAACATGATCTTGACCGGAAGCTTGCCCGCCTTCTCCCGCGCCCAGGCCCGGCGCCGGGAGCGGATCTCGGCCGCCTGCGTCGTCAGCACCCGCCCGATGGGGATGCCGAGGGCGTCGGCCTGGATGAGGGCCACCATGAAGTTCCGGACCACGTCGAGCTCGGTCCGGCGCTTGACCTCCTGGAGCACCTCACGGCGGGGCATTCCCAGCTCCATGCCTTGAAGGGCCAGGCGCAGCTCGTCGGCCATGGGCGATCGGAAGTTCTGGCACACGATGCTGAGGGCGGCGTCGAAGCCGCAGCCCGCCTCCACCGCCACCGCCAGCATGTCGATGATGTCGGGCAGGTCCTTGAAGATGCCGTCGGTCCGGGCCCGGATCCGACGCTTGAGGCGGGCCGAGGGCACCATGAAGCCGATGACGGGCAGGAGCACCAGGCTCCGCTGCGCCTTCGGCGACAGGCCCATCCCCCACATGAGGTAGGCGAGGCCCCCGAGCGCCAGGGTCAGACCGAGCTGGGTGGCCAGCTGGGTCCCGGCCCGGCGCCGGCCCTCCAGCCCGGCCAGGAGGAGCTGGCGTTCGATCTTCTCCAGCCGGCCCCGGGGTAGGAGCCGTTCGATGCGGTCACCCACCGCCCGCCCCACGATCCCTCCCGTCCGCCGGAGGAAGGGCTCGCCCATCCGCCTCTCGTAGGGGCCGAGATCAGCCGGGGAGAGGAACTCGTCGATGCCCGGGACCAGCCGCCGGCCGCGGGCCAGCACCGCCACCATCACACCGGCGCCCAGGACCGCCATGCCGAAGCCGACAAGCAGGCCCGGGCCGCCCATCAGACGTCGATCCGGACCATGCGCAGGATCATGAACATCCCGGCCAGCACCGACAGCCCGCACCCGACGAGCAGGACCACGCCCCACCCGCTGAAGAGCGGCTTCACGTAGGTCGGGTTGAGGACCTGCATCATCACGAAGAGGAACGGGACCAGCCCGGCCAGCACGTAGGCCGACATGCGACCCTCGGCGGTCAGCACCGCCACCTCCCGTCGCAGCTCCGCTCGCATCCGGATGAAGTCGGCCAGGGTGTGGAGCAGGGTCGCCAGCCGCCCACCCACCGTCTGCTGGATGCGGATGGCCTGGACGACCATGTCCATGTCCCGCACCTGGAGTCGCTCGGACATGCGCTCGAGGGACTCGACGACCGAGTCGCCCAGCCGGGTCTCGGCCACCACCAGCGCGAACTCCTCGGACAGCGGCGGACCCGCCTCCTCGCACATCATCTGGACCGAACGGAGGAAGGTGTGACCGGCCGACAGCGACGACGCCACCAGGGCCAGGGCGTCCGGGAGCTGCTCCTCGAACGCCTTCCGGCGCCGGCGGATGCGGCGGGTGACGAGCCTGGCGCTGCCCAGCCCGGCGGCGACAGGGCCGGTGAGGGCCAGCGGCACCGAGCCGGTCAGCGCCAGCAGGAGCGTGGCCACCGCCAGCCCGCCGGCGGCGGTGACGATGACGTACTCCCCGGGGGCGAGCGGGATCCGGGCCCGTTCCAGGGCCCGGCTGAGGGCGTGGTCGTGGTCGACCCGGCGGACGACCACGTCGGCCAGGTCGGTCGCCCGGCCGGCCAGTCCCTCCAGCTCGACCGCCGCGCCCCCGGCGTCGTCGGCCGCGAGCGGGATGACGACGTCGTCGGTGGGGAAGACGAAGCCGAGTATCTCGTCGATGTCGTCCCGCTCCGCCCGGCGCCGGGCGACCTGGAAGGCGACCATGAGCACGGCACCGGCCGCAACCAGGACGAGGGCGAGCGCCACCGTTCCTCCCCTACGCCGGTGCCGGCTGGGCCGGCGCCCGCCCCCGCCGGCGGCCGGGGAGGAGTCGCCGCCTGGGATCGGCCCCGCCGGTGGTCGGATCGGCGGGGAGCAGGGCCGACAGCCCGGCGCCGAGCGTCCTGCCGACCTCCGAGCCGGGGGCGAAGGCGAGCACGGGCATGCCCATGTTGAGCGATCGGTTCACGTCCCGCCCGTACGGCACGACGATCTCGAAGCCCTGAGGGAAATACCGGGTGACCTGGGCCACGTCCATCCCGACGTCGGGTTCGACCTTGTTGAGGACCAGCTTGATGCGGTCGGAGGGCACCCGCAGGTCCCTCATGGTGGCCAGGAGCAGTCCGAGGTTGCGGACGCTGGGGAGGTCGAGCGTGGCGACGGCGAGGACCCGGTCGGCATACTCCAGTGCCACCAGGGCCGCCTCCGCCAGGCTCGGAGGGGTGTCGAGGATCACGTAGTCGAAGTGGCGGCGGGCGGCTTCGATGACCCGGCCCACGCTGGCGGCGTCGATGAGATCGGCCTCCACCGGTCGGTCGGGCGCGGCCAGCACCGGGAGCCCGGTCTCGTGCACGACCAGATGCTTCCGGAACCGGGCCGCCAGATCGCGGGCCCCATCGCCCTTGGCCTCGTCGCCCTGGACCCCGTCGTCGGTCAGCAGGTCGACGATCGTCAGGCGGGGCTTCACCCGGAGGCTGGTCGACAGCTCGCCGAACTGCAGGTCGAGGTCGATCAGGCACACCCGCTTCTGGCGCCGGGTGTGGAGGTGGTAGGCGGTGTTGATGGCGAGGAACGTCTTGCCGCACCCACCGGTCGCCGAGACCACCGCGATGACCTCGCCCGTGGCCGTCGGCCCCCGCCCGTCGGATGGGTCCGGCATGGTTCCCCAGCGGACCTCGAGAGCCTGGAGGATGGCGTCCACCATGGCCGAGTCGCTCACCGGCAGGCGGAGGACGTCGACCGCGCCGGTACGCACCGTCTCCCGCATCCCGACCGTCCGCCGCCGGTCGAAGACGAGGATGAGGCTCGACTCGGGGAGCGAGAGGCGCAGGCGCCGCAGCTCGACCAGGCCCTCGGTGGTCAGCACGCTCGGCCCGGCGACGAGCACGTCGACCGCCGGGTGCTCGGCGAGGGCCTCTCTCAGCGCGCCCGGCCCCGGGCAGAGCAGAAGGTGGGGCCGGGGCCGGAGGCCGCCGAGCGCCCGGGTGACCTGGCGGCCGAGGTCGTCACCCTCGTCGAGCACGACGATGGTCGGGACTCGCACCGGGCCTACAGACCCTGCAGCGCATCGGCGGCGCCCGCGCCGGGCGTGACCACTGTCGGCTCGCCCTTCGCCACCAGGTCGAGGTAGAGCTTGTTGAACTCGCTCAGGAAGATGAGCCGCTCGGCGTCGAAGGGCGTCACCGCCAGCAGGTACACCAGGCTCGGCCCGTCGGCCTGGCCCTGGGCCGTCGGCAGGCCGGCGCCGTTGACGTTCAAGACCTCGACCGCCTGCAGCACCAGCTGGACCCGGGGGGGCGTGCCGTCGCCCCCCTGCATCACGCCGTAGACGTCGACCAGGTCCCCGGCGCCGACGAAGCCGGCGACGCCCGGCACCGGCTCGAGGCGCAGAGCGAGGGCCCGCTTGCCGGGCGGGATGACCACGGTGCCGATCCGGGTCTGGGGGGCCGGGAACATGTCGAGCGTGACGATCGTGCCCCCGGGGATGACCGCCGCCGCCACCCCGCCGGCGATCTGGGACGGATCGGTGACCGCGTCGGGGGGCAGGGTCGCGGGGTCCACGGAGCGCACGGCCAGCAGGCCGCCGGCCAGCGCGTCCGATCCCGGCGTTCCGGTGTCGATCGGCGACGTGGTCGAGAACACGTCGATCCGGGCCGCCGCCGCCGGTGGCGGTGCAGATGATCCGACGGCGAGGTAGCCGGCGGTGCCGGCGCCGACTACGAACAGTGCGAATCCGGCGACGAAGCCGATCCGAAACCGGGTGGTGAGGGGTGCTCTCAAGGCAGGTCTCCGATGTCCTGCTCCGTCATCGGCAGTTCCGCCGATCAGTTGGATGGTGCGGATGACCCATTGGCGCGATCACAGATCGACGAGGTGGACGGGGTCGCCCACGATGCTCACCGACCACGTCGTGCGGTCGGTCGCGGTGGATCCGACCGTGTAGCGGATCTGCCACCAGACCTTGGCCCCGAACACCGTCGTGTAGTTCGGAGGCAGCTTGACGTCGAGGACGATCCGCCGGTCGTTGTACTTGGAGTTGCTCTGGAGGTTGCTGTAGGGCTGGGTGCCGGTGCCGCTGACCAGGATCGACGTCACGTTGGACCCGCTGCACCCACCGGAGGGGGGCGTCGGGGGGTTGCAGGGGGTGCGCCAGTTGAAGGTCGCCGGCGACCCGTTGGGGTCGAGGACCTCGATCTTCTGGGCCCCCTCGCCGGAGTCGAAGAGCGTGAGCTGCATCGTCTTGCCGGCATGGAGGGCGGCCACCTCGGCCAGGTAGAAGGTGGCGGTGGATCCGGCGCTGCCACCGAGGTTGGCGTAGATCGACATGTCCCCGACGCCGTGGATCTGGGGGCAGCCCGCCGAGTACCCGGACTGGCCCTGGATCGTGGTGCAGGTGGTGAACAGCGCGCCGGTGTAGGCGCGCAGGGCGAAGCCGTTCGACCCCCGGCTCTCCGTGGCCTGGACCTGGGTCCGGACCCGGACGTAGTAGGTGCCGGCCGCCGGGTCGACCCATGTGTGCAGCGGCATCCACAGGTTCTTGTAGAGCAAGTTGTTGGTGGCGATGGTGGTCGTCGAGAGCAACGGGTTGTCGCTGGTGTCGAGGGGGGTGTTGTCGGCTCCGTAGACCTCGAACACAGTGGTCACGGCCTGCGCCTCGGAGGTGAGGGTGACGTCCGGCACCGCGCCGGAGGTGCTGTGGCCGCCGTCGTAGACCTCCAGGCGCAGGGCGAGGGCGTTCTGGGGAAGCTCGACCGCGTAGAGGTACCCGTCCGGGTCGTAGTCCCCCGTCTGGGCCGACCCGTTGTTGCATTGGAGGGCGGACCCGGTCGAGGTGCTGTAGGACTCGTAGCGGGCCAGCTTCAGGTCCCCGCTCTCGTGGCCGGCGCAGTACCCGTTGACTGCGGCCCAGAAGTTCTCCCGGTTGCTTCCGGAGAGGAGGTCGCCCGTCCCGAAGGTGTTCTTCGGGCTGCCCAGAGGGACCGGGAGGACGTATTCGGCGGTGGCCGTGCGGCGCAGTGCCTGGTCGCCGGCCACGAACGAGGAGAAGTGGCGGTCGGCCTTGGCGTCGACGATGACGACTGTGAGCTGGCGGGAGTTCCCCGGCTCGGGGGAGGCGGTCACCGTTATGGAACCGCCGGTGGTGAAGCCGTTGCGGGAGGCGGCGGCCACCGCCGCCGCCTCCGACGCCGGGAAGTCCGGCATCCACACGACACCGGCCAGGGCGGCGGCATCGGCCGCCCGCTGGATCTGAGAGACGCGGGCGTACCAGCCGCCGATGTCGACGGCGAAGGCGGCCGAGACGACCAGGACGGAGAGGGTGACGCTCAGCATCATGAGCATGTAGCCGCCCTCGTCCCGGCACCGGCCCCGGTCCTCCACCTCACGCCTCCTGGGGCTCGAGGCGCATGACGGCGTCGTCGGTGAGCGTGATCCGCGACCCGAGCACCGTCGTCATCATCGGGTGACGCACCGTCACCCGGACCCCGAGATAGTCGTTGCCCAGGGCCTGCACGCTCTGCCTCGTCGCCGGGCACCACCAGCCGTCGAGCGCCCCGACGCCGCACCCGAACCACGTCCCGGGGTTGGTGCCGGCCACCACCTGCGCCAGTTGCGAGCCGGTGTAGACGTTGCACGACCCGCTCACGCTGTGGGGCGCGGGCGTGAGGCAGCCGGCGGGCACCGCCCCGTCGCTGGTGGACGACTTGTAGACGATCACCCAGTCCACGTTGGACAGGCCGATGTCGTACAGGACGGAGCCGGAGGCGAGCAGGATGCCCTGGTCGGCGGCGGCGATCTTGCCCTCGGCGCTGCCGACGCGCACGCCGGCGCGCACCGCCGTCTGCACGGTCAGGCGGGACCTCCACGCCCCGCCGAGCTCGATCACGCCGAAGGCGAAGACGGCCAGGACAGGCAGGACGAAGGCGAGCTCGGTCATCGCTGTCCCCCGCTGGTCCCGGCGGATCACGTGAGGGTCCTCGGCTCGATCCGGAGGATGGTGTCGGCCTCGAAGACCAGACCGGTGCCGAGGATTCCGGTGAGGTTGCGGTGGGTCGCCCGGACGAGGACGCCGACGTGATCGGGCGGCCCGTTCGCCCCCGAGAGCGCCGTCCTGCGGGTGGTCGGGCACCAGAAGTGGTCGATCTTGGACACCGGACCCGGAGGTCCGACGCACCCGAACTGGGAGCTGGCCAGGGTCAGGTCGGCGCCGGTGTAACGGTTGCAGACCCCGGCGACGCTCGCCGTCCTGCAGCCCGGGGGCACGACCGCGCCCGGTCCCGAGGCCTTGTACACGACGATCGTCGTGATCTGCGCCCCGCCGACCCCTCCCGCGCCGCCCTTCATCGCCTGGAGCACGTGGTAGTCGGCCAACACGTCGGCCGCGGTCCCGCTGGCGCGGCGAGCGCCGGCGAGAGCCATGTTGTCCACGCTGAGCCGCTCGTGCAGGGCGTAGCCCCCCTCGATCGCCCCGAGGAGCAGGAGGAGGAACACCGGCGTCACGAACGCCGCTTCCAGGACGGCGTACCCCCCTTCCGAGCTCCGCAGACCGATCCCCATCCCCGATCAGGTCGGCTGACCGGGCGGGGGCCTGGATGGCCCGTATGGCCCAATTCGGGGGAGTCGGGGGGCCGGCCCGATCCGGCTACGGCTCGAGGGCGGCCCGGAAGACGGAGCGGATGTGGACCAGGCGGGCCTCGAGGACGTCGGGGGCGAGGGGGTCGCCGCCCAGGAGGTCCTCCAGGAAGGGGACGTCGCTGAAGTAGCTCAGAAGGGCGCCGTAGATGGTGAAGAAGAGCTGCTCGGGGTCGTGCTTGCGCAGCCGGCCGGCCGCCATCTCCCCCTCGAAGAAGACGACCGCCCGGGTGAACAGGGGACGCAACCCGGCGCCCAGCTCGGCACCCAGCCGGCTGGCATCCTCCAACGCCTCCCGCCGAACCAGGCGCACGAAGGCGGGGTGGGCCATGAAGAACATGAACCCGGCGGTGAGGATCCGGTCGACCTGCTCCCACCCGACCCGGGTGCCGTTGGCCAGGGTGGCCTCCTCGACCCGCTGGTACCAGTCGTCGAGGGCCCGCTCGAAGACCTCCCGGTAGAGGGCCTCCTTGGACGGGAAGTGGTGGAGGAGGCTGGGCCGGCGGATGCCGACGGCGGCGGCGATGTCGTTGAGGGACGTCCCGTCGTAGCCATGCTCGGAGAAGCACCGGAGCGCCTCCACCAGGATGGCGTCGCGCGTGGTCGGCGGGGGCGGGGCCGGGGCCAACGGGCTTGTCTTGCCGCTAGACAACGAGCTCACCCGCTACGTCGTCGGGCAGCATTACCTCCAGGGTACCCCGCCACCGGCCGGCGGGCCGGGACCGCCGACCCCGTTCCGTCTACCTACCGGTCGGTAGGGTAACGTTCGGCCAATGGTCCGAAGCCTCCCTATCGCCCTGCTCGTCGCGTTCGCAGTCACCCAGCTGGCCAACCTGGTGACCACGACCTACCTCCACCGCACGCTCGCCCACAAGGCGCTGCGCCTGTCTCCGGGCGTGACCGCCGCCTTCCGGGTGCTCACCTGGATCACCACCGGCATCCGCCCCCGCCAGTGGGTGGCGGTCCACCGCAAGCACCACGCCCACACCGACGAGGAGGGCGATCCCCATTCCCCTCTCCTGCTCGGCTTCCTGGCCGTGCAGGTGGGCAACGTCGCCCTCTACCGCAAGGCGGCCGCCGACCGCGACATGGTGGCCCGCTACTCCCGCGACCTGCCCGCCGACCGCTGGGACCGCGTCCTGTTCGACCACGCCATCCTCGGGCTGGCGGTCGGCGTGGCCATACTCGTGGTCGTGCTCGGACCCTGGCTGGGACTGGTGGCGGGCCTGGTCCATGCGGTGGCGTACCTGGCCCTGAGCTCGGCGGTCAACGCGGCCGGCCACACCTTCGGCCGCCGGCCCCATCCCAACCGGGCCGGCAACCTGCAGTGGCTGGCCTGGCTGACCGCCGGCGAGGGCCTCCACAACAACCACCACCACGCCCCGACGGCACCCCGCCTGTCGATGGCCCGGGGCGAGATCGATCCCGGCTGGTGGCTGGTACGGACGCTGCGCGGCCTGGGCTGGGCCACCCTCCGGGAGCGAAAAGCCGAACTGGTGACGGTTTCCGGGGCCTGAGCCCCGGAAAACGTCACCAGTTCGAACTACTTCAGCAGGCCCCGGACGGCGTCGGCGATGGCGGAGGCGTCGATGCCCGCGGCCGCCAGCAACTCGTCGGGCTTGCCCGAGGTGGGCATCCCCGAGACGGCCAGGTGGGCGATGGACACGGCCAGGCCGGCCTCGACCAGGGCGGTGGCGACGGCGTCGCCGATGCCCCCCTCGGGCCAGTGGTCCTCGACCACGACGATGCGGCCGTTGGTGGCCCGGACGGCGGCGGCGATGCCGGCTCCGTCGATCGGCTTGACCGAGTAGGCGTCGATGATGCGGACGTCGACCCCGTCGGCGGCGAGGGCGTCGGCTGCCTTCATCGACTCACCGACGGTGATGCCGCCGGCCACGATCGTGACCTGGTCGGCGTCGGACGACCGCACGACCTTCGACCCGCCGACCGGGAACTCCTCGTCGGGGCCGTAGATGGTGGTGGTGTTGGCCCGGGTGGTGCGCAGGTAGCAGATGCCGTCGAGGTCGGCCATGGCCGCCACCAGCTTCGCCGTCTGGTTGGCGTCGCACGGGTAGAGGATGGTCGAGCCGTGGATGGCCCGCAGGGAGGCGATGTCCTCCAGCGCCATCTGCGACGGGCCGTCCTCGCCGATCGAGCACCCGACGTGGGACCCGATCAGGTTCATCCGGGCCCGGCTGACGGCGGCCATGCGCACGAAGTCGTAGGCCCGGGCCAGGAAGGCGCCGAAGGTGGAGGCGTAGGGGATCCAGCCCCGGACCTGGATGCCGACGGCGTTGGCCACCATCTGCTGCTCGGCGATGAAGCACTCGATGTAGCGGTCGGGGTGGGCGTCGCGGAAGATCTCGGAGAAGGTGGAGTTGGAGACCTCGCCGTCGAGGGCGACGACATCGCCCCGGGCGTCGCCCAGGGCGGCCAGAGCCTCGCCGTAGACCTTGCGGGTGGCGATCGAGCTGCCCAGCTCGTAGACGGGGAGCTTCAGCTCGCCGGTGGCGGGGAACGTGTGGGGCGTGCCGCCGGTGGGGGGCGCGGGGACGGTGGCGGTGAGGCCGCGGTCGCCGCCGAGCTCCTCGATGGCGCCGGGGATGTCCTCGAGGGGCTTGCCGTGGGCGTTGAGCTGGTCCTCGACCGCGGCCACCCCCCGGCCCTTCTTGGTGCGGGCGAGCACGACGGTGGGCTTGCCGGTGACCGCGACCGCCTCGGCGAAGGCGGCGTCGACTGGCGTCGACGTCGTGGCCGTCGACCTCGATCGCGTGCCAACCGAAGGCCTCGAACTGCTTCTTGTAGGGCTCCATGTCCCACCCGTAGCGGGTGGCCCGGCTCTGGCCGAGGCGGTTGACGTCGACGATGGCGGTGAGGTTGTCGAGCTCCTCGTACGACGCGGCCGCGGCCGCCTCCCACATCGAGCCCTCGGCCATCTCCGAGTCACCGCAGATCACCCACGTGCGGTAGGGCAGCCGGTCGAGGCGCTTGGCCGCGATGGCCACGCCGACGGCGATGGGCAGGCCCTGGCCGAGGGAGCCGGTGGCCACGTCGACCCACGGCAGGCGGGGGGTGGGGTGGCCCTCCAGCCGGCTGCCGATGTGGCGGTAGGTTTCCATCTCCTCCTGGGTGACCGCGCCCACCGCCTTGTAGATGGCGTAGATCAGGGGGGACGCGTGGCCCTTGGAGAAGATGAGGTGGTCGGCGTTGGGGTTCTTGGGATCGTCGAAGTCGTAGCGCAGGTACTTGGTGACCAGGACGGCCATGAAGTCGGCGGCCGACATCGACGAGGTCGGGTGTCCGGACTTGGCCGCACCGCTGATCTTCACTGCGTCGACCCGGAACTGCTGGCCGAGGTCACGCCACTGCTGGGACTCGCTCATCAAGAACTCCTTCGCTGGGCGGCGGCCGGGCCATCCCCGGGCAGGGTCGAGCCGCTCACAGAGGACCCCATCCTATGTTGAGCGCCAGTCGCCGTTATCAGGCGGCTACTTTCGGGGGATGGACATCGTGTCCGCCCTCTTCGTCGAGGGCATCGATATGCGTCAGGTGCCGGGCCCGTCGACCCGTTTCGACCTCACCGGGGTGATGTTCTCCATCGCCGCGCCGGCCCCGCCGCCGGTCACCATCTCCCCCCACCTCATCGTCTTCATCCGGTGCCCGGCCGACGAGCCGGGCCAGGGGACGATGGAGGTGCGCTTCCTCGACTCGAAGGGCGAGGAGGTGGCCCGCAACGCCCAGCCGGTCAACATCATGCCGGGCAAGTTCGGCCGCCAGCTGGTGAAGGGCGACATGAAGTACGAGGACTACGGCACCATCGAGGCCCACGTCCGCCTGGTGGGCGGGGCGACCACGGTGGTCCCGTTGACCCTGCTGCCCGCTCCCGCGTGACCGGAGGCGCCCGGTTCGCGGCCGGACTCTCCCAGCACCCGTCGCCGGCGGTGGCGGTGGGTGAGGTGCTCGGCCAGGTCCTCGACCGTCTGGGGCCCGACAAACCCCCCGACCTGGCCTTCCTCTTCGTCACCCCGCCCCACGCAGGGGCCCTGGAGGACGCCGCCCGGGCGGTGCGGGAGATGCTGCGCCCGGGGGCGCTGCTGGGGTGCGCGGCGGTGTCGGTGGTCGGCGGCGGGCGGGAGGTGGAGCAGTCCCCCGGCGTCTCCCTGTGGGCGGGGATGACCGGGAAGGTCACGCCCTTCCACCTCACCGTGGTGGAGACCCCCGACGGCCAGACGGTCACCGGCTGGCCCGACGAGATCCCCGACGACCCGAGTGCCCTCCTGCTCCTCCCCGACCCCTTCAGCTTCCCCGCCGACACGTTCCTCCAGCGCCTGGCCCAGGACCGGCCCGGCCTGCCCGTGGTCGGAGGGATGGCGTCGGCCGCCCGGGCCCCGGGTGGCAACCGGCTGGTCATCGACGACCGGGTCGTGCCCGCCGGCGCGGTGGGGGCGTTCCTGCCCTCGTCGGTGACGGTGACCCCGGTGGTGTCGCAGGGGTGCCGGCCGGTCGGCTCGCCCTACGCGGTGACCCGGGCCGAGGACAACATCGTCTACGAGCTGGGCGGCAAGTCCGCCATCGAGCGGCTGCAGGAGGTGGCGGCGGGAGCGACCGAGGCCGACCGCCGCCTGCTGTCCCAGTTCGTCCACGTGGGCCGGGTCATCGACGAGCACAAGGTCGACTTCGAGCGGGGCGACTTCCTCATCCGCAACGTCCTCGGGGCCGACCCCCGGGCGGGGGCGATCATGGTGAACGACCTGGTCGAGGTGGGAGCGACGCTGCAGTTCCAGGTGCGCGACGCGGCGTCGGCGGGCGAGGATCTCGGCCACCTCATGAGCGGGCGGACCTCGGACGCAGCCCTGCTGTTCACCTGCAACGGGCGGGGCTCACACATGTTCACCGCCCCTGACCACGACGCCACGGTCGTGTCCGAGGCGCTCGGGGGGGCTCCGCTGGCGGGAATGTTCTGCGCCGGCGAGCTCGGTCCCATCGGCGGCCGCAACTTCGTCCACGGCTTCACCGCCTCGGTGGTTCTGTTCCGGGAGGGCAGCCCGCCCGCCTCCTGAGCCCTCGCCGTTTCATTCTCGCCGTCGTCTCGTTACCATCCTTTCGCACCGACGGGGAGAACTTCATTGCGGGTCGACTACCGGGAGATTCGGAACGCGCTGCCCGAGGGCCGCACCCTGCCCGAAGACGTCTGGATCCGGCGCCACCGCGGGATCCTCCTGCTGCTCTGGGTCCAGGCCGCCATCATCCCCGTCTTCGCCCTGATCCGTGGCTTCTCCTTCTGGCACACCGTCCTCGAGGGGGCGATCGTCCCGGTCACCGCCCTGCTGGCCACGTCGCCCGCCCTCAGCCGCCGGCTCCGCAGCACGGCCGCCTCGTTCGGCCTGCTGTCGTGCTCGGCGGTGCTGGTGCACCTGTCGGGCGGGGTGATCGAGATGCACTTCCACTTCTTCGTGATGGTCGCGGTCGTGGCCCTCTACCAGGACTGGGTGTGCTTCCTCGCCGCCATCGCCTACGTGCTCGTCCACCACGGCCTCCTCGGCGCGGTCGACCCCAGCTCCGTCTTCAACCACTACGCCGCCCTCAACCAACCGTGGAAATGGGCCGCCATCCACGCCTTCTTCATCGCCGGCATCAGCGTGGCGTGCCTGGTCACGTGGCGGATGGACGAGAACCTGCTCGACCGGGAACGGCGGGCCGAGGAACGCCTCCGGGAGGAGACCCGCATCGTCGAGACCCTCAACGACGTGGGTCGCGCCGTCACCGCCGAGCTCGACCTGCGGGCCGTGCTCCAGCGGGTCACCGACGCCGCCACCGAGGTCACGTCGGCGGCCTTCGGGGCCTTCTTCTACAACGTCGTCGACTCCCGGGGCGAGTCGTACATGCTCCACGCCCTGTCGGGGGTGCCGGCCGAGGCCTTCGCCGGGTTCCCGATGCCGAGGAACACCGCCGTGTTCGGACCGACCTTCGCCGGCGGGGGACCGGTGCGCATCGACGACGTCACCGTCGACCGCCGCTACGGTCACAACCCCCCCCACCAGGGCCTGCCGAAGGGCCACCTGCCGGTGCGGAGCTACCTGGCGGTCTCGGTGCGGTCGGTGCGAGGGGAGGTCCTCGGCGGGCTGTTCTTCGGGCACCCGCAGCCGGCCCAGTTCACCGCCGCCGACGAGCGGCTGGCCGAGGGGATCGCGGCCCACGCCGCGGTGGCCATCGACAACGCCCGCCTGTACGAGGCGCAGCGTCGATCCCGGGAGGTGGCGGAGCGGGCCGAGCGCCGGGTGTCGCTCCTGGCCGACGCCAGCCGGGCGCTGGCCTCGTCCCTCGACGTCGACAACCTCCTGGCGGCCCTGGCCGACGTGATCGCCCCGGCCATGGCCGACCGGTGCGCAGTCTTCCTCCTCGAGAACGGGGGTGCGATCCGCCGGGTGGGGTCGGAGGCGGGCGCCGACGCCGGCTCCCCGTGGCTGACCCGGCCTCCGGGTGAGCCGGTCGAGGCCGGCGATCTCATCGACCGGTGCGCCGGCACCGGGCAGAGCGTGCTGCTCGACCGGGCCTCTCCCGAGCTGGCCGAGGTGGCCGCCAGGGTGGTGGGCGACAGCCACCACGACTCCCCGGCGTCATCGGCGGTCGTGGTCGCCATCTCCGGCCGGACGGGCCCCCTGGGGGTGCTGGCCATGACCACGGCCCCCGCCTCCGGCCGGCTGTTGCAGGACGACGACGTGTCCCAGGCCGAGGAGCTCGGCCGGCGGGCGGCAGTGGCGGTCGAGCACGCCCGCCTCTACGCCAGCCAGCGCAGCGCCGCGCTGACGCTCCAGCACAGCCTGCTGCCGGAGGTGCTGCCCAGCCTTCCCGGCATCGAGATCGCCAGCCGCTACGTCGCCGGTGGCCCCGACGTCGACGTGGGCGGCGACTGGTACGACGTGCTGGCCCTGCCCGACGGGCGGCTGCTGCTGGCCATGGGCGATGTCGTCGGACGGGGCATCCCGGCGGCCTCCCTCATGGGGCAGCTGCGGAACGGCGTGCGGGCCTACGTCGTCGAGTGGCACTCACCGGCCAAGATCCTGTCCCTGCTGAACCGACTCCTCCGGGAAGTCGGGACCCCGCATCAGATGGCCACGTTGGTCGTGGCCACCCTCGACCCCGAGACCGGCGAGGTGCGCTATGCCAACGCCGGCCACCCGCCACCCCTGCTGGCGAGCGGTGACAGCGGGGCGCGGTTCCTCGAGGATGCGGTCGGCGTCCCCCTCGGTGTCGTCGGCCACGCCGAGTACCCGGAAGCGGTCCTGGCCCTCGACCCCGGCTCCACCGTGATCCTCTACACCGACGGCCTGGTGGAGGACCGCAACACGCCCCTCGACGTAGGCCTCGACCGGCTCTGCAGCCAGCTCCCCACCGCACCCGACGACGTCGACGGCCTGTGCGAGCACCTCACCAGCCACCTGTGCGAGTCGGGTCCCATCCAGGACGACATGGCCATCCTGGCGGTCCGGTGGCTGGCCCTGGGGCCGACGCTGGAGTTGCAACTGCCCAGCCAGACCCGCGTCCTGCGGCCTTTGCGGGCCACGCTGCGCCGGTGGCTGGCGGCGGTGGGAGTCACCGACCACGAGGCCTACGAGATCCTGGTGGCGGCCTCGGAGGCCTGCGCCAACGCCATCCGCCACGGCGCTCCCGAGGCCACCCACTTCGATCTCCACGCCGAGCTCAACGGCGACATCGCCATCCGGGTCCGGAGCTCGGGACGGTGGCGCGAGCGCCGGCCCTCGGCCCCGGGGGGGCGGGGCCTCGACATCATCCGCCAGTTCATGGACGAGACCGAGGTCGACGGGGGGCCCGACAGCACCGAGGTCAGGATGCGACGGCGACTGGAGAACATCGACCGGCTGCCGGCGAGGCGTGTCGATGCGGGTTGAGCTCTTCGAGGTGGCCGGTGTCGCCGTGGCCCGGATCGAGGGCGACATCGACGTCGGCTCGGCCCTCGACCTCGGTTCCGACATCCTGCGAGGGGTTCCGGACGCGGCCGTCGGTCTGGTGATCGATCTCACCGGGGTGCGCTACGTCGACAGCGCGGGCGTCCGGGCCTTCTTCGAGATCGCCGCCCACCTGTCCGTCTCCGGCCGTCGGGTCGCCCTGGCCGTGCCCGACACCTCGCCCATCCGCCGCCTGATCAAGATCACCCGGCTCGAAGAGGTCGTCCTTCTCTGCACCAACGTCGAGGAGTGCGGGGAGATGCTCGACCAACCCTGACCGGCTCGCTGCGATTCGGCGCCGGCCACGGAACCGGGAGCGCCCGCCGAGCGTCTGTGCCAGGGTGAGGAGCGAGGTGGCGGCCGCCGACGAGAAGGTGGAGGATGACGAGGCACCGGTCGTCCCGGTCGTCCGGGTCGTCCCCCCCGGGTCGCTGGCCGATCTCTACCGGGAGCGCTACGTGCCCATGGTGAGGCTGGCATACCTGATGGTCGGGTCGACCGCGGTGGCCGAGGACCTGGTCCAGGACGCTTTCGCCCGCGTGCACCGGCACTGGGACCACGCCGAGCACCCCCGGGCCTACCTGCGCACCGCCGTGGTCAACGCCTGCCGGTCCCACCTGCGCCGGCTGGCGTTGGAGCGGGCCTACCGCCGTCACCCCTCGGTCGTGGGCGACGGGGTGCACGCGGAGACCGACGAGCTGTTCGACGCTCTGGCCGCCCTCCCGTCCCGCCAGCGGGCGGCCCTCGTCCTGCGCTTCTACGAGGACCTGTCCGAGGCCGACATCGCCGTCGCTCTCGGGTGCCGGCCGGGCACGGTGAAGTCCCTCCTCCACCGGGGCCTGGCCGAGTTGCGGAAGGTGGTGGAACCGTGACCGTCGACGAGAAGCTGCGGGACAGCCTGCACCGGCGGGCCGACCTGGTGAAGCCCTCCGACGACGGCTGGACGGCCATCGGCCGCCACATCGAGCGCCACCAGCGGCGGACCCGCTCCACGACGCTCTCTCTGGTGGCGGGCCTGTCGTTGGCCGCGGTGGCGGTGGCGGCGCTGATGATCACGATGGCCGTGCCCCAGGTCGACGACCAGGACGTGGCCGCCACCGGCCCCCCCCGCACCCCCGGTGCCACCGCCACCCTGCCGTTCTCGTCGGTCACCACCACCATCGGGTCGATCGGGCCGGTGGCGGGATCGCCTTCCGGCGGGGCGCCGCCGGTGGGCGTGGCAGCCCAACCGAACCCCGCCACCACCGTCGTCCCCGACGGAGGACCCCTTCAGGGCGGCTCCCTCGCCGCAACCGGAGCGGCGAGCGCGGGCGCCGTCTACCCGGAGACGGCAGACGAGCCCGGGGGTGCGCAGTCACAGGTCGCGGCCGGCCGGCAGCCTTCGGGGCTCGACCCGACGATGGTGGTCTCGTCGTACCTGGACAACCGGGGGCTCACCGTCGACGACGGCGGGGGACCCCGCTTCGTCGGCGACAGCGGCGCCCTCCGCTACACCGCGGGCGGCGTCGGGGGATGGGTGAGCGTCGGCCGGTCGGCCGACGGGACAACCCATTTCGTGGCCGGCTCCCGCACCGACCGGGTCGCCCGCCTCCATGCCGAGCGTCGGGGCGACCGGCTGGCGGTCGACGTGCTCCCCACCGCCGCCGGGAAGGTGATCGTGCGCACCAAACGCCCGGGCTCGACCTGGAACCCGGCGGCCACCCAGCCCGCGGTCGCGGGCCAGACCGCCTCGCTGACGGTCGACGGCCCCGCGGCCGACGACCTCATCGTCCAGGTCCGCCACGAGGGCGACGACGGCCGGGTGGGCATCTCCGACCAGCTCCTGGGACTGCACCAGGACCACCTCGACTACGAGGGCCTCCACGACGGCTCCGTGCTCACCGCCAACCGCCTCGGCCCGGTCGACATCGGCCACAGCCTGGCCTGGGCCGAGCAGGCGGCCGGCATCGCCATGACCACCGACGTGGGCGAGTCGTGCACCAGCCTGTCGCCGGTGGGCCGGCCGGAGGGCGTGGCGTTCGTCTCGACCAGGACCGACGGCAAGGTCGACGTGATCATCGTGGCCGCTCCCGGTGTGCGGACGGAGGCCGGCATCGGAGTCGGCAGCACGGTGGCCGAGGTCCGTCAGGCTCACCCGAACCTGGACGAGCAGCTCACCGGCGGCGACGGCCGCATCCTCTACCGGCCGGGCGATCCGGTGCAGGAGGGCTACGGGATGGTCTTCGGCATCCTTGACGGCAGGGTGGCGGTCATCTGGTCCGGTCCCGCCGGCCTGGCCGAGACCGACGAGATCTGCGCCTGACCCCCTGACCCCTGGCGGGACGTCACCGCCGTCCCGTGCCGGCCCGCAGCGTGAGGCGCCTGCCGCCTTCCCATAGCATGGCGGCCGTGACCTCGGACAACCCGTTGGCCGAGAAGACGGCGGAGCGGGTCGCGCCGCCGGCCATCCTCGTCATCTTCGGCGCCTCGGGCGACCTCACCAGCCGCAAGCTGATGCCCGCCGTCGAACGGCTGGCCCTTCGCCGGCTCCTCCCCCCCTCGTTCTCCGTCGTCGGTGTGGCCCGCACCGAGATGACCGACGAGGAGTTCCTCCAGCGGATGATGAAGACCGTCGCCGAGGAAGGGGGCGGGGGCGACGACGTCCGCCAGGTGTGGGAGACCTTCGCCGGCGGGCTGCGCTACGTGGCCGGCGACTACGGGTCACCCGACACGTTCCTCCGCCTCAAGGACGTGATGGACGAGCTCGACCGGGAGCGGGGGACGGCCGGCAACCGCCTCTACTACCTGGCCACCCCGCCCGACACGTTCCCCACCGTCGTGCAGGGTCTGGCCGCCCAGGGCCTCAACAAACGGCCCGGGCCGGAGGGGTTCGTCCGCATCGTCATCGAGAAGCCCTACGGGCGGGACGCGAAGTCGGCCGCCGCCCTGGACGAGATCGTCCACGACGCCTTCGACGAGGCCCAGGTGTACCGCATCGACCACTACCTGGGGAAGGAGACGGTCCAGAACGTCCTCGCCCTCCGCTTCGCCAACGCCATCTTCGAGCCCCTCTGGAACCGGCGCTACGTCAACCACGTGCAGATCACGGTGGCCGAGTCCCTCGGCGTGGGCCACCGGGGCAGCTTCTACGAGCGGGCGGGGGCGCTGCGCGACATCGTCCAGAACCACGTGATGCAGGTGCTGGCGCTGACGCTCATGGAGCCGCCGGCCACCTTCGACGCCGACGGGATCCGGGACGAGAAGGTCAAGGCCCTCAAGGCGGTCGACGTCCTGAGCCCCGAGGCGGTGGCCGACGACGTGGTGCGGGGCCAGTACCGGCGGGGATGGGTCGAGGGCCAGGAGGTCGGGAGCTACCGGGAGGAGAAGGGCGTCGACCCCCACTCCACCACCGAGACCTACATCGCCATGCGCCTCCGGGTCGACAACTGGCGGTGGGCGGGGGTGCCCATCTACGTCCGCACCGGCAAGTACCTGCCCAAGCGGGTCACCGAGGTGGCCATGGAGTTCAACCGGGTGCCCCACCTGCCCTTCGCCGCCGATCAGGCCGAGGGCCTCGACCCCGACGCCCTCGTCCTGCGGGTCCAGCCGGACGAGGGCATCACCCTCCGGTTCGGGGCCAAGGTGCCGGGGCAGGCGTTCCGGGTGCGCTCGGTGTCGATGGACTTCTTCTACGGCGCGGCGTTCCTGGAGGAGACGCCCGAGGCCTACGAGCGGCTGCTCCTCGACGCTCTCCTGGGTGATCAGACCCTGTTCATCCGATCCGACGAGGTGGCCCAGGCGTGGCGTATCGTCGACCCGGTGCTGGAAGCGTTCGAGGAGGGCCACGTCCCCCTCGCCCGGTATGAGGCCGGCACCTGGGGACCGTCGGAGGCGGCCGACCTGTTGGAGCGCGACGGCCGGGCCTGGCGCAGGCCATGAGCCACACCGAGTCGACCACCATCGGGACCTGGGAGGCCGACGACGTCTCCATCGGCGACGTCGAGCGGGCGTTGTCGTCGTTGCGCCGGCACGAGCAGCGGGCGGCGGTGCGGGCCAGCGTGTTGACCCTGGTGGCGGTCACGCACAGCCAGGCCGAGGCCGACCTGGTCCGGGGCACCATCCACGACCTGGGCATCCGCCACCCCTCCCGCACCCTCGTCGTCGTCCTGGAGAAGGGCGACCCGGGCCGCGTCGAGGGCACCGGCGTCGACGCCTCCCTGTGGGTCCACGCCCTCGAGCAGGACGGGCGGGCGGTGTGCTTCGAGGAGGTCCGGCTGTTGGTCCGGGGCCCGGCCCGGTTCCATCTCGACTCCATCGTCGGGCCCTTCGCCCTGCCCGACGTCCCCCTGGTGGTGTGGCTGCCGGCCAGCCTGCCTGCTCCCGGCGACCCCCTGCTCGACGTGGCCGACCGCCTGGTCGTCGACAGCCGGGCGGCCGACGAGGTCGGCGGTGACGTGTTGGCGAGGGCGGCCACCCTCGCCCGCCGCCTGCCCGTCACCGACCTGTCGTGGATCCGCCTGGCCCCGTGGCGAAGCCTCCTGGCCGGGTTGTTCGAGGGGTCGGTCAACCGACCCTTCCTCGACGGCGTCGATCGGGTGGAGGTGTCGGGCAACGCCGGCCCCCGCCAGCTCCTCGGAGGATGGCTGCTCAGCCGCCTCAACCTCAACCCGGCCCGGGTCGAGCTGGCGCCTGCGCCCCACGTGTCGGTCTGCGTCGACGCCACCGATGCCCAGGGCCGGCGGGCGTCGTTCTGCGTGGCCCGCCCCGGCGCCGAGCGGGTGATCCAGTCGAGGGTGCGGATCGAGGACGGTCCCCATCTCGAGCAGTCGCTGCAGATGCAGCAACGGTGGCCGGCCCTGGCCCTCGCCGGCGCCCTCACCAACGTCGGCCACGACGAGTCCTACGAGGAGGCCCTCGCCGGAGCCCGCGAGCTCCGGGGCGCGGCGTGACCCCGAACGGCCCCGTGAACGGCGAGGTGATCGTCGTCGACGACGTCGCCTCCGAGTTCGCCGAGCGGGTGGTGGAAGCGTTCCACACCCGGCCCGGGGAGAGCTTCGCGCTGACGGTGTCGGGGGGGGCGACCGCCCGCCGGTGCTACGAGAGGCTGGCCGCCGACGGCGCCGACCAGGTCGACTGGTGGCAGGTCGACGTCTACTGGGGCGACGAGCGCTGCGTCCCGCCCGACCACCCCGACTCCAACGAGCGGCTGGTGCGGGAGGCCCTGCTCGAGCGGGTGGGGGCGGCCAACGCCGTATACCCCATGCGCTGCGACGAGGGCCCCGACGCCTACCAGCAGCGGGTGGCCGCCGCCGGCCGCTTCGACGTCGTGCATCTGGGCCTGGGAGCCGACGGTCACACCGCCTCTCTCTTCCCCGACTCCCCCGCCCTCGACGCCGACCCCGGCCGGCTGGTCGTCATGAACGACGACCCCCACGACCGCAACCGCCACCGGCGGATGACGCTCACCTACTCCGGCATCGCCCGGGCCCGGCTGGTGATCTTCACCGTCGAGGGCGAGGCCAAGCGGGACGCCTTCGCCCGGCTCACGGCGGGCGACCTCACCTGCCCCGCGGCCCGGGTCCGGGCCGAACGCATCGTGTGGCTGGTGGATCCAGTCGCCGCCGGCGAGGACTGACCGCCGACCGCAGCAGGCGACCTTCACCGTGACGCCTGCGCTCATGCGTCCCGCACCACCCGTCGGGGTACGAACGACGCATGACCCGCATCCTCCTCATCGTGGCGGTGGCGTGCTTCGCCATCGCCGCCCTGTCCTCCTTCACCGACGCCCTCAGCGTGAACGAGTTCGGCTTCGTCGCCCTCGGCCTCACGGCCTACGCCGCCGTCCCCCTCGTGGCCGACCACGAGGCCTTCGGCGCCGACACCACCCGGAGGCGGCGCGTGCTCCGGTAGACGTCCACCGCCCGGCGCCGGCGGCGGGACCGGCCCTTGTGGTCGTAACCTGGGCACCGTGACGGCCGCCGAGCTCCTCGCCGCGTCCGTCACCGACCTGGTGGCGGAAGCCACCGCCCGGCGGAAGGCCACCACCGGCAGCCGGATCACGTTCTCGCCCAAGGTCTTCATCCCCCTCACCCACCTGTGTCGCGACCGTTGCGGCTACTGCACGTTCGCCCAGCCCCCGGCCCGGGTGAAGGCGCCGTTCCTGTCACCCGACGAGGTGCTCGCCATCGCCCGGGCGGGGGCCGCCGCCGGCTGCCATGAGGCCCTCTTCACCCTGGGGGAGGGCCCCGAGGACCGCTACCCGGTGGCCCGCGCCTGGCTCGCCGCGGCCGGCTACGAGTCGACCGTCGACTACCTGGTCGCCATGTGCGGGCTCGTCCTGGCCGAGACGGGCCTGCTTCCCCACGCCAACGCGGGCGCCCTCGGGCGCGACGACCTGGCCCGGCTGCGGACGGTGTCGGCATCCCAGGGGATGATGCTCGAATCGCTCGACGCCGGCCTCGCCTGCCACCGGGGGGCGCCCGACAAGACCCCCGAGCGGCGGCTGGCCACGCTCGATGCCGCCGGTGAGCTGGGTGTTCCCTTCACCACCGGGGTGCTGGTGGGCATCGGCGAGTCCCGGGCCGACCGGCTGGAGGCGCTGGAGGCGATCGCCGCCAGCCACCGCCGACACGGCCACGTGCAGGAGGTCATCGTCCAGAACTTCCTGCCCAAGGCGGGAACGGCGATGTGGGCGGCGCCGGCGTGCCCCCCCGGGGAGATGGTGTGGACGGTGGCCGTCGCCCGCCTGGTCCTTCCGGCCGACGTGCACCTTCAGGCCCCCCCCAACCTGTCCGACGACCTGGCTCCGCTGCTGGCCGCGGGCATCGACGACTGGGGCGGCGTCTCGCCGGTCACGCCCGACCACGTCAACCCGGAGCGCCCGTGGCCGGCCCTCGACGTCCTCCGGGCCGCCACCGAGGGCGCCGGCTACGAGCTCACCCCCCGCCTCACCATCTACCCCGAGCGCGCGTCGGCCGCCGAGCGGTGGCTCGACCCCGCCGTCCGCCCCGCGGTGCTGGCCGCGTCCGACGCCCACGGCCTGGCCCGCGACCTCGACGGCTGGCACGCCGGCGGCACCGCCCCGCCCCCCCGCCTGCTGCCCTCGTTCCCCCGGGCGACGGGGGCCGTCGCCGAGGTGCTGGCCGGCGTGGTCGACGGGCAGGAGGTGGGCCACGACGAGATCGTCAGCCTCTTCGGCGCCCGGGGCCGGGAGGTGGCGGCCGTGGCCGAGGTGGCCGACGACCTGCGCCGGACCATCGCCGGTGACGAGGTCACGTGGGTCGCCAACCGCAACATCAACTACACCAACGTGTGCACGTTCAAGTGCCGGTTCTGCGCCTTCTCCAAGGGACCGCTCTCCCTCAACCTCCGGGGCGACCCCTACCTCCTCGGCGTGGAGGAGATCCAACGCCGGGTGGTGGAGGCGGTCGACCAGGGAGCCACCGAGGTGTGCCTGCAGGGCGGCATCCACCCCAGCTTCGACGGCGACTACTACGTCGACGTGTGCCGGGCGGTGAAGGCGGCCGCCCCCGGCATCCACGTCCACGGCTTCACCGCCCTGGAGGTCACCGAGGGCGCCCGCCGCCTGGGCGAGCCCCTCGTCGACTACCTGCGCCGGCTCCAGCAGGCGGGCCTGGCCACCCTCCCCGGCACCGCCGCCGAGATCCTCGACGACGAGGTTCGGGCCCTCCTGTGCCCCGACAAGATCACCACCGACGAGTGGCTGGAGGCCCACCGGGCGGCCCACTCCATCGGCCTGCGGTCGAACATCACCATCATGTTCGGGGCCGTCGAGCAGCCGGTGTCGTGGGCCCGCCACCTCCTGCGCACCCGCGACCTGCAGAAGGAGACGGGCGGTTTCACCGAGTTCGTCCCCCTGCCGTTCGTCCACATGGCGACGCCGATGTTCCTGCAGGGCAAGGCCCGCCGGGGACCGACGTTCCGGGAGGCGCTGCTCATGCACGCGGTGGCCCGCATCGCCTACCGCGAGCTAGTCCCCAACATCCAGGTGTCGTGGGTGAAGATGGGCGCCGTCGGGTCCCGCCAGGCCCTGCTGGCGGGGGCCAACGACCTCGGCGGCACCCTCATGGACGAGAACATCTCCCGCGCCGCCGGCGCCGCCCACGGCCAGCGCATGGCCGAGGACGACTTCCGCCGCATCGTCGACCCCCTCGGCCGCCCGCTGCGCCAACGCAGCACCCTCTACGGCCGGGTCGGGGCGGGAGCCGGCGCCGCCTGACCCACGAAGGCCGGGGGACGCCCCCCGCCGGGGTCAGGGGCGGGTGGCGAGGTCCTGGGCGGCGAGGATCCGCTCGGCCTCCAAGCGCACCAGGCGCTCCACATGCTCCACGTGCTCGGGACGGGCGCTGCGGCAGCGGACGGTGTGGAGGATGATCGACCGGGGCGACAGCACCCGCTGCTCGAACCAGGTGACACCGATCAAAAGAGCGACCATCCCTCCCAGCGAGGCGAGGACCAAGACGATGGCGGACGGCATGGTGGAAGTCTTGCCCCGGGGGGCGGGCTCGAAACCGGGATGATAGGGCTGCCGACGGCCCTAGTCTCGGGCCTGTGAGCCTGACCCGCACCCACACCGGCGACCCCGACCTCGACCGCCTGCTGGTCGAAGTCCTCGACGCCGCGCCCGCCACCGCCGACCGCGACCAGCTCCTGGAGATCCTGGTCACGGCGGCCGGCCTGGCCGGCGACAGGGCCCAGCGCCTCAACCTCAAGATCACCAACGCCGCCCTGCGGGAGATGCGGGAGGCGTTCCGCCTGTTCGCCCCCTTCTCCGAGGTTCCCAAGGTCACCATCTTCGGGTCGGCCCGCACCCGCCCCGACGACCCCCTCTACGTCCAGACCCGCGACCTGGCCCGCGACCTGGCCGCCGCCGGCTGGATGGTGGTCACCGGCGCCGGTCCCGGGATCATGGCCGCGGGAGCGGAGGGGGCGGGCCCGGCGCAGTCGATCGGGGTCAACATCCGGCTGCCGTTCGAGACTCCCAACTCCCTGGTGGCCGACCTCAACATGGTCTCGATGAAGTACTTCTTCACCCGCAAGCTGATGCTGATGAAGGAGTCGGCCGGGTTCGCGGTGCTCCCGGGCGGCTTCGGCACCCTCGACGAGGCGTTCGAGCTGCTCACCCTCCTGCAGACGGGCAAGGCCGCCCCCGCCCCCATCGTGCTGCTGGAGGTCCCCGGCGGCACGTACTGGCACGCGTGGGCGGGCTTCATCCGGGACGAGGTCCTGGCCCGGGGCCTGATCTCGGAGGAGGACCTGGCCCTCTACCGGATCACCGACGACGCCGCCGTGGCCCGGGACGAGCTCCTCGGCTTCTTCCGCAACTACCACTCGATCCGCTTCGTCGGCCAGCGGCTGGTGGTCCGGCTCCGCGCCGCCCCCACCGCCGACGAGCTCGACGCCCTCAACCGCGATTTCGCCGACATCGTGACCCGGGGTCGCATCCAGGCCACCGGCGCCCTGCCGGCCGAGGTCTCCGACGACGACCACGTCGAGCTGCCCCGCCTTGTCCTCCATTACGACCGGGCCCGCCAGGGACGGCTCCGGTCGCTCGTCGACGCCCTCAACCGGCTGCCTTCGGCCCCGCCGGGGCTGGCCCCGCCCGACGCCGACGCGGTGGTGGCCGCGGCCACCACCCTCGGCACCGACGCCTGACGCCGGTCTGCTCAGGGTCCGGCCCTCAGCCGGTCGGGTCGGGGCTCACCACTTCCAGGAGCCGGCCAGGTCGAGGCGCACGGTGGCGGCGTAGCCGTCGAGGGCGCCCAGCAGCTCCTCCGAGCTCAGCCGCATCTCCGACGAGCGCACGTGCCACACCGGCATGCCGTCGGCGCGGCGGGCCTTGATCACGGCGAAGACGGACTCGATGAGGTACTGGTCGGCGACGCCCACCGTCTCCAGCCCGGCCAGCAGCTCGCTGAAGGTGATCGGCCCCAGCTTGGCGTGCTGGCCGGACGTGGCCGGGCTGAACGTGCCCTTCCAGGACTTGGTCAGCCGCTGGCGGATGGAGGTGGTGAGTCCCTCGAGCACCCCGAGCAGCTCCTCCATCGTCAGCGGCGGACCGCCGCTGCGGACCGACCACGCCGCCTTGCCGTCCTCGCCCCGGAGCTTGAGCAGGGCGAAGGCCGTCTCCACGGTCATCCCCTCGCCGATGGTGGTCGTCCCGTAGCCGGCCAGCAGGTCGGAGAACTGGGTGCGCTCCTCAGCCAACGGTGCCGCGCCCCACGAGGCTCATGGCGAGGAAGGTACTCCCTCCCACTCCCCGCCGGGGCCGGGGCGGACGCAGGTGGAGGACCGTCTCGTCCTCCACCACGACGATGTTGGGGAGGGCGGCCGTGGCCGCCCTCCCCTCCGCCGAACCTGTCCCCTGCCCCGTCGCCGGGGGACCGTGACCGCTAAGCGGGGCGTCCGGACCATGCCGGCGCCGACCGGTCCCAGGTCGAGCACCGATGGGAGCGCACGAGGGGGGACCACAGACCCATCGTCGGGTGCTCCCCTTCCGGGGGGTCCTCGCCATGGGAGAAGCCGTTGGTGGGCAGCGACACGAGGATCCCTTCGGGTGGTGGTTCGCCTACTCCTGAGAGCCGCCAGCCGGCGGTGAGATACATCCGAGTCGAACGACCCATCAAGGATCCCGGCCGGCCGGCCGATCCATGGTCAGCCGTCGACACCAGAGGTGAGTCCCATGCGCCGTCCCGCACTCCGTCGTTCCTTCGTGGTTGCCGTGACGTTCGTCGCGCTCGCGGGCGGGCTGCTCTCGTCGGCCCCCAACAGCCAGGCCGCCCCCGCCGCCGTCAGCGAGATCGCCCGGGGCCTGCGGGACGAGCGCCGGGGCCTCATCTACGACGGCCTCCAGCGGCGGGCCGGCGGCCCGTGCGGGGACGCCTTCGAGATCGTCGAGCACACCCCCGCCGGGCGCACCCGCTGCACCCACGGCCCCGACCCCGCCCCCGACGGCGTCGACGTCCGGGTGCGCAGGGAGTTCGGCCCCGCGACCGCCCCCCCGCCGGCGGTGGCCGCGGCCCAGGCCGGGATCCCCTGCTACGGCACCGGCGGCGACGGCTACCGGGTCCAGCTGCTCTACGTCCGCCTGGCCGGGTCGACCGATCGCTCGGCCACCCTGTTCCCCAACATGGTGACCTGGGCCGCCACCGCCAACACCGTCTACCGGGACAGCGCGGCCCAGACCGGCGGCGTCCGCAACATCCGCTACGTGACCGACGCCTCCTGCAACCTGGTCATCCTCAAGGCGGAGGTGTCGAGCGCGGCCATGGGGAACTTCTCGACCTACGTGTCCGAGCTCAAGGCCCAGGGCTTCAACCGGTCCGACCGCAAGTACCTGACCTGGGCCGACGCCAACACCTACTGCGGCATCGGCGAGCTCTACCTCGACGACAAGGCCATCACCACCCCGGGCCTGTCGACCAGCAACTACAACAACGGCCACCCCCAGGTGGCCGGCGCCTTCGCCCGCACCGACAACGGCTGCTGGGGGATGGCCAACTCGGTCGAGGCCCACGAGCTGACCCACAACCTCGGTGGCGTCCAGCGCAGCGCGCCCCACGCCACCCAGGGCCTGCACTGCACCGACGAGTCCGACCGCATGTGCTACTCGGACGCGGCCGGGGTGGTCATGAGCCAGGTGTGCGCCACGTCCAACGAGCGCCTGCTCGACTGCAACCACGACGACTACTTCCACACCGGCCCGCCGTCCGGCAGCTACCTGGCCACCCATTGGAACACGGCCAACAGCGCCTTTTTGGCCACCGCCGACCCCACCCCCGGCCCGACCACGACGACCACCGTGGTGGCGCCGACCACCACCACCACCGTGGCTGCGGCCATCCCGTCGGCCCCCCGGAACCTGTCGGCCAAGAAGGCGCCGTTCTTCTCGCGGGGCGTCCGCCTGACCTGGCAGGCGCCGGTGACGGGCCCGGTGACCGGCTACAACGTCTACCGGAAGACGGGCACGGGCTCCTTCGCCAAGGTCGCCGACCTCGCCACGACGACCAGTTGGGCCGACACCGGCACCGTCGCGGGGACCTCCTACACCTACGTGGTGTCGGCCGAGAACGGGTCCCGGGAAGGACCGGGCTCCAACCAGTCGACGGCCACCGCCAGGTAGTGGCCGCCGGCCGGGCGGGCCGGTAGGTTGGGCGCCTTGCGTCGCCGCCCCCTCGTCTCGGTCGGTGTCCTGGTCTTGGTCTCCGCCCTTTTGTCGGCGCTCCCGGTCCGGGGCCAGACGGCGGCGCCCGACCCCGAGCAGCTCCGGGACGAACGGCGGGGCCTCGTCTACCAAGGCCTCCGGCAGCGTCCGGACGGGCCCTGCGGCACCGCCTTCGAGATCGTCGAAGACGTCCCCGACGGGCGCACCCGCTGCACCCACGGTCCCGACCCCGCGCCCGACGGCGTCGACGCCCGGGTGCCGCGGGCGGCGCCGCCGGCCCTGCCGGCCTCGGGGCCGACGCCCGGGGTGGCCGGGGCCCAGGCCGGCATCCCCTGCTACGGCACCGGCAGCGACGGCTACCGGGTCCAGATGCTCTACGTCCGGGTGTCGGGCTCGGCCGACAAGTCGGCCACCTACTACCCGAGCTTCGTGACCTGGGCGGCCAACGCCGACGCCGCCTTCCGGGACAGCGCGGCCAAGACCGGCGGCGTCCGCCACATCCGCTACCTCACCGACTCGTCCTGCAACCTGTCGGTCAGCGCGGTCCAGGTGTCGGTCTCCGGGATCAGAAGCCTCTCGGGGATGATCAGCGAGCTCAAGGCGAAGGGATTCAACCGGTCCGACCGCAAGTACCTGGCCTGGGTCGACACCGCCAGCGCCGGCTACTGCGGGATCGCCGAGATCTACATCGACGACAAGGGCATCACCACGCCCGGCCTGTCGACCAGCAACTACAGCAACGGTCACCCGAGCGTGAAGGGGACGTTCGGCCGGGTCGACACCACCTGCTGGGGGCTGGCGAACTCGGTCGAGGCCCACGAGCTGGTCCACATGCTGGGCGGGGTCCAGACGTCGGCCCCCCGCGCCACCGCCGGCTACCACTGCCGGGACGAGTCCGACCGCATGTGTTACGTCGACGGCGCCGGCGTGGTGATGAGCCAGCTGTGCGCGGTGGCCGACGAGCGGCTCCTCGACTGCAACAACGACGACTACTTCAACACCAACCCCGTCGCCGGCAGCTATCTGGCCACCCGCTGGAACGTGGCCGACAACGCCTTCCTGGCCCCCCACCACCCGGGGAGCGCGCCGTCACCACCGCCGCCACCTCCCCCGACGACCACCACTACGACCCCGCCGGGCGGCGGGCCAACCACGACCACCACGACCACCACGACCACCACCGTCGCCGGGGCCACCCCGTCCGCCCCCCGCAGCCTGGCCGTCTACCGGTCCGGATCGTCGATCTTGCTCGTGTGGTCGCCGCCCACCACCGGTCCGGTCACCGGCTACAACGTCTACCGGAGGTCGGGGTCGGGCGCCTTCGCCAAGATCGCCGACCTCGGCTCGACGGCGAGGAACTACTCCGACGGCAGGGCCACCGCCGGCACGACCTACACCTACGCCGTCTCGGCCGAGAACGGAGCCCGCGAGGGACCGCTGTCGAACCAGGTGACGGTCACCAGATAGGCGAACCGGTGACGGATTCGGTCGTCCCGGCGGCCGAGTCCGCCACCGGTTCGATCAGCCTCGGTGGCGGCGGCCGGCCCGGTCGAGGGCCCGCAGAGGTGGCAGGAGCTCGATCACCCGGCTGAAGGAGATCAGCTCGCCGGCGACGTTGAGGGTGACCAGGGCCATCAGCACCACGTCGCGCACCCCGGGGCCGGTGGCCAGCACCGTCGCCAGCCCGAGCACCGCGCCCAGGGGGTTGGCCCCCGCGTCACCGAGCATGAGCCGCTCCCGGAGGTCGTCGACCAGCAGGCCGAGGGCGGCCCCCACCACCACCGCCACCGGGACCAGCTCGGGGGCGGCGCCCACGCCCAGCACGAGCAGGACGAACGCCAGCCCTCCCGCCTTGGTCGTCCGCCCCGGAGCCCGGTCGAGCAGGTTGGCCATGTTGGCGGCCAGCGCCACGACCAGGGCGTCGGCCATCAGCCGGCCCGGCGACCGGTTCACCGACGGAGCCACCACCAGCAGGGCGACGGCGCCGCCGCCCACCAGCTTGAGCATCCCGCTGGTGATCCGGCCCGAGAGAAGGGCCGTCCCGTGGCCCCGGAAGCCCTTGTGCTGGGCCGAGCCGAGGACGTCGTCGACCAGGCCGAGCAGGGCGTAGGCGAGGACGGTGACGAGGACGAGGGTTCGGGGGCCGGAGAGGCCGACGTCGCCCACCCCGAACGACGCCGCCACCGCCCGTCCCCCCTCCACCGCGAGCACGGCCAGAGCCAGGACCACCCCGGCCGCGGTGGGCAGGGCGGCCCCCCGGTAGTTGGTCCGGGTGAGGGCGGTGGACTCGAACAGCCCGGCCAGCCCCCGCCACAACAGGCGGGCCATCACCACGCCGACCAGCAGGCCGCAGGCGAGGGCCCTCATCGGGCCGCGACGTTCGGCCCCGGGCCACGACCGACGGTCACCGGGCCTCGGACGGCTCGGGCCGGGCGGGCGGGGCGGCGGACGGGCCGCCGGTGAGGTCGAGGGCGGGCTCGAGCAGCACCGGCTTGGCCGGGGGTCCGTCGTCGAGGGCGAGGAGGGTCAGCAGGGGGGCGACGAAGACCAGGACCAGGGCGGTGACGACGATGCCCGAGTCGTTGACCAGGCAGCCGAGGACGCCGGCCGCCACCGCCGCCACCACCCCGATCCGGCGGGGGGAGCGGGGCGGGAGGAGGTCGTCGAGGCGGAGCTGCCAGGCGAGGAGGCCGAGGACGAAGATCAACACGATCGGCACCACCCACGCCCACACCGATGCCCGGAGGACCCGCAGGTTGGCCTCCGCCTTGCGGGCGATGGTGGTGCCCAGGCTCCCGTTGCCGTCGATGGTGTCGGCCACCACCCGGCCCAGATGGGTGCGGGCCTCGGGCGGGCGGAGGAGGTCGACGCCGATCGCGACCGCCAGCACCGCGGCGGTGGCCACCACCGCCAGCACCGCCGCCCTCCACGACAACCGGCGGCCGGAGAAGGCCACCAGGGCGATGGCGAACACCGGGCCCAGGGTGAGGATGCCCCCCACGTCGTCACCCAGGGTGGGGCCGCCGTCGACCACCAGGACGAGGGCGAACAGGGAGGCCACCGCCACCAGGGCCTCCCGCCGGCGGGGCGCATGCTCCAGGTGGAGGGCGGCCACCAGGATGGTGGTGCCGGTGAGGACGGCGAAGGCGCTGTTGCCCAGCCCGTAGAAGCGGGCCGCGGTGTGCGGCGAGTAGCCGAGGATGGATGCGGTCTGGAGGCGGGCGCCGGTGGCCACGTCGAGCGCGAGCACGGCCACGGTGGCCCCCATCACCCAGGCGAGGGGTGCCAGCCGGTGGCGGCGGGCCCGCAGGGCGAGAGCCACCACCGCCGCGTTGACGGCGGCCAGGAGGGCGACGCCGAACACGCCCATGGCGGGGGCGAACGGCACGGCCCGGAGGAGGAAGGTGGCCAGGGGGAAGGCGGCGAAGGCGACCACGCCCACCCGCAGGACGGCGGTGGCGAGCTCGGCCCGGGCCGGCAGCGGCATCCCCCGCCGCCGGAAGGCGAAGACGACCAGGGCCAGGGCGTACACCAGGCCCTGGGACGCGACGAAGGCGAACGCGACCCCGAAGTAGATCCGCTCCCGGTAGGTGGCGTCGCGGTCGAGGCGCTCGAGGCGGCCGGCGTCGGACTCCTCGGCCGAGTAGCGCAGCGGGTGGCCGATCATGGCCGGGGGCACGGTCACGTCGAGGGCGGCCAGGACGGTGGGGGCGACGTCGGTGAGGGTGACCAGGCCCAGGCGCTTGGTCGAGGGCGAGAGGAGGGTGCCCGGGACGACGCCCGCCCCCGCCGCCACCACCGGGGTCAGCCGCCACTCCTCGTCGGGCGGGACCACCGCCACCACCAGGACCAGCGTCGACGCGGTGTCGACCTCGGCCAGGAGGCGGCCGAGGGTGACGTCGGTGTCCTCCAGGGCGAAGTCCCGGGACAGGTCGGCGAAGACGGGCGGGGCCACCTCCTCCAGGGCCTCCACCCGGGTGAGGTCGCCGGTGTCGACCAGGACCACGTCGGCCTCGGCCAGCGCCCGGCGGGTGGCGTCGACCACCTCGTCGGCGTCGGCCCGCTCGCCGAAGGGGGACGCCTTCTCCACCTCCAGCAGGCGATCGTCGACGGTGCCGGAGTCGACCAGGCCGGCCCGGTCCATGACGGCCAGGGCTGCCGGCCGGAACCGGTTGGGCCGGTTCTGGGGGAGGTTGGGGAGGGCGAGGCCGGACGGGATGTCGGCCAGGCCCACCACCGCGGTGCGCTTGCCGGCCCCGTGGAGCGCCTGGCCCAGGTCGCCGGGACCGGTCGAAAGGTGGCGGCCGGCCGATGCCCGCAGGTCGGCGGCGGCACCGACGACCACGGTGCCGTCCGCTGCGGGCTCGACGGTGGCGGCTGCCTCATCCGCCGCGAACACCCGCGCCCCGGCGCCCAGGGTGGCGTAGCCCTCGGTCACCGACGGGTGCGACGACCGGGTGCGCACGCTCATGGCGGCCAGGCTCCCGGTGGCGACCAGCCGGTCGAGGTTGGGCATCCGGCCGGTGCCGAGGTCGTCCCACGTCAGGCCGGGGATGCCGAAGAGGAGGACCTTCGACGCGCCGGTCGTGTTGGCCGCGGCCGCGGCCGGCTCCCACCGCGACCCCGTCCACCCCATGGCCAGGACGGCGACGACCAGGGCGACGACGATCACGGCCACCCGGACCCGGGCCGACGTGAGCCGGGCCCACAGCGCCCGGAAGATGTCGACCCCCTGCCGGCCCCGGTGGAGGAAGCCGGGGAGGCGGCGGCCGGTGTGGCGGTGGTCGATGGCCACCGGCATCTCCACCACCCGGGCCCCGGCCCGGACCGCGTCGATGGTGAACCCTGTCTCCAACCCGAATCGGGGGGCGAGGGCGTGGCCCCGCAGGAGCTCGCCCCGCACCGCCCGCTGGCCCGACAGGGGCGCCTTGGCGACGAACCCGCACGCCCGCTCGATGCCGGCCGCCGCCAGCCGGCGCACCGTCCCGAACCCGCCCCTGGTGCCCGCCCCGGGCAGGACCCCGATCACCAGGTCGGCCTGGTCCGCCAGCACCGGCTCGAGCAGGGCACCGGCCGCGGCCGCGGTGGCCCCCACGTCGGCGTCGACCAGGAGGTACACATCGGTCTCCGAGCTGGCGGCGACCCCCGCCGCCACCGCCCCGCCCTTGCCCCTGTTGGCCGGCAGGCGCAGCACCCACGCCCCCGCCGCCACCGCCACCGCGGCGGTGTCGTCGGTGGACCCGTCGTCGACCACGAGGACCTCGTCCACCTGGGGGAGGCGGCGGAGAGCGATCACGGTCGCTCCCACCGTGTCGGAGCGGTCCTTGGCCGCCACCAGGGCGACCACCCGGGTCGTCACCGCGGCCCCGGCGCGGGGACCAGCCGGTGCCGGTGGAGCTCGGGGGCCCGCACCAGCCGCTGGACGGCGAGGTAGGCGGCCCCGCCCGCCAGCCCCCCCACCATCAGGGTCAGGGCGGCCATCAGCCGGCTGCCGTCGGGGTCGCCGACGGCGCGGGCCGCGCCCGTCGCGACCAGCGCCGCGACCAGCCCCGCCAGCACCGCCCGGGCCGCCGCCGCCACCACCGGCACCGGCTCCCCCACCCGGCGCCGGAGGAGGGCGACCATCACCCCCGCCCCCACCACCATGGCCGCCGAGTGGGCCAGGCCGAGGACGACCACCCGTCCGTCGCCCGACGCGGCCGAGTAGGCGGCCACCATGAGGGCCGAGCCCCCGACCGCCACCCCGAGGCCGACGGCGGCGGGGGTGCGGACGTCGCCCGCGGCATACGACGCCCGGGTGAGGAGGTGGATGCCGGCGTAGCCGGTGACACCTAGGGCGTAGGCGGCCAGCACGTCGCCCACCAGCCGGGCCCCGTCGGGGTCGAGAGCGCCCACCCGGACGAGACGGAGGGCGGGCTCGCCCAGCACCGCCAGCAGGGCGGCGGCGGCGGCGGTGGTGAAGACGATGGTGCGGGCGCCCTTCCCCAGGGCGGCGGCGAAGGCCGCCCACCGCCGCTCGACCGCGTCGGCCGCCAGCCGGGGGTAGAGGGTGGTGAGCACGGGGTGGGCCAGGAGGGCGTGCGGTAACAGGAACATGGTGAAGGCGATCTGGTAGGCGACCACCCCACCCTCCACCCGGTTGGCCAGCACCAGGGTGGTGGCCAGCAGCACCTGGGAGGCGGCCAGGGCGGCCCCACCCCACACCCCGGCCCGGCCGATGGCGCGCAGGCCCGGGTGGCGGGGGTCCCACCGGGGCCGGAGGTGGAACCCGGCCCGGCGGGCGGCGAGCACCGGCACCGCGGTCATGGCCAACACGCCCAGGGTCGTGCCGACCGCGAGCACCAGCTTGGGCCCGAGGGACAGGTCGAGGCCGGCCCCGCCGTCGTGCGTCATGGCCCAGAACAGGCCCATGGTGGCGATGACGGCCACGTTGTTGGCCACCGGCGCCAGCGCGGCGGCGGCGAAGCGACGGGCGGAGTGGAGGACTGCGGTGGTGATCGCCCCCACCGCGTAGAGCAGGACCTGGGGGACGAAGAACACGAGGAGGAACGAACCCAGGCGGATCTCCTCCCGGCGGACGGCGGCGTCGGGGACGGCGACGGTGAGGGCCCGCATGATCCACGGTCGGGCGAGGAGTCCGGCGCAGGTGACGGCGGCCATGGCGGCCAGGGTCACGCCCAGCAGCGCCCCCGCCAGCCGCTCGGCGTCGTCCCGCCGGTCGGCGTCGAGCAGGGCGACGAAGGGAGGGACCAGCACCGACGACAACATCCCCGCCGCCAGCAGCTCGAACAGGAGGTTGGAGACGAGGTTGGCCGTCTGGTACACGTTGCCGAGGAACGTGGTCCCCAGGGCCCCCCCGATGGCCAGCACCCGCAGCAGGCCGGTGGCCCGGGAGGCCACGTTGCCGGCGGTCACCTGAGCGGTGGGGCCGGCCCGGCCCCAGCGGGCGACGAGCGTCCGGGTCACGCAGGGACGGCGGGGAGGAGCCGCTGGGCCCCCCGTCCCACACCGAAGTGGCCCACCCGGGCCTCGCCCAGCTCCTCCAGGGCGAGCACGACCGCGGCCTGGCCCATCGGCGATTCCAGATTGTCGACGGTCGACACCCGGCCGTTGGCGGTGGCGTCCCTCCGGAGCAGGCCCACGAAGACGCCCCGCCCGCCGTCGGTGTCCTGCCCCGCCTCGGCCGCCACCGCCCGGCCACCGGCCACGGCCAGGGCCTGGGCCAGGGGGACGGCCAGCACGTCGTCGCCCACCTCCGCCCCCGCCCCCGAGACCACCACGAACCGGGTGCCGGCGACCGGGATGAGGCCCAGAGCGGGCGGGGGGATCGACGTCGAGCTGGAGGCGTCCCCCACCACCTCCGGCGGCGGCTCGTAGGACAGGAACCCGGCCGCCACCAGGGCGGCCAGGGACTCGGGTTCGGCCACCAGCCGGGCCAGCGCCTGCCGGCGGGTCTCGTCGGGGGTGGCCCCGGCGGCGACGATGGTGGTCGTGGGAACCGTCTCCGGCGACCCGGCGACGGTGGTCGTGGTGGTCGCCGCCGCGGCCAGGGCGCCGGTGAGGGCCTGCACCTCGTCGTCGTTGTCGAGGCGCATCTTGGACGTGACCCACACCGTCCCCTGGAGCGAGGCCCCCGCCGTCACCAGGGACTGGCGGAGCAGGTCGACCGGCTTGCGTTCCACCCCGTTGACGGCGACGACGAGCACCGGCACCCCCGGGAGGTGGTCGCGCACCACGTGGATCAGCGACTGGTCGGCGAACTCCATGCCTTCCCGGACCTGCTCGGACAGCTTCTGGTTCTCCTCCCGGGTGCGGTTGACGTCGTTGCGCACCGAGTTGAGGTTGTTGTTGAGGGCGTCGACGGTGACCCGGTCGATGACGGTCGAGCCCATCACGATCCCCATGCCGAGGGCGAGGAACACGGCCACCAGCGAGACGACGTGGTACCGCAGGTTGATCACAGGAGCATGGCCTCCGATGCCGGCGGCCGACTCACAGCAACGTCCTCCACGTCTCCTGGAGGCTGAACCACAAGGCCTTGATGAACACGTGGAGGGGTTGGGCGACGGCCACCATCACGAGCATGGCGAACAGGGCCGCCGCCACCAGGAAAGCCAGATCGCGGGTGCGGACCCGGCTGTGGTACAGCCGGCTCACCCCCTTGGCGTCGACCAGGATCGGACCCACCTTCAGCCGCACCAGGAAGGTGGACGCCATCCCCGCCCGGCCCTTGTCGAAGAACTCCACCATCGAGGCGTGGGTGCCGACGGCCACGATGAGCTCGGCCCGCTTCTCGTAGGCCAGGAGCATGGCCACGTCCTCGCTGGTGCCGGCCGCCTCGAAGGTGGCGTAGGGCAGCGCCAGCTCGTCGAGCCGCGCCGCCCCGGGGGCGTGGCCGCCCCGGAAGGCATGCACCACCAGCTCGGCCTCGCCCCGCAGGGCGGTGGTGGACACCGAGTCGAAGTCGCCGATGATGACGTCGGGCCGGTGGCCGGCCTCCAGCACGGCGTCGGCCCCGCCGTCGACGGCGATGATGACGGGGCGGATCTCCCGGATGTAGGCCCGCAGGGCGTTGAGGTCGGCCCGGGAGTCCGACCCGCCCCGCACCACCACCAGGACGTGGCGGCCGGCCATGTCGACGTGTAGGTCGGGGAGGATCGGTATCTCGGTGAGGAGGTGACGATCCTGGCGCAGGTACTCGAGGGTGTTCTCGGCGAACGCCTGCAGCTCGACGTCGATCGACTGCTTGGCCACCTCGATCTGGGCCTCGAGCGACTCCAGGCTGTGGCGGGTGCCGGACGCCACCACCTCGCGGTTGCGGACCACGTCGGCCCCGACGACGCGGACCACCTCGCCCTCGACGACGCGGTCCATGATCTCGGAGCCGACCTCGTCCACCAGCGGGATGCCGGCCGCGGCCAGGAGCAGGGGCCCGAGGTTGGGGTAGCGGCCGGAGATCGACCGGGAGGCGTTGACGACCGCCCCCGCCTGGGCCCGGATGAGGCCCTCGGCCGCCACCCGGTCGAGGTCCTCGTGGTCGATGACGGCCACCTCCCCCGGCTGGAGGCGGGGGATGAGGTTCTTGGTGCGGCGGTCGACCCGGGCCCGGCCGGTGGCCTCGCCCGTCTGTTCGGGAGCGGCCGTTCCCGCCGACCCGCTGCCGGTGCCACCGGAGCCGCCGTTGCCGCCACCGCCGTCGCCGCCGTTGCCGCCGTCGCGGCCGCCGTTGCCGTTGGCCCGCAGCCAGGCCTGGCGCAGGCGGGGGGCGATGGTGGGGCGGGCCATCAGCGGCCCCGCTCCCGGGACGCGGTCGCCAGCAGCTCCTCGGCGTGGTGGTGGGCGGTGGCGCTCGACGGCTGGCCCGACAGCATCCGGGACAGCTCCACCACCCGGTGGTGGTCGTCGAGGCGGCGGACGTCGGCGACCGTGCGCCCGTCCCGCTCGTGCTTGGTGACCGCCACCTGGTGGTCGGCGAAGGCGGCCACCTGGGCCAGGTGGGTGACGACGACCACCTGGTGCCGGCCGCGGGGGCCGTCGGCGAGGGCGGCCAGGGCCCGGCCGACCGCCAGCGCGGCCTGGCCACCGACGCCGGCGTCGACCTCGTCGAACACCAGGGTGGGCGGGGCGTCGCTCAACACCAGCCGGCAGGCGAGCATCGTGCGGGCCAGCTCGCCGCCCGAGGCGACCTTGGCCAGCGGCCGGGTCGGCTCCCCCGGGTTGGCCCCCAGGAGGAAGGTGACCGAAGATCCGGAGGGGTCGTCGGCCTCGTCGGCCACCTGCACCTCGAAGCGGGCGCGGCCCAGGGCCAGCTCCCCCAGGTGACCTTCGACCGCGGCCGCCAACCGGGGTGCCGCATCCCGGCGGGCCCGGCCCACGGCCGCGGCGGCATCGTCGACGGCGGCCACGGCCACGATCCGATCCTTCTCCAACTCCTTGACTCGCTCGTCGTGGGAGTGAAGCTCTGCCAACCGGTTTCGAGCGTCGGCCCCGTACTCCAAGACGTCGGACAACCGCTCACCGTACTTGCGGCAGAGCTCCCGAAGCAGTCGCCTGCGGGCCCGGACCTCGTCCAGCCGCTCCGGATCCTCGGCGATGGCCTCCGCTGTCCGGCGGGCGTCGGCCGCGGCCTCGTCCAGCTCGGCCGCCACCGACCGCAGTCGGGCTTCGATCTCGGCGAACGGCGGGCGCCCGGCAAGGGCGTCGAGAGCCGTCGCCACCGCGTCGGCCGCCCCGCCGTCGTCGCGGAGGGCGGCGTGGGCGGCCATCCCCGCCTGGCGGTGGGCGGCGGCCTGGGCCAGGAGGTCCTCCTCGGCGTCGAGGAGGTCGTCCTCGTCGGGTTCGGTGAGGCCGGCGGCGTCGAGCTCGCCCACCTGAAAGGCGAGGAGGTCGATCTCCCGGGCCCGGGCCCGGGCGTCGCCGCCGAGTGCGGCCAGGGCCCCGTCGAGGCCCGCCACCGCCGCCCGGGCCTCGGCCAGCGGAGCCAGGTCGACCCCGCCGAAGCGGTCGAGGGCGGCCCGTTGCACCCGGGCCCCGAGGAGCGACTGATGGGCGTGCTGGCCGTGGAGGTCGACCATCCGCCCCCCGATCTCGACCAGCTCGCCCACCGTGGCCAGGCGCCCGTCGACGTAGGCCCGCGACCGTCCCGTCCGGGGGACGACCCGGGCCACCACCACCTCGTCGTCACCGACCACGAAGCGCCCCTCCACCCGGGCCTCGTCCGCCCCCGGCCGGACCAGCACCGGGTCGGCTCGCTCGCCGATGAGCAGCTCGATGGCTTCGACCACCAGGGTCTTACCGGCGCCGGTCTCGCCGGTGAGGGCGGTCATCCCCGGCTGGAGGACAAGGGTGAGGTCGGCGATCACCCCCAGGTCGCGGACATGGAGCTCGGCCAGCATCAGCGGTCGGTCGCCTGGAACTTGGCCTTGAGGACGGCGTAGAAGTCCGGCTCGCCGAAGGTGACGAACCGGGCCGTCTCCGGCGCCGGGCCGCACTCGATGGCGTCGCCCCGCCGGAGCACGCCCCGATCCCGGCCGTCGACGGTGAGGGCGACGGGTCGGTCGTCGGCCACCTCGACCCGGACCGACTCCCGGTCGCTCACCACCAGGCTGCGGTCGAGCGCCATGTGGGGGGACACCGGAGTGAGGACGATCGCCCCCAGCCGGGGCGACACGATCGGCCCCCGGGCGGAGAAGGAGTACGCGGTGGAGCCGGTGGGCGTGGCCACGATGAGGCCGTCGCCGGCGTAGGTGGTCCACGACCGGCCGCCGATGGTGACCGTCAGGTGGATGCTGTTGCCGGGCCGAGGTTTCTCCAGGACGGCGTCGTTGAGGGCCAGGATGCGGTCGACCTGGACGTGGCGGCGCCGGATGCGGACATCGAGCAGCATGCGCTCCTCGATGGTGAACTCCCCGCCGAGGAAGCGATCGAGGGCGGGGAGGAGCTCGTCCGGCTCGACCCGGGCCAGGTAGCCGAGCCGGCCCAGGTTGACGCCGAGGATGGGAACGCCCCGATGGCCGACCACCCTCAGCGCCCGCAGGACGGTGCCGTCGCCGCCGAGGGCCACCACCAGGTCGATGGGGGCGGCCAGGTCGGTGAGGGTCGCGCTCAGCTCGGGCATCCCCAGGGCGGCGACGTCCTCCGCCGGGATGAGCGCCGAGTGGCCCCGCTCGGCCAGCCAGGCGGACGCTTTGCGGGCGTAGTCGCCGGCGTGGGGCCGGCGGGGGTGGACGACCAGGACGACGTCGGCCATGTTCTCTCAGCCACCCACCACGAAGTGGGCGAGGAACTCGACGTTGCCCTCCGCTCCCCGGAGGGGGGACTCCATGACGCCCCGGCGGCGGGCGCCGGCCGCCTCGTAGACGGCGGTGACCTCGTCGGTGACCCGAGCCCACACCTCGGGCTCTCGGATCACTCCCTTGCCCCGCGTCACCTCGGCCCGACCGGCCTCGAACTGGGGCTTGACCAGGAGGACGAGGTCGGCTCCGGGGGCGGCCAGGCCCAGGAGGGCGGCGGCGACGGCGCGCAGGGAGATGAACGACAGGTCGGCCACCACCAGGGGGAACGGCTCCGCATGGAGGTCGTCGAGGGTGAGGTGGCGGACGTTGGTGCGCTCCCGGACGGTGACCCGGGGGTCCCGGCGAAGACCGAGGTCGAGCTGGCCGTAGCCGACGTCGACCGCGGTGACCGAAGCCGCCCCCCGTTGGAGCAGGCAGTCGGTGAAGCCGCCGGTGGACGCGCCCGCGTCGAGCGCCCGCCGCCCGGCGACGGCGACGTCGAAGCGGTCCAGGGCGGCATCGAGCTTCTCGCCCCCCCGGCCCACGAACCGGGGCGCGGGGCCGGCGAGCTCGAGGCGGTCGTCGGGCGCCACCAGGCGGGCGGGCTTGTCGGCCGGCACGCCGCCCACCCGCACCCGGCCGGACTCGATGTCGTGGCGCGCCCGGTGCCGGGTCGGGGCCAGGCCTCGCCTGACCATCTCGGCGTCCAGCCGCCGGCGCAGGGAGCTCAGGCCTTCTCGGAAACGGGCCGGCCCCGACCACGGACGGCAAACCCCTCGTCCTCGGACATGGGTGGAGGGTACCAATGCGCCCTCCGGCCCAGCGTAAGCTCGACCACGCGTGCTGCCGCTCAAGGACTACAACCCCACACGCAGGTTCCCGGTGGTGACGGTGCTGTTGATCGCCGTCAACGTGTACGTCTACTTCCTGGTCCAGCGGCCCTACGACGAGCGCCAGAGCCAGGTCCGCTTCAACTACTCCTACGCCGCCATCCCCTGCGAGGTGGTCGACGGCGAGCCGCTGTCGGAGGAGGAGGTGCAGCTCACCCTGGACGCGGGTGACACCGAGGCCTGCATCCGCGACGACGCCAGCCCGCCGGTGTTCCCCGACAAGAACGTGTGGCTGGCCCTCATCTACTCGATGTTCCTGCACGGGAGCCTGCTCCACATCGGCGGCAACATGCTCTTCCTGTGGGTGTTCGGCAACAACATCGAGGATCGCATGGGCCCGCCCGCCTACATCGCCTTCTACCTGGTGTCGGGCCTGGTGGCGAGCGCGGCCCACATCGCGGTGCAACCCGACAGCACCATCCCGGTGGTCGGCGCCTCGGGTGCGGTGGCAGGCGTGATGGGCGCCTACCTGGTGCTCTTCCCCAACGTCCGCATCCGGACCCTGTTCCTCTTCCTCCTCGTGCTCATCCGGGACATCCCGGCCAAATGGCTGCTCGGGTTCTGGTTCGTCTTCCAGTTCTTCACCAATCCCTCGGCCGGGGTGGCGTGGGTGGCCCACGTGGGCGGGTTCGCCTTCGGGGCGCTGGTGGCCCTCCTCCTGCGGGAGCGGCTGCGACCGACTCCTACCGACGCTCGTCAGATGTACTGACCCGGCCGTGGCCACCTTTCAACCGATACGCGGGATCCGCTACGACCCCGAACGGGTCGACCTCGCCGACGTCCTCGCCCCGCCGTACGACGTGGTCGACGACGAGGTCAGGGCCCGCCTCCAGGCCCGCAGCCCGTACAACGCCGTCTTCGTCGAGCTGGGCCGGGCCGGCGCCGACGACGACCGCTACGAGCGCGCCACCCACCATTTCGACGATTGGCTGGCGGAGGGCGTCCTGCGGGTCGACGACGAGCCGAGCTACTACATCTACCGGATGGGTTGGCACGACGAGGCGGGCCGGGCCCACCAGACCACCGGCATCCTGGGCGCGCTCGAGCTGTCGACGGCCGCCGAGGGCCGGGTGCTGCCCCACGAGCGCACCATGGGCAAGCCCAAGGGCGACCGGCTACGGCTGCTGCGGGCGTGCCGGGCCAATCTCTCGCCGGTGTGGGGCCTGTCGCTGGCCGAGGGCCTGACCGACCTGTGCCTGGTGGCGGGGCCCCCCGACGGGCGGGCCACGGATGAGGACGGTGTGCACCACCGCCTGTGGCGGGTCACCCAGCCGGGGGTCGTCGCCGCCATCGCCGACGCGGTCGGCTCGGCGCCGGTGGTGATCGCCGACGGCCACCACCGCTACGAGACCGCCCTCGCCTACCGCGACGAGCGGCGGGAGGCGACGGGCGCCACGGGCGGCGACTTCGACCTGATCCTGGCCCTGGTCGTGGAGCTGTCGGAGGACCAACTGCAGGTGCAGCCGATCCACCGCCTGCTCTCCGGCCTGGCCCCCGACATCGACCTGGTGGGCGCCCTGGCCCCGTTCTTCGCCGTCGAAGGCCCGGTGGCCGAGCCGCCCGACCTGCCCGGGCACCTGCTCGCCGAGGGGGCCCTGGCCCTGGTGCAGGGCGAGCGCACCTGGCTGCTCCGAGCCCGCAACCGAGCCGACGAGCCGGATGCGACGGTGCTCGACGCCGCCCTCGCCACCCTCCCCGACCACGACCTCGACTTCCACCAGTCGGCCGCGGTGGCGGTGGAGGCGGTGCGGGCCGGCAAGGCCCAGGCGGCGGTGCTGGTACGACCGGTGGTCGTGGACCAGATCGCGACCGCGGCCCGGGAGGGCCATCGCATGCCGCCCAAAACCACCTTCTTCGCCCCCAAGCCCCGCACCGGCCTGGTTTTCCGCCGCCTCCAGGACTGACACCGGTTCACGAACACGCCGCCTCCAGCCGGGCCTGGGCCGCCTCCAGCGCCGACCGGGCCCGCTTGACCTGACGGGCGGCGACGACGATGTCGGCCACCACCTCGGTGCGGCTCTGGGTGCCGCCCCCGACGCGGAAGAAGCGCCGCCGCACCCGCCCGACCACCACGACCGCCTCGTCGACCGGCAGCTCGGCGGCCCGGGCGGGCGCTTCGAACCACACCACCGGCACGCTCTCCGCCCGCTCGCCGGGCCGGGGGACGGTGACCTCGTAGGTCACCATCCGGTCGCCCGACGGCAGCTGCCTCACCTCCGCCGGCCGGGCCAACCGCCCCACCAGCGCCACCACGTTCGTCATCGCCACACCCCGCTTGTCGCGGCCCGCGAGGGCCCGAAGGACCAGGGGGAAGCGTCGGCAGCAAAGGCTATCGGGAGGGTGCGACAGTGACGCCGGCGAGCGTCAGCCGAGCGCCGCGAGTCGCTCGGCGGCGTCGGCCAGGCCGGCGTCGGCAGCCACCACCCGGGCGAAGAGCTCCCGGGCCCGGGGGGCGTCGCCCGCCCGTTCGTACAGGTCGGCCAGGGCGTACCACAGCCGGAGGTGGTGCGGCCGGAGCACCCGCCGGGGCTCCACCGGCCCCTTCTCGAGGAGGCGGATCGCCCCCAGCACATCGCCCCGGTCGGCCCGAGCCCCGGCCGTCACGATCCGGCCTTCGGCTATGAGCTCGGGCTCCGGGGACGCCTCCCGCAACTCCTCCCACAGGGCGTCGACCTTGGCATAGGCCCCGAGGGCCCGATAGCAGTCGGCCAGGACGGGGTGCTGCTCCACTGAGCCGGTGACCGCCCGAAAGGCCTCCAGGTGCCGGGACGCCTCCGCCCACCGGCCCTGGTGATAGAGGGCGAGCCCGGCCAGCTCCCGCACCGACGGTGCGTCGGGCGCATCCCGCAGGAGGGGCCGGAGCAGCCGCATGGTGTCGTGGGGGCGATCCCGCTCGAAGGCGGAGGCGGCATCGACCAGACGGGACTCCATCCTGGCCGCAGCCGGCGCCCCCACCGCTCGCACCAACTCGTCGGCCACCGCCTGGGGCGCCTTGCGGCGGGGCCGCTCGGGGATCGGCTCCGCCTCGGTCGCGGCCACGTCCGGGGACGCCGTCGCCTCCCGCTCCCACTGCTCGGGCTCCCAGGCCGGCGGGCGACCGCCTCGCGTGTCGTGCTCGTCGCCTCTCGGCCGGTCGTCGGCGGACTGCAGGTTGCGGGCGCCCTTGCGGGCCAGGCTCCCCCAGCCTTTAGGACCGGGCGGCGACCACGGCGCCGAGTCGGTCGGACCCGGCCCCCGGTGGCCGTCTCCCGGACCCTTGCCCGGAGTGGCTGACGGTCTCCCGGTCGACGGTCGGCCCCGGTCGGCGGCCCCGGGGGCGGGCCTGGTGCGCCGGCCCGCCCCTCCGGCACCGACCGACGGGACGCCTCGGGCACCCTCGACGGGCCGGGTCGCGGGGCGGGGAGGTCGACCGGACCGGGCCGGGTCGGCGGCCGCCGCTCGGGGGGCCGGGCCCGACGATCGGCTCGCCCTGGCCGGGTCGGCGGCGGTGGGACGGGACACCGGGCGGGAAGGTCGCCGGGCCGGCGGGTTGGAGTCCGCCGCCGCGGACCGGGTCGCCGGACGGGGGGGCCGGCGGCCGGTGCTGGCGTGGTCCTCGGCCGGCGGTCGCGGTGGCGTCCTCGCCTTCTTCGTCTTTCTGCTGCCGGCCGGCGGACCCTGGTCCTTCTCGCCGGCAGGACGGGGAGGACGAGGGGCCACAGGTCAGACTACCCAGGCGCAGCCTCGTTCCCGGACGCGAAGAAGGCCCCCGGAGGGGCCTTCTTCAAGAAATCCGGCGGCGACCTACTCTCCCAGGGGGACTCCCCCCAAGTACCATCGGCGCTGGCGGGCTTAACTTCCGTGTTCGGCATGGGAACGGGTGTAACTCCACCGCTAAAGCCACCGGAAACCTGTTGTCAACGGGATGTCTCCCGAGAACTTGATAGCGAGCACGAGTAAAATTATCTCCAAGCCCTCGGCCGATTAGTACCGGTCGGCTGAAGACCTTGCAGTCCTTACACCTCCGGCCTATCAACGTGGTCATCTGGCCACGGGCCTTACCAGGTTAACCCTGTGGGAGATCTCATCTTGGAACGAGCTTCGCGCTTAGATGCTTTCAGCGCTTATCCCACCCGCAGGTCGCTAACCAGCCGTGCCCTTGGCAGGACAACTGGCACACGAGAGCTGCGTCCGTCCCGGTCCTCTCGTACTAGGGACAGCCTTCCTCAAATCTCCTACGGCTGCGACGGATAGGGACCGAACTGTCTCACGACGTTCTAAACCCAGCTCGCGTACCGCTTTAATGGGCGAACAGCCCAACCCTTGGGAGATGCTTCACCCCCAGGATGCGACGAGCCGACATCGAGGTGCCAAACCTTCCCGTCGATATGGACTCTTGGGGAAGATGAGCCTGTTATCCCCGGGGTACCTTTTATCCGTTGAGCGACGGCGCTTCCACACGCTACCGCCGGATCACTATGCCCTGCTTTCGCACCTGCTCGACGTGTTTGTCTCGCAGTCAAGCTCCCTTGTGCCATTGCACTCGACGGCTGATTGCCAACCAGCCTGAGGGAACCTTTGGGCACCTCCGTTACATTTTAGGAGGTGACCGCCCCAGTCAAACTACCCAGCTGCCGCTGTCCCCGATCCGGATAACGGACCTGGGTTAGAGCCCCAGTACGAACAGGGTGGTATTTCAACGTTGGCTCCACCACGGCTGGCGCCGCAGCTTCCTAGCCTCCCACCTATCCTACACAATCCGTACCAAAGCTCAACATCAGCCTATAGTAAAGGTCCACGGGGTCTTTCCGTCCTGTCGCAGCTACCGAGCATCTTTACTCGGAGTTCAATTTCGCCGGGTCAGTGGTTGAGACAGTAGCCAAGTCGTTACGCCATTCGTGCAGGTCGGAACTTACCCGACAAGGAATTTCGCTACCTTAGGACCGTTATAGTTACGGCCGCCGTTTACTGGGGCTTAGGTTCAGAGCTTCGCCCTTGCGGACTAACCCTTCCCCGTAACCTTCCAGCACCGGGCAGGCGTCACAGCGTATACATCGTCTTACGACTTCGCACGCTGCTGTGTTTTTAGTAAACAGTCGCTTGGCCCTGCTCTCTGCGACCTCCTCGGGCTCGACACGCGAGGCGTGTCACCCTAATGAGGCCCTCCTTCTCCCGAAGTTACGGAGGTATTTTGCCGAGTTCCTTAACCACTGTTCTCCCGATCGCCTTGGTATTCTCTACCTGCCCACCTGCGTCGGTTTGGGGTACGGGCACCATGTCAGCTCGCTAGAGGCTTTTCTCGGCAGCATGGGATCAGTGACTTCGCCTGAAACGGCTCGGCATCGCGTCTCAGGGTATATGAGGCCCGGATTTGCCTAGGCCTCCTCCTACACGCTTACCCCGGGACAACCAACGCCCGGGATCACCTACCCTCCTGCGTCTCCCCATTGCTGTCCTCCACGGAAAGGGTCGGTTCGTCCCCGAAGGGACAAGCCCCTTAGCATTTCCGTCTTGGGATGGACGCGGACACGGTGGTACTGGAATATCAACCAGTTGTGCATCGACTACGCCTCGCGGCCTCGCCTTAGCTCCCGACTCACCCTGGGCGGATTAGCCTTCCCCAGGAACCCTTGGGCATTCGGCGGACGAGTTTCTCACTCGTCTTTCGCTACTCATGCCGGCATTCGCTCTCGAACGCGCTCCACGACGGTTTCCACCCCCGCTTCACGGCACGCTCGACGCTCCCCTACCACTTCTGACGAAGTCAGAAATCCGCAGCTTCGGCTCTAGGCTTGAGCCCCGTTACATTGTCCGCGCGGGACCACTCGACCAGTGAGCTATTACGCACTCTTTTAAGGGTGGCTGCTTCTAAGCCAACCTCCTGGCTGTCTGTGCAATCCCACATCGTTTCCCACTTAGCCTAGAATTTGGGGCCTTAGCTGGCGGTCTGGGCTGTTTCCCTTTCGACTATGAAGCTCATCCCCCATAGTCTCACTGCCGGACTTTGAGCATTGGCATTCGGAGTTTGATTGGGGTCGGTAAGCTTGTAGGCCCCCTAACCCATTCAGTGCTCTACCTCCAATGCTGATCACCCGACGCTGCACCTAAATGCATTTCGGGGAGAACCAGCTATCACCGAGTTTGCTTGGCCTTTCACCCCTATCCACAGGTCATCCCCCATGTTTTCAACCATGGTGGGTTCGGTCCTCCACGGGGTCTTACCCCCGCTTCAACCTGCCCATGGATAGATCACTCGGCTTCGGGTCTACCGCACAGCGACTGAACGCCCTGTTCAGACTCGCTTTCGCTCCGGCTCCCCCTCACGGGTTAACCTTGCCACTGACGGTAACTCGCCGGCTCATTCTTCAAAAGGCACGCCATCACGGCCTTGGGGCGAGACCCACAAGACGACGCTCTGACTGTTTGTAAGCCAACGGTTTCAGGTACTATTTCACTCCCCTCCCGGGGTGCTTTTCACCTTTCCCTCACGGTACTAGTTCGCTATCGGTCGCCTGAAAGTACTTAGCCTTACGAGGTGGTCCTCGCAGATTCACGCCGACCTTCCCGGGTCCGGCGCTACTTGGGATGACGATCCGAGTCTGAATACCTTTCGCATACGGGGCTCTTACCCACTACGGCGCGACGTTCCAGAACGCTTCTGCTAGGCATCAGATTTGTAACTCAGTCCGTGGGTCTGGTGCCCCACGCTATCGGTCCCACAACCCCGAACTGGCAACGCCACCAGGCTATTGCACCAGCTCGGTTTAGGCTCTTCCCGTTTCGCTCGCCGCTACTCAGGGAGTCGCATTTGCTTTCCTTTCCACAGGGTACTGAGATGTTTCAGTTCCCCCGGTTCCCTCTACCGGTCCTATATGTTCAGACCGGAGTAACACCCCATGACGGGTGCTGGGTTTCCCCATTCGGATATCTACGGATCGAAGCTTGGTCGGCAGCTCCCCGTGGCTTTTCGCAGCCACCCACGTCCTTCATCGGCTTCAGGCGCCAAGGCATCCACCGTTGGCTCTTTGTAGCTTGGAGAATTAAAGATGCTCGTGCTCGCTATGAAGTTCTCAAGCCGACGGACGGGCGGCGAAGTCGCCTTGGTCGTCGGAACAGGCAAGCGGTCAACGCCGAAGGCGCTGGCATTGCAGTATCCCGTGAGACGCAAGATGCCGCCCCCCGAAAGGGAGCGGCAGGCCGACGTCTCGGCAAGGGGCCGAACGACCCCTGAAAACGGAACAGAGACATGCGAGAAACGAACGTCGAGGCCGACCCGTTGGGTCGACTACCTCGGCGCTCCGGCCAGCGAGGACCTTGCGGTCCGGCCGGTCGACCAGTGATCAACTGGGAGTCCCCGAGGGACGACACCCCGATGCGAGGCACCGTGTCGAGCAGTTCGACTCCTTAGAAAGGAGGTGATCCAGCCGCACCTTCCGGTACGGCTACCTTGTTACGACTTCACCCCAATCGCTGATCCCACCTTCGACGGCTCCCCTCCTTACGGGTTGGGCCACCGGCTTCGGGTGTTACCAACTTTCGTGGTGTGACGGGCGGTGTGTACAAGGCCCGGGAACGTATTCACCCCGGCGTTGCTGATCCGGGATTACTAGCGACTCCGACTTCATGGAGTCGAGTTGCAGACTCCAATCCGAACTGAGACCGGCTTTCTGGGATTCGCTCACCCTCGCGGGATAGCAGCCCTTTGTACCGGCCATTGTAGCATGTGTGCAGCCCTGGACATAAGGGGCATGATGACTTGACGTCATCCCCACCTTCCTCCGAGTTGACCCCGGCAGTCTCCTACGAGTCCCCGGCATAACCCGCTGGTAACATAGGATAAGGGTTGCGCTCGTTGCGGGACTTAACCCAACATCTCACGACACGAGCTGACGACAGCCATGCACCACCTATCGCAGGCCCTTTCGGACACCACATCTCTGTGGCTTTTCCTGCGTAGTTCAACCCAGGTAAGGTTCTTCGCGTTGCATCGAATTAAGCCACATGCTCCGCCGCTTGTGCGGGCCCCCGTCAATTCCTTTGAGTTTTAGCCTTGCGGCCGTACTCCCCAGGCGGGGCACTTAATGCGTTAGCTACGGCACGGAACCCGTTGATAAGGCCCCACACCTAGTGCCCAACGTTTACGGCGTGGACTACCAGGGTATCTAATCCTGTTTGCTACCCACGCTTTCGCTCCTCAGCGTCAGTGCCGGCCCAGATCACCGCCTTCGCCACCGGTGTTCCTCCTGATATCTGCGCATTTCACCGCTACACCAGGAATTCCGTGATCCCCTACCGGACTCTAGCCATAGCAGTCCCGGGTGGCGTCTCCAGGTTGAGCCTGGAGTTTTCACACCCGGCTTGCCAAGCCGCCTACGAGCTCTTTACGCCCAATGAATCCGGACAACGCTCGCCCCCTACGTATTACCGCGGCTGCTGGCACGTAGTTGGCCGGGGCTTCTTCTGCAGGTACCGTCATTTTCGTCCCTGCTGAAAGGGGTTTACAACCCGAAGGCCTTCATCCCCCACGCGGCGTTGCTGCGTCAGGCTTTCGCCCATTGCGCAAGATTCCCCACTGCTGCCTCCCGTAGGAGTCTGGGCCGTGTCTCAGTCCCAGTGTGGCTGGTCGTCCTCTCAGACCAGCTAGCCGTCGTCGCCTTGGTGAGCCGTTACCCCACCAACAAGCTGATAGCCCGCGAGCCCCTCCCGAAGCGAAATTCATTTCCTCATCCGGTCATGCGGCCAGATGGGGATATCCGGTATTAGCACCGGTTTCCCGGTGTTATCCCAGTCTTCGGGGCAGGTTGCTCACGTGTTACTCACCCGTTCGCCGCTAGGCCTTCCCTGGTGTTGCCACCAGTTGGACCTCGCTCGACTTGCATGTGTTAAGCACGCCGCCAGCGTTCGTCCTGAGCCAGGATCAAACTCTCCATCGAGACCTCAGGCCGGCACCCGCAAAGGCGGACCAACCGTGAAATCGGAGAGCCAGGCCGTAGGGTGACTGAACCCTTGGCCCGACTGGCACAGAGCGGTTGTGGCGTCTGGATCGCTCCAGACGCGTTGTCCGTTCAGTGCTTGCAACTTTGCGATCGCACGCGATCGCCCGCACTGGCGTTTACAAGCTGTCTCTGTTCCGTTTTCAAGGAGCGCTGGCCAGAAGGGCACGCGTCACAGAGACGGTGGTGCACTCCTGTCTTGGTCGAGGGTTGCGGGCAGAACTCGCACTTCCTCGGCACTCGGACTTCTCACACTGCTCGCAGCCTCGGGGTTCCCCCGGGCCGCCGTCCGGCGCAATTACCTAACGTACCACCCCGGCCCCCTCCTGGCAACCGGGTGTTCACACCGCACCCCTCAGACGAAGCGCACCAGGTGGTAGCTGCGCTTGCCCCGTCGGAGCACGAGATACGAATCTACCAGCAGATCGGAGGGCCCCAGTCGCCGGTCGAGGTCGGCCTCCCGCCGGTTGTTGACGTAGACCCCGCCCTGGCTCGATGGCGGTCCGGGCCGCCGACTTCGACGCCACCAGCCCCGTCTCCACCAGCAGGTCGACCAGACCCAGCCCGTCCCCCTCGAGGTCGGCCCGGGCCAGCGACGTGGCCGGCGCCTCGGCGAAGACCTCGAGCAGGGTGGCTCGTCGAGCCCGGCCAGGTCGCCGCCGAACAACGCCCGCCGCCGCCTGCTCGGCCGCCTCCGCCGCCTCCGCCCCGTGCACCTCCGCCGTCACCTCCCGGGCCAGCACCCGCTGCGCCTCCCGCCGCTCGGGATGGGCGGCCACCGCCGCCTCCAGCTCCTCGATGCGGGCCCGGTCGAGCCAGGTGAACAGGCGCAGGTAGCGGCCGACGTCGGCGTCGCCCGCCCGCAGCCAGAACTGGAAGAACTCGTAGGGACTGGTGCGGGCGGGGTCGAGCCAGACGTTGCCGCCCTCGCTCTTGCCGAACTTCGACCCGTCGGCCCTGGTGACCAGGGGGAACGTGAGCCCGTAGGCCTGGACCCGCCCCCGGCGGCGGATGAGGTCGATGCCGGCGGTGATGTTGCCCCACTGGTCGCTGCCGCCCACCTGCAGCCGGCAGTCCGTGGGCTCGCACAGGTGCCAGGAAGTCGTAGGCCTGGAGGAGCATGTAGGTGAACTCCTTGTAGGAGATCCCCTGGTCGCGCTCGAGGCGGGCCCGCACCGAGTCCTTGGCCATCATGTCGTTGACCCGGAAGTGGCCGCCGACGTCGCGCAGGAAGTCGGTGAGGCGGAGCTGGCCCAGCCACTCGGCGTTGTCGACCAGGTCGACCTCGGTGCCGACGATGCGCTCCACCTGGCCCCGGATGCCGGCTCGGCGTTGGCCCGGATCTGCTCCTCGGGCGCCAGCACCGGCCGCTCGGCGTCCTTGCCGCTGGGGTCGCCGACGAGGGTCGTGCCCCCGCCGAGCAGGACGATGGGACGGTGCCCGGCCCGCTGCAGGCGGGCGGTGACCATCAGGGGCAGGAGGCTGCCGACGTGGAGGCTGTCGGCGGTGGCGTCGAAGCCGACGTAGAAGGTGAGGGACTTCGCGGCCCAGGCGAGCGCCCAGGTCGGGGTCGGTGACCTGGGCCACCATCCCCCGCCACTCGAGCTCATCGAAGACGTCCGGGTCGACCACCGCGGCAACCTACCCGAGGCCGCTGTCGGCACCGGCCGCCGGCGCCGCTGGCGGGCTACTTGTTGGCGCTGATGAGGCCGGTGGCCAGCGGCCAGGAGGACCTCGTCGTCGCCACCCACGATCACCAGGACGAGGGTGCCCCCGACCCAGCTGAGGTAGTGGGTGTCGTCGACGTCGGTGCCGACGATCACCGTCTCCCCCGCCAGGGTGATCTCGCTCCGGGCGACACCGCCTCCCTGGTCACCCCGCTCGACGAAGCCGTCCGCGACGCCGGGCAGGCTGGCGGCCGCCTCCTCGAAGCGGATGGCGACGATGGCGCCGACCTCCTCGCCGTCCTTCGGGACGGTGCGAGCGTCGACGCCGACCACCGCCGCCTTGGTGAGGGCGTTCGGAGGTGAAGTCGCCCTCGATGTCGTCCAGGTCGGCGTCGGGGACCGCCTCGTAGGTGTAGCCCGAGACCCGGGCGAAGACCTCCGGCAACCGCTCCAAGCCGCCCGGAGCCTCGGTCGTCGACGGCGACAGGGTGGTGGCCACCGTCGTCGGCGTCGCCTCGCCATCGTCGTCGTCGCCACCCCCGCAGGCGCCGACGAACGCGGTCAGGGCCAGCACCACCATCGCCACCTGCAGCCTGCGCCTCATCTCTGGGCCTTTCCGAGGTCTCCCGACGGACGGCAGGCAGGCTACCGTCCCCGTCACCCGGGGCGGGAGACGCCGGGGGCGCCGGCGACGTAGAAGCGCCACGGGCGGTCGACGGCCACCCGGAGGCCGATCCGGGCGCTGACCACCGGCTCCCGCCGGCGGCGGGGTCCCGTCGTCGACCACCGCCACGCCCGTGGTCGCCCGTGACCAGGTCGGCCCCGTCGAGGGAACGGTCGATGCCGAGGGCCAGGCACAGGCGGGCGGGGCCGGCGCACAGGTCGCGGTCCCGCCGGGCGGTGGGACGCACGGCCCGCATGGCGTCCACGCCCGCCACCGGCGTCAGGCCCCGCAGGAGCACGGCCGACGCCTCGCCCTCCTCGCCGCAGACCACGTTGGCGCAGAAGTGCATCCCGTAGGTGAAGTAGACGTAGAGGTGCCCGGGAGGGCCGAACATGGTGGCGTTGCGGGGGGTGCGGCCCCGGAAGGCGTGGCTGGCGGGGTCGTCGGCCCCGCAGTAGGCCTCCACCTCGACGATCCTCCCGGCCCGACCGTCACCGACGACGAGGAGCTTGTTGAGCAGGTCGGGGGCGACCTCGAGGCTGGGCCGGCGGTAGAAGTCCCGGGTCCGGGGCTCCGCCGACGTCAACCCCGCGCCAGCCGTTCCCCGTCGAGCTCCAGGCGGGACCGGAAGCGACGGAGCTGCTCGGCCACCGGCCCCGGCCCGGCCCCGCCGGGCGTCGTGCGGCGGGTGACGGGGACGCCCGGTTCGAGCAGGGCCACCGCGTCGGCCCCCAGGTGGGGCGAGGCCGCCACCAGCTCGGCCAGGGGGACGTGGCGGTCGAGGGACTCCCGCACCAGCTCGGCCACGATGCCGTGGGCGGCCCGGAAGGCCACGCCCCGCACCACCAGCCACTCGGCCAGGTCGACCGCGGCCGCCTCCGGGGAGTCGGCGGCGGCCGCCATCCGGCGGACGTCGAAGCTGGCGGTCTCGAGGAGGCCGGTCAGGGCGACGAGGCCCAGGCCGACCTGGTCGACCGCGTCGAAGAGGGGCTCCTTGTCCTCCTGGAGGTCACGGTTGTAGGCGAGGGGCAGGCCTTTGAGGGCGGTGAGCACCGCCACCAGGTCGCCGATCAGCCGGCCCGCCTTGCCCCGGGCCAGCTCGGCCACGTCGGGGTTCTTCTTCTGGGGCAGCATCGAGCTGCCGGTGGCCCACTCGTCGGCCAGGCGGAGGAAGCCGAACTCGGCGCTCGACCAGAGGACCATCTCCTCGCCGATGCGGGACAGGTGGACGCCGAGCAGGGCCAGGTCGAAGAGGGCCTCGGCCACGAAGTCCCGGTCGCTCACCGCGTCGAGGGAGTTGTCGAAGGCGGACGCGAACCCGAGGTCGCGGGCGGTGCCGACGGGGTCGAGGGGCAGGGACGAGCCGGCCAGGGCGCCCGCCCCCAGGGGCGACACGTCGAGGCGGCGGCGGGTGTCGATGAGGCGGTCGACATCGCGGGCGAGGGCCCAGGCGTGGGCCAGCAGGTGGTGGGCGAGCAGCACCGGCTGGGCCCGCTGGAGGTGGGTGTAGCCGGGGAGGTAGACGCCCTTGTTGAGGGCCCACTCGGCCCGGGCGAGGAGGACCCGCTGGAGGGCCACCACCTGGCGGGCGACGGTGTGCAGCTCCCGCTTGGCCCACAGCCGCAGATCGGTGGCGACCTGGTCGTTGCGGCTGCGGCCGGTGTGGAGCTTCGCCCCCGCGGCGCCGGCCACCTCGGTGACCCGGCGCTCGACCGCGGTGTGCACGTCCTCGTCGCCCGGACCGAAGCGGAACCGCCCCGAGGCCAGCTCCTCGCCGACCGTGTCGAGAGCCTCGAGGATCGACGCCGCCTCCTCGGCGGTGAGCAGGCCGCCCCGCTGGAGGCCGCGGACGTGGGCCTTGGAGCCGGTCACGTCGTCGGCCGCCAGCCGGACGTCGACCGCCAGGCTGGCGGTGAAGGCCATGAGGCCGTCGGCCGCCTCGGCGTCGAACCGTCCCTGCCAGAGCGTCATCCGCGACCCGACCGGACCTGGCGGGAGGCCCAGGTCTGCACGCCGAGGCCCCAGAGGCGGACGAAGCCGGCGGCGTCGTCGTGGTTGAAGGTGTCGGTGGCGTCGTAGGTGGCGAGTCCGTGGTCGTAGAGGCTGACCGGGCTGCGGCGGCCGACCACCTCGCACCGGCCGGGGGCGCACCGCAGGCGGACGTCGCCCGTCACGTAGGTCTGGCTCTCGTCCACGAAGGCGTCGATGGCCTTCTTCAGGGGCGAGAACCACATCCCGTCGTAGACGAGCTCGGCCCACCGGGGCTCGAGGCGGATCTTCTCGTGGGCCAGGTCGCGCTCGAGGGTGAGCCCCTCCAGGTCCTGGTGGGCCTGGATGAGGGCGAGGGCGCCGGGGGCCTCGTAGCACTCCCGGCTCTTGATGCCGACCCGGCGGTTCTCGACCATGTCGATGCGGCCCCACCCGTAGGAGCCGACGATCGCCCCCACCGCGGGGATGAGCTGGTGGAGGGGCATGGGCACCCCGTCGACCGCCACCGGCAGGCCTCGCTCGAAGCTGACGACCAGCTCGACGGGCTCGGTGGCCGACGGCACGGTGAGGGTGAAGACGTCCTCCGGCGGCTGGGCCCACGGGTCCTCGATGACCCCGCACTCGATGGCCCGCCCCCACAGGTTCTCGTCGATGGAGTAGAGGCTGGTGCGGCTGGCCCGGATGGGGATGTCGAAGCGGGCGGCGTAGTCGAGGGAGTCCTCGCGGGTCATCCCCCACTCGCGGACGGGGGCGATGACCTCCAGGTCGGGGGCGAGGGCGCGGGTGGACACCTCGAAGCGGACCTGGTCGTTGCCCTTGCCGGTGCAGCCGTGGGCGACGGCGTCGGCGCCGTGCTCCCGGGCCGCGGCCACCAGGTGCCTGACGATCACCGGCCGGGAGAGCGACGACACCAACGGGTACCGGCCCTCGTAGAGGGCGTTGGCCCTGAGGGCGGGGGCGACGAACTCGGCCGCGTACTCGGCCTTGCAATCGACGACCATGGCCTCCACCGCCCCCGCCGCCATGGCCCGCTCCCGGAGCGTCTCCGGGGAGTCGGCGGCGCCCTGGCCGACGTCGGCGGCGAGAGCGATCACCTCCACGCCCTTCTCCTCGATCAACCATCGGACGGCGACCGAGGTGTCGAGCCCCCCCGAGTACGCCAACACGACCCGCTTAGCCACTTTCGTCCTCTCGCGATGTGGTGTCGCCCCCGAAGGCGAACCGACTCAGGTTCTGCGCCAGCTCCCGGCCGCCGGTCCGCTCGGACGCGACGACCAGGATGGTGTCGTCGCCGGCGACCGTGCCCACCACGTCGGGGAGCCCGGCCCGGTCGAGGGCCGAGCCGACCACGTGGGCCGACCCGGGCGGGGTCCGGAGGACGACGATGTTGCCCGAGTGGGCCACCTCCACCACCCACTCGCCGAGCACCCGGCGGAGATGGCTCTCGGGCGCCAGACGCTCCCTGGCGTGCTCCGGGATGGCGTACACGGGCTCGCCCCCGGCCACCCTGACCTTCACCGCCCCCAGGTCCTCGAGGTCGCGCGACACGGTGGCCTGGGTGGCCACCACCCCCTCCGCCGCCAGCAGCTCGACGAGCTGGGCCTGGCTGGTGACCGGCCGGGCCCCGATGATCCGGGCCAACCGGTGCTGGCGCTGGGGCTTGGCCAACCGCAGGCCGCCACCGGAGATCACCGGCTCCCGCCGGGGCGCGCCCGCGGTCACGGCCGCTCCCCGGCGGTCACGGGCGGGCTCCCAGGAGCCACAGGAGCAGTCCCCGCTGGGCGTGGACCCGGTTGGCGGCCTGGCGCCAGACCTCGCTCCGGGGACTGTCCATCACCGAGGCCGAGACCTCCTCGCCCCGGTGGGCGGGCAGGCAGTGGAGGAAGACGGCGTGGGGCGCGGCGACGGCCAACATCCCGTCGTCGACGGTGAAGCCGGCGAAGTCCTCCCGGCGGCGGTCGGCCTGGCCCTCCTGGCCCATCGACGCCCACACGTCGGTGTAGACGGCGTCGGCGCCGGCGGTTGCGGCCCGCGGGTCGTTGCCGATGTCGACCCCGTCGATCGGTGGGGGCTCGTACCCGGCGGGGGTGGCCACCCGCAGGCTCAGGCCGGCCAACGGCGACACCTTCATCAGCGACCGGCAGACGTTGTTGCCGTCGCCGACGTAGGCCACGGTGAGCCCCTTGAGCCGGCCGAAGCACTGGCGCAGGGTGAGGACGTCGGCCAGCGTCTGGCACGGGTGGGCGTCGTCGGACAGAAGGTTCACCACCGGGACGGCGGACGCGGCGGCCATCCGCACCAGCCGGTCGTGGTGATAGACCCGGGCCGCCAGCACCGCGCAGTACCCGGACAGGACCCGGGCCACGTCCTCCGCCGGCTCCCGGTTGTCGATCCCGACCTCCTCGCCCCGGAGCGTGACCGGGTGGCCGCCGAGCTGGACGACCGCCATCTCCATCGACACCCGGGTGCGGGTGGACGCCTTCTCGAACATGAGGGCCACGCCCCGCCCGGCCAGCAGCGGCGGGGGGCTGGGCAGCTCGGCCAGGTCGAGGACGTCGAGCAGCTCGCTGGGGTCGAGGTCGTCGACGTCGAGAAGGTGCCTCACGCCGACAGCACCTCCCGCAGGACGGCCAGGGCGTGGTCGATCTCCTCGTCGGTCACCAGGAGCGACGGGGCCACCCGGATGGCGGTGGGCGTGACCGCGTTCACCACCAGCCCCCGTTCCAGGGCGGCCAGGGCCACCTCCCGTGACGGACGCCCGCCCGCCGCCAGCTCGGCCGCCAGCAACAGCCCCAGACCCCGGACGGACACCACGCCCGGCAACGCCGCCAGCCCCGCCGCCAGCCGGGCACCGGCCCGCGCCGCCCGGCCCGGCACGTCCTCCGCCTCCATGACCGCCAGCACGGCCCGGGCGGCGGCGGTGGCCAGGGGCTGGCCTCCGTAGGTGGTCCCGTGGTCGCCGGGGCGGAACGCCTCCGCGACCTCGGCCCGGGCCCAGCAGGCACCGATGGGCATGCCGTTGCCGAGGGCCTTGGCCAGGGTGACGACGTCGGGCCGGATCCCGTCGTGCTCGAACCCGAACCACCGCCCGGTGCGGCCGAGGCCGGTCTGGACCTCGTCCATGATCAGCAGGACGCCCTTGTCGTCGCACAGCCGGCGGACCTCGGCCAGCCAGCCCCGGGGGGCGACGTTGACACCCCCCTCGCCCTGCACCGGTTCCAGCAGGACGGCCGCCACCGACGGGTCGATGGCCGCGGTCAGGGCGTCGAGGTCGCCCAGGGCGACGTGGCGGAACCCGGGCGGCAGCGGTTGGAACGGCTCGTGCTTGGCCGGCTGGCCGGTGGCGTGAAGGGTGGCCAGGGTCCGCCCGTGGAACGACCCGTAGGCGCTCACCACGCCGTACCTTCCCGGTCCTCCCCACCGGCGGGCGAGCTTGATGGCGCACTCGTTGGCCTCCGCGCCCGAGTTGCAGAAGAACACCCGTCCCCCGCCGCCCAGGAGGCGGTCGAGGGTGGCCGCCACCTCGGGACCGACCACGTTCCCGTAGAGGTTGCTCACGTGGAGAAGGGTCCTGACCTGGTAGGACACCGCTTCCGCCACCGCCGGGTGGCAGTGGCCGAGCGAGGTCACCGCCAGGCCCCCGAGGAAGTCGAGGTAGGCCTTGCCGTCGCCGTCGTAGAGCCACGACCCCGCCCCCCGCACGAACGTGACGGCGGGCACGGCGTAGTTGGGCATGAGGACGGAGGACACGACCCCCGCGTCGGTGGTCATGGGTTCACCATGGTGCCCACGCCCTCGCGCGTGAAGACCTCCAACAGCAGGGCGTGCGGCACCCGGCCGTCGAGGATGTGGGCGTGGCCGACCCCGTTGCGGACGGCCCGGATGCAGGAGACGATCTTGGGGATCATCCCCCCCTTGACCCGGCCGGTGGACAGGAGGGCCTCCAGCTCGTTGGCCGAGGTGGAGGAGATGAGGCTGAAGGGGTTGCCGACCTCGGACAGCAGGCCCACCACGTCGGTGAGATACACGAGCTTCTCCGCCCCCAGGGCCTCGGCCACCGCCCCCGCCACCGTGTCGGCGTTGATGTTGTAGGCCTGGCCCTCGGCGTCGGAGCCGATGGTGGCCAGCACGGGGATGAGCTCCTCCGCCACCAGCCGCTCCAGCAGCCCCGGGTTCACGCCCTGCACGTCGCCCACGAAGCCCAGCTCGGGCGACCGGGCGCTGGCCATGATGAGGCCGGCGTCCTCGCCCGACAAGCCCACCGCCAGCGCCCCGTGCACGTTGATGGACGCCACGATGTCGCGGTTGACCTTGCCCACCAGCACCATGCGGGCGATCTCGAGGGTGTCGGCGTCGGTCACCCGCAGCCCGTCGAGGAACTCCGGCTCCTTCCCCAACCGCTGCATGAGCTGGCCGATCTGGGGCCCGCCACCGTGGACCACGATGGGCCGGATGCCGACCATCCGCATGAGGACGACGTCCTGGGCGAAGAGTCGGCCCAGGCCGGGGTCGGTCATGGCCGCCCCCCCGTACTTGATGACGACGATCTTCCCCGAGAAGCGGCGGATGTAGGGCAGGGCGTCGGCCAGCACAGCCGCCTTGGCGAGGGACGTGGTCAGGTTCACGAGGTCCGCAGGTTCTCGTCGATGTAGCCGGGGGTGAGGTCGGTGAAGAGCAGGGCGGCCCGGCCGTCGCCCAACCCCAGGTCGGCGGTGATGTCGACCTGGGGCCCGGCCAGGTGCTCGGCCACCGAGGTGGCGTCGTGGTCGGCCGCGATCCCGGCCCGGCACACCTCGACCCCGCCGTACGACACCGACACCCGGCCCAGCTCGAAGGCGGCCCCCGAGCTGCCCAGCTCGCTCACGATCCGGCCCCAGTAGGGGTCGGCCCCGAACAGGGAGCACTGGACCAGTTGGCTCTCGGCCACCTTGCGGGCCGCCCGCCGGGCATCGTCGTCGGACACCGCCCCGTGGACCCGGATGCGGGCCCGCCTGGTGGCCCCCTCGGCGTCGGCCGCCATCTGCTCGGCCAACGACGCGCACGCCTCGGCCAGGGCCGACGTGGCCAGGGGCCGGCCCGAGCGGCCGTTGGCCAGCACGATCACGGTGTCGTTGGTCGACGTGCACCCGTCGACCACCAGGGCGTTGAACGAGCCCGCCACCGCCTCCCGCAGCTGTCCGAGCAGGTCGTCGGGGTCGGCCACCGCGTCGGTGGTGAGGACGGCCAGCATGGTGGCCATGTCGGGAGCGAGCATCGCCGCCCCCTTGGCCATGCCGCCGACGGTGTAGCCGTCGACCGTCACCACCACCTCTTTGGCGACCGTGTCGGTGGTCATGATGGCCCGGGCCGCGGCCTGTCCCCCGTCGGCCGTCCGGGCCGCGACCAGCCGGGGAACGCCCGTCTCCACCGCCGCCATGGGCAGGTAGTAGCCGATGAGGCCGGTGGAGCAGACGAGAACCTCGCTCGGCGCGCACCCCAGGCCGGCGGCCACCAGCTCGCACATGCGGGCCGCGTCCGAGTCGCCCGTGGCGCCGGTGGCGGCGTTGGCGCAGCCGCTGTTGAGGACGACCGCCGCCGCCCGTCCGCCGGTGGCGGTGAGGTGGGCCCGGCTGACGTTCACCGGCCCGGCGGTGGCCTTGTTGGACGTGAACACGGCCGCCGCCACCACCGGCCGGCCGTCGTCGGTGGCCACCAGGGACAGGTCGGGGTCGCCGCTGGCCTTGATCCCGGCGGCGACGCCGGCGGCCACGAAACCCTCGGGCGAGGTGACGCCGGTCATGCCGGCTCCCCGGCCGGTGGCCGCTCCCGGTGCCGAGGGCACCCCTCCGGCTGCCGGCCCGGAGATCCTTCGGGGCGGAGGTCGCCGGCTCCGCTGGCGACCGCAGCTCCATCAGCTCGCCGAGCAAGCACCGCTTCCCGCGGCGAAGGCCTCACGGGTACACGCCGATCGACGAGAGGCCCGCGGTCTCCTCGACCCCGAGGACGATGTTGGCGCACTGCACCGCCTGCCCCGACGCCCCCTTGACCAGGTTGTCGATGGCGGCCAGGACCACCACCCACCCCGTACGGGCGTCGAAGCGGGCGGTGAGGTGGGCCGTGTTCGACCCCCACGCGGCCTTCGTCGACGGGGGCGCGTCGCCCACGACCACGAACGGCTCCCCGGCGTAGGCGTCGCGGAGGAGATCCAGGAGGGCGGCGGTCGACCTCGGGCCGGGTCCGGCCGGCCGGGCGTAGCAGGTGGCCAGGATCCCCCTCGTCATGGGGGCGAGATGGGGCGTGAAGAGGACCGTCGCCCCCGTGGCCTGCTCGATCTCGGGCGTGTGGCGGTGGTCGAGGAGGCCGTAGGCCACGAAGTCCTCGTTGACGGTGCCGAAGTGCGACGTGTGCCGGAGGGTGCGTCCCGCCCCCGACACCCCACTGGCGGCGTCGACCACGATCCGCTCGGACTCCACCACGCCGGCCGCCACGAGAGGGGCCAGGGCCAGGGCCGCCGCCGTCGGGTAGCACCCCGGCGCGGCCACCGCCGACGCCCCCACGATGTCCTTGCGGTGCAGCTCGGGCAGGCCGTAGGCGAAGCGCGCGAGCAGGTCAGGGGCGGTGTGGGCCTCGCCGTACCACTGCTCGTAGGCGGCCGGGTCCTTAAGCCGGAAGTCGGCCGCCAGGTCGACGATGCGGACGCGGGGCGCGGCGGCCAGGAGCTCGGGCACCAGCTTCTGCGACGCGCCGTGGGGCAGGGCGAGGAAGACGAGGTCGACGCCGGCCGCCATCGTCGGGTCGAACGGCTCGAACACCATCGCCGGGTAGGCCCCGGCCAAGCTGGGGTAGAGGGCGCCCACCGCGGTGCCGGCCTGGGTGTCGCCGGTGGCCCACGCCACCCGCAGACCGGGGTGGCCGTGGGCCAGGCGCAGCAACTCGGCGCCCGTGTACCCCGACCCGCCCACGATGCCGACCTGGAACACCTCCCGATCATACATACGTATGCATCATTATGCGAAACAGTTCGGGTCGACTCCGGTCGGTGGAGTAGGCGGGCCGGGCGGCGTGTGGGACACGGTCGTCGCGTTTGCGCCCCGCCCTGTCACCCCTCCGTTCCGACGGTGGATGACCGACCCGATCCGAGAGGCCCCGCGCTGGTTGAGAAAGCCGCCCTGCTCGGTAGAGTTGAGACATGCCCTGGACGATCGTGGTGCGTCCCAAAGAGATGGAGACCTTCCGCTCCTGCCGACGACATTGGGACTTCGACAGCCGGCTGCGCCAGAACCTGACCCCGATCAAGCCGGCCAAGATGTTCGACTTCGACCTGGCCATGCACCAGTCGCTCGCCGTCTGGTACTTCCCGGCCATGGACGACTGGAGCCGGGTCATCGTCCGGCCGGTGGCGCTCAAGGGCTTCGAGCGCAAGATGCTGGAGGACCGCGACGCCTACGCCGAGTTCCACGAGGTCACGCCGGAGATGGAGGAGGAGTTCCAGCAGTACCTGAAGCTGGGCACCGCCGTCCTCAACCGCTACTACGACTGGGCCACCGGGGCCGACGACTTCGACTCGATCCTCGCCGACGAGGACATCTGGACCGGGGTGCCCGACCCCGACGCCCCCGAGAACGACCTCGGTTCGGCCGACCTCAGGCGGGAGATCCGGTACTTCAGCCGGATCGACCAGGTGATGTCCACCCCCGACGACGAGTACTGGGTCGTCAAGCACCGCATCGTCTGGGACAACTTCATCGACGAGAACGAGATGCTGGCCGACACCCGCACCCTGCTGGGCCAGCGGGCCTTCGAGATCTCCTACCCCCAGATGCGCGTCGCGGGCACCGTGTACAACGAGATCCGCATCGGGCGGGACGAGCTGGCGGGGGCGGCACCGTCGCCCGAGCCCCCCGGCGCCGACATGCGTGACCACACCCGGGGCGCCCGCCACATCAACTTCCGGCGGGTGGCGTCGGCGACGGAGAGCAAGTATGTCGACGACGGCGTCGACCACGTGATCCAACGGGAGGGCAACGACTACGTCCGGCGCACCTACATCACCCGGTCCCGCGCCACCATGGAGCCCATCAGTCGGCAGATGGCCGCCGACTGCCTCCTCGTCCGGGAGGACGAGATCGAGATCTACCCCGACCCCGAGCCGGCGAAGTGCGCCGCCTGCCTGTTCGCGATCCCGTGCAAGATGCTCGACGAGGGCCTCGACACCGCCGAGTACATGGAGGCCAACTACCGGAAGCGCTCCGACGAGGAGTTCGACGAGGAGGGGCTGCGCTTCTCGCCCCGCCGGCAGGTCTTCCGGGCTTCGCTGGGCGGCACCGCCGAACGGATGCGCAACGCGGCCAAGTGGCGGGGCGGCAAGGGCGTCTAGCGGCGCTTAAGGCGCTCAGGCCCGGAGCCGGCCCCCGCAGGCGGACTCGACCGCCTCGATGAGGCGCCGGCGCACGGCCGCCAGCTCCTCCTCGGTGAGGGTGTGGTCGAGGGCCGAGAGGCGCACGTGGTAGGCCAGGCTGCGGGCGGAGGGGCCCACCCCCTCGCCCCGGTAGACGTCGAACAGCGCGACCGATTCGACGACGTCGCCGGCTGCGCTGCCCAGGGTGCGCTCGACCCGATGGGCGGGGACGCCGTCGTCGACCACGAAGGCGAGGTCGATGTCGGCCGAGGGGAAGCGGCTGATGGGGCGGAACGCCTCCGGCCGGCGAGGGGCGTCCCGGAGGAGCCGGCCGAGGTCGACCTGGAACCAGCCGACCGCGCCCTCGAGCTGGTGGGCAGCCAGGACGCCGGGGTCGACCTCGCCCACCGCCCCGACGACCAGGCCACCGTCGCCGCCGGTGTCGGTGCCGGCCACGATCTCGGCGGTGCGGGTGGGGTGCAGGCCGGCACGGGTGGCGGCCCGCAGGCGCACACGGTCGAGGCGGAGGCCGGCGGCCAGGCCCCGCCACAGGCGGAGGGCACCGGCCGCGTCGTGGCCGGGGAGGGCGGCGGCCAGGTGCTCGGGCTCGTCGGGAAGGCGCTCGCCGTCGCCCGGGGGCAGGAAGACGTGGCCGATCTCGAACAGGCCCACGTCGGGGCGGCGGTGGTTGGCGTTGGTGACGAGGGCCCGCAGCAGCCCGGGGAGCAGCGACGGGCGCAGGATCGACTCCTCCGCGGCCAGGGGGTTCTCCACCTCGACCGCGGTGAGGGGCAGGCCGGCCCGGGTGAGGTCGTCGGGAGCGAGGAACGACGTGGCCCACGCCTCGCTGAGGCCGGCGCCCACGAGGATGTCGGCCACCAGCCGGCGTTCGCGCTGGTACGGGTTGAGGTGGCCGACGGTGGCCACCGGGGGGCGGGTGCGGGGGATGCGGCTGTAGCCGTGGTGGCGGGCCACCTCCTCGATGACGTCGATCTCCCGCTCGCTGTCGGGGCGCCACGAGGGGATGGTGACGGCGAAGGTGCCGTTGCCGTCGCCGGCGGTGGAGAACCCGATCGGCTCCAGGTAGCCCCTGACCTGGTCGGCCGTCAGGGCGGTGCCGAGGATGGCGTTGACCCGGGCCGTCCGGACGGGGACGGTGAGGACCGCCGGAAGGTGGGCCGGATCGGTGGCGTCGACCAGGCCACCGTCGATGTGACCGCCGGCGGTGGCGGTGAGGAGCTCGACGAAGCGGGCCGCGGCCCGGGGGACGCCCTCCGCGTCGACCCCCCGCTCGAAGCGGACCGACGCCTCGCTGCGCAGGCCGAGGCGCTTGGAGGTGCGGGCGATGGCCTCGGGCCGGAACCAGGCCGTCTCCAGGAGGACGGTGGTGGTGGCGTCGGAGATCTCCGACGAGGCCCCGCCCATGATCCCGCCCACGCCGACCGGGGCGCCATCGGCGTCGCAGATCAGGCAGTCGGCGGGGCCCACCCGGCGCTCGACACCGTCGAGGGTGACGAGGGTCTCGCCGTCGTGACCCCGGCGGACGAGGAGGCCGTGGCCCGGGAGGCGTTCGAGGTCGTAGGCGTGGTTGGGTTGGCCCAGCTCGAGCATGACGTAGTTCGACACGTCGACCACGTTGCTGATGGGGCGCATGCCGGCCATGGTCAGACGCCCCGCCATCCACGCCGGCGACGGTCCGATGGTGATGCCCCGGATGACGACGCCCGTGAAGCGGGCCGACAGGTCGGGGGCGTCGACCACGATGGTGGCCGGCGACGGGGAGTCCCCCAAGGGCCGGGGCTGGGGCAGGGCGAACGGCAGCCGGTAGCGGGCGGCCAGGTCGCGGGCGACGCCGGCCACCGACAGGGCGTCGGGGCGGTTGGGGGTGATGTCGAGGTCGAAGACGGCGTCGGGGCGGATGCCGAGGGCCTCGGCCAGGGCCATGCCGGGGGCGGCGCCGTCCGTCTCGACGACCATGATCCCGGAGTGGTCGTCGGCCAGTCCCAGCTCCGAGGGCGAGCACAGCATCCCCTCCGACCACTGGCCCCGGACCTTGCGCCGGGCGATCTCCATCCCGTTGGGCAGCCGGGCCCCGACGGTGGCCAGGGGGACGAGGTCGCCCGCCCCGAAGTTGAACGCCCCGCACACGATCTGGCGGGTCGCACCGTCGCCGGCGTCGACCTCGACCAGCTGGACCTTGTCCGCGTCGGGGTGGACGCTCGTCGCCACCACCCGGGCCACGACCACCCCCTCGAGCCCCTCGCCCACCCGATCCACGCCCTCCACCACCAGCCCGAGCTCCGACAGCGCGCCGGCCAGGTGGTCGACATCGGCCCCGAAGGGCGCGAAGTCACGCAGCCACGAAAGGGGGACCCTCACCGCTTAGAACTGCTCCAGGAAGCGGATGTCGTTGGAGATGAAGTGGCGGATGTCGTCGACGTCGTGGCGGAGCATGGCGCAGCGGTCGATGCCGAAGCCGAAGGCGAAGCCCTGCCAGACCTCGGGGTCGATGCCGACCGCCTCGAACACGTTGGGATCGACCATCCCGCAGCCGCCCAGCTCGATCCATCCCGACTGCGAGCACACCCGGCACCCCTTGCCCTCGCAGAAGATGCAGGTCACCTCGAACTCGGCCGACGGCTCGGTGAACGGGAAGTACGACGGCCGCAGTCGGGACGTGACGGTGGGCCCGAAGTACGACGCGGTGAACGCCTCGATGGTGCCGGCCATGTCGCCGAACGTGATCCCCCGGTCGACCACCAGGCCCTCGATCTGGTGGAAGACGGGCAGGTGGCGGGCGTCGGGCGTGTCCCGGCGGTAGGTCCGGCCGGGCGCGACGATGTAGATGGGGGGCGGCTGCGACGTCATCACCCGGATCTGCACAGGCGACGTGTGGGTGCGCAGCAACGTCGACTCCGGCTCGCCCAGCCTCACGTACAGGGTGTCCCACATTCCCCGGGCGGGATGGTCCGGCGGCATGTTGAGGGCCTCGAAGTTGTGCCAGTCGGTCTCCACCTCGGGGCCCTCGGCCACCGAGTAGCCCATCCCGACGAAGACGTCCTCCAGCTGGCGCCGGGTCTGGTTGACCAGGTGCAGGTGCCCCCGAGCCACCGATCCGACCACCTCGGTGAGGTCGAGCCGGTCGGATTCCAGCCGCCGGCGGCGGTCGTCGGCCTCCAGCACCACCCGGCGGGCCTCGAGCGCGGCGGTGAGCGCCCGGCGGACGGCGTTGATCGCCCGGCCCGCCTCCTTGCGCTCCTCGGCCGGCAGGGCGCCCAGCCGTTGGTTGAGGCCGGACAGCGGCGAGCGCCGGCCCAGGACCTCAACGTCGACCTCCCGCAGCTCCTCGAGGGTGCCAGCTCCCGCGATGCGGGCCAGCCCCTTCTCCCCGACCTCCTCCGGTGTCATGAGAGCTCCTCGGGGGTGGCGGAGGGCAGGGTGAAGCGGAACGTCGACCCGACCCCGACCTCCGACTCCACCACCAGCCGTCCGCCGTGGGCCTCGACCAGCCCCCGGCTGATCCACAGGCCCAGGCCCGACCCCGACGGCCGCGTCTCGGCCCGGCGGTAGAACTTGGTGAACACCCGGGGCAGGTCGGACTGGGGGATGCCCTCGCCCTGGTCGACCACCGCCACCGACACCACGCCGTCGCCCACCCGGCCCAGCACCCGCACCCCCTTGGGGTCGGCGTACTTGGCCGCGTTCTCCACCAGGTTGGTCAGCACCTGCTCGATCTTGTCGGGGTCGGCGTAGACCCGCGGGAAATTTCCGTCGAAGTCGAGGTCGGCCCGCACCTCGGCCTCGATCATGCGCACCTTCTCCACCACCACCACCACCAGCTTGGCCAGATCGACCATCTGCCGGCGGAGGACGAGCTTGCCACTCTCCAGCCGGCTGATGTCGAGGAGCTCGGTGACCAGGCGGGTGACCCGGTCGGCGTCGTGGTGGACCTGCTCCAGCATCATCAGCTTCTGCTCGTCGGCCAGCCGCTCCCAGCGGTTCAGGAGCAGGCTGGTGTAGCCCTTGACCGAGGTGAGAGGCGATCGCAGCTCGTGGCTGACGGTGGAGATGACCTCGATGCCCTGGGCCGCCGCCTGCCGCCGGCGGGCGCCGTCGCGCAGCACGAGCACCGCCCCCTGGACCCGGCCGTCGGCCCGCCGCTCGTAGCGGCCGGTGAGCATCACCCGCACGTCGGAGCCGTCGGCCGCCCGCAGCCGGACCTCGTGCTCGGGGATGCGGGCCACCGACCGCAGGCGGGTAGAGCGGTGCCAGTCGCCGGCCAGCAGCCGCTCGCCGTCGGCGCCCCGCGGCGCCAGCAGCGCTTCGACGTCGCTCCCGACCATCTGCTCGGCGGCGTAGCCCAACAGGTCGACGGCAGCGGTGTTGACGGCCCGCACCCGCCGGTCGGCATCACACTCCAGGACGGCGTCGGGCAGGCGGTCGAGCTCGTCGCGGCCGGAGCTCATGAGGCGCGCTGGCGGGCCGCCTCGAAGCACAGGACGGCGGCGGCCATACCGACGTTGAGCGAGTCTCCCCGCCCCGCCATGGGAATGGTCACCGTCTCGTCGACCGACCGGTCGAGGCCCGCCGGCAGCCCGGACGCCTCGTTGCCGAGGACGATGGCGGTGGGGCGGGCCAGGTCGGCCTGGTGGTAGGCCTGGCCCCCTGTGGGCCGCGTGGCCATGCGGCGCAGTCCCCACCCACCCAGCGTGGCCAGCACCTCCTCCGGCTCCCCTCCTGCGACGATCCGTACGTGGAACAAGGACCCCGCCGACGCCCGGACGGTCTTCGGGTTGTAGACGTCGACGGTGCCGTCACAGCAGATTACCCCGCCGACCCCCGCCGCCTCGGCCGATCGCAGGACCGTCCCCAGGTTGCCGGGATCGCGCACATCCACGCAGACCACCACCAGATCGGCGCCCCGCAGGTGGTCGAGGGGGACGTCGACGTAGGGGGCGACGGCCAGCACCGGCTGGGGCGTCACCGTGCCCGCCACCCGCTCCAGGACGCCCCGCCCCAGGTCGGACACCCGTATGCCGGCCGCCACCGCCCGCTCCACCACCGAGCTGGCGGCCCCTTCGGGCGGGACGTAGATCGACTCGACCGCGACACCGGCATCGAGGGCGGCGTCGAGCACCTTGAGGGAGTCGATCACGAAGGCCCGTTCCGCTTGGCGGGCGGTGCGCCGCTCGACCAGCTTCCGCAGCCGCTGGACCCGCTTGTGCCTGAACCCCAACCCGTTCACCGGGCCGGGGGGCGGGCTCACGAGCCGGTGTCGGCGGGCGCCGGCTCTCCGGTGTCGGCGGGCGCGGGTTCGGCGGGTTCGGCGGGCTCGGCGGTGGCCGCGAGGGCGGTCTTGGCCGTTCTGACCAGGCCCGCGAAGGCGGCCGGGTCGGTGACGGCGAGGTCGGCGAGGATCTTGCGGTCGACCTCGACCCCGGCCTGGCGGAGGCCGGCGATGAAGCGGCTGTAGCTCAGCCCGTTCTCGCGGGTGCCGGCGTTGATGCGCTGGATCCACAGCTGGCGGAAGTCACCCTTGCGCGCCCGACGGTCACGGAAGGCGTACTGCAGGGAGTGGTTCACCTGCTCGTTGGCCGCCCGGTAGGTGCGGCTCTTGTTGCCGTAGTAGCCCTTGGCCGCCTCGAGGACCGCGCGGTGGTGCTTCCGACCGTGGACGGCGCGCTTGACCCTGGCCATGGGAGATTCCTTTCTTCGGGGAGTGGGGGGTGGGGATCCGGCGGGGCTAGAGGCCCAGGAGGCGCTTGACCTGCGCCTTGTCGCCGCCCGTGACCTCAGCCGGACGGGCCAGGCGGCGGGTGCGGACGGAGGACTTCTTCTCCAGGATGTGGGCCCGGTAGGCCTTGCGGCGCATGATCTTGCCGGTGCCGGTCACCTTGAAACGCTTGGCCGCTCCGCGGTGGGTCTTCATCTTCGGCATTGGTTCAGCTCTTCCCTCGATCGTCCTCGAGTCCTGGGTCCTCGAGCTCTGGTCCTGCGGTGGTGCCGCTACCCGCCGCCGGCCGCTGCGGTGCCGTGGGCCCCGGGTTGGTCGTGCGGCTGGTCGTCGGGCTTGGCCGCCTGGCTGGCCTGGCGGGCCCGCCGGTCGGGAGCCAGGACCATGATCATGTTGCGCCCGTCGAGCTTGGGCGCGGCCTCGACCTTGGCCGTCGGCAGTTGCTCGGCGATGCGGTCGAGGATCCTCTTGCCCAGCTCGGGGTGAGCGACCTCCCGGCCCCGGAACATGATGGTGATCTTGACCTTGTGACCCTGGTCGATGAACTCGCCCACCTTGCGGGTCTTGGTGTCGAAGTCACCGCCGCCGATCTTGGGCCGGTACTTCATCTCCTTGATGGCTGCGTTGGTGGCCTTCCGCCGTGACTCCTTCTCGCGCTGGGCCGCCTCGTACTTCCACTTCCCGTAGTTCAGGATGCGGCAGACGGGCGGATCGGCGAGAGGTGCCACCTCCACCAGGTCGAGATCGAGCTCACGGGCGATGGCCAACGCCTCGGGCAACGGCTTGATGCCCAACTGGTTGCCATCAGGGTCGACGAGACGGACTTCTCGCGCCCGGATCCGGTCATTGATCCTGGGGTCGCCACTCTCCGGTGCAGCTATGCGGCATCACTCCTTCGTCACCCGATGAACCTGAAACGCGTACAGAGGCGGACGTCGAGGAAGCAACGCCCGCCTCAGCGGTCGATCGACCCGGACGCACGGGTACCGATCGGCTCTGTACGCGGACCGATCGGCGGTGGCCGGGTGGGGGCCGTGACACGATGTGTCGAGGCCCCGCTTCCGTTCTTCAGTTGTCTGGTTAGGGTAGCAGCATGAGCTCGCTGTGGACACCGGGCGGGGAGCGTCCCATCCCCCGGGCCGAGGCCGAGCCCGCGCCCCGCCCGGCGCCGCCGGTCGACCCGCTGGGCCCCGACGACCTCACCGAGGAGGAGATCGCCGAGCAGATGGCGATCATGCAGCAGCAGGTCCTGGCCACCCCGGCGGCGGTCGTGATCGCCAACCACGGCATGGCCCTGTTCGAGCTGGCCGCCCTCTACCTGAGCGCGGACCCGCCCAAGCTCGACGACGCCCGGGTTTCCATCGACGCCATGGCCGCGGTCGTCGACGCCGTCGGTCCCCGCTTCGGGCCCAACGAGCGTCCCCTGCGGGAGGCCCTGGCCCAGCTGCGCATGGCCTTCGTCGACGCCAAGCGCCACGCCACGGCCGACCCGCCGCCACCGTAGCCACCCCGGGGGGCCGGCCCCCTCCCGATCAGTGGACGATCTTGGAGATGGGGAGCTCGATGATGTCGGACGCGCCCGCGTCCTTGAGGGCGGGGATGAGGGTGTTGATCTCCGACTTGGGGACCACCGTCTCCACCGCGTAGTCGGTGCCGCCGAAGAGCTGTGACACCGTCGGCGCCTTGAGCGCGGGGAGCATCCCGATCACCCGGTCGAGGTCGGCCTGGCCCACGTTGACCTTCACCAGCACCCGGCCCCGGGCCTCCAGCGTGCCCTGGAGCAGGGTGTGGAGCTGGCCCATGGCGTGGCGCTTGTCCGGGTCGTCGTAGGCGACCGGGTTGGCGATGAGCTCGGTGTAGCTCACCAGGATCGTCTCGATGACCTTGAGCCCGGCCGCCCGCAGCGCCCGTCCCGTCTCGGTGATCTCCACCACCGCGTCGGCGATGTCGGGGACCTTGGCCTCGGTGGCCCCGTACGACAGCCGGATGTCGGGCTCGCTGATGCCGTGCTTCTCCAGGTAGCGGCGGGTGAGCTCGGGGTACTCGGTGGAGACCCGCAGGTCGGCGGGCAGGTCGGCCACGCTCTCGAAGGGCGAGTCGCCCGCCACCGCCAGCACGATCCGCACCGGGCGGGCAGTGGCCTTGGAGTAGTGGAGCTGGCCCAGTGAGACCACCTCGCTGCCGGTCTCCTCGATCCAGTCCCGGCCGGTGATGCCCAGGTCGAAGAGGCCCTCGGCCACGTAGGTCGGGATCTCCTGGGGCCGCAGGATGCGGACGTCGGCGATGCGGGGGTCGTCGACGGTGGCCCGGTAGTCGACCGCCGAGGACCGGTTGACGGCCAGGTCGGCCGATTCGAACAGCTCGAGGGTGGCCCTCTCCAGCGAGCCCTTGGGCAGGACGAGGCGCAGCATGGCGGCCGCTACCCCCGGTCCTTGGGGAGCTGGCGGAGCAGATCGGCCATCTCCACCGCGGCGAGGGCGGCGTGACGGCCCTTGTTGCCGTGAACCGCGTCGGCGGCGCCGGCCCGGGCCAGGGCCTGCTCCAGGGTGTCGGTGGTCAGCACGCCCAGGATCACCGGAACCCCGGTGTCGAGCTGGACCCGCTGGCAGCCGGCGGCCGCCTGCCCCCCGACGTGGACGTGGTGGTCGGTCTCGCCCCGGATCACCGCCCCCAGGCAGATCACCGCGTCGTGGTCGGCCGACGCCGCCAACCGCTGGGCGACCAGCGGCAGCTCGAAGGCCCCGGGCACGTGGGCCACGGTGATCGACGTCTCGTCGACCCCCAGCTCGGCCAGCCCGGCGAGCGCCCCCTCCAGCAGCAGGCCGGTGACCAGCTCGTTGAAGCGGCTGACGACGACCGCGACCCGCAGGCCCGTGCCCTCCCGGCCCCCTTCGTAGCCGGTCATTCGAGTCCTTCGAGGAGATGGCCGAGGCGTTGCTGCTTGGTCCGCAGGTAGCGCAGGTTCTGGGGCGTCGGGACCGACTGCAGCGGCACCCGCTCCACGATCTCCAGCCCGTACCCCTCCAGGCCGCCGTACTTGGCCGGGTTGTTGGTGAGCAGGCGCATGGTGGTGATGCCCAGGTCGACCAGGATCTGGGCCCCGATGCCGTACTCCCGGCTGTCGACGGGCAGGCCCAGCTCGAGGTTGGCGTCGACCGTGTCGTGGCCCTGGTCCTGCAGGGCGTAGGCCCGCAGCTTGTGGGCCAGGCCGATGCCCCGTCCCTCGTGGCCCCGCAGGTAGAGGACGGCGCCTATGCCGGCCTCGGCCACCCGCTCGATGGCGCCCTGGAGCTGGAGGCCGCAGTCGCAGCGCATCGAGCCGAAGACGTCGCCCGTGAGGCACTCGGAGTGGACCCGGACGAGGACGTTCTGCTCGCCTTGGACCGCGCCCCGGACGAGGGCGACGTGCTGGTCGCCGTCGAGGAGGGACTCGTAGACGTAGCAGGTGAAGTCGCCCCACTCGGTGGGGATCTGGGCCTCGGCCACCCGCCGGACCAGCTTCTCCGACTGCCGCCGGTAGCGGATGAGGTCGGCGATGGAGATGAGGAGAAGGCCGTGGGTGGCGGCGAAGGTCTCCAGCTCCGGCAGCCGGGCCATCGAGGTCTTGTCCTCGGTGACCACCTCGCACAGGACCCCCGCCGGGTACAGGCCGGCCATGCGGGCCAGGTCGACCGCGGCCTCCGTGTGGCCGCTGCGCTTGAGGACGCCACCCTCGCGGTAGCGGAGGGGGAAGACGTGCCCGGGGCGGGCCAGGTCGACCGGCGTGGTGGCGGGGTCGATGAGGGCGGCCACGGTGGCGGCCCGGTCGGCGGCGGAGATGCCGGTGGTGGTGGTGTGGCGGGCGTCGACGGAGACGGTGAAGGCGGTGCGGTTGGACTCGGTGTTGGCCACCACCATCGGGGGGAGCTCGAGCGCGTCGAGGCGCTCGCCGAGCATCGGCAGGCAGATCACGCCCGACGTGTGGCCGAGGAAGAAGGCGATCCGCTCGGGCGTGGCGTACTCGGCGGCGACGATGAGGTCGCCCTCGTTCTCCCGGTCGGCATCGTCGACCACGACCACGATCTCGCCGCGGCCGAAGGCCTCCACGGCCTTGTCGATGGTGGCGAAGGGCACTCGCTATCTCATTCCGTGTGGCGTCCTGGCAGGAGCTTCTCGACGTACTTGGCGATGAGGTCGTACTCGAGGTTCACCCGGTCGCCCGGCCGGCGGGTCCCCAAAGTGGTGACCTCGGCCGTGTGGGGTATGACGGCCACGGTGAAGCCCTCGTCGGTCAAGTCAACCACCGTCAGGCTGACTCCGTCGACCGAGACGGAACCCTTGGCGACCAGGTAGGGGCTCCTCGCCCGCACGGCCAGGTCGGGCGCGCCGCGGGTGACCTCGCCCACCGCGTCGACGTGGCCCTGGACCAGGTGTCCGCCGAGGCGGCCGTCGAGGCGAAGCGGGCGCTCGAGGTTGACGGGGTCGCCGGCGCGGAGGTCGCCGAGGGTGGTCCGGGAGAGGGTCTCTTCGACCACGTCGGCCGACCACGTGGCGGGGCCGAGTTCGACGACCGTGAGGCAGACGCCGTTGACGGCGATGGAGTCGCCGAGCGTGGTGCCGTCGAGGACGGTGGCCGCCTCGAAGGTGAAGCGGTGGCCGCGGTGGCGGCCGGCGAAGCGGCCGAGCTCCTCGATCAGGCCGGTGAACATGGCTCCAACTCGACGCGGAGGTCGTCGCCCAGGCGGGCGACGTCGACGATCCGGCCCCGCCAGAGGTCGGCGACGGTGGGGGCGGCGGGGCCGGTCATGAGCGGGCGGGCGTCGTCGCCGCCGGCCAGGGCGGGGGCGAGGTAGAGCACGTAGCGGTCGACCAGGCCGGAGCGGTGGAAGTCGCCGGCGACGGTTGCACCCCCTTCCACCAGGAGCTGGAGCACGCCCTGGGCCCCGAGCCGGTCGAGGATGTCGTCGAGGGCGCCCTCCATCTCGAGCGCGGGGTGGACCTTGGCCCCGGCGGGGGCGTGGCCGAGCACGACCCGCAGGGGGTCGCGCCCGGGGACGAGGCGGACGGTGAGGGACGGGTCGTCGGCCCGGACGGTGCCCGCGCCGACGAGGACGGCGTCGCTCTCCGCCCGCAGCCGGTGGGCGTCGGCCCTCGCCCCGGGGCCGGTGATCCACCGGCTGGAGCCGTCGCCGGCCGCCGTCCGCCCGTCGAGGGTGGCGGCCAGCTTGAGGACCACGTAGGGACGGCCGGTGCTGCGGTGCTTGAGGTAGGGGGCGAGCTGGGCCCGCACCTCGTCGTCGTGCCGGCCCACCTCGACGTCGACGCCCGCGGCCCGCAGGGCGGCGATGCCGGTGCCCCGCACGTGAGGGTCGGGGTCCTCGATCCCCACCACCACCCGGGCGATGCCGGCGGCGACGATGGCGTCGACGCAGGGCGGGGTGCGTCCGTGGTGGGAGCACGGCTCGAGGGTGGTGAAGAGGGTGGCGCCGGCCGCGTGGGCGCCGGCCGTGGCCAGGGCCACCGCCTCGGCGTGGGGCCCGCCGGGGGGTCGGGTGGCGCCCTCGAACCACGTCGCCCCGTCGGCCGCCTCGATCACACACCCGACCCACGGGTTGGGCGACGTCGACGTGCGCACGCCCGCGGCCAGGGCGATGGCCCGGTCCATGGCGGTCACGACGGGTGCTCGGTGGGGCGGTCGGCGAGGAGCTCCAGGGCGTGGGGGAGGACGTCGAGGACGGCTTCCAGGGTCTCCACCGCACCGGCCGCCGACCCGGGGGTGTTGAGGACGAGGGCGGTGCCGACGGTGCCCGCCACCGCCCGGGACAGTCGGCCCTTGTCGGGGTTGGCCGCCCGCATGGCCTCGGCCAGGCCCGGCGCGACCCGGTCGAGCACGGCCCGCGTGCCCTCGGGCGTGAGGTCGCGCGGCCCGAAGCCGGTGCCGCCCGTGGTGACCACCAGCCCTGCGAACCCGTCGGTGAGCCGGCGCAGGGCGGACGCCACCGAGTCGGTGCCGTCGGCGACGACCTCGTGGGCCACCACCGCATAGCCCGCCGCCGCCAGCCGAGCCACCAGGCCCGCGCCCGACGTGTCGTTCCGGGTGCCGGCCACGACCCCGTCGGAGACGGTCAGCACCTTCGCCTCCAGGGTCACGGAGACGATCGTAGAGGTCAGGTCCCGAGACGTTCGCCGGGCCGCAGGCGGGCCCCGTTGCGCCACGACGCCGCCGGCTGCACCGTCCTGCCCTCCGGTTGCACCGCGACCAGGGCCAGCGCGCCCCCGCCCCCGGCGCCGACCTCCAGCGACGGGCCGTCGATCTCACCGGGGGCGAGGTCGCCCCGGACGGTGACGAGCGTCGCCCGGGGCACGAGCAGCCGGCGGCCCCGGAACGTCGTCCACGCCTGGCCCAGGCGCACCACCCGGTGGAGCTCCGCAGCCGGCCGCGACCAGTCCAGACGGTGCTCCGACGGGTCGATCTTGGCCGCGTAGGTCGGCTCCCCCACCTGCGGCCGGGGCTCCCCCAGCCCGTCCTCCAGCAACCCGACCAGAAGCTCCGTCCCCGACACCGACAGCGCCGAGCGGACCTCCTCCAGCGTCTCGTCGGGGCCGACGGGCCGCTCCCGCACGGCGTACACCGGGCCCGTGTCGAGCCCTTCCTCCAGGGCCATCACCGCCACGCCCGTGACCTCGTCGCCGGCCAGGATGGCCCGCTCCACCGGCGCCGCCCCCCGCCAGCGGGGCAGGAGCGAGAAGTGGAGGTTGACCATCGGCACCGCGTCCAGGACGTGGGGCTTGATCAGCCGCCCATAGGCCACGACGACCCCCAGCTCGGCCCCCACGTCGAGCACGTCGTCGATGCGGTCGGTGACGGGCAGCCCCAGCTCCAGCGCCGCCGCCTTCACCGGACTGGGTACCAGCGCCGCCCCCCGTCCCCGCCGCTTGTCGGGCCGAGTGACCACCAACGCCACGTCGTGGCCGGCCTCGACCAGCGCCCGCAGGGGGCCGACCGCCACCGCGGGCGTCCCCAGGAACGCCAGCCGCACTAGGCCCCGGTGAGCCCGAGGGTGCGTTGGCGCAGGGCCCGCATGGCCTGCTTGCGCTGCACCGGATCGAGCCGTTCCAGCAGCAGGATCCCGTCGAGGTGGTCGACCTCGTGCTGGAACATCCGCCCCATCAGCTCGTCGCCCTCCAGGGTGATGGGCTTGCCGTCGACGTCGAAGCCGGTGAGCACCACCCGGTTGGGGCGCAGGATCGGCCAGTGGAGGTCGGGTACCGACAGGCACCCTTCGGTGTACTCCCACTCACCCTGGTGGTCGGACAGGGAGGGGTTGGCGACGACGCCCCAGCCCGACCCGTCGTTGATGTCGTAGACGAACATCCGCTTCTGGATGCCCACCTGGGGGGCGGCCAGGCCCACGCCGGGGGCGTCGTACATCGTCTCCAGCATGTCGTCGACCAGGCGGCGGAAGGCGGCGTCGAACTCGGTGACCTCGAGCGTGGGCTGGCGCAGGACGGGGTCGCCGAAGGTGCGGATGGGGAACAGGGACATCGCCGCCGAGGGTACCCGCGGCCCCGGCTAGCTCGGTGCGCTACCCGCGTCGAGGAGGTCGATGACGTCGGCCAGCTCCAGCACCCGGCGGACGTGCGCCCGGGGCGAGCGGACCCGTACCGTTCCGCCGACCTCGTGCACCTCGTTGCGCAGGGCGACCAGGGCGGCGATGCCGGCCGCGTCGACGAAGTCGAGGCGACTCAGGTCGACCGTCACCTGGGGCGGGACGAAGGGATCGGCGATGCCGTCTGTCAGTTCCCGGAACTCGGCTGCGGTGGCCACGTCGAGCTCACCCAGGACCGCCACCAGGACGGCCTCACCCACGCGCAGCACCTCGGCCCGGAACACCCAGGAGAGGGTATCGGACCAGGTCACGAGGGGGAAGGGTCACATCCGGCGGGGATCGACCTCCACCCGCAGCCGGCCCGGAGGGCGGGGGACGGCGGCCAGGGCCTCGGCCAAGGTCCGGTGGTCGGGCGCCCGGACCAGCCACCGGCCGTCGGACGGTCCGAGGACCTCGACCGCGGAGTGGTCCACCGCCTCGACGAAGGCGGCCGCGGCCTCGCCCGACACCACCGCCAGAGCCGTCTCCGGAGGGAGGCGGAGCGCCGCCCGCCGGGCCGACTCCACCACCGCGAAGCGGGACGGGTCGGCGTGGACGACGGCGTCGATCACCTCGTGGCCGGGCAGCCGGGTCTGGACGAGGAGGCGCCCGCCGGCGCCCCGCCCGCCGGCGCCCCGCCCGCCGACCAGCCGGGCGGCCCGGCCCAACAGGGCCAGGGCGTGCTCACCGGCCGAGTACCGGGGGGCGAGAAGCTCGTGGTCGAAGTCGAGGAAGGCGACCGCGTGGGCGCCCGCCACCCGGTGCAGCACCGCCTCGGTGCCGACCAGGACGGATGCGTCCGGCACCTGCCCGCCGCCGTCGTCGGCCGTGACCTCGGCCACCGGCCGGCCGGCCAGCAGCTCCAGCTCGTCCCGGGCCCGGGTGACCCCTACCCGCAGCGCCTTCATCCGGGTGGCGCCGCAGGCGGTGCACACCGTCGGCCGGGTGGCACCGCACCGGCGGCACCCGAGGGCGCCCTCGACCCCCGATCGACCGCCGCCGTCGGCGACCGGGCCGTCGCACACCTCGCACCGGGCCAGCTCGCCGCAGGCGACGCACGCCAGCAGCGGGGCCCGACCCTTGCGGTTGAGGACGCAGACCACCCGCCGGTCGGGGCCGGCGGTGCGCACCAGGTCGACCAGACGGGAGGAGTAGAGCCCCGATCCGGGCGGCTCGTGGCGGCGGTCGACGACCTCCACGATCGGCCACCCCGCCCGCTCCTCGGCCCGGGACGGGACCTGCAGGTCGACGCCGGGCTGGGCCAGCGCGACCAACGACGGGTGGGGCGACGTGAGCACGCACGGGACTCCCGCCCGCCGGGCCCGCTCGACGGCGACGTCCCGCGCGTTCCAGGTGGGCGCCCGCTCCTCCTGGTAGGCCTCGTCGCCCTCGTCGAGGACGAGGACCGTCCCCAGCCGGGGACGGGGGGCCCAGGCGCCGGCCCGGGCTCCCACTGCCACGCACCCGCCCGCCGCGGCCAGGGCCCAGTCCCGGGGGACCTCCGCCACCCGCACCCCGGCCCGGCGGAGCCGGGCGGCCAGGACGCCGGCGGCGGTGAGCGAAGGGGCGAGGACGAGGGCATCGGGCTGAGCGGCCGCCTCCAACGCCATAGGCAGGAGGTCGTCGGCCGGCGGAGTGCGGATGACGGTGAGCCGGTGCCCAGCCGGGCTCTGCCCCGCCGGGCTCTGCCCCGCCGGCCCGGCCCTCCACTCCGGCCCGCCCGTCGACGCCGGCAGCCCTCGCACCGCGGTCGGCGGGGAGGCCGTCCTCAGGAAGGCGGTGCGCCTGCCGGCCCACCGCCAGGCGGCCCACCCGGCCAGGTCGACCAGGTCCGCCGGTGGACCCCACCCCGTCACCTTGGCCAGTGGCTGCAGGGGCCGCCCGGATCGGAGGGCGGCGGCGTCGGCCACGTCGGACACCGCCACCACCCAGCCCCCGACCCGCCGCCCGGCCAGCACCACCCGCACCATCGTCCCCACCCGGACATCGGCCGCCATCGCCGGCGGGACGAGGTAGTCGAAGGTCTTGGCGATCCCGGCCACGTCGGGCGCGACCCGGGCGATCACCTCGGGTGGTCTACAGGCTGAGGGCCCGCTTCACGTCGTCGAGGCGGTCGAGGTGCTCCCACGTGAACTCCTTGTCGGAGCGCCCGAAGTGGCCGTAGGCGGCGGTGCGGCGGTAGATCGGCTGGCGCAGGTCGAGGTCGCGGATGATGGCCGCGGGGCGGAGGTCGAAGACCTCGTGGATCATGGCGCTGATCTGGAGCGGGTCGACGGTCTCGGTCCCGAACGTCTCGACCATGATCGACACCGGCCGGGCCACGCCGATGGCGTAGGCGACCTGGATCTCGCACCGGCGGGCGGCACCTGCGGCCACCACGTGCTTGGCCACCCACCGGGCGGCATAGGCGGCCGAGCGGTCGACCTTGGACGGGTCCTTGCCCGAGAACGCCCCCCCGCCGTGGCGGGCGGCGCCGCCGTAGGTGTCGACGATGATCTTGCGCCCGGTGAGGCCGGTGTCGGCGTGGGGCCCGCCCAGGACGAAGCTCCCGGTGGGGTTGGCCAGCAGCTGGTACTTGTCGGCCTCGAACTGCTCCGGGAGCAGGGGGTGGATGACGTGCTCCCGCAGGTCGGGCTTGAGCAGGGTCTCGATGTCGAGGCCGGGCTGGTGCTGGCTGGAGATGAGCACCGTCTTGAGCCGGACCGGCCGCCCGTCCTCGTACTCGAAGGTGACCTGGGTCTTGCCGTCGGGCCGCAGGTAGGGCAGCACCCCCGCCTTGCGCACCTCGGACAGCCGCTGGGCCAGCCGGTGGGCCAGCCAGATGGGCAGGGGCATGAGGTCTTCGGTCTCGTCGCAGGCGTAGCCGAACATCATCCCCTGGTCGCCGGCGCCCTGGGCGCTGATCTGGTCCTCACCGCTGGTGCCCCGTCGCACCTCGTAGGCGGTGGTGACGCCCTGGCTGATGTCGGGCGACTGCTCGTCGATGGCGGTGATGACCCCGCACGTGTTGCCGTCGAAGCCGTAGGACTCCCGGTCGTAGCCGATCCCGCAGACCGTCTGGCGCACGATCTTGGGGATGTCGACGTAGGCCCGGGTGGTGATCTCGCCGGCCACGACCACCAGGCCGGTGGTGAGAAGCGTCTCGCACGCCACCCGCCCGGCCGGGTCCTCGGCCAGGATGGCGTCGAGGATGGCGTCGGAGATCTGGTCGGCCATCTTGTCGGGATGGCCTTCGGTGACCGATTCCGAGGTGAACGTGTAGCTGCTCATGAGAGGGGAAGGCTACTCAACCGCCGGCTGACCAGGTCGACGACCGCCCGAGCGACCTGCCGCTTGGACGTGAGGGCGACGTCGAGCTGGCGACCGTCGTCCTCGACGATCACCGCCGCGTTGGTGTCGTGGCCGAAGCCGGCGCCGGGGGCGGTGACGTCGTTGGCCACGATCGCGTCGAGGCCCTTGGCCTGCAGCTTGCGGGCCGCTCTCGCCCGCAGGTCGTCGGCGCCGGTCTCGGCGGCGAAGCCGACGAGGACCTGCCCCGGCCGCCGGGCCCGGCCGAGGGCGGCCAGGATGTCGGTGGTGGGCTCCAGGACCAGGTCGGGGACGCCCTCCTCCTTGCGCAGCTTGCCCGCGGCCGCCACCTTGGGCCGGAAGTCGGCCACCGCCGCGGCCATGATCACCGCGTCGGCGGTGGGGGCCCGGCGCAGGACCTCGGCCTCCATCTCCGCCGCCGTGTCCACGTGGACGACCTCGACGCCCGCCGGCGGGGGACGGTCGGTGGCGGCTGTGACCAGGACCACGTCCGCCCCCCGGGACGCGGCCTCCACCGCCACCGCCTCGCCCTGCTTGCCCGACGAGCGGTTGCCCAGGTAGCGCACGGGGTCGACCGGCTCCCGGGTGCCGCCGGCGGTGACCAGGACCCGGCGCCCGGCCAGGTCGGCCCGGTCGGCCGGGTCGGCCGGGTCGGTTCGGGCCGGCCGGCCGAGGGCGCCGGCCACCTCGGCCACGATCCGTCCCGGGTCGGGGAGGCGGCCGGCACCCTCGTCGCCACCCGCCAGCCGTCCCGAGTCGGGGTCGATCACGTGGACGCCCCGCTGGCGCAGGACGGCCACGTTGGCCCGGGTGGCGGGGTGCTCCCACATCTCGGTGTGCATGGCCGGGCACACGACCACCGGGGCGGTGGTGGCGAGCAGGACGTTGAGCAGGAGGTCGTCGGCGATGCCGGCCGCGTACGCCCCCAGGAACCGGGCGGTGGCCGGCGCCACCAGCACCACGTCGACCGAGCGGGCGAGGGCGATGTGGGGTACAGGCTCGTCGGCGCCCGTGGCCCACAGGGAGGTGCGCACCGGCTCCGACGCGAGGGCGGAAAGGGTGACCGCCCCCACGAAGCGCTCGGCGTCGGCCGTCATCACCGGGACGACGTGAGCCCCGCCGTCGACCAGCCGCCGGCACACCTCGACCGCCTTGTAGGCGGCGATCGACCCACACACCCCGAGCAGGACCCGGGCGCCGCCCACGCCGTCCACCGAACTACTTGGTGGGTTCCTCGACGACCTCGGCCGGGCGCTCGAAGGTGATCTTGTTGGCCGCGATCTCCTCCAGGGCGATGGTGAGCGGCTTGCGGGATACCGACGCCACCTGGGGCGGGACGATGGCGCCCAGGCCCTCGCCCAGCTGGCTGAAGTAGGAGTTGATCTGCCGGCCCCGCTTGGCGGCCAGGCTGACCAGGCTGAACTTGGAGTCGACCTTGTCGAGCAGGTCCTCGATGGGGGGGTGGATCATGCTGGCGCGCTCGGACGACATGGGGCTGCTCCTGGTTGCTCGTGCGGATGCGCCGGCGGACGGCCAGGGCGGATCAAGAACGCCGCGACCGGTGCCATTCCACGATACCAGCCGCCTCCTCGGTCGCCCGGCCAAGATCGTCGTTCACCACCACGTGGTCGGCCAGGGCCAGGCAGGCCGCCTCCTCGGTGTCGGCCAGGGCCAGGCGGCGGGCGACCACCGCCGGGTCGTCGCCCCGCTTGCGCAGCCGCTCCGCCTGAGCCGCCCGGGTCGGCGCCCGCACGCAGAGCACCACCGCGTCGGGGCGGAGCTCCTTCACCTGGGCCGCGCCCTGGACGTCGATCTCCAGCAGGAGGTCGTCGCCCGGCGGGGGTTCGGGCTTCGGAGTGCCGTAGAGGTTGCCGAACACCTCGGCCCACTCGAGGAACCGGCCCCGGTCCCGCTCCGCCTCGAACGTGGGCCGATCGACGAACACGTAGGCGTCGGCGGCATCCGACACCCGGCGGGGACGGGTCGTCCACGACCGGCTGAGCCACAGTCCGGGGAGGCTGGCCATCAACCCGGCGGCCACCGCCCCCTTGCCGACCCCCGACGGGCCGACGATGACGAAGATCAGCCCCGGCCCGTCAGGGGTTGGAGGGGAACTGCTTGAGCAGGGCCTCCCGCTGCTGGGCACCCAGGCCCCGCACCCGGCGGGCCTCGCTGATGTGGATCTCGTCCATCAGCCGGCGGGCCCTGACCTTCCCGACGCCGGGGAGGGACTCGAGCACCGTGAGGACCTTCATCTTGCCGACGACTTCGTCGTTCTCACCCTGGTCGATGAGCTCCTTCAGGCTGAGCGAGCCCATCTTGAGCTTGTCCTTCAGCTCGGCGCGCTCGACGCCGCGCGGCCGCGGCCTTGTCGAGCGCCTTCTGTCGGGCCTCGGGTGACAACGGAGGGGGCAGCGGCATGGCCGAACCCTAGCGCGGCCAACCGCGGGGGTGCCCCGGCCGAGGGCTCATCCGACGGCCCTCAGATCGAACCGCGACAGGCGGTGCCAGGGCGAGCTGCTCGATGGGCGGGGGGTGGAGGACGGCGGTTGCGGTGTCGTGCTCGTCGGCGGTCGGTGTCGCGATCAGGCATCCCCACGGGTCGCGCTCCCGGTGGGCGACCCCCGGTTCGTCGCCAAGCCGAGCGAGACCGTCGCAGGTGTAGCCGCCGTCGACCGCCGTGCACGCCATCACCGAAGCATGTGCGTTGTCATGGAGCGCCGCTATCGCCGGCGATGGCGGCGTGGAGGGCGGCGGCCGCCGCCGGCGGGTCGTCGGCGGCGGTGACGGCCCGGCCGATGACGAGCATGTCGGCCCCGAGGAGGAACGCGTCCCGGGGCGACGCCACCCGGGCCTGGTCGTGGTGGTTGCCCGAGGGCAGGCGGATGCCGGGCACCACCGCCAGCAGGCGGGGGGCCAGCTGCTTGGCCTCGTGGACGTCGGACGCGGCCACGATCACCCCCCCGCACCCCGCCTCCACCGCCGCCGCCACCCGTCCCCCGAGGATGTGGGCGGGGGCGTCGGCGTCGGACGTGAGGATGGTGACGGCGAGGGCGGTGGGCTCGGGCAAGCCCGCCCGCGGCCGCCCCTTCCCGGAGGCCGTCGACCCCGGCCCGCAGCATCACCGGGCCGGCCCGGGCGTGGAGGGTGAGGTACCGGGCTCCGAGGGCGCCCACCACCCGGGCCGACTTGCGGACGGTGGTGGGGATGTCGTGCAGCTTGAGATCGAGGAAGACGTCGAAGCCGGCGTCGGCCACCGACGTGACCGCGTCGGGGCCGGCGGCGGTGAAGAGCTCCAGGCCCACCTTGGCCACCCCGAACCAGGGCTTGAGCTGGTCGGCCAGCCGGAGGGCCGCGACCAGATCGTCGACGTCGAGGGCCAGGATCAGGCGGTCACGGAGCTCCATGCGCCTGTCCTACCAGATCGGCGACGCGCACCACCCGGTGACGGGCGCACCAGGCCCGCAGCTGCGTCACCACCCGCCGGCTGGCCCGTGGGTCGTCGAACGTGGCCGTGCCCACCTGCACCGCCGACGCCCCCGCCAGGAGCAGCTCCACCGCATGCTCACCGGTGGCCACGCCGCCCACGCCGACCACCGGCACGTGGGGCAGCGCCTGGTGGACGTCGAAGACGGCTCGCACCGCCACCGGCCGGATGCCGGCGCCCGACAGCCCCCCGCCGCCGGTTCCGAGGCGGGGCCGGCGGGTGGACGGGTCGATGGCCATCCCCTTCACGGTGTTGACCAGGGTCAGCGCAGCCGCACCCCCCTGGTGGGCGGCGGCGGCGATCTCGACGATGTCGGTGACGTTGGGGCTGAGCTTGGCCCACGTCGGTCGGCCGCCGAGGGCGGCGACGACCGCTCCGATCGCGTCCCGGGTGGCGGAGGGGTCGTTGGCGAACATGTGGCGTCCGCCCTCGAGGTTGGGGCAGCTCAGGTTGACCTCGATCGCCACCACGGCCGCCGGCGCCCCTGCCAGCGCCGCCGCCGCCTGCTCGTAGCCGGCCACCGTCGTCCCCCAGATGCTGGCCACCACCCGGGCGCCGGTGGCCACCAGCGGGGGCAGCTCGTCGGCCAGCCACGCCTCCACCCCCGGGTTCTGGAGGCCGACGCTGTTGAGCATCCCCGCCTCGGTCTCGTGCACCCGGGGGGGTGGGTTCCCGGCCCACGGCTCGGCCGACAGCGACTTCACCACCACCGCCCCCAGCTCGGACAGGTCGAAGTAGGCCGCCAGCTCGGCCCCGTGCCCGGCCGTCCCCGAGGCGGTCATCACCGGGTTGGGCAGCGCCACCGACCCGACGGAGGTGGCCATGTCGACGGAGCCCCTCACGGCGCTCCGGCGGCCGCCCGACGCCACCGCAGGCGGCCCCCCCGGCGGCTGGCCACCGGCGCTACCGCCCACTTCCGAGGTGGTACTCCTGCAGGGACTTCACCGATGTCCCGTGGTGGGCGACATCGGCGATGCCGTGGGCCGCGGCCAGGGCGGCGGCCACCGTGGTCAGGCAGGGGACGTTGTGGACGTTGGCCGCGGTCCGGATGTAGGCGCCGTCGGCCCGGGGCCCGCGGCCCCGGGGGGTGTTGACCACCAGGTCGATCTCGCCGTTGGCGATGCGCTCGACCGCCGACCGCCCGGGGTGACCGAGGAGGGGGACCACGTCGGCCACGGTCAGCGCCGTTCTCGGTGAGGTGGCGGGCCGTCCCCGAGGTGGCGATGAGGGCGAACCCGAGGTCGGCGAAGCGCCGGGCCGCCCGCAGACCGCCCGCCTTGTCGCGGTCGGAAAGCGAGAGGAAGACGGTGCCCGCCGCCGGCAGGCGGTCGCCCGCTCCCGCCTGGCTCTTGGCGAAGGCCAGCCCGAAGGTGCGTCAGATGCCCATGACCTCGCCGGTGGACCGCATCTCGGGGCCGAGGAGGGTGTCGACGTCGGGGAAGCGGTTGAACGGCAGCACCGCCTCCTTGACCGCCACGTGGCCGCCGGGGGCGGGCGGGCAGAGCAGGCCCTCCCGGCGGAGCTCGCCGAGGGTGGCCCCCACCATGACCCGGGCCGCCACCTTGGCCAGGGGGACCCCGGTGGCCTTGGCCACGAACGGCACCGTCCGGCTGGCCCGGGGGTTGGCCTCGATGACGAACACCTGGCCCTGCTTCACCGCGTACTGCACGTTGAGGGGACCGCAGACGTCGAGGGCGTCGGCGATGGCCCGGGTGTGGGCCTCGATCACCTCCACCACCTCGGCCGACAGGGTGGGCGGGGGGAGCACGCACGCGCTGTCGCCCGAGTGCACGCCCGCCTCCTCGACGTGCTCCATGACCCCGCCGATGACGACTTCGCCGGTGCGGTCGCGGATGGCGTCGACGTCGACCTCGGTGGCGTCCTCCAGGAACCGGTCGACGAGGACCGGGCGCTCCGACGAGAGCCCGCCCTCCCGGCCGAGCGAGCCGAAGCCGGCCAGCTCGGCCATCGCCCGCCGCAGGTCGTCGTCGTCGTAGACGATCTCCATGGCCCGTCCCCCGAGGACGTACGACGGCCGCACGAGCGCCGGGTACCCGATGCGGGCGGTGATGGTGAGGGCCTGGTCGACGTCGACCGCGGTGCCGCCGGCCGGCTGGGGGATCTCCAGCCGGGCGCAGAGAGAGGCCCACCGCTCCCGGTCCTCGGCCTCGTCGATCGACGCCGGCCGGGTGCCGAGGACGAGGTGCTCGGGGAGGCGCCCGGCCAGCTTGAGGGGGGTCTGGCCGCCCAGGGCCACGATCACCCCCACCAGCCCGCCGGCGCCGGAGGCGGCGGGTTGCTGTTCGACCTCGAGGATGTTGGTTACGTCCTCGAAGGTGAGGGGCTCGAAGAAGAGCCGGTCGGAGGTGTCGTAGTCGGTGGACACCGTCTCCGGGTTGCAGTTCACCATCACCGTGTCGAAGCCGGCGTCGCGCAGGGCGAAGCTGGCGTGGACGCAGCAGTAGTCGAACTCGATCCCCTGGCCGATGCGGTTGGGGCCGGAGCCGAGGATGACCACCGTCGGGCGGGAGCCGGGGCGGGCCTCGTCCTCGTCCTCGTAGGTGGAGTAGTGGTACGGGGTGGCGGCCTCGAACTCGGCCCCGCAGGTGTCGACGGTCTTGAACGTGGCCTTGACGCCGGCGGCCAGCCGCGCCGAACGCACCTCGGCCTCGGGTACGGACCACAGGTACGCCAGCTGGGGGTCGGAGAAACCCAGGCGCTTGGCCCGGCGCCAGTCGGCGCGGGCCATCCCGGCGAAGCCGAGCCCGGCCAGGTGCGACCGCTCGTCGACTATGCGGACGAACTGGTCGAGGAACCACGGGTCGACCTTGGTGGCCTCGTACAGCACCTCCACCGAGATCCCCCGGCGCAGGGCCGCCTCGAGGTGGAACGGGCGGTCGGGCGTCGCCACCGACGCCCGGGCCACCAGCTCGGCGTCGTCGAGGTCGTCGTAGGCGGCCTCCGCCGGGTCGCAGTTGAGGCCCCACCGGCCGTGCTCCAGGGAGCGGAGGCCCTTCTGCATCGACTCGGGGAACGTCCGCCCGATGGCCATCGCCTCCCCCACCGACTGCATGCGGGTGCCGAGCACGGCGGTGGCGCCGGGGAACTTCTCGAACGCCCACCGGGGGATCTTGGTCACCACGTAGTCGATGGTGGGCTCGAAGCTGGCCGGCGTCTTGCGGGTGATGTCGTTGGGGATCTCGTCGAGCGTGTACCCGACGGCCAGCTTGGCCGCGATCTTGGCGATGGGGAACCCGGTGGCCTTGGAGGCCAGGGCCGACGACCTCGACACCCGGGGGTTCATCTCGATGACGACCATCTCGCCGTCGGCCGGGTTGACCGCGAACTGGATGTTGGACCCGCCGGTGTCGACGCCGATGCGGCGGATGCAGGCGAAGGCGGCGTCGCGCATGCGCTGGTACTCGACGTCGGACAGGGTCTGGGCCGGCGCCACCGTGATCGAGTCGCCGGTGTGGACGCCCATGGGGTCGAAGTTCTCGATCGAGCAGACGACCACGCAGTTGTCGGCCCGGTCCCGCATCACCTCCAGCTCGTACTCCTTCCAGCCGGCGATGCTGCGCTCGATGAGGATCTCCGAGATGGGGCTGGCGGCCAGGCCGATCTCGGCCAGGGCGGTGAGCTGGTGGGCGTCGTGGGCGATGCCGGTGCCCCGGCCGCCGAGGATGTACGAGGGCCGCACGATCACCGGGTAGCCGATCTCGTCGCCCACCTTGGCCGCCTCGTGGGTGGCGTAGGCGAAGCCGGACGGGGGCACGCCCAGCCCGATCTCGGTCATGGCCGCCTTGAACCGCTCCCGGTCCTCCGCCGTGCGGATGGCCTCGGCCGACGCCCCGATGAGCTCCACGCCGAACTCCTCCAGGACGCCCCGCTGGTGGAGGGCCATGGCCAGGTTGAGCCCGGTCTGGCCGCCGAGGGTGGGGAGGAGGGCGTCGGGCCGCTCCCGCTCGACCACCTTGGCCACCGTCTCCCAGTCGAGGGGCTCGACGTAGGTGCGGTGGGCGAACTCGGGGTCGGTCATGATCGTGGCCGGGTTGGAGTTGACCAGGATGACCCGGTAGCCCTCCTCCTTGAGCACCCGGCACGCCTGGGTGCCCGAGTAGTCGAACTCGCAGGCCTGCCCGATCACGATCGGCCCCGACCCGATGAGCAGGATCGAGTGGATGTCGGTCCGCTTGGGCATCAGCCGCCCCGATCGATCCGCGCCACTACAGGCGTGGTGGTCGACCGGCGGGGCCCACCATCTCGATTGATCCGCGCCATTACACGCGTGAGGGGGTCGGTGCGCGGACTGTTCACGGGCGGTCGCCCGTCATCAGCCGGCGGAAGTCCTCGAAGAGGTAGCGGGCGTCGTGGGGGCCGGGGCCGGCTTCGGGGTGGTACTGGACGCTGAACGCCCGCACGGCGCGGCACCCCAGCCCCTCGATGACCCCGTCGTTGAGGTTCACATGGGTGACGTCGGCCCCGGCCACCGACCCCTCGGCGACGGCGTAGGAGTGGTTCTGGCTGGTGATCTCGACCGCCCCGTCGCGCAGCCGCTTCACCGGGTGGTTGCCGCCGTGATGGCCGAAGGGGAGCTTGAAGGTGGACCCGCCCAGGGCGGACGCCATCAGCTGGTGGCCGAGGCAGATGCCGAAGACGGGGACGTCGGCCGCCAGCAGGTCGCGGATGGTGTCGACGGCGTAGGTGACGGCGGCCGGGTCGCCGGGACCGTTGGACAGGAACACCCCGTCCGGGCGCCGGAGGAGGACGCCGACGGCCGGCGTGGAGGCGGGGACGACCTCCACCGTGGCCAGGCCGGCCAGCATGCGCAGGATGCTCGTCTTGATCCCGAAGTCGTAGGCCACCACCGTCAGCGGCCCGTTCCCCACCGTGTACGCCTCGTGGGTCGTGACCTCGGCCACCAGATCGACCCCGTCGGTTCCGGGCTCGGCCAGGGCGGCCTCCTTGAGGGTGACCTCGTCGGCCGTCCCGAAGGCACCCGCCATCGCCCCCGCCTCCCGGATGTGGCGGGTGAGCCGGCGGGTGTCGACACCGGTGATCCCGGGCACGCCCGACGCCCGCAGCCAGGAGTCGAGGTCGAGGCTCGACCGCCAGTTCGACGGGCGTTCGGTGATGTCGCGGACGATCACGCCCCGGCAGTAGGCCCGGCTGCTCTCCGCGTCCTCGGCCGAGACCCCGTAGTTGCCGATGTGGGGATAGGTGAAGGCGATGATCTGGCCGGCGTAGGACGGGTCGGTGAGCACCTCCTGGTAGCCGCTGAGGACGGTGTTGAACACCACCTCGCCGGTGGCCACGCCCCCGGGCGGCTGGGCCCCCATCGCCTCCCCCTCGAACGTGGTGCCGTCGGCCAGGACGAGCAGCGCCTCCCGCCGCCGCCGCCGCCCCTCGAACGGGTGACGCTCTTCGGGGTCCCGACCCCGAAGAACGTCACCCGTCGCGGGCGGCGGGCTCACCGTTGGGCCTCGCCGTCGACAACCACCGGCTCGCCCCGCAACAGGGTGTGGCGGGTCCGGCCGGTGAGCCGGCGGCCGGCGTAGGGGGTGTTGCGGCTGCGGCTGGCCAGGGCGTCGGGGTCGACCACCCACACCACCGTCGGGTCGATCACGCACAGGTTGGCGGGCCGACCCTCGGCCACCGGGCCCCCGTGCACGCCCTCCAACCCCGCGATGCGGGCCGGCTGCCACGACAGCAGCGCCAGCACCGCCTCGATGGACAGGTCGAGCTCGCCCAGGGCCAGGGCCAGGGCCGTCTCCAGGCCCAGCATCCCCGGGGGGGCGTGGTCGAAGGGTCGCTCCTTGTCCTCCGGGGCGTGGGGGGCGTGGTCGGTGGCGATGGCGTCGAGGGTGCCGTCGGCCAGCCCCTCCTTGACCGCGGCCACGTCGGCCGGCGACCGCAGCGGCGGGTTGACCTTGAACACCGAGTCGTAGCCGGCGACCGACGCGTCGGTCAGGGTGAAGTGGTGGGGGGCGGCCTCGGCCGTGACCGCCAGCCCCGCCGCCTTGGCCGCCCGCACCGCCGCCACCGATCCCGCGGTCGACAGGTGGAGGAAGTGCATCCGGCTTCCCAGGGGCGCGGTCAGCCGGGCCAGGGCCAGGTCGCGCAGCACCATCAGCTCCTCGGCCTCGGCCGGCACCCCCGGCATCCCCAGCCGCGACGACCACTCCCCCTCATGCATGTGGCCGCCGGCGGCCAGGCAGGCGTCCTCGCAGTGCTGGGCCAGGGTGACGCCCAGGGCCGACGCGTACTCCAGCGCCCGCCGCATGAGCCGCCCGTCCTGCACCCCCGTCCCGTCGTCGGTGAACAGCCGGACGCCGAGGTCGGCCATCTCCGCCATCGCCGACAGCTCCCGGCCGAGGCGGCCCTTGGTGATCGCCCCCGCCACCCGCACGTCGCACACCGAGGACTCGCCCAGCTCGAGGACCTCCCGCACCACCGACGCGGAGTCGATGGGCGGGTCGGTGTTGGGCATGGCCACCACCGCGGTGAAGCCCCCGAGGGCCGCCGCCCGGGCCCCCGACGCGACCGTCTCGGACTCCTCCCGCCCCGGTTGGCGCAGGTGGGCGTGGAGGTCGACCAGCCCCGGCGCCACCACGCAGCCGCCGGCGTCGAGCACCCGGGCGCCGGCGGGCACGTCGAGCCCCTCCCCCACCGCCGCCACCACGCGGCCCGACACCAGCACGTCGGCCCGGCGGGAGCCGGTGGCATCGACCACCGTCCCACCCCGAACGACGATCACCTCACCGCTCACCGCTCCCCCGAGCATCCGCCGGCCGCCCGGCCGCCGAGAACGGCCCCGCCGGATGCCGGCGACAACCGACGGTGCCGGGGTCGACGGCTCCGCCGCCGTCCGGAGCTCCATCGACTCGGCCGGACGGGCGCGAAGCGAACGGGTGAGGTCGACTACGAGTCACGGGGGTTGGCTCCCAACAGGAGGAAGAGGACCGCCATCCGCACCGCCACGCCGTTGGCGACCTGGCGGGTGATGGTGGACCGGGGCAGGTCGGCCACGTCGGCCGCGATCTCGACGCCCCGGTTCATGGGACCGGGGTGCATCACCAGGGCGTCGTCGGCCAGGAGCCGGGCCCGGTCTCGGGTCAGCCCGTACCGGGCCGTGTACTCCCGCAGCGAGGGCAGCAGCGCCTCCGACTGGCGCTCGGCCTGGATGCGCAGGAGGTAGACGATGTCGGCCTTGGGCAGAACCGCGTCGAGATCGGTGCTCACCGCCACCGGCCACCCGTCGAGGCTGGGCGGCAGCAGCGTCGGCGGCGCGACCAGGGTGACCTCGGCCCCCAGCAGGGAGAAGGCGAGCACGTTGGACCGGGCCACCCGGGAGTGCTTGACGTCGCCCACGATGGCGATGCGCAGCCCGCCCAACGGACCCCGCTCCTTCTGGATGGTGTAGCAGTCGAGCAGGGCCTGGGTGGGATGCTCGTGCCAACCGTCGCCGGCGTTGATCACCGAGCAGTCGACCCACGAGGCCACCTGCCAGGGCACCCCCGCCGACGAGTGGCGGACGACGATGGCATCGACCCCCATGGCGTCGATGGTCTGGACCGTGTCGCGCAGCGACTCGCCCTTCTTCACCGACGAGGTCGAGACGGAGAAGTTCATGGTGTCGGCCGACAGGCCCTTGGCCGCCGCTTCGAAGCTCAGCCGGGTGCGCGTCGACTCCTCGAAGAACAGGGACACCACCGTCTTGCCCCGCAACGCCGGCACCTTCGGCATGGCCCGCTGGCTGACCTCGACGAAGGAGTCGCTGACCCGCAGCACCTCCTCGATCCCTTCCGCCCCCAGATCGGCGACCGAGAGCAGGTGGGGCGCGGCCGTCGCGGTCATCGCTTCACACCCACGTCGACCCCGTCCTCCCGCACGTCGACCACCTCGTCCCGGCGGGTGGGCAGGTTCTTGCCCACGTAGTCGGGCCGGATGGGCAGCTCCCGGTGGCCCCGGTCGACCATCACCGCCAGCTGCACCGCCCGGGGCCGGCCGTAGTCGTTGATGGCGTCGAGGGCGGCCCGGACCGTGCGGCCGGTGAAGAGCACGTCGTCGACCAGGACGACGACCCTGCCCGAGAGGTCGACGGGGATGTCGGTGACGGCCTGGGGCATCACCGGCCGCAGGCCGATGTCGTCGCGGTAGAAGGTGACGTCGACGCTGCCCACCGGCACCTCGACCCCCTCCACCCGGGCCAGGGCCTCGGCCAGGCGCCGGGCCAGCGGGACGCCGCCGGTCTGCAGCCCGACCAGGACCACCCCGTCGAGGCCGTGGTTGCGCTCGACGATCTCGTGGGCGATGCGGGTGACGGCCCGGCGCAGGTCCTCGGCGTCCATGACCTGGCTCCGGGCAACGAAAACGCCCCCGTACGGGGGCGTCGCGGCGCGTTCTCGTTCGGCCAAGACCTGGCTCCTAGGGTCCGTGCCGACCTCTCGGGACCGGCGTTAACGGGCTGCCCGCACTCTACCCCACGACCTGGCCTAGCCCACGACCTGAACCGTGACCTCGAACCGCTCGCCGGTGGGGCCCGCCCGCTGGGCGACGACGGGGACGCCGGGGGTCACCTCGACGGGGACGAACGTGGCCGTCGCCGACCCGTCGAGCTCCTGGCTGGAGGCGACCCGCGCCATCGATACGTCCGTCGACCAGGGGACCTCCCACGGTTCGGCGGCCGTTCCCTGAAGGACGACCACGAACGGTTTCCCGACGGGGACCGACACCACCCCGCCGTTGTCGGCCTGGGTGGCGGCGGCCGGCTCCCGGCCGGGCCTGGTGGAGGCGGCTTCGTCGTCGGTCTCCCGGGTGAGGAACGCCACCGAGGCGACCGCGGCCGTGACCAGGACCAGCACCGTCACCAGCAGCCGCTTCAGCCTCACAGATCGTCGGGCTCCTCGTCGAAGGGCACCGGCTCGGGCAGATCGGGGGCGGGCGGGACGGCGCGCGCGGCCGCATCGGCCTCCGCCTTGGAGCTGGGACGGACGGCGCCGGCGATGGCGGCCAGGACACCGTTCACGAACCGGCTGGAGTCGTCGGTGGAGTAGCGCTGGGCCAGCTCGACGGCCTCCGAGATCACCGCCCCCGTGGGCACGTCGGGGCGGTGGACCAGCTCGTAGACCCCGATGCGCAGGAGGGCCCGGTCGAGGGCGGGCATGCGCTCGAGGGCCCAGTCCCGGGCGAAGCGGACGATCCACCCGTCGACCTCGGCCTGGTGCTCCCCCACGCCGAGGGCCAGCTCCGACGCGAACGGGGCCGGCGCCATCGGCAGATCGGCGATCACCTCGGCCGGCGGGACCCCTTTGGTCTCGGCCTCGTACAGGAGGGACAGCGCCCGCTCCCGCGCCTGGCGCCGGGAGACCGCGAGCGCCCGGACCACGCCTAGACCCGCGTCAGGTAGTCGCCCGACCGGGTGTCGACCTTGATGCGGTCGCCGGGGTTGACGAAGAGGGGGACCTGCACCACCAGCCCCGTCTCCAGGGTGGCCGGCTTGCGGGCACCCGAGACCCGGTCGCCCTGCACGCCGGGCTCGGTCTCCGCCACCGCCAGCTCGACCGCCGCCGGCAGGTCGACGCCCACCACCTCGTCGCCGTCGGCCACCTGGAGGATGGCCGAGTCGCCCTCTTTCAGGTACGGGGCCGCCTCCGCCATCACGTCGGCGTCGACGTGGGTCTGGTCGTAGGTGGAGGCGTCCATGAACACGTGGTACGTGCCCTCGCGGTAGAGGAACTGCATCTCCCGCTTGTCGATGTGGGTCTGCTCGAGCTTCTCGTCGGCCCGGTAGGTGCGGTCGAGGACCGCCCCCGTGCGCACGTTCTTGAGCTTGGTGCGCACGAAGGCGCCGCCCTTGCCCGGCTTGACGTGTTGGAACTCGACGACGGTGAACAGTCCCTCCGGCAGCTGCAGGGCCATCCCGTTCTTCAGGTCGTTGGTGCTGACGTTGGGCATCAGGCCACCACCAGCGTCTTCGGGGCGTTGGTCAACACGGTGCAGCCTTCCTCGGTGACGACGACGGTGTCCTCGATGCGGACGCCGCCGTACTGGGCCAGGTAGACGCCCGGCTCGACGGTGACGACCCAGCCCGCCCCCAGGGTGTCGGTGGACGTGGACGCCACCCGGGGCATCTCGTGGATGTCGAGGCCGACGCCGTGGCCGGTGGAGTGGAGGAAGGCGTCGGCCCACCCCGCCTCGGCGATGACCGCCCGGCAGGCGGCGTCGACCGCCTTCGCCTCGACCCCGGCCCGCACCGCCCCCACCCCCGCCCGCTGGCTCTCGGCCACCACCTCCACCATCCGGGCCGCCACCGGCGAGGAGGGCTCGCCCACGCACAGGGTGCGGGTCATGTCGGAGCAGTAGCCGTCGACGACGGCGCCGAAATCGATCACGACCAGCTCGCCCGGGCCGATGCGCCGGTCGCTCGGCCGGTGGTGGGGCTTGGCCCCGTTGGGACCGGACGCCACGATCGTCTCGAACGACGAGCCGGTCGCGCCCAGGCGACGCATCTCGAAGTCGAGGTCGAGGGCGATCTCGGCCTCGGTGGGGCCCTCGGCCAGCCGGGGCCGGACCTTGGCCAGGGCTTCGTCGGCGATGCGGGCAGCCCCGGCCATGCGGGCCACCTCGCCCGCGTCCTTGGTGCGGCGGAGGTCCTCGACCAGGGACTCGGTGGCGACCAGCTCGGCGCCGGGGAACCACTCGGCGGCGTACCGGCGCTGCTGGGCCCACGTGACGTCGTCGGCCTCCAGGCCGAGCCGGGCGATGCCGGCCCCGGCGACCACGGCCGCCAGGTGCTCCTTCTGGGCCCCGCCGGTGAGGCCGATGTGTATCTCGGCGTCGACGCCGGCCGCCGCCAGCTGCTCGGCCGACTGGTCGCGGTAGCGGCCGTCGGTGACGAAGCGCATCCCGCCGGGGGTGAGGAGCACGATGGCGGCCGACCCGGTGAAGCCGGTGAGGTAGCGGACGTTGACCAGGTGGGTGACGAGGAGGGCATCGACGCCGGCGTCGGCCATGCCGGCCCGCAGCCGCTCGACCCGGCCGGGCACGTCCATCGGGGGAAGGTTCATCCCAACAACCTTGCCACGGCCTCGACGGCAAGCTCGTACCCGTGGCCCTTGAACCCGGCCACCACGCCGACGGAGACGGGCGTGATCACCGACGTGTGGCGCCACGGCTCCCGGGCGTCGGGGTTGGAGACGTGGAGCTCGACCACCGGCCCGTCGAAGGCGGCCAGGGCGTCGTGCAGCGACCAGGCGTAGTGGCCGAAGGCCCCCGGGTTGACGACGATCGCCGCCGCCCGACCCCGGGCCCGGTGGACGGCATCCACCAGGGCGCCCTCGTGGTTGGACTGGAGGTGTTCGAGGTCGAGGCCGAGCCGGTCGGCGGCGGCCCGGGCCCGGCCCACGAAGCGGTCGAGGGTGTCGGTGCCGTAGACGTCGGGGTCGCGCCGGCCGAACAGGTTGAGGTTGGCCCCGCTCAGCAGGAGGACGAGAGGCCGGCCGGCGGCGGTCACGGCCGCATCTCCTCGTCGAGGACGGCCGCCACCGAGGCCGCGTCCACGTCGTCGACGACCTCCAGGCCCCGGGGACCGTCGAGGACGAACGTGAGCCGGCCTGCGGTCGCCTTCTTGTCCCGGCCCATGACGTGCACCAGCTCGGCCGTGTCGGCACCGGCGGGCAGCGTCGACGGCAGGGCGTAGCCGCCGACCACCGCCAGGTGCTCCGCCACCCGCTCCTCGTCGACCCGTCCCAGGCGGCGGGCCAGGCGGGCGGCGAAGACCAGTCCCACGGCCACCGCCTCCCCGTGGCGGAGGTCGTAGTGACCGGTGGTCTCCAGGGCGTGGGCCAGGGTGTGGCCGTAGTTGAGGAGGGCCCGGCGACCGGTGGTGTCCCGCTCGTCGGATCCGACGTGGGCGGCCTTGCACCGCACGCAGGCGGCCACCGCCTCGTCGAGGGGCAAATCTCGGAGCCTGTCGACCCCGAGGAAGGCGTACTTGGCCATCTCCCCCAGACCGCTGCGGTACTCGCGCGGCGGGAGGCTGCCGAGCAGCTCGACGTCGCACAGCACCGCCGACGGTTGCCAGAACGCGCCCACCAGGTTCTTGCCCTCGGGCAGGTTGACGCCGGTCTTGCCCCCGATGGCGGCGTCGACCATCCCCAGGAGGGTGGTGGTCACGTGCACCACCGCCACCCCCCGGTGGTAGACGGCGGCGGCCAGGCCGGCGGTGTCGGTGACCACGCCGCCGCCCACCGCCACCACCACGTCGGCCCGGGACAGGCCCCACCGGGAGAAGCCCCGGCACAGATCCTCCACGCTCTCCAGGCACTTGGCCGCCTCCCCCGGGCCCAGGAGGAACGTGCGCTGCTCGATGCCGGCGTCGACCGGGAAGTCGGTGCCCTCCTGGACGACGACGGCGGCCCGGGTGGCGCCCACGGGGACGACCTCGCACAGCCGGTGGCGGGCGCCGGCCCCCACGAGGACCGGGTACGACCGCTCTCCCAGATCGACGGTGACCGTGATCACCTGGCCCGTCTCATCTGGTCGCGACCGCCGACAGGCCGAGGGCCCGCACGATCCGCTCGGTGACGTGGTCGGCGGTGTGATCGTTGTCGACGTCGACGGCAAGATCGGCGACCTCCTCGTACAACGACCGGCGCTCGGCGTCGAGGCGGCGCATGGCGGCGGCCGGGTCGCCGGCCAGGAGGGGCCGGCCCTCGCCCTTGCGCACCCGGGTGATCAGGACCTCGACCGGGGCCCGGAGCCACACGACCGGCCGGTGCCGCGAGAGGAGCCGGCGGTTGCCGTCGTCGAGGACGACCCCGCCGGCGGCCGCGATCACCCGGGGCGTGGTCGAGGCGAGGGCGTCGGCCAGCACCTGGCTCTCCAGCCGGCGGAAGGCGGCCTCCCCGTCGGACCTCCAGATCTCGGGGACGGTGCGGCCCGTCATCTCCTCGACCTGGCGGTCGCTGTCGAGCAGGTCCCAGCCCAGGCGGCCGGCCAGGCGCCGCCCCACCGCCGACTTCCCCGCGCCCATCATCCCCACCAGGACGATGGACGAGAGCTCAGCCAAGGGAGTCCACGAATGACCGGTGGTTGCGGACCAGCTCCGCCACCGAGTCGCCGCCGAACTTGCGCAGGGCCTCGCCCGCCAGCACCAGGGCGACCATGGTCTCCGCCACCACGCCCGCCGCCGGCACCGCGGTGACGTCGGTCCGCTCCTTGAACGAGACCGTCTCCTCCTTGGTCTCCACGTCGACCGTCTTGAGCACGGGCCGGTTGAGGGTGGAAAGCGGCTTCATCGCCACCCGGGCCACCAGCAGGTCGCCGGTGGACATGCCCCCCTCGATCCCCCCGGCCCGGGCCGTCTCCCGCCGGTAGACACCCTCCTCCGCGTCCCACGAGATGGCGTCGTGGGCCTGCGATCCCCGGCGGCCGGCGCCCTCGATGCCCTCGCCGATCTCCACCGCCTTCATGGCCGGGATGCTCATGAGGGCGGCGGCCAGCAACGCGTCGAGGCGACGGTCCCAGTGGACGTGGCTGCCGAGGCCGACGGGCACGCCGTAGCCCAACACCTCGACCACCCCTCCCAGGGAGTCGCCGTCCCTGGCCGCGGCCTTGATCTCCTCGATCATCGCCTCCTCGTCGGCCGGGTCGTTGACCCGGACGGGCGACTCGTCGATGCGAGGGAGGTCGGCCATCGTCGGTCGGCCCGATCCGCCGGCGGAGGCCTTGGCCACCACCGGTCCCATCTGGATGACGTGGGAGAGCACCGACACCCCCAGGTGGGACAGCAGCGCCTTGGCGCAGGCTCCGGCCGCCACCCGGGCTGCCGTCTCCCGGGCCGACGCCCGTTCGAGCACGTCGCGGGCGTCGGAGAGGCCGTACTTCTGCATGCCGGCCAGGTCGGCGTGGCCGGGGCGGGGCCGGGTGAGCGGCTTCTCGGTCCTCCCCGGGCCGGGGGACATCTCCCGCTCCCACTTGGGCCACTCGGTGTTGCCGATCTCGAGGGCCACCGGCGAGCCCAGCGTGCGCCCGTGGCGGACCCCGCCCAGGATGGTGAGCTCGTCCTGCTCGAAGCGCATCCGGGGGCCGCGGCCGTAGCCCAGCCGGCGGCGGGCGAGCTCGGCCTGGATGGCCTCGGCCGTGATCTCCAGGCCCGCGGGCAATCCCTCGATGGTGACGAGCAAAGCCTTCCCGTGGGACTCGCCGGCGGTGAGGAAGCGGAGCACGCCGACGAATCTACCGGGGCAGGGGTCGCCGACCCTGGGATAACCGGATCGGTTACGGTCCGCCGGGGGAATCGACGAGGGAGGATCGGGATGAGTCGTGTGGGGCGCGCGCTGGGAGTGCTCTTGGTCGGATCCATGGCGCTGGTCGGCTGTGGCGGGGGGGACGGCGACGAGGCGGCCACGACCGCGACCACGGCCGGGGGGTCGAGCTCGAACGAGGGTGGCTCGGGCGGCACCGGCGACGGCACCGGCACCGTCACCAGCGCCAAGTGCCTGGAGGCGGCCACCGCCATGGCCACCGCCGCCGGTGGGCTGTCGGCCGCCTTCGGGGGGTCGTCGGGCGACCTCACGGGCTCGGTGGAGGCGTTCGAGGCGTTCGCCGCCGTCGCCCCGTCGGAGATCAAGGACGACCTGCAGACCGTCGCCGAGGGCTACGCCGACTTCGTGAGGGTCATGGCCGACACCGACTTCAACCCGGCCAGCGGCCAGGCGCCCTCGCCCGAGACGATGGCCAGGCTGGAAGCCGCCTCGGAGAAGCTGGCGGACTCCGACTTCGAGGCCGCCGCCGACCGGGTCTCGGCCTGGTTCGAGGACGAGTGCGGGGAGTAGCGGCCCCTCACCCGCCGAACCACGTCCGGATGATCTGGTCGCCGAAGAGGACGGCCAGGATCGCCCCTCCCGCGAGGAAGGGCCCGAACGGCACCGCGTCCTTGCGGCTCCGGACCCGGAACACCATCAGGCCGACGCCGATCAGCGCGCCCAGAAGGAAGCCGAGGAAGACCCCGGTGAGGACGTGGCGCAGGCTCAGCCACCCCAGGAACAGCCCGAGGACGAAGGCCAGGCGGACGTCGCCGAAGCCCATGCCCGCGGGCGAGATGAGGTGGACGACGAGCAGCCCCAACCAGGCCAGGGCCGCGCCCAGCAGGGCCCGGCGGAACAGGCCCCAGTCCCCCTCGGCGGTCGCGGCCAGGGCCAGGAGCGGGATCGACACGAAGATGGTCGGGTAGACGAGGCGGTTGGGGATGATGTGGAGGTCGAGGTCGATCACGCTGATGGCCAGCAGGGACGTGAAGAACACCAGGTAGGCGGGCAGGGCCCAGTCGGCGCCGAAGCGGAGGGTGGCCGCCGCCCACAGGACACCGCAGGCCACCTGCACGATCCCCGCCCGCCGGGAGGCGGGCCGCAGCCTCAGCCCGAGCGGTCGCAGCGGCAGCTTGTCGGGGATCCGCTCGATCAGCACGTTGACGATCATGCCCACGGCCAGGCCGACCGCGCCGAGGCCCAGCGCGGCCCACGTCCTCATGCCGTCATCCCCTCACCGGCGGTCGGTCCTCACGAACGGGCCGCGGCCCGCATGACGTCGAGGGGCGCCTCCTGCCCCGTCCACATCCGGAAGGCGAGGGCGCCCTGGTACACGAGCATCTCCAGGCCGGTGATCGCCTGGGCGCCCCGGGCGGCTGCCGCATCCAGCAGGCCGGTGGTGGTCCGGGGGACGAGGTCGACCACCACCTGGCCGGGGCCGAGGAGGGCGGGGTCGAGGGGCAGGTCGGGGCCACCGTCGAGGCCGATCGGCGTGGCGTTGACCACCAGGTAGGCGCCGGCGACCTCGGCGGGCGTGCCCACCCGGCCGACCGGGCCGGCCAGGGCGGCGGTGGCCTCGGCCCGGGCCCGGTCCCGTCCGGGAACGACCACCACGTCCGACGCGCCCGCGTCGGCCAGCGCCCACACCACCCCCCGGGCCGCCCCCCCGGCTCCCCGCACCAGGCACCGGCGCCCGCCCACGTCGACCCCGGCGCCGGCCAGGGAGGCGAGGAAGCCGGCGATGTCGGTGTTCTCGCCCCGCAGCCGGCCGTCGTCGTCGACCACCACCGTGTTGACCGCCCCCACCCGGGCCGCACCGGTGCCCAGCGCGTCGACCGCCGCCGCCGCCTCCTCCTTGTGGGGCAGGGTGACCTGCAGACCCTCGATACCGAGGGCGCGCATGCCGGCCAGGGCGGCGGCCACCTGTCCGGGGGCGACCTCGAAGGCCAGGTAGACCCAGTCGAGGCCGAGGGCCCGGAAGGCGGCGTTGTGCATCGCCGGCGATCGCGAGTGGCGGATCGGCCTGCCGATGAGGGCGGCCAGGCGGGTGCCGCACCCCGGCGCCCACGCCGGTTGGCTCAGCGAACGCCTCGCTGCTCGGCGACGGCGATGTTGCGGTTCTGCTCGGCGAGGGTGTCGGCGAAGGCGTGGCGACCGTCCTTGTCGACCACCACGAAGTAGAGCCAGCTGCCGGGGGTGGGGGCGAGGGTGGCCACCAGGGACTCCCGGCCGGGCGAGGCGATGGGCCCCGGCGGCAGGCCGGCCACCTTGTAGGTGTTGTAGGGGGAGTCGATCTCGAGGTCGCTGAAGAGGAGGACGTCCTTCTGCTTGCCCAGGGCGAACTGGATGGTGGCGTCGATCTGCATCGGCATCCCCGCCGCCAGCCGGTTGTAGATGACCCGGGCCACCTTCCCGCGGTCGTCGTCGACCCTCGCCTCCCGCTCCACCATGGAGGCCACCACCACCGCCTGGAAGGGCGTGATCCCGAGGCGGGACGCGGCGCCGGTGATGTCGAGCCGGGTGGCCAGGTCGTCGAAGGCGGTCACCATCCGCCGCAGGATGGTGGCCTCGTCGTCGTCGGCGACGAAGAAGTACGTCTCCGGCAGGAGGAGCCCCTCCAGGCTGGTCACGCCGGGGGCCTGGTACCGGGACCGGACGGTGCCGCCGGTGGCGAGCTCGAGGAATCGCTCCGCCGAGCGGCCCGGAAGGGTGCCCACCAGGTCGGCCACCTGGGGGACGGTGAGGCCCTCGGGGATGGTCAGGGGCAGGCCCTTGTCGACCTCGGCCCCCCCTTCGAGGGTGTCGACGACCGTCCTCATCGCCTCCCGTCGGTGGAGGGTGTAGTCGCCCGCCTCCACCGTCCCCAGGCCGTTGAACTTCACGTAGTACCGGAACACGGACGCGCTGGTGATGACGCCCTTCTGCTCGAGGAGCCGGCCGATCTCGCCGGTGGACATGCCCGGCTCCACGGTGACGGCGACCTCGGCCCCCGGGTTCCCGGGCGGGTCGACGTGGCGCTGGTACCAGGTGGCGAGGGCGGCGAAGGCGATCACGCCGGCCAGGACCACCGCGCCCACGACCAGGGGCCACCGTCGGCGGGGGCTCACCCGCCGGCTCCCGTTCCCCGTCCGCCGTCGAGCCAGGCCTGCAGGAGCACCGCCGCCGCCACCTGGTCGACGACCCGGCGCCGGTCGCGACCCTTCACCCCCGCGGCCACGAGCGACCGGTGGGCGCTCACCGTCGTCAGCCGCTCGTCGTAGAGCTCGACGGGAACCGCGACCAGGGCGGCCAGTGCCCCCGCCTCCTCCCGGGCCCAGGCCGCGGCCGGTCCCTCGGAGCCGTCGAGGGAGAGGGGCAGGCCGACGACGACCCGCTCCGCCTCCAGCTCGATGATCTCCGCCGCCACCCGCCGGCGGTCGCGCCCGACGTCGCCCGTTCGCTCGACGGTGGTCGACGGCACCGCCATCACGCCCGCCGAATCGCTCACGGCCACGCCGACGCGCTGCTTCCCGAGGTCGAGCGCGACCACCCTCACGATGCCGCCGCCCGGGCCTGGTCGAGGGCCTCGTCGAGGCGGCCCGGGTCGCGGCCGCCGGCCACGGCCACGTCGGGGTGCTTGCCGCCACCGCCGCCGACGGTGCGGGCGGCCCCGGCGATGAGGTCGGAGGCGAGCAGCCCGCTGTCCTTGGTGACGGCCGCCACCAGGGCCACGCCGCCACCGTCGGGGGCCCCGCCCAGGACCACCGCCCGGACGTTGGGCTGGTCGCGGACGGCCAGGGCCAGGTGGCGCAGGTCGTCGCGGGTGGTGCCGTCGACCCGGGCCACCACGACCCCGTCGACCGCTCCGCCGGCCAGCTCGCCGGCCCGCCCCGACGCCCCCGCCTTGCGCAGCTGGCGGATCTGGTCGGCCAGCGCCCTCTGCTCCTCCAGCAGCTTCTCCACCCGCTCCGGGACCTCGGCCGGGGCCACCCGCAGGAGGGTGGCGGTGCGGCCCAGGGTGGCCTTCTCGTCCCGGATGCGGTCGAAGCTGGCCATGCCCGTGACTGCCTCTATGCGGCGCAGGTTGGCCCCGATCGAGCTCTCGCCCAGGATCCTGATCGGCCCGATCGTCCCCAGGGCATGCACGTGGGTGCCACCGCACAGCTCGATCGAGCGGCTGCCGGCCTCGATCACCCGCACCACGTCGCCGTACTTCTCCCCGAAGAAGGCGATGGCGCCCCGCTCGGCCGCGTCCCGCTGCGACATCTCGGTGGCCGTGACCTGCTCGTTGGCGATGACCTGCTGATTGGCCAGGTCCTCGATCCGCTGCAGCTCGTCCGGGGTGACCTGGGCGTAGTGGCTGAAGTCGAAGCGAAGCCGGTCGGGGGCCACCAGGGAGCCGGCCTGCTTCACGTGGTCGCCCAGGACCTCCCGCAGGGCCCAGTGGAGCAGGTGGGTGCCGGTGTGGTTGCGCCGGATCGCCTCCCGGCGGGCCTCGTCGACGGCGGCGGTGGCCTCCTGGCCGGGGGAAACGTCGCCCTCCACCACCCGGGCCAGGTGCCGGCGCAGCCCGGGCAGGGCGTAGGTGGTGTCGACCACCTCCAGCGTCCCGGTGGCGGTGGTGATCGTCCCGGTGTCGCCCACCTGGCCGCCGGCCTCGGCGTAGAACGGGGTGCGGTCGAGGAACACCTCGACCGAGCGGCCGAGCCCATCAGTGGCGGTGGAGGCCAGGACCGCCCGCACCCGGGCCTCGGACCGGGTCTCGGTGTAGCCGGTGAACTCCCCCGGACCGCCCTCGTCGAGCAGGCGCCGGTACTCGGCCTTGCGCTCCTCGTCGGTGGCGGCGGCCGGGCCCTTGCGGGCGGCCTTGCCCATCGCCTTCTGGGCCGCCATCTCGGCGTGGAACCCGTCGACGTCGACCGTCACGCCCCGCTCCTCGGCCACCTCCAGGGTGAGCTCGAGCGGGAACCCGTAGGTGTCGTGGAGCTGGAACACGACCGCCCCCGGGATGGTGCGCTGGCCGGCCTCCTCGAGGCGGGCCAGGACGGAGTCGATGATGGCCGAGCCCGCCCGCAGGGTGCGGCGGAACGCCTCCTCCTCCCGGCCGACGACGCCCACGATGAAGTCCCGCCTCTCCACCAGCTCGGGGTAGGCCGAGCCCAGGGTGTCGACGGTGGCGTCGACCAGGGCGGGGGTGACCGGCGTCTCGACGCCCATCCCGAAGGCGTGGCGCACGGCCCGGCGGATGATCCGGCGCAGGATGTAGCCCCGGTCCTCGTTCGACGGGAACACACCGTCGGCGGTGAGCATGGTCATGGCCCGGCCGTGGTCGGCCAGGATGCGCAGGCTGCGGTCGACCTTGGGGTCGGACCCGTACTCCCGCCCGATGGCCCGGCCGGCGGCATCGAGGACGGGCCGGACCACGTCGGTGTCGAAGACGGTCGACACCCCCTGGAGGATGGGGACGATGCGCTCCAGGCCGGCGCCGGTGTCGATGTTGCGGGTGGGCAGGTCGGCCAGGGACCCGTCGGGCTGGCGCCGGTACTGCATGAACACCAGGTTCCAGATCTCGACGAACCGCTCCGGGCCGCCGGCCGCCGGTCCCCCGGGGGGGCCGAACTCCTCGCCCTTGTCGTAGTAGATCTCCGAGCAGGGGCCGCACGGGCCGGGCTTGCCCTTGGCCATCTCCCAGAAGTTGTCGTCGCCCATGCGCTGGACCCGGTCGGCGGGAACGCCCACCGAGTCCCGCCAGATGGCCTCGGCCTCGTCGTCGTCGAGGTGGACGGTGACCCACAGCCGGGCCGGGTCGAGGCCGAGGACGTCGGTGACGAGCTCCCAGGCCAGGGGGATGGCCTTCTCCTTGAAGTAGTCCCCGAAGCTGAAGTTCCCCAGCATCTCGAAGAACGTGAGGTGGCGGGTGGTGTCGCCGACGATCTCGATGTCGGCGGTGCGGAAGCACTTCTGGATGGAGACGGCCCGGGGATAGGGCGCCGGTTCCTCGCCGATCATCACCGGGATGAACTGGTTCATGCCCGCGTTGGTGAGCAGGGGGGCGGCCGGGTGGTGCGGGATGAGGCCGGCTGACGGCACCGGCGTGTGGCCGCGCCCGACGAAGAACTCGGTGAAGGCCTTTCGCAGCTGCTGGGCGTCCATAGTCGGGTCCTCAGCCTAAAGGACGGGAACTACGAGGACTGTCGCAGGTGGTTCTCGACCCGGAGCTCGTGCTCGCGGTCACGGGCGGCCTGCTTGCCCTCTTCGATGGCCAGTCGGGCCTCGGTGAGCCGGCCCCGGACGACCGAGGTGGCCCCACCCGCCAGCAGGCGGGGCGAGTCCCGCCAGGGGATGCTGAGGGCGGCCCGACCGGCGGCGTCGACCGCCACGTAGGCGGCCCGGTAGCCGATGGCGAAGGCGAGGACGAAGATGACGACGCGCCGCAGCACGCCGTCGACGCTACCGCGCCCGCTACTTCTGCCGGTACCGGCGCCAGGCCGCGGCCACGCCCGCGCCCGTGGCCATGGCCTTCACCACCGGGCTGCCGATGGTGTTGTGGGCCAGGCGGGCGGCCCCGTCGACCGTGCCCGAGATCGACTCCACCGTCGTCATCAGGTCGTCGACCCGGTGAAGGTCGACGCTCGCCTGCTGCACCGCCACGTGGGCGTCGGCCAGCATCGGCATGACCGCCCGGTGGACGTCGTCGACGGTCCGCCGGATGGTGGCGAGGGTGCGGACGGCGGCGTAGAGCACCATCACCAGCCCCACCGCGCCGATGATCGTCGCCAGCACGAAGATGAGGGCGGCCGCGCGGACGCTCACTCGGAGTCCCCCGGGTCGTTGTCGCGCATGCGCTCGGCGATCTCCTCCTCGAAGCCGTGGGGGGACGGCTGGTAGTAGACCCGGCCCTCGACCTCGGGCGGACGGTAGGTCTGCGGCACCCACCCCCGAGGATCGTCGTGAGGATAGTCGTAGCCCGTCCCGTGACCGATCCTGCGGGCGCCGTGGTAGGAGGAGTCCCGCAGGTGGCCGGGCACCTCCCCCGCCGGCCGGTGCTTGACGTCGTCCAACGCTCGCCCCAGGGCCTGCATGACCCGGTTCGACTTGGGCGCGGTGGCCAGGTGGACCACCGCCTGGGCCAGGTTGAGCTGGGCTTCCGGCAGTCCCACGAACTCGACCGCCCGGGCGGCGGCGTCGGCCACCACGAGGGACATCGGGTCGGCCATGCCCACGTCCTCCGAGGCGAGGATCACCAGCCGGCGGGCGACGAAGCGGGCGTCCTCCCCCGCCTCCAGCATGCGGGCCAGCCAGTAGAGGCCGGCGTCGGGATCGGAGCCGCGGATCGACTTGATGAAGGCCGAGATCACGTCGTAGTGGTCGTCGCGCTCGTAGCGCAGGGCCCGCGCATCGAGGGCGGCCTCGGCCTCGGCCAGGGTCACCCGGCCGTGACCGGGTGCGCCGGCCAGGGCCACCGCCACCTCCAGGGCGTTGAGGGCGGTGCGGGCGTCGCCGTCGGCCCGGTTGACGAGGTGGTCGAGGGCCTCCTCGTCGGCCGTCGCCCCCTCCACCTCCAGACCTCGTTGCAGGAGGGTCCGCACCGCATCGGGCGACAGCCGGTGGAGGCGGAACAGGCTCGACCGGGAGAGCAACGGGGCGTTGACCTCGAAGTACGGGTTCTCGGTGGTGGCGCCGATCAGGGTGAGGAGGCCGTCCTCCACGTGGGGCAGGAGGGCGTCCTGCTGGGACTTGTTGAAGCGGTGGACCTCGTCGAGGAAGAGGATCGTGCCCTGGCCCTGCTCGCCCAGGCGGGCCGTGGCCCGGGCCACCACCTCCCGGACGTCCTTGACCCCGGCGTTGACCGCCGACAGCGTCTCGAACGACCGGGCGGTGACGCCGGCGATGAGGCGGGCGAGGGTGGTCTTGCCCGTCCCCGGCGGCCCCCACAGGATCACCGACGTCAGCCGGTCGCTCTCGATCAGGCGCCGCAGGGGGCGGTCGGGCCCGAGGAGGTGCTCCTGGCCCACCATCTCGTCGAGCGTCCTCGGCCGCAGGCGGGCGGCGAGGGGACCCTGGCGCTTCAGCCGCTCGGTGAGGGCGGAACCGAAGAGGTCACCTGGTTGGTCGGTCATCCGGCGGCACGGGCCTCCGCCAGCAGCCGGTCGAGGTCGACCGCCCGCACCCCGCCCAGGATGCGGGACCGCACGATCCCGTCCGGGTCGACCAGGAACGACTCGGGGACGCCGCTCACCCCGAAGTGGAGGGCGATGCTGCCCTTGGGGTCGGTGAGCATGGGCCACGACCCCCCCTCGTCGGCCCGGAACTCCTTCACCGCCTGGGCCGAGTCGCTGAAGACGACGGCGAGCACGGCGGCGTCACCCGCCGCCCGGTGGGAATCGTCGAACCTGACCAGCTCGCTGTGCTCGATCCGGCAGGGGACGCACCAGGTGGCGAAGAAGTTCACCACCACCCACCTGCCCTCGAACGTGGCCAGGTCGACCGGGTCGCCGTCGATCGTCGTCCCCGCCACCGCCGGCGCGGGCTTGCCCAGAAGCGGCGAGCGCACCGTCCGGGTGCTGGCCGAGGGCCGGGTGGCGAGGACGACCACCAGCAGGAGGACGGGCACGAGCACGCCCACCACGATCCACAGCGCCCGGCGGGTGCGGCGGATCCCGGTCACGAGCGGGTCGGGCGCGGGGGTCTCGTCGTCGTCGGTCATAGGGGCGGCCATCCGAGGCGGGCGAACCATCGTTGCAGGGGGATGAAGAAACCCTGCCAGCGCCCGGTCACGAACAACAAGCCGACCGCCAGCAGCAGCAACCCGCCCGCGATCTCGATCTTCCGCCCGTTGCGGCGCAGCCACGCCAACGAGCGGGTGGCCCGGCTGAAGCCGAGGGCGAGGAGGACGAAGGGCACGCCCAGCCCGGCCGAGTAGAGCAGGAGCAGGAGCCCGCCCCACACCGCCCCCCCGTCGCTCACCGCGGCGGTGGCGAGGATGGTGGCCAGGACCGGTCCGATGCAGGGGGCCCAGCCGGCGGCGAAGGCCATCCCCAGCGGGAAGGCCCACGCCGCCCCCCGGGGCACCCGGGCCAGGTCGAGCCGCTTCTCCCGCTGGAGGAACGGGACCCGCAGGATCCCGATCGTCGACAGCCCGAGGGCGATGATGACCACGCCGAACACCCGGACGATGGTGTCCTGGTTGCGGACGAACAGGTTGCCCAGGAGACTGGCGCTCACCCCCAGAGCGGTGAAGACCACGCTGAAGCCGCCCACGAACAGCAGGGCCGCCTTGAGGGTGACCCCCCGGGCCTGGCGTTCGCCGAGCTCGGAGACCGGCAGGGCGGAGACGTAGGACAGGTATCCGGGCAGCAGGGGCAGGCAGCACGGGGAGCTGAAGGAGAGCAGCCCGGCCACGACGGCCAGGACGGGGAGGGCGACGGTGTCCACCGGCGGCTAGCGGGGGCCGGCGGCCGGTGGGGCAGGGGGACGTCGGCCGGTCCGGCCCCGGATCGCGGTCACGACGGCCACGTTACCGCCGGGTGGTCGCGTTCCCCGTGCCACCATCGGCGGATGGCCGAGGTCCGGGGTGTGCTCTTCGACTTCTACGGGACCCTCGCCCGGGCCGTGGTCTGGGGCGAGACCCACGAGGAGGTCTTCGCCCGCCGGGGACTCGCCGGGCCGGGGGCGATGTGGGGCAGCCAGTGGGTGGGGGGAGCGCTCGACGGCGAGGAGCACACCGAGCACTCGGTCGACCGGGACGCCTACGTGGCCTGGGAGCTCGACCGGCTCCGCACCCGGGCCCGGGCGTGCGGGGTGGCGGGGGACGAGCTGGAGCCCCTCGTGGCCGACCTCCACCGGGCGTCGAAGACCTACACCCTGGCCGCCTACGACGAGGTGGGCGACGTCCTCGTCGAGCTCCGCCGGCGGGGCCTGGTGGTGGCCGTGTGCTCCAACTGGGACTGGGACCTGGCCCAGGCGGTCGCCAGCGTCGGCCTCGACACCCTGGTCGACGAGATCGTCTCGTCCGCCCACGCCGGCGCCCGCAAGCCCCACCCCCGGATCTTCCGATACACCCTCGACCGGTGCCGCCTGGCCGCGGCCGAGACCCTCTTCGTAGGCGACACGTGGGGACCCGACGTGGAAGGCCCCCTCGCCGCCGGCATCGGACCCGTCCACCTCCTGCGCGCCGACCAGGCCGAGCGGGCCCGGGAGTCCGGAGCCGAGGCCCTCGCCCCCCCGCTGCCCGCCGGCGTCGTCCGGGCCGGCGACCTGCGCGCCGTTCTCGAACTGGTGACGGATCTCGGGGCCCTGGCCCCGAGAGACGTCACCGGTTCGAGTTAGTCGTCGGCAGGGTGCCCGTTGCTGTCGGGCGACCCGGAGCCGTTGGTCTCGTCGACCGGCTCCGGCCACACCGGCGGCGGGGGCGGCGGCGGCGGGACCGGCGCAGCCGACGGCCGCGACCAGGGCGAGGGCCCCACGTAGGTGCCGTCGGCCCGCACGACCACCGGGTCGAGGCTCCCGTCGGGCCGGCGCTGGCCGTTGAGCTTGGGCAGGGGTATCTCGAACTCGCCGTGGCCCTGGTGGGCGGCGATGGCCTGGGTGTGGTACTCCTCCGCCACCCGGGAGAACTCGGGATCGGCGTAGACCCGGCCGTCGATCAGGGGTCCGGGGCGGCCCTCGATGATGGCCTCGATGTCGTCGCCGGTGACGGTCTTGTGGGTCTCCAGGGCGTGGGCCACGGCCAGGACCTCGGTGCGGTTGGCCTTGAGCAGGTCCTCCGCCCGCTGCAGCAGCTCCTCCAGCTTCTCTTCGATGCGTTCGCCCAGGCCGCCGTGGAGGAGGTCGGCCTCGGTCTTGCTCTTGCCGTCGCCCTTGCCCGGCCGGCCGCCGCCGCCGATGCCGACCTTCTGGGTGACGCCGTGGGAGGTGACGGTGGTGCCCATGCCCCAGTAGCCCTCCATGAGGGTGGCGATCTGGGTCGCGCTCTCCAGGTCGCCGGACACGCCCGACGAGTTGTCGCCGTCGAAGAACAGCCGCTCCCCGGCCAGCGAGGCGAGGGCGACCATCACGTCGGCCTCGTACTCCGTGCGCCAGCGGGTGAACTGGTCCTCGGGCGGGATGGACGCCACCATGCCCAGGTAGGTGCCGCCCTTCTCGATGGTGGCGATGTCGATCGTGAGGTGACGGCGGACCCGGAAGGCGGTGACCGCGTGGCACGCCTCGTGGACCGCCACCGCGTGGCGCTCCCGCTCGATGTACTCGACGTCCTCCGGGGGGCCCAGGTCCTTGAGCTGCTTGGCCTTGACCACGTCGGACCAGCGGATCGTGTCGCGCCCGTCACGGATGGCGTTGATCAGGGCCTCGTTGACCAGATCCTTGATGGTGGCCCCGGTGGCGTAGGGGGTGATGGTGGCCAGCTTGTCGATCTCGGCCGCGGTGAGCGAGTGGTGGACCTTGTCGAGGTAGCCCTCGTAGGTGCGGATCCGCCCCGCCTTGGACGGGTAGCCCACCTTGTAGATGCGGTCGATACGACCGGGCCGCAACAGGGCCTCGTCGAGGGCCTGGGGCATGTTGGTGGCCATCATGACCATGATCCGGTACTTGGGCGGCGGCTTGGGCCGCATGCCCAGGGTGCGTCGCACCACCCGGTTCATGAAGCCGCGCGGCTTCTTGAGGCCGGACAGCTCGGTGAGGAGGGCCTGGAGGGTGCCCATCCCGCCCCCGCCCATCCCCATGCCGGCGATGATGCGGTTGCGGATCCCCCCCCGGGGCTCGTCGCCCGAGCTCTGCTCCATGGTCTGGCGGAAGAGCAGCGAGGCGGTGTCCTGCGACAGGTACGACATCCCGTTGCAGCCGCCGTGGCCGGCGTGGGAGAACGCGGAGAACGGGGAGCCCATGCGCTGGCCCCCGAGCGGGCCGCCCTCGGTGAGCTGGCCCCGGCTGCCCAGGGAGTCGGCCTCGTCGAAGAACACGATGACCCCGCCGTAGCGGACGGCCAGCTTGCGCAGCTTGCGGAACAGCGACTTCACCTTGAGGATGCCGACGCCCATGAACATCTGGATGAAGGCGCCCGGGTCGACGAACACGTAGGGCTTGCCCGTCTCGCCCGCCACCGCCTCGGCCATGAGGGTCTTGCCGGTGCCGGGGGGACCCCACAGCAGCAGGCCGCCGGGCACGTAGCCGCCCTTGGCCTCGATGTCCTCGGGCGCCTCCAGGAACAGCATGTTCTCCTTGACCCGCTCGACCACCGGGTCCTGGCCCCAGACGTCGGTGAACCGGGTCTTGATGTCGTCGGGGAAGTAGACCTCGGTGCCGCCCCGGGACAGGAACCAGAAGATGGCGGCGAACTGGCTCACCGCGAGGAACATGAAGAAGACCAGCTGCAACACCATCGGCATCGCCGACCAGATGGTGCTGGGGAGCTCGAACAGGGCCAGGATCGGCGACTTGTGGTTGGCCGCACCGACGATGATGGACACGATGGCCAGCAGGGCCAGCCACTTGGCGGCCCGGGCCATCCGGAACCGGGTCCAGTCGTTCCACTTGCCCGACCTGCGCTCCAGGCCTCCGAACACGCGCTGGCTCCAGAAGCCGTAGTAGGCGGCGGAGTGCTCGCTGACCACGTAGTGGAGCTGGCGGACTCCCTCCAGCAGGATCAGCAAAAGCAGCCACCACCGGTCGCGAAGCGCCTGGTTGAAGGCGTCGGCCACGGGGATGATCGGGTTGTCGATCACGGTCGCCCAGAACAGGACGAAGAACACCAGCCCCAGGGCGACGAGGAACTTGCAGCGGTCCCACGTCGACATCGGCTTGCGGGTGCGCCGCTCCTGCCGCGGGGCCTTGTACTCGGGGGGCGGGGTGGGGCCGGTGTCCGGGGCGGGCCAGGCCAGCCCGGGAGGTGTGCCGGTCGGGCTCATATCAGGGCTCCTTGACGGTCCAGGAATCGGCGATCTCGGTGATCGTGCGCCGGTTCGCGGCGTAACAGTCTGCCTCGCACCCGACGATGAAGAAGTAGACGAGGCTGGTGGTGGGGTCGACCAGGCCGGTCTGGTCGACGGTGAAGGAGTTCTGGGTGCCCTCCACCGTGTACACGATCCGGGTGCCCCGCAGCCCGTCCTTCTGGGTGATGGTGTGGGGCCCGTCGACCACCTCGACCTCGCCCAGCTCCTTGTCGAGGATCTCGTCGATGGGGATGACCTCGTTGCGCAGCGCCTGGAGGGAGAACGTGTCCCGCTCCTCGATGTCGAGGCTGCGGACCCGGACCACGCCGAAGGGGAAGGCGGCCGTCTGCAGGTCGTGGTCGAGGGACGGCCGGGGGTCGGCGTCGAAGATGGCCAGGTAGCGCAGGCCGTTCTCCTCCGCCGCGCTGAGCTGGGCCCCGGTGGACGCGATGACCTGCTGCTTGTCGAACAGCTGCCAGTCGTCGGGGATCTTGTAGTAGGCGTTCTCGGACGAGGTCTTGACGTACTTGAAACCCGAGTCGGCGCAGCCGGCGGCGATCACCCCTGCGAGCGCGACGGCCGAGACGCGTGCCACGAGTCGCCTCATCACGGCACCATTCTCCACGGTTTTTTGCCCGAGGGTCGACGCGGTGGGCCGCATCCCCGAGAAGTGTTGCGCCCCATACCCCTGGTATCGACAGCAGAGGGCCGCGACCTGAGGTCGCGGCCCTCTGAACTGCTCTAGATGCTGAAGGTCAGATGCGGCGCTGGATAAGCGTGCGGCGCAGGCGGATGAGCCCGAGCCCGCCCAGGGCCAGTGCCCCGCCCAGGACCAGCGGGGTGGCGTCCCCACCGGTGGGTGCCAGGCTGCCACCGGCGATCTGCGGTCCGTTGAGGACGAACCGGCCGGTGATGGCGCTGCCTTCGATCTGGCCGCTGCCGAGCACCAAGTCGTCACCGGCGGCCCGTCCCCGGCAGTTGCCCAGGGCCGCGCTCACGTCGACGATGTCACGGATGACGGCCTCGCCGGAGGCGCCGCTGATGTGGACCACCAGGTTGACCTGGATCGGTGGATCACCCAGGGCGTAGCTCCCCAGGTTCTCCCATGTCACCCGGTTGGCCGGGCCGACCACGCCGCCGTTGTCGGCGCTGACGATGTTGAAGGTGACGGAGCCGCTGGCGACCTCGACGGTGTCGACGGCCCGGATGTTGACCAGGTCACAGGCGAACAGGGCGTTGAACAGGCTCGGGTCGCTCGGGATGCTGATGGTGAAGGTGACGTCCTGGCCCACGGCGACCGGGTCGGGGTTGGCGACCTTGCTCACCGGGAGGTTGCAGCGGATGCCGCCGGCGGGAGCGCTAACCGCACCTTCGAAGTGGGCGAGGCCGACATCGAGGGCGCTGATCCCGGGGAGGGTGAGCAACTGCAGGCGCAGCGTGTCGGCCGACGCCGACGCCGACGTGCCGTCGGCGGCGACGGACGGGGCGCCGGTGCCGTTGAGACCGACCGGCGGGGCGCCGAGGCGCAGGGTCAGCAGCGGCGGGATGGGGAGGTTGACGCCGCCCGCGCCCAGCAAATCCTGCAGGCTGAGCGACAGGAGGGTGGCGGCGCCGGCGCGGACGGTGATGACCGGGGTGCCGGTGTAGGCGCTGCCGTTGCGGGGGTCGCCCGGCTTGCCGGTGGCGGTGGTGCGGAAGCCCACCGGGCCGAGGATGTCGATGGTGATGTTGGTGCCGGCCACGCTCACCGGGGCCACGATGGCCTGGGACTCGGCGACGATGCCGTAGGTGCCGTCACCGTTGGGGACCATGTAGGTGACGGTGCGGGTCTCGGTGACCGAGTTGCCCGTGGCGCTGGTGCCGATGAGGCCGCCGCCGGCGCCGGGGAGCACCTGGAGGTTCTCGACGTAGCCGCCGCCGAAGGTGAGGGGCCGGCCGACCGGGCAGAAGTCGGGGTGGTAGGTGGCTTGGGCCTGACCCCGGGCGGTGGACGCCGTCAGGAGCCCGGGCAGGTTGATCGGGATCTCCTTGGTGACCAGCGGGCTGGGCGGCGCGGCGTTGGCCTCGGCCAGCTGGGCCAGCTTGATCTGGTTGACGTCGACGGCCTGGACGGTCGGCGTCAGCAGGCCGATCTCGACCCCGGTACCACGGCCGTAGGCGTTCTTGCCCGGCTGCGGCGGGCCGACGGCCTGGCCGAACTGGTTGTTGACGGTGCCGTTGAGCCCGGTGGAGTTGACCACGCCAGCGGACATGGCCACCTGGGTGTTCGCCACCTGGGTCGCACCGAGGGCCACCGCGTTGAGCGCGACCGCCGAGGCACTGCCGTAGGCGGCAAATGGCTGCGTCGCCAGCTGGGCCTCCACACGAACGGGGGAGGTGACGAGCAGCGCACCCGTGACGACCACCCCCGTGAGTACTCGAGCTACTCGCTTCCCCACGTCCGCTCCTTTGGTCCTTCGCAACCCAGGCGGTGGTCCCGACTGGTTCCCCACGACCGAGGGTCCTTACCATGCCCGATGGCGAGCATGCCCGTCCAGAAACCGGAGCCGCGACCCTCTGCCGGCTCGGTTTATCTCCCGCCGATTCAAACGTACAAACTTTTCTGGCGGGAAGCTACTACTGATGTGCTCCTGGGCGCAGATCCGACGGCAGCGGTGAGCGCCTGCGACGTGGTCGTCGTGGGCGCCGGGCACAACGGGCTGGTGGCCGCCTGCTACCTGGCGCGGGCCGGCCTGGAGGTCGTCGTCGTCGAGGGGCTGGACCATCCGGGGGGTGGGTCGAAGACGGCCGAGACGGTGCCCGGCTACCGCTTCGACACCCACTCGGTGGCCCACAACATCATCAACATGACCACCATCCCGGCCGAGCTCGACCTGGCCGGCGCCGGCCTCGTCTACCAGGAGATGGACCCCTTCTCCGTCGCCGTCCACGCCGACGGCCGCCGGGTCCGCTTCTTCCGCTCCGTCGAGGAGACGGTCGACTCGATCGCCGAGTCGAGCCCGTCCGATGCCCGGGCCTACGCCGGGTTCATGCGCCAGGCGTTCCCCGTCGTGCGAACGGTGCTGCCCGCGATCCGGGGCGAGCTCTCGGCCCGTGACCTGCCCCGGCGGCTGGTCGCGGGGGCGGCCGCCCTGCACCGGCACCCGTTCGGCACCGTCCGCGACGCCCTCGGGACCTACGACGCCCTGCTGCGCCGGCGGCTGGCCTCCGACCTCACCCGGGGACCGGTGGCCGCCTTCGCCGCCCATGCGGCCATGGGACCCGACCAGGCGGGCGGGGCCGTCTTCGCCTGGTGGCAGGCCGCCTACCACCTGTTCGGGCAGTGGCACGCCCGGGGCGGGGCCCAGGGACTCACCGACGCCCTGGTGGCCCGGCTGGCGAGCCTGGGGGGCGAGCTGCGCTGCGGAGCCCGGGTGGCCCGCATCGAGGCGCCGGGAGGGCGGGTGCGGGCGGTCGTCACCGAGGCGGGCGAGCGGGTGGTGACCTCGTCGGTGGTGACCGCCATCGACCCCAAGGTGGCCCTGCTCGAGCTCCTCGACCCGCCCCTGGCGGGGGCGGCCGGTGACGGCCTGGCCGCGGTGCGGCGGGGCAACGTCGTCCAGGCCCTGGTCCACGTGGCCGTCGACCGCCTCCCGCCCTATCCCGGCGGCCGGGCGGGCGACTGGAACGGGCTGCAGAGCTTCGTCGACCATCTCGACGACCTGAACCGGGCGTTCTCGACGTCGGAGGCGGGCGAGCTGCCCGACGTCCTGCCCCTCTACCTGTTCACCACCTCGGCCCTCGACTCCACCCTGGCGCCGGCCGGCCACCACACCGTCTACCTGGCCTGCCCCGCGGCACCGTTCGCGGTGCGGGGCGGGTGGGACGCCCGCCGGAAGGAGTTCGTCGAGCGGGCCCTCGACGTGGTCGAGCAACGGGCGCCCGGCTTCCGGTCGAGCATCCAGGGCGTGGCCGTCCGCACGCCCGACGTCATGGAGCGCGAGGAGCGGTGGCCCGGCGCCCACCCGATGCACGTCGACCTCGCCCTCGACCAGCTCGGGCCCCTCCGTCCCACCCGGCGCCTGGGCCGTCACCGCACGCCGGTCGCCGGGTTGTACGTGTCGGGGGCGGGCACCAACCCCACCGGCGGCATCGCCGGGACGCCGGGACGCGGTGCGGCTCGGGCCCTGCTCTCCGACCGGTCGTAAGTTCTGCCCTATGCCTGATGCAATCGAGTTCACGGAACGGATCGTCACGGCCTATGCGAGCAAGGGCCCGGCGGTGGAGCTGGGCCGGGCCGTGCTCGACGGGACGATCCTGCCGGATGCGGTGGTCCAGGTTCCGGCGGCCATGTGCAACCGTCACGGGCTGATCGCGGGCGCCACCGGGACGGGCAAGACCAAGACCCTCCAGCTCATGACCGAGCAGCTGTCGGCGATGGGTGTCCCGGTGTTCGCGGCCGACGTCAAGGGCGACCTGAGCGGGCTCAGCCGGCCGAGCGAGGCGGGCGATCGGGTGACGGCGCGGGTCGATGAGATGCAGTTGGAGTGGAGCCCGGCCGGGTTCCCGGTGACCTTCCTGTCGCTCGGTGGCCACGGTCCGGGGGTACCGGTGCGGGCGGCGGTCTCCGCCTTCGGGCCTCAGCTGCTGGCCAAGGTGATGGACGCCAACGAGACCCAGTCCTCGTCGCTGACCCTCGTGTTCCGCTACGCCGACGACAACGGGCTGGCCCTGCTCGACCTGGCCGACCTGCGGGAGGTCCTGAAGTACCTGGTCAGCGACGACGGCCAGGACGACCTGAAGGACATCGGGGGACTGTCGTCGGCCACCGCCGGCGTGTTGCTGCGCAAGATCGTCGAGCTGGAGGAGCAGGGGGCGGAGGACTTCTTCGGCGAACCGGAGATGGCGGTGTCCGACCTCATCCGCTGCACCCCCGAGGGGGCGGGCGTGGTGTCGTGCCTGGAGCTGGCCGCAGTCCAGGACAAGCCCAAGCTGTTCTCGACGTTCCTCATGTGGCTGCTGGCGGAGCTGTTCCACGACCTGCCCGAGGTCGGCGACCTCGACCAGCCCAAGCTCGTCTTCTTCTTCGACGAGGCCCACCTGCTGTTCGACGACGCATCCGAGGGATTCCTCGACCAGGTGGCGCAGACGGTGCGGCTGATCCGGTCCAAGGGGGTGGGCGTGTTCTTCGTGACCCAGCTGCCCGACGACGTCCCCGAGGAGGTCCTGGGCCAGTTGGGCAACCGGGTGCAGCACGCGCTGCGGGCGTTCACGCCCCGGGACGCCAACGCCTTGAAGGCGGCCGTCACCACCTATCCCAGGACCTCGGACTACGACCTGGAGGAGGACCTCACCCAACTGGGGACGGGCGAGGCCATGGTGACGATCCTGTCCGAGCGGGGGGCGCCGACGCCGGTGGCCTGGACCCGGATGCGCCCGCCCCGGTCGCTCATGGCCGCCATCGGCGAGGAGGCGATCGACCAGGCGGCCAAGGAGAGCTCGTTGTGGTCGAGGTACGCCACCGAGGTCGACAGGGAGTCGGCCCGGGAGAAGCTGGCGGCGAGGATGGCGGAGTCGACGGACGTCGAGATGGAGATCGAGGTGGAGGCGCCGGCGCCGCCCAAGCCGAAGGCCAAGGCGCCGGCCAGGAAGGAGGACGACAACGCGGTGGTCGGCTACCTCAAGTCGCGGGAGGGGCGGTCGATGATCAACACGGTCGTCCGGGGGGCGTTCGGACTGCTCCGCCGGGGCCGCTGACGGGTCGGTCCCGGACGCGCCGGAGCCTCTGGGTATGCTGCTCGGACTCATGTACAGGGAGGGTCCGTGCCGGGAAAGTTCGTGATCAAGAAGGGCTCCACCGGAAAGTTCCGCTTCAACCTGGTGTCCACCAACGGCCAGGTCGTCGCCACCAGTGAGGCCTACGAGACCAAGGCCTCGGCCCAGGCGGGCATCCGGTCGGTGAAGAAGCTGGCCCCCGACGCGGTCGTCGAGGACACCACCACCGCCGAGTGGGCCGCCGCCGACGCCGCCCGCAAGGAAGCGGAGAAGGCGAAGAAGGCCAGGAAGGCGGCTGCGGCCAAGAAGGCGGCCGCCAAAGCCAAGGCCGAAGCCAAGGCCGCCGAGGCCTAGGGGCGAGCGGCCGGCCCGGCGGGCGGGACACGTAACCCGACCTGGTGGCGGTCAAGGCCCTCGGCGGGCGTTCAGCGTCACCGGTTCGCCGACGCCACCGCGGGAGTGCCGGCCGCCCGGGCGGCACCCCTCCTAGGAATAGGTCCAGTCGGGGCGTTTGCGAGGGTGGCGCTCGTCGTAGGTGACGACGCCGTCGGCCAGGTCGACGATGAGGGGGACGACGAGGTCGGTGCGGGGCAGGGGGCAGTCGCCCTCCAGGTGGGCGGCGAACTCGCCGGGGAAGGCCCGCAGCATGCTCCGGATGACGATCTGCTCCTCCGTCCCCAGGTAGCAACGATTGGCGTCGGTGACCTCCGTCAGCCGGGCCCCGATCACCGCGATGTCCTCGTCGGTGCCCCGGCACGCCTCGATCTCGTTGAGGCGGTAGGTGATCTCCTCCGACCCCAGCTTGCACGCCGGGCACTGCCCGCACGACTCCACGAAGAGGAACCGGGAGAACTGGTACGCCAGCTCGACCATGCACGCGGACTGGTCGTAGACGGCGAAGCCGGCCGCCCCCATCCCGCTCCCGACCGCGGCCATGGCCTCGTACGACACCGGCGTGTCCAGCAACGAGGCGGTGATCACCGCGTTGGCCACCCCCGAGAACACCGCCTTGATCGGCACCGACGGGTCGCGCGGACCGCCACCGACCGAGGCGATCACGTCCGAGAGCGGCGTCCCGAGGTCGACCTCGTCGTAGCCGGGACGGGCGACATCGCCCACCACGGTCATGACGTGGTGGCCGGGCGAGTCCGACGTGCCCATGGTGCGGTACCACTCCGCCCCCCGGGAAAGGATGTGGGGCACGTTGGCCAACGTCTCCAGGTTGTTGGCCAACGTCGGGTTGGAGAGATGCTCGTCGCTGTGGCCCGGTCCGGGCGTGGCCGTCTCCCATCCCAGCTGGGGGGCGGTGGCGAACAGGCCGTGCTCGTAGGGCGGCAGCGTCCGGGGCATCGGCGGACGGCCCTCGATCACCTCCAGCATCGCCTTCTCCTCGCCGAAGAGGTACTCGTCGGGACCCTCCACGATCGTGATGGGGACGTCGCCCGCCAGCCCCTCGGCCTGCATCTCCTCGACGGCCCGGGCCAGTCGCCGGATCTCGACGGTGAACTTGGCCTTGATCCCGATGAAGGCCTCCCGTGCGCCCACGGTGAGGGCGGCTATCGCGATGCCCTCGACCACCTGGTACGGGTTGGCCCGGAGGATGGCCCGGTCCTTGAACGTGGCCGGCTCGCCCTCGGCCGCGTTGCACACCAGGTAGCGGTGGGTGCCCTCCTGGCTGCGGATGCCGGCCCACTTGCGGCCGGTGGGGAAGCCGCCCCCGCCCCGACCCCGGAGCCCGGACAGGCTGATCTCGTCGACGGTGAACTCGGGGCCCAGCTTGCGGGCGGCGTCGAGTCCCGTGCCCCCGCCCAGGGCCCGCCACCCGTCGACCGAGGTGACCGGCTCCGCCGGCAGGAGGTAGCGCTCCACCGCAGGCAACGTACCCTTTGGGAGCGATGGCTCCGAAACGGCTGGTCCGGCTGGCGCTCACCCTCCTGGTCCTGGCCGGCTGCGGCGGGGGCGACGAGGACACCGGCCTGTCCGACTCGGTCGAGGGACGGCGGCGGATGCCCTCGTGCGGCGCCTTCGTCGCCTCCCCGGGCGGGCTCACGGCCGAGGACGAGGCCGTTCGGGACTGCTTCCTCGCCGCCTTCCGGGCGGGCGAGCAGAAGGAGGTCGTCGTCACCCAGGCGACGGTGGAGGGCGACCCGATCGTCACCATCTACCGGGTGCTGGGACCCGACGACGTGGAGCTGTTCGTCGACTCCACCGCCGACCGGTTCGCGGCGGTGCCGATGGAGCACCGGCGGTGCCGCACCCTGGCCGAATCCGGCAACGGGCTCCTGGCCGACGTCTGCAGCTCCGTCAGCTAGCCCGCCGGGCCCCCAGGCAGGAGACGCCCCCCGGCCGAAGCTACGTTGGGTGGGTGCCGTTCGTGGAGGTCGAGGGGACCAATCTCCACTACGTCGACGTGGGCGTCGGCGACCCGCCTGTCGTGCTGCTGCACGGCTTCCCTCTCCACTCCGACATGTGGGCGCCCCAGGTGGCGTGCCTGGCCGCCGGCCACCGGGTGGTCGTCCCCGACCTGAAGGGCTTCGGGAAGTCACCCGCGCCCGACGACCCGGGGACCTATTCGATGGCCGACTACACCCGCCAGGTGGTGGGCCTGATCCGGGTTCTGGGCCTGGAAGGGGTCGTCCTGGGCGGGCTGTCGATGGGCGGCTACATCGCCTTCTCCCTGGTGGCCCGCAACCTCGACCTGCTGGCCGGGCTGGTGCTGGCCGACACCCGGGCCGGCCGGGACACGCCCGAGGTCGCCCAACGCCGCACCGACCAGCAGGAGCAGGTGCGCCGGGAGGGCACCGACGCCCTGGTGGAGACCTTGCTCGGCGGTCTGCTGGCCCCGCAGACCCTGGAGGACCGGCCGAAGCTGGTGGAGCAGGTCCGCAGGATCATGGCCTCGAACCCGCCGGCCGGGTTCGTCGGCGGGCTGGAGGCGATGAAGACCCGTCCCGACTCGCTCCCCAACCTGGGGGCGATCAAGGTCCCGACGCTGGTGCTGGTCGGGGCCCACGACGCCCCCTCGCCCCCCGACGTGGTCCGGGTCTGGCAGCAACGCATCCCCGGCTCCGAGCTGGTGGTCATCCCCGGGGCCGGCCATCTGAGCAACATGGAGGACCCCGACACCTTCAACGCGGCCATCACCGACTTCATCGACCGCCTGTGAGGGCGAGGGCCGCCGCCCTGGGCCCCCGGGTCGGGATCGGTCCCGCCTGCTCGTCGTCCTCGAACGACTCGGCCGCCCCGATCTCGACGACGTCACGGCCGACCCGGTCCCGGCGCCAGCTCCTCCCACGGCCGGGCGAGGTGTGGGGGGCGCAGCCGGCCGCCGACAGCCTGGTCGTGGTCCGCGGCGCCTGACGCCCGACACGCGTAGCGTGCTGGTCGTGTCCGACCCCTTCGCCGACCTCTACCCCCGCCGGCGGGAACGGGGCCGAGAACGCGAGCAGGAGCGCGAGCAGCCGCGCCCGCCCCGGGAGGCCTTCGTCGAGCACGCCCGCCAGGTCCTGCTCGCCCGGTGGGGGACTGCGCTCTCCCGGCGGGCGGCCGACCTCCCCGGCGCCCAGGTCGAGTTTCCGCTGGTCTCGGGCAACGGCCGCATCGTGGGCGACGTGCCGTGGCTGGCCGGGATGGAGTCCCCGGAGTGGAAGTCGGCCGCCCTTTCCGAGCACGTGTGGGTGATGAGCCACGTGGCCGCCGCCGACCGCCGGTTCCTCCTGTTGGGCCACGACATCGACCTCGTCATCCGGTGGGTCGGTCGCCGGCGGGGCATGCTCGACGGGGTGGAGGTGTGGTCGCTCGACGACGACCGGCTCGAGCGTCTGGCCTGAGACGTCAGGACGGGGGGATGACCCCGACGCCTGCCAGCAGCGCTCCCACCCGGCTGAGGAGCTCGTTGGGGCTGAACGGCTTCACGATGTAGTCGTCGGCACCGGCGGCCAGGCCCCGGGCCAGCTCCGACTCCTGGGCCTTGGCCGTGAGCAGGATGATCGGGATGTCGGCGGTGGCGGGGTCGGCCCGCAGCACCTCGCACACCTCGATGCCGTTCATCTTGGGCATCGTCCAGTCGAGCAGGACGAGGTCGGGGCGGACGCCAGGGGCGCCGGGCGAGCCGCCGCCGGCGGCCGTCACCGCCGCCTCGCCGTCGCCCTCGCCGATGGTGTCGTAGCCGGCCAGGGAGAGCTTCCACGTGATCAGGGTCCGGATGTCGGGGTCGTCGTCGACCACGAGCACCGTCTTCTTCATCCTCCTCGCTATCGGCAGTTCGCCGCCCAGCCTGAAGGGGGGCGATCCCGATAGCCTGACGGACCAGTCGAGCGGCGGTCGTCACCTTGAGAACCCAGGGACGAGGCCCGTCGCTCCCCGTTCCGCTAGGAGCTTCCCTCGCCTGCCGACCCTGCCCTGCTCAGCCGGGGTCTGGACGTCGCCCTCACCACCCTCCTTCGGCGCTCGACCCGGCTCACCCCCGACGACCTCCCCCGCCTCGTCACCGAGGTCCTGGTCGACGCCGGGTTCACCGACGTCGCCGCCCTCCTGGTCGACCTCGAGTACCGGTGCCTCCTCCCCCTCGGCCCGGGCCCGATGGGCGCCCAGGAGATCGACACCACCCTGGCCGGCCGGGCCTTCCAGGCGGAGCGATCCGTCGTGGCCACCGACACTGTGTGGGTGCCGCTGGTGAACGGCGCCGAGCGGCTGGGAGTCCTCCACGTCCGAACGCCAGACACGTCGGACGAGGTCCTGCGCCGGTTGGAGGACGTGGCCGGGTTGGTCTCGGCGCTGATCGTGACCAAGTCCCGGTACGGCGACGCCCTCGTCATGGCCCGCCGGACCCAGCCCATGTCCCTCGCGGCCGAGCTGCGATGGTCGATCCTGCCCCCGCTGACGTTCACCGGAGACCACGTCGGGATCGCCTGCGAGCTGGAACCGGCCTACGACGTGGCCGGCGACTGCTTCGACTACGCGGTCGACGACGGCGTCCTCCACCTGTCGGTCATGGACGCCATGGGTCACGGGCTGGAGGCGTGCCGGCTGGCCAACCTGGCCACCGCCGCCTACCGGTCGGCCCGCCGCCAGGGCCTCGACCTGCCCGCCACCTACCGGCTGATCGACGGCTGCCTGCGCGACCAGTTCGGCGACGAGCACTTCGTCACCGCCCAGCTGGCCACCCTCGACGTGGCCCGCGGCACTTTGGAGTGGGTCAACGCCGGCCACCCCCACCCCCTGCTGCTGCGCCGGGGACGGGCGACGGAGCTGCGGTCGGAGCCGGCCCTCCCCCTGGGACTGGGCGATGCCACCCCGGTCCCGTCCCGGGCCTCGCTGGAGCCGTCGGACGCGCTGCTCTTCTTCACCGACGGCATCGTGGAGGCGGGTTCCCCGGGCGGCGAGCGCTTCGGTGCCGGGCGGCTGCTCGACCTCACCTGCCGGGCCCTGTCCGACCGGCAGACGCTGGCGGAGACGGTCCGCCGCCTGGTCCGGGCGGTGCAAGCCCACCGGGACGGCCCCCTCGCCGACGACGCCACCATCGTGTGCGTCGACTGGCACCCCCAGCGGTAGGCCACAACCCGGGCCCGGTGCCCGTGATCCGTCCTTGCGCCCGGCCCGCTACGAACAAAGGTGGATGGCCATCGGAACGCTCTGTGAGATCCGACGCTGCCGGCGAGTGGCCGTCGGCGGCTTCGGCGCAGCCCTCGTCGCGGTCGGCGGGCTCGGGTTCGCCCGTCCCGACGCGGGCGCGTCCAGCACCGCGCCCGCCTACAACACGTTTCACGTCGCAGCCGGGGTCGTCGCCCTGACCGTCGCCGTGCGTGGTCGCCCGGCCGCCAACCGGGCGTTCCTCGTCGGCTTCGGCGCCGTCGACCTCTACCAGGCGCTCGCCAGCCGCCGGGGCTGGTTCCCCGTTGCTCTCTTCCGCTGGACACCGGCCGACGACCGCCTCCACCTCGCCGCCGGCACCGCCCTCCTGGTGCTCGGCGGCTGGCCCCGCCGGCGTCGGGCGACCTGAGGTTCGACGAGTCGCCCGGTACGGCGCAGCCCGGAGCTCGTCAGGAGCAGCCGCTGGTGGTGCCGCAGCTGGAGCAGACGAAGCAGGCCCCCGCCCGTTGCATGACCATGCCGCACTGGTAGCAGTAGGGCGCGTCGGACACCTGAGGTTGGGGGGCGGGCGCGGCGACGGCCGCCTTGGCCACCGCCACCGCCGCCTTGACCACCGGGTCGGGGACGACCTCGGAGCCGATGGCGCTGGGCGTGGCCTGCTCCTCGACCCCGGGCAGGGTGGGCTGGCTGCGCTCGTCGATGGTGAGGATGCCGAGGTCGACCCGCTCGTCGTAGGTGAGGTACTCCACCGCCAGCCGGCGGAAGATGTAGTCGACCAGGGAGCTGGCGAAGCGGATGTCGGGGTCGTCGGTCATGCCCGCCGGCTCGAAGCGCATGTTGGTGTACATGTCGACGAAGGCCTTGATGGGCACGCCGTACTGGAGGCCGTGGCTGACGGAGATGGCGAAGGCGTCCATGATCCCGGCCAGGGTGGAGCCCTGCTTGGCCACCCGCAGGAAGATCTCGCCCGGCCGGCCGTCGTCGTACTCCCCCACCGTCACGTAGCCGTGGCAGTCGGCCACCCGGAAGGAGAAGGTCTTGGAGTGCCGCATCCGGGGCAGCCGCTCCCGCGACGGCGGCAGGTGCTGGGGGACGGCCACCGCCTCGATCAGCTTGGCCGCCGCCTCGGCGATGGCCTTGTCGGTCTTGGTGGTGGACAGCGGTTGGCCCACCTTGCAGTTGTCGCGGTAGATGGCCAGGGCCTTGAGCCCGAGCCGCCACGAGTCGATGTGGAGCTGCTCGACCTCGTCGACCGTCATCGTCTCGGGAACATTCACGGTCTTCGATATGGCGCCCGAGATCCACGGCTGGACGGCCGCCATCATCCTCACGTGGCCCAGGTAGTGGATGACGTTGTCGCCCATGGAGCAGGCGAAGACGTCGAGGTGCTCGGCCGTGAGGTGGGGGGCGCCGAGGATCGACTTGTTGAGGTCGATGTAGGCGAGGATCTCGTTGACCTGGTCGGGCCGGTAGCCCAGCCGGCGCAGGGCCCGGGGCACGGTCTGGTTGACGATCGACATGGTGCCTCCGCCGACCAGCTTCTTGGTCTTGCACAGGCCGAGGTCGGGCTCGATGCCGGTGGTGTCGCAATCCATCATGAGGCCGATGGTGTTGTGGCTGACGAAGCCGTTGGCCACGTAGGTGACGTTGTCGGGCACCGACAGGTCGTAGGTGAGCTCCTCGTCGCCCAGCTCCGACGAGGCGACCCGGTCGTAGTAGAAGGCGAGCAGGTGGCCGAGCTCGGCGTCACCGGTGCGCTCGAACAGCTCCGCCGCCATCCGCCGGGACACCCGGCCCCGGGAGAGCTCGAGCAGCAGCACCTTCCGCAGCCGGTCGTCGCCGGGAGCCAGCCGGTCGACGAGCGAGCGGGACAGCGGGACGTGATCGCCCCCGCCGGTCTGAGCGGCCGTGCTGGCGGCGACGGCGGCACCCTTGCCGTCGCCCAGGAAGCCGATCTCCGCCACCCACCGCCGGGCGTAGCCGGCGTCGACCAGCCGGAGCACGGCTATCGGCGCCTGGCCCCGGCCGGTGCGGGTGGTGGTTCCGGGCGTGCGGGTCGTCGGGTAGCCGAGCGCCAGCAGCAACGCCTGGACGTCGGCGGCGAAGTCCACCGTCGTCGACCAGAACGTGGGGACGCCCGCCGTCACCGCGCCGTCGGCCTCGAACAGCCCCCGGAGGAAGGCCCGGTAGGCCTCGGGGTCGTTGCTGTGCAGCACCGCGTCGGGGATGTGGGCGGCGTAGCCCTGCCCGGCGTGGCCTTCGGATGGCGAGCGCTTGGCGAACCCGCACGCCTCCCACCAGAGGACGAGGCGGACCGAGTTGAAGGCGACCTCGGTGCAGCCGGCCTCCGGAGTGACCTGAGCCTCGGCGCCGAACAGCTCCTTGCCCAGCCGCTGGAGTCGCTCGACGACGTCGAAATCGGCTTCGGCGACACGAAATCGGAGGCCATGGGCGTGGAGCGAACCGTCGCCCATGAAGTAGCCGACGAGCTCGGCCAGCTCCGCGGTCATGCGGCGGGGTGCCTGGAGGTGGTGCTCGCCGGTCCGGTGCGCCTCGGGGAGCGGCGGGAGGGGGACGGTCCGGGGCACCCCGACGAGCTGGTGCAGGGCGAGGGGGACGAGGTCGCCGGGGGCGATGTCGGCGAAGCGCTTCCACTCCCACGATGCCGTGGCCTCGTGGACGACCTTGACCCGGTGCTGCGGCGTCCCCTGGATGCGGTAGCCGCCGGCGGTCTCGACCGACACGACCGGCTCCAGGCCGTTGACGTAGAACTTCGATGCCGTCCGGGGACCGTCGTCGGTGGCGACGTCGATCCCGAGGTCCTGCCACTGGTCGCCGTCGGGGTCGCCGAGCGACCGCAGGCGGACCAGGCCCCGATCGGTGGGCACCAGGCTGCCGCCGACCAGGCAGCCGGTGGGCGCCAGCACCGTGGCCTGGGAGTTGCGGACGCCGTAGACGTCGGCCAGGCCGACGGCGTCGTCCCACGCCTCCCGGGCCGCGGCCAGCACGGGGCTGGGGGCGAGGTTGGCGTCGATGACACCCAGCTCGTCGCGGTGCATGCCCAGAACCCGGTTCATGGGCTCCTTGTTGGCCGCGTAGCCGGCGAAGGGGCCCATGCGGGCGGCGGTGCGGGCCGAGGTGGCGTAGGCCTCCCCGGTCATGAGGGCGGTGATGGCACCGGCCCACGCCCGGCCGGCGTCGGAGTCGTAGGCCACGCCCAGGGCCATGAGCAGGGCGCCCAGGTTGGCGTAGCCGAGTCCGAGCTGGCGGAAGCGGCGGGACGTGTCGGCGATGCGCTCGGTGGGGTAGTCGGCGTTGCCCACCAGGATCTCCTGGGCGGTGAACACCACCCGCACCGCGGCCCGGAAGCCCTCGACGTCGAAGCTGCCGTCGTCGTTCAGGAACCGGAGCAGGTTGAGGCTGGCCAGGTTGCACGCCGAGTTGTCGAGGTGCATGTACTCCGAGCACGGGTTGGAACCGTTGATGCGGCCGGTGTTGGACGCGGTGTGCCACCGGTTGATGGTGGTGTCGAACTGCATGCCGGGATCGGCGCACTCCCAGGCCGCCTCCGCGATCTGGCGGAACAGGGCGCGGGCCTTGACCGTGCGGATGGTCTCGCCGCTGGTGACGGCCTTGAGGTCCCAGTCGGCGTCGGCGGCGACCGCCTCCATGAACTCGTCGGTGACCCGGACCGAGTTGTTGGCGTTCTGGTACTGGATCGAATGGCTGTCCTTGCCGTCGAGGTCCATGTCGAAGCCGTTGTCGCGCAGGACCCGGGCCTTGCGCTCCTCGACCGCCTTGCACCAGATGAAGTCCTCGACGTCGGGGTGGTCGGCGTTGAGGATGACCATCTTGGCCGCCCGCCGGGTCTTGCCGCCCGACTTGATCGTGCCCGCCGAGGCGTCGGCGCCCCGCATGAAGCTGACCGGGCCGGAGGCGGTGCCACCTCCCTTGAGGTGCTCGTAGGAGGAGCGGATGCTGGACAGGTTGACGCCCGACCCGGAGCCGCCCTGGAAGATGATCCCCTCCTCGCAGTACCAGTTGAGGATCGACCGCATCGTGTCCTCGACGGCGAGGATGAAACACGCGCTCGCCTGCTGCGGCGCCCCCATGACGCCGATGTTGAACCACACCGGGGAGTTGAAGGCGGCCCGCTGGTGGAGGAGGAGGGTGGTGAGCTCGTCGCGGAAGGCGTCGGACTCGGCCCCGTCGACGAAGTAGCCGTCGCGCCGGCCCCAGGCGGTGACGGTGGACACCACCCGGTTGATCACCTGGCGCAGCGACCACTCCCGCTCGGAGGTGCCCAGGGTGCCCCGGAAGTACTTCTGGGCCACGATGTTGGTGGCGTTCTGCGACCACCCCACGGGAAACTCGACGTCGCGCTGCTCGAAGGCCACCGTGCCGTCGCGGAAGTTGGTGATGCGGGCGTCGCGGCGCTCCCACGTGACCTCGTCGTAGGGGTCGACGCCCTCGGTCGAGAAATGGCGGCGAATGCCGATACCGGTCTGCTCGGGAGCGAGAGCCATGCGGAGTCCTCCTGTTCAGCGGCCGGCCGCCAGGCCGCCCCACCACCAACGAATGTGCCTCGGGGGAAGTGAGCCACTACATGTCGCGTCTCAAGACAGACGAGCCACAAGATGTGCCCATAATACTACGTGCGTAATTCCAGCGGTGTCAACGATGGGTCGCCACCGACCACCCTCGCGCCGAGGCCCTGTGGATCGCTAGGACCGCAGCCTGTGGACGGTCGGTCAGTCCGGCGGCGGGACGGGATCGCCCCGGGTGAGCAACCCCAACTCCCGCTGGAAGTCGCCCGGCTCCTCGAAGACCTTGTAGACGCTGGCGAAGCGCAGGTAGGCGACCTCGTCGAGGAGGCGCAGGCGCTCGAGGACCATGCGCCCCAGCTCGGCGCTGCTGACCTCGGGGCCCTGGAGGCGGGCCTGCTCCTCGATCTCGGCCGCCACCGTCTCGAGCTGGTCGTCGGTGACGGGGCGGTTCTTGGCCGCCGCCCGCATCCCGGCCACCAGCTTGGCCCGGGCGAAGGGCTGGCCCGAGCCCGACCGCTTGGTCACGACCAGCGGAGCCTCCTCCAGGCGCTCGAAGGTGGTGAAGCGCCGGCCGCAGGCCATGCACTCCCGCCGGCGGCGGATGGCGGCCCCGTCGTCGGCCTGCCGGGAGTCGATGACGCGGTCGTCGAGATGGGCGCAACCGGGGCACCGCACGGTGCCGACGCTACCCGGTTGTTTGTGGCTCCGGTCCCCTCGGGTAGGCGGCCGTGATGCCGACGCCCACGCCGGAGCACGACCCGACCGAGGCCGAGCGAGAGGTGGAGGACGCCTTCCGCCGTTCGGTCGACGAGGGTCGGCGGCGGATGAGCCGGCCCACGCTGCCCCTGCTCGCCACCGGCCTGGTGGGCGGGATCGACGTGGGCACGGGCGTGCTCGCCCTGCTGCTGGTGGAGCACGGCACCGGAAGCACGCTGCTGGCCGGGCTGGCGTTCTCGGTCGGCTTCATCGCCCTGACCCTGGCCCGCAGCGAGCTGTTCACCGAGAACTTCCTGGTGCCGGTGACGACCGTGATCGCCCGCCAGGCCCGCTTCCGGCTGCTGCTGCGCCTGTGGGGCGGCACGCTGGTGGCGAACCTGGCCGGGGGCTGGATCTTCACCTGGCTCATCGTCGTGGGGTACCCGGAGCTGGCGGGGACGGCCCGGGACGCGGGCGAACACTACGTGGGCCTCGGCATCGGCGTGCGATCGATGGCGCTGGCGGTGATGGGCGGGGCGGTGATCACCCTCATGACCTGGATGCAGCACTCGACCGACTCGACCGGGGTGAAGCTCATCCCTGCGGTCACCGGCGCGTTCCTCCTGGGCGGCGGGCAGCTCAACCACGCGGTGGTGAACTCGCTGCTCGTGTTCTCCGGGTTGCACACGGGCGAGTCGAGTTTCGGGTACGTGGACTGGGCCCGGACGGCGTCATGGGCCGCGCTGGGGAACATGGTCGGCGGCATCGGCCTGGTGACGGTGCTGCGCCTGTTCCAGGTGCCGAACAAGGTGAAGAAGGAGCGCCTCCATCCCGCCCCCGGGGTGCCCGTCGGCGACCCCCGCCCGGTGCGGGCACCGACACCCTGACCGCCGCCGATCGTTTCGAGTCGTGGACGAGTCGCCAGGCGATCACGGCGCGCACGCGAACGCCGGCCGCCGACGATCAGCCGGCGGGTGGGAGGCGGATGTGCTCGCCGACGAGGAGGAGGGGGCTGCCGTGCTCGGCCACCAGCCGGTCGACCAGGGGACGAGGGTCGCCCTGGGGGTCGAGGCTGCGGGCGATGGCCCAGAACGAGTCGCCCGGCTGGACCTCGTAGACCTGGCCGGGATGGACGGGGAGCGGGCGCTCGGGGGCGGTGAGGGAACCACCCCCGAGCGCGCCCAGCACGACCGAGACCACCGCCGAGAGGGCTGCGATCGCGCCGGCGGCCAGGGCCTGCCGCCGGCGATAGGTGCTGGACGGAACGGACGGGGAGGCCGGGCGACCGCCGACGCCGGCCCGCGGCGCGAGGCGGACGACGACGCCGGTGGACGTCGCCGGGACGGACCCAGACCCGTGGTGGATCGCTACCATCGCCTCTCCTTGCCTCGTTACGAACGTACGTTCGGACTCGGGCAGTCAACCACGAACGGGTGTTCCCCGTCAAGCCGAAAACGAACAGATGTTTGTACTCGTCCCCTTCCCCTGGTACAGTCCGAGCGAACGCATGTTCGTAGGAGGAAGGAGTCCGCAGTGACCGATCCGGCACTCACCGAGCGCCAGCGGGGGATCCTCGAGTGCATCGTCTCCCACACCCGGGAGCACGGCTACCCCCCGTCGGTGCGCGAGATCGGCGAGGCGGTGGGGCTCACGTCAACCTCCACCGTCCACGCCCACCTGGCCACCCTCCAGCGCCTCGGCTACCTCCGGCGCGACCCCACCAAGCCCCGGGCCATCGAGGTCCGCTACGACGCCGGCTCGGCCACGCCCATCGAGCAGCGGCCCGTCCGCCACGTGCCCCTGGTGGGCGATGTGGCCGCCGGCACCGATGTCCTCGCCCACGAGCTGGCCGAGGAGGCCTTCCCCGTCCCCGCCGATTGGACCGGCGACGGGCCCGTCTTCATGGTGCGGGTGCGAGGCGAGTCCATGCTCGAGGCCGGCATCCTGCCCGGCGACTACGTCGTCGCCCGCCAGCAGAGGGAGGCGGCCAAGGGAGACCTGGTGGTGGCGGGCATCCCCGGCGAGGAGGCGACGGTCAAGACCTACACCCGCCGGGGCGACAAGGTCGTGCTCCTGCCGGCCAACCCCGCCTTCGAGCCCATCGAGCTCGACGCCGACGACGTGCAGATCTACGGGAAGGTGGTCACGGTGATGCGCCGGGTCTGACGGGTGGGAGGCGACGTTGGGCCCACACCCCGGCCACCGCCACGCCCACGCCGAGCACCAGGCCCACGGCCAGGCTGGTCGTGACGGGGTCGAGCTCGCCCGGGACCTCCAGGGGTCGGGGGGCGGGCGCGGCCAGTCCGGCGGGCTCCACGGCCGCCGCCCGCGACGCGGCGGGGGGAAGGGTGGTCGTCGGGGCCGGGTCGACGGTGGTGGTGGGCTCCGGCGGCGGAGCCGGCTCGGCCGCCGGCGGCTCCTCGGGCGCCGGTGGGGCCTCGGCCGGGCCGGGCGGCGGCGGGGCCGCCACTGCGGCGTCGGGTCGGGCTGCGGTCGTCGGCGGCGCCAAGGGGGCCGCCCCCGACGCCACCCCCACGTTGAGCCGACCCTGGCAACCGGCGCCGCACGGCACCCGGTCCAGCGTCGCCAGCAGCTTCGACACCGCCGCCGACGGGCTCAGGCCCTGGGCCAGCAGCAGCGCCACCGCGCCCGACACGTGGGGCACGGCCAGCGACGTCCCCGCGGACGAGGCGTAGCCGCCCCCGATGGTGGTGGAGATGATGTTGTTGTCGACCCCGCTCACGCCCGAGCCGCCGGGCGCGACCAGGCCCCACTTGGCGTTGCCGATGGCGCTCGAATAGGAGGCCAGGGCCCCGGTGCGGTCGGTGGCGCCCACCACGAGCGCGTTCAGCGCCCCGTAGTTCTCCGAGCTGAGCCCGCCGTAGTTGCCCGCGGCCAGCACGGCCACCGCCCCCTTCGACCAGGCGTATTCGATCCCGTCCCGCAGGGGCGAGCCCGCGGCCGACGTGAACGCCTTCGGATCCCCGAGGCTGATGCTCACCACCCGGGCCCCGTGGTCGACGGCCCAGCGGATGCCGAGGTTGATGTCCTCCGCCCGCCCCGACCCGCCGGGGCCGAGAACCTTGGCCACCACCAGCCGGGCGTCGGGGGCGACGCCCGCTATGCCCTTGCCGTTGTCGGTGCCGGCCGCCGCCACCCCCGCGATCATCGTCCCGTGGCCGCCGACGTCGGTCCCTCCCAGGCCGTCGGCGCAGACGGGCCGGTTGTGGCAGTCCGCGGTCAGGGCCACCTTGCCGGCCAGGTCGGGATGGCTCGCCTCCACGCCGGAGTCGACGATGCCGATGACCGCGCCCTGGCCCCGGGTCACCGCCCAGGCCCGGGGGGCTCCGATCTGTTCGAGCGCCCACTGCCGGTCGAACAAGGGGTCGTTGCTGGCCTGGGCCGTCGGCGCGCCGAAGCCGGCCACGAGCACCACGACGCCGACGATCCCCCCCAACCACCGGAACGGCACGCACCGTTCATCGGCTCAGCCCAGCAGCGACTTGAGGACGGAACGCACCGTTTCCAGCTCGGCCCGGTCGACCCGCTCGTCGGCGGCGTGGGCGACGTTGGGGTTGCCGGGTCCGAAGTTGGTGGCGGGGACGCCTCGGGCCGCGAACCGAGCCACGTCGGTCCAGCCCAGCTTGGCCCGGGGCGGGGCGCCGCTGGCGCCGACCAGCGACCGCAGCAGGGGGTGGCCGAGGCCGGGCGGGGCGGCCACCGCGAAGTCGACCACCTCGAAGTCGTCGACCTCGCCGACGATGTCCCGCAGCGCCGCCTCCGCCTCCGCCGGCGTCCGGTCGGGGGCGAAGCGGTGGTTGAGGACCACCGTCGCCCGGTCGGGCACCACGTTGCCGGCCACGCCCCCCGAGATGCCCACCGCCGACAGGGCCTCCAGGAACAGGCACCCGTCCATGTCGACCTGGCGACCCTCGAACGCGGCCACCGCGGCCAGCACCGGTCCCAGCCGGTGGATGGCGTTCACGCCCAGCCACGGCCGGGCCGAGTGGGCCCGGACGCCGGCCTGGGTGACGACCACCCGCATCGTCCCCTGGCAGCCCGCCTCCACCAGGGCTCCGGTGGGCTCGGCCAGGATGGCGGCATCGGCCGCCAGCAGGTCGGGACGCTCCCGGAACAGCCGCTCGATGCCGTTGTACCGGGAGTCGATCTCCTCGCACTCGTAGAACACGTAGGTGACGTCGACGGCCGGCTCGGGGACGGTGAGGGCCAGCTCCAGCATCACCGCCAGCCCGCCCTTCATGTCGCACGAGCCCAGGCCCCACAGCACGTCGCCCTCGATGCGGGCCCGGGCGTTGTCGTTGGGGGGGACGGTGTCGGTGTGACCACCGATGAGCAGCCGCTGCGACCGCCCGCCGTGGGTGCGGGCGACCAGGTTCTCGCCCACCCGGGTGACGTCGAGCCAGGGGGCGGCGGCCAGCCGCTCGGCCAGGTGGTCGGTGATGGCCAGCTCGTCGTGGCTCACCGACGGGATGTCGACGAGGGCGGCGGTCAGTTGGATCAGGTCGAGGTCGGTCACGTCGCTCGCGGCCGGCCCCCACTCACAGGCCGGCTCCGCCGTGCTGGCGGAGGAGGCCTTCGAGGGCGGCCTTGTCGTGGCGGCTGCCCTCGGGGAGGTGCTTGATGACCAGGGCGCACGGCAGGCCGAACTCGCCGCCGGCGAACTTCCGGGGCCGGGTGGCGGTGACCACCACGCACCACGGCGGGATCACGCCCCGGCCCAGCTCCTCACCCGTCTCGGCGTCGATGACGGGGATGGTGTTGGACAGGATCAGTCCCGCGCCGAGGACGCACCCGTCGCCCACCCGGGCCCCCTGCACGACCATGCACCGGCTGCCGATGAGGCAGTCGTCGCCGATCATCACCGGCGCCGCCTGGGGCGGTTCGAGCACGCCGCCGATGCCGACACCCCCGCTGAGGTGGACGTTGGCACCCACCTGGGCGCACGAGCCGACCGTGGCCCACGTGTCGACCATGGTGTTGGCTCCCACCCGGGCCCCGATGTTGACGTAGCCGGGCATGAGCACGACGCCCCGGTCGAGGAACGACCCCCACCGGGCCGACCCCCCCGGCACCACCCGCACCCCGCCGGCTGCGTAGCCCTTCTTCAACGGGATGCGGTCGGCGAACTCGAACGGGCCCATCTCGATCGTCTGCATGTCGGACAGCCGGAAGAGCAGGAGGATGGCCTGCTTCAGCCAGGCGTGGACCACCACCTCGCCGGTGGCGGGATCGATCTCGGCGGCCCGGGCCTCGCCCCGGTCGAGGAGGTCGATGACCTGGTGGACGACGGCCGCGGCATCGGTGTCGGCGGGTGACAACTCCGCCCGGCGCTCCCACAGCGCGGCGATCTGGGACTGGAGGTCGACCACGGAAGGGAGCCTACCGGCCCTCCCCACGGGCCATGATGGCCTCCCGTGCGCCGCCGCCCCCTCCTCGCCGCCATCGTCGTCGCCCTCACCGGCGCCGCCGCCTGCAGTGGCTCGTCCCCCTCGTCCCCCCCGCCCACCCCGTCCGCGGCCTCGTCGACGACCGCCGCCCCCGCCGACCGCCTCGCCTTCGGGCCACCGGTGCTACGGGGCCAGATCTCGAACGAGGCCATCGCCGAGAGCAGCGGATTGGTCGCCTCCCGCCGCAACCCGGGCCGGCTCTGGACCCACAACGACTCCGATTCGGCGCCGGTGATCTTCTGCGTCGAACCCGACGGGGCATCGTGCGGGGACTGGACGGTGACCGGCGCCGGCAACCTCGACTGGGAGGACATCGCCGCCGGTCCCGGCCCGGAGCCGGGCGAGCGCTACCTGTACATCGGCGACATCGGCGACAACCGCAAGGTCCGCGACGGGATCGTCGTCTACCGGGTCGTCGAGCCGACCGTCGCCGACCCCGCCACCGGCGGCCCGGCCACCACCGCCCCCGCCACGGCCGTCGAGCTCGCCTACGACGACGGCGCCCACGATGCCGAGAGCCTCCTCGTCCACCCCGGGACCGGCACGATCTACGTGATCGTCAAGGACGTGGGCGACTCCGCGGTCTACCGGGCGCCCGCCGGCGGCGACACCCTCAGCCGGGTCGGCACCCTGGGCCTGGGGCTGTTCGGCCTCGCCACCGGGGCCGACATCTCCCCCGGCGGTCGCCGGGTGGCGGTGTGCACCCCCGTCGGCGGCTACGAGCTCACCCTGGCCACCGGGGCCGACTTCGACACCATCTGGGACGGGCGGGCGGTGCCCGTCGACATCGGCGGTCGCACCCAGGGCGAGGCCATCGCCTACCGCCTCGACGGCGACGCCCTCTTCACCACCAGCGAGGGCTACCCGTCCCCCCTCTACGAGGTGGCCCGGCTGTAGCCGGCCTTCAGGTGCGGGCCTCCTCCCGCAACGCCTTGACCGACTCGGCCACCCGGTAGAGGGCGGCGTACAGGCCCTCCATGTCGGCCGGGAGAGCCTCGAGAGCCCGGAGGCGGTCGTTGAAGTCCTGGAGGAGGACGCTGGCGCTGGCCAGCGACGCCTGGTGGTTGGCGGTGACCTCGTCGGACATGCGGGTGAGGTCGCGGAGGGCGGCGTCGACCGACTTGGGCAGCGACTCCAGCCGCCCGAGGCGACCGTCGACCTCCGCCAGCCGGGATGCGCCCATCGACGTGATCTCGGATCGCACCCGCTCGATCTCGCCCCGGACGTCGGCGAGGGCGGCGGTGACGGGCTCCACCTGTCCCCGCAGCCCGGCGACCTGCTCGTCCCGATCGTGGACGGCGGCGGCCAGGCGCTCGATCTCCCGGAACACGCCGTCGACGTCGGCCGGCAGGCTCTCCAGGGCCTGGACCCGCCGGGCGACGCTGTCGAGGGTCTCGCTGGAGTCCCCGAACGCCCGGCGGACGGCGTCGGCCAGCCGCTCCATCTCCATCGACACCCGGTCGACCTCGGTGGGGACCCCCTCCACCGCCCGCATGCGGGCCCACAGGCCGGTGACCTGCTCGGTGGTGTAGATCCGCTCGTCCTCGATGCGCTCCCGGATGTCGGCCAGGGCGTCGCGCACCCCCGACACGGTGGCCTCGTAGCCGGCCGAGCGGTCCTCGTGGTCGGTGGCGAGAGCGGTGACCCGGCCCAGCTCCCGGTAGAGGGCGTCGAGATCGCCGGTGAGCGACTCCAGGCTGGCCAGCCGCCGGCGCAGGTCGAGCTCGGTGTTCTGGCCCTGGTTGGCCAGCCGCTCGAGCTCCGCCCGCAGGTCGGCGAGGGCGGTGTCGACCGCCACCTGACGCTCGAACACGTCGCCCTGGCGGTCGTCGCGAGCGGCCGTGGCCTCCGCCACCCGCTCGAAGTCGCGGTACATGCCCTCGATGTCGGCCGGCAGGCCCTCCAACATCCGCAGCCGCCCGGCCAGTCCGAGCTGCTCGGTGGTGGCGGCGAGGGCCGCCTGCTGGGCGCTCCCCGCCTCCTCCGAGACCCGGCGCAGCTCGTGGCCCAGCTCGGCCACCTGGTCGACCAGCAGCTCGAGCGGCCCGACCCGCTCGACGACGCCGTCGACCTGGTCGGCCATGGCCCCGAGGGCACCCCGCTGGGCGACGAGCACCTCGCCCGCCAGCCGGTCGAGCTCCTGGCGGAGCGCGGCCACCGAGATCTCCAGGGGCGTGGTGCGGTCGGCGATCTGGGCCAGGGCCCCGTCGCGCGACAGGGTCAGCTCGGCCACCCGGTCGAGCTCGCGGTACATCCCCTCGATGTCGGACGTGAGCACGCCGAGGGCGGCCATGCGCTCGTCGATGGAGTTGACCCGCTCGCCGACCATGTCGAGGCGCTCCTCGGCCAGGTCGACCCGGTCGCCCACCACGTCGATGCGTCGGCCGGCGCTGTCGAGCTCGGAGGACACTCCCTCCAGCCGGCGCATGACCTGGTCCTCGGCGGCGTCGATCCGAGCCGCGGTCGAGGGGTAGTTGCCCCGGGCGTCGAGCAGCTCCTGGCGGGTGGCGGTCAGCGCGTCCTCCAGCGGCCGCAGCCGCTGGGTCAGCTCGGACAGGACCCCCTCGCCCCCCGAGAGGTGCCCGGACAGGCGGTCGATCTCCCGGTAGATGCCGTCGACGTCGGCCCGCAGCGCCTCCATGCCCTGGAGCCGCTGGTCGATCGCGCCCAGGTGGTCGAAGGCCTCGACCCGTACGGCCTGGTTGGTGGCCGCGGTTTCGTCGGCCACCCGGTCGAGCTCCCGCCGCAGCTCGTGGAGGGCGCCCTCGAGGGGGGCCGTGCGCCCGGCGACCTGGGCCGTCGTCGACTGGTGGGTGGTGAGGAGCTCGCGGGTGATCCGTTCGAGCTCGTCCCGCAGCTCGCGGACCGTGCCCTCGAGCAGGCCGCTGCGGAGGGCGGCCCGGGCCAGCTCGGCGAAGTCGGGTGTTCCCGAGATCTCGGCTGCGTACCGGTCGAGCGCGCCCCGGACGTCGCCCGTGCCCCCTCCGACCTCCAGCTGGGTGAGGCGCTCGTCGGTGCGGGCGAAGGCCTCGGTGCGGGCCTGCATCTCGCCCGACATCCAGGCGAACTCCCGGCGGAAGCTCTCGATGCTGGCCGTGGCCCGGGCCATCGCCTGCTCCCGAGCCTCGAGGTTGGCCAGGCGGTTGCTGACGAAGGCCATCTGCTCGGTGGCCTGGCGCAGGGCGGACTCGCACGCCTGGACCTCGCCCGCCACCCACAGCAGCCCCCGGCGCAGGCTGTCGGGGTCGGCCGGACCGTTGGCGAGGGCCCGCAACCGGCTGGCGATCTCGCCTTCGCGGTCGGGCAGGGGGTCGTAGGACGGGAAGCGTCGGCTCTCGGACACATCGACCTCCGGCTGACCGGTAGCCCAACCCGGTGGGTACAGGGGGGGCAGCGGCTCGGACAGCGGCCCACCGCCTTGGTGTGGCTCGGCCCAGCCCGTACCGTCGGGCATCGGCCGGGCGGGGGGAGCGGGCTGGGGGACGGGCTCGGGAACGGTCGCCGCCGGGGGCGGCGGGGGCGGCGGGGGCGGCGGGGGGGCGCTGGCGGCAGGCGAGGCCGGGGGATGCTCGGCCGCGACGGTGGGGATGCCCCAGAAATCGGAGCCGCGGGAGCCGGCGCCGGGCGCCGCCGACGGGGCGGGCCCGGCCGGTGGGGGCGGGGGTGGAGGCGGGGGCCCGGGGGAGTGGGCGGCGGATGCGGAGGGCGCCCGGACCACGGGGTTCGGCAACGGGTGGACGGCGGGCCGGGCTGCCACCTGGGCCACCGCCGCCCCGGGCCGGGTCGGCTCGGACTTGGTGCGAAGGCCCTTACGGTTCTTGGACGCGGAGCCGCGGTCCCAGACGTCCTGGCAGCCGCGAAATAGCCCCGCACACTCCGTGCCGCACTTGGCACACGTGCAGGACGACTCGCCGGCGACCATGACCGCCTTGCATCCGGGGCAAATCTGGATGCCGAACTCGTAGCACCATCCGATAGGCCAACCCTACCGTCCACCGCCCATGCCGTACAGCGCTCCACCACCGGCAGTGGCCGGCCGGCCGCCTATCCGACCGCCGTCGGCACCTGTCAGGCGGGGTCGGGGACCCCCGCAGGGGCGTGCCGGAGACGATCTGCGACCAGACGCAGACGCTCCATCGGCTGCACCAGCGCCACCCGTACATACCCTTCCCCGGGCTCGCCATAGAGGTCCCCGGGGGCAACCAGGACACCCCCCCATTTGGCCAGCCAGGCGGTGAGCCCCCAGGCGTCGCCGCCGGGCGCGGCGGCCCACAGATAGAACGATCCGGCCGGCGGATCGGCCTCCGCACCGACGCTCGCCAGGACGTCCCGGAAGAGCTCCAGCCGCTTCCGGTAGCGCTCCCGCTGGGCGTCGACGTGGGTGTCGTCGGCCAGGGCGACGGTGGCCGCCGCCTGCACCGGGCCCGGCACCATGGCCCCCGCGTGCTTGCGCACCTCCGACAGGTAGTGCACCAGGTCGGCGTCCCCGGCGTAGAACCCGGCCCGCAGCCCGGCCAGGTTCGACCGCTTCGACAGCGAGTGCACGGCCAGCACCCCGTCGGCCCCGTGCTCGAGGATCGTCCGCGGCCGGTCGGCCCATGTGAACTCGACGTAGCACTCGTCGCTCAGCACGGGGACGTCGTGGGCCCGGCCCCAGGCCGCCGCCGCCCCCAGGTCGGACAGCCGGCTCGTCGGGTTGCCGGGCGTGTTCACCCACAGGCAGAGGGCCCGCTCGGCGTCGGACGGGTCGATGTCGTCGAACCGGGCTCCCTCCACGTCGACCGCCACCGCCCGGCAGCCGGCGAGGACCGCCCCCATCGCGTAGGACGGGTAGGACACCGCCGGGTAGAGCACCGTGTCCCGGCTCGGGTCGCGCAGGCGCAGCCACTGGGGCAGGGCCGTGACCAGCTCTTTCGTGCCGATGCAGGCGGCGATGTCGGCGACCGCCACGTCGACCCCGAGCCGGCGGTGCATCCAGCCGGCGGCCGCCTCCCGGAAGGCGACCGTGCCCACCGACGACGGGTATCCCCGCTCGGTCCCCGACGATGCCAGCGCCGCCACCACGTCGGCCGGCGGGGCGTCGCAGGGGGTGCCGATGGACAGGTCGACGAGGCCGCCTTCGTGGCCCGCGGCCAGCGGCTTGAGCCGGTCGAGGCGGTCGTAGGGGTAGGGCGGCGGGACGAAACCGTTCGGGCCCGGGCTCACGCCAGGAAGTCCACGTACCGGTTGACCTCGGCGTCGGGGAGGCGGACCCGCAGCCGGGTGGCGTCGTCCTCGTGGTGCTCCGACAGGACCTCGCCCTGGCGGTGGAGGGCGGCCACCACGTCGCCCCGCTCGTAGGGGACCAACATCTCCACGGTCCGGGACAGCAGCCGCAACCGCTCCCCCACCGCCTCCAGCAGCCCGTCGACCGCGGCGCCGGTGGCCGCCGACAGCGCCACCGAACCCGGGTGACGGTCGAGCAGGCGCTTGACCTCCTCGCCGGCCAGATCGGACTTGTTGAACGCCACCAGCACCGGCACCTCGTCGGCTCCGATCTCCCGCAGGACGGTGTCGACCGCCGCCATCTGCGCCTCCGGGTCGGCCGCCGAGGCGTCGACCACGTGGAGCAGGAGGTCGGCCTCGGCCACCTCCTCCAGCGTCGACCGGAAGGCCTCCACCAGCTGGGTGGGCAGCTTGCGCACGAACCCGACGGTGTCGGAGACGAGCACCCGCTCCCCGCCGGGGAGGTCGAGGCGGCGGGTGGACGGGTCGACGGTGGCGAACAGCCGGTCCTCCACCAGGACCCCGGCGTCGGTGAGCCGGTTGAGGAGGGTGGACTTGCCGGCGTTGGTGTACCCCACGATGGCAACCGTCTGGAGGCGGGAGCGGGCCCTCGCCTTGCGCTGGACCCGCCGGTTCTTGGTGTTCTCCTTGAGGTCGGACTCCAGCTTGCTGATCCGGCGCAGGAGCCGCCGGCGGTCGATCTCGAGCTTGGTCTCGCCGCCACCGAACCGGGTGCCGATACCACCGGCCTGCTGGCTCAGGCCCTTCCCCTTCCCCCGCAGCCGGGGCAGGCGGTAGCGGAGCAGGGCCAGCTCGACCTGCGCCTTCCCCTCCTGGCTGTGGGCGTGCTGGGCGAAGATGTCGAGGATCACCGCGGTGCGGTCGATGGCGGTGCGGCCCAGGATCTTCTCCAGGTTGCGGCTCTGGGCGGGCGACAGCTCCTCGTCGAAGACGACCGTGTCGGCGTCGACCTGGTAGCTGATCTCCCGCAGCTCCTCGGCCTTGCCCTTGCCCACGAACGTGGCCGGATCGGGGCTGTCCCGCCGTTGGAGGACGCGCTCGACCTCGTCGGCCCCGGCCGTGTCGACCAGGGCGGCCAGCTCGTCGAGCGACATCTCGGCGTCGCCGATGGTGGTGGGGGGGACGGCGACGCCGACGAGGACGATGCGCTCCCGCCGCTCACCCCGCTCGATCAGTGACATCAGCGGACCTCGACCGACGCGACCCACGTGGCGGGCCCGGTGAGCACGATCTGGGGGCCGGCCAGGTCGACCTCGACCCCCCCGCCCGGCTGGTGGACCGTCACCCGCTCGCCGACCATCCCCCACTTGTGGGCGGCGGTGGCGGCGGCACAGGCGCCGGTGCCACAGGCCAGGGTCTCGCCCACGCCCCGCTCCCACACCCGCATGGTCACCTCGTCGGGCCCGGGGCCGGAGGCGATCAGTTCGAGGTTGACGTCGAGGCCGAGGCGGCGGGCCTCCCATCCGAGGTCGGCGTCGTAGGGGTCCTGAACCTCGATCACGGCGTGGGGGTTGCCCATGTCGACCAGCAGGGACCGGCCGGGTCCGGGCTCCACCGAGGCCACACCCATGTCGACGCTCATCTGCCCGCCGGCGCCCACGACCACCCGCCGGGGGCCGGCGTCGGTGGCGACGGTGACCTCGGGGCCGGTGGCGAGCCCGGCGTCGACGAGGGCGAGTACCAGGCAACGGATTCCGTTGCCGCTCATCTCCGCCCGTCCGCCGTCGGCGTTGTACAGCTCCATGGTGAACGGGGTGGGGGTGGCACCCCGGGTCACGCGGATGAGGCCGTCGGCGCCCACGCCCCGGTGGCGGTCGCACAGGGCGCGGACCGTCGCCCCGTCGACCGGCTGGCGGCCGTCGAGGTCGAGGAAAACCAGGAAGTCGTTCCCCAGGCCGTGATACTTCTCGAGTCTCATGGTCCGGCCCAGTCTCCCAGCAGGGCGGGGAGGAGGTCGACGGGATTTGCCGAGGTCGCCAGCCACGTGATCCGGGGATCGCGCCGGAACCACGAGCGCTGGCGGCGGGCGAACGCCCGGGTGCGGCGGACGGCTTCGGCGACCGCCTCGGCCAGGGTGGCCCGGCCGGCCACGTGGGCGAGCAGCTCGCGATAGCCGAGGGCCTGGGCCGCGGTGCGGGAGAGGGTTGGGGGCAGGGACCTCACCTCGTCGACGAACCCGTGGGCGAGCTGCCCGTCGTAGCGGGTGGCGATGCGGTCGTCGACCACCGCCCGCGGCAGCCACACGCCGGCCAGGCGGAACCGGGTCGTGGTCGGGTAGGCGTCGATCCCGGGGCCGAAGGACGAGAACGGCTGCCCGCTGCCGAGGGTGACCTCCAGGGCCCGGACGATGCGGCGGGCGTTGCCCGGCTCGATGCGGGCCGCGGCGACGGGGTCGGCGTCGGCCAAGCGCCGGTGGAGGGCGCCGACCGCGGCTGGCTCCCGCCCGGTCCCGTCGGCGCCCAGCTCGTCCTCCAACCCCGCCCGCACCGCCGGCCACTGCCCCGGGAGGCGGAGGCCGTCGACCACCGCCTGCAGGTAGAGGCCGGTCCCGCCCACCAGCAGGGCCCGGTGGCCGCGCGCCTCGATGCCGGCGATGGCGGTCTCGGCCTCGGCCTGGAACCGGGCCACCGAGAAGTCCTCCGACACCTCGGCCAGGTCGAGGAGGTGGTGGGGGACCTCGGCCCGCTCGGCGGCGGTGGGCTTGGCCGTGCCGACGTCCATCCCCCGGTAGACCTGCATCGAGTCCACCGAGACCAGCTCGACGTCGCCCAGCCGGCGGGCCACCTCCAGGGCGAGGGCGGACTTCCCCGACGCCGTCGGCCCGACCAGGACCAGGTGCGGCGTCGTCAGATCGCCGCCACCGGGATGCGGACGCGGTGCCGGGGCCGGGCGGTGACCGCCACCAGCTCGCCGCTGAGGTGGTGGGGGGCGGCGGCGGTGACGGCGACGTCGGCGAAGGTGCCCGCCGGCAGCTGCCCCGGGAAGTGGACGAGCTTGTTCTGGCGGGTGCGCCCGGTGGCCACCGACGGGTCGCGCTTGCTCGGACCCTCCACCAGGACCTCCTCGGTGCGCCCGATCCGGGCCTGGTGCCGGGCCAGGGCCGACCGCTCGACCACCACCCGCAGCCGCTCGAAGCGCTCGGCGGCCACATCGGCGGGGACGAAGCGCTCCGCCGGCAGCTCGCCCGCCTCGGTTCCGGGACGGGGCGAGAAGAGGAACGTGTAGGCGCTGTCGTACTCGGCCTCGGCCACCACCTCCAGGGTGCGCTCGAAGTCGTCGTCGGTCTCGCCCGGGAACCCGACGATGAGGTCGGTGGTGACGGCGAGGTCGGGCACCGCGGCCCGGGCCGCGGCCAGCCTCTCCAGGTACCGGGTGGCGGTGTAGCCCCGGTGCATGGCCGCCAGCACCCGGTCGCTGCCCGCTTGCAGGGGCAGGTGGAGGTGCTCGCACACCGTGGGCACCTCGGCCATGGCCCCGATCGTCTCCGGCCGGAGGTCCTTGGGGTGGGGGCTGGTGTAGCGCACCCGACGGATGCCGTCGATGCCGCCCACCGCCCGCAGGAGCTCGGCGAAGAGAGGCCGGCGGCGGGTGAGGTCGCGTCCGTAGGAGTTGACGTTCTGGCCCAGGAGGGTGACCTCGACCGTGCCGGTGGCGGCCAGCCCCTCGACCTCGGCCACGACCTGGTCGAACGGGCGGCTGATCTCCCGACCCCGCACCGACGGGACGATGCAGAAGGCGCACGAGTTGTCGCAGCCGACCTGGATGGTGACCCACGCGGTGTAGGGCAGGCCCCGCCGGATGGGGAGGGCGGTCTCGTCGTCGAGCATCGTGGTCGCCTCGAGGATCTCCATCACCGGCCGGCCGGTGTCGGCCGCCTCCCGGAGCAGATCGACCGCCCGACCGACGTTGTGGGTGCCGAAGACGGCGTCGACCTGGGGCGCCCGCTCCTGGATGCGGTCGCGGTCCTTCTGGGCCAGGCAGCCGCCCACTGCGATCTGCATGCCCGGATGGCGGTCCTTGACCGACTTAAGGTGGCCCAGGTGGCCGTACAGCTTGTTGTCGGCGTTCTCCCGGATGCAGCAGGTGTTGAGGAGGACGAGATCGGCCTGCTCGACGTCGTCGGTGGGCACCATGCCCTCGGCCTCGAGCGCGCCGGCCAACCGCTCGGAGTCGTGGACGTTCATCTGGCAGCCGAACGTCCGGATCAGGTACGTGCCGGTCACACACCCAGGCTAGAGCCCCGCCGCTCGGTCGGGATCGTGGCCGTGCTCCTGGCCTGGTTGCTGGTGGCCTGCGGCGGCGGCGACACCCCCGAGCGCACCGCGCCGCCGGCCGCCAGCACCACCGTGGCCACGACGGCCGCGCCCGCCACCCCCACGACCACCCCCCTGGCGCCCACCAGCACCCTGGCCCCGGCCCCCCGGGTGGCGGCCGATCTCATCGCGGCCGAGACCGCCATCCACGACCCCTCCACCCCCGACGCCGACATGGACCGGTGGGGCCAGGTGCAACAGGCCGCCGTCCGGGAGCTGGTGTTCGACCCCGAGCTCGAAGCCGAGACCCTCGCCCTGCTACCCGACCGGGTGCGGACCGCCACCGACGCCCACCTGGCCGCGGCCAAGGACCTCACCGCTTTGGCCGGGCCGGTCGACCCCGCCGACCCCCTCCCCTCGTGGCGGATCGTGGCCCCCGAGCCGGCGGGCGTGCTCCTCGGCCACTACCAGGACGCCGAGGCCGCGGTCGGCGTGCCGTGGGAGTACCTGGCCGCCATCCACCTGGTGGAGACCCGCATGGGCCGCATCCGGGGCGACAGCTCGGCCGGCGCCCGCGGCCCGATGCAGTTCATCCCCTCCACCTGGGAGATCTACGGCGGGGGCGGCGACATCGAGTCGACCCGCGACTCCATCCACGCCGCCGCCCGCCTCCTGCGGGCCAACGGCGCCGCCACCGACATGGCCGGGGCCCTCTTCCGGTACAACAACTCCAACCGGTACGTGCGGGCCGTCACCGTCTACGCCCAGCAGATGGAGGCCGACGAGCGCGCCTACCTCGCCTACCACGGCTGGCAGGTGTACTACGGCGAGCTCCTCCTCCCCGAGGGGACCGTGATCGGCGGCTAGGGCTTGCGCCTCCGCTCCGACGTCGGGGCCGGTTCGTGTCGCGGCACGCCGGGCGGACACCAGCCTCGGCGAGCGCCCGCCTGCCTTGATCGATCATACGTTCGATACTCTCAGGGGAGTGGGACACTTTCGACAGCCTTCCACGGTCCTGGAGACCGGCGGGCTCCGGTCGTAGGGTCAGCCCATGGATAGACAGGACCCGTGGTCGGGCATCCTCAGCGGCCCCGTCGACGGCCCCGATCGCCTCAAGGCCACCTATCCCGAGATCACGGCCCCGCCCGGCCTCCCCGTCCGCCACCGGGCGAGCGGGTTCACCGGCGTGGTCGCCGGCTTCGAGGGCGACGGCGTCGTCGTCCGGGGCGGCACCGGTCTGGAGCGCCTCTTCCGCCTCACCCCGGGCGCCTTCGATGTCGAGGGCCGGGCGACCACGCTCGCGCGACCGAAGCCGGTCATGAGCCCCGCCACCCCCCACACGACGTCGTCCGGGAGTGTGGCCGTCGCCGGCCACCGGGCCCGTGTGGCCCGGGCCAGCCGCATCCTGGTCGAGGGCGTCCACGACGCCGAGCTGGTCGAGAAGGTGTGGGGCGACGACCTTCGCATCGAGGGCGTGGTGGTCGAGCGTCTCGACGGCATCGACCACCTCCAGACGACCATCGACGCTTTCCGCCCCGGCCCCGGTAATCGCCTCGGCGTACTCGTCGACCACCTCGTCCCCGGCTCCAAGGAGGCCCGGCTGGCGGCCGAGGTCCGCCACCCCCACGTCCTCGTCACCGGCACCCCCTTCGTCGACGTGTGGCAGGCGGTCAAGCCGGCCTCCGTCGGCATCCTCGTCTGGCCCGACATCCCCAAGGGCACGGTGTGGAAGACGGGGATCTGCCAGTGGCTCGGCATACCCGACCCCGCCGTCGTGTGGCGCCACGTCCTCGGCTCCGTCCGCACCTACGCCGACCTCGAGCCCGCCCTCGTCGGCGCGGTCGAGCGCCTCATCGACTTCGTCACCGAGCCGACCGGCGATCAGGAGTCGTCGCGCGCCACCGGGTAGACCGCGACCGACCGGAGGGTGGCCGACACCTCGGGCGGAAGGTAGGCGTTGTCGGCGATCTCCTGGGCCGCCTCCTCCGACTTGAACAGGATGAAGCTCATCCCGGTCGTGCCGTCGCTGCACCACGTGCCCCGCACGTAGCCGGGCACCTCCCGCAGCGACCCGACGAGGCAGTCGAGCTCAGCCTCGGTGTCTCCCTCCCAGCCCGCTTCATCTCGACGTGGAACACCACTGCGTGCATCGGTCTGCTCCTCTCGTTGGTTGGCTGGTTGCGTCAGACAGCGATCGCCTCGACGATCCGGACGGGACCGGCGGTCTCGAGAACGGCGCTCAGGCGGAAGCCGGCGCCCTGGAGGAGCGCACCCAGCTCCGGCGCCGTCCGCTCCCGCCCTCCGGTGCTGCCCAGCATGACCACGTCTGGCGTGTGAACCCGGACGTCGATCTCGCCTTCCGGCACCACGCACTCGATGACGAGGACCACCGCGCCCGGCGAGGCCGCGTCTTGCCGATGCCCGGGTCGCCCTGGCAGACCACCAGCTGGGGACGGCCGGAGAGGGTCGCGGCCAGGCCCCCCTCCAGCACCGCCAGCTCGGGTCCCCGGCCCACCGACTCTGTGCGCATCGGAGCGAACAGCGCAGCCCACGGCTACCGCTCCCGGCGCACCGTCGTCCGCTTGCCTTTGATTGAGGCCGACCGCATGGCCTCGACCACGGCGTCGGCGGAGGACTCGGGCACCTCGACCAGCGAGAACCGGTCGGCGATCTCGATGGCGCCGATGTCGCGCCCGCTCAGGCTGGTCTCGCCGGCGAACGCCCCCACCAGGTCCTGGGGTCGGATGCCGGTCGACCGTCCTGCGCCCACGAACAGCCGGGTCATCCCCGATGCCGGCTGCTTGGCCCGCCGGTCGCCTCGACGACCACCGTCGCCGGCACGGGCCGGCCGGGGCGACACGTCGGGGATCTCCTCCTCGTCGGCCGCCGCCCCGCTCGCCTCGTGGGCCAGCTTCACCGCCGCCAGGGCCACCTCCATCACGTCGAACTCGTCGCACAGCGACTCCACCACCACCCGGAAGTGCTCGAGGTCGTCCTCCCTGATCGACTCCTCCAGCGCGGCCCGGGTCAGCTCCAGCCGCCGGGCCCGGAGGTCGGCGATGGTGGGCAGCTTCTCCACCGTGATCCGCTGCTTGGTCACCCGCTCGATCGTCTTGAGCATCCCGTGCTCCCGGGGCTCGGCCAGGGTGATGGCCACGCCCTCCCGGCCCGCCCGGCCCACCCGGCCGATCCGATGGATGTAGGAGTCGGGCGCCGACGGCACGTCGTAGTTCACGACGTGGGTCAAGGTGTCGATGTCGAGGCCCCGGGCTGCCACGTCGGTGGCCACCAGCAGGTCGGCGGTGCCGTTCCGCAGCCGCCCCATCACCCGTTCCCGCTGCTCCTGGGTCATCCCCCCGTGCAGGCCCTCGGCCCGGTAGCCCCGCCCGTTCAGGGTCTCGGTGAGGTGGTCGACCTCGTCCCGGGTGCGGCAGAACACCAGCGCCGCGGTGGGCGCCTCCACGTCGAGCACCCGGCCGAGGGCCGCCGGCTTGTGGGCCCGGGGCACCACGTAGGCGGTCTGGCGCACGAGGGGCGCCTCCCCCGGCTCGGCGGTCTCCCGTCCCACCTGGATCCGGACCGGGTCGGTCAGGTGGCGCCGGGCCATCCCGTCGATGCGCGGCGGCATGGTGGCCGAGAAGAGCATCGTCTGCCGGGTCGGCGGGGTGTCGCCCAGGATCGTCTCGATGTCCTCGGCGAAGCCCATGTCGAGCATCTCGTCGGCCTCGTCGAGGACGACCACCGTCAGGTCCTGCAGCCGGAGGGTGCGCCGGCCGATGTGGTCGAGGGCCCGGCCGGGCGTGGCCACCACCACGTCGACGCCCCGTTCGAGCATGCGCAGCTGGCTGACGATGGGCTGCCCGCCGTAGATCGGCAGGACCCGGACGCCCAGCTCCCGCCCGTAGCGGTGGATCGCCCCCGCGACCTGGATGGCCAGCTCCCGGGTCGGGACCAGGACGAGCGCCATCGGGTCGCGGCCCCGGTCGCGCACCTGGCGCGCCGCCATCCGCTGGAGGACCGGCAAGGCGAAGGCGGCCGTCTTGCCGGTGCCGGTGGCGGCCTGGCCGAGGAGGTCCCGCCCCTCCAGCAACGGCGGGATGGCCTCCCGCTGGATCGGCGTCGGCTCCTCGTAGCCGAGCTCGGTGAGGGCCCCGACGAGCTCGGCTCGCAGGCCGAGGTCGGAGAAGCCAGGGGTCTCGTCGGGTCCGGTCGTCATGCCAGCCTTTCGACCAGGGCGGCGAAGGCCCGGGCCCGGTGGGACACGGCCGCCTTCTCCTCCATCGTCATCTCTGCGTACGTTCGCCCGTCGCCGTCGCCGGGGACGAAGACGGGGTCGTAGCCGAACCCTCCCTCGCCCCGGGCCGCGAGCGCGATGTGGCCCTCGACCACCCCGTGGGCGACCACCTCCCGCCCGCCGGGCCACGCCACCAGGGCCACGGTGCGGAAACGGGCCGTCCGCCGCGGGACGTCCACGCCGTCGAGCTCGGCCAGCAGCTTGGCCACGTTGTCGGCGTAGGTGGCCGCCTCCCCCGCGTAGCGGGCGGCGAACACTCCCGGCCGGCCGCCGAGGGCGTCGACCTCCAGGCCGGTGTCGTCGGCCACCGCCGGCTCCCCCGCCGCCGCCGCCACCGCCGCCGCCTTGAGCCGGGCGTTGCCCTCGAGGGTGTCCTCCGTCTCGTCGACGTCGCCCACCGCCGCGAGGACGGGGCACCACCTCGAACCCCGGCAGCAGGCCCGCGATCTCCCGGGCCTTGTGGGGGTTGGCGGTGGCCAGGACCAGCCGCAACCTCAGCCCTTGGCTCGGGGCGGGGGTGGGGTGAGCAGCGCCGTGGACTGGGCGTCGAGGATGTCGGCGATCCCGCTCTCGCCCAGGCCGAGCAGGTCGTCGAGCTCGGCCCGGGAGAAGGCCAGGCCCTCGGCCGTCCCCTGCACCTCCACGAACCGCCCGGCCGAGGTCATCACCACGTTCATGTCCACCTGGGCCCGGACGTCCTCCGAGTAGTCGAGGTCGAGGAGGGCGATGCCGTCGACGATCCCCACCGACACCGCCGCGCACCCCGCGGTCAGTGGGTTCGCCGGGATGCGGCCGGCCATGACCAGGCGGGTGAAGGCGTCGTGGAGGGCGACGTAGGCGCCGGAGATCGACGCGGTGCGGGTACCGCCGTCGGCCTGGAGGACGTCGCAGTCGAGGACGACCTGGCGCTCGCCGAGGACGGCCATGTCGGTGACCGCCCGCAGCGACCGGCCGATGAGGCGCTGGATCTCCTGGGTCCGGCCCGACGGCTTGCCCCGGTTGACCTCCCGGTCGCTGCGGTCGGGGGTCGACCCGGGGAGCATCGAGTACTCGGCCGTGACCCACCCGGTTCCCTTGCCCCGCATCCACGGCGGCACCCGCTCGTCGACCGAGGCGGTGCACAACACCCGGGTCCGGCCCATGGAGACGAGCACGCTGCCCGGGGCGAACTCGGTGAAGTCCCGCACGAACGACAGCGGGCGCAGGTCCTCCGGCCCCCGGCCGTCCGCCCTGGCCACTAGGACGCCACCGCGTAGCGGGCACCGGTGGACGCCACCTCGACCGGGGCACCGAACGCCTCCGCCCCTTCGGCCCGGGACGCCTCCCGGTCGAGCGTCGGCCACAGGTGGGTGAGGACGAGCCGGCCGACGCCGGCCGCCCGGGCCGACACGCCGGCCTGGCGGGCGCTGAGGTGCTGGATCCTGCCCTCCTCGGCGACGGGGAGGGTGGCCTCGCACAGGGCCAGGTCGAGGCCGGTGCCGAGCGCTTCGAGCGACCATCCGGGGCCGGTGTCGGCCGAGTAGCCGATCGAGCCGGTGGCGCCGTCGACCCGGACGGCCAGCGTCTCGGGCCCGTGGTCGGTGCGGGAGAACGTGAGCCGCAGCCCGCCCACGTCGACCGAGTCGCCGTCGGTGACGTCACGCCACGCCAACCACGGCTCGGTCGGGTGGTAGGTGCGGTCCCGCAGCCCGGCCGGGGCGTACACGGGAAAGGCGGTCCGCTTCACGGCGTGCTGCAACGCGATGACCAGTCCCTCCAGGTCCTGCCAGTGGTCGGGGTGCTCGTGGCTGAGGACGAGGGCGTCGACGTCGGCCAGGGCCACGTGGGTCTGGAGGTTGGCCATCGTCCCCGAGCCGGCATCGACCCACAGCCGGGTGGACCCGTCGTCGACCAGGTAGCCGCTGCACGCCCCGCCCGCGCCGGGGAACGAACCGCAGCAGCCGAGCACGGTGACCGTCATCGCGGCCTTTGTCACGCCCACTCCCATCCCTCGACGCCTTCGAGCTCCGGCCCGAGCAGGCGGGCACCCAACGCCCGGAACCATGCCACATCCCCGGACGACACCCAGCGGTGGGTGCCCTTGCCCGGCGTTCGCCGGCCGATGCCCGTGTCGGCGAGGATCGAGCGCACCTCGAAGGCGGTCTCGTCGGCGGACGAGACGAGGACGACGTCGCGACCCATCACGTCGCCGATGGTGCGGGCGAGGAACGGGTAGTGGGTGCAGCCGAGGAGGAGGGTGTCGACGCCGGCGTCGATCACCGGCGCCAGCAGCCGCTCGGCCAGGACGTGGACCTGCTCGCTGCCGGTCTCCCCCCGCTCCACGAACTCGACGAAGCCGGGGCAGGCGGCGCAGGTGAGGGCGACCGGGGCCCGGGTGGAGTACACCGCCCGCTGGTACGCCCCCGACTGGACGGTGCCGATGGTGCCGATCACACCCACCCGGCCGTTGCGGGTGGCCCCCACCATGGCCCGCACGCCGGGGTCGATGACGCCGACCACGGGCACGTCGGTCTCGAAGCGGAGGAGGTCGAGGGCGGCCGCGGCGGCGGTGTTGCAGGCGACCACCACCATCTTCACGTCGTGCCGCTCCACCAGCCACGACGTGATCTGGAGGGCGAAGCTTCGCACCTCGTCGAGCGACTTGGGCCCGTACGGGTACCGCCCCGTGTCGCCGAAGTACACCAGGTCCTCGTCGGGGAGGAGGTCGATGAGCGCCCGGGCGACGGTGAGCCCCCCGAACCCCGAGTCGAACATCCCGATCGGCCGATCGTCCACCCGGCCAAGCTAGGCGCGCCGGGCTGCGGGATCGGCGCCGGGATCGGCGGCGATCAGAAGTAGATGATCCTCTTGGCCTTCTCGACGACCTCGTCGAGGGGGTCGGTCCAGGCGCCGGTGGACAGGTACTTCCAGCCGCCGTCGGCGAGGATCACCACGATCACGCCCTCCTCCACCAGGCCCGCGGCCTTGGCCGCCCCCGCCATCGCCGCGCCGGCCGAGATCCCCCCGAAGATGCCCGCCTCCGCCGTCAGCCGCCGGGTCCACTCGATCGACTCCCGGGGCCGGACGATGATCCGCCGGTCGATGAACGCCGGGTCGTACACCGGCGGGACGAAGCCGTCGTCGAGGTTGCGCAGGCCCTCCACCAGCTCCCCCGCCGGCGGTTCGACGGCCCACATCTGCACCGACGGCTTGTGCTCCCGGAAGAACCGGCCCGTTCCCATGAGCGTCCCCGCGGTGCCCAACCCCGCCACCACGTGGGTGACCTCGGGGCAGTCGCGCAGGATCTCGGGGGCGGTGCCCTCGTAGTGGGCCCGGGGGTTGGCCGGGTTGCCGTACTGGTAGAGGAACGCCAGGCTCGGGTCCTCGGCCGCCAGCCGCTGGGCCATCCGCACCGCCCCGTTCGACCCCTCAGACCCCGGCGACAGGGTGATCGACGCCCCGAAGATCTCCAGCAGCTGCCGGCGCTCGACGGAGACGTTCTCCGGCAGCACGATCCGCAGCGGGTAGCCCTTGAGCAGGCACACCATGGCCAGGCCGATGCCCGTGTTCCCCGACGACGGCTCCAAGAGGGTCTGCCCCGGCTTCAGCGTCCCGTCGGCCTCCGCCGCCTCCACCATGGCCCGGGCGATGCGGTCCTTCACCGACCCGCCCGGGTTCTGGCCCTCCAGCTTGGCCACGATCCGCACCCCGGGCCGGGGGCTCAGCTGGCTGACGTCGACCAGCGGCGTGTTGCCGATCAGGTCGAGGACCGACCGGTGGACGGGCACTATCCCCCGGCTACGGCCTGGAGGATGCTGACCGTGTCGCCGTCGGCCACGGGTGCGGCCAGGGCACCGATGAAGCGCACGTCCTCGTCGTTGACGTAGACGTTGACGAACTTGTGCAGGGTCCCGTCGGCGGTGACGACCTGGCCCCCGAGGAGCGGGAACTGGCGCACGATGTCGTCGAACACCTCGCCGATGGTGGATCCGTTGGCCTTCACCGACTTCTGGCCACCGGCGTGCTGGCGGAGGACGGTGGGCAGGTGGACTTCGACGGGCACGGCTCGGGCCTCCTGCGACGGGACGGTCGGACTCCTCCGAATCCTAGGCGTCCTCGACGACAACCTCCTCCTCGGTGATCTCGCCCCCGACGATGCGGTAGGAGCGGACCACGGGGGGGTCGTGCTGGAGCGAGACGAGGATGTAGTGCCACCCGGGGTCGGGGGCCTTGCCCACGTCGGTGGGCGACGGGTAGGCCTCGGTGTGGGTGTGGGAGTGGTAGACGCCCACGATCTCGACACCGTTGGCCTGGGCCTCCCGGTCGGCTCGCAGGTGGTCGAGGGAGTTGAGGGTGTAGACGATGGGTGACGCCTCGTCGTTGCCGCACGGGTGGACGGCCTCGATCACATCGCCGCCGAGGGGACCCGCCACCAGGCCGCAGGCCTCGTTGGGGAGGTCCCGGATGGCGTGGTCGATCATCGCCCGGCGGAGGGCGGCGGGAAGTCGCAGCATGGTTCGCCGAGGCTACCGCCCGGGTTCTGTCGGTACGCTCGCTGCACGATGGCATCCAAGGGCACCAAGGTCGTGGCCAGCAACCGGCGGGCCCGGCACGACTTCGAGATCCTCGATGTGGTCGAGGCCGGCATCGCCCTGGTCGGCACCGAGGTCAAGTCGCTGCGGGAGGGCAAGATCCAGCTCAAGGACTCCTACGCCCGGCTGGAGCGGGGCGAGCTGTGGTTGGTGGGGGTGCACGTGTCGCCCTACGAGCAGGCCGACGGGTTCGGCGGCCACGACCCGGAGCGGCCCCGCAAGCTGCTCCTCCACCGGGACGAGATCGACGACCTGGGCGGGCGCACCCAACGGGAGGCGCTCTCGCTCGTCCCTCTGTCCGTCTACTTCAAGGACGGCAAGGCCAAGGTGGAGCTGGCCCTGGCCCGGGGCCGGAAGTCCTACGACAAGCGGGCGGCCATGGCCGAGCGGGACGCCAACCGTGACATCGAGCGGTCGGTCAACGCCCGGGGCCGGGTCACCGACCGGGGCCGGTAGACTGGGCGCCTGCAAGTCAACGGGGGTGCATGGTTTCGACCTCGGGCGACGAAGTGGGAGAAGCGAGCCGTGGTCTCCGGAGCCACGTAAAAGAGCCGGAAACAAAAACAAACGCCAAGCCTCATCTGGCACTCGCTGCCTAACTAGCAGCGACGTTCTCCCGGCCTCAGCCCTGTGGGCCGGAACCGGACGTCATCAAGCGGGGCTCACCCGATCGGCCACGTCAGGGGGCCGGTAGGGGACATCTTCCCTGACTGGGGCGGTCGCCGAGTGCCGGCGACGAGCGACCGCCCGAGACAATCCGTCGGCTGCGCTCGGAGAAGTCCCATGGAGGGTCCGGGGGACGAGGGTTCGAATCCCTCCACCTCCACCAAGAGTTCAGATTCGGACCCCCGACAGGTTCGGGGTCATCCGACAGGGCGCATGTCGGTCCGGTGTCGCTGGTCGGATCGACGCAGGCGGCCAGAACCACGCCCGAGTTCACCGTGGCTGTTACGCGCCTCATCCTTCGCGGTCCCGGTAGGATAATGGTATGACCGTGACGAAGGTGTCCGTGAGCCTCGATCCGGATGTCGCCGATCGAGCCAAGCGCGACGTGGCCGAGGGGAAAGCCAGGTCGTTGAGCTCATGGCTCAATGAGGCCGCCAAGGCTCGGATCGATCGCGAGGAGCTGGAAGTCGTCCTCGCCGACTTCCTCGACGAAACTGGAGGTCCGGCGACCGAGGCCGAACTGGCCGAGGCGACGACGCGCCTGGCGGGCCGCGACGACCGGAGATGACCCTCGTCCTCGACTCGGGGGCGCTCATCGCCGTCGAGAGAGCGGACCGTTCGACATTGACGCTCATGGAAGCCGCCCGCCGTCAGGGCCGCGGCATCGTCGTTCCCGCAGCCGTGGTGGCGCAGGTCTGGCGCGGGGGTTCGCGCCAAGCTCGACTCGCCCGGTTCCTCGCTGCCCGAGGAGTCGAGGTCGAACCGCTCACAGACGCTGGAGCAAGAGCCGCGGGGCTGGTCTGCGGCCGTGCCGGAACGAGCGACGTGGTCGACGCGTCGGTGGTGGTGGTGGCGCGGCGCCACCGAGCCACCGTCGTCAGCTCCGATCGGGGGGACCTCGAGCTACTCGACCCGGGAATCGCCCTTCTGGACTGCTGAATCCGAGCCCTCGCCTCGGTCCTGCACCGGACGTGGTCGCCGGTCGCCACCGTCGCGGTAGCCGACGGCTCTCAACCGGATCGGCTGCCTCGACGAAGTCACCGTTCACGTCCGCCGCCGTGCGCTCACTCCCCGTACCGGCACGACGGATGGCCCGGACGAAGGGTGACCCCGGTGACCTCGTCGCCGATGTAGACGACCTGGAGGTGACCGACGCCGTTCTCGAACACGATCGTGACGTCGTGCATGATGACCCGCTCGCCCTCCTGCACGTAGGCACCGAGGTGCTCGGTGGCCTCGCTCCACAGCTGGGCCAGGCTGGCGACGGTGACGATCTCCCGCAGCTCGGGCTTGATGGCGGCCTCGATCGTGTCGAGATCGCCGCTGGTCAGGGCCTGGATGACTTCGGTAGGGGTCATCGGGCCATTGTCGCCGGTGAGAACACCCGTCCCGCGCGCCCGGCGCTCAGCGGCCGGAGCGGGCGGCGGCTGAGGCGGGGTCGGCGAAGGCCCGGCAGGTGGAGAAGTAGCCCAGGCTGCGGTAGGCGTCGAAGCGCTGGGCGGTGTAGAGCTGGTTCGACGTCGGGTCGCAGGGGAACGACTTCCACCGCCGGTGGGCCTGGAGCACGTCGACCGGGGCATCCTCGGGGACACCCGCCTTGATCAGCACCAGGGTCCCCTCGGTGCCGTCGTGGTAGCGGATCGGGCACACCACGTGCGTCCCCCGCACGAAGCGGGCCGCCTCCCCCTTGGCCTCCGGGTCGGGGGCCATCTCCCGGGGGTCGATGTCGATGTCGACCGCCAGCTCGGAGCGGGCGATGGCCACCGCGTCGGCGATGGTGCCGAAGGTGTCGATCGACTCCCCCGAGGCGTCGACGCACCAGACGGTGGTGCAGCCCCGCCGGAGAAGCTCGACCAGGCCCAGGTTCTCGTAGTGGCCGCCGTCGCTCACGTAGATGAACCGGGAATCGAGGTGGTTGCGGCCGAACAGCTCCCGCAGCAGGTAGCTGGGCCGGGGGTTGATGGGGATGACCTGCCGCTTCCCGTCGTCGCCCAGCTGGCGGTCGTAGCGGTCGCCGATCTCGTCGGCCAGCCACACCCGCCGGGGGTTGGGGATCCACACCCCCAGGCGCACGTTGAGCAGGGCGAGCAGGAAGCGCAGGGGCGGACGGGTCATCTTCCCCATCGAGGGCGAGATGGCGGCCCCGCTGATGCTCATGGCCGCGGGGAGGGTGAAGTCCCGCGCCCGCCGGCCCACGGCCGACTCGTACCTGGCCGTCGGCATCGGGTAGGTGATCGGCCCTCCGATCTCCTCCGCCCCGAACACGAACCCGCCCACGTTCGACCCGGTGGGCGTCGCCCCGTAGTCGGAGATGTTGACCGCGGCGCAGATGAGGAACTTCGGGAGGTGCTCGGGCTGGGAGTCGGAGAGCTTGTAGAGGGCGGAGTACGGACGCTCCTCGGCCCGCAGCCTCCCGTCCTCGCCCCGCACCCGGCGTAGGGCGAAGGTGGATGACAGCCGCCGCTTGTAGAGGGGTTGGATCGACCACGACACGAGGTCGGCGAAGTAGTAGAGGGCGGCCAGCACCGCCCCCAACCCCACCACCCACAGGACCTCCGACAGCCGGTAGCTGCTGGCGGCCACCGAGTTGGCCGCCCCCAGGTTGAGGAAGAACACCGCGATCGACAGGAGCAGGAGGGGCCCGAAGACGGTGGCCAGGAGGTTCTGCAGGTAGACCCGGAACCTGCGGGCCAGGGCCCGGCCCTTCTTGGCCAGCCACCGCCCGGTGTCCTGCACCGTCGACGATGACGTGGCCCGGGCCCGCAGCGCCCACAGGGCGGTGGCGACGGCCCCCGCCAGCCCACCCCCGGTGGCGATCCCCAGCCGCTGGGTGGAGCGGATCGCGGCCTGGGTCCCCGAGGCCGACTCGCCACCCACCGCACCGCCGGTCCCGCCCGCTCCGCCCAGGCGGGCGACCACGTCACGGATCAGCTCGAGCAGCAGGGGGATGCCGACGACGAGGATCCCGGCCACGACCCCGACCGTGAGCAGCCGCGAGCACCAGCGCACGATCTGCCGGCGCACCCGGTCAGAGCCCCAGTTGACCGCGATCTGCACGAGGCCGACGAGCAGCCCGAGCCCGACGAGGGCGACCGGGATCATCCACGCCGCCGCCGGCAGGTGGATGGTGACGTCGGGGGCGGCGTAGCCCCGGCGCAGGCTCGGGAAGACGGCGCCGTACACCCATCCCGCGGGCCGGAAGACGACGTGCAGGAGAAGGGTGAGGAACAGGACGTTGAGCAGGATCCCACCGACGACCCGGCCGGCGTAGACCAGGCGCCCGCCGGGCCCGTGGACCAGGTAGGTGGTGTGGTCTCGGACGTACTGCTCCTCGGGCGTACCCCGGGCGAAGGGATCGGCGGCGGCCACCGCCTGCTCGCCATCGGGCTCGCCCGGCAGGCCCCCCTTGGCCACCAGGTTGACGGCGGTGGCGATGTAGGACCCGCCCGAGACCGCAGCCAGGTAGTCGGCCTTCCCCGGGCCGGTGAGGATGCCGTTCTCCTGCATGGCCTGGAGCGCTCCCAGCCCGAAGGCGGCGGCCCGGATGCCACCCCCCGACAGGCAGATGCCCATGGTCCCCGGCCGGGCCTTGGCCGCGTCCCCCTGGCTCTCGGGAACCGTCGCCGTCGCCGTCGCCCGTTCCGCCACGCCTGCCCCCTTTTCGAGGTCGAAGGCGAACCTACCAAGCTCGCCGGGCGACGGTCCACGGCGGTTCAGGAACTGGTCAGCCGGGCACAAGTATGCTCCGATCGCCCGTTCGAGCTGGGAGGAAGCATGCGCAGTCTGCGACGACCCGCGGCCGTGTTCATCGCCATCGCGTTGGCGGGCGGCCTGGCCGCCTGTGGGGATGACGACGACGACGAGACCACCGGTGGCGCCACCACGACCACGGCGGCGGCCACTTCGTCCGATGCGATCGACATCGTCATGGACGAGTACTCCTACGCCATCAGCGGCGCCTTGAAGCCGGGGGGGACGATCCGGCTGAGCAACGTGGGCAGCGAGTTCCACATGGTGGGCCTGCTCAAGCTCAAGGACGACAAGACCCTCGCCGACGTCACCGCCCTCCTCGAGCAGTTCGGTAGCGAGGGTGGTGGCGAGGAGGAAGGCCCGACCACCACCACCGCCGACGGATCGGGGGCTGCGGCCACCACCACCACCGCCGGCGTAACCGGGGCCGCGGCCACGACCACGACCACCTCGGATGCGACCACGACCACTGCCGATGCGACCACGGCCACCTCGGATGCGACCACGACGACGGTCGCCGGCGCCGAAGGTGAGGACGACGAAGGCGAGGACCCCTTCGCCGAGCTTGGCGACGAGATCGGAGCCCCCGGAGCGTTCATGGGTCCGGGGCAGAAGGCGGAGGTGACGGTGCCGTCGCTCGGTGAAGGCACCTACGCCATGGTCTGCTTCCTGCCCACCGAGGGTGGCGGCCCCCCGCACTTCGTCCAGGGGATGATCGGCGAGCTCACGGTCGAAGGTGAGCAGGCGGACGAGCCGACCGCCGATGCCACGTTCCTGCTGGAGGCGGGCAAGGCCATCAGCGGACCTTCGTCGTTGCCCGCAGGGCGCCAGGTCATCAAGTACGAGGCGGTCGGCGACGCCGGCGAGCTCGAGCCGGGCCTGGCCAAGCTGAACCAGGGGGCCACCGTCGCCGACATCAACCAGGCCTTCGAGGCCTTCGAGACGGAGGACGACTTCGTCCTGCCGGTGAACGCGGCGGCCCAGATCCCGGGTCTGCTGATCCTCGGCCTGTTCGACCTCAACGACGCCGACGAGATCTACGTGGCCGTCGACCTCAGCCCCGGCACCTACGGCATGGACGCCCACGACTCCGACGTCGACGACCCGCCGATCGACCCGGTCGAGAAGACGACGTTCGTCGTGGCCTGACCGGCGGCGCCCCCGCCACCCGCGTCTCGTGCACCCGGGGAGCCGTGAGACCGGCCGGATCGGCCCGGATCACAGCCCTACGGGTGCACGAAACCGGAGGCGCTCCCCCCTCCCCGCCGCAGCTCGTACCGTTGGCAGGGTGACGACACCGCGAGTCGGGACCAGAACCCCGCCGCCGTCTCCGCCAGTGGCGGAGCGGGCCCAGCCTCCTGGTCGCGTGTGAGCCCCGGCCTGCATCCGACCGACAACGGGCACCTGGCCCCGCTCCTGGGCCGATCGTGACCGACGACACCGCGGTCCGCACCGTCGTCAACGGTCTGAAGACGGCCTTGACCAAGGCCGGGAGCATCACCGCGTCGGGGCTGACGGAGGCAGTCGACGCCCCCGTGAAGGCCCTCACCCGGCGGGCGGCGGAGCAGGCGACGGCGGCCCCCCGGCCCCTGGCCGACGAGCATTCCCTGGCCCGGGCCCTGGCCGATCGGCCGGGTACGCCGGCCATCGGCAGCGCCGCCGCCACCGCCCTGGCAGCCAGGGTGGCCGGGCGGGTCGGGAAGCTCAAGTTCCTCGCCCGGCGAACTCCGATGTGGGTGGTCGCCGCGGTCGGGCCCACCCTCTATGCGTCGGTCACCCGGGGGGCGGACGAGATCGGGATGATCTCGTCGCACCTCGTCCACCGCACCCGGGCGGCGGGGATGGAGCCCGATCCGGAGCGGGTGCGGCGGGCGGCCGTGCAGCTGGCCACCGGCGTCGCCGTCGACACCGGGGTCGACGCCCGCCACGGCCCCCTCGTGCTCTCGTGGGTCACCCGGGCGGTCAGGGCGGCCCTGCCCTTCGGCGCGGCCGTCGCCACCCGCGACCCGGCCTCGCTGGCGGCGGCTGCGGCCCGGGTGCCGCCGGCGGTGCTGGCCCGGGCCGACGAGGTCGGGTGACGACCGACCCCGGGACCCGCCACATCTACGAGACCGGGGCCGAGGTCTACGAGCGCACCCGTCCTCCTCGGCATCGGGATCGGGCGGCCGCCTTCGCCGGCCGGGCCCTCCCCGGCCGACTCGTCCTCGACGCCGGCTGCGGCCCCGGCAGCTACGCCGCCGACCTCGGCCCCGACGTGGTGTCCCTCGACCTCACCGCGGCCATGCTCGACCGGGCCCGGGCCGCCGGCGCCCACCGCCCGGTGCGGGCCGACCTGACTGCGCTCCCCTTCCGCTTCCGGGCCCTCGGCGGTGCGTGGTCGCGCCACAGCCACCTCCACCTGCCCAAACGTCAGCTCCCCCTGGCCCTCGCCCGCCTCCAGTGGACGATGGAGGTCGGCGCTCCTCTCACCATCAGCCTGTGGCGGGGCGAGGGGGAGGGGGAGGTGGGCCCCGACGTCGACAAGCACCTCCCGGGCCGGTACTTCGCCCGGTGGCAGGCGGACGAGGTGGCGCTGGTCGTGACCGGCGCCGGCTTCGACGTCCAGTCGGCCGCCGCGGTCGACGACGGCGTGTGGGTCGACGCCCGCCGGGCCCGCACCCTGGCCGACACGGTCGGACCCGACATGCGGGTCCTCGTCTGCGGCCTCAACCCGAGCGTGGTGTCGGCCGATGCCGGCCGGGGCTTCGCGGGGCCGACCAACCGCTTCTGGCGGGCGGCGGTGGCCGCCGGCCTCGTCACCCGACCCCACGACCCCCTCGCCGCCCTGGTCGACGACGGCGTGGGCATGACCGACCTGGTGAAGCGGGCGACGGCGGCGGCTGCCGAGCTCCGACGGGACGAGTACGTGGCCGGCACCGACCGGGTGCGACGGCTGGTCGGGTGGCTCCGGCCCGGCGTCGTCCTGTTCGTGGGACTGGCCGGATGGAGGGCGGCCGTCGACCGCGCCGCCCGGCCCGGCCTCCAGGCGGAGCCCTTCGGGGGGCGTCCCGCCTACGTGATGCCCTCGACCAGCGGGCTCAACGCGGCCACCTCGTTCGACGGCCTGGTCGAGCACATGGCCGCCGCCTGCGCCGTGGCCGATCCCCGGACCCCCTAGGTTGCAGGGATGGATGCCGACGCACCGCCCGACGACGGGTCGCCCGACGACGGGCCGGTGCCGGACGACGACGCCGAGGAGCTGCCCCGGCCGTCCCGCCGCACCCTGATCCTGCTGATCGCGCCGATCGTCATCCTGTCGACCGCCGGCACCATCGCCACCGCCTTCACCCCCGCCCTCGCCGCCCGCCACCCCCTGCTCCTCATCACCCTCGACGCCCGCAACCGGATGCTCGTGCTGGCCCGGGACGTCGACCTCATCCCCTTCGTGACGGTGGCGCTCCTTCGCCGCACGCTCAGCGACCCGCTCTTCTACGTGCTCGGACGCCTCTACGGGGACCGGGCCATCCGCTGGCTGGAGAAGAAGGGCGGCGGCGGGCCCCTCGTCACCCTGGCCGAGAAATGGTTCAAGAAGGCGTCCTACCTCATGGTCTTCCTCTTCCCGGGGGCGATCGTGTGCGCCCTGGCCGGGGTCACCCGCATGCGCCCGGCCGCCTTCGCCGTCTGCAACATCGCCGGGACCCTCTTCTCGGTGATCATGGTCCGCATCTTCAGCGACGCCGTGTCCAGCCCGGTGGACGCCGTCCTCCGCTTCTTCGACCGCAACCTGGTCCTCACCACCACCATCAGCGTGGCCCTGGTGATCCTGTCCCTCGTCCTCAACAAGGTCCAGGGCCGGCTCGACGCCGGCCTCGACGAGCTGGAGGACGACACCGAGGCTTCCTGATCGGCGGACGGCCGGATACCGTTCGCGCTCACAGCTCTCGCCGCGACCGTTTGGCCCCTGGACTTAGGACTCCCGAGGAGGACATGTGGACGACCGCCTCTCCCGCGGCATCTCCCGACGCCGGTTCATCCAAGGCGCAGCCGGCCTCACGATCCTGGGTGCGTGCGGCGGGGACGGGACCACGACCCCCACCGCCACCTCCGTCGTCACCGACGTCACGTCGACTGTGGTCCAGCCCGCGACCAAGCTGTCGGGCGACCTCAAGATCCTCCAGTGGAGCCACTTCGTGCCCCGCCACGACACCTGGTTCGACCCCTTCGCCAAGGACTGGGGCACCCAGGTGGGCGTCAACGTGAGCGTCGACCACATCAACCAGGCCGAGCTCCTGGCCCGGGCGGCAGCCGAGATCGCGGCCGGCGAGGGCCACGACCTGATCGAGTTCATCTTCCCCCCGCCGGCCCTGGAGAAGAGCGTGCGCAACCTGGCCGACCTGCAGGATGAGGCCGAGAAGCGCTTCGGCCCGCAGGTCGACCTCTGCACCCGCAGCACCTACAACCCGGTGACCCAGAAGTACTTCGGCTTCTGCCACGGGTGGGCGCCTGACCCGGGCGACTACCGCAAGAGCCTGTGGGAGAGGGTCGGGCTCCCGAACGGTCCCAGCACGTACCAGGAGCTGCTCGAAGGTGGCGCCCGCATCAAGGCCGAGCAGGGCGTCCAGCTCGGCCTGGGCATGTCCAACGAGGTCGACTCAAACATGGCCGCCCGCGCCCTGCTCTGGTCGTACGGGGCGTCGGTGCAGGACAAGGACATGAACGTGGTCCTCAACTCCGAGCGCACCATCGAGGCCGTCGACTACATGGCCCGGCTGTTCAAGGCGTCCATGACCGACGAGGTCTTCGCGTGGAACGCAGCCTCCAACAACCAGGGGCTCATCGCCGGCACGCTGTCGTACATCGTCAACTCGATCTCGGCCTACCGTTCGGCCCAGCTCAACAACCCGGCGATCGCGGCCGACGTGTACTTCACGGCCCCCCTTCGGGGACCCGAGACCGCCATCGCCAGCGAGCACGCAATCCTCATCTACGTCATCCCCAACCACGCCCGCAACGTCGACGCGGCCCAGGAGTTCATCCTCCACCTGGTGGCCAACTACGCCCAGAACACGAACAACAGCGAGCTGTACGACTTCCCCGCCTTCCCGTCGACGGTGCCCCAGCTCAACGCCTGGCTCGACAACGACCCCTACGGCTCCCAGCCGGCCGACAAGCTGGCCCTGCTCAAGGACGCCGAGTCGTGGAGCACCAACATCGGCCACCCGGGGCCGGCCAACGCCGCCTACGGCGAGGTGTTCGACACGTTCGTCATCCCCAAGATGATGGCCCGGGCGGCCCGGGGCGAGCTGAGCGCGGCCGACGCGGTGGCCGAGGCCGAGGTCGAGGTCAAGCGGATCTACGCCAAGTGGCGGGCGGAGGGCCTGGTCGGCGGGACCTTCTAGCCCGCCGCCGAAGGGTCAGCATGGCGACGGTCGAGGTCCGGCACCTCACCAAGCGGTTCGACGGCAACGCCACCCCCGCGGTCGACGACCTCGACCTGACCACCGACGAGGGCGAGTACCTGGTCCTGCTGGGACCGTCGGGGTGCGGCAAGACCACCCTCCTGCGGTTGATCGCGGGCCTCGAGCAGCCCACGGGGGGGGAGGTCTACATCGGGGGGGAGCCGATGGTGGGCCTGCCCCCCCGGGCCCGCAAGATCGCCATGGTGTTCCAGAGCTACGCCCTCTACCCCCACAAGACAGCCCGCAAGAACATCGAGTTCCCGCTGCAGGCGGCCGGCCTGGCGCCCTCGGAGCGGGCCAAGAAGGTGGAGTGGGCGTCGGAGCTGTTGGGGATCGGCCCCCTGCTGGGCCGCAAGCCCCGGCACCTGTCCGGGGGCGAGCGGCAACGGGTGGCCCTGGCCCGGGCCCTGGTGCGTGAGCCGGACGTGTTCCTGCTGGACGAGCCCCTGTCCAACCTCGACGCCAAGCTGCGGGCGACGGCCCGCGACGACCTCAAGCAGTTCCAGGACCGGGTGGGCACGACGACCATCTACGTGACCCACGACCAGATCGAGGCCATGGGCCTGGGCGACCGCATCGCGGTCATGTCGGCGGGGCGGATCCGGCAGCTGGGCACGCCGGTGGAGGTCTACGACGACCCGGCCGACACGTTCGTGGCCACGTTCATCGGTTCGCCCCCGATGAACCTGATCCAGCGGGAGGACGTCACCGTCGGCTTCCGGCCCGAGTCCCTCCTGCCCAAAGGGGTCGTCGACGCCGACGCAGGGGCGGTGAGCGTGGCCTTCGCCGTGTCCCGCGTGGAGTACCTGGGGGCGGAGCGCCATGTGATCGGGACGGTCGAGGGCCTGGGCCCGCCGACCCGTGCCATCGCGTTGCTGCCGGCCAACGTGTCGGTCGACGTGCCGGCCGGGGAGGCGTCGGAGTTCATGGTGCGCGGCCACGACCTGCGCTTCTTCGACCGGTCCACGGGCCTCCGGGCGCCCCGGATGCACCTGTGAGCCAGGCCCGTCCGCGGTACCTGCTCGACCGGGAGGGGGTGCTGGGGCCGCTGCTCCTCCTGCCGGCGGTGGTCTACATCCTGGCCCTGGTGGCCGTCCCCTTCTTCCTGGCCATCGGGTACAGCCTGAGCGACGTCACCGTCGGCGACCCGAGCTTCGACTACGTCGGGCTGCGCAACTTCCGTGCCGTCCTCGACGATCCGGTGTTCCTGCGGGCGCTGCGCAACAGCCTGTTCATCACCGTCGTGACCATGGTGTTCGTCCTGGTGCTGGGCAAGGTCCTGGCCCTGGTCCTGGTCAAGGACTTCCGGGGGAAGTGGCTGGTCCGGTTCCTCGTCCTCCTGCCGTGGACGACGCCGGTCTCCCTCGCCACCATCGCCTGGCTGTGGCTGCTCGACTCCCTGTTCAGCCCCATCGACTGGGTCCTGCGCTGGCTGGGGCTGCTGGAAGGCAACCTTCACTGGCTGGGCAACGACACCCTGGCCATGGCCTCGGTGATCGCGGTGCACGTGTGGCGGATCGTCCCCCTGGCGGCGGTGATCATCAGCGCCGGGCTGACCGCCATCCCCCAGGACATCAACGACGCGGCCGAGGTCGACGGGGCCGGGTTCTGGCGCAAGCTGTTCTCCGTCACCATCCCCCTCACGGCGCCGGTGATGGCGGTGGCCACGCTCTTCGGGGCCATCCTGGTGTTCACCGACCTGAGCGTGGTCTACGTGCTCACGCGGGGCGGGCCCGTCGACGCCACCCAGACGCTGCCGACGTGGGCCTTCTTCCGGGGCATCAACGGCGGCGACCTGGCCCAGGGCGCGGCCGTCGCCCTGTTCCTCTTCCCCGTCCTGGTGGCGATGGCGGTCCTGATCCTGCGGGCCGTGCGCCGCATGGAGACGATGTGACGGCCCCCAGCGCAACCGGTGACGGTTCTGGGGGCCCCGGCCCCGAGAACCGTCACCGGTTGGCAGCCAGGTTCGAGCGGCGGCGGCGGTGGGGGCGAGTGGGGCTGTACGCGACGGTCGTGCTGCTGACCCTGTTCGCCGCCTTCCCCTTCGTGTGGGGCGCGATCACGGCGTTCAAGGCCAACCAGGACCTCTACAGCCGGGACAACAACCCGTTCCTGTTCAACCTCCCGCCGACGCTGGAGCACGTCCGGCTGCTGTTCGACGACACCCCGTTCGACACGTTCGTGTGGAACACGGTGGTGGTGGCGGTGCTGGTGGTGGCCATCACCCTGGCCGCCAGCATCCCCGCCGCCTACTGCCTGGCCCGGCTCGACCTGCGGTGGGGCGGGGCCATGGGGATCGCAATCTTCTTCGTGTACCTGGTCCCGCCGTCGCTGCTGTTCCTGAGCCTGTCGAGGGTGGTGTCCGACCTCGGCCTGCAGGACTCACGGTGGGCGCTGGTGGTCGTCTACCCCACCATCACCATCCCGGTGTCGGTGTGGCTGCTCATGGGCTTCTTCAAGTCGATCCCACGGGACATGGAGGAACAGGCCATGGTCGACGGCTGCAGCCGGGTCGGCGCCTTCGTGCGGACGGTGCTGCCCCTGTCGTTCCCCGGGATCATCGCGGTGGTCGTGTTCTCGTCCACCCTGTCCGCCAGCGAGTTCATCTACGCCCTCGCCTTCGTGTCCCGGACCACCCAGAAGACGGTGGCGGTGGGGGTGCCGACCGAGCTGGTGCGGGGCGACGTCTTCTTCTGGCAGTCGCTCCAAGCGGCCACGATCCTGGTGGCGGTGCCGATCGCGCTGGTGTTCAACGCCTTCCTGAAGCGGTTCGTGGCCGGCTTCACCATGGGCGCGGTGAAGGGCTGAAGCCGGCTCAGGAGTTGGAGACGGCGGAGCCGAAGAGGGCCGGGCGCCATTTGGCCCCGATGCCCCGGACGACGATCGACGAGCTCCCACCGCACAGGTCGGTGACCTTGCGGGGGTCGCCGGTGAGGATTAGGCCGCCGCCGGCGGCGGCGCAGACGGCGACCACGCTCCCGTCGGCGTGGTCCTCGGTGGCCCGGCCGGCGTCGGCCAGGATCTTGCCGATGCGGCGGGCGAGGGCCCGGTCGGTGGGGATCACCGCGATCCCGCCCTCGGAGCCGAGGCAGGCGTCGACCGCCTGGTCGCCGGCGCCGCCCCGGTAGAGCTCGGCCAACGCCGCGGCCGGCACCACCACCTCGGTCGGCGAGCCGGCGGCGGCGGTGAGGGCGGCCCGCACGGTGCGCTCCTGCTCGCCGCCGCGGGCCAGGGAGGCGACCGCCTCCGAGTCGAGGACCAGGGCGTTCACCGGCCCCACGCGGCGGAACTCCTCCACCTCGGACGAGTCGACCGGACCCCGCTCGGCGGCGAGGATGCGCAGGAGGCGGGCCAGGGCGTCGCCCCGCTGCCGGCGCTCGACCTCGTTCTGCAGGACGGCGTCGACCGCCGCCGACAGGACCTCGTCGTCGTCGCCCAGGACCTCGGTGACGATGGGGTCGACCGTGATCGTGCGTCGCCGTCTGCCCCGAGCCATCCTCTAGTTCTAGCCTTCCGGGGCCGGTACCCGGAGGACCTCCGCTCGCGACGGGGATGGCCACAGGAGGAGCACGCGATGTCGGACGAGGGGACGAGCACCGGCGACGGCGTCCCGTGGATCCTCCGGCACGCAGCCGAGCGCCGGCTCGCCGCGGGTGACGGGAGCGCCGGCGACGATGGCGGTGGTGCTGGTGGCGGCGAGCAGGAGCTCGCCCGCCCGGCGGAGGCTCCTCCCGCCTACACCCGTCCCCCGCGCCCGGAGTGGCAGCCGTCGCCCCCTGCGTTCACACCCCCCCGCCCCCGTCCGAGCCCGTCCTACGAGAGCCCCTACGTCGCCCGGCCGGCCCGGAGGCGGCTGAGCCTCGGCGTGACCGCCGGCATCGTCTCGGGCGCCGTCGTCCTGGCCGGGGCCGGCGTGGGTGGCACCGTGGTCCTCACCCGGGGAGGTCCCCCGTCCCGGGCCGAGTTCGTGGTCGACGCCGACGACCTCTGCCGAACGGGCAACCGGTCCGTCGCCGCCATCGTCGAGCCCGCCGACCACCCCGGGCTGACCACCGCCGCCGGTGCCCTCGCCGACGCCGTCACGGCCCAGGTCGGCCGGCTGCGGGCGATGGCCCAACCGGGTGGGACTGCCGCGGCCGAGGTGGCGGCGGTCTACCGGTCGATGGACCGAGCCGCAGAGGCCGCCCGACGCCTCCGGGACGCCGCTCGCGACCAGGACGACCCCGCCGCCGTCGCCGCCGCCACGGAACTCACCACCACCGCCGCCGACGCCCGGACCCGGGCTGCTGCGGCCGGCTTCGACGAGTGCGCGGCGGGCCTCCAGCCCGGCGTGGACGCGGTCGTAGGTGGCACCGGCGCGGCCGTCCGCTCCGGGTTCCTCGCCCTGGCCGAGCTCTACTGCCGCCGGTCGGCATCCGACATCGGGGCGATCCACATCCCCGAGGGCAAGGCCGGGCGCGACTTCGCCGCCTACTTCGGCGCCACGGTCGACATCCTCGACAGGATGGCGGCCGGCATCGGTGCCATCCCCGCGCCCCCCGGCGACGAGGCCCGCATCGAGGAGATCCTCCAGGCCCAGCAGGCCGCCCAGGCCAAGGGGCGGGAGTTCCACGCCGCCGCCGCCGACGAGGACTTCAACCGCATGGATGCGCTCTACCAGGAGCTCGCCGCCCTCATCGCCGTCGCCGACGCCAAGTGGGACGCCTACGGCCTGGCCATCTGCGGGTCGCAGTTCGGCACGTGACCGGAGGGCGGCTGGCCCACCGGTGGAGAAGTGGTGGTAGCCCTATTTCTTCGGGGGCCCGGGACCACTTGAATTCGGGTCGTGGACATTCTCATCACCGAGGTCTTCCGATTCACCACTCCCGCCGCTCCCGAGGCGGTGTGGCGCACGCTGACCTCGCCCGACCAGACCAGCCGGTACTTCCACGGGTTCACCGTCGAATCCGAGTGGCGACCCGGCTCGGCCGTCACCGCCACCAGCAGCGCCGGGCGGCTGGTGGGCGAGGTCCTGTCCGTCGAGGAGCCTCGCCGGCTCTCGTTCACCCTCGCCGTCGGCGACGACCAGCCGGAGAGCTTCGTCACCTGGGAGGTCCACCGGGCCGACGACGGGTCGATCGTGCGCCTCTACGTCGACGAGCCGAGCGGTGGTGACCGCAACGACGCCGATCTGGCCTGGCTGCCGGTGATCTCCGCCCTGCACTCCCTTCTGGCCGACACCGGCTCCGATCGGCCGACCACCCCTACTTCCCGCTGATCGCGTCCAGGATCGGCAGGCGGGCCGCCCGGCGGGCGGGCAGCACCCCCGCCAGCAGGCCGGCGACCGTCGCCGCCGCCACCAGTCCCAGCAGCTGGCGGACGGGCACGACCAGCTCGGTCACGCCGAGGTCGCGCATCGCACCCACCAGGGCCCAACCGAAGAACATCGCCGCCACCACCCCCAGCACCGAGCCGAGACCGGCGATGATCACCGCCTCCGCCCGCACCATCGACCGCAGCTGGCCCCGGGCCATGCCGACCGCCCGCAGCAGCCCCAGCTCCCGGGTCCGCTCGTGGATCGACAGGGCCAGGGTGTTCACGATCCCCAGCAGGGCGATCACCACCGACAGCGCCAGCAGGGCCGTCACCGGCACCAGCAGCTGGTTGACCTGGGCCTCCTGGCCCGCCAGCACCTGGCCCCGGTCCCGCACGTCGACGTTGGGGAAGTCGACCAGCGCCTCCTCCACCGCCCGGCGACCCGCCTCGACCGTGAGCCCCGGCTTCAGCTTCACGTCCACCTCGAGGCTGAGCTGCTGCTTGTAGTTGTCCTTGAAGGCACCCAGGGAGATCACGTAGTCGCTGCGCACCGCGGTCGACGTGAACGTGTCGGCCAGCCGCATCGGCCGGGAGCCGGTGCGGGCGAACGTCATGGGGATCTCGTCGCCCACCATCCACCCGTGGCGCTCGGCCACGGCCGCCCGCACCAGCACGCCCCCTTGGTGGAGGCGGCGGACGGCGGAGGCGGAGGCGGGGTCCAACGCGTAGGCCTCGCTGATCGTCTCGGGGTCGACCGCGACCAGGGTCTGGGCCCGCCCCTCCAGGCCCCACTGGCCGCTGCGGATCTCCGACACGACCGCCACCGCCTTCGACGTGCGCAGCTTGTCGGCCACCGCCGCCGGGACCGCGCCCTGGGCGCCGGCGGCGACCCTGGGCGTGACCACGAAGTCGGCCCGCAGGGTGTCCTGGATGGTGCGGCTGGCCGAGGTCTTGATCGACTCGGCCACGATGGCGACCACACCAACCAGGGTGATCCCGATCATGAGGGCGGCGGCCGTGGCCGACGTGCGCCGGGGGTTGCGCATGGCGTTCTCCCGGCCCAGCACCGCCGGCTGGCCGAAGATGCGGACGAGGGGCAGGCCGATCACCCGGGCCGCGGGGCGGGCGAGGAGGGGGGTCAGCATGGCGATGCCGACCAGCACGCCGACCGACCCGAGGCCGATGGGCACCAGCGGTGTCCCGACCTGCCCGAACAGGCCGAGGAACAGCGAGCCCAGTGCCACCAGGACGACGCTCAGGCCGATGCCGACCCGCCGCCCCGCCGACCCCTCGTCGTCGCCGGTCCGACCGAGGATGGCGGCCATGGGTGAGACCCGGGTCGCACTGCGGGCGGGGATGACGGCGGCGGCGACGGTGACGGCCACGCCGGCCACCAGCCCCAGCGCAGCCGTCCGGGGACGGAAGACCACCGGCGCCGACGGGAGCTCGAAGCCGATCATGCGCATGATGGCGAGCAGGCCGTGGGCCGCGCCCAGTCCCAGGACGATGCCCGCAGCCGACGCGACCACGCCCACCACCAGCGCCTCGGTTAGCACCGAGCCCAGCAGGTGGCGGCGGCTGGCCCCCACCGCCCGCAGCAGGCCCAGCTCCCGGGTCCGTTGGGCGACGAGGATCGAGAAGGTGTTGAAGATGATGAAGGCGCCCACCAGCAGGGCCACCGCCGCGAACAGGATGAGGGCGGTGGTGAGGAAGCCGAGGGCCTTGGTCCACGACTCCTGGGCCTCCCGGGCGGCCTGGTCGTAGGTGATGACCTCGTAGCCTTCGGGGAGGGCGGCGCCGATGCGGGCCCGCATGATCTCGGAGGACACGCCCGGCTCGGCCTTCACCGGGATGGCGTCGAGGGCGCCGTCCTCGCCCAGCAGCTGCTGGGCCGTCTCCAGGTCGAAGCTGGCGGTGGTGGAGCTGAGCAGGTCGTTGACCTGGCGCAGGCCGGCGATGGTGAACTCCCGCACCAGGCCCTGGAACAGGATCTTGATCTGGTCGCCGGGCTTGAACCCGTCCTTGGCCGCGGTGACGTCGTCGATGACGACCTCGCCCGGCCCGATCGGCGCCCGGCCGGCGACGAGGGTGTCGGCCTCGGCGAAGGCGGTGCCGACGGTGGGCAGGCCCGACGGGCTGATGGCTTTGCCCTCCTTGTCCACCAGCTCGGCGAAGCCCATGACCTGGCCCCACACCTTCTCGACGCCGGGGATGGCGGCGATGACGTCGAGCAGGGCCTCGGGCAGGGTCTGGCGCTCGGGGAGGGTGGTGGCCTGGGCGGTGAACAGGGCGCTGGCCCGCACCACCACGTCGATCTCGGCCGACGACGTCGAGGCCCGGTCGAAGGCGGCGTCGATGGTGTCGGTGAGGACGAACGTCCCCGAGACCAGGCTCACCGCCAGGGCGACGGCGGCTGCCGTCCGGAGGAGGCGGCTGCGATGGGCCAGCAGACCCTTCAGCACCCGCCACATGGAGATCAGCTCCCGAGGCGCTTCATGTGGTCGATGACCCGGTCGGCGGTGGGGGCGAGCATCTCGTCGACCAGCCGGCCGTCCTTGAGGAACACGATCCGGTCCGCCACCGCGGCCGCGGCCGGGTCGTGGGTGACCATCACGATGGTCTGGTTGAACTCGTCCACCGCCAGGCGGAGGAAGGCGAGGAGGTCGGCGCCGGCGACCGAGTCGAGGTTGCCGGTCGGCTCGTCGGCGAAGACGATCTCGGGCCGGGTGACCAGGGCCCGAGCGGCCGCCACCCGCTGCTGCTGCCCGCCCGACATCTCGTTCGGGCGGTGGTGGAGCCGGTCCCTGAGGCCGATGACGTCGACGATGCGGTCGAACCACTCTTTGTCCGGCTTTCGCCCGGCAAGGGCCAGGGGGAGGGTGATGTTCTCCGCTGCGGTGAGAGTGGGGAGCAGGTTGAAGGTCTGGAAGACGAAGCCGATGCGGTCCCGGCGGAGGCGGGTGAGGCGCTTGTCGTCGAGGGAGCCGAGCTCGGTGTCGCCGATGCACACCCGTCCGAAGGTGAGGGTGTCGAGACCGGCGAGGCAGTGCAGGAGGGTCGACTTCCCGGAGCCGGACGGACCCATGATGGCGGTGAACTCGCCCTGGCGGATCTCGAGGTCGACCCCGTCGAGGGCCCGCACCGCGTTGCCGCTCCTGCCGTAGACCTTGGTCGCGTCCATCACCCGCGCCGCGGGCACCCGGGCCGCCGGGAGAGCATCCGGGAGGCGGTTCGACTCCGTCGCCCGGGGCATCAGCATCGTCATGACCGTGGTTCCTTCGGCTCAGACGAGCTTGGCCGCGTAGGCGGGGCAGTAGAGGGCTACGGCGGTGCGCACGGCGTAGTCGGCGGCCTGGGGAGTGACGGGCACGTAGGCCGAGACCATGGAGAGCCCGGTGGCCTTGACCTGGGCGAACGTCTGACCCTGGTCGAAGGCGGTGCACACCTGGTTGCCGACCTGGTCCACGTGGCCGGCGTTGATCTGGAAGAACAGGGGCAGCTGGACCAGGCCGCTGATCCCGACGATGGCCGACTGCACCTGGGCCGGCGTGGGCACGGTGCGGGGGGCCAGGGCGGGGATCGTCACCGGGGGAAGGGTGACGGGCGGGGCGGTCACCGTGGGGGCGGTCACCGGCGGGACGGTGACGACCGGGGCCTTCGCCCTGGCGGTCGGGGCTGCCGCCAGGTCGAGCTCGACTGCCGGCTCGGGCCCGACCTCGGCCACGACCTCGGGGGCGGGGACGACGATGTCGGGGGCGATCTCGACGGCGGGGGTGTCGACGGTTGCCGAGGTCTCGACGTTGGCGCTGGTGATGGCCGGCGGCGGCTCCGCCGCGTTCACCAGGTTGGGCACGATCACACTGGCGCCGGCGGCGACGGCCAGGGTGACGACCGCGGTCGCGGCCCACCCCAGGAAGCCCACCCCCTGCTTCGTTTCGAACATCTCGCCTCGCTTCAAGTTAAGGAGATCCTTATTGGTTGTTCGTATGCGTAAGTGATCGGCTCATCGGCGGGGACCCTGTAGAGGCACATGGCGAGGACTTGTGAAACTGGTCCGAATGGCCCACTGGATCGTCGACGACCCCTCCGACCCGCGGGTCACCGACTACCGCGCGCTGCGGGATCCGGAAGCCCGGCGCCGGGCGGAGCGGGCGATCCTGGTGGCCGAGGGGGCGCTGGCCGTCGGCCAGCTCCTGCGGTCGCCCTATCCGGTGCGGTCGTTCCTGCTGACGGAACGGGGACTGCGGTCGCTGGCTCCGCTGCTACCCCCCGACGGCGACGCGCCCGTCTACATCGCCACCCAGGCGGTGATGGACGCCGTCGCCGGGTTCAACTACCACCGGGGGGCACTGGCGTCGGCCGACCGCCTCCCGTTGCCCGACCCGTCGGCGCTGGCCGCAGCCGGCAACCGGCTGCTGGTGGTCGAGGGCGTCAACGACCACGAGAACCTGGGCGCCCTGTTCCGCAACGGCGCCGCCTTCGGGGTCGACGCCGTCCTCCTCGACCCCACCACCGCCGACCCCCTCTACCGCCGTTCGATACGGGTGTCCTCCGGCCATGTCCTGCGCATCCCCTTCGCCCGCATGGCGGACTGGCCGCGTCCCGCCCTCGATCGCCTCCGGGACGAGGGCCTCGAGGTCGTCGCCCTCACCCCGTCCCCGGCCGCCGACGACCTCCGCACCCTGGAGCCCGCGGGTCGGTGGGCCCTGCTGGTGGGGGCCGAGGGCGACGGCCTGACCGGCGCGGCGATGGCCGCGGCCGACCGCCGCGTCCGGATCGCGATGTCCCCCGACGTCGACTCCCTGAACGTGGCTACGGCGGCCGCCATCGCCCTCCACCATCTGGTGGGGTAGCTACAGGTCGGGAGCCGCGATCTCGGTGAGCTCGGCGATCGTCCAGCTCCGTTGGAAGCCGCCCGGCAGCCGGTCGGACCCGACATCGCGGCGGAACGACCGGTAGAACGCCAGCGTCTCGGCGGTGAGGCGCTCCTCCTCGGCGGCCTCGTGGTGGGCCAACTCGTCGAGGAACGAACGGTCGGCCTGCAGCTCCTCCAGCGGGTGGGCCTCGACATGGTCGAGTGCGGTGCGGAGGGTGTAGCACGCCACCCGGTTGCACACCGACGTCAGGTAGCGCCCGTAGGCCTTCTCGGCCCGGGTGGCCGGGCGGCGGCCGGCAACGTTGAGGTGGAGCTCGAACTGCAGCGCCCGCAGGATGTGGCAGAGGCCGTCGTCGGTGAAGTTCCGGACCCGGAACGCGCCCAGCATCCAGTCGTAGAACACGTCGAGGCGGGGATCGAGGAAGTTGTAGTCGGGCTCGAAGTCGGTGCCCAGCAGCCGGCCCTCCCCCTCCAGCTTCACTTTGAGGGGCGTGCCGGCGTAGGGCAGCGTCCGGCAGAAGGTGGTCACGGTCCACCCGTCGCCCACGAACCGCTCGAGGAACTCGATGTTGTTCCGGACGTTGTGGAACTGGCTGTAGGGCTCCATCAGCATGAAGCCGAAGTCGAAGGAGAGGTCGAGGCGGCGGAACACCTCGGCCGCCTTGAAGTGCGACTGGGGCTTGAGCTGCTTGTTGAGGTGCCGGAGCGACTCCTCGTCGCCCGACTCGACCCCGAGGTAGACGTGGGTGAGCCCGCCCAGGTCACGGAGGGTGCGCAGGGTGTCCTCGTCGACCTCGTCCGACCGGCAGCTCATCTTCATCGAGACCTGGCCCCGCATCTCGGTGGCCGCGATCTCCCGGGCCAGGTCGGTGGCCCAGCGCTTGGCCCGCCGGCCGGTGGCCAGGAAGTCGTCGTCCTGGAACAGGAAGGCGACCACCCCCCGCCGCCGGTGGAGGTCGGCCATCTCCGCCGCCACCGCGGCCGGTGACCGGAGCCGGCGCAGCTTGCCCCCCTGGGCCTCGTAGAACGGCCGGATGCTGCAGAAGCTGCAGTTCCACGGGCAGCCCCGGCTGCCGAGCATGGAGGCGGTGGGCAGGCTCTGGCCTTCGTAGTCGATCTCGGCCCGGTCGGGCAGGGGCAGGACGTCGAGGTCGGCGATGGGCTCCCGGTGGGGGTTGACGACCGGTCGCCCCTCGGCGTCGCGCCAGGCCAGCCCGGACAGGTGGCGCCAGTCGCGGCCCCTCTCCAGGTGTTCGAGGATCTCGACCAGGGTGGCTTCGCCCTCGAAGCACACCACCGAGTCGAGCCCGGGGATGCGGACCAGCACCTCGGCCGGCTCGAAGCTGGCGAAGTGCCCGCCCATGGTGATGTGGCCGTCGTAGCCGGCGGCCCGCAGGGCGGCGATCACCCTGCCGAAGGACGGGGCCATGTACTGGAAGATGAGCGAGAAGCCGACCAGGTGGGGCCGCTCGGCCACCACCCGGGCACACAGTTCCGACGGGTCGTCGTCGTAGGTGACGATCTCACTGATGTGCCCGTAGTGGCGGACGGCCGAGGCCAGGTAGCGCACGCCCAGGTTGTCCTGGTCCTGGAACCCGACCAGCAGCAGGCGCAGGCCACTGCCGGCCGGGCGGCGGGCCTCGGGCGAGAAGTCGACCTCTCGGGACCGCCCCAGGCCGACGGGCTGGCCCCCGGGGATGACCGGGGGCGAGGTGACCGTGAGCGTCATGGGGCTGCTACCCCCCGATCTCCAGCTGCTCCTTGACCAGCGCCTCCATGGCGTCGAGGCGGGTGCGCTCGGCCGCGATCTGGTGGATGACCGACTGCAGCTGCACCTTGCTGAAGCGGCTGAAGTCGATCGGCGCAGGGTCGACGTTGGGGCCCGGCCGCACGCCCCCGCCACCCACGACCACCCGTCCCGGCAACCGCCCGCCACCACGCACGAAGTCGTCGGGGGCGGGGTCGGCGTTGGGGCGGAACCGGATCTGGTCGGCCAGGCCGTGCTGTTCGACGATCTGCTCCAGCAGGTCGATACGCCGGTGCAACATACGGATCTCGAGCGGGTCCATGAATCCTCCTCGCGAGCCAGATGAGCTGCCCCGGAAACTACACCTGGCCCGCTTCGAACGGCGGTCGGACCCCTACAGGTCGAGCAAACGGTCGAGGCCGACGGTGAGGCCGGGGTGGTCGGCCACCGCCTTCACCGCCAGGAGGACGCCCGGCATGAACGAGTCCCGGTCGTAGGAGTCGTGGCGGATCGACAGGCTCTGGCCGGTGGTGCCGAGGAGGACCTCCTGGTGGGCGACCAGCCCCCGGAGCCGCACCGAGTGGACCCGGATGCCGGCCGGCCCGGCCCCACCCCGGGCACCCTCGACGACGGTGCGCTCGGTGGGGTCGACAGCCCAGTCGGACGAGCGGGCGGCCATGCGCTCGGCGGTGAGGAGGGCCGTCCCCGACGGGGCGTCGACCTTCTGGTCGTGGTGGAGCTCGATGATCTCGGCCGACTCGAACCACGGCGCGGCCAGCTCGGCGAACCGCATCATGAGCACCGCCCCGATGGCGAAGTTGGGGGCGACGAAGCAGTTGCTCCGGGTGAACATCTCGGCCAGCCGGTCGAAGTCGTCGGGCAGCCACCCGGTGGTGCCGACGACGGCGTGGATGCCGTTCCCGGCGCACCAGGCGAGGTTCTCGCGGGCTGCGTCGACGTGGGTGAAGTCCACCGCCACCTGGGCCCCGGCCTGGAGGATGGCGTCGGCGTCGGGCGACATCTGAAGGCCACCGATGGGGGCGCCGGTGACCTTGCGCAGGTCGATCCCGGCGTGGAGAGGGTCGACCCCGGCGACGAGGGTGAGGTCGGGATCTCCGACCACGGCCCGGCAGACGGTGGACCCCATCCGCCCCCCCGCCCCGAACACCCCGACCCTGATCGTCACCTTCTGGACCCTACCGCCCACTCAAACTGGTGACAGATCCCGGGGTCCTGGCCCCGACAATTCCCCACCAGTTCGAACCACACCGCCAACCGGTGACACGTCTCGGGGTCCTGGCCCCGAGAACCGTCACCGGTTCGAGGGGTCAGGCCACCCGGTCGGCGAACTCGTCCTCCGAGAAGGGGCCGACGACGGCCAGCACCCGCTCGTTGCCGAGGACCCGTTGGATGACCCGGTTGACGTCGTCGTGGCCGACGGCCTCGGTGCGTTCGACCAGCTCGGAGAACGGCGCCACCTCGCCGTGGAGGAGCTGGCTGCGGCCGATGCGGTTCATACGGCCGGCCGAGTCCTCCAGCGACAAGGCCAGCGAACCCTTCAGGTGGCCCTTGGCCACCGCCAGCTCCCGGTCGGTGACCCCGTCGGCCAGCAGCTTGTCGAGCTCGAGGTCGATGAGGTCGAGGACCTGGCCCGCCCGCGCCGGGGCCGTCCCCGCGTAGACGGCGAAGGCGCCCGTCTCCAGGTAGGCGGCCCGGTAGGAGTACACCGAGTACACCAGCCCCCGCTTCTCCCGGATCTCCTGGAACAGCCGGCTCGACATCCCCCCGCCCACCACCTGGTTGAGCACCGCCAACGCGTAGCGGTCGTCGTCGTCGCGGGTGATCGACCGGGTGCCCACGATGATGTGGGCCTGCTCCGTGCTCCGGCGCACGACGCCCACCCGCCGGGCGGGGGCCAACCCGGGCACCACCCGGGCCGGGGCGTCGCCCGGACGGCCCCCGAAGCGTCGGGCCACTCCCTCCGCCACCCGCTCGTGGTCGACGTTGCCGGCCGCCGCCAGCACCATCCGGGGCGGCCGGTAGCGGGTCTCGAAGTACGTCCGGATCTGCTCCGGCGTCATGGCCGAGATGGTCGACCGCTCCCCCAGCACCTCCCGGCCCAGGGGGTGGTCGGGGTACAACGTCTGGTGGAACAACTCGTGGACCAGGTCGGACGGTTCGTCGTCGGTCATGTTGATCTCTTCGAGGATGACCTGGCGCTCGGCGTCGACCTCCTCGCCCCGAAAGGCGGGCGAGTCCATGATCTCGCACAGGATGTCGAGGCCGAGCTCGAGGTCGTCGTCGAGCAACCGGGTGTAGTAGGCGGTGTACTCCTTGGTGGTGAAGGCGTTCATGTCGCCCCCCACCGCCTCGATGGCCTCGGCGATGTCCTTCGCCGTGCGGGTGTCGGTGCCCTTGAACAGCAGGTGCTCGAGGAAGTGCGACGCTCCCCACTCGACGGGCGTCTCGTCCCGCGAGCCGGCGTCGACCCAGAAGCCGAGGGTGACGGAGTGGGCGTCGGGCATGGCCTCGGTGACGACCTGAAGGCCGCTGTCGAGGACGGTGGTGCGGAGCAAGCCGCTACCTCCGGTTGCCGCCGCCGCCCGCGCCCCGCGACGACGATCGCGGTCGCGGTTGCGCCGGGGACCGCCGTCGCCCGGGCCGCCGCCACCGCCGCTGGCCACCTCGGCCGGGCCCAGGTCGCCGAACTTCGTCTTGGCCTCGCCTTCGAACGCCTCCTCGAAGGAGACGAACTCGCGGCCCGACGAGTCGACCGGCGAACGGTCCTCGCGCGGCGCCCGCTCGGCCCGGTCGCGGTCGCCGCGGTCGCGGTCGCCGCGGTCGCCGCGGTCGCGGTCGCCGCGATCGCCCCGGTCGCCCCGGTCGCCGCGGTCGCCAACGTTGGAGGGCGCCACCTCGCCGTCCTCGCCCACCGGCGAGAGGGCCACCTTGCCCTGGGGGTCGACGTCGTCGACCCGCACCACGATGTCGTCGCCCAGGGAGACCACGTCCTCCACCCGCTCCACCCGCTTGCCCCGGCCCAGCTTGGAGATGTGGACCAGGCCGTCGCGGCCGGGGAGGATGTTGACGAAGGCGCCGAACTTGGTGATGTTGACCACCTTGCCGGTGTAGACGTCGCCCACGTTCGCCCGGGGCGGGTCGAGGATGAGCTCGATGCGGCGGCGGGCCTCGTTGACCGCGGCGCCGTCCTTGGCCCCGATGGTGACCGTGCCCACCTGGCCGTCGTCGTCGACGTTGATGTCGGCGCCCGTCTCCTGCTGCATGGTGTTGATGACCTTGCCCTTGGGCCCGATGACCTCGCCGATCTTGTCGAGGGGGATCTCGAAGCTGACGATCTTGGGGGCGGTGTCGTTGACCTCGGGCCGGGGCTCGGCGATGGCGCCGGACATGACCTCGAGGACCTTCATGCGGGCCTCGTAGGCCTGGGCCAGGGCCTTGCCGAGCACGTCGGCGGGGATGCCGGCGATCTTGGTGTCGAGCTGGAGGGCGGTGACGAAGTCGGACGTGCCCGCCACCTTGAAGTCCATGTCGCCGAAGGCGTCCTCCGCCCCCAGGATGTCGGTGAGGGTGGTGTACTTGCCCTCGGCGAACACCAGGCCCATGGCGATGCCGGCCACCGGGGCCTTGATGGGCACACCCGCGTCCATCAGCGACAGCGTGGACCCGCAGACCGAGGCCATCGAGGTGGACCCGTTGGACGACATGCAGTCCGACACCACCCGCAGGGTGTAGGGGAACTCGTCGAGCGGGGGGACGACGGGCAGCAGGGCCCGCTCGGCCAGCAGGCCGTGGCCGATCTCCCGCCGCTTCGGGCCCCGCATGAACCCGGTCTCGCCGGTGGCGAAGGGGGCCATGTTGTAGTGGTGCATGTAGCGCTTGGACTCGTCGATGCCGATGGTGTCGAGCATCTGCTCCATGCGGGGCATGCCCAGGGTGGCCACCGACAGCACCTGGGTCTCACCCCGCTGGAAGAGGCCGGAGCCGTGGGCGGTGGGGATGAGGGAGACCTCGGCCGACAGGGGCCGGATGTCGGCCGGGCCCCGGCCGTCGATGCGGATGCCGTCGTCGACGATCCGCTTGCGCACGATCTGCTTCTGGAGGGACCGGACGGCGGCTTTGATCTCCTTGTCGCGGCCCTCGAACTCGGCGGCCAGGTCGCTCTTGACGGCGGCGATGGCAGCGTCGGTGGCCAGGTTGCGCTCGGCCTTGCCGGAGATGGCGCTGGCCTCGGCGATGCGGTCGGTGCCGACCTCGGCCACCCGGGCGTAGACGTCGTCGCCGTAGTCGACCTGCTTCTCGAAGGCGACCGGCGGCTTCTGGCCGAACTTCGTCACCAGCTCGTTCTGGAGGTCGATCGACTCGCGGATCCAGGTCTTGGCCGCCTCCAGGCCCTGGGCGATGACCTCCTCGGTGACCTTGGGGGCGCCCTCCTCGTAGATGCGCCAGGCGTCCTCGGTGCCGCCCGCCTCCACCATCATGATGGCGATGTCGGCATTGCCGTCGGCATCGGCTTCGAGGGCTCGGCCGGCGACGACCAGCTCGAAGGTGGAGATGTCGCCGTCCTGGTAGGTGGGGTGGGGGATCCAGGCCCCCTCGGCGGTGTAGGCGATGCGGACGGCGCCGATGGGGCCGTCGAAGGGGATCCCCGAGATCATCAGCGCGGCCGAGGCGGCGTTGATGGCCAGCACGTCGTGGGGGTTCTCCTGGTCGGCGCCGAGGATGGTGGCCACGACGTGGACCTCGTTGCGGAAGCCGTCGGGGAACGACGGCCGCAGGGGCCGGTCGATGAGGCGGCAGGTGAGGATGGCCTGGTCGGTGGCCCGGCCCTCCCGGCGGAAGAACGAGCCGGGGATCTTGCCGGCGGCGTACATCCGCTCCTCGACGTCGACGGTGAGGGGGAAGAAGTCCACCCCTTCCCGGACGCCCCGGGAGGCGGTGGCGGTGCAGAGCACCATGGTGTTGCCGACCTGGGCGAGGACCGCCCCGTCGGCCAGCTGGGCCAGCTTGCCGGCCCCGAAGGACATGGCCTTGTCGGTCCCGCTGATGGGGGACGAAACGGAAACGGGTTCCGTCATGTGTGTCGCTCCTTGTTGTGGTCCGGAGCGATGGCCAGTTCCCAGTTGTCAGCCACCCGGGCACGTGGTCTCGGCCCGGGGAGCTGGCGACTGGCAGCTGACTCGGTCGCCCCGGAGATGTGAAAGAGCGGCCCCGGTGGGCCGCTCCACTGCTGTCGTTATCGGCGCAGGCCGAGGCGGGCGATGAGCGCCCGGTAGCGCTCCACGTCGTTCGCCTTCACGTAGTCGAGGAGGCGGCGACGCCGACCCACCATCATCAACAGGCCACGCCGACCGTGATGGTCCTTCTTGTGGTCGCGCAGGTGGCCGGTGAGATGGTTGATGCGCTCGGTGAGGAGCGCGACCTGGACTTCCGGCGACCCGGTGTCGGTGTCGTGGAGCCGGTACTCGCCGATGGTGGCGGTCTTGTCGGGCATACGCTCGCTGAATCTTCCTTGCCGACAGGCGTTTGCGGACGCGCCTGGCGGATCGCGCAGGCGTTCGGGCCATGGTACCAGCCGGTACGGTCGGTCCCGATGCTGCCCGTGAGCCGGAGCTGCCACATCCCCCTCGACGAGCTCGAGTGGCGCTTCTCCGCCTCCGGGGGCCCCGGCGGGCAGCACGCCAACACGTCGAACACCAGGGCCGAGGTCCGCTTCGACGTGGAGGGCTCGCCGTCGCTGGGCCCCCGGCAGCGGGCCCGGCTGCTGGAGAAGCTCGGTCCGGTGGTGCGGGTGGTGGCCGACGACGAGCGCTCCCAGGCCCGCAACCGCCAGCTCGCCCTCGACCGCCTCGCCGCCCGCCTCCGGGACGCGCTCAAGATAGACCGGCCCCGGGTCGCGACCCGGCCGTCGGCGGGCGCCAAGGCCCGCCGGCTGGAGTCGAAGAAGCGCACGTCGGAGCGCAAGCGGCAGAGGGCCCGCCCGGCAGACGACGACTGAGCGCCTACTTGGACGCGGCGATGGTGACCCGGCGCCCGTTGCGCTCGTCCCGCTCGTCGACCACTTCGACGGTGGCGAAGCCGGCCTCCGTCACCAGGTCCACCAGGTCGGGCAGGCGGAGCCACCGGCTCTCGGGCCGCATGCCGGCCAGGACGGCCATGGGGCCGACGGGTTCCGGATGGCTGTGATAGCGCAGGGTCCGTTCGCCGACGGTCATGGTGGCGGTGGCCTGTTCGTCGGTGGCGACCATGGTGTCGAGGAGGAGGCCCACCCGGCACACCCGGCCCAGGCGCAGGACGTGGGGCACCGGGTCGAGCAGGTGGTAGAGGACGCCCACGTGGAAGACGACGTCGAACACGAACGCGGGGTCGTCGTCCCACGTCTCCACGTCGGAGGTGTACACGGTGGGCCGGCAGCCGTAGAGGTTGGCCCGCACGACGGTCTTGACCACGTTGGCCACGTGGCCGTCGACCGCCGTCACCGCGCCCGCCGCCCGGCAGAGGGCGATGGTGTGGACCCCCTCGAAGCAGCCCACCTCGAGCACGGACTTGTCGGCCAGCTGGAAGCGCTCGTCGGCCACGCCGACCCGGCGGTCGGGGATGGGTTGGGGGTTCTCCCGCTTGCCCGGCCTCCGACGGTTGCCGAGCCGTCGCCCCCGGCCGTCGACGGTGAAGCACGCCCACGGGAGGAGCGCGTTCACCACCGCCAGCTCGTCGTCGTCGAGGTTGTCGACGTGGCCGGCGGGGGCCCCCGGTGGGTACCCGGCCGTGGGGAGCGCGCCGCCCGAGGTGGCACTCTCCTCGGGCGTCGGGGTCCGCAGGCTGGAGCGCACCGCGGCGCCGACCCGGCGAGCCCGGCCCAGCTCCCGGCGCCAGGTCGCGGTCACGTCCACGGGGATTGAATCTAGGTCGGGCTCAGTAGCCCAGGCGGTCGAGGGCGGCAGGGCGGCGCTGCCAGTCCTTGTCGACCTTGACCACCAGCTCCAGGTACGCACCCGGGTCGAGCTGGGCCCGCACCGCCTGGCCCACCTGCTTGAGCACCGATCCGCCCTTGCCGATGACGATGCCCTTCTGCGACTCCCGCTCGACGAGGATCTCGCAGCGGATCAGGGGCCACTCCCACTCCGTGACCCGGCAGGCGATGGAGTGCGGCATCTCCTCCCGCACCACCTTGAGCAGCTGCTCCCGGACCAGCTCCGCGACCCAGAAGCCGTCGCCGGCATCGGAGATCATCCCGTCCGGGTAGTACTGCGGACCCTCGGGCATGCGCTGGATGATGGCGCCCACCAGGGTCTCGACCCCCTCGCCGGTGCGGGCCGACACCGGGTAGTAGGCGTCGAGGCCGAGCTCGCCGGCCCGGGTCAGCTGGTTCAGGATCTCGGCCTGGGAGGCGGCGTCGACCTTGTTGAGGACGCAGATCGCCCCCGACGGCAACCGGGAGGCGACGAAGCGGTCGCCCTTGCCGAGGGGGGCGGTGGCGTCGAGGACCAGGACGGGGACGTCGACCTCGTGCAGCGCCCCGGTGGCGGTGGCGTTGAGCCGCTCCCCCATCGCCGACTTCGGCTTGTGGATGCCGGGGGTGTCGACGAACACGACCTGGACGTCGGGCCGGTTGAGCACCCCCCGGACCTCGGTGCGGGTGGTCTGGGGGGCGGTGGCGGTGATCGTCACCTTGGTGCCCAGGATGGCGTTGAGCAGCGTCGACTTGCCGACGTTGGGCCGCCCCACGAGGGTGGCGAACCCCGATCTCATTCTTCGTCCGGCGCGGGGTCGTCGCGGCTGCCGTTGCCGGTGCCGTTGACCGGCACGGTGGCCGGCGCCGGGTGGGCGGGCGTGATCCGCACCCGGCCGATGCGCCGACCCTGCACCTTCTCGGCCGTGAGCCGGTAGCCGTCGAGGCCGACGCTCTCCCCCTCGGCCGGGACGTGGCCGAGCTGGTCGAGCAGAAGGCCGCCCACGGTGTCGTAATCGCCCTCGGGAAGGTCGACTTTGAGCAGCTCCTCCAGCTCGTCGATCGGCATCCGGGCGTTGACCCGGTAACCCCCGTCGCCCAGGTCCTCGATCGGGGGCTCCTCCACGTCGTACTCGTCGACGATCTCGCCCACCAGCTCCTCGATGAGGTCCTCCAGGGTGACCAGCCCGGCCACCCCGCCGTGCTCGTCGACCACGATCGCCATGTGCTGCTTCTGCTTCTGCATCTCGGGCAGCAGCTCGGCCACCCGCTTGGTCTCGGGGATGAAGTTCGCCGGCCGGACGAGGTCGCGGACCGGCTCGTCCCCCTTGCCGTCGTGGACGGCCCGGATGAGGTCCTTCGTGTAGAGGATGCCGACGATGTCGTCGATGCCCTGCTCGTAGACGGGGATGCGACTGAACCCGGCCGACAGGGCCACCTCGAGGGCGTCCCTCACCGTGGCCCGGGCCTCCACGGCCACCATGTCGGGCCGGGGGACCATGACTTCCCGCACCACGGTGTCGCCGAACTCGATGATCGAGTGGATGAGCCTGCGCTCCTCCCGCTCGATGACCTCGCCCTCGGTGGCCACGTCGACGGTGGCCAGCAGCTCCTCCTCCGACACGAACGGTCCCTGCTTGAGGCCGCGCCCGGGGACGAGGACGTTGGCCAGCCCGATGAGCATGCGGGACAGCAACCGGACCGGGGGGAAACCGACGATGGCGGCGATGACGGGCGCCACCCGCAGCGCGGCCCGGTCGGGGTGCTGGACGGCGTAGGTCTTGGGCACCGCCTCGGCCAGCACGAAGATCACCACCAGCTCGAACACGACGGCCAGCACCACGCCCAGCGCCCCGGCCCACCGCTCGGCGAGGACGCCGACCATGCTGGCTGCGCCCAGGTGGCACAGCAGGACGAGGAGCAGGACCGGGTTGAGGAAGCGCTCGGGGTGCTCCACCAGCCGCAGGAGCTGCCTGGCCCCCCGCTTGCCCTCCTCCACCATGGTGAGGGCCCGGATGCGGGTGGTGCGGGTGAGGGCGGTCTCGGCCACGGCCAGCACCGCGGCCATGCCGATCAGCACGAAGACGCTCACCACCATGACCACGCTGGGGTTCATCTCGAGCCGCCGCCCGACGGAGCAGGCCGGCCCCACGCCCCCGGCCGACCGGTCACTGCTGGGTCACCGCTTTTCGATGGAATCGGTCGAGCATCTCCTGTTCGCGCGCTTCCATGTGCTCCGCCTCCTGCGCCTCCTCGTGGTCCATGCCGAGCAGGTGCAGGACGCCGTGGACGACGAGGAGCGCCATCTCGTCGTCGTAGGTGCCGGCGTGGGCGGGGGCGTTGCGGCGGGCGACGGCCGGGCAGACCACCACGTCGCCCAGGAGGCGGGGTACGTCGCCCAACTCGGGGTCCTCGACGGGACCGGGGCCGAGGGAGTCGGGCGAGCGGGGGCCGGTGGGACCGGCCTCGGCCGCCTCCTCCTCGTCGATGGGGAAGGCCAGCACGTCGGTGGGTCCCTGCTTGTCGAGGAAGCGCAGGTTGAGCTCGGCCATGGCCGTCTGATCCACGAACAGGAGGGAGACCTCGGTGTCGCCCCGCACCCCCTGGGCCTGGAGGACGGACCGGGCCAGGTTCATCCATCGCACCGCGTCGACCGGCTCGTCGGACTGCTCGTCGGCGGCGAAGACCTCGACCGGGCTCATGGTGCGGAGCTCCGCTCGTAGGCGTCGACGATGTCCTGCACGATGCGGTGACGGACCACGTCCCTGGAGGTGAGGTGGACGAAGGCCAGCCCGTCGATGCCGGTGAGGACCTTCTCCAGCCCGAGGAGGCCGCTGCGGCCGGCGGCCAGGTCGACCTGGGTGACGTCGCCGGTGACGACCGCCTTGGAGCCGAAGCCGATGCGGGTGAGGAACATCTTCATCTGCTCGGGGGTGGTGTTCTGGGCCTCGTCCAGGATGAGGAAGCTGTCGTTGAGGGTGCGGCCCCGCATGTAGGCGAGGGGGGCGACCTCGATGGTCTCGCCGTCGAGGAGCCGTTTGGCGCCCTCGGGGCCGAGCATGTCGTAGAGGGCGTCGTAGAGGGGGCGCAGGTAGGGGTCGACCTTGGCCAGCATGTCACCGGGGAGGAAGCCCAGCCGTTCTCCGGCCTCGACCGCGGGGCGGGTGAGGATGATGCGGCTGACCTGTTTGGCCTGGAGGGCCTGCACCGCCTGGGCCACGGCCAGGTACGACTTGCCGGTGCCGGCGGGACCGATGGCGAAGGTGATCACGTTGCCGGCGATGGCGTCGGCGTAGCGCTTCTGGCCGCTCGTCTTGGGGCGGACGCTGCGACCCCTCGCCGATCGGAGGACCTCGGCCGACATGACCTCGGAGGGGCGCTCGTCGGCCTTGACCATCTCGATGGTGCGGCCCACGTCGGCCGCGTCGAGGGAGTGGCCCTTGCCCAGCAGGACCACGAGCTCGTCGAACAGGCGTCCGACCCGGTCGGCCTCGTCGCCGCTGATGGTGATCTCGTTGCCCCGGACGAGGACGTCGGCCTCGGGGAACGCAGCCTCGATCAGCCGCAACAACTGGTCACGGTGGCCGAGCAACTCCACCATGAGGTGGTTGCCGGGTACGAGGATCTTTACTTGGGTCGGGGACACGGGTGTTGCCGACAAGGGTACCGGGCGTGGGTCAGCCCGGGGGCCATCCCATCCTCCGGCCGCCGAGGACGTGCAGGTGGAGGTGGGGCACGGTGTTGAGGGCGTCGTCGCCGACGTTGAACACGAGGCGGTAGCCGCGGTCGGCGAGGCCCTCCTGGCGGGCGACCTGCTGGGCGGTGGCGACCATGGCGGCGAGAATCTCGGCGTCGGTGGGGTCGATGGAGGCGGCCGACGGGATGTGGCGCCGGGGCACGACGAGCACGTGGACGGGCGCGGCCGGGCTGATGTCCCGGAAGGCGACGGTGAGGTCGGTGGAGGCCACCTGGTCGGAGGGGATCTCGCCCGCCACGATCCGGCAGAAGATGCAATCGCTCGCCATGGCGTCCCACGGTAGGTCGCGCGGGGAAGCGTCGCCGCTCCCGGTTCGTGTGGCGGACGAGTCGCCGGGCGACGCCTCCGCGACACGATACGGGCGCCGCGAACAGGCCCGGCGTCCGGGACCGGCCGCCGGGTAGCGTGGCGGCGGTGCTCGACGACCTCGAGCGGTGGGCGGCGGGGGCTCGGGCGCAGGAGGCGGCCGAGGCCCGCATCCGCGAGCGGTGGCTGCGGCAGGCGGCCGAGGAGGAAGCGTCCTTCGCCGGGCTTTTGCTCGACCTGGCCGAGGACGGGCGGCCGGTGTCGGTGACGACCACGTCCGGGCGGCGCCAGCAGGGTCCGATCGCGGCGGTGGGCGCCGACTTCGTGGCCGTCGGCGGTCCCGACGGGCGGCTGGTGCTCGTCGCCACCGCAGCCGTGGCCGAGGTGCGGCCGGCCGCAAGCGCCCACCGCCACCTACCGGCGGCGACCAGTGGCCGTCACCCCCTCGGCGTCACCCTCGCCGAGGTCCTGGCCCAGGCGGTGGCCACCCGTCCCCGGGTGGCGATGGTGGCGGGCGGCGTCACCGTCGTGGGCCACCTGCGAGCGGTTGGGGTCGACGTGCTCACCGTCCGCACCGACGGCGAGCCGCCGGGCACGAGCTACGTGACGTTGGCCTCGGTGTCGGAGGTGTCCCTCTTCGACTCGGGGTAGAGGTGCTCGAGCGACCCGGGTGCGATCCGGGACGCCTGGATGAAGGTGTCGACCTCGTCCTGCTTCAGGCGGATGACCCGTCCGAACTTGTAGGCCGGCAGCTCGGCCTCGTTGATCAGGCGGTAGAGGGTGCGCACGGTGACCCCGAGCCGACGGGCCGCGGCAGCCGTGCTCATCCAGCGGATGTCGTCATCAGGCATGTCCTGATCGTACTGCGCCCGTCCTCTCATTTGTGGGATCTCATGAGGTTTCACCCCTCGATCCCCGATCCACGCCTACCCACAGGCAATCCCCACCAAATCCCCATGTTATCCCCTTGGGATTTCCATACCCTTTCATTATTCTTGGGACGACCGAGAGGGGGAGGTCCGGTGGCGACGAGGACTGCGGCGCGGGCCGCGAGGGACACGCCTGGCAACGTCGGCGCAGCCGACGGGGGCGAACCGCCCCGCCGCGTGCGCCGGCGACGGGGCCTGCCCGGCAGCCGGGCGGTGGTCGGGGGCGTGCTGGTGGCGGCGGCCGCGGTCGGCCTGTTCTCGGCGGCCACCACCGCCGGGCGCCAGCCGGGCCACCTCTACGTGGTGGCGCAGCGACCGCTCGTCGCCGGCGACCGGCTCGAACCGGGCGACCTCGCCCTGGCCCGCATCCAGCTGCCGCCCGCCCTGCGGGCCCGCACCTTCGACGATCCCGCCGCCCTCGAGGGGGCGTCGCTCCTCGCGCCGGTGGGCGAGGGCGAGCTGGTCCAGGTCAGCGCCGTGATCGCCAGCGGCACCACCGCCGGCAGCCGGGAGCTCACGTTCACCGTCGAGCGGGGCCGCATCGGCGCCACCATCCGCGACGGCGAGCGCATCGACCTGCTCGCCACCTACGGCACCGGGAACGAGGCCTACACCCTCATGGCCGGCCGCGACCTGCCCGTCATCACCATCGACCGCACCCGGGTCGGCGTGGGCGAGACCAGCCCGGTGTTCGTCACCGTGGCCGTCGCCGACTCGGACAGCGAACTGGCCCTCGGCCACGCCGCCCAGGTGGCAAAGCTCACCGTTGTTCGCACCACCGGTGCCACCCCGTCGGAGGCTGCCCCCACCTACCGGGCTCCCGGCGCGTGATCCCGGGCGAGCGGTTCGTCGTCCTGGGCCTGGCCCCGCCGCGCGCCACGTGGTTCCGCGCCGTCGGGGTGTGGGCGACGTCGGGCGCCCTGCCGGCCGAGTTCCTCAAGTGCGTGTCGGCCGAGGAGGCCAGGGCCCGCCTGGCATCCGGGCGACCGTTCTCGGCGCTGGTCGCCGACGCCGGCCTGCCCACCGTCGACAGAGACCTGCTGGCCGCCGCCGCCGCCGCCGACTGCGCCGTCCTCGTGGTCGACGACGGCCGGGCCATCCGGGACTGGCACACCCTGGGCGCGTCGAGGGTGCTCTCACCCGCCTTCACCAGGGAGGAGCTGGTCACCGCCCTCGCCGCCTGCGCCCGCACCATCCGCCGGGGCGACACCCAGGTGGCCGACATCATGGCCCGCCCGACGCCCTCGTCGTGGCGGGGCATGGTGGCGATGGTCACCGGCCCCGGGGGCACAGGGGCGTCCACCGCGGCCATGGCCCTGGCCCAGGCTCTGGGCGACGACGAGAAGGTGCGGGGGACGGTCCTGCTCGCCGACCTCCGGCTCAACGCCGAGCTGGCCATGCTCCACGACGTCCGCGACGTCGCCCCCGGCATCCAGGAGCTGGTCGAGGCCCACCGCTCGGGCCAGCCCACGATCGACGCCGCCCGGGCCCTGGCCTGGGCCGTCGACGAGCGCCGCTACCACCTGCTGCTCGGCCTGCGCCGGCCCCGCTTCTGGCCCGCCCTCCGCCCCCAGGCCTTCGAAGCCGCCTTCGATACTTTGGGCACCGCCTACCGGGTGGTGGTCTGCGACGCCGATCCCGACCTCGAAGGAGAGGACGGCGGCGGCTCCATCGACATCGAGGAGCGAAACGTGATGGCCCGCACCACCGCCTCCCGGGCCGACGTGGTGTTGGCGGTGGGGGCCCCGTCGCTCAAGGGGGTGCACGGCCTGGTGCGGGTGATCACCGACCTGGTCGCCTTCGGCGTGCCGGCCCACCGCATCGTGCCGGTGTTCAACCGTTCCCCGAGGTCCCACCGGGCCCGGGCCGGGCTGGCCACCGCAGTAGCCGAGCTGGCCGGTGCCGCCACCGGCGCCCGCATGGCCAGCCCCGTCCACCTGCCCGAGCGCGACATCGAGAGCGACGTCCACGACGGCCGCCGGCTGCCGTCGGTGCTCGGCGCGCCCCTGGCCGGGGCCGTGCAGGCCGTGCTCGGGCGGTCCCACGGGCGACCGCAGGCCGAGCGCGAAGCCGGGGCCGAGGGCGAGCGCATCCGACCGGGCACCCTCGGCCGGTGGGCCGACACCGACGACGAGGCCGCCGTCTGATGGCGCACGAGCTGTCGCCCCTGCAGGAGATAGAGCGCCGGGTCCAGGAGCGGGCGGGCGACCTCTCCCTCGACGTGGCCGAGGTCGACGGGCGGGCCCGGCTGCGGAGCCTGGTCGACGAGGAGGTGGCGGCCTGGTCCCGCGACTTCAAGCGGGGCCTGCGGGCCTTCGACCTGGCCGACCCCGAGCTGGTCGCCACCCGGGCCTACCGGAACCTGGCCGGCTACGGGCCCCTCGAGCCCCTCCTGGCCGACGACGACGTCTGGGAGATCGTGATCAACGACCCCCGACGAGTCGTTCAACGAACCATGAGAACAAATCGACGCCCGTCGGGGAGGTAAAACGGTAAGGCTCCCCCCCGTGCCGTGGCTGCGCGACGCGGTCTACAGTTACGCGAAGTGCTACCATGTGTACTCATGGAGCGCATCGGGATTCGTGAGCTGCGGCAGAACGCGAGCGAGTGGATCCGGCGGGCTCACGCCGGCGAACGGATCGAGGTCACCCGACGGGGCGAGGTGATGGCCGTGCTGGGCCCACCGCCTGTGGGGGGCGCCCTCGCTCAACTCCGTGACACAGGCCGGTTGAAGCGGGCCAGCGTCACCTCGCCGCTACCGAACCCGGTCCCGACGCGCCGACCGGCCTCGGACGCGCTCGCCGAGCTGCGTGCCGAAGAGCGTTGAGCGTCTGGTACCTCGACTCGTCTGCGATCGTGAAGCTCGCCGTCCGCGAGCGTGAGAGCGATGCCCTTGCCGCGTGGCGAGCCGGACTGGACGGCGACGATGTGTTGATGACCTGTGAGCTCGCGGTGGCGGAGGTGCTCCGCGCAGTCCGTCGAGTCGAGGGCGACATCGATGTTGCACTCGCCCATCTCGACTCGCTCGATCAGCTGATCATCGACCGCGACCTCTTGCTCGCGGCCGGACGACTCGGGCCCGACGGGCTCCGAACGCTGGATGCGATCCATCTGGCGGCTGCCGAGTTGGCGGGTGGCGACCTCGATGGTGTGGTCACCTACGACACCCGGATGGCCGAGGCGGCCCGGGGTCTCGGCCTCCCGGTCCTGGCGCCAGGCCCGTAGCGCGGTAGTACTACCGGCCGAATCGGCGCTCCCGACTTCCCCGACACCTCGCCCGTCGTCGTCACGGAACCCGACTGGCCCCTTGGAGGACGGCGAACGCGGCCAACCGGCCGGATGCGTCGACGACGATCCGGGGGGTCAGCTCGAGATCGGACCCGTCGCCTCGCCGGAACCTCAGCCGCCGCCGGTCACCGGCCCGCCTCGGCGGCGGTGAGCCGGGCGTCCAGGTGCACGGCCGCTCCCCGGCTGGCGACCTCGTCCGCCAGCGAGGCATCGAAGCGCCGCCGGTCCAGGTGCCATCCCCGACCGGGCGGATCGAACACGAACTCGTTGTCATGAGCTACTGGCTCACCCCACACGGCCCGCGAGCCGTAGGCCGGTACCGCCGTGTCCGCCGCGCACAGGTGTCCGACTCCGAGCCAGTCGAGGAGGGGCCGCGCTGTCCCCTCGCGATGTCGAGGAGCTACTGGCCGAACGGGGGATGAGGTCGACCACGTGACCGTCCGCCGCCGGACCGCGCCTCGTCGCGACCCGAGTTCTCCCAACGCAACGTCCCCGACGGGGCCATCAAGCGCCATCCACAGGTATCCCACTCGTTTTCCCGGGAAATCCTCAGGTTCTCCACTTGTGCGCGTTCCATGGTCTTTCATATCCTTGGGCCGGTCCTTGGATCGGGCCGAACAGAGGAGACGCCGGGGGAGGCGGGGCGTGGCAACGAGAACGGCAACTCGGACCGAGACGATCGCGACTGCCGACGGCGGCGGCTGATGGCGCAGGAGCTGTCGCCCCTGCAGGAGATAGAGCGTCGGGTCCAGGAGCGGGCGGGCGACCTCTCCCTCGACGTAGCCGAGGTCGACGGGCGGGCCCGGCTGCGGAGCCTGGTCGACGAGGAGGTGGCGGCCTGGTCCCGCGACTTCAAGCGGGGCCTGCGGGCCTTCGACCTGGCCGACCCCGAGCTGGTCGCCACCCGGGCCTACCGCAACCTGGCCGGCTACGGGCCCCTCGAGCCCCTCCTGGCCGACGACGACGTCTGGGAGATCATGATCAACGGCCCCGACCAGATCTTCGTCAAACGCCACCACGGGCCGAGCAGCTACCACGACGAGGTCTTCAACGACGACGACCACGTCGTCCGCACCCTCACCAAGATCCTCGACGACGCGTCCGGCAGCCACCGCAAGCTCGATCCGGCCGAGGGCCTGCAGGATGCCCAGCTCGACACCGGGGCCCGGCTCCACATCGTCCACGGCGACGTGGGGCGCGACGGCCACACGCTGGTGAACATCCGCAAGTTCACCGGGATCCCGTTCCGGGCCCTGGGCGAGCTGGTCGAGCTCGACATGCTCGACACCCGGGTGGCCGACTTCCTGCGGGCCTGCGTCCGGTCGCGGCTGTCGATGATCTTCTCGGGCGCCCCCGGGTCGGGGAAGACCACCCTCCTCTCGTGCTGCGCGGCCGAGCTCGACCCCACCCTGCGGGTGGTGATCGCGGAGGAGGTCTTCGAGGCCGACCTGCCTCTGCCCAACGTGGCCAGCATGCAGACCCGGCCCGCCCGCCAGGACCGGCGGGAGGTCGACCTCCGCCGGCTGGTGTCCGGCTTCCTGCGCATGGCCCCCGACATCGCCGTCGTCGGGGAGGTGAGGGACAGAGAGGCGCTGCCTCTGCTGCTCACGCTGTCCTCGGGTGTGAAGGGCTTCACCACCATCCACGCCGGCTCCGCCCGCCAGGCCCTCACCCGGCTGCGGTTCATCTGCCAGCTGGCCGACACGTCGAACGAGCTGCCGATGTCGGCCCTGAGCGCGCTGGTGAGCGAGGCCATCGACATCGTCGTCCACTGCAGCCGGGTGCGGGGCACGGTGCGGGTCACCGAGGTGGTGGCGGTGGAGGAGCTCCAGGTGGGGCCGGACGCCATGCAGTTCACCGTCACCGAGCTGTTCTCCAGGGCCACCGCCGACGAGGCCCTGGAGTGGACCGGGCTCCTCCCCGTCCGGGCCGCCCGGGCTCTCTCCGAGGCCGGCTACGACGCCCGTCGCCTCCTCGACCCCGACGCCGACCGCCGCCCGGCCCAGCCCGCCCGACCGGCGCCGCCGGCCCGGCCCCGGGTCGTCACCGGCCTCGGCCGCCAGCCGTGATCCCGCCCCTCGTCGTGGCCGTGCTCGGCGCCTGCGGGGTGTTCTTCCTCTACACCGCGGTCGTGCTCAAGTGGGAGGGCGTCGGCGTCGGGCCCCGGACGGGCGGGGTGCGGGTGCGCCGGCGGCGGGCCGAGCAGTGGCTGGTGCAGGCCGGCCTCGACGGGGTGCAGCCCTCGGAGTTCGTGGCGGTGATGGGCCTGCTGTTCGTGGTCGGCGCCGGGCTCACGTTCGCCGTGTTCGGCGCCCCCCTGCCGGCGCTGGCCGTCGGCATCTTCGCCGCCACCTACCCGGGGGCGTCGTACCGCAGCCGCCGCCGGCAGCGACGGCGGCGGGCGGCCGAGGCGTGGCCCCGCATGATCGAGGAGATCGCCCTGCTCACCGGGTCGCTCGGCCGCTCGATCCCCCAGGCCCTGTTCGAGGTGGGACGGGCGGGTCCCGACGAGATGCTCCCCGCCTTCGAGGCCGCCTCCCGCACCTGGTTGGTCACCACCGACTTCTCCCGCAGCGTGGCCGTGCTCAAGGCGGGACTGGCCGACGCCACCGCCGACGCCGCCTGCGAGACGCTGCTGGTGGCCCACGAGGTCGGCGGCAGCGATGTCCAGCGGCGGCTGGCGGCCCTGGTGGAGGACCGGGTGGCCGACGTCCACGGACGCAAGGACGCCGCCTCCAAGCAGGCGGGGGTGAAGTTCGCCCGCCGGTTCGTCCTGTTCGTCCCCGTCGGGATGGCGCTGTGCGGGCTCACCATCGGCAACGCCCGGGCCGCCTACGGCACTCCGTTCGGGCAGCTGGCCACCGTCTTCGCGGTGGCCATGGTGGGGCTGTGCTGGCTGTGGTCGGGTCGTCTGCTGCGGCTGCCGGAGGAGGAGCGGGTGTTCGTTGACTGACGCCCGCCTCGCCGTCGCCCTCGGCCTCGCCCTGTGGGCGGGCACCACCCTCGTCCTCTCCGAGCTGCGGTGGTTCGCCCGGCCGACGTTGGTCGAACGGCTGCGGCCCTACTCGCCGGGCGGCCTGGGCGGTCGCCGGCGGCGGGACGGAATCCTGTCGGTGGAGTCGTTCCGGGAGGTGGTGCGTCCGCTGAGCCGGGCCCTGGGCGAGCGGGTGGCGGCCGTCTTCGGGGTCACCGAGGACCTCGCCACCCGGTTGCAGCGGATCCACTCGCCGCTCGACGTGACGTCGTTCCGGGTCCGCCAGCTGGGATGGAGCGGCATCGGCTTCGCCACCGGGTCGATGCTGGCGGTCACCGTCCGGCCGCCGGCGGTGGCGGCGCTCCTCTTCATCGTGGGCGGACCGTTGCTGGCGTTCCTGATCGTGGAACAGCAGGTGGCCTCCGCGTCCGACCGGTGGAAGCGGCGGCTGGTGGTGGAGCTGCCGGTGGTGGCCGAGCAGCTGGCCATGCTCCTGTCGGCCGGCTACTCGCTGGGCGCCGCCCTCAACCGGCTGGCGGCGCGGGGACGGGGCGCGGCCGCCACCGACCTGACCCGGGTGTGCGCCCGCCTCCGCCAGGGGCTCACCGAGACCGAGGCGTTGAGGGAGTGGGCGGTCGTCGCCGACGTGGAGGCCCTCCACCGGCTGCTGCCCGTGCTCGCCCTCAACCGGGAGTCGAGCGACCTCGGCCGGCTCCTGTCGGAGGAAGCCCGCGCCATCCGCCGCGACCTGCAACGTCGCCTGATCGAAACCGCCGAGCGCCGGGGCCAACAGGTGTGGATCCCGGTCACCATCGCCGCCCTGCTCCCCGGGGTGGTCTTCATCGCCATCCCGTTCATGGAGGCCCTCAGCCTCTTCTCGTCGTCCTGAACTCGAAAGGAGTTTCCTTGTCGGAGCAGCTCTTGCAGTCCTATGTCTGGGCCCGGTGCCTTGTGTGCAGCTTGACCGCGCGGGGCGAGCGCGGTGAAGGAGTGGTGTCGTCGGCGATCGCGGTCTTGATCTTCGCCGCCCTCGGCGCCCTCATGTGGGTCGGGTTCAAGAGCATCTGGGGCAATGCCAGCAGCCAGACGTCGACCCAGATCGATTCCATCGGAAGGTAGGCGGACGAGGACGAGTCCCCCGCCGCGCTCCGAGCGGGGCGGGGGGCCGATCTCGGCCTGGCTCGGCTTCCTCGTCTTCCTCGGATTGCTGCTGTTCGCGGTGCAGGCTCTGTTCAACCTGTACGCGACGTCGGTGGTCACCGCGGTCGCCTACGACGCGGCGCGACGGGTGGCGGTGGCCGACGGAGGGACAGGGCACATCGCGGCGGCCGAGGCGGACGCCCGGCGGGCCCTGGGAAGGTACGGACAGCGGGTGACCTTCGACTGGTCGGCGTCGGACGGGGACGTGATCGTGCTCTCGGTCCACGCCCGGAACCCGACCCACCTGCTGCCGACGATGGCGGGGCGGTTGGCGTTCGACGAGGTCGACCGGACGGTTCGGGTGCGGGTGGAGGCGTTCCGATGAGGGGGCGGGGCCAGTCGGGGCAGGTGGCGGGGCTGGAGGCGATCGTGTTCGGGCTGCTCACGTTCGTGGTGGGCGTGCTTCTGGCGGCCAACGGGTGGGCGGTGGTCGACGCCAAGATGGCGATGTCGGCCGCCGCCCGGGAGGCGACGCGGGCCTATGTCGAGGCGCCGGTGGGGTCCGACCCGATGGCGCTGGCCGATGCCGCCGCCCGGGAGGCGGTGCGGGGCCACGGGCGCGACCCCGACCGCATGGAGCTGCGGGCGGTCGAATCCGGGTTCACCCGCTGCCAGGTCGTCCGGTTCGAGGCCAGCTACCGGGTGCGGGCCGTCGGGCTGCCCTTCCTCGGCCGGGGCAGCGGCGCCGGGTTCACCGCCGCCGCCCGCCACGCGGAGGTGGTCGACCCCTACCGCGACGGCGTTCCCGCCGCCACCGCCCGTTGCGACCGTGGGTGAGCGGGGCAGCATCCTGCTGCTCTTTCCGGCGGCGGTGCTGATCGTGCTGGTCCTGGCCGCCATCACCGTCGACTCGTCCATCGCCTTCCTCGCCCAGCGGGAGTTGGCCAACGCCACCGCCGCCGCGGCCAACGACGCCGCCACCACCGCGGTCGACGGCCAGGCCTTCTACCGCGACGACCGCATCGAGCTCGACCCCTACGCCGTCGCCGCGGTGGCGGAGGAGCGGGTGCGGCTGGCGCTCGACGGGTCCCGGCACCGGGGGTTGGAGGTCCGGGCCACGGCCAGCCCGCCGACCCGTTCCGGGTGCCCGTGGACGGTGCGGGTGACGGCCTCGTCCAAGGTGTCGTACGTGTTCGCCCAGGCGGTGCCGGGCGGTCCGGACGAGGCCGCGGTGCGGGCGACCTCGGTGGCGGGACCGGAGCAGGGCTCGACCGCAGGCGTGTGTGGCGTATAGCATAATTATGTGGAAGTACATCGCAAGGTGGCAAAGGGACCCGGTGGTGGGGAGCGCATCCGCCGCCAGGCCGAGGTGCTGGGCGCCGCCCGCCATGAGGGGGTGGTCGAGCTGGTGGGGTTGGAGGGCAGCGGCGACCGCCCGGTGCTGGTGACGGCCCTGGTCGACGGGCCGACTTTGGCGGCGCCCCTGCCGCTGACTCGGGAGGAGGTGGCAGGCGTGATGGGGGCGCTGGCCACGACGCTCGGCGATCTGCACGAGATGGGGATCGTCCACGGGGCGGTGGTCCCCGAGCACGTGCTGCTGGGCCCCGGCGGGCAACCGGTCCTGTGCGGGTTCGGCTCGGCCGGCCCCGCGGGAGACGAGCTCACGCCGGCGCGCGACGTGGCCGCATTGGGACGGCTCCTCCGCCGCCTGGCCACCGGGCCCGATGCCCGGGCCCTGCGCCGGGTGGCCGAGGCGGCCACCGCCGACGATCCGGATGCCCGGCCGTCGGCCCGGGAGATGGCGGGCGACATCGCCGCGGCCGTCCCCGGCGCACGCCTCCCGGTGCTGGGAAAAGCCCAGCCCGACCCGGCGGTCGACCTGCGGGCGCTGGTGGCCGGCGCACGGGGCGGTCGGCGAGGGACGCGCCCACGGGCCGAGGTCGATGTCCCCCGGCCCCGAAGCCTCCTCCTCGGCGCCGACCCGGACGCGACGGCCGACGATCGCCGGGGGGACGGCCCTCCCACGGTCACCACCGACCCGCGGCCGCCGGTCGTGAGGGTTCCGTCGAGGCGGAGGAGATCGATGGGCCCGCTGGTTGCAGGCGCGGTGGCGGTCGTGGCTGTCGCCGCGGTCGGCCTGGTGGTGCTCGCGCCGTGGTCGTCGCCGCCGGCGACGACCGCCGCGCCCGAAGTGGCCCCGCCGCCCACGACCCGGCCCGCGCCGCCCACCACCGTCGTCACCACGACGACCACCGACCCGGTCACGAAAGTGCGGGCCGACTGCCCGGAGGCCACCGCCGTCCTGGTGGCCGACGTCGACGGCGACGGCTGCCTCGACGCCCTCCGCTACACCGACGGGGTGCTCGAGGCGGTGGGCCTGCGGTGGGCCCTCGGGCGGGCAGGCGACCAGGTGACCACCGGCGACTGGTCGTGCCGTGGCGTCCGCACGGTGGTCCTCCTCCGGCCGGCGACGGGCGAGGTCTTCCGCTTCGACGGGTGGGCGGTGGGTGCCCGGGAGTCGGTCACCGGGGCGGCCGTGGCCACCGTCCCCGGCGGGCAGGCGGTGCGGGCGGCCGACGTCGATCGCGACGGCTGCCACGAGGTGGTCGTCGAACGGGGCGAGCTGCCGCCGCAGGTGGTGCGGATGCCCCGCGTCGCGACGTGAGCCGCTGCCATCGGCTCCTGTGGCTGGCGGCGATGGCCGGCGGGATCGGACTGGCCCTGGCCGCCCTGTCGGCCACCGGCCACGGTCCGCTGGCGCCTCCCCCGCTCGGCTCGCCGACCCGGTGGCCGGGGTGGTTCGAGCAACGGGAGCCGGCCGAGGCCGCCTTCGCCCTCCTCCGCCTGGCCGCGGTCGGCGGGTGCTGGTACCTGGCGGCGGTGACGGCGCTCGGCTCGGTTGTCCGCCTGCTCCGGGCCGACGTGCTCGTGGCCGTGGTCGACCGGGTGACGATCGCTCCCGTCCGCCACCTGCTGGCCGCTTCCCTCACCCTCACCCTGGTCGGGATCGGTCCGGCGGCAGCCCGGACGACGACCACGACGACCTCCACGACCACGACGTCGGTGCCCGCCGACACCGTCACCATGGTCCGCCTGCCGCCCGCCGGCGGCACCGCGCCGGGCCCGGCGCCACCGCCCGCCCCCGAGCCGGTCCCGGAGCCCGAGCGCTACACCGTCGTCCCCGGCGACTGCTTCTGGACCATCGCCGACGACATCCTGCACCGGTCGTGGGGACGGCCACCCACCGACGCCGAGATCGTCCCCTACTGGCTGCGCCTGATCGACGCCAACCGCTCCGGGCTCGCCGATCCGGGCAACGCCGACCTCATCTTCCCGGGCCAGGTCTTCGACGTCCCGCCGCTAACCTCGCCGTAGCCCGGCGCGGGCCCCGAGACCGAAGGAAGTGGTCGGATGGCGAATCCCCTCACCCTGGTCATGCCCCTCGAGGACGGAGTCGACGTCGGGAAGCTGTCGGCCGCCCTCGCCGGGGCGGACGCCGAGATCAAGGCCGCCCTCACCACGATCGGCACCGTGCACTTCGCCCGGTTCATGCTCTTCGACGCCTCGGCGCCGAACTTCCAGCCCTCCCCGACCGGCGGCGGCGGGCCCTTCCGGCTGGCCGTGATCACCGAGTACGACAAGGACTTCAACAGCTACATCCAGGACTTCGTCAACCAGATCGGCGACGTGTTCGACGTTCTCCTGAGCTTCACCGCCGACGGCCAGTCGCTGGTGCCCGTCGCCGAGAACGTGGCCGCCTTCACCGCCTACGTGGCCGAGAACGACGCGTCCCAGCACGGCCAGCAGGGCCTCTACTCGGCCTACCCGCAGACGGTGCAGAGGATCAAGGCCGCCTTCCCCCCGCCGCCGGCGTCGTAGCCCCGCCCGCCGGTGGACCTCGACCTGGCCGACGTCCAGGGCACCATCCTGCGGGGCTACCGGGTCGACCACGCCCGCCACTTCGTGCTGGAGGTGGCCGACGCCGGGGGGGCCCGCCGCTTCCTCCAGGCCGTCCTGGGGGGTGACCGCCAGCTTCCCCGGATCACGACCGCGGCGCCGTGGACGACCAAGCCGGAGACGTTCCTCAACCTGGGCATCACCTACCCGGGCCTGGTCGCCCTGGGCGTGGCGGCCGGCGACCTGGCCACCTTTCCCCGGTCGTTCCGGCTGGGAGCCACCGACCCCACGACGGCGGCCAAGGTGGGCGACGTGGGCGCCAGCGCCCCCAGCCTCTGGGTCGGCGGCCTGGCCGACGGGGCGAGGGTCCACCTCGTGCTCAGCCTGTGGGTGCACGAGGACGTGGCGATCCTGGAGTCGGCCAGCGCCGCCCTGCGGGCCGCCTTCACCGGCGCGGCCCTCACCGAGCTGGGGGCGCTCGACGCCAGCGCCCTGGCCGACAACAAGGTCCACTTCGGGTACACCGACAACATCTCCCAGCCGACGGTGGCGGGGGCGCCGCCGACCAAGCGGCCCCGGCCCGACTGCCAGCCGGTGGCGCCCACCGGCGAGTTCCTCATGGGCCACCCCAGCCAGAACGCCGGGGGGGCGCCCTACACGGTGTCGCCCGAGGCGCTGTCGACCAACAGCAGCTTCGCCGCCTTCCGGGTGCTGCAGCAGGACGTGGCCGGCTTCGAGCGCTTCCTCCAGGCCGGCGCCCGGCAGGTGGGGATCGACCCCGAGCTGCTGGCGGCCAAGGTGTGCGGCCGGTGGCGCAACGGGGTGCCGCTCGTCCTCTCCCCCGCCACCGACTGCCCCACGCCGCCGATCGCCCCCGAGGACATCAACAACTACAACTACGTCCCGCCCGACGACCCCACCGGCGGCGACGCCTTCGGCTACGCCTGCCCCATCGGCTCCCACATGCGCCGGGCCAACCCCCGCAACCAGCAGGTGGTCGGGGGCGGCGGCAGCCTCCACCGCATCACCCGGCGGGCCATCCCCTACGGCCCGCCCTACGACCCGGCCGCCCCTGACGAGGTGGCGAGGGGCCTCGTCGGCTGGTTCATCAACGTCGACCTGGAGAACCAGTTCGAGTTCCTCATGCAGAACTGGGTCAACGACGCCGACTTCGTCATGTCGGTCTGGGGCAACGACGGGGCCAACCCGGCCAACAACATCACCGGCAAGGACGTGCTCCTGGGCGACAACGACCCGCCGTCGGCGTCGTCGTTCACCGTGTCGTTCGGCCCGACCGCGACATCGAAGGCGGTGAACAAGCAGGTCACCGGCTTCACCCCGTTCATCACCACCCGGGGCGGCGCCTACTGCTACCTGCCCAGCATCACCGCCCTCCGCTACCTGGCCGCCCTCTGAAGCGCCGCCGGGCGCCGCCCTCAGGCCGGTGTCAGGCGGAGTTGCAGTTCGTCGAGGCGGCGGACCAGGGCGTCGGCGTCGGTGCCGAACAGGCCGGCGATGGCCCGGATGTCGTCGTGGCGGATGGTGAGCACCCGGCCGTTGAAGTCCTGGCGCAGGACCTGGATGCTCGACAGGTACTTGTGGACCATGTCGAGCTCGGGGTCGGACTCGATGCTCTCGAACCGGGACAGGTCGAACGTGATCTTGCGGGGCGAGGCCGTCGCCGGCACCGCCCGCTCCGAGGCCTCGCCGCCCGCCTCGCCCGCAGCCGCCACCGCCGGCGCCTCGCCCTCCCGGGGCAGGAGCTGGTCGACGGGGACGCTGTAGAAGTCGGCCAGCCGTTGCAGGCGGGGAACGGAGATGACCCGTTCGCCCCGCTCGTAGGCCCCTAGCACCGATGCCTTGAACTCCTGGTCGGACGCAGCCTCGACCTCCTGCAGGGACAGCCGCTTCTGCCGGCGGATGGCCCGCAGCCGCTGGCCGACCCGCCGGGCGTAGGTCTGCGCCGGGCCAGCAAGCTCGGTGTCCTCGTCCACGACCGAGCCCCCCTTCGCATCGCCGGCCGAGAAAGGTTATCTCGCTCTCCGTCACCAAGGCAATCTCGCTCCGTGACCATCGGCCCGCGGACGGTGACCGAGCGTGGGGTCAGGCGTGAGGGAGCAGCAGCCCGGTGCGCAGAGCCACCAGCAGCGTCGCCGCCACCACCGCCGCCGTCTCCGTGCGCAGCACGTTCGGACCCAACCCCACGGTCGGCAGCCCGGCGCCGATCTCGGACGGCTCCCAGCCCCCCTCCGGCCCCACCAGCACGATCGCGCCGGCCAGCGTCGGCGGGTCGCCGCCCGCCACCGCCAGCGCCGCCCCGTCCCACCCGGCGGCCTCGGCGAAGGCCACCGGCACGTCCACCACCGGCAGCCACGCCCGCCGGCTCTGCATGGCCGCCTCCCGGGCCACCCGCCGCCACCGCTCGACCGCCGCCGCCCCCCGGTCACCCTCCCACCGCACGACCGACCGGGCCGTCACCAGAGGGACGATCCGGTCGACGCCCACCTCGGTGAGCTTCTGCACCGCCCACTCCGGCCGCTCGCCCTTGACGGGGGCGAAGGCCACCGTCACCGGCGGCGACGGGGCCGGCTCGACCACCACCTCGCCGTCGACCTCCAGACCGGCCGGCCCGTCCACCCAGCGGCACCGCACCCAGCGACCGCCCCCGTCGGAAGCGGTGACCGCCTCCCCCGCCCGCAGCCGCAACACCCGCTCCAGGTGGTGGCGGTCGGGCGCGCCCAGCACGGGCGCCCCCACATCGGCGACGAAGACGTGGGCCGCAGCGGCTACTTGAATGCGGAGCGGACCCGGGCCAGGAAGCCGGTGTCGGGCGGGGCCACGTCCTCGCCCCGGGCGGTGGCGAGCAACCGCAGCAGCTCCTCCTGCTCCTTGGACAGGTCGGTGGGCGTCTCGACCGCCACCTGCACCAGCAGGTCGCCCCGGCTGCCGCCGCCGCCGACCCGGGGCACGCCCCGCCCCCGCAGGCGGAACACCCGTCCCGACTGGGTGCCCTTGGGGACGACCAGGTCCTCGGTGCCGTCGAGCGTCTCGTAGTGGATGACCGCCCCCAGGGCGGCCTGGGCCATGGGGATGTGCAGCACCTGGATCAGGTCGTTGCCCTGGCGCACGAAGCGCTCGTCGGCCCGCACCCGCAGGTGGACGTAGAGGTCGCCCGGGGGACCGCCCCGGGGGCCGGACGCGCCCCGGCCCGACACCTTGAGCGTGCTCCCGTCGTCGACCCCGGCGGGGACGTCGACCGTGTACGACCGCTCCTCGGTGCGCCGGCCCTCGCCCCGGCAGTCGGGGCAGGGCGAGGTGACCATCTCCCCCACACCGCCGCACCGGGGGCAGGGGCTGGACGTGATCATCTGGCCCAGGATCGACTGGCGGGTGCGGCGGATCTCGCCCGTCCCCTCGCACTGGGAGCAGGTGACGGGTCCGGTGCCGGCCCGGGCGCCCGAGCCGGCGCACGTCTCGCACGTCACCGGCAGCCGCAGCTTCACCTCGTGGGACACGCCGAACACGGCCTCCCGGAACTCGAGCTGGACGGACGTCTCGACGTCGTTGCCCCGGGGTGGGCCCGACTGCCGCCGCCCACCGCCGAAGGGTGAGCCGCCACCGAAGAACGACTGGAAGATGTCGCCCAGGTTGGCGCCGAAGATGTCGTCGAAGTTGCCCCCGCCGGGGCCGCCTGTGCCCCGCAGGCCCTCGGGCCCGAAGGTGTCGTAGCGGCGCCGGCGCTCGGGATCACGCAGGGTCTCGTAGGCGACGGTGACCAGCTTGAACCGGTTCTCGGCCTCGGGGTCGCCCGGGTTGGCGTCGGGATGCAGCTCCCGGGCCCGGGCCCGGTAGGCCTTCTTCAGCTCGTCCTCGGACACGTCGCGGCTCACGCCCAGCAGGTCGTAGAAGTCCTCCGGCGGGCCGGCCACGGTAGCCGTCCCCTCAGCTCTCGCTCAGGGCCCGGCCGAGGCGCTGGCTGACCGCCGCCACCGCGGCCATGGCCTGGGGGTAGTTCATGCGGGTGGGCCCGAGGACACCGATGGTGCCGGCCCGGCCCCCGTCGACCTCGTAGGGGGCGACGATGATCGAGCACTCGGCCAGGGACTCCACCCGGTGCTCGGTGCCGATGACCACGTTGAGGCGGTCGTCGAGGAGGGCCTCCCGCAGGAGGCTGACCACCACGTACTGCTGCTCGAGGATGGTGAGGACCTGGCGGACGGTGGCCACCGCCTCGAAGGTGGCGGCCATGTGCGACGCCCCGTCGACGAAGACCTGCTCCGCCTCCCGCCGGTGGTGGTCGACGAGGCCGGCGCGGGCGGCCATGACCAGCCGGTCGGTGGCGGCGTTGCCGGTGGGGACGACGGACCGGTCGTCGGTGATCGGCCGCCCGATCAGGTGCCCGGTGAGGTGGGCGCCGGCCGCGGCCAGGTGCTCGTCGCCCACGGTGGGATCGACCTCGAGGGTGGCCTTCTCGACCGCACCGGTGGACAGGATGGCCACCACCAGGGCCACCCGCGGCCCGAGGCCCACGATCTGCACCGACCGCACGGTGGCGTCGTCGTGCTGGGGGGCGACGACCATGGCCGCGTAGTGGGTGAGGTTGGAGAGCAGGCAGCTGGTGTCGTGCAGCATCTCCTCCAGCTGGCCGTGGGCCCGGGCGAAGAAGGTCTGGACCTGCGCTTTCTTGGCCGGCTCGAGCACCCCGGCGGGCGTGCCGACGCTGATGGTGTCGACGAAGAACCGGTAGCCCTTGTCGGTGGGGATGCGCCCGGCGCTGGTGTGGGGGTGGGCGAGGAAGCCGTCGCGCTCGAGCGCCGCCATCTCGTTGCGGACGGTGGCCGGCGAGACACCGAGGTTGTGGGCGCGGGCCAAATGGGCGGAGCCCACCGGCTGCGCGGTCTGGATGTACTCCTGGACCACGGCCCGGAGGATGGCGGCCTTGCGATCGTCGAGCATGAGTGAAGGTCGATTCTACCGAGGGGGCGTGCTTCCGGGTCGAACCGGGGGCGTCGGACGCTGACCACCGAAGGTCCGGGCAGCTCGACGAGGTGCGGGTCCGGCGTCACCACGGGCACTCCGAGGGACATCACGGTGGCCGCGATCCACGAGGGGCCGGCCCACGGTCACGAGTGGCCAGGTCCGGGGCGGCGGAGACGCCCGCAGGGGACCGCCAACTCGTCGGGCAGGGATCTGGCACCTGTGCGACAGCACGTCCGGCGCGTTCGAGATGGGACCATTGGGGCGTGGCTGCCACCGACGCCGACTGGGCCCGGAGGGACGCGGCGGTGGTGTGGCACGGGTTCACGCCGATGGACGAGTACCTCGCCGGCGAGCCGATCGTGGTCGAGCGGGCCGAGGGCCACGAGCTCGTCGGGGTCGACGGGCGGCGGTACCTCGACGCCATCTCGTCGCTGTGGGTGAACACCCTCGGCCACCACGTCCCCGAGCTCGACGAGGCCGTTCGCCGCCAGCTCGACCTCGTCGCCCACTCCACCCTCCTGGGCCACGGCAACCGGGTGGTCGTGGAGCTGGCCGAGGCCCTGGCGGAGGTTGTCCCGGTCGACGAACCCCGGTTCCTCTTCGCCGGCGACGGGGCATCGGCGGTGGAGCAGGCGCTCAAGATCGCCTTCCAGTACTGGGTGAACGTAGGTCGCCCCGAGCGCAGCCGGTTCCTGGCCTTCGGCGGCGCCTACCACGGCGACACGGTGGGCGCCCTGTCCCTGGGTGACGGCGGGTTGGGGGCCGACGTGTTCGACCCGTTCCGGTTCCCCGTCCTGCGGGCTCCCGGCTTCGACGACGACCCCGACTTCAAGGTGGCCGTCGACCTGGTCCACGAGCACGCCGACGAGCTGGCGGCGGTGGTCGTCGAGCCCCTGGTGCAGGGCGCGGCGGGGATGCGGATGGCGCCGCCGGCCTCGTTCGCCCGCCTCGCCGCCGCCTGCCGGGAGACGGGCGTGCTCCTGGTCCACGACGAGGTGGCCACCGGCTTCGGCCGCACCGGCACCCTGTTCGCCGGCGAGCAGACAGGACCCGACCGGCCCGATGTCGTCTGCCTGGGCAAGGGCCTCACCGCCGGCTACCTGGCGATGTCGGCCACCGTCGTGACCGGCCGGGTGGCCGACGCCTTCGGCGCCCGGGGCCGCCACCTGGCCCACGGCCACTCCTACGGCGGCAACGCCCTGGCCGCGGCCGTCGCCCTCCGCCACCTGCGCCTGCTCGACGAGGGGAGCGTGCTCGACAACGTCATCGCCCGCTCCGCGCAGCTCGCCCTCCTCCTCGACGAGCGCATCCGTCCCCTCGAGGGCGTGGTCGACATCCGCCTGCGCGGGCTCATGGGTGGGGTCGACGTGGCCGGCGGCGCCGACCGTGGGCGCCAGGTGTGCGCCGGCGCCACCCGGGCCGGCGTCCTCCTGCGGCCCCTCGGGGGGACGGTCGTGCTCATGCCCCCGCTCACCGTGACGCCAGCCGAGGTCGAGCGCATCGTCGACGCCCTCGGGGAGGCGCTCGGCGATGGGTAGGTGGGCCGCCTGGGCCGACGACGAGTGCCGGCAGGTGGCCGCCGCCGGCCGGTGGCGGGCGGTCCGCGACCTCGACGTCGCCCCCTCGGCCACGTTCGCCTCCAACGACTACCTGGGTCTCTCCCAGCACCCGGAGGTGATCGCGGCCGCCCACGAGGCCCTCGACCGCTACGGCACGGGCGCCGGCTCGGCCCGGCTGGTGGCCGGGTCCCGCACCGTCCACTCCCAGCTGGAAGCCGAGCTGGCGGAATGGAAGGGCACCGAGGCCGCCGTCCTTTTCCCCACCGGCTACGCCGCCAACCTGGGCGTCCTGACCACCTTCGGGCCGGCCCGGGCCCGCATCCTCAGCGACGAGCGCAACCACGCCTCGATCGTCGACGGCTGCCGCCTGGCCCGGGCCGAGGTCGAGGTCTACGACCACGCCGACCTCTCCCACGTGGCCGACCTGCTGGCCGCGACCGCCGCCACCCGCACACCGGCCGTCGTCGTCACCGACACCGCCTTCTCCATGGACGGCGACGTGGCCCCGGTCGACAAGCTGGCCCGGCTGTGCGCCGACCACGGGGCCCTGCTCGTCCTCGACGAGGCCCACGCCGTCCTCGGCCCGAGCCCGGCGCCGGCCGAGCTCGACGGCGTCGACCACCTCCGGGTCGGCACCCTGTCCAAGACCCTCGGGTCGGTGGGAGGGTTCGTGGCCGGCAGCCGCCGCTTCGTCGACCTCCTCGTCAACCGGGCCCGACCGTTCATCTTCACCACCGCCCCCGCCCCCGCCGACGCCGCCGCCGCCCTGGCCGCCCTCCGCGTCCTTCGCTCCCGGGAGGGCACCCGGCTCATCCAGCGCCTCCGCCACCACGTCACCACCGTGGCCGGCGCCGCTCACCCGTCCCCGATCGTCCCCGTGATCCTGGGCGACGAGCGGGCCGCCCTCGACGCGTCCGCCGCCCTCCACGCCCGGGGTTTGATCGTCCCTGCCATCCGCCCCCCCACCGTCGCCCCGGGGACGTCCCGCCTGCGGATCAGCCTCTCCGCGGCCCACACCGACGACCAGGTCGCCCGTCTCACCGAGGCCCTCCGTGACCTGGCGCCCTGACCGCCTCGTCGTCGTCCTGGGCACCGCCACCGGCGTCGGCAAGACGTGGGTGACCGCCGCCGTCCTGCGGGAGCTGTCACCCGACAGGGGCCGGGCCGTGGCCCGCAAGCCGGTCCAGTCCTTCGCCCCCGGCGAGGCCGACGCCACCGACGCCCACGTCCTGGCCGCCGCCGGGGCCAACGGCGAGGGACCGGACGACGTCTGCCCCCGCCACCGGTGGTACGAGGCCGCCCTCGCCCCGCCCATGGCCGCCACCGTGCTCGGCCGTCCCGCGTTCAGCGTCGAGGATCTGGTCGGGGAGCTGGCCTGGCCGGAGGGCACCGCCATCGGGCTGATCGAGACCGCCGGCGGTCCGCGGTCGCCCATCGCCGCCGACGGCGACAGCGTCGACCTGTGCACCGCGGTGGCTCCCGACCTCGTCGTCCTGGTGGCCGAGGCCGGCCTGGGCGCGATCAACTCGGTGCGGCTCTCGGTCGAGGTCCTCCTCACCGGCTGCGCCCCGGTGCTGGTCGTCCTCAACCGGTGGGACGCCAGCGACCTCCAGCGCCGCAACCGGGAGTGGCTGCGGCGGGACGGCTACCAGGTGACGACGTCGCCCGCCGACCTCGCCGCCCTCATCACCCACCGCCGCCTGTAACCGGCCGCCGCCGGAGAGGACCGGCGGGCATGACATTCATCCGGATCATCGAGTGCCGGACGTCTGACCACCTCCCGATCCCCCACCAGCGCGGCCGAAATCGGGTGTCCTCGTCGCGCCGACACCCGGCGCGCCTAGATTGCCCGGCACCGTATGGATCGCCTCGGCGCATGACGGAGCGTCTCACGAGTGGGCATCCCCGCCTGGACCTGGTGCTCGGCGGGGGCCTCTCGAAGGGCGCCCTCACCCTCATCACCGGCGCCCCCGGGACCGGCAAGACCCTGCTCGCCCAGCAGTTCGTGTTCTCCAACGCGTCCCCGGAGGCGCCCGCCCTCTACGTGTCGACCGTGTCGGAGCCGATGGACAAGATCCTGCGCTACGGCCGCAGCCTGTCGTTCTTCGACGACGCCCTGGTCGGGCAGGCCGTGTTCTACGAGGACCTCGGCGGCCTGCTGGACGAGCGGGGCCTGCCCGCCTTCGTCGACCGCCTCCAGGCCCTCATCGGCGAGCATGAGCCGGCCCTGATCGTCATCGACAGCTTCAAGGCCCTCCACGCCTTCGCCCGGGAGCCGAGCGACTTCCGCTGGTTCCTCCACGACTTCGCCGCCCGTCTGTCGGCTTCGGGGGCGTCGTCGTTCTGGGTGGGCGAGTACGGCCTCGACGACATCGCCCAGGAGCCCGAGTTCGCGGTGGCCGACGCCATCATCCAGCTCTCCTCCAACATGGTCAACGAGCGGGAGGCCAGGGTCCTCCAGGTGCTCAAGCTGCGGGGCACCGGGTTCCTGTCGGGCCAGCACGCGTACCGGCTGTCGGAGCGGGGGGTCGACGTCTTCCCCCGGCTGGCCGACTTGGCCGACCACACCGGCTACGAGCTGTCCGACGAGCGCATCTCCTCGGGCATCCCCGCCCTCGATCTCATGCTGGGCGACGGCTACTGGCCGGGCGCCTGCACGCTGGTGGCGGGGCCGTCGGGATCGGGCAAGACGGTGATGGGCCTGAGCTTCGCCTTCGGGGGCGCGGCTCAGGGCGAGCAAGCCCTCATCGCCAACCTCCAGGAGAACCCCAGCCAGCTCCAGCGCACGGCCCGCGGCTTCGGCTGGACGCTCGAGCACCCGAACGTGACGCTCCTCTACCGCTCGACGGTCGACCTCTACATCGACGAGTGGGTCTACGCCGTGCTCGACGGGTTGAAGGCGCGCAACGCGACCCGGCTGGTGATCGACAGCCTGGGCGACCTCGCCTTCGCCTCGCCCGACCCGATCCGCATGCGGGAGTACATCTACTCGCTCATCCAGCGCTGCTCCCGGCAGGGGATCAGCGTGCTCATGACGATGGAGGTTCCCGACCTGTTCCACCTGTCCCGATTGTCGGAATCGGGGATCTCCAACATGTCCGACAACGTGATCCTCCTGCAGTTCCTCCGCGACCGGTCCCGGGTGAAGCGGGCGCTGACCGTCCTCAAGACCCGGGCCAGCCTGCACGAGCCCGAGATCCGCGAGTACCGCATCACCAACGACGGGATCTTGCTCGGCCAGCCGTTCACCGAGGGCGTCAGCCCCGACTGACCGACGTCAGCGGGTGGGCATCGGCACGTGGAGGACGAGGACGGCGAGGTCGTCGCGGGGCTGGGGGCCGCCGAACTCGACCACCGCCGCCTCCACGTTCTCCGCCACCTCGGAGGCGGTGAGGCCGGCGCAGGCCCGCAGGACGTCCTCCAGCCGCCGGTCGCTGAACTGGTCGCGGGACGGGCCCGCCTCGGTGACACCGTCGGTGTAGAAGACGAGGCTGTCGCCCGGTCTGAGCTTGGTCGTCTCCTCCCACAGCCGGATCTCGGCGAACAGGCCGATGAGGCCGCCCTCGGGTCCGATCGCCTCCACCTCGCCCGACGCCCGCAGGACCAGGGGCGGCGGGTGCCCGCCCCGGCACACCGTCACTCGCACCCCGCCCACGCTCGGCACCACCCGCCCGTAGGCGACGGTGCAGAAGCGCTCGTCGAGCTGGTGGCGGAGGAGCGTGTCGTTGACCTTGCGCAGGACCTGGGCCGGGTGGCGCAGATCCATCGCCACCGACCGGATGGTGTAGCGGGCGAGGGCGGTGAGGGCGGCCGCCTCCGGGCCCTTCCCACACACGTCGCCGATGATGACGGCCCAGTCGCCGCCGGTGTCGAACACGTCGTAGAAGTCGCCGCCGACTTCCAGCCCGGCCAGGGCCGGGTGGTAGCGGGCGCCCAGCTCGAGGCCGGGGACCTCGGGCAGTCGGGGCGGGAGGAGGCTGGTCTGCAGGGCCCGAGCCAGCTCGACCGATCGCTGCCGGTCCCGCTCCGCCTGCCGCCGGGACCGCCGTTCGCTGTCGTACAGGCGGGCCCGTTCGAGGGCCACCGCCGCCTGCTCGGCCATGGCCACCAGGAACCGGCGGTCGTCGTCGGCCCCCGGGTGGTCGATGTCGAAGCCGACGGTGAGCACGCCGACCACCCGATCCTCGGCCGCCAGGGGGATCGCCGCCGCGCTCTGGTACCCGCTACCGGAGAGGGACGGGAACCGCCGGCCGTCGGTGTCGTCGCCTCGGTCCACCCACACCGCGGCGCCGGTGCGCGCCGCCTCACCCGCCGGGAGATCGACGTCGAGGGGGAGCACGACCGGGTCCGCGCCCGCAGGTCGCTCGGGAAGGGCCAGCCGGAGGCCGCCGCTCTCCTCGTCGAGCAACCACAGGCCGATGGCCCGGATCGACCGCTCGGGGAGGGTCTCGTCCCGGATCACCCGCACCACCTCGGCCACGGTGAAGGCCCGGGACAGCTGGCCGGTGAGGGCCTGCAGGCGACCGAGCCGCTCCCCCCGCTGGAAGCGGTCGATGGTGAGGGCGCACAGCTGGGCGATGGTGCAGAGGAGAGCCTGCTCGTCGGGATCGAAACGACGGGACTCGGCGAAGCTGAGGCCGAGCACGCCCACCGACCGGCGGTCGACCACCAGGGGCAGGGCCACCAGGCCCTGGTACATGACGGGGATGCCGGCCGACGCCGGGTACGCCTTCAGCCGGGCCGCGCCCGTCGACAGGAAGATGGGTTCTCCCAGCCGGACCGCCTCGCTCAGCGGCAGGCCGGAGTCGACCGGGATGCGGCTGCCGACGACAGCCAGGTCGCCGTATCCGAGGGCTCGGCGCACGACCAGGGTGTCGTCGTCCCGGATGGCGAGAACGCCCGCGTCGGCCGCGACCGCGTCGAGCAACCGATCGACGGCGACGTCGGCGATGGCGTCCTCCGAGGGGGCCGTCGACAAGGCAGTGATGATCGCCTGAAGCTTGCGTAGCTCGTCCAGCAACACGACGGCGATCTCGGGCCCCCCCTTTCGGCTGCGTCAGATGTACCTGACGAGGGGTTCCGGAAAACGCCTACCCGTGGAGGTGGCAGGCGACCAGCCGGCCGGCGACCTCCTGCAGGACTGGCTCCGATCCTGCCTGGAGGCGCACCCGCACCCGGTCGCCGTCGACCTCGACGGTGGTCACCGCGGTCAGGACCCGGTGGGCCCGCTCGTCCCGCAGCCGGCGGAGGAGGTCGGCCACCGCCTGGCCGCCCCGGGGGAAGACGACCTCGTGGGCGGACACCTGCAGATCGCCCAGGGGGCCGACCAGGGGGGACTCGGCGTCCAGCAGGCTGACGTCGGTCCAGCGCTCCTCCAGGGCCGACGCCAGGTCGCGGCCCTCCCAGCCGCAGGGGGCGAACCCGTCCGGGCACCTCGGGTGGAAGCGGCAGCCACCGGGCGGGTCGACGGCGTCGGGCACCTCGCCCGAGGGGAGCCGGCGGTGGACGTCCCGTCGGGTGGGGTCGGGGGACGGGACCGCCTCCAACAGAGCCCGGGTGTAGGGGTGATGGGGGGTTGCGTAGACGGTGGCCGAGGGGCCCGTCTCGACCACCCTCCCCAGGTAGAGGATGGCGATGCGGTCGCACACGAACTTGGCCGTGGCCAGGTCGTGGGTGATGAAGACGTAGGTGAGGCCGAGCTCCCGCTTGAGGTCGAGGAGGAGCTCGAGGATCTTGGCCCGCACGCTCATGTCGAGCATGGCCACCGGCTCGTCGGCCACCACCAGGCTCGGCCGGGTGACGAGGGCCCGGGCGATCACCACCCGTTGCTTCTGGCCCCCCGACAGGTCCTCCGGGTAGCGGTCGAGGAAGGCGTCGGGGGGACAGATCCCCACCCGGTCGAGCATCTCCGCCGCCTGCCGGCGGGCGTCGGCCCGGTCGGTGGCCAGGCCGTGGACCCGCAGGGGGTGGGCCACCGCGTCGCCGATCGTCATGGCCGGGTTGAGGGCGGCGTGGGGGTCCTGGAACACGGGTTGCATCCGCCGCCGGAGCGGTCGCAGCTCGGCCTCCGACAGGTGGGTGATGTCCCGTCCCTCGAACTCGACCGTCCCCTCCGCCGGCTCCACCAGCCGCAGCATCGTCCGCCCGAGGGTGGTCTTGCCGCTCCCGCTCTCCCCCACCAGGCCGAAGATCTCCTCCCGGCGCACTTCGAGGTCGACACCGTCCACCGCCCGCACCCACGCCGACGGCCGGCCCACCAACGAGCCGAGGAAGCCGCCCCGCACCGGGAAGGCGGTGCGCACGCCGGCCAGCCGGAGGAGGGGCGGGGCGGGGGCGGGGGTCACTGGAGCACCGCCGGCAGGAGCGGGTCGTCGGCGGCCTCCCGGCGGCCGGTGGGCACCCAGCGCCGGCCCGGGTGGCGGGGGTCGGCCCCGGGGTGGAGGTGGCAGGCGACCCGTGACCCGTCGTCGGTGGTGGCGAAGGCCGGCACCTGCTCCCGGCAGGCGGCCATGGCGAAAGGGCAGCGGGGGGCGAAGCGGCACCCGGGGGGCGGGTGGAGGAGGTCGGGCGGCGAACCGGGGATCGAGGACAGGCTGTGGGTGTCGAGGCTGATCACGCTGGCCAGCAGGCCCTGGGTGTAGGGGTGGCCGGGGTTGGCGAACACCGGTCCCACCCGCCCCTCCTCCACGATCCGGCCGGCGTACATCACCGCCAGCCGGTCGCAGGTCTGGGCCACGATCCCGAGGTTGTGGGTGATGAGGACGAGGGCCATCCGCGACCGGCGCCGGAGGTCGTCGAGGATCTCCAGGATCTGGGCCTCGACGATGACATCGAGGCTGGTGGTGGGCTCGTCGGCCACCACCACCGCCGGGTCGAGGACGATGCCGAGGGCGATCATGATCCGCTGGCGCATGCCCCCCGAGAACTCGTGGGGGTAGTGCCGGGTCCGGGTGGGCGGGATGCGCATGGCGGCCAGGGCGGCCGCGGCCATAGTCCGGGCCTGCCGCCGGGTCACCTCCGGGCGGTGGGCCCGGATCGTCTCCACGAAGTGGTCCTCCACCCGCTGGAGGGGGTCGAGGCGGGTCATCGGCTCTTGGAAGATCAGCGCCACCTGCTCCCCCCGGGCCGTGCGCCGCCCGGCCGGGTCCAGGGCGGACAGCTCCACCCCGCCGACGACGACCCGGCCCGCCACCGTGGCCCCGCCCGGGAGGATGCCGAGGATCCCCCGTCCGAGGGTGGACTTGCCGCACCCGCTCTCCCCGACGAGCCCGACCGACTCGCCCCGGCCCACGTCGAGGCTGATGCCGTCGACCGCCACCACGGGCCCCCGGGCCGAGGCGTACGTCACCCGCAGGTCGCGCACCGACAGGGCCACATCGCTCGTAATCGGGGCCGCCACCACGCCGGGCGGGCCGGTCACCACCGCCGGATCCTCCGCCGGCGCGGCGCCGCCCGGCGCCGCGCCCGTCGCGGCCAAGTCCTCGGCCGGCGTGGTCGCGGCGGCGGCGACGGCCCGCTCGACCACCACCGCGCCGGGCACGACCGCCCCCACGCCGACCCCGCGCCGCCGGAGCAGGGGGTTGACGATGTCGTTGATCCCCTCCCCGAGCAGGGTCAGGCCGGTGACGAGGGCCAGGATGAACAGCCCCGGGAACAGCGACGTCCACCAGAAGCCGTTGGCCACGTCGCCGATGGCCCGGGAGATGTCGTAGCCCCACTCCGCGGCCGGGATGGGCACCCCGTAGCCGAGGAAGCCGAGGGCGGCCAGGGTCAGGATGGCGTCGGCCGCGTTGACGGTGAAGATCACCGGCACCGACTGGACCACGTTGAACAGCACGTAACGGCCGACCACCGTCCGCCGCTTCGCCCCCATGGCCCGGGCCGCCTCCACGAACGTCTCCTCCCGCACCGCCAGCGTGTGGTTGCGAACCACCCGGAAGTACTGGGGGACGTAGATCACGGAGATGGATATCGCCGCCGCCGGCACCCCGGGGCCCACCCACCGGGCCAGGGCGAAGGCGGCCACGATGGCCAGCAGGAGGCTGGGGAAGGCGTACATGGCGTCCATCACCAACACCAGGACCCGGTCCGGCCACCGTCCGGTGTAGCCCGCGACCAGGCCCAGCGGCACCCCGATCACCATGGCCACGGCGGTGGACAGGATGACCACCTGGAACGCCAGCCGGGTCCCGTAGACCACCCGGGAGAACACGTCGTAGCGCAGGTTGGTGGTGCCGAACCAGTGGTCGCCGCTGGGCCGCCCCAGCTGGGGCAGGCCCCGGTACTGGGCCTCCCCGTAGGGCGCCACCAGCGGCGCGAACACGGCCATGACCAGGAAGAAGCCCGTGATCACGCCCCCCGCCACCAGCAGCCGGCGGGCGGTCGGGTGCGTCGTGCGCCACAGCTTGCGCAGCCGGGCCGCCCGCTTGCTCACTGGAACCGGATCCGGGGGTCGACCCACGCCGAGACCACGTCGATCACCAGGCTCACGCCCACCACGAACAGGGCGTAGAACGTCACCAGCCCCTGGACGGCGGTGTAGTCCCGGTTCTGGAGGAACTGGTAGAGCGACAGGCCGATGCCGGGCCAGGTGAAGGTGGCCTCGGTGAGGACCGCCCCGCCCAGCAGCAGGGCGAACTGCAATCCCACGATCGTCACCACCGGCACCAGGGCGTTGCGGAAGGCGTGGTTGAACAGCACCCGGCGCTCGCCGATGCCCCGGGCCCGGGCCGCCTCCACGTAGTCCGACTTGAGGGTCTGGAGCATGTTGACCCGGACCAGGCGGATGAAGATGCCGCCGATCACCATCCCCAGGGTCGCCGCGGGCAGGGTCAGGTACCGCAGGGCGCTGCCGAGCGACTCCCAGTCCCCGGTGAGGACGGCGTCGACCAGGAACAGGTTGGTGATCGACCGGGGCTCCTGGAAGGGCGCGATCCGGCCGCCGGTCGGCAACCAGTGGAGCTGGATGGAGAACAGCAGCTGCAACATGATCCCCAGCCAGAAGATCGGCGCCGCGTACAGGAGGATGCCGAGCAGCCGACCCCCGACGTCCAACGCCGAGTCGCGGAAGCGGGCGGCCAGCGCCCCCACGAACACGCCCACCCCGATCGCCACGACCATGGCCGCCAGGGTCAGCTCGAGGGTGGCCGGGAAGCGGTCGGCGATGGTGGTGCGCAGCGGGCGGTTGGTGGTGATGGCCCGCCCGAAGTCACCCCGGCTCACGTCGGCCAGGTACGACGTGTACTGCTGCCACAGCGGCCGGTCGAGGCCCAGGTCGTGACGGATCTGGTCGGCCCGGGCGTCGGACACCCGGTCCCCCAGGGTGGCTGTCACCGGGTCCCCCGGCGCCACCCGCAGGAGGAGGAAGGTGACCGTCAGCAGTATCAGCAGCATGGGCACGGCCAGCAGCAACCGGGCCAGCACGTAGGCCCGCAGCGAGCCCCTTCCCGACGAGGACACCCCCGTCAGTGGGTCAGGACTTCTCGATCAGGAAGAAGCGCAGCAGCTGGATGGGGTCGAGGACGATGCCCGTGACCCCGTCGACGGTGGCCGCGAACTGGGAGATCTGGAAGATCGGGACGTACGGCGTCTGCTCGGCCATGTAGGCCTGGGCCTGCTTGACGGTCGCCGTCCGGGACGCCGGGTTCTGGTCGCGCTGCTGGGCGTGGACCAGGTCGAGCATGACCGGGTCCTCCCACTTGGCCGGGTCGAACACGTTGGGGTCGGCGAAGGGCTCGAGGTAGTCGTCGACGTCGAGGTAGTCGGGGTACCACCCCATGAGGAACAGCGGCATCTCCCCCGCCCGCCGCTTGTTCCCGTACTCGGCCCACTCCACGTTGGAGATGCTGACGTTGAACCGGCCGGTGTCGGTGAGGCTGCGGGCGATCACCTGGGCGATGGCCGGCTCGGTGTCGCCGTAGTGGGTGGGGCTGAACCAGAAGTCGAGGTCGACCTTCTGGCCCTCGGGCACGCCGGCGGCGGTGAGGAACTGGTCGACCCTGGCCTTGTCGGGCGAGTCCCCGTAGAGCTCGCTCCACTTGGGTTCGTGGGCGCTGGCGAAAGAGGTCGGGATCATCGACGCCAGGGGGACGCCCGTCCCCTTGAGGACCTCGGTGACCACCGCGTCGCGGTCGACGGCGGCCGCCACCGCCCGGCGCAGGTTGAGGTTGTCGAACGGCGGCTTGGTCACGTTGAAGACCAGGTAGCGGATGCCCGGACCCTCGCCCTCGACCACCTGGAAGCCGCTCTGGCTGCGGAAGAAGGCGAGGTCGTCGGGCTGGAGGGCCCGGTAGGCGACGTCGACCTCCTTGTTCTGGAGGGCGAGCTTCAGGGCCGACGACGTGTTGAACAGGCGGATGAGGACGGTGTCCGTCTTGGCCGGGGTGCCCCAGTAGTCGGGGTTGGCCTCGAGGGTCAGGGACTCCTTCTCCCGGTAGGAGGTGATCGTGTAGGGACCGGTGCCGACGACGGTGTCGGTCTTGTACTTGGCCTGGACGGCCGGACCCTCCTCGCTGCCGGCGAGCACGTGGTCCTGGTAGGCGGTGGGGCTGACGATGCTGGCCACGGTGAACGCGAGCCGGGACAGGAAGGTGACGTTGGCCGCGGAGAGGGTGATCTCGACCGTGGTCGGGGACGGGGTGGCGATGCTGGCGATGCCGTCGAGGAGGAACCCGGCCGCCTCCGCGTCCTTGCGACCGAAGTCACGGGCCCGTTCGAGGGAGAACTTGACCGCCGCCGAGTCGAGGGCGGTGCCGTCGTGGAACTTCACGTCGTCCCGGAGTTGGAACGTGTAGACGGTGCCGTCGGCCGAGACGGTGGGCAGGGCTGCGGCCAGCAGCGGCGTCGGCTCGGTGCCGTCGGGGGCGTAGGTGACCAAGGTCTCGGCCACGTTGAAGTCGATCGTCGACGCGAACAGGTCGTAGGCCTGGGCCGGGTCGAAGCTGTTCTGGAGCGAGTCGGTGGTGCCGACCACGATCGAGTCGGACGCGGCGCCAGTCCCCCCACCGCCGGCGCTGTCGTCGTCACTGCCACAGGCGACCGCCACCAGGCAGAAGACCACCAGCACCGCCAGACGGCCTCCCCAAGCCCTGCTCCTCATCGCAGCCTCCCCAGAACGCCGAATCGGACCCGGCCCGCAGTGTATGGCTACCGGCCGCCGGTGCCGGGTCCCGCCACCGCGGACGTGAGCTCAGGTCTGGCGCAGACGTTGGGCGAGCCAGCGGGCGTCCGCCACCGCATGGCCGGAGTCGTCGTTGTTGAAGTAGGCGTAGACGTCGTGGCCCCGGCCCAGCCAGTACGCCATGCGCTCGACCGGCCAGAACAGGCCGTCGGGTCCGTAGCGCCCCTGGTAGGGCCGAGCCCGGGCGTGGGGGCCGTGGAACCGCCAGTACGACCAGTCGGTGGTCTGCTCCCACGGGATGCCCTCGAGCAGGTCGTGGATGCACAGCGCGGCCCGGTGGCGGCGGAGGACCTCGTAGACCTCCTCGTGCAACCACGACGGCTCCCGTAGCTCGACCGCCCACCGCCGGTCGTCCGGTGCCGCGGCCAGGAACTCGTCGAGCCGGGCCGCATCCCGCTTCCAGTTGGGTGGGAGCTGGACGAGCGTCGGTCCGGCGCAGCCGCCGAGGCGCCCGACCCGGTCGAGGTGGTTGGGCAGCCACGAGCGGGCGTCGTTGAGCTTCATCCGGTGGGTGCCGAACTGGCCCAGCTTCAGGGCGTACACGAAGCGGGGCGGGGCCTGGGCCGCCCACCGGCCCACCGTCGCCTCCGTGGGCAGGCGGTAGAACGTGTTGTTGACCTCAACGGTGTCGAAGATCGACGCGTAGTGCTCGAACCACCGCCGTTGGGGCAGCTCGGAGGGGTAGACCACCCCCCGCCAGTGCTCGTACGCCCACCCCGAGCAGCCCACGTGGGCCCGGCCCCGGCCGGCCGTCACGCCTCCGGCCTCATTCCTCGAGGCGGAGGGCGGAGATGAACGCCTCCTGCGGGACCTCGACCCGCCCGATCGACTTCATCCGCTTCTTGCCCTCCTTCTGCTTGTCGAGGAGCTTGTTCTTGCGGGTGATGTCGCCGCCGTAGCACTTGGCGATGACGTCCTTGCGGACCGCCTTCACCGTGGTCCGGGCGATGATGCGCCCGCCGATGGCGGCCTGGATGGGGACGTCGTACTGCTGGCGGGGGATCAACTCCCGCAGCTTCTCCGTCATCCGCCGTCCGTACTCCTCCGACCGCGACTTGTGCAGGATGGTGCTGAAGGCGTCCGCCGGCTGGCCGTTGAGGAGGAGGTCGACCTTGACCAGGTCGCTCTCCTCGTAGCCGTCGGGCTCGTAGTCGAGGCTGGCGTAGCCCTTGGTGCGGCTCTTGAGCTGGTCGAAGAAGTCGATGATGACCTCGGCCAGGGGTACCCGGTAGACCAGCTCCAGGCGCTCGGGCGAGAGGTACTCCATCTTCTTCATCTCCCCTCGCCGGCCCTGGCACAGGTCGATGACAGCGCCGGTGTAGTCCGCCGGCAGGAGGATGGTGACGGTGAGGAACGGCTCCTCGATCGACTTGAGCTTGTTGGGCGGCGGCATGTCGGCCGGGTTGTCGACCTCGACCGTCTCGCCACCGACCAGGTGGGCCCGGTACTCCACCGACGGCACGGTGGCGATGAGGCTGAGGTCGAACTCCCTTTCGAGGCGCTCGCGGACGATCTCCATGTGCAGCAGGCCGAGGAACCCGCACCGGAAGCCGAAGCCGAGGACCCCGCTCGTCTCCGGCTCGAAGGTGAACGAGGAGTCGTTCAGGCGGAGCCGGTCGAGGGCGTCGCGGAAGTCGGAGTAGTCGTCGCCGTCGACCGGATACAGGCCGCAGAACACCATCGGCTTGGGCTCGCGGTAGCCGACGAGGGCTTCGCCGGTCGGGCGGCCGGCCTCGGTGACGGTCTCGCCCGACCGGGCCTCGCTCACGTCCTTGATGCCCGCCACCAGGTAGCCGACCTCGCCCGGGCCCAGCTCCGCGATCGGGGTGAGGGCGGGGGCCCGCACGCCCACCTCGTCGGCGTCGTGGACGGCCCCGGCCTGGATGAACCGGAGGCGGGAGCCGGTGGAGAGCACGCCGTTGAACACCCGCACCGCGCTGATCACACCCCGGTACTGGTCGTACATGGAGTCGAAGATGAGAGCCTGCAGCGGCGCCTGGGGGTCGCCCGTCGGCGGCGGGATCCGGGCGCAGGCGGCGTCGAGCAGCTCGGCCACCCCCTGGCCGGTCTTGGCGCTGATGCGCAGGATCGTGCTGCGGTCGATCCCGAGCACCTGCTCGATCTCCTGCTCGACCCGTTCGGGCTCGGCCGCCGGCAGGTCGACCTTGTTGACCACGGCCACGATCTCGAGGTTGGCCTCGATGGCCTGGTAGCAGGTGGCCAGCGTCTGGGCCTCGATGCCCTGGGTGGCGTCGACCAGGAGGATGGCCCCCTCGCACGCGGCCAGGGAGCGGGACACCTCGTAGCCGAAGTCGACGTGACCGGGGGTGTCGATGAGGTGGATGGTGTGCCCTTTCCAGGGCAGGCGGACGTTCTGGGCCTTGATGGTGATGCCACGCTCCCGCTCGAGGTCCATCGAGTCGAGGTACTGCTCCCGCATGTCGCGGGCGTCGACCGCCCCCGTCAACTCCAGGATCCGGTCGGACAGGGTGGTCTTGCCGTGGTCGATGTGGCTGATGATCGACAGGTTGCGGATGCGGTCGCGGGAGATCATGGGTTCCCGCCATTGTCCTACAGGGGCGGCGGCGGTTCCGCCGCCGGGCCTACTTCCGGCCTTGGCGGATCTGGGCCAGGCCGTTGGCCATCTGGTCGAACAGGTCGGCCATGAGGGGGGCGTCGACGAGCATCGGCGAGTGGCCCCCGGGCAGCTCGATGGCATCGACGCCCAGCCAGTTCTTGGCCACCCAGCGGGACCACTCCGGGTTAACCGAGCGGTCCTCGGTGCACAGCACGTAGGCCGCGGGCGCGGTGGGGATGGCCTGGAGGGGGTTGTCCTGGTTGGCCGGGGTCCACGCCTGGCGGCGCATCTGGCGGGCCGACTCCCTGGCCACCAGCGGCGGGCAGTCGTGGAAGAAGGCCCGGATGGCGGCGTCCTCCGGCCACGACGTCGAACCGTCGTCGTGGGTGACCTGGTGGGACGACAGCTCGGCCCACTCCGGGGAGAAGGTGTCCTTGGCCACCCCCATGGGCTTGCCCGGTTCGGGGAGGAAGGCGCACAGAAAGATCAGCCCCGCCACCGGCCGGTGCTCGGCCACCACCGGGATGGTCAGACCGCCGATGGAATGGCCGACGGCGATGAGGTCGTCGTCGGGTGGACCTCCGGCGCCGTCGATCGCCTTCTCGACGACGGCGGCGTACTCGGCGATGCCGGCGTCGACGTCCTCCGTGGGCAGGTCGGGGGCCACGACGGTGTGGCCCATCTTGCGCAGTTCGACGGCGAGGGGCGCCCAGCACCATCCGCCGAACCAGGCGCCGTGGACGAGGGCAAAGGTGGCCATCGCCCCAGCCTAGGGGCGCTCACAGGGTTGGGTCGTCGCCTCGCAGCGGGAACCGGACCAGGTCGGCGAGAAGCGATGCGGCGGCCCGCGCCATCGCCCCCCGGCCCACGTCGAGGTCGACGCAGAGCTCGGCGCCCCCGCTGCTGCGGGCCCATGGGGGCCGCAGCTCGAGCTGGAAGCAGGCCCGCAGGAGGAGACGGTTGGCGTCGCCCGGCTTGGGCCGGGCCGACACGGTGAGGTTGGGCTCGGAGAACGTGACGGGGGCGGCGGCCGGGTCACGGGCGGCGGCGTTGACCAACCACCGCACCAGGTGTTTGGCCTCCCACGTGGTCAGGCACGGGTCGACGACCTCCCACGTCCCGGCGGACGACACCACCCGCACCGAGACGAGCAGCCAGTTGGAGTCCCACGGGTCGGTTCCGTCGGCCGGGAACTGGTAGCCGACGACCCGCAGCTCGAGCTCGTTGCCCTCCAGCCCGGCCAGCAGCACCCGACGAGTGTGGCCCAGGCGGGGGGCCGGGGGCGGGTGGCGGCGCTGGTACCCTGGTCGGGCTATGGCGAACATCAAGAGCCAGATCAAACGCAACCGGCAGAACGAGGTTCGCCGCCTGCGCAACAAGTCGGTCAAGTCGGAGATCAAGACCCGGGTGAAGTCGGCGGTCGCCGCCGTCCAGTCGGGCGACGATGCCAGCCCCGAGGCCGTCCGCGTCGCGGTCAGGCGCATCGACAAGGCCGCGGCCCAGGGCATCATCCACCCCAACCAGGCGTCGAACCGCAAGTCGGCCCTGATGAAGCGGGTGGCCGCCCTCTCCGCGAAGAAGTAGCCGGGCCGGGGTCAGCGGCGGGCCGGGGTCAGCGGCGGGCCGGGGTCAGCGGCGGGCCGGGGTCAGCGGCGGGCCGGGGTCAGCGGCGGGCCGGCCTCGGCGCCAGCCGGCTGAGGCGGGCCACCAGCACCTCCAGCACCAGGTCGCCCGACCATTCCGTCGCCCCCTTGAGGGCCATGTCGGCGTCGGCCAGGAGCGTGATGGCCCGGGCGATGGGCGCCGAGCCGAGGCGCCGGGCCTGGAGGAGCGCCTTCTTCGCCGGATAGGTCGAACCGGTCATCCCCAGGAGCCGGGCCGCAGCCGACTCGTCGGGGGCGTCGGCCCCGTCGAGGCGGAGCATGCGGGCGAAGTGGGTGTGGAGGGTGGACAGCACGACCAGCGGGTGCCGGCCGCCGGCGACCAGAAGCCGGTGGAGCGTGGTCAACGCCGAAGCCGTGTCGCCCCGGTCGATGGCGTCGGTGAGCTCCCACGGGGCGACCCCACCGGCCTCGCCCAGGAAAGGCGCGACATCGTCGGGCCCGAGGCGAGCACCGGGGCCGAAGGCCACGGCCAGGGTCTCGAGGAGCGAGCCGAGGCGGCCGAGATCGTCGCCCAGGTGGCGTCCGGCGAGGTCGACCGCGGCCCCGTCGAGGCGGACGGGACCCTCCTTGATGCGAGCCGCCAGCCACGCCGACCGGTTGCGGCCGGTGGGCACGGCCGCGTCCACCACGTGGCCCACCTTGCGCACCGCGTCGGCGATGGACCTCGAGAGCTGGCCGCCGCCGGCCACCAGGACGAGGCGGGTGGAGTCGAGGGGGTCGGCCAGGTAGGCGACCAGGGGGGCCACGTCGGCGGTGAGGAAGCGGCCGACGTCGCGGGCCACCACCACCCGGTGATCGCCGAAGAAGGGTGGCGTCTGGGCCGCGTCGACCACCGCCCGCATCTCGTAGTCGCCGGCCAGTTCCTCCACCACCAGGGCGGCGTCGTCGTCGCCCACCAGCTCCGCCACCAGGGCGTGGACGGCGTCGGCGACCAGCGTGGGATCGTCGCCCTTGACCAGGTAGGCGGGGAAGATCGGCGTGTCGGTGCCGGCGCGCGTCACGCGGCGGGCTCGGCCTCGAGGATGGCGGCGATGGTGCGGCACACCCGGCGGGTGCCCTTGACGTCGTGGGCCCGCACGATGCGGCAGCCCCGGGCCACGCCGAGGGCGGTGGCGGCCATGGACGCGTCCCGCCGCTGGGTGATGTCGAGGTCGAGGACGGCGCCGAGGAAGGTCTTGTTCGACGCCGACAGGAGCAGGGGGTAGCCGAGGGCGGCCAGGCGGCGGGACGCCTGGAGCAGCTCGAGGGACTGGTGGGCGGTCTTGCCCAGGTCGAGGCCGGCGTCGAGGACGATCCGGTCGGCGGGGATGCCGGCCGCCTCCGCCCGCCGGGCCCGCTCCACGAGGAAGTCGCGGACCTCGCCCACCAGGTCGTCGTAGTGGGGATCGGGGTCGGGGACGCGGGGCGCGAGGCGGATGTGGGTGGCGACCACGGTGGCACCGGCAGCGGCGCTGACGCTCAGGTAGCCAGGATCGGCGAAGCCACTGATGTCGTTGCCCACGACCGCGCCGGCGGCGAAGCCGGCCGCCGCCACCACGGCCCGGGTGGTGTCGACCGACAGGGGGACGTCGAAGCGGGCGTGGAGGGCCTCGAGGGCGGGGATCACCCGGTCGAGCTCCTCGTCCTCGGTGACGTGCGGGCCGGGGCCGGCCTTGACCCCGCCGACATCGAGGATGTCGGCCCCCTCGGCGACGAGCACCTCGGCCCGGCGCAGGAACGCGTCGAAGTCCCACGTGGCCCCCTTGTCGTAGAACGAGTCGGGGGTGCGGTTGAGGATGCCCATGACCAGGGCCCGGGTGGCGACGTCGTAGGTGCGGACACCGAGGGTCAGCCGCATGGCGGGGAACCTACCCGGCCCCCGCCGGCCCGGCCGGCCTACCGAGGTCAGCCCTTGGTGGCGGAGACGTACTGGTCGAGCACCGGCTTGGGGATGCGGCCCCGGGCCGGTACGTCGATGCCGTTCTCGTCGGCCCACACCCGGACCGCCTTGGGGTCGACCCCGAGGGCGGCCGCGCCGCTGCTGGCCCGCTTGGCGGGCGCGGTGGCACGGGCGACGCTCTGGGCCGCCCGGCCCGGCGGCCGGGCCGCGTCGATGTAGGGCTTGAGCGCAGCCCGCATCTTGTCGGCGTTCTCACGCGACAGGTCGATCTCGTACTGACTGCCCCCGAGGGCGAAGCGAACCTTCTCCTCGGCGGGGCTGCCGTCGAGGTCGTCGACCAGCTCGACCGTCACCTTCTCTGCCACGGAACTCCCTTTGCGTCGTGAATGGGCCGCCCCCCGAAGCTATCCCGGCGGGCCGCGCCCGTCAGTGACCGTCACCGCCAAGCGGGGACTGACCGCGACGACATCGACCGCCATCCGGCCGACGATGATACGCGACCCCTCGGGCGGGACGACGGCGCCGGCCAGGCGGTGCCCGGGCGGGGCCAGCAGGAGGCCGGCCGGGAAACGGCGCAGCACCGGCTCGATCCACCGGGCGGCGGCGATGCCGGGGCGGGCCATGACCACCACGTCGAGGCGGCGGACGTCGAGGTTGTGGAGGGCGGAGAGGAGACGGCCGGCAGTGGTGGTGGACCCGTCGACGACCAGGACGGCGGCGGCGCCCCGGCGCCAGAGGTGGGCGCCCGCCACCAGCGCCCGGCCGTCGACCGGCGGCGGCCACCGGACGGCCACCGCCGGCACCAGCAGGATGACGACCGCGGCCCCGGCCAGGCCGCGCATCGCCCGCCGCCGGCCCCGGTTGCGGGCGAGGAAGGCGCCCGCCACCACCGCCGCCAGCGCCACCAGGTGGGGCAGGCGGACCCGGCCGAGAGGCAGTCCCGCTCCCCACCGGGCGACGGCGGCCACCCACGCCACCATCAGCTCGGTGGGGATGTGGACGATTCGGGCCACCGTTCCCCCGACGAGACCCGCGGGCAGGCCGGCGGCGAGCCCCCACATCATCAACGGCCCGGCCACGGGCACGGCCAGGAGGTTGGCCGGCAGCGACGCCACCGGCAGCCCGTCGAACACCGGGACCAGCACCGGGGCCACCCCGACCTGGGCGGCCAGGGTGACGCCGAGGGCGGCGGCCAGCGGGCGGGGCCCGGGGAGGAGGGCGGCCAGCGGCTCGGCCAGCAGGAGGATGCCGGCCGAGGCCCCCACCGACAGGATGAAGCCGAGCGACCCCACCAGCAGGGGGTCGATCAGCAAGAGCGCGGTGGCGGCCAGGCCGAGGACGCGCAGCCCCGAGACGGGCCGGCCGAGGGTGGTGGCGAGCAGAGCCAGGCCGGCCATGGCCTCCGCCCGCAGCACCGACGGCTCCCAGCGGGTGAGCACGCCGAACAGGAGGAGCAGGACCACCCCCGCCCCGAACCGGGCACCCAGCCGCAGCCGGCGCAGCAACGGCGACAGCAGGGCCAGCACGAACGCCACGTTCTGCCCGCTCACGACCAGCAGGTGGGTGAGCCCGGCGGCCCGGAAGTCGTCGGTGATCTCCACCGGCTGGCCCCGGTCGTCGCCCAGGACGAACCCGGCGTAGAGCGCCCGCCGGTCGGGGGGCAGCGACGTGACCCCGGCCAGAAGGGTGCGGCGGATGGCGTTGGCCACCCGGCTGGGACCGTTTCCCTCCTGCCACCGGCCCACCTCCGACACCACCAACCGGGCGGCCACGTGGCGGCGGGACAGATAGGGCCGGGCGGAGTCGGGCACCGGCCGGACCTCACCGGCGAGCGCCACCTGCTCCCCTGCCAGCCGGTCCCGCAGCCGGGCCGCGGCCCGGCCCCGGGCCTGGGCCTCGACCCGCTTGCCGAGGATGCGGACGTCGACCCGGATCCCGCCGAAGGCGTAGGACGGGTCGCCGACCAGGGTGGCCGTCCCCCGCCACGGCCCCACCACCGGCGGCCGCAGGCCGGCCTCGGCCCGGGCCCCGAGGGCGGACGCGGCCAGGGCCACGCCCACGATCACGACCACCGGCCGGCGGGCGACCACTCCCAGCACTGCCACCGCCACCACCGGCACGAGGGCCATGGACACCGACGCCCACGCCCCGCCGGCGGCGGCCAGGGCCATGACCACGACGGCCGCGTCTCCCATCGTCCGCCGCCGGGAGCCGGTCACGACACCACGACCAGGGGTCGGATCGCCTCCAGCTTGGCCGGGCCGATCCCCGGCACCTCGAGCAGTTCGGTGACCGACTTGAACCGCCCGTTGCGGGCCCGATAGGTGAGGATGGCGGCGGCGGTGGCCGGACCGACCCCCGGCAGCGTGTCGAGCTGGGCCGCGGTGGCGGTGTTGAGGTCGACCGGACCGCCGGCCCCGGCCCCGGCCCCGGCGGCCGAGGTGTCGCCGGCCGCGCCGGCGTCGACCGTCGACCCCGCTTCCGCCGGTGGCGCCGACTCGCCCTTGCGGGGGATGTAGACCCGGGTGCCGTCGACGACCCGGGCGGCCAGGTTCAGGCGGTCGACGTCGGCCTCGGCCAGCAGCCCACCGGCGGCGGTGACCAGGTCGGCCACTCGCGCCCCCGCCGGCAGCGAGTACACGCCCGGCGCCCCCACCTGGCCGGCGGCGTGGGCCGTGACCACGCCCACACCTGCCGCGACCGTGGTCGAGGAGGCCCCGGGCACAGGCGCCGGCGGCGCCGGCGCCGACACCTCGCCCGCCTTCGGCAACACGAGCTCCGGCGGGTGCGACGGCGCCCGGAGGAACACCAGCCCGAAGGCGACGGCGGCGGCGGCGCCCAAAACGGCCAGCACCACCCGGGTCGGCGTGACGAGCGTCCGCGCCACGGCCAACCGGGCCGCCCACGACGAGGACGGTGGAGGAGACTCAAGCAGGTCGGACATCGGCGCGTCCCCAGGGCGATGGCTGCAGCCAAGGGGGAAGCCGGCGTCCGCCAGCCTATCGGATGCCTACGACAGGCCCCCGCCCCCGCCCCCGCCGCCGGCCTCGCCCGCCCCGCCTCGCTCCACGTACCGCCGGGCGGCCTCCTCGGCCTGGATCTCCAGCGGGATCATCCGGTAGGCGGCCCGGTGGCCGAACCCGTGCCATCGTCCCCGCAGGTAGGCCCCCAGGTACCGCCGGAGGAACCCGAAGGGGCCCAGGTCGTGCCACTGGCGGACGTGCTCCTGCTCGTGGCGCAGCAGCCGGACGCTCTCGACCGCCGACCGCCGGATCGAGATCACCGACCAGATGGTGACGGCGTCGGACCCGGGCGGCACCGGACCTCCCACCCACAGCCAGTGGTCGCCCCGCCGCTCGAGTCCCACGGGCCGACCGCCTAGTACAGACGGGCCGCCAGCGCCCGCCGGTAGCGGGCCGTGCGGGGATCGTCGGACCCGAGCAGCTCGAGCATGTCGAGGTACTCCTGGCGGGCCGTCTCGTCGTCCTTCACCCGGGCCAGCAGCGCGTCGAGGCGCTCCTCGATGCCGACCTCGGCCACCTCGCCCTCGCTGGCGGCGGCGTTGGACAGACGGGCCCGGGCTGCCACCCGCCGCACCTCGGCCGTTTCCGGCAGGCGCTTGAGCAGGTCGAGGGCCTCGCCCAGGCGGCCGTCGTCGACCAGGAGGTCGGCCAGCGCCACCACCGCCCCCGGGTGGTCGTGGTCGAGCTCGAGCGCTTGCCGCAGCGACGCCTCGTCGCCCTTGGCCAGCAGCCGGTCGGCCTCCGACATCGCCGGGGCCAGCTTGTCGACGAAGGCCTGCACCTGAGCCTCGGGCAGGGCGCCGACGAACGAGTCGACGATGCGCCGGTCCTTGAGGGCGAACACGGCCGGGATCGACTGCACGTTGAACGTGGCCGACACCCGCGGGTTGGCGTCGACGTCGACCTTGGCCAGCTCGACCCGGCCGCCGGTGGCCGCCACCACCCGCTCGACGATCGGCCCGAGGCTGCGGCAGGGGCCGCACCACTCCGCCCACAGGTCGACGACCACCGGGACCTCGACCGAGCGGTCGAGGACATCGCGTTCGAATGTGGCATCGGTGACGTCAGTCATACGAGGTACTCAACCCTTCGACCTCACAGAGGATTCCGATCCGAAGGTACCTTGGATCGAGATGACCGACGACCGACAGCCCTACGAGGTCCACGCCCGCCCCGACCTCGACCAGCCGGCCCTGGTGATGGCCCCCGACGGGTGGATCGACGCCGGTCTGGCCGGGGCCGGCGCCATGGCCGCCCTCCTCCAGGGCCTGACGACGGAGCTGGTCGCCACCTTCGACTCCGACGAGTTCATCGACTACCGCGCCCGGCGCCCGATCTCGGTGATGGAGGACGGCGTCTACCAGGCGCTCAACTGGCCTCGCATCGAGCTCCGCTCGGGGCGCGACGACGCCGGCCACGACGTTCTGGTCCTGGTCGGTCCCGAGCCCGACAACCGGTGGCAGGCCTTCGCCGGTGCCGTCGCCGAGCTGGCGACGATGTTCGGAGTCCGCCTCCTGGTGGGGATGGCCGGGTTCCCGACGCCTGTGCCCCACACCCGCACCACCGGCCTGGTGGCCAGCGCCTCGTCCACCGAGCTGGCCACCTCCATCGGGGTGGTGCCGGGCATGCTCCAGGTTCCGGCCGGCATCCTGGCCGCCCTCGGCGACCGCCTGGGCGACCTCGGCGTGCCCAGCATCGGCCTGTGGGCCCGGGTCCCCCACTACGCGGCCGGCCTCCCCTACCCCGACGCCAGCGTCCAGCTGCTCGACGGCCTGGCCCGGGTCACGGGTGTGGTCGTCGATTCGGAGGACTTGCGGGAGGCGGCCGAGGAGACCCGCACCCGGCTCGACGAGCTGGCGTCCAACAGCGCCCAGCACCGCACCCTCATCCGCCAGCTGGAGGCCCAGTTCGACGAGGAGGCCGAGAACCAGAGCGCAACCGCCGCCGGCTGGACCAACCTCCCGTCGGGCGACGAGCTGGCCGCCGAGCTGGAGAAGTTCCTCCGCGACCAGTAGCCCGGCAGCCCGGCAGCCCGTCGTCGAACCGTCCCGCGGCCGGTCAGACCGAGGAGCGCCACCACCGGCCGGCGATGACCCTCGGCGACGCCGCCGGCGCCGTGCTCACCGTCGCTCGATGTCACTGTTGCCGAGCTGGCGTCCATCGCAGTCCCGGTTCTCGTCCTCGCCGGCACGACCAGCTACCCGGCGCTGCCCTCGGTCGCCCACCGGTTCGCCGCCTCGCTCCCCGACGCTCGCTTCGTCGAGCTGGCCGACTGCGGCCACGGTGAACCGCGGCTACGACCCTGCGCCTGTCGGGAGAGGACGAGGATCGCCCACATCGACGAGGGCCTCGACTTCCCGGGCTGGCGCATCCAGCGTCCCAGCAGCGGGGTGGGACCAAGCGCTTCGTCGCCGGCAAGTGTGGGGTGGCCAACCGGCGGCCGATCCGGCACGGCGCCGAGGAGAGCGGTCGCAAAGCCCGGCGCGGGAGGTCCGTGCCGATCCGTCGTTCCTCTCTCCCCGACACCGCTCCGGACCCCGCCGGGCGCCGCCAGGTTGAGCCTGAGCGTACGCCGTGGCGCGAATTGCCACCAGGCACAGTTGAAGCACGAACACGTGTCAGAAAGTCTGACCCAGGAGTTAGGCTCGACCTTACGACGGATTCGGAGGCTTTGGAAGCGGCACCAGACGACGATGCCGACGTGGCCACGACGATCGTCCGCGCCCGGCGGGCATCGGGGCTCTCCCAGGTCGACCTGGCCCGGCGGGCCGGGATCGCGCCCAGCTACCTCTCCCGAATCGAGGGGGCGGCGTGGCGCACCGGAGGTCCTTGGCCCTCCGACCAGGTCGTGCGGGCGTTGGCCCGCCATCTGGGGGTCAGCTCCACCGAGCTCATCCGCCTCCGCGACGAGGAGCGGAGCGCGTCCGGAGCCCCGATCACCCGCCGGCGGGGATGGTCCGGTCCCGGGTACACCGTCTGCACCGACGGCGACAGCGTCTACCAGGCGGCCAAGGCCCTCATCGACCGCAACCCGCCCCGCCACCCGGTGCGCACCACCAGCGTCCGGATGCTCGAGGGCGAGCAGGACACCCCTACTTTGTGGCAGGCGGAGTTCGTGCGCAGCCTCACCGAGAAGGTCACCAACGACCCTGAGAGCACGCTCTACCGGGTGTGCGCGTCGAGCGCCGACAACGTCGCCCTCGTCCGCCGGACCGCCGTCCGCCTCGCCGGGGGGCGCCCGCCCGACGAGATCCGCAACATCCGCAGCCGGTTCTGCTTCGGCAACCCGCTCGTCCTCGACTTCATCATCGGCGCCAACGAGGCCCTCATCGCCATCCCCGACCGCCGCAGCCGACCCAGCCTGCGGGCGTGCGTGGTGGTCGACGACCCCGACTTCGTCGCCGCCATGCAGGACTGGTACGACGAGTTCGTCTGGGAGCCCTCGTGCGACTGGACCGAGCTCTATTACAACACCCTGCAGACGGCCCTCGACGAGGTCGAGACCAGGCTGCGGTCTACACCACCAGGTTGACGAGCCGAGGCGGCCGCGTCACCACCTTGGTGGGCGTCCGACCGGCCAGTGTGGCCTGCACCCTCGACGACGCCAGGGCCAGACGCTCCATCTCCTCGGCCCCGATGCCGACGTCGACGTCGACCTTGTCCCGGACCTTGCCATTGACCTGCACGACCATGGTGGCCGTGAGAGCGGCGGCCCGGGCCGCGTCGAACGTCGGCCACGGCTGCTCGTGGACGTGCTCCCCCGGGTGCCTCCGCTCCCACAGCTCGGCGGTGATGTGGGGCACCATCGGGGCCATGAGCAGCAGCAGACTGTCGACGGCGAACTTGAGGGAAGCCCGCTCGGTGCCCGCCTGGACGTGCTTGTACAGGAGGTTGGTGAACTCCATGGCGGCCGCCACCGCCGTGTTGTACGACCACCGGGCGTAGTCGTCGCTCACCCGGGCGATGAGCTGGTGGGTGGCCCGCTCGAGACTCCCCGGCGGGCCGGGTGCCGGTGACCCCTCCAGCGCCTCCACCTCGCCGGTGGCCAGCCGCCACACCCGGGCCAGGTAGCGGCCGGCGCCGTCGATGACGTTGTCGGTCTCCTCGGTCCAGTCGACGTCGTCGGCGGGCGGGCCCACGAACAGGTGGAACAGGCGGAGGGCGTCGGCCCCCACCGTGGAGAAGTACTTCTCCGGCGCCACCAGGTTGCCCTTGGACTTCGACATCTTCGACCCGTCCATGCGGATCATGCCCTGGGTGAACAGCCGTCCGAAGGGCTCCCGGAGATCGGGCGGGGCCACGCCCAGGTCGGCCAGTGCCTTGGTGAAGAACCGGGCGTACATCAGGTGGAGGATGGCGTGCTCGATACCGCCGATGTACTGGTCGACGGGCAGCCAGTGGGCGGCCGTCGCCGGGTCGAACGGCTCCGCCGCCTCCCACGGGTCGGTGAAGCGCAAGAAGTACCACGACGAGTCGACGAAGGTGTCCATGGTGTCGGTCTCCCGGGTGGCGGGGCCGCCACAGGCCGGGCACGTCGTCTGGAGGAAGCCCCGGTGGTGCTTGAGGGGCGACTCGCCGGTGGGGCGGAACTCCACGTCGTCGGGGGCGACCACGGGGAGCTGGTCGTCGGGGACGGGAACGGGGCCGTGGTCGGGGCAGTAGACGATGGGGATGGGGCAGCCCCAGAACCGCTGGCGGGAGAGCAGCCAGTCCCTGAGGCGGTAGTTGACCTTCCGCTCGCCGATGCCCTGCGCCTCCAGCCAGTCGATGGCGGCGGTGATGGCGTCGGCCTTGGTCATCCCGTTCAGCCATTGGCTGTTGATGATCACGCCGTCGCCCGTGTACGCCGCGCCGTCCCAACCCGCCGGCCGCTGGACGGTGGGGATGATGGGCAGGTCGTGGGCCTTGGCGAAGTCCCAGTCCCGCTGGTCCTCGCCGGGGACGGCCATGATCGCCCCCGTGCCGTAGCCCACGAGGACGTAGTCGGCCAGGTAGATCGGCACCTGCTCGCGGTTGAACGGGTTGGTGGCATAGGACCCGGTGAACACGCCCCGCTTCTCGAGCGCCCCCTCGGTTGACTGGCGGTCGATGTCGGACTCGGTGCTCACCCGCTCGACGAACGCCTCGACCTCGGCCCGTTGGGCGTCGGTGGTGAGGGCGGGGACCAACGGATGCTCGGGGGCGAGGACGACGTAGGTCATGCCGAAGCTGGTGTCGGGCCGGGTGGTGAACACCCGAATGGCCAGGTCACCGGCCGGGAGGTCGAACTCAGCCCCCTCCGACCGGCCGATCCAGTTGCGCTGCATGACCTTCACCCGCTCCGGCCAGTCGAGCGAGTCGAGGTCGTCGAGGAGCTGGTCGGCGTACTGGGTGATCCGGAAGAACCACTGCTCCAGCTCTCGCCTCACCACCGGGTCGCCCGAGCGCTCGCAGGTGCCGTCGGCCAGGACCTGCTCGTTGGCCAGCACCGTCTGGCACCCGGGACACCAGTTGACGGGGGCCATCTTGCGGTAGGCGAGGCCTGCCTCGAGGAGCAGCTTGAAGATCCGCTGGGTCCCGCAGATGTACGCCGGGTCGTGACTGCGAACCTCGCGGCGCCAGTCGTAGACCGCCCCCAGCCGGGTGAGGGAGGCCTTCAGCTCGGCGATGCGGGCGTCGGTGAACTCCCGGGGGTGGACGCCCTGCTTGATGGCCGCGTTCTCCGCCGGCAGGCCGAAGGAGTCGAAGCCGATGGGCGACAGGACGCCGTGGCCCTGCATGGTGCGGTAGCGGACGTTGAGGTCGCCGAACGTGTAGTTCCGCACGTGGCCCATGTGGGCCGGCCCGCTCGGGTACGGGTACATGCAGAGGACGTAGAACGGCGGCCGGGGGTCGTCGTTGTCGACCTCGTAGGTGCCCTCGTCCCGCCACCGGGCCTGCCACCTGCGTTCGACTTCCTGGACGTCGTAGGCCTCGGCCATATCGGCCGATCGTACCGGCGGGTGGCCGCGGCCCGTCAGCCCCCTCAGGCCCGGTCGTCGGGCCGGCGGATGCGGGCGGCCCACGCCCACAGGCGGGACAGCTGCCGGATCGACGGGATGTCCTGGTCCCGGGGCCGGTCGCCGGTGGTGAGGTTGACCGGCTCGATCCCGCCGGCGGCGGTCATGCCCTCCCGGTGCCGCAGCCATCGCCGCGACCGCCGGTCGGGCCGGGACGCGTCGGGGTCGAGGCTCGGACCGAGCCCGTGGGCCTCCACGTAGCCGAGGAAGGCCTCGATGTCGGCTTCCGGACCGAGCCCGAGCGCCCGTCCCGAGCCGTCGTCGGCGACGGGCACCACCCCCCGCCGGAAGCGCTCCGGATGGAGGACGACGTCGAGCAGGGCCTCGGGCGAGCGCAGCTCGGACCGGAGGAAGAAGAAGTCGGCATCCGCCTCCGCCATCCGGTGCCGGAGGCCGTCGTGCAGGTAGTGGCCGGTGACGACCACGACGACCGGCCGGAGGGCGGAGGCGGCGGTGGCGGCCCGGACGTGGCGCACGACGCCCACCCCGGGAAACTGGTCGCCTGCGGCCGACTCGTCGGCCGCGTCGACGACGACGACGCCGACATCCGACCAGTCACCCGGCCAGGCCAGGGCGTCGCCGTGGCCGAACGCCCCCACCACCTCGATCGCAGGCGACGACCGGAGCGCAGCGACATAGCCGGGCAGGGTGAGCTGGTTGTCGTCGACGACCACTACCCGGCGGGGCTGAGGCTCTCCAGCCGTCGGTCCACCTCCTCCAGCCGGGAACCGATGATCGTCCGCCGCGACGGGTCGAGGTCGGCCGCGACGGCCGCCAGCTGGGCCCGAGCGTCGTCGCGCGCCAACCGGACGAGGTCGAGGACGCTGGCCCGACCCTGCCGGAACGCCTCCTGACGGGCCAGCTCGTCCTCCACGGTCGCGGCCTCCTGGTGACGGACGGTCGCAGCCGCCAGGGCATAGCTGATGCGCCGGCATATGGGGTACGGCGACAGAACCTGGACGAGGGGCGGGACGAGCGACCGCGGATCGAACGGCATCGGAGTCAGCACGACCATGAGGACGGCGCACGCGAGGGCGCCCGTCGCGGCGATGGCGATGTCGCACCGGGCGAGCCCGTGGCGATACATCCCGCCGAGGAAGGCCACCAACATCACGCCGATGGCGAGGTACTGGGTCTCCCCGTCCTGGTTCACCGGTTGGGTGACGTTGGCGCAGGTCAGCACTGTGATCGCCACTGCCGCTACCACCGCCGCCCGCAGGATGTCGGGCCGGGCAGCCAGGCCCCTGGCCAGGAGCCGGCGGTGCGACCAGGAGGCGGCCACGACGCACACCGCCAGCGCCAGCGCCACCCAGAGGATGGGGACTGCGCCGCCGCGGGGCGCAAGGGTCGAGAGGAGCAGGCCCCCGATCAGGCCGTAGGTGACCGGCCCGACGTCGACCGGGCGGACCGCGGCCGCTCGGTCGGCGGGAACCCGGATCGGTTGCCCGTCGACGTCAAGGGCCAGGGCCGCGCCGGGAAGGCGGTCGGCTCCGTCACCCCCGATCAGGGCCACCGGCACGACGCCCCGCAGGTCGCGGGCGTCGAGCGCGGTGTGCAGGGCGGCCGCCTGGCGGCCGGTGAGGATCTCGGTGCCGGCCCCCTCGCCCAAGCGGAGCTCGGCCCGACTCGACAGGTCGGGGTGCCGGTTGTGGGCCGACTCCCACTCGAGCAGCGACACCTGGAGGTACGAGGCGGTGGCCGCCGTGTCCGACGCCAGCCGGGCCTTCCACCCGTCCGCCAGGCGCCACAGCGCCGATCCTTCCCCCGGCCGACCGAGGGCCGGCACCACGCCCTCCAGCAGATCGACCACCGAGTCGGCGCCCATGGCGACATCGTTCTGCCCCACGAGGAAGGCCCATCGAGCGTCGGCCGCCCGCCGCCGGGCTCGCTCCGCCTCGGCCTGCGCGTCGATGCGCCGGCAGTACGAGTAGAGGGCGATGCCCAGGCCGATCCCGAGGACGAGCCACAGCGCGGTGAACGGGAGTGCCGCCTCACCGGCCAGGACCCGGACCGAACCGACCACCGTGCTCACGGCCAGCGGCACGACCACCGCCTGGGCGCCCAACCGGAAGCCGGCCTCGATCGACAGCGGTATGCCGATCAGCATCGCCACGTCGAAGCCGCCGCTGGCCGGGAGGGGCGAGAGGCTCCAGAAGGCGATGTCGATGCAGTCGAGTGGGAGCCGCCACCACAGCCCGAACCGGTCGGTCCGCCGGAGGACCTGCCACACGGCGAAGTCGAGCAGGAGGAACCCCGGCAAGGCCATCTGCCAGCGTCCGCTGCCCGGCGCGGCTGCGCCCCCCACCGCGATCAACGCCGAAGCCCGGATGGAGAGGCGATAGGCGAGGTGCAGCGTCGACCGGCCCTCGAGAATGGCCGTCGCGAAGTAGGTCGAGGCCGCCCGCCCACCCGCCCTCCCAGCCGCCATCGGCGGAAGTATCGCAGGCGCGCGCTCTTGGGTCCTAGCAACGCGCGGCCGGTGTCGCGGACACTGCGATCCGGCGGGAAGATGCCCGCGGCCGGCCCGGGGACGACGGGCCGAGCCGGCTGCGGGCGCCACTCTGCTGAGGTCCTCCGACGTCGTCCCTCTCGTCCTGTGCCACCATCTTTCGAGACGCTGATCGCGGATGGAGGGCTTGTTTGGGGCTGGCGGTGTTCGAGGCCGGGCAGGAGGATCTGCGGCTGGTGGCCGACGTCCGGTCGTTCGTGATCAGCGAGCTTCGGCGGCGGTGTCGCGCCGACCTGGTCGACGACGCGGTCCTCGTCGCCACCGAGCTCGCCACCAACGCCGTCCTCCACGCGGGTGGGATGACCGCGGTCCGGGTCGACACCATCGCCGGCGGTGTCCGGATCGAGGTCCACGACCGAACCCGGATCCCGCCCGTCCTCGCCCGCACGTCGGACGACGCCATGACCGGCCGTGGCCTCCACCTCGTCGGCGCCCTCAGCACCCGGTGGGAGGCGGAGCCCACTGCGGCGGGCAAGATGGTGTGGGCCGAGCTCTCCGGATGGACCAAGGCCGACCCCGCCTCGGCCGGCGAGCTCATCGAGCTGTGGGCCGACGACCTGGACGCGTCGCCGGCGGTCGCTCGTTACCCGGTGTCCCTCGGCAACGTGCCCACCGCCCTCCTCCTGGCGGCCAAGTCCCACGTCGACAACCTCGTCCGTGAGTTCACCCTCGCCGCCCGGGGGCGCGGGCGGGCATGAGCGGGGCCGTCCCGACCCCCTTGGCGTCGCTCATCGAGGCAGTGGTGTCCCGGTTCGCGGTCGCCCGCCAGTCGATCAAGCGGCAGGCGATCCTCGCCGCCGAGCAGGGCCTGACCCACGTCCGCCTCGAGCTCCTCCTCCCCGCCGACGCCGCCGACGCGGCCGAGGACTACCTACAGGCCCTCGACGAAGCCGACGCCTACTGCCGGGCGGCCCGCCTCCTCACCATGGAGACCCCACCTCAGCACCGGGTGTTCCGCCACTGGTACGTGGGCGAGATCGTGCGCCAGCTGCGGGCGGCGGGAGCCGGCCTTCCCGTCCCCGAGCGGGAGTCGTTCGAACAACGGCTGCTGCGGGAGATCGATGTGGTGGCCAGGGCCCGCAGGACGTCCGACCGGGCGGCCCGCCTGTTCGAGGTGTCGGCCGCCTTGAGCAGCGCGGCCAGCACCCAGGAGGTGGCCGAGGCCGTCCTCGTCACCGGGGTGGCCGCCCTCGGCGCGTCCGGCGGCGGCATCGTCCTCGCCACCGACGCCGACCGGTTGGCCGTGCCCGCCACCCTTGGCTACGACGAGGAGGTCGTGGCCCGGCTGCGGTCGGAGTCCAAGGACGCCGAGCTCCCGGCAGCGGTCGCCCTCCGCACCGGGGAGGCGGTGTGGCTGGAGTCGCGTGAGGAGCGTGACCTGCGCTTTCCCCAGCTGGCCACCTTCGAGCGGAAGGCGGTGGCGGCCTGCGCCGTCCCCCTGATCGTCGGCGGCCGGCGGCGGGGAGCGTTGCGCTTCAGCTTCTCCGAGCCCCGGCTGTTCGACGAGGAGGAGCGTCGCTTCGTCCTGACCCTCGGCGCACAGACGGCGCAGGCCCTCGAACGGGCCCAGCAGGCGGATCTGCGGGCCGACCTCAGCCGCCGCTTCCAGCGCAGCCTCCTGCCCGGCGAGCTGACGGCCCCGCCCGGCGTCGAGGTCGCCGGCGCCTACCACCCGCTGGGCGACGGGATGGAGCTGGGTGGCGACACGTTCGACGTCTGGGAGCTCGGAGGCGGCCTGTGGGGGCTCGTCATCGCCGACTCGGCCGGCACCGGGCCCGAGGCGGCTGCGCTCACCGCCATGATCCGGTTCACGGTGCGGGCCCTGTCGATGGACGACATCGACCCCGCCTCGGTCCTGCGCAAGCTGAACCGGGCCCTGCTCCACGCCGGCGCCGGCGGGCGCGACGGCGAGCGCTTCTGCACCGTCCTCTTCGGCGTCCTCGGGGCCACGCCGGACGGGGCCCGCCTCGCGCTTGCCGGTGGCGGCCACCCCGACCCCCTCCTGCGGCAGGCCGGCGGTCGGGTCGACGTGGTCCCCGTCGGGGGCTCGCTCCTCGGCGTCCTCCCCGAGGTCCCGGTGGGAACCCGCACGTACGACCTGACCGCCGGCGACGCCGTGGTCCTCTACACCGACGGCGCGGTCGAGGCCCGAGGCCAAGGTGTCGTGTTCGGCGAGGAGCGGCTGGTGGCGACGGTCGCAGGCACCACCGGCGGCGCCCATGACGTGGCCGACGCCATCGAGGAGGCGGTGGTGCGCCATGTGGGCGGGATCATGACCGACGACCTCGCCGTCCTCGTCGTCCGGGTCCTGCCTACCGGCTGACTCCGCAGAGCAGAGTGGTAGCCGCCGCATCGACGTCGGACAGGTCGGCCACGACAGCCTCCGGGCCCAAGGCGACCAGCTCGTCGTAGGGCGTGCGGCCGGTGGCGACGAGCAGGCAGCTGGCACCCCCCGCCCGGGCGCACGCCAGGTCGTTGGCCGAGTCCCCCACCACCCACACCTCGGCCGGCTCGGCCTCGACGCCCCGCAGCCGGCGGGCCCGCTCCCGGGCGATGGGGACCAGCTCCCGCCGGTCGGCGTGGTCGCTGCCGTAGGCGCCGGCCTCCAGGTCGAGCAGGTGGTCGAGGCCGAACGCCCGCAGCTTGACCCCGGCGTTGGCTCGGGTGTTGCCGGTGAGGACGGTTTGGTGGACGTCCGGCTCCTTGGCCAGCCGGGCCACCAGCTCGGCGACGCCGGGCAGCACCCACCCCGTCTCCGCCATGAGCGAGGCGGCCCCGGCCAGCTCCGCCTCGAGCACCTCGAGCACGGCTGCCAGGTGCTCGTCGGGGTCGACGGCCATCAGCTCGAGGTATTCGCGGGCGATCTGAGGGTCGGTCTTGCCGCTGAGGAACAGCCGCCTCGGCGGCGCCGTCCCCACCACCCGTTCGAGAGCCGTGTCGAAGACGGCGGCGCCGATGCCGCTGGTGTGCACGAGGGTGCCGTCGACGTCCCAGAGCACGAGCCGGGCCATGCCGAGCGACGCTATGCGGTTCGAGTCCGCATCACCTCCGACGTCTGCCGCGACGAGCAGCCAAACAGGTCCTGCGGGAGGCCTTCGTCCCGGCTCCCGCCTGGCGCGAGCATCAACCAAACCCCGGGTCGGGATCGGCCGATCGAGCAGGTCGATCCGGTGACGGCCGAGCGGTCAGGGCGTCTCTGCGGCGCCGTCGACGGATGGCTCGGCGGTGTCGCCGCGAAGCCGGTCGGCCAACCTCTCGAACGGTCCGGCAGCCACGACCCGCCGCCGGGCTGGGGCGTCAATCGGCACAGGATCTCGCCGAGCCGGACGACCTCGTCGGCCGAGATGACGCCGACAAGGCGCCCGAAGCGAGCTCGTCAGCCGGGCGCGCGTCACGGTTTCGAAGCCGCACCGCCGTGGGCAATACTGGCGGTAGCCGCACTCGTGCGTGCCAGCAGCACACCTTCGGGAACCAGGCACGCCGAGAAGGAGCGACCGTGGCCGCCAGCAGGTCCGACGACGAAATACGGGCTTCTGGCGTCGTGAGCTCTCGGGGTCGTGCCCGAGGGCGGTGGCCGACGGTCCTCCGGCGACGGTTCCCTGACATCGGCCGCCGGGCGGCACGCCGGTTTGTGGCAGTCGGTCGGCACGGTCTTCCGGCTGTGGCCGTCGCGCTGGCCGTTGGTTGCGGCAATCCTGACGACGCCGGGCTGACCAATCCGACGCCGACAACGCCGGCGACCACGATCGGCTCTCCGGAGACGAGCGACCCCGCGGCCCCGACGACGACGTCCGGACCGACGACCGTGCCCCCGACGACCGTGTCCCCGACGACCGTGCCCCCGACGACCGTGCCTCCTACGACCACGCCACCGACCACCGTGCCTCCCACGACCACGCCACCGACCACCGTGCCTCCCACGACCGTGCCTCCCACGACCACGCCACCGACCACCGTGGCGCCGAGGCCTGTGGTCCTGGGCCGGGACGACGAGGGACCGGAGGTCCGAGCCCTGCAGGAGCGGCTCTCCTCGCTGCGCTACTGGCTCGGGACGCCCGACGGTGCGTTCGGCCAGCTCACCGAGCAGGCGGTGTATGCCTTCCAGAAGGCCAACGGCGTCGCGATCGACGGCCGAGTCGGACCCGAGACCCGGGCTGCCCTCGCCAGTCCGAGCGCGCCCGTTCCCCAGAGTCGAGCCGGGCGAGTGACCGAGGTCGACAAGGCGCGCCAGCTCCTGTTCATCGTCGTCGACGGCAGGATCGACTGGGTCTTCAACACCTCGACCGGCACCGAGCTGCCCTACGAGCACCCGCACGGGTACACGGCCCTCGCTGACACTCCTCCGGGCACCCACACGGTGTTCTGGGAAACGGATGGATGGGAGGAGGGCAACCTCGGGCCCCTCTACCGACCGAAGTACTTCCATGAGGACGGGATCGCGGTCCACGGCTATGGCCGCATTCCCCCCTTCCCGGCCACCCACGGATGTGCCCGCGTCAGCCTTGCGGCCATGGACTTCATCTGGGCCTCCGGGCTCATGCCGATGGAATCGACGGTCCTCGTCTACGGTGAGACGCCAACGGCCTGATAGGCCGGTGAGGTCGTCGAGCGACGAGCGAGGGGTGCCCGATACGCTGCGCTCATGGACTCCGAGCGTCTCAGTCGCTGGTTCCCCTTCACCCGTCGCCAGACCATCGGGATCCTGCTCCTGGTGCTGGCCGTGGTCTTCGTTCTCGAGAATCGACGATCGACCACGATCCGGTTCCTGATCCCGCAGGTCACTGCGCCCCTTTGGGTGGCCCTCTTCGCCAGCCTGATGGTGGGCGTCGTCGCCGGTGGTCTTCTGGTCCGCGGCCACTCCGACAAGGCGGCCGGACCCAAATAGCCGAACCGCCCCCTGGCCGCCGGCCGGGCCGGGGCTGCGTCCGTCCGAGTACCCGGTAGGGTGGGAGGGTCCCGGTCGCGCCGTGAGTGGCAGCGTCGGCATGCACTCGTGTGACCGGTCGGCGGCCGTCGGTCGCAACCCGGTGGCGGGACCCGACCAGGCCGTGGCGTTCGGCCGGACGCGAGGGGAGGTTGACCAGCGAGGATCCTGTCGGTTCTGACCCAGACTGCAGGCCCCGAAGAAGCATGCGGGGCACCCGAGCACTCGGGCGTGCTCTGCGACACCATCTACCGGCTGACGGGCAACGACGCGGTGGCCCGGGCCAGCGACGTCTTCGTGGCCCGCCCCGCCCGGATCGGTGTGATCCTGCTCGGGGCGTGGATCACCGCCCGGATCCTGCGGCGGGCGATCCGACGCTTCACGAAGGGCCTCGGTGACGTGAGGGCCGACGTCGCCTCCGCGGTCGACCGTTCGGCCGGGACGCTCCTGCGCACGGCTCCCGCCCTGTCGGTCAGGGCCAGCCAGCGGGCGGACACGATCGGTGCCCTTTTGGGCAGCGTCGCCTCGTTCACCGTGTGGACGATGGCCGCGCTCATGGCATTCGGCGAGGTCGGCCTCGAGCTCGGGCCCCTTCTGGCCGGGGCGGGGATCGCCGGCGTGGCCCTCGGCTTCGGCGCCCAGAACCTGGTGCGCGATTTCCTGTCGGGGATCTTCATGCTCATCGAGGACCAGTACGGCGTAGGCGACGTGATCAACGCCGGTCCCGCGACCGGCACCGTCGAAGGGGTGAGCCTCCGCACGACCCGGCTGCGCGACGTGGAGGGCAACGTGTGGCACATCCCGAACGGGACGATCGCCTGCGTGGCCAACAAGTCGCAACAGTGGTCGCGAGCCCTTCTCGACGTGCAGGTGGCGTACGGCACCGAGACGGCGCGCGCCATCGAGGTCATGGAGCAGGTGGCCCGACAGACCTGGACCGACGAGAGCTGGTCGGAGGAGATCCTGGAGGAGCCCGAGGTCTGGGGGGTCGAGAGCCTCGACGCCGACGGCGTCACCATCCGGCTGGTGGTCAAGACCAAGCCTCTCTCCCAGTGGAAGGTCGCCCGCGAGCTGCGAGCGCGCATCAAGGAGCGCTTCGACGCCGAAGGCATCGAGATCCCGTTCCCGCAACGGGTGGTCTGGCACCGCAGCGACGGCGGCCAGTCGCCGGGGGACGCGGAGTCGCCCGATCGGGACGTTGGCGCCAACGGCACCTCGGGCAGAGCCGCCGACGGTTCGGGGTGATGGGGCGCCTGCGGTGTGGCGTCCGCCCCCCGAACCATCCACGCGCCTCCTTCGATGCCCACCTCGGCAGGCGGTATCGTCCGAAGTGATGGCGCGAGCCGGTCGGCGCAGGTTCCTCGTGGCCGCCCTGGCGGTCGTGATGGCGGCCACGGTGACGGCATGCCGCTCCGGGGACGACGCCGGCGGACCGGCGACATCGGTGGCGCCGACCCCCTCCTCGTCGACACCGCCCCCGTCCACCACCGCACCGCCCGGCGACGACCTCGTCTGCACCGCCGAGTCCGAGGGCTTCCGGCTGCGCTACCCGGCAACCTGGTCTACCAACGACCGGGAAAGGGCTCGCCCCTGCCAGTTCTTCCATCCGGCGCCCTTCAGCGTGCCACCGGACAGCGAGGCTCCCGGACTGGCAATCGCGGTCAAGGTCGAGCCGGTACCGATTGCCGACATCGTCCTCGGTTCCAAGGGATCCTTGACCGCCGAGGTCCTGGCCCTGGAGGAGACGACGGTGGCCGGCCGGCCCGCGGTCCGTGCGGAGACCAGCTCGACGGGCGAGGGACTGCTCCCGCGAGGCGTGCGCGGAGTTGTGTACTACGTCGACTTCGAAGGCCGGACGCTTCTGGCCACCACGTTCGACACGGCGAGTGCCGGCACCCTGGCCACCAACGCCGCCGTGCTCGACCAGATGATGGCGAGACTCGAGCGCCTGCCGGCACCGCCGGCCGGATGTTCCGCGGCGGGTGAAGAGCCGTCGGCGCAGGGCCAGCCCGGGCTCCCCGACCCGGTGGCCGCCACGCGCGCCGTCATCGTGTCGGCTGCGGTCGCCTGCGACTACGCCGCGTTGGCTGAGATCGCCGCCCGGGGCGGGGGGAGGTTCACCTACAGCTTCGGGGCCGGCGGCGACCCCGCCGGCTTCTGGATGGCAGCCGAGGACGAGGGCCGGCCGGTGCTCCGGACTCTGGTGCGCCTCCTCAGGACGCCGTTCGCTTCCCGCCCGGCGGGCGACGTGACCCAGTACGTCTGGCCTTCGGCGTACGCCTACGAGCGCTGGGCGGATGTGTCCCCGGCCGAGAGAGACGGGTTGCGGGCCGTGTACGACGGAGAGGACCTGCAGCGGTTCGACGACTTCGGCGTCTACGCCGGCCACCGCATCGGCATCGACGAGCGGGGGGCCTGGATGTTCTTCGTGGCCGGCGACTGAGCCGGACGTGGCCCGACCGGCCGAGCCCGGCGACCGCCCGCGACGTGCCGCCAACCGAGGAGAGGGACGGGCGCGGCCGGCGACCCGCGCCGCCGCCGAGCTGGCCCGGGACGTCGCCCGGAGGTGGCGAGAGCACCGCGGAAGCGGTCTGGCCGGCGAGGTCGCCTTCTTCTGGATCCTCGGCCTGTTCCCCGCCCTGATCGCGCTGGCCGCCGTCCTCGGCATCCTGGAGGTCGTCGTCGGTGACTCCGTCGCCCGGCAGGCCCAGGACGAGGTCGTGACGTCCCTCCAGCGGGTGTTGACCGAGGAGGCGTCGGGGATTGTCGAGGGCGTCCGGACCCTGTTCACCGAGGCCAAGCCCGCCGCCGCCAGCTTCGGGGTCGTGGCTGCGCTCTGGGCCGCGTCGAGAGGGTTCGCAGCCATGATCCAGGCTCTCGGCGACATCTACGACGTCGAGGAGCGCCGCGGCTACCTCCGGGTGCGCCTCCTGGCCGTCGGCATGGCGGGAGCGAGCCTGCTCGTCGTCGCCGTCGTGTTGGCCATGATGGTGCTGGGGCCGCTGCTGGGACCAGGCCGCGACGTCGCCCGCCGACTCGGGTTCGGACCGGGATTCGCCACCCTGTGGGACTGGCTGCGATGGCCGGCGGTCGTCGCCGTCGTGATCGCCTGGGCCGCCACCGTCTATCACCTCGCCCCCAACCGTCGGACACCATGGAAGGCCGAGCTGCCCGGCGCGGTCCTGTCGGCGATGGTCTGGGCCGGCGTCTCGGTCGGCCTGCAGGTCTATCTGCGGCTGGCCGCCAACTCCAACCCGGTCCTGGGCTCGCTGGGCGGGACGCTGATCGTCCTGCTCTGGCTCTACCTGCTGGCCGCCGGGCTGCTGCTGGGAGCGGAGCTCAACGCCGCCCTCGCCCGACGGTCGCCGAACGCCAGCCCGCGTCGCTAACCCGGCTCGGCCGCAGGTGCATCGGGGCCGCAGTCGATCCGCGCCAGCACCACCTTGGCCTGCTTCACGCCCAGGTCCCGGAGCCCGCTCTCGGCGTCGAGCTCGGCCGTTCGGGGATTGAAGCCTCGCTGGTCGACAACCTCGTTGCACACGGTCAGCGACAACTGGGCGTCGACCGCCCCGTCGATGGACGGGCCGAGGTCGACCGGATCGCGGGAGAGGAGGCTGGCCAGGAGGAAGGCCCCGATCAGGACCAGGCCCACCAGGACGAGCGAGAGCGGGATACGGATCTTGAGCAGCCGGCCGACGAAAGCGGAGGCCTTCGCCTTGGTCCCGGGCGGGGAGTCGTCACCCGTCGCGGCTCGATCTTCTCCCGCTGGCGGCTTGGGCCGCTCCTCGCCATCCGATGGATCCATTGTGAGGCCCTACCCCCCGGTTCGAACGACCATGTTCCCTCGTCTCCCGTCCTGCCCGCAACGACGCCACCGGCAAGGGCGCGCCCCGGCAGCCCTCGCCCTGCCGAGCAGCCGTCCGTCAGACGTCGGGGAGGAACCAGGCGTCGGCCGAGGCGAGGTCGACTCCTCGGGACGAGAGCGCTCCCATGAAGGCGGCCAGATCCCAGCTCAACCATCGTGTCGGGGAGACGACGATGGTGACGTCGTCCATCTCGTCGAGCAGGCCGACGCACGCCTGGAGGCCCTCGGACGTGAGGTACTTGGCGCGGATCCGGTCGCGAAGCCGCCTTCCCTCCCCGCCGGCGGCGACGACGGCCGGTCCCTCGCCGATGACCCAGGCCGCGTCGGGGGTGTGGACGAGCACGCTGGCCCGCCCTCGGGCGGCCACGTTGCGGGCCTTGCGGGTGGTCCCTCCGGTCTCGACGAGGATCTGCTCGCCGTCGAACAGGAACATCACGGGCGCGAGGTGTGGCGTGGCGTCGTCGTTCTGGGTGCCGAGCACGGCGTAGAGGCGGCGGCCGAGGATGGCGCGGGCGCCGTCGGTCAGACCCGCCGTGGTGCGGGCCGCAGCGTGGATCGCCGCGGTCATGCCCGGTGGGCGGTGACGACGTGGACCTCGAACGGCGCCTCGAGATCGCCACGGGGGGTGGTGAACGGCGCCAGGACGCGGCGGGCGCCGGCGCGGATGGCTTGATTGGCATCGGCGGTGATGCGCTCACCCAGCGGGGTGCTGTCCACCTCGGTGGTGACCAGGGCGTCGACGCTCGGGAACCGGGCGATCCCCAGGTGGGTGCTGGTGGTCACCACGGGCAGTCCGGCCTTGGCGAAGATGCCGGCCAGGTGATCGAGGTCGCCGCAGGAGAAGTAGGCGCTCAGCAGGGAGCGAGCCTCAGGGCCGGCGTGGCGGGCGGCGACGTCGACGAAGGGCCCGTACGCGGGCTGGGAGCCGAGGCTGCTCGGGACCAGCACCGCCACGGTTCCGCCCGGTGCGACCACCCGGGCCATCTCGCGGAGCGCTCGGACGCGGTCAGGGAAGAACATCAGAGCCATCTGGCACACGACCGCGTCGAAGGTGCCGTCGGCCAGTGGGAGGGCGGCGGCGTCGCCTTGGCGCCAGTCGATGTCGGCGCCCACGCGACGGGCGACGGTGAGCATCGCCTCGTTGAGATCGACGCCCACGACATGGTCCGGCCCGACCCGTCGGGCAACGGTGCGAGCGACGATCCCGGTCCCGCAGGCGACGTCGAGGACGCGCTGGCCGGCGGCGATGCCGGCGGCGTCGCACAAGATCGGCGCCCATTGGGCGAAGAAGGCGGGGACGAACGCCGCTTCGTAGGCCTCGGCCGCCTCGATGGTTATCTGGAAGGACTCCGACTGGGTGGTGGTCATGGGGTCGATCATCTGACGGTTGGGGCTCGTCGGCATCGGGCACCTGCCCCATTTCGCGTCCAATTCGGCGGACGTCAGGGAGGGCGGGACTCGGGGTCGCCGGGCCCCCCGAGGATGGTGGCGGCGTGCGCCGCGGCCTCGGCCCGGTTGCGCAGCCCGAGCTTGGCGAGGATGCTGCTCACGTGGTGCGACGCCGTCTTCCGGCTGATGTACAGGCGTCCGGCGATCTCCGGGTTCGACATCCCCACCGCCAAAAGCCCCAGCACCTCCCGTTCCCGGGATGTGAGCGCCTCCGTGCCCCTGGGCCCGGTGCGGGCGACGACGCCGACCGACCGTAGATGCGCGGCAACCCGATCGGCCTCGGTGGACGCGCCCATCCCGTCGAAGAGCGTCAGCGCCCGACGGGCGTGTTCGACTGCGGCATCCGGTTCCGTGACCGCCAGGGCGCGGGCGAGCTCGTAGCGGGTCTGCGCCAGCTCGAATGGAAGCCCCAGAGACGACCACACCCCGAGGGCGGCCTCGAGGTCGGCGGTGGCGCTGGGGTCGCCCCGCGCCAGCCCGATCCGGCCCCGAGCGCGCGCGGCCAGCGCGTCCACGTGCGGGCTGCGGGCACCGGCTGCGGCGTCGCCCAGCCGAACGGCGGCCCGGCTGGCGGCGTCGTGGTCGCCGGCCGCCAGGTAGGCGTCGACCATGAGGTTCAGGGCGCTGGCCAGGTGGGAGCCGTGGTCCTGCAGGTGACGTAGGCGCTGCTCGAGCAGCCGAGCGGCGCTGGGTCCGTCGCCCCGAGCCAGGGAAAGGGCCGCGGTCAACAGGGTGATCTCGCTCTCGGCCTCGACGCCCTGGCTCAGGTCGGACAGGAGCTGTTCGGCCTCCTCCAGGCGGCCCTGGCGAACGCGAAGCGCCGCCAGCCGGGCCCGGGCCCTGCCGTGCAGGCCAGGGCAGGCGCCGTCGGTGATACGCAGGCCGGCCAGCAGCTCCCGCTCCGCATCCGGCCACTGCCCCTTGGCGGTCAGCACGCTGCCGTAGTAGATGCGGCACTCCGCGTACAGGAACGGACATCCGTAGGTTGCGACGAAGTGGTCGGCGACATTGCACCACTGGGTGGCGCGGCCGATGTCGCTGGCCAGCTCGCAGGCGTTGAGCATGTCGCAGCAGGCGTAGACGACGGTCTCGAGCGTCGAGCGTTCCCCTGCCAGCGCGGCCGCCATGGCCTCGTCGAGCAACGCGAACCCGGCCTCCAGATCGCCTCGACCCACCCGCACCAGACCGAGCTGGGCCATGGCGACGAGCTCGAGGTCCACATCCGGCACCGTGCGGGCGATCTCGACCGCCCGCACCGTGAGGACCTCGGCGGCGTCGAGATCGCTGAGGCGGTAGGCGCGGGCGATGCACACCCAGCCGTGCAGCGACCCGGGCGCGACCGGCTCGAGGAGCCGCTCGGCCCGGCGGATCCAGCCGTTGGCCGCCGCCGAGTTGGCGAAGTTGGCCTTGTAGGTGATCGCCAACCAGACCGCGCAGCGGGCCGCGCTCTCGGCCTCGCCCGCCGCTCGGAACATGGTGTAGGCCCGGCCGCACCGCTCGACGCTGGCGTGGTTCTCGCCCAGCCACCACAACGCCATGGCCAGCCCGAAGCACGCCTCGGCGGTCTCACCGGTCGCCAGCGCCTGCTCGAACCCGCGCCTCGCATCAGCCCACCGACCGACGGCCACCGCGCCCAACGCGTCCCTGATGGGGTCGGCCGAGCTCATCCATCCAGTCTCTCGCGCCCACCGATCGAAGCCGCCGACCGTCGGCGCGGCCAGGCGTCCGGACCCGACCTGCCACACGGTCCGCTGGGCGGTGCCCGCCGTCAGCCGCAGACGAATCGTCACCAAACCGCAGCATTTCCGAGCGGTGGTCGTCACATCCCCTCGTCAAGTTGTGTCGGAGCACCAGTGCGAGGGGAGATGCAGATGCTTGAGCTCGAACAGCGACTCGTCGAAGGGGTGCCGACGCTGCAGGTGCGCGGCGACATCGACTCGGCCAGCGCACCCGAGCTGCGGGCGACGCTGCGTGCCGTCCCCGACGGGGAATCGCTGGTCATCGACCTCCGCCGCGTGCCGTTCATGGACTCCGCCGGCCTGGGCGCTCTCATCTGCGGCTTCCGCGACCTGCGGCTCCGGGGAGGGTCGCTCGCCGTCTGGGTGATCAAGGGACCCGTTCGGCGTCTGTTCGAGGTGAGCGGCTTCGACCGACTGATACCGACGGTGCCGTCGCTCGACGATGCCCGCGTCGCCCTGGCCGGGGATTCCGAGCCGGCCGCGATCTGTGGCTAGGGCCCATGCGGACGCGGCCGGACCGGTGGCTCGCCGGGACTGCGTCGCTCCCCACCGGCTTTCGTCGACTCGCTCGCCCCGAGACGCGGGACCGTCCTGGTCCGCCACGACGACAGCCGGATCGCGCCGGGGCCGCGGCCGCGCACATCGTGCTGCGGCGCCCCCGGCGCGGGGGCCACGCCGCCGGGGCCGGCGGCCGACTCCAGATCCCCGGGGAAGACGGAACAGAGAGCTGCCAGGAGGGACCGCGCATGCCGGCAGACAACGGAAAGCCCCGTTACTTCGTGGCGGCCTATGACACCTACCGGGGAGCGGAGACCGCGGTCGGCCAACTGGCCGACTCGGGATTCCCGGTCGACCAGTTGGCGCTCGTGGCCCATCGGGTCCGTTTCGTCTCGACCGAAGGCGCGCAGACGCGTGTGAGCCGGGCTGTGCTGGAGGGCGCCGAGGCAGGAGCGCTCGTCGGCGCCATCGTGGGATTCGGCGCCGGGATCCTAAATCGCAGCGCTCCCTTCGACTCGGCCATCGCCCTGACCGTTTCGGCGTGCCTGGTGTGCGCAGTGCTGGGGGTGACGTTGCGGCTGGTGCCCTTCGCCCTCGGGAAGGCGCACCGTGGGTCGGTTCGGGCCCTCGCCGCCGCCCGCTACGAGCTCCTGGCCGAGAACGCCCACGATGCCCGCCTGGCCGCATCCCTGGCCAGGCAGGACCAGGACGAGAGCCCGCGAGGGGGCTCAGGATCGACGTCACCCCGTGAACGCGACCAGAACGTTCGAGATCGAGAGAGTGCATGAGCCATGGAGAATGACCCGTCCATCGAGGAACCCGCCGAGCTTCGCGTCGGCGTACAGGGTGAGTGCATCGTCATCACTGTCCGCGGCCTGCTCGACGGGCAGGCCGTCGGCGTTCTCAGCAGCGCCACGACCTGCGCCTTCAACTGCCAGTGCAAGCACGTGCGGGTCGACCTGCGGGAGGTGACCGGCTTCACCGAGGGTGGGGTGGCCGGCCTCGCCGTGATGCAGTCGCTGCTCCCGCCCGACCGGGCCCGCCGGGTGACCTACCACGCCAGCTCCGTCGTCGCCCAGGACGCGCTCCTGGCTGCGTATGCCCGCTCCGCCTGAGCGATGATGTGCGTGCGTGGGCGCCCACATCCTGCTCGTCGAAGACGACCGACGCATCCGGACCTCGCTTCGTCTCGTCCTCGAGGACGAAGGCAACACTGTCGACGAAGCTGAGAGCGCAGAGGCTGCCCTCGAGGTGCTCGAACGACGTTCGGCCGATGTCGCCATCGTCGACCTCATGCTGCCGGGGATGGACGGCTTCGAGCTCTGCCGGCGCCTGCGGGCCTCGAACGACATCGCCATCCTGATTCTCACCGCTCGCGCCGACAGCCACGACGTGGTAGCCGGCCTGGAGGCGGGTGCCGACGACTACGTGGTCAAGCCCGCGGTCCCGAAGGAGCTGTCGGCTCGGGTGCGGGCCCTGCTCCGCCGATCGGCGCGGTCGAGCGGTCCCGCCAGTCTCGTGTTCGACGACCTCGAGATCCGCCCGGACTCGGGTGTGGTCAGGGTCGGAGGCAACGACGTCTCGCTGACGAAGACGGAGTTCGGCCTGCTCTGCGAGCTGGCCCAGAATCCCGGCCGGATCCACACCCGTGAGGTCCTGCTCGACAAGGTCTGGGGTTACGGGTACTTCGGCGACGGTCGGCTGGTCGACGTGCACGTCCGCCGGCTGAGGACCAAGGTCGAGGCAGACCCCGCCCATCCCCGCCACATCGTCACGGTCCGAGGGCTGGGCTACAAGCTGGAGCCTTGACCGGCGAGCGAGCGGAGTCGCCCAGCCGGCGCCTGCGCCGGATCGGGCTCCGAACCAGGGTCACCGCTGCCTTCGTCCTCGGCTCGCTCCTGCTGTCCGCCGGCCTCGCCGTGCTGACCTACGAGCTGGCGCGGGGCTACCTCGTCCGCCAGCGGGAGCGGTCCCTGCTGAGCCAGACCTATGCCAACGCCCGGCTGGTGAAGAACGCGCTGCGCACACCCGCTCCCGACATCCCCCGCCTCCTGGGGTCGGTCGAGCTGCCGGCCGGATCGAACCCCCTCCTGTTGCGACGGGGAACCTGGTTCGGAGCGTCGGTCGCGGTGGGTCCCGACAGCATCCCGTTGGCGCTGCGGGAGGCGATCTCGGACGGGGACGCGGCTCGCCAGAGGTTCGCGCTCTCGGGCGTCCCACAACTCGCCGTCGGGATCCCCTTGCCAGCCGTGGAGGGGGCGTACTTCGAGGTGTTCCCCCTGCTCGAGTTGGACCGGACCCTCGGGGTGCTGCGCAACTCTCTCGCCGCGGCCGCGGTGGCGACCATCCTGGCCGGCGCGGTCGTCGGGAGATGGGTGACCCGAAGGGTGCTGTCCCCGGTGGCGCAGGTGTCGGCCGCGGCGGCGGCGGTGGCCGGCGGTCGCCTCGACGTTCGCCTGGACGAGGACGGCGACCCCGACCTGACCGGCATGGCCGTCTCGTTCAACCGCATGACCGATGCGCTCCAGGCCCGGATCCAGCGGGACGCCCGCTTCGCGTCCGACGTCAGCCACGAGCTGCGTTCGCCGTTGACGACGCTGGCGGCGGCCCTCCAGGTGGTGGTGGCACGCCAGGACGAGATGCCGGAACGCGCCCGCCGGGGCCTCGATCTGCTCTCCGACGAGGTCGCCCGCTTCGAGCGGCTGGTGGAAGACCTGCTCGAGATCTCCCGGATCGACGCCGGGGTCGAGGACATCGCCCTGGAGGACGTCTCGTTGGGCGAGTTCGTCCTCCACGCGGTGCGCTCGCGCGCCAGTGGTGTCGTGCCGGTGGAGATCGAGGCCGACGTGGGGCACGCCGTCGTCCGGGCCGACAAGCGGCGACTCGAGCGGGTGGTGGCCAACCTCCTCGACAACGCCCGCCGGCACGGTGGCGGCGTGAGCCGGGTGAGCGTCGAGCGCAGCGGCGAGTGGGTTCGGGTGGCGGTGGAGGACTCGGGTGCGGGGGTCCCGCTCCCAGAACGGGAGCGGATCTTCGAACGGTTCGCCCGGGGCGAGGCCGCCGGGCGCCGAGGAGAGAGCGACGGAACCGGGCTGGGGCTATCCCTGGTCCGGGAGCACGTCCGGTTGCACGGCGGCGGCGTCTGGGTCGAAGATGCTCCCGGCGGCGGGGCGCGGTTCGTGGTCCAGCTCCCGGTGCGGCGATGATCCGGCGCGGTCCGATCCGGATGGCGGTCCTCTGCCTCCTGGCACTGGCTGCATGCGGCGTCCCGGCTGACTCCTCGCCCCGGGCGATCCCGTCGGACGACGTGCCGTTCGACCTGCTGGAACCGGGAGAGACCGTCCCCGTGACGACGACGACCCCCGTCGCCGGCACCGTCACGGTGTTCCTCGTGTCCGGCGAGCGCCTGGCGGGCGCGGATCGGAGCTCGCCGGTGCCGCCGACTCCGGAGTGGGCCCTCGGGGCGCTCCTGGCCGGACCGACGCCCGAGGAAGCAGCCCAAGGACTGCGGACGGCGATCGGCACCGCCCTTGCGCTGGCGGCGCCGGGCAAGGACGGGAACCTGGTCGAGATCGAGCTGGGACCGTCGTTCACCGCCGCCGGGGGGGCCGAGCAGATCCTCGCCATCGCCCAGGTCGTCTACACGATGACGGCGTTTCCCCAGGTCTCCGGCGTCACCTTCACGTTGAACGAGAAGGCGGTCGAAGTGCCCAGGGGGGACGGGACGCTCACCGGGGCGCCGCTCGGGCGGGACGCGTTCCCGGCCGTCGCTCCCGGCTGAGCGTCGTCATACAACCGCAACCTGACCGGACCGGGATCGTCACCTGGCGCCTTCATGCTGCACCCACTGGAGCCCGAACCGGTCGGGCCGCGAGGAGGCGCCGTGCACGCCATCATCGAGTCTGTCGGGGCCGACGGAGCGGTATGTCGGCTGTCCGGTGCGCTCGAGCTGGAGACCGCGGCCCACCTGCGCGCCGCGATGGCGGCGTGCACCGCCTTCGACGACCTGTTCCTCGACCTGTCCGAAGTCCGGTTCATGGACTCGGTGGCGGTCGGAGTCCTGGTGGCGGGTGTCCGTCGGGTCCGGGAAGCCGGGGGCCGGATCGTGGTGGGTGGTGCCCGGCGCAACATCCGCCGCCTGCTGGAAGCGATCGGCTTCGACCGCGTCGCACCACTGTCAGACGGCCCGGTCCCGCTCCCGACGCCCCAGCTCGCCGCCGCCGCCGTCTGACACCCCCTATACCGGCCTCCAATCGCTTCTGCGGTCAGGGTGGGGTCGGCACCCCGACACCGATGGCGGGCGGCGTCCTAGGCCGAGCGGCAGTCGGCGCAGCGGCCGAGCAGGGCGAAGTGGCGCGGCCGCAGCTTGAACCCGTAGTCCCCCTGGAGCCGGTCGTCCAGATCCGCGAACAGGGTGTCGGGCACCTCGATGACCTTCGAGCACACCTCACACATCAGGTGCTGGTGCTGCTCGTCGGCCAGGTGGAAGACCGCCCGTCCGTGCCCGAGGTGGACGTGGTCGATCACCCCGAGCTCCTGCAGGGTATCCAGGCAGCGGTAGATGGTGGACAGGTGGACGTCGGGGTAGTCGGCCTGGATCTGTGCGGTCAGCTCGTCGGCCGTGATGTGACCCCCCGATCTCAGGAGGGTGGAGACGATGGCCCTGCGGGGAGTCGTGATCCGACCGCCGCTCGCCCGCAGCAGGTCGAGGATCTCCTCCAGGCGAGGATGGGTGGCCACCGGCATCGTCACACGCTAGCCGTAGTAGCGAGAAATCGCTACAGCAGATCTTCGCATCAAGACCGCCGAAACAGTCCGACAGGAGCGACGTGATGAAGGAGCCGGGGACGCCTACGGCACAGGTACGTGGTGCGGTGCGCCCGCGTGATCCTTGATGCCCGCCGTCCGCCGGAGGCCATTGGCGCCGGTGAAGGCGAAGACCAGGAAGAAGAGGGCGGCGCCCACGAGCACGATCGAAGGGCCCGACTGGACGTCGAGGTGGTAGCTGAGGTTCATGCCCAAGAAGCCGGTGACCGCCCCGATGCCGGTGGCCAGGAACATCATCCGGCTGAAGGAGTTGGTGAGCATGCGGGCGACGGTGGCGGGGATCACGAGCGTGGCCGCGATCAACGTGACGCCGAGGATCTGCATGGTGGCCAGGATCGACGTGGCCAGGACCACCATCAACATCGCGTCGACCCGGGCCGTGTTCACGCCCGACGCCTCCGCCACCTCGGGGTCGAAGGTGGTGAACAACAGCCGCCGGTAGCCGAAGAACACGAAAAGAGCCACCGCCACGGTGACCGCCACGATCGCCCACACGTCGCTGCGGGAGACCCCGAGGATGCTGCCGAACAGGGCCGCCTCGAAGCTGCGACCCCGCCGACCGAAGAGGGCGAACAGGGCCAGTCCGAGAGCGAACGATGCGGTGGTGATCACCCCGATGGCGGCGTCGGCGCCGATGACCCGCCGCCGGGTGACCCGGTTGATCATCAGCCCGGACGCCACGCCCCACACGCCGGCGCCGAGGGCGAAGTTCACGCCCAGCAGGGCGCTGGCCGCGAACCCGCCGAAGATGGCGTGGGACAGCCCGTGGCCGATGTAGCTCATCCCCCGCAGGACCACGTACACCCCGACCAGCCCGCACAGCGCCCCCGCGAAGGTGGCCACGATCAGCCCGTTGCGGAAGAACTCGAAGTCGAACGGCCGCAGCAGCTCCCCCGTCACGCCCCGGGCCTCCGGAGGCGGACGACGTTGTCGGCAGGCTGGTAGCGGTCGAGGACGATCGGCATGCCCGCGTGCTCGAGGATCTCCATCCGGGCCCCGTAGGTGCGTTCGAGCACGTCGGGCGTGAGGACCTGGCGGGGGCTGCCCTGACCCAGGATCTCGGTGTTCAGGCACACCAGGTGGGGCAGGTGGGCCGCCATCCCGTTGAGATCGTGGGTGGTGAGCACGATGGCGAGGCCGCCGGCGTGGAGGTCGTCGAGGAGGTGGAGGACCTCGTGGCGGGTCCGCACGTCGACTCCCGACGTGGGCTCGTCCATGAGCAGCAGCTGGGGCCGGCCGAGGAGGGCCCGGGCGATGAATACCCGTTGCTGCTGGCCGCCGGACAGCTCCCGGATGTGCCGTCGGGCCAAGTCCTCTATCCCGAGGCGGGCCAGGATCTGGCACACCTCGTCCTGCTCCGCCTTGCTCCGCCACGGTAGGACGCGCCCGGTGGTGCGGGCCATGAGGACGCACTCGGCCACGGTGACGGGGAAGCTCCAGTTCACCGCCTCGACCTGGGGGACGTAGCCCACCCGCAGGCCGGGCTGGCGCTGCACCGACCCGGCGATGGGCGCCACCGTGCCCAGCAGGACCTTGAGCAGGGTCGTCTTGCCCGATCCGGACGGCCCGACGATGCCGCTGAACTGGGTTGCGGTGACGGTGAGGTCGACGTTGACCAGCACCGGCGTGCCGCCATAGGAGCAGGTCACCCGCTCCAGGCGAGCCAGGTCGGCGGGGGCCGACCTCGTCATCGGAGTCTTCGGGGTCATTGCGGGTACTTGGCCCGATCCGGCGCCACGTTGCGCAGCCGTACCGCCTTGAGGGCGGAGGCGTCGCCGCCCAGCGCCTCGGTCATGGTGACGTAGTCGAAGCGCATGAGGCCCAGCCAGGAGTGCTCGACGTCACCCGGTTCGCCGGGGAGGTCGTCGTCGCGGAGCCGGTCGACGTACTTCACGCCGGCCTCCCTGCCGATCTGCTCGAGCACGGGGCTGGGGAACACCTCCGAGCCGAAGATGGCGGGCACGCCCTCGGCCCTGACCTGCTCGATGAGGTCGGCCACCTCGGCCGGCGTCGGATCCTCGAAATCGGACACCTGGATGGCACCGATCACCGTCCAACCGTAGGTGTTGGCGAAGTAGGCGTAGGCATCGTGGTACGTGAGCAGCTCCCGCTTCGGAACCGTGGCGAACGCGGTGCGCATGGCCGCGTCGAGCTCATCGATCAGGGCCGAGAACATCGCGAAGTTTTCGGCGTAGTAGGAGGCGTTGGACGGGTCGCGCCTCGACATGTCGTCCTTGACGATCTCGGCGTAGCGGCGGGCGAGGGTGGGGTCGGTCCACAGGTGGGGGTTGGGCCTGCCCTCCGTCCTGGGGAACGAGCGGTCGTAGACGTAGGCGCTCTCGGGGATGGCCAGGGTGCCGAGCTCCACGATCTCGGCCCCCTTCTTGAGGTTGGCCCGGGCCAGATCCTTGGTCGGCTCCTCCAGCACCAGGCCGTTGATGTAGACGACGTCGGCCGTCGAGAGCAGCTCGGCCACGCTCGGCTGGGGCTCGAACGTGTGTGAGTTCGTGCCTTCCGGGACGATCCCGAAGATGTCGGCCCGGTCACCCACGACGTTGGCCACGATGCTCGTGAGGGGGGCCACGGTGGTGGCGATCCTCAGCCGACCGGGGAGGGCGGCGCCGGAGCCGCCGCTGTCGCCGTCGCTCCCGCATGCGCCCCAGACCAGGGCCACGGCTACCAGGAAGCCGATGGCGGCCGCCCGCCTCAACACCATTCTATCGAACTTAGTCGCATACTGAAGCTAGATGCGATCTGCTCGGCTCAGGGGCCGTCGAGACCGGGGCAGGTGCGGGGAGGCGCGACTAGATCCACGAGAGTGTCCTGCGTGGCGGCAGCCTCCGTCCCGCGGGTGGCTGCCGGACGGTTCTCGTGGAGCTGATCGGACTCGAACCGACGACCCCTTGCATGCCATGCAAGTGCTCTACCAACTGAGCTACAGCCCCGAAGACGGACCCCACCCTACCAGCGGGTGGCGATGGGCCGACTGCGGATCCGTCCCGGCGAGGGGCCACCGGCAGCCGACCGGATGACCTTCTCGGAGGCCTCCGGGGCCTCCCGTTGGGGGAGGTGGCACACGCCGTCGAGCACCTCGACCCGGGCCCCCGACCGTTGGCCGAGCACGGCGGCCGCCCGTTGGCGGAAGTCGGGGCTGGCCGACCCGACCGTCGCCACCAGGCCGACGTCGGCCAATCCGGCCAGGTCGGCGGCGGTGGGGGCGTACGCCAGAAAGGTCGGGACCTCGACGCGGACGACGTCGCACCGGTCCACCACCGACTACCGGGCCGCGGCCGGCAGCGCCGCCGGCCGCTCCTCGCCCACCGGACCGTGCCCGACGTCCGACGTCGCCAGCGGCGCCCTCACCAGCCGGTGCGGCACCGCTCCACGGTGCAGCCCACGGCCACTACCAGGTCCTCCCGCCGGGGCCCGGCCACCAGTTGCAGCCCGACCGGAAGCCCCTCCGACCATCCGTCAGGGCACCGACAGGGCAGGGAACCCGGTGAGGCTCCACGGGATGGCGTTGCGGGCCAGGAGCATCAGGTCGCGGGCGAAGTCGAGGAGAGGCGGCGCTACCGTGGGCACCGTCGGCATGGCCAGAACGTCGATGTCGGTGAAGATCGACAAGGAACCCGTCGGCCAGGTTGGCCCGCAGCGCCTGGGCGTCGAGGTACTCGACCGCCAACAGCTCCGAGGCGGCGTCGAGCTGGTCGGCCACCTCATCCCAGTAGAGCGACCGGTCGAGCCCGAGCCGGCGGTGGAAGGCCGCCGCCTCACACCGGCTGATCAGCAGGCCGGCCGCGTTGGCCGCCTCCAGGTCGGCCGCCGAGGGCCGGTCGACGCCGACCACCGTGCATCCCGACCCTCCGAGGGCATCCGGCCCGGTCGACCAGGGCCGGGCCCACCCCGGGCCTCAGCGCGTCGACCATCAACGCCGCATCCGCCACCGTCTCATCCCGACCGCCCGGCAGCAGGGCCTGGGCGTCGCTCGTGCGGACCGGGGCCTCGATGAGGGTGATTACCAGACCTCCCCGGAGGACGTGGGGGTGACGGGTCATGCCCGCATTCGCGCCTCGCCCGCTGGCCATCCGGGCGAGGGCCCGGGCCGCCCGCTCCTCGACGACGGCCATGGACTCGCCCAGGTGTCGTCCGAAGCGGGCCACGGCGAGGGGAAGGTCGCCGTCGAGGAGCGCCCCGACGATCTCGAGATGCTGGGTGATCGTGCGGCGGACCCGCTCGGCGGTGAGGAAGTCGTGCATCCGGACCACCCGGATGCGCTCGTTGACGACGCGGAGGAGATCGGCCAGGGAGGGGTTGCCCGACGCCGCCGCCAGGCGGACGTGGAAGTCCTCGTCGAGGGTGACGAACTCGGGGTCGGGCTCGGGCTGCCTGCCGGCGAGGACCACCCACTCGTCGCAGAGAAGTCGGAGGTCGGTGACGTCGTGGGTGGAGCCGTGCTCGGAGGGGCGGCGGAGGGCCTGGAGCTCGAGGGCCAGGCGGACCTCGTAGAGGTCGTGGACCTCGTCGACCGCGGGGGCCACCGGCCGGTATCCACCCTCGGGATGGGGGCCGATCAGGCCTTCGGCGATGGAGCCGGAGGAGGGCTTCGCGGACGGGGGTGCGGGAGACGCCGAGGAGGGCCGCCAGGCGTTCCTCACCGAGGCGCATGTGGAGGGGGAAGTCGCCGAGGAGGAGGCGCTGCTTGAGCTCGTCGTAGGAGCGCTCGCGGCGGAGGAGCCCGGCGCTGGCTGTATGCACCCCCGCATCCATCGAGGTCGGAGCGTACGGAGCCCCGATTGCCGGTCCGTGTTCGGTGATTCACGGTCCCGGGTCGCCCACCTGTCGCCTTGGTGACCTGGGCCGCCTCCCGCTCATCGGAGCCCGTGGCGCCGGGCGTACTCGTCGGCCAGCCGGGTCGGGGCGCAGGCGAGCCAACCGTCGACGATGGCCTCGTGGACGGCCTCGCCGGTGGCCGCGGCCAGCTCGATGAGAACGGCCGCGTACCCGTCGAAGTGGGGGATGGTGAAGAAGCCGGCGGGGGCCGACGCGAGGACGGCCTCCTTCTCGCTGAGGTCGGCGACCCGGACGGCGAGGATCGGAGGGGCGGGCGGGGTGGCGGCGCCGAAGCGCTTGATGTCGGCCTTTCTGAACGGCCGATCCCAGGCGAAGACCTTCCCCGCCACCGCCCAGGAACGGTGGCCGTAACGCTCGCCGACGGTGACCTCCGGCAAACCGAGCGCCATCGCCGCCGCCTCGTCCAGGCTCACCACGGTCGATCACAGTACCGGGGTCGTCGCCCGCCGGGCCGGCCGCCAGAGGGGTTCGGTGCCGACCGTGACGGGCCACGGTCGGCACCGAACCCACCGTTACGACTGCGCGGGCGCCAGGCCCAGCTGGGTGAGCAGCTCCATCTGGTCGTAGTAGAAGTGGTGGCGGACGATCACGCCGTCGACGACGGTGGCGATGTCGCATCCCCTCACCCGGACCGCCTTGCCGGTTGCGGGCACGGTCGAGCCGTCGGGGAGGGGGAGGGGGCCGGTGTTGGTGCCCACGATCCAGCCCTCGTCGATCGAGGTGTCGCCCGAGTCGTGGTCGGCCAGCCGCTCCCAGGTGAGGTCGGGAAGGGCGGAGAAGAACCCGCCGAGGTAGCGCACGATCTCGTCGCGCCCTTTGATCTCGCCCTCGTCGGGTGTCACCGCCACCGCGTCCTCGGCGTACGCAGTGGCCAGCGCGGCCACGTCGTGGTTCACCATGGCCACCGTCATCCGGTCGATCGTCTCCCTTGCAGCACCCATCATCCGCTCCTCTCGTGTTTCCTCGGGCACCATTCGCGGCGTCCTGGGGGAGATGGTGACGGACGGCGGATCGTCCGACTTCGGGCGAACCATGCAACCGGCGAGCACAACCCGCGTGGGTGATTCCGTGTACCTCCCCGCCCGGCCAGTCAGACGAGGCCGTGCTCGTAGGCGTAGGCAGTGGCGCCCGACCGGGAGAACAGGTCGAGCTTGGTGAAGATGTTGGCCACGTGGCGGGCCACCGTCTTCTCGCTGATCACCAACTCGGCGGCAATGGCCTTGTTCGTGCGGCCGGTGGCCACCAGAGCCAGCACTTCGACCTCCCGGGCGGTGAGCGGCCCCGACCCCGAGCTGGTCCCGCCGGCTTCGCCGCCGGCGGACCCACCCCTGGCCAGCTCGTCGGCCACCCGCAGGGCGGGCCCGGCTCCGAGGGCGAGGAGGGTCCGTCGGGCGAAGTCGAACTCCATGGCGGCGCCGTCGGCGTCGCCCAGCTCGGCGCAGGCCACGCCCAGGAGGGCACGGGTGCGGGCCAGCTCATAGGGGACGTCGAGGTCACGCCATGCATCGGCGGCCCGCCGCAGGGTCTCGCAGGCGCCGCGAGGGTTGGCCTCCGCCAGCAGCACGGCACCGGCGGCCGAGCCGGCGACGGCGCCCAGCAGTGGGGAGTCGAAGGCAGCGCTGAAGCCGGCCAGCTCGTCGGCCGCGGCTCGGGCCGAGGCCACGTCGCCCTCGGCCAGCAGCACCTCGACCATGGCGCCCAGCAGCCGGGCCCGGGACGGCGGATCCGCCGTCTCGCCCAGCAGGCGGCGAGCGGCGGCGGCCGCCGACGGGACGTCGCCCTGGGTGAGGCGCAACAGGCACAGCCCGGGCTGGGGCGACTTGCCCAGGTCGGCGGCCTGGCGGTAGGCGGCCTCGGCCTCGGCCGACTCGCCCCGCAGCCGATGCACCTCACCCCGCTGGTAGTGGGCATCGGCCGCCGACGGTGTCCCTCCCAGATTGTCCCGGGCCTTCTCGGCCTCGGTGCCGGCGGCCTCCCAGCGCCCCCGCAGCACCAACACCTCGGCCCGGTGCACCTGGCAGGTCCCCCGGTAGGCGACCAGGTCAGGCTGGGCCGCGCACCAGCCCGACAGGGCCTCGGTCCACTCCGAGGCACGCCGCAGGTCGAACACGTAGTGGCATGCCTCGATCAGTGCGCAGTAGACGATCCCGGCCGCGACGGCAGACACCTCGCCGGCGGTCACCGACACCATGGCCTCGTCGAGCAGGCTCAGACCCCTGGCCTGGCCGCCGAGCCACATCGCGGTCTGGCCGCTGGCCATTCGGGTGAAGGCCAGGAGGTCGGCGTCGCCGAAGCGCTCGGCGATGACGGTCGCTTCGCCCAGGGTCGCGGCGGCCCCGGCCACGTCGCCGCTCTCCAGCTGACCCATCCCGCGGTACAACCGCACGTATCCGACCTCCACGCAGTCGCCGGCAGCGTCGGCCAGGCGCTCGGCCCGGGCGATCCATCCGCCGGCCTGGGCTTGGTCCCCGCGCAGCTCCAGGACGAGGCCGATCCAGAAGGCGCACCGGGCGGCGGCCGACCTCGCCCCCGCCACCAGCCAAGCCCGGTGGGTGCGAGTCCACAGCGTGATGGCATCGGCCTCCCGCCCGACCAGATAGGTGGCCTCGGCCAGGAGCTGGAGGTCGGCCGGGTCGAGGGCCTCGGCGGCGTCGGCCTCGGCCAGGCTCTCGATGGCGGCGGCCCAGGCCATGGCGCGGTGCGCGGCGCGCCCTTGGGCGATCGCCTCGTCCCTCGACGGTGGGGCCGGCAGCGGCGTGCTCGGGCCGGCCGGGAGACCTCCGCGGCGGGAGCCGGCCTGGGTGCCGTCGTTCACCTCGACCCTCGACCTGGCCAGTTCGAGCAGGGGCGCCGGTGCGTCAAGGCCGGATCGCCGCCTCGAACACCCAGGCGGTCATGGAACCCGTCAACTCCGGGCCTCCATCTCCCGCCCGACCTCGGCGAAGGCGGCCCGCTTGTCGGGGAAGAACATGACCCCGAACTGGCACACGACGAGGTCGAACTCGCGCGACGAACGGGAGTTGCTGGCGTCCGCCTGGCGCCACGCCGCCCCCGGGACCTGGCCGCGGCCGTAGTCGACCATCGCCTGGTTCAGGTCGGTGGCCACCACCTCGAGCCCCGACCCGACCAGCTCGCGGGTGAGGACGCCGGTCCCGGCGGCCAACTCGAGGACCGCGACCCGCCACCCGGCGAGCAAGCTCGACCGCGAAGGGCTGGAACACGGCCGGCACCAGCCACCGGTCGTACGCCTCGGCCATGGCGTCGACCCACAGCCGATCGGATTCCTCGATCACGGATCGAGAGGCTAGAGCCGTCCGACGGGTGAGGAGGTCAGCAATCGCAGCCCCGACGTCGACCCTTGGTTCGAGGTATCACGAGGGCCAGGCCCTACCCCGCCTCCTGCTCCTGCTCCCACAGGCCGAGGACGAGGAACGCGGCCAGCGCCTCGTCCGCGGTGAGGAGGTTGTCGCCGGTGGTGACCAGGCGCCGGGGACGGGTGCCGAGGTGGTCGTAGCCGACCTCGACCGGGCCGATCCGAGTGACCCGACACCCGAGGCGGTCGTACTCCAGCTTGAACGGGCCGAGGCGGCTCACCCGCGAGCCCAGCAGGTCGTAGTGGACGTCCCACCCGCCGACCGTGCGGACCCGGCTGCCCAGACGGTCGTAGTGGAGGGCGACGTCGCCGACGGTCCGCAGCCGGCTGCCGGCCCGGTCGTAGCCGAGCTCGACGTCGCCGAGCCGGCTCGGGCGGGAGCCGAGCAAGTCGTAGTCGATCGAAACCGGGCCGATCGACCGGAGGCGGGTGCCGAGTTGGTCGTAGTCGAGCTCGACGGTGGTCATCATCGGCGCTACCGCAGCGTCGCCAGCGGGTCGCGGCCGAGGAAGGCGGCCAGCACCTGGTGGGCGTCGGCGTCGGCGGGGGGCGGGAGCTCGGGGCCGAAGACGCCCTCCTGGCGGCCGAACTGCGACGTCAGCTCGCGGGCGTTGGCCAGCGCCACCTGCGACAGCTCGGGGTCCATCTCCACCTTCGAGTGGGTGGCCTTGGCGATGTCCCACCCGTGGGCCACGAACTCGATGACGGCGATGTCGACCGCCAGCCACCCCGGCGTCTCCCCGAAGGCCAGCTGCCACTCCTGGTCGAGCACGCCCGCCCGGCCCAGGGCCACCTTGAGCTTGGCCGCCTCCTGGGCGTAGGACACGGCCGCGTCGTACTTGACCCGGTCGACCCCGAACTCCTGGAGGTTGAACTTCGCCCCCATGGCCGCCTGGGAGAACATGTAGAGCGACGAGATGAGGTGGTTGACCACGTCGCGGACGTTCCAGTCGGCGCACGGCGTCGACAGGCTCAGCTGCCCGACGCCGAGGCCGGAGATGATCTTGCCCGTCTGCTCGACGGCCCGGAGGAGGGTCTTGCTCGCGTCTTCCATGAACGAGTTTGTACTACCCCCGTCAGGACAGCCGGGTCAGCTCCACCGAGACGCCCAGGGCCTCGGCCGGCCCCCCGTGGTAGATGCCGTGGAGGGGGGAGATGTCCTGGTAGTCGCGGGCCCGGCCGACGACCACGTGGCGCTCGGCGACCACCCCGTCGGTTGGGTCGAACGCCTGCCAGTCCCCCGTCCACGCCTCGATCCAGGCGTGGCTCTCCCCCGTTCGGGCCACGCCGATCTCGGCGTCGGCGTCGGGGTGGAGGTACCCGGAGACGTACCGGCAGGGGATGCCGGCGGACCGCAGCAGGGCCAGGGTGACGTGGGCGAAGTCCTGACACACCCCGCTGCCCTGGTGGAGGACGTCGGGGGCGGGCGTGGACACGTCGGTGGTGCCCTTCTCGTACCGGAGGCTGCCGTTCACCCACGCCACGGCCGACTCGCAGGCGGCGGCGGGGGAGGCCTCGGCCAGGAACGGCTCCACCGCGGCCCGGACAGAGTCGTCGAGGGGGACGAGGGTGGTGGGGGCGAGGAGCTCGGCGAAGCGGTCCCGGATGTCGGGCCGGGTCAGGTCGGACCACGTCACGGTGTCCTCGGGCGGATCGGGGCGGCCCGACGTCTCCACCACTGACGAGCCCGTCACCGACAGCTCCAGGTGGGGGACGTGGATGTCGAAGGCGTGCACGAGCGTGCCCCAGTAGTCCCAGTAGCGGAAGGCCACCGCCGCCGGGCTGACCGCCACCGCCGACTCCAGGACCAGCTGGCGGTCGCTGGAGATCGGGGTGATCCGGGCCTCGTTGTACGACGAGGTCACCTCTTTGGTGTACCGGTAGCCGGTGGTGTGGGTGATCGCGATCCGCCAGGCCATCAGTCCGTCACCCCCGCAAACTCCACTCGAGGGCGGCGGCCTGGCGGAAGAACCGCCTCGCCACCGCGTCGCCGGCCTCGTGGCACGCGTTCTGCAGCGACCGCAGGTGACCCGGGAGGTCGGACAGCAGCTCCTGCAGGCGGCGGAACTCGAGATCGGTGCGGGCCCGGCCGACCACCCGGCGGGCCTCGTCGTCGAGGCCGGCCCGGCCCGCGTTGGGCTGGAGCTCGGCCAGGCACGTCTCGGCGATGGTCAGGGAGTGGATGGCGGAGCGGGGGAAGAGGCGGTCGAGGAGGAGGAACTCGGTGACCAGGTCGGCCGTCACCGCCCGCCGGTAGGTGCGCAGGAACGCCTCGTGGGCCGAGCAGCAGCGCAGGGTGGCGACCCAGTCCCCCGGCTCCTCGGCGTCCTGGAGGCCGGCCGAGAGCATGCGGGCGGTCATGTCCACCCGCTCCAGGCTGCGGCCGAGGACGAGGAACCGCCACCCGTCGTCGCGGCTCATGGTGGAGTCGGCCAGGCCGGCGAGGATGGCCGCCCGCTCCTTGACGTAGGAGAACATGGCGTGGGGCCCGATGGCCTCGGCCCGGGCCACCATGGCCGGCAGGGCGTTGTGGGTGGCGTTGAGGCACTCCCACATCTCGGACGAGATGGCGTCGCGGGCGCCGCGGGCGTTCTCCCGGGCGGCGGACAGGGCGCCCGCGATCGAGGTGGTGTCGGGAACGCGGAAGGCGAGCGTCTCCAGCATCCCGCCACCGGTGCACGGGGAGTCGCCCGGCTGGACGCCCATGATACCGAGGAGGGCCCGGCAGGCGGCCTCCTCCTCCACCGACGGGTCCTCCAGCCGGCGGTGGACGTGGACGTCGAGGATGCGGGCGGTGTCCTCCGCCCGCTCCACGTACCGCCCCATCCAGTACAGGGACTCGGCGATCCGACTCAACATGGCGGCCCCGCCGGTTGCTGCTGTTGTTGCTGCTGCTGCTGGGCGGCCTGGGGGACGGAGGGGCCGGGGTCGAGAGGGTTTCCGGGGACCGGCGGCTCGAGGGCGGCCACCGGCAGCCGCCGGGGACGGCTGGCCCGGTGCCCGCTGGTCTCGGCCAGCACCCACGTGTCCTTCGACCCCCCGCCCTGGCTGGAGTTGACGACCAGGCTGCCCTCGGGCAGGGCGACCCGGGTCAGGCCGCCGGGCACGACCCACACCCGCTCGCCGTCGTTGACCGCGAACGGCCGCAGGTCGACGTGGCGGGGGCGGAGGTGCGAGCCCACGTGGGTGGGCGAGGTCGACAGCTGCACCACCTCCTGGGCGATCCACCCCCGGGGGTTGGCGAGGACCTCCCGGCGGAGCTCGTCGAGCTGGGCACCGGTGGCCTTGGGCCCGATGACCAGGCCGTACCCGCCCGAGCCGTCCACCGGCTTGAGCACCAGCTCGTCGAGGCGGGGCAGGGTGGTGGCCAGCTGGATCGGCTCCTCCAGCCGGTAGGTGGCCACGTTGGCGAGGATCGGCTCCTCGTCGAGGTAGTACCGGATCATGTCGGGGACGTAGGTGTAGACGAGCTTGTCGTCGGCCACGCCGTTGCCCACCGCGTTGGCGATGACCACGTTGCCGGCCCGGGCCGCGTTGAGGATGCCGGGGCAGCCGAGCATCGACTCGGCCTTGAAGTGGAGGGGGTCGAGGTAGTCGTCGTCGACCCGCCGGTAGACCACGTCGACCCGGTGCTCGCCTTCGGTGCTGCGCATGTAGACGTGGTTCTTGCGACAGACCAGATCGCGGCCCTCGACCAGCTCCACGCCCATCTGGCGGGCGAGGAAGGCGTGCTCGAAATAGGCCGAGTTGTGGACGCCGGGGGTGAGGACGACCACGGTGGGGTCGCCGGCGCCGGTGGGGGTGGCCGCCCGGAGGGCTTCGAGGAGGCGGGCCGGGTAGCTGTCGACCGGCCGCACCCGGTGGCTGGTGAACAGCTCGGGGAACACCCGGGCCATCGTCCGCCGGTTCTCGACCACGTAGGAGATGCCGGAGGGGGTGCGGAGGTTGTCCTCCAGGACCCGGAACACGCCGTCGGCGCCCCGGACCAGATCGACGCCGGACACATGGACCCGCACCCCGTTGGGGGGTTCGATGCCCAGGGCCGCCCGGTGGTAGTGGGTCGACGTGGTGACCAGCTTGCGGGGGACGAGCCCATCCTCCAGGATGCGCCCGGGACCGTAGACGTCGGCGAGAAACGCCTCGAGGGCCCGCACCCGCTGCGACACCCCCGACTCGATACCCGGCCACTCGGCCGCGGAGAGGATGCGGGGGACGAGGTCGAGGGGGAAGGGCCGCTCCTCGCCCGACAGGGAGAAGGTGATGCCCTGGTCGCGGAAGGACATGTCGCGGGCGGTGCAGCGGGCGGCGAAGTCGGCCGCGGAGAGGGACTGGAGGGCCTCGTGGAGGGCGGTGTAGGCGGGACGGGGTCGGCCGTCGCCGTCGAACATCTCGTCCCAGCCGTTGCCGCCCGGATAATCGTCGAGGAAATCCCCCATTTGGCGGATCGTCGCACTCCATCGTTTCGTCGGTGTTTCCACGACCCAACGGTCGTGTAACCCCTACGAACGGGCCGCGGTGTCCTCCCACGCAAGGCGGGGGGCGTCGGACCACAGCCGTTCGAGGTCGTAGTAGCGGCGGGTCTCGTCGAGGAAGGCGTGGACCACGAAGTCGCCGTAGTCGAGGAGGACCCACTCCGATTGCTGGAGACCCTCGATGCGCAGGGGTCGGATGCCGGCCGTCGCGTTGAGTTGGGCCTCGACCTCCTCGGCGATCGTGGCGACCTGGCGGTGGTTGCGACCGCTGGTGATCACGAATGCGTCGGTGATGGCCAGGACCCGACCGACTTCGAGGATGGTGGTGTCGTCCCCACCCTTGGAGGCCGCCGCCCTCGCTGCCACCCTGGCCCAGTCCCGAACCTCGTCGAGACTGCTCTTGCCGGCGATCGTCACCGGCCTCCGGAGCCCGTCGTCATCGTGCCCCCAGCGTACAGACCCCGCCGGCGTATCACGGCGATCACCGGATCGGGGACGAGGAAGTCGAGGGGACGGCCGTCGCGGGCCCGTTGGCGCAGGTCGGAGCTGGACACGTCGAGGAGGGGCATTCCCACGTGCTCCACCCGCCACTCGGAGCCGAGGCGGGTTGTCGGACGGGCCCCGGGCCGCCCCACGACGACGAGGGTGGCCAGGCGGGCGACGTCGTCGCCCCGCTCCCACGTGTCGAGGTCGGCGGCGACGTCGGTGCCCACGATGAGGAAGATCCTGCCGTCGGGGTCCTCGGCGTGGAGCTGTTCGAGGGTGTCGGCCGTGTACGTGTCACCGCCCCGGTCGATCTCGATGCGACTGGCGTCGAGCCCGTCGTGGCCGGCGACGGCGGCCTCCACCATGGCCAGACGGTCCTCGGCCGGAGTGATGGGGCGGCCCGCCTTCTGCCACGGCTGGTTGGCCACGACGAGGATGACCCGGTCGAGATGGAGGGCGGCCCGGGCGTTGACGGCCGCGGCCAGGTGACCGATGTGGACGGGATCGAAGGTCCCCCCCAGGACACCGAGGCGGTTGGGCATGGAGAATCGATCGTACGGGGCGGCGGATGGCCCTAACCTGGGCCGCGCCATGGACAGCCCCTGGACGCCCAGCAGTTGGCGCAGCCGTCCCGCGGCCCAACAGCCGCGGTGGCCCGACGAGGGCGCGCTGGACGACGTGTTGAAGCGGGTGGCCGGCTTTCCTCCGCTGGTGTTCGCGGGCGAGGTGCGGCTGCTGACCAAGTCGCTGGCCGAAGTGGCCGAGGGACGGGCCTTCCTGCTCCAGGCGGGCGACTGCGCCGAGTCCTTCGACTGGTTCTCGGCCGACACCATCCGGGACAAGCTCAAGGTCATCCTCCAGATGGCGGTCGTGCTCACCTACGGGTCGGGCGTGCCGGTGGTGAAGATGGGCCGGATCGCGGGGCAGTTCGCCAAGCCCCGGTCGGCGGCCACGGAGATGGTGGGCGGCGAGGAGCTGCCCGTGTTCCGGGGCCACATGGTCAACGACCTGGCCCCGACGGCGGCGGCCCGGGTGCCCGACCCGGAGCGGCTGCTGGCGGCCTACAACCAGTCGGCGTCCACCATGAACCTGCTGCGGGCGTTCACCAAGGGCGGGTTCGCCGACCTGACCCAGGTCCACGTGTGGAACCAGGAGTTCGTGGCCTCGTCGCTGGAAGGGCGGCGCTACGAGTTGATCGCGTCGGGGATCGACCGGGCGCTGCGGTTCATGGCCGCCTGCGGGATCAACCTGGCCACCGAGCGGGGGGTCCACGAGGTCGACTTCTGGACGAGCCACGAGGCGCTGATCCTGGGCTACGAGGAGGCGCTGACCCGCAGGGACTCGCTCACCGGTCTGTGGTACGACTGCTCGGCCCACCTGTTGTGGGTGGGTGATCGGACCCGGCAGCTGGGCGGGGCCCACGTCGAGTTCCTGGCCGGGGTGGGAAACCCCATCGGCCTGAAGATCGGGCCGTCGGTGTCGACCGACGAGCTGGTGGCGCTGTGCGAGCGGTTGAACCCGGGGCGGGTGCCGGGACGGCTGTCGCTTATCACCCGGCTGGGGGCGGAGCAGATCGAGGAGCTGCTACCGCCGATGGTGCGGGCCGTACGGTCGGCGGGGCACCCCGTCCTGTGGGTGTGCGACCCGATGCACGGGAACACCTTCAGCACGCCGGGGGGCGTGAAGACGCGGCACTTCGACGCCATCCTGGCCGAGCTCGGGTCGTTCTTCTCCGTCCATCGAGCCGAGGGCTCGTGGCCGGGCGGAGTGCACGTGGAGCTCACCGGCGAGAACGTCACCGAGTGCCTGGGCGGGGCCGAGCAGGTCCTCGACACGGAGCTGGCTCGCAACTACCTGTCGATGTGCGACCCCCGCCTCAACGCCCGCCAGAGCCTCGATCTCGCCTTCCAGGTGGCGGAGCTGCTCCGGGCGTAGGACCCCTGGCGACGGGCCGAATGTCGCGTTCGAGTCGCCAGGCGATTCGCACGCGCAACGAACGGATCCGGCCCGGGGCCCCCTCAGGCGGCGGACGCCGGCGATTACCATCGACGCATGCCGTCCGGGGCGTGGCAGGGGCTTGGGAATCGAGGGCGGCGGGCGATCGAGCCGGTCCCCGAACCCGCGCCCACCGCCGCGCCCCCACCGCCCCGCCGCCCACCACATCCGCCGCCGAGCCGTTCCGGCTGATGGAGGAGGCGAGCGCGGCGGCGGAGCGCATCCGGCTGGACGCGGAGAAGGAGGCGGCCCGGATCCTCGCCGCTGCCCGGGCGGCCCAGGACCAGGAGGCGGCGCGCGTCCGGCGCCAGGCGGAGCGGGAGGCGGCCGCCTTCCGGGCCGACGCCATGGCCGCCGCGGCCAAGCTCACCGCCACCGCCAAGACCGAGGCGGACCGGGTCCGGGCCCGGGCCCAGGCCGACGCCGACAGCATCCTCGAGGAGGCGTGGGCCGGTTTCGAAACCCGCACCGCCTCCCTCCGGGCCGACGCCGAGGCCAAGCGGGCCCAAATCGACGCCGACGCCCGGGCCGCCGCCGACGCCCTGGTGGAGACCGCCGCCGCCGAGGCCGACCGCATCCGAGCCGATGCCCGCGCCGATTCGGCCCTGATCCTCGACGAGGCGTGGGCCTCGTTCGAGGAGCGGGCGGCGAGCTTCCGGGCCGAGGCCGAGGCGGAGCGGGCCCGCATCCATGCCGACGCCCTCAAGCGGGCGGCGGCCGACCGCGAGCGGCTCCTGGCCGACGCCGGCCTGGAGGCGGCGAAGGAGTCGACCCGCCTGCTCAAGAGCGCCAAGGGCACCGCCGCCGCGGTGGTGGCGACGGCCACCACCAAGGCCAAGGAGGACGCCGCCGCCCTGATCGAAGCGGCCATCGCCGAGGCCCGCCACCTGGTCGACGCGGCCACGGCCAAGGCCGCCGCGACTGAGCAGCGGATGCTGGAGGACGCCCGCCAGGCCACCGAGCGGCAGGCGGCCGAGATGGTCGAGGAAGCCCGGGCTGCGGCCGCCCGGGCCCTGGGCGAGGCCATGGCCGAAGCGGCCGAGCTGGTCGAGGAGGGCCGGCGCAAGGTGGCGCGCCTCGAGCGGGACGCCCTGGCCGCGGCCGAAGCCGAGGCCGCCGCCAATCGGGAGGAGGCCAACGCGAAGGCGCGGGATGCGTTCGAGCGGATGTGGGCGGAGGCGTCCCGCCTGCTCGACGACGCCCACCTCGAAGCCGACCGCATCACCCGGGAAACCACCGCCGAGACCGCCCGCCTGCTGGAGGAGGCTCGGGTGGAGGCCACAGCCGAGGGTCAGCGCCTCCGCCTGGCGCTCGAGCAGGAGGCCCGGCGAGCGGTCGAGCGGGCCAAGGGAACCGCCAACCTCATACTGAGCGAGGCCGACGCCCGGTCCCGCTCCATCCAGGAGGAGGTCCGGACGGAGGCGGCCGCGGCCGCCGACGACATCCGCCGCCAGGCGGAGGACGACGCCGGGAAGGTGCTCGCACAGGCCCGGGCCGAGGCCGACCGCCTCGTCCACGAGGTCCGGCTGGCCGGCGAGCAGGAGCGGGCCCGCCTCCTGGCCGACGCCGACCAGGATGCCGCCCGCCGACGGAACGAGGCCGAGGCCGAGATCCAGGACCTCCTCGCCCGCGCCGCGGCGTCAGCCGACGAGGGCCTCGACCGGGCCCGCTCCAAGGCGGAGCAGGAGGTCTCGCGGATGCTCCGCGACGCGGTCGACGGGGCCACCGCCACCACCCGGCAGGCCCAGGCCGAGCGGGCCCGCATCCTGGAGGATGCCGAGCATTCGGCCGAGCAGCACGCCCAGCGGGAGCGGCAGCGGGCCACGGCCGAGATGGAGTTGCTGCGGGCCCAGGCCTCGGAGGAGGCGGCCCGGACGATGCGGGAGGCGGCGGTGTCCGCCGACCGCCTCGTGGCCAAGGCCCAGCGCGACTCGGAGGCGATGCTCGAACAGTGCCGGACCGAGATCGCCGCCCTGTGGGACGACGTCCACCAGCGTCGCCAACGGGCGGAGGTGACCGCCCAGCGGGCGGTCAGCGACGTCCGCGCCACCGCCGACCCGAGGCCGGCGGCCGAGCGCCGTCCCGCCGACGTCGCCGCCCGCCTGATCGACGAGGCCTTCCGCCGCCCGTCCTAACCGGTGACGGTGAGCACCTCGGCGCCGTCGTCGGTGACCACCAGGGTGTGCTCGAACTGGGCGCTGCGGCTGCGGTCGACGGTGACGGCGGTCCACCCGTCGTCCCACATGACGTGGCGCCAGTCGCCGATGGTGATCATGGGCTCGATGGTGAAGGTCATGCCCGGTTCCATGATCGTGGTGGCCGACGGATGGGCGTAGTGGTGGATCGTGGGGGCGGTGTGGAACTTCTCCCCCACCCCGTGGCCGACGAAGTCACGCACGACCCCGAGCCCGTTGGCTTCGGCGTGAGCCTCGATGGCGGCCCCGATGTCGGACACCGGCCGTCCGGGGCGCACGGCGGCGATGCCCCGATCGAGGCAGGCCCGGGTGACCTCCACCAGCCGCCGCGAGGCCTCGTCGACCGCCCCCACCAGGAAGGTGGCACTCGTGTCGCCGTGGACGCCGTCGAGGAAGACGGTGACGTCGAGGTTGACGATGTCGCCGTCGACCAGGGCCCGGTCGTCGGGGATGCCGTGGCAGATGACCTCGTTCACCGACGTGCACAGCGACTTGGGGTAGCCGTTGTAGTTGAGAGGGCTGGGGTAGGCGCCCCGGGCCAGGATCTCGGCGTGGGCCATGGCGTCGAGGTCGTCGGTGGTGACGCCGGCCCGCACCTCGGCGCCCACCGCGGCCAGGACCTCGGCCGCCACCCGCCCCGTCCGGCGCATGCGGGCGATCACCGCGGGGGACTTCACCATCGACTCGATCTCGGGCTCGGGCTTGCCCGACACGGCGTAGTCGGGACCGACGATCTCGGGCGGCACCGGGCGGGTGGGACTCACCCGGCCCGGGCGGAGGGGCTTCTCGCTGGACAGGTGGCAGCGCTTGTAGGGACGGTTGCTCCCGCACCAGCAGCGGTCGTTGCGCCCGAGGCGGACGGTGGAGGTCATGACAGGCCAGAGCGCCGATCGGCCCAGTCGGCGATGTGGGGACGGAGCCACAGGCGGGGCCGGCCCCGCCCGAGGTCGACCACGGGTCGGGGCATGTCGGGATAGCGGCGCAGGTAGGTGCTCACGCTGTTGGGATGGCTGAGGCCCAGCAGCTCGGCGATGCCCCGGGCGTCGATGAGGTCCTCGGTGCGAACGGTCGGTGTCATCCGGCCGAAGAGTCTACAGGTGAAGACAGGATGGCGACGTCGTCGGCCAGGAGCGTCGTGACCGGCAGGTCGTCGAAGGCGGCGAGGAAGCGCTCCCGGAAGGCGTACGGCCGGAGCCACACCACGACGCCCTCGACGGCTGCCAGCTCGGCCCCGTAGGCCGGACGGCGGCGGCCGGAGAGGTGGTCGGTGTGGGCGGGCAGGCTCTCCGCCTCCCGGCCGGTGAGGAGGAACACGGCCTCGGGGGCGTTGCTGGAGAGGGTGACGTCCGGCGGGAGGGCGGCCACCGCCGCCATCACCGGCGAATCGTCGTACCCGTCGGAGGTGAGACCCCGGCGGCCGACGCTCGTGTCGGTGAGCCCGGACGCCACCCACGTCGCCGAGTAGGCGGCCTGTAGCGCGAGCAGGCCGAGGGCGACTGCGACCGCGGGGCGGCTGCGGGCCAGCCACGGGGCCAGGCCGAGCACCGCCACCACGTGGAGGACGGCGAGAAAGCGCAGGTCGAGGCGGCCGGTGACGTCGAACAGGACCCGGTCGGCGACGAGGAGGGCGAGGTAGGCGAGGGTGAACGCGCTCAGGAGCAGGCCGAGGGCGTCGGGCTCGGGCAGCTCCGGTCGGGGGTGGGAGGGACGGATCGCGAGCCGGGCCACGCCGGCCGCCACGAGGGCCAGCGCCAGCGCCCTCACCGGCCAGGCGACGGAGGGCGGGAGCACCCACCGGGACAGGCTCCTGAGGCCGTCGAGCCAGTAGGCGCCGTCGAACAGATGGACGACCACCGGCCGGTTGCCCCGCCCCGCGACCGCCGTCCACGCCGCCAGGGGGGCGAGGGAGAGGGCGGCGAACAGCGCCGCCCGCCGGCGGTGACCCAGCCGCAGGAGCACCCCCGCCCCCGCGACCACCAGGGCCACGCCCACGTACCGGGTGAGGCAGGCCCCGGCGGTGAGGACGACGGCCGCCGCCCACGCCCCCCGCCGGCCGTCATCCAGGGCCGCGGCGAGGGCGACCACGGCGCCCACCACGAGAGCGATGAACAGCGGCTCGCTGAGGGCGGAGGCGAAGTACACGAGGAGATCGACGCCGACCACCACCGCCGACGACGCCGCCACCCCGACGGCCACCGACCCCGACCGCCGGCGGACCACCACCGCCACCACCCCGGCCGTCACCCCCAGGAGCAGGGGGTTCACCACCCCGGCCGCGTCGAGCGGGTCGAGCCCCGTCACCCAGCCGGCGGCGGCCAGGACCAGCCCGAAGAGGGGCGGGAAGTGGGAGAGCGGGGGCGACCCGTGCGGGGGGGTCAGCCCCTGGCCGTCGAGGAGGTTGCGGGCCGTCCCCACGTAGAAGGCGGAGTCGGGGCTGGCGTAGACCCCCTTGCGGGTGACGATCAACAGGGCGATGGTGCCGACCACCGCCGGCGCGGCCAGGACGGCGGCCGTCCGCCACCGAGCGGTCGCCCGCGGTTCGGCCGACACCAGCGGGCTAGCCGACCTCGGCGACGAAGCGCTCCAGTTGCCGCAGGTTGCGGCACTCGAAGACCCCGTCGCAGTGGGCCCCGTACACCGAGGCCACCGAGTCGCCCGTGTCCCAGTACGACCGGGGCTCGGGGTTGAGCCAGTACACCCGCCGGGCCTTCGTCCGCAGCTCGTCGAGCACCCACGCGTTGGCCTGGTGGTAGTTGTTGCGGGCGTCGCCCAGGATCACCACCGACGTCCGGGACGTGATCTCCCGTCCCCACCGCGCCCAGAACGTCTCGAAGGCGTGGCCGTAGTCGGAGTGGCCGTCGGCCCACACCACGTTCGCCTCGGCGTTGACCCGGCTCACCGCCTCGGTCAGGTCGGAGGACCCCTCGAAGATCGACGTGACCTCGTCGACCCCGTCGATGAAGACGAACGACCGCACCCGGGAGAACTGGCCGGAGATGGCGTGGACGAACTGGAGGGTGAAGCGGGCGAAGGCGGCGACCGACCCCGACACGTCGGCCAGGACCAGGATCTCCGGCTTCGACGGGTGGGGCCGGCGGAACCTCGGGTCGACCGGCACACCCCCGTAGGAAAGGGACCGGCGCACGGTGCGGCGCATGTCGAGGCGTCCCCGGCGGTGGTGGCGGCGCTTGCGGGCGAGCCGGGCCGCCATGCGCCGGGCCAACGGGTGCAGCGAGCGGCGGAGGGCGGCCAGGTCGTCGGGGCTGGCGTGGAGGAAGTCGACGTCGGCCGGAAGGGGCCGCCGCAACGCCCCCGCCACCGCCTCCGGCCCCTGCTCGGCCACCAGCCGGCGGCGGACCTCGGCCTCGATCTCGGCCCGCAGCCGGTCGAGGCGGGTCCGCAGCTCGTCGCGCTCCAGGCGCCGGTCGAGGCCGCCGTGGGAACCGGCGAGCAGCCTCTCCAACGCCCCCTCGGCGTCGAGCTGGCGTAGCGTGCGGAAGACGTAGAACGTCCCCCCCACCGGCCGCCCTGCGTGCATGCCCCCCAGCCGGGCCACCGCCTGCCGGGCCAGCTCCCGGACCAGGTCTTCGTCGCCCGAGACCAGCGCCTCCTCCAGCATCGCCACCAGCTCGCCCACGGTCAGGGCCTCGTCGGCGGCCAGGATCGGCAGGCGGATCGAGAACCACAGGTCGAAGACGGTGTCGAAGGCGGGCCGGTGCTCGGTCCGCTTGACCAGGGTGGCGGCCAGCGCCCAGCGCAGCGCCTCCCGATCCTCCAGCGGGACGTGGGCCACCGCCGCCACCGCGTCGAGGTTCTCGGTGGGCGACACCGGCAGTCCCGCCCGGCGCAGCTCCCCGACGAAGCCGGCCAGGGTGTCGAGCACGCTAGGAGGCGGCCGCCGCCCGCAGCTCGCGGTCGGCCTTGGCGATGTCGCCCCGGTGCTTCAGGAGGACGTGGAGGGTGCTGGTGACCACGTCGACGTCGACCTCCGCCACGCCGAGGAGCACCAGCGTGCGGGCCCAGTCGAGCGTCTCCGACACCGACGGCGGCTTGGTCAGGTCGAGCTGGCGGATGCTGCGCACCACGGCCGCCACCTGCTCCGCCAGCCGGTCGGCGATCCCCGGCAGCCGGGCCTGGACGATCTCCTTCTCCCGGGCCGCGTCGGGGTAGTCGAGGTGGAGGTAGAGGCAGCGCCGCTTGAGGGCCTCGGACAGGTCGCGGGTGGAGTTCGACGTCAGGAAGACGAGCGGGATGCGGGTGGCGGCGACCGTCCCCAGCTCGGGGATCGACACCTGCCAGTCGGAGAGGACCTCGAGCAGGAGCGCCTCCGTCTCCACCTCCACCCGGTCGACCTCGTCGATCAGGAGCACGACCGGCTCGTCGGCCCGGATGGCCTCCAGGAGGGGGCGGGCGAGGAGGAAGTCCTCGGAGAAGATGTCGCCCTCGACCTCGTCCCACGTGGACTGCTCGGCCTGGATGCGAAGGAGCTGCTTGCGGTAGTTCCACTCGTAGAGGGCCTTGGCCTCGTCGAGGCCCTCGTAGCACTGGAGGCGGATGAGGCGGGCGCCCGACCACTGGGCGACGGACTTGGCCAGCTCGGTCTTGCCCGTGCCCGCCGGCCCCTCGACCAGCACCGGCTTGTCGAGTCGGTCGGCCAGCCAGGCCACACCGGCGGTGGCGTCGTCGGCCAGGTACCCCACCGACGCCAGCCCGGCCCGGACCGCGTCGAGCGACTCGAACCGGCTCACGTCCGGATCTGGCCGTCGCCCGTCACCACGTACTTGAGGGTGGTGAGCTGGCGCAGGCCCATCGGCCCCCGGGCGTGCAGCTTCTGGGTGGAGATCCCGATCTCGGCCCCGAAGCCGAACATCTCCCCGTCGGTGAACCGGGTCGACGCGTTGACCATCACCGCGGCCGCGTCGACCTCCCGGGCGAAGCGGCGGGCGGCGGCCAGGTCGCGGGTGCAGATGGCCTCGGTGTGGCCGGACCCGTGGCGGTTGACGTGGGCGATGGCGGCGTCGAGGCCGTCGACCACCGCCACCGACAGCTTGAGGTCGAGGAACTCGGTGGAGAAGTCGGCCTCGGTGGCGGGGCCGATCCGCTCCGGACCGGCGATGGCCCGGGACCGCTCGTCGCCCACCAGCTCGACGCCGTCGAGGGCGGCCACCGCCCGGGGCAGGAACTCCCCCGCCACCGCCGCGTGCACCACCAGCGACTCGGCCGCGTTGCACACCGACGGCCGCTGGGTCTTGGCGTTGACCAGGATGGCGAGGGCCTGGTCGAGGTCGGCCGACTCGTCCACGTACACGTGGCAGTTGCCGTCGCCGTCGATCACGTAGGGGACGGTGGCGTTGGCCAGGACGCTGGCGATGAGCGACGGCCCGCCCCGCGGGATCAGGCAGTCGATGAAGTCCCGGAGCTGCATGAACTCGGCCGCCGCGGCGTGGGAGGTGTCCTCCACCAGGATCAGGCAGTCCTCCGGCAGGCCGGCCTTGGCCAGACCCTCCCGCAGGGCGGCGGCGATGGCGACGTTGGACGAGATGGCCCCCGACGACCCCCGCAGGAAGGCGCCGTTGCCCGCCTTGAGGCACAGCCCGAAGGCGTCGGAGGTCACGTTGGGCCGGTTCTCGTAGATGATGGCGACCACGCCCAGGGGCACCCGCACCTTCTCGATGGCGAGGCCGTTGGGACGGGTCCAGCCCTCGGTGATCTCCCCCACCGGGTCGGGAAGGGCGGCGACCATGCGCAGGCCGTCGGCCATCCCCGCGATGCGCGTGGCGGTGAGGCGGAGGCGGTCGACCACGGTGGCGGTCACACCGGCGGCCTCGGCTCGCTCGACGTCGGCCCGGTTGGCGTCGAGGATCTCGGCCGACCGGGCCAGGAGGAGGTCGGCGGAGGCGTGCAGGGCGCCGTCCTTGGTGGCGGTGGAGGCGGTGGCGAGCACCCGGCTGGCGTCCTTGGCCCGCCGTCCGAGCTCGGGGAGGGGGGTCGGAGCCCCGGTGGGTGGCATCGGCCCGAGGTTACCCGGGGTGGGTTCCAACCCCACGGCCGCGCAGGCCTCCGTGTCGGGGGGGCGAACCTCCGGGTCCCCCACCGGATCCTGGAAGCTGGCTCCGAGGATCCCGGGAGAGACGGCCTGGGACCTAACCTCTCGCCGATGCGTCGACTGTTGGCCGTGGTGGGGGCGGTGGCCATGGTCGCCGGCGCCGTAGTCGTCCGCGCCGGGATCGACGATCGCAACCAGAGGGCGGCGGAGGTCTACCGGCTCGTGTGCTCGTCCGACCTGGGCCCGGTGTGCGACGAGCTGCGGGACGCCGATCCCGGGCGGGTGGAGGTGACCGTCGAGAGCGCGAGCGCCACCGCCGATCGCCTCCGGCGCCTCGACGGCGACCCCGCCCTCGACGGGTGGCTGGTGACCGGCCCGTGGCCCGCCCTGGTCGACGAGGCCCGCCGCTTCGGCTCGCTGCCGCCGGTGTTCGACGCGGGCGGCCCCGGCGACCCCCTCGCCCGCTCCCCGCTGGTCGTGGTGGCGTGGCGGGAGCGGGCGGACGCACTGGCCCCGACCTGCCCCGACGACCTCGTCGGGTGGCGGTGCCTGGGCGAGGCCGCCGGCCGGCCGTGGACCGAGCGCGACGGCAGCCCCGAGTGGGGCGACGTCAAGGTCGGCCACGCCGACCCATCCGCCGACGGCACCGGCCTGCTGGTCCTGGGCCAGGCCACGGTCGGGTGGTTCGGCCGCACCGACCTCTCGACGCTCGACCTCGCCGACGACACCTTCACCGGCTGGCTCACCCAGCTCGAACGGCCGATGCCGCCGTCCCCGACGTCGCCCCTCGACCGGATGCTCCAGATCGGCCGGGCCGCCTACGACTTCGTCGGCACCACCGAGGCGGAGTCGACCAAGGTCGACACCGCCGCCAGCCGCGCCGCCCTCGTCAAGCTCTACCCTTCCCCCATGGCGACCGCCGACGTTGTCCTGGCCGTCCCCCCCGGCGCCCGGGGGGACCGCCTGCGCGACGTCGTCACCGAGCGGGCCGAGGACGCCCTCGCCGAGTCCGGGTGGCAGGAGCCCGCCGCCTCCGGCCTCCCCCCCGGCGACGGGCTTCCCGACCCCGACCTGCTCGACGCCCTGCGGGCCAAGGCCCGGGAGGTCACCGGTCGATGAGGAGGACCGTCGTCCTCCTGGTGGCCATGGCCCTCACCGCCGCCGGCTGCTCCACCAGCGACGGCACCGGCGGCGGCCCGGGCGGTGGCGGCGGCCTCGAGGCCATCCCCCGGGGCTGCACCGCCATCGACATGGCCGTGTCGCCGGAGAAGGTCGAGCTCCTCACCGACCTGGCCCGCACCTTCAACTCGTCGGACGAGGCCAAGCCGGGGGGGCGGTGCGCGTTCGTGCGGGTCCAGCGCAAGACGTCGGGCATCGGGATGTCCCTGCTGGTGGACGGGTGGCCGGACGAGGCCACCAACGGGCCCCGGCCGGTGACCTGGTCGCCGGCTTCCTCCGCCTGGGGGGCCGTCCTCAACCACCGGCTGTCCACTGCCGGCCAGCCGGCCATGGCCCCCGCCGACGCCAAGGCGTTCATGCTCACCCCCCTCGTCATCGCCATGCCGAAGCCCATGGCCGAGGCCATCGGGTGGCCCACCACCCCCATCGGCTATGCCGACATCCTCACGCTGGCCCGGGACCCGGCGGGGTGGGGCGGCAAGGGCCACCCCGAGTGGGGGCCGTTCCGCCTGGCCAAGACCAACCCCAACTTCTCCACCAGCGGCCTGTCGGCCACCATCGCCCAGTACTACGCCGCCACCGGCAAGACCCGCGATCTCACCGCCGAGGACCTGGCCCGGCCCGAGGTCGACGCCTTCGCCCGGGGGGTCGAGAACTCGGTCGTCCACTACGGCGACATCACGCCGACGTTCCTCAACAACTGGTACCGCAACGACGCCCGGGGGACGGCGCTCACCTACACATCGGCCCTGGCCGTCGAGGAGAAGTCGGTCATCGACTACAACCTGGGCAACCCGGACGGGATCACCGACCCCGGCGAGCGACCCCGCCCACCCAAGATCCCCCTCGTCGCCATCTACCCCAAGGAGGGGACGCTCTTCTCCGACAACCCCTTCTTCCTCCTCGACGCCCCGTGGGTCGACGAGCGGGAGCGGGAGGGCGCCCGGGCCTTCGAGCGCTACGTGCAGACGCCCGAGAACCAGCGCCGGGTGGTGCAGTTCGGGTTCCGGCCGGGGAACCCGGCGGTGGCGGTGGGCACCCCCATCGACCGGTCCAACGGCGTCGATCCCGACCAGCCCCAGAACGTGCTGGGCGTGCCCCAACCGCCGGTGCTGGCCCGCATCCTCGAGCTGTGGGGGCAGCAGCGGCGCAGCGCCCGGGTGATGCTGGTCATCGACGTGTCCGGCTCGATGGGCGATCCCGCCGGCGACGACGACGACACCACCAAGCTCGAACTGGCCAAGCAGGCCGCCATCGCGGCCCTGTCGCAGTTCAAGGACGACGACGACGTCGCCCTGCGCATCTTCTCCACCGACCTCAGCACCACCGAGCCCACCGACTATCTCGACCTCGTCCCGTTCGGGCCGATCGGGGCCCAACGGGAGCAGATCGCGTCCAGGATCCGGAACCTGGTCCCCACCCAGGGGACACCCCTCTACACCGTGGCGGGGGACTCCTTCGAGGACCTGCGGGAGTCGTACGACGCAGCCAAGATCAACGCCGTCGTCCTTCTCTCCGACGGGCGGAACGAAGACCCCCGCAACCGGGACGTCGAGGCGTTGCTCAACGTCCTCCGGGCCGGCAGCGAAGGCCAGTCGAGCCGGCCGGTGCGGATCTTCCCCATCGCCTACGGCGAGGACGCCGACCTGGCCGTCCTCAAGCGCATCGCCGAAGCCACCAACGCCGCCGCCTACGACGCCAGCAACCCGGCAACCATCGAGCAGGTGTTCACGGCGGTCATCAGCAACTTCTAGAGGGGGTCAGTCGATGCCGCCATCGTCCCGTGACGACCGGGTGTTGCCCGCCACGCGAGCGCTGTCGGTCGTCATCATCCCGTTCCTGCTGGTCGGGTTCGCGGTGCTCTTCTTCTGGCCCACCGACACCGACACGCTGTTCGCCTGGAAGATCAACCCGCCGCTGACGGCCATGGTGCTGGCGTCGGTGTACCTGGGCGGGGCCTGGTTCTTCGTCCAGGCGGCCCGGGCCAGGAGCTGGCAGACGATCAAGGGCGGGTTCGTGCCGGTCGGCGTGTTCGCCACCACCATGGGCCTCAACACCATCCTCCACTGGGACAAGTTCATCCACGGCAATGTCGCCTTCTGGCTGTGGGCCGGCCTGTACTTCACCACCCCCTTCCTCGTGTTCGCCGCCTTCTTCGCCAACCGGCGCACGGCGGGCCCCGGGACGGGCGCCCCCCTGTCGCCCGTGGCGACCTACGCCATCGGGGGACTCGGCATCCTGGCCACGGCCATGGGCGTGTTCCTCTACCTGGCGCCGACGCGGGGGATCGACGTGTGGCCGTGGCTGCTGACCCCCCTCACGGCCCGCAGCACGGCGGCCATCTTCTTCCTCGGCGTGGCCGGACTGGGGATCTTCTTCGACCGCCGCTGGCCGGCGGCCCGGATCCCGCTCCAGGTGGCCATGGTGATGCTGGTCCTCATCCTCGTCTCGGTCGTCCGGGACTACGACTCGGTCGACACCGACAAGGCCCTGGCCTCGGTGCTCATCGCCGGTTTTGCCGCCGTGCTGGTCGGCGCCGCCGTCGTCTACCGGAGGATGGCGGTCAGTCGGTCCGGCTGAACCGGGCCACCGCCACCGCGAAGACCGCCGCCCCGAGGACGGCCAGCACCACCAGCTGGAGTGCGATCGGCACCGGCCAGCCCATCCAGGTGATGGTCGGGTCGAGGGCCCGCAGCACCGCCGGCGACAGATCGAGATGGCCGAACACCACGTGGCGCATGGGCTGGACGGCGTAGGTGAGGGGGTTGAGCTTGGTCGCGAGCGACAGCCACGCCGGGAGGCCGGCGGTGGGGTAGAGCGCCCCCGACAGGAACATCATGGGCGTGATCACCGTCTGGATGACCGGCATGACCGACTGGATGTTGGACACCCGGGCCCCCAGCAGGAGCCCGAAGGCGGTGATGGCCAGCGACGCCAGGAACAGGATGGCGATCAGCTCGATGAGCATCACCGGGTGGTAGGGCACGCCCGCCAGCCCGGCCAGGGCCACCAGGACCAGCGCTTGGGACGTGGCCACGATGGCCCCGCCCAGGCACTTTCCGGCCATGATCGAGGCCCGGCTGATGGGGGCGACGAGCATCTCCCGCAGGAAACCGAACTCCCGGTCCCACACCACCGACACGCCCGAGAACACGGCCGTGAACATCACCGACGTGGCCAGGACGCCGGGGAAGAGGAACGTCCGGAAGTCGAGGCCCTGGGTGCCGGGCTCGACCACACGGGACAGGCCCGTCCCCAGGACGAACAGCCAGAGGAGGGGCTGGACCATGCCCGCGACGAGCCGGCGACGGTCGGTGAGCCAGCGGAGCAGCTCCCGGTGGCAGACGATCCTGACCGCCCGCAGGTCGGCGGCCAGGCCCGTCGGGGCTCGCCGGACCGGGGCGACGGGCAACAGGGCCGCGGCGGGCGGCCTCGGCGGGGGGGACGGGGTCGGGGCCTGGTCGGCGTCGGGTCGGGTGGCGGTCACGGGCGGGCTACCTCCGTCCCCGGAACATGGGCGGGATCTCGTTGCCCGAGCTCTCCGCGTCGCGGATGGTGCGGCCGGTGTAGGTCATGAACACGTCGTCGAGGGTGGGCCGGGTCACGCTCACCGAGCGTACGGAAACGCCCAGGTCGGCCAGCAGTCGGGGGACGAAGGCCTCGCCGTCGGCCACCTGCAGGACGAGGCCGTCGGGGGTCGACGCCGCCTCCAGGCCGAAGCGGCCGGCGATGGCGGCGGCCGCGGCCGGGTCGTCGGCCGTGACCAGGCGGATGCGGTCGGTGCCGATGGCCGCCTTCAGGGCCTGGGGGGTGTCGAGGGCGACGATCTGGCCCGCGTCCATGATGGCGATGCGGTCGCAGTGCTCGGCCTCGTCCATGTAGTGGGTGGTGAGGAAGATGGTGAGGTCCTCCTGGCGGCGGAGCTGGTCGAGGTACTCCCAGATCGACGCCCGGGTCTGGGGGTCGAGGCCCACCGTGGGCTCGTCGAGGAACAGGACCCGGGGGGAGTGGAGCAGGCCCCGGGCGATCTCCAGGCGCCGCTTCATGCCCCCCGAGTAGGTGGCGACCTCCTTGTCCCGGCGGTCCCACAGGCCGACCAGCTCGAGGACCTGTTGCATCCGGGTCTCGAGATCGGCCGAAGGCACCCCGTAGAGCTGGCCGTGGAAGCGGAGGTTCTGGGCGCCGGTGAGGTAGGTGTCGAGGGTCATGTCCTGGAAGACGAGGCCGATCTCCCGGCGGACGTCGTCGCGCTCGGTGGCCACGTCGAAGCCGGCCACCCGGGCCCGGCCGGCGGTGGGTCGCAGGAGGGTGCAGAGCATGTTGATGGTGGTGGACTTGCCCGCCCCGTTGGGACCGAGGAAGCCGAACGTCTCCCCCGCCTGCACCTCGAAGTCGACGCCCCGCACCGCGTGGACCTCGCCGAAGCGCTTCTCCAGTCCCTCGACCCGTATCGCCGGGGGACGCCCGTCCGTCTGAGCCATCCCGTGCTCCTAATTCGTTGGTAGTTCCAACGATAGTTCATTCCCATCGAATAGCAACCACGGATATCCTGGTCGTCGTGGTCGACAGCCAACCGCCCGACTTCGTTGCCGGCGTCTTCATGATGGCCCGGGAGCTGCGCCGGGAGATCGGGGACCTGATGGCCACCGAGCAGTGGGCCGTCGACGCCGGCTTCCGCCCCCCGTGCCTGGGCGTGATGTCGGTCGTGGCCCGGCGGGGACCGGTGTCGCAGCGGGAGATCAGCGACCACCTCGGCCTCGACGCCAGCGACGTGGTCGGCGTCCTCGACATCCTGGAACGGGCGGGGATGGTGGAGCGCCGGCGCGACCCCGACGACCGCCGCCGGCACGCGGTCGTGCTCACCGAGGCCGGCGAGCAGGCGTACGGGCGGGCGTCGGTGCTGCGGACGCAGGTGGAGGCCAGGGTCCTCGCCGGCCTCGACCCCGACGAGCGCCGCCAGCTGGCCGACCTCCTCGCCCGGGCCCTGCAGGCCCGGATGACCCCCGCCTGACGGCCGGCTTCGCCCGCTTCACCCGAACTGGTGACGGATCAGGGGGCTTTGGCCACCGAAATCGTCACCGGTTCGCCGCTGGCGGCCACAATGGCGGCCATGCTCGAACGCCTGCCGGAGCGGGCCCGAACGCCGGCGGTGGCGCGGGCGGTCATGGCGCCGTCCACCATCCTGCTGGCGGGCGCCGGCACCGCGGTCGCCATCCTGGCTGGCGCACCCCTGGCGGTGGCGGCCGCGTTCGGGGCGGCGGCCTGGGCGGGAAAGGCGTTCATGTCGGTTCCTCGGCGGGAGCGGCGGCCGGACATGAACCCGGCCCTGGTGAAGGAGCCGTGGCGCTCGCTCGTGCGCCAGGCGGTCAAGGCCGAGGGTCGGTTCGACGAGACGGTCAAGCACACCCGCAACGGGCCCCTCAAGGACCGCTTGGCCGAGGTGTCGGCCCAGGTCAGCGTGGCCGTCGACGCCTCGTGGAAGATCGCCCAGCGGGGCGACAGCCTCGACGCCGCCGTCCGCCAGCTCGACCCCGGCGCCATCGCCCGGGAGCTGGCGGCCCGGGAGGCCGAGCTCGACCAGTCCCCGGACCGGCTCGAGCTGCGAGGCACCGTCGACGCCCTCCGCCGCCAGTTGGAGTCGGCTCAGCGGGTGGCCGACGTGGCCCGGGACGCCCTCGATCGTCTCCGACGGCTGAACGCCCAGCTCAACGAGGCGGTGGCCCGGGCGGTCGAGCTCTCCCTGGGACCGGCCGACGTCGGCGCCCTCCAGCCCCTGGGGGCCGACATCGACGGCGTGGTCACCGAACTGGAAGCCCTCCGGTTGGCGCTGGAGGAGTCGGGCGCCGCCTCATGAGACCTCGGTCCTGGGTGGTGTCGGACCAAAACCGGGGACGGGCGCTGGTCGGAGTGGGTGTGGTCGGCGTCGCCATCATCGGCCTGGTGGCGTGGAGCACGACCCCGCCGGCCACCGAGACCCCGGCCGACGCCGCCGCCGTCCTCGACATGCGCTCCACCAACCCGGTCCTCACCGACCCCATCGCCGGGTGCACGCCCGTTCCCCTCGCCCAGCGGGCGGCGCGCACCCTGATCGTGGGCATCCCCGACGTGAAGGACGCCTCCGACCCGATCGTCGAGCAGACCCTCGACATCGGCGTCGGGGGGATCTTCCTCAACCCCGGCAACGTCGAGTCGGAGGCCCAGCTCGCCCTCCTGGTCAAGGGCATCCGGGGACTGGCCCGGCGCCCGATCGTGATCACGGTGGACGAGGAGCCGGGCCGGGTGTCGTCCCTCGGCGACATCCTCGGCTCGAGCCCGTCGGCCCGGCGCATGGCCGACGAGGGCCCGGCCAAGGACGTGCGGGCCTACGCCCGCGAGGTCGCCCTCGAGCTCGCCCGCCTCGGGATCGACCTCAACCTGGCCCCGGTGGCCGACCTCACCGACGGTCCCTACGACGAGATCATCGGCGACCGCTCGTTCTCGTCCGACCCCGCCATCGCCTCCGAGTACGCCATCGCCTTCGCCGAGGGGATGGCCGCCGCCGGCGTCCGCTCGGCGGCCAAGCACTTCCCCGGCCAGGGCCGATCCACCGACGACATCCACTTCGAGGCGGCCGCGCCCATCACCGTCCCCCTCGACCTCCTCCGCCTAACCGACGTCCGCCCCTTCCGCGACCTGGTCCGGGCCGGCATCCCGGTCGTGATGATGAACCACGTCCGCTACACCGCCCTCGACCGCAACCTGCCCGCCAGCCTGTCCCCCAAGGCCTACGCCCTCCTGCGCGACCTGGGCTTCACGGGGGTGGCGATCACCGACTCCCTGGGGATGGGGGCGGTCAACCTCACGTGGGGCTTCTACGACTCCGCCCCCATGGCCGTCGCCGCCGGCGCCGACGGCCTTCTGGCCACCGACGGCTTCTTCGCCGAGGAGATGCGGGACGGCCTGGTGGACGCCGTCACCGCCGGTCGCCTCTCGGAGCGCCGGCTGAACGAGGCCGCCGGCCGCATGGTGGCGCTCGCCGGTGGCGACCCCCGCACGGTGGCCTGCGTCGACGTCGAGCTGCCCCGGATGAAGACCCATCGGCCATAGACATAAGCCCTGAGAAGGGCCGGGGGGCGCGTTTCCCGGCCTCCGGCGGGCGGGTAGGCTGCAGCCGCAATGAGCCGTCGGAACACGACGATCATCGGCGTCGGGGTCGCCTTGGTCGCTTCGGGCCTGTTCGGGCTCACGTTGCGGACGACCCGTGACTCGTCCCAGGTCGCCGCCATCGCCCCCGCCCCCGCCCCCAGCACCACGGTCGCAGCCCCCGTCACCAGCGTCCTCCCCGTGATCGGCCCCACCCGGGAGGTCGAGACCGGTGCGACCCTGCGTCTGGGCTACGCCCGCCCCCCGAGCAACCCGGCCCTGGTGGCCGACGCCATCGTCCCCTCCGTCGGCCTCTATAACGCCCCTGGCGACGCCGAGCCGGCCGACACCCTCGACAACCCCACCTGGGAGGGCCTGCCCGGCGTCTACCTGGTGATGCAGCAGTGGGGCGACTGGTTGGAAGTGCAGGTGTCGATGCGGCCCAACGAGTCGACGGCGTGGATCCGCAAGGCCGACGTCAGCCTCCGCCAGACCCCGTACCGCATCGTGGTCAACATCACCGAGCGGCGACTGCTCGCCTACGACGGGGCGACGCCCTTCCTCGACACGTCGGTGGCGGTCGGGACAGGAAGCACCCCCACCCCCACCGGCAACTACTTCGTCGACGGGACGGTTCGGGTCAACGACCCGTCCGGCCCCTACGGTGCGTACCAGATGAGCGTGGCCGCCTTCTCCGACGTGCATCACAGCTTCGGCGGCGGGATCGGCCAGATCGCGCTCCACGGAACGAACAACCCCGCCCTCCTCGGCACTCCCGCCAGCAACGGCTGCGTGCGCATGACCAACGCCGACATCACCCTCCTGGCCACCACCACCCCGCCGGGCACCCCGGTCACGATCATCGCCTGATCTCGGCCCGCTACCACCACCCGCCAAGGGTCGTGGCACCCCCATTGTTCGGGCCGTCGTCGGCGCCCACGATGGGACGGAGACGAACCTCGTCCTCCGCCGCCGTCCGCAACTGGGGCCTGGTCCAATCGAACCCCTACGGGCTGGTGCTCCTCGGCAACCGGGCCATCGACAACCTCACCATCGGCTGGCCCACGCCGCTGCGCTTCGAGAAGGAGCTCGTGCTCAGCGTCCAGGTCAACGAGGCGGGCGTCGTCCAGGTCCTGGCCAACGTCGTCCACGGGGCCCGGTAGCGGTCGCCCGGGCGTAACCTGCCGGCATGGGAAACAAGGCGCCGACCAGGCCCCAACCGAAGAAGACGGGCAAGTCGCTCCAGGAGAAGCGGGCGGCCAAGCAGGCCAAGAAGGCCGACAAGAAGGGCGGCAGCAGCTCCTAGGGACGGCCGGGGCGGCCCGACTCCAGCTCCGCCAGCAGGGAGTCGACCACGTCGACCAGAGTGCCGCCGCTGGCCATGACGGCCCGTTGCCGTATGTAGCTCGGGCCGTGGTCGAGGGTGTCGAGGTTGGCCTTCAGCTCGTCGAGGCAGCCCAGACGGGCCGCGGTCGGTGAGAGGACATCGACCAGCTCGACGATGGCGTCCCGGAGGGGGACCCGGACGCCCCGGTCGTCGACGATGAGGTCGGCGTCGAGACCGTGGCGGGACGCCTTCCACTTGTTCTGCTTGACCACCCACTCCCGGGGGACGACCAGGCTCTCCCCCGCCTCCAGGCGGACGTCCATCCACTCGACCAGGCTTTGGGCCATGGCCGCCAGCGACGCCACCTCCTGCATGGTGGGGATGCCGTCGCAGATGCGCAGCTCCACGGTGCCGAAGTCGGGGTGGGGCCGGATGTCCCACCACACCTCGCGGATGCTGGTGATGGCCTGGGCGGCGATGAACGTCCCCATGAACTCCTCGAACTCGCTCCACCCCGACAGCTGGTACGGCAGGCCCGCCGTCGGGAGGCACTCGAAGACCTTCGACCGGCTCGACGCCATCCCGGTGTCGAAGCCGGCCCAGTAGGGGCTGGACGCGGACAGGGCCAGGAAGTGCGGGAGGTAGGCGTTGAGGGCGTTGGCGATGGCGATGACCTTCTCCGCCGACCGGACCCCGACGTGGAAGTGGACGCCGAAGATCTGCAGCCGCTTGCCCGCCCACTGCGTCTCCTCCAGGAGGGCGGCGTAGCGGGGGCTGGGGCTGACCTGCTGGTCGTGCCACCGGGAGAACGGGTGCGACCCCGCGCACAGCAGGGCCAGGCCCCGGGAGTCGGCGGGGCCGGATACCTCCTTCAGGGTGTGCTCGAGGTCGTCCCGGGCCTCGGCCACCGTGCCGCAGATGCCGGTGATGATCTCCAGGGTGCACTCGAACAGCTCGTGCTTGACCTTGGGGTGCTCCCCGCCGGGATGCGTGGCGCCCAGCTCCTCGAGGATGGACGTGGCTGCGCTGGTGAGCTCCCGGCTGGCCCGGTCGACGAGGGCCAGCTCGACCTCGATCCCCAGGCTGCTGCGCTCCGAGGCGTGGAACGGGATGTGCACGCGAAAACCTCCTCCCTGAGGCGCCGAACCCAACAGTACGTACCCGTTTGCCCCTCGGGCGTACAGTCGGACGCATGTTCAAGCTCATAGGCCGGTGGTGGGAGTACCTGACCGCCAAGCTGTCCGGTTCCTTCGAGGAGCGGGCCGATCCCAAGATCCAGCTCCAGCAGGCGATCACCGAGGCGCAGGACCAACACCGGCGGTTGACGGAGCAGGCGGCCAACGTCATCGCCCACCAGAAGAAGACGGAGATGAACCTCAACCGGGCCCTGGGCGAGCTGGAGAAGCTCAACGGCTCGACCCGGCAGGCCGTCACCATGGCCGACGAGGCCACCACCCGGGGCGATACGGCCAAGATGGCCGACTACACCAAGGCGGCCGAGGCCTTCGCCAACCGCATGATCGAGAAGGAGCGGGAGGCGGAGTCGCTCAAGGCCCTGCTCCTGCAGGCCACCGAGGCGGCCGACGCAGCCAAGCAGGCGGTGCGGCAGAACTCCCTCGCCCTCCAGAAGAAGCTGGCCGAGCGCAACAAGCTCATGGGCCAGCTCGACCAGGCCAAGATGCAGGAAGAAGTCAACAAGGCGATGTCGTCGCTCAACGAAACGGTGGGCCAGGACGTCCCCACCCTCGACCAGGTGCGGGACAAGATCGAAGCCCGCTACGCCAAGGCGCTGGGCACGGCCGAGCTCACCGAGACGTCGGTCGAGTCACGGATGCTCGAGGTGGAGCAGGCCCAGGTCAATTCCGAGGCCCAGGCCCGGCTGGCCGAGATCCGCAGCCAGCTCGGCCTCTCGGCCCCGGCCCAACCGGCCTCGGCCGAGCTGGGTGCGGCCCCGGCCCCGGAGCCGGCCGCCGCGCCGGCCGCCGAGCCGTCGAGGGCGGAGGGCCAGCCCGGCTGACCCGTCTCTAGAGCTGGGCGACGGGCCGTGCCACCGTTCGACCTCAGGCGTCCGGCTTCGGCACGGGCGGCCACGGAGGAGGGTCGGCGGACGCCCGCCGGCGGCTGGCCCGCACACCGAACACGATGGCCAGGACGACCCCGCCCAGGAACAGCACCCCTCCCACCAGCAGGACGATGACAACGCCGAGGCCGGCCCGCACCACGTCGTCGCCCAGCGCCTTCTCGTCGAGCTTCGGGTCGCGGGACCCGAAGATCTCCGCCATCTCGCTGGAGGTGTAGGTGACGGACCTGCCCTCGAACGGGCCGACCAGCTCCACCCGGAGCAGGTCGAAGCGCAGGGGGAAGGTGCTCCAGACCGTCTCCGCGGCCGTGCGCAGGGCGGCGTCGGCGCCGGCGGCGTCGTCGCGCGCTGGTCGGACGGCCACCTCGACCTGGTCGAATCCGTTGTCGCTGCTGAAGCTGACGTCGACGGCGGAGAACCCGGCCCGCTCGAGGGCGTTCTCGGTGTCGACGAGGCCTCGGACGGTGGTGCAGCCGGCGAGGAGCGCCAGGCCGGCGACCACCACCACGGTCCACCGCCGGGGCCGCCTCACGGGAGGGCCACCAGGTCGTCGGCGTGAACCGCTTCGTGGGGCGTCCCGTCGGGCAGGTCGGCCGTGCGCCGGCCGGCGGCGGCCTTCAGGTCGGCCGCCCCCAGGCGGACCAGGCCCTTGGCGAACACCCGTCCCTCGAGGTCGGCGATCTCCACCGCGTCGTCGGCCTCGAAACCGCCCCGGACCTCGACGATCCCCGCCGGGAGCAGCGACCGTCCCCGCTCGACGAGGGCCCGGCGGGCGCCGTCGTCGACCACGATCGTGCCCGACATCGCCATGGCGAAGGCGATCCACAGCTTGCGGGCGGGCAGGCGCCGGTCTCGGGGACGCACGACCGTGCCGACGCCGGCCCGGCCCTCGACCGCCCCCGCCAGCACCCCCGGGCGGCTGGCGCCGGCGATCACCGCCCGAACCCCCGACCACGACGCGATCTTGGCCGCCGCCAGCTTCGACGCCATCCCCCCGCTCCCGTGGATCGACCCCCGGCCTCCGGCCAGCCGTTCCAGCTCGTGGTCGACCTCCACGATCTCCTCGATGAGGGAGCCCCCCTCCACCAGTCGGGGATCGACGCTGAGCAGGCCGGGGGCGTCGGTCAGCAACACGAGCAGGTCGGCCGCCACCAGGTTGGCCAGCAGGGCGGCCAGGAAGTCGTTGTCGCCGAAGCGGATCTCGTCGTCGGCGATGGCGTCGTTCTCGTTGACGACCGGGACCACCCCCAGCTCCAGCAGGCGGTTGAGCGTCTGGCGGGCGTGAAGGTACTGGGACCGGTGGGCGAAGTCGAGGGGGACGAGCAGGACCTGGCCCGCCACCAGCCCGTGGCGACCGAGGGCGGCGTCGTAGACACCCATCAGCCGGCTCTGGCCCACCGCCGAGACGGCCTGGAGGGTGGCGATGTCGTTCGGGCGGCGGCCGGACAGACCCAGGGCCGGCAGCCCGGCCGCGATCGCCCCCGACGTCACCACCACCACCCGGTGGCCCTGGCTGCGCAGGTCGGCCACCTCGGTGCACAGCTTCTCGATGGCGGCCACGGCGATGTCGCCGTGGTCGTTGGTGATCGACGAGGTGCCGATCTTGGCCACGACGATCACGTGGTCACCGTCGCCGGCCCCCTCGGGAGACCGTGCGCAGGGCGGAGTCGTCGGTGTACTCGAGGGTCATCCGGCCGATGCGGACGGTGTCGCCCTCCCGGGCCCCGGCCCGGGCCAGGGCCTTGTCGACGCCCAGCCGCCGGAGCCGGTCACGCACGTAGTCGAGGGCCTGCAGGTTGGTGAGGTCGTTCACCGCCACCGCCCGCTCCGCCGCCTGACCGCGCACCACCAGGGCCCCGTCGACGTCGCGCTCGACCCGGATGCCCTCCGGTTCGGGCCGGTGCACGACGTAGGTGCCGGCGTCGGGCTCGGCCGCCCGGGCCTGGTCGACGAGGACCGCCAGCCGTCCCACCAGCTCCTTCACGCCGGCACCGGTGACGGCCGACACCCGGTCGCCGTCCCACTCCACATCGGCCGGGGCCACGTCGGCCTTGGTGCCGACCACCAGCCGGGGCCGTTCGAGCAGCTCGGGACGGTGGCTGCCCAGCTCGTGGAGGAGGATGCGCTCCTGCTCGGCCGGAGGCGTCCCGTCGGCGGAGGCGAGGTCGAGCAGCACCACCAGGATGCGAGCCCGCTCGATGTGGCGGAGGAACTGGTGGCCGAGACCCTTGCCCTCGCTCGCCCCCTCGATGAGCCCGGGGATGTCGGCCATCACGAACTCGTAGTCGTCGGCCCGGACCACCCCCAGGTTGGGCACGAGGGTGGTGAAGGGGTAGTCGGCGATCTTGGGCTTGGCCGCCGACACCCGCGAGATCAGGGTCGACTTGCCCGCGTTGGGGAAGCCGACGAGGGCGGCGTCGGCCATCAGCTTGAGCTCTAGCCGGAGCCATCGCTCCTCGCCCGCCTCTCCCTGCTCGGCGAACGACGGCGCCCGCCGCTTGTTGGACAGGAAGCTGGCGTTGCCCCGCCCGCCTCGCCCTCCCCGGGCCGCCAGCCACGAGTCGCCGCTCCGGACCAGGTCGGCCACCACCCGCCCGTCCTCGGTGACGATGGTGCCGACCGGGACGCTCACCCGCAGATCGGCCGCCGAGGCCCCATGGCGGGCACCGCCGGCGCCATGGGCACCGCTGGCCGCGATGCGGTGGGGGTGGTCGCGGAAGGCGAGGAGGGAGGCGTTCTGGTGGTCGGCGACGAGCCACACGTCACCGCCCGAGCCGCCGTTGCCCCCGTCCGGCCCGCCCCTGGGGACATGGGCCTCCCGCCGGAAAGAGACGGAGCCGGCCCCGCCGTCCCCGCCCCGAACACAGAGCGCGACCTCGTCGACGAATTGAGACATCTGGGGTGGAGGTTACGACCGGCGGGCGCCGGTCGGGCTCGAACTACTCGGGGAGGACGTCGACCCGGCGCCGGCCGCCGCGGAAGGTGAACTTCACCTTGCCGTCGGCCAGCGCGAACAGGGTGTCGTCGCCGCCCCGACCGACCTGCTCACCGGGATGGAAGTGGGTGCCCCGCTGGCGGACGATGATCTTGCCCGGGCTGACCACGCCGCCGTCGTAGACCTTGACGCCGAGGCGCTGGGCGGCCGAGTCGCGGCCGTTGCGGGTGGAGCCCCCACCCTTGGTCTTGGACATCTCAGCCCTCTCTCGTGATGCCGGTGATCTCGATGGTGGAGTAGTGCTGGCGGTGGCCCCACCGCTTGGCCGAGTTGGTCTTGTTCTTGTAGGTGAGGCCCACGATCTTGGGGCCCTTGGCGTCGCCCACGACCTTGGCCGTGACCCGGGCGCCGGCCAACTGGGCCGGCTCGGCCCAGATGGTCTCGCCGTCGACCACCAGGACGGGGTCGAACGAGACCACACCGTCGCCGTCGCCCGTGAGCCGCTCGACATCGAGCCGCTCCCCCTGGGCCACCTTGTACTGCTTGCCACCCGTCTTGATCACTGCGTACATAGACCGACCACCTTACAGGAGGGTCCGCCGACCACTGTCCGCCCACCGGCACCGCCCGAACCCCACCCGGAGAAGGCCCGATCCACGGCCGACGACCCAGCCTCCAGCCGAAGACCTCCTCGCCTGCCGTAGCGTCAGGCACTTGTTGCATCCTGGCTCCCGGCCGGACATGATGGACTGACGGCGGGCTCCTGGCCCCACCATGAGTCAGCTCATTCTCGGCGGCGGAGAGAAAGCGGGGACAACATGTTGGGGCATCGCGCGAAGTTCGTCGTGCTTCTGGTTCTGCAGGCAGTGGTGCTTGGGGTGCTGGTGACCGTGCCCGTGGGCGCCGATCCCGCCTCCCAGAACCAGCCTCGCTCCGCCGAACGGGGTCCGGCGGTCGCCTTGGCCGAGCCGGTCACCGGCGGATCCGTGATCGACAACGGTACGGTGGCGCTGGGCGTCCACGAATCGGCCGAGCTCAACATCCCCTCGCCTACGCTCGGCCGGCTGATCGGGGTCCACTACCTACCCGAGGGCAACGACGGCACCTCCGCCGGGTGTCCATGCGAAGGGTGGGGAGCGGCTGACCTGCTCTCCGGGACGACCGGGTGGGCCAACCAAAACGAGGGCGGCATCAACGGGGCGCTCTCCGTGGTCGACTTCGTGACCGGCGACGACCCGGCCGGCGACGGGTTCGCCGTGTCCACCACCAACGTCGGCACCACCCTCGAGGTGGTCCACGACTACCACGCCTCGAGCCACACAAACCTCTACGAGGCGACGGTGACGATCCGCAACATCAGCGGGGCACCGGTGGAGCCCCGCTACCGCAGGGTCATGGACTGGGACATCGAGCCCACCCCCTTCAGTGAGTTCGTGACGATCCAGGGAAGCGCTGGCAACCTGCTGTTCTCCAGCAACGACGGCTTCGCCACCGCGAACCCCCTCGCCGGGCCCCAGGACCTGGGTCAGGTAGGGCCGCCCACCGGCAGCGAGTTCGTCGACGCCGGCCCCAGCGACCACGGCGCCCTCTTCGACTTCGGCTTCGACACCCTCGATCCGGACGAGGAGGTCACCTTCAACATCTTCTACGGGGCCGCCCCCTCCGAGAACGAGGCGCTCTTGGCCGTCGACTTCGTGGGCGCGACCCTCTACTCGCTCGGGCAACCGAGCACGCCCACGGGCGACACGAACGGCGACCCCAACACCTTTGTCTTCGCATTCGGAGCGGTTGGCGGGTCGCGGCTTCCCATCATCACCGTCCGCAAGCGGGCCGACTCGCCTCGCACCGAGGCGGGAGGCACGAACGGCTACGACCTGCTGTTCACGAACTCCAACAACTTCGAGGCGACGGTGGGCCCGGTGACGGACGACCTGCCTGCCGGCTTCGGCTACGTGGCGGGCTCGTCGACGTTCGACGGAGCGCCCATCGGCGACCCGGTCGTGAGCCTCCCGGGCTCATTGGAGTGGGCCGGGCCGTTCGCCGTCGCTCCGCTCTCCGTCTCGACTTTGACCTTCGACGTCGTCGTCGACGTCGATCAACCGGCAGGTCTCTACTACAACCAGGCCACCGCCCAGGCCGTCGACCCCGACGGGACCTCGCTGGCCGTGCGGGCCACGGGCCTGGCGGCGCCGGTGGAGGTTCCGCCGCCGACGGTGGCGACCGATCCCGAGGTGACGTCCAGCTCCGGCAGCGTGACCACCGATCCCGACACCGGGCTCGTCACGGTCAGCATGCCGCGTGGCGGCAGGAGCGACCTCACCGTGATCGTCGACGTCGAATGCCCGGACGGGAGCGTGCCGACGGCCGTGACCCTCCAGCATGGCGGAGGCTCGCTCCTCATGACCGAAGGCCCGCCGGGGACGTGGTCGGCGACCATCCCGGCCGCGAGCGTCGCCGAGGGCGACCTGGTGATCGTGGCGACCTGCCCCGATGGCGACGTTGCCAACACCATCGGCACGGTCGTGCTCTACGACCCCAGCGGGATCATCACCGACGCCTCCACCGGCGAGCCTGTCGAAGGCGCCACCGTCACCCTCTACGTGGTGCCGTTCGCCGAGCCCGACACCTCGTCGGAGACCAAGGACTGCCGGACGGTCGAGACGCGGCCGGAGGAGTCCTGGGAAGAGGCGCCACCGGCGACATTCGCCGACGGCGTGGAAGTCGACGAGAGCGTCGATCCGCCCACAATCGATCCGACGGTCAACCCCCAGACCACCAACAACGAGGGTCGCTACGGCTGGGACGTCGCCGCCGGGTGCTACTTCATCGTGGTGACAGCCTCCGGCTACGAGACTCGCGTGAGCCCACTGGTCGGCGTCCCCCCCGAGGTCACCGACCTCGACCTTGCCCTCACCCCCGTCATCGTCCCCACGACGACCACCTCGACGACCAGCACGACCAGCACGACCAGCACGACGAGCACGACGACCACCACGACGACCTCCACGACCACGGTCCCCGTCCGCCCGGTGTGCGCTTTGCTGCGGAGGCTGGTGGACATTCCGTTCGTCGGCTTCCTCTTCCGCGCCCTGCTGGGCACGTTCGGCTGCGCCTAGGAGGCCGCTGAAGCAGTCGCCGACCACCCACCAACGGCGGGTCCGAGGTCAACAGCGCTGGGCCTGGCGTCGCCACGACCGACGGCACCTGGCGGTCGCTCAAAGGCGAGTTCGGAGACGTCCTCGACCTGATCCAGGCGGGGGGTCCCGATACCAGCCTGCTAACCGTGGTCCGGGTGGGCTGGGTGTTCGATGCGACCTCGGCCCCGTCCACGATCGGCGAGATGGACGAGGCCGTCACCGCCGCCCCCGTCGGTCCGACCGCCGGCGCCGCCCCGACGGGACCGGCGCCGGCGCCGGCGCGCCTACAGAAGGGTCGAGTCCAGGACGATGCCTCGGCCGGCGCACGTGGGACAGGTGGCGGAGAACGCCTCCACCAGGCCCTCCGACACCCGCTTGCGGGTCATCTCCACCAGGCCCAGCTCGGAGATGTCGAACACCTGGGTGCGGGTCTTGTCCCGGGCCAGGGCGTCCTTGAAGCAACGCAGGACGTCGTCGCGGTTGCGCTTGACCTCCATGTCGATGAAGTCGATGACGATGATGCCGCCGATGTCGCGCAGCCGCAGCTGGCGGGCGATCTCCTCCGCCGCCTCCAGGTTGTTGCGGTAGACGGTCTCCTCCAGGTTGGAGGTGCCCACGTTCTTCCCGGTGTTGACGTCGATGACGGTGAGGGCCTCGGTGCGCTCGATGATCAGCGACCCGCCCGACTGCAGCCACACCTTGCGGTCGAGGGCCTTGTGCAGCTGCTCGTGGATGTGCTGGCGCTCGAAGAGGGGCAGGACCGCGGCCTCCTCGTAGAGCTCGATGCGGTCGACCAGCTCGGGGATCAGGGCGGCCACGTAGTCGTGGACCTCGGCGTAGAGGCCGGGATCGTCGATGACGACGCCCCGGTAGTCCTTGTTGAACTCCTCCCGGATGACCCTCACGGCCAGGGTGGGCTCCCGGTAGAGGAGGGCGGGGGCCTGGCGCTTGGAGAGCTGTTCGATGTGGGCCCACTGCTTCTGGAGGCGGGCCACGTCACGGCGCAGCTCCTCGGGGGTGGCCCCCTCGGCCGCGGTGCGCACGATCAGGCCGTGGCCCTCGGGGCGGACGTCGTCGAGGATGCGGCGCAGGCGCTTGCGCTCGTCGTCGGCCAGGCGCTTGGAGATGCCGTAGGTGGAGCTGTGGGGGATGAGGACCACGAACCGACCGGCGAGAGACACCTCCTGGGTGAGGCGGGCCCCCTTGGTGCCGATGGGGTTCTTGGTGACCTGGCAGAGGACGGTCTGGCCGGGGCGGAGGATCTGCTCGATGCGCGCCGAGGCCGACACCTTCTCGTCGACGTCCTCGTGCTCGGAATGGACGTCGCCGCGGTAGAGGACGGCGTTCTTCGGCGTTCCGATGTCGACGAACGCCGCCTCCATGCCCGGCAGGACGTTCTGGACCTTGCCCAGGTAGATGTTTCCGTGGATCTGGGCCGCGTCGTCGGCGGGGCGGGACACGTAGTGCTCGATGAGCGAGCGGCCTTCGAGCACCGCGATCTGGGTGGCCCCGGGCTGGACGTGGACGGCCATCATGTAGCGGCCGACGGGCCGGCCCTTGCGTTCCCGGCCCCGGCGCCGTTCGAGGGTCTCCTCGTCGAGCTCGACCGGGTCCTCCGCCTCGCGGCCATTGAGGCCGGGTCCGCCACTCCCGGCCACGCCCCGTCCCCGGCCGCCCCGCCTCCGGCGGCGCTTGGCGCCGGGCGAGGCGGTGGCCCCGGTGCCGCCGGCAACCACGGCCGGGCCCGCGACGTCCGCCGCGGCTGGGCCCCGACCGTCGGACGGGACCTTGGCGACGGGCGCGGGGGGACGGGTGTCGCCGATCTGGGGAGTCGGGGGACGACCGCCGGACGCAGGCCGGCCCCCACCGCCACCGCCACCTCCGGTGCCGCCCCGGCCGGCGGCGGTCGGCGACCGCCGGGGCGGGGGCCGTCCCTCACGGGGTGGATCGGGGAGGTCGGGCAGGTGGTCGGTGGACCCCTCGAGCGGCGGCCGGGCCGTCCCCGTCGGCCGGCGCTCGGCGTTGACGGCGCCTACCGGGGACGAGGTGGCCGACGCACCGGCCGGCCGGCCGGGGCCGCGCCCGCCCCGGGAGCCCCGGCGCCTTCGACTGGGACCGCCGTCGGAGGCGGTCGGTGAGGTGGTCCCGGCGTCAGCGCCGGTCGATGTGGCGGGAACCGGCCGAGGGCCGGGATCCGCCGGGTGGTCGGGGAGAGGTTCGGACATGGGGACGTTCCCTTCTGCACGCGCACGCCGCCCGGCGTGCGTAGCGCCCGTCGCGGGCGGCAGGGCAGAGGGCCCTCCGCGCGCCGGAGCGCTCGATCGAAATAGGGCGACCAGCCGGCTCGGCGGGAGGCACGATGGCCGGGAGGCTGGCGGCCTCGGCGGCCGGCGCAGCCAACCAGGGCGCGCTCGTGACCGGTTGGGGAGGCGGCGCCGGTCGCGGCGCCAGACAGACCTTGGCCAGCAGGAGCTGGATTCGTGGCCACAGGGAGGTCATGAAATCGGGCGGAAGTTTACCGCACCGCCACCGGCCAGTCGTCAGGTGAAGCGGCGCATCTGCACGCTGAGCACCAGGCCGAGGCCGGCGAAGGTGGCCACCATGGCCGATCCGCCGTAGGACATGAGGGGCAGGGGGATGCCTGCGATGGGTGTGATCCCCATGGTCATGCCCACGTTCTCGAAGATCTGGAACACCAGCATGGACAGGACCCCCACGCACACCAGCATCCCGAACTGATCCTTGGCCGTGATCGCCGCCCGCCACGTACGCCACATGACCAGCCCGAACAAACCCAGCAGGGTGCAGGCGCCGACGAAGCCGAGCTCCTCGCCCACTGCGGTGAAGATGAAGTCGGTGTGCTGCTCGGGAACGAAGGACAGGTTGGTCTGCGTCCCCTGGAACAGGCCCCGTCCACCCACCCCGCCGGCGGCGATGGCGATCTTGGACTGGTTGAGGTTGTAGGCCGACCGCTGGACGTCCTCCTTCGGGTCGAGGAAGGCCGCCAGCCGGTCGCGCTGGTAGTCCTTGAGGACCCCGAGCTGGAGGACCATCACGATGGCGGTGATCCCCATGAGGGTGAGGATGGCGATCTGGCGGGGGGTGGCCCCGCCCACCAGCAGGATGCCCATGAGGATGGCGACGAAGACCATCCCCGTGCCCACGTCGGGCTGGAGGTAGATGAGGAGGAGGGGGAGCGCGGCGATGCCCAGGGCCGTGGTCAGGCGGCCGGTGTCGAGCTCGCCCCGATGGGCGGTGCAGAAGGCGGCCAGGGCGATGACGAGGGCGAGCTTGGCCAGCTCCGACGGTTCGAACTGGTAGGGCCCGACCTGGAACCAGGCCTGGGTGCCCCGCCGCTCGGTCCCGAGGGGCGAGAGGACGAGGAGGAGCATGAACAGGGCGGCGGCGTAGATGGCGGGGGCGACATCGCGGAGGAGCTGGTAGTCGACAAGGGCGACCACCAGCATCACGACGACGCCCACGACCACGAACAGGGCCTGGCGCTTGACGAAGTACCCCGGGTCGAGGCCGGCCGCCACCTGACCCTGGCGGGTGGACGAGTAGATCATCAGCAGCCCGATGGCGGAGATGCCGGCGATGGCGGCGAGGAGGAGGGGGTCGACGTGCCGCCACGGGCTCCCTCCCCGCCGGACGTTGGCACTCCTGAGATCGAGGGCCATGGCCTAGTCGCGGGCCTGGACGCGGGTGACGGGGGTGAGGGGCTGGCCCAGGATGTGATCGAACATGCGGCGGGCGACGGGGGCGGCCGCGGACGCACCGAAGCCGGCCTCCTCGATCACCACCGTCACCGCGTACCGGGGGTCCTCCACCGGGCCGAAGGCGGAGAAGAGGGCGGTGTCCTGCTTGCCCGTCACCTGCGCCGTGCCGGTCTTGCCCGCGATCGGGAACTGCGAAAGCGGGAAGCCGGCGAAGGCGGGCGACGCCGTCCCCCGGCTGTTGGCCACCGCCCCTTCGAAGCCGGCGATCACGGGGTCCCGGATGCTCGCCGGGATGGCCGTCCTGCGGTTCACCCTGGGCTCGACCTTGCGCACCTCGACCCCGTTGACGTCGACGATCGTGGCCCCGACATGGGGGGCGTACACGGTGCCGCCGTTGGCCAGGGTGGCGTAGGCGTTCACCAGCTGCAGGGGCGTGACCACCGTGTCGCCCTGCCCGATGGCCAGGTTGAGGTTGTCGCCCGTGTACCAGTCGCCCTCGGAGAACGCCTCCGGGTTGGACTGGTGGAGGCGCTGCTTGGTCGCCTCGTCCGGGATCCGGCCGGTGGCCTCGAAGGGAAGGTCGACCTCGGTGAAGTCCCCCAGGCCCAGCTCCCGGGCTGCGTCCTGGATCTCGGTGTTGCACTGGCCGGGGCAGAACCGGGAGCCGAGCTCGTAGAAGTAGACGTCACTCGACACGGTGAGGGCGGCAGCCAGGTTCACGTAGCCGAACGCCTCGCTGAAGGCGTTCTTGAGCACCGTGGGCGGGTCGCCGATGGTGAACGTGCCCCGGTCGTTCACCGTGTACTGGGGGGTGATCAGGCCCGTCTCCAGGCCGGCGATCGACGTGACCAGCTTGAACGTCGACGCCGGGGCGTAGAGGCCCTGGGTGACCCGGTTGTTCAGGGGGTAGTGGCCGGCGGGGTCGTTCAACTCGCCGAAGGTCTTCTCGCTGATCCCGTCGATGAACTGAACCGGCTCGAAGGTCGGGTACGAGGCCATGGCCAGGACGCCGCCGTCGCGGGGGTCGACCATCACCGCCGAGCCGGCGGGGGCGATGAACCGCTTGGCCGACTCGTTGTCGTAGGTGGCCTGGGCCGACGCGATCGCCTGCTGGAGGGACTCCTCGGCCACCCGCTGGAGGTCGACGTCGACGGTGAGGCGGACGTCGTGACCCTGCACCGCCGGTTGCTTGCCCAACGACCGCAGGACCCGCCCCTGGGCGTCGACCTCGAGCTTCTCCACCTCCGGCTCGCCCCGCAGGTCGTCCTCGTAGGCCAACTCGACACCGGACTTCCCGATGCTGTCGCCCGGCCGGTAGCCCTTGCTCTTGCGGGGGGCCAGCTCCTTGTCGTTGATCTCACCCACGTAGCCGAGGACGTGGGCGGCCAGGCTGCCGTTCGGGTAGAAGCGCTTGGTCAGCATCACGCCCTGGACGCCGGGGTACTCGTCCTGGTGCTCCCGGATGTGGATGAGCGTCTCCTTGGGGACGTCGTCGACCACCGGGATGGGCTTGAACGGGCTGTAGCGGGGATCGTCGATCCGCTCCCTGAGCACGGTGTCGGGCACCTTGACGAGGGCGGCCAGGTGGCGGATCACGTCGTCGGGCTTGTCGCCCAACTCGGTCTTGTCGACCACCACCGTCGGGACGACCCGGTTGCCGACGAGGACCTTGCCGTTGCGGTCGAGGATCCGTCCTCGGGGGGCCTCGGAGTAGACGAACCGGACGCTGTTGAGCTGGGCCTCGGCCTGGTAGGTGGGGGAGGCCAGGACCTGGAGGTACCACAGCCGGGCCAGGAGGGCGCTGAACAAGGAGATGACGACAACGGCCAGGATCCCCATCCGCAGCCGGGTGGTGTCGCCGCCGCTCACCGCCACTCCGCCCGGGCTCGGCGGCCACGCACGTCCGACAGGAGGCCGATCCCGTCGCCGATGGCCCAGTTGACGGCCCGGATGACGGGAACGGCCAGGATGGCGTTGCCCAGGGCCACGACGCCCACGATCGTCACCAGCCGCCGGCTCACGAACGGCTCGCCGAGCATGGCGCCGACCAAGGCGTAGACGACCACCCCGGCGGCGCTGGCGAGGGAGGCGGTGACGACCGGCAGATACCAGGTCGGGGTGAGCATCCCGGTGGAGACCACCCCCACGCCGTAGCCGACGAGGGTGAACACGAGCGCCGACAGTCCCATGGGGGTGCGGAGGAAGACGTCGATGGCGATCCCGGCGGCGAAGCCGAGCACGGCCCCCCGCACCGGCCCCCCCACCAGGCCGCCGGCGACGGCGACGAGGAGCATCACGTCCGGCGCCGCCCCCCCGATCCGAACGACCGAGAAGAGGGTCAGATGCACCGCCAGGGCGGTGACGAGCAGGAGCGGCACCCTGAAACGAGGGTCGGACGTCATGCCTGCCATCCGAGAAGACCGCCGGCGGCGGCGAGAGCGGCCGGCGCGGCAAACCGTGGCACCCGTCGAGACTAGGCCGCCAGCCACGGCCGTGGGGGGTCGTGGCGACCGAACTGGTGACTAATCGCGTGGTTCCAGCCACCGGATCCGTCACCGGTTGCCGGAGGCGGTCCAGTGGCCGGCGCCTACGGCGACGGTGTCGGCTGCCAGATCAGGATGCGTACGAACTCCAGGCGGGAGAGGTCGACGACCGGCTCGATGGTGACCTCCTGCTCCAGTCGGCCGGGGGTGATCTTGGCCCCCCGAACCCGCCCGACCGGGATCTGCGGCGGGAACAGCCCGTTCTCCAGCCCGCTCGTCACCACCGCCTCCCCCTCCGCCACCTTCGTCTCCACGCTCACCAGGCTCAACGGCAGCAGGTCACGCCGCCCGGAGCCGGTGACGGCCCCGATCTCCCCGCTCCCGGCCAGCCGCACCCCCACGCTCGAGGCCGGGTCGGTGAGCAACAGCACCGTGGCCCGGTTCTTCGACACCGCCGCGATGCGCCCGACCAGCCCCGCCTCCGTCACCACCGGCATCCCCGACGTCAACCCGGCGTCGCTCCCCCGGTTGACCGTGACCGTCAGCTGGAAGTTCGACGGCGAGTTCGACACCACCCGGGCGGTGACCCCCCGCAGGTCGCCCGCGAAATCGAGCCGTTGGAGGGCCAACAGGAGCTGCCGCTCCCGGGTCGCGTCGGCGCCCCGCACCACCTCACCCTTGGCCGCCTCCAGCTCCCGCCGGAGCTGTTCGTTCTCGTTCTTGACCTTCCGGTAGCGGGTGATGCCTCCGAAGAAGTCACCGATGGGCGAGAAGACCTTGCCCACCACCGACTGCACCGGGGCGAACGCGTCCCGTGCCCCCGAACGCACCGTCTCCAGCACCCCCTCGCCGTCGTCCCGGAAGTCCAGCGTGATCACCGTGACCGACGTGAGGACGAGGAGCATCAACAGGTAGCGATGGCGCCTCGAACGCCGGTACACAGCCAACCGTGCTCCCCCCCGGGGGCTACCGCTCGCCGGACGTCGAAAGCACCTGCCGGAGGACGTTGAACTCCTCGAGGCACTGCCCGGCTCCCAGGGCCACCGAGAACAGCGGGTTCTTGGCGATGACGATCGGCATCCCCGTCTCCGTCTGCAGCCGGACGTCGATCCCGTGGAGCAACGCCCCTCCGCCGGTGAGAACGATGCCCTGCTCCATGATGTCGGCGGCCAGCTCGGGGGGCGTCTTGTCGAGGGTGACCTTGACCGCGTCGACGATGGCCTGCACCGGCTCCTCGAGCGCTCTGCGGATCTCGTCGGTGGAGGTGACGATCGTCTTGGGCAGGCCCGTGACCAGGTCGCGACCCCGGATCTCGGCGTGAAGCTCCTCCTCCAAGGGATAGGCGGAGCCGAGGGCGATCTTGATCTCCTCGGCGGTGCGCTCCCCCAGGGCCAGGCTGTACTCCTTCTTGATGAACTGGATGATGGCGTCGTCGAGCTCGTCGCCGCCGATGCGGACCGACTGGCTGGTGACGATGCCGCCCAGGGAGATGACCGCCACCTCGGTGGTGCCGCCGCCGATGTCGACCACCATGTTGCCGGTGGGCTCGTGGACGGGCAGCCCGGCGCCGATGGCGGCGGCCATGGGCTCCTCGATGATGAACGGGGTCTTGCGGGCCCCGGCGTACTCGGCCGCCTCCTGCACCGCCCGCTTCTCCACCCCGGTGACGCCCGACGGCACGCAGATCACCATCCGGGGCTTGGCCCACCGCCGCTGGTGGACCCGGTGGATGAAGTACCGCAGCATCTTCTCGGTGATCTCGAAGTTGTTGATCACCCCGTCCTTGAGGGGCCGGACGGCCTGGATGTGACCCGGCGTGCGCCCGATCATGCGCTTGGCCTCGAGGCCCACCGCCAGCGGTCGACCGTCCTTGACGTTGACCGCCACCACCGACGGCTCGTTCAGGACGATGCCACGGCCGCGGATGTAGACCAGCGTGTTGGCCGTCCCGAGGTCGACCGCCATGTCGCGACCCAGAAAGGCGGTGAAGAAGTTGTCGGACATGGCGGCTCCACGCCTGGCCTGATGTGGCCTAGAGGCTATGCGCCCGACTCGCCGGTCACAAGACCGGGGAAGAAGAGCGCGATCTCGCGGGTGGCCGACTCGGGGGAGTCCGAGCCGTGGATCAGGTTCTCGGTGTTGCTGATGGCGAGATCACCCCGGATGGTTCCGGGGGCGGCGTTGGCCGAGTCGGTGACGCCCATCATGGAGCGGACGACACCGTAGGTGTCACGGGGGCCCTCCACCACGAGGAGCAGGGCCGGACCGCGGGTGATGAACTGGACGAGGTCCTCGTAGAACGGCTTGCCGAGGTGCTCGCCGTAGTGCTCGGCGGCGACCATCTTGTCGATCGTGCGCATCTCGGCGGCCACGATGCGCAGGGTGCGGGCTTCGAGGCGGGAGATGATCTCGCCCACCAGTCCCCGCTCCACGGCGTCGGGCTTGCAGATGACGAGGGTGCGATCCATCTGCCGTGAGGCTACCCGGCCCGAGGGTCCCAGCCGGACCACCCGGTCGCGCCCGATGGCGCGACCGGGGCGGTCGACCGATCAGCCGGCGGGCTCGAGGTCGTCGGGGAGGCAGAACCACACGGTCTTGTAGCCGACGACGAAGAGCCCTTCGTCGTCGTAGATCGGCATGTCGAACGGCGTCGGTTGGGTGCCGGGCGGGCAGTTGACGAACCCGCCGGGGCCACCGTGGCCGGGCCGGCGGTCGTCACCGACGACGACCAGCTTGCTCGCACCCACCGTGTCGGCGCTGGTCCTCGTCTGGGCCATCGCGCTCTGGGGAACCATGACCGCCGCCACCGAGGCGGCACCCAACAGAACCGAAAACATCGTCGCACGCATCTCTCTACCTCCCTGGGATCGGGTGGCGTCTCCACCCTCCACAGCTGGGAGCGGCCGCAGACCCGCGACCTGACAGATTTTCTCAGGCGTCCGGCCCGGTGAGCGCGGCCCGGGCCGCACCGACGACGTAGAGCGAGCCGGTGACCACGATCAGGTCGTCGGAGCGGGCCAGGGCGAGGGCCGTGGCCACCGCCTCCGGCGCCGACGTCGTCTCCTCCGCCTCGGTGCCCAGAGCCCGGGCGGCGACGGCCACCACGTCCGCCGGCAGGGCCCGGGGCGAGGGCGGGGGGCAGGTGACGACCAGGCGGGTGGAGGCGGCGTCGAGGGCCTCCAACATCTCGGTCGGGTCGCGCCCCACGAGCATGCCAACGACGAGGATGCGGTCGGCCCGCACCGCGAAGGCCTCGTCGATGGCGGCCGTCGACCGGGCCGCGCCGGCCGGGTTGTGGGCGCCGTCGAGGATGAGCAGGGGCTCCCGACTGATGACTTCCAGCCGCCCGGGGAGTCGCACCGTGGCCAGGGCGTCGGCGACCACCTCGGGATCGAGGGCCGCCCCGAAGAACGCCTCCGCCGCGGCCACGGCCATGGCCGCGTTCTCCCCCTGGTAGGCCCCGTGCACGGGCAGGAAGAGTCCCGGGTAGAGGGCGCCGGGCGTCTCCAGGGTGACGTGACGACCGCCATGGGCGAGCTCGTTGGTGGTGCAGTCGAAATCGCGTCCCCGCAGCCAAACCGACTCCGCGCCGACCTCGAACGCAGCCCGCTCGAAGACGGCGGCCAACTCGGGGTCGGTCTCGCCCACCACGACCACGCTCCCCGCCTTCACGATCCCCGACTTCTCGACTGCGATGTCGGTCAGGGTGGGACCGATGACCTCGGCGTGGTCGAGGCTGACGTTGGTGACCGCCGCCACCTGGCCGTCGGCCACGTTGGTGGCGTCCCAGCGGCCGCCGAGTCCGACCTCCACCACGGCCACGTCGACGGCTACGTCGGCGAACCACCGGTAGCCGGCGGCAGTGAGGATCTCGAAGTGGGTCGGCGGGGACTCGAGGAGCGGCTCGACCAGGGAGACGGCCTCGATCACCTCGGCCAGGGATTCGTCGTCGATGGGCTCGCCGGCCCACGCCATGCGCTCGTTGAGGCTCTCGAGGTGGGGACTGGTGTAGGTGCCCACCGACAGCCCCCGCTCCACCAGGAGGGCGGTGAGCATCCTGGCCGTCGATCCCTTGCCGTTGGTGCCGGTGAGGTGGATGACGGGGTAGGCCGCCTGAGGGTCGCCGAGCATGGCGACGAGGTCCCTCATACGATCGAGCCGCCGGGCTGCTGCCCGGCGGCTGACCGATTGCTCCAGGTTGACGTGGGCGTCCAGATAGGCGAGGGCGCCCTCGAGGTTCATGCCGGCGACGGTAGGCGGCCGGCCGGGGGGTTGGTCAGCTGGCCAGCTTGTCGCGGGTGGCCTCGGCCAGGTGCTCGGCCGTGGCCTGGGCCCTGTGGGCCGCCTTCACCGCCGCCTTGCGCGCTCGGCGGCTGGCCCGCTCGAGATCGTGCAGGTCGGGGAGGGCGCTCCGCGGCGGAAGCGCCGGGATGGAGCTCATCACCTTGGCCAGCTTCCCCCGCTTGGTCGCCTTGCGCCGGGCGCGCAGGTCGAGCAGGAGCCCGACGACGCCGCCGGCGGCGGCACCGAGACCGGCCGATTTGGCCGCCTCTGCCGGCAGGTTCGCCACCTGCTCGTCGGACTTGAGTGACTTCACCGCGACCACGGCCGCGCCGACGACACCTCCCAACACCAACAACTTCACGACTTTCCGCATACACATCCTCCTCGGAACGCTCAGGCCCAGCCTACCCGGGGGTCCCCCGATCCCATGCCCGCCCGCGTCCGCCCCGCTGCTGATCGTTGGTGGAGCAGCGACGACGCCGGGATGTCGCATCGAGCAGCCGAGCCTCTCGGCCACCCCTGGTGAACGAGCACTCCCGGTTGCCGATCCCGCCACTGAGTCCGTCGAGGAGGTCCTCGTCACCCGGCTCGGGCCGAGCATGTGCTCCTTGACGCGCTAGGAGGCGGCGCGCCTCGGGCGGGCGGGGGGTCGGGCCGGCTCGGTGCGCGGCACCAGCGTGGGGTTGACCTTCTGCAGCACCACCGACCGGTCGATGACGCACCGGCCGATGTCGGTGCGGGACGGCAGGTCGAACATCACGTTCAACAGCACCTCTTCCAGGATCGCCCGCAACCCACGAGCCCCGGTGCCCCGGAGCAGCGCCTGCTCGGACACCGCCTCCAGCGCCTCGTCGGTGAACTCCAGGTCGACCGAGTCGAGCTCGAACGACCGGCGGAACTGCTTGACCAGGGCGTTCTTGGGCTCGACCAGGATCCGGACGAGCGCCTCCTGATCCAGGTTGGAGACCGCCCCGATGACGGGCAGCCGGCCCACGAACTCCGGGATCAACCCGAACTTGAGCAGGTCCTCGGGCAGGACCTTGGACAGGATCTGGCCCAGGTCCTTCTCCGTCCGCCGCAGCTCGGCACCGAAGCCGACGCCCTTGTGGCCGATACGGCTCTCGATGATCTTCTCGATGCCGGCGAAGGCCCCGCCGCAGATGAACAGGATGTTGGTGGTGTCGATCTGGATGAACTCCTGGTGGGGGTGCTTGCGGCCCCCCTGGGGCGGCACCGAGGCGGTGGTGCCCTCCAGGATCTTCAACAGCGCCTGCTGCACGCCCTCGCCCGACACGTCGCGGGTGATCGACGGGTTCTCGCTCTTGCGGGCGATCTTGTCGATCTCGTCGATGTAGATGATGCCGGTCTCGGCCTTCTTGACGTCGTAGTCGGCGGCCTGGATCAGCTTGAGGAGGATGTTCTCGACGTCCTCGCCCACGTAGCCGGCCTCGGTGAGGGCGGTGGCGTCGGCGATGGCGAAGGGGACGTTGAGCATGCGGGCCAGGGTCTGGGCCAGCAGGGTCTTGCCGCAGCCGGTGGGACCCAGCAGGAGGATGTTGGACTTGGCCAGCTCGACGTCGCCGTCGGGGCCGGATGCGGCGCCCACCTGCACCCGCTTGTAGTGGTTGTAGACGGCGACGGCCAGGATCTTCTTGGCGTAGTCCTGCCCGATGACGTAGTCGTTCAGGAACTCATAGATCTCGCGAGGCTTGGGCAGCTCGTCGAAACGGACCTCGGAGGTCTCCGACAGCTCTTCCTCGATGATCTCGTTGCAGAGGTCGATGCACTCGTCGCAGATGTAGACCCCAGGGCCGGCGATGAGCTTCTTGACCTGCTTTTGCGACTTGCCGCAGAACGAACACTTCAGCAACTCGCCGCCATCGCCAAACTTGGCCACTCCGAAGACCCCCTAAAAGCCTTGGCTTGCAGTTGCTAGCTAGCTGACGCCCGCCACCTGGGGAACCGATGCCAGCTCCCGGGTGGCGATCACCTCGTCGATGATGCCGTATGCCTTCGCTTCGTCCGCGCTCATGATGAAGTCGCGGTCGGTGTCCTTGTTGACCCGCTCACGGGTCTGCCCCGTGTGATGTGCGACGACGGACTCCAGGAGCTCCCGCATGCGGGTGATCTCCCGGGCTTGAATCTCGATGTCGGACGCCTGCCCGCCGGCGCCGCTGTAGGGCTGGTGGAGCAGGATCCGGGAGTGCGGGAGCGCGTGGCGCTTGCCCTTGGTGCCGGCGCAGAGCAGGACGGCCGCCGCCGATGCGGCCTGGCCCATGCAGTAGGTGGCGATGTCGGGCTTGATGAACTGCATGGTGTCATAGATGGCGAACAACCCCGTGATCTCCCCGCCCGGCGAGTTGATGTAGAGGTTGATGTCCTTGTCGGAGTCCTCGGACTCCAAGTGGAGGAGCTGGGCCATGATCAGGTTGGCCACGGTGTCGTCGATGGGCGTGCCCAGGAAGACGATGCGCTCCTTGAGGAGCCGGGAGTAGATGTCGAAGGCCCGCTCCCCCCGGTTCGTCTGCTCGATGACGGTGGGAACCAGGTAGTTGAAGATGGGCTCGGTCACTGGGCCTCGATCATGTCTCGGTTGTCTCCGGTACGTCCTTGGCAGCCTCGGACTCTGCGTCGGCTGTCGGCGGGAACAGGTACGAGCGGTCGACGGGTTGGCCCTCCTCGTCGACGTACTCGGTCTGGCCGATGAGCCATTCCAGGGCCTTGGACTTCCTGAGATCCGAGCGTACCGCGGGCAACTGTCCTGCGCCGTCGAGCTCGCGCCGCATCTGAGCCGGCTTCTTGCCCGTCTGTTCCGCCAGCCGGGCCAGCTCGGCATCGATCTCCGCCTCGGTGACGTCGATGCCCTCGTGGTCGGCCACCGCCTTGAGGGCGAGGTCGAGCTTGGCCCCCGCCACCGAGTCGTTGCGCAGCTCCATGACCACTTCCTCCTGGGTGCGGCCGGTGGCCTGCAGCCAGGCGCCCAGGTCGAGTCCCTGCTTGGTGACCTTCTGGATGAACTGGCGCAGGCGGCGCTCGAGCTCGACCGAGACCAGAGACTCCGGCATCTCCTCGTCGACCAGCTCGACCAGGGCCTCCACCACCCGGCCCCGGATGGCGAAGGCGTTCTCGACCTTGCGCACCGCCTCCAGCTGGTAGCGGATGTCCTTGCGCAGCTCCTCGACCGAGTCGAGATCCCACGCCTCGAGGGCCCACTCGTCGGTGACCTCGGGGAGAACCTTCTCCTTCACCTCCTTGACCAGGACCTGGAAGGTGACCTCGCCGATCTCGGGGTCGGGGTGCTCGACGTTGAACTTGAGGATGTCGCCCGGCCGTGCCCCCCGCAGGTTGTCGTCGAGGTCGGGCCCGCCCGCCCCCGAACCGACCTCGATGAGCTCGTCCTCGACCGCCCGGATCGTCTCGTCGTGCCGGTAGAGCTTGCGGTCGATGGTGACGTGGTCGCCGTCGCGGGCGGGGCGGCTGACCGGCGACAGGGTGGCGAACTTGTCGCGCATCATCTCGAGCTTGCCCTCGATCTGCTCCTCGGTGACCTTGAAGCCGGGGAGGACCACCCGCAAACCCTGGTAGCCGGCGACGGACACGGTGGGCATGATCTCGACCACCGCGTCGAACATGATCGGGCCCGACTCCCGACCCGACGTGATGTCGATGTCGGGCGCGGCGATGGCCTCGATGTCGTTCTCCTTGAGGGCCCGCTCGTAGTAGCCCGGGAGCGAGTCGCTCAACGCCTCCTGGCGGGCGGCCTCGATGCCCACCCGGGCTTCGATGATCTGGCGAGGCGCCTTCCCCGGCCGGAAGCCGGGGATGCGCACCTGGCGGGCGATCTTCCGGAAGGCGGCGTCGATGGCGTCGCTGAACTCGCCCTCGTCGACCTCGACCGAAAGTTTGACCTTGTTGCCCTCGAGGGGTTCGACGGTGGTCTTCACGGGCTTAGCAGTGTAGGCGGCTCGCCGGGGTAGCCAGCGATGCCGCCCGGGCTCAAACCTTCCTGACGCCGACGTGGACGTGGTTGAAGTGGCCGGCGACCTTCCACAGGACCTGGAACCGGTACCCCTCGATCGTCACCATGAGGTTGCCGCCGGTCCAACCGGGGTGGCCCAGGGCGGCTGCCACCCGGCGGGCCGCCTCCTCGGTCTGGGGGGTGGGCGCCTGGATGCCCCGGACGGCCAGGTCGACGGCCCAGGCGTCGCTGTTGCCCACGAAGTGATCGGAGGTCGCCGAGCCCCATGTGCGGCCCCACCCGTCGCTCACGTAGAGGGGCGGATTGCCGTCGAGGGCGATGGCAGCCACTGCCAGGGCCAGGTTCTCGGTGCCCCGGTTGCGGCCGCCGGGGGCGAACCAGGCCATCGGATCGTGGGGCGGGGCGGGCGCCGGGGGGGCGGGGGCGGCCTCGGGCGGGGCCTCAGTGACGGCGGGGGAGGCGACGAGGGTGGGCGGGGCACCGCCGACCAGGCTTGCCGTGGCGTGGATGGTGAGCGGTTCCGGCACCGACGCCGGCGCGCCCCCCGCCATCAGCGGGCGTCCCATGAACGCCAGGCCCAGGACCGAGACGACCGCCGCCACCTCGTGGTGGACCCGGCCGCCGCCGGGAGGTCTGCTTCGACGCATGGTGTGAGAACCCCCGAGAAAAAAAACCGCCATCCCGGTTTGGACGGGATCGGAGCAGGGTAAAGAAGAGAGCCGGCTTCGTCAATGAGCGGTTTCTGACACCACGCGGCGACGTAACCTCCCCCGGTTGGCCTTTCCCACCGATCGCCGTGACCTGAGGCGGGCCCCGTCCCCGCTCCCGATCGAACCCATGACCACCGGGATCGACTGGCCGGTGGTTCCGCCGGTGCGGGGCGCTCTCCTGCTCAGCCTGCTCCACCAGCTCGACCAGTCGCAGTGGTGGCCGGCGGAGGCGATGGAGCGACACCAGTTCCGGCAGCTGGCCACGCTGGTGGGGCACGCGGCCGCCACCGTCCCCTTCTACGGCCCCCGCCTGGCGGAGATGGGCTGGTCACCGGGCATGCCCCTCACCGGCGAGGTGTGGCGGCGGCTGCCGGTCCTGCGCCGGCCCGAGGTCCAGGAGGCGGGCGACGCCGTCTTCAGCAACGCCGTCCCCGCCGACCACGGGGCGACGTTCTCGACCATGACGTCGGGCTCCACCGGCCGGCCGGTGCAGACGATCGGCACCGCCGTGTCCCAGCTCTTCTGGGCCACGCTCACCGTCCGCGACCACCTGTGGCATCGCCGGGACTTCGGGCAGAAGCTGGCCGTGGTCCGCCAGTTCACCCTGGCCAAGGCACCCGCCGCCACCGGGTCCCGGTCGCGCAACTGGGGGTCGGCGACGGACGGCGTCCTGCGCACCGGGCCCGCGGTCACCCTCGACATCGATCGCACGGTGCGGGAGCAGGCGGCGTGGCTGGCGTCGGAGCGGCCCGGGTATCTCCTCACCTACCCGTCCAACGTGGTCGCCCTGGCCCGTCAGTTCTGGGAGCGGGGCGAGACGCTGCCCGGGCTGATGGAGGTGCGCACGTTCGGCGAGGTCCTCGAGACCCGGGCCCGGGACGCCTGCCGGGAGGCGTGGGGCGTGCCCCTGGTCGACATGTACTCCAGCCAGGAGGTGGGATACATCGCCCTCCAGTGCCCCGACCACGAGCACTACCACGTCCAGTCGGAGAACCTGCTGGTGGAGGTGGTCGACGACGACGGTGAGCCGTGCCGGCCGGGCCAGGTGGGGCGGGTGCTGGTGACGACCCTGCACAACTTCGCCACGCCCCTCCTGCGCTACCAGGTGGGCGACTTCGCCGAGGTGGGCGACGCCTGCCCGTGCGGGCGGGGCCTGCCGGTGCTGACCCGGATCCTCGGCCGCCAGCGGAACATGCTCACCCTGCCCGGCGGCGACCAGAAGTGGCCCAACCTCCGGGACCCGGCCGAGTACGCGGTGCCGGGAGGACCGTCGCTGCCCCCGCTGCAGCAGTTCCAGGTCGTCCAGCGCAGCCTGTCCGCCCTGGAGGTGCTGCTCGTCTGCCCCCGATCCCTGGAGCCGGAGGAGGAGGACATGATGCGGCGCTACCTGGTCGCCACCCTGGGCCACCCGTTCGACGTGACCTTCACCTACGTGGCCGAGGTCCCCCGCAGCCGGGGCGGCAAGTTCGAGGACTTCCGCTCGGAGATCGGCGGATGAGCGACTACCGGATCGTGGAGCTGGGGCCGCCCGACATCGACCGCATCCTGGACCTGGAGGGCACCGCCTTCGAGCCGTCGATGCAGGCCAGCCGGGCGACGATCCTGCATCGCTTCGGCCTCGGCCACCGGATGCTGGGGGCCGACGCCGGCGACCGCCTGGTGGGCCAGGTCTCGTTCTCGTTCACCCGCTTCTCGCCCGAGCACCCTTCCGCCTACCCCCGGACGTTCGCCGCCCACTCGAGCCAGCCCGTCCCCCCCGACCCCGACACCGTCTGCATCTACAGCCTGGGCATCGATCCCGCCGCCCGCCGGGTTGTGCTCGTCCGGGACCTGATCGACTCCGCCCTGGCCGTGGGCCGGGCCGCGGGTCTGCTCCACGTGGTAGGTGACGGCGCCCTGCCCTCGCTCAACGGCGGCGACCAGGTCACGGCCCGGCCCGAGACCCGGCAGATGGTGGAGCGGTTCCTCCGGACGGGCGAGCCGCCGTCGGACGACGAGCTCCTCCACGACCCCGCGTTGGCCATGTACCGGCGGGTGACCGGCTGCTCGTTCCTCACCCTCATGCCCGACTTCATCCCCGAGGACACGGCCAGCGGCGGCTGGCGGGTGCTGCTCTACCGCTCGCTCTAGGGGGTCCGGCCGACGGCGGCCTGCCGAGGGCCACGGGCGCCAAGGGGGCGACGGTGGCCACGACCGCGGCTGCGGTTCGTACCCGGGGGCCGGGCTCATCCTGACACCGCCGGGATGCTGGAGGGCGTCGAGATCGGTCGCGGAGCCGCCTACGGCTGGCGGGCCCGGCGCCCGACGCTCCACGCCACCACGCCCACGACGAGCACCACGCCGGCCCCGCTGGCGAGCCACAGTGCGGGTCCGAGCCCGCCGTCGCCCGGCTCCCGCGTGGTGGACGCGGCGGTGAAGGGGGCGGGATCACCGCCCACCCGCGCCTGGCTGGTGGCGCCGGCGGCCGGTGGGCGCCCCGACCACGCCTTGAGGAACTCGATGCCGTTCCGGGCGTCGACGGTGAAGATCCGGTCGGTGTCGACGAACGGCACGACCTCTCGGTAGGCGTCGTGGAGGGCTTGGGTCCGCGCCCCGAGCGTGAAGTCCTTCCGCAGGTCGGTGGCCTGGGCTGCGTGGAGGAGCTGGTAGGACGCGATCTCGTAGAGGTTCTCCACGATGGCGTCGAGGTGGAAGACGGCCAGCTGGCTCTGGGTGGCGACGTCCTCGATGTCGCCGGCGATGGCGACGCTGGCCAGGGACACGGGCATGGCGAGGGCCTGGTTCTCGGCGTTCACCGCGCTGAAGGTCTTCTGGATGGCGCCGAAGGCGTGCCCGTCGTTGCCGGGCGCGGCCAGGAAGCGGCTCAGGTGGGTGAACTCAGGGTCGACGAGGCGGAGCATGGTCATGGTGGCGGCGCCGGAGACCCGGGCCAGGGCCAGCGACGTGCGCTCGACGGCGGCCACGAGCGGGATCGGCTCGAAGTTGGCGGTCGGGTAGATGGCGCCGTCGACGTCCCCCTTGACCAGGTACTTGTCGAGCTGGGAGCTGTCGGAGCGCTCGGCGTCGGAGTCGAGCGAGACGAGGGGGTTGTCCTCGGTGTGGTTGAGGTAGACGGCGAGCACGGTGCGGGCGTCGGCCAGCGCGTCGATGGCGTTGCCGATGGTGTAGGCCATGTCGCGGAACGACAGCGGATCCTGCAGCTTCCGCTCGGCCGACGCCTGCCAGAGGTCGCTCCCCGCCAGGGCGGCCCGGATCCGGCCGGCGGCCTCGACCATGCCGGGGAACGGGCGCACCTCGGTGGTCGCCTCCAGGAAAGGGGCGACGTTTCCGTTGAGCGCCTCGAGGCTCAGGGCGAAGATGTCGACCTCCCGCAGGAGGTACTGCTCGGCATCGTGGAAGGCGAGGACGGCGTCGCCGGCCACCAGGGTGTTGTTGCTGATGATGCACAGGAAGTCCTTGCCGACCGGTCGCAGCGGCTCGATGCCGGCCGCCTGGAGGGCGTCGGCCCCGCTCGTGCGTCGACCCCCGTGGAACGCCTCCCATTCGCCCACCATCACCAGACCGATGTGGGAGGCGAGGGTGATGTCGGCCTCACCGACGGTGCCCTGGGACGGGACGACAGGCACCACGTCGTCGTTCAGGAGCTGGGCGTAGGTGTCGGCCACCTCGGCCTGGGCCCCGCAGCCGCCGCTGAGCATGTTGTTGAGGCGGATCAGCATCGACGCCCGGACGACCTCGGCCGGCAGGGGCTCCCCCACCCCCGACCCGTGGGCCCGGAGGCTGTCGAGGTTGAAGGCCCGCGAGGCGTCGAGCAACTCCTCGGACAGCACCCGCCGGCCGCCCACCTGCTTGAAGACCGGCTTGTCCTTGTTCAGCCCGACGCCGACCGTGAGGCCGTAGACGGGAACGTTCTGCACCGCCGCCTCCAGCACCACCTGGTGTGCGCGCGCGACCCGGCCCCGGGCTGCGGCGGCGACCTTCACCTCGGCGCCGTCACGGGCGACATCGACCACCTGCTCCACGGTGAGGTCGCCGCCTCCCAGCTCGACCGCGGCCGGCCTGGAGGCCTGAGCGCCCGTCGGGGGGGCCGCGCCCGGCGCCACCAGCACACCGAGAAGGATGAGGAGGCACGCCGAGCCGGTCGCCATCCTGGCTCGGAACCGCGGGGACGTGTTCACAGTCGTCGCCTTTCACTCCGGACCCCTGTCGAACCCGTCAGGGGCGGGAACCGAACGGTTTCGGATCCCCGAAGCGCACCGCCAGGCCGGCCGGTTCCGGTCCGCCACGAGACGGACGTCCCAGCCCTCCTGTCATAGCCCTCCGTGGTTCCAAGCGCCATCTTCCGTCGAGCACGGCCCGGCGGGCACCCTCACGCCGTCCAGCCGAAGACGGCCTCGCCGACGGACACGGCCACCACGAGGGCGACCGCGGCCACCACCGGGATCCCCAGCGCCCACCGGGGGTCGTGGCGGTGGCGGAGGAGCAGGACCGCCAGGAGAAGCCAGATCGCCCAGAAGAAGGGGATGACCGGCCCCGGCACTACCAGTCCCACGGCCAGGTAGAAGATGCCCACCGCCAGATGGCCAGCCGCGCCGACCACCTGAGCGACACTCTTCCCGGCGTTGTCGGCCACGGCTCCTCAATCTGCCAGGGCGCCGGCGCCCGGGCACGCTAAGCTCGGCGCTGCCGCGAAACTGCAGGTCAGCGGCACCGTGACAGACCGGGGAGTGGCGCAGTGGTAGCGCACCTGCTTTGGGGGCAGGCGGTCGGGGGTTCAAATCCCCCCTCCCCGACGGGCCGACCTCACACGCCCGCGGGTGTAGCTCAATGGTAGAGCTCCAGCCTTCCAAGCTGGCCATGCCGGTTCGATCCCGGTCACCCGCTCCATGCCGGACGCCTTCCGCAGCCGACGGCTCACCGTGGTCGCCCAGGACCCGGGGGTGAGGACGGGTCCCGACGCCCGCATCCTCACCGCTCCCGTCCAGCTCCCCTACGAGGATCTCGGGCCGGGACCCACCGGCCACCGGGTCCACGTGGTCGATTACGACTCGTCGACCCGGACCTTCTACGCCCCGGTCGCCCTGGCTCCGCCCGACCCCGCCGCCCCCGACCCGGTCCCGCCCAGGGACGCCGTCATCCTGGGCGACCCCGGGTTCCACGCCCAGAACGTCTACGGGCTGGTCATGCGCACCCTCGCCCGCTTCGAGTTCGCCCTCGGGCGGCGGGTGGCCTGGGGCTTCGAGGCCCACCAGCTCAAGGTCGTCCCCCACGCCTTCGAGGCGGCCAACGCCTTCTACTCCCCGGAGAGCGAGTCGCTCCTCCTGGGCTACTTCCGGCGGGGCGACGACCTGGTCTTCACCTGCCTGTCCCACGACGTCGTCGTCCACGAGACCACCCACGCCCTCCTCGACGGGCTCCGGGGCCGGTTCATGGCCCCGTCGTCACCCGACCAGGCCGCCTTCCACGAGGGCTACGCCGACATAGTCGCGTTGCTGTCGGTGTTCAGCATGTCCGAGGTCCTGGCCGAGCTCGTCGACAAGGCGGCCGGCGGCAAGGCCGGGCGCGGGGGGTCCGGGAAGGCCGATCCCGACGGCCTCATCCACGAGCGCAAGGTGGAGACCAGGCGGCTCCAGGACTCGGTGCTGTTCGGACTGGCCGACGAGATGGATCCCGGCCTGGCCGGGGCCCGGGTCAACGCCCTGCGCCGGTCGGTCGGCATCGAGCCCGATGCCCGGATCCTCGACCAGTTCGAGTTCGGCGAGCCCCACCGCCGGGGGGAGGTGCTGGTGGCGGCCGTGATGCGGGCCTTCCTCGACGTCTGGACCCGCCGCCTGGTCGCCCTCGGCCGCATCCAGGGCGTGTACCTCGACCGCCTGCGGGTGGCGGAGGAGGGCGCCGACGTCGCCGACCAGCTCCTGACCATGGCCATCCGGGCCATCGACTACACCCCGCCCATCCACCTCACGTTCGGGGACTTCCTGTCGGCGGTCCTCACCGCCGACACCGAGGTGCGCGACGTCGACACCCGATTCCACCTCCGGGACGCCCTCCGGGAGTGGTTCGCGGCCTACGGCATCGCCCCGTCGTCCACCGCCCCCGGCGGCCTGTGGAGCCGGTCCGGCCTCCAGCTGGCCCGGGAGGGCGTCCGCTTCTCCAGCCTCCAGACCGACCGCACCGAGATGTTCCGCCTGCTGTGGGCCAACCAGGCCGGGCTCCAGCTCGACCCCCGGGCGTACACCCGGGTCACCAGCGTCCGCCCCACCGTTCGCATCGGCCCGGAGGACGGCCTGCCCGTGCACGAGACGGTGGCCGAGTGCATCCAGTACGTGGCGGTGGAGGCGTCCGACCTGCCCGACTACGGCCTGACCAAGCCGGAGGGGATGGACGACGACTGCGAGGTCGTCCTGCAGGGCGGCAGCACCCTGATCCTCGACGAGTACGGGATGCTCAAGTACGAGATCCACAACCGGCTGCCCAGCCCCGATCGCCCGGAGTCCCTGGCCACGGCCCAGCGCCGGCTCGACTACCTCTGGCAGCAGGGCTACTTCAACCGGGGGAGCTCGCTCGCGTCCCGGCTGTCGACGCTCCACCTCCGGCGGGCGGTCGGCACCGACCAGGCCCGGGGCGAGGTGTGGTGAGGATGGCCGCCACCCCCAACCGCCTCCGCATCCGCACCTACAACGTCGGCTTCGGCGACTGCTACCTGCTCAGCTTCCACTACCCCACCGGCCGCCCCCGCCACGTGTTGATCGACTTCGGCACCACCGCCTTGCCGGCCAACCGCAAGACCCCGGGCAGCCTGGCCGAGGTGGCCGACGACATCGCGTCCGAGTGCGGCGGCAAGCTCGACGTGGTCGTCGCCACCCACCGCCACACCGACCACATCTCCGGGTTCGCCGGCCCCGCGGGCCAGATCGTGAGGTCCTTGAACCCCGACCTGGTCATCCTGCCCTGGACCGAGGATCCCGCCCTCGAGCGCGACGCCACCGCGCCGGTGGGCAGGGGTGGTTCCTCCCGCGCTTCCGGTGGCGGATCGGCGCTGGCTGCCCGCCAGCGGGCGGCGGTGGCCCGCCTCGACGACATGCACCTGGTGGCGGCACTGGTGGCCCAGGAGGCGCTCCGGATGGCACCGCTCAGCGGGGTGCCGGCCGCCCTCAGCGCCCAGCTCGCCTTCCTCGGCGAGGAGAACATCAAGAACCGGGAAGCCGTCGGCAACCTCATGAAGCTGGGGAAGAAGCGGGTCTACGCCGCCTTCGGCACCAAGCTGCCCATCGCCTCGGTCCTGCCCGGCGTGAAGGTCGACGTCCTCGGCCCGCCCACGCTCAAGCAGTCCAAGGCCATCGGACGCCAGACGAGCACCGACCCCGACGAGTTCTGGCACCTCGCCGCCAGCACCGCCCGCACGGTGACCTCGGGCAACGTCGCCCCCATCTTCCCCAAGGCGGAGCAGGCCACCGAGATCCCCCAGGAGGCCCGGTGGCTGATCCCCAAGATCGACCGCATGGCCGCCGAGGAGCTGCTGGGGGTCGTCCGCATCCTCGACGACGCCATGAACAACACCAGCCTCATCCTCCTGTTCGACGTGGGCGGCAAGCTCCTCCTCTTCCCGGGCGACGCCCAGATCGAGAACTGGCGCTACGCCCTCCAGGACGCGCCCGACGCGGCCGCCATCCGGGCCCGGCTGGCGGGCGTGCACGTGTTGAAGGTCGGCCACCACGGGAGCCTCAACGCCACTCCCCGGAAGCTGCTGTGGGAGCAGTTCGCCCGCCTCGACGCCCCGGTGGCGGCCGAGCGGATGGTGACCCTGCTGTCCACCCGCACCGGCAAGCACGGCGCCAGCGCCCGCGGCACCGAGGTCCCCCGCACCACCCTCCTCAAGCAGCTGGCCGAGCGCACCGTCCTCGTCGACACCCAGGACACTCCGGCCCGGGAGTTCTTCATCGACGTCGAGATCGACCTCTCCGCCTAGTCTCCGCCTGCGATGAGCACCGGGGACGAGGGCGCGGGCGGCGCGGGCCCGGCCCCCTCTCCGGCTCTGGGCCGGTCGGCGGCGGTCATGGCCGTGGGGACGACGCTGTCTCGGGTCACCGGGCTGGGGCGGCTGGCGGCGCTGGTCTACGCCCTGGGGGTCACCGAGTCCCGCCTGGCCGACTCCTACAACATCGCCAACACCATGCCCAACATCCTCTACGAGCTGGTCCTCGGGGGGGTCCTCACCTCGGTGTTCGTCCCGGTGGTCGTCGAACAGCTGCGAACCCGCCGCCCGGCCGAGGCCGACGAGGCCATCTCGGCCATGGCCACCACCGCCATGGTCCTTCTGCTGGGGCTGACCGCGGTCACGGTGGTGGCCGCCCCGTGGGTGATCAGGATCTTCACCCTCCGGGTCGACGGGCCGGAGGCGGCCCAGCAGCAGGAGCTGGCCACGTTCTTCCTGCGCTTCTTCGCCCCCCAGATCGCCTGCTACGGCTACGCCGCCATCGCCGGGGGGCTGCTGAACGCCCACCACAAGTTCGCGGTGCCGATGTTCGCCCCCATCCTCAACAACCTGGTGGTGATCGCCACCTTCCTGGCCTTCGCCGCCATCTTCGGCTCCTCGGCCAGCGACGCGGCGGTGGCCGATGACCCGGGGGCCAAGCTCCTCCTCGCCCTGGGGACCACCGGCGGGGTGGCGGCCATGGCCCTGGCCCACTGGCCCTACGTCCGCCGGCTGCCGACCCGGCTGCGGGTCCGGTTCCAGCTTCGGCACCCGGCGGTGCGCAAGCTGGCCGGCCTGTCGGGATGGACGCTCGGCTACGTGGTCGCCAACCAGATCGGGCTGGGGATCGCGCTGGTGCTGGCCAACGGCGTCCAGGGCGGCCCGACCGCCTTCTTCACGTCGTTCGCCTTCTTCCAGCTCCCCTACGGGATCGCGGCGGTGTCGATCATGACCGCCCTCAGCCCCCGGATGGCGGCCCAGGCCGTCGACGACGACGACCGTGCCTTCGCCGCGTCGGTCGCGGGCGGCGTGCGGGCCCTCGGTGTCGTCATGCTCCCCGCCACCGCCGCCTACCTGGCCCTGGCCCACCCGCTCGTGTCCACCCTCCTCGAGCGCGGCGTCGTCAGCTCCGGCAGCAGCGATCTTGTGGCCCGGATGCTGCAGCTGTTCGCCTTCGGGCTGCTGCCGTTCTCCCTGTTCCTTCTCTTCCTGCGGGCCTTCTACGCCCGCCAGGACGCCCGCACCCCGATGCTGGTCAACCTGGTGGTAAACGCAGTGTTCATCGGGGCGACGATCGCTCTGTTCCCGGCCCTCGACGTGCGGGGCCTGGCCCTGGCCCACAGCCTGTGCTACCTGGCCGGGGCCCTCATCGCGGGCCGGGTGCTGTCGGGGACGGTCGGCGGCCTGGCGCTGGGCCCCGCGGCCCGGGTCCTCGCCCGGGTGACGGTGGCATCGGCTTTGGCCTGGGCGGCGATGGTGGTCACGGTCGACCGCCTGGGCCCCGACGTCGTCGAGCTCGTGGCCGGGGGACTGGTGGGGGTGGCGGTGTTCGCCGGCGCCTGCCGGGTCCTGGGCGTCGACGACCTCGCCGACCTGCGCCGCGTGCTACTTCGGCGTTGAACTAGATTTCCCCCACGATGGCGGGCAAGCGCTTCTGGACATCGCCGGCGGTCATCCTCGGGCTGGCCGGGGCCCTCTGCGTGGTCGGGCTGGGCGCCGCCGTAGCCGTCTCGATCGATCACAACGCCACCGCCCGGCTCCCGTCGGGCACGGTCATCGCCGACGTCCCGGTGGGCGGCCTCGACTTCGAGACGGCCGTGGTGCGGGTCCGGTCGGCTGTCGAGCAGCCCCTCCGCCAGCCCCTCGTCCTCAAGACCGATCGCTTCGAGATCACCTCCACCCCGTGGGATCTGGGTTACCGGGTCGACGTCGCCCGTTCCGTCCGGTCCGCCCTCGGGCGCAGCTCCCAGGGCAACGTCATAACCCGCCTCGGCTCCAAGGTCCTGGCCCCCAGCGAGCCGGTCTTCATCGACGTCCCCCCGGCGTGGGGCGACGGCGACCTCGACGCGGTCCTGGCCCGGGCGGCAGAGCAGGTGCGGGAGGCCCCCCAGAACTCCGACATCGACATCTCCACCGGCTTCCTGCGCTTCACGCCCGAGCGGGCGGGGCGGATGCTCGACGTCGACGCGTCCAAGCGGGCGATCATGGACGGTGTCCGCCTGGGCGACGGGTCGGTGCGACTGGTGACCGCCCCGGTCGCCCCCGGTCACGCCGACGAGAGCCTGAGCAAGGTGATCCTCGTCCGCACCGGCGAGAACAAGCTGTATCTCTACGACCGGGGCGTGATGGTGAAGTCGTGGTCGGTGGCCACCGGCAGCGCGTCCTACCCCACGCCGGAGGGCATCTTCAGCATCATCGACAAGCTGGAGAACCCGTCGTGGTACAACCCGGGCAGCGACTGGGCGCTGGGCCTGCCCAAGGTCATCGGCCCTGGGCCCTACAACCCCCTCGGCACCAAGGCCCTCGAGCTGGACGCCCCCGGCATCCTCATCCACGCCACGTCCGACCGGGGCTCCATCGGCTACAGCGCGTCCCACGGGTGCATCCGGATGACCGAGGAGAGCGAGGCCGAGCTCTTCTCGATGGTCCCGGTCGGCACCCGGGTGGCGATCGTGTCGGCCGAGTCGGCCAAGGCCCGGATCACCCCGGTGGTGCCCGCCGCCACCCCCGAAGCCACCGCCGCCGTCGTCTTTTGAGGGGGAGGGCGAGCCCTCCCCCCGCCCCCTCGCCAGGGCCCGGCCGGGCCGTGCGGGCCGCCTACGGCGACTTGATCGACCCGCTTGGCAACCCTTGCGTACGTCGTGGCAGCACGGCCGGTGACAAGGGGGATACGGTGGTCCGCGATCTTGACGCAGTCATCGTCTAGGCATTGTCCTCGGAATTGCCCCTTGAGTCGGATGACCTATCTGCCGACAACTGATAGTGGCGCAGCGGCAACTGTGTACGCGTTCGTGGAGGACCCAGTTCCATCAGTGGTCCCGTTCTGGGTTGCCGGCCGAACGGGCACGGAACAGCCGGGAGTGGAAACGTGATTTGGATCATCGCCGTCGCCGTGGGCATCGTGATCGTCGGAACGGCGATCAGCAGCCTCCGCCTCACCCGACCAGGCGCCCGCTTCGGCCAGTTCCGCCCCGGGCGCAAGCGGGAGCGGGCCACCGCCGGCGGCCAGGGTGAGCAGCCCTTCCGCATCGGACGGGCCGACCGGAGCGCCGACATCAACGCCCAGACCGAGTCGGTCACGTTCAAGGACGTCGCCGGTCTCGACGAGGCCATCGCCGAGCTGCGGGAGGTCGTCGACTACCTGCGGTCGCCCGAGCGCTACCAGGTGCTCGGGGCCGAGCTGCCTCGTGGCGTCCTCCTGTACGGGCTCCCCGGCTGCGGCAAGACCCTCCTGGCCCGCGCCGTCGCCGGTGAGACCGGCGTCCCCTTCTTCTTCGTGTCCGCCACCGCCTTCGTCGAGAAGTTCGTCGGACTGGGCGCAGCCCGCGTCCGCCAGCTCTTCGAGCAGGCCAAGGCGCAGGCCCCCTGCATCATCTTCATCGACGAGCTCGACGCCATCGGGCGTCACCGCAACGCCGACAGCACCGGGGACCGGGAGTTCGACAACACCCTCAACCAGCTGCTGGTGGAGCTCGACGGCTTCCAGGGCAACACCGGCGTCATGATCATCGGCGCCACCAACCGGCCCGAGCTGATCGACTCGGCGCTGCTCCGGCCGGGCCGGTTCGACCGCCGCATCCAGGTCGACCGCCCCGACCGTGACGGCCGGGAGAAGATCCTCACCCTCCACGCCAGCCGCCGCCCGATCTCCCGCCGGGTCGACTGGTCCGACATCGCCACCAACACCGCCGGTCTCAACGCGGCCGAGCTGGCCAACATCGTCAACGAGTCCTGCCTGCTGGCCGCCCGCCGCCACCGCGACCGGGTCACGCCGGAGGACGTCGACGAGGCGTGCTCACGGGTCCTGGCCGGCGCCCGCTCCGCCCGCCTCATGTCCGACGACGAGAAGGAGCTGATCGCCGTCCACGAGGCCGGTCACGCCCTGCTCTCCCTGCTCCTGCGGGGCGTCAAGCCCCCGTCCCGGGTGTCGATCGTCAGCCGGGGCAGCGCCTTCGGCCGCTCGCCGTGGTCGTCGAGCGACGACCGCGAGGTCCTCACCAAGCGCGAGCTCATGGCCCAGCTCATCGTCCTCCTCGGGGGCCGGGCGGCGGAGATGAACACGTTCGGCCAGCCCAGCACCCGGTCCGAGGACGACCTCGAGCACGCCGCCGCCCTCGCCCGGCGCATGGTCGAGCGCCTGGCCATGACCGGCCGGTTCGACCTCGCCGACAACAAGAGCCCCGGCCGGGGCGACGACGACGAGGGGGGCAAGGAGGTCAGGGAGCTGCTGCTCCGGGCCGAGCAGGCCGCCCGCACCATCCTGGGCGACAACGCCGACGACCTGAAGCGGGTGGCAGAGGCGCTGGTCGAGAAGGAGACGCTCAGCTCGGCCGAGATCTCCATGCTCACGTCGAGCCGCCGCCGGGGCCCGCTGCTCCAGCAGGCCCACGACGCCCAGGCGACGTAGCGCCGACCGCGCACACCGGCTCGATCTCCCGGAGCCCAGCGCCGGGGGCCGACCCCCGGCGGACCGCCGCTACGCCGGCCGGCAGAAGATCAGGAAGCAGACCACACGGGACGACCCGGGCGCAGGCGCCACCGGCAGCGGGAACGGGTCGTCGAGGAACAGCTCGGTGCCGTCACCGCCGGCGATGTAGGGGTGCTGGGGCCCGAAGGCCTGGCCGGCGGTGAACAACGGGGCCTTCTCCGCGGCCAGGCGGAAGCCCTCCTGCACCGACACCCGCCCGTCGCGGTTGTAGTCGGCCTCGCCCGTGAGCATCCCCTTGCGCACCATGTACATCGAGAACACCGACGCCCTCGCCGAAGGTAGCTCGTAGCCCTTCTCAGTCGACTGCGACGCGGCCGTGAACAGGCGGGTGGGTCCGGCGAGGCCCTCGTCGAAGCCGGCCGCCTCGCAGCCGGCGATGTTGATCCACGCCCGTCCCTTGATCGCCTTGAGCGACGCCGCCACCTCGGTGTCGGGGATGTGGGCGTTGTCGCTCGGCCAGAGGTACTCGGTGGTGCCCCGCTGCAGCACGTGCCCCGAGTAGTGGAACACCGAGAACGTGTTCGGGCCGCTGTTGGCCACCAGCCAGGCCAGCCCGGCCCGGATGTCGGCCGCCTTGGCCCCGGAGTCGGTGAGGACCCGGATGTGGTCGGCCGGGAAGCCGTTGCGGACCAGCGCCTCCCGCACGTCGGCCACGTCGCCCTTGCCCCCGAAGTTGGTGCGGGTGGCGCCCTGGTGGACGTCGACACCGACCAGGAGGGCCCACCGGTTGGCCGGTGGCGTAAGCGCGCCGGCTCCTCCCGGGGCCATGACCAGCACCGACAGCACGAGGGCCCCCACCAGGCCGAGAACACCCGTCACGCGCCTCACGGCCTGCTGCTTACCACTTCGCGCGGGGAAAATCACCTTGGGTGGTCGGTGCCGCTACACTGGGGAGTGGACGGAGCCACTCGGGCGACGTCCGGGGTCATCCTTCCTCCTGACGGGCCGCCGCCTGCGGTCCCCAGCGATGCCGGGACGACCCACTTGTCCCACCGACATCGAACAGGAGCACCAACCCACCCCATGACCGCCTTCGACGCGCCCATATTCGACGCGCCCACGTTCGACCAGCTGGGCGTGTCGCCCCGCCTGGTCACCGCCCTGCAGACGGCCGGCATCACCACTCCCCTCCCCATCCAGGCCCTCACCATCGCCGACGGGCTCGCCGGCCACGACGTGTGCGGCAAGGCCAAGACCGGCTCCGGCAAGACGCTCGCCTTCGGCCTGCCCCTCCTCATGAAGGCACCCAAGGCCAAGCCGGGCCGGCCCACCGGGCTCATCCTGGTTCCCACCCGCGAGCTGGCCGTCCAGGTGCGCGACGTTCTCGTCCCCCTGGGCCAGGCTGCCGACCGCTCGGTCACGGCCGTGTTCGGCGGCACCGCGATGGACCGCCAGATCAAGGCCGTCCGCAAGGGCCACGACGTGGTCGTCGCCACTCCCGGCCGCCTCATCGACCTGTGCCAGCGGGGCGACGTGTCGGTGGCCGACGTGAAGGTGCTCGTCCTCGACGAGGCCGACCGCATGGCCGACATGGGCTTCATGCCCCAGGTCGTGTGGCTCCTCGACCGCATCGCCGGCGAGCACCAGACGATGCTCTTCTCCGCCACCCTCGATTCCGAGATCGACCGCCTGGTGCGCAACTACACCCGCGATCCCGTGCGTCACGAGGTCGAGTCGGTGCAGCCGACGGTGGAGCAGATGGAGCACCGCTTCCTCAAGGTCCACGAGCTCGACAAGGTGAAGGTGGCGGCGGCCATCGCCAACGGCACCGGCCGCATGCTGATCTTCTGCCGCACCAAGCGGGGCGCCGACCGCCTCGAGTTGCAGCTGCGGCGGGAAGGCGTGAAGGCAGGCGTGCTCCACGGCGACCTGGCCCAGAACGCCCGTCTGCGGGCGCTCAAGTCGTTCCGGGACGACGACATGGGCGTCCTGGTCGCCACCGACGTGGCGGCTCGGGGCCTCGATGTCGACGGCATCGACGTGGTCCTCCACTACGACCCGCCCGAGGACCACACCGCCTACCTGCACCGATCGGGTCGCACCGCCCGCGCCGGCGCCGACGGGGTGGCCGTCAGCCTCCTCCTCTGGGACCAGCAGCTGGAGAGCGAGCGCCTCCGCAAGCGGCTGGGCATCCGCCAGCCGGTGGTCGAGCTGTTCTCCAACGACGCCCGCCTGACCGACCTCCTCTCGGCCGAGTGGGCCCCGATCCCCGACGAGGCCACCGGCACCGAGGATGGCAACGGGTCGGCCACCGGCACGACGACGGCCACCAAGGCCCGTCCCCGCCCGATGCGCTCGACGATGGGTGCCCGCCGCCGCCGACGCTAGAGCCACAGGGTCGCCCAGCCGGTACCGGGACAGCCCGGCCGGGAGACGTGGCGGGCGCTCCGGACCGGCGCGGCCCGGTCTGATCCCGGATGTCCGGGGTCTGACGGATTACGCCGGGCGGTCGCGCTTGAGCATGCGGCGTCGGTCGGTCATCGGCAGCACCGCCTTGCGCAGCCGCACCGAGTGCGGCGTCACCTCGACGCACTCGTCCTCGGCGATGAACTCGAGCGCCTGCTCCAACGACAGGGGCCGGGGAGGAGTGAGGCGGACCAGCTCGTCCGACGAGGACGCCCGCATGTTGGTGAGCTTCTTCTCCTTCACCGGGTTGACATCCATGTCGTCGGAGCGGGAGCTCTCCCCCACGATCATCCCCTCGTAGACCTCGACCCCGGGGCCGACAACCATCTCCCCCCGCTCCTGGAGGTTGGCCAAGGCGAAGCCGGTGGTCGCGCCCCGGCGGTCGGCGACGATGCTGCCCAGCTGGCGGGTGCGGAGGGGGCCGTGCCACGGCTCGTAGGCCTCGAACACGTGGTGCAGGATCCCGGTGCCCCGGGTCTCGGTCATGAACTCGGTGCGGAAGCCGATGAGGCCCCGGGCGGGGACGAGGTACTCCATCCGCACCCAGCCGGTGCCGTGGTTGACCATGTCCTGGAGCCGGCCCTTGCGGGTGGCCAGGAGCTGGGTGACGGTGCCCAGGTGCTCGGCCGGGACGTGCACCGACATCCGCTCCACCGGCTCGCACAGAACCCCGTCGACTTCCCGGGTGACGACCTGGGGCTTGCCCACGACGATCTCGAAGCCCTCCCGGCGCATGGTCTCGACCAGGACGGCCAGCTGCAGCTCGCCCCTTCCCAGCACCTCCCAGGTGTCGGGGCGCTCGGTGTTGAGCACCCGCAGGGACACGTTGCCGACCAGCTCGGTGTCGAGGCGGGTCTTGATCTGGCGGGCGGTGAGCTTGGTGCCCTCCTGGCCGGCCAGGGGACCGGTGTTGACCCCGATGGTGACCGACAGGCTGGGCTCGTCGATGGTCATCACCGGCAGGGGCCGGGGGTCGTCGGCGTCGGCCAGGGTCTCGCCGATGGTGACGTCGGACAGGCCGGCCACCGAGATGATCTCGCCCGGGCCGACGTCGTCGGCCGCCACCCGGTCGAGGCCCTCGGTGATCGACAGGTCGGTGATCTTGACCCGCTCGATGGTGCCGTCGGCCTTGCACCAGGCCATGGGCTGGTTCTTGGAGATGCGGCCGTGGCGGATGCGGCACAGGGCCAGGCGGCCGAGGTAGGGCGACCGGTCGAGGTTGGTGACCATGGCCTGGAACGGGTGGCCCTCCTCGTAGGTGGGGGCCGGGATGTGCTCGAGGAGCAGCTCGAACAGGGGTTTGAGGCTGGTGCCCGCCTCGGCCACGTCGAGCGAGGCGGTGCCGGCCCGGCCGTTGGCGTAGACGATGGGGAACTCGATCTGGTCGTGGTCGGCGTCGAGGTCGAGGAACAGCTCGTAGACCTCGTCGATGACCTCGGCGATGCGGGCGTCGGGCCGGTCGACCTTGTTGATCACCAGGATGACGGGCAGCCGGGCCTCGAGCGTCTTGCGCAGGACGAACCGGGTCTGGGGTTGGGGGCCCTCCGACGCGTCGACCAGGAGGAGGACGCCGTCGACCATGGCCAGGGCCCGTTCCACCTCGCCGCCGAAGTCGGCGTGGCCGGGCGTGTCGACGATGTTGAGCTTCACCGCGCCGTACCGGACCGAGGTGTTCTTGGCCAGGATGGTGATGCCCTTCTCCCGCTCCAGGTCGTTGGAGTCGAGGATGCGCTCGCCCATGTCCTGGTTCTCGCGGAACACGCCCGACTGCCAGAGCATGGCGTCGACCAGGGTCGTCTTGCCGTGGTCGACGTGGGCGATGATGGCGATGTTCCGGAGATCCTGCCGCGCGGGCATCGGGGAGGCCTTTCTGGATGGGGTGGTGCCGCCTGCGCTGAGAACGGGGCGCGGACCGCCACCCATTCTACGACATCGCCCGTCCCCGTTTCGAACAGTCCGCGCGGTTGCCCCCTGGGCGGTGCAATTGCGCGGATCAATCGGGCATGGGCCGGGCCGCTCCTCGATCAGTCCGCGCCGTTGCCCCCTCAGACGTGTGATGGCGCGGATCAGTCGGCTAGGCGGACCGTGATCCCCTCGGCGCCCTCGGCGGGGGCCTCGACGGTGTAACCGGAGGTGTCCGGCGGGTAGCTGGCGGTGAACGCCTCGAAGCGCGGGCTGCGGTAGTTCCACACCAGGTGGGGGGTGGGGCCGCCGACCGCACCCACCACGATGCGGGCCAGCGCCTCGTCGTCGGGATGGTGGAAGCGGCGGCCGTTGGTGGAGATCAGCCACGTCGGGCAGTCGAGGGCGGCGACCAGGGCCCGGCTGACGTTGCCCTTGCTCCCGTGGTGGGGCAGCTTGCAGGCGTCGACGCGGACCCGGCCGTCGGGCCCGGCCAGGTGGGCCAGCCCGGCCAGGAGGACGTCGGGGTGGGCGTCGGCGCCGAGCAGGACCCGCCGGCCCTGGTGCTCGAACACGAAGGCGATGCTCGACCCGTTGGCCTCGGCGGAGTCCGTCCGGGAGGGGAGCAGGGCCAGGTCGGGGAGCGAGTCGACGCCGAGCAGGCCGGGAGCCGACACCGTCGCCGCCTCCTCCTCGGTGGGGTCGACCCGGGGCCGCAGCCCGGCCGCCTCCACCACCTCCGTCCACACCGGCAGGAGGGCGGCCAGCTTCTCGGGCGTCGGCGACAGGACGGTGGCCGTCGCCCCCCCCGGCAGCGGCATCACCGGCGGCGCCCCCCGCACGACCACGGGGCCGCCCACGCCGTCCTGCACCGGATCGGGCCAGTCCGAGTTCCACGGCAGGCCGAGCTTGACGATCCGGGTGGTGAGCTTCTCGCCGTGGATCGGCCCGAGCATGCCCGAGAAGCGGTCGAGGTGGACGTAGCCGTTGAACCACACCTCCTTGAACCGGCTGGCCAGCGCCCCCGAGGCCAGCAGCCGGACCGCCCCCGCCACGTGGTCGTTGTCGACGTGGGTCACGACCAGCAGATCGACCGGCCCGTCGAAGGAGCGCAGGCGGGCGGCCACGGCCTTGAAGCTGTGGGCCTGGCCCCCGTCGACCAGGATCCGATGGACGTCGGAGTCGGTCCCGTAGGTGAGCAGGACGGCGTCGCCGTATCCCGCCGGCAGCAGCTCGACGGTCAGCATCGGGTCACGAGTCGTCGGGTCACGGCCCGGTCAGGGCGACGTCGGCGTCGCCCGAGGCGGTGAGGGCGAGCGCCAGGACATCGCCCTCGGCCACCGTCTGGCGGCGGATGGCGGTGAGCACCTCACCGAAGCGGTGGATCCCGGGGGCGGCCAGGTAGGCGGGAAGGACGGTGAAGAACCGGACCACGAAGTCGGCCACGCCCTTGCCCGGCACCGGGGAGATGGCCGACACCACCAGCTCGGCGCCGGCTCCGAAGAGCAGGCCCACGTAGTCGGCGAACCCGGTCTCGACCGCCTCGGTGTCACAGCCGATGGCCAGGACCACCGGTCCGGGCTCGACCTTGGCCGGGTTGATGTATGGCGCGTCGATGCGGTCGACGGCGAGCAGCTCGGTGCCGAGCTCGAGCCGGGGGTCGTCGCCCGGGAGGGTGTGGGTGATGAGGACGAGGAGGCGGGCGGGCAGGGCCGCCACCGGCTTGAGCGCGGTCCACGTGGCGACCGGGTGGAACCCGCCGGGGGCGATCGCCGACTCGACCGCGGCCAGGATGCGGGCGGTGGAGGTGGGGTCGACCTCGTCCGCCTTCACCGAGACCCCCGCCGCGCCCACGGTGAGGACGGGGATGGCCCGCTGGGCCCCGGCGGTGGTGGCCGTGCGGTCACCGGTGTGGGCCCGCCGCTCGACCACCTTGCTGGTGGCCCAGAAGCCGAACGGGCACACGCAGTCGGACCGGGACCGGTCGGGGCAGCCGGCGGCGCACTCCTTGGCCCCGGCGAGGGCCGGCGGGCACACCGGGACGTTCTCGTCGTCGGGCATGGGATGGGTGTAGGCGAGCTCGACGGGCACGTCGGCACCGCCGAAGGACGACACGTGGATCCACTCGGCGTCGTCGTAGGCGGACGCCCCCAGCTGGCGGTAGAGGGGGCTGCCGGCCAGGGCCAACCGGGCCAGGTGCAGGGCCGCGTCCCCCAACGACGCTGGCGGCGGGGCCCGGAAGGCGGCGTACAGGGTCGCCCGCAGCTTCGCCGTCGCCTTGGCCAGCCCTTCCGGGCTGATGGCGCGGGTTTGGGCCAGGTCGAACAGCAGAGGCTCGCCCTCCAGGCCGGGGACGATGGTGAACGACGCTCCCGCAGGAGTCATGGCGTGGACGGCAGCCGGGGGCGTGGAGGCGTCGAGGGTCAACCGGAGCCCGTCGCCCGGCGCCGGCGCGGGGGCACCGGCGGCCAGGACCGGCCCCGAGATCTCCCAGCTCTGCACCGTCCGTCCCTCGAACTTCACCACGATGCGGATCGAGAACCGCTCCCCCCGGGTCGGGACCTCGACGGGGACCGCCCTGGTCCATTTCGAGTCGCCCACCGCCGGGAGGCGCAGCCTGCGCTTGACACCGACCTCGCCCGTGATGACGTCGACCTCGAGCCGGGCGGCTCGGCCCGGGGTGGGACTGACGAAGGGGGCATCGGCCGCCAGCGCGTCGGCCGCCACCTCGGCCGCGATCCGGACCCGTACGTGATAGGTGGCGCCGGGGAGGAACCGGTCGACGACGGCCGCCTTGGTGGCGCGGTCGAACACCCGGGCCTGGAGGCGGCGGGGATCGGGCGGGGGGGCCTCCGCCGGCGGACCTTCACCACCCCGCCCCCCACCCCGGTCGGGCTCGCCTGCCGGTGAGGTCGGTGGGGGCGCCCCGGGCGGCTCCGCCCCAGCCATGTGGACCATCTCCCAAACGATCGTGGTCTCGGCCCGGGCCGCGTCGATCGCCCGCACCCGCCCGGCCAGCTCCGTGCCGCCCCGCCGCTCCATGTCGAACGCGCCGTCGGCGACCAGCCGCCGGAGATCGGCGACGGTCGTCGCCACGGGCGCGCCGTCGACGACCGTCTCCGGTGGGATCCGGGCCAGGTCGTCGGCCAGGCGCAGCGCCCACACCCGCACCGACGTCAGCGGCAGGAGCATGCCGTCCGCCAACACCCACGACTCCGGGACGGCCAGGGCGGCGGCCACGTCGAGGGGCTGGTCGTGGGCCAGCTCCGCGATCAGCCGGGGGAACCAGGTGAGGTCGGCCGACTCGGTGAGGACGATCGCCGCCGGCCCGGCGCCCTCCAAGCCCGCTATCGCCTCCACCCCGCCGCCGGGGACCACGATGCAGGCGGCCCGCACCCCGTCGGGCACCGTCCCGTCCGGCCCCGCCAGCACCAGCACCTCCACCTCGGCCTCGGCGCCGGCCGTGACCACCTCGACCGAGAAGAGCCCGGTGAGGTCGCCGGTGAGCTGTGCCACCTGGCCGGCTGCGCCGGGCCCGTCCACCAACCCCACCCGCATCGGCCACCGCCACCAGACCCGGCGGGCCGGCCACCGCACGTGGGGCACCAGGCGGATGCCCGCCACCGAGCCCTTCCGGCGGAGGGCGGCCAGGTCGTCGAGGGTGCCGGCCTCCAGCCGCAACACCGGCTGGGCCCAGCCGGGGACCGGGTTTCGGACGAACCCGCCCAGGTCGTCACCCAACCGGGCTGCGACCGCGGCCGCGGCCTCGGGCGCCGGCTCCCTCCACCGGGCGACGGGCTGCACCGCGTCGGCGACGAAGCGATCGAGGCCGTCGCCGGTGATGGGGCCCGGCATCCAGCGCGACGACAGGCCGATCTCCCACCCCACCCGGTCCCGGAGCTCAGTCTCGGTGAGGTCCCCCACCTGGTCGCCGTCGGCGGCCAGCACTCCGGCCACCACCCAGGCGACGTCGTCGATTCCGGTCACACCACCAGTCTCTCGAAGTCGGCCACGCTCGGGATGGCGACCAGGGGGTAGTCCCGGAGCACGTGCATGTTCACCATGGTGAGCACGTAGGCGTGGCGGAGGAGTCGCGCGGCCCGGTCGGCCGGGATCTTGGAGAGGGCCGTCTTCACCGACCGGCTGGCCTGGGCCTCGGCGGCCCAGGCGGCCTCGCCTTCGGTGAGCAGCCCGAGCGCCGCCTGGGCCCGCCTGGCGATGGCGTCGTTGCCCCGGGCGAAGGCCTTGGGCAGCTCGAACGGCGAGCTGTCGATCTGCACCAGCCCACCCGCCAGACGGTCGGCCCCGGCCTCGGTGGCTCTGAAGCGGGCGTTGAGCAGGCGCCGGCGGACCGCCGTGGTCTGGTCGTAGAGGACGTCCTTGACCGCCAGCAGGGAGGTGATCTCCCCCAGCAGCGGCGTCGTCACCGACTTCCGGCGGTTCACCCCGTCGCCGATGCCGGCCGAGCCGTTCACGACCACCACCTCGTCGACCGGGTGGGGCGGTGGCTCGGGGGCCGCACCCGCCCTGGCCCGGGACGGCAGGTTGAGAACCCACTCGGTGGCCATGTTGTCGTAGACGCCGCCGTCGGTGAGGAGGAGGCGGGTGAGGGGGTTCTCGCCCGCCCCGGCCAAGGAGAACCGGTGGCGCTCGATGGGCAGCACGACCGGGGCGAACGCCCCCGGCAGGCAGGCCGAGGCCTGGACGGCCCGGGAGAGGGACAGGTCGGCGGGCACGCCCCACCCCAGGGGGTAGGAGTACACGAACCGGCCGGAGAAGAAGACGTCCTTCGCCGACTGGAGGTCGCAGGCGTTGATGACGTGGTCGGTGTTGGGGTTGAGCTGGCTGAGGAGCGCCCCGTGGAACAGGGCCCGGTCGAGCGCCTTGGCCGCGACCCACCCCCGCTGGCGGGCGAGCCAGCCGACGGCGGCCAGGGCCACGACCCAGACCGCCAGGGCGGCCATCCCGCCCAGCGGGAAGCAGAGCACGGTGGCCAGCAGCAGGATCGCCACCAGCAGGGCCAGGTAGCCGTAGGTGAGGGGGGCGCGCCACAGGGTGCCCCTGGTGGACACCGCCGCCGCCAACGGGGCGACGTCGGTGCGGAAGTCACCCGACGCGGCCAGATAGAGGTCGGTCTTGAGCCCCACCCACCCGTTGGTGATCGACCCGCCCGACACCGACGAGACGCAGGAGATCTCGGGACCCTTGCCCGCGTCGACCAGGTAGATCAGGGCGCCCAGCCCGAACAGGCTGGCCCGATGCCCACCCCCCGACAGGGACACGCCGATGTGCCGCGTAGCCGTGATCCCACCTCCCCCAGAAGCGTCCGCCGCACGATAGACGGCGGCGCCCGGCGGGCCTACACCAGCGAGCGGGCCTCGGCGTAGTGGCAGGCCACCGGGTGGCCGGCGGCGCCGTTGCGCACGACCAGCGCGGGCGGCTCGTCGACGCACTTGCGGCGCTCGTCGTCCGACAGCTCGCCCGCGAACTTGGGGCAGCGGGTCCGGAATCGGCACCCGCTGGGCGGGTTGACCGGGCTCGGCGGGTCGCCGGTGACGAGGATCCGCTGGCGGCTGCGCTCCTTGACCGGGTCGGGCACCGGCACCGAGGAGATGAGGGCCTGGGTGTAGGGATGGGCCGCCCGCTCGAACAGCTCGTCCCGGTCGGCCAGCTCCACGATGGTCCCCAGGTACATGACCGCCACCTGGTCGGCGATGTGGCGGACGACGCTGAGGTCGTGGGCGATGAACAGGTACGTCAGCCCCAGCCGCTCCTGGAGGTCCTCCAGCAGGTTGAGGATCTGGGCCCGGATCGAGACGTCGAGGGCCGACACCGGCTCGTCGCAGACGACCAGCTTGGGCCCCAGGGCGAGGGCCCGGGCGATGCCGACCCGCTGGCGCTGGCCCCCGGAGAACTCGTGCGGGTAGCGGCCGGCGTGCTCGGGCGACAGCCCCACCAGGTCGAGGAGCTCGGCCACCCGGCCGTCCTCCGACAGCCCGTGGATCTTGAACGGCTCCGACAGGATCGTGCGCACCGTCATCCGGGGGTTCAGGCTGGCGTAGGGGTCCTGGAAGATCATCTGCATCTGCCGCCGGAGGAGGCGCAGCTCGGTGGCGCGGGCGGTGGTGACCTCCGTGCCCTCGAACCGCACCGAGCCCGACGTGGCCTCGATCAGGCGGAGGATGGACCGGGCGGTGGTGGACTTGCCGCAGCCGCTCTCCCCCACCAGGGCGAAGGTCCGCCCCGGCAGGATGGTGAACGACACCCCGTCGACCGCCCTCACCGCCCCCACAACGTGCTTGAACACGATCCCGGCCCGCACCGGGTAGTGCTTCACCAGGTCGACGACCTCCAGCAGGGGTGCCGGGGCCGTCACGGCGCCGCCACCGGCGAGGGCGCCCCGGCCACCTCGGCCGCGTGGTGGCAGGCGGTGAGATGGCCCGCCCCGGCCCCGGGCGCCGGCGCCAGCTCCGGCCGGTCGGTGCGGCAGATGTCGCTGGCGAACGGGCACCGGGGATGGAACGCGCACCCGGCCGGCACCTGGATCATGCTCGGCGGCTGGCCCGTGATCGGCTTCAGCCGCTCGGTCCGGCGCCGGTCGAGGCGGGCCAGGCTCGACAGCAGGCCCAGGGTGTAGGCGTGGCGGGGTCGGTAGTAGAGGTCGTCGGTGGTGGCCGTCTCCGCCACCCGGCCGGCGTACATGACCACCACCCGGTCGGCGTGGCCCGCCACCAGCCCCAGGTCGTGGGTGATGAGGACGACCGCGGTCCCCCGGGAGGCCTGGAGCCGCAGCAGCAGGTCCATGATCTGGGCCTGCACCGTCACGTCGAGGGCGGTCGTGGGCTCGTCGGCCAGCAACACCGCCGGGTCCAACGCCAGCGCCATGGCGATCATGGCCCGCTGCCGCATCCCCCCCGAGTACTGGTGGGGGTACTCCCGCGCCCGCTGAGCGGGGTTGGGGATGCCGACCTCGGCCAGCAGGTCGACCGCCCGGGCCCGGGCCGCGATCCGGCCCACCTTCTCGTGGACCTGGATGACCTCCGCGATCTGATGCCCCACCCGGAACACCGGGTTCAGCGAGGTCAGGGGATCCTGGAAGATCATCGAGATCTCCTTGCCCCTGATGGCCCGCAGCTCCTTCTCGTCGGCCGCCAGCAGGTCGCGGCCCTGGAACAGGATCCGGCCCGACTCGAAGCGGCCGGGCGGCACCGGCACCAACCCCATAACGGCCAGGGCCGACACCGACTTCCCCGACCCCGACTCCCCCACGATGCCCAGCGTCTCGCCCCGCTCCACCGACCAGCTCACCCCGTCGACCGCCTTCACCACGCCCGCGTCGGTGTGGAAGTGGACCCGCAGGTCCTCCACGCTCAGCAGCGGGCCCCTCGCCGGAGTCGCAGGCGCCACCGGGCCGGGAGCCTCCTCGACGGCCGTCATCGCAGCCTCGGGTCGAGCGCGTCGCGGAGGCCGTCGCCCACGAACACGAATCCGAGGACGGTGAACACCACGGCCATGCTCGGGAAGAACCAGAGGAAGTCCTTGTACCCGAAGAACTTCTGGCCGGCCGAGATCATGTTGCCCCAGTCGGGGACGTCCGGCTGCAGCCCCACCCCCAGGTAGCTCAAGGAGGCCTCGGCCACGATGGCGGTGGCCACGCTCACCATGGCGAACACGAGCACCGGCGCCATGCTGTTGGGCAGGACGTGACGGGTGACGATCCGCCACCGCCCCGCCCCCAGCGATCGAGCCGCCTCCACGTACTCCGTCTCCCGCACCGAGAGGATCGAGCTTCGCAGCAGGCGGGCGACGGTGGCCCAGCTGAAGATCCCCAGCGCCAGCACGACCGGCGTGAGGCCCCGGCCCACCACCAGCACGATCACGAGGGCGCCGATGATGAGGGGGAAGGCGAAGAAGATGTCGGCCACCCGCATGATCACTGCGTCCCAGCCCCGTCCCAGGTAGCCGGCCAGCGAGCCCAGCAGCACGCCGATCACGAGGGCCAGGAAGATCGCCGACAGCCCGACCACCACTGCGATCCGGCTCCCGTAGACGATCCGGCTGAGCTGGTCGCGACCGTTCTCGTCGGTGCCCAGCCAGTGGGCCGCCGACGGCTCGTCGAGGGTGTTGGACAGGTTCTGCACCTGGGGGTCGTGGGGCGCGATCACCGGTGCCGTCAGCGCGGTGAGGAACACGATGGCGACCATCACCAGCCCCACCACCGCCAGCTTGTTGCGCAGGAACCGCCGGCGCAGGTCGCCGAACTGGCTGCGGGTTCGGATCCCGAGGGCGGTGGCCTGGACCTCGGCCGCCCCGAACCCCTCGGGGCCGGACTCCAGGCTGTCTCCCGTGGGCGGGAGGGCGGTGCCGGTCATCCGCTAGTCCAGCCTGATCCGGGGGTCGAGGACGGCGTAGGACAGGTCGACCAGGAGGTTGACCAGCACGAACACCGCCACGCCGTAGGTCACCACGCCCAGCACCACCGGGTTGTCCTGGGACCGGATGGCGTTGACCAGGGCCAGCCCGATCCCGTCCCAGTTGAAGATGGTCTCGGTGATGAGGGCCCCGCCGAGCATGGTGCCGAAGCCGATGCCGAGGTAGGTGAGGACGGGGATGATCGAGTTGCGCAGCGCGTGCTTGAGGATGACCACCCGCTGGCTGAGCCCCTTGGCGGTGGCGGTACGGATGTAGTCGGCCCGCAGCACCTCCAGCATCGTCCCCCGCATGAGGCGGGCCACCAGGGCGGTCTCGACCGACGCCAGGGTGATCGCGGGCAGGATCATGCCCTGCCACCCGCCCCGAGTGCCCTGCAGGGGCAGCCAGTGGAGGTTGATGGCGAAGACCTGTTGGACGGCCAGCCCGATGACGAACGTCGGTATCCCGATGGCGATGGTGGTGGACAGGGTGACCAGGACGTCGAGGAACGAGTAGCGGGAGACGGCGGCCACGATGCCGGAGAGAACCCCGATGACGATCTGCACCCCGATGGCGGCCAGCCCCAGCCTGATCGTGTTCCCCAGCTTCTCGCCCAGGATGTCGTTGACCGGACGCCGGAACGTGTACGACTCGCCCATGTCGCCCTGGGCCAGGCGCCCGACGTACGACAGGTACTGGTTGGGCAACGGCTGGTCGAGCCCGTAGCGCTTCTCCAGCAGCTGGCGGGTGGACTGGTCGAGCTGGCGACCCTCGCCCTGCTGGGTGGCGATGGGGTCGCCGGGAACGATGTAAAGGCAGAAGAAGAGGATGAGGCTGGCCCCGAACAGGACCAGCGCCATCTGCAACAGACGCCGTATGACGTACCTGGCCATCGGGCCTTGGCGCGACCGGAAGGAGACCGGGGACCGGTCTCAGTCCTTGAGGCTGATGTCGGCCACCGTCGGGTTCTCGAAGAAGTCGAGGGCGACGCCGGTCCAGGTTCGGGAGTCGAAGACTCGGTACTGGGTCCGGTAGAAGGTGGGGATCACGGCCAGGTCCTGGCCGATGGCGATCTCCTCCGCCGCCTTGGCCGCTTTCAGCCGCTCCCCGTCGTCGCTCTCCGCCCTCACCTTCACGATGAGGGCGTCCACCTCGGCGTTGCTGTAGCGGCTGTCGTTGTCGGCCGAGGTGGTGCCGAGGAGGGGGAACAGGAAGTTCTCGACCGTCGGGTAGTCGGCGCCCCAGCTGGCCCGGGCGATGTCGAACTCGCCCGCGTCCCGTTTGAGCAGGCTCTCGGCGAAAGGAACCCCGTCCAGCTCGACGACCACGCCCAGGTTCGCCTCCAGCTGGCCCTTCCACGCCTGAACCAGGGCCTCGTGACCCCCGTCGTTGTTGTACAGGAGGCGCAGGCGGGTGCCCGGGGTCAGCCCGCCCGAGGCCGCGAGCTCCTTGGCCTTGGCGACGTCGTACTCGCAGGCGACGCAGACACCGTCCTGGTGGAAGTCGCCGAAGGGGGGCGAGACGAGGGCGGAGGCCGGCGTCAGCGAGCCCTGGTACACACCCTCGTTGATCGCCTCGCGGTCGATGGCGTAGGAGACCGCCCGCCGGGCGTCGGCGTTGGACATGGGCCCGCTGACGTCGTTGGTGAGGATGTAGTTGATGCCGAAGCGCTCCTTCTTCAGGAAGCTGCCCTGGGGCTCGTAGGTGTTCTTGGCCTGGGTGAACAGGCTGGGCGGTACCCGGGCATAGTCGGCCTCACCGGCGGTGAAGGCCCGGTACTCGGCCTCGAGACGTCCCTGGGCGGGGAAGATGAGGAACTCGACGCCATCCAGGTTGGGCTTGGTGCCGTGATAGGTGTCGCTGCGCACGAGGGAGATGCGCTGGTTGTGCTCCCACTTGGTGCCCGGCTTGATCATGAACGGCCCGTTGCCGATGGGAGCCTCGTTGTACGCCTGGTTGTCGGCCGCGCCCGCCGCCTCGGGCACCGGCGAGAAGGGCGGGACCAGCGTCTTCTTGTCGAACTCGCAGTCGGCCGCGCTCAGGTTCACCACCAGCGTCTGAGGGTCGGGCGCCGACAGGCCGGAGAAGGCGGTGGCGGTCTGGGGGTTGCCGTGGAGCTCGTCGTAGCCCTGGATCCCGGACAGGTGGTAGGCGACCTGGGAGGCCGACGTGGCGTCGGCGGCGCGGGTCCATCCCCGGATGAACGACTGGGCGGTGACCGCCTCGCCGTTGCTGAACTGGCTCTGGCGCAGCTTGAAGGTCCACTGCGTGCAGTCGGCGGAGGGCGCCCATTCGGTGGCCACCCCCGGACGCATCTTCAGCTCTTCGTTCTCGTCGAAGGTGACAAGGCCCTCGAAGATGGCCTTGGCCACGTTGGTGCCCTCGGACTCCCGCACGTTGTAGGGGTCGATGGCGGACGGCTCCCCGATCGGGATGCGGAAAACGCCTCCGGCCCGGCCCTCCCCCCCGGCGGGCGACGAGTCGCCGCCGTCGCCGTCGGAGCTGCAGGCGGTGGCGAGCACCGTCATGGCGATGAGGACGACGGTCAGGCGGCCGAACTGCCCCTTGGGTCGCATCGTGGAACCTCCTTGGCCCTGCGGAAAGGCACGACATGGCGGACCCGTCGTGCAGCCGACGCGCTTACCTGCGCCCTACCCAGCGCTCGCCTCGCTCATCTGGCGGCGTGAGTACGCGGCAGTCTGGCAGAGTCCGACGCCGGGCGCCGGACTCTCGTGCCCAGCGCCGGGACTGGCGCCCGCATCAGCCCGTCGCCCGGCAGGAGTAGGCTGGCGGCCTTCGAACAAGGGCCGGGTAATGGCTCGACACCAGGTTGGCATCGCCCCGCGCCTCGTCGCACTCGGAGCCTCCGCGGGCGGGGTGGAGGCCCTGGCGAAGGTGGTCGCCGGGCTGGCGCCCGACTTCCCGGCGGCCGTCCTCGTCGTCCTCCACGTCTCCCCGTGGGGCACGAGCGTCCTCCCCGACATCCTCTCCCGCCGGGGCCCGCTGCCCGCCCGCCACGCGGTCGACGGCGAGCCGGTTCTCGCCAGTCGCATCTACGTGGCCCCGCCCGACCGTCACCTCACCGTCGTCGACGGGATGGTCAGCCTCACCCGCGGCCCCAGGGAGAACGGCGTCCGGCCCGCGGTCGACACGCTGTTCAGGTCGGCGGCCACCGCCTACGGTCGCGACGTGGTGGCGATCGTCCTCTCCGGCACTCTCCAAGACGGCACCGCCGGCCTGAGGGTGGTGCGCGACCACGGTGGCGTCACCATCGCCCAGGACCCGGACGACGCCCTGTTCCCGAGCATGCCCGCCAGCGCCGTCCGTTCCGTCAACCCCGACCATGTCCTGCCCGCCGACGCCATCCCGGCCGTGCTCGCCGCGTGCATGCAGACGCGAGCTCCCCGATGACGGACGCCCCGATGACGGATGTCCCACCGACGAATGTCAAGGTCGGCCTCGAAGAGCTCCTCGACTACATCCGCCAGGCCCGCGGGTTCGATTTCACCGCCTACAAGCGGCCCAGCCTGACCCGGCGCATCGAGAAGTGCCTGCTCGCTGCCGGCGCCGACGGTTATCCCGCCTACCAGGCCCTCCTCGAGGCCCAGCCGGAGGAGTTCGGCCACCTCTTCGACACCATCCTCATCAACGTCACCAGCTTCTTCCGGGACCGGGAGTCCTGGGACCACCTGGCGTCGGCCGTGCTCCCCCGCCTCCTCGACGGCCGTCCCTCCGACGAGCCGGTGCGGGTCTGGTCGGCCGGCTGCGCCTCCGGCCAGGAGGTGTACTCCCTGGCCATCCTCCTGTGCGAGGCCCTGGGCGAGACCCGGTTCCGGGAGCGGGTGAAGATCTACGGCACCGACGCCGACGACCACGCCCTCGACCAGGCCCGCCAGGCCCGCTACCCCCTCCAGACGACCTCGGAGCGGCTCGACGACCCCCTCCTCGGCCGCTACTTCGAGGTCGACGACGGCAGCCTGGTGTTCCGCAAGGACCTGCGCCGGGCGGTGATCTTCGGCCGCCACGACCTCCTGCGCGACCCGCCCATCTCCCGGGTCGACCTGCTCGTCTGCCGCAACACGCTCATGTACTTCAACGCCGACGCCCAGCGGAAGGTGCTGGGAAGTTTCCACTTCGCCCTCAAGGAAGGTGGGTTCCTGTTCCTGGGCAAGTCCGAGGCCCTGGTGACCCGCACCAACCTGTTCACCTCGGAGGACTTGAAGCACCACCTGTTCCAGAAGCGTCCCGACCTGCGGGCGGAGCCCCCGCCCCGGTCGTCCTTCCCCCTCGCCATCGCTTCCCCGGCGCCGATCGGCGACCTGGTGGCCGACGCCTTCGAATCGGGGCCGGTCGCCCAGCTGATCATCAACCGCAACGGGTCGCTGGAGCAGGCCAACCGCCACGCCCGCTCCCTGTTCGCCATCGGGGTGGGCCAGGTCGGCCGCTCGTTCAAGGATCTCGAGCTGTCGTACCGACCGGTGGAGCTGCGCTCCCAGATCGACCAGGTGCTCGCCGATCGACGCCCGATCACCATCGGCGACGTCGCCTACGAGATGCCGGGCGGGGCGGTCGAGTTCCTCGACATCCGGATCCTTCCCCTAGGCAGTGACGTCGTCGCCGGGGTGAGCGTGACCTTCACCCAGGTCAGCCGGCAAAAGCTGCTGCGGGAGGAGCTCGAACGGTCACAGCGACAGCTGCAGACCGCGTACGAGGAGCTCCAGTCCACCGTCGAGGAGCTGGAGACCACCAACGAGGAGCTCCACTCCACCAACGAGGAGCTGGAGACCACCAACGAGGAGCTCCACTCCACCAACGAGGAGCTGGAGACGATGAACGAGGAGCTCCAGTCCACCAACGAGGAGCTGGAGACCATCAACGGCGAGATCCGCCGGCGGACGGCCGATCTCGACGAGGCCAACGCCCTCCTGCGGTCGATCCTGACCAGCCTGGGCTCGGGCGTGGCCGTCCTCAGCCGGGAGCTGGCGATACGGGTCTGGAACGATCACGCCGAGGACCTGTGGGGGCTGCGGGCGGACGAGGTCCACGGCCAGCACTTCCTCAACCTCGACATCGGCCTGCCGGTCGGTGAGCTGCACCAACCGATCCGCCTGTGCGTATCCGGGCAGTCGGCCGGGGAGGCGGTGATGCTCGAGGCGGTGAACCGGAGGGGACGGGCCATCCGCTGCCTGGTGGCGGTCACCCCCCTGCTCGACGGGGGCACCGCGCCCGAGGGCGTGATCGTCCGCATGGACCGGGTCGACCACGATGGCTGAGGCCGCCCCCAACTTCGACGGCCACGCCATCCGCCAGTCCCGCACCCGCCTGGCCGAGCTGCTCATCGAGCTGGCCGACGACCCCCTCGCCTCCGCCGATCGCCTGCAGCGGGTGGTGTCCGAGGTCGGGCTCAACGTCGAAGAGCTGCTGGTGGCGGAGGAGGAGCTGCGTGTCCAGGCGGACGAGCTGGCTGCCTCCCGGGACGCCATCGACGTCGAGCGGGAGCGTTACGGCGAGCTGTTCGAGTTCGCCCCCGACGCCTACCTCGTCACCGACGAGCGGGGCACGATCGCAGAGGCCAACGGCGCCGCCGCCCGCATGCTCGGGGTGCGGTCGCGCTTCCTCGAGGGCAAGCTGCTGGTCAGCTTCGCCGAGGAGTCGTCCCGGCGCGACCTGCGATCACTGCTGGCCGAGCTGCGAGTTTCGGGAACCGTCGACGAGCGCTACATCCGCCTCCAGCCCCGCGACCGGCCCGCGTTCGTGGCCGCCATCCGGGCGGTCAGCCGGCCCGCCCCGGGGTCGGATTCGGCCCTGGTGCGGTGGATGGTGCGCGACGTCACCTCCCGGCTCGACCTGGAGGAGGAGATCCGCTTCCTCCACGTGGAGGTCGCCTTTCTGGCGGCGGTGGCCCGGGTGGCCCGCCTCACCGACGAGCCCCGTCCCATCGACGCGCTGCTGCAATCGGTGATCGACCTGGCCGCCAGCGCCCTGCCCGGCTGCGAACTGGCGCTGACGCTGGGCGGCGTCCGGGCCCCGACCAACGGGGAGGGCGACCTGATGGTGGCGTCGGGCGACCGGGCCCGCCACCTCGACCGGATCGAGGCCGATGGCGGCGGGCCCTGCGCCGAGGCCCGGCGTACCGGCGTCGCCGTCGAGGCCGACCTGGCCCACTGCGTCCGGGCCTGGACCCAGTTCGGGGCGGCGGCGACCGAGCTGGGCCTGATCACCACCATCGGCCTGCCCATCGAGACGGCGGCGCACCGGGGGGCGATCAACGTCTTCGCCTTCACCGAGCTGAGCCGGGATGCCCGGCAGCTGCTGCCGCTGCTGGCCGACCAGGTGACGACGGCCGTGGCCAACGCCGAGCTGTACGAGAGCTCGCATGCCCTCGCCGGCCACCTGGAGAAGGCCCTCGAGACCAGGGGCGTCATCGAGCGGGCCAAGGGCGTCCTCATCGCCCGCCAGGGGTGTGACCAGGATCAGGCGTTCGACATCCTCCGGCGGGCGTCGCAGCGCCTCAACCGCAAGCTGCACGACATCGCCGCCGATCTGGTCGCCAACGCCACCACCGGCCAGATGCCGGACTGGTCGCCGTGGGCGTCGTCGCGGACCGGCCGCGGGAACTGACGACGGCAGGCCGTCCGGCCCCGGCGGGCGACGGCGTCGATGGCGAGCGCGGCTGGCAGGACGGGGGCGTCAACCACGGAAGCCGAGGGCCCTCGTCCTGACGGTGGCCGCGATCCTCGGCGCGGCACTCGCTCCTGGCGAGCACCGCTCTCGTCGGTCGCGACGTTGGTCCTCACCGGCCGGCTGAGCTCGTCACCACTTTGCGGCCGGACCGCCATGCCCGCCGGAGCCGCCGTCGCTCGTCCTCGTCCGTGCCGCCCCACACGCCGTACTCCTGCTTCGTCTCGAACGCGAACTGCAGACAGGCCTCCCGCACCGGGCAGCGCCGGCAGATGGCCTTGGCCGCTGCGATCTGGCTGACCGCGGAGCCGGTGGCGCCGATAGTGAAGAACACCCTCACGTCGGAGTGTCGACACTCGGCCCGCTCACGCCAGCCCTCCTGGTCCCAGTCGGACACCGGCGACCCGGGTAGGTCGGGCGCGCCGGATCGTGCGTCCCGCAATCCGAGCCGCCCGAGCGCTTCCATCTAGACCTCCTCGTCGCATCGTCCACCAAGGACGTTGCCGGGGTCTCGGGCACCGCACTGCTCCGTCGAGGGACGCGCACGACCGTCGACTCATCCCATCGTACTCGCGCCGGAACGCACCGCTGAGGCAGGCGGTGGGTGTTGGGGGCGCTCTGCGGCACGCCGTCCCCCGGGGCGCAGCAGCTCGGCTCGTCGACGTCCGACGCTCCCGAACCGGCGATCTCGGCTCGCCTCGGCCCCGCAAAGTGCCCCTGGCCTGGACCTTGCCTGTGCCCCCGGCAGGACTCGAACCTGCGACCCGCTGCTTAGAAGGCAGCCGCTCTATCCAGCTGAGCTACAGGGGCCTGCTCGTACGGTACAGGCCGGGACCGGGCCGCCCTCGGGACTTCGGCGAGCCTGACAGGATCGGAGCCGATGTCGATGAACCCCAAGTCAACCGTGTCGATGGTCGGATGGCCGGCGGTGCCAGCGGCGGACGCGGCGCTGTTCCTGGCCGTCCTGCGGGAGCTGGAGCGGAACGAGCGGCTCCCGCCCCACGAGATCGAAGCGCTCCAGTTCCGGTCGCTGGCGGTCGTCCTCGGCCACGCCTGCCAGACCGTCCCCTACTACCGCGACCGGCCCGCCTACCGGCGTCTGCTCGAGGGCGGGGTCGTCGACGCCGACGGGTGGCGACGGCTGCCCGTCCTATCCCGGGAGGATCTCCAGAACGCGGGCCCGGCGGCGGCGAGCACGGCCGTGCCCCAGGACCACCTTCCCGTCATGGAGCTGCTGACATCGGGCTCGACTGGTCGGCCGGTGCGCTGCCTGACCACGCGCGTGACGAACCTCTTCTGGCACACCATCACCCTCCGGGACCACGTCTGGCACGACCGCGACAGCACCCGGAAGCTCGTGGCGATCCGGGCCGAGGGCAACGAGACGATCCCACCCGGGGGGAAGACCCTGTCTGGCTGGGGCTCGGCGATCGAGGCCGTCTTTCCCAACGGGGCCTGCGCCATGCTCGGCAGCAGCAACGACATCGCCCATCAGGCCCGATGGCTGGTCGACCAGGACCCGGCCTACCTCTTGAGCCTGCCGTCCAACCTGGTCGCCCTGGCCCGCCACTTCCTCGCCACCGGCACCCGCCTGCCGGGCCTGCGAGGCATCACCACGTACGGGGAGACCGTCGGCACCGACGTGCGGGCCGCATGCCGGGCCGCATGGGGTGTCGAGGTCTCCGATATCTACAGCTCCCAGGAGGTCGGCTACATCGCCGTCCAATGCCCCCTGACGGAGGTCCTCCATGTCCAGTCGGAGTCCGTCTACGTCGAGATCCTCGACGACGACGACCGACCATGTGCGCCAGGAGAGGCGGGGCGGGTCGTCGTGAGCACCCTTCACAACTACGCCATGCCGCTCCTCCGGTACGAGGTGGGGGACGTCGCCCAGTACGGCCCCGCCGGCTGCGCGTGCGGGCGTACGCTGCCATCGCTCGAGCGGGTCGTCGGGCGCCGGCGGAACATGCTGCAGCTGCCCACCGGTGAGCGCATGTGGCCCCGGCTGCCGGCCCGCCAGTGGTCGCCGGCGGCGCCGTCGATCCGCCAGCTCCAGGTCGTCCAGGACCGTCTCGACCACCTCGAGGCCCGCATCGTCGCCACCCGACCGTTGACGGCCGAAGAGGAATCGGCGTTCGTGGCGGTGCTGTGCTCGCTGCTCGGGTATCCGTTCGAGGTGTCCCTCACCTACCTCGATCGGGTCGATCGTTCCAGGGAGCGGAAGTTCGAGGACTTCGTATCCCGCCTGGCTACCCCGGGTTGAGCGAGAAGTGGGTGTGGACGGCGCGCCAGGAGGCGTCGGGTGCGGTGCGGGCGAGCACGATCGACGCCCGCCCCGGGCGTGGTCGCTCGTCTCCGCCATCGGCCCAGGTGGACGACCACGTGACCGCGACCGCGGCCTGAAGCCGGTCGGCCGCGACGAGGATCGTGAGGTCGTCGTCCTCGAAGGTGAACGAGCCGAGCGCAGGCCACACCCGCCGCCACTGCGACGTCTCCAGCTCATCCAGCGACCGGGCGACGGTGGCGACCGACCCGAAGCCGAGCACATCGGGCGCAAAGAGCCGGCGGGCGCGGTCGAAGTCCCTCTGACAGATGAGCACCTGCCAGGTCGCAAGCCAGTGCCGGACGGAGGACTCGTCGTCGGCTGTGGGATGACTCGGCACGGGAGGGGTGGTGCCGAGCGTAGCCACCCGCCATCCCCCCCCGAACCCGAGCCGGCCGTGCGTACGCCTGTGCCATGCTGGGTGGGCCCACGGTGGCCGTAGCTCAGTTGGTTAGAGCGCCAGGTTGTGGTCCTGGAAGTCGGGGGTTCGAGTCCCCTCGGTCACCCGCAACAACATGCGCCTCTAGCTCAATTGGCAGAGCAGCGGACTCTTAATCCGCGGGTTCAGGGTTCGAGTCCCTGGGGGCGCACCGACGAAACCGCAGGTCAGGACGCTGCCACGTCCGACTGAGGCCCGATTTTCGTCCCGTCGCCCGCTTATCCGCCCGCTTATCCAGAACGATAAACTCTAGCTAAACTGGTGACCTGACGCCGAGCGAGGAGCGGTTCCGGGCCAAGGTCCGCCAGCAGGGAGACCACGAGGTGTGGTCCGGCGCCCGGGACGCCCGAGGCACGGGACTGGTCCGCATCGACGGCTCGCTCCGCACCGTGCAGCGTGCCGCGTGGGAGTTCGCTCACGGTCCCCTTCCTCCCGGGGCCCGAGTGCTGGCCTGCCCGGACGAACGCGCCTGTGTGCGACTCGACCACCTCCGACTCGACCGGCCGCAGACGGTGGCGCGAGCGGCATCCCCTCGCCGCGAACGCGGCCGCGGGTCGAAGCGCGAAGTCCGGCCGGGGGTGTGGGAGCTGGCTGTCAGCCTCGGCCCCGGGCCCGACGGTCGCACCCGTCGTCGCTACCGCACGATCCTCGGCGGCGAGCCTGACGCCGAGGGGGCCCTCGCCGACCTCGCCAGACCGCCCACGGGCCCAGTCACCTCGGCGACCTGCGGGTGGGGGAGCTCATCGACCGCTACCTCACCTGGCTCGATGACGGAAGCGGCGCAGCTCCTATCGAGAGTCACCGCAGGATCGCCGATGCGGTCATCCAACCCGCCTTCGGTCGCCAGTTCGCCGCCCTCCTCGACACCGCCGACATCGATGTTCTGCTGCGGACCTGCCACAAGGGCGGCGCCTCCCCCCAGGAACTGAAGGAGATCCTCGCGCTGCTGGCCGAGACCTACCGCTGGGCGCGAGGCCGGCGATGGACGACCCGGAATCCGACCGCGGATACTCGAGTTCGCGACATCGTGCGCTGATCGCCGAGGGTATCCAAGCTGGGCCGGGACCCGCGACCTCCGGGCTTTGCGCTCCGACGCAGCGGCTCAGGCAGCCCCGGCGCCAGGATCGACTGGCTGGGCTCGCATGAGCTGAGGCACGCCATCGAAGATCGAGTCCTCGGTGGCGAGCGGGCGATTGGCGGCGAGTGCGACAGCGGCGACCCACCGGTCGGCCTCGTGCTCCTTGGACGCCAGTCCGTGACCAGCGCGAGCAGCCCAGGTCCGCACGCCGACGTAGGCGTCGATGACCACACCGATCGGCGGGATGACCACCGTCCTGCCTACCAGGCGTTCGAGCTTGGTCCGCCGGGTGGCGCCCCACCCGGCGATCTCGGCCCCGAACCGCATCTCGGCAACCACCGGAAAGGGCAGAATCCATCCGACCGGAGCGAGAACCGGCTGCCACCGCTCCTTTCTTGCAGTTGGTCGTTGGTCGAGCCACGCGCTGGCGACCATCGTGTCAACCACGACGCTGGCATCAGGAGGGGTCAGGCGTCTTCGAGGATCCGGAAGAACTCGTCCGCTTCCTCTGGGGTCAGGTCGTCGATGGCCAACCGATCGAGATCGCCCATGGGCTGCAAGCCTTCGAGCAGCTCAGCGATGGTCGGCTCCGCCCGCTCAGGATGATGAGTTGCGTTGTCCGACACACCGGCTCCCTTCCGCCCAGCTTTGGCAAGGGTAGCGGGTGGGTCGCCGCCGCCGGGCGAACCGCCCGACAGCACGTGGCCGGGCTTCGCAGCCGGATGCTCGACCACGGCGGAGCCCCGTGGAAGGATCGAAGGCGTGAAGGACGGCCGGATCAGCCGACACGACTATTTCCGACCGACCGTGGCGCTGCTCCGATCGAGGGCGACTCCCGAGCGACGGGCCGAAACCTGAACCTCGTCTTCGGCCCGGACGACGAGGAGGATTTCCTCGCCTCCCAGGCCACCCTCCTCGACCGCTTCGCGCAGTGGTTGGCCGAGGAACGCCCGGTCGAAGGCGATCCCGAGGAGATCGCCGGCGACATCGGCATCGCCCTGAGCTGGAAGTGGGGCTATGGCGACGGCGACCTCGGCCGATGGCGGACCGGCGACGTCGGTGAGTTCCTCCTGGAGTGGTGCCCCCGCAAGCTGAGCGTGTCGCAGGCCGACTGCCGCTCCATCCCCGCCTCGTTGGAGGCGTTCGTCGCCTTCTTGGACGACCAGGCGCTGCTGGCACCCGGGTCGTCGACGGTCGACGACCTGGCCGCGGCGACGGCCTCGATGACCGAGCGGTTCGTGGCCGCCATGGGCGACCCGTCGAACTTCGGGATGGCCAAGTCCCTGTTCAACGCGGCCACTGCCGACGGGGTCGACATGTCCGATCCGCAGGGCATGCAGGAATGGATCGCCGAGTTCAACGCCCGCCCGGAGGACGATCGCCGCCGGGTCATCCCCGACCGAGTCGTGGCCAAGCCGACGCGGCCGGCCCTGCCACCGGTGGCGCCCCCCGACCCCGCCGAGGTGGCCGCGTCCCAGGCCGCGGCGCCCATCCTGGCGATGTTCGCGGCACTGGCTGAGTACGTCGGCACGGGCCGCAACCTCACCCAGACGGGCAGGCTCACCCTGGCCGATGCCCGAGCGTTGGTCGACCGGTTGGGCACCGGCGACATCATGGACGAGCAGATCGGCGACCGTGTCTTCAAGACCAAGAGCTCGGCCGAGCTCCCGAGACTCCGGCTGGTGTTCGCCTGGGCGAGGAAGGCCGGCGTCGTGCGCGTCACCCATGGCCGCGTCGTCGCCACCAAGAAGGGCCTCGACCTAGCCCGGGACGGGGCCCGGTTCTTCGACCGGGCGGTCGACGCCCTCATGGCCATCGGCCCGCTGGCGTCCCAACGCGATCCCGACGGCTGGTTCGCCTGGCCGGAGGTGAACGAGCTGCTCGACCGCTTCACCGTCCATCTCCTCACCGGTCCCTACGTCGCCCAGCGCCCAGTGCCGCTGGAGGACATGGCCGGCATCGCCGCCCAGGCGGTGCTCGACGCGTTCGACTTCCGGGCGCTCGATGACGAGGGGGTGGCCCGCCGCGTCGCGACCGACGTCGTCGACATCGTCGACGCGCTCGAGCTGGCCGGTGTCGTCCGCCGGACCGATGTCGTCGATCGCACCGACACGGATCTCCCCGCTGGCCGGCGACGTCACGGCGGCTCGGTCGAGCTCACCCCGGCCGGCGCGGCGACCACCCGCCGGCTCCTGACCGAGGCGGGCTACGCCGTGCCCTCCGCCGGACGCTTCTCGAACGCGACCGCCACCGAGTTGCTCCTCGGGACCGACCTCGAGGAGTTCGGGGCGCTCTGGGGTGAGGCCGAGGCGTGGCGCCGACGCCGTGACCCGGCGCAGGCCGTGGCCGAGCTGGCGACCGCGGTTCGGGAGTTGCAGGACCCCGCGCTGCGCAACCTGGCCCTGGCCTTGATGGGCGACATCGGCCCCGATGTCGCCGGTGCCGAGGTTCGAGCCCTCGCCAGAGACCCGAGCACTCGTGGTTTCGCCCTGTGCTGGCTGGTCGATCACGGCCTCGAGGAACCGGCGGTGCTGTTCGACCCGGATGAACCCTCCTGGTTCGTCGACGTCCTGGTGCAGCGGATGGTGACCGGGGGGCCGGACAGCCTGTGCGACACCCTCGCCATCGCCGGCGACCGCGACGCCCAGGTGAACGTAATCGGCCGTCTGTGGCGGTCACCGTCGAACGCGACCGACATCGTGCTGGCCGCCATCGGCGAGATCCACCCGGAACGAGTCGTCGCCAAGGCCGCGCGCAAGGCTCGCTTCCAACGCAGGAGCTGGCTCGGCGCCTGACGCCGCACCGATCGTTGAGTGTTTGACGACCGCGTATCCGCCCGCTTATCTCGGGAGTACTCGGGCGTACTGGGGGTACGCGATGGACTCGGGCGCCGACGGAAGCGCAGGTCAGCGCATTGGAGCGCACTCCATAGACAATCGGTAGCGGACTCTCAATCCGCGGGTTCAGGGTTCGAGTCCCTGGGGGCGCACTCCACAAGGGGCCAGGTCACGGGAGCCTGGCCGCTCGACGGGCTGACCAGTGAGATCGGCGATCAGCTCGTAGTCCTGGTCGAGGTGGAGGACTGTCAGCTGTGCCAACTCGGCGGCCGCCGCGTTCAGCAGACAGGGATCGAGGGCGCCCGGTGCTGGCCCCGGTCGGCCAGTGCAGGTCCCCGCCGCGCCAGTTCGGGCCGCGTCAGCTATAAAGCTGGCGAAGCACGAAGTAGACCGCGAAGGCGACGAGCAGCACACCGAAGGCCCGGCGCAGCGACCGCGCCGGGAGGTGGTCGACCAGGAGGGATCCCCCCACCGCGCCCGGGACAGCCCCCAGCGCGAAGGCGGCGGCGACGGTCCAGTCGATGTGGCCGAGGGTGAGGTGCGTGACAAGGGTCGGCGCCGACAGCACGGCGATGACGACGAGGCTGGTGCCGGAGGACTCCGGCACCGTGAGGCCGAGTACGAGCACGAAAAGGGGGACGAGCAGGAAACCGCCTCCGTTGGCCAGCAGCCCGGTGAAGAAACCGATGGCGGCCACCGCGGGGACAACCACTGCTGGGCGGCGCCGAGCCCGGCCCGCGAGGCGGTTCGCGGCGGAGACAGGAGCGAGGATCCGGATCCCGACCAAGGCCAGCACAAAGCCGGACGCGATGAGCAGGACCCGGCCACCGACGGCGTCGGAGAGAAGCGCGCCGACGATCGTGGCCGGGGCACCTCCGATCACCGACCACCGGGCGATGTCCCGGTCGACCTGACCACGGCGGACGTAGGAGACCGCGCCGGCGACGGCGGCGGGGATGGTGGCGGGGAGCGGCGCTGCGATGGCGACCAGGCCGGGAACGCCGAGCATCCCGAGCACGGGGGTGGCGAAGCTGGATCCACCGACGCCGAACAGCCCGAAGAGGACGCCGATCACCAGGCCCGCCACTGCGATCTCGGGCCAGGCGGGCATTCCGTCAGCGCCGCCGGGCCGCGGGCCGGCGGGGGCGCGCCGATGGGCTTAACGCCGACCCGACCATGGTCAGGTGAGGCTCATGAACAGGCGCTCGACCCGCTCGGGGTCGTAGCCCTGGTCGAGGGCGTAGGCCTCGTCCTCGAGGCAGCGTTGGACCTGGGAGACGAGCAACGACACGCCCACCCGGTCGAGGGCCTTGCCCGCCGCCGCGATCTGCTGGATCACGTCGTCGCAGCGCCGGCCGTTCTCGATCATCGCCATGATCCCGCTGATCTGGCCCTGGATGCGCGCCAACCGGCGGCGGGCGGCGACGGCAACGGGCTCGGCCGGGGCGGTCATGACGTCCGATCCCCCCGACCTCTCCCCGGGGTGGCGGCTGCCGCCCGGTCCGAGGCCCGGCCGTCGTCCCGGGAACGCCCGATTCGATGCATGACGTCGTCATGCATCGCTCACCCCTCCTCCGTGACCGGATAGCCGGCCCGCTGCCAGGCCGACATGCCGCCGAGCACGTTGACGACCTCCAGGTCGGTCGCGGCCGCCAGCACGCTGGCCGCGACCGACGACCGGTACCCCGACCCGCAGGTGACGGCGAGGGGTCGGCCGGTACGGGGCACGTCGTGGATGCGCCTCGGTAGCTCCGCGCCGGTGACGAACGTCGCCCCCGGCACATGGCCCGCGGCCCACTCGCCGGGCTGGCGGACGTCGAGCAGATCGATGTCGCCCGCCCCGAGCCGGTGCTTGAGCTCGTGCACGGTGATCTGCGCCAGTCGGTCGATGCCGAGCGCGGCGGTGCGCCACGCCATCATCCCACCGGCCAGCCAGCCGGCGGGCACGTCATAGCCGATCCTCAGCAGGTCCCAGGTGACCGGCCACAGATCGGCGGGCGAGTCGAGCACGAGCACCACCCGCGCCCCCTCCGGCAACACGGTGCCGGCCCAGGTGGGGAAGGCGGCGCCCTGGCCCACGTTGAGGGCGCCGGGGACGTGCCCGCCACCGAAGGCCTCCGGGGAGCGGGTGTCGAGCACCACCGCCCCCTCGTCGATCGCCTGCACGACGGCGTCCGGCGGCAGCGCCGGGGGCTCGCGCAGCGACCCGAGGGTTGCGACCCCAGCCAGGTTCTGGCTGCGCATCCGGCTCCAGTAGGGCGGCACCGCGGGCAGGTTGTCGAGGCGCAGGCACTGCTCCACGAACTCGCCCTTGGATGACACCCGGGCCAGGATCTCGTTGGTGCGGCGCTCGAAGCCGACGGTGGTCGAGAGCCGGCTCCCGATGTCGCCCCCGCACAACGACCCCGCCACATGGGTCGGGAACACCTCCACGTGGTCGGGTAGCGACAGGATCCGGGTCTGGATGGTGTGGCAGAACTGTCCGGCGGCAGCCACGGCCTGGTCACGGCCGCCGAGGAGGTCGGGACGGGCCAGGTCGCCGACCAGCAGCGCCCCGCCCGAGAGGAGCAGCGCCGGCACGTCGGCCGAGGCCCGGCGGTCGTAGACCAGCAGGCTGAGGTGCTCGGGAGTGTGCCCCGGAGTGTGCATCACCTCGAGGCCCACCTCCCCCAACTCGATCTGCTCGCCGTCGCGGAGGGGCCGGTGGTCGTATCCGATCTCGCCCGCGGCCGAGGCCAAGAGCTCGACATCGGCCCGCTGGGCCACCTCGGTGAGCCCGGACAGGTAGTCGTTATGACCGTGGGAATCGAGCCCGTGACGCACCCGAAGTCCCTGGACACGGGCCTCGGCGAAGTAGCCGGAGACGTCGCGCTGCGGATCGAACAGCAAGGCTTCGCCGGTGTCCTCGGAGCCCACCAGGTACGAGGCGTGGCCCAGGCCCTGCAGGTAGAACTGCTTGAAGAACATCAGCCGGCGACGAGAGCCGCGTCGGCGACTCCCCGGACCCGCCGCCCCGGGGAACCCTGGAACCGGACTCCATCCACCGATGCTCCTCTCGTTCGTCGCCCCTTCGTCGCCGATATACCCCCGGGGGTATAAGCCGGAACCCGGGAGAGGTCGCCAGGATCACCGGCTCGCCCGGAGGCGCCCCGCCGGCCCTACGGGACCGGTGTCAGGTCGCATCTCCGAGGAACACCCTCGGGGAGTCAGGGAAGCACGACGAGGTCGACGTGGGCCTCGTCGCCGGCCGCCAGGTGTTCGCTGAGGCGAACCGATCTCTTCACTGGAAGCACGTACGTCCCCCGCTTCCGATCGGGGAAGATCGACGTCGACCACCGGGTCGAGCCGATCCTGACCTCCACTCGCACCGACCCGAACCCTCGTCCCGGCGGTGCGACACCGGCCTCGATCTCGTCGGCCTGCTCCTCGGGCAGGCTGACGAAATGCCATGCTCCAGGTCCGTCGTGTTCCCAGACCTTGGCGACGAAGGAGTAGGGAGGCGGCTCCACCGGGTCGAGGCTAACGGGGCCGCCGGACGGCGCCGCCCGTGGGCCGCCTCCCACCTCCTTCCTCCTGCGAGCGGGCGTCCCACCCCGCCCCCCCTGGGCCCGGCGGTGGTGCTGGGTCGCCGAGCCGGGATCTGGACGAGTGCGAGTGGCGGCGTGGACGTACCCGTTCCCGATTGAGGAGAGCGCTCGTGCACTCCGGGAGAGGTGGGGCCAGGCCTGCCGGCCGACGAGCGGTAAATAGGATGCGCCCGTGACCGTGACGACCCCGGCGGGATGGTACGCGGATCCGGGTGCCGCCCACGAGCACCGGTACTGGGACGGGACGCGGTGGACGGACTTCGTCGCCGACCAAGGAGTGCAGTCGGAGGCCCCGCTGGTGGCCACCGCGACGATGGCGGCCGCCACGGCGACGGCCGAGCCCGAGCTCGACATCGACGTGGAGCGGGGTCTGGCCGCCGAGGAGGTGGGCGACACGGCCCGGGCCGAAGCCGCCTTCCGGCGGGCCGACCAACGGGGCAGCGCGGCCGCCGCGCTCCTCCTCGGAGTCCGCCTCGCCCGCCGGGGAGACCGGACGGGGGCGGAGGCGGCCTACCGGCGGGCGGAGGCGAGGGGGGAACCGAGGGGATCGTGCAACATCGGCGTCCTGCTGGAGGGCGACGGCGATCTGGTGGGGGCGGAGGCCGCCTACCGGCGGGCGGATGCGGCCGGGTTCGCGGGTGGGGCCTACGCCCTGGGTCGGCTGCTTCAGGCCCGCGGCGACCTGGCCGTCGCCCTCGCCGCCTTCCGGCGGGCGGACGAGCTCGGCGACCGCGAGGGGGCGTTCAACCTCGGCGTGATGCTGCGCGACATGGGCGACCTGGCGGGGGCCGCCGCCGCCTACCGGCGGGCGGACGAGCGGGGCCACCGGGACGCGGCGGCGGCCCTGGGCCGAGCGCTGGAACAGCAAGGGGACATGGCCGGGGCCGAGGCCGCCTACCGGCGGGCGGACGCCGCCGGCGACCCCAACGGCTCCTACGGCCTGGGGGCGCTGCTCCTGGGCCGGGACGACGTCGAGGAGAGCCAGTCCGCCCTGCGTCGGGCGGCCGACGGGGGCCACGCCGGTGCGCCCCATCTCCTGAACCTTCTCCTCCAGGACGCCGCCGCGCCACCGGCGGCGCCCACGCCGACACCGCCGGCGAAGCCGGCGCTGCGATACGACGGCGTCTACGAGTACCGGGCGGAGGAGTCGTCGAGGTACATCCGCTTCCTGGCCGACGGGAGGGCGCTGGGGGTGACCAGCGCGCCGGGGGCTGCGGCCAAGGTCGCCAGGTGGCTGGGACCGGACCGGCCCAACGCCAGCGCCGGGGTCGTCGCCGTCGACGCCGCCGGCGGGCGGATGCACTTCTCCCTCACGTCCGCCAACGGCACCGTCGAGTACCACGGCCAGCTCGACGCCGACGGGTCGCTCGTCCTCGACATCCTCAGTCACATCAACGGCGCCCGGGCCGCGGGCCAGGTCTACCGCTTCGAGCCGGTCGATCCGCCGCCGCCAGCCGGTGAGCCCGGCCTCCGTCCACCGATCGGCCGGTAGCCTGGGCCCGTGCGATCCCGGTCTTTCGGAGGAGGCTCGCCGTCGACGAGCACGAACACGGGATTCGCCCGGCGTGGATGATCGACGTCGCAGTCCTCCGCCGGCCGGGGGTCGACCCTGCGGCTGCCAGCGGCACCGACCGGCTCGCCGTTTCCCGACGTCGTCCTCCCCGCTGCGGACATCCTCGGCTGAGGTGATTTTCCTCCGCCGGCTGGCGACGGCCGCCCTCCTCGTGGTCCTCGTCGCCTGCGGCGGCGGCGACGACCGTGACCAGGAGCCGGGGTCGGGCCCACCCACCACGACCACCGACGAGCCGGTGGCGGCGGCCGCCCTGGCCGCCATGGACAAGCGCAGCAGCCGCGTCGACGAGTACCGCGACCTTCTCGCCACCCTCGAAGCCCGGTGCACCCAGCTCCCCAACCGGATCGCCGACGCCGCCGTCGACGCCCAGCGGCGGATGGCCGACCACGCCCGGGTGGAGTCGATGGCCACCGTCCTGCGAGCGATGATCGACGCCATCCCCCCGGGCCAGCCGCCCACCGACTGCGCCGCGGTCGCAGTCGAGGTCGCCCGCCGGTTGGCTCCCTGAGCGCGTAACCTCGGCCCGGTGAGCGACACCATCACCGACGAGGAGCTCACCGCCTCCGCCCTGGCCGCCGACCCCGACCACGAAGTCGGCCCGGGAGCGGTGGCCCTCCACCTGCGGACCGGTCCCGACGGCGGCCGGGACCATCCCCTTCCCGAGTGGTACATGCCGGTTCCCACCGGCACCCTCCGGCCCCTCCGCGGCTGGCGGCGGATGGTGGGTCTGGTCGTGGTCTTTTCGTTCCTCCTTCTCAACGCCTACGGCCTGTGCAGCACCTACGGCGTGGTGTCCTTCGGCTGAGCCGACGGGTCCAGCGAGGACCCGCTCGTTGCCCCCTTCGGCAACGGGCGGGTCCCTCCGTCGTCACTGGACGCGTTCCCCGTCACCGGACACCCCGCCACCGCCGAGTACCATTCCCGCGGGGCTGGGGTCCTGGAGAACCGATGGCAGCACCTCCTCGCCAACCGAACGGCGACGCTGACCGTGGGTTCCTGTTGAAAGGCGTGCGATTGACGACTGCGCCACACGGCGCTGACGGCAGGTCGGCTTACCAACCGCTCATCGGCCAGGCGGAGGCGGGCGCCGCCGCTGCCAGGCTGGCCAGCACGGTCGCCACCGCCGCTGCCAGCTGCATCGGCCGGCGCCGCCGATGGTTGCCTACGGGCCGTCCCGTGGGGGGTGCGAGATCCAAGGAGTCACCTCCCACCCGGCCTCGGGGGCCGGAGGGGAGATGGCTCTCACGACGCCGACTACGTTCGGTGGCGAGGTGTGCTCCCGAAGCTCCCTCCTGCGGCCCGTCCGGCAGAGGTGGGACTGGCCCGGTCTGGAGGCGCCGTTGGCGCGGTGCCTCCAGACCGATGTGGCCCGTCCCCACCACCTGCGACGAATCAGGGGTGCGGACTCCGCTGCCTGCGTCGAACGCTCCCCCATGGCTGCATCGAAGCGATGGGACGCACACGCCAGAAGGGACAAACCGGGACAACCGGGGGCGCGCCGGGTGACCATCAGCCGGCCGCCCGAACCGGCCGACGTCGAGGCCCTGGGACGATGGGTGCGGGAGTGGCGCCACACCCACCGGTGGACCCAGGAACGGCTGGCCGAGGCCCTCGGCTACGACGTGTCGTACGTGGCCAAGATCGAGCGCGGCAGCCGCCGGCCGACAGCGCAGTTCATGACCCGGCTGGCGGCGGTGGCGGCCACGCCGAAGGACGACCTCCGGCGGCTGTCACGCCGGCCTTCGGAGCGGTTCCGGCTCCCCGTTTCCGAGATCACCCTCCAGGGCCGCGACCACGACGGGGCGGCGGTGGCGGAGCTGTTCCGGGCCGGCGCGCGGTGCGTGACCCTCGTCGGCGCCCCCGGGATCGGCAAGACCAGCCTCGCCCTCGAGGTGGCCTGGCAGCTCGCCCCCGACCACCGCCACGGGGCCTGCTTCGTCCCCCTGGCCGAGGTGGGCGACTGGCGGGCGGTCCCGGCCGCCGTCGTCCACCGCCTCGGGTTCCAGGAGCAGGGCACCCGGCCTGTGGCCGACCTGATGGTCGACAGCGTCCGCGACCAGACCCTGCTCCTCGTCCTCGACAACTTCGAGCACGTGCTGGCCGCGGCGGACCCGGTGGTCGAGCGGCTGCTCACCGAGACGACCGGCGTCCGGATCCTCGTGACCAGCCGGGAGGCACTCGGACTCGCCTCCGAGATCCTGTACCGGGTGGAGACGCTCGACTTCCCCGACCCGTCCTCGGCCACGCTCGACGACGCCGAGAGCTACCCCGCGGTCCGCGTCTTCGTCGACTGTTCCCGAGCCGCCAGGCCCTCGTTCGTCCTCACCGAGGCCAACCGCCGGCCGGTGGCGGAGATCTGCGCCCGCCTCGACGGCCTCCCCCTGGCCATCAACCTCACCGCCGCCGCCAGCCGGATCCTCTCGCCGTCCGACATCGCCCGCAGCCTCCGCGACCGGCTCGAGTTGCCTGCCGACCAAAGCCTTCCCGCCACCCTCCACGGCCGCCTGGGGTCCGCTCTCGACTGGAGCTGGGAACTGCTCGAGCCGTCCACTCGCTCCCTTCTGGCCCAGCTCGCCGTCTTCGTGGGCGGTTTCAGCCTGGCCGCGGCCGAGGCCGTCTGCTTCGACCACTCCGACGTCCTCCTCGGGCTCACCGAGCTGGAGAGCAAATGCCTGGTCCGGGCCACCCTTTCGGACGAGGGCGATTCACGGTTCACCTGCCTGGAGACAGTGCGCCGCTACGCCATGGTCCGCCTGGCCGAGCGGGGCGAGCTCGACGAGCTTCACCACCGCCACTGCGCCTTCTTCGGCGACCTGGCCGTCACCGCCGAGCCGATGATCACCGGCCACCGCGACCAGGCTCGCTGGCTGCGCCTGCTCGACGAGGAGTACCCCAACCTGACGGCCGCCTTCACCTGGGCCCTCGACCACGACCCCCATCGGGCCCTGGCCATGGCCTCCGCCCTCTCCCGGTTCTTCTCCCGCCGGCGGCTGGCGGAAGGACGCCAGTGGCTGCGGCTGGCGCTCGACCGGGCGGACGGCGACGGGCCGGCACCGGCGATGGCCCGGGCGTTGACCGGCCTCGGTCTGCTGGCTCGGCTCCAGGGCGACTTCGAGGCCGCCGCCCAAGCTGTCGACGAGGCCCACTCCCTGGCCGCCGCCCATGCCCCGGCCGCCGATGCCACCCTCGCCGCCGCCACCCTGGCCCGAGGCATCGTGGCCGAGGACCGGGCCGAGTACGACACCGCCGAGCACTTCTTCGAGGAGGCCACCGCCCTGTCGGTCGCCATCGGCGACGAGCGTGGCGCTGGTCACGGGCTCAACTGTCTCGGCGTCATCGCCCTCCGCCGGGATGACAACGAGCTGGCCACCGGTCGCTTCCTCGATGCCATGGGCCGGTTCCGGGCCCTCGACGACCCGTGGAGCGTGGCCGTCTCCGCGACCAACCTGGGATGGATCGCGGAGACCGCGGGCGAGCTGTCGGAAGCTGCGGTCTGGTACGAGGAATGCGTCCAGCTCCGCACCCTGGTGGGCGACGAGCATGGCCTGGCCCGCTCGGAGGCCGACCTCGGACGGGTGGCCCGCCGCCGGCGGGACTTCCCCCGGGCCCGGACCCGACTGGAGGAGGCGTTGCTCTCGTTCCACCGGCTGGGCGACCGGCGGTTGGCGGCGGCGTGCATGCTCGAGCTGGCCGACGTCGCCGTGGAGCGCAAGCGGCGCGACATCGCCGCCCGCCTGGTGGGGGCGGCGGAGGCGATTCGGGCGTCGCTCGGCGTGCCGGCCTGGCCCGACGAGGTCGAGCTGGAGGCGGCGGTGGTGGAGGAGCTGACCCAGGCGATGGGGCGGGCGGCCCTGGAACGGGCTCGGATGGTCGGGCGGTCGTTGGCCCTGGAGGACGTCGTCGACATGGTCGAGTCCGACTCCTGGCCGCCCGCCTATCGCGGTGGCCGGCTGGCGCCCGGAGGGGCGCCGGGGCTGGCTAGTAGACCAGGTTGACCGCCTCGCTGGTGGCCAACCGCTGGGTGGTGTTGTTGGCCATCAGCCGTACCTCGTAGGTACCTGCGGTCGCGTGCCAGGGGAACTTCAGGTTCACCTGGCCGCTCGCCCCCCCGCCGGTCCAGGCCCAGGCGGTCACCTGCCCGCCTTCCGGCTCTCCCGAGCGGTAGAGCGCGACCCAGTCCGAGCTGGTGGGCCCGTTGATGAGCCTCCAGGTCGCCGTGATCGTGCCCGCCCGGCCGACGGTGGTCGGCGACACGGTCAGCACCGCAGTCGACCTCGGCGGGCCGGCGACCGCGAAACGGTTGGACGGATCGGAGCACACGGTCGAGAGGGCGTTGTTGTTGACGTCGCCGGTGTAGTTGACGACCCACTGGTACGTGCCGGGCACGCTCACGCTGGTGGGCTGGGAGGGGTACATGCCGTTGCCGGCCACCATGTGGGAGAAGGTGGTGACGGTGGACCCGGCGCAGGTCGGGTCGTCGGGGCCGAAGAGGCGGAATCTGATCGTCCCCGTCGGACCGTTCGGCCCGGATCCTCCGGCCAGGGTGGCGTGGTCCGTCGCCCAGGGCGCCGAGTAGTAGGCGACCGCGTTCAACGTCGGCATGCGCTTGGCCACCATCACGTGGGCGTTGGTGTCGCTACAGGCGGTGGGGGGCGGGGCGGTGTTGTTGGCGTCGCCGCTGTAGGCCGCGATCCACCGGTAGGTCCCGGCGGCGTTGGTCGTGTACCGGGCCGACTCGTAGTAGCCGTTCCCCGTGATGGAGATGGTCGACGTGAAGATGGGGTCCCCCGAGCAGGACGAGTTGTTCGGACCGAACAGGGTGAAGGTGACGGTCCCGGTCGGGTTGGACCCGTTGCCGATGGTCACCGAGTCGTAGATCTGGGAGCCGGCCGGGAAGCCGGACGCAGAAGCCTGGTTGGACATGGCCGGGCTGGCGGCCCACGCCGCCGCTCCCGGGAGGCCGGCCCAGACGCCGATGGCGACCACGGCCACGAGGATGGGAGATGTGGTCCGTCGGTTTCGCCGCGCAGGCGCGACGTGCCGCGGTCGACCGGTCCTCGGCCGCGTTCCTCTGACGATTGACATGGTGCTGTAACCCCTCTCTGAGAAGCGCCCTGGCGGGGCGATCACAAACGGTCTGCGGCCCGCCCCATCGGGTTGGCTTTCAGAGAAGCCATCGAGATCCGACCACGACGGCGCGAACGGAGCAAATCCACGCTGTTTCACCCGTGTGAACGAACGGGAACGCGTCGACGACCGCCTCCCCCGGCTCCGGAGGTTCCGGCCCAGGTCAGGGGGAGGCAGGTAGGTTCGCGACCCGTACATGGCCGCCTCCGACACCCGCCTCGGCTACCGGCCCGCTCTCGATGGGATGCGGGCGGCGGCGGTGGTGCTGGTCATGGTCCGCCACCTCGGCCAGCCGGTCGGGGTGGGGGGCGGGACGGTCGGTGTCGGCATCTTCTTCGCCCTGTCGGGTTTCCTCATCACCACCCTGCTGGTGGAGGAGCGGCAGGAGGCGGGCCGCGTCGACCTGCGCCGGTTCTGGCTGCGGCGGGCGTGCCGGCTGCTCCCCGCCCTCGCCGTCGTCCTGGCCGCGGTGGTGGCTTGGTTCGGCCTGGTCGAGCACCAGAGCTACAGGGGGCCGGCCGCCTTCGCCGCCCTCTACGCCGGGAACTGGGCCCAGATCGGGGGTCGCCCGTTCGGCGTCCTGGCCCACGTCTGGACCCTGGCCGTCGAGGAGCACTTCTACCTCGTCTGGCCGCTGGTGTTCCTGGCCCTGTCCCGGCTCCGGCTGCGGGCGGCGGCCGCCGTCACCCTGGGCCTGGCCGTCGCCTCCACCGCCCTCCGCCTCGGGCTCTACGTCGCCGGCGCCGCGCCCGAGCGGCTCCAGATGGGCACCGACACCCGCCTGGACGGCCTCCTGCTGGGCTGTGCCGCCGCCTTCGTCGTCGCCCGCGGGCGAGCCCGCGTGGCCCTACCGGTGGCGGGGGCGGCGGCGGTGACGCTGGTCGCGCTCGTCGGCCTGCAGCCCTACCACCCGTTCATGCTCACCGCCGGCTACGTGGTGATCCCGGTGGCAACCCTGTTGGTGATCGGCCACGTCGTCGGGGCCCACGGGGGCGCGGCCCCCTCACCGCTCACCGCCGCCCTCGGCTGGCGGCCGTTGGCCCGGGTGGGAAGGATCTCCTACGGGCTGTACCTGTGGCACCTGCCGGTCTACGCCGTGCTCCTCCCCCTCCTGCTCGACCTGCCCGTGGCCGTCCGCTCGGTGGCGGTGATGGCCGCCTCCCTGGCGATGGCCACGCTGTCCTACGTCGCCGTCGAGCGTCCCTTCCTCGGGCTCAAGGACCGGAGGTGGTCGGGCCGGGTCCCACCGCCCGAGCCGGCCCCGGGCGCCGGTCCGACCCTGGCCGGGACACCCACGCCGGCCCGATCGGAAACCTCGGCATTTTCGAAATGACGACAGACGATTCCCGGCCGAAGCCGGGAATCGTCGCGTCCGTCCGATGGGATATCAGCCCGGTCGGGTGGTCACCAAACCAGGGTGATCACATCGCTGGTCGCCATCAACTGGAGGCTGTTGTCGGCCATGAGGCGGACCACATAGCCGCCGGCCGTCGCTCCCCACGGGAACTTCAGGCTGACCGAGCCGGCGCCGGCGCCGCCGGTGTAGCGCCAGGCCGCCACCTGGCTCCCTTCGGGCGCCCCGCTCGGGTAGAGGCCGATCCAGTCGTTGGCCGTGGGCGAGGTGATGTCGGCCCAGGTCACCGTGATCGTGCCGCCCCGGTTGACGGTCGTCGGGCTCCCCGACACCGTCGTCGGCGTGGACGGGGCCACCGTGAACGAGTTGGTCTGGTCGGAGCAGATCGACCCGGCCGCGTTGTTGTTGGCGTCGCCGCTGTAGTGGACGACCCACTGGTACAGCCCGCCGAGGGCGGGGGCGAACGCCGCCGACAGGTACGTCCCGTTACCGTTGACGCTCCGGCTGGTGGTGAACACCGGGGCGCCGGCGCAGGTCATGTTGTCGGGGCCGTAGAGGCGGTAGGTCATCGTGCCCTTCGGGCCGCTGGGCCCGGCACCCGAGCTGAGCAGGGCCGACGCCGCCGCTGAGGGCGCATTCCACACCGGGCTGACGTTGAGGTTCGGCGCCCGCTTGGCCACCGACACCTGGCCTGCGGGGTCATTGCAGCTGGTCGGCGCCGACGGGTTGTTGTTGGCATCACCCCCGTAGGAGACGATCCACCGGTACGTGCCGGCCATCGTCGAGACGTACCGGCTCGACTCGTAGTAGCCGTTCCCGTTGACCGCAGTGGTGGTGGTGAAGAGGGCCGCGCCGACGCAGGTCGGGTCGGCCGGGCCGTAGACCCGGAACGTGAGCGACCCGGTCGGGTTCGAGCCGTAGCCCAGCATGGCCGAGTCGTAGATCTGGCTCCCGACCGGGAAGCCGGACGACGACGCCTGGTTGGACAGGAGAGGGTTGGCGGCGGCGTGCGCCGGGCCTTGGCCGGCGACGAGGACGACGGCGGTGAGGGAGGTGATGGCGGTAACGAGGGCTCCCGCTACCCGGATGCGGTTGGGTGAACTCATGACGCAGGGGTCGGCAAAAGTTGATGAAATCTTGATGATTTCGCGCAACTTCTTTTTTTTTCGGCTGGGCGTCGCCCGCCCAGACGGCGACTACCTGTGCTCGGGATTGGGGAAGTCGAAGCGGCAGCCGGCATCCCATTCCGACCGTTGGTTGCCGTGGGCGGGTATGCCGCCCGCCGCCTTGAGCATCCGGGCCAGGTGGAGCAGGTTCCACGTCATGAACGTCGTGTTCCGGTTGGTGAAGTCGTTCTCCGGCCCGCCGGAGCCGGGGTCGAGGTAGGACGGACCCGGCCCCGCCTCGCCGATCCACCCCGCGTCGGCCTGAGGCGGGATGACGTAGCCCAGGTGCTGCAGCGAGTAGAGGATGTTCATGGCGCAGTGCTTCACCCCGTCCTCGTTGCCGGTGATGAGGCAGCCGCCGGCCCTCCCGTAGTAGGCGTACTGGCCGGCGTCGTTGAGCTGCCCGGAGTTGCCGTAGAGGCGCTCGACCACCTTGGTGCAGACCGACGTCTTCTCCCCCAGCCAGATCGAGCTGCACAGCACGAGGATGTCCGCCGCCCGGACCTGCTCGAAGATGGCGGGCCAGTCGTCACGGTCGAAGCCGTGCTCGGTCATGTCCGGGTAGACCCCGACCGGGATGTCGTGGTCGACGGCTCGCACCAGCTCCACCGTCACCCCCTGGCGACGCATGATCTCCATCGAGATGTCGGCCAGGCCCTGGGTGTGGGACAGCTGGGGCGACGGCTTGAGGGTGCAGTTGATGAACAGGGCCCGCAGGTCGGAGAAGTCCCACTGCGATTGGCCGCACAGCTCTTCCTGCTTCGGGGTCAACTCCACCGGTCTCCTCCTCGTCTCGGACGTCCTACCGTCCCGTCCCGGTGGGCGACGTTACGCGAGGGACGCGATGGTCGCGGGGAGCTGGCGCAGATCGGGGATCTCGGCCGCCCGGGGGACGGCGCTGGACTCCCCCAGCCGGTTCACCCACACCGCCGGGAGGCCGAGGGCGGCGCACGGCTCGATGTCGTGGAGCAGGCTGGCGGCCACGTGGACGTGGGTGACGCGAGCGTCGGCGTCGCCCGCGCCGATCCGGCGGCGGAGCTCGTCCCAATGGCCCCGGGCCGGCTTGTAGGAGCCGATCTCGGAGGCGACCACCCGCTCGTCGACGTCGACGCCGATGCGGGCGACCGAGGCGGCCAGGTAGTCGGGGTCGGTGTTGGAGAGTATGGCCAGCCGCCAGCCGTCCGCCTTCAGGGCGGTCAGGGCCGCCGCCACCTCGGGGAACGGGGCCCACTCGGGCAGGGAGTCGGCCAGGGCGGTGGCGTCGGCGTCGGCCAGGGGCAGGCCCCGGACCACGGCCAGGGTCCGCAGCGAACGTTCGAGCACGGTGCGGTAGGAGAGGGACCCGTCCCGTTGCACCACCGGCTCGATCGCGTGGTAGGTCGTCAGAAGATCCTCGCTGACCGCCGCCGGCCACAGCCGCCGCAGGACAGCGCCGATCCCGCCGTCCCAGTCGATGAGCGTCCCGTAGCAGTCGAAGCTCGCCCACCGGTCCACGAGGACGCAGTCTGGCCCAACCCTGGGCATCACCGGCGGGACCGGGTGCGGGCAGGACGCGAAACGGCCCCGAGTAGCTCTCAGGGCCGAGACCCTTCGCGCTCCTCGGGACCGCAGTTCGCTCGGCTCCCCTTCCGCCCGCCGCCCCGGAGGGCAGGCCGGCATCCGGTTCGCCTGCGTCCGCTGCTGCGCCACCGGGTTCCTGCTCCGCTTCCGGCTTGCGCCTTCCGCTTCGCCCTCCCCCGGCGTGCTCGGCACCGGACGAAGCTCACTGTAAGGAAAACACCTGGGGAATGGAAGGGGAGCAACCTGTGGATTTCTGACAGATCTTGTCGGATTTCCGGCCGACCGGCCTCCCGGGGAATCGGATCACCCCCGGCGGGGTTCTGACACTCGAATGTTTCCAAACTCGAGGTCAACCAATGCCTGAGCTGCAGACAGCCACCCTTCCCCTCCTCCCCTTGACCACCGGGGTCATCCTCCCCGGCATGGTCGTCACCCTCACCGCCGACACCGACGAGGCCAAGGCGGCGGTGGCCGCGGCGGAGCGTGGGGACGGCCGCCTCCTGCTGGTGCCCTTCGTCGACGACAAGTACGCCCGCATCGGCACCATCGGCAAGATCGAGAACGCGGGCGACCTGCCCGGCGGCATCCGGGGTCTCATCATCCGCGGCATCGAGCGGGCCACCGTGGGCGCCGGCGTGGCCACCGGCAGCGCGGCCCTGTTCGTCAACGCCGACCCCGTCGCCGTCCCGGCCTTCGGCCCCCGGGCCCACGAGCTGGCCCGCGAGTACCGGGCCGTCGTCGAGACCATCTTCGAGAAGAAGGGCGTCAGCCACCTCAACGACCACCTGCGAGGCATCTCCGACCCCGGCCTCATGGCCGACACCTCCGGCTACTCCCCCGAGCTCAGCGTCGAGCAGAAGTCCCAGATCCTGGAGACGGTCGACGTGGAGCAGCGCCTGGAGAAGGTGCTGGCCTGGATGCGTGACGTCCTGGCCGACATCACCCTGAAGGAGCGCATCCACAACGACGTCAACGAGGGCATGGAGAAGACCCAGCGGGAGTTCATCCTGCGCCAGCAGATGGCCGCCATCCGCAAGGAGCTGGGCGAGGCGGGAGACGAGGCCGACGTCATCGAGGAGTACCGGGCCAAGGTGGAGGGCGAGCACGTCCCCGAGCACGTTCGGGTCGCGGTGGAGCGGGAGCTGGGCCGCCTCGAGCGCACATCCGAGCAGAGCCCGGAGCACGGGTGGATCCGCACCTGGCTCGACACCGTCACCGAGCTGCCGTGGGGCACCAAGTCCGACGACCAGCTCGACGTGGGCGACGCCCGGGTCATCCTCGACGAGGACCACACCGGCCTGAACGACGTCAAGGACCGCATCGTCGAGTACCTGGCCGTCCGCAAGCTGCGGGCCGACCGGGGTCTGGGCGCGGTCGTCGGCCGGGGCTCGGGGGCCATCGTGGCCCTGGTCGGTCCCCCCGGCGTGGGCAAGACCTCGCTGGGAGAGTCCGTCGCCCGCGCCCTGGGGCGCAAGTTCGTCCGGGTCGCCCTCGGTGGCGTCCGGGACGAGGCCGAGGTCCGTGGCCACCGGCGCACCTACGTCGGGGCCCAGCCCGGCCGCATCGTCCGGGCCCTGCGGGAGGCCGGCACCATGAACCCCGTCTTCCTGCTGGACGAGGTCGACAAGCTGGGCAGCGACTGGCGGGGCGACCCCTCGTCGGCCCTGCTCGAGGTGCTCGACCCGGCCCAGAACCACACCTTCCGCGACCACTACCTCGAGGTCGACCTCGACCTGTCCGACGTGCTGTTCATCGCCACCGCCAACCAGCTGGAGACCATCCCCGGGCCCCTGCTCGACCGGATGGAGATCATCCCGCTGGACGGCTACACCGAGGACGAGAAGGTCACCATCGCCCGCGACCACCTGCTGGCCCGCCAGCTGGAGCGCAACGGCCTGGCAGGCACCGGGAAGCCGGGCGACGAGGTCTCGGTCACCGATGGAGCCCTGCGCTCGATCGTCGGCGACTACACCCGGGAGGCCGGCGTCCGGAACCTGGAACGGGAGCTGGGCAAGGCCCTGCGCAAGGTGGCCACCAAGCTGGCCGCCGGTGAGGTCACGCCCCCCGTCACCATCGACCAGGGCGACGTCCGCACCTGGCTCGGCCGGCAGAAGTACTTCTTCGAGGCCGCCGACCGCACCGCGGTGCCGGGTGTGGCCACCGGGCTGGCCGTCACCGGCATGGGTGGCGACGTCCTCTTCATCGAGGCGACGGCGCTGCCGAGCGGCGACCCGTCCGCCAGTGGCGGTGGGGGGGGCGGCTCGCTCACCATCACCGGCCAGCTGGGCGACGTCATGAAGGAGTCGGCCCAGATCGCCCTGTCCTACGTCCGCTCCCACGCGGCCGAGCTCGGGGTGCCGGTGGCCGACCGGGTCCACCTCCACGTCCCGGCCGGCGCCATCCCCAAGGACGGCCCGTCGGCCGGCATCACCATGGTCTCGGCCCTGGCCAGCCTCATGACGGGGCGGCCGCTGCGGTCGAGTGTGGGGATGACGGGCGAGGTCACCCTGCAGGGAAGGGTCCTGCCCATCGGCGGGGTCAAGCAGAAGGTGCTGGCCGCGTCCCGGGCCGGGCTCAAGGAGGTCATCCTCCCCATGCGCAACGGGCCCGACCTCGACGACGTCCCCGACGCAGTCAAGCAGACCATGAAGTTCCACCTGGTGGAGGACGTCAAGGAGGTCCTCGAGCTGGCCCTGGAGCCGGCCGAGGTTGTCGTCGCCGCCTGACCCGAGCGTCGCACCACTTCGTCGCAGCCGCCGGAACCGTGCCCCCCTCCCCCGGGGGGCACGGCCGCGTCCGGGGTCAGGTCAGCGTCGTTCCCAGGAGATCTGGAGGGCGGGGCGGGGCTGGGAGCTGCGGGTTGCGGGTGCCCCGGTGGAGGAGGTGTCCGCAGAAGACGAAGGCGGTGCCGGCGGGGCCGGTGAGGATCAACTCGTCCGGGTGGCGCTCGAGGCTGCCCGAGCGCCGCTGGAGGTCGGCACCCACCCGGCCCCATCGAGGGGGATGGTCTCCATCGGGCGTCGACGGTAGCGAGCGGCCGCGGGAACATGGACCATCACTAAGCAGAACGCGGGAGCCGAGGCTCTTGGGGGAGTGGATGGCTTCGAGGCCTGGTACCGGGGGTCGGCGCCCCGGCTGGTGGCAGAGCTGGCCGTCGTGGCCGGCGACGCCGACGTGGGCCGGGAGGCGGCGGCCGAGGCCTGCACCCGGGCCCTCGAACGGTGGGGCCGGGTGAGCGCCATGGCCAGCCAGGAGGCGAACCACCGTGGTCGAGCCTGAAGAGGCGTTGGGTCGCCTCCCCGACGACCCCGCCCTCGCCCCCGAGCCGTTCCCGGCCGTGGCCGCCCGGGCCGCCCGCCGCCGCCGACGGCGCCTGGTCGGCGGAGGCGTGGCCGCCGTCGTCGGACTGGTGGCGGTGGCGATGGCCGTCAGCACCCTCCTCCCGAACCAGGCCCAGGTGGTCGACACCGCCAGCTCGGGACAGGTCGCGGGAACCGCGCCGCCGCTGCGAGTCGCGTCCAAGCTCGCCGCCGAGGGCGATCTCGAGGGAGACCACTGGCGCCTGTTCGCCCGCCCGGAGGCGGAGGGCATGTGCCTCGACCTCGACTACCGGGGCCGGAGAAGCGAGACCTGCGGCCTGCGAACGGGCGCCGAGCAGGCCATCGCCGGCGGGATCACCACCGGGCTCGACGCCGATTTCGTCGTGGGAGTGCTGCGCGGCGACGTCGTCGCGGTTCGCATCGAGGCCGGTGGCGGCCACGTCGAGGTCCTCCCGGTGGGCGGCGAGGCCGGCTTCGACGTGCGCTTTCTGGCCGGGCCGATCGACCCGGCCACCACCCCTGCCAGGTTGCTCGCCGTCGACCCGCTCGGCAGGATGCTCGGCGCAGTCGAGCTCGGGCCTCCCACCGGGCCGACGGTCACCACCTCGACCGTGGTCGTCCGGCCGACGACCACGGCACCCCCACCCGCGGATGACGGCGGCGGCAATCAGAGCAGCCCCGTCCAGACGTCCCCGCCGCAGTCGGTCGTCCCGACACCTCCCGGCAGCTCCGAGCTCCACGCCTGCCCGCCCGATCAGGTGACGGTCTCCGTCACCACCGGCAAGGCCGCCTACGCCGCTGGCGAGAAGGTCACCGGCACGTCCAGCCTGCGGAACGACTCGGCCACCGCCTGCCTCGTCCCCGCCCGGGCCCGGTACGCAGTTCAGGACCAGGCCGGCCGGGACGTGAGCGGCTTCGCCTACACCGCCGACTACGCCCTCCCGGTCAGGGCCGAGCCGGGCCAGTCGTTCCCCGGCTCCTTCACGTGGGACCAGACCGACTGTGCCACCGGTCCCACGTGCACCCAGGTCCCCCCGGGAACCTACGTCGCCGTCGCCCGCTGGGAGGAGGGCGGCTCGTTCAGCGCCCAGGCGTCGTTCCGAATCGAATAGCCAGGGCTTCGAGTGGCCGGCCGGCGGTCCGGACCCGACTCCCTGGAGGCGGCGACTCCCGCAGCCGCGAACCACAACCCTTGGCGCTCTTCGCCACGACGCCATCCGCCTCGATCCCCGGTTGGTCATCGCCTACGACTTGAACGAGGCCTTCCGGGTCCGCTACCTCCAGGCCACCTTGCCCGCCGATCGGGCTACAAGTTCGGCCGCCGTCGATGAGTCGGGGAGTCGCCCGATCTCCTCCTGCAGGCAGCCGGCCCGGCGGCGGAAGTGGGGGTCATCGAGGAGTCGGTCGAGGCGCGACCGCAGGGTTGTCTTCGACAGCTCGGACGGGACCAGCGACAGTGCGACCCCCAACGTCTCCGAACGTGATGCATTGCCCGAGTGATCCGAGCCCAACGGGATGATGACCGCAGGCAGACCGTGGGAGTAGGCGCCCATCAAAGTGCTGAAGCCACCATGACATATCACCGCTTGGCAGTAGGGCAGTACCCGTGACTGAGGGATGAAGGTGTCCAGCACCGCATTGCCGCAGGCGTCGCCGAAGCTGCCAGGATCTTGCCCGGGGCCCACCGTGCACACCACGTTGATCGGAGCCTCGGCCAGAGCGAGAAGAATGTTCCTCGTCACCTCGGCGCGGAAATTGTAGACGGTCCCGAGGGTGACGTATACGGTCGGCCGATCCGCCAGGCGTTCCGTCCATGGCTCCGACGCATTCGTATCGAAGTCGCCGAGAGACACCGGCCGGATCGAAGTGATGGGCGGCACGATGGTTCGCCGACTCCACTGGAATGACGGGGGGGAACGATCCAGGTACAGGTATGGATCGATCCGGTCGAAGGAAGGATCAGCCGGCAGGGAGTGTTCGGCGCGCACGGAATCGAGCTCGTGGCCGAGAAGTTCCCGCCACCATGCCTTGGGAGTCAGCAACCCGAGTCCGACCGTCGCGTGGCGGATTCCGAGCCGTTCGGCGGCAATGACTCCCGCCAGATCTGTCTGGTCTCGCACGATGACGTCGGGCTCCCACGACCGACCGATCTCAAGGAGGTCCCGAGTTTTGGAACCGATTCCAGACCTGTGGAAGTCCCAATCAACTCCGGGCGGCATGCGCCCGACCTGGGTCCGGTCCGACGGATCGATGCCTGCATCGGAGAACGCCAGGCCAGTGCCCTCGACCGCAGGTCGAAGAGACTCGGCGGAGGCGACGATGACTTCGTGGCCCCGCTCCATCAGCGAGAGCGCGATGGGTGCGAGCGACGCAAAGTGGCTGTAGAACGGCCGAACGGTGCAGAGGACCTTCACCCCTGCGCCGGCAGGTCGCAGTGGAACGTGTTGGGGTAGGCGAAGTTGGTGAACGAGATGCTGATGCTCGCCTCGATCGCCTCGACGTGATGCCACCACGTGACCGGGATGAACAGGGCATCACCCGGCTCCACCACGCAAGAAACCGGTCTGACCGCGGCGTAGAGAGGATGCGCCTCGTAATCAGGGGAGAGGGGGTCGACCGGGCTGTACACCCCGACACGGTTGTAGAGGTACGGCCCCTCGAGAGGTGAGACGAGCGTGAATCGCTTCCGGCCGTACACCTGCACGTACAGGACGTTGGCCAAGTCGAAGTGGAGGGGTGTCACGGTTCCCGCCGGCCCCAACCAGAGGAACACGGTCTCCGGGCTCTGCCTTGAAGGATCGAGGTAGTCGCAGCGGAGGTCGATCTCTCGCCACAGTGGTTCAGCCGCTTGATTGCGAAAGAAGTGGTTGTTGGCGACCAGGTACGCATCGTTCGAATTGTGCCCATCGGTGATGAGGTCGACGTAGTCGGCGAAGGGCATCGAACTGCGGTGGGTCTCACAATTCATCTCGTAGTCAGGATCCGATTCGCGTGCCGACATCACCTCGACAGGGGTGTCGCCCATCACCGACGAAAGGTACTCCGGGTTCCACTTCAGCACCGGCTGCGACGTCGAGGCGAACTGCGGAAGCATAACCGGCCGGTTCATTGCGTAGTATGAACGAAGGAACTCGTCGGCCGAAAGCGCTCGGCGCTCGGCGAGATGCTGCCCATCGGCGAGCAGTTCGAGCGAGCGGCGAATGCGAAGGAGGCTCTCCAATGTGCGTACGCGCTGCCTGGTGGTCTGCGCTTGTTTGAAGCAGGAGTCCTCCCGGACGCACTCAAGGTGTGTTCGGGTGGCGTCCGGCGGGATTCCCTGCGCGCTGAGGGCGGCGACAAGATGTTCCGGTTCCGCCCCGGCGAGAAGGTTCTCCACCATCCATTCCAACCAAGGAAACGGCAAAGAGCCGGCGGTCGGCGAAGACATGGCGCGTTCTCAGACTCCGTTCCTGGACTTTACCGTTGGACGATGAGGAACAGAACTGTCCCGGAGCCGGATCAGATCCCGCCTACGTCCATCTATGGGAGCTCATCTCGTTGTACGCGAAATTGCCGGACCCGATGCCACCGAACCACGCTGAGTAGTCGTTGGGGTTCATGGGCCGCTCGGTGTCGGAGTCGAGTGACCATAGGGTGGAGAGGGACGCGAAGAGGCGACCCGCCGGAACCCTGAAGGCGGGCGGAGGTGACGGTCGGCTGTAGCCCGGATCGAACCAGGTGGTGAGCGTGGGCCCGTTGGGCACCGAGACCATGAACAGCGAAGAAGCCAAGTCGTTGCAGCTGGCGCCCCACCACAGCCAGATCTTGCCCAGGTCGGAGCAGTCGCCGACGACCACCGCGAAGTCACTGTTGGTCGTCACCCGCCGGTCGGCCTTGGCCAGCATCTGGAACAGCGGAGCGCCTTCGGTCTCGGTCGGGAAGGGCGGACCGAAGACGCTCAAGGTGACCGTGAGCCGGATCGTCGTCTCCACCAACTCCTTGATGGCACGCCACGTGGCGTGGCGAAGCTGGTCGTTATGGCGGTCGTCGGCGTGGCCGATGCCGTCGGTGATACCGGCGATCCCCGGGGTGGCGACGTAGAAGCCGCCCTCGTAGTTCCGCTCGTCGAAGAGGAGCGCCACCGAGGGCACCGCGACGGGAAGCAACTGGAACGGAATGCCGGCCAGGGGCACGTCGATGGGAGCGGGGCAGTTGGGGGCAGCGACCAGGGCGTGCACGTCGACTCGCCAGCTCTGCGGCGGATAGGCCGGTGTGCCCGCTGGGGGGGACGCCAGGACGTGAGGAACGACGGTCGGCCGGGGGAGGAAGCGCAGGACGGCGGGGACTTGGGGGGAGGCGGTCGATGTCGATCCCGCGAGCATGCGGACCTCGGAGCCGATCGGTGCCGGCGACCCGTCTCTGGCGAAGGTCAGGCGGAACTGGATCGGGGTGGTCAGGAGCAGCCTCATGAGAGGGTCGGTGCTGCTCACGGCGGACGGCAGCACCGCCATTTGGATCCTCAGGATGCCACCGGCCGGGACGTCGGCAGACTGGAAGCCCGAGGCGGTGGCCTCCTGCAACGGGGTCAGCGAAAACGCCTGCTGGAGCAACGGGGCGAGCAGCCCGACGTCGCAGGGAAGTGTCAGGGACGGCAGGGGCGTGGGCAGGGGCAGCGGCGTGGGCAGGGGGACGGGCAGGGGCAGCGGCGTGGGCAGGGGCAGCGGCGTGGGCAGGGGCAGCGGCGTGGGCAGGGGGACGGGCAGGGGGACAGGCGACGGGCGGGGCTTGGGCCGGCTGGGCTCTCCGGGTTCCGGAACTCTCCTCGACACGGTCGGGCCTACCCGGCCTGAGACGGGGGCGGGGGCGGGAGCGGCACCGGTGAGCCGGGCGGCGGGGGGATCCACGGCGCGTTCCTGGACCGGGCGCCCCGGCGGCGGACGGCGGTGACGATGAGCACGATGGCGCCGACCACCGTCCCCAGGCCGCCGATGACGAAGCCGCCGAGGATGGCCGTGACCAGCCGGCGGCCCACGCTGCGCCCGACGGCCAACTCGCCCTCACCCTCGAACTCCGACTCCAGCAGGTAGGTCCCCGGGTTCTCGATGTCGACGGTGAGCACGGCCGCGCCCGAGCGGCCGTCGAGGTCGTAGCTCAGCTCGGAGTCGTACGACTCGAGGTCGGGGGACTCTCCGCCCCCGACCGGTGTGAGCTGGACCTGCCCGGCGGGGACGACGTCGTCGCCCGCACCGGGGGCCTCGTAGTAGAGGACGTAGCCGCCCGTACCGTCGAACGTGACCTCACCCTCGCCGTTCACCGGCACCCGCTGGAAGTCGTCGATCGTGCGCGAGAACCCCGTGAAGCCGAGGGTGAACCAGATGACCGCTCCCACCACGCCCCCGACGATCACCGCCGCGCCGATCCAATACCCCTTCCTCGACGGCCCGCCCGTGGTTTCCATGCGACCTTCTTACAGGAACCGGACGACCTCGTCACCTGCCGGGTTGCCGTCGACCACGGCCGAGCACGTGGGGCAGTACCAGCGGGCCTCCATGGGGGTGCCGCATGCCGCGTGACGCAACGGCTCGCCCCCTTGCCCGGCACCCCACTGGGCCAGCAGCCGGAGCACGCCCGCCAGCTCCAGGCCGGAGCCGGTGAGCTGGTAGACGAACCGGGGCGGGCGGGTGGAGTACGGGATGGCCACCACGATCCCGTGCTGCTCCAGCTGCCGCAGGCGCTGGGTGAGGACGTTGGGGGCGATGCCGCCCAGGTCGTCGACCAGGTCGTTGAACCGCCGGGGACCGTCGAGGAGGGCGGAGACGAGGAGCAGGGTCCACTTGTCGCCGACCCGGGCCACCGCCTCCTCCAACGCCGTGCGATCGCTCACGCGACCATCTTCCCAAATCCTCCGAACGGGTAGTAACTTGCAACTCACAAGTTACTACCGGCAGCAGCAGGAGCAGGAGGATCGAGCCCATGAGCGTCATCGAAGAGTTGCAGACAGCCACCGAAGCGGTGGCCGGCAGGGTCGGAGGGTCGGTGGTCGGCATCGGCCACGGGTGGGGCCGGGGCTCGGGGGTCGTCGTCGCCGATGGGCTCGTCCTCACCAACGCCCACAACGTCCACGACCACGAGGTGCCCCTCGCCTTCGCCGACGGCCGCACCGTCACCGCCACCGTGGCCGGGGTCGACGTCGACGGCGACCTCGCCGTCCTCGCCGTCGACACCGCCGGCGCACCGCCCATCGATTGGGGCGACGGCGACCCGGCGGTGGGCGCGGTCGTCTTCGCCCTGGCCAACCCGGGCGGGCGGGGCCTGCGGGTCACCCTGGGCCAGATCTCGTCGGTCGGCCGCTCGTTCCGCGGACCGAGGGGCCGGCGGGTGACGGGCAGCGTCGAGCACACCGCGCCCATGGCCAAGGGCTCCTCCGGCGGACCGGTGGTCGACGCTGCCGGGCGCTTCCTCGGCCTCAACACCAACCGCCTGGGCGAGGGCTTCTACCTGGCCCTGCCCGCCGACGCCGACCTTCGGGCCCGGGTCGAGGGCCTTTCCCGGGGCGAGTCGACATCGCGACTGTTCCTGGGCGTGGGGCTGGTCCCGGGGCGGGCCGCCCGCCAGCTGCGGCGGTCGGTCGGCCTCCCCGACCGGGACGGCCTGCTCGTGCGGGAGGTCCAGGAGGACTCCCCCGCCGGCCGGGCCGGACTCCGGGGCGGCGACCTCATCGTGGAGGCCGGCGGCCGCGCCATCGCCACCGTCGACGACCTCCACGGGATCCTCGACGGCCTCGACGACACGTCGGCCCTGGCCCTCAGCGTGGTCCGGGGCGCCGACGAGCTGTCGGTCACCGTCCGCTTCGCCCCGGGCGGGGCCCGTGAAGAGGGATCGGCGTAGGGCCGTGGCCATGGCCGATCTGCATCCCGACGGACTGCCGACCGAGGCCGACGCCCTCGACGCCTACTCCGCCGTCGTCACCACCGTCGCCGAGCGGCTGCTCCCGTCGGTGGCCAGCCTGCGGGTCATGGGCCGGGTCCCGGGCGGCCGGGCCCAGCAGGGGTCGGGATCGGCTGTGGTCGTCACCGGCGACGGCTTCCTGCTCACGTCGGCCCACGTGGTGGAGCGGGCCGACGGGGGTGTGGCTGTGTTCGCCGACGGTGGCGAGGCCGAGTTCCACGTCATCGGCAGCGATCGCCTGTCCGACCTGGCCGTCATCCGCTCGTCGACGCCGTTGGGGGGCAGGGCCGTGGTCCCCGCCACCCTGGGCGACGCCGACCGGCTGCGGGTGGGCCAGCTGGTCGTCGCCATCGGCAACCCCCTCGGCTTCGCCGGGTCGGTGAGCGCGGGGGTGGTGAGCGCCCTGGGCCGGTCGTTCCCCGTCGGCGGACCCCGGGGCCGGCTGGTGGAGAACGTCATCCAGACCGACGCCGCCCTTCACCCGGGCAACTCGGGCGGGGCCCTGGCCGACGGCCGCGGTCACGTCGTCGGGGTGAACACGGCGGTGGTCGGCCCCGGGATCGGCCAGGGACTGGGCCTCGCCATCCCGATCAACGCCACCACCCGGGCCATCATGGCCGCCCTCATGGCCGAGGGCCGGGTGCGACGGGCCTACCTGGGCATCGCCGGCGGCTCCCGGCCCCTCCCGCCCCGGGCCGCCCGGGCCACCGGTCAGGAGAAGGGCATCGAGGTGCTGACGGTGGTGGCCGGCAGCCCTGCCGCCACGGCCGGCCTGCGCCCGGAGGACATCATCGTGTCCGTCGACGAGGTGCCGGTGGCCGACGTCGGCGGACTCCAGCGTCTCATGACCGGCGACCGCATCGGCCGGCCGGTGCCGGTGGGCGTCTTCCGGGCCGGCCAGGTGCAGTCGGTCCCGGTCGTGCCGGTCGAGCTCCCCGATTGACCGCAGACGCGAGAAGGCCCGGGTGACCGACGGATCGGTCGCCCGGGCCTTGCTGCCGCGTGTGCGTCAGATGCGCGAGACGTTGACGGCCTTGGGGCCCTTGTCGCCCGGCTCGCTCTCGTAGCTGACCTTCTCCCCCTCGGCCAGGGAGCGGAAGCCGCCGCCCGTGATGCCCGAGTGGTGGACGAACAGGTCCTTGCCCTGGTCGTCGGGGGAGATGAAGCCGAAGCCCTTCTCGTCGCTGAACCATTTGACGGTTCCGGTTGCCATGTGTTGTTCCTCCGTGTTCGGCCTGGCGATCTGCGGAGGAAGCGGTGAGGCAACGACCTGCGGACGCTGGCGTATGTCGTCCGGTCTGTCCGGTCGTACGCCCACAGCGTACTCCTCCCAGCCGACCTCTCGGGACGACCCGCCTGAAACGGCAGCCGCCCGGCGGGAGACGGAGAGGCACCCGAACCAAGGAGAGCCCCATGCCCACGATCGCCCGCCTCGTCGCCGCCGCCTGCGCGGCCGGCGTCTTCGCCCTCTCGGCCGCCCTGCCCGCGGCCGCCGCCCCGGCCGACAAGCCGGTCGTGGGCATCGGCACCCTCACCGTCTACTCCAGCGGGGGTGCGACCCCCGACTCGTGGCGGACCTACGTCACCGTGCCCGTGTCCGGCTTCAACTTCACCCCCGGCGGCGACGTCTACGTCACGTTCCAGGACATCACCGCGGGCACACCCGCCCTGGCCAACGGTGAGTGGATCGTCGCCGGCTCCGGGCCCTGTGGGTTCGAGTGCAACAACGCCGGCAGGATCGCCTACTCCCGCACCCTCAACTACGCCTACCGCACCATCTGCGACCACACCGTTCGGGCGTGGGCGTGGGACGCCACCAAGAGCCCCAACTCCGCCTACGGGTGGTCGTTCCGGGACAGGCTGGTCACCTGCTGAGGGCCGGCTCAGGCCTCGTCGAGGACCCGCATCCGGGTGATCCGGGGCAGTCCGGTGACGATCTGGGCCCACTTGAGACCGGAGTCCTCCGACCGGATGATGCGGCCGTCGGGCGTGCCCACGACGACGAACCGGCCCGAGGCGGCGATGCAGCCGCTGTCGACGTTGCCCGCCAGGTGCTCCGGGAACCCGCCCCGGCACTTGCCGAACCGGCGGGTCCCGCCCAGCGCCCGCCGGTAGACGGCAGCCTTCTCCCCGCCCGGTCCCTCGGAGGCGGACAGGAAAACGGTGTCGCCGCCCACCGCCACCGCCCGCGAGTACACCGCGAACAGGCCGTCGTCGACGAACCGCCACTTCTCGCCGTGGTCGTCGGAGACGGCCATCCCCCGGGCGGTGGCGGCCAGCACCATCCCGGGCCGGCCAGGGACCGTGATCACCTCGTGGACGTCGGCGTCGACGGCGACGGTGGGCTGCCATGTGTGGCCCCCGTCGTCGGATCGGGGGATGCCGCCGACGTGGACGTTGACGTACAGCCGGCCCTCGTCGTCGACGGCGGCGGTGCGGGCCGACGGGGGGCCGCCGTGGGGGGTGTGCCACGTGTCGCGACCGGCCACGTGGTCGAAGCCGGGGACCCCCTCGTTGGCCCGGCCGTCGAGGCCCACCCGCACCACGTGCGCCCCCTCGGTGCCGGCGAACAGCTCCTGGCCCGTCCACAGCAGGCACGACGCTCCCGGGACCACGACGTGCTCGTCGGTGTAGTCGTATCCCCTCTGCACCCCCCGGCCGCCGACCAGGACGTACTCGCCGGCGACGTCGAGGACGGGCTCGACGAAGAGGAGCTCGGGCCAGTCCCGGATGCGGTAGAGACCGGCGATCGTCGCCACCAGGATCGTCCTCACCCCGTGCCCCCCATCTCCCAGGCGAGGATCTCGGCCCCACCGGGCCCGCCGCCGTCGGCGGCGAGCCTGAGCGCCCCCGCCTCGGTGGGGCGCACCGCCTCGCCCCCGCCGAGCGCGTCGTCGCCCATCCGGACCCCGCCGCCGGCCACGAACGCGTGCGCCAGCCGGGGGTCGGGCAGGCGGGCGTGGAAGCGGCCGTCGGCCCGGCGGATGTGGATCAACGTAGGCACTCGGACGACATTCTGCCGCCATTCCGGTCCGAGTACTCCGGCGGCCCCGGATACCTTGCGACGAGATGCCTGCAGACGAAAACGCCATCCTCGTCGAGGGCCTGCGCAAGTCCTACGGCGACATCCACGCCCTCGACGGCATCGACCTGACCGTGCCCGCAGGCACGGTCCTCGGCCTGCTCGGGCCCAACGGGGCGGGCAAGACGACGGCCGTCCGCATCCTCACCACGTTGTTGCGCCCCGACGGCGGGCGGGCGGTGGTGGCGGGCCACGACGTGGTCCAGGCGCCGGGCAGGGTCCGGGAGGTGATCGGCCTGGCCGGACAGTTCGCGGCGGTCGACGAGACGTTGACGGGCCGGGAGAACCTGGTGCTCGTCGGCCGGCTCTACCACGTCAGCCGGAGCGAGGCGGCCCGGCGGGCGGACGAGGTGTTGGAGCGCTTCGACCTCGGAGGAGCCGCCGACCGCCGGGTGGGCACCTATTCCGGCGGCATGCGCCGCCGCCTCGACCTGGGCGCCAGCCTGATCGGCCGGCCCCGGGTGCTGTTCCTCGACGAGCCCACGTCCGGCCTCGACCCCCGCAGTCGCCTCGGGCTGTGGGAGATCATGGCCGAGCTGGTCGACGCCGGAACCACGCTGCTGCTCACCACCCAGTACCTGGAGGAGGCCGACCGGCTGGCCGACGCCGTCGCCGTCATCGACCACGGCCGGGTCATCGCCCACGGCACGCCGTCCGAGCTCAAGGCCCGGGTCGGGGGCGAGGTGATCGACGTGACGGTGGAGCCGGCCGGCGCCGCCATCTCGGCGGTGGCCGCCCTGTCGGTGATCGCCGCCGGCGAGGCCCACGTCGACCGCCAGGCGGGAAGGGTGTCGGTGCCCGTGGCCGCGGGCGGGTCGGTCGTGGCCGACGCCGTCCGCCTGCTCGATGCGGCCGGCATCGGGATCGCCGACCTCTCGTTGCGCCGGCCCACGCTCGACGACGTCTTCCTCACCCTGACCGGCCATGCCGCCGAGCCGGCGGAGCCGGTGGAGTCCCTCACGTGAGCGGCACCGCCGTCGCCGACGCCCTCATCCTCACCCGCCGCAACCTGCTCCACTACGTCCGCATCCCGAGCCTGATCGTGTTCTCGACGATCACCCCGGTGATGTTCGTGATCCTGTTCGGCTTCGTCTTCGGCGGAGCGATCCAGATCCCGGGTTTGAGCTACGTCGACTTCCTCATGCCCGGGATCTTCGTCCAGACGGTCGCTTTCGGGGCCATGCAGACGGGGATCGGGCTGGCCGAGGACCTGTCCAAGGGGATGGTCGACCGGCTGCGGTCGCTGCCGATGGCCCGCTCGGCCGTCCTGGTGGGACGGACCGCGGCCGACACCATCCGCAACCTTTTGGTGGTGGGGCTGATGGCGGGGGTGGGGCTGCTGATCGGGTTCCGGTTCCACAACGGGCTCGTCCCGGCGGTGGCCGGGCTGGGGCTGGTGGTGCTGTTCGCCCTGGCGTTCTCGTGGATCTCGGCGGTGATCGGGATGTCGCTGGGGAGCGTGGAATCGGCCCAGTCGTCGGGGCTGGTGTGGGTTTTCCCGCTCACGTTCGCCTCGTCGATCTTCGTCCCGGTGGCGACGATGCCCTGGTGGCTGCGGGCTTTTGCCGAGGTCAACCCGGTGACCCACGTGGTCGACGCCCTGCGGGCCCTCTTCCTCGGCGGGCCGGCCGCCCGCGAGGTGCTGTGGTCGCTGGGGTGGATCATGGCGATCCTGGCCGTGTTCGTACCCCTTGCCGTGCACCGGTTCCGACGCCTGTGAACCGGCGGTGAGGTGGAGTCCACCCAAGGTGATCCGGCTGCTGGTGAGCGGGGCGCTGCCCGGGCTGCGGCGGGTTCGGGCCCAGGTACCGGTGTACGCCAAGGCGTGGGACGAGGCCAATGCCCTGGCGATGGCCGCGTCGGGACCGCTGTGGGTGGTGCTGGGGGACTCGACCGCTCAGGGGATCGGCGCCGCCGGCCCCGACCGGGGCTACGTGGGCCAGGTCCACGCCCTTCTCGTGGAGCGCACGGGCCGGCCGTGGCGGGTGCTCAACCTGTCCAAGTCGGGCGGGAAGGTGGCCGACGTGCTGGCGCGGCAGCTGCCCCGGTTGGAGGCCCTCGACGTGGTCCCCGATCTGGTCACGTGCGCCATCGGCTCGAACGACGTCATCCGCCAAACTCCGTTGCCCCTCCTGGAGCGGGACCTGCGGGAGATCGCCCGCCGCCTGCCGCCGGGGTCGGTGCTGGCCACCCTGCCGGCCGGGCTGTTCCGGGAGCGGGCCGACGCCATCGACGCCGTGATCCGGTCGGCGGCCGCCGAGCACGGGTTCCGGGTGGCCGAGCTCGGCGCCCACACCGGCCCCCCGTGGGCGGGCAAGTACGGCGAGGACCGGTTCCACCCCAACGCGCTCGGCTACTCGTTCTACGCCGCCGCTTTCGCCGAGGTCCTCGGCCCCGACCTCGAACGATGAGCCGGCGGAGGTGTCCGCGCCGGGCTGCTCCGGCCGCGCCGGCGGCACCGTCCGCGGCCGCGACGATGGTCAGCTGGTCGTGGCCGGCGCCGGTTCATCGACCTCGGTGAGGCGCGCCACCTGGCAGACCTGGGCCCGCAGCGGAGAGCTGCCGCTGACGGGGTCGCTCGGTGTCTGGCTGAGCACCAGGTTGAGGTTGGCACTGCCCGGACCGAAGGGCGGGTAACCGGGAAGGTCGAGCTCCTCACAGGGTTCGAACCATCCGTGCTGCCCGCTGACGACGTTGGGGGCGATGGCTTCGTTGAAGGCGGCGCGAGCGCGGACGGCGCCCTTGGGCGTCGTGATCTCCACCCAGTCCCCTTTGGCGATGCCGCGCTCGGCGGCGGTGTCGGGGTGCAGCTCCACCAGTGGATCGGGGACGTGGCGGCGCAGGCTGGCGACCTGGCGGTGCTGGGTCTCGCAGAAGTGGAGAGACTTGGCGCAGGTGAGCACCAGCGGGAACTTCTCGGCCAGGTCGGGACGGGATCGGGGGCTCAGCCTCGGCTCGACGAAGGTGGGGACCGGGGGCTGACCCACGTCGAGGAAGCCCTCGACGTACAGCTCGATCCTTCCCGTGGGGGTGGCGAACCCGGCAGGGATGCCGGTGTCGTCGGCGATGGCGTACTTCCGGTGGCGGGTCTCGAGCGGCACCCGGACACCCGCCGGGTCGGCGCGGAGCTGCTCGAGGGTGATCCCGCTCGGCGCCAGGTGATGCCTCCAGCCGGCGTCGACGCTTCCGTCGAAGAAGTGCTCGCCCAGTCCGAGCCGGGTGGCGAGGTCGAAGATGATCTCGATGTCCGGGCGGGCCTCACCCACCGGCGGCACCAGCGGGGCACGCAGCTGTACCAGTGACTGCGCCTCCTGGGAGATCTCGAAGCCGACCATGAGACCCTCGGTCTCGAAGGCAGCCGTCACCGGCAGGACGATGTCGGCCTGCTCGGCAGTCGGGGTCATGAACATGTCGAGGTGGACATAGAAATCGAGCGTCTGCAGCGCCTCCCGGCCGCGCCCGCTGTCGCCGTGGGCCATCAACAGGTTCGACCCGAAGCTCACGAGCGCCCGCGGCCGGTAGGGACGGCCCTCCAGCGCCGCCGTGTAGAAGTCCTCGCCGGTGACGAACCCGAATCGGGCCGGGCCGAGCGGCCGCTCGCAGAGGCCGATCGCCTTGGCCCGTTGCCCCGGGTCGAGCAGTTCCATCCCGGTGATCGGGTTCGTCGGCACCGGCGTGAACAGCACGTTGCCGCCGGGGGCGTCGAAGCAGCCGGTGAGCGCGTAGAGCACGTTGACGGCTCGGATGATCTGGGTCGTGCCGCTGTGCTGCTCGAGTCCGCTCCAGGTGTAGAACGCCACCGGGCGGTGCTCCCACAGGACGTGGGCGGCGCGCTCGATCTCGGCTGCGGGAACCCCGGTGACGTCCTCGGCCACCGCCGGCGGCAGGGAGCGGCACTGCTCGGCGACGAGGTCGAACGCCGGCCGGCAGGTCACCATGCCGCCGGCGGTGGACACCTCGACCGTGCCGGTGAGGGCGAGCCGATCGTGGTCGCCGACGTCGGAGCCGCCGGCCGCCGGATCGACCGCGATCGGCCGGCCGGCCTCGGCGTCCCAGGCGACGTAGTGACGGGCTCTGGGGTCGGCCGACAGGTCGTCGGCGCGCAGCAGCCGGCCCGTGTCGCCGCGGACCAGGAGGGGGCCGTTCGTCCAGCGGCGCACGAACCCCTCGTCGTACCAGCCCCGCTCGATCATCACGTTGATCATCGCCAGCGCCAGCGCGGCGTCGGTCCCCGGACGGACCCGCAGCCACGGATCGGCCTTGGTTCCGAGCCCGGTTCGCCTCGGATCGACGACGATCAACTTGGCGCCGCGGCTGAGCGCGGCGCGCGTCGCTGTCGCGTGGGCCAGCCGTGACACCGACGGGTTGTAGCCCCAGAACAGGATGCACTCGGCGCGGTCGAGGTCGGGCATGTACAGGCCTGGTACCGACGCCCCGTAGGTGTACAACGATGCGAGATAGCGGCCCCAGCCGCACAACTCCATCGCCACCACGAGGTTCGGGCTGCCGAACGCCTGCTGAAGACGCTGGATCCAGTCGATGCAGTCGACGATCGCCGACGTCGAAGGCGACACCGAGCTGAACATCACCGATTCCGCCCCGTGGTCGCGGGCCAGCTCCCGCAGGCGGTCGGCGACGGCGCCCAGCGCCTCGTCCCAGCTGATGCGACGCCAGCCGGGGTCGGCCGAACCCTTGGCCGTGGTGCGTTTCATGGGGTACCGGAGCCGCCCCGGGTGGGCGGTGATGGCGGGGGCTTCCTTGCCCTTGATGCACAGCACCTTCCCGGTCGGGTGCGACGGATCACGATTCAGCGTGAACGTCCCGTTCGACACGGTCGCCCGCGCCCCGCAGCGCGACACGCACAGCGGGCAGTACGTCGCCACCTCCGTCGGGGTCGTTTCCTCAGCCATGACGTCCCTCCGCGGGTTTCGATCCCGGGGCGAATGGTGGTGGTCACTCCTCCGACCCACAAGAATAGGTGGGGGACGAGTGCTTCGCTCTGGCAACCGTGGTCCGGCTGCTGGCGGGGGCGCGGATCAGATGGCGGCGATCGACCGGACCGCCATCCGGGGGCCACGGCGGGGTGGGAGGCCGTTGGGCGAGCCGTTGAGGAGGAGCCGGATCACCCTCCCCCGTTGGCCCCGGTAGGGCTCGAGCAGCTCGAGCATGCGGGCGTCGTCGGCTCGGGGCTCGCCGGCGAGGGCCCAGGCCACCTGGTGGGGCAGGTGGTAGTCGCCCACGCTCACCGCGTCGGCGTCGCCCAGGGCGACCATCCCCACCTCGGCCGCACTCCACGGGCCGACACCGGGGATGGCGGTCAGCCGGCCGCGGGCGTCGTCGGGCGCCATCGCCACCGTCTCCTCCAGGCGGGCGGCGCACGTGCAGGCCAGGCGGATGGTGTCGGCCCGTTTGCGTTCGACGCCGAAGCGGTGGAACACGTACGACGGGGTGGCGGCCAGGGTCGCCGGCGACGGGGGCACCCGCAGGCCGGCGGAGCCGGCGGGGCCGGGGGCGGGTTCACCCAGGCTCCGGACCAGGTGGGCGTACGACCGTTTGGCCTCGATGCCGACCACCTTCTGCTCGAGGATGGTCGGGACGAGCGCCTCCACCACCGCCTGCGACCGCCCGATCCGCAGCCCCGGCAGCCGGCGGCGACATTCGGCGACGACGGGGTGGAGGACCATCGCGTCGAGCGGATCGTCGGCGTCGGCCAGGCCCACCAGGGCGGGGAAGGCGTCGACGGCCCACCGGGACCCGTCGCCCCAGGCGTGCATGGTCAGCCGGCCCCGGCCGTCGGACGTGATGTGGGTGGTGGCGGGGCCCTCCGGCGTGCGGGTGGCCCGCCACACACCGCCGCCACCGGCGCCCATCCGCATCGACGGGTCGCCGCCGCCCCGCCGCAGGGGCCCGAGGGTGTGGCGCAGGCTGAGGGGACGGTCGACGACGAGGACGCGCTCGACCGGGGTCACGGCTGGATGGCTTTCGTCTCCAGGAACTCCTCCAGGCCGAACCGGCCCTGCTCCCGGCCCACGCCGGAGCGCTTGTAGCCACCCCACGGGGCGAGGGCGTCGAAGCCGCCGCCGTTGACGCCTACCATCCCCGTCCGCAGGCGGCGGGCGACGGCCAGGGCCCGAGCCCGGTCGCCCGAGAACACCGCCCCGTGGAGGCCGTAGGGGCTGTCGTTGGCGATGGCCACCGCGTCGTCGTCGCCGTCGTGGGCGATGAGGGTCACCACCGGCCCGAAGACCTCCTCCCGGGCGATCGACATGCGGTTGGAGGCGCCGGCGAAGACCGTCGGCCGGACGAAGTAGCCCCGGTCGAGGCCGGGCGGCGGCTCCGGGCCGCCGGCGACCATGGTTGCGCCCTCGGCCGTCCCGGCCTCGATGGCCGCCCGCACCCGGGCCCGCTGGCCGGCCGAGATCACCGGCCCCATCGTGGTCTCCGGGTCGAGGGGATCGCCGAGGACGTAGGACCCGGCCACGTCGGCCGCCATCGCCGCCGCCTCGTCGTGGCGGTCACGGGGGACGATCAGCCGGCTCCACGCGGTGCACGTCTGGCCCGCGTTCATGAAGCACTGGCGGACGCCGGCCCGGACCGCCTCGGCGAGGTCGGCGTCGTCGAGGACCACGTTGGCCGACTTCCCCCCGAGCTCGAGGACGACCCGCTTGAGCCCGCCCGCAGCCCGCCCCGCGACCTTGGCGCCGACCGCCGAGGAGCCGGTGAAGGAGACGAGGTCGACGTCGGGATGGCCGGCGAGGACCTCGCCGGTGCCGCCCCGGCCGGTGACCAGGTTGAGCACCCCGCCGGGTAGGCCCACCTCCTCCGCCGCCTCGGCCAGGACGAAGGCGGTGAGGGGGGCCAGCTCCGACGGCTTGAGGACGACCGTGCACCCCGCGGCCAGTGCCCCCGCCACCTTCTGCACCGCCTGGAGCACGGGGTAGTTCCACGGGGTGATGGCGGCGACCACGCCCACCGGCTCCCGCACCACCAGGGAGAGACCGACCTCTTCCTCGAAGGGGAAGGTGCGGACCATCTCGGCGAACGAGCTCATGACCATCAACGGGCCCCCGACCTGCACCAACGTGGCGAACGAGAGGGGGCAGCCGACCTCCTCCGCCACCAGCCGCCCGATCTCGGGCAGGCGGGCGACGAGGACGTCGTGCATGCGCTCCATGTACTTGGCCCGCTCGTCGACGGCGGTCCTCGACCACCCGGCGAAGGCGGCCCGGGCGGCGGCCACCGCCCGGTCGACGTCGGCCGCCGAGCCGTCGGGCACGTGGCCCATGGCCTCCTCGGTCGCCGGGTTGACCAGGTCGATCCGGTCGGCGCCCGCCGCCGTCACCCACTCCCCGCCGACGAACAGCCGGTCACGCTCGTGCACGCCGAGGATGGTACCGACCACCTCCGACACCCCGAGCCGATTGATCCGCGCAATTGCACGCGTGAGGGGGATAGTGCGCGGAGTGTTCGGGCGGCGTTGGCGGTGACGGCGGCTCCGAGCCGATTGATCCGCGCAATTGCACGCGTGAGGGGGCAACCGCGCGGATTGTTCGCCGAGAGCGCGGGTCGCGCTCGAGGCCTCGGCGGGGCCGAGCGGGGCGGGGCCGCAGCCAGCCACCCACCCGGCTCGACCCGCCGTCAGACCTGGTGCTTCGGGCAGGAGAACGTGGTGCGACCGCCGACCGTCCGGCGGACCAAGGCGACGCCGTCCCGGGGGCACACCCCGCCCGGGCGGCGCTCCACCATCAGGTCGCCCAGGTGGGAGCCGCCCCGATCCATGAGGTCGGCCATCGTCGCCCGCAGGTGGCGATGCAGCCGCCGCAGCTCGGCCGCCGACAGCGACCCCGCGGCCCGGGCCGGGTCCAGCCCCGCCCGCCACAACAGCTCGTCGGCGGCCAGGTTGCCCACCCCCGCCAGCCGGGACTGGTCCATCAGCCGGGCCTTGAGCGGCGCCGTGCTCCGCCCGTGGCCGATGGCCGCGGCCAGCGCCGACGGGGTGACCGACAGCGCGTCCGGCCCCAGCCGGGCCTCGGGCGGGTCGAGCTCGACGCCACCGAGCCGCCTCGGGTCCTGCATGCGCAGGTCGCCGCCGCCCTCGAACCGCAGCCCGAAGCGGTCCCACCGGTCGAGGGCGAGCCGGGGGGCGTACATCAGGTCGTCCACCCCCGCCTGCCCGTCCACCACCAGCCGCCCGCTCATCCCGAAGCGCAGGCCCAACACCGGGCGGGCGCCATCGAGGTCGAGAAGCAGCAGCTTGCCGATCCGCCGGGCCCCGCCCACGGTGGCGCCGGTCAGCACCGACGAAGTCGTCGCCGCGTCGAGCCCGCGCTTCAGGTACCAGGCGTCCGGCGCCACCACCTCCGCCACCGTCCGCCCGACGACCCCCTCGGCCAGTCGCCGGTAGGCCTCCACCTCGACCAGCTCGGGCATCAGCGGGCGGCGGTCAGATCGGCCACGGTGGTGACCGTCTTCCAGTTCCGGGTCGTCGCCGGTTGGGCCAGCTTCCGCTCCAGGAAGGCGTTGCTCAGCTTCGACCGCCCGTAGCCGCCGGGACAGTGGAGGTGGACCTCCCGCCCGACCACCGCCAACCTGTCGGGCGCGAACTTGGACGGGTCGAGCGCCGAGACCCGGTCGGCCGCCGGCCGGCCGACCAGGAACGTCACGTGCAGCTCGGAGACGTCAGCCGATGCCGCCAACGGGCTGTCGCCGACGACCCGGGCCAGCTCCGCCTCCGTGCGCAGCAGGACCTTGACGTCCAGCCCGAACGAGTCGGAGATGCCCGTGGCCACGACCGCCGCCAGCCTCGTCGCCGACCGCTCCGGATGGCGGAAGGCGACGTTCCCGCTCTGCCCGTGGGTCGCCACATCGGCCGCCCCCACCCCTTCCTCGAACAGCCGGCAGAGGTCGGCCATGGAGATCCGATTGCGGCTCCCGAGGTTGACGGCCCTCAGGAAGGCGGCGTAGACGGGCATGGCTTTGTCGTACCACGCCCGCCTCCTTCACCCCCCTACCACTACGTCGACCAGCTCCAGGTCGTGGCTCTCGGGCGGCGGCGTCCGGGGGTCGATCCCCGCCGCCAGCAGCGCCCGCTCGACCGCCGGCCGCACCTGCTGGTCGCGGTAGCGCTCCCAGTCCTCCCGGGTCTCCCACACGTCGGTGTGGCGCAGTCCGTGCTCGGACCTGACGACCAGGTGGACGACGAGGCCCTGGGGCTGGGGATCGGTGATCCCGGCCTTGACTCGGTGGTACATCTCCTCCCCCGCGGGGGCGTCGAACGTGAAGGCGTACATGGGCGGTCCCTTTCCATCGGGTTGTCTGATACAGTGACCTGTAACTGATACGAGAGTATGTAACGAATTGAGCGATCCCGTCAAGAGCCCCCGCCGCTACGACTCCACCAGCCGCCAGGAGCAGGCCCGGCGCAACCGGCGGGCGGTCCTCGCCGCCGCCCAGCGCCAGTTCCTGGCCCAGGGTTACGCCTCCACCACCCTGGCCGCGGTGGCCGACGAGGCCGGCGTGTCGGTGGAGACCGTCTACAAGGCGTTCGCCAACAAGGCGGGTCTGCTCAAGTCGGTGTTCGACGTGGCCGTGGCCGGCGACGACGAGCCCGTCCCCGTCGTCGAGCGGGACTGGGTGCAGCGCATCCAGGAGGAGCCCGATCCCGCCCGCAAGCTGCGCATGTTCGGCATCCACGTCGCCGATGCCGGCGATCGCAGCACCGCCGTCCAGCTCCTGGCCCGCGACGCGGCCGCCACCGACCCGGCCGCGTCGAGCGTCTGGGAGAAGATGGTGGCGGAGAAGCTGGCAGGCATGGGGATGTTCGCCGCCCACCTCGCCGAAGACGGACACCTCCGGCCGGAAGTCGACGCCGACGAGGCCCGCGACGTCCTCGCCGCCTACCTGTCGCCCGAGCTCTACCAGCTGCTCGTCGGCCGTCAAGGCTGGTCCACCGAGCGCTACGGGCGGTGGGTCGGCGACGCCCTGGTGGCGGCCCTGCTCCCGTAGCGCCCGTACAGTGGACCCGTGGCACGCGAGGTCCTGCACTGGAAGCACCTGTTCTCCGAGGTCGTGACCTCGGGGCTGTGCACCGGCTGTGCCGGCTGCGTGGTCGCGTGCCCCCACGACGTCCTCGGCTACGACGACACCGAGGGTGTCTACAAGCCCTTCCACCTGGAGGACGAGGGCGGACCGGGTGACTGTGGCCATGGCGACCGGGGCTGCACGTCGTGCACCCGGGCCTGCCCCCGCTTCCGGGACTGGGAGCCGGAGATCGACACCGCCCTCTTCGGTCGCCCCCGGGCCAAGGAGGAGGTGTCCGGCATCTCCAAGGACATCATCCTGGCCCGGGCCGCCGATCCCAAGCTGGTGGAGGTGGGCCAGGACGGGGGCCTGGTGTCGGCCATGCTCATCTGGGCCCTCGAGCACGACGTCATCGACGCCGCCCTCGTGTCCTACCTGGAGGGCGACGGCACCTCGTGGAAGGCGGTCCCCGGCGTGGCCCGCACCCGGGAGGAGGTCCTGGCCGCCGCCGGCAGCCGCTACACCTACTCGGCCAACACCATGGCCTACGAGGAGGCCGTCGAGGGCGGCGCCGAGCGGATCGCCCTGGTCGGGATGAGCTGCCAGTCGTCGGTTCCGCCGGTGATGACGATGCGCAAGGCGGGCAAGCCCGCCCGCCGGTTCGTCCTCAACATCGGCCTGCTCTGCTCCAAGACGTTCGACGACGCCATCTTCGAGGAGCTGCTGGAGGCCAGGTACGGCCTCCGCCGCCGGGACATGGTGAAGATGAACATCAAGGGGGTCCTCCAGATCTGGATGCGCGACGGCGCCTACCACGAGGTCCCCCTCAAGGAGTGCCACGCCTGGACCCGCGAGGGCTGCAAGATGTGCCCCGACTTCGCCGCCGAGCACGCCGACATCTCCACCGGTGGAATCGGCGCCTTCGGGGACTGGACCCTCACGATCGTCCGCACCGACCTCGGCCGGAGCCTGATGATGCAGATGCTGCAGGACGGCACCATCGAGGGCCGCCCGGGCGACGACGACCCCGGCGCCATCGAGCTGCTGCGCCGGCTGTCGCACAACCAGCGCAAGCGGTGGCCGGCGGTGGCGGTCGACGCCCCCCGCCTGCGTCCCCCCGACCCGCCCCCCAAGAAGAAGAAGAAGGCAGCCGCGCCCGCGCCGGAGGCGGCTGCCTGCCCCATGAACGTCGACTTCGCCGTCACCTGGGACTACCGGTGCCCGTTCGCCCGCAACTTCTGCGAGCACGTGCTGGTGGCGCTGCAGAAGGATCCGGGGTGGACCGTGCGGTGGGTCCCGTTCTCCCTCAACCAGACCAAGGTCGAGGAGGGTCGGCCCGACGTGTGGGACGACCCCGAGATGGCCAGCGCCCGCCTGGCGGTCGAGATCGGCGTCGCCGTCCGTGACCACTTCCCGGAGGCGTTCGCCCAGCTCCACGGAGCCCTGTTCGCGGCCCGCCACGACGATGCCCTCGACATCCGGGATCAGGACGTGCTGCGCCGGGTGCTGACCGACAACGACCTCGACGCCGACGCGGTCTTCGCCCTGGTCGAGGACGGTGAGTCCCGGGAGACGTTCCGCCGGGAGCACCTCCGGGCGGTGGCCGAGCACTCGGTGTTCGGCGTGCCCACGGTGATCGTCGGCGGCAATGCGGTGTTCGTGCGGGTCATGCACCGACCGGGCGGCGACGCCGACGGGGCCCGGGCGACAGTGGAGCGGGCTCTCGCCCTGGTCGACGACTGGCCCGAGCTCAACGAGTTCAAGCACACCACGATCCGCCGGTAGCGACCGCTGCTCCAGGACCTCGGCGCGGTGGTCGTGGGGCTGGTCGCCGGCGTGCTGTCGGGGGCGTTCGGCGTGGGCGGGGCGGTGATCTCGACGCCCGGGGTCCGGCTCCTGGGCGCGTCCGCCTTCGTGGCCGTCGGCACCACCCTGCCGGCGATCATCCCGGGGGCGATCTCGGGGACGATCCGCTACTCGCGCCACCGCCTGGTCGACTGGGGGGTGGTGGCGAAGGCGGCGCCCGCCGGCGTGGTCACCGCGGTGGTCGGGTCGCTGCTCTCCCACGCGGTGCCGGGCGACGGGCACTGGCTGATGGTCATGACCGCGGTGCTCATCGGGCTCACCGCCGTGCGCACGGCCCGCATGCCGGACGAGGCCGGCCACGCCGCGGTCGGCGTCTCAGCGGTGGGCCGGCGCCCCGGCCTGGTGGTCGCGGCGGTGGGGGCGGCGGGCGGGCTGCTCTCGGGGTTGCTGGGGCTCGGGGGCGGGCTGGCCCTCATCCCCGGGTTCAACCAGGTGCTGGCCATGCCGATCAAGGCCACGGTGGCGACATCGCTGGCGTGTGTGGGCATCCTGGCCGTCCCCAGCACCATCACCCACGCCTTCCTGGGCGACATCGACTGGTGGCTGGCCGTCCTCCTCGCCATCGGCGTCGTCCCCGGCGCCCGCATCGGGGCGACGCTGTCGGTGCGGGCCTCCGACCGCCGGCTGCGGCTGGCCGTGGCCGGCTTCCTCGGTCTCCTGTCGGTCGTCTACGGGGTCAGCGAGCTGGTGGCCGCGGTTCGGTAGTCACCTCCCGGGCTCGGGTGAAGACGGCGTCGAAGGCGGCCTCGGTGAGGACGCCGGTGAAGGTGTTCTGCTGGCTCGGGTGGTAGGAGCAGAGCAACGTGCGGCCGTCGGGGAGAGCGTGCTCGACCAGGTGGCCGAACCTCGGCCGGGGGCGGAGGCCGTACAGGCGGCTCACCCCGTCGAGGGCGAACTGGCCCAGGACCACGATCACCCGCACCCGCTCGAGCAGGGCCAGCTCCCGCCGGAGGTAGTCGAGACAGAGGTCGCGCTCGGCGGGCGTCGGCTTGTTGGCGGGCGGGGCGCAGCGGACGACGGCGGCCACGTAGGCGCCGGTGAGGGTGAGCCCGTCGCCCGCGTCGACACTGGTGGGCTGGTTGGCGAACCCCGCCCGCCAGAGAGCCCGGAACACCCAGTCCCCCGACCGGTCGCCGGTGAAGACCCGCCCGGTCCGGTTGCCGCCGTGGGCGGCCGGTGCCAGCCCCACCACCAGCAACGAGGCGTCGGGATCGCCGAAGCCGGGCACCGGCCGTCCCCAGTAGATCTCGTCCCGGAACGACGCCCGCTTCTCGGCCGCCACCTGCTCCCGCCACGCCACCAGCCGGGGGCAGGCCCGGCAGGTCACCACCTCGGCCGTCAGGTCCGCCAGCGAGTCCACCGCCTCACTCTGCCCGCCGGCCGGCCTCGACGCCGCTCCGGACCGGTTCGACGACCGGCTCGTGCCCGGTACGGTGGCCGGCAGCCATGGCCCCCCGGAAGTCCCCGCCCGCGCCCACCGGCACCCTCGTCCTCCTCGTCCGCCACGGGGAGACGCCCACGACGGGCAAGCTCCTGCCGGGACGGGCCAAGGGACTCCACCTCTCGGACGCGGGCCGGGTCCAGGCGGACGGGGTGGCCCAGCGGCTGGCGGTGCTCCCCCGGATCGACGCCGTCTACGCCTCGCCCCTCGAGCGCACCCGGGAGACGGCCAAGCCCATCGCCGCCGCCCGGGGCCTGCCGGTGACCGTCGACAAGGGCCTGCTGGAGGCCGACATCGGCGACTGGACCGGCATGGAGCTGGCGGCGGCGGCCAAGACCCCCCAGTGGCGCACGGTCCACGCCTACCCGAGCGGGTTCCGGTTCCCCGGCGGGGAGTCGTTCCCGGAGATGCAGCAGCGGATCGTGGGCGCCGTCGAGCGGCTGCGCCACGCCCATCCCGGCGGCGTGATCGTCCTCGTCTCCCACGCCGACCCGATCAAGGCGGCCGTCGCCCACGCCCTCGGCACCCACCTCGACCTGTTCCAGCGCATCGTGATCTCCCCCTGCTCGGTGACGGCGATCACCTACGGCGACGGTGGCCCTACCGTGCTGTCCGTGAACTCCCTCGGCGACCTGGCCGCGGTGAAGCCCTCGTGAGCCTGTCGTCGTCGTTCGACCTGGGCCCCGTCGACCGCATCACCGTCGGCACCGTCGGCGCGCCGGGACGGAGGGCCTTCTACCTCCAGGCCGCCGCCGGCACCCAGGTCGTGTCCCTGAAGCTGGAGAAGCAGCAGGTGGCGGCCCTGGTCACGTACCTGGGGACGCTCCTCTCCGACCTGCCCTCGCCCGGGCCCCTCCCCACCGACCTCGACCTGGTCGAGCCGGTGATGCCGGAGTGGGTGGTGGGCGCCCTCGGCGTCTCCTACGACGAGGCCGCCGACCGCATCCTCGTCCAGGCCGAAGAGCTGCTGGAGGAGGGCGACGAGGCGGCGGTGGCCCGGTTCCTCGCCACCCGGGAGCAGATCGCCGCCCTCGCCGCCCGGGGCACCGACGTCGTCGCCGCCGGACGGCCCCCGTGCCAGCTGTGCGGCCAACCCCTCGATCCCGAAGGACACGTGTGCGTGCGCCTGAACGGCCACCGGAGCCAGAGCCGCTAGAGCTGCTCCGGGCCGGCGACATCGACGTCAAGGGCCGGCTGCCGTGGAGCTCGAACGGCACGTTCCTGGTGGAGCTGCGCCTGGACGGCGACGCCGAGCGGGCCGTCTACAAGCCGGGGGCGGGCGAGCGGGCGCTGTGGGACTACCCCACCGGGCTCTTCCGCCGGGAGCGGGCGGTGTACGTGGTGTCCGAGGCCCTGGGCTGGGGCCTGGTCCCGGCGACCGTCCTGCGCGACGGCCCCCTCGGGCTCGGCTCCGTGCAGCGGTTCGTCCCCAGCGACTTCCGGGAGCACTACTTCACCCTCCTCGAACGACCGGAGCACCACGAGGCGCTGCGCACCATCTGCCTGTTCGACCTGCTGGTCAACAACGGCGACCGCAAGGCGGGCCACTGCCTCCTGGGCGACGACGGTCGGCTGTGGGCCATCGACCACGGCCTGTGCCTGCACGAGGAGCCCAAGCTGCGCACCGTGATCTGGGACTTCGCCGGCCAGCCGTTCCCCTCCGAGAAGGTCGACGACGTCCGCCGGGTGGCGATGTCGCCTCCGGACGAGCTGGCCCGGCTGCTCACCCCCGACGAGCTGAACGCCCTCGTCCACCGGGCCCTCGAGCTGGTGCGGCGACCCTCCTTCCCCCACCTGCGGTCGCAGTGGGCCTACCCCTGGCCTCTCATCTGACGATGGCCGGCCGCCTCACCACCGCCGACCTGGTCGACATGGGCGACCTCGACGCCCTGCTCGTCCGCATCGACCACCTCTGCGCCGACCGGGACTGGAGCGGGGTCCTCGACCTCCGCGACCGCTGCCGGCGGGCCATCGAGCGGGGACGGCAGCTGTGGCCCGCCGCCAGCCATGCCGAGTACCGGCTGGCCCTCGAAGCCCCGGGCCCGCAGGCGGCGACGGTGCTGGTCCCCGGCACCGGCCGCTTCGCCCTCGGGCCCCTGGCCGAGGTGGCGGCCTCGACCCACACCTGGGCCGAGCTCCGCTCCCACCTGCAGCCGACGCCGGACGCGGGGATGGTGGCCCACGAGCGGGTGGTCCGGGGCGAGGACCTCACCGGCGACGAACGGGTCGACCCCACCGCCCTCGAGCTGCCCCTGCGCCTCCAGCCGTGGGAGCCCGACTATCCCCTGGCCACCTACCGGGCCCACAAGCTGGAGGTGGCCGACGTGCGGTCGCCGGCGATGACGCCGGTCGACGGGCCGGCCCCGACGGCGGGCCAGCCGGCGGGCGACTCCGAGGCCCGTCGGGCCCTGGTCGAGCTGGCGGTGGCCTGGAAGCAGGAGTCCAACGGCGCAGTCGACGCCACCGCGGTCGCGGGCGGCGCCCCGTCGGCCGTGGTCGCCCTGGGGGCGGTCGAGGGCCTGCGCATGGCCGAGGTGGCGCCGGCCGAAGCCCTCGCCGTCATGGCGTGGGCCGCCGCCAGCGGGGGCGCCCACGGCCGCCGCCGGGGCATGGCCTACGGGCGGTTCTCGGCGTGGTGGGCGGTGGCAGCCCTGTCCGGCCGCCTCGACGACTGGCCCTTCCGCCCCGACGACCTGGGCGCGGCCGCAGCCGACCTCGGCTGGTACCGGTGGGACGACGGGGTGGCGCCCACCGGATGGTCGCTGCAACTGGCGGTCGAGGACCGCCGCCGGGGCCGGGCGTGGGCGGTCCGGGCCACCGACCACGCCTGAGCCCCCCTGAGTCAGCCCAGCTGGCCCCGCACCGCGCCGCCGGGGAACGGCGCGTTGTGGACGTTCACGTAGTAGGCCTCGGGGTGGTCGATGATGTCCTGGATCGTGTCCGGCGGCGCCGTGCCGCGAGGCGAGGCGCACCCGGAGGACGCGCCGGACGGTGCCGATGGCGCCTCCAGGTCGATCACGACGGGCCCGTTCGAACCGGCCGGCGCCCGATGGATGTGGGCCGCGGTGGAGGACTCGATGTTCCGGACGTGGAGCCCGTAGCAAACCTGATCCTTCGCCACGTCGAGCCGGACCGAGATCCGGCCGAAGCCGTCGGGGTCGGCCGGGGGGACCTCCTGCGCCCCCGAGAGCTGGGCCGAGGCGGAGCCGTAGGCGGGTCCGGAGATCACCGTCCCCGACGCCGATGCCGTCACCGCCAGGAACGCGCTCGTGGCGCACGCCAGCAACATTGAGAACCGCCGCATCCCGACCTCCACTATTCCGTGTTCAGGTGCGGGGCAGCTTAGGCTGGCGGCCGTCCGCGCGCAGGAGTGGAGGTCGATTGTCTTCGGGTGAGGTTCGACTGGAAGTGCCGGCATCGCCGGAGTTCCTCCGCATCACCCGGATCATGGCCGCCGGAGTGGCCAGCCGCCTGGGCTTCACCCTCGACGAGGTCGAGGATCTCCGCATCGCCATCGACGAGCTGTGCTTCGCCCTCGTCGGCAAGGGCCGGGCCGGCACGGTCGCCCTCCGCTACCACCTCCTCGACGACAGCCTGACGGTCGAAGGCGTCGGTCGCTTCACCGACGACGGGTCCAAAGAGGCCCGGCTGTCGCCCATGTCGGAGCAGATCCTCCACGCCATGGTCGACGAGGTCGAGCTGGGCCAGAGCCCCGAGGGGCCCACTTTCCGCATGGTCAAGCGGCTGCGGCCGGCCTGACATGGCCTTCGACGCCAGGGAGCGCGACGAGCTCCGCCGCAAGTTCCACGAGTACGCCCAGACCCGCGACCGCACCACGCGCGACTCGCTGGTCACCGCCCACATGGGCCTGGCCGAGTACCTGGCCCGCCGGTTCGCCAACCGGGGCGAACCCCTCGACGACCTCGTCCAGGTGGCGGCCCTGGGCCTGCTCAAGGCGGTCGACCGCTTCGATCCCGAGCGGGGACTGGAGTTCTCCACCTACGCCACGCCCACCATCGTGGGCGAGCTCAAGCGCCACTTCCGCGACAAGGGGTGGGCGGTCCGGGTCCCCCGCCGGGTCCAGGAGCTGCACCTGCAGCTGGGTTCGGTGGTGAGCAGCCTGTCCCAGGAGAAGGGCCGGTCGCCGACCATCGGGGAGATCGCCCAGGCCGCGGCGGTGTCCGAGGAGGAGGTGCTGGAGGCCATCGAGGCCGGCCACGCCTACCGGTTCACGTCGCTCGACGCCCCCGCCGGCGGCGACGACGACGGGTCCCTGTCGTCACACCTCGGCTCCGAGGACCAGAACCTGATCGACAGCGAGCACCGGGTCACCCTCTCGCCCATGATCGCCCAGTTCCCGCCCCGGGAGCGCACGATCCTGCACCTGCGCTTCTTCGAAGGGCTCACCCAGTCCGAGATCGCGGGCCGGTTGGGGATCAGCCAGATGCACGTGTCCCGCCTGCTGGCCCGCAGCCTGGCCCAGCTGCGGTCCCAGGCCGACGTTCCCGGGGACGACTGAGCGTGCCCCGGTGAGGGTGGCCCTGGTGGTGAACCCCTTCGCGTCCTCGGTCACCCGGGACCGGCAGGGGTACGTCGAGCAGACGCTGGCCGCGAACCACGACCTCACCGTGCACCGGACGGCGCAGCGCGACCACGCCACGCGGCTGGCTGCGGAGGCGGCCGCGGCGGGGGTCGACGTGGTGGCCGTCCTCGGGGGCGACGGCACCCTCAACGAGGCGGCCAACGGCCTGGCCGGCACCGACACGGCCCTGGCCGCGCTGCCGGGCGGGTCCACCAACGTCTTCGCCCGCACCATCGGCGTACCCAACAACCTGCGCCAGGCGGTGGCCCAGATGGGCGACTCCCTGGCCGCGGGCTCCATCCGGCGCATGCCGGTGGGAGTGGTGAACGGGCGCCGGTTCCTGTTCCACGCCGGGCTCGGCTTCGACGCCGCGGTCGTGGCCCAGGTCGAACGGCGCCCGGCGCTGAAGCGCAAGATCGGCCAGGCGGCCTTCGTCCTCGCCACCATCACCACCCTGGCCCGCCACTTCGACCTCGGCCGGTCGTACTTCACCATGCACTTCGACCAGGACACGGCCGTCGACGGGGCCTACGCGGTGGTCATGAACTCGAACCCCTACACGTACCTGGGCCGCATCTCCCTCAACCTGACCGCCGACGCCACGCCCGGCCGAGGGCTGGTGGCGGTCACCGTCCGCACGATGCACGTGCCCACCGTCCTCGGCCTGCTGACCTCGGCCATGGGAAAGGGCGAGCGGCTGCGGCGCAACGAACGGGTCGACCACCGACCCGATCTCCGGACGTTCTCCGTGACCGGCCGGGGCGGGCTGTTCCCATACCAGGTCGACGGTGACTACCTCGGGGAGGCCGAAGAGCTGGTGTTCTCCTACGAGCATCACGCCCTCGCCGTCGTGGTCCCTCCCTCCGGGGAGTGAGTCGGCCGAAGTTCCGGTCACCCCTTGTCGGCCTGGAAACTCGGGGGTACGCTCGCCCGGGCAACGAGATCACATCCTCCTTCCCAGTTGTGGCCCTAGTTTGTGAACGACTTCACAAAGAGGAGTGTTCGTGGCACTGACCTGGAATCGGCCGTACGAGTGGGACGTCGACGACTGGCGCCAGAAGGCGTCCTGCCGTGACACCGACCCCGACCTGTTCTTCCCGGTCGGCACCACCGGTTCCGCCCTCGACCAGATCGAGGCGGCCAAGATCGTGTGCCGGGCGTGCGAGGCCCGGTCGGAGTGCCTCGAGTTCGCCCTGGCCACCAACCAGGAGGCGGGGGTCTGGGGCGCCACGTCGGAGGAGGAGCGGCGCAAGCTGCGCAAGGCGTGGCTGGCCAAGCGCCGCCGGGCCAGCTGACGAGCTCGTCCCCCTCTCCCTAGTCGCCGGGGGCCGTCGCCTCCACCACCGTGCCGGCGCTCACCGGCACCCGTAGCTCCACCACCGTGCCGCCGTCGTTGCGCATGTCGATGGTCCCCCCCAGGTCGGTGGTGACGAGCGTCCGCACGATGGTGAGCCCCAGGCGGGGCCCGTGCATGGTGAAGCCGTCGGGCAGCCCGACGCCGTTGTCGCGGACCCGGACGAGCAGCTCGCTGCCGTTGTTGACGAAGGACACCAGCACCCGCCCCACCGTCCGGGTCGGCAGGGGGGCGGCATCGTCGGTGGGGTACCCGTGCTGGACGGCGTTCTGCAACAGCTCGGTGAGGACCACGGCCAGGGGCGTGGCGATCTCGGCCCGCAGCTCGCCGGCGTCGCCGTGAACCTCGAGGCGCACCGGGCGCTCCTCCGATCCCAGCCCCTCCTCCACCATCCGCACCAGGGGGCGGACGATCTGGTCGAACTCCACCTCCTGGCTGGCGCCCTCGGACAGGGTCTCGTGGACGAGGGCGATCGAGCGCACCCGTCGCACCGACTCCTCCAGCGCGGCCCGGGCCTCGGGGTTGTCGAGGCGGCGGGCGTGCAGGCGCAGCAGGGACGAGATCGTCTGCAGGTTGTTCTTCACCCGGTGGTGGATCTCGCGGATGGTGGCGTCCTTGGAGATGAGCAGGCGGTCCCGCCGGCGGAGGTCGGAGACGTCGCGCATGAGGACGACCGCCCCCGTCACCCGTCCGTGCTCGAGAAAGGGCAGGCACCGGACGAGGACGACCACGTCGCGGCGCTCGATCTCCTCGGTGATGGGCAGCCCGATGGCGAAGGCGGCCCTGACGGTCGACTCGTCGAAGCCGATCTCGCCCAGGCGGGCGCCGTGGGTGTTGCGGTGGATCCCCATCCGGTGGAGGACCGAGACGAAGTTGGGCGAGGCGAAGTCGACCCTCGCCTGGGCGTCGAGGCGGGCCACCCCGTCGCCCACTCGGGGGGCTTCGTCGGGCTCGGTCTCCTCGGCGCCGAAGGGGAACTCGCCGGCGATGATCATGCGGGCGAAGCGGTCGAAGATCTCCACGTAGACCCGTTCGAGGTCGCCCGGGCGGCGGCCGACCGACGGGGCCGACTCCCGGGTGAGCACGCCCAGGAGCTGGTCCTTCCATCTCACGGGGATGCACTGGACCCCCGCCACCTCACCCGCGGGGGTGAGATCGACCTCGCCGTCGATGATGTCGCCCAGGCGGAACGCCCTCGCCACCAGGGGGCGGTCGAAGGAGTCGAGGACCTTGCCGATCTGGTCCTCGCGGTAGAGCGTCTGGCTGGTGGTGGGCCGGATCTGGCCGAGGATCACGAACCGGCCGAGCGAAGGGTCGTCGACCGGGACGAACAGGAGGAGGTCGGCGAAGCACAGGTCGGAGAGCAACCCCCACGTGCCGACGAGCCGCTGGAGATGGGCGAGCCCCGGCCCGTCGAGCGACGTCTGGCTGGCGATCTCGGCGAGCGTGGCCACGGCCCTGCCAAGTGTACGGACGTCGCCGCCCCAGCGAACCGGTGACGATTCCCGGGGCCGGAGCCCCGGTTCTCGTCACCAGTTCGGCGCGGGCGCTCTACACCGCCGAGAAGCCCACTCTTCGTTGCTCGCCGGTGGGGCCGAGCTCGACGTAGGCCATGCGGGCCGTGACCACGCCCACCCGGCGACCCCGGCGGTCGGTGAACCACAGCATGTTGGCGTCGGAGTCGTTGCCCATGGCGTCCTGGATGTCCTCGATCAGCTTCTCGCCGTCGACCTCGTCACCCATGTCGATCTCGATCTCCCTCGGGGACTGGATGACCCCGATCCGGATCTCCACTGCGTTCTCCTTCCTCGGGGCGGGCATCGCCACCGACTTCGACGTCATCGACGTCGTCCACGATCTCAGGCTCGTCGTCGGCCAGGGTAGGCGGCGGCGGCAAACTCGGTGACGGTGGCGGGTCGGGCTCCTGGTCCCACCGACCCCACCTCGGGGTCCGGCGCAGCACTAGCAGCCCGTACAGGCTGAGGCAGAGCATGGTGACGGCCCACCACTGGCTGCCCGTGAGCCCGAAGCGGCGGAGGTCCTCCCGCAGGAAGTCCTCCACTATGCGGTTGCAGGCGTACCAGGCCACGAACGTCATGGCCAGGAAGCCGTCGTAGCGGACCTTCTTGCGCAGCCGCAGCAGCACCATGAGCAGGACGAAGGCCAGGATCTGGTCGTAGAGCGCGGTCTGGTGGACGACGGTGCCGGGCATGCACGGCGACCCCACCTCGACCCCGGCCGGCGGGCAGCGGTAGCCGAGGAAGAAGTCGGTGGTCGTACCCAGGTGGTCGGCGATGATCAGGTCGCCGATGCGACCGACCACGATGCCCAGGGCGAGGCCGGGGGCGGCTGCGTCCATGATCTTCCAGAACGACAGCTTCCGCTGCTTCATCCGGGGCACGGCCAGCAGCACCGCCCCGGTGATGCCGCCCAGCAGGGAGATGCCCCCTTTCCACACCTGGAGGACGTCGACCAGCGACCCGTAGTCGCCGGCGTGGTTGATCACGTACGCCAGGCGGGCCCCGATGATCGCCCCGATGGCGGCCCGGGTGAAGAGCGGGTACACCTCGTCGTCGGGGATCCCCCGCTTCCGGGACTCGGGAAGCATGAACCGGGCGCCGATGAGGAACCCGACCGCGATACCAACCCCGTGGGGCGAGATCGACAGCGGCCCGAGGTGGACCCGGACGATGGGGTCGTAGGAGATGGCCGCGAGGACCGGGAGGAGGCCGAGCACCGCCAACTGTCTAGCTCAGGACCGGGGGCCAGCCCGAGTCAGCCGATTTTCAGCTCCGACTTGTATATCCGGCTGGCGCCCATGCCCTCGACCGCCTTGGCCAAGGACTCGAACGCCAGCGACGCCTCCGATCCGGGCTCGGTGAGGGTGATGGGCCGGCCCTCGTCGCCGCCCTCCCGCAGGGCGGTGACCAGCGGGATCCGGGCCAGGAGAGGCACACCCAGGTCGTCGGCCAGGAGCTGGCCGCCGCCGGCGCCGAAGATCTCGTACCGCTTCCCGTCGTCGCCGGTGAACCAGCTCATGTTCTCGACCACGCCCCGCACCGGCAGCTTCACCTTGCGGGCCATCAGGGCCGAGCGCTGCGCCACCCGCTGGGCTGCGGGTTGGGGTGTGGTGACCACCAGCACCTCCGACCGGGGCAGGAACTGGGCCATCGACAGGGCGACATCGCCGGTGCCGGGGGGCATGTCGACCAGCAGGTAGTCGGGCTCGCCCCACAGGACGTCGGTGAGGAACTGCTCCAGGGCCTTGTGCAGCATCGGCCCCCGCCAGATCACGGCCTGGTCGTCGGGGACGAAGAACCCGGTCGAGATCACCTTCAGCCCGGCCGCCACCGGGGGGACGATCATCCCGTCGATGACCACCGGCTCCTGGGTGATCCCGAGCATGCGGGGGACGGAGAACCCGTAGACGTCGGCGTCGAGGACGGCCACCTCGTGGCCCAGCCGGCTGAGGGCGACGGCCAGGTTGACGGTGACCGACGACTTGCCCACGCCTCCCTTGCCCGACGACAGGCCCAGGACCCGGGTGCGGGAGCCCTCGCCGAAGGGCACGGCCGCCGCCTCCCCATGACCGCGACCCTCGGGCTGGAGCTTGCCCTTCACCGCGGCCCGCTCGTCGTCGGTCATCACCGTGAGCTCGACGTCGACCTGGTCGACCCCGGCCAGCGGCTGCACCGCGGTGGTGACCCGTTGGGTGATCTCTGCCCGCAGCGGGCAGCCGGCCACCGTCAGGGCGACGGTGACGCCGACCCGCCCACCCTCGATCCGGATGTCCTTGACCATGCCCAGCTCGACGATGCTGCGATGGAGCTCGGGGTCCTGCACCGGCCGCAGGGCTTCGAGGATGTCGGCATGGGTGGGCATCGGCGTGGTGGGACTCCAATTTCTCCTATGGCTATAGGTAGAATACCGGGGTGGCTCAACCTGCTCTGACGGCGGATGAGTTCAGCGCCGCGGTCAGCGCCGTCACCAGCGCCTTCGGTGACCCGACCCGGCGGGAGATCTACCTGTTCGCCCACGACTCCGACCGGGGTGTCACCGCGGCCGAGGTGGCGGAGAGGTTCGACCTGCACCCCAACGTCGCCCGCCACCACCTCGACAAGCTCGCCGGCGGGGGTTACCTGGAGGTCGCGGTCGAGCGGGCCGAGCACCCCGGCGCGGGGCGGCCGTCGAAGCACTACCGCACCGTGGCCAAGGACATGCGCCTCGAGTTCCCCGCCCGGCGCGACGACCTGCTCGTCACCCTCCTGGCCCGCACCCTGGCCCTGGTGCCCTTGGAGGCAGCCGAGGCCATGGCCGAGGAGGTGGGCCAGGCCTACGGGCGGGCCCTGGCCGCCAGCATGGCCCCGGCCGAGGGCCACCGGTCGCTGCAGGTGGCCCTGCACACGGTGGCCGACGCCCTCACCGCCCACGGCTTCGCCGCCCACACCCAGTCCCGGGAGGGCGCCCTGGCCATCATCTCCGAGCAGTGCCCGTTCGGCGAGGCCGCGGTGCAGCACCCGGTGATCTGCGCCGTCGACCGGGGCATCGTCCAGGGGATGCTCTCCACCCTCTACGGCGAGACGGTGCCGGAGACCCAGGCCTCCCGCCCTCAGGGCGACGCCGTCTGCGTGACCAAGCTCGCCGTCGGAAGCAGAGCTTCCTCGGCCAGTTGACGAACACTCTCCCGGTCGGCCGGCGGAGCCGGGTCGGCCGTGGCGGCGAGGGCGGCGGCCGGCGGCGACGTCAAAGGCCCGCGCCCTGAGCCGCGCCTATCTCGACCACGCGTCGACCTCGCCGCCCCGGCCGGGCGTGGTGGAGGCGATGCTGCCGTGGCTGTCGGGGACGGCCGTCGCCGATCCCGGGCGGGTGCACACCGAGGGCCGCATCGCCCGAGCCGTCGTCGAGGACGCCCGGGACCAGGTGGCGGCCCTCCTCGGGGCCCGGTCCCGCGAGGTGGTGTTCACCAGCGGGGCCACCGAGGCCATCGCCGCCGCGGTCTGGGGCGCCACCGAGCGGGGCGACCACCTGGTGGTGCCGGCGGTGGAGCACTCGGCGGTGCGGGAGGCCTCCGATCGCCACCGGGTGACGACGGTGGGCGTCGACCGCCTGGGCCGGGTCGACCCCGACGAGGTGGTGGCGGCCATCCGGCCGGGCCAGACCGCCCTGGTCCACATTCAGTGGGCCAACCACGAGGTGGGCACGCTGCAGCCGGTGGCCGAGGTGGTGGCCGCCTGCCGGGAGCGGGGCGTGCTCGTCCACGTGGACGCGGCGGCCGGCGCCGGCCACGTCCCCATCGACTTCGTCGCCCTGGGGGCCGACCTGCTGTCGGTGAGCGCCCACAAGCTGGGGGGACCTCCGGGGATCGGCGCCCTCCTGGTCCGCCGGGGACTGCGCTTGCGGCCGCTGCTGGTGGGGGGTGACCAGGAGCGGGCCCGGCGGGCGGGGATGGAGAACGTCCCCACCATCGTGGGCTTCGGCGCGGCGGCGGCCGCGGTCTCCGGCGCCCTCACCGGCGAGGCGGCCCGCAACCGGTCCCAGACCGAGGCCGTCGTGGCCGCCGCCACCGCCGTCCCCGGGGTGGAGGCGTTCGGCGACCCGGTCGGCCGGGTGCCCCACATCGTGTGCTTCGGGATCGACGGGGTGGAGGCGGAGCCCGTGCTCCTGGGCCTCGACCAGGCGGGCGTGGCCGCCCACTCGGGCAGCTCGTGCTCGTCGGAGTCGTTGGAGCCGTCGCCCGTGCTGGAAGCGATGGGCGTGCCCGCCGAGCGGTCGCTACGGGTGTCGGTGGGGTGGTCGACCACCGCCGCCGACGTCGACGCCTTCGCCCGGGCGTTCCCCGGGGTGGTGGAGCGGCTGCGGTCGCTGCGGTCGGCTACCGGCGCCGGCGGCTGAGCAGCCACACGATCAGGGCCGCGCCCAGCACCTGGAGGACGAAGAAGATCCACACGTTCTCGTCCGGCCGGGCGCCGACGACAAGTCCCACGACCGACCCGAGGAACGAGCCGCCGATCCCGACGAGGATCGTCTGCCCGACGCTCATCGGATTCGGCCCGGGCACGGCCAGGCGTCCGAGGAAGCCGAAGACGACGCCGGCGATGACCAGTCCGAGAATGATGCCGAGAACATCCATGTCTACGCCTCCCCCGAGGGCGGCCGGGCTACCGGCCGACCGCCGGCCTTAGGCTATGCCGGCGGACGCTGCCCCCGCCCCCCGGGCCCGATCTCGCCGCCGGCACCCGTGGGCCCGGTGGACAGTGACCACGGAAGGCACCTCGGCCGGTCCACCTAGGGCGCCCTAGGGGGCGACGGTCGTGACGCCCGCCGCCTTGGCCGCAGCCGCCGCCTCCGCCTTGGCCAGCACCTCCTGCACCGCGGCCACGAACTCAGGCGGCGGGTCGTTGGCCAGGAACGCCTTGAACTCCTCCACCGCCCCCGCCGGGTCGTCGCGGTCCTGGTAGAGCACCATGCCCCGGAAGAAGCGGGCGTCGGGGAACGTGGGGTCGAGGGTGACGGCCCGGTCGAGCGACATCAGGGCCTCGTCGACCAGGCCCGCCCGCTTGAGGAGCCACCCCCGGTAGGCGTGGGCCTCGACGTTGTCGGGGTCGTCGGCGAGGATCTCGTCGTAGATCTTGAGCGCCTCGACCGGCTGGTTGTCGTTCTCCAGGGCGAGGGCCTCGGCCACCCGGTCGGGCGCAGTGGCGGTGGCGGTGGAGGTGGAGGTATCCGGGCCCGACCCGGTGACGGGCTGGCCCGGCTCACGGTCGCCGGAGAAGATCACCACCGAGAGCCCGGCGACGGCGACGATGGCGAAGGCCACCGCCAGGCTGACGGCGAGCGTCCGCTGCCGGCCGCTGACAGGGACGTTGGCGTTCGGCTTCCCTCGGGCCGGCCGGGGCCGGGGCCGGGGCCGGGGGCGGGGAGCCGCGGTGCGGGGACGGGGTCGACTGGCGGCGTCGAGCGCCCGCAGGACGGCCGCCGCCCGAGCCGTGTAATCGTCCTTGAGGGTGGTGTAGTCGGCCTCGCCGATGTCACCCGCGGCCCGCTCCGCCTCCAGGTCGCGCAGCGACCGGAGGAGGACGTCGCGCTGCTCCTCGAGCGAAGCCCGCTCCTCGGGGGTCATGGCGACCGCAGCGCCTGCTCGACCAGCCGGCGATCGTCGTCGGACAGGCCCGAGCCGGGTCCGCCCCGGCGGCGGCGGCGCAGGTGGACCGTCCCCAGCGCCCCCACCGCGGCCGCCACGGCCACCACCGGCAGGGCCCACACCACCAGGCCCAGACCGTGGGTCTCGGGGCGGAGGCTGATGTCGGGGTAGAGGCCGAGGATGTAGTCCTTGATCTGAGCGTCGGTCTCCCGGCCTTCGGCCACCCGGCGGGCGATCTCCTCCCGGATCCCGAGGGCGGCGGGGGCGTCGGAGTCGGCCACGGCCATACCCTGGCAGGTGGGACAGCGCAGGTCGGAACCGATGCGGCGGACCCGGGACTCGGCGGTTACGGGCCCCTCCCGCTGGGAGCCGATGGCCAGGGCGCCGACGAGCAGCACCGCCATGACCGCCCACGTCGCCCGCGGCCGGCTCACCCGGGCACCTCGGCCGGCTCCGGCGTCGAGGCCACCGGCGTGGGCTCCGGCACGGTCACGGGCACCTCGGCCGCACCCCGGCGGCGGCGGTCCCGGGGCCACGCCGCCAGCAGCGTCCCCAGGGCCATCACGCCCCCGCCCAGCCACAGCCAGGCGACCAGGGGCTGGATGTTGACCCCGATGACGGCCGACGCGTCGTCGGCCGGCGTCGCCACCAGGGTGAGGTAGACGTCGTCGATCGGTCCGGTGCGGACCGACGGCGAGCCGATGGCGAGGGACGCCCCCGGGAACTGGTGGAGGGCGGGGGCGTACACCTTCCCCCCGTCGATCCGCACCCGGGCCTGGTGGGTGCGCTTGTTGGGGTGCTCGACGATCTCCGAGCCCAGGTAGGTGACGGTGTGGCCGGCCAGCGAGGCCGACTCCCCCGGCGCCAGCCGGAACTGGGCCCGGTGGCCGAACGACGAGCTGGCGGCGAAGCCGACGGCGATCAGAACGACCCCCAGGTGGACGATCATCCCCCCGTTGGCCCGCCCCACCAGCCCCCGCCAGCCGGCGGCCCGCACCGACAGGACGAGCTGGCGAACAGCTGCCGACCCCGCGAACGCGGCCAGCCCGAAGGCCACCAGGGGCGCGAACCCGCGGATGCCGGACGCCACGCAGGCCACCACCGTCACCGTCCCCGCCCACGCCGGCCACAGCAGGCGGCGGTGGAGCACCTCGTTCGACGTCCGCCGCCACGGCAGCGCCGGCGCCACCGCCATGAGGAACAGCAGGAGGAAGCCGATGGGCATCGTCATCCGCTCGAAGTAGGGCCCGCCCACCGACAGCCGGTCGCCCCGGACCGCCTCCACGATCAGGGGGAACACCGTCCCGAGGAGCACCACGAAGGCGAAGGCGCCGAAGGCCACGTTGTTGGCCAGGAACGCCCCCTCCCGGGACACCGGCGAGTCGATCGAGCCCGGCGCCCGCAGCCGGTCGCCGCGCCAGGCCACCAGTCCCACCGACACCGCCACCGTCACCGCGAAGAAGGCCAGGATCAGGGGCCCGATGGCCGACTCGGAGAAGGCGTGGACCGAGTCGAGCACGCCCGAGCGGGTGAGGAACGTCCCCAGGATGGTGAGGCAGAAGGTGGCCACCAGCAACGACAGGTTCCAGACCCGCAGGACTCCCCGCCGCTCCTGGGCCATCACCGAGTGGATGTAGGCGGTGGCCGTCAGCCAGGGCAGGAAGGAGGCGTTCTCCACCGGGTCCCAGGCCCAGTAGCCACCCCACCCGAGGACCTCGTACGACCACCAGGCGCCGAGGATGATCCCCACGGTGAGGAACCCCCAGGCGAAGAGGGTCCAGCGGCGGGTCTCGACCAGCCACCCCTCTCCCAGCCGGCCGGTGACGAGGGCGGCCACCGCGAAGGCGAAGGGGATGGTGAAGCCGACATAGCCCAGGTAGAGCATCGGCGGGTGGAAGGCGACCAGGGGATGGTTCTGCAGAAGCGGGTTGGGGCCCAGGCCGTCGGCCGGCACCGCCCCTGCGATGACCTTGAACGGGTTGGCCGGTCCGGCCATGAGCACGAAGAAGAAGGCGGCCACCACCAGCCCGGTGAGCGTCGCCCACGCCACCAGGGGGTCGCTGGCCCGGCTCCGGAAGTGGCGGACCATCACCGCCAGATAGCCGGCCAGCACCAACCCCCACAGCAGGATCGAGCCCTCCAGCGCCGACCACATGCCGGTGATGGTGTAGAGCAGCGGCGTGGCCCGGCTGCCGTTGCGGGCGACGTACGACAGCGAGAAGTCGTGGGTGATCAGGGCCGACTGCATGGCCACCGTGGCCAGCACCGCCCCCCCGAGCACGACCCACACGTAGCGGGAGCCGGCCCGCAGGAGGCGGGGGTCGCCCCGCCTGAGCCCCATGGCCAGGGTGACGACTCCGAGGACCGACCCGGCCAGGCCGAGGGCGACGGCGGCGGTGCCGACGACCGCGTTCACGGGATCACGCTGGTGGTCACCCGCTCGGGGTTCTCGGCCACGTACGTCTCGGAGTGCTTGACCAGGATGCGGTCGCTGGAGAACAGGCTGCCGACGAACCGGCCCTCGAGCACCACCGGGATGCCAGGCTGGAACAGCTCGGGCGGGTCGCCCGCGTGCTCGATCGGCACCTGGACGCCCTTGGACTCGATGGTGAACCGGACGAGGCCGCCGTCCTCGGCCACCGGGGCGAGGACGTTGCCCTCGATGCGGAACCGGCGGTCGCCGAGCTCGGCCCGCTGGGCGACGGCCTCGTCGGCCGTCCGGAAGTACAGGGTGGCGTTGCCGAGCCCCTGGTAGACGAGGAAGCCGAGGGCGGCCAGCACCACCGCCCCGGCCAGCCAGAGACGCCTGGTCACCCGGGGCGCTTCGCGCCGCCCTGGTCGAGCCCCAGGGTGCGGACCAGCGCCCGCCGGCGGGTGAGCACCCAGGCGGTGTAGCCGGCGAGGACGGCGGTGGTGAGGCCGTAGCCGGCGGCGATGTAGGCGGCGTGGGTCATGACGTGGGCTCCAGGGTGGGACTGGGGGCGGCAGCGGCCGTGCCGGGTGAGGCGTCGGCGTCGTCGACCGTGACCATGGGGGCGACCTCGGCCTCGGCGTGACGCTCGGCCAGCGCCACCTCCATGCGGCGGTCGGCGACCCGGTCCTCGAGCGCGGCCAGCCGGTAGCGGTGGACCAGCAGCCAGGCGTAGAGGAGGGTGAAGGAGAAGACGGCCAGCAGCAGCGTGCCCAGCATCACGCCGGTGATCTGGGGGTCGAGGAGGCGGCGCTCGTCGAACAGGCTGGCCGGCTGGTGGAGGGTGCGCCACCACTCCACCGACTTGTGGACGATGGGGACGTCGAGGAATGCGGCGATGGCCACGATGGCGGCCCGCTTGGCCACCACCTCGGGCTCGGCTGCGACCTTCCGGACGGCGAGGTAGCCCAGGTAGAGGACGAGGAGGACGGCGGTGGTGGTGAGGCGGGCGTCCCATGTCCACCACACCCCCCACGTGGTGCGGCCCCAGACGGAACCGATGAGGAGGGTGAGGCCGAGGAACACGACCCCGATCTCGGCCGAGGCCCCCGCGGTGCGGTCCCAGAACCGGGACCGGGTGCGGGGCCACAGGTAGAGGGCGCTGGCCACCGTGGTGACCCCGAAGGAGACGTACATCGCCAGCCAGGCGGTGGGGACGTGCAGGTAGAGCAGCCGCACCGCGTCCTTCTGGTTCACGTCGGCCGGCGACACGAACAGGGCGAGGAAGGCGGTGAGGCCGAGCGACAGGCCGGTGGCCCAGCCGAGCAGGCGGGTTGATCTGGTCTTGGTCATCAGGCTTCTTCCAAAAGGGCACCGAAGGCGACGATGCCGAACGTGGTGTAGATGGTGGCGAAGACGGCCAGCAGCCGGACCCACGGCCAGCCGTCGGAGGGGGTGCCGGCGAGCGCGGCGTCGCACGCCCGGGCGGCGGCCAGCAGGACGGGCGCGAGGACGGGCAGGACGAGCAGCGGGAGGAGGGTGTCGCGCACCCGGAGACCTGCGGCGATGATGCCGTAGACCGTACCGGCGGCGGCCAGCCCGACGGTGGCGGCCAGGCACGTGAGCAGGAGGAGCAGGGGGCTCTGCAGGTGGAGGTCGTAGAGCACGATCACCCCCACCGCCAGCAGGGCCTCGAGGACGACGAGCTGCACCGCCACCGCCCCCGCCTTGCCCAGGAAGATCCCGGCCCCGTCGAGACCGGACAGGCGGAGGGCGTCGCGGGCGTCGTCGTCGGCCTCGATGACGAACGACCGCTGGATCCCGAGGAGGGCGGAGAACAGGACCGTCACCCAGAACAGCCCCGGGCCGACCCTGGTCAGGACCTCCCGGTCGGAGTCGAGGGCGAAGGCGAACAGGACCAGCACCAGCAGGGCGAACGGGACGACCTGGTTCACCCCGACCCGCGACCGGGCCTCGACCCGGAGGTCCTTGCCCGCCACCAGGGCCGCGTCACGCCACATGGGCCGGCTCCCGTTCGGTCGGGGTGGCCGGGGGGGCGGGCAGCAGTCCGTCCCGGATGCGGCCGCCGGCGATGACCACCGAGCGGGTGGCCAGGGCGGTGGCCCGCTCCACCTCGTGGGAGGCCAGCAGGACGGTGGCGCCGGCGGCGGCGGCCTCCCGCACGATGGCGTCGAGGAGGTCGCGCCCGGGTGCGTCGAGGCCGGCATGGGGCTCGTCGAGCAGCCACAGGTCGGGTCGGCGGGCGACGACGGCAGCCAGGGCCACCCGCCGCCGCTGGCCGGCGGAGAGCTTGGCCGCAGCCAGGTCGCGCAGGCGCCCGTCGAGGCCCAGGCGGGCGGCGGCGGCGTCGGCCGCCTCCTTCGACGCCCCCGACGCCCGGGCCGCGAAACGCAGGTTGTCGGCCACCGTGAGGTCGTCGTAGAGGAAGGCGGCGTGGCCGAGGAGCCCGACCCGGCGCCGGACCGCCTTGCGGTCGGCCCGCAGGTCGTGGCCGAGGACCTCCGCTTCGCCCGAGGAGATGCCGACGAGACCGGCGCAGGCCCGCAGGAGCGTGGTCTTGCCGGCGCCGTTGGGCCCCCGGACGAGGACCACCTCGCCCGGCGCGACGTCGAGGTCGACACCGGCGAGTGCGGGGAACCGGCCGAGGAGCGACACGGCGGAACGGAGGCGGACGGCGAGGTTCAAGGTCGGGACCATGCCCACGGTACCGGCGACCAGGAACAATGGTCCAAGCGGGATAGGTTCGCGGCCGTGTTGCGACAGGTGGTCCGAGGCACGGGCAAGACGTTGATCGCATCCGGGGTGCTGATCCTCCTCTTCGTGTCCTACCAGCTGTGGGGCACCGGGATCCACGAGGCGAGGGCCCAGGACGATCTCGGGAAGAGCTTCAGCCTGATCTCACCCCCCACCTCCGTGCCCGGCGGGGACGCTCCCGCCGCGGCCCCGCCGACGACCCTCCCGCCCCAGGTGGGCGATGCCATCGGCCGGATCGTCATCCCCAAGGCCAACGTCGACAAGTACATCGTGGAGGGAGTGGGGGTCGAGGACCTCAAGAAGGCGCCCGGTCACTACCCGGGGACGCCGATGCCCGGGGAGCCGGGCAACGCCGCCATCGCCGGCCACCGCACCACCTACGGGGCCCCCTTCTACGACCTGAGCGAGCTGGTGGTCGGCGACCCGATCACCGTCTTCACCGGCCTGGGCGAGTTCCACTACGAGGTCATCGAGTCCTTGGTCGTGACGCCGGAGGCGATCGAGGTGCTCGACCAGACCCCCGACAACCGCCTCACCCTCACCACCTGCCACCCGCGTTACTCCGCCGCCGAGCGCCTCATCATCAGCGCCAAGCTGGTGACCCCGCCGGTGGAGCCGGCACCACTGCCCGAGGGCACGGTGCAGGCGCCGCCCACCGAGCTGGCGGCCGACGACCTGGCCGGCCTGTCCGGCGACTCGGCGGCCCGGGGCCCGGCCGTGGGCTGGGGCCTGCTGTGCGCCGCCGTCTGGCTGGCCACGTGGTGGCTGTCCCGCCTCTGGCACCGGGGCTGGATGGCCTACCTGATCGGGACACCGATCTTCCTCGGGGCACTGTTCGTCTTCTTCGAGAACTTCGCCCGCCTGCTGCCCTCGAACATCTGACGAAGCCGCCACCCTCAGCACGCCTTCCGCCTGCCTGCGTTCAGGGTCCCGGGGGGCGGCGGCTACGAGGGTGGCGAACGCAGCCCGCTCCTAGGGGATCCAGCACCTCGGGGACGGATCGGCGGGACTTCGGCCAGGAGGTGCTCGGCGGCATCGTCGTCGACGTCGCCCACGACGCCGGCGACGACGAGCAGCTGCCGCCGTGCCAGGGTGGCGGGTGGTCGCCGCCACCGTCGCCATCCTGTCGTTCCGGTTCGGACCGACCGACGGCGTCTCGGTGGAGGCCCGCAAGTGGGCGGGGATGCTCGGCCGGCTCGGCTTCCGCACCGTCACCGTCGCCGCCGAGGGCGCCCACCGGCTGGTCGCCGGCCTCGGGATCACCGACACCGAGGCCCCGGCGGCGGCTGCCATCGACGCCGCCCTGGCCGACGCCGACCTGGTGGTGGTCGAGAACCTCTGCTCCCTGCCCCTCAACCCGGCCGCCGGACGGGTGGTGGCGGACCGGCTCCGGGGCCGGCCCGCCCTCCTCCACCACCACGACCTGCCGTGGCAGCGGCCCCACCTGGCCGGCATCGAGGACTTCCCGCCCGACGACCCCGCCTGGCGCCACGTCACCATCAACGACCTCAGCCGCCGCCAGCTGGCCGGGCGGGGGATCGTGGCCACGACGATCCCCAACGGCTTCGACACCGACACCCCGCCCGGCGGCGACCGCGACCGGACCCGGGCCGCGCTCGGCGTGGCCGCCGGCGAGCGCGTCCTCGTCCACCCCACCCGGGCCATCCCCCGCAAGAACGTGGCCGGCGCCATCGCCCTGGCCGAGGGCCTCGACGCCACCTACTGGCTGCTGGGCCCGGCGGAGGACGGCTACCGGGCCGAGCTCGACCGCCTCCTGGCCGGGGCCAAGGTGCCGGTCATCGACCGGGGACCGCCGGGGATCACCCTGGCCGACGCCTACGCCGCGGCCGACGCGGTCGCCCTCCCGTCCACGTGGGAGGGTTTCGGCAACGCCACCATCGAGGCCGCCGTCCACCGCCGTCCACTCGCCATCGGCGCCTACCCGGTGGCCCGGGAGATCGCAGCCCACGGGTTCCGGTGGTTCCCGGCCGACGACCCGGATCCGCTCCGAGCGTTTCTCGACGACCCCGACCCGACCCTCCACGACGCCAACCTCGCCATCGCCCGCCGCCACTTCTCCCTGGCCACCGTCGAGCGGGGCCTGACCCGGCTCCTCACCGACGCCGGCTGGCTGCCAAGATGACCCTCGTGACAGGCGACCCGGGGACTGGGGAAGCGGGGCCCCGCCCCCCGCTGCCCGGCGACCCGGTGCGCGACCGCCGGGCCCGGATCGCCCGGGTCAACCAGGCCGCCCAGCGGGCCGGCTACGGCCTCTTCCTCGTCGCCATCGTGGCCTTCGCCGTCGGCGCCGCCGGGCGCTTCACCCCCGCCATCGTGGCCGTCGTGGTCGCCAGCCTGGCCGTCGGGTCGGTGCTCCTGGTCCCCACCATCATCATCGGCTACGGCGTCCGCGCCGCCGAGCGCGACGACCGGCGAGCAGGCCGGTGACGAGGTGACCCGGGCCGCCGTCCTCACCGGCCTCGACCAGCCCCTGGTCATCCGCCACGACGTGGAGGTCGAGGCCCCCCACGCGGGCGAGGTCCGGGTGCGGATGGTGGCGTCGGGGGTCTGCCACTCCGACCGCTCGTTCCAGAACGGGACGCTGCCCATCACCCTCCCGGCGGTGATCGGCCATGAGGGGGCGGGAATCGTGGAGGAGGTCGGCGCGGGCGTCGACGGCCTCCTCCCCGGCGACCACGTGGTCATCTCCTGGGTCCCCCAGTGCCGGGAGTGCTTCTTCTGCCTTCGAGGCCAGCCCCAGCTGTGCCGGACGGGCGACGCCGTCCTGCTCGCCGCCGGCCTCCTCGACGGCAGCCCCCGCATGCGGCTGGACGGGGCGCCCCTCCAGCAGGCCCTGGGGACGGGCACCTTCGCCGAGACCACGGTGGTCGACGCCACCGCGGTGGTGAAGGTCCCCCCCGACCTCGACCTGAGCGTGGCCGCCCTCCTCGGCTGCGCCGTCCTCACCGGCGTGGGGGCCGCCCTCAACACCGCCTCGATCACGCCGGGCGACACGGTGGCGGTCGTCGGCTGCGGCGGCGTCGGGCTCAACGTGATCCAGGGGGCCCGCCTGGCGGGGGCGGGCGAGATCGTGGCCATCGACCTCCACCCGGCCAAGCTGGAGATGGCCCGGCTCATGGGGGCGACGACCACCGTCGACGCCTCCGCCGCCGACCCCATCGGGGCGGTGTTCGACCTCACCGGCCAGCGGGGCGCCGACGTCGCCTTCGAGGCCATCGGCATCGGCTCCACCATCGAGCAGACCGTCACCCTCACCCGCCGGGGGGGCCAGGCCATCCTCGTCGGCATCCCCCGGATGGACGTGACCCTCACCCTTCCGGTCATGCTCGGCCTGGTCATGGCCGAGCGGACGGTGAAGGGCTGCTGGTACGGCTCGTCCGACGTCCGCCGCGACATCCCCGTCCTGGTCGAGCACCACCGCCGGGGCGAGCTCCTGCTCGAGGAGCTCGTGTCCCGCCGCATCCCCCTCGACGCCGTCAACCAGGCCCTGGACGGGATGGAACGCGGGGCCGAGGTCCGGTCGGTGGTGGTGTTCTAGCCCGCCTGCCGAAAAGCCGACGCCGCCCCGGAGGGCGGCGTCGGCGGAAGCTCCAGCGTTGGACCGGGTTACCGGTGTCGGGGCGGGCCGCCCTGGTGGCCGCCTCCTCCACCGCCGCCCTGCTTGGATACGACGTTCGCCGCCTGCAGGCCCTTGGGGCCCTGCTGCACCTCGAACTCGACCTCCTCACCCTCCTCGAGGGTGCGGTAGCCGCCTTTCTGGATGGCGCTGAAGTGAACGAACACGTCGGCGCCTTCCTTCTGCGAGATGAAGCCGAAGCCCTTGTCGGCGTTGAACCACTTCACGGTGCCGGTCGCCACTGTGGCGATCCCCCTTCTTGAGCAGCTTGTACGAGAGGGGACTGCCGAGCCGGGCGCGTCTTGCCGTGCAAAAGTCAATCTCCTCGGGCCGGAACGCTACCAAACAACCTGCTCCACGTCACCGGTGGACTTTGGTGCCCGAGGCGGTGTCCTCCACCACCCAGCCCCGGCCCACCAGTTCGTCCCGGATGGAGTCGGCGGCTGCGTAATCCCGGCCGGCCCGAGCCTGGTCGCGCCGACCGACCAGGTCGGCCACGTCGGCCGGGATCTCCTCGTCCTCCACGCCCACGATCAGGCCGACCGCGCCCGCGATCTCCTGCACCGCGGCCGCCAGCGGAGCCGCCGAGGCACGGTCGCCCCCGTCGAGGAGGATGTTCGCCCGCCGCCGCAGATCGGCCAGCAGGGCCAGCACCGCCGGGGTCGACAGGTCGTCGTCCATCGCCGCCCGGAAGGCCCCGATGGCCGCCCCGTCCGGCGCCACCGTGCCCGCCACCAGCGGGGCCGTCCGCCGGGCGAGCTCGTCGAGACCCCGCAGCGTCGCCGAGGCGTGCTCCAGGCTCGACGGCGTGACCTCCACCGGCGCCCGGTAGTGGGACTGGAGGATCAGCAGCCGGTAGGCCCGGGGGTCGTAGGCGGCCAGCAGGTCGGTGAGGGTGGTGAAGTTGCCCAGCGACTTCGACATCTTCTGCCCGCCGACCTCGACGAAGCCGTTGTGGGCCCATCGGCGGGCGAACTCCCGCCCCGCCGCCACCGCCTGGGCCCGCTCGTTCTCGTGATGGGGAAAGGCCAGGTCCTGACCGCCGCCGTGGAGGTCGAAGCCGTCCCCCAGCAGGTCGAGGGCCATCACCACGCACTCGGTGTGCCAGCCGGGACGACCCTCGCCCCACGGCGACGGCCACGACGGCTCCCCCGGCTTGACCTTCTTCCACAGGGCGAAGTCGCGCGGCGACCGCTTGTCCTCGTTCACCTCGACCCGGGCCCCCGCCCGCAGCGAGTCCAACGACTGGCGGGCCAGAAGGCCGTAGTCGGGCACCGCCGCCACCGACAGATACAGCCCGTCCGAGGTCTCGTAGGCGGCCCCCCGCCCCACCAGCCCCTCCACCCACGTCACCATCTCGGCCACGTAGGCGGTGGCGTGGGGGTCGTGGGTCGGCCGCTTCACCCCCAGCAGGTCGACCGCGTCGTACCAGGCCTTCTCGAACTCGACGGCCACCTCCGCCGGCGATCGGCCCTCCCGGTTGGCCCGGATGATGATCTTGTCGTCGATGTCGGTGATGTTGGACACGTACAGCACGTCGTTGCCGCACCACTCGAGGTACCGCCGGAGGATGTCGAAGACCAGGAGGAACCGGCCGTGGCCGACGTGGGGGTGGTCGTACACGGTGGGCCCGCACACGTACATCGACACCTTCCCCGCCTGTCGGGGGACGAGGTCGGCCGGGAGCCCCAACGCAGTGTCGTGCAGTCGCATCGCCCGGTTACCGTAACCACCGGATGACACCGAACGTGCCCGAAAAGCCGGGACTCGAAGGACTCGAAGCGACCTGGGACGCCCGTTGGGAGGCCGACGGCACCTTCCGCTTCGACCGCGCCGCGGCCCGTGACCGGGTCTACTCGATCGACACACCGCCGCCGACGGTGAGCGGGTCGCTCCACGTCGGCCACGTGTTCTCCTACACCCACACCGACACGGTGGCCCGCTTCTGGCGGATGCGGGGCCGGGAGGTCTTCTACCCCATGGGGTGGGACGACAACGGCCTCCCCACCGAGCGCCGGGTCCAGAACTACTACGGCGTCCGCTGCGACCCGACCCTGCCCTTCGACCCCGACTTCACCGCGCCGCCACAGGAGGCGACCGGGCCCGCGAAGCAGGCCGTCTCCATCTCCCGGCCCAACTTCGTCGCCCTCTGCACCGGGCTGACCATCGAGGACGAGAAGGCGTTCGAGGACCTGTTCCGCCACCTCGGGCTGTCGGTCGACTGGTCGCACACCTACACCACGATCGGCGAACGGGCCCAGCGCACGTCGCAGAAGGCGTTCCTCCACCACCTGCAGGAGGGTTACGCCTACCAGGCCGAGGCCCCCACCCTGTGGGACGTCGACTTCCAGACGGCCGTGGCCCAGGCCGAGCTGGAGGACCGGGAGCGTCCGGGCGCCTACCACCGCCTGCGCTTCCGGGCGCCCGACGGCAGCCCCCTCGACATCGACACCACCCGGCCCGAGCTCCTCCCCGCCTGCGTCGCCCTCGTCGCCCACCCCGACGACGCCCGCTACCAGCCCCTTTTCGGCCAGACGGCCACGACGCCCCTCTTCGCCAAGCCCGTCCCCATCGTCGCCCACCCCCTGGCCGACCCCGACAAGGGCACCGGCATGGCCATGGTCTGCACCTTCGGCGACGTCACCGACGTGATCTGGTGGCGGGAGCTGCAGCTCCCGGTGCACGCCATCCTGGGCCGGGACGGCCGCATCACCCTGACCCCACCCGGCCTCGAGGGCGGCCCCTTCGAGGAGCTGCGGGGGCTGAAGGTCAACGCCGCCCGGAAGCGGATCGTGGAGATGCTGCGGGACTCCGGCGAGATGATCGGCGACCCCGAGCCCATCACCCACCCGGTGAAGTTCTACGAGCGGGGCGACCGTCCGCTGGAGATCGTCACCAGCCGCCAGTGGTTCATCCGCACCCTCGATCACCGCCACGAGCTCCTCGAGCGGGGCCGGGAGCTGAGCTGGCACCCGCCCTACATGCACGCCCGCTACCAGTCGTGGGTCAACGGCCTGAACAGCGACTGGCTGATCAGCCGCCAGCGCTTCTTCGGCGTCCCCTTCCCCCTGTGGTACCCCGTCACCGACGAAGGCACGGTCGACTACGAGCACCCCATCGCCGCCGACGAGGCCAACCTGCCGGTCGACCCGTCCACCGAAGTCCCCCCCGGCTACACCGCCGGCCAGCGCGACCAGCCGGGCGGGTTCACCGGCGACCCCGACGTCATGGACACGTGGGCCACGTCCTCCCTCACCCCCCAGATCGCCACCGGGTGGGCCGACGACGCCGACCTCTTCGGCCGCACCTTCCCCATGGACGTCCGCCCCCAGGCCCACGAGATCATCCGCACGTGGCTGTTCTCGACGGTCGTCCGGGCCCAGTACCTGCACCAGTGCCTCCCGTGGACCGACGCCGCCATCTCCGGCTGGGTCCTCGACCCCGACCGCAAGAAGATGTCGAAGTCGAAGGGCAACGTGGTCACGCCCATCGGGCTCCTCGACCAGTACGGGTCCGACGCCGTCCGCTACTGGGCCGCCTCCGGCCGCCCGGGGGTCGACACCACCTTCGACGAGGGCCAGATGAAGGTCGGCCGGCGGCTGGCCATCAAGCTCCTCAACGCCTCGAAGTTCGTCCTCTCCCGGCTGGGCGGCGTCGACGGCGAGGTCACCGCCCCCCTCGACCAGGCCATGCTCGCCGCCCTGGCCGACCTGGTCGACGAGGCCACCACCGCCTTCGAGGGCTACGACTACGCCCGGGCCCTGGAGCGCACCGAGACCTCGTTCTGGCGGTTCTGCGACGACTACCTCGAACTGGTCAAGGGCCGGGCCTACGGCAGCCAGGGCCCCGAGGCCCAGGCGTCGGCCGACCGGGCCCTGGCCCTGGCCCTGTCCACCCTGCTCCGGCTGTTCGCCCCCTTCCTCCCGTTCGTCACCGAGGAGGTGTGGTCGTGGTGGCAGGAGGGATCGGTCCACCGGGCGCCGTGGCCGACCGCCGACGAGCTGCGGGCGGCGGCCGGACCCACCGCCGACCGGGCGCCCCTGGAGGCGGCGGCGGCGGTCCTGGCCGAGGTGCGCAAGGCCAAGAGCGAGGCCCGCCAGTCGATGCGGGCCGACGTCCGCCTGGCCGTGGTGAGCGACACCCCGACCCGGCTGGACGCCCTCCGGCTGGTGGCCGACGACCTCAGGGAGGCGGGCCGCATCACCGAGCTCGCCTTCGAGGACGCGGCCGCGCTCGCGGTCAAGGTCGAGCTCGACCAGGGGTAGGCTCAAGCCCGGGCCAGGGCACGCTCGGCGGCCGATCTGCGAAACCAGGAGGAGCGTCCTTGCCGGCGATCCACGTGCGGGGGCTACGAAAATCGTACGGCCCCATCGAGGCGGTCAAGGGCATCGACCTCGACGTGGAGGAGGGCGAGGTCTTCGGACTCCTCGGGCCCAACGGGGCGGGCAAGACCACCACCGTCGAGATCCTGGAGGGCTACCGCACGCGGTCGGCGGGGGAGGTCACCGTCCTCGGCCACGACCCGGCCACGGGCGACCGCGACATGAAGGAACGCATCGGCATCGTCCTCCAGGAGACGGGCGTCGAGCGCTACCTCACGGTGGCCGAGGTGGTCGACCTCTACCGGGGCTACTACCGCAGGTCCCGCCCCCTCGACGAGCTGCTGGCCGTCACCGGCCTGGAGCCCCAACGCGACCAGCGGGTGAAGACCCTCTCCGGCGGCCAGCGGCGGCGGCTCGACCTCGCCCTGGCCCTGGCCGGCAGCCCCGAGCTCCTCTTCCTCGACGAGCCCACCACCGGCTTCGACCCCTCCGCCCGCCGGGGGGCGTGGGACGTCATCCGGGGCCTGCGGGACCTGGGCACCACGGTGCTGCTCACCACCCACTACATGGACGAGGCCCAGGTGCTGGCCGACCGGGTGGCGGTGATCGTGGGCGGCGTGATCGTGGCCGAGGGCGCCCCCGACGACCTCGCCCCCGGCGACTCGGCCACCGAGGTCCGCTTCACCCTCCCGCCCGACGCCGGCGCCGACACCATCCCCGACCTGCCGCCGGGGGCAAAGGCCACCGTCTACGGACGCTCGGTCCTGGTCACGGCCGTCGACCCCACCCAGGCCCTCAACGTCCTCACCGGCTGGGCCCTGGCCCGGGGCGTCACCCTCCCCGATCTCACCGTCACCCGGCCCCGCCTGGAGGACGTCTACCTCGACCTGACCAAGGGAACGACGCCCGCGTGAGCGACGAGAGTGAGTGACCCGGATGAGTGACCTCGCGATCGCAGCCCGCCAGGTCCGTTTCGAGCAGAAGGCCTTCTGGCGCAACCCGCCGGCGGCGGTGTTCACCTTCGCCTTCCCCCTGTTGTTCCTGTTCGTGTTCTCGAGCCTGAACTCGAGCGGCAACATCGAGACCAGGGGCGGGATCAGCTTCGTGACCTTCTTCGTCCCTGGGATCGTCGCCTTCGGCGTCATCTCGGCCTGCTACACCAACATCGCCATGAAGATGGCGATCTCCCGCGACCTGCGCATCCTCAAGCGCATCCGGGGCACGCCGGTTCCGCCGTGGGCCTACCTGAGCGGCCAGATCGGGTCGTCCCTGGTCACCGCCCTGCAGCTGGTGGCCATCACCGTCACCGTCGGCGTCGTCGTCTACGACGTCGACTTCCGATGGGACACGGTCGGCGGCCTCCTGGCCACCCTCGCCCTGGGGGCGGCCTGCTTCTGCGCCCTCGGCCTGGCCGTCAGCGGCCTGTGCCCCAACGGTGACGCCGCCCCCGCCATCGTCAACTTCGCCCTCTTCCCCCTCGTCTTCATCTCGGGGATCTTCTTCCCCCTCGACGACGCCCCGTCCTGGGTCACGGCGCTGGCCAAGATGTTCCCCGTCCAGCACCTGGCCAACGGCCTGCAGCACGCCTTCGACCCCCGCACCGCGGCGCCCGGGGTGAACGGCGGCGACCTCGCCGTCCTCGCCGCCTGGACCGTCATCGGGGTCGCCCTCGCCCTCCGCCTCTTCAAATGGGAGAACGAACGATGACCCCAGTCGCATCCTCCGGCGCTCCCCCCACCACCGCCGCCGCCCGGGCCGTCGCACTGACCAAGGTCTACGGCCAAGGGGACACCGCGGTGACGGCCCTCGACCGCGTCGACGTGGAGTTCGGCGCCGGCCGGTTCTCCGCCATCATGGGCCCGTCGGGCTCGGGCAAGTCGACGCTCATGCACTGCATGGCCGGCCTCGACCGGGTCACCGACGGTCAGGTCTTCATCGGCGACACCGAGATCGGCCACCTGGCCGACAAGGAGCTCACCCGGCTCCGGCGGGACAAGGTGGGCTTCGTCTTCCAGTCCTACAACCTGGTGCCCACCCTCAGCGCCCTGGAGAACATCACCCTCCCCCTCGACATCGCCGGCCGGGAGCCCGACCAGGAGTGGCTCGACCGGATCATCGACACTGTCGGCCTCCGGCTCCGGCTCTCCCACCGGCCCACCGAGCTCTCCGGCGGCCAGCAGCAACGGGTGGCGGCGGCCCGGGCCCTGGCCAGCAAGCCGGCCATCGTCTTCGCCGACGAGCCCACCGGCAACCTCGACTCCAGGGCGTCGTCCGAGGTCCTCGGCTTTCTCCGCCAGTCGGTCACCGACTTCGGCCAGACCATCGTCATGGTCACCCACGACCCCATCGCCGCCGGCTTCGCCCAACGGGTGGTGTTCCTGGTCGACGGCCGCATCGTGGACGAGATGCTCGACCCCACCCCCGACCGCGTCCTCGACATGATGAAGACGCTCTCCGGCGAGAAGTAGGCGGCGATGCTCAGGGCCACCCTCAAGGGCGTCCTCGCCCACAAGGTCCGACTCCTCCTCACCGCCCTGGCGGTCGTCCTCGGCGTGGGCTTCGTGGCCGGCACCTACGTCCTCACCGACACCCTCAACGCCACCTTCGACAACCTGTTCGACGAGGTCACCCAGGGGGTCGACGTCTCCGTCCGGGCCCAGTCCGGCTTCGGCGACGACACCAGCTTCCGGGCGTCCCGCGACACCGTCCCCCAGGAATTGCGGGCGGTGGTGGCCGCGGTCGACGGGGTGAGGTCGGCCGACGGCGCCCTCGTCGGTTACGCCCAGTACGTCGACAAGGAGGGCAACGCCATCGCCACCGGTGGCGCCCCCACCCTGGGCGTGAACTGGACCGACGTCGCCGACCTCAACCCTCTCCGCCTCCGGGCCGGGCGGGCCCCCCGCGCGCCCGCCGAGGTGCTCATGGACGCGGGGACGGCCAAGGCCCACGACTTCGAGGTGGGCGACCAGGTCCGCGTCCTGTTCGAGGGGCCGCCGGAGGAGTTCACCGTCGTCGGCGTGGCCGGGTTCGGCGCCGCCGACAATCTGGCCGGCGCCACCCTGGCCGTGTTCGACACCCCCACCACCCAGAGGGTCCTCGACAAGGTCGGCCGCTTCGACACCATCGACGTCCTCGGCGACGGCACCGCCTCCCCCCTCGACCTGCGGGCCCGGGTCCAGGCCGCCCTCCCCGACGGCTACGAGGCTCTCACCGGCGCCCAGGTGGCCGACGAGCAGTCGAAGCAGATCCAGCAGGCCCTCGGCTTCATCAACACGTTCCTGCTGGTCTTCGCCGGGATCTCCCTGTTCGTGGGCGCCTTCATCATCCTGAACACGTTCTCCATCCTGGTGGCCCAGCGCACCCGGGAGCTGGCCCTGCTGCGGGCCCTGGGGGCCAGCCGCGGCCAGGTCCTGACCTCGGTGGTGGGCGAGGCGGCCATCGTCGGGGTGGTCGCGTCGGCCGCCGGCATCGGCCTCGGCATCCTCGTCGCCCTCGGCCTCCAGGCCCTGCTGGGCGCATTCGGGATCGACCTGCCCGGCGGCGGGCTCGTCGTCAAGCCCCGGACGATCGTCGTGTCGATGATGGTGGGCGAGCTGGTCACCGTGATCGCGGCCGTCGGGCCCGCCCGGCGGGCGTCCAGGCTCCCGCCCATGGCCGCCCTCAGTGGCGCCGGCACCGACGTCGGCGGGTCGCTGAGGCGGCGCACCGTCGCCGGGGCGGTGGTGACCGCCGGCGGCATCGCCTCCCTGGCCGCGGGCCTGTTCGGCGAGGCCGGCATCCAGCTGGTGGGCGTGGGGGCCGCCCTCAGCTTCGTGGGTGTGGCCCTGCTCACGCCCCTGCTGGTCAGGCCCATGGCCTCCGGCCTGGGCCGGCCCCTCCCCCGGATGTTCCTCGTCCGGGGGATCTCGGCCAAGCTGGCCCGCCAGAACGCGTTGCGCAACCCCCGCCGCACCGCGTCCACCGCCGCCGCCCTCACCATCGGCCTGGGCCTGGTCGGCTGCATGGCCGTCCTGGCGGCGTCGATCGTGGAGTCGGCCGCCGGCATCATCGACAAGGCCCTGGCCGCCGACTACATAGTCAGCACCGACCAGTTCGCCCCCACCATCAGCAGCGAGGTGGCCCGGCGGCTGTCGGAGGAGGCGGAGCTGGGGGCGGTCACCGGCCTCAAGCAGAGCGAGTTCAAGGTGAACGGATCCGCCACGTCGCTCTACGCCGGCGACCCGGGCACCCTCCCCCGGCTGTTGAACATCGAGATGGTGACGGGCGAGGTGGCCTCCCTGGGCCCGGGCGACGTCATCATCGAGACCGAGACGGCGAAGGACGACGGCCTGGGGATCGGCGATTTCCTCCCCGTCACCTTCGCCCGCACCGGCGACCGCCAGCTGCGGGTGGCGGGCACCTACGAGCGGAACCAGCTGCTCGGCAACTACACCGTCTCCACCGACACATACCTGGAGAACTTCACCGAGAACCTCGACTTCGTGGTCCTGACGAAGGCGGCGTCGGGGGTCTCGCCGGCGGCGGCCCGGGCCGCGGTCGACCGGGTGGCCGCCGACTTCCCGAACGTCGCCGTGCGCGACCAGGTCGAGTTCAAGGCGGAGCAGAAACGGCAGATCAACCAGGCCCTGGGGCTGGTGTCGGCCCTGCTGGGGCTGGCCATCGTCATCGCCTTCCTCGGGATCGTGAACACGCTGGCCCTGTCGGTCTTCGAGCGGACCCGGGAACTGGGTCTCCTGCGGGCGGTGGGCATGGCCCGCCGCCAGGTGCGGGCCATGATCCGGGGCGAGTCGGTGATCATCTCGGTCATGGGGGCGGTCATCGGCCTGGCGGTGGGCGTGCTCTTCGGCTGGGCCCTGGTGTTCGCCCTGTCGGGCGACGGTCTCGACGAGCTCGTCGTCCCCGTCGGCCAACTTCTCACCTACGTGGTCGTGGCCGGCTTGCTGGGCGTGCTGGCGGCCCTGTTCCCCGCCCGCCGGGCGGCCCGCCTCGACATCCTCCAAGCCATCAGCCACGAGTAGGCCACACCTCGTCCCCTTGTGGCTGGTGTGGCTTATGTTGCTACTGTGACTCTCGCGAAGGGGAGGCAGGAGTGGTCGGGTGCGGTTTCGGGTGGGGCTCGTCGTGGCCACGGTGGTCGTGTCCGGGTTGGCCGGCGCCGGGGGGCTGGCGCTGGCCGTCGGTGCCGTGCGGGCGACCTACACCGTCGCCGCCGGCGACACCCTGAGCGAGATCGCGGCCCGGCTCCACCTCTCGGTCGACGACCTGGCCGCGGCCAACGGGATCTCCGACCCCGACCACATCGTCGCCGGCCAGGTGCTCGTCCTGCCCGGTGACCCCGACCAACCCTCTCCGGTCGACGCCGCCGGCTACGTGGTTCGGTCGGGCGACACCCTGAGCGAGATCGCGGCGCGGCTGGGAGTTCCCGCCGACCGGCTGGCCGACGCCAACGGGATCGACGACCCCGACTTCCTGCCGGAGGGCACGGTCCTCGTCCTGCCCGCCACCGGGGGCGGGGCGCCCGCCGGCTACGTGGTGCGGGAGGGCGACACCCTCACCGCCGTCGCCGACCGCCTGGGCACCACCGTCGACGAGCTGGTGGCCGCCAACGCCCTCGACGACCCCGACTTCCTCCCCGTGGGCACCGTCCTCACCGCTCCCGGCACGTGGCGGTGCCCGGTCGACGGGCGAGTGTGGTTCGCCAACGACTTCGGCGCCTCCCGGGGGGACTTCAGCCACGAGGGGATCGACGTCTTCGCCGACCGGGGCACTCCCGTCGTGGCACCCGTGTCGGGCGTGGTCGGGCGCCATCCCAACCCCAGCGGCGGCCAGGCCTTCGCCCTCACCGGCGACGACGGCATCTGGTACTACGGCGCCCACCTGGACGCCTACGGGGCCGAGGGCCGGGTGACCGCCGGCACCGTCGTGGGCTACGTGGGCACGTCGGGTGACGCCAACGGAACGCCTCCCCACCTGCACTTCGAGACCCATCCCGTCGGGAGCGGACCGGTCAACCCCTATCCCGCCCTGGTCGGCGCCTGCCCCCGACCCTGATGTTTCACCACTCGGCGGTCGGGGTACCGGTACCCGTGCACCGTCATGCGGTGTGAACCCCCCTCCCGGGAAGGGGCTTCGGACCAATCGGAGCCCCTTCCCGCCCCCTTCTGCCGTGGGTTCTAGGGCCGGGCCAGGCGGCGCAGGGTCTCGACATCGAGGACTCCGGTGCATCCCGAGCCCCGGCGGTCGACGACCACCCGGGCCGGCCGGGCGGGCTCCCCGAAACCGTCGAGGACGAGGGCGGCCGCGTCGAGATCGTGGTCGGCGGTGTAGCCGTTGGTCACCACCACGCAGGCCAGGCCGGCGGCCACGGCCGCGGTCAGCCCCTCGTGGGAGTCCTCCACCGCCACCGTGTCGGCGGTGGTGGTGCCCAGGCGGTCGACGGCGACCACGAACGCCTCCGGATCGGGCTTGCGCCCGGCCACCTCGTCGCCCGTGACGACCACTTCGAACGGGGCGTCGGGCAGGAGCCGGCCGAGGAGCTGGTCGACCCACCCCCTGCTACCGGTGGTGGCGACGGCCAGCCGGATGCCGGCGCCGGCCAGCTCGGCCAGCAGCCGGGCCACGCCGGGGCGGGGCTCGAGGGCGCCCTCGCCGATCATGGCCTTGAGGACCTCGGTCTTGTGCCGGTGAAGGGCGGGCGCCAGCCGGGCCCGATCGGCCTGCGCAACCCCCTGGTCGGCCAGGTAGCCGTCGATGCGCCGTTGCCCACCGGTGACCCGCAGGAGGCGGCCGTAGAGCTCCTCGTCCCACCGGTAGGGCAGGTCGAAGTCGGCGAAGGCCCGGTTGAACGCCACCCGGTGACCGTCGCGCTCGCTGTCGACCAGCGTCCCGTCGACGTCGAACACGACGGCGGAGAGACCCACAGCGATGCCACACTAGGGTACCGGCGCATTCGCCACCGTCTCCCGGTGGCACGGGCCTCGTTCGACTGCCCACCCTCGCCGTCCGAAGGAGAGCAACGCAATGGGCGACCGCCCCGATCAGCCCCCCGCCGACCGACCCGGCGCCCGCCGGACCGCCTCTGCCCGGCCCCGACCGGCCACCTCACCCCGCGCCCGGGCCGCCACCGCCTCCCGCGCCAGCCGGCCCACCCCCGGCGGCAGCCGACCGGCCCCCCGGGCCCCGCAGCCAAGGAAGCCGCCGTCGCAGAACACGATGGTGGTCGTCCTGTCGGTCCTGTCGGTGATCGTGGTCAGCCTCGTGGTCTACGCCTTCGTGCTGCGGCCTTCGGCGTCGGTGGGCACCGGTGCGTCCTCCGGCGCCACGACCACCACCACGCTCGATCCGACCGCGCCCGGCACCTCCCTCCCCGACTCCGCCTTCGCCGTCTTCACCAGCCAGAAGATGGGCTTCAGCATCAAGTACCCGACCTCGTGGCCCACCGGTGAGACAGACGACGGCGAGATGGTGGTCGACGCCGGCGGCGGCGACGCGATCAGCGTCCGCCTCCTGCAGCGCACCGCAGTTCCGACGACCCCCGAGAACCTGGCCAACATCAAGGCCGTCACGGATGGTGTCGTCGTCACCGACAAGTCGGTGACGATCCTCAAGGTGCAGCAGATCACCGTCAACGGAATGCCGGGCTACTACTACCTCTACACGTTCACCGAGCCCGAGACGGGCACCGTGGGCGCCCACGCCCACTACTTCCTCTTCCGGGGCCGGAACATGTACACCATGATCTTCCAGGCCCTCCCGCAGGAGGGCTTCGGCCGTCTGAGCCGGGTCTTCGACCAGATGGCGGCCAGCTTCCAAACCGTCCCCGACACTTCCGCCGACACCACCCCCACCACCGCCGGCTGACCGCCGGCGCTCGCCGCCTCCCCGCTTTCAGGCCCCGCACCGGGGCTCGAGGCGGTCCGGCACCGGAACGTGCCGCCCGGACCGACCGCCGCTCGACCGGCATCGCGATTGCCGCCGGCCGGCCCGGAGGACCGGCACCGGGGTTTGGACCTCGGTCCGCCCGTCCGGGTCGTGAACCTGGTCGCCAGGAGGCGCTCAGGAGGCGCTTAGCGGCGCCAGAAGAGGAGCCGTCGGCGCCGACGAGGGTTCGTCCCCGCCAGCCATCGGTTGGACCCGCGCGGAGGTGGGAGGGGGGCCACCCCCCTCCCACAAAGGAAGAGGGCCCGGGGTCGCCCCCGGGCCCTCTTCCACAGCTTGGAGCTTGCCTGGACTAGGTGTTGCAGCCCTGGGTGGCAAGCAGGATGGCACTGCAGTTGATGGCGTTGGCTGCGCCGTGGATCGTCCCCGGGATGTGCCCACCCGGGCCGGCGGGACCGGCCAGAGCGATGACACGGGCGAGGTCGCCCTGGATGCCGCCAACCGGGCCGAATGCTTCCTGAGCCCGGATGTTGATGGCTTCGACGCCACCCCCGGCCTTGCCACCGGCACCGCGAATCGAGTTCACGACGGGCAGCAGGGCGCTGGCGGTGGAGTTGATGGAGTTCACGGTGCCGTTGATCGACTCGGCGTTGGACAGGATGTCGGTGACCGTGTTGTCGACGTTCTTCACCGTGTCGAGGATCGTCTGGGCCTGACCCGAAAGCGGGGCCGCGGCCTTGAGGATGTCCTCGGCCTTCTGGGCGACGTCGTTGAGCTTCTCGGTCTCGTCCAGCTGGGAGACGTTGGAGCCCGGTCCGACATCGGTGGTGATCTTCTCCACCCGGTCGTCGATCTGCTTCGCCGCCAGGGTGACCCTGGACAGCTGGATCACGGCGAACAAGGCGAAGGCGATCGTGAGGGCCAGGTTGAGGCCGACGATGCCGCGCTGCCCTCTCAGGCGGCGGTCGCCCGTGAGGCTCATGCGCAGCCCCCGGAGACCAGCCCGCCGACCAGCGAGGAGCAGACGCCCTGGAGGTGGGTGTTGATCGAGTCGAGGCTGCCCACGATCGCCTGTGCGTCGGCCTCGGCGGCGCTCAGGTTGCCACCGGTGGCGAACGGACCAGCCGTACCGCCGTCCCGAGCCGAACCCTGGCGGGCCGAGTTGCGACCGTTCAGACCGGCCACCCGGTGGTGGATGTTCTGGACGCCCAGCCGGTCACCCGGGTCGTTGGCGTCGATCAGGGTGTCGCTGACCGTGCCGACGGAGCCGAGGACCGTCTGGAGGACGCCGGAGGTGTCCTGCAGGGAGGAGTTGACCGAGCCGAGCTTGTCGTTGACCGAGGTCAGGACGGAGACGATCTCGGTGGCCTGGCCGGGGATCGGCTTGAGGGCGTCGTCGATGCCCTGCAGGGCGCCGTTGATGCGGTCGACCTGGTTGGGCAGGGTGGTGACGTCGGTGCCGGCACCGGCAACGGCACGGTCGGCCGTGGCCAGGTTGCCGTTGATGTTGGCCAGGGAGTTGGTGATGATCACCAGGTACACCACGACCACCAGGGTGACGACGGTGAGGAGGATGACCCACACCTTCAGCCACCGGGAGAGGAACGTGGTCTGGTCGCCACCGGCCCGAGGAGCGGGTGCGGGGGCGCTGCGCGAACGCCGCGCTGCCATGGTTGAAGTCATTTGTTCGCTCCTTTCTTAAGAGAGAAGGCCGGAGTTGATGGCGCTGGCAAGGGCGGTGGTGCGCTCGGCACGAGCCCGGATGTCACCCGTGTCGGTCTTGATCGCGGCTGCGATCGCGAGCGTGGTGTCCAGGTTGACGTTGATCTGGGCAACACCGTCGTTGATCGAGCGGGCGGTGTTGAGGATCGTCGTCGCCGCGCCGTTGATGCCGTCGGCCGTGCCGTTGATCGTGCTGGCCGAGTCGTTGATCGAAGTAGCCAGGCCGTCGATCGACTGCGCCAGGCGGATGACCTCGTTGAGCGAGCCCTCGAGCGGCTGGGCGGTGGCGAGAATCGAACCGGCCAGGTCGTTGGTGGTGCCGAGCTTCAGCACCGCCTTCGTGCTCTCGTTGATCCCAGTCGCCGAACTGGAGATGTTGCCCGCCTTGTCATTGATGCTTTCTGCGGTCGACGCCGTCCGCTGGAGAAGAACCACTGCAATCGCCACCACCACAAGAACGATGATGAGCGAGAACGTGGCCTGTCCCCGTTCGTCGGCGGCAGACCTCCACCGCTTGGTCATGCTTTCCCCCTGAGTCGTTGGGCCGGGGACCAGCGGCAGGCTGCGACGAAGAGAGCTGCGGCGTGTGTCGAAAGACCCCGTACGGATACCACGGATGTGACCGGGACTGTATGGCACGGCCAGCCGCGACGCAACACCCAACTTGGCGCTCTGCGCGTTCAAATTCGCCACGGTCAGTGATACCCAACTCGTGGCCGCCCGCCGAGGGTTCCTCCGTCGGCGAGGACGCGGTGGTGGGGAAGACGCCCCCCATTTCGGCTCCTACTAGGTGTACAATGCACCTATCTGGACGCGACGGGACCGCACGTCGGTCGCGCCCGGCGAACGGGTGCACGCCGGCATCCGTCGCACGAGTTTTGGAGGCTTGGTTGCCCGAGATGGTCGTTGCAGGATGCGTCGTATGAAGCAGCCGACCCGGACCGCCACCGAGGAGCCCCAGGGCGGGCTCCCCCGCAACTACCTGCGGGCCAGCCTCCTGCTGCTCATCGCCGAGACGCCGGCCCACGGCTACGACCTGCTCGAGCAGATCGCCCAGCTCGGCCTGCGCAACGTCGACCCGGGCGGCCTCTACCGGGCCCTGCGGGTGATGGAGCAGGACGGCCTGGTGGCCTCCTGGTGGGAGCACTCCACCGCCGGCCCCGCCCGCCGCAGCTACCGCCTCACCGAGGAGGGCGTCGAGTGGCTGCACGCCTGGGCCGGGGCCCTGCGGGAGGGCCGGCGCTACCTCTCCGCCTACCTCAGCCGCTACGACCGCATCGTCGACGACGACGACCAGGCCCAGCCGGTCGAGCGCGACGGCGCCGAGATCATCCCCTGAGCACCCCGCACCGGAGCAGCGTCGGGCGCCGCTCGGCGCCTCCGGGACGGGAGCCACTGGTGGTCTCGTCGGTATAGGCGAGACGTCCTTATAGGCACACCACGAGGACCGACGTATCCTGGTTGGGATCGTGCTGCCGGGTCGGCCCGCCCCCCCGGTCGCGTACGGAATGTCGCGTCAGGACTGACCTGGCGCGAGAATGAGACCGAGTCATCAACAGGTCGTCACAGGAGGACCGTTTCTTATGTGCCTAGGCATCCCCGGCCAGTTGGTCGAGATCGTCGACCTGGCCGAGCACCGCGCCATCGTCGATGTCGACGGTGTCCGCCGCGAGATCAACATCCGGCTGGTCACCGGCGACAACGCCACCGTCGAAGTGGGCGACTGGGTCCTGATCCACGTCGGGTTCGCCATGAGCAAGATCGGTGAGCAGGAGGCGGCCGAGACCCTCGCCTACATGCGGGGCCTGGGCGACGTCTACGAGACGGAGATGGCCGACTTCGAGAGGCAGGTGACCCTGTGAAGTACGTCGACGAGTTCCGTGACCCGGCTGCGGCCCGGCTGGCCATCACCAAGATCACCGAGCGGGCGGGCGAGGGCGCTCCCGGCGGCGGTCCGTTCAAGTTCATGGAGGTGTGCGGCGGCCACACCCACACCATCTACAAGCACGGCATCGAGAACGTCCTGCCCCCCACCGTCGAGCTGGTGCACGGCCCCGGCTGCCCGGTGTGCGTCATCCCCATGGGCCGGGTCGACGACGCCGTCGCCGTGGCCAAGACGCCGAACACGATCTTCACGTCCTTCGGCGACATGATGCGGGTGCCCGGCGGCTCCGAGAACCTGCTCGAGGCCAAGGCCCAGGGGGCCGACGTCCGGATGGTCTACTCCCCCCTCGACGCCCTCAAGATCGCGGAGGCCAACCCCGACAAGGAGGTCGTCTTCTTCGCCGTCGGGTTCGAGACCACCGCCCCGTCCACCGCGGTGACGCTGCTCAAGGCCAAGGCCAAGGGCGTCAAGAACTTCTCCGTGTTCTGCAACCACGTCACGATCGTCCCGCCCCTCAAGGCCATCCTCGAGTCGCCCGACCTGCGCCTCGACGGCTTCCTCGGCCCAGGCCACGTGTCCACCGTCATCGGCAACCGGCCCTACCGCTTCGTGCCCGCCCAGTACGGCAAGCCCCTGGTCACCGCCGGCTTCGAGCCCCTCGACATCCTCCAGTCCATCGAGATGCTGCTCAAGCAGATCAACGAGGGTCGCTGCGAGGTCGAGAACCAGTACACCCGGGCCGTGTCCGACGAGGGCAACCCCCGCGCCCTGGCCATCCTCCAGGAAGTGTTCGAGTTGCGGCCCCACTTCGAGTGGCGGGGCCTGGGCTTCATCTCCCAGTCGGCCCTGAAGCTCAACGCCGACTATGCCGAGTTCGACGCCGAGATGCGCTTCTCGGTGCCCGGCATCCGGGTGGCCGACCCCAAGGCGTGCCAGTGCGGCGAGGTCCTCAAGGGCGTCATCAAGCCTTGGGAGTGCAAGGTGTTCGGCACCGCCTGCACCCCGGAGACGCCGATCGGCACGTGCATGGTGTCGTCGGAGGGTGCCTGCGCCGCCTATTACAACTACGGCCGCTTCACCAAGATCCCGGTGAAGGTCGGGGCGAACTCGCCCGCATGACCGAAGTGGTCGAGGGCGAGCACGGCGGGGGTGACCGGGAAGAGCAGGTCATGGCGCGGATCGAGGAGTTCCGCAAGCGCCGACCCAAGCTGAAGGACGAGTTCATCAACTCCGCCCACGGGGCGGGGGGCAAGGCGTCGGCCGCGCTCATCGACGCCGTGTTCCTGGAGGCGTTCCGCAACAAGACGCTCGAGGGGATGTCCGACGGGGCGGTCATGGAGCTTCCCTCGGGCGAGCGCATCGCCTTCTCCACCGACTCCTTCGTGGTCAAGCCCCGCCGCTTCCCGGGGGGCTCCATCGGCCATCTGGCCATCTGCGGCACGGTCAACGACCTGTCGATGATGGGTGCCCGGCCCCAGTGGATCTCGGCCGCCTTCGTCCTGGAGGACGGCTTCCCCATCGCCGAGCTGCGGGAGATCGTGGCCGACATGGCCGAGGTCGCGGCCCAGGCCGGGGTCATGATCGTCACCGGCGACACCAAGGTGGTCAACAAGGGCGCCGCCGACGGCTGCTACATCACCACCGCCGGCGTGGGGGTGGTGCCGGCGTCGGTCCACCTCGACTCGAAGTCGGTGAAGCCGGGCGACAAGATCATCGTGTCGGGCAAGATCGGCGACCACGGGGTGGCCGTCCTCATCGCCCGGGGCGAGCTCAACCTCGAAGCCGACATCCCGTCCGACACCGCCCCGCTGAACGAGATGGTCGAGCAGCTGCTGGAGGCCGCGCCCGGCACCCGGTTCCTGCGCGACCCCACCCGGGGGGGCGTGGCCACCGTGCTCAACGAGATGGCCAAGGAGGCCGAGGTCGGCGTCCGCATCCAGGAGCAGGCCATACCCGTCCGCAACGTGGTCAACGGGGCGTGCGAGATCCTCGGCATCGACCCGATGTACGTGGCCAACGAGGGCAAGCTGGTGGCGGTGGTCCCGGCCGAGGAGGCCGACGCCGCCCTGGCCGCCATCCGGGCCAACCGCTACGGGGCCGACGCCGCCATAATCGGCGAGGTGACGGCCGAGCCCCCGGGCATCGTCGTCCTCCAGACCGGCTTCGGCGGCACCCGCATCGTCGACATGCTCGTCGGGGACCCGCTGCCGCGCATTTGCTGAGCCCGCCCCCGCCAACCGGTGACGAAAGCCGGGGTCCCGGCCCCGGGAACCGTCACCAGTTCGCTGAGGGACCGGCAACCGGTGACGAAAGCCGGGGTCCCGGCCCCGAGAAACGTCACCGGTTGCGGGTGACAGGCACCGTCCAGGGCGTCGGCTTCCGACCGTTCGTCTATCGGATCGCGGTCGAGCTCGGCCTGCGGGGGACGGTGGCCAACGACAGCCGGGGCGTGATCATCGACGTCGAGGCGCCCGTCGTGGCCCTCGAACGGTTCGCCCAACGGCTGGTGGCGGAGCTGCCGCCGCTGGCCCACATCGAGTCGCTCGCCGTCGAGGCCGTCGACGAGCCGCTGGGCGCCACTGCCTTCACCATCGTCGAAAGCCGGGCGGAAGGGGCGCCGGCGGTGGCGGTCAGCGTCGACGTGGCCACCTGCGCCGACTGCACCCGGGAGATGCTCGACCCGGGCGACCGCCGCTACGGCTACCCGTTCGTCAACTGCACCAACTGCGGGCCCCGGTACACGATCATCACGTCGATCCCCTACGACCGGCCGTCGACCACCATGGCCGGCTTCGTCCTGTGCTCCGACTGCCGGGCCGAGTACACCGACCCCGCCAACCGCCGGTTCCACGCCGAGCCGGTCTGCTGCCCGGTCTGCGGCCCCCAGCTGTCGCTGCTCTCGGCCGAGGGCGCCCTGCTGGCCAAGGCCGACGACGCCCTCGACCGGACGGTGGCTCTCCTGGGCGAAGGCCGAGTCCTGGCCGTCAAGGGGCTCGGTGGCTACCACCTGGCGGTCGACGCCGGCAACGCCGACGCCGTCGGCGAGCTGCGCCGGCGCAAGGCCCGCGACGACAAGCCGTTCGCGGTCATGGTGCGCGACCTCGCCGAGGCCCACCGGGTGGCCCACGTCAGCCCGCCGGCGGAGGCGGAGATGGCCTCGGTCCGGCGCCCGATCGTCCTCGTCCCCCGCCGGGACGACTCCGGGCTCGCCCCCCGGATCGCCCCCCGCCTGCCCGAGCTGGGGCTCATGCTCCCCTACACCCCCCTCCACACCCTCCTGCTGCACCGGTTCGGAGGTCCCCTGGTCATGACCAGCGGAAACCTGTCCGACGAGCCCATCGCCCACGACGACACCGACGCCCTCGCCCGCCTCGGCCCGATGGTCGACGCCATCCTCACCCACGACCGGCCGATCCACATCCGCTGCGACGACTCGGTGGTGCGGGCCCGGCCCGGGGCCAAGCCGGTCCAGATGCTGCGCCGGTCCCGCGGCTATGCCCCGGCGCCGATCCCCCTGGTGGCGCCCACCAACCACCAGGTCCTGGCCGTCGGCGCCGAGCTCAAGAACACGGTCACCGTGGCCAAGGGCACCAACCTCATCGCCAGCCACCACATCGGCGACCTCGAGCACCTGGCCGCCTACACGTCCTTCCTCCAGGCGGTCGACCACCTGTGCCACCTCACCGGCGTCGTCCCCGAGGTGATCGCCCACGACCTGCACCCCGAGTACCTGTCCACCAAGTACGCGACCGAGCTCGACCTGCCCGCCATCGGGGTCCAGCACCACCACGCCCACATCGCCTCGTGCCTGGCCGACCACGGCCGGGACGACCGGGTCCTCGGCATCGCCTTCGACGGCACCGGCATGGGCACCGACGGGGTCATCTGGGGCGGGGAGTTCCTGGTGGCCGACCTCGACGGCTACCAGCGGGTCGGGCACCTGGCGGCGGTGGCCCTTCCGGGCGGGGTCCGCGCCATCCGGGAACCGTGGCGGATGGCCCTGGCCTGGGCCCGCACCGCCCTGGGACGGGAGGAGGCCGAGCGCTACGGGCGGTCGGCCGACGAGCGGTGGCCCTCGATCCTGTCCATCGTCGAGCGGGAGGACTCCCTCCGCACCACCAGCGCCGGGCGCCTGTTCGACGGGGTGGCCGCCCTGCTCGGCATCCGCCCCACCGTCACCTACGAGGCCCAGGCCGCCATCGAGCTGGAGGCGGCCGCGGCCGGGGAACCCCTCGACGTCCGGGTCGACGGCGACGGGTGGGACGCCGCCCTCACCACCGCCGACGACGGCTGCACCGTCCTCGACCCCTCCCCCCTCATCGCCCAGGTCGTCGCCGAGCGCGACCGGGGTCGCCCCGTCCCCGAGGTGGCGGGCGCGTTCCACGCCGCCCTCGGACGGTCGGTGGCGGCGACGGCGCGCCAGCTGGCGTCGGCGGCGGGCTTGGGCACGGTGGCTCTCAGCGGCGGCGTGTTCCAGAACGCGCGCCTCACCGAGGTGGTCGAGCGGGAGCTCACCGCGTCGGGAGTGGAGGTGCTGGTCCACTCCCGAGTGCCGCCCAACGACGGCGGGGTGAGCATCGGTCAGGCGGCGGTGGCCGCCCGCTGGCGGGGCTGACGCCCCGACCGGCTACGGCAGGTTGACGTCGAGCTCGACGGTGACGTTGTCCTTGACCTTGATCACGCCGAGGGGGGCGGAGTAGGGCTTGATCCCCAGGCTGCTGTGGGAGACCGACATGGTGCCCGTGGCCTTGGAGTCGGTGAGCGTCAGCTGCATCGTCGCCGACGCGCTACGTCCCCCGGAGGAGAGGTCGCCGCTGACGGTGGCCCGCTTGTCGTCGCCCGAGATGCTCTTGGACTTGAAGGTGGCGGTGGCGCCCTTGATCGTCTTCTCGGTGTTCTTCTTGATGTCGGCCTTGTCCTTCTCCGACGTCTGGCCCGACGACTTGATCATGTTGAGCGACCCCAGATTGGCCGTCACGCTGACGGAGGACTGCTTGATGTCGTCGGCGACGGTGACGTCGGCGCTCCAGTCCGTGATCTCGAGGGTGAGGCTGTGGGCCATGCCCTTGCCGAGGCCTTCGGGGTCGATCTTCACCACGAGGGACCCATCCTTGGGCCCGAGCTTGTACGTTCCTGAATTAACCATGTAGTTAAGCTAGCAGGGCGGCGACCCGCCCCTTTCACGGCCCTTCCTTCCGAGATGCGAGGCTGGAGGGCCGCCGGCTCGCCCCTCCATGCCTTCCTCCCGCCCCCTCGCCACCCTCGTCGCCACCGGGCTGACCCTGTCCCACGGGACGTTCGTCGTCCTCGACGGCGTCGACCTCACCATCGGCCCTCGCAGCCGGATCGGGGTGGTCGGTCCCAACGGCGTGGGCAAGAGCACCCTCCTGCGCATCCTGGCCGGGCGGGAGCCGGCCGACGGCGGGCGGATGGTGGCCTCCCCGCCCGACCTCACCGTCGGCTACCTCCCCCAGGAGCCCCAGGCCCGGCCGGGCGAGTCGCTGGCCGCCTACCTGGCCCGGCGCACGGGCGTGGCCGCGGCCGAGACCGAGCTGGAGGCGGCCGCCGCCGCCCTGGGCGAGCCCGGAGGGGACGAGCGCTACTCGGCCGCCCTGGAGCGCTACCTGGCCCTGGGCGGCCCCGACTTCGAGCCCCGGGCGGAGGCGGTGTGCGCCGACCTCGGCCTTCCCGCCGACCGGCTGGCGGTGGAGATGAGCCAGCTCTCGGGCGGGCAGGGGGCCCGGGCCGCGCTGGCCGCGATCGTCCTGTCCCGGTTCGACATCCTCCTCCTCGACGAGCCCACCAACGACCTCGACTTCGCCGGCCTGGCCCGCCTCGAGCGCTTCCTCCACGAGTCCGAGGGGGGACTGGTGGTGGTGTCCCACGATCGGGCCTTCCTGGAGGTCACGGTCGACCGCGTCCTCGAGCTCGACGAGCACACCCGCACCGGCACCGAGTTCGGCGGCGGCTGGCTGGCCTACCTCGACGCCAAGGGCACCACCCGCCGCCACGCGGAGGAGGCCCACGAGCGGTACACGTCCGAGAAGGAGGGGCTGGAGGACCGGGCCCGGACGCAGCGGCAGTGGGCGGTGACGGGCGTCCGCAACGCCAAGCGGAAGGCCACCGATCACGACAAGGCGCAGCAGGGCTTCAAGATCAACCGGACCGAGAAGCTGGCGGCCAAGGTCCGCCAATCGGAGAAGGCGCTGGCCCGGCTGGAAGTGGTGGACAAGCCGTGGGAGGGGTGGGACCTGCGCATGGAGCTGTCGCCGTCGTCCCGCAGCGGCGACGTGGTGGCCCGGCTCGACCGGGCGGTGGTCGAGCGGGGGACCTTCACCCTGGGCCCGATCGACCTCGAGGTGCGGTGGGCGGAGCGAATGGCGATCGTCGGGCCCAACGGCTCGGGCAAGACCACCCTCCTGCGGGCGGTCCTGGGCCAGCTCCCGCTGGCGGGCGGCGAGCGCTACCTGGGCCCGGGGGTCGTGGTGGGCGAGCTCGACCAGGGCCGGCGCCGGTTCCTGGGCCCGGAGGCCCTGGTCACCGCCTTCTGCGCCGCATCCGGCCTGCTCGTCCAGCCGGCCCGGTCGCTGCTGGCGAAGTTCGGGCTCACCGGCGAGCACGTCGAACGCCCGGCCGCCAGCCTGTCCCCCGGGGAGCGGACCCGGGCCTCGCTCGCCCTGATGATGGCCGGCGGCGCCAACTGCCTGGTCCTCGACGAGCCCACCAACCATCTCGACCTGCCCGCCATCGACCAGCTCGAGCACGCCCTCGACGGCTACGACGGCACGCTCCTCCTGGTCAGCCACGACCGCCGCCTGCTGGAGGCGGTCCGCATCACCCGTACTTTCGACCTCGGTGCCGCCTAACCGGGGGGCGGCCCCTCGTCGGGGACGTAGAGCGGCTCGTCGCCGCCCGGGCGGCGAATGGCGCCGAACTGCTCCTCGTAACCGGTGAGGTTGTCGTTGAGCGCCCGGATGATGTCGAAGACCAGGGTGGGGGGCACCTTCACCCGAGCCGTCACCCGGCAGGGCACGTGCATGGTCGAGCCGCCCTCAGGCGCCCCCGTCGGCTCGGCCGGAAGGGTGGCGGAGAAGTCGAGGGTGAACTCGTGGGCGGTGTGCCACACGCCGAGGAAGTTGGCGTAGACGCCTCCCTCCATCTCGGGCGGGACCCGCAGCTCGAAGTGGACGTTCTGGTTCTGGTCCGGGAGATCGGGCATCGGTGCAGAGTCAACCACGACCGGATGCCCGCCCTCGGCGGGTGGGGTCAGCCGGCGGTTTGGACGACTGCGGCCTGGCTGGCGCTGGTCGGCGGCGTGGGGTCCGTCCCGCCGGTGCGGGCCAGCACGGTGCCGATGGCCAGGCCCAGCAAGACGGCCAGGATGGCGGCCATGACGAGGGCGACGTTCTCGAACCGCTTGACCATCTCGGCCGGTCGGCTCCGGGGGGCCCTCTCCGGCTTGGCCGCCCGGACGTGAGCCGGGCCGTGGGCGGTGGGGTGGGCCCTGGGGACCGGGATCACGGGGGCGACCATGTCGTCGTCGGACGGCGGGCCGGGCGTGGCCGGGGCGTCGAAGTCGTAGTCGAACTCGAACGCGGCCGCCGAGGTCTTGAAATGGGACGGAAGCTGGGGCTCGATCTCCTGCTCCCAGGTGGCCGCCTTCAACGCGGTCCGGGTACGAGTCTTGCGGACCGGGGCCGGCTTGACCGGAGCCAACCTGACCGTCTCCCGCTCCACCGGGGCCGGCTCGACCGTGGCCTCAACCTCCACGGGCATCGCGGCCACCGGCACGACGGTTTCCGCGGCGGGGGCCTCCGGCTCGTCCCCCACGATCTCCAACCGGGCCTTGGGGGCCTTGCGGGAAGCGGCGGCCTCCCGGGCCAGCTCGATCTTGCGGATGCCGCGCAGAAGCGTCACCCGGTTCTTGCCCGCCTTCTCGTAGGCGGTCACCGCCTTGAGGTCGCGACTGCTCAGGGTCTTGAGCAGGGGCAGGACCTGCTTGATGGACAGCTGGTCGTAGTCCCCGATCGGCATCGGTGCGGGACTCGCCTTCTTCGCCGCTGACGTGGCAGCCATGACCTTCCCTCTTTACATGCGTCGGACCCCTTAGGTATCGGCACCCCTCCCGGCGATCTTGAGTCAGCTCACTCCCCGGGGCCGGAACTGGATGCTGATGCGGGGCCCCACCGGCCGCGACCGCTTGGGGACGGCGTGCTCCCACGTGCGCTGGCACGACCCGCCCATCACCAGCAGGTCACCGTGACCGAGGGCGTGGCGGACGGTGGCGGCGCCGCCACCTCCCCGGGGTCGGAGGAGCAGGTCGCGGGGCGTCCCCACCGACAGGATGGCGACCATCGTGTCCTCGGTGCGGCCCCGGCCGCCGGTGTCGCCGTGCCACGCCACGCTGTCACGGCCGTCGCGGTAGTAGCAGAGGCCGGCGGTGCGGAACGGCTCGCCCAGCTCGCCGGCGTAGTGGGCGTCGAGGGCGGCCCGGGCGTGGTGGAGGACCGGATCGGGGAGGGCCTCGTCGTCGCCGTAGAAGCAGAGGAGCCGGGGAACGGCAACCACCCGGTCGTACATCGGTCGCTCCTCGGCCCGCCATGGGACAGTCGCCGCCAACCGGTCGAACAGCTCGTCGGTTCCCGTGAGCCACCGGGGGAGAAGGTCGATCCACGCCCCGCGGGTCAGTTGGGTGCGGCGGATGCCGTCGAGCGGGCGCAATCCGACCTCGGCCCCGGAGTCGAGGAGAGAGCGCTGCCAGGCCGCGTCCACGGACGCCAGCCTACCGGAGCCTCGAACGGACGTTCCCCATGCCCACCGAGAACATGCTGGTGGGCTGACGCCTGCTGGTGTCGGAGAGGGGACTTGAACCCCTACGCCCTATGCGGGCACCAGGCCCTCAACCTGGCGCGTCTGCCTATTCCGCCACTCCGACGTGGGAGTTCGATCCTACCCGCCCACCTGGACCTTGGTGGCGTCGAACGTGCCGAGGCCCGACATCACCAGACCCGCCACCCGGGCGCTCACCAGCGAGTGGAAGGCGAACTGGGCCAGCGGGATGACGGGCAGCTGCTCCAGCACCAGCTTCTCCGCCTGCTGGTAGTTCCCGGTCCGGCGGGTCTCGTCCGCCTCCCCGCGACCCGCGGCCAGGAGCCCGTCGACCTGCTCCGAGGAGAAGCCGGTGACGTTGTCGGCCAGGCCGGTGCGGAACAAGGGCGTGAGATACGCATCGGGTGACGGGTAGGGCCCGATCCATCCGAGGCGGAAGATCTCCTGCGAGCCGCTGACGGCGAACTTCAGGTAGTCGGCGAAGGGGTGCGACCGCAGCGTGGCGGGGATGCCCACGGCCTGGAGGTTGGCCTGCATCGCCTCCGCCACCGCCCGTTGGGTGCCGGTGTCGTCGAAGTCGACGGCCACCTCCGGCGCCGGCCCCCCGGCGAACACCTCGGTCAGCAGGGCCCGGGCCCGGTCGGGGTCGTAGATGCACCGCTCACCGCAGGCGTCGGGCTGGAAACCGGGCACCCCGTCGGGCACCAGCCCGTCGAGGCGTTGGGCGGCAGCTCCGTAGATCGCCCGCACGATGGCGTCGCGGTCGATCGCCCGCACGATGGCCTCCCGGAACCGGACGTCGTGGAACTTGGGGTTCTCCAGGTTGAACCCGTAGAACAGCTGGCCCAGGTAGGGCCGGAAGGCGGTCCGCCCGTGACGCTCGGCCACCTGCTCCACCCGGTCGGGGGGAACCGCGGTCCAATCCAGGCGGCCGTCGAGGAAGGCGTCGTACGACGCGGCGGCGTCGGGCAGGATCTCCAGGTCGACGCCCCGCAGCGCGGTCGCCACCCCCGGCGCCGGCACCAGGTGGACCACGGCGTCGGTGCGGCTGCGGATCACGAACGGCCCGCTCCCCACCGGCTCCTCGGCGAAGGCCGGCGCGGGCGCCTCCACCGCCTCCCGGGGGACGATCCCGAAGGCGGGGTTGCCGAGGATGGCGGGCAGCGACGACTGCGGCTGCTCCAAGGTGATCACGACCACGTTCGCGGCCGGCGTGGTGATCCCGGTGAGCTCCTCCGCCTTGCCTTCGACGTTGAACGCCTTGTAACCGGCGACGACGTCGAGCAGCGCCGCGGCCGGCGACGACGTCCCCTTGCGGGCGATGCGCTCGAGGCTGTACTTGACGTCGGCCGAGGTCAGGGCCCGCCCGTTGGAGAACGTGGCCGTGCCCCGGAGGGTGAACTGCCAGCTGGTCTGGTCGGGGCTGGCCGTCCACCGGTCGGCGAGGGCGGGGACGACGACCGACGTGGCCGCGTCGTAGGCGGTGAGCCCGTCGAAGAGCTGCTCGGCGACGAGGAGCTCCGAGGGCGACCGGGCCTGGGCCGGGTCGAGGGACTGCGGCTTCTCGATGCCGACCCGCAGGATGCCCGGCTCGGGGGTGCCGGCCGGTCCACCGGACGACGACGGCGAGTCATCCCCGGAGCAGCCCGACACCACCAGGGCCAGGGCCGTGACCAGGACGGCGAGACGCGTGGCCGACGCTCCTACTGGAGCCGGATGGCCAGGATGACGGTGGTGAAGGCGAAGATCACGGCCGCCGTCACCGTGATCCGGTCGAGGTTGCGCTCGACGACCGTGGAGCCGGCGGCGGCCGACCCCCCGGCCCCACCGAACATGTCGGACAGGCCCCCGCCCCGGCCGCTGTGCAGCAGGACCAGCAGGATCAGCGCGAACGACACGATCACGTGGACGAGCACGACCCAGGTCGTCAGGTAGAGCACGAAGGACGATGCTACCCGTCGATCCGGTACCGGACGATGCGGGCGAACTCGTCCGGATCGAGGCTGGCCCCGCCCACCAGGGCCCCGTCGATGTCGGGCTGGGCCATCAGCTCGGCGTTGTTGGACGCCTTCACCGAGCCGCCGTACTGGATGCGGAGGGCGTCGGCCACGTGGTCGTCGAACAAGGCCCGCACCGTCGTGCGGATGAGGCCGCACGTGGCCTGGGCGTCGGCGGGGGTGGCCGTGCGGCCCGTCCCGATGGCCCAGATGGGCTCGTAGGCCACGACCATGGCCGCCACCTCGGCGGCCGGGCGTCCGGTGAGGGCGGCCTTGATCTGGCCGCTGACCTTGGCCTCGGTGGTACCCGCCTCCCGCTCCTCGAGGGTCTCCCCCACGCACAGGATGGGGGTCATCCCGTGGGCGACCACCGACTCCATCTTGCGGCGGACGACCTCGTCGGTCTCCCCGAACAGCTCCCGCCGCTCGGAGTGCCCGACGATCACGTAGGCGCAGTTGAGCTTGGCCAGCATGGCCGGCGACACCTCGCCGGTGTAGGCGCCCTTCTCCTCCCAGTGGCAGTTCTGGGCCCCGAGGGAGATCGGGATGCGGTCGGTGTCGAGCAGGAGCTGCACCGTGCGCAGGCCGGTGAAGGGCGGGTGCACCGAGACGTCGACCGCCTCGTAGTCCTGGGTGGTCAGCTGGTACGAGAGCTTCTGCACCACCTGGATCGCCTCCAGGTGGGTGAGGTTCATCTTCCAGTTGCCGGAGATGAGCGGCTTGCGAGGCAGCTGGTCAGCCATGGGCCGAGGCCTTTCGAAGGGCGGCCAGGCCCGGGAGGTCGCCCTGCTCGATGAGCTCGAGGGAGGCCCCGCCGCCGGTGGACACGTGGTCGACGCCGCCGTCGAGGCCGAACTTGGCCAGGGCGGCGGCACTGTCGCCGCCACCGACGATGGTGAAGCCGGGGGACGAGGCCACCGCCTTGGCCAGCGCCATGGTGCCCGCGGCGAAGCGGGGGTCCTCGAACAGGCCCATGGGACCGTTCCAGAACAGGGTGCCGGCGCCGGCCGCGATCTCACAGAAGGCGGCCGTCGCCCGGGGCCCGATGTCGAGGCCCTTCCAGCCGTCGGGGACCCCCGGTCCGACCACATCGAGCTCGCCGTCGGGACCGAGGGCGAGGACGTCGTCGGGCAGGACGAGCTTGTCCCCGCCCTTCTCCAGGAGCTCCTTGCAGGCGTCGACCCAGTCGGCCTGCTTCAGGGAGTCGCCCACGGTGTGGCCCTGGGCCATGGCGAAGGTGAACGACATGGCCCCGCCGACGACGAGGGTGTCGACCTTGTCGAGGAGGGCCTTGATCACGCCCAGCTTGTCGCTCACCTTGGCTCCGCCGAGGATGGCCACGAACGGCCGAGCCGGGTTGTCGAGGAGGGCGCCGAGGACCTCCACCTCCTTGGCCAGGAGCCGTCCGGCGGCGCTCGGCAGTCGCTCCGGGGGACCGACGACTGAGGCGTGGCACCGGTGGGACGCCCCGAAGGCGTCGTTCACGTAGAGATCGAAGCCTTCGACGAGCTGGTCGACGAACGCGGGATCGTTGGCCTCCTCGCCCGGATCGAAGCGGAGGTTCTCCAGCAGCTCGACTCCGGGGGCGAGCTCGGCCAGCCGCTGCCGGACGGGCGCCACCGAGTAGCGCACGTCGGGCTTGCCCTTGGGCCGGCCGAAGTGGGTGCAGGCCACGACCGTGGCACCCCGCTCCCGCAACCATTGGATGGTCGGCAGGGCCGCCCGTATCCGCAGGTCGTCGTCGATCTTCCCGTCGGTGACGGGAACGTTGAAGTCGGCGCGCAGGAGCACGCGCTTGCCCGACGGGTCGGGCAGGTCCTCCAGGGTGGGGACGTTCACCAGCTACTCACCGTGGCTTTCTTCGGGTCGGAGGGTGCCGAACGGACTTAGTGGTTCGCCCGGCCCACGGTGACGGCGAGGTCGGCGAGGCGGTTGGAGTAGCCCCACTCGTTGTCGTACCAGCCGAAGACCTTGACCAGGCTGCCCATGGCCATGGTGGAGCCGGGCTCGAAGGTGCACGACGCCGGCGAGCCGACGATGTCGGACGAGACGATCGGGTCCTCGGAGTAGATGATGACCTTCGACAGCGGACCCGAATCCGCGGCCGCCTTGAACGCGGCGTTGACCTCGTCGGCGGTGACCTCCCGGCCGAGGATGCACGTGAAGTCGGTGATCGAACCGTCCTGCACCGGCACCCGGAGGGCGGTGCCGTCGAGGCGGCCCTTCATGGCCTCCAGCACGAGCGACGTGGCCCGGGCCGCCCCGGTGGGGCTGGGCACGATGTTCTGGCCCGCGGCCCGCATGCGGCGCAGGTCGCCCGACTTGTTGACCACGTCGAGCAGCGCCTGGTCGTTGGTGTAGGCGTGCACCGTGGTCATGAGGCCCTTCTCCACGCCGAAGGCGTCGTCGAGGACCTTCACCATGGGGACGAAGCAGTTCGTCGTGCACGAGGCGTTGGACACGATCTTGTGCTTAGCCGGGTCGAAGGTGTCGTCGTTGACGCCGACCACGAACGTGGCGTCGACGTTGGTGGCCGGGGCGGAGATGATCACCCGGGGCGCACCGGCGTCGATGTGGCCGCCGGCCTTGTTCCCGTCGGTGAAGAAGCCGGTGGACTCGACCACCACGTCGACCCCGACCTCGGACCAGGGCAGGGCCTTGGGGTCGGTCTCGCTGAAGACCTTGACCAAACCGCCACCGACCACCATGCCGTCGTCGGTGACCTCGACCGACTCACCGAAGCGGCCGTGGGTCGAGTCGTACTTGAGCAGGTGGGCGTTCATCTTCGGGGAGGTGAGGTCGTTGATGGCGACGACTTCGATCTCGGTCCCGCGAGCCCGGCAGGCCCGGAAGAAGATCCGTCCGATACGACCGAAACCGTTGATGCCAACCCGAACTGGCCGATTCTCCGGCATGCGCAGCGCCTCCTTGAAAAGCCGTTGTCCCCCCTATCCGACCAGATCAGAGAGGGCTACCGCCAATAGCGCCGGGTCGTGGGCCGCCGAACCCTCCCGCGCCACCGGGCGCTCGACCACCCGCGCGCTCACTCCTCCGAGGGGAAGGGCGCCGGGATGGCAGACGACCACATCGACGTCGAGGCCGTGGGCGCGCAAGGCGTCGACGTGGGCGGCCACGTCGTAGCCCTCGGTCTCGGGCGGCTGGACCCGGAGGTTGGAGACGTAGACCTTGGTGGCCCGGGTGGTGGTGAGGGCCTCCCGGATGGCAGGCACGGCCACCACCGCCAGGACGCTGGTGAACAGGGACCCGGGGCCGATCACAACCTGGTCGGCGGCGGCGATGGCATCGAGGGCGGCCTGGGTGGGCCGGGGATCGGCCGGCACCAGCCACACACCGGCGATGCGGCCGCTGTTGCCCACCGCCACCTGGCCCTCGACATCGGCGGCGCCGTTGCCGTCGGCTGCCCGCACCACCGCCTTGAGCACCACCGGCTCCTTGGTGGCGGGGATGACCCTGCCTACCGCGCCCAGCACGCGCCCGGCCTCGGCCAGGGCGACCTCGAAGTCGCCCACCGTGGCCGCCAGCCCCGCGATCATGAGGTTGCCGAGGGCGTGGCCTTCCAGCTCACCGGCGGTGAAGCGGTGCTCGAAGGCGTCGATCCACAGGGAGCCGGGGTCGGCGAGGGCGACCAGGCACCGCCGCAGGTCACCCGGCGGAGGGATGCCGAACGCCGACCGCAGGCGCCCGCTCGACCCCCCGTCGTCGGCGACGGACACCACCGCCGCCACCTCCGACGCATACCGGCGGATGGCGGCCAGGCTGGCGGCCAGCCCGTGCCCTCCCCCCAGCGCCACGACCTTCGGCCCGTGGGGTGCGCTATTTCCCAAGGTCGCGATGGGAGATCATCGGCCGGAAGCCACGGTTCTCGAGCAGCTTCCCCAGTTCCTCGGCGATGTAGACCGACCGGTGGGTGCCACCCGTGCACCCCACCGCGATCGACAGGTAGGACTTGCCCTCCTTGACGTAGGCGGGCAGCAGGAGGGCGAGCAGGTCGTCGAGCTTGGACAGGAACGCGGGGGTCTCCGGCTGGCTGGCCACGTACTCGGCCACGGGCGGGTCGAGCCCGTTGAGGGGGCGGAGGGAGTCGACCCAGTGCGGGTTGGGCAGGAAACGGCAGTCGAAGACGAGGTCGACGTCGAGCGGGAGCCCGTGCTTGTAGCCGAAGGACACGACGCTGGTCTGCATCGGGCTCTCCGCGTCGTCGCCGAAGAGCTCGAGCAGGCGGTCGCGGAGCTGGTGGACGTTGAGGTCGCTGGTGTCGACCACCACGTCGGCCTGGGACTTCACCGGGTCGAGGAGGGCGCGCTCCTTGCCGATGCCGTCGGTGACCCGGTCGGAGTCGGCCAGGGGGTGGCGGCGGCGGGTGTTCTCGAAGCGGCGGACGAGCACCTCGTCGCTCGCCTCGAGGAAGAGGACCCGGACCCGGGCCCCTGTGGCGCGGAGGAGGTCGAGGGCGGGGGTGACCTCGTCGAGGTAGTGGCCGGTGCCGACCACGAGGGCCACCCGTTCGGTGGTGGAGCCCGGTGCCTGGACCAGCTCGGCCACCTTGGCGATGAGGGCGGGGGGGAGGTTGTCGATCACGAACCACCCCAGGTCCTCGAACGTGTCGGCCGCCTGCGACCGACCGGCGCCCGACACCCCGGTGATGACGAGAAACTCGCTCATGCCACCTTGACCGCCGCCAGCACCAGGCCGCCGACACCGAACATGATCGGGACGCTCCCCCACAGGAACTTCGGCAGCTGCCCGTCGATGCGGGCGCTCAACTTGGCCAGCTCGCCCCGGACCTCCGCCATCTCGCCCCTGACCTCGGCGATCTCGCCCCGGACCCCGGCGATCTCGCCCCGGACCGCGACCAGGTCGGACTGGCGGGCCAGGTCGGCCCAGCCGACGGGCGGGAGGAGCTCCATCAGCGAAGCTGCCGGTCCGGGGCCCAGATGGGTCTCGAGGGCCACGTAGAGATCTCGGCGGGCGTGGTCGGACAGCATCTCGGTTCCCCTCGGTGCGGCGGATCTCGGCGGGGGAAGCGCACGGGTGCCAGGATACCAATGCGCCGGGACAACGCATGGAATCATGCCGATGACCTTGGAAGAGCGGGTCTACGCCAGCTTCTCGACCCGGAGGAAGAGGAGGCGGGGGATGGTGGCCGCGTCGCGGTACTCCTGCGCCCTGGCCAGGAAGCCGGGCGGAGGGGGCGGCTCCTCCATGCGGCGGATCACCATGCCGGCGTCGGCCAGGGCGTTGACGTAGCGGGACAGCGGGCGGTGGACGAAGGGGAGGAAGACGTCCTTCTCCACCTCCTCCAGCGAGGTGTCCTCTTCCAGGTAGGGGCCGATGCGCCAGTACTGCTCCTCCAGGATGTGGTCGTCGATCCATCCCGACCCCGGCGCCTGGAGCAGGGGGTGGTTGAGGAAGAAGAGGAACCGGCCCCCCGGGCGCAGGACCCGGCCCACCTCGGCGATGGCCCCGGCGGCGTCGTCGATGTGCTCGAAGACGAGGCAGGCGACGGCGGCGTCGAAGCACGACGGGGGGAACGGCAGGGCACCGGCCACCGCCCGGGCGTACCTCGGACCCCCGCCCCGGGCGACGGCCACGTCGAGCTGGGCCCGGGCGAAGTCCACGCCGACCACCCGGTGCACGCCCTCGACCGTCGCCGCCAGCCGGGCCACCTGGCCCTCCCCCGTCCCCACGTCGAGCACGTCACCCGCTCCCGCCAGGTGGGCCGCGGCCAGGGGGAGGATCTGCTCGGTGTACTCGGCGTCGGCCCCGTCGGTGAACGCGTCCTGCCACCACCGGGCGTGGGTCTCCCACAGGTTGGCGTCGGTCACGCCGAGTCCTCCGAACTGGTGACGTCCTCCGGGGTCGGGGCCCCGGAAAGTGTCACCAGTTGGCGGGGGGCGCCGCCGTGGAGCTTCTCGTGCACCGCCCGGGCGACGGTGTCGGGCAGCCAGGACAGGCCGAGGAGGTCGTCGAGCGAGGCCTGGCGCAGCGCCCGCATCCCGCCCACCTCCCTGAGGAGGCGCTTCTTGCGGGTCTCGCCGAGTCCCTTGACCCCGTCGAGGACGCTCGTCGTCATCCGCTTGCCCCGCAGTTGGCGGTGGTAGGTGATGGCGAAGCGGTGGGCTTCGTCCCGGAGGCGCTGGAGCATGTATAGGGCCTCCGACTGCCGGGGGATGCGGATGGGGTCGGCCTGGCCGGGCACGAAGATCTCCTCGAAGCGCTTGGCCAGGCCCGCCACCGAGATCTCCTCCTCCAGGCCGAGGGACTCGACCACCCGCTGGGCCACGTTGAGCTGGCCCCGACCGCCGTCGACCACCAGAAGGTTGGGAGGGTAGGCGAACTTCCTCGGCCGGGCCGAGCCCTCCCCGATCGACCGGTCGCGCTCCGTCACGAGGGCCGTGAGCCGCCGGGTCAGCACCTCCTCCATGGCCGCCAGGTCGTCGTTGCCGGGGACCTCCTTGATCCGGAACCTCCGGTAATCGCTCTTCTTGGGCAGCCCGTCCTCCATGACCACCATCGACCCGACGTAGTCCGACCCCTGGATGTGGCTCATGTCGAAGCACTCGATGCGGAGGGGCGCGTCCGGCAGGCCCAACTCGTCCTGGAGGGCGGTGAGGGCCCGGGCGCGGGCGTTGTGGTCGGACGCCCGCCGCAGCCGGTGGCGGACGAACTCCTCCCGCGCGTTCTGGGCCACGGTCTCCTGGAGGGCCCGCTTGTCGCCCCGCTGCGGCACCCGTATCGACACCTTCGAGCCCCGCAGCTCGCACAGGAAGTCGCGGTAGGTGTCGATGTCGTCCGGCTCGTCCGGGACCAGGACCTGGTGGGGGATGGCCTGCGCCTCGGCCTCGGCGTAGAGGCCTTCGAGGATGCGCCCGACCAGCTCGGCGGGCGTCACGTCCTCCACCAGGTCGAGGACGAAGCCCTTGCGGCCCACCACCCGTCCCCGGCGGACGAAGAACACCTGGACCGCCACCTCCAGCTCGTCGCCCGCCATCCCGATGACGTCGAGGTCCTCGGGACGCTCGGTGACGATCGTCTGCTTCTCGATCGCCTTGCGGACGCTCGCCAGCCGGTCGCGGAGACGGGCGGCCAGCTCGTAGGCCTGGGCGTCGGCCGCCTCCTGCATCTGGTGCTCGAGGTGGTTGACCACCGGCTGCGTGTCTCCGTCGAGGAACTCCACCAGCCGCCGCACGAGGCGGTCGTACTCCGCCTCGTCGACCTCGCCCACGCACGGCCCGCTGCACTTCTCGATGTGGAAGAGGAGGCAGGGCCGTCCGAGGCGCTGGTGGTGGGCGAACTTGTTGTCGCTGCACGTGCGGATCGGGAACGTGCGCAGGAGGAGGTCGAGCGTCTCCCGGATGGCGTAGGCGTGGCCGAAGGGTCCGAAGTACCGGGTGTCCCTGCGCTTCTTGCCCCGCATGACCATGGCCCGGGGCCACTGGTCGCCCTCGGTGATGGCGAGGAAGGGGTAGCTCTTGTCGTCACGGAGGCGGATGTTGAACCGCGGCCGGTGCTGCTTGATGAGGTTGTACTCGAGCATGAGGGCCTCGACGTCGTTGCGGACCTGGATCCACTCCACCGACGCGGCCGCGGCCACCATCTGGGCGGTGCGGGGCGGGAGCGACGACGGGGCCACGAAGTAGTTCGACAGGCGCGAGCGCAGGCTGTGGGCCTTGCCCACGTAGATGACCCGCCCGTCCCGGTCCTTGAACTGGTAGGACCCGGGTGCGTCGGGGATCGAACCGGCCGGGGGCCGCTGCACCATGCCCTCTCCATGGTACTGATATCGAAAGAGGTATCTTGATGGGATGACGGCAGCATCCCGGGTCAACCAGGCGAGGCGGGCGGCGGGGATCTCGCAGCGGGAGCTCTCCCGCCGGACGGGCGTCCCCCAGTCGGCCATCGCCCGCATCGAGCGGGGCCAGCAGGTCCCCCGCTCCGACACCCTCGACCGGCTGCTGGAAGCGTGCGGGTTCGAGCTCCGCCTCGGCCCGACCCGGGGTGGCGGCGTCGACCGGAGCCAGATCCTGGAGTGGCTCGCCCTGGCCCCGGAGGAACGGCTCCGGCGGGCGACGGGCTACGGGCGCATGGTCGACCGGCTGCGCAACGCGAAACCGGTCGAGCGGACGGCCGGATGAGGGCGCCGTTCGATCCGACGCTCGCCCTGCAGGTGCTCAACTCGCACCGCGTCGAGTACGTGCTCGTCGGGGGGCTGGCGGGCGAGATCCTGGGAGCGCCCCTGGCCACGAACGACATCGACGTCTGCTACCGGCGGACGCCCCAGAACATGGACCGGCTCGCCGCCGCCCTGCAGGCGCTCCACGCCCGACTGCGGGCGGCCGGGGTCGACAACGACCTTCCTTTCATCCTCGACGGGCGCACACTCGCCGCCGGCGACTCGTTCACCTTCGAGACCGACGCCGGCGACCTCGACCTCGTCGGGACTCCCCCCGGCACCGGCGGGTTCCGCGATCTCGACGCCGGGGCCACCGCGTTCGACCTCGGGGAGGGTCTGGTGGTCCGCATCGTCGCCCTCGACGACCTCATCCGGATGAAAGAGGCGGCCGGACGCCCCAAGGACGAGTCGCATCTCCAGGTCCTCACCGAGCTGAGACGCACCGTCGAGGGGCGGAACAGGCGCCGCCCGAATAGGGTTGGTCACAACGCCGGCCTGGTATCCGGCGACATATCCGGCTCCGAGGCCGACAACCCCGTGTGAGGCGACCAGGCTGTCTCCACCGGTCACCATCGGAGCCCCCCATCGGAGGTCAACCAACATGCTCCGGATTCAGGCGGCGCTGCCTGACCGCTACACGGCGGCCGGCCAGGACCAACTTGCCGGATGGATCGGCGACGCTCGGGCCGCGCTGGGCGAGCGGCTGCTCGTCCTCGGCCACCACTACCAGCGGGACGAGGTCATGCGGTGGGCCGACGCCCGTGGCGACTCCTACGGCCTCTCCCGGCTGGCGGCCGCGTCCCCGGCCGAGTTCATCGTCTTCTGCGGCGTCCACTTCATGGCCGAGTCGGCCGACATCCTCACCACCGACCACCAGGTCGTGATCCTCCCCGACCTCAACGCCGGCTGCTCCATGGCCGACATGGCCGACATCGACTCGGTGGAGGTGGCGTGGGACGAGTTGGCCGCGGTCACCGACATCGACCGCGTCGTCCCCATCACCTACATGAACTCCTCGGCCGCCCTCAAGGCGTTCGTGGGGCGCAAGGGGGGGGCGGTGTGCACCTCGTCCAACGCCAAGGCGGTCGTGTCGTGGGCCCTCGAGCGGGCCGACAAGCTGCTCTTCTTCCCCGACCAGCACCTGGGCCGCAACACCGCCTTCCAGCTCGGGTTCGGCCCCGACGACATGCGGGTGTGGAACCCCCGCCGCGACCTGGGCGGCCTGCAGGAGGCCGACGTCAAGGAGGCGACGTTCCTCCTGTGGAAGGGGCACTGCTCGGTCCACCAGCGCTTCACGGTGGCCCAGGTCGACGAGTTCCGGGCCGCCCACCCGGGCGGGATCGTCGTCGTCCACCCCGAGTGCGCCCGGGAGGTGGTCGAGGTCGCCGACCAGGTCGGGTCGACCGACTACATCATCCGAGCGGTCGACGCCGCCCCCGCCGGCTCCACCATCGCGGTGGGCACCGAGATCCACCTCGTCCAGCGGCTGGCGGCCGAGCACCCCGACATCACCGTCGTCTCCCTCGACCCGTTGGTCTGCCCGTGCTCGACCATGTTCCGCATCGACGCCGCCCACCTGGCGTGGGTCCTGGAGAACCTGGTCGAGGGTCGGGTGGTCAACCAGATCAAGGTCGACCCCGATGTCGCCGAAAATGCGAGGGTGGCCCTCCAACGGATGCTCGAGATCGTCTGACGACGTGCCCTCGACGCAGGTGAACGACACGGGGGCGCCCGTCCGCACGGCGGTGATCGGGGCCGGCTACTGGGGCCCCAACATCATCCGCAACCTCACCCACAACGCCAAGGCCGACCTGGTCTGGGTGTGCGACCTCGACGAGGCCCGGGCGAAAAAGGCCGTCGGCCGCTACTCGACGGTGCGGACGACCACGTCGGTCGAGCAGGTTCTGAACGACGCGACCGTCGAGGCGGTGGCGGTGGCCACCCCCGCCGCCACCCACTGGGCCATCGCCTCGGCCGCCCTGGAGGCGGGCAAGCACGTCCTCATCGAGAAGCCCCTGGCCTCCACCGTCGAGGAAGGGGAGAAGATGGTGGCCCTGGCCGCCGAGCAGGGCCTGGTCCTCATGTGCGACCACACCTACTGCTACACGCCGGCGGTCCAGAAGATCCGTGACCTGGTCGTTTCCGGGACCCTGGGCGAGCTGCTCTACGTCGACTCGGTGCGGATCAACCTGGGCCTGGTCCAGCGCGACATCGACGTGTTCTGGGACCTGGCGCCCCACGACCTCTCCATCCTCGACTTCATCCTCCCTCCCCGGTGGGCGCCCACCGAGGTCGCGGCCCACGGGGCCGACCCCCTCCACGCGGGCAAGGCGTGCGTCGGCTACCTCACCCTCAAGCTGGGCGAGGGGGCGGTGGCCCACGTCCACGTCAACTGGCTGAGCCCGACCAAGATCCGCACCATGGTCATCGGCGGCTCCCGGCGGACCCTGCTGTGGGACGACCTCAACCCCACCCAGCGGCTGAGCATCTTCGACCGCGGGGTCGACGTGGCCGGGTTCCCGGAGGACGAGACCAAGCGCCAGATCCTCGTCTCCTACCGGCTGGGGGAGATGATCGCCCCCGCCCTGCCGGAGACGGAGGCGCTGCAGGCCTCGCTCACCGAGTTCCTCACGTGCATCCGCCAGGGGCGGACGCCCCTCACCGACGGCAACGCCGGGCTCCGGGTGCTGCGCACGCTGGAGGCGGCGGGGGCCAGCCTGGCCGACGGCGGCCGCCTCACCCGCCTGCGGTGACCGTCTTCGTCCACCCGGCGGGCATCTGCGAGTCGGACACGGTCGGAGACGGGACGCGGGTGTGGGCGTTCGCCCACGTCCTGCCGGGGGCGGTGGTGGGCGAACGCTGCAACCTGTGTGACGGCGTCTTCGTCGAGGGCGGGGCCCGCCTGGGAAACAACGTCACGTTGAAGAACGGGGTGGCGGTGTGGGACCTCGTCACCATCGAGGACGACGTGTTCGTCGGGCCGGCGGCGGCGTTCACCAACGATCTCCGCCCCCGGGCGGCGGTGAAGAAGCCCCCGTCGGAGCTGGTGCCGACCCTGGTGCGGCGGGGGGCGACGATCGGGGCCAACGCCACCATCGTGTGCGGGGTCACCGTCGGCGAGGAGGCCTTCGTGGCCGCGGGGGCGGTCGTCCACCGGGACGTGCCCGCCCACGGGCTGGTCATGGGCAATCCCGCCCGCCTCCGGGGCTGGGTGTGCACCTGCGCCGCCCCCCTGCCCGACTCGCTGGTGTGCGAGGAGTGCGGACTCGGGTTCCGGCTGGTCGACGACGCGGTCGGGCTGGTCCCGAGCTAGCCGAGGGCGGCGACCAGGGCGGCCACCACCAGGTCGACCTCCTCGTCCTCCATGAGCGGGTCGATGGGCAGGGAGAGGACTTCGGACGCGGCCCGCTCGGCCGCCGGGCAGGGGCGGGGGGTCCACCGGGCCAGCGCCGGCTGCCGGGACAGGGCCACCGGGTAGTGGATGCCGGTCTGGACACCGGCCGCGCCGAGATCGGCCATGATCCGGGTCCGGTCGGCGGCGGGCACCCGCACCACGAGCAGGTGGTGGACGGCGCCGTCCTCCCAGTCGACGGGGAGGCCGTCGGGCAGGAGCTCCCGGTAGCGGTCGGCCAGCCGGCGCCGGCGCTCGGTCCACTCCGGCAGGTGACGGAGCTTCACCGACAGCCAGGCGGCCTGGACCCCGTCGAGGCGGGAGCACCAGCCGATCACGTCGTGGCGGTACTTCTCGGCGCTGCCGTGGTCGCGAAGCACCTTGACCCGGTCGATCAGGGCAGGGTCGTCGGAGACCACCGCGCCCCCGTCGCCCAGAGCGCCGAGGTTCTTGCCCGGGTAGAAGCTGAAGGCGGCGGCGGTGCCCGCGGACCCGACCGGCAGGCCCCGCCAGGTGGCGAGGTGGGCTTGGGCCGCGTCCTCCACCACCGTCAGCCCCTCGCCCCGCCAAGCCTCGATCGCATCGAACGGGACCACGTGGCCGTAGAGGTGGACGGGGACGACAGCCCGGGTGCGATCGGTGCGCACGGCGTCGACCGCACCCCCCGTGAGCAGCAGCGATGCCCGATCGACGTCGGCCACCACCGGCGTCGCGCCGGCGTGGACGACCGCCTCGGCGGTGGCGACGAAGGTCATGGCGGGGACGACGACCTCGTCCCCCGGTCCGATCCCGGCCGCCACCAGGGCGAGGGTGACGGCGTCGGTGCCCGACCCGCAGCCGGCGGCCGCGACCCGTCCGTGGGCGGTCGCCAGCTCCTGCTCGAAGGCGGCCGTCGGGCCCGCCCCCACGAAGGCGCTGCCGGCGACCACCCGATGGAAGGCCTCCTCCAGCTCGGCCGCGATCGAGCGGTGGAGGCGGCCGAGGTCGAGGAAGGGGACGGTCACGGCGCCGGCCGCCGTCGGGGCATCGAGACGATCCCCGTCCCCAGGAGCAACGCCGGGAAGGCGGCCACGCACGCCATCTTGGCCGGCACCGACAGCCACAGGGGGCCGAAGCTGAGCTGGCCGAGGAACAGGTACGGGATCGTGAGCAGGAGGACCAGACCGACCGCCCGCAGGTCGTAGGGCACCCGCTCGATGCGGCCGGCGGCGACGTAGAGGCCCACGGCCAGGTAGGCGAACCCGACGACCGTGGCCGCGGCCGCCCCGACGGCGCCCCACCGGGGCACGAGCACGAGGCACGCGCCCAGGTTGACCACCGCCGCGATCGCGGTGTGGACGGCCATGGGCCCGGTCCGGCGGTGGATGAGCATGGTCGACTGCACCGCCACCGTCGTCGAGAACAGGACCAGGGCCAGCACGAGGAGGGGGACGAGGCCGGCGGCGGTGCCGAAGTCGTCGCCCCCGCCGACGGCGGTGAGCTCGGTGGCCAGGGCGCCCAGGAGGGCGGCCAGGCAGGCGGCCCCGGCGACGCTGCGGGTGAGGGCCCGCGCCCGCTCGTGGACCGACGCCTCCGGGTCCCGCCGGTGGAGCTCGAGCACCGACGCCGTCCACCCCGTCCTGAAGCCGTAGACGGCCCAGAGCATGAGCAGGGCGATCTTGTTGGCGAGGGCGTAGTAGCCCACCTCCTCCAGGTCGACGAACCGGACCAGGACGAGCCGGTCGACGACCATCAGGCTCCAGAAGGCGATGCCCATCGGGATCAGGGGCAGGCCGACGGGGAGCAGGCTGCGCAGGGCGGGCGCCGCACCCGCCACCCGGACGCCGAGGAGCCGGCGGGACACGAACACGTCGTAGGCGAGGGCGGCGGCCGAGCCGGCGGCCAGGCCCAGGAGCACACCCGAGACCCCCCAGTCGGCCACCAGGGCCAGCCACGCCCCGACCCCGCCGCCGACAAGGGCCCGCAGCACGCCGGAGAAGGCGAAGGCGAAGGGCTTGCGGTCGAGGCGGAGCACCTCGTTGGTGTACATGAACGCCACCGCCGGGGGCACACCCAGGACCGCCGCCACCAGCACCGAGTCGCCCACCGTCCCGCCGAGGAGGAGGTGGGTGAGCTGGCCCCGGAACAGCAGGACCGCCCCGCAGCCCACGATGCCCGTGACCAGCAGGAACGTGAACCCGGAGGAGACCAGCGTGCGCCGGGAGGCGTCCGAGTCCTGGTGGTAGAAGGACGCGACCACGGCCTGGTCGAGCCCGCAGAGCAGGACGGTGGACAGCAGGGTGACCAGCACCGACAGGACGTCGAGGGCCCCGAAGTCGGCGGGGCCGAGGGCCCGGGTGAAGAGGGGGGTGGTGGCCGCGCTCAGGGCCTGGCCGACGACGAGGCCGACGCCGAAGACGGCGACCTCCCGGTCGAGGCCGGAGCGAGGCGTCGATGCCGGCGCGACCGGCGGGTCGGGGTGGATCGCGGTCACTCGGCCTTGGCCCGCGACCGCCCCCATCCGGTCCGGATGCGGCCGGCGGCAGCGGCGGCGGCGCTGGCGGCGAAGCCGGCCCCCCACGATGCGTGCATGGCGGGGAAGGCGACGGCCATCGCCACCGGGCTGGCGTGGTGGCGGCGGGGGTGGGCGTGGACGACCCCGGCGGCGACGACCGCGGCGTAGCCGGCCGCGCCCAGTCCCACGACGACCCGTCCCCGGTGGGTGACGGCCAGGACGGGCGCGATGGCGGCCGCCACCACCGCCACCGGCGGGACCAGGTGGCGGACCTTGAACGACCCGTGGTGGCGTCCGAGGACGCGGGCCTTCCACCAGCCGTAGTGCCAGAACTGGCGGCTGAGGGCGGTGAGCGACCGCCGGGGCCGGTAGGTCGAGTTGATGGAGGGGTCGAACACAAGCCGGGCGCCGGCCTGGCGCAGCCGCCAGTTGAGCTCGTAGTCCTCGTTGCGCTGGAGCCCCTCGTCGAAGCCGCCGACGGCCAGCACCGGGTCGATCCAGTAGGCGGGGTGGCTGATGGTGTCGACCTGGCGGCGGCGGGTGGCGAAGCGGTGGGGCGAGGCCATCCCGAACGGGGAGGCCATGGCCAGGCCGATGGCGATCGAGCGGGGGTCGACGCCGACGTGGTCGTAGGTGCCGCCCACGCCCGTGGCCGACGTCTCCCGCAGGACGGCGACGGTGCGCTCGACGTAGGTGGGCGACGGGACGCCGTGGGACGAGAAGAAGCACACCACGTCGCCCTTGGCCGCCCGCAGGCCGATGTTGCAGGCCGACGGGATGCGGCGGGCGGGGTTGTCGAGCACCCGCAGCCACGGGTGGTCGGCGGCGAGGGACTCGACCGCCTGCCGGCAGCCGTCGGTGGACCGGCCGTCGACCACGATCACGTCGAGCAGGTCCGACGGCCACGTCTGGGCCGCGAACGCCTCCAGGCAGGGCTCGATGGACCCGGTCTCGTTGTACATCGGGATGACGACGGTGACGACGGGGTCGGCCGGCGGGGTGGGCCTCATCGCCCGTCCCGACCGATCACGCTGCGGACGGTGCGGCCGATGATGCGCAGGTCGAGGGCCACGCCCTGGTGGCGCAGGTAGTAGAACTCGTACTGGAGCTTCTCGATGGCGTCGGCCTCGTTGGCCCCGTAGTCGTACTTGACCTGGGCCCAGCCGGTGAGGCCGGGCCGGACCAGGTGGCGGAGGCGGTAGAAGGGGATCTTGCCCTCCAGCTCCTCCACGTAGCGGGGCTGCTCGGGCCGGGGGCCGACCACCGACAGGTGACCTCGGAGGATGTTGGTCATCTGGGGCAGCTCGTCGAGGTGGGTCCTGCGCAGCCAGGCGCCGAACGGGGTGATCCGGGGGTCGTGGTCGGCCGTCCACTCGGTGCTGGCGTCGGCGCCGGCCGGGCGCATGGTGCGGAACTTGACCATCCGGAAGACCCGGCCGTTCTTGCCCACCCGGTCCTGGCGGTAGAAGAGGCGGCCCCGGTTGCCGAACCGGTTGCCGACGACGACGACCGGCACCACCACTGCCAGGACGAGGAGCCCGGCGGCCGACACGACCACGTCGAGGATGCGCTTCATGCGCCCGTAGCGGGCCCGGTGGATCTCGCCGATGTCGAACATGAGCGAGACCCGCTCCAACTCGGAGACGGGCAGCTTGCCCAGCCACTGCTCGTAGAAGAGGGAGAGGGTCCGGATGCGCACGCCGGACTCGTGGAGGATGGCGGCCTGGGCCACGATCGAGTCGTCGGCCTGGGCGGCCCGATCGAGGACGACGGCGGTGGCCTGGCCCTCGGCGACCGCCTCCACCAGCGGCTGGCGGCGGGGGTCGGCCGACGGGACCGCCGCCACCTCGGGGGGCATCACGCAGACGAGCACCGCCGGCCGCTCGGGGGTGAGGGCGAGCTCGTCGACCAGGTGCATGCCCTCGCCCAGGCCGGCGACGACGACCACCCGGTCCCGCTGCCCGGCCCGGGCCCGACCGTTCTTGGACAGGGTGCAGCAGGCGGCGTAGAAGGGGATGAGGGCGGCGGCGGCCCCGAAGACCACGAACCGGGGCAGGAGGGCGGAGCCGGTGAGGAGCTGGAGGACGGAGATCCCGCCGGCGGCGACCATGGTGGAGCCGGCGGAGGCCGCCACCGCGGTGCGGAGCGACCGGGAGAGGTCGGGGAGACCGGCGCCGTAGGAGGCCAGGAGGAGCAGGCCGACGTAGGCGATGGCCCAGGTGAACCGGGACGAACCGGTGAGGTCGTACTGGTGGGCGACGGCGTGGGCCTTGCTCAGGCCGAGGACGGCCGCCAGGGTCCCGAGCACCACCAACGAGCGGGCAGCACGACGCACGAGTACTAGATCGACCACTCGGGGCTCCCGATTGAGCGCCGCCGTCGAGATCGGACCGGATTTCCACCGCCGGCGGTCGGGTTCGGTCCGGACAGAACCGGCCGGGGGCGCCGATTTCGGTATCTCAACCGGAGCCCGGAGGCTCCTAGATGGTGAGGGATGTCCGCCACCGGGCGACATCCCGACGAGAGGAGCGACCGATGCATCGACTACGAAAGCTGACTTTCATCGCCGCCATGGCCGGAGGCTCGCTCTGGTCGGGCGAGGCCCACGCCACCATCACACCCACGCCCGACGACGCCAAGTGCACCTACACCAACGACAACATCTCCATCTGCACGCTCAAGGACGGGTCCCAGATGTGCAAGGACCGCTACGGGATGGACATCGACTGCCCGAAGACGAAGGAACGCCCCCAGGCGGGGGTGATCGGCCCCGCCTGAGCGCCTCCCGCCCGACCCGGCCGTCCTCCCTCCTCCACCGGGATGGAGGACGGCCGCGTGTCGCGGCGGCCGGGGGTCAGCCATTCTCGACCTGTCACGCGTGTCGTCAGTGGCGTGGTCGCCCGCCTAGCCAGCGCCGGCGACGACGGCACGCTGCGGGTGTGGGACGCCGGCTCCGGCCGGGAGCTGGCCGCCCTCACCGGCCACGACGGCGGGGTGTGGTCGGTGGCGTGGTCACCCGCCGGCGACCGGCTGGCCAGCGCCGGCGAGGACGGCACGCTGCGGGTGTGGGAAGCCGGCTCCGGCCGGGAGCTGGCCGCCCTCACCGGCCACGACGGCGGGGTGTGGTCGGTGGCGTGGTCGCCCGCCGGCGACCGCCTGGCCAGCGCCGGCGACGACGGCACGCTGCGGGTGTGGGAAGCCGGCTCCGGCCGGGAGCTGGCCGCCCTCACCGGCCACGACGGCGGGGTGTGGTCGGTGGCGTGGTCGCCCGACGGCGACCGCCTGGCCAGCGCCGGCGACGACGGCACGCTGCGGGTGTGGGACGCCGGCTCGGGCCGGGAGCTGGCCGCCCTCACCGGCCACGACGGCTGGGTGTGAGTCGGTGGCGTGGTCGCCCGACGGCGACCGCCTGGCCAGCGCTGGCAACGACGGCACGCTGCGGGTGTGGGACGCCGGCTCGGGCCGGGAGCTGGCCGCCCTCACCGGCCACGACGGCTGGGTGGGGTCGGTGGCGTGGTCGCCCGACGGCGACCGCCTGGCCAGCGCCGGCGACGACGGCACGCTGCGGGTGTGGGACGCCGGCTCCGGCCGGGAGCTGGCCGCCCTCACCGGCCACGACGGCGGGGTGCGGTCGGTGGCGTGGTCGCCCGCCGGCGACCGCCTGGCCAGCGCCGGCGACGACGGCACGCTGCGGGTGTGGGACGCCGGCTCCGGCCGGGAGCTGGCCGCCCTCACCGGCCACCGCGGCGGGGTGCGGTCGGTGGCGTGGTCGCCCGCCGGCGACCGCCTGGCCAGCGCCGGCGACGACGGCACGCTGCGGGTGTGGGACGCCGGCTCCGGCCGGGAGCTGGCCGCCCTCACCGGCCACGGCGGCGGGGTGTGGTCGGTGGCGTGGTCGCCCGCCGGCGACCGCCTGGCCAGCGCCGGCGACGACGGCACGCTGCGGGTGTGGGACGCCGGCTCCGGCCGGGAGCTGGCCGCCCTCACCGGCCACGCGCGGCGGGGTGCGGTCGGTGGCGTGGTCGCCCGCCGGCGACCGCCTGGCCAGCGCCGGCGACGACGGCACGCTGCGGGTGTGGGACGCCGGCTCCGGCCGGGAGCTGGCCGCCCTCACCGGCCACCGCGGCGGGGTGCGGTCGGTGGCGTGGTCGCCCGACGGCGACCGCCTGGCCAGCGCCGGCGACGACGGCACGCTGCGGGTGTGGGACGCCGGCTCCGGCCGGGAGCTGGCCGCCCTCACCGGCCACCGCGGCGGGGTGTGGTCGGTGGCGTGGTCGCCCGACGGCGACCGCCTGGCCAGCGCCGGCGACGACGGCACGCTGCGGGTGTGGGACGCCGGCTCCGGCCGGGAGCTGGCCGCCCTCACCGGCCACGACGGCGGGGTGTCGGTCGGTGGCGTGGTCGCCCGACGGCGACCGCCTGGCCAGCGCCGGCGACGACGGCACGCGGCGGGTGTGGGACGCCGGCTCCGGTCGCATGGAGCTCGAATGCCACTCGTCGGCGGGCGGCTGGGCTGCCCTCGACGGTCGGGGCCGCCCCCTGCTGTGCGCCGGCGACGCGTGGGACTGGCTCAGCTGGGAGCTCCGGGACCCCGACACGGGCGACCTGAGGCGGCTCCCGGCCGAGACCTTCGGTCCCCTTCCCGGCATCGGCTCGCCGACCATCGTGTAACACCCCCGACCGACCACCCACCCACGGGCACTCCGACGTCCTTCGCCGTATGCTCCCGGCCGGTCGATCTCGCAAGGTTGGCGAGGTCTCCATCAACGTCGCCGGCCGGTAGGAGGCAATGACGATGACGCCGAAGCGCCGGCCGACCCAACCCCCCGACGGGCTTTTCGACGAGCTCTTCGCGGAGGTGGACGCGATGGCCAAGTACGCGTTGGCGTCCGGCCTGCGGATCTCGCCGTCGGATCTGTACTCGGCCATCAACCCCGACGGATCGCTTGAGTCGGCACCCGACGGGTCGCGCACCGAGGCAACCGTGCGGCGGATGGCCGAGGTCCACCATCAGCTGGCCAAGCTCATCGCGCCCGCCACCCCGCGCACGATCCTCCTCCTCAGCCGGGAGCGGAAGAACGCCCGACTGTCGTTCCTCGGTCCGGTGCGGCTCGTGCGCCAGATGATGTTGGTCTCGATCATCTCGCTGACGACCTTCGTCCTCACCGCCCTCTCGCCCCTGGTCAACGACTCCAGCGGCGACATCTTCAGGTCGTCCGGCTGGGAGCTCTTCCTCAACGAGGTGTTCCTCCTGTCGGCGGCCGCCATCGGCGCCGCCTTCGGCGCGTTGTTCCAAGCCAACCGTTACATCGCCACGGGCACCTACGACCCGAAGTTCGAGGCGTCCTACTGGGTGAGGTTCGTCCTCGGGCTCATCGCCGGGATCGTTCTCCCCGCGCTGATCCCCGTCGAGGGAGGCCATTCGCTCAGCAAGCCCCTGCTGGCCCTCCTCGGAGGCTTCTCGGCCTCGGTCGTCTACCGGATCATGTCCCGGCTGGTCGACACCCTCGAGTCCCTGGTCGAGGGCGATGCCAGGGACGCCCTCGACGCCCAGCAGGAGGTCCTCAGGGCCCAGCTGGCCGAGCAGCGGATGCAGGACCAGCTCCGCCTGGCCGGCATCGTGGTGAAGCTCCGGGACCAGCTCAACACCGGTACGGGCACCGACGACCTCAGGACCGCCGTCACCCGCCTGCTGGACGAGCTGGCCCCGTTCGCCCGCCCCGGCGGCGATCCGCCCCCCTCGGATGACGGGACGCCCCCGCCGATCGCCCTCAAGTGAGGGGTCGCGGATGACCCTGACCCTCCTGGAGCTGCCCATCTGGCTGCTCGGCGGGGGGATGGTCGGCCTGGCGGTGGCACTCACCCTCGTGGGCGCCCGCCGGTCGGCCCGTCAGACCTCCCCTCCGAGCGACGCGGTGGCGCCCCTGCAGGCGACGATCTCCACGATCTACACCGTCCTGCTCGCCTTCGTGGTGGTCATCGTGTGGCAGCAGTTCTCCGACGCCGACCGCCAAGTCCAGGTGGAGGCGACCCGCCTGCACAACATCCTGCGCGACAGCCGGGTCTTCGACGAGCCGGCGCGCACCGAGCTCCACGACGCCGTCGTCCGCTACACCGAGGTGGCCAGCACCCGGGAGTGGGACGCGATGGCCCACGGGGACTCCGACCGGGTCACCCACGCCGCGTTCAACGCCATCTGGGACGTCGTCTACCGGCTGCAGCCGAGCGGCGTGGTCCAGGAGGCCTTCCACCGCGAGTTGCTCACCAAGATGAACGACCTGGGCGACGCCCGGCGGGTGCGCTTGCTGAGCGCCCAGACCAGCGTCACCCCGGTGCTGTGGTTCTTGCTCCTCGGCGGCGGCGGGCTGGTGATGTACGTGAGCTGCCTGCTCCCCGGCGGCTCCGCCGGGCGCGGGCGCAGCGCGGCGCTGGCCGCCACCGGCTGCCTCATCACGTTGACCCTGTTCGTGATCTTCGTGTTCGACAACCCGTTCGCCGGCAGCGTCCGGGTCGATCCGTCGCCCCTGCGAGACATCCTCCCGCCGTGAGCTACCGGCAGGCGACGGCCGGCGGCCGGGCGGCGACGGCGGCGGCCGGTTCGAAGGCGTAGACGGTCCGGATCCGGTCGGGGACGCACTCCAGCCGGCCGACGAGCACGAGGTCGGACGGGCTGGACGCGGCCAGGGCGGGGAGGTCGGGATCGTCGACCAGGACCGCCGGGCGGCGGGTGAGGTATCCCAGCCAGGCGGCGGGCTCGGTGACGACTCCCGCGTACCAGGCGGTGGCCTGGCCGGGGGGGAGCGTCGCCTTCTCCGCCAGCCGGCCGGCGGGGAGCCCCCGCTCGAAGAAGCGCGCCGCCGTCGGCGGGTTGAGCTGCAGCGACACGACGGCCACGGCTCCCACCAGCGCCACCCCCGCGGCCAGCTTCCCGTCCGCCCGGTTGACCCGCCCCATCACCCGGCCCACCCGGTCGAGGACGGTCGCCAACCCGAGGGCGACGGGCCAGAGGAGCCAGTAGTTCCAGTAGTCGTGGGCCAGGGCACCGTCGCGGAAGGCGACGGTGTACGCCACCGCCACCGCCCCGCCGATGGCGGCCGGCGCCCGGGTCCGGCGGTTCCGCACGGCCAGGACGAGGCCGGCCGCGGCCGCCGCCAGCAGCGGGGCGCCGAACATGTTGGCCAGATCGGTGCGCTGGCGGGACAGGAATCCGCCCCTGGCGGACGGGGGTGAGCCGGTGCGCACGCCGAACTGGTCGAGGGCCGGTTGCAGGGTCCAGTCGAAGGCCCACAGCTGCCACAGCAGGACGGCGACCAGGCCTGTCACCGCCCCGGTGACCACGGCCAGGTTGAGGCGCGGCGATCCCTCGCCCCGGATGAGGCGGACGACGGCCCAGATGCCGACGATGCCCGCCACCAGCAGGGACTGCCAGCCGGCCAAGGCGGACAGGGCCGCCAGCGTCCCGAGGGCCCAGGCCGGCCCCGTCACCCCGGCCCGCACCCGCTGCCACAGCAACACCAGGCCGAGGGCGAAGGGCAACGACGTCACCGGGGTGTCGAGCATCGTCCCGTAGACGAGGAGCATCGGTGTGGCCATCACCAGGAGGGCGGCCCCCGCCGACGCCACCGGCGACAAGCCCGCCTCCCGGCCCAGCCGGGCCAGGAGCACGAGGGCGAGCACGGTCCCGATCCAGGCCGGGGCCCGGGTGGCGGCCCGGCTGCCCCCGCCCACCGCCTCCGCCACCGCCGTCTCCAGGTAGATCAGGGGCGGGTGGGTGGCGTAGACCCCGTCCGGGCTCACCGCGCCCAGGCGGGAGGCGACGGGCCCCTCCTCCCGCACGCTGCGGCTGCCCGACGCCCACACCGCCGCGTTGCGCCCGTCGTGGGAGTCGCCGAAGGGGGCGAAGACGGCGTTCCACCCGCACCCGAGGAAGACGGCGACGGCCAGCACGACGAGAACCCGGGGTACCACCGGGCGCATGGTGCCACGGGCGGTAGAGGTCGAGGCCGGATCGGGCGAAACTGCTAATAGAGCACGGCGGCGGTGTCGCCTCAACCGCCTGGCGGGCGGGCGGTGACCACCCCCGTCGCGACCGAGGTCGTCCTCGATCCGCTCCTTTCCTGGGGCGGGAGGCGGCATGAGACGGCCGGCTCACCGCCGCCGCTCGCCTACCGGGCCGTGCGGGCCTTGTTCCCGCCCCGTCCGCCGCCCTATGAAGGCTGGAGGACCGGCAGCTCACCAGGTTCGCGGCCGGTGCCTTCCCTCACGACCCACCGATGTGCCAGCGGGTCCCGTCGGCCCGGTAGCGGCAGTAGGTGCCGGTGACGATCGTGCGCTCGAGGTGATCGGCGAGCTCCGGTAGGACCGGCCTGAGCTTGCGGACGGCGTCGCGGATACGGCCGCTGACTGCCTTGCGCGCCCGCTCCGCGGGGTGGTTGGAGAAAACACGCGACTGCCCATCGGCGCGGGTGATCCGCCCGAGCTCATCGAGGACAGCTTGGCGTTCGGTTTCGGCGCCCGCCCGCCGTTCGGGATCGTGGTGGCGCTCGGCCTCGGCGATGTCGTCGTCGAGATCGCTCAGGCGTTGCCGGTACGCCGCCAGGGTCCGTCGGTCGACGAGGTCACCGCCCGAGCCCGACCGATCCGCGGCGTCGACCAGGCCGAGGACGTGGATGTCGGTGTCTGGCGAGGCGAGCAGCCGGGCGATGTCGGCCAGGCCCTTGCTGTGAGGAACGGTCACCTCCCGATCGGCGAAGGCGAGCTGCCACAGCGCGCCGCGGCGGAGCATCGTGGCCGTGCCCCGACGGGGTGCGCCGTCAGGCACGGGCGGTCCGGGCCCGAGGTCGTCGAGCCAGCCGGCGGCGCCGAGGCGCCGGTACGTCGCGGCGGCCTCCGCCAGCAGGAGCCGCGACGCCGCGTGGTCACCCACGGCGGCGGCTAGCAGGCCGGCGGTGTGGGCATGGCTGCCGGCGAAAGCGACCACGGCCCCGTTCACGCCGCAGGTGCCAGCGCACGGGGCGACGTCCTCGAGCAGCTGGGCAGCGAGGCCGACGTCGTCGGTGGCGATGGCGGCCTGGGCGACCTCACGGACGAACACCGACCACAGATAGGAGCGCTCGACGCGCCACGTGCCGAGGTCGACGACGATGTCGATCTGGTGGCGGGCGGCGTCGACATCGCCGGCGCGGGCCAAGAACCCGGCCGCCACGCCGTGGGCGTGGACCGGCACCCCGGTCCAGTGCGCGATCGCCTCGGCTGCGAACGCTCGGAGCTCGTCGGGTCGGCCGCGCGCCCTCACGAGCTCGAGCCGCTGCGACATGCGGACGTTGCCGGTGTCGGGCTCTCGGATGCGCGCACCGACGGCTGCGGCCTCTTCGATCAGCTCCTCGGCGTCGTCGAGACGCCCCTGGAGCAGGGCGACGCACGCCCGTCTGGTCGTCGCCGTGTAGCGGTGCTGGGGCTGGCCGAGCGAAGCGAGGATGGAGAGACAGCTCCCGAGCGGCGCCTCGTAGGCGGGCGAGCCCTGCTCGAGGAGCGCGTTGGCGAGCAGGAGGAGTCCCTGGGCGTGCCGTTCCTCATCGCCCAGGGCCAGGGCGACGGTCACGATCTCCTGGGCGACGGCTGCCCGCTCGTCGCCGGCACCCGGGGTCCAGAGCACGTCGTGGCGGGCGAGGAGACAGGCGAGCAAGGTGGCGTCGTCGCCGGTCCGGCGGCCGACCTCGAGGGCATGCTCGCTGAGCGGGCCGGCGCGAGGACGGTCCTCGACCACGGAGTGCTGCAGCTCTCGGGCAAGGGTGGCCGCGACCCGTGCCTCCCAGACGTCGTCCACCCCTTCGACCAGCGCCCGAGCGCGGTCGAGTTGGCGGACGATCTCGTCCCGCCGGGTCGCGAACTGCGCCCCGAGGGCGGCGGTCGCCAGGGCGACGTGAGCGACCCGCACCCCGTCCCCCGATCGGTCGGCGACGTCGGCGGCATGACGGAGCAGTCCCCGAGCCTCGACCGTGTTGCCGGCCCGGGCGTGGGCATCGGCCTCGGCCACGAGCGCGTCGACGAGCAGCTGGTCGTCCACCGCTACGGCGGCATCGGCGAGCGCGGCGCGTAGGCGTCGCAGATGGTCGGCCGCTTCGACGAAGGCGAGCGCGGCACGGTCGGCGGCGGCCGCCTCCATCGCCCACCGGGTCGCTCGCCCGGGCCCGTCGACCTGGACTGCGGCGACGAAGTGGCGCGCGATGTCCGCCGAGGGGACGTCGCCGCCTCGCGCCCGGCGCTCCTCGAGCGCGGTTCCGATCGCCTGGTGCAACGCCGTGCGCCGGGGGCCGGCGACGCGCCCTTCCACGGTCTCGCGCAGCAGGTCGTGGGCGAACATGAGGCCGGCTTCGCGCCGGGTGAGCACGCCGGCACCCGTCGCCATCGCCGCCGCGGCGTCGATATCGGAGATCGGCGCGCCCAGCGCCGCCGCGATCACGTCCGGGAGGAACGCGCCGCCGAGCAGGGCGAGGACCTCGAGAACCTCGATGGTCGTGCCCGGGAGGCGGCCGATGCGCCGGTCGATGGCGTCGCGCACGGCGCTCGGGACCGGCGCCTGGATGTCGTCACCCGTCAGCAGGGCGAGCTCGCGAACGAAGAACGGGTGCCCGCCCGTGCGCTCGTAGATGCTCGCGGCCCGCCCGGGATCGATCGATCCGCCGACGACCCGCTCGACCAGCGCAGCCACCGACTGGGCGTCGAGGCCCTTGAGCTCGACGTGCTCGGCTCGGCTGACCAGGTCGCCCACGCGGGCGCGCACGGCGGCCGGAAGCTCGTCGTGGCGGTAGGCCGCGATGAGAGCGACCGGCTCGTGTCGCGGTGAGCGAGCGAGGAACTCGAACAGCGCCAGCGACGACTCGTCGGCCCACTGGAGGTCGTCGAGCACCACGACCACCGGTCCGCCGCCGGCGACGGCGTCGAGGAACCGGCCGAGTGCGTCCATGAGCAGGAGTCGGTCCCGAGCGGAGGCTTCGAGATGCGACGGTGCACCGAGCCTCGGGATGATCGAGGCCAGCAGGGGGAGATCTTCGCCGGCGGCGCCGACTGCGCTTTCGAGGCCGATCTCCCGCACGAGCCCGTCGAGCGCCTGCGTCCAAGGCCAGAAGCCGGGGGCGCCGTCGGCGTCGACGCATGTCCCCCACGCCACCCGAGCGCCCTGGCCGGCGGCGTCGGCTACCGCCCCCCGGATGAGCGAGGTCTTCCCGATCCCTGCTTCGCCGGCCACCAGGATCGTCGGTCGTTCACCCTCCGAGAGCTGTAGGAGACGGGCCGCAAGGCGCGCCAGTGGCTGGTCCCGGCCGACCAACTCCCCCAGCTGCCCCCCTGCGGCCACGACCCATCATCCCTCCCCGAGGGGTCGTTGCGTCTGGCGATGTGCCAGACCGGATCTTCCGGCCGCCGACGCCGTCTGGCGCCCTGGTTGGTGACAGCCACGTTCGAGGAGACGCAGATGAGCTTCGACCCGGTTCAGTACAAGGTGACCACCCGGCAGCAGTGGGAGGACGCCGCCGACGCATGGCACCACTGGGGACCCACGCTCGAGACGTGGCTCGGTCCGGCGACCGAGGCCATGCTCGACGCCGCCGGCGTCGCCACCGGGACGACTGTGCTCGACGTCGCCGCCGGCGCCGGTGGGCAGTCGCTGGCCGCAGCTCGCCGGGTCGGCCCGACGGGGCGGGTGGTGGCGACGGACATCTCGCCCACGATCCTCACCTACGCGGCGAAGGCTGCCGCGGAGGCGGGCATCACCAACATCGAGACGCTCGAGGCCGACGGCGAAGCGCTCCAGCACCTTCCTGCGGGCGCGTTCGACGCGGTGATCTCACGGGTCGGACTCATCTACTTCCCCGACCAGCAGGCTGCCCTGGCTGGCATGCGGCGGGCGCTGCGCGACGGCGGGCGGCTGGCCGCAGTCGTGTACTCGACCCCGGACCGCAACGGCTTCTTCTCCATCCCGGTGTCGATCATCCGTGCCCGGGCGCAGCTGCCGGCGCCGCAGGCGGGACAGCCGGGGCCGTTCAGCCTCGGTGGTCCCGGAGTCCTCGAGTCGGCGTTGGCTCAGGCTGGCTTCCGCGACGTCCGGGTCGAGGTGATCCCGTCACCGTTGCGGCTGGCGTCGGCGTCCGACTGCGTCCGGTTCGAGCGCGAGTCCTTCGGTGCCCTGCACCAGATGTTGGCCGGTCTCGACGAGGGCGAGCGGTCGGCGGCGTGGTCCGAGATCGAGACCCAGCTCGCCCGGTTCGAGACTGGCGGCGGCTTCGCCGGCCCGTGCGAGCTCCTCGTCGCCTCGGCGTCGAAGTGACCGGCGACTCGTTCACCGTCGCGGCTGTCCAGGCGACGCCGGTCTTCCTCGATCGGGACGCCACCGTGGAGCGACTCGTGGCATCTGTCGAAGGCGCAGCTGCGTCCGGCGCGGAGCTGATCGTGTTCCCCGAGGCGATCGTCCCGGGTTATCCGGATTGGGTGTGGCGAACGCCGGCGTGGTCGGACCGAGTCTGGTACCAGCGCCTGTGGGAGCAGTCCGTCGAGATTCCCGGGCCCGTGACCGAGGCCCTCGGGGCGGCCGCCCACCGCGCCGGCGCGTGGCTGGTCGTCGGCGTGAACGAACGAGTCGCGTCGGGCACGCTGTACAACTCTCTCCTGTACCTCTCTCCGGCCGGCGAGGTGGCGGGCGTCCACCGCAAGCTCCTGCCGACCGGAGGCGAGCGGACCGTGTGGGGCAACGGAGACGGCTCCACGCTCACGGTCCTCGATATGGGCTTCGCCCGCGTCGGCGGGCTGACGTGCTGGGAGAACCTCATGCCGCTCGCCCGCGTCGCGATGTACCAGCAGGGCATCGACGTGCTCGTCGCGCCCACATGGGACAACTCCGACTCGTGGCCGTGCACCCTCCGCCACATCGCCCGGGAGGGCCGCTGCTTCGTGGTGGGCACGAACACCTGCCTGCACGGACGCGACATCCCCCGTTCGCTGCCCGGCGCCGACGACCTCTACCCGGGTGGCGACGACGACTGGCTGGCGCGGGGCAACACCATGATCGTGGGACCCGATGGCACCGTTCTCGCGGGGCCCCTCACCGGCGAACCCGGCACGCTCACCGCGTCAGTCGACCTCTCCACCCTCGTCGCCGCCCGGCGCGAGTTCGACCCGATCGGCCACTACGCGCGTCCCGACGTCTTCACCCTCACCGTGCGCCACCAACCGGCGGCACCCTCCGCCACGAAGGAGAACCATGCCTGACACCACCTTTCCCGGCGTCGGACACGTCGCCCTCACGGTCAGCGACCTCCAGCGCAGCACCACCTGGTACGGACGCCTCTTCGACGCCGAGCCCGTCCTCGACGAGGACACCGGCCCGTACCACCATGTGGTCTGGATGCTCGGCGGCACGCTGCTCGGTCTCCACCACCACGCCCGGGCGGCAGCGGCCGAACCCGCCAGCGAGCTGCGCCCCGGCCTCGACCACGTCGCCTTCAGCTGCCCCGATCGCGCTGCGCTCGAGCAGTGGGCGAACCGGCTCGACGAGCTCGACATCGCGCACGGCCCCATCGTCGACGCGCCCTACGGGTCAGGCCTGTCCTTCCGGGATCCGGACAACATCGCGCTCGAGTTCTTCGCCGCACCATCCTGAGCCAGGGCACGGATCCGTCGCCGGCGGCTGGCGGCTACCGGCGGGCGAGCACGGGGGCCAGGAACTGGCCGGTGTAGGAGTCGGCCGTCTTGGCCACCACCTCGGGCGGCCCCTCCACGATCACCATTCCCCCGCCGTCGCCCCCCTCGGGGCCGAGGTCGATGACCCAGTCGGCGCTCTTGATGACGTCGAGGTTGTGCTCGATGACGAGGACCGTGTTCCCCTGGTCGACCAGGCGGGACAGGACGCCCAGCAGCCGGCGGATGTCCTCGAAGTGGAGGCCGGTGGTGGGCTCGTCGAGGATGTAGATGGTGTGGCCGGTGCCCCGCTTGGACAGCTCCGACGCCAGCTTCACCCGCTGCGCCTCCCCGCCGGACAGGGTGGGGGCGGGCTGGCCCAGGCGGACGTAGCCCAGGCCCACGTCGGCCAGCGTCCGCAGGTGGCGGGCGATGTTGGGCTGGTTGGTGAAGAACTCCGCCCCCTCCTCGATCGACATGTCGAGCACGTCGGCGACGTTCTTGCCCTTGAACGTGACGTCGAGCGTGTCGCGGTTGTATCTCGCGCCCTTGCACACCTCGCACGGGACGTAGACGTCGGGGAGGAAGTGCATCTCGATCTTGATCGTGCCGTCGCCGGCGCACGCCTCGCACCGGCCGCCCTTGACGTTGAACGAGAACCGTCCCGGCAGGTAGCCCCGGACCCGGGCCTCCTGGGTCTGGCTGAACAGCTTGCGCACGTGGTCCCACACGCCGGTGTAGGTGGCCGGGTTCGACCGGGGCGTGCGCCCGATGGGCGACTGGTCGATGTTGATCACCTTGTCGAGGTGCTCGAACCCCTCGATGGTGCGATGACGGCCGGGGACCGTCTTCGACCGGTAGATGCGCTGCATGAGGGCCCGGTAGAGGATGTCGTTGACGAGGGTCGACTTCCCGGAGCCGGACACGCCGGTGACGGCCACGAAGCAGCCGAGGGGGATCTCCACGTCGATGCTGCGCAGGTTGTGCTCCCTGGCTCCCCGGATGACCAGCCACTCCGCCCCCGGCTCCCGGCGCATGGCCGGGACGGGGATGGTGCGGGCCCGGGCCAGGTACTGCCCGGTGATCGAGCGCTCCTCGGCCAGGAGGTCGTCGAAGGTCCCGGACACCACGATCTCGCCCCCGTGCTCCCCCGCCCCCGGGCCGATGTCGACTACGTGGTCGGCCACCCGGATGGTGTCCTCGTCGTGCTCGACCACGATCACGGTGTTGCCGATGTCGCGCAGGCGGATGAGGGTGTCGATGAGCTTGTGGTTGTCGCGCTGGTGGAGGCCGATGGAGGGCTCGTCGAGGACGTAGAGCACCCCCACCAGCCCCGATCCGATCTGGCTGGCCAGGCGGATGCGCTGGGCCTCGCCCCCGGCGAGGGTGCCGGCCGACCGGTTGAGGGTGAGGTAGTCGAGGCCGACGTCGAGCAGGAACCGCATGCGGGCGTTGACCTCCCGCACCACCCGCTCGGCGATCATCCGGTCGCGGGGCGACAGGCTGTGCTCGAGGGCGGCCAGGTACTCGGCCGACTTGGCGATGGAGAGGTCGCACAGCTGGTTGAGGTTGAGCTCGCCCACGGTGACGCCCAGGGACTCGGGCTTGAGCCGGGCGCCGCCGCACGTGGGGCACGGCACCTCCCGCATGTAGCCCTCGATCTGCTCCCGCATGTAGTCGGACTCCGCCTCCCCGTGGCGGCGCTGGAGGTAGGGCACGACCCCTTCGTACTGGGTGTTGTAGGACCGGGTCCGCCCGTACCGGTTGCGGTACTGGACGTGGAGCTGCCTGGCCCCCGACCCGAAGAGGAGCACCGACTGCTGCTCGGGGGTGAGCTTCCTCCAGGGGGTGGTCACCCGGAACCCGTAGGTCTCGGCCACCGCCGCCACCACCCGGTGGAAGTACTCCCCCTTGGCCCCCGCCCACGGGGCGATGGCCCCCTCGTCGACGGTGAGGTCGGGGTTGGGCACGACCAGATCGGGGTCGACCTCGTAGCGGGTGCCGAGGCCGTCGCACTTGGGGCAGGCGCCGTAGGGGGAGTTGAACGAGAAGTTGCGGGGGGCGAGCTCGTCGAACGAGGTGCCGTCGTTGGGGCAGGCCAGGTGCTGGCTGAAGGTGAGGGTCTCGCCGTCGCCGGCCTCGTCGCCGCGGCCGACGATCTCCACCTCGGCCACCCCGTCGGCCAGGCGGAGAGCGGTCTCGAGGGAGTCGGTCAGGCGGCGCTCGATCCCCTCCCGCCGCACGAGCCGGTCGACGACGACCTCGATGGTGTGCATCTCGTAGCGGGCCAGGCGGCTCCCCGGATCGGCGCCGGCCAGGCCGGACAGCTCGACCAGCTCGCCGTCGATGCGGGCCCGGGCGTAGCCCTGCCCGGCCAGGTCGGCCAGCAGGCCCTCGTACTCGCCCTTCCGCCCCCGCACCACCGGGGCCAGCACCTGGAAGCGGGTGCCCTCCGGCAGCTGGAGGACCCGGTCGACGATCTGCTGCGGCGTCTGGCGCTCGACCACCGCCCCGCACTTGGGGCAGTGGGGGACGCCGATGCGGGCCCACAGGAGGCGGAGGTAGTCGTAGACCTCGGTGATCGTCCCCACCGTCGACCGGGGGTTGCGGGACGCCGACTTCTGGTCGATCGAGATGGCCGGCGACAGCCCCTCGATGAAGTCCACGTCGGGCTTGTCCATCTGGCCCAGGAACTGGCGGGCGTAGGCCGACAGGCTCTCGACGTAACGGCGCTGGCCCTCGGCGTAGATGGTGTCGAAGGCGAGCGACGACTTACCGGAGCCGGACAGGCCGGTGAAGACGACGAGCTTGTCGCGGGGCAGGTCGAGGGAGACGTTCTTGAGGTTGTGCTCCCGCGCACCCCGAATCACAAGCCTGTCAGACACCCCTGTGAGGGTATCGCCGGCTACCCCAGTTCGAGGACGAGGACCCGCCATCCGACCGTTTCCGCCCAGGCGTCGGCCGATACCACCCTCGCCTCCGGACCGAGCTGGCGGGCGAGGTCCTCGACCGGGCGCCCCGACACCAGGGCGATCTCGGTGATGCCCGTCCGGCGCAGGCTCCCGACGATGCCCGAGAGGTCGTCCGACCGGGTGAGGAGCCATCGCTGGCGCTCGAAGGTGGCCCACGCCGACCGGGGCAGGGGCGGCTCGGTGGTGAGGATGACGGGCCGGGGGTCGTCGATGGTGAGGGCGGCCCGGTCGACGGCGGCCACCAGGTCGCCGGTGAAGCGGTGGGTGTGGCGCAGGCCGCCGACGGCCATGACGGCCAGGCTCAGGCCGCAGACGGCGAGGGCGCCGGCCGCGTGGCGGACGACTCCGGCCTGGAGGTGGTCGGCGGTGCGGCGGAGGAACACGAGGGCGGCGGGGATGGCCAGGGCCAGGCCGACGGCGAAGTACCGGCCCCCCCACTCGCCGGAGCCGCCGGTGGAGTACTGGGTGGCGAGGACGGCCACCGCGAACCCGGCGCAGGTGCCCCCGACCAGCGCCATCGGGGCGCCGTCGCAGGCGTCCCGGCGCGTCGACAGGAGCCCGGCGAGGAGGACGGGGCAGGCCACCAGCAGCCCGGGGACGATGTTCGTCGGCCCGACGGCGAGGGCGAGGACCGACGTGGCCGCGGCCACGGTCGCGAGGAGGCGGATCGGTCCCCCGTCGTGCGGCCGGCGGCGGGCGGCGTACACGGCCAGGGCCACCGCGGCGGCCATCGCCACCAGGGCCACCTCGACCGCGCCGCCGTCGTAGCTCGGCTGCAGCCAGGTCAGCTGGAAGGCGTGGAGGCGGCCGTCGACGAGGCCGGCGGTGGCGCCCGTCCCGCCCGGGGTGGTGGTGAGCGGCCCGCCCACGATGACGTCGGCCCACCACGTCTCGACGAGGGTCGTCAGGAGGGCGGCGCCCAGGCTGGCGGCGGCGATGGCGGCGGCCACCGGCCGCAGGGGCCGGTCCCGGAGGGCGACGAGAGCCGCGGCTGCGGCCAGCGCCAGCCCGAGGAGGAGGGCCTCGGTGCGGAAGAGGACGGCCACCGCCACCAGGATCGCCACCGGGGCGGCCAGGGCCGGCCGGCGACGGTCGAGCGCCACCAGGGCGACCAGGACGGCCGCCCCGCAGGCGGCCGCCCCCAGGGTGTGGGCGATGACCAGGTTGCTGTCGAAGAAGAGGGGTGAGCCCAGCCCTCCGGCCCACAGCGCAGGCCGGGCCAATGTCGGTCCGCCCAGGCGGCGGGCGACGGCGGCTGCCGCCATCGCCGCCAGGAGCGTGCCCAGGACGGAGAGCCCGACCATGGCCGGGACCCCGCCGACCTTGTACGCGCCGGCCAGGATGAGGGCGTACAGGGGGTGCTTGGCGAAGGGCGCCACGCCCTTGGTGCCCCGGGCCGACAGCTCGAGGGGGTAGAGGACGCCGTCGGGGTCGACCTGGGGGACGGGATGCTCGACGATCCAACCCCCGCCATCGGCCAGGGCGCGGGCCTGGGTGATGACAGCGCCCTCGTCGGCCGAGAACGACGCCTGGGTGCCCACGACGGCGGCCGCGGCCACCAGGACGAGGGCGAGGGCGACCACGTGGGCCCACATCGGCGCCCCCCACGCTCGCCGCAGGGGGCCGCCGGGCGGGGCGGTCGGCGCGGGGGTGGCGTTCTCGGTCATGGTCACGGTGCCACCTCCGCCGGGATCGAGGAGCTGCGGGAGGACACGAGCAGCACCGACAGTCCCTGGCCCGCGGGCCGGGAGTCGACGCCCAACACCGACGCCCCGCCGAGGAGAGGGCGGATGCCGGCGGGGTCGGACGTGACGAGGGAGAAGCGGTCGATGCCGGCCGAGCGCAGGTCGCCGATCAGGCCGCGAAGTTGCGACGGGGCCGACACCAGCCACCGCCGGTCGTCGAAAGCGGGCCAGGCCAGCCGGGGGAGGACCACGTCGGTGCTGACCACGACCGACCGCTCGCCGGCGGGGGCGCTGGCGTCGAGGACCCACGAGGCGAGCCGGGCCGAGTCCCGGTTGGCCTGGCGGTGGCTGGCCACGGCCATGGTTGACAGAGCCACCGAGCACACGGCCAGGGACGCGGCGCCGGCCCGGCGGGCGACGGGGGCCAGCGTGCGTCCCCGCTGGCGCAGGGCGAGGAGGACGACGGGCACGAGGGCGGGGAGGCCGACGGCGAAGTACCGGCCGCCCCACTCCCCCGTCCCGCCGGTGCGGTACTGGGTGGCGATCACGGCCACCGCGAAGACGGCGAAGGTGGCACCGGCGAGGGTGGCCGCGGGGGTGGCCAGGGTCCGGCCGGAGACCACCGCCAGACCGGCCGCGACGCAGGGGAAACGCGACCAGCAGGCCGGGAACGACGTTGGTGGGGTCGGCCGCCAAAGCGACCACCGCGGCCACCGCGGCCAGCCCGGCGGCGACCACGACCGGCCCCGACGACCCGTCCGCCCGTCGGGCCCGGACCGCGCCCACCACGAGGGCGCCGAGCATCACCAGCAGAGCGAGGACGACCAGGCCGGTCCCGATCTGGGTCGGCCGCAGCCAGGTGACGCCGAGCCCCTCGATCCGGTCGCTGAGGTAGTGGCTGCCCGCGCCGTGGCGGAAGGGCACGGGGATCCCGGGGAACTCGGGGCCGACGATGGCGAGCTTCCACGACCGGTCGACCACGAACGCGGCTCCTGCGGCACCGGCCGCCACCGCCGAGACGGCCAGGGCGGTGGACGCCCGCCGCCACAGCCCGAACGCTCCCGCCACCGCCGCCAGGGCCAGGGCGAAGAACACGGCCTCGTTGCGCAGCATGACCGCCACCGCCACCCACGGCGCCACCGCCAGGGTCCCCAGGAGGGCCCGACGCTCGACGGCCACCACCGCCGCCAGCAGGGCGCCGGCGGCCGCGGCCGCGGCCAGGGTGTGGGCCATGAGCAGATAGCCGTCGAACAGGAGGGGGCTGGCCAGGCCGACGACCCAGAGCGTCGGCCGTCCGAGGTCGGGGTCGATGCGGCGGGCGAGGGCGGCGGCCAGCCCGGCGGCCAGGAGCGTCCCCAGCAGGGAGAGGCCGAGCATGCCCGCCCGTCCCCCGACCCGGTCGGCAGCCGCCAGCAGCACCGGGTAGAGCGGCTTCTTGGCCAGCGGACCGAACCCCTTGCCCCCCTGCTCGGAGAGGGCGAGGGGGTAGTGGACGCCCGCCGGGTCGGCCTCCGGCACCGGGTGCTCCACGATCCATCCCCTGCCCTCGGACAACGAGGTGGCCTGGATGACCGCGGCCCCCTCGTCCGGGGTGAAGGCGGGCGAGGTGCCCACCACCGGCAGGAGCAGCAGCAGGATCACCCCCAGGGCGGCCAGGTGCGCCCCCATCGGCGCGCGCCACAGCCTCCCCATGGTCACCCTGTAGGTATCGGCCTAGGCCGGTGCCGGCCTGAGCCCTTCCTCCATCTCCTTCAACTCCCGCTTGAGATCGTGGACCTCGTCCCGCAGGCGGGCGGCGTACTCGAAGCGGAGGTCGGCGGCGGCCGCCTTCATCTCCTCCTCGAGGGTCTGGATCAGCCGGGCCAGCTCCTCCCGGGGCAGCTCGGCGAAGTCGGACCGGGGCCGGTCGCGCCGCCGCGACCGGCGGTCCCTGCCCGGGACGGGAGCCTTGCCGTCGCCCTCCGGCCGGAGGGTGGCCAGGATGTCGGTGACCGCCTTGCGGATCGTCTGGGGGTCGATGCCGTGCTCGGCGTTGTAGGCCTGTTGCACCCCCCGTCGCCGGTTGGTCTCCGAGATCGCCCGGTGCATCGAGTCGGTGACCTTGTCGGCGTACATGACGACCTGCCCGTCGACGTTGCGGGCGGCCCGACCGATGGTCTGGATGAGCGACGTCTCGCTGCGGAGGAAGCCCTCCTTGTCGGCGTCGAGGATGCACACCAGGCTGACCTCGGGCAGGTCGAGCCCCTCCCGCAGGAGGTTGATGCCGACGAGGACGTCGAACTCCCCCAGGCGCAGGTCACGGAGGATCTCGATGCGCTGGACGGTGTCGACGTTGGAGTGCAGGTAGCGCACCCGCACGCCCAGCTCGAGGAGGTAGTCGGTGAGGTCCTCCGCCATCTTCTTGGTGAGGGTGGTGACGAGGATGCGGTCGCCCCGCTCCACCCGGTCGTTGATCAGCACCATGAGGTCGTCGATCTGACCCTTGGTGGGCTTGACGATGACCTCGGGGTCGACCAGGCCGGTGGGCCGCACCACCTGCTCCACCACCTGGCTGGACTGGCCGATCTCGTACGCCGACGGCGTGGCCGACAGGAACACGCACTGGTTGACCTTCTCGTACCACTCGTCGAAGCGCAGGGGCCGGTTGTCGGCGGCCGACGGCAGGCGGAAGCCGTGGTCGACGAGGGTCTCCTTCCGGGACCGGTCGCCCTGGTACTGGCCGTGGAGCTGGGGGACGGTGACGTGGGACTCGTCGACGACGAGGAGGAAGTCGGCGGGGAAGAAGTCGAGGAGGGTGTTGGGGGCCTCGCCCGGCTGGCGGCCGTCGATGTGGCGGGAGTAGTTCTCGATGCCGTTGCAGAAGCCGACCTCCTGCATCATCTCGAGGTCGTACTGGGTGCGCATGCGCAGGCGCTGGGCCTCGAGCAGCTTGCCCTCCGTCTCGAACCACTTGAGCCGGTGCTGGAGCTCCTCCTCGATCTGGACGATGGCCCGTCGCATCCGGGCCTCGCCGGCCACGTAATGGGTGGCGGGGAAGATCTCGATCTCCTTGAGGTCGGCGACCAGCTCGCCGGTGAGGGGGTCGACCCGGCTGATGCGCTCGACCTCGTCGCCGAAGAGCTCGATGCGCACGCCCATCTCGTCGTAGGCGGGGAAGACCTCGATGGTGTCGCCCCGCACCCGGAACTTGCCCCGGATGAAGTTCACGTCGTTGCGCTCGTACTGCATGTCGACCAGGCGGCTGAGGATGGCCCGCTGCGGATGCTCCTCGCCCGGCTGGAGGCGCAGGATCTGGGTGGCGTACTCCTCGGGCGAGCCCAGGCCGTAGATGCACGAGACGGATGCGACCACGATCACGTCCCGCCGGGCGAGCAGGGCGCTGGTGGCGGAGTGGCGGAGGCGGTCGATCTCGTCGTTGATCGACGAGTCCTTCTCGATGTACGTGTCGCTCGACGGGATGTAGGCCTCGGGCTGGTAGTAGTCGTAGTAGGAGACGAAGTACTCGACCCGGTTGTCGGGGAAGAACTCCTTGAACTCGTTGGCCAGCTGGGCGGCGAGGGACTTGTTGGGCGCGATCACGAGCGTCGGTCGCTGGACGGCCTCGATGGTCCAGGCGATGGTGGCCGACTTGCCGCTGCCCGTGATCCCCAGGAGCGTCTGGAACCGGTCGCCCCTCTCCACCCCGCGCGCCAAGGCCTCGATCGCCTTGGGCTGGTCGCCCCCCGGCTCGAAGTCGCTCACCACCCGGAACGCAGGCATCCCGGCCCAGGCTACGACCCGGGTGGGACATTCCGGTCGCCGCCGAACCGGTGACGGTAGACCGCACATGTGCCGGGAGACCGTCACCGGTTGCGCGACGACCTTCGAACCGGTGACGGTGGACCGCACATGTGCCGGGAGACCGTCACCGGTTGCGGGAGCGGCCGGAACTTGTCACCATTTCGAAATGACTCGAAAAATCCTAGAATTAGCTGAAAAGCAGCACGGTGTCATCACGTTCGAACAGGCGATGGCCTGCGGGCTCACGCCGGACCAGATCCAGCACCTGCTCGACACCGGGCGATGGGTGCGTCTCGCTCGAGGCGTCTACCGGATCGCGGGGAGCGCTCGAACCTGGGAGCAGCGCCTGATCGCCCTCACCTTTGCCGCCGGACCGAGGGCCGCCGCGTCCCACCGGTCGGCGGCCGCCCTCCTCGCCATCCCGGGCTTCGAGCGGCGCGGGCTGGTGGAGGTCACGACGCCCCGACGCCGACGCCATCGCCCCGATGACGAGCTCGTCCATCGCTGGCGGCCGTTCCCCGCCCACCACCTCACGGTCATCGAGGCAATCACGACCACACGGGTGGCGCGCACCCTCTGCGACCTTGCCGGCCTGCTTCACCCGGGAAAGGTGGAACGTGCGATCGACAACTGCCTGGCCATGGGCATCACCACGCCCGGGAGCCTGCAGGCGACCTTCTTCGACCTCGCCGCACGCGGCCGGAAGGGGACCGCCGTGCTGCGCCAACTCCTGGCCGAGCGGTGCGAGGGCTACGTCCCCCCGGCGAGTGAGCTGGAAGCCCGCTTCCTCGACCTGATGGGCGAAGCCGGGCTCGCCGCGCCCGTCCGCCAGTTCGATGTCGGCGACATCGCCGAGTGGATCGGGCGGGTCGACTTCGCATATCCCCCTGCTCGTCTGCTCGTCGAGCTCGACAGTCACCGACACCACTCCTCCAAGCTCGACCGCGAGGCCGATGCCGAGCGCGACCGACGCCTCGGCCGTGCCGGCTGGCAGATCGTGCGGTTCACTTGGAGCGACCTCGCCGAACGGCCCGAGTGGGTCGTGTCAGAGCTTCGGCACCTGCTCGCCAAGGCCACCGCGGCCTGACCCTCAGTCCAAAAGGGCTTGGATCCACTCCCAGGCCTCGTCGACCTGGCTGCGGAGGTCGTCGACGGAGCCTTCGTTGTGGATGACGACGTCGGCCGCCTCGATGCGCTCGTCGCGTGTCGCCTGGGCCGCCATCCGCCGGCGGGCGTCGGTCTCGTCCATCCCCCGTTGCTCGACCAGGCGGCGGACGGCCACCTCCTCCGGGCAGTCGATCACCACCACCGCCGCCACCCCGTAGGCACCACCCGTCTCGACCAGCAGCGGCACCGCCAGCACGACCACGTCGGCCCCCATCTCCCGCAGCTCGCCGACCCGCCGCCCGACCTCGTCGCGGACCGCGGGATGGACGATGGCGTTCAGATCCGCCAGTGCGGCCGGGTCGGAGAACACCACCCCCGCCAGTGCCCGCCGATCGGCGGCCAGCTTGGGCCCGAACCGCCGCACCAGCGCGTCATGGGCCGGGCCCCCGGGAGCCACCACCTGGCGGGCGACGGCGTCGGTGTCGACCACCAGCGCCCCCCGCTCGGCCAGCAACGCCGAAACCGTGGACTTGCCGGACCCGATGCCCCCCGTCAGGCCGACCACGAGCATCGCGGGTCGACCGTATCATCGGCGTCATACGGACCGATGCCCGCCGCCACCGTGGTGACACGCGCCTGTTCTCGCCCAACCCCGAGGTCCGGCTGGAAGCGGCGCGCGCCCAGGGCCGGCGGGCCACCAAGGCCCTCGCCGACCGGCACCGCGACTGGCCGCCCAACGCGCCCGGCAGCCTCAACGCCTGGCTCCTCCTCGTCACCACCAAGGAGCCGGTGTGGCGCGATCCGCTCCTTCCCTGGCAGGAGCTGCCTCTCGCCCTCGGTAGCCCCCACCAGGGCTTCTACTACCCCGACCCCATGGGCTTCTGGGTTGAGCTCCGCCGATGGACGGTCGAGCTGTTCCGCCTCCGCCAGCCCCGGTGGGGAGCCACCGAGGCCCTCGCCCTCACGTCCCTCCTGCCCGCAGCCGGCCAGCCCGACCGGGTCACCCGCGCCATCGACGCCTTCGACCCCCACATCGTGCTCTTCCTCGACGAGCCGTCCTGGGCCGCGTCGCGGCCCACGGTGGATGTGATCGAGCAGGTCCCCCACTACATCACCGATCCCCACCGGCCCAAGCAGGCCTACGAGGGCTTCTGGGGGGTCCGCCGCGACGGGATGGTCGTCGGCAAGGCGCCCCAGCACCCCGCCACCCACAACCTCTACCGGTCCGACGACATCATCGGCTACCTGCGGTCGGCGCCGGTCCGGAGGCCGGATCCGGACGACGACGACGACTGATCACCAGCTGAACTGCACCGACATCCGTTCGGCGAGGATCGGCCGGAGCAGCCGGACGATCACGTCCTGGTGGTCGGGATGGGCGGCGTACACCGAGTACGCGCCGGCGTCGTCGAAGTCGGCCACCACCGCGTAGTCGGCGTTGGCCGACATCCCCAGGCCGGCGTCGGGACCGAACCGGAACTCCCGGATCTCGGGGATCGAACCCGGCAGCCCGGCCAACCCTCCGGCCAGGGCCGACACCGCCGCCGGCGCCGTCCCCTCGACCCACCGGAAGACGGCCACATGACGAAGCACCCGGGCAGGCTATCCAGCCCACCCGGGTGCTTCGATCACACGAGACGCGTGTGGAGGATCAGTGGATCAGCGTGGGAGTGCCGCAGTCCACGCTCAGCGTCCGCACGTCGGCCCCGCCGACCGTGAGGCCGAGGGAGTCGAACAGCGGGTCGAGGAGCTGGTTGTCGAGGGCGTTGAACACCGGGTTGAGGGCGCTCAACAGGGGGTTGAGGAGGACGCTGCTCAGGGAGAGGCCGGCCACCGTCAGGTTGGCCTTGAGGCTGTTGGCCAGGTCGAGGGCGGTCGGGCTCGTCGACTGGATCGGCGTGGCGTACTCCGGCGGCGTCGGGTTGTTCTGGAAGGTGAGGGTCTCGGACCCGCCGCCCATGGCCACCGAGGCGCCGAGGAGGTTGGGCAGCGGGAGGCCGGCGACCGAGCCGGTGACGGCGAGATCGGCCGAGCTGGCCACCGTGGACACCAGGATGTCGTCGTACTTGTTGGGGGCGGCGCACCGGATGTCGGTGAGCGAACCGAGGGCCTTGGCCCCGTCGACCGTGATGGTGGACGTGATGCACGTGAGCGAACCGAGAAGACCGGTGCACCCGACCTTGCTGGTGAGCGTCAGGTCGATCTGGGCGGTGCGGGCCCAGGTGGCCCAGCCGGTCGGGGCGTTGACGGGGTCGATCGGCACGGTCCGGGCCGGTCCGGGCAGGGCGATGCGGGGCGCCTCGATCAGGGTCAGCCCGAGGGTGGACTCGGTCAGGTTCGGGATCCCGACGGTCAACCCGGGGATGGCGACGAAGTTGTTCCCGTCCGCGATCCGGGCCGCCTGGGCGCCGGTGGTGATCAGGTTGAACACCCCGATCTGGGCGGTGGCGGCGGACGGGTCGTCGGTGGCGTTGACCCCGAGGATGCTGCCCATGTTGACGTGCAGGTTGGACTGGATGCTCGGGGCGAAGGTGCCCAGGGCGGTGGCCGCCGACGCCGCCACCAGGTCGCCGCCGGCGGCCTTGTTCTGCAGCGCGTTGAGCGAGGCGATGGCCAGGCGCTTCAGGTCGACGGTGCTCCGGAGCAGCTCGTTGGGGGTGCCGAGGCCGGCGTCGGCCGCCACCAGCTCGGCCAGCGACACCGTGCCCGCGGCCAGGCCCTGGTAGCCCACGATCTGCAGGTTGATGTCGGGGCTGGTGCCGAGGATGGCGGTGAACACCCGGTTCAGCAGCGTGTTGTCGCCCGGCTTCAAGCCGACCATCTTGGAGCCGAGGTCGAACGACGCCCGCTCCTGGAGGTTGGCGACGGCCTTGCGGACGACCTTGCTGGCCCCCGCCACGAACGGGAACATGTCCTTGTGGGGGGAGGTCACGGTGACCTCGACGTCCTCACCGGAGGCACTGGGGATGAACGTGGTGCCGTCCCAGGTCCCCCGGCGGGATTCCACCAGGAACCCGGGGCCGTTGGGCAGCAGGTTGCGGGTGTGGGCGCTGGTGGTGGCGATGGACTGGTGGTTGGCCAGGTCGCGCACCGCGTCGAGGGCGGCCAGGTCGGCCACCTTCTGGTTGCGGCGGGCCTCCTGGGCGGTGAAGCCGAGGTCGATGGCCATGGCCGAGAAGATCATGGCCAGCACGACGCCGATGGCGGAGAGGACGAGGATGGCGCCCCGCTCGTCGTCACGACGGCGCGAGAGGGTCACCCAGCTGCGAAGGTGGCCGCTCATGAGATCTGGACCGTCGCCTCGGACCCGAACGACGTCGGCGACACCAGGCCCAGCCCGGGGGCGGGGGGCACGATGGGCCGGGTCTTCCACGGGTACGAGATCTTCACCGTGATGCAGGTGCCGCTGCCGCCCACGCAGGCGGAGGGGGCACCGACGGTGACGTCGCCGGCGTTGTAGTTGCTGCCGAGCCACGACAGGCGGTCGGCGACCGTCTGCTGGGCCTTGGTCGTGGCCGCGGTGCCGGTGAGGCCCACCGCCGAACGGGCGCCCTCGGCGGCCGCGTTGGTGATGCCCTGCTTGACGGCCAGCATCATCCCGAACCACACGATCCCGTACATGACGAAGGCGAATAGCCCGATCACCAGGGCGAACTCCACCAGGGCGGCTCCGGACTCGTCCCCGCGGCGGCACCGCCGACGGGAACCCACGCTTTGCGCGGAAAGACGGCTGTTGCTCACGGTCTGCTCCTCGAATGCCCTCATGGAAGGCCCCCGAGAGGGCCCCTTCGGTCGGTCGGATGAGGTATCGGAAGGAAAGCGCCCGAGCTTGAGGGGGCGTTACGGAAATCCGGCTACAGATCGGGGGAGAGCCGGCCGACAACTACGTGGGCATTTCGAATCATGTCCCTCGTACGAACCCCGACCAGGAGCCGACTACCCCATGGCTAAGCGCTCAAACGTGATTGTTACCCTCGGCCTCGCCGTCTTCATCGTCGGCGCGATGGCCACCTTCTTGATCTTGCGGGACACCGGGGACGACATCCCCGCCGCCGGGTCCGGCAAGGTTGCCGTGCTCGTGGCCTCCAAGCCCATCCCCGCCGGCACCAACGGTGCCGACGCGGCCAACAACGGCCTCGTGAAGAGCAAGGTCGTGGCCGACTCGGTCAAGCCGGCCAACGCCCTGACCGACCCGACCCAGCTCGCCGGCCGCGCCGCCATCCTGGGCGTGCCCGAGGGCCAGATCATCACCTCCGACCAGTTCCAGGCCACCCAGACCCGGATCGGCACCCTCAAGATCCCGGATGGCCAGACCGCCCTCGCCCTCGAGCTGGGCAACGTCCCGGGTGTCGCCGGATTCGCCGGCGCCGGTGACCGGATCAACATCTACGCCGTCCAGAAGCCCGGCGCCGGCACCCCCGGTGGCGCGGTCAAGCTGATCATGCAGAACACCGAGGTCCTCAACGTCAACGGCACGCAGCTCATCGCCACGCCCGGTCAGCCCTCGGCCCCCGGCCTGGTGTTCCTGCTCTCGGTCAGCCCGGTCGAGGCCGAGCGCCTCGTCTACCTGACCAGCTTCGAGTCCCTGTACTTCTCGCTCGTGGCCAAGGACGCCCCCGCTATCGGTGAGACCCCCGGCGCCAGCGTCGAGTCGGCACTCCAGGTCCTCTAGGAGACCCCCGTGCGAAACCCGAAGATCCTCGTAGTCGAAAAGGAACCGGACCTGGCCGACCAGGTCCGGGGGGTGGCGGGCGACCTTCGCCCCCGCCCCGAGGTGGTGCCGTGCGACCGGCTGGCCATCGTGAACGAGGTGATCGCCAGCAGCGGTCCGTTCGACGTGATGATCGCCGGGCCCAGCCTCGGGACCAAGGCCAGCCTGACCCGCATGCAGTCCCTGCACGACGAGACCCCGGCCATGGCCCTGGTCCTCGCCTTCGACAAGCGGCCTGACGCCGCCCTCCGTGACATCGTCCGCACCGGGGCGCTGGATCTCCTCCAGCTCCCGGTGTCGGACCGGATGCTCCACGACACCATCGAGCGTGCCGTGGGTGTCAGCCGGCCCCGGATGAGCAGCGCCCCCGCCCCCGTCGGAGCCGTCAGCGGGCACGGCAAGCAGGGCATGGTATTCACCGTCGCCTCCGCCACCGGCGGCTGCGGCAAGACCTTCTACTCGACCAACCTCGCCTACTTCCTCCACCAGCACACCGGCAAGCGCACCTGCATCATCGACCTCGACCTGCAGTTCGGCGAGGTCTCGACCGCTCTGCGCCTCCGGCCCCGGTACACCATCTCCGACCTGCTGGCCCGGGAGGAACAGGACGACGCCGATCTCCAATCCCACGTGCAGGAGTACGTGGTGGCCCACGACAGCGGCGTGCAGGTCCTGGCTGCGCCCAAGGACCCGTCCGACGCCGACCGGATCCACCCGGCCGATGTCGCCCGGGTCATCGAAGCGGCCCGGGCCAAGTTCGACTACGTCGTGGTCGACACGCCGGCAGCCCTCACGGAGATCGTGCTGGCCGCCTTCGACCTGTCCGACCAGCTCTACATCATGGCCACCATGGACCTGCCCAGCGTCCGCAACATGGGCGTGTTCCTCAACACGCTGGACAAGCTGAAGATCCCGTCCGACAACGTGAAGCTCATCCTCAACAAGGCCGAGAAGGACGTCGGCATCGACGTGGAGCAGATCACCAAGCTGTTCCCCCAGGGCTTCAGCTCGGTGCTCCCGTACGCCCGGGAGGTCAGCAAGTCAGTGAACGTGGGGACGCCCATCCTCGCCTTCAACCCCAACTCCGAAGTCAGCAAGCGGCTGGGTGCCGGCATGGCTCCCCTGCTGCCCGAAGGCATGCAGTCACGGGTTCCGACCTTCACCGAGGCCGGCGCGGCCCGCAAGGGAAGCCTGTTCGCCCGCATCTTCAAACTGACTCCTCAATCGACCGGCTCTTAAGGGAGGACCGTGAAACTGTCAGACAAGCTCGCCGCCCTGGAGGATCAGGAGCGAGCCGCAACCACAGCCCGGTCGGCGCTGACCACCGGCGACCCGGCCCGGAGGCGGGCGAACACCCGCTCGACCGACACCGCCCAGACCACAGTGGCGCGTCGCGCCGGCGCCACGTCGGCCGCCTCCTGGCACGCATCGAAGAAGAAGGTCCGGGAGCTCGTCCTGGCCGAGGTGGCCCCCAAGGTCCACGGCCTGTCCCCGGAGGGCCTCACCAACGAGGTCAAGGCCGCCCTCGACCGCATCATCTCGCGGGAGGACCTGAAGATCTCCCCCCGGGAGCGGCGCACCTTCCTCCAGGAGATGATCCAGGACACCCTCGGCTACGGGCCCCTCGACCCGCTGCTGCAGGACCCGTCCATCACCGAGGTCATGTGCAACAACTACGACGACATCTGGATCGAGCGCGACGGCAAGCTCCACCACACCGGCGCCGCCTTCGGTGACGACCAGCAGTACCGGCACGTGATCGAGAAGATCGTGTCCGCCGTCGGTCGTCGCATCGACGAGTCGTCGCCCATGGTCGACGCCCGCCTGCCCGACGGCTCCCGGGTCAACGCCATCCTGCCGCCGCTGGCCATCCACGGCCCGATCATGACCATCCGGAAGTTCGCCGCCGACCCCTACACGGTCAAGGACCTCATCAACTTCGGCACCTTCACCCTCGACCTCTCGGTCGTGATGGAGGCGTGTGTCCGGGGCAAGCTGAACGTCCTGGTCAGCGGCGGTACCGGCACCGGCAAGACCACCAACCTCAACGTCCTGTCCTCGTTCATCCCCGAGGGCGAGCGCATCGTCACCATCGAGGACGCGGCCGAGCTCCAGCTCCAGCAGCCCCACGTGCTGAGCCTGGAGGCCCGCCCGCCGAACGCGGAAGGCGCGGGCGAGGTCAGGATCCGCGACCTGGTCCGCAACGCCCTCCGTATGCGTCCCGACCGCATCATCGTCGGTGAGGTCCGCGGCGCCGAGTCCCTCGACATGCTCCAGGCCATGAACACCGGCCACGAGGGCTCGATGACCACGGTCCACTCCAACAGCCCCCGGGACGCCCTCAGCCGCATCGAGACCATGGTCCTGATGGCCGGCTACGACCTGCCGGTGAAGGCCATCCGGGAGCAGATCTCCTCCGCCCTGAACATCATCATGCACCTCGACCGTCTCTCCGACGGCCGGCGCGTGGTCACCTCGGTGACCGAGCTCCAGGGCATGGAGGGCGAGACGATCCTGCTGCAGGAGATCTTCAAGTTCCGCCAGTTCGCCCGCAGCGACAACGGTCGGGTCAACGGCGAGCTGACGGCCACCGGCCTGCGGCCCAAGTTCCTCGACAAGCTGGCCGAGAGCGGCATCGAGGTCCCGGCCAAGGCCTTCCGGGCCCCGACCGCCACCGCCCCGCCGACGGTGGCCGCCGCGTCCCGCAGTCGTTCCGCCCGCGTCCCGTCCCTGTCCACCCTCGCCCGTGCGGAGCGTGCCCAGTGACCACCATCCTCGCTGTCTTCGCCGTCGGCGTCGGGCTGGCCCTGGTCGTGGCCGGGATCTTCTCCCGCTCCCGCGACCGGCAGCGCCAGCTGGCCGAGATCCTCGAGCTTCCCTACGGGGAGCGCGACATCCGGGTGGAGGGCGTCACCGAGAACCTGAGCCCGCTCGTCGAGGGGACCATCCAGGCCGCGGGACGCATGGTCGCCCAGTTCGACGGGAAGGGCGCCATGGCCGCCTCGCTGGAGCGGGCTCGCATCCCGCTGCGTTCCGGCGAGTTCGTCCTGGTCACCCTGGCCGGCAGCCTGGCCCTGGCCGCGCTGCTCCTGGCCCTTTCCGGGACCTGGGTCTTCGCCCTGCTCGGCGCCGCCTTCGGCCCGCTGGTCGCATCGGTGGTCGTCAAGCGCCGGATCGCCAGCCGCAAGAAGGCCTTCGAGGCCGCCCTGCCCGACGCCCTCGGGCTGATCGCCTCGTCGCTGTCCGCCGGGCACACGTTCCTGCGGGCCATCCAGATGATGTGTGAGGAGTCGCCCCCGCCCCTGTCGGAGGAGTTCTCCCGCCTCGTCTCCGAGACCCGCCTGGGCGACCCGGTGGTCGACGCCCTCGACCGCATGGCCAAGCGCCTCCAGATCCGTGACCTGGACTGGGTCGTGCAGGCCATCCGCATCCAGCAGCAGGTCGGTGGCCGCCTGGCCGATCTCCTGCACACGCTGGCCGACTTCATCCGGGCCCGGGAGGAAGTGCGCCGCGAGGTTGCGGTGCTCACCGCCGAAGGCCGCATCTCGGCCTGGGTGCTGACCGCCCTGGCTCCCTTCATGCTCTTCGCCATCAACTTCGTCAGTCCCGACTACATGGAGCCGATGTTCCACGGCGTCGGGCTGATCGTGCTCTTGGGCACGGCCGGGATGGTGGCCATCGGCTCGTTCATCATCTTCCGCATGACAAAGATCGAGGTATAGCCATGGATATCCTCCTTCCCGTTTTCCTGGCCGTGGCCGGCGCCGCCGCCGTGGCCGTGGGACTCCTGCGGGCCCGTCCCGCCGGGAACGTCGGCCAGTACCTGCGCGACCTCGACGAGAACGTCACCTTCACCGACGACTTCGAGCGGAAGCTGCAGGATCCCTTCATCGTGCGGGTGGTCCGCCCTCTGGGAACGGGCCTCTCCAACTCGGTGGGCCGGCTCACGCCCCGCAACTACCTCGACCAGACCCACCGCAAGCTCCTGCTCTCCGGCCTCACGGGGACGATGCGAGCCGAGGAGTTCGTGGTCGGCCAGCTGGCGGCCACCGCCGCCTGCACCCTCGGCGCGGTGATGTACGTCACCCTGGGACAGCCGTCGGCTCGGGTCGGCCTGCTGCTGCTGATCATGGCTCCCGTCATCGGGCTGCTCCTGCCCGCCTCGTGGCTTGCCCGCAAGGTCCGGGAGCGGCAGGGGGCGATCCTGAAGGACCTTCCCGACACCCTCGACCTGCTCGCCATCTCGGTGGAGGCAGGCATGGGCTTCGAGGGGGCCATCGCCATCGTCTGCCAGCACTTCAACTCGCCGCTGGCCGACGAGCTGGCCCGAACGCTGCACGAGATGGAGCTGGGCCTGCCCCGCCGGGAGGCGTTCCAGAACCTCAAGCGCCGCACCGAGGTTCCCGAGCTGTCCAACCTGGTCCTGGCCCTGCTCCAGGCCGACGCCCTCGGCATCCCGATCGGCCGGGTCCTCAAGACCCAGGCCGGCGAGATGCGGCTGAAGCGCCGTCAGTGGGCCCGGGAGAAGGCGGCCAAGCTCCCGGTGAAGATGCTGTTCCCGCTGGTGCTGTTCGTGTTCCCGGCCATCATGGTGGTGGTCCTCGGGCCCGCAGCCTCGGGGATCTCCCAGGCCCTGAAGTAAGTCCTTCCAGCCATGCTCCCAAGCACCGCTCTCCCCCTGACGGTGGACAGGGAGCCACCGGCCGGCGATGCCCTGGAGAACGGGCGTACCGGGTACCAGCCGTCGTTCGCGGCGCTGGTACCCGGCGTCCGCTGGGGAATCCTGGCCCTGGCCGGCTTCGTCGCCGCCGTCCGGGGCCCCATGACCACCTCCGTCGTGGTGTGGGGACTCGTCCTCGCCGCCCACGCCGCCTGGCGGGCCAAGCACCCGGTGGCGGCCGTGGCCCCGGCCGCCACCGCCTCCGCCACCGCCTCCGCCACCGCATCCAGCGCCGAGGCGTCGGCCCTCCCGCCGGTGGCGGTCATGGTGGAGGTCTTCCTCACCGTCCTCGCCGTCGACAGCACCGGCTACTGGGGCTCGCCCTTCGCCTTCTGCCTGCTGGCCGTCGTGATCGCCGCCGGGTTCGTCCAGGGCTTCGGCCTGGGCCTGCGGGTCGCCGGCATCATCGTCCTCTGCGTCGGCATCCCCAACCACCTCGAGCTGGCCGACTACGGGCTGGAGAGCGTCGGTCTCACCGGCCAGTGGGGCCTCGAGCTCGTCCTGGTCGCCATCCTCGCCGGCTACGCCCGCCGCCTCTTCGGCGAGGCCGAGCAGCGCCACACCCAGGCCCTCGACCGGGCGTCGCAGCTGGCCGAGGCCAACGACCTGCTGGTCTCCCTCCACCGGGTGGCCCAGAGCCTGCCCGCCTCCCTCAACCTCGACCAGGTCGCGACCTCCACCATCGAGCGCCTGCGCAGCCTGGTCGACTGCGACGTCACCGCCCTCCTCCTGCGGGACGACGTCACCGGCCGGTGGGTGGTGGCCGCCAGCGAAGGGGCCGTGTCCCCCCGGCCCCTTTCCGACGACACCCTGCCCGTCCCCCTCCGGGCGGCCACCGCCAGCTCCGTCGCCTCCCTGGTCGTCAGCCTCGCCCCCGGCGAGGGGTTCGGGCCCACGCTCGTGTCCCGCTCGGGCCTCTACGCCCCCCTCCGGGCCCGGGGCGCCCTCGTCGGGCTGGTCGCCCTCGAGCACCACGAGGTCGGGCGCTACGGCCGGCGGGAGCTGCAGCTCCTCGACGGCTTCATCGACTCGGCCGCCCTGGCCATCGACAACGCCCGCTGGTTCGGCCGGCTCCGGGGCATGGGTGCCGACGAGGAGCGCACCCGCATCGCCCGCGACATGCACGACCGCATCGGCCAGTCCCTCGCCTACGTCGCCTTCGAGCTCGACCGGGTGACCGGGCAGGCCGAGGAGCCGTTCAAGTCCTCCCTCGACGGCCTGCGCACCGAGGTCCGGGCGGTGCTCGGCGAGGTCCGGGACACCCTCTCCGACCTGCGGGCCGAGGTCTCCGACCAACGGGGTCTGGTCGACACCATGGAGGCCTACCTCGAGCGGGTGGCGGCCCGCACCGACATCCTGGTCGACTTCCGCCACGAGACCGCCGCCCGCCTGCCGTTGGTGCAGGAGCGGGAGCTGTGGCGCATCGCCCAGGAAGCGATCACCAACGTCGAGCGCCACGCCCGGGCCAACCATCTCCGGGTCCGGTGGAAGTGCGACGGCCACTCCGCCCAGCTCACGGTGGCCGACGACGGGATCGGGTTCCCCGTGCGGGCCGCCCGCCGCTCGGACGCCTTCGGCGTCACCGGCATGCAGGAGCGGGCCAACGCCATCGGCGCCACCCTGCTCCTCGAGTCCGAGCCCTACGTGGGCACCCTCGTCGAGTGCCGGGTGGACGCGCCCGCCGTCTCGCCGGTCCGCTTGCCCGCCCCCACCCGCGCCCCGTCCTCCCAGAAGGCAGCCTCATGACCCGTTTGCTGATCGCCGATGACCACCGGATGCTGCGCGAAGGGCTGCGCCGCTCCCTCCAGGACCACGGCTTCGACGTCGTGGGTGAGGCCGCCGACGGCCAGGAGGCCTTCCGGCTGGCCACCGAGCTCCGGCCCGACGTGGTGCTCATGGACGTCACCATGCCCGTCCTCGACGGGGTGGAGGCCACCCGGCTCATCCACGGGTCGATCCCGGGGACGGCGGTGGTGATGCTCACCATGCACGCCGACGGCGACGTGATGGCCCGCGCCCTGCAGGCGGGCGCGGTCGGGTACCTGGTGAAGGACTGCGCCATCGAGGAGGTCGTGACCACCGTCCGCATGGCGGCGGAGGACGACGGCGTGCTGTCCGCCGGCCTGGCCTCGTCGATGCTGGCCGAGATGCAGCGGGGCGACGCCGAGGGCAACGGGAACGCCAACGGCAGCGGTCACGGCCAGTCGGTCATCAGCGCCCGGGAGGAGGAGGTCCTCCAGCTCTTCGCCGACGGCCTCTCCCTGCCCGAGGTGGCAGCCCAGCTCTTCATCAGCGTGAAGACGGTGAAGAACCACCTGGCCTCGATCTACGCCAAGCTCGACGCCCGCGACCGCACCCAGGCCGTCCTGCGGGCCGTCCGCATGGGGATCATCCGCCTCTCGCCCTCGGAGCCCTAGATCACCCCTGTGGAGATCGCGGGATTTACTCCTAAGGCCGGAGCATACGCAGGCCGATACAGAGCAAGACAAGTGAAGGTCCCCGGCCCGGGGGACCAATCCGGAAGGGGAATCTACGAAATGGACCTGGTCGCCTACTGGCAGAAGCACTGCACCCCCTACCTGCGAGCCGTCGTCGGCCGCAGCGAGCGGGGTGCGGCCCTGGTGGAGTACGCCCTCCTCCTGGCCCTCATCGCCGTCGTCTGCATCGTCGCCCTGACCACGCTGGGCACCCAGGCCTCGGACAAGTTCTCCAAGGTCGGCGGCTCGATCGCCGCTGCCGGCGGCTGACAGCGTCGTCAGTCCGGTACTGAGACGAAGGAGCGAGCCTTGGCTCGCTCCTTCGTCGCGTCCGGGGCCGCTCATGCGATTTGAGCCAATCGCCCCATTCAGGAAATCGGCCTCCCGCCGATACATCTCTCGGAACTCAAAAGCCCCGGCACGGGGGCCGAAGATCGGAGAAATCAACATGGACATCGTCGCTTACTGGCAGAAGAACTGCGCCCCCTACCTGCGGGCCCGGTTCGGCCGCAGCGAGCGGGGGGCGGCCCTGGTGGAGTACGCCCTCCTCCTGGCCCTCATCGCCGTCGTCTGCATCGTGGCCCTCACCACCCTTGGCAACCAGGCCTCGGACAAGTTCTCCAAGGTGGGCGCCTCGATCAACGCCGCCGGCTGAGCCCGGACCCTCTGCCCCCGGTCGGGCACGACGAAGGAGCGAGTGTGCAGCTCGCTCCTTCGGCGTGTTCGCGGAAGAGGAGCGGACCCTACGAGGTCGGACGCCGAGGCGAGCGGAGCTTCCACCTACGACGTCGCCCTTGACACAGGGTTCGAAATCTAGAATGGTTCTCATTCTCATTCCTCGGGTGAGACTCACTCTCGGACCACCTGGAAACGGGCGCCATCGGAATGCACGACGAGGCACACGCAGAATCGCCGAACGACGCCGCCTACGGCGAGGAGTGGTCGGCGCGTTGGGAGCAGGACTTCGGCACCCGAGCCGACACCGACGACGCGGTGCGCTGCCTGGTGTCACTGGCCGAGGGTCGCAGCGTGCTCGAGCTCGGCATCGGCACCGGGCGGATCGCGCTGCCATTACGGGCCACGGGGATCGAGGTCCACGGCATCGACAGCTCGCCGTGGATGCTGGCCCAGCTCCGGGCCAAGCCCGCCGGAGACGACCTGCCCGTGATCGAGGGCGACTTCGTCACCGCCAGGGCCGGCCGACGGTTCGGCCTGGTCGTGCTGGCCAGCTACACGATCTCCGCCCTGACCGACCAGGAGCTCCAGGTGGCGTGCTTCCAGAATGCGGCCGACCACCTGGAGGAGGGCGGTCTCTTCGTGGTCGAGGCCATGGTGCCGCGCAGTGAGGCGATGGCGGCCGGGTCGTGTCGGGCCGTGAGGCTGTCCCCCGACGAGGTCGTGCTGCAGATCTCGTCCCCTGCCGACCCCCTCGACCAGACGGCGCAGTCGGCCCACGTCTACCTGCCCGACCGCGGGCCGGTGCGTATCCGTCCGCTGTCATCGCGGTACGTGTGGCCATCGGAGATGGACCTCATGGGCCGTCTCGCCGGCATGGCCCGCCTGCACCGTTGGGGCGGTTGGGACCGCCAGCCCTTCAGCGCCCAGAGCATGAAGTACATCTCCGTCTACGGGAGGCCCTGAGGTGGAGGGAGCCGTCGTGCCCGTCGGGGGGGACCTCGTCGTCACCAGCGGTGCCTGGAGCTTCGAGCGGGGCGTGGCGCCGGGCTTCGTCGACCACGTGCGACGATCGGTGCCTCTCTATGATCTCGGCCACCAGCTGGTGGCCGAGATGGCCAGCACCTTCGTGCGCCCGGGTGGGCTCGGCTACGAGCTGGGCTCGGCCACGGGCCAGCTGCTGCGGACTCTGGCCTGCGCCAGCCCTCGGACCCGGGCGGCGTCGTGGGTCGGCATCGAGCACGAGGCCGAGATGGTCGAGCAGTCCAGGCAGTGGTGCGGCGACCTGGAGAACGTGATCATCGTCGAAGGCGATATCGCCACGACGGAGTACCGGCGGTGCGATTTCGCGGTCGCCTATCTCACGCTGGACTTCCTGGACCTCGAGCCGAGGACGCGGACCGTCGAGCGGGTGCACCGGTCGCTGCGCGACGGCGGGGGGATGTTCGTGTTCGAGAAGGTCCTCACCGCGGATCCCCGGCTCCACAGCCTGGTGACGCTGCTGCACCATCGGTTCAAGCGGGCCTGCGGACTGACGCCGGAGGAGATCCTCAACAAAGCCGACAGCCTGGCCGGGATCATGCAGCCGATGACGGGCGAGGAGTACGCCGACCTCCTCCGAGGCGCCGGGTTCCGCAGTGTCACCACGGTGCTGAAGCACCTGTGCTTCGAGGGGTTCATGGCCCTCAAGTGACCTCGTTCAAGCGTCACGGACGGGAGCGTCTCCAGTGAGCCCGGCCCGTCAGCTCGTCCTCGCCACCCCCGGGGCCCGGCGGCGCCTGGTAGGGGTTGTGGCTGTCCTGGTGGCCATCACCGCCATCAGCGTCGGCCAGGGCCTGGTGATCGCCCGCATCCTGAGCCGGGTCATCGCCGGTCGCTCCGTCGCTTCCGTCATACCGGCTCTCGCCCTGGCCGCCGCGATGCAGCTGCTGCGCAGCATCCTGATCCATCGCCGCCGGGTCCTGGCCGTGGACATGGCCAGCGAGGTGCGGGCCGCGCTGCGCCACCGCCTCGGGCAGCGACTTCTGGAGCTGGGTCCGGGCCGGCTGCAGGCCACACGGACGGGAACGGTCCAGTCGATCTTCGTCGACGGGGTGGAGAGCCTTGACCCCTACACGGCGCTGTTCCTCCCCCAGGCCTTCGCCGCGGTGATCGCCGCCGTGGGCACCACCGCGGTCATCGCCGTCATCGATCTGCGCATCGGGCTGATCATCGGCGCGTGCGCCGCCGCGGCCCCCCTGGTCCCGAGACTCTCGAAGCGGCTCCTGCGGTCGCGGTACCTGCCGTGGTGGCGGGCCTACACGGGCCTCTACGCCGACAACCTCGACGCCATCCAGGGCATGCCCACCCTCAAGGCGCTCAACGTCAGCCACCGCCGGGCGGCTGAGCTGCACAGCCAGGCGGAATCCTTCTGCCGCTACTCGACCCGACTCAACTCGATCGTCCTGGCCTACGTGGGGGTGGTGGCCCTCCTCGTCGGCGGCGGCAGCGCCGCCGCCATCGCCCTGGGCGCCCTCCACCGGGCGGCCGGCAGCCTCTCGACCACCGAGCTGTTCACCGTCCTGCTCCTGACCCGGGAGTGCTTCCGGCCCGTCCGCGAGCTCCAGGACGCCTACCACGCCAGCTACGGGGCCGCCCCTGGGGCCCGCGCCATCGGCGAGCTCCTCGGATCCGAGCCGGCGCGGCGCCGCCGTGCCAACCCGAGCCGATCGGCAGCCCGGGGCGCCACCGGCACTGTCCTTCGACGGGGTGAGCTTCACCTACCCGGGACGCGCCGAGCCGGCCCTGGAGGGGTTCACCCTCGACGTCGCCGCCGGTGAGACCGTCGGCATCGTGGGCCGGTCGGGGGCGGGCAAGACGACGCTGATGTCGCTGCTGCTGGGGTTCTTCCAGCCGGACGGCGGCCGCATCCTCCTCGACGGCGGGGACATCGTCGGGGCGAGCCTCGACGACGTCCGCTCCCGGGTCGCCCTGGTGGCCCAGGACACCTATCTCTTCCACGGGAGCATCCGTCACAACATCGCCCTGGCCCGCCCCGACGCCGGCGAGGCCGAGATCGAAGCGGCAGCGCGGGCCGCCCAGGCCGATGGGTTCATCACCGCACTGCCCGGCGGCTACGACGCCGTGGTCGGCGAGCGGGGCCTGACCCTCTCCGGTGGCGAGCGCCAGCGACTGGCCATCGCCCGGGCCCTGCTCAAGGACGCGCCCGTCCTCCTCCTCGACGAGGCCACTTCCAGCCTCGACAGCGAAGCCGAGGCCGAGGTCCAGCTCGCCCTGGAGCATCTGCGCGCCGGGCGGACGACCCTGGTCGTGGCCCATCGCCTGGCGACCGTCGCCGGCGCCGACCGCGTCGTGGTCATGGAGGCCGGTCGGGTGGTCGAAGCCGGCCGGCCGGGCGACCTGGTGGACCGCCGGGGGCCATATGCCCGGCTCGTGGCCGCCCAGCGCCAGGGCGGCGCCATCGTCGGGGACCGACGGTGAGGGCGGAGCGGGCCGTGGACGGCGGTGGGGTCCGGCGGCGGGGGTCCCTGGCCGAACTGCGGCCCCTCGTCAGGCTCCTGGGCCCCTACCGGCGGCTGTTCGCCATGGCCGTCGCGGCCGGTGTGGCGCATCAGCTGGTGGTGCTGGGCGTGTCCGGGACCGGGGCGTGGCTGGTGGGCCGGGCTGCCACCGGCGCCGGCCCCCAGGACCTCGGAGGCGGGATGGTGGTGCTGGGCGTGCTGATCGTGCCGCTGGCGGCGACACCCTGGTTGGAGTCCCAGCTGGCCCACGTCGCCGCCTTCAGGGTGCTGGTCGACGTGCGGCGGCGGCTCTACGACGCCTTCGAGCGGCTGGCCCCCAGCTACCTCATCGAGCGTCGCGCCGGAGATCTGGGCGCCACGGCGGTGGCAGACGTCGAGCAGCTCGAGGGCTTCTTCGCCCACACCCTCAGTCCCCTGGTGGTGGCGGCGACGGTACCGGTGGCGGTCCTCGGGGCTCTGAGCGTGCTGCGCTGGGAGCTGGCCCTGGTCCTGGCCCCGGCCCTGGCCGCCCTGGCCACGGTGCCCGCATGGCTGCGGCGCCGGGCCGAGGCCGAGGGCGTCCGGCTGCGCTGCGCCCTGGGTGAGTTGAGCGCCGAAGTGGTCGACACCACCCAGGGGCTGCGGGAGCTGCTCGTCTGCGATGCGGGCGACCGCCAGCTCCAACGGCTGGCCGAGCGCGAGAGGGAACTGGCTGCGGCCAAGGCGGCCCACGGCCGCCGCAGCGGCCTGGAGTCGGCGGCCACCGACGCCATCGCCTTCGCCGGGCTGCTGGCGGTGCTGGCCACCGCCGCCCACCTCGTGGCGGCCGGTTCGCTGGCGCGCCCGCTGCTGCCAGTGGCCGTGGTCCTGGCCCTCAGCACGTTCACCCCGGTGATCGCCATGGTGGACGCGGCGCGCGAGCTGCATGTGATCGCCGGCGCCGCGGGCCGGATTCGGGCCATCCTCTCCGCCCCGTCGCCGGTCGCGGACCTGGTGGGCGAGCCTCCACCGGGGCCGTTCCCCGCCGCCGTGTCCTTCGACCATGTCCGCTTCTCCTATCCCGGCTCGGCCTCTGAGGCACTCGCCGATGTCTCCTTCGCCATCGGCGCGGGCGAGACGGTGGCCCTCGTCGGTCACTCCGGCGCGGGCAAGTCGACCTGTGCCCGGCTGCTGCTGCGACTGTGGGACGTCGACGGCGGGGCGGTGGCCGTCGGTGGCCACGACGTGCGGGCCTTCCCCCAGGCGGCGCTGCGCGACCTCGTCGGCACCGTCCCCCAGGAGGTCCACCTCTTCAACACATCCCTGCGGGAGAACATCCGCCTGGCCCGCCCGGAGGCGACCGACGCCGAGGTGACCGACGCGGCCCGGGCCGCCCGGGCCCATGACCTCATCACGTCCCTGCCGGAGGGCTACGACACCGCGGCGGGCGAGCTCGGCGCCCGGCTGTCGGGTGGGCAGCGCCAGCGCATCGCCATCGCCCGGGCCCTGCTGCGCCCGACGCCGGTCCTGGTCCTCGACGAGGCGGTGTCGAACCTCGACGCCGAGAGCGAGGCGGAGGTGGCGGCCGCCTTCGACGTCGCCCGCCGGGGCCGGGCCACCCTCGTCATCGCTCACCGCCTTTCCACGATCCGCGCCGCCGATCGGGTGGTGGTGCTCGACGCCGGCCGGGTCGTCGACTCCGGAAGCCACGACGCCCTCCTGGCCCGCAGCCCCGCCTACGCCAAGCTCCTCGGCTCCCAGGTGGCCTTCGCCGGGGCCGGTTCGTGAGCCCGGCGCGGCGGCGGGAGCCTCTCAGCGACGCCACCATCGGCCGCTACTGGGACGCCCAGGCCGCGACCTTCGACGACTGGCTGGCCGGTGGCACCGACGGCGTGTCCGGGTACCCGCCCGAGGAGCTGCGGGCCTGGGAGCTGGTGTGGCGCCGGGTGCTGGGGCCGCCGCCCCGGCGCATCCTCGACGTGGGCACCGGCACCGGATCAGTGTCGCTCCTCCTGGCGTCGCTGGGCTACGACGTGGTGGGAGTCGACCGGTCGGAGGCCATGCTCGAGGTCGCCCGGGCCAAGGCGGCCGCGGCCGGCCTCGGCTTGGACCTGCGACGGGCCGGCGCCGAGGACCTGCCCTTCGCCGACGGCGAGTTCGACGCCGTGGTGGCCAAGCTCGTGCTCTGGACCCTGCTGGAGCCCGAGGCGGCGGTGGCCGAGTGGCGGCGATGCACGCGCCCCGGCGGCCGGGTGGCCTCCGTCGACATCGGCTATGACCGCCTCGGGGCGCGGGACCGGGCCCGGCTGGGCCTCGTCCGTGCCGCCGCGGGCCGACGGCGCCACGGTGGCGGCTACCTGGTCGATCCCGGCCAGGTCGCCCAGCTCCCCCTGTGGCGAGCGGGAAGCGACGCTCATCGCAACGTGTTCCTTCGCGCCGGCCTGGAGCGGGTCCTGGTGGAGGACCTGGTGGGCCTCAGCATCCTGGAGCGCCGGCGGATGGCCCCGTTCCGGCGGCTGTGGCCGGTCCTCGGCCGCCATCTCGTCGAGGGCACAGTCCCCCTCGCCGACCCCCGAGATCCGTCCGACCCCGAGCACATGCCCACCGAACACCCGGACAACCCCCAGACAGGGAGCCTTGCGTGAAGTTGTCGCCGACGCGGTCCCGCATCACCGGGGCGCTCGTCCTGGCCGTCGCCCTCGCCGCCGCCGGGTGCGGCAGCGGCACCGTGAAGACCCCGAGCGCCTCGGCCCCGAGCGCCTCGGCCCAGCCCGAGGCGTCCGCCACGACCGCCCCCGTCGCGGCCACGTTCCCGGTGACCGTCGAGAACTGCGGGGTCACCACCACCTACAACGCGCCGCCCAAGCGGGTCGTCGCCGTCGAGCAGTCGGCCATCGAGACCACGCTGGCCCTCGGCCTGGAGAAGTCCGTGGTGGGCGTCTCGTTGCGCAACCAGACCGATATCCGCCCCGATCTGGCCGCCTCGTTCAAGGCCATCCCCGTGCTGTCGAGCAGGGACTTCTCCCGCGAGCTTCTCCTGTCGGTCACCCCCGACCTGATGGTGTCGCGCCAGAAGTCGAGCTTCCGGGAGGACCGGGGGCTGTCCCGGGACTCACTGCGCAGCACGGGCATCGAGTCCCACATCCTGGGCCAGGACTGCGTGAGCGGCCAGGTGAGCTGGGACGCGATCTACAGCCAGGTCGTCACCCTGGGGCGCATCTTCGGGGTGGAGGACCGGGCCCAGCGCGTCGTCGCCGACATGCGCATCGCCGTCGCCGACGTCGAGACCAGGACCAGGGCGCCGGGCAAGCGGCCCAAGGTGTTCGTCTTCGACGACTCCGGGGAGGACGTGCCCGGCACCCGGGGCGGGCCGTCGATCGACACCCTCATGCTGCGAAGCGCGGGGGCCGACAACATCTTCGCCGACATCGACAAGGTCTTCGCCAACGTGACCTGGGAGGAGCTGGTCAACCGAGACCCCGATGTGATCGTCGTCGTCGAGTACGGGCCGGGCTCGGGCTTCGAGGCCCAGAAGCGCATCGACACGCTGCGCAGCTTCCCGCCGGCCCAGAAGATCACCGCGGTCAGGGAGAACCGCATCGTCGTGGTCCCCAACCACCAACTGCTGCTCGGGGCCCGCAACGCCGAGGCCCTGCGCGGCCTGGCCAAGGGCCTGCACCCGACTTTGTTCCCGTGAGTGCCCGCACCGCCCCCCTCCCCACCCGCGAGCGGTCGCCCGTCGCCGACACCCGCCGTCGGTCCTCCTGTGCGACCCACCGGGCCGGGTTCGGCGTGCTCCTCGCGGCCCTGGCCGCCGGCCTCCTCCTCACCACCGTCCTCGCCACCGGGATCGGGCCCATCCCCATCCCGATGGTTCGGGTGTGGCGCATCGTGGCCTCCCGCCTCAGCCCTGGGATGGCGGGACATGACTGGACCACGGCCCAGGAGCAGATCGTGTGGCAGGTCCGCCTGCCGCGCGTGCTGCTGGCCGTGGTCGTCGGCGCGGGCTTGTCGGTGGTGGGCACCACCCTGCAGGCGCTGGTGCGCAACCCCCTGGCCGATCCCTACGTGCTGGGCATCACCTCGGGGGCCTCGGTCGGGGCGGTGACGGTGATCCTGCTGGGATGGTCGGCCTTCGGCATCTACTCCCTTTCGGCGTCGGCCTTCCTGGGGGCGCTGGGCGCCTTCGCCCTGGTGTTCCTCATGGCCCAGAAAGGGGGCCGCATCGCCCCCATGCGCCTGATCCTCTCCGGCGTGGCCCTGTCCTACGTGCTCACGGCGGTGACCAGCTTTCTCATCTTCTGGGCCGACACCGACGGCATCAAGGCCCGTTCCGTGCTGTTCTGGCTCCTGGGCGGCCTGGGCGGGGCCCGGTGGGCCCACCTCGGGCTCCCGGCGGCATCGGTGGCGGCCGGGACGGTCCTGGTCGGGCTCCAGGCCCGGCGCCTCAACGCCCTGGTCATGGGCGACGAGACGGCCACCAGCCTGGGCGTCGGCGTCGACCGCTTCCGCCGCCAGCTCTTCGTGGCCTGCTCGCTGCTCACCGCGGTGATGGTGGCGGTGGCTGGGGGCATCGGCTTCGTGGGCCTGATGATGCCGCATGTGAGCCGGCTCCTGGTCGGCCCCGACCATCGCCGGGCCCTTCCCGTGGCCGTGCTGGGAGGCGCCATCTTCATGGTCTGGGCCGACGTCGCCGCCCGCACCCTGGTGGCGCCCGAGGAGCTGCCCGTCGGGATCATCACCGCCCTGGCCGGTGGCCCCTTCTTCCTCTGGCTCATCCACCGACGGATGCCGGCCACCGCGCCGGGTGGGAGGTGATCAGCCTCAGGCTGGCCGGGGTGGACATCAGCCTCGGTGGCGTTCCCATCGTGGCCGGCGTCGGGCTGGAGGCCGGGCCGGGCGAGCTGGTCGGCCTGGTCGGGCCCAACGGGAGCGGCAAGTCCACGCTGCTGCGCTCGGTCTACCGGGCGGTGCGGCCCCGGGCCGGCCTCGTGACCCTCGGCGGCGACGATGCCTGGGCCCTTCCCGCCCGGGAGGTGGCCCGGCGGGCGGCGGTGGTCGTGCAGGAGCCGCCCACCGACTTCGACTTCAGCGTGGGCGACGTGGTGGCCATGGGCCGCCTGCCCCACAAGGGCGTCCTCGACCGCGACACCCCCGCCGACACCGCCATCGTGGCCGACGCCCTCGGCCGCGTCGGTCTCACCGAAGTGGATGAGCGCCCCTTTGCCACGCTGTCGGGGGGCGAGAAGCAGCGGGCCCTCATCGCCCGGGCCCTGGCCCAGCAGTGCCCCCTGCTCATCCTCGACGAGCCGACCAACCACCTCGACGTCCGCTACCAGCTCGAGATCCTCGACCTGGTCGCCAGCCTCGGCGTCACCACCCTGGTCGCCCTGCACGACCTGAACCTGGCCGCGTCCTACTGCCAGCGGGTCTACGTGCTGGCCGCCGGGGTCGTCGTCGCCGGCGGCGCCCCCGTCGACGTGCTCACCCCCGAACTCGTCCTCACCGTGTTCGGCGTCCACGCCGAGCGCTGGGCGCACCCCATCACCGGCCACACCCAGCTGGCCTTCTCCGCGACACCGCCGCCGCTGGCGGCGGCGGCGTCCCTCACGACGGAGAGGAGGTGAGCAGATGAACAAGGTTGCGATCAAGAAGGTGAACCTCAAGCGTTCGGAGACCGCGAGCGCCACGCACAACAACAACATCTCCGTTGTTGCCGCGTACGAGTGGGAGCGCTCCTAGCGCCTCCATGTCCGTGCCGGCCGGCCCACTCGTAGGGGCCGGCCGGTGCGGTACCCGTCCACACCGACCCGGACCCCAGGAGGGCCCACCCTTGTCCTTGCTCTCAGTGTCCGCTGCGCCCCGGATCGTGGGGGTGACGGCGCGCCGCGCCGGGGGGGACACCTCGGTGCTCACCACCCCGTCCGGCGACGTCCTCCATGTGGCCATGGCCGCTTCCGAGGTCGCCCTCCTGCTGGAGCGCTGCGACGGCGCCACGGCCGGATCGGAGCTGCTCGCCGGCATTGGCGATCCCGAGGCCGCATCCGCGTTGCTCGGCGTGCTCGGTGAGCACGGCTGTGTCTCCTGGGGCCGTCCCGGGCGCGACGCCCGCCACTGGGCCCGATGGGCGATGCCCCCGGCCGACGCCGACGGACCGTATTCGGCGCGCGTCATCGCCACCGGCGACGATGCCGTACTGAGCCCCATCGGAGCGGTCATGGCCCGAGCTGGGCTCGTCTCGCCCGGTCGTGTTCGGGATGGGGATCTGCCCACAGCCCTGGACCAGAGCCCGACCTTGATCGTCACCGCGTTGGCCTCCTTCGATGCGGACCGGCTTCGTCGAGCGTCGACACTGGCGGCCGAAGCGGGCGTGGCGTGGGTCGGCTTCCACCTCGACAACGGCACCGGATGGCTTGGCCCTCTGGTCGTGGCCGGGAGAACGGCGAGCTACGACGACGTCGTCGACCGCCGCCGCTGCGCCGCTGGCGACATCGAGATGTGGTCGTCGCTGTCTGCGGCACCGTTCTGGGGCGAGGCCTACCTGCCCCCGCGCCCCGAGCTCGAGTGGATGATCGGCGCCTTCGTCGTCGAGGTCGTCCGCTGGCTGGCGGGGGCCGGCTGCCGGCTGCTGTCGGCCGAGCTGGAGGCCGACCCCCTCACGTTGCACATGATCGAGCACCCGGTCCTGCCCCTTCCGGGAGCGGTCCCCGCTTCCCTGGTGGCGGGATGGTCGCCGACTGCGGAGCGACTGGTCGACGGGCACTGCGGGCTCGTGCTGGGGTTCCGCGACACGGTGCACCACCCTGCGGTGCCGGCGTCGCTGCGCACCGTGGCCGCCGACGTCTGCGACATGGCCCAAGCCGGACGCCACCCCTGGCAGAACGACCTGCTCTGCGGAGGCACGTCGTTCACCAGTCGTGACGACGCCCGGGCGGCGGCGCTGGGCGAGGCCGTGGAGCGCTACTGCGCCAACTGGACCGCCGGCCACCGCCTGGTCCACGCCTCCTACGACGAGCTGACCGCTCGGGGCGAGCAAGCCGTCGACCCGTTGTCGCTGGTGCTGTACTCCCAGCGCCAGCATGCGGCCCCGGGGTTCCCGTTCCGGCCCTTCACCCGGGACCTGGCCGTGCACTGGGTCGCCGGCCACTCCCTCACCCATGACCGGCCGGCGTGGCTGCCGGCCAGCCAGGTGTTCATCAACTGGCGCAGCGACGCGCCCGAGAGCGAGCCGGCGCTGCACTTCCACAACTACGTCGGCGTCCAGGCCGGCCCGAGCCTCGATTTCGCCCTGGCCTCGGCCATGGAGGAGATCATCGAGCGCGACGCCATGATGACGTGGTGGGCCAACCGCATCCCCCAGCCGGCGCTCGACCTGCCCGAGCGCTTGGCCGGCTTGTGGCAGGGCGGGCCGGCTGCGCTCGGCCAGCAGGCCTGGGCCATCCCCATCGACAACGAGTTCGGGGTGCCGGTCGTGGCCGGCGTCGTCGAGAACGTCACCGACCGGCTTCTCAGCATCGGCTTCGCCGCGAGACCGACCGCGGACGCGGCGGTCCTCAAGGCATGGGGCGAGGCGCTCATCCTCCAGGAGGGGAGCCGGGACATGGACCGGCCGGAGCAGGACTGCGCCATCCGGGGCGTCCTCGGCCGCCACCACAGCGGCGGCGACTACCTCAAGCCATGGCGCTCCGACCGGTCCTACCTCGACGCCTACCGGCCCGACTTCCACGACGTCGTCCAGCTGCTCTGCCAGCAGCAGGTCAACCTCGACCCCCGGGCCCGGAGAGTCGTCTCGCCCTGGGTCGACGTGGCCCGCTCCCGTCGTATCGATGACGTCCCCGCCCTCCCCGACCGCAGCCCCGATACCTACCGGCGACGCATCGAGGAGCGGGGCTTCGAGGTGCTCTACGTCGAGCTCACCACTGCGGACGTGGCGATGTGCGGCCTGCGGGTGGTCCGGGTCCTCATCCCCGGCCTGGCCCCGAACTTCCCCGCCGCCTTCCCGACGTGGGGCCGTAGGCGACTCCAGGACAACGCCACCCGGCTCGGCTGGGGCGAGCCCCTCGACGAGGACGAGCTGAACGTCTTCCCCCTGCCCTATGCCTGAGCAGGCCGCATGGGCGGGACCCGGATGATCGACCCGCCCGACAACGGGCCCGAACCAACGGAGGGTTGGATGACCACCACGACCGCCCCGGCGGCCACCCTCGGCGACCCCCTCGCCACGCTGGCACCGAACGAGCGCTCCACCGTCTCGGCGATGGTCGAACGGGCACGGCGCACACGGCGCAGGCGCGCCGCTGCGCGACCTCGACGTCGTCCACCAGTGGCTCCGGGCCGATTCACCGGGCGCAGCGGCGACGGCATCCGGCGCCGGCGACGCCGAGGCGGAGGGTGTCGGCCTGGCCGAGGACGACGACGGGGAGGTGGCGCTGGTCAAGCACTATCCCGGGGCGGCCTCGGTCGCCCTGGCGCACCCGGCGCGGCCGTGGTCGGTTGATCTCGACCGCCTCATCGCCGAGCGGACGAGCACCTACGCCTTCGCCGACAGACCGATCGCGCTCGCCGACCTGGCCAGCCTCCTCCACGTCGGCGCCGGGATGAAGCGGCTCGTCGAGACGTCGGAGGGGACTATCCCCTTGCGGATGGCCCCCTCGGCCGGATCCCTGCAACCGGTCAACGTCTACGTGGCGGCGGCCGAGGTGGACGACCTGAACCAGGGCCTCCACTACTACGACCCGGTCCGTCACGCCCTCGATCTCGTCTCTGTCGATGACCCGCGCCCGGCGCTCGAGCAGGGCTGCATGCAGCCCTTCGTCGCCGCCAGCCCCGCGGTGCTCATCCTCACGTGCTCCCTCGATCGCGTCCGCTGGCACTACGGCAGCCGGGCCTATCGGTCCGTGCACCTCGATGCCGGAGTCCAGGCCCACAACCTCATGCTGGTCGCATCCGGTCTGGGACTCGGCTGCTGTGCCGTCTTCGGCTTCTTCGACGAGCACCTCGACCGCTTCGTCGGCATCGACGGTCGCGACGAGTTCACGACCCTGCTGATCCCAGTCGGCCATCTCGAGGCAACGACTGCGAGCCAAGACTCCTCCCACCCAACTGAATGAGAACGACTCCTGACTTCGCGCTCATCCTGCGCGTCCGGACCCGTTCGCGGCACCGGTTGTCGGAGGGTTGAGAAATGGGCCGAATGACCTATCCAGGCCCGGGGAGGGCGGCCGATACATAGAACACAAGTCGAGTCCTGCACCCCCGGGTGCCCCAAACCAGAAGGAACAACCGTGGACATCATCGCCTACTGGCAGAAGCACTGCACCCCCTACCTGCGGGCCATCTTCGGTCGCAACGAGCGTGGCGCGGCCCTGGTGGAGTACGCCCTCCTCCTGGCCCTCATCGCCGTGGTCTGCATCGTCGCCCTGACCACCCTGGGCGAGCAGGCCTCGGACAAGTTCTCCAAGGTCGGTGGCTCCATCGCCGCCGCCGGCGGCTGAGCCGAGCCCCACGAGTCCTGACCCCCCCCGGTCAGCGCAAGGGGAGCGAGCCTTCGGGTTCGCTCCTCTTGCCTTTCGGGGGCCAGGTTCCGCGGCGGGCCTCGGGCGGGTAGGAAGTCCAGGGTGAGGCTCGAGCTGCTGATATGCCTGCCCCGGGACGCGCTCACCCTGCCCGTCGTCCGCCACATCACGGTGTGCGCCCTGGAGGAGCTGGGCGTCGTCGCCGCCGACATCGACGACGTGGCCCTCGCCCTCACCGAGGCGTGCACCAACGTCGTGCGCCACTCGGGGGTCGACGACGAGTACGAGGTCCACCTCATCGTCTCCGACGACCAGTGCGAGATCAGGGTGGTCGACACCGGCCGAGGGGTCGAGGCGTCGGTGCTGGATCGGGGCATGGCCCCCGGCACGGCCGAGCAAGGACGGGGTCTGGCCATCCTCTCCACCCTGGTCGACCGGGTCCGGTTCGAGTCCCGCCCCGAGGACGGCACGGTCGTCCACCTGGTCAAGCAGTTGGACGTCCTCCGGGACGGCCCCCTCGACCACTTCCAGGGGGGCGCGGGCGGCGGCTGACCCCTGGCCTAGGCCTCAGCGGCCGGGTTGCCAGTCGAGGAACACGAGGGTGGCGTCATCCTCCAGTTCTCCGCCCCGGTGCTGGCGCAGGCGGGCGGCCAGGCGGCGCAGCGTCTCCGCCGGGCGGACTTCGGCCCCGATGAACTGCTCGACCTCGCTCACGAGGCGGTCGAGGCCGAACTGGGCGCCACCGGCGGGGCGGGCCTCGATGGCGCCGTCGGAGTAGAACAGGACCCGGTCGCCCGGCTGCATGCGGGCCCGGCCGATCTCGGTGATGGCGATCCCCAACCCGAACGGGAGGCACGGCTCGCAGGCCAACTCCCCGACCACCTTGGCCCCCCGCAGCAGGAGCGGCGGCGGGTGGCCGGCGTTGACCCATCGCAGGTCGCCGGTGGCGACGTCGAGGTGGGCCAGGTGGCCGGTGACGAAGTTCTCGCCCTCGAACTGCTCGGCAACCGCGTCGTCGACGTGCTCGGCCATCACCGACAGGTCGAGGCCCCGGCGGCGGGCGTACCGGAAGGCGCCCAGGGCGAGGGTGCTGGCCAGGGTGGAGTGAACCCCATGGCCCATGGCGTCGAATATGGCGAAGGCGAGCACGTCGCCGTTGAGGGAGTAGTCGAAGGCGTCGCCGGCCACGAAGTAGGCCGGTTCGAGGAGGCCGGCGATGGCCAGATCGGGGGACGAGAATGCGAGCGGGGGCAGGAGATCCCACTGCATCTCGGCGGCCAGGTTCATGGGTCGGCGGCGGCGGCGGAGCGTGATGAGGTCGGTGTAACGACCGGCGGTGTGGGTGAGGTGACCCACGAGCAGGCCCAGGTCGTCGCACAGGCCCAGCAGCTCGTCGTCGACCGAGGGAAAGCCCATCTCGAGCACGCCGATGCGCTCGGCCCGCTCCCGGACGGGCGACCACACCCGCCACCCGGCGGCCGTCTCCGCCATCAGCACCTTTTGCGACCGGAACGACCGCCCGGCCATCGACCCCTCGATGGAGACGCCCGGAGGGTGCTCGTCGAGGAGCTCGCCGGCCAACGCCACCGGCTGGAGGGTCTCCTGCTCGTAGTCGACCACGTAGAGGACGAGGTGGTCGCCGCCCGCATCTTGCAACGCGTTGGCCACGTCCGCCGCCAACAGGTCCGGAGGCGTAAGTGCCGCCCGCCGGAGCAGATCCCCGATGATCCCGGCCCGATTCACGTTCGACCGGTGGATCGGACGATGTGGGAGCGAACGCAGGCCGGCCGGTGCCGACTACCAGCCGGCACCAACCGGCAGCGGGCGCCCGGCTCCGGCGGGCGGGAGGCGATCACAGCCGTCGCATGACGACCCAGTCGTCCTCGGCGAAGACCTCCTGCCACTGGCCACTGGACCTGAGCAGGGACGTCAGCGGCAGCTCCCGGTCCCAGAGGACGACGTCGACCTGCCGGGATTGGAGGATCGCCTGCCACTGGGGGCGCCCGTTGAGGAGGTCGCGGTAGTCCTTCGACACCTTCTCCGGGTACATGTCGTAGCGGTCGTCGATGAACACCTTCACCGACCGGCCGAAGCGCAGCTCGAAGTAGTTGCCGATGAAGTCGAGGTGGGCCACCCGATGGGGGGCGACCAGCAGCCCTTCCCGGTCCAGGAAGTCGGTGGCGGCGACGGGGTAGCCGGAGAGGTCGAGGGGGTCGTTGGTCTTGATGGACAGGCCGAACACCACGAAGGCGGCCACCAGGGCGACGGCGAAGACCCGGTTGATCCGCTGGCGGCTCGGGGGCGTCGGTGGGAGGGGTGGGAGCGAGTCGGGGCGCTTGAGCATCCGCCCGAGGACCGGGGCCAGGACGACGGCGAGGATGGGCAGGTTGCGGACGGCCAGCAGCCCGGCGGCGACGAAGGCCACCGTCGGCACCACGTCCCGCCAGCTCAGCCGGGCCCGGACGAGCAGGAGCAGGGCCAGAACCAGGAAGATGAGGGCGATGCGGCCCGGTGGGTGCTGGAAGTCGGGCGACATCCACTCGATGATCTTCTCGAACGCCTCCCGCCTGTCCCCGAGGGTGAACGGGAACACGAGCAGCTTGGCCCCGAGCGGGTTGACGACCGCCACCACCAGGCCCGCGGCGAAGCCGGCCACGTAGCCCATGGCGTCTCGGGGCCAGGCCCGCCAGTCGACGGCCTCGCCCACGGCCCGGGCCCCGAGCCAGGCCAGTCCCAGGGGGAACGAGCCGTGGCTGCTCACCCACAGCCACACCACCGGGACGAGGAGCCACTGCGTCCGCCGGCTCTCGACGACGGTGATGGTGAGGGCCATGCAGATGGCGCCGAACAGCAGCGGTCGGGGCGACCAGAAGGGCGAGCCCATCCCCACCACGATCAGGGCCCCGAAGGCGGTCCGCAGGGGTGACCCGGCCCGCACCAGTCGCACGACCAGCCACACCAGCAGGACGATCAGCACGGCCTGCTCCAGGACCACCAGGCGGAAACCGCCCAGGCGGTAGGCCCACCCGTAGGTCCACTCCGGCAGCCAGCTCTGCACCACCCACTCGGTGCCGTCGGCGGTGTAGGAGTACGGGTCCATGCGGGGGATGCCCAGCCCCCGGGCCATGTCGATGCCCGTGCGCAGGTGGGTGAGCATCGAGTTGTCGCCGATCGGCCGCACCCCCAGGCGGAACCCGAAGAGCACGAACGTGGCGATGAACAGGGTCTCCAGGCGCGGCGCACGGATACGTCCGGTCCCGCGCCCGACGGATGTGGTTCGACCCTCGCTCAACGTCCTCCTCCCGGAGGCATCCCCGGGGACCTGCGGTTGCCTCTAGGAGGCGGGCGTGTCGGATGCGGTGCCGGGGGTGGTGTCGGGATCGCCCGCCGCGTGCGGTACCACGTGGTCGGGGCCGCCGACCTCGACCACGTAGTCGGCCCAGGCCGCCTGGGCTTCGGTCTCCGGCGTGAAGTCGACGTTGGCGTACTCGCCGATGTAGTTGCCCTCGGCGTCGTAGGCGTGCTCGCCGAAAGCCTCCTGGTACTCGGCCGCGACCACGCCGCCCTCGGCCGCCTGCTTGATCGACAGGCTGATGCGGCGGCGCTGGAGGTCGAGGTCGATGATCTTGACCCACAGCTCCTCGCCCGGGGTGACGACCTGCTCGGGCAGGTCGACGTGGTGGGCGGCCATCTCGGAGATGTGGACGAGGCCCTCGATACCCTCCCCGACCTGCAGGAAGGCGCCGAAGGGCACCAGCTTGGTGACCCGGCCGTAGACCAGCTCGCCGACGCGGTGGTTGTTGGCGAACTCCTGCCACGGGTCCTGCTGGGTGGCCTTGAGGGACAGGCTGATGCGCTCCCGCTCGAGGTCGACCTCGAGCACCTGGACCTCGATCTCGTCGCCCACGGCCACGACCGACGCCGGATGGTCGACGTGCTTCCAGGAGAGCTCGGAGACGTGGACCAGTCCGTCCATCCCGCCGAGGTCGACGAAGGCGCCGAAGTTGACCACCGACGAGACGATGCCCTTGCGGACCTCGCCCGGCTTGAGGTTGTCGAGGAACTCCTCCCGCTGCTCCTTCTGGGTCTCCTCCAGCCACGCCCGCCGGCTGAGGACGACGTTGTTGCGGTGCTTGTCGAGCTCGATGATCTTGGCTTCGAGGGTGCGGCCCACGTAGGGGAGCAGGTCGCGGACCCGGCGCAGCTCGACGAGGGATGCGGGGAGGAACCCGCGGAGGCCGATGTCGAGGATCAGGCCGCCCTTGACCACCTCGATGACGGGGCCGGAGACGACGCCGTTCTGCTCCTTGATGCGCTCGATCGTCCCCCACGCCCGCTCGTACTGGGCCCGCTTCTTGGACAGGATCAGCCGACCTTCCTTGTCCTCCTTCTGGAGGACGAGGGCCTCGATCTGCTCGCCCATGGAGACGATCTGGCCGGGGTCGACGTCGTGGCGGATCGACAGCTCACGCGCCGGGATGACCCCCTCCGACTTGTACCCGATGTCGAGGAGGACCTCGTCCTTGTCGACCTTGACCACGATGCCGGTGACGATGTCGCCGTCGTCGAACTCGACGATGGTGCCGGCGATGGCGTCCTCGAAGGAAATCCCGTCGTCGTCGCCCACGATCTGCCGAAAGACGTACTCACCTCCGTCGTCGGCGGGAGCATCGGTCGTAGCGGCGGAAGCGGGGGTCTGGTCGGACATGGATCTGGATGGGCCTTTGTCGGGGAGTCGGTGAGCGACGCATGCTCGGGCGTGCGTCGCCGGGCGTGGGGCGGCCCGGTCGCGTTCATGCTACCCCCCGTCGGGCGGGAAGGCTTCGGGGACCTACGTTCGTCGGGTGCGACGGCCCTCCACCGCGCAGGCGATGCTGCTGGTGATCGGCGTGCTGGGGACGTCGACCGCGGCACCGCTGATCAAGGCGACCGTGGCCCCGTCGTTGGCGATCGCCTTCTGGCGGATGGGGATGGCGTCGGCGGTGGTCGTGCCGTACGCCGCGGCCCGCTCCGCCGGATCGCCGATGGGGCGGCGGGCGCGGCGGCTGTCGGCGGCGGCGGGCGTGCTGCTGGCGGGCCACTTCGCGTGCTTCATCCCGGCCGTGTCGCTGACGACAGTGGCCTCGGCGGTGGCCCTGGTGGCGATGCAGCCGGCGTGGGCCGCGCTCATCCTGCGGGCGCGGGGGGAGCGGATGGCCGGCATGGCCTGGCTGGGGGTCGGTCTGGCGATCTTCGGGGCGCTGCTGTTGTCGGGCGTCGACGTGACGGTGTCGGGCCGGGCGCTGCTGGGCGATGGCCTGGCCCTGGTGGGGGGCGCGCTGGCCGCGTCGTACCGGGTGGTAGGGGCGGAGGTACGGCGAACGGTGTCGACCACCGCCTACACGGCCGTCTGCTACCCGGTGGCGGCGGCGGTGCTGCTGGGCGTGTGTGTCGCGTCGGGTCAGGCGTTGGGCGGGTACTCGGGCGGCGCCTGGGCCCGGCTGGCGGCGCTGGCGCTGCTGGCGCAGTTGCTGGGTCACTCGGTGTTCAACCTGGTGCTGAAGACGGTGAGCCCGACGATCGTGTCGGTCGCGCTCCTGTTCGAGATCGTCGGGGCGGCGGTGCTGGCGGCGTTGTTCCTCGGTCAACGCCCGCCGGCGGCGGCGGTCCCAGCTGCGTTGGTGATCGCCTTCGGGACGTTCCTCGTCATCCGCTCGGCCGACACGTCCCCCGCGGTCGCCGGCGCCCCGCCGGTGGACTGAGCTGAGGCCGCCCGTTGAGGCGCTTCACGGCTTCGACGCCTGCGGCTGCATGCCCGCCGAGGGGGTTCCGAGCCCCGGCGAACGTCAGCCCTTGGCCGTGGCCCAGGTGTCGCCCCAGGCCAGGTTGACCTCGAGGGGGACGCTCAGCTCGGCCGCCCCCCGCATCGCGTCGAGGGTCACCTCGGCCGCCTCCGACTCCTCGGCCGGCGGGACCTCGAGGATGACCTCGTCGTGGACCTGCAACACCAGGCGGGCGCTCAGGCTCCGGTCGTGCAGCGCCTGGTCGAGGCGGACCAGGGCGACCTTGAAGATGTCGGCGGCCAGGCCCTGGATGCCGGCGTTCATGGCCTGGCGTTCGCCCGCCTGGCGCAGGCGGTAGTTCTGCGACTGCAGCTCGGGGATCTGCCGCCGCCGCCCGAACAGCGTCTCCGTGTAGCCCCGGTCGCGAGCCTCCTCCACCGTCCGCTCCATGTACGCCCTCACGCTCGGGAAGGCCTCGAAGTAGGCCCCGAGGATCAGCGCCGCCTCCTCGGTGGGGATGCCCAGCCGCTGCCCCAGCCCGAACGACTCCATCCCGTAGGCCAGCCCGTAGGAGACCATCTTCGCCTTCGACCGCTGCCCCAGCGACACCTCGCCCGGGTCGACCGAGAAGAGGCGGGCGGCCGTCGCCCGGTGGATGTCCTGGCCGGTGGCGAAGGCCTCGATGAGCCCCGGGTCCTGGGCCAGGTGGGCGATGACCCGCAGCTCGATCTGGTTGTAGTCGGCGACGAGGAACCGGCACCCGTCGGCCGGGAGGAAGGCCTGGCGGATCCGACGCCCCTCCTCGGTGCGGATGGGGATGTTGTGGAGGTTGGGCCGGTCGGACGAGAGCCGCCCGGTGCGGGCCACCGTCTGGTTGAACGTGGCGTGGATGCGACCGTCGGGGGCCACCTCCGCCAGCAGCGACTCGCCGTAGGTCGACCGGAGCTTCTCCACCTCCCGGTACCGCAGCAGCGGCTCGACGATCGGGTGCAGCCCCCGCAGCTTCTCCAGCGAGGCGGCGTCGGTGGAGAAGCCGGTCTTGGTCTTCTTCTGCGGCTGGAGGCCGAGCTTGTCGAACAGGACCCGCCGCAGCTGCAGGGTCGAGTTGACCAGGAACCGCTCTCCCGCCAGCTCCTGGATCTCCTCCTCCAGCCGGGCCCCCTCCGCCACCAGACCGTCGTAGATCGACCGCAGCAGCTCGACGTCGACCCGTACCCCGGCCGTCTCCATCCGGGCCAGCACCCGCACCAGCGGTCGCTCGATCTCGTCGTAGAGCCGGCGCAGCCCGCGGGCGTCCATCGAGGCGGCCAGCGCCGGCACCAGCAGCCCCACCGCCACCGCCCGCCGACCCGCCTCCTCGGCCGGGTCGGGCGTGGTGCCGGACAGATCGAGCTGCCCGGGCGGGGGGGCATCGGGCGAGCGCACCTCGAGCCCGAGGAAGCGAACCGTCAGGTCCTCCAGCAGGTACTGCGACTCGGCCGGGTCGATGAGGTAGGCGGCGATGGCGGTGTCGACGTCGAGCCCCCGCAGGTCGAGCTCCATGCCCCGCAGCAGCGCCTTGGCGTTGTGAGCCCGGAACGGGACGTCACGCAACACCTCCACCACCGCCGGATCGGCCACCAGCTCGGCCGGGATCCACACCGCCGCCGAGTCGCTCCCCCCGGCCGCCACCGCCAGCCCCTCCGGACGGCTCCGGCCCTCGGCCCCGCTCCAGGCGGCCGCCACCGCCACCGGCCCCGGCCCGGCCCGCACCGCGGCGATCGCCTCCTCCACGGTCCGGGCCCGACCGACGGAGACCTCCAACGGCACCGCCTCCGCCCGGGCCGCGGCCGCCGCCGTCACCGCCTCCGCCGTCCCGATGGCCTCCATCAGCCGGGGGTGGAGGGTGGTGAACTCGAGGAAGTTGAACAGGTCGCGCACCGCGGCCGCGTCGAAGGTGCCCATGCGGAGGTCGCTCACATCGGCCTCGAGGGGCACGTCCCGGACCAGGGGGGTGGCGGTGGCGTTGCGGCGCACGACCGGCTCGTGGGCGATCAGGCTCTCCCGGAGCTTCGGAGTGCACCGGTCGACGTTGGCGAACACGCCGTCGAGGTCGCCGTAGGTGTTGAGCAGCTTGGCCGCCGTCTTCTCCCCCACCCCCGGCACCCCGGGCAGGTTGTCGGAGGGATCGCCCCTCAGGGCTGCGTACTGGGGGTACATGGGCGGCGTCACGCCCGTCCGCTCGAGGATCCCGGCCTCGTCGTAGAGGACGTAGTCGCTCACGCCCCGCCGGTTGTAGAGGACCTTGACGTGGGGGTCCTCCACCAGTTGGTAGGCGTCGCGGTCGCCGGTGACGACGATCACGTCGTCACCCCGGTCGCGCGCCTGGGTGGCGAGGGTGGCGATGACGTCGTCGGCCTCGTAGCCGGCGGCGTCGACGATGGGGATCTTGAGCGTCTCCACCACCTGGCGGACGAGACCCATCTGCTGGCGGAGGATGTCGGGGGCGGCCGCCCGGCCCGCCTTGTAGTCGTCGACCAGATCGTGGCGGAACGTCCGCTCGGGACGGTCGAAGGACACCGCGATGGCGTCGGGGTGGTGGTCCTTGAACAGGTTGATGAGCATCGACGTGAACCCGTAGACCGCGTTGGTCACCTGTCCGGAAGCGGTGGCCAGATCGGTGGGAAGGGCGAAGAAGGCCCGGTAGGCCATTGAATTGCCGTCGAGGAGGAGGATCTTGGCGATCCCCGGATGCTACGGCGGGCGCCGCAGGTAGGTCGCGGGCATCACCGACGTCCTCCGTCGCCAGGACGACGACCGCCGCCCGTCGGGTTGACACGGGCCTTCCCCCGAGTCGTGCGCCGGGGCCACGGCCACCCTCCGCCGTGGTCGGTGCGGGCCCGGTGGCGGTGCTGCACGTCCTGCGATCCGCCCGGGCGGCGGCGGCACCGCACACCTGGGGCGTCGCTGGCCTACCATGGCCGCCAATGGCCGACGGGTTCCACCCTCCGCTCGAGGAGTACCTGGAGGCCATCTGGGAGCTGGAGGAGGAGGGTGTCCAGGTCATCCAGGCCCGCCTGGCCGAGCACCTCGGGCACTCGGCCCCGTCGGTGTCGGAGATGATCCGCCGGTTGCGCACCGACGGCTACGTCGCCCTCGACGGCCGCTCCCTCAGCCTCACCGAGAAGGGCCGCACCCGGGCGGTGAGCGTCGTCCGCAAGCACCGGCTGGCCGAGCGCCTGCTCACCGACGTGATCGGCATCCCGTGGCACAAGACCCACGAGGAGGCGTGCCGGTGGGAGCACGTGATCTCCGACGAGGTCGAGGAGCGCCTGGTCACCCTCCTGGGCAACCCGGTGACCTGCCCCCACGGGAACCCGATCCCCGGCGCCGGCGGTCCCCACCGGGAGCTGACGGCGTTGGCCGACTCCCAGCCCGGAGACAAGATCCGCCTGGAGCGGGTCACCGAGCAGGTCGAGGTCGACATGGACGCCCTCGTCTACCTCGACGACCACGGCTTCGTCCCCGGCACCGGGGCCGAGGTGCGGTCGAAGGCTCCCGACGGCACCCTCACCCTCGACCTGGGCGAGGGCACCATCGCCCTCGGTCCCGGCCTGGCCAGCCAGCTCTTCGTCGCCAAGGTCTAACCGGGCGGCGGCGGGGCCCACGGGTCGGGGCCGGGGTCGGCGCCGGTCGCCGCCACCGCCAGGCGGGCGGTGAAGTGGTCCCACCCGATGGCGTGTTGCGGCACCTGCTCGTCCGGCAGGTTGCGGTGGACGAGCGTCAGGCGGGTGCCGAGCCCGTGCTCGCCGCCCGCGGCCAGCGTGAACTCCACCTCGGTGCTCCCCGGCGGCAGCACATCGCTGCCCGCCATCCCCCAAGTCACGACCACCCGGCGGGGGGCGTCGACCTCCACGTACCGGCCCCGGACGGGCACCCCGTTGATGTCGAGCTCGAACCGACCACCGGCGTGGGCCTCCAGGACGGCGTGCTGGCCTATCCACCGGACGATGGCCGCGGGATCGGTGAGGTGGCGGAACACGTCCTCCACCGGTGCCGAGATCTCGACGACCTTGGTGAACGGCTCAGCCACCGGGTCCGTCCTCCTCGACCGCCGACCGGAGGGCGTCCAGATGGGTGGTCCAGAAGTCGTCGAGGAAGGCCCGCACGGCGGCGAAGCCCTCCGGGTTGACCACGAACAGGTGGCGGGTGCCCCGGCGCTGCTCGTCGACCAGCCCCGCGTCCCGCAGCACCCGCAGGTGCTGCGACACCGCCTGGGACGTGATGTCGAAGTGGGCCGCGACCTCGCCCACCGAGCGCGGCTCCCCCGCCACGAGCCGCAGGATGGCCCGCCGGTTGGGCTCGGCCAGGGCCTTGAGGGCGGCGTCGGGGTTCACGGTTGGCGGCCAAGGTACGCCACCAGCCGGTCGACCACTGGGGCGTCGCCGGCGAGCGCGATCTCAGGGTCGACCAGCCCGTTCCGCCGGCTGCCGTCGGCGAAGGCGTGGCGGGCGAAGGCGAGGACGTGCTCGGCCAGCCCGGCGTCGAGATCGGTGGTGGGCTGGCCGGTGGCCCGGGCCACGTCCCACCCGTGGACGAACAGGTCGAGGGCGGTGAAGCCGGCGAGCACGGGGCCGGGCATGTCCCCCATCGGCGTGGGGTGGACGGCCGTGAGCGCGCCCTCGATGGCCGCCGACGAGAGCGCGGCGTTGGCGGCCTCGGCGTAGGCGGCGGCGGGGTCGTCGCCGACGATGTCGGTCGCGGGAAGCCCGCCCGGCGCCGCCGCCTGCCCCGACCCGTCCTTGTCGGCGAACAGGGCCTCGGCCAGCCAGAGGGTGCCGACCACGTGGTTGAGGACGTCGCGCACGGTCCAGTCGCGGCACGGCGTGGGTGCGTCGAGCTGGGCCGGGGTGACGCCTTTGACGACCCCCCCGGTGGAGGTGACGGCACGGTCGAGGGCGTCGAAGTCGTTCATGGGGCCTCCTCGTCAGATCTGTGAAACCTGACACTAGCACAAGTCTTTACTTTCACAAGTGGTCGCTTGGGCCAGGGGACCGCCTACCCTCGATGTGGGTCCACGAGCGCGGAGGGCGGCGCATGAAGCTGGGCATGATCGGGCTGGGCCGGATGGGCTGGGGGATGACCCAGCGCCTGCGGGGCAAGGGCCACGAGGTGGTCGGCTTCGACTTCTCCCCCGACCGCCGGGACGTGGCATCGGTCGACGACCTGGTGGCGGCCCTGCCCGCGCCCCGGGCGGTGTGGGTGATGGTGCCGTCGGGACCGCCGACGGAGGCCACCGTGGTCCAGCTGGCCGAGTCCCTGGAGCCGGGCGACCTGGTCGTCGACGGCGGCAACTCCAACTTCCACGACTCCATGCGGCGGGGCCAGCTGCTGGCCGAGCGGGGTGTCTTCTTCATCGACGCCGGGGTCAGCGGCGGGATATGGGGGCTGACGGAGGGCTTCTGCCTCATGGTCGGAGGCGAGGCCGACAAGGTGGCCACCCTGCAGCCGGTCTTCGACGCCCTGGCGCCGGTCGGCGGGTTCGTCCACTGCGGGCCGGTGGGCGCCGGTCACTTCACCAAGATGGTCCACAACGGCATCGAGTACGGGATGATGCAGGCCTACGCCGAGGGCTTCGAGCTGCTGGGCGCCAGCGAGCTGGGGATCGACACCCTGGCCGTGGTGCAGGCGTGGGGTTACGGCAGCGTCATCCGCAGCTGGCTGCTGGAGCTGCTGGCCCTCGGGCTGGTGGAGGACCCGATGCTCGAACGGGTGAAGGGCTACGTGGAGGACTCCGGCGAGGGCCGGTGGACGGTGCAGGAGGCGGTCCGCCTGGGGGTGCCGGCCAACGTGCTCACCGCGTCGCTCTACGCCCGGTTCACGTCCCGCCAGGACGACTCCCCGGCCATGAAGGTGCTCGCCCTCCTCCGCCACGGCTTCGGCGGCCACGCGGTCCAGTCGGCCGGCGCCTCGCCCGATTGACGGCGGCGGCGCGATGATCTCGGCGGTGGTCGGTCGGCAGGAGAAGGGGACGCTCGGGGCCAGGGTCCCGCCCCGGCCTGGTCCGAGGACCCCGCCGGGCACCGTCCGCGGCGGGCTGAGTCCCGGGCTGAGCCCCGGGGTCCCGAGCCTCGCCGGCTACGGCGGGGTCAGGTCGCCGTCGAGGATCTGCTGGGCCACCGTCCGCATCTTGGCCCGCTGGCGCATGGCGGTCTGCTGGATGAACGAGAACGCCTCGCCCTCCGGCAGCTGGTGGCGGTCCATGAGCATGCCCTTGGCCCGGTCGACCAGCCGGCGGGTGACGAGCTGGTCCTCCAGGCTGTGGACCTCGTCCTCCAGCGCCCGCAACTCCTTGAACCGGGCGATGGCCACCTCGATGGCGGGGATGAGCTCGCTCTTCTGGAACGGCTTGACCAGGTAGCCGACGGCGCCGGCGGCGGTGGCCTTCTCGACCAGGTCGCGCTGGCTGAAGGCGGTGAGGATGAGGACGGCCGCCCGGCGGGCGGACACGATCTCCTTGGCTGCGGCGATGCCGTCGAGGCCGGGCATCTTGATGTCGAGGATGGCCAGGTCGGGGCCGAGCTCCTTGACCAGGGCCACCGCCTCGTCTCCCCGGCCGACGGCGCCCACGACCTCGTAGCCCTCCTCTTCGAGGGTCTCCTGGAGGTCGAGGCGGATGAGCGCCTCGTCCTCGGCGATGACGATTCGTACTCCCATCGGGTCAGTCGAGCTCGCGGGCCAGCCGGTCGAGGAGCTCGTCCTGGGCGTCCATGAGCATGCGGACCTCGGCCTCGAGCTCGGACCGGTGGCGGGCCATGGCGTCGGCGTGGCGCTGCGCCTCCCGGTGCTCCTGCTCGGCCCGGGGGGTCTCCGACATGAGGGCCCTCAGGCGGGCGTCGTCGGCCGCGTCGGCGAGGGAGCGAAGCTGCTCGTCGGCCACCACGATCTCGGCCCGCAGCCGCTTCAGCCGTTCGGCCGATTCGGAGAGTCTGCGCTCGACCAACCACTTGGACATGGGACGCGAAGTCTACCGCCGACCTCCGGGGGGTCCGCTGGAACTTCCTCCGAACCGGGCTCGTCCACCTTGTGACATGGGACGAGGAGGGCTGGCGATGACGCGGTTTCCGATGGGCGGCAAGCGGATGCAAGCCTTCGTGGCCGCGGTGCTGGCGCTGGTCGTCGCCGGCGCGCTGGTGGGGGTGTTGGGCGGGGCCGATTCCAACGACGACGCCGCCACCGGTGGCGACCAGTTCGGCCAGGTCGGAGCCGGCATCGCCGGCGCCGGCTCGGGATCGGACGGGGTGGCCGATGCCCGCCAGATCGGGCCCGTCCCGCCCGACGGCGGGACGGCGACGCCGGTGCCGGGGTCGCCCAGGATCGTCCGCACGGGCGAGCTGCGGGTGAACGTGGGCAAGGGCGGCTTCGACACCGCCTTCGACCGGGTGGCGTCCATCGCCGCCGCCCAGGGCGGGTTCGTGGCGGCCTCGTCCACCTCCTCGGTCGGCAAGGCCCGGGCCGGTGAGCTCACCGTGCGGGTGCCGGCCGACCGCTTCGACGCCGCCCGCCGCGACCTCGGCGCCCTGGGCAAGGTCGAGTACCAGGCCCTGCGGGGCGAAGACGTGAGCGGCCAGCTGGTCGACTACGGCGCCCGGCTCACCAGCCTCACCGCCCAGGAGGACGCCCTGCGGGGGCTGCTGGGCCGGGCCACGGCGGTGGGTGAGGTGCTGCAGGTGCAGAACTCACTCTTCGAGGTCCGCCAGCAGATCGAGCAGCTGACCGCCCAGAAGCAGAACCTGGAGCAGGCGGCGTCGCTGTCCACCATCCAGGTGTCGGTCTTCGAGCCCGGCGCCGGCTTCGAGCCCCGGCCGGTGGATGACGACGAGGGCCTGGCCAACGCCTTCGAGCGGTCGGTGGACGGGGCGGTGGCGGTGGTCGCGGGGATGATCGTCCTCGTGGGCTGGATCGTGCCGGTGGCCGTGCTCGGACTGGTCGTGTGGGGTGCGAGCCGCCTGTTCCGGCGGCGGTCGCGGTCGGCCGGCCCCACCCCGACGGGGCCGACCTCGGCGACGCCGTAGGTACGGTAGGCGCCGATGGGAGAGGCGCCGCTGCGGATCGCCGGGATCGCGTCCCACAACGGAACCAACCTCCGCCACATCGACGCCGCCTGCCGGGCGGGCACGCTCGACGCCGAGATGGTGGTCCTGGTGAGCAACAACGGAGACTCGTCGATCCTCGACTACGCCCGCGCCCACGGGATCCCCTGGCACCATCTGAGCAGTCGGACCCATCCCTCCGCCGGTGAGCTGGACCAGGCGATCGCCTCGGTGCTGGCGGCGCACCGGGTGGATCTGGTCTTCCTCTCCGGGTACATGCGGCGGCTGGGGCCGGCGACGGTCGGCGCCTTTCGCAACCGCATCCTCAACGTCCACCCGGCGTTGCTGCCGGCCTACGGGGGCGAGGGCATGTACGGCGACCGGGTTTACGCGGCGGTGCTGGCCGCGGGCGAGTCGGAGACGGGGCCGAGCGTGCACCTGGTCGACGAGGAGTACGACCACGGGCCGGTGGTGCTGCAACACCGGGTCCCGGTGCTGGCCGGCGACACCCTGGAGACGCTGCGGGACCGGGTCCGGGGGTGCGAGCCCCGCCTCTCGCTCGACGTGGTCGGCCTGGTCGCCCGGGGCGAGGTCGACCTCGACGCCGTGGCCGCCGACGCGGCGGCGGCCGGGCGCCCCTGACGCCGAGCGGTTGCCGCGGGCGGTACGAGGGTGGGGAAGTGACGGCAGCCGGCTCGAACAGCCCGCGCGGTTGCCCCCTCGGCGGTGTAATGGCGCGGTTTGGTCGCATCAGCGGTGGCGGCTGGCCCGAACAGTCCGCGCGGTTGCCCCCTCGGCGGTGTAATGGCGCGGTTTGGTCGCATCGGTGGCATCGGAAACTCGGGTGGGCAGCCGCCGCCGCGCCCCTACGATCGGGGGATGCGCCGCCTCTTCCTGCTGGCGGGCATCTGGGGCTGGTCGTTCCTCTTCATCAAGGTGGCGATCGGGGGGATGCCGCCAGCGGCGGTGGCCGCCATCCGGGTGAGCCTGGGGATGGTCGTCCTGCTGGCGGTGGTGCGGATCAAGGGCCTGCGCATGCCCCCGGAACGCCGGGCGTGGCGCCACTTCGCAGTCGTCGGCTTGTTCGGCAGCGCCCTGCCCTTCACCCTCATCGCCTGGGGCGAGCAGCACATCTCCTCCGCCCTGGCCGCCGTCCTCAACGCGGCCACGCCCCTGTTCGCCGCCGTGCTGGCCGCCGGCTTCCTTGACCAGCGCCTCCGCCCCGGCCAGTCGACGGGCCTGCTCCTCGGGTTCGTGGGCGTCGGCGTGGCCGCCGGCCTGGGTGCGTCCGACCTCTCCGGGTCGTCGCTGGCGGGTGAGGCGGCCGTCATCGGGGCCGGCGCCTCCTACGCCGTCGCCATCGTCTACGCCAAACGCCACCTCGGCCCCCTGCCTCCGCTGGTGGCCGCCGCCGGCCAGCTGGTGATGGCCACCGTCCTCGCCCTGCCGCTGGCGGTGCTCACCACCGCCCGGGAGGGACTCGATCTCACCCCCCGGCGCGTCCTCGCCGTCTGCCTCCTGGGCGTCCTCGGGACGGGCGTGGCCTACGTCCTCTTCTACCGGGTCATCGCCGATCTCGGTCCGACGATGGCCGCCGCCGTCACCTACCTGGCGCCGATCATGGCCGTCACGGTCGGGCTCCTCTTCCTCCACGAGGCCTTCCACTGGCGCCTGCTGGCGGGCGGGGCGCTCATCATCGGGGGGATCGTCCTGCTCAACGGCCAGGGGGTCCGTCTCCGGGAACGGGTCGAGGCGGTTCCCCACTGACCCCCGACCCTTCCCAGTGGGGCGTCCAGCACGGCTACCACGACGCCATGGGCCGGTGGCGGGACAGCCCCCCGGCGACGATCGAGGCCGTCCTGCAGACGATGGGGGCCTCCGATGCCGGGCCCTCGCCCTCGACCAGCCTCTTCCTCCGCCCGGGCGAGGATCGGCCGGTGACCGGCCCGTCGGTCCTGCGCACCGAGGACGGGGCCGAGCTGCGGGTCGACGACCGCCTGCCGACCGACCTGCCCCTCGGCTACCACGTCCTCCGGCGGCTCGACGACGGGGCCTGCACGACGGTCGTGGTCAGCCCCGGCCGCTGCCCGCTCCCGCCGAACGCCCCCGCGTGGGGCTGGGCGGTGCAGCTCTATGCCGCCCGCTCGTCCGCCAGCTGGGGCATGGGCGACCTGGCCGACCTCCGCCGGCTGGCGGTGTGGTCGGACGGCGAGCTGGGAGCCGACCTGGTCCTGGTCAACCCGCTCCACGCCTCCCGGCCCGGTTTCCCCCAGTCGGCCAGCCCCTACTTCCCGAGCAGCCGCCGGTTCCGCAACCCCCTCTACCTGCGGATCGAGGACATCCCCGGGGCCGCCGCCCTCGACGGCCTCGACCGGCTGGCCCGGGCCGGCCGGGCGCTCAACGCCGACCGCCGCATCGACCGGGACGCCGTCTGGCGGCTCAAGCTCGACGCCCTCCGCCGGCTGTGGGACGCCTTCCCGGGCGACGCCGGCTTCGACCGGTGGCGCACCACCGAAGGTGGCCCCCTCGCCGCCTACGCCACGTTCTGCGTCCTGGTCGAGGACCTCGGCGACGACTGGCAGGCGTGGCCCGACGGCTACCGCCACCCCGACCGCCCCGAAGTGGCGGCCTACGCCCTCGACCACCCGGACCGGGTGCGCTTCCACCAGTGGCTCCAGTGGCTGCTCGACCTCCAGCTCGAGGCGGCCTCCACCGCCGGCGTCGGCGTGATGCACGACCTGGCCGTGGGCGTCGACCCCGGCGGCGCCGACGCCTGGCTGTGGCAGGACGTGTTCGCCCTCGACATGGCCGTCGGTGCCCCGCCCGACGAGTTCAACACCCGGGGCCAGGACTGGGGCCTGCCCCCCTTCGACCCGTGGCGGCTGCGGGCGGCCGCCTACGGACCGTTCGTGGAGACCATCCGGGCCGCCCTAAGCCATGCCGGCGGCCTGCGCATCGACCACGTGATGGGCCTGTCCCGCCTGTTCTGGATCCCCCGGGGGGCGTCGGCCGGGGACGGGGCCTACGTCCGCTACCCCTTCACCGACCTCCTCGACATCGTGGCCCTGGAGGCCCACCGGGCGGGCGCCTACGTGGTCGGGGAGGACCTGGGCACGGTGGAGGACGACGTCCGGCGCGAGATGGCCGAGCGTGACCTGCTCTCCTACAAGCTGCTGTGGTTCGAGGACCGGCCCCCGTCGCACTACCCCCGGCGGGCGCTGGCCGCGGTCACCACCCACGATCTGCCCACCGTGGCCGGGCTGTGGACCGGCTCCGACCTGGAGGACCAGCGCCGCATCGGCACCGAGCCCAACGTCGAGTCGACCCAGGCCATGTGCCGCCGCCTCGAGGACATGCTCGGCGTGCCCGCCGACGCCCCGCCCGACGAGGCCGTCGTCCGCCTCTACCGGGCCCTCGGCACCGCCCCCTGCCTGCTCCTGGCCGCCGCCCTCGACGACGCCCTCACGGTGACGGAGCGGCCCAACATGCCCGGTACCGTCGACGAATGGCCCAACTGGTCGATCGCCCTGCCCGTCCCCCTGGAGGAGCTCATGGCTGACCCCCGACCGCGGGCCATCGCCGACGCCCTCCGCCGCCCAGACCCCCGAGTGGTCGAGCCCGGATGATCGAGGGTCTGCGCCTGTGGCTGGCCGGCACCAACGCCTGGATCGTGGCCCCCGACGGCCCCGGCGGCGAGTGCGTCCTGGTCGATGCCCCGCCCGAGCCCCGCGTCATCCTCCACCGGCTGCGGGAGAACGGGCTGCGTCTGGTCGCCCTCCTCACCACCCACGGCCACGTCGACCATGTCGGGGGCATCGGCGAGGTGGTCGCCCACGCCCACGACGGCACCCCCGCGGCGACCCGCCCGACGGTGCCCATCCACCTCCACCACGGTGACCGCCACATGCTCATGGACCCCGTCGGCACCGGAGGCACCCTGGCCCAGATGCTCGACATGGACAACCTCCGCATCCCCCCGCCGGAGGTGGTGTTCGGGCTCGACGACGGCCAGAAGGTGTCGGGCGCGGGGATGACCTTCACCGCCCTCCACACGCCCGGCCACACCCCGGGGTCGGTGTGCTTCCTGCTGGAGATCGACGACCAGCCGCCCCGGCTGTTCAGCGGCGACCACCTCTTCGCCGGCTCCATCGGCCGCACCGACCTGGCCGGCGGCTCCTACGAGCAGCTCATGGCCTCGATGGCGGAGAAGGTCCTCCCCCTCGCCGACGACGTCGAGGTCTTCCCCGGCCACGGGGCCACCACCACCGTGGGCCACGAGCGGCGCACCAACCCCTTCATCCTGCGGCAGTTCGGCGCCCCCGAGTCGGCCGGCTGACCGAGCCGACGCGGCAGGCAGGCGTCCGCCCGCACCTCCTACGATCGGCCCATGTCCGATCCCACCATGCCTCCCTGGGCGACCCCCGCCGGCAGAGCGTGCATCGACCGATGGGTCTCGGTGTCGATGGCCAAGCTCAACGCCTACGACGGCGGCGCCGAGTTCAACGGCCGCAAGCCGTGGTCGATCAACCAGTACGGCATCCTCGAGGGTCGCCGCCCGGGCGGTCCCTTCTCCGTCGGCGCCCCCGACAACTTCGACGACTTCGGCAACGACCGCTACGCCTACATGTGGGCCATGTGGATCCCGGCCGGCCCTGACGCGACCTGGCGCTATCCGGAGTGGAACGGGGCCGGGGTCGAGCCCCTGCAGTCCTTCGTCCTCAAGTGCCTGGGCGGGTAGCCGGCGACCTCAGAGCACCCACCGGTGGGCGCGGTACCAGTCGACGGTGGCGGCGATGCTCGCCGGCAGGTCGGTGCGGCCGAACTCGAAGCCGGTGCCGAGGAGGGCGTCGACCGCCAGCCGGTTGTTGCGGTTGGCCTTGCGCAGGAACCGGAACCGCTCCTTCGACAGCAGGATCCGATCCTCCATCCCCGCCGCCACCATCCGCCCGTGGGTCTCGGCCCGATCCTCGTACGGCAGCCCCCCGTCGGGGCCGTCGACCAGCTCCACCGGCAGCCCGAAGGCGTCGGCCACCATCCCCGCCACCTCGTGGCTCGACGGGTACCGGGGCAGGACCACGTTGAAGGCCCGCCCCACGGCCCCGTCGGCGGTGGCCAGGTGGATGGCCGCCGCCACCACGTCGTCGACGTGGACCAGCCGCTGCTCGATCGGCGTCGAGTCGACCGCCACCCGATCGAGGCCGGCGAAGCGCTCGACGGCCACGTCGAGGATCGTGCTGGCCAGGAGCTTGACGTTCCCCGGTCCGTAGACCGTGACCGGCCGCACCACCACCGTCGGCAGGCCTCCGGCGGCGAACTCCTCCACCTTGCGCTCGGCCCCGTCCTTGGCCTTGCCGTAGCCCCGGCTGGGATGGCGCTCGACGTCCTCCGGCACCGGCGACGGCAGCTCCTCCTCCTCCCCGTAGACCGAGGTCGAGCTCATGTGGACGAAGCGCTCGATGGGCCACGGCTTGGCCGCCTGGAGGAGGCGCCGGGTGCCGTCGACGTTGACCTCGTCCATCTCCTTCTGGTCGGCCTGCGAGCTCGACGCCCCCGCCAGGTGGAAGACGTGGGTGATCCGCTCCATGAGCCCGGAGAACACCCACGGGTCGTCGCGCACCAGGTTGACGGCGGCGTAGTCGACACCCTCGGGCAGGGGCGGCCGGTCGAAGCGGCGGCCGGTGGCGAGCACGTCCCATCCCGCCTCCACCAGCGCCGGGACGAGATGGGACGCGATGTAGCCGGTGGCGCCCGTCACCAGCGCTCGTCGAGGTTGAGCCATGGCCGTAGGATTGCATCCCATGGACGTGTCGGTGTGGTTCAACCCCGCGTGCGGCACCTGCCGGACCACCCGGGGCATCCTGGCCGAGCGGGGCGTCGACGCCGAGCTGTTCGAGTATTTGAAGGAGAAACCGTCACGGGACGACATCGAGCGGGTGATGGGGCTGCTCGGCACCGACGACCCCCGCACGATCGTGCGCACCAAGGAGGCGGTCTACCAGGAGCTGGGCCTGGCCGAGGCCACCCGCGACCAGCTCCTCGACGCCATGGCGGCCCACCCCGTCCTGGTCGAGCGGCCCATCGTCATCCGGGGCGACCGGGCGGTCGTCGCCCGACCCGCGGAGCGGGTGCTGGAGCTCCTGGCCGACGAGTAGCGGGCGCGTGCGACGGGTAGGCCACTCTCGGTGAGAAGCACCACGCCGACTCTTATCGCCGGCCGCTACGAGGTGGGCGAGCTGCTGGGGCGGGGGGGAATGGCCGAGGTGTACGCCGGCACCGACCTCCGGCTCTCCCGCCCGGTCGCCATCAAGCTCCTCCAGGACGTCATGGCCGCCCGTGACGACGTCCGGGTGCGCTTCGAGGCCGAGGCCCGGGCCGCGGCTTCGATCCTCCAGCCTCACGCCGTCGCCGTCTACGACACCGGCGAGCACGAGGGCGTGCCCTACATCGTCATGGAACGGCTGCCGGGCGACACCCTGGCCGACCGCGTCGCCGCCGGCCCGCCGCTGACCGCGGCCGAGGCCCGCACCTTCGGCCGCCAGGTCCTGGGGGCGCTCGACGCGGCCCACCACTCGGGCATGGTCCATCGCGACGTCAAGCCGGGAAACATCCTGCTCACGGGGGACGGGGCGGTCAAGATCGCCGACTTCGGCATCGCCAAGAGCGTCGACGTGGCCGGAGATCTGACCGGGACGGGCCAGCTCATCGGCACCCCCGCCTACCTGGCGCCGGAGCAGCTGGCGGGGCAGCCGGCGTCGCCCCTCACCGACGTCTACGCCCTGGGGGTCGTCCTCTACGAGGGCCTGGCCGGGCGCAAGCCGGTCGAGGGCGACAGCGCCATGGCCGTCGCCCGGGGGATCGTGGAGGGCGACCACGTCCCGCTGGCGACCGTCCGGCCCGACCTGGACGACGCCCTGGTGCGGACGGTGGAACGGGCCATGGCCATCGACCCCGGCGACCGCTACCCGTCGGCCGCGGCCATGGCGGCGGCGCTGGTGCCCCCGGCGGTGCCCACGGTGGTGCCGGCGGCGGGAGCCGCCGTCGTCCCGGGGCGCGATGCCACCGAGATCCTCGACACGGCCGCCATGGCCCCGCCGCCGGGCCCGCCCCCGCCGCCGGGCCCGCCCGCCCCGCCGCCCATCGCCCTGGCCGCCCGCCGGAGCCCGCCCCGGCGGATTCGCGCCGCCCTGGCCGCGCTGGCGGCGATGGCCGTGCTCGTCCTCCTGGCCCAGCTCCTGCCGGCCCAGTCGGCCCAGGACGTGGTCGCCGGAGCCGCGGCCGCCCCCACGCCGACGACGGTGGCCACCACCACCACCACCCCGTCGGCCGGTTCGTTGATGGCCATCCAGCTGCGCGAACTCGCCGGCCGGCTCGGCCCAAGCGACGGGGCCGCCGCCGCCGAGCTGGCCGCCCGCCTCCGGGCCGTCGCCGACCAGGTCGACCGGGGCGACGCGGCCGCCGCCGGGGCAGCAGCCGCCGCCACCGGCCTGATCGTCGACATCGCCCGCTGGCGCCAGGCCGGCCTCCTGGGCGACAGCTCGACCATCGCCGCCATCCAGCTCCTCCAGCAGGTCCGCGGCGCCACCGTCGCCGGCGCGTCCGTCGTCACCCCGGCCACCTCCCCGCCCGTCACCGCCTCCGCCGACGACGTCAAGGGCAAGCCGGACAAGGACAACGACGAGGACAAGGGCAAGGGCAAGGCCGACGGCCGGGGGAGCGACGGCGACAAGGGCGACGACGACTGAGCTGAGCTGGGGTCAGGTCACAGCACGGTCACCGGCGCGGTGGCCAGGACCGTGGTCGTGCCGTTCGACAGGAGTCGCACCTCGTAGGCCCCCCCGATGGTTCCGAAGGGCACCCGCAGGGTCGTGGTCCCCGAGCCGGTCGCGGTGTTGAGGTACTTCCACACCTTCACCGTGGATCCGCCCGCGGGATAGAGCCCGACCCAGTCGGACGTGCTGGGTGCCGGGATCCCGGACCAGGCGACGGTCAGCGTCTCGGACCCCCGCAGGGAACCGGGCGAGGCGGTCACGGATGTGCCGCCCGGAACCTGGACGGTGTTGGCCGGGTCGGTGCACACGGTCCCGGCGGCGTTGTTGTTGGCGTCGCCGCTGTAGGTGACGACCCACTGGTACACCCCGCCCGTCGCCGCCCGGAAGGCGTCGGAGAGGTACGAGCCGCTCCCACTCACCGGCTTGGTCGACGTGAACACCGGCGGGCCGGAACAGACCGAGTTGCCCGGGCCGAAGACGCGGAACGTGACCGTCCCGGTGGGCCCGCTGGGCCCCCCGCCGTTCACGGTGGCGGTGTCGGTCAGGGCCCCGCTCGCGTCCACCGGTGACGCCGCGCCCGAAAGGGTCGGGTTCCGCTTGGCGACGGCAACGGCCGCTCCGCTGTTGCTGCACAGGCTCGTCGCCGGGTTGTTGTCGGCGTCCCCGCTGTACCGCGCGATCCAGCGGTAGGTGCCGGCCACGTGGATCACCACCGACGCCGAGGTGTAGTCGCCGTTCCCCACCACCGGCACGGTGGACGTGAAGATCGGCCCGCCAGCGCATGCCGAGTCCGTGCGGTCGAACAGCGAGAAGGTGATGGAACCGGTCGGATCTCTGCCGAAGCCCAACGTGGCCGTGTCGAAGACGGGCATGCCCACCGGGAGCCCGGAGGCCGACGCCTGGCTGGAGAGGGCCGGGGTCGCGGGCAGGGGGATCGCGGGTGCCGGGGCGTCGTGGGCTGACGCGCGGCCCGGGAGCCCCATCACCCCGGCAACAGCTAGTGCAATCGCCGCCGCGGCGGCCCGCCGTGCCGCTGCCACCGGCCGAGTCCCCACACTCGATCCGATCACGTCAAGCCCTCCTGGTCACACTCCGAGGACCCAAATCATGACGCACCGCGGGCCTCGTCGCTCAGAGACGGCGCCGTGCCGCCCCGCTCGCACGTCGCCCTCGCCGCCGCTCGCCGGCCTGGGCCCCAAGCTCGGGCCGGGGCGACGGCGGGAGGCAGGCGCCTAATCTGATCGCGCCGATCACAGACTGTGTCGGCGGGAGGTCACACAGAATGGCGGCTACGCGTCGACGCCTGGTCCTTCTCCTGGCGGTCGCACTGGTCCCGGTGGTGGTGGAGGGACCCCGGGTGCTCCCACCGACCGACCCGGCCGGGGCCGCTCCGACGATCGGCTACGGGCCGCGGCCGCTGGTGTTCGAGGCGAACCGGGGCCAGACCGACGCCGAGGTCAGGTTCCTCGCTCGCGGTCCGGGCTACCGCCTGTTCCTCACCCCGGCGGAGGCGGTGGTGGCCCTCGACGGCGCCACCGTGCGCCTATCCGGCGTCGACGCCAACCCGAATCCCACGGTCGAGGGTCTCGACCTGGGATCGGGCGTCGTCAGCTACCTCACCGGCGATGCCCGGCTGGAGGGCGTCCCGACCTACCACCGGGTCCGGGTCCACGACCTGTATCCGGGGATCGACGTCGACTACCACGGTGGCGGCGGCCAGCTCGAGTACGACTACCTGGTCGCCCCCGGCGCCGACACGACCCGCATCGGCCTCGACATCGCCGGCACCACGTCCACCACCATCGACGCCGACGGCAGCCTTCTCCTGACCACCGCCGCCGGCACTGTCGTCCAGCGCCCGCCGGTCGCCTACCAGGACTTCGACGGCCAGCGCCGGCCGGTCAGCGCCGGGTACCTCCTCGAGGGTCAGAGCCGGGTGCGACTGCGCCTCGGCGCCTACGACCACCGGCTGCCCCTCGTCATCGACCCGGTGATCGCCTACTCCACCTACCTGGGCGGCTCCACCCCCGGCCTGGGCGACGACGAGGGCGACGGCATCGCCGTCGACGCGGCCGGGAACGCCTACGTCACCGGCCGGACGGCCACCGACGACTTCCCGACGACGAACCCGCTCGACCTGAGCCTGGGCGGAGCCGACGACGCCTACGTCACCAAGTTCGGCCCCACCGGCGCCCTCCTGTGGTCCACCTATTTCGGGGGCGACGGCCTCGACCAGGGCCTCGGGGTAGCGGTCAACCCGGCGGGCGATTCCGTGTACCTCACCGGCCTGACGACCTCGCTCGACACCAGTTTTCCCCTGCTCAACGCCGACGACGCGACGCTCGGGGGCACCCAGGACGCCTTCGTGGCCAAGTTGGCCACCGCCGACGGCGCCCTCGGGTGGTCGACGTACTTCGGCGGCGACGGCGACGAGGCGGGGAACGCCATCTCCACGGACACCACGGGCCAGCCGTGGATCACCGGTTTCACCACCTCCGACGCCGCCACGTTCCCCGACCTGGCCGCCTTCGACGCCACCCTCGGCGGCGCCCAGGACGCCTTCGTGGCCAAGCTCGACACCTCCGGAACCCTCCTCTCCGCCACCTACCTCGGGGGCGAGGGCGACGAAAGCGGCCAGGGGATCTCCAACGGCTCCGGTGACGCCCCCTACGTCACCGGGTTCACCACCACCCCCGATACGGCCGGCGACCCGTTCCCGATCCTCAACGAGTTCGACGCGACGCTCGACGGCGCCCAGGACGCATTCCTGACCCGATTGCTGGCCGACGGGTCGCTCGCCCTCTCGAGCTACCTCGGGGGGGACGGCGACGACAGCGGGAACGCGATCGTCGCCGGGACGGGGGCGTACGTGACCGGCTCGACCACCAGCACCGATCTCGCCCTCGCCGCCGTCGACAGCACGCTCGGGGGCACCCAGGACGCCTTCGTCGCCTGGGTCGACACCACCCTCCAGTGGATCACCTACCTCGGGGGCGACGGCGACGAAGCCGGATACGGCATCGCCACCGGGGCGAGCGACGACATCTGGGTGACGGGCTTCACCACCTCCGCGCCCGGCCCCGGCGGGTTCCCGCTGGTCACGCCGGTCGACTCCACCTTCGCCGGCACCGAAGAGGCCTTCGCCACGAGGATCGACGACGCGGCCACCACCCTGACCTTCTCGACCTACCTCGGCGGCGACGGCGACGAGGAGGGCTTCGGGATCGCGGTGAACGGCAGCGACGCCCATGTCACCGGGTTCACGTCTTCCGGCACCTTCCCGGTGGTGGACGCTGACGACTCGTCCCTGGGCGGTGCCGCCGACGGCTTCGTCACCAAACTGGCCCAGGATGTCGTCCCGCCGACATGCCTCGTCACCGCCTTCGCCTTCGGCCCACCCCGGGAATGGAGCATCACCGTCGACGACACCGGCAGCGGGCTGGCATCGGCCACCGCCCTGACCGAGACCAACGGGTCGCTGTCCGTCCCTGCCTTCACCGCCGGGACGACCTCGCCCGTCGTGCTGACATTCACCAAGACCACCCAGACCGCGCCGTCGGCCCTCCAACTGGAACTCGTCGACGTGGACGGAAACACCACGACGTGCACCCCCCTGCGCCAGTCGATGCCCGCCGTCGTCACCAGCAGCATCCACTGGAAGCTCCGGGACGTCCTGCCCGGGAGCGGGCCCCCGACCTCCACCTTCAGCTTCGGGAGCACCCCCCTCGTGCCGATCCTCGGCGACTGGGACGGGGATGGGGTCAAGACTCCCGGCTACGTCAATGGGGGCCAGTTCAACCTCTCCGACAACCTCGACGGGACGGGCCCGCTCGTCCAGTTCTCCTTCGGCGACGTCCGGGGCTACCCGGTGGCCGGGGACTGGGACGGCGACGGCGACGACGAGGTGGCGGTGTACCGCAACGGCACCTGGGAGGTGCGGCCCACCACGGCCACAGGCGTGGTCCCCGGCACGTCGTTCAGCGGCTTCGGCACCGGCACCTGGCCCACCACCACCCCGGTCGCAGGAGACTGGAACGGCGACGGCACCGACGGCATCGGCTTCTACCGGGGCAACGGGGCCCTCACCGGCACCTGGAACCTGCGCCAGACGGCGACCGCCGGCGGCACCGACATCGCCCCCTTCGACTACGAGCCCACGACCCCCGGCTACCCGGTGGTCGGTGACTGGGACGCCGATGGCTCTGACACCGTCGGGACGAAGGCCGGCCTGATCTGGGCCCTGCGCAACACGCTCTCCGCGGGATCCCCCGACCTCAGCATCAGCCTCGGATCCGCCACCCCGGCCAAGGACCTGCCCGCGCTGTGGTCCGCCACCTGAGGGACCCAGCCTTGTCATCTCGCCGGTGACTGCTTAGGTTGATGGGGGGGCACGGCGAACCCGGAGTCGTTGGATCGACAAGGGCCCGTCGCCGGGAGAGGAAGCATGCCGCGGGTTGCAAGGAGACCAACCACACCTGGAGATCTCCTCACTCACGTCCCGAGCCGGGGCCGGCTGCTCCGGCCGGCGATGCTCGGCAGCGTCCTGGTGGCACTGACCCTCTTCGCCGGCCACGAGTTCCTTCCGACCGCCCTGGGGACGCAGGAGCTCACGACGATGTGCGTCAACAAGGCGAGTGGCCGGGTCCGGTTCGTCACGTCCACCGCCACCTGCAACACCAGGACCGAGACCACCGCCAAACTGCCCGGAACCGGGCCGATCGTGCTGTGCGCGGCGGCCCCCGACGGCTTCGTGCGCAAGGTGGCCAGTCCCGGCTCGTGCACCGGGACCGAGACCGCGGTCACGATCCCCCAGACCGGCCCCACCTACCTCTGCTACAAGCCCACCACCGGCTCCTTCCTCCGCCTCGTGGCCGGCGCCGGCGCCTGCGCGGCCGACGAGTGGGACGCGGTCGTCTCCGTGCCGGTCGCAGTGGCCGACACCCGGTCGGTGACCGAGGACGCCGCGCTGGCCGCCGCGACCACCGTGCTGGGCAACGACTCCGACGCTCTGCTCGACCCGCTCACCGCCACCCTGGTAGCTGCCAGCGGGCCCTCCCACGCCACCAGCTTCACGTTCCACGCCGACGGCACGTTCGACTACACCCCGACCGGCGACTACTTCGGATCGGACTCTTTCCAGTACACCGCCACCGACGGCACCTACACCTCTGCCCCGGCGACGGTGTCGATCACAGTCGACCCGGTGAACGACCCGCCGACGTTCAGCCTGGCCGGCGACCAGACCGTCGCCGTCGACGCCGGCCCTCAGTCCGTCATCGGCTTCGCCAGCGGGATGAGCCCGGGTCCGGCCAACGAGTCGAGCCAGATCCCCCTCACCTTCGAACCCACCACCAACGACAACAACGCCCTCTTCTCGACGCAGCCGTCGGTCGCCGACACCGGAACCCTGACCTACCAGTCGGCGGCCGGCGCCTCCGGGGCGGCCACCGTCACGGTGACGCTCAAGGACACCGGCGGTGTGGCCAACGGCGGGGTCGACTCCGCCTCGCAGGTCTTCACCATCACCGTCGCCCCCGCCAACCTGCCCCCGGTGGCGGACGCCGACGGCTACACGATCGACGAGGACACCCTGCTCACCCAGCCTGCCCTCGGGGGGGTCCTCGACGGCGACTCCGACCCCGACGCCGGCGACACGATCACCGCCGTCCTCGTCGCCGGCCCCACCCAATCGTCGTCGTTCGCGCTCGACCCCGACGGCTCGTTCACCTACCAGGGGGCGGCCAACTTCTGCGGCGCCGATTCCTTCACCTACAAGGCGGAGGACAACCACGGCGCCCAGTCGGGCGCGGCCACCGTCACCCTCACCGTGACCTGCGTGAACGACGCCCCCGTGAACACCCTGCCGAGTGGTCCGACCGTCGCCGAGGACGGGACGCTCACCCTGTCGGGCCCGGGGGCGATCTCCGTCGCCGACGTCGACTCGGCCAGCCAGCCGGTCAGGATCACCCTGGCCGGCACGAACGGAACGATGACCCTGAGCGGCGTCGCCGGGCTGACCTTCGATCCGGCGAGCGGGTCGAACGACGGCACCGCCGACTCGAACCTGGTCTTCACGGGCACGACCGCGGCGGTCAACGCCGCCCTCAACGGGATGACCTTCACGCCGACCGCCGACTATGCGGGCGGAGCCACCATCACCGTCACCACCGACGACCAGGGCCACACCGGCTCCGGCGGCGCCCTCACCGACACCGACGTGCTCGGCATCACCGTCACCGCGGTCAACGACGCGCCGGTCAACACCGCCCCCGCCTCGTTCTCGGTGAACGAGGACACCGACTTCACCTTCACCGGCGGGACCCTGCAGATCGCCGACATCGACGCCGGCGGGAGCGCGGTGAAGGTCAGCCTCGACGCCACCAGCGGGACGGTCACGCTCTCGACCCTCACCAACCTGACGCTGGTGGACGCCACATCCAACGGGACGGCGTCGGTGCACGTCACCGGCACCGTCGGTGCCATCAACACCGCCCTCACCAACGCCAAGTTCAAGGGGAACCCGAACTACAACTCCACCCGCACCCCCGCCGCCGGCCTGACCATCGTCACCGACGACCAGGGCCACACCGGGACGCCGGGCGCTCTCAGCGACACCGACTCGATCACCATCACCGTCAACGCGGTGAACGACCCGCCGGTCGCGGCTGCGTTCGCCTTCACCGTCCAGAACAACATGAAGCGGACCTCGATCTCGAACCTGCTCACCGGCGCCACCGACCCCGACAGCGGCGACGGCGGCTACACCTTCACCCCCACCGTGGAGAGCGGGAGCATCAGTGCCACCTCGCCCTCCGGCGGCGCCATCAGCAACGTCAACCTCGGCGCCGGCTCGTTCGACTTCGATCCGCCGCCGGGGGCCACCGGCGCGGTCACCTTCACCTTCCGGATCTGCGACAACGGCCACCCCGGGCCGGCGGCGTGCAGCGCCGACGCCACCGTCACCGCCACCGTCTCGGGCCCCGTGATCTGGTTCGTCGACCCCGCTGTCGTCGGACCGGGTGACGGCCGCCTGAGCAACCCGTTCAAGCAGCTCTCAGGCGCAGCCGGAGTCGACGCCAGCGGCCACCGCATCTTCGTGTCCCAGGGCACGGTGAACACCGGGATCGTCCTGAACCCGAACCAGTGGCTCATCGGCCAGGGCGTCTCGGGGGCGTCGTTCGACAGCCTCTTCTCCATCAGCCCGCCGGCGAACACCATCGCCCGGCCGTCGATCAGTGGCACCCGGCCGACCATCCAGGGCAACGTCGACATGGACACCGGCGACCAGGTCCGCGGCCTCAACATCACGGTGACGGGTGCCACCCAGGGCCTCAGCGCCAGCGGCGCCACCGGCCTGACGGTCGGTCAGGTCAGCGTCAGCTCCGCCACCGGGATCGGGGTGAACCTCACCGCGGCCGACGGCACCTTCGCCTTCACCAGCGTCTCCTCCAGCGGGGCGCCGAGCGGGATCGTCTGGGACAACGCCTCCACCGTCTCCGGCAGCCTGACGGTGGAGGGCGACGGGTCGGGCACGCAGAACGGGAGCGGAGGCAACATCACCGGGTCGACGGCGTCGTCCGTCCGGCTCGACCTGGCCAACAACGTGACCCTCAAGTCGATGAACATCACGAACCCGGCCAACGCGGCCGGCACCAACGGGATCTACGCCACCGACCTCACCGGCAGCGCCAACGTCGTCCGCGGTCTGGTGATCAGCGGGGTCAACAACGGCGCGTCGAGCTCGTTCGAGGTCGACAACACCGCCCACGCCCTGGGCAATCTCGCCGTCTCCAACACGAAGATCACCGCGTCGAGCTCGACCAAGACGCACATGCTCGTGCAGAACATGGGCAACCAGCCCATGACCGTGAGCGTCAACACCAGCGAGTTCTCGAACCTCTTCGGCGTGGCCGCCCAGTTCGCGTCCGGCCAGAACGCGGGCGCCACCGGCACCCTCACGGTGTCGTTCACGTCCAACACCCTCACGACCGCGGCCGCCGCCGGCGCCAACTCGGTGAACTTCGTGGGCATCAACGGCTCCACGCTCAACGCCACCGCTACCGGCAACACCGCCACCGACGTGGGCCGGCCGGTCGCCGGGGTCGGGGTGTTCAGCGTTTCGGCCCAGGACACGGCCACCGTCAACGCCAAGGTCAACGGCAACACCATCAGCAACATCAACGGCTACGAGGGCATCAACCTGGCCGCCGAGAACGCTGCCTCCACGCTCAAGGTCCAGGTCGACGGCAACACGATCACCGGCCTCAAGAAGCCCGGCCTCACCCTGAACGTGAACAGCAACGCCCAGGCCACCCACGTCACCGTCAACAACAACACCTTCGGCACCGCCGCCAGCCCGGTGGGCACCAACCCGGGAACGATGGCGATCCTGATCCAGTCGTCGACGACCGGCTCGACCGTGGCCAAGACGGCCAACGTGCTGATCAGCAACAACACCGCCGTCAACAACAGCTCGGGGCTCGGCGAGACGTTCCAGATGCTTCTCAGCGGCTCGGGCCCGCAGTCGACGACGCTGAACCTCACCATGACCAACAACTCGTTCGACAACCTCTCGGGGACGGTCCACTCCGGCTACCTGGAGGCGGCCGAGACACTGGGGGCCGTCTGCCTCGACATGTCCGCCAACAACAGCAACGGCCAGCCGATCGACGTGGTCAAGAACACCCAGCCGTTCACCATCCGCGACCGCGACTCGGTCGCGGCCAACAACCCGTCGGCGACCTTCGTCTTCAGTCCGAGCCTGGGATCGTTCGGCACCCAGTCCGGAGCCTGCCCGCAACCGACGCTTCCGCCCATCTAGGGCGAGCAAGGAGGACCATGGCAACGCCGTTCTTGGGGGAAGTGAAGATCTGCAGCTTCAACTTCGCGCCCAGAGGGTGGGCGATGTGCAACGGCCAGCTCCTGCCCATCAACCAGAACCAGGCCCTGTTCTCACTTCTCGGCACGATGTACGGGGGGGACGGGATGACCACCTTCGCCCTCCCCAACCTCAAGGGCCGGGTCCCGGTGCACGTCGGCCCGAGCCTCAACCAGGGCCAGAGCGGCGGCGAGATCGCCCACACCCTCACCGGCCAGGAGGTGCCCCCCCACACCCATCTGGTCCCCGCCTCGACCGAGATCCCGCCCGACACCAACACGAGCGCAGACGCCAGCGTGGTCGCCACCGCCCCGCTCAACCTCTACGCCCCCTTCGTCCAGGCCAACGCGGTGGGGATGAACCCGTCGGTGATCCAGCCGGCCGGTTCCGGCCAGGCCCACCAGAACATCCAGCCCTCGCTGGTGCTCACCTTCGTCGTCGCCCTCACCGGCCTCTTCCCGAGCCGGAACTAGGAGGTCCCACCATGTCCGACCCCTTTGTGGGTGAGATCCGGATGTTCGGCGGCAACTTCGCTCCCGTGGGGTGGGCGTTCTGCGAGGGCCAGCTCCTGGCCATCAGCGAGAACGACGCCCTCTTCAGCCTCATCGGCACCACTTACGGCGGCGACGGCCGGACGACCTTCGCCCTCCCCGATCTCCGGGGCCGGATGCCGGTCCACGTGGGGGACTGGGCCGCCGCCCCGGGGATGGCCCAGGGGGTGGAGTCGGTCACCCTCACCCCGGCCAACGCGCCCGCGCACACCCACACCTACCAGGCCATGTCGGCCAGCGCCAACAACCGCGGCGGCCAGAACCAGGACCTGGCCAAGCTCCCCACCGGCCAGGCCTACCGCGACCCGATCCGGGCCGTGCAGATGGTCGCTCCCGCCGTCAACCGGGGTGGGCAGGCCCACGAGAACCGGATGCCCTACCTGTGCGTGTCCTTCATCATCTCGTTGTTCGGCATCTTTCCGAGCCAAAGCTGAGGAGCGTGGAATGACGGAACCTTTCGTAGGCGAGATCCGCATCGTCGGCTTCAACTTCGCCCCGAGGGGCTGGGCCCAGTGCAACGGGCAGTTGCTCCCGATCAGTCAGAACACGGCCTTGTTCTCGCTGCTCGGCACCAACTTCGGCGGCGACGGCAAGTCCACCTTTGGCCTGCCCAACCTCCAAGGCGCCACACCCATGCACTGGGGCCAGGGCCCCGGGCTCAGCCGCTACCAGCTGGGGGGGCAGGGCGGGGTACCGTCGGTCACCCTGCTGGCCGACGAAGATGCCCCCCACCAGCACGGGATGACGGCCAGCGGCTCGGCCGCCTCCACGCTCGACCCGGGCAACATGGTGCTGGCGTCGGGCACGAACGCCATGTACATGCCGACGGGGACCGCCACGCTCGATCCCAACGTGCTCAGCCGGTTCGGCTCGGGCACCCCCCACAACAACCGCCAGCCCTACCTCGTGCTCAACATCGTCATCGCCCTGCAAGGCGTCTACCCGCAGCGATCCTGACCGGCCGGCGTGGGCGTCCCGGGGCTCCGGCCCGCGGTACCGGGGGACCGGGAGTTCCTGTTCCGCACCTACGCCAGCTCCCGGGCGGAGGAGCTGGCGATCGTGCCGTGGACCGAAGACGAGAAGGAGGCCTTCCTCCGCCAGCAGTTCGACGCCCAGGACCGTCACTACCGCGCCCACCACCCGGCCGCGGACCGGCTGGTGATCCTCGACCGGGGCGAGCCGGTCGGTCGCCTCTACGTCGAGCGGGCGGCCGACGAGCTGCGGGTCATGGACATCGCCCTGCTGCCGGAGCATCGGGGCCGGGGCCGGGGCCGGCAGCTCATCGAAGCCCTCCAGGCGGAGGCGGCCGCGGCGGGGATCCCGATCACCCTGCACGTCGAGGCCCACAACCCGGCGCAACGTCTCTATGCCCGCCTCGGCTTCCGGTTGGTGCGGGAGGACGGGATCTACCAGCTGCTGGAGTGGCGTCCGGCCTGATCGCTCACCCGAAGACGGCCTCGTACCGCATGCCCGTGCCGTCGGGTCCGATGGTGACGAGGAAGACGTCGAAGGCGCCGATGCCGTCGTGCTCCATCCGGTAGATCCGCTGCGGCAGGACGACGCCCGGCGGCCCGAGGAAGACAAGCGAGAAGGGGACCCGGCGGACGTCGCCGACCGGCTCGCCGGTGGCGGTGGCGGTGGCGGTGGCGGTGGTCAACGTGGTCGGCAGGGTGGCGTCGCCCTCCCGGATGGTGAAGGTGTCGCCCTCCCGGCCGGCGAAGGTGTCGATGGTGAAGGTGTCCAGCACCGGCTGACCTACTTCTCCTTGCGGACCAGCCAGCGGAACTTCTTGGCCCCCTCGAAGGCGGCCTCCCCCGCCAGCTGGCCGATGCCCGTGGACAGCGTCGGGTAGACGTGGATGAGGCTGGCCACCTCGCTCAGCTTGAGGCCTTCGTTGATGGCCAGGGCCAGCTCGTGGATCATCTCCCCGGCGGCGGGGGCGAGGATGTGGGCCCCCACGACCTTGCCCTTGGCCGTGACCACCACGATCGCCCCCTCGGTGGCGTTGTCGGCCCGGGCCCGGTCGGAGTGGGAGAGGTCGAGACGGTAGACCTCGACGTCGTCGCCGTGCTTCTTCTCCGCCTCGGCCACCGTGACCCCGGCGTGGGCCAGCTCGGGGTCGGTGAACGTGCACCACGGCACGAAGTCGGTGACCTTGCCCTTGCCCGGGTAGAAGGCGTCCCGCACCGCCCGGACCGCCTCGTAGCCGGCGGAGTGGGTGAACAGGAACCGACCGGCCACGTCGCCGGCGGCGTAGATCGACGGCACCGCGGTGCGCATGCGCTCGTCGACCTCGATGCCCGTGCGCCCGACCTTGACCCCCACCTCGTCCAGGCCCAGCCCCTCCACGTTGGGCCGGCGGCCGGTGGCCACCAGCAGCTCCTCGCCCTCCCACCGGGAGGGTTCGCCGTTCTCGCTGCCGAAGACGATCTTGCGCCCGCCCGACACCGCCACCCGCTCGACCTCGACGTTGAAGTGCAGGTCGACGCCCTCCGACCGGAGCTTGGTCACCAGGATGTCGACCAGGTCGGGCTCGTCCCTTGGCAGGATCCGGGGGCCCTGCTGGAGGACGGTGGTGGGGATCCCCAGGCGGACGAAGGCCTGCGACATCTCGGTGGCGATGGGACCGGCGCCGATCATCACCATGCTCGCCGGCGCCCGCTCGACGTCCCACAGGGTCTCGCTGGTGAGGAACCCGGCCTCCTGCAGGCCCTCGATGGGCGGGACGAAGGGGCGGCTGCCGGTGCACACCAGGATGACGCGCGTCTCCAGCTCCCGGTCGTCGCCGGTGAGGCCCTCGCCCAGGACCCGGACCGCGTTGGGGCCAACCACCCGGGCCGTCCCCCGGATGATCTCGACGCCCTCCGCCTCGAAGCGGGCGGGGTCGTCGTCGGTGGCGCCGATCTCCTGCTGGATGGCCCGGATGCGCTTCCACACGAGGGACGTGTCGATCTCGGGCACCACCGACGGCAGGCCGTAGGTGTCGGCCACCCGCATGGTGTGGGCCGCCTTGGCCGACGCCAGCAGGGCCTTGCTGGGGACGCAGCCGGTCCAGAGGCAGTCGCCGCCCACCCGGTCCCGCTCGACGACCGCCACCCGCAGGCCGATGGTGGCCGCGAACTCGGCCCCGACCATCCCGCCGGAACCCATACCGATGATGACCAGGTCGTAGCGCGCCATTGCTTGACTGCCCCCTCGTGCTGACTGCCGGCCGACTGTACCCGGCGCTCCTAGGCTCGGCGCATGCCCTTAGACCCCCGGTCCGGCGTCGTCGACGTCATCATGGGACTGGCCGCCCTGGCCACGCTGCTATCGGTGATCCGGGCCCGGCGCACGTTCTTCGACGCCGACTTCACCCCCGAGGACAAGCGGCTGGCGACCCAGGCGGCGGTGTTCCTCGTCCCCGGCCTGGTGGTGTTGGTCCACGAGCTGGGACACGTGGCCGGGGTGCTGGCGGTCGGCGGCCGGGTCACCGGGTTCCACTACGGGGTGTTCGAGGGGTCGGTCCGCTACGTGGGTGACATCACCGCCGGCCAGGGGTGGCTGGTCTCGCTGGCCGGCAACCTGTTCGGCGCCGGCACCGGGCTGACCCTGGCCGCGGTGGGCCTGGCCGGGCGCCGGCTGCGGCCGGGCCTGCGCTACCTGCTGATCCTCGGGGGCACGCTCCAGGTCGGCTACACCCTGGTCGGGTACCCGGTGCTGTCACTGTCGTCGAACTGGGGCGACTGGGTGGTCATCTACGACGTCGGGGCCACGCCCGTCCTGTCGTGGGTGACGGCGGCGGTGCACGCGGCGGTGCTGCTCGCCCTGTGGCGCTGGTGGCGGGGGACGGTGCGCCACGCGCTGTTCGGGGTGGGCTCGGGTGAGGGCGAGCGGCTGGCCGCGCTCCGGGCGCGGGTGCGAGGGGCCCCGGACGACGAGGCGGGGTGGCTCGAGCTGGCCGACGTGTACGCCGGCCGGGGCGAGTGGGGCCTGGCCCGGGCGACGTTGGACGACGCGGCGCGGCGCGGCGGGGCGGCGACCGCCCGCGTCCACCTGGCCCGGGTGCGGGTCGCCATCCGGGAGTCGCGCTGGTCGGCGGCGGTGATCGCAGCCGAGGAAGGGGTGCGGGTGGCGGGGCCCGACGACGTGGAGATCGTCCAACGGCTGTGGGCCAACCAGGGCCTGGCGCTGGCCTCGATGGAGCGGCCCAACCACGCCCTGGCCGCCTTCGAGCGGGTGCAGCCGCCGGTGGTCGACGACGCCCGGGTCCGCTACGGACGGGGCGTGGCCCGCCTGGGGGCCGGAGATCCCGAGGGGGCGCGCTCCGACCTGGAGGCGGTGGTGCGGGCCCTCCCGGCCGACAACCTCCTCGGCCGGTGGGCCGCCGCCCGCCTCGCCGGCCGCCAGCCCGACCCCCCCGACGACACCGACCGTCCCAACTACCTGCGCCGATCCGCCTCCCCGCCGGCGCCGATCGCCGGCGTCTGACCCGCCGAACCGGTCAGGGCAGGACCGGCAGCGCCTGCAGCAGGGGTTCGAGCTCGCCCCGGGTGGCCACGTTGTCGAAGCGGGCGGTGACCAGGCCGTCGGCGCCGACCACGAAGACCCACGGCTCGAAGATGCCCGTCACCGAGTCGTCGGCGTAGATCCAGTCGGCGGCGGCCTGGTTGATCACCGAGCCCTGGAAGTCCTTGAAGACCTCGATGTGGACGAAGGACGCCCGGTCGCCGTAGAGGTGGGACAGCTCCTGCACCATGTCGGTGATCGGCCCGCAGAAGCGGCTGGTGCAGTACACCGGCGTGGAGACCGTCACCACGACCGGCCGCTGGGCCTCGATGGCGGCGGCGACGGTGGTGGCGTGGAGCTCGGGGTCGGGGATGGGCTGCGACCCGTCGCTGCCGGCCCGGGAGTCGATGGCCGCCCGGGGGATGTCGGCCGGCGCGTCCATGGTGTGGTTGTTCGACCGGGGGGCAGGGTCGCCGGGAGCGGGCACGGTGTGCCGTTCGAGGACGGTGAAGGCGCCGGTGGCGACCTGCTCCGCACCCCCGACGTTGGCCGTCACCTCCGCCTCCCAGAAACCGGCCCGGTCGAAGGCGGCGGTCGCCCCGTAGACGCCCCGGGCCTGGGCGCCGCTGACCAGCTGGGGCGCCGACACCCCGTCCGGAGGATCGGGGGTGCCCGGGATCGGCAGGTAGCCGGCAGGGACCGGTGGGCCCTGGGGCGGGGCCTCGACCGGCCCCTCCTTGGTCCCCAGGTATGAGAAGCGGAGGGTGACGGTCCCGTACACGAGCAGTCGCTGGTCGCCGGATTGGATGCCGACGATGATCCGGGCCGGGGGGCCGACGGCCAGGTCGTAGCTGGCGACCTGGACGATGAGGTCGCCGGGCTGGGCCGCGTCGGAGCTGCCGGGGGAGTCGACGGCGTCGCCGACCGGCGCCGACGGGCCGCCGGACGAGCAGGCGCCGAGCACCAGGAGCAGGGCGAGCACGCAGGCGGTGGCCGACCGGCGGGACGACGGCATAGGACTCATTTGGCGCAGGGCGGGCGGGGCACCGCAAGTCGGTCGAGGCCCTCGCCGGTGACCGCCGCCAGCCGGCCGAGGTCGTCGGCCACCCGGTCGCCGCTGGCCAGGCCGGAGAAGTCGGCCTCCACCCGCTGCTTCGCCTCCAGCAGGCGGCCGGCAAGGGACCGGTCGACGTCCTCCAAGGCCCGGGCGATGAGGTGGAGGGTGGCGTGCGACCGGTCGAAGAACCGGACCTCCGCCGCCCGGGGCCGGGCACCGGCCTCGTCCTCGGCCAGGCACAGGTCGGCCAGGGCGGCGGTCATCTGGGCCACGGCCACCGGGTCGCCGGCGACGATGATCGTCGGGCCGGTGGCGGCGGTGGACGGTTGGGCCTCTCCCGAACCACCGCCGGTGCAGGCGGCCAGGGACAGGACCAGGAACAGGCCGATGACGGCCCGCGGCTCAGGCGACCGGCTCAGGAGGGGAGGCGGGGTGGGCGAAGAGGACCCGGTTGAGGATCACGAACTTGCCGATCCACAGCACCCCGAAGGCGGCCAGGGCGGCGAGGTTGACCACCAGCTTCTGACCCAGACCGGACGCGGTGATCGACGCGGCATGGGTCTCGGCGAAGTCGGCCGACCAGGTCGAGAGCACCAGGCCCAGCAAGGCCATCCCCCAGAAGGGGACGATCTCCTTCATCAGGTGGGAGCGGCCGGTCTTGCCCCAGGCCCAGGCCCGGTTGAGCTGGTACGACGGGACGGCCGACAGGCACACCGCGATGATGTTCGACGTGCGGGCCGACCACTGGAACTGGGCCACGAACAGGATCACCTGCGACACGGCCACCGACACCACCGACACCAGGCTGTAGCGCACGAGCTTGCGCCCGCCGGGTGTGCGCGCCCGCTCAAGGAGGCTGTTGGGGGAGAGGCGCACCATGTCGATGCTATCGGCCCGACCCGGCCCCGGTTGAGCGTTTCCGGGTAGGCCGATCGGACCGATCGGCCGGCCCGGTTTGCTCCCGGCGGCCGGAGTGGTGACACTCGATGGCTCCCTTCGCGCCGCCCACCAAGGATCGCCGACCACGTCCACTCCCGAGTTGCAGGCCGAACAGGCGGTCGTCGACCGCGCCTACGCCCGCCTGGAGGCGATGCGGGACGCGGCCCGGGCGGTGTCGGCCGACGTCCTGGAGACGACCCCCGGCGGCACCCACCAGGCCCGCCTCGAGCGCGACGTGCGGGTGCTGCTCACCGAGCGGCGGCTGGCGTCGTTGCAGGTGGGCGAGGCGGGGCTGGTCTTCGGGCGCACCGACGCAACCGACGGGGAGCGCCGCTACATCGGCCGCCTGGCCATCTCCGACGAGGACAACGAGCCTCTGGTGGTCGACTGGCGGGCTCCCGCGGCCGAGCCCTTCTACCGGGCCACCCCGGGCGCGCCCATGGGCCTCGTCCGCCGCCGCCACTTCATCCTCCGGGGACGCACCCTGGCCGGCCTCGACGACGAGCTGCTCACCGCCGAGCCCACCGGCCACGACCTCGTCCTGGTCGGCGAGGGCGCCCTCCTGGCCGCCCTCGAGCGGTCGCGCTCGGGACGCATGGCCGACATCGTGGCCACCATCCAACGGGAGCAGGACGAGATCGTCCGCTCTCCCCTGCCGGGCATCGTGGTCGTCCAGGGGGGGCCGGGAACGGGAAAGACGGCGGTCGCCCTCCACCGGGCCGCCTACCTGCTCTACACCCACCGCTTCCCCCTGGAAAGGGCGGGGGTGCTGCTCGTCGGCCCCAGCCGCATCTTCCTGCGCTACATCGAACAGGTCCTGCCCGCCCTCGGCGAGCACACCGTCAGCCTGGCCACACCGGCCGACCTGGTGCCCACGCCGGTGCGAGGTCGCGATGGCGCCGCCGCGGCCCGGCTCAAGGGCGACGCCCGCATGGCGACGTTGATCGCCCAGGCCGTCGTCGACCGGGAGCGGGGCCTGCCCGGACCCCTTGGCCTGCTGTGGAACGGCCAACGGGTACGGCTCACGGTGCGGGACTCTCGCCGGCTGGTCGAGCAGGTCCGCCGCCGCCGGGGCACCCACAACGACCGCCGGGCCCAGATGGAGCGGGCCGTCGTCCGCCACCTGATGGCCCAGCTCGACCTGGGCGAGGAGGACTCCACCGCCGAGGGTCGGGATGCCGCCGGCCGGGCCCTGCGGGCCGACCGGGCGGTGGTAGCCGCCCTGGAGCGGATGTGGCCGGCGCTGACCCCCGAGGAGCTGCTGCACGACCTGTTCGGCTGGCCCGCCCTCATCCGCCTGGCGGGACGGGGCATGCTGGACGAGGCCGAGGTCGCGGTCCTCCACCGGCCCCGCTCGGAGCGGGTCGCCGACGCCCCGTGGACCGAGGCCGACCTTCCCCTGCTCGACGAGGCCCTCCTCCACCTCGGTCCCCTCACCCGCCGCCGGCGGGGTCCGGTCCGGAACGGCGAAGGAGCCGCGGCCTGGGAGCGGGAGAAGGTGGTGGGCGAGCTGGGCGACCTCGATCCCCAGATGCGGCGCGACGTCCTCCGCCACCTGGAGGAGCTCGACCCCCGCGTCGTCAACGAGGACGAGGAGTCGCTCGAGGTGTGGAACCGCACCTTCGGCCACGTGGTGATCGACGAGGCCCAGGACCTGTCCCCGATGCAGCTGCGCATGATCGGCCGGCGGGTGCCCAGTGGCTCCCTCACCATCGTCGGCGACCTGGGCCAGGCCAGTGGCTCGTGGGCCCCCCTGACCTGGGACGAGGTCGTCTCCCACCTGCCCACCCCCGCCCGCCGACCGGTGCGCCGGGCCGAGCTCACGGTGAACTACCGGACGCCCTCGGAGGTGATGGACGTGGCCGCCCGGGTGCTGGCGGTGGCGGCGCCGGAGCTGTCCCCGTCGCGGTCGGTGCGGCAGGCGGGGGTGGAGCCGGTGTTCGTGGCGGTGGCGGCCGACGGACTCGAGGCGGCGGTGCTGGCCGCGGCCGGGGCCGAACGGGAGGCGGTCCCCGACGGCAAGGTGGCGGTGCTGACCGCGCCCTCCATGGTCGAGATGGCCCAAACCCTGCTCACCACGGCCGGTCGGGGTACGGGGACCGACGCGCTCGACGCCCCCCTGGCCGTCCTGTCGGTGCAGCAGGCCAAGGGCCTCGAGTTCGACTCGGTGGTGGTCGTGGAACCGGCCGCCATCGTGGCCGAGCACCCCCACGGGTGGCGGGCCCTGTACCTGGCCCTCACCCGCACCACCCGCCGGCTGCGGGTGGTGTCGTCACAGCCCCTCCCGCCCGGCCTGGCATGATGGCCTCCGTGGCCGACCCGTCGGACGAGGTGCACGCACCCCCCGCCAGCTCCCCCGGGCACGTGACCTGGGGCATCGAGCCGGTCGGACCCCTGCGGGGCGACGTCCGCATCTCGGGCTCCAAGAACGCGGTCACCAAGCTCATGGTGGCCGCCCTTCTGGCCGACACCCCCAGCGTCGTGCGCAACGCCCCCCGGCTGGGCGACGTCGACATCACCGCCGGCATGCTCCGATCGCTCGGGGCGGGCGTCGAGATCGAGGGCGACTCCGTCACCGTCGACCCCGAGCCCACCACCGGCAGCCGCATCCCGGTGTCCTACAGCGGCCTCAACCGGGTGCCCATCCTCATGGTCGGGCCCCTGCTCCACCGCATCGGCGAGGCGTTCGTCCCCCTGGTCGGCGGCGACCGCATCGGGGCCCGCCCGGTCGACTACCACATGCAGGCGCTGCGCCAGTTCGGGGCCGAGGTCGAGATCACCGAGGAGGGCCTGGAGGCCAAGGCCCTCCGCCTCCACGGGGCCCACTTCGCCCTCCCCTTCCCCAGCGTGGGGGCGACCGAGACCGTCCTCATGACGGCGGCGGTGGCCGAGGGGCGCACGATCCTGGAGAACGCGGCCGTCGAGCCGGAGGTGGTAGAGCTGGCCCTCCTCCTCCAGCGGATGGGTGCCCGCATCGAGCTCCAGCCCGACCGACGGTTCGTGATCGAGGGCGTCTCTCACCTCAACGGCGCCACCCAACGCCTCGGTGGCGACCGCATCGAGGCCTTCTCCTACCTGGTGGCGGGGCTGGCCACCGGCGGCAAGGTGCGCATCTCCGGCTGCGCCCAGGACCGGCTGGTCACCGCCATCTCCACCCTCCAGCGCATGGGCGCCCGCTTCCAGATCGACGACGACCACATCTCGGCCGAGGCCGACGTCCTCCGGCCGGCGGCGGTGCAGACCAGCCCCCACCCCGGGTTCATGACCGACTGGCAGCCGCCCCTGGTGGTCCTCTGCACCCGGGCCACGGGGATGTCGGTGATCCACGAGACGGTGTTCGAGGACCGGCTGGGCTACGTCGACGCCCTCCGGTCGATGGAGGCCGAGGTCGAGCTGTTCGAGCAGTGCCTGGTGGGCGAGGCGTGCCGCTTCCAGGAGAGCGGGTCGTACCACTCGGCGCTCGTCCGGGGCGTGCGTACCCTGCGGGGGACGGAGGTGGAGATGCCCGACATCCGGGGCGCCTTCGCCTACGTCATCGCCGCCGCCACCGCCGAGGGGCCCTCCATCCTCCACGGCGTCCACCACCTGGAACGGGGCTACGACCAGGCCCTGGCCAAGTTCTCCGAGCTGGGCCTGCGCATCACCCCGACCTAGGGACGTCGGTCGGCGGGGCCTCAGGCCCGGATCTCGACCGGGACGCCGATGGGCAGGGCCTCGGCCAGGCGGGTGATGGCGTCGTTGTTCATGCGGATGCACCCGTTGCTCACGTCGGAGCCGATGCCGGACGGGTCGCTCGTCCCGTGGATGCCGAACTGGCCGTCGCCGCCGGCGAAGTCATAGAAGACCTCGGAGTACCCCGACAGGCCGTAGGCGTAGGGCCCGTAGGCCGCCTTCTGGGAAGCGAACAGCTCGACCGTGTAGAACCGCCCGCCGGGCGTGGGGGTGTTCTCCACGCCCACCCCTACCGGCTCCTCGGCCCACACCCGGTCGCCCTCGTAGACGGTCAGGGTGTGGGCGCCCAGGCTGACCACGATCGAGAAGTCGTGACCGAGGACGGTGACGTCGGACGTCCGGATCCACCCGGTGGACCCGTTGGGCCGCACCGGCACCAGCACGTTCAGCCATCCCCGCTGCTGGCCGACGACGAGGAACACCTGCTCCGAGCCCGAGGGCCGGGGGTTGGGAAGGGTCCAGGCGGGGCCGGCAACGGCATCGGGCGCAGCGAAGACGTCGATCGACGGTCCGACGGCGGTGGCCACGAGGTGGCGATAGGCCGGGGTCGTGGTCGGCGTCGGGAACGCCGGCGGGAGGGGAAAGGTGGTCGTCGTCAACGGCGCCGGGCTGGCCACCTCCACCGTCTGCTCACCCGGCTCGGTCACCGGACCCGACCCGATAACGGCCAGGCACAGAGCCACCGCCAGCAGACCGAGAGTCGCGGCCCCCCGACGCATGCCCGGATCGTACCGGCGGGATCGTCGCCGGCCGTGGCAGGGTTCAGCCGGCGGCGGGCTTGGGCTCGGGGGTTGGCCGGCGCAGCTCGAGGTAGACGACCTTCACCGACGCCACCACCGGCACCGCCAGCAGCCCGCCGACCACGCCTGCGGCCGAGACCCCGATGAGGGCGGCCACCATCGTCGCCGGCGGGGAGAGGTGGACAGACCGGCCCACGATCAGGGGGCTGAGGAAGTGGTTCTCGAACTGGAGGTAGAGGACGAAGAAGACGGCGCAGGCGATGCCGGTGGTGATCCCCTGGGTCAGGCCCAGGAGGACGAAGGGGATGCCGCCCATCGCTCCGCCGATCTGGGGCACCAGGTCGAAGATGGCGACCCACAGGGCCAGCAGCGGGGTCAGGGGCACGCCCAGGATCAGGCCCACCACCAGCACGCTCAGCCCGGCGACGCCCGCCACCAGCACCGACCCGGCCACATAGCGGCCGACGGTCTCGTAGGCCAGGAGACCGACGCGGTCGGCCTGCCGGCGGCGGCGTGGTGGCACCAGACGCCGCACCCCCCGGACCAGGCGCTCGCCGTCGAGGAGGAGGGCGATGGTGACGAGCAGGGTGAAGAAGAAGGCGATGAAGCCGTCCGCCACCCGGACGGCGGCGTCGCCGATGGGCGTGTCGTCCCCTTTCAGCCGTTCGGGGAGGCCCTCGATCCACTGGCGGACCTTGTCGGCCGCCCCCGCCTCCTCCAGGTCGTCCCCCACCACCGGAAGAGTCTCGATCTGCCCCACCACCTCGTCGAGGTCGGCGCCCAGCTGCCGGCCCTGGCGGATGGCCGGGGGGACGAGCAGGACCATGGCCAGGACGGCCAGCAGCACCAGCCCGGCCACGACGGCCGCCACCGCCCCCGGCCGGCCCAGGCGGAGCCGTCGCTGGGCGGCCTGCACCAGCGGGGTCAGGGCCAGGGCCAGGAGGGTTCCGATGGCGAGGACGGTGAGGGCGCGGGGCGCGGCCCGGACGAGGTTGGTGACGGCCAGGAGGGCGACGAAGGCGGCCAGGACCCACGCCACCGAGCGCCAGTCGAGGTCGACCGCCCGCACGGGTGCGCCGGCCGCCGGTCGGCGCCGGTACCAAGGGGTGCCGTCCGCCGCGGGGAGGCCGGGGTCCGCCACCGTCGGTACTGTACCGACGTGGCGGTGCCGAGGGAACGGCTGCTCATCAGTCCCCGATCGGCGGTGGTGGCCGTCGCCATGCTGGGCGCCACCCTCGCCGGGCTGGCGATGCTGGCCGCCTCCCGCCGGGTGATCGGCTGGATCCTGGTGGCGGGCACGTTCGCCGGCCTGCTCCACCCGATCGTGTCGTTCCTCGAGCGCCGGATGCGGCGGGGCCTGGCCGTGCTGCTGGTGATGGTGGTCCTGGTGGGTGCCGCGGGGGTGGTGGTCTACCGCCTGGTCGACGACGTCCAAGCCGAAACCCGCCGCCTCCAGGAGGCGGCGCCGCAGCGGGCAGAGGACCTTGAACGCTCGCCCCGATTCGGCGAGATCGCACGCGACCTGCACGTCGCCGACCGCACCCGTCGCTTCCTCGACGAGCTCCCCGAACGGCTGCGGGGCGGCTCCACCGCCGACGCCCTGCGAGCCGCCGCCACCCGGGGGGTGGCCTTCCTGGCCACCGGCGTGCTCACCATCTTCTTCCTGCAGCACGGCCCCAAGATCGCGGCCGCCGCCGTGCGCCAGTTCTCCGACCCCCGCCGCCGGGCCCGGCTGCGGGCGCTGGCGCCGGTGGTCTACGCCCGGGCCTTCGGCTACGCCGCCGCCACTCTCACCATGGCGCTGGCCGCAGGGATGTTCGCCTTCGCCATGGCCCGGGCCGCAGGTGTTCCGGGACCGGCCGCCCTCGGGGTCTGGGTCGGCCTGTGGGACCTGGTGCCCCTCGGCGGCGCCCTGGTGGGGGCCCTGCCGATCGTCGCCCTGGCTGCGGTCACCTCGGCGAGCGACGCGGCCTGGCTGGCGGCCGTCTTCGTCGCCTACCAGCTGGCGGAGAACATCCTGGTGGAGAAGCGGGTGGAGGCGCAGACGGTCCACGTCGGCCCCTTCCTCACCGTGGCCGCAGGCCTGGTCGGACTCGAGATGGCGGGGGTGCCGGCCGCCCTCCTGTCGGTGCTGGCCGTCGCCATCGCGGTGGCCGTCGCCGACGAGGTCGCGCCCGCCTGACTGCCGGCGGCGGGAAACGGGGGGGGTTGGCACGCCCCGCGCGGAGACAGGCCAGCACCCTTTTTCGGCGCCGGTCGCTCGGCGACGATCACGGGGTTCCCCTGCCTCACGAGAAGGAGCCCCCCATGCACCACGACGAGTGGCGGTGACGGGCATGCGACCCACCACCTCCCCCTCCCGCCTGGCCGAGACCACCCGCTTGGTGGTGGCCTGCCTGGCCCTGGCCGCCGGCCTGGTGGTCCTGACCGCCCCCAGCGCCTCGGCGGCCACCACCGTCACCCTGAAGGTCGTCATCGAACTGGTCGACGAGCAGGGCTGCACCGACAACCTCAGCGGCTCCGACTTCTTCGGCCAGATCGCCATCGAGGGCGAGGCGTTCGACTTCGGACCCATCGACGGCGAGGACACGATCACGCCCGACTGGACGGCGGAGAAGATCCTCGACGCCGACGTCGTGACCTCGGCGACGGTGGTGATCCGCATCGGCGAGTCCGACAGCGGCCTGAACTTCGGCGACGACAGCTGCGACGTGAGCCGGAACGACGGCACCGACCTCGACCTGAGCGTCTCGCTCATCCCCTGCGCGGTCACCGGCGACAGCACCGGCAGCTGCGCGACCTCGATCTTCACCGGTGGCAGCGGCGGGGGTGACGGCGACGCCGACATGAACTTCCGGGTCGAGGTGCAGGCGCCGGCGTCGGCTCCCGGGCTCACCGTGCGCTGCACCCACAGTCCCCTGTGGCCCCAGCCGGGCGACAACGTCACCATCACCGTCGAGTCCCTCGACGGCAGCGTCCAGGTGGGCGACACCATGGCCGACACCTCCAGCGGGGCGGCTCCGCCCCTGGTCGACCACACCAAGCTCGCCGACGACCTCCAGATCTGGGTCGGCGACCAGGGTGGTCCCGACGTCACCGCCACCAACAAGGCCACGACCACCTTCGTGGTCAACAGCGTGGCCGCCGGCGACCTGCTCTACGGCTGCCGGGTGAGGGACGACGGCACCACCGTCTTCACCGGCTGGCGGCGGGTGAGAGTCGGCGCCCCGGCCGAGGGCAGCGCCGTGCCGGTGATGTTCCTCGGCCAGCGCTCGACCCGGGTCGACATCGTCTTCATCGCCGACGTGGACAGCTACACGGGCGCCACCGACCCCAACTTCCTGAGCGACGCGGGCGACGTGATCAAGGGCGCCTACTACGGCCAGGACTACTTCCTCGCCAACCAGCAGAACATCAGCTTCTGGCTGGCGGACCAGATGGGAGACGCCGACCGGGTGGCCGCGCCCACCCCCACCGACCCGGCCAACACCGACTGCGTGCTGACCCTCCCCGCCAACTGGAGCGAGTACAGCTGGCGGGACAGCGGGGCCATCCTCCACCGGGACACGTTCCGGGACTGCGCCAACAGCGGCGTCTTCTCGACCGAGCCGACCTCGCTGGGCACCGTGCTCCACGAGTCGGGCCATTCGCCGTTCGGCTTGGCCGACGAGTACTGCTGCGACGGCGGCTACTTCGAGAACCCGCCCAACCCGAACCTGTTCGACACCCTGGCCGAGTGCCAGGCCGACACCCCCGCCCTCGGGCGGACCGCGTCGGACTGCCGCACGGTGACGGACAGCGGGCCGACCCCGGCGGTCGACTGGTTCCTCTCGGAGCCGACCCCGAACGACCTGATGAACGCCGACCGCCGACCGCCAGAGGCGGCCGACATCCGCCGTATGGACTGGTTCTTCGCCAACTGCCGAGCCGGACAGTGCTGAGGGAGATGACCATGAGATTTCGACCCACCCTGGCCCTCGTCGGCGCCCTCGCCGCCGGCACCTTCGCCCTCGCCTCCGGGGCGACGTCGTCGGCGACCGTCGTCGACGACACCGACCCCGCCACCGCCCCCCAACCGCAGTACGACTACGGCGACCCGTCCAAGTCGTTCCTCGTCGACCTCCAGTTCGGCGCCGCCTCGGCGACGTTGCTGAAGGCGACGGTCGGCGGCGAGCGCGCCTACTCCCACCTGGGGGACCCCCCGCTGCTGCGGGTGTCGCTCACCGACGACGAGGGCGCCGCCGCCGGGGCGGTGAACGCTTGGGATCCCCGGTGGACGCTCGACGAGACCCCCGGCCACGGCGAGCGGCTGATCGTCCGGCCCGGGCCGGGCACGATGGTCGTCCCCTTCGACGGGGACGTGGCCACGATGCTCGTCCACGACCAGCAGGCCGGCGTCGACCTGGCCACGGTCGACCTGCGCCCCGCGGTCCACGCCTTCTGCGTCGACAACCCCGACGACCCGGAGTGCGTCGAGGCCGACCTGGCGGTCACGGCGACCACGGCCACGGGCGACCCGCTCGGGGTCGTCGGCCAGGCGGTCGTGGTCACGGTCGAGGCGGCGATCGCCAACCTCGGGCCCGACGGCCCGGTCGACGGCGACGTCACCCAGACCGCGGTCGCCTCCGCCGGCACCACCGTCGCCCCCGCCACGCAGACCGTCGATGTCGACGGGCTGGCGGTGGGCGCGCCGGCCCCCGTCGCCCGGCAGTTCTCGGTCACGTGCGACACACCGGGGGCGAAGACGGTCGAGGTGACCACGTCGGTCGTGCCGGAGAAGGCCAAGGTGGCCGACCTCGTCGACACCAACGACAGCCGGTCGACGACCTTCTCGGTCGACTGCGCGGTTCCGGTCACGCTCAACGTCAAGCCGGGCAGCCCCCGCAACCCGGTGAACATGAACTCGGGCGCCATCCCGATGGCCGTCCTCACCACCCAGGCCGGGGAGTACGGCAACCCGCTGGCGTTCGACGCAACCACCATCCAGGCGGGAACGGTCCGGGTCGGATCCCGCACCGCTCTGGTGGCGACCAACACCGGTGCCCTGGAGATGCACGGCAAGGTCCACCGCGAGGACGTCGTCGAGCTCGACGAGGCGACACGCGACGGCGACAAGGACGGTGTCCTGCACGCCCGGGCGTCAGAGATCCCGGTGCAGCCGGCGACCACCGAGCTGTGCGTGCGGGGCCGCTTCGGCCCCGGGGCGGGAACCTCGTTCCTCGGGTGCGACCACGTCGAGGTGGTCCCCTGATGCCGTGACGAGAGGATCAGGCCCGGCCCGGGCCGCCGTCGGCGTTGGTGCCGGCGGCGGCCTGCCCGTCGGTCGAGCCAGACGGCCCGCTCCGGTCGGGGCCCCACCCCCCCACTCGACCCCCGCCGCCGTCAGCCCTCGAGCGCCAGGCGGACGGCGGCCTCTCGGGCGGCCTCCACGTCGGCCGGCACGAGCGACGTGAGGGCCAGGGCGGCGATCGAACGGGCCTCGCCCACCGACAGCCCCAACGACTGGAAGCGGCCCCGGGCCACCTCCAGGTGGGCCCGCGCCGGTGCGACGGCACCGTCGATGACCTCGGCCAGGCCCTGGAAGAAGCGGGCCCAGGCCTCGAGCGCCTCGTCACCGAGCCTGGCGCTCAGCTCCCGGGCTTCGACCAGGTCGAGCTCGGCGGCCCGCGAGCCGAGGAGGCACATGGCCGACAGCCCGACGGTGATCTGCACCACCACCCGAGCCCGGTCCCGCGCCTGACTCAGCTCGAGCAGCGGCCGGGCCAGCCGGAGGCCGTCCGCCGGGCCCGACCTGAGGAAAAGGTCCTTGGTGCGGGCGAGCAGCTGCACCCCGGTGCCGGGATCGGCGGTCGCCGCCCAGGCGGCCGCGACCCGGAGGTTGGCGTAGTCGTACTCCAGGTCGGCCACGAGCCGGTCCGCATCGACAGACGGCCAGCTGGCGAACTCGACGTCGACCCAGGGAGGCGTAGTGGTGCAGGTGGCGGGAACTGGCGGCCGCCGCCTCCCCGGAGTCAGCCAGCAGCTCCCACGCGTACTCCCGCACCGTCTCCAACAGCCGGTACCTCGGTGGACCGGAACCGCTCGATGCGACCCCGACGAGCGACGCGTCGACGAGGCGGGTCAGCCCCTCGACCGACAGCCCGGGCGCCACCGCCGCGGCCGCGGCGGCGTCGAACCCACCGACGAACACCGCCAGCCTCCGAAACGCTCGTCGCTCGGTCGGATCGAGGAGCTGCTGGCTCCACCGGACGGCGGACCGCACCGGTGAGGGCTTGCCGCGTCGCTCGCCGATGCTGGCGTCGAGGCTGGTCAGGATCTCGGCGACCGGCATGGTCGTCGCCCTGGCGGCGGCGAGCTCGATCGCCAACGGGAACCGACCGAGGCGATCGCACAGTGCGGCCACCGCCTCCCCGTCGATCTCCTCCAACCGGGCCCGCTCCCCGAACAGGCGGGCCGCGTCCCGCGCCGCCAGGGGATCGAGGTCCCAGACCTTCTCGCCCCGGATGACGAGCGGATGGCGACTGGTCGCGACGATCCGGAGGCGGTCGCACCGGTCGAGCAGGGCCGCCGCCAGCTCGGCGCACGAGTCCACCACGTGGTCGCAGTTGTCGAGGACGAGGAGGGCGTCGCCGCCCCCGAGGTCGCGGCCGAGCGCCGCCGTGGCCGCCGCCCCGCCCCGGCTGCGCAGGCCCAGCGTCCTCGCCGTCTCGGCCGCCACGTCCCAGTCGGCCGGCACCGCCGCCAGGTCGACCAACCGGACCATGCCCGGAGGCCGCGCCATCCGCCGGACCACCTCCGCGGCCAATCGGCTCTTCCCCACGCCGCCGGGTCCGATCAGGGTGAGGAGCCTGGTTCGACCCAACGCCTTGCCCACGGCCCCGATCTCGCTCTCCCGCCCGATGAGCGGGGTCACCAGCGAGGTCGCTCGGGCCCCGAAGCCGTCGAGGCGGGCCGGGTGGACCGCGTCGTCGGGCCCGCTGACGTTCGTCCGCCCGGTCACCGGTGGCGTCGGTCTCAGGTCGCCGGGCCCGGCGGCGGTAGCCGCGGCGCCCGTTGCTCCAGCCACCGGCGGATGCCGTCGGCGTTGCCGTGGACGCCGCTGAGCGTCTCCAGCCGCTCCCGATCGTCGGCGCTCACCCCGGCCAGGTCGGGGCCGAAGGTGGCGGACAGGGCATCGGCGATGTCGCCCCCCTCCCGCCAGGCGGCGGCGGCCACCTCGGTCCAGCGGTGGAGGACCTCGGTCGCCTCGGCCAGGACGTCCGCCGGGTCGCCCGGCAGCAACCCGTAATGGGCCAGGGCGAGGGCGGAGGGGCGGCGGGCGGCGAACCGGCCGAGGGAGTCGAGGGCGAGGTCGAGGTCGAAGTCGGGAGGCGGAGTGGCCGGCCGGAGGACACCGATGTCGGGCAGCCGCACACCAACCGCGTCCCCGACGAAGAGGATGCCCGACTCGGAGTCGTGCAGGCCGAGGTGGTGCTTGGCGTGACCGGGTGAGTCGACCGCGGTGAGGGTGCGGGAGGGGCCGACGGTGACCTGGTCGCCGTCGTGGAGGACGACGATGCGGTCGGCGGGGGTGGGCTCGAGGCGGCCGTAGAGCGAGTCCAGGAGCGGGCCGTAGACCCGGGCCGCGGAGGCCAGCAGCCGGGACGGGTCGGCCAGGTGGCGGGCCCCCTTCTCGTGCACGTAAACCGTCGCCCCGGGAAAGGCGGCGGCCACGTCGCCCACCCCGCCGGCGTGGTCGAGGTGGATGTGGGTGACGACGACGCCGGCCAGGTCGGACGGACCCAGACCGTGGGCGTCGAGGGCGGCCAAAAGGGCCGGCACCGACGTCTGGCTGCCCGTCTCCACCAGCACCGGCTCCGGGCCCTCGACCAGGTACCCGGCGGTGACCCGCTCCCACCCGCCCAAAAGGGTGTCGACCTGGACGACGCCGGGGCCGATGCGAGTCACCGGGTCACCGGGTCATCGGGTCACTGGCAGCCGGGATGGCCGCAGCTGCAGTCGTGGGCGTGGTGGCCCTCCTTGGTCGCGTGCCGCTGGCAGTACTCGCTGCAGTAGCCGCTCTCGTCCGCCGGACAGCTGCACCCCTCGTGTCCGCACATGTCCATCCTCCGTTTCGATCCCGTTGCCGCCGATAGGCCACGCTATTCCCTGACATGGCCCGCCGGACCAAGATCGTCGCCACCGTCGGCCCCGCATCGGAGGACATGGCCACCCTGCGGGAGATGGTGGAGGCGGGCATGGACATGGCCCGACTGTCCCTTGCCCACGGCCCGGTGGCGGAGACGGTCGAGCGCATCGAGCGGGTGCGGCGGGCGGCCGACGACGTGGGTCGCACCGTCGGTGTGCTCGTCGACCTCCCCGGCCCCAAGGTGCGGGCGGCCGGCTTCCCCGACGACGGCGTCCACCTCGACGAGGGCGACGCGGTCGAACTGGTGGCGGCCGGCGACGGGCGGGCGGGCAGTGACCGCCATCGCATCGTGGTCGACGACAGCGAGCTGGTCGACCACGTCCAGGCCGGCGACCGGATCGCCCTGGGCGACGGTGGGATCCAGCTGGCCGTGCTGATGGTGGACGGGGAACGGGTGGCGACCCGGGTGGTGAGCGGTGGCCTGGTCCGGGGACGGCCGGGGGTGAGCTTCCCCGCGGGGCGGCCGGCACCGGCCACCCCGACCGCCGAGGACCTCCGCCTGCTGGAGGTCGTGTGCGCCACGGGGGTGGACGCGGTGGCGGTGTCGTTCGTGCGCTCGGCGTCCGACGTGCAGAAGGTGCGGGACGCGGTCGGGCCGGAGGGTCCGATGGTGGTGGCCAAGATCGAGACCCAGGAGGCGGTCGACGCCATCAACGAGGTGATCTCGGCGTCGGACGGGGTGATGGTGGCCCGGGGCGACCTCGGCGTCCGCTGCGACCTGGAGGACGTCCCCCACTACCAGAAGCGGATCATCCGGACGGGGGTGAGCTACGCCCGGCCCGTCATCACCGCCACCCAGATGCTGGAGTCGATGACCTCGGCCCCCACGCCCACCCGGGCCGAGGTGAGCGACGTGGCCAACGCCGTCTTCGACGGGACGTCGGCGCTGATGCTCTCGGGCGAGACCGCCATCGGCCACGACCCGGTGGCCGCGGTGCGAGCGATGTCACGGATCGCGACCCGGGCCGAGCGGGAGTTCGACTACGAGACGTGGGGCCGGAACCTTGGTCTGCAGCAACTGTCCGGGACCCGGGGCGGGCCGGCGCTGGACCGGATCTCGGCGTCGGTGTCGGCCGCCGCCTGGCGGGCGGCCCTGGATGCCGATGCCGCCGCCATCATCGCCTGCACCAACAGCGGGGCCACCGCCCGGGCCATCTCCCGGTTCCGGCCCCGGGTGCCGATCGTGGCCGCCACCCCGTCGCTGCGGACCGCCCGCCAACTGTCGGTGGCCTGGGGGATCACCCCCGTCGTCACCCAACGGCAGGGCACCACCGACGACATCGTCTGGTTCGCGGTCATGGCCGCGGTCGACCTCGGGATCGTGAAGACCGACGACGTGGTGGTCGTCCTCGTCGGCTCCCCCCTCGACCCCGTCCCGGTCACCGACGTCCTGCGCCTGGTCCGCATCCGCCCGACCTGGTAGCACCGGGGGCCGGGCTCGGGACGGGTCCGGCCCGCCCACGCCGCCTGTCGCGCACGGGTCGCCCGGCGATCACGGCGCGACACGGACCGCCGCCCCGTGGCGGTGCCGGGTCGTTGTCGCACCCGCCTGGGATGATCGTCCGGTGGCCGAACACGACGCCTACGTCCCCATCGACACGCCCATGGGGCCCGCCTTCGTGGCGTGGAACGAGCACGGCGTGTGCCGGCTCGAGCCGGGTACCGACGCGGCCGCCTTCGAGGCCGGGTTCGAGGCCGCCTGCGGGCGGGCGGTCACCCGGGCCGACGCCCCGCCGGCCCTCCTGCACCAGGATCCCGTTCCCGTCGACTGGCGGGGCGTCCCCGAGTTCGACCGGGCCGTGCTCACCGCCATCCGGGCCATCCCCCCGGGCGACGCCTGGACCTACGGCGAGGTGGCGGCCGCCATCGGCAAGCCGGGCGCGGCCCGGGCCGTCGGCGGCGCCCTCGGGCGCAACCGGGTGCCGGTGATCGTCCCCTGCCACCGGGTGGTGGCGGCCGGCGGGCTGGGCGGGTTCGGCTTCGGCCTCGACGCCAAGAAGGCCCTTCTCAACGCCGAGGGCTACCCGTCGGTCGCCCACGCCCGCCCGCTGCCGGACGACGCGACGGAGACGATCGGCCCACCGCCCGCCGGATAAGGTCCGCCCCCGTGCAGGAGGGGAGTCAGAAGGCCGTCGTCGCCGCGCTCGTCGCCAACGCCGGTATCGCGGTGGCCAAGTTCGTGGGGTTCCTGATCACCGGGGCGACGTCGATGCTGGCCGAGGCCATCCACTCGGTGGCCGACAGCAGCAACCAGGGCCTCCTGCTCCTGGGGGGCCGTCGGGCCCGGCGCCGGGCCGATGTCGAGCACCCCTTCGGCTACGGCCGGGAGCGGTACTTCTGGTCGTTCGTGGTGGCGCTGGTGATCTTCACCCTCGGCTCCCTGTTCGCCCTGTTCGAGGGATGGGAGAAGGTCCGCGACCCCCACGAGCTGGAGTCGGCCCCGGTGGCCGTCGGTATCCTGATCGTGGCCATCCTCCTCGAGACCCTCTCGCTGCGCACCGCGGTCAGGGAGAGCCGGCTCGCCAAGGGCGACCAGTCGTGGTGGAGCTTCATCCGCCGGTCGAAGGTCCCCGAGCTGCCGGTCGTCCTGCTGGAGGACATCGGCGCCGAGGTCGGGCTCTTCCTCGCCCTGGCCGGCATCGGGCTGGCCGAGATCACCGGCGACGCCCGGTTCGACGCGGTGGGCACCCTCGCCATCGGCGTCCTCCTGGGGGTGATCGCGGTCATCCTCATGATCGAGATGAAGGGCCTCCTCATCGGCGAGTCGGCGACACCGGAGATGGTGGCCAAGATCCGCTCGGCCATGGAGGCCGACGCCGAGGTCCGCCGGGTGATCCACATGCGCACCCAGCACATGGGGCCCGACGAGCTGCTGGTGGCGGCCAAGATCGAGCTCGACTCCGACCTCGCCTTCCGCCAGGTGGCCGACGCCATCGACCGGGTGGAGACGTCGGTGCGGGCCGCCGTCCCCGAGGCCAGGCTGGTCTACCTCGAGCCGGACGTCGTCCGCACCGCCTGAGCCGGCGGCGACGGGTCCACCGCCACCAACGCCAACTATTCCTCCTCGCTCTCCTCCAGGTAGCTGTAGTGGAACCAGGAGTCGATCGGCAGGACCGACGCGCACTCCACGCACCGCACCCGGGAGGTGAAGCTGAACTGGCCCCCGCACGCACCGCACTTGCGGAACGGGGCGGGGAGGACCTCGTCGAGGGCGGCCAGCTCGGCCTCGGCCCCGTCGTCCCAGTCGTCGACCTCGTAGCGGAGGCGGAGGCCCCACAGCTGGCGGATGATGGCCTCGTTGTCCCAACCGTTGACCGCGTCCCGCCACGGGGTGGGACACGAGTCGCAGGTGATCCACCAGCCGGTGACGTTGTGGCCGATGGCGGTGGGGCTCACCAGCTGCTCGGTGTGGCACCACTCGCACTCCTGGGGCACCCGCAGCGTCCGCAGGACAACCTGGCGGTCGAGGACGGGGTGCTCCTCGCGGAGGTTGGCGAACCACTCGGCCCCGTCCTCGGTGGCCATGCACTCGTAGTGCCAACTCACCTCGGGCAGGGCCGTCCAGCTCACCAGCCCGTACTCGGACTGGCCCGCCTCGCCGCCGCACAAGGCGCACAAATCGGCCATCAGCTCTCCTCCGGGACGTAGACGGTGGCCCCTGCGGCCACGAACTCCGCCGACTTCTCCTTCATTCCCAGCTCGACCGCGGCCGCGTCCCGGATGTCGTGGCTGATCTTCATGGAGCAGAACTTGGGACCGCACATGGAGCAGAAGTGGGCCGTCTTGGCGGGCGCCGCGGGCAGGGTCTCGTCGTGGAAGGCCCGGGCCGTGTCGGGGTCGAGGGCGAGGTCGAACTGGTCCTCCCACCGGAACTCGAAGCGGGCCTTCGACAGGGCGTCGTCCCACGCCTGGGCCCCGGCGTGGCCCTTGGCCAGGTCGGCGGCGTGGGCCGCGATCTTGTAGGCGATCACTCCCGCCTTGACGTCGTCGCGGTCGGGCAGGCCGAGGTGCTCCTTGGGCGTGACGTAGCAGAGCATCGCCGTCCCGAACCAGCCGATCATGGCCGCCCCGATGGCGGAGGTGATGTGGTCGTAGCCGGGGGCGACGTCGGTGGTGAGGGGGCCGAGGGTGTAGAAGGGCGCCTCGTGGCACAGCTCGAGCTGGAGGTCCATGTTCTCCCGGATCTTGTGCATCGGGACGTGGCCCGGTCCCTCCACCATGACCTGGACGTCGTGGCCCCACGCCACCTCGGTCAGCTCTCCCAGGGTGGCCAGCTCGGCCAGCTGGGCCTCGTCGTTGGCGTCGGCGATCGAGCCCGGCCGGAGTCCGTCGCCCAGGGAGAAGGCCACGTCGTAGGCGGCCAGGATCTCGCACAGCTCCTCGAAGTGCTGGTAGAGGAAGTTCTCCCGGTGGTGGGCCAGGCACCAGGCGGCGTGGATCGACCCACCCCGGCTGACGATCCCCGTCGTCCGCCGGGCGGTGAGGGGGACGTAGCGCAGCCGCACCCCGGCGTGGACGGTCATGTAGTCGACGCCCTGCTCGGCCTGCTCGATGATCGTGTCGCGGTAGACCTCCCAGGAGAGCTCCTCGGCCCGGCCGTCGACCTTCTCCAGGGCCTGGTAGATGGGGACGGTGCCGATGGGAACGGGCGAGTTGCGCACGATCCACTCCCGGGTGGTGTGGATGTTGGCCCCGGTCGACAGGTCCATGACCGTGTCGGCGCCCCACCTGGTCGACCAGGTGAGCTTCTCCACCTCCTCCGCCACCGAGGACGTGACCGCCGAGTTGCCGATGTTGGCGTTGATCTTCACCAGGAAGTTGCGGCCGATCACCATGGGCTCGGACTCGGGGTGGTTGACGTTGGCCGGCAGGATGGCCCGGCCCCGGGCGATCTCGGACCGGACGTGCTCGGGCTCGCACTGCTCGCGCAGGGCGACGAACTCCATCTCCGGTGTGATCTCCCCCCGGCGGGCGTAGTGGAGCTGGGTGACGACCCGACCCGGCTGGGCCCGCAGGACGGTGGGGGCGGGGTGGCCGTGGCCGTGGCCGTTGCCCTCGCCGGTCACCCGGCGGGCGGCGGACCGTCCGTCGTCGCGGGCGGTGGGGGCTCGCCCGGGCACCTCGTCGACATCGCCCCGGGCGACGATCCACGGGCGGCGGAGGGGCGGCAGGCCGTCGGCGGGATCGGAGCCGGGGCCGGAAGTGTCGTAGAGGCGGAGGGACGAGCCGTCGGTGAGATCGACCTGGGTGAACGGCACCCGGGCCCCGTGCGGGCCCTCGACGTAGACCTTTCGCCGACTGGCCATCGAGCGCTCCCTTCGCCGGCATGACCCGGACAGGTTCAGACGGTCGGCGCCTGCGGCGCCCTCTCAGCCCCGACGGGCTCCCGTGGTCCTCCCAGCTTGGCACACCGCTCGGAACGAGCCGGCGCCCCCCGCTACGGGCAGCCCGCCGCCTCGCGGCTGAGGCATGCCCTCCGATGGACGAGCGGCACGGCCCGGGATCGACCGTCGGTCACAACTCGAGCCCGAAGCTCGCCGGCTGGGTCGCGATCGAGCGGGCCACCAGGGCGTAGGGCTTCGACGACTCCCCGAGGGTGCCGGTGACCGCCGCCACCACCTCGGCCAGGGTGGAGGACGGGCCCCGGAACTGGTCGATGAGCGCCAGGGCGGTGCGGAGGGCCTTGACCCGGGCAATCCGCAGCCGGCGCCGGTTGAGGTGGCAGACCTCGATGGTGGCGGTCGCCATGTCGCTGCCCTGGAGGGCGACCAACGTGCCCTTGGCGTCGACGGCCAGGTGCTGCTCGGGGTCGTCGTGGCACGGGTCGAGGAGCAGGCGGTCCTCTACGGCCAGGTCGGCCCCCGGCAGCGATGCCCGGGTGGACTCGTCCCGCAGCGGGAACTGGTCGAGCTTGCCCTTCGGCGGGCGGGCGGTGCGGTCCTCGGTGGTCGGCTTGTCGGTGCGCCGCTGGTTGCAGTACGGGCACGACAGGTAGAGGTTCTCCCACGTGTAGGCCAGCCAGTAGTACCCCGGGTGGCCGGTGCTCTCCGCCACCCGGCCCTTGGGCCGGAAGTGCTCGACGTCCCACGGGCCGGTGGCGGTCGCCTCCGACTCGCAGTAGGCGCACTTGTGGGAGAACACCGACTCGAGGGCGGCCCGCACCTCGACATGGCCGTAGACGCCGTCCTTGATCACATGGGCCGCCCCCTGGGCGACGGCAACCACCGTGTCCGCCGCCGCCACCGCCGTCCACGTCGCCGGTGGCGCGGGCCCGGCAGAACGGTCGACCGCGATCATCGCGCCAGTTTCTGGCGGATCTCTGCGATGGTGGCGTCGAGGTCCTGGACGATGTCGGGCGGGACCGGTTCGGCGAGGAGCCTGGCCGACAGGTCGGTGAGCGCCCGCTCCTCCTCCGGGCTGCGGCCCTCGACCCCCTTGGCCACCAGCTGCTGGTAGTCGTCGAGCTGCTTCTGGGCGTCGGGCGCCATCACCGGGGCGTCGAACAGGCGGTCGTCGGTGAGCATGTCCTCCACCGTGTAGCCCCGGTAGTCACGGGGGGACGGGTCGACGACCACGTTGGTGGGGCCTCGGCGCAGGACCAGGAGGTCGGCCGGGTCGGCCCCCAGGGCGACGAGCGGGCTGTGGGTGGTGGCGATGATCTGCATCTTCGGGAGCAGGCCCCGGAGGTGCTGGAGCATCGACGCCTGGAGGGCGGGGTGGAGGTGCTGGTCGATCTCGTCCACCAGGAGGATGCCGGTGACGTTGCCCTCGTCGTCGATGGCTCCCACCTGCATCGCCTTCCCGAACAGGTCGAGCAGCCAGATCAGGGTGATCCGGTGGCCGTCGGCCCACCCCGCCAACGGGATCTCGTGACCGACCGTCGGTCCGGACAGCACGATGCCCCCGCCCGGCGACAGAGTGATCTGGTCGCCGTCGGCGAGCTCCAGCAGCTGGCGGAAGGCTTGCATCAGGCGGTCGTAGCCGGGACGGTCGACGAAGTCGCGCAGCCGGCGGAGGGTGAGCTCGGGGTCGTCGAGCTCCCGCCGGTAGTCGAACAGGCTGACGGCCAGGTTGAAGTTGTCGGCGCCCAGGCTCTTGGCGCTGTCACCGCCCACCACGCCCCGTCCCGCCCCGTAGCCGAAGACGGGGGGGATGGCGATCCAGTCGTCGCCCCGGGGGGTGATCGACTCGCCGAAGCCGGACCGGGTCACCGTGACCGACCAGGTGTGCTCCGTGCCGTCGATGTCGAGGGTGACGCCGATGCCGGCCTCGTCGTGGGGGCGGCGGATGTAGGCCCCGACCGACTGCGAGAGGAGGGCGCTGGCGGACGTGTGGTCGGCCAGGGCGAGGGCGATGGCCCGCAGCATGGTGGTCTTGTTGGTTCCGTTCTTGCCGATGATCAGGGCCGAGCGGCCGAAGTCGAGGTCGAGGTGCTCGAAGCCCCGGACGTTGTCGAGGGTGAGCCGGCGGAGCTCAGCCTGCGTCACCCGGGCCTCCATGGGCGCAATCCTACGGCCGGGACACTCGGTAGGGTCGGGGGAAGTGTCGTCCTCCACCTTTCTCGACGCCTGCTGGGGAAAGCCGGTGTCGGCCACTCCGGTGTGGTTCATGCGCCAGGCGGGGCGCTCGCTGCCCGAGTACCGGGCCGTCCGGGAGCGGTACGGGATGTTCGACATCATCCGCACCCCGGAGCTGGCGGCGGAGGTCACGGTGCAGCCGGTGCGGCGGCTCGGCGTCGACGCCGCCATCCTCTTCTCCGACATCGTCGTCCCGCTCACGGCCGTGGGGGTCGACATCGCGCTGGCGCCGGGGCCGGTGGTGGCGGAGCCGTTCGTGGGCGCCGCCGACCTCGACCGGCTGCGGCCGCTGGACGCCGAGGCCGACATGGCCTATGTCCTGGACACCGTGAAACTGCTGGTCGGCGAGCTCGACGTGCCCCTGATCGGCTTCGCCGGGGGGCCGTTCACCCTGGCCACCTACCTGGTGGGGTCGTCGAAGGAGCAGACCAAGGCCAAGGCGTTCATGCACTCGGAGCCGGCGCTGTGGGCCGACCTGCTCGACCGGCTGGCCGACACCGTCCTCGCCTCGCTGCGGGCCCAGGTGGCGGCGGGGGCGGCCGCGGTGCAGCTGTTCGACTCGTGGGCGGGCGTCCTCTCGCCGGCCGACTACCGCCGCCACGTGCTGCCCGCCACCCGCAAGGTCCTCGGGGGGCTGGCCGACGTGGGCGTTCCCCGGATCCACTTCGGGGTGGGCACGGGCGAGCTGCTCGAGCTCATGCACGAGGCGGGGGCCGACGTGGTGGGGGTCGACTGGCGGGTGCCCCTGGGCACCGCCCGCCGCCGCCTGGGGGCCGACGTCGCCGTCCAGGGCAACCTCGACCCCGCCGTCTGCCTCGCCCCGTGGGAGCCGGTTGCGCTCGCGGCGCGGAAGGTGCTGGCGGCCAACGGCGGGCGGCCGGGGCACGTGTTCAACCTGGGGTGGGGCGTCCTGCCCGAGACCGACCCCGACGTGTTGCGGCGGGTGGTCGACCTGGTGCACGAGGAGACCGGTGGCTGAGGCCCCGGTCGGCGTCCTGGTCATGGCCTACGGGACGCCGGCCACCCCCGCCGACATCGAGCCGTACTACACCCATGTCCGCCGGGGCCGTCCTCCGACGGCGGAGCTGCTGGCCGACCTCACCCGCCGGTACGACGCCATCGGGGGGACGTCGCCGTTGCTGGCGCGGACAGCGGCCCAGGCGGCCGGGATCGCGGCCGCCCTCGGGGAGGGGTTCACGGTCGAGCTGGGCATGAAGCACGCCCCGCCGTTCATCGAGGACGGGGTGGCGGCCCTGGCGGCCCGCGGCGTCACCCGGGCGGTCGGCCTCGTCCTCGCCCCCCACTACTCGTTCCTCTCGGTGGGGCAGTACGGCGAGCGGGCGGCGGCCGCGGGCGAGGCCGACGGAGTCGAGGTCCTCATGGTCGACTCGTGGCACACCGCCCCCGGCTACATCGACCTCCTGGCCCGGTTCGTAGGCGACGCGGTCGCGTCCCTCCGGCAGAAGAAGCCCGACGTGGAGGTGATCTTCACCGCCCACAGCCTGCCCGCCTTCATCGAGGCGTCGGGCGACCCCTATCCGCAGCAGGTGCGGGAGACGGCCATCAGCGTGGCCGTGCGGGTGCCCCATCCGCGATGGTCGACGGCGTGGCAGAGCGCGGCCCGCACCGGCACCACCGAGCCGTGGCTGGGCCCCGACATCCTCACCGTCCTCCCTCAGCTGGCCTCGGCTGGAGCCCGGGGGGTGGTCGTGTGCCCGTGCGGGTTCACGTCCGACCACCTCGAGGTCCTCTACGACCTCGACATCGAGGCCCGGAAGATGGCCGACGCCATGCGCCTCGACTTCGCCCGCACCCCGTCGCCCAACGACCACCCCGCCCTCTGCGCCGCCCTGGCCGACGTGGTGCGGGCCCGTGCCGCCGCCTCCGCCTCCGCCTGACGACGCCCGGCCGGCGGTCGTCGTCGTCGGCGGCGGGATCACCGGGTTGGCCACGGCCTGGTTCCTCCGGGACCGGGCCCGGGTGACGGTCTTGGAGGCCGACGACCGCCTGGGGGGCAAGATCCGGACCTCGACGCTGGGGGGGGTCCCGGTGGAGGAGGGGCCGGACACCTTCCTGGCCCGGGTGCCCCACGCCCGGGACCTGGCCGCCGCCGTCGGCGTCGAGGTGGTCCCGCCGGCGAGGGGCGAGGCGTTCATCTGGTCCCGGGACCGCCTGCGGCCGCTGCCCGCCGGTCAGGTCCTCGGGGTCCCGGTCGAGCTGTGGCCGCTGGTGCGGTCGGGTGCGCTCCCGCCGGCGGCGGTCGCCCGGGCCGGCCTCGACCTGGTCCTGCCCCGGCGGCGGCCCGGTCTGAGCGCCGATCCGTCGGTGTCCGAGATCATCGGGGCGAGGATGGGTCGGGCCGTGGTCGACCAGCTGGTGGAACCCCTGATCGGGGGCATCAACGCCGGCCGGGCCGACGATCTCAGCCTGGCCGCCACCGCCCCCCAGCTGGCGGAGGCGGCCGCCGGCTCCCGCAGCCTCGTCATCGGGCTGCGGCGACGGCGGACGGCCACCGATGGCACCGGCACCACTGCCGCCGGCGGACCGCTCTTCCTCGGGGTCGCCGGCGGGATGGGGCGGCTGGTCGACCGGCTGGCGGCGGCCCTGGCCGAAGCCGGGGTCGACGTTCGCTCGAGCATACGGGTGACCTCGGTCGAGCCCGACGGCGGCGGCGGCTACCGGGTGGTGACGGCCGACGGCTCGGTGGTGGCCGCGTCCCGGGTCGTGGTCACCGTGCCCGCCTTCGCCGCCGCTCCCGTCCTGCGGTCGGCGGCGCCGGCGGTGGCGTCCGACCTGGCCCGCATCCGGTACGCGTCGGTGGCGGTGTCGACCCTCGCCTACCGCCCGGAGGACGTCCCCCGGCGCCTGGACGGGGCCGGGTTCCTCGTCCCGCGGGTCGAGCGGCGGCTGATGACGGCCTGCACCTGGTCGACGTCGAAGTGGCCGGCGCTGGCCGCCAGCGGTCTGGTGCTCCTTCGGGCGTCGGCCGGCCGGGCGGGCGACGACCGTTTCGCCGACCTGGCCGACGACGAGCTCGTCGACCGTCTCCACGGGGAGCTGTCGCTGGCGGTCGGCGTGCGCCGGTCACCGGTGACCAGCCTCGTGTCGAGGTGGTCGGACGGGTTTCCCCAGTACCAGCCCGGCCACCAGCGCCGCGTCGACCGGATCACGTCGGGACTGGCTGCGGCCCTGCCCGGCGTGGTGGTGGCGGGCGCCGCCTACCGGGGCCTCGGCCTGGCCGCCTGCGTCCGCCAGGCGCACGAGGCGGCGGCGATAATCCTGCCCGAGGTGGGACACTAGGGCGTGCTCCCGCGCAGCAGACAAGATCGTATGGTCGTGGTGCGACCCCGGACCCGCTCAGGATGGGTGGTCGCCGGCACGCTGGGCGTGTGCGCCGTGCTCGCCCTCACCGGCGCCCTGGGCAAGCTGCTCCCGTCGATCCCCAACCCGTTCTCCAGCCGCACCGTCGACCGCACCCAACCCGCCCTCCTCCAGGCGATGGAGGACCTCAGCGAGTACCGCGCCGCGGCCGGCAACTTCCAGGTCCTGGTCGACAGCGAGAAGGACGCCAAGTTCCTGCCGTCGGTGATCCGGGGGGAGCGCACGACCTACTCGGCCGCCGGTTCGGTCGACGCCCTGGTCGACTTCTCCCAGCTCGACGCCCAGTCGATCGTGGTTTCGATCGACCGGCGGTCGGTCACCGTCTCCCTTCCGCCGCCCCGGTTGGCGGAGCCGAAGCTCGACCTGCAGAACAGCCAGGTCGTGAGCCGGGATCGTGGCCTCCTCGATCGGATCGGGTCGGTGTTCTCCGACTCCCCCACCAGCGAACGGGCGCTGCAGCTGGCCGCCTCGGCCAAGATGAAGGCCGCCGCCGCCTCGAGCACGCTCGTGCCGCGGGCCGAGGAGAACACCCGCCGGATGCTCGAGACCCTCTTCGGCACCCTCGGGTTCACGACGGTCACGGTGAACTTCGTCCCCAGCCCCGCCTGACCTCCGCCCATCCGGAGCAGGATCGACCCCTGAGGTCGTCTCTCGCGCAGAGCGCCTGATGGCGCGACGGCAAACCTACGATCGGGACCATGACGGCCGACCAGATGGTGGTCTGCTCGCCGCACGGCGGCGACGGGATCGGGCAGGTGCCGAAGGGCACCGGAGCCGCCGTGCCCGGGCCGTCGCCGCGGCCGGAGCCGTGACCGCGTGAGGCCGCCCCGGCTCCTGCCCATGCTCGCCGGTGCCGCCGGCGTCCCCCGCGACACGCACGGGTGGATGTTCGAGCCCAAGCTCGACGGCCAGCGCATCATCGCCACCGTCGAAGGGGGCCTGGTCACCCTCACCAACCGCCGGGGGACGGAGGCCACCGACACCTTCCCCGAGATCCGGGCCATCGCCGCCGACCTCGTCCCCCACGACGTGATCCTCGACGGGGAGGTGGTGGCCTTCGACGACCAGGGCCGGCCCAGCTTCCAGCGCCTCCAGCGGCGGATGCACGTCGTCCAGCCCTCGGCCCGCCTCCTGGCCGACACCCCGGTGTCGTTCGTCGCCTTCGACATCCTCTGGTACGACGGCGAGCTGCTCACCGAGTGCCCCCAGGCCGAGCGCCGCCGCATCCTCGACACCCTGCAGCTCAAGGGCGGGGCGTGGCAGACCGCCCCCGTCCTCGACGCCTCCCCCGCCGAGCTCATGGAGGCCTGCCGCCAGGCCGGGTTGGAGGGGTTCATGGCCAAGCGGGTCGACGCCCCCTACCTCCCCGGCCGACGCTCGACCGCGTGGTCGAAGGTGAAGACCGGCCGGCGGCGGGAGTTCGTGGTCGGGGGGTGGTCGACGGGCAGCGGGTCCCGGGCCTCGAGCATCGGCTCCCTCGCCCTGGGCGCCCACGACCCGTCCGGGCGCCTGTGGTACGTGGGCCAGGCCGGCTCCGGTCTCAACGAGGACATGATCCGCCAGCTCACCCGTCTGTTCGCCCAGATCGAGCGCACCGACGCCCCGTTCGTGAACCCGCCCCGGGCGCCGCTCCGCTGGGTCACGCCCCTGCTCGTGGTCGAGGTCGCCTACACCGAGGTCACCGCGGCCGGCACCCTCCGCCAGCCGTCGGTCAAGGGCCTGCGCACCGACGTGATCGCCACCGACGTCATGTGGGACGAGGAGATCGCCCCCTGCTTCGGGGGGTAGCCGGACGTCCACTCAAGGCGTTTTTCACCCTCCCTCCGGGGTAAGTACGCCCCACCAAGGCCGGCGGAAACCACGAAGGGAGCAACCCGTGACGAACGGCGCCAACGAGATGAGTCTGGACGATCTCCAGGCGGAGGAGGCGACGGCCCTTCCCGAACGGGAGGCCATGTCGAGGGTCCAGCTCGGGGCCGGGTTGGGCATCGACAACTTCGCCATGCCGATCAACGAGGCGACGGCGGTGAACATCTCGTCGACCGACGCCATCGCCGTGGCCGACGCCGACCAGATCGTGATCATCAACCAGATCGACCAGGACTAGCCAGGATCAGGAGGACAACCCATGACCAACAAGCCCGAGCTCTCGATGGACGAGATGGACGCCGAAGCGGCGGCCGCCCTCCCCGACCGGGAGGCCATGTCCCTGCTCGACCTCGCCGTCGACCTCGACCTCGCCCTCGACCTGGCCGCCCCGGTCGACGCGGCGGTGGCGGCCAACGCCAACGTGGCCGCGCCCATCGACGCGGCGGTGGCGGCCAACGTCGCGTCCGTCGGATCCGAGGCCACCGCGGTGGCCGACCAGGACTCCGTCATAATCCAGGACCTCGACGGGGTCGCCACCGCCAACGCCACCCAGAACGCCACCGTCGAGCAGTAGCTCGGCCGACACTTCTTTGGAGAAGCCATGACCAACGAACCCGCCATCACCGAAGCCGAGCTCGAGTCCCAGGACGCCACCGCCGTCCCCGACCGGGAGGCGATGTCGGTCCTCGGTGAGGCCATCGACCCGTCCGCGCTGCTGGGGACCTCACTGCTGGACCTCGACGTCAACCTCGCCCTCGACGCCGACGTGGCCGCCCCCATCGACGTCGCGGTCGCGGCCAACGCCAACGTGGCTGCGCCCATCGACGCCGCCGTCAGCGCCAACGTCCTGTCGGTCGACTCCGAGGCCGCCGCCCTGGCCGACCAGGACTCGGTGATCGTCCAGGACCTCGACGGCACCGCCACCGCCAACGCGACCCAGGACGCCAACCTCGACCAGTCGGGTGGCGGCGCCACCGCCGGCTGACCCCAGCGCCGACCACCACTAGCCGCCCATGGTCCAGCAGCTTGGCGACGCGCGCCCCACCAGCGGTGCGGCACCGGCCCGAAACCCGTTTCCGGTGCCGCACCGGGCCACCGGGGTCGACCTCATCGGGGAGTACGAGGCCTCCGGGTACACGGAGGCTCCGTGCCTCGTGCGCCGGGCCGACGGCCAGACGATCCAGCTCACGCCGCTGCTCTACGCCACCCTGGAGCTGATCGACGGGGAGCGGGACCCGGCCCAGATCGCAGCCGCCCTGGGCGAGCGCACGGAGCGGCGGGTGAGCGCCGACAACGTCCGCTACCTGGTGGCCGAGAAGCTGTGGCCGGTGGGCCTGGTGAAGGACGACAAGGGCCGGGAGCCGCGAGTCCAGAAGTCGAACCCCCTGCTCGCCCTTCGCCTCAAGGTCCAGATCACCGGCGAGCGGTGGACGAACCGGCTGACGGCGCCGTTCGCGTTCCTGTTCCGACCGTGGGTGGTCGTGCCGGTGGTGGCCGCCTTCCTGGTGGTGGTGGCCTGGGTGGTCGGGTCGAGAGGCCTGGGGGCGGGCGCCCGCCAGCTCCTCTACTCCCCGGGGCTGCTGCTGGCCACGTTCGCCCTCACCGTCGTCTCGGCGTCGTTCCACGAGTTCGGCCACGCCGCCGCCTGCCGCTACTCGGGAGGACGGCCGGGGGCGATGGGCTGCGGCCTCTACCTGGTGTGGCCCGCGTTCTACACCGACGTCACCGACGCCTACCGCCTCGACCGGCGAGGCCGGCTGCGCACCGACCTGGGCGGCCTCTACTTCAACGCCCTCTTCGCCCTGGCCACCTTCGGGGTGTGGGCCGTCACCGACGTGGATGCGCTGCTCCTGCTCATCCCCCTCCAGGTCCTGCAGATGGTCCACCAGCTGCTGCCGGTCGTGCGCCTCGACGGCTATCACATCCTCTCCGACCTGGTGGGGGTGCCCGATCTGTTCGCCCGCATCAAGCCCACCCTGCTCAGCCTGGTGCCGGGGCGGCGCACCCCCGCCGACGCCGCCGTGCTCAAGCCCTGGGTTCGGGTCGTCGTCGCCCTGTGGGTGCTGACGGTGATCCCCCTGCTCGGCTTCGTCCTGCTCACCGTGGTGATCTCCGCCCCCCGCATGGCGGCCACCGCCTGGGACTCGATCGGGGTCCAGTGGGTCGGCCTGCGCAGAGCCGTCGACGGTGGGCGGTGGGCGACCGCGGCCGCCGGTCTGGTGGGGGTGATCTCGGTCGCCCTGCCGGTGCTGGGGTCGGGGTACGCGGTCTCCCGCTTCGGCCGCAGAGCCGGGTCGTGGGCCTGGTCGGGGGCGGGCAACACCCGCTTCGGACGGCCCCTGGTGGGCCTCCTGGGGGTCGCCCTGGCCGGTTCGCTGGCCTTCACCTGGTGGCCCAACGGGGAGTACCGCCCCATCCAGCCGGGCGAGCGGGGAACCGCCGCCGATGCCTTCCAGGCCGTCTCCGAGGTGCGCACCGGTCGCGCCGGCCTCACCGCCGAGACGGCCGAGGAGCTCGAGGGGGCGCCGGCCGAGGCCTGGAGCCTCAGCGCCGGTCCCGTCGAGCCGGCGCCGGCGGCCGACGAGGAGGAGCCGACGCCTGCCACCGACGAGGAGGAGCCGGCCGCCGACGAGGAGGACGAGCCGGCTTCGTCGCCTTCGACGACCGTCGCCGACTCCCCGTCGACATCGACGTCCACCACCCAACCGACGAGCAAGGAGAACACCCCATGAACCGCCTGGCGAAGACCTTCCTCTGCGCCGTGGTGGCGCTGGGCGTCGTGCTGGCGCCCACCGCCGCCGGGGCCAGCGACGAGAACGTCGTGGTCGCCGTGAACCGCACCGACGGTGACGCCCTGGTCCGGGCCAACGTCGACTACCAGCGGGTGGCCAACGGCAAGGTCGACGAGGAGAACCGGGCCTACGCCGCCGCCAGCTGCACCGGCTGCCAGACGCTGGCGGCCGCGTTCCAGCTCGTCCTCGTCACCACGCCGCCTTCGACCCTCGCGCCCCAGAACGAGGCGTTCGTGGCCAACGTGGAGTGCGTCGAATGCCTCACCTGGGCGTCGGCCAAGCAGATCGTGGTCGAGACGGGTGGCCCGGCCGCCCTCTCCGTCGCCGGCCTGGCCCGACTGCGGGCGATCGAGGACGGCCTGTTGGCCCTGGAGGCCGACCTGCCGGCGATGACCCTCGGCCAGCTGCGGGCGGCGGTCGACGCCGCCTTCGCCGAGCTTCTCGACGTCGCCCGGACCGGGATCGTCCGCGCCGACGGTCGGCGGGTCGACGGCCGGGTCATCGCCACCCGGTCGTCGTAGCCGTCGCCTCGCCGGCGCCACGGGCGGGCGCCCCGGCAGCCCGGGGGCGCGGACAAGGGGTGTCAGTGACGGATCGTGTAGCCGGGGCTGAGCGATCCGTCGCCCCGGCGCTGGGTGATGCGCAGCTCGCCCTTCCACTCCCCCCGGGTGCCGATGGCCAGCGGGAACAGCCGGCTGCCGGGCACCGCCGCCGGGATCTCCAGGATCCCGCCGGGCAGCCCCTTCACCATCACCACCGGGACGCCGTCGACCGTGTCGGAACCGGCCACCGGCACGGCCGCCACGGCCGCCGGGCGCCCGACCCCGGGCGGCAGCCGCAGCTCCGTCCCCGGGGCGGCATGGATCTCGATGCCGCCGAGGCCGCCCGCGCCCCCGACGTTGATCCGGGTGCGGTCCCGCAGGATGACGCTGAGGTCGGGCAGCCGGCCCGGGAGCCGGATCTCCTCCTTGGGCACGAACGCCTGCTTCGCTCCCCGGGAGAGACCGGCCCGGACCTCCTTGTCGCGATCGGCGACGTGGAGCAGGACCACCACGTCGCCGTCGAGCAGGCGGCCGTCGAGCACGATCGACCGGATGCCGCCCCGGTCGAGGGAGCCGGCCACTGCCCCGACCCACGAGTCGACGTCGCCCGGGTCGCCGATGGAGATGTTCCGCTGGGCCAGGTTGTTGTCGGCCCGCACCGCGATCGCGCCCGGGGCCGGAGCCGGGCCGTCGTGGGGCGACGACTCCAGCAGCAGGCACGGGTGCCACCGCACGTCGACGCCCCCCACCGTCACCTCCTCCGGCGGGATCAGCGCCGCCGGCCAGGTCAGCTTGACGATCGTGTCCGCCCCCGGGCCCAGGTTGTCGACCCTCACCTCACCGATCACATAGGTGCCGGGGACGAGCGGGTTGGGGATGGGGTCGCCCACGTTGGTCGTGGGCCGGAACTCCTGCGGGTACCGGAACTCGAACCCCGGGTAGTGGGTGATGGAGGCGCGCAGGTACACCGTCGGCACCACCGCCGTCCCCCGGTTGCGGACCCGGCAGAACACGAAGTTGTCGCTGCCCCGGACGGGGTTCTCATGGGGCGGGGACGAGGTCCAGGCCAGGGCGGGGACGGGGTCGTCGGTCCGGCGGACCCAGATGTCGGGGCTCTCGGCGTGCCACCCGGGGGACGGGACGTCGCCCACGTCGGCGAGGTTCTCCCGGACGTAGGCGTCGCCGAAGGTCACCGCCGGGTCGAGGACCAGGGCGACGGCGGCGTCGACGTCGAGCCGGCCGGACCCGTACCACCGGCTGTAGTCGATGGCCCCGTCACCGTTCAGGTCCTGCCACTGGCCGGTGGGATCAGCGTTGGCCGCGTCGATGCGGGCGCACGACCGGCGCAGCACCTCCCGCACCTGCACCCACGACAGCTCGGGGCGGGCGGACAGGACGAGGGCAACCGCGCCGGCCACGGTGGGCGTGGAGTGGCTGGTGCCGCCGAAGGTGGTGTCGTAGTCGAGGCAGGTGGTGGCCCCGGGACACCCGTCGACGGTGCCGGTGCCGACCCGCACGTCGGACAGGATGGTGTCGACCAGGGGGTTGCCGGCGGCGGTGCTGTACGACGTGTGCGACGGCGACACCAGGTCGGGCTTGCGCAGGGCGGTGGCGCCGAAGGGGCTGTAGAGCGCCCGCCGGTCGACCTGGGTGGCGATGCCGGTGGTGTTGCCGTTGGGATCGGCGTGGACGCTGGTCACCGGGTTGGTGGGGTTGGTGTTGAGGCTGGAGCCGACCGCGATGCACTTCTCGTAGGTCGGCCACGCCCGGAACCGGGTCCCGGCCGCGTTGGTGAAGTCGCCGTAGCCGCTGTTGCCGAGGGAGAAGCAGACGACCACGCCCCGCCCGCCCCGGCCGAAGGTGGTGAGGTGGTCGAAGCAGGTGCGCATGGTCGTGGACAGGACGGCGCCGGTGACGCCGAAGCTGCTGGAGATGACGTCGGCGGTACGACCGGGCAGGGCCGGGAACCCGGCGTCGGTCGAGCCGTTGGCGAACCCGGACATCCACAGGTAGGCGTCGGCCAGCCGCAGCTCGTCGCTGTTGGACCGGTTCTGGCCGCCGATGAGGTGGCAGTTGGGGGCCACGCCCGGCAGGCCCCGGTTGTCGTCCATGATGGCGGTGGCCGACCCCGCGCACTGGGTGCCGTGGTCGCCGGCCAGGGCGGCGACCGTCTGGGCCGCGATCGGTGTGGCCCGGAAGTTGATCGACGCCACCAGCTTGGCGGTGCCGTCGGTGAGGTTCCCGGCGAGGTCGGGGTGGTTGGGCGCCACCCCCTGGGGGTCGAACACGGCGACGGTGATGTTCGGCGACCCGCCCCGCAGCGCCACCGCCACGTTGTCCATCCGGTCCCAGGCGTCGTCGGCGTTGACGACCTGGAGGTGGGGGACCTGGCCGTAGAGCAGGTCGTTCGGCGTCCACGCGTCGAGCTCGAGGGGGACGACGAGGTTGGGCTCGGCCCACGCCACCCGGTCGTCGGCGGCCAGGGCCTCGGCCACCTCCAGCAGGTCGTAGTCGGGCATGCCCTTGCGCACGAGGAGGAAGCCGTTGCCCGCGTGGCGGACGTCGCGGGCCACCTCCAGGCCGTGCTCGGCGGCGATGCGGGCGACCTCCTCCCGCTTCACGTCGCCCCGGAAGGCGGCCACGATCTCCCCGGTGAGCCCGTAGGGGCGGGTGCCGTCCTTGTGCAGGACGGGGCGGGCGATGCGGACGTCGACTGCCTGGCGATCGAGGACGGACGGGAGCTTCGCCAGCCGGTCGGGGTCGGCTGCGACCAGGTGGGTGACCTCCTCGAACGCCTTGTCGTCGCGGGCGTCGCCGCCGCCGGGACCGGGCAGCTCCTCCGCGGCTAGGCCCAGGTCGCGGAAGGCGGCCGCGGCCAGGCGGCCGGCCCCGGGGCCGTCGGTGTACACCAGGAACCGGTCGTGGTCGGGCACGAACGCAGCCCGGCTGTCGCCCCGCCGGTAGGTGAGCTCGCCGTCCGCCGGCATCCCCACCACCACCTGCTGCACGCCGCCGGTGACGGTCACCGCCAAGGGCTTGCTCTCGCCGCCGCCGGCCCTGGCCACCACCAAGGCCACCTCCCCCGCCTGGAGGCCGGAGACCACGGTGGCGCCGGTCTCCTTGTCCCGACCGAGCGAGACGTTCCCTCGGGAGCGGACCTCGACCTCGGCACCGGCCACCGGCTGCCGCCCGGAATCGGTGACGTAAACCAACACGACGGAACCGCTCTCGGCCATGGCCACACCTCCAGATCGCGCTGCACGAAGTGTGACGTGTCGCCGGGCCGAAGCGGGGTCGGGTCAGCAGCCGGGTTCGAGGCCGAGCCGGCTGGTGACCTCGCACCGCGCCGCCCGCCGCTGGGCCGGCGGCACTCCGACGGCCACCGCCGCGGCCACGAGGGCACGAACCACGGCCCGCCGCCAGGCCGGGCGCCCGCGGTGGTGGCGGGCGGCGCGGGCGGCGCGGTCGGCCCCGGCCAACAGCCGCAGCTCCTGCTGGCGGGCCGCCACCAGCTGCTCGATCACGTAGGGGTGCATGGGCCCATGCTCGGCCAATCTCTGCCGACCGACCAGTGGCAGGAAAGACATTTGTCGCTATAATCGTGCCAATGCATCGGGTGGTCACCGTCATCGGGCCAAGGGTGGCCATGTTCGAGCTCTCGGTGGCGTGCGAGGTCTTCGGCCTCGACCGGCCCGAGCTGGCCGTCCCCTGGTACCGCCACCGGGTGGCGGCGGTGGGCCCCAAGCCCCACGTCAGCCCGGAAGGCATCGTGATCGACACGCCCTACGGGCTGGACGAGGTGGCCCACGCCGACACCGTGGTCATCCCGGCCAACCCCTTCCCCGGGCCGCCCCCCGGCGACCTGCTCGACGCCCTGCGGGCGGCCCACGACCGCGGTGCCCGGCTGCTGTCGGTGTGCACGGGCGCCTTCGTGCTGGCCGCCACCGGCATCCTCGACGGGCGCCGGGCCACCACCCATTGGATGCACGCCGAGCGCTTCGCCCGGGAGTTTCCCCAGGTGCGGGTCGACCCCAAGGTGCTCTACGTCGACGCCGGCGGGGTCATGACCTCGGCCGGCACCGCGGCCGGGATCGACCTACTGCTCTACGTGGTCCGTCTCGACCACGGGGCCGAGGTGGCCAACGCCGTCGCCCGGCGCATGGTGGTGCCCCCCCACCGCGACGGGGGCCAGGCCCAGTTCGTCGACTTGCCGGTCCCCCCCTGCGCCGACGGCCACGAGTCCCTGGCCGGACTGTTGGAGTGGATGCTCGAGCACGTCGGCGACGACCTGAGCGTCGAGCAGTTGGCCCGGCGGGCCGGCACCAGCCCCCGCACCTTCGCCCGCCGCTTCCGGGCGGCGACGGGCACCACGCCCCACCAGTGGGTCCTGAGCCAGCGCATCCTGCTCGCCCAGCGCCTGCTCGAGACCACCGACGTTCCCGTCGAGCTGGTGGCCCAGCGGTGCGGTTTCGGCTCCGCCGCCGGGCTGCGCATGCACTTCACCCGGGCCGTGTCGGCTTCGCCCCAGGCCTACCGCCGCACGTTCCGGCCGGAGGAGCCCTTGGCGGGTGCCGGTCAGCCGGCGGGGCTGGGGCCGACGGGTTCGATGCCCAGGTCGCGGTAGGTCAGGAGGGCCCGGAAGGGGACGCCCAGGTCGGCGAAGACGGCCGCCGTGGCGGTGGAGGGGCCCCGGTCGACCATGGTCGTCACCCCGACGACCGTCGCCCCCGTCTCCACCACCGCGTGGTAGGCGTCGAGGATCGACGCGCCCCGGGTGACCACGTCGTCGATCACGAGCACCCGGGTGCCGGGGCCGAGGCCGGCTCCCTCCACCCGCCGTTTCGTCCCCCGCTCCTTGGCCGCCTTGCGCACGACGAACCACGAACGGTCGGTCACCACCGCCACCGCGTGGGAGAAGTGGTCGGCGCCGAGGGTGAGGCCGCCGGCGGCGTCGAACTCCCACCCTTCCTCGGCCGCCAGCGCGGCCAGGCCCGCCCCCGCCAGCAGCAGGTCGGCGCCGTGGGCGAAGGCCCGCTTGTTGTCGATGAAGTCCCGGCTCCAGTCGCCCGACGCCAGCTGCACCGGCTCGTCCAGCCGGAGGTGGCCCTTGGCCAGGATGATCTCGACCAGGGCCCGCTGAAGGTCGGCGAGAGAACGTCCGGGCACCACCGGCATCCTTCCACGCCGGTACGATCCGACCCACGACCGACCGCGTGCGCATCCCCGCCGTCATCGGCCACAAGGCGGCCGGCCTGGTCGGTCGGGTGTGGGCGCTGCGGCAGGTGGCCGACTGGCTGGCGTCGGGCACCGAGCGGCTGTTCCTCCTCACCGGCGAGCCGGGATCGGGCAAGTCGGTGATCGCCGGCTGGCTGGCGGGAGCGGGCCCTACCCCGGCGGGCGACGCCGGCGCCGCCGCCGCTCTCGAGGGGGTGCGGGACGGGTGGTCGGCGGGCTGCTTCTGCATGACCCGGGGCCAGGACGGGGCCGACGTCACCCCCGCCTGGTTCGTCACCAGCCTGGTGAAGCAGCTGTCCGCCCGCCACCCCGAGTTCGCCGACGCCTTCCTGCGGGTGAACCTGCCCGAGCTCGTCCACCAGGAGGTCGGGGTCAACCAGGGCACCGTGGTCGGCCACGTGGGCGACCTCGACGTCAAGATCCCCGACGCCCGCGACCGCTACGCCCAGGGCGTGGTCGAGCCGCTGCGGACGATGGCCGAGGCCCATCCCGGCCGGACCTTCGCCATCCTGGTCGACGGGGTGGACGAGGCCTTCGCCGGCCCGGAGCCGACGGTGGTCTCCCTGCTGGCCCGGTCGGGGAGCCTGCCGGCCAACGTCCGCTTCCTCGTCACGTCCCGCAACGAGCGCATCCTGGTCGACGGGCTGCGGGACGGCTTCGGGGGCGACGTCCGCCAGCTCGACCTCTCGTCCGGTGAGGGGGCCGCCCGCAACGAGGAGGACGTCCGCCTGTTCGTGCGGACCCGGCTGGCCGACGCCACCACCGGCACCGGCGAGGCTCCGGTCGACGAGGCAACCGTCGAGCGCCTGGCGGCCCAGGCCGCGGGCAACTTCCTGTTCATCGACTTCCTGCTCGACGAGCTGGCCCAGGGCGCCCGCCAGCTCACCGACACCGCCGACCTGCCCACCGGCCTGTTCGACCTCTACCGCCAGTACCTGGAGCGCATCGTCCCCGGCTTCGAGTCCCGGGAGCGGGGGCCGGAGTGGGGCGAGCGCTACCAACCCCTGCTGGGGAGCATCAGCGTCGCCCTCCCGGCGGCTCCGGCCGACCGCCTCCGCCGGTGGCTGGCCTGGGACGACGAAGCCCTCAGCCGGTTCCTGCAGACGGTGGAGCAGGTCACCGAGTGGGAGCCGGCGCCGGACGGCGGCCCCCCCGGCGGTGGTGGCTGGCGGCTGTACCACCGCTCCCTGGGCGACTTCCTGGCCACCCGCTACCTCGACGACCGGGGGTCCGACAACCGGTTCTACGTGGCCCCGCCGCTCCAGCACGACCGCATCGTCCGCCACTACCAGGCGGCCAGGGACGAGCTTTGGGACGGGGACTGGGCCAACTGCGACGACGGCTACTGCCTGCGCAACCTCGTCCGCCACATGGGCGCCAGCCTGGCCGCCCTCGACAGACGAGCGCAACGCGTGGCCCGGGTGGGCGAGCTGTTCGACGTGGTGCTCGACGCCGGCTTCCGGGCCCGCCAGCAGGACGTCCCCGGGGGGCCGGAGGCGATGTACGCCGGCGTCCGGGCCGCCATCGAGGCCGGCCTGGCCCCGCCCGCGGCGGGCGAGCCCGACCGGTTGGTGGCGCTGGCGGAGGCGATGGCCACCGATGCCGAGGTCGAGCGGCGGGGCCTGGCGGTGGAGGCCCTCGTCCGGCTGGCGGCGGTGGACGCCGACGCCGGCGGCGCCAGCCGGCGCGCCGTCGACGCCATGCTCCGCCTCCTCGCCACCGATTCGGCCGAGGCCTGGAACGTGGCCATCAAGGCGGCGGCCTCGTCACCCGGCGCCCTCGAGGTCTTCCGGGAGGCGGCGGCCGACGACCGGGAGGACCTCCGCCAGACGGCCCTCCTCTCCGCCTACCTCCAGTGGCGGCCGGACGACCCCGACTGCCTGCCCCTGCGCCTGTACGCCGACCTCGCCCCCCGGATCAAGATCACCGGCCAGCTCCTGCACAAGCGCGACCGGTTGCTGTTCGACTTCCTCGCCGGGCTGTCGATCACCGTCTACATCAACCACCCCGACCGGCCCGAGGTCGTCGCCCAGACGGCCGGGCTCTGGTACGACCTGCTCCGGACCCGGCTCAAGGTCCATCTCCTCAACCGCAAGACGTTCGTGAAGGTGGCCACCCCGGTGGTGGCCCAGGTGTACTCCAAGCGCCTGCTCGACGCGGCCCTGTTCAGCGGCCTCCAGGACGCGGACGAGTTCTTCGCCGGCGACCGGGAGGCCATCGGCCGGGTCCTCCCGTTGGTCGACCCCGAGTCCGACGTCGCCGCCGCCGCCGACGACCTGGCCGCCCTCCTGGGTTCGCCCCTCGCCATCTCCCGGATGGTCGGGGCCCAGGTCCTGGTCATCCACGCCTTCCACGATCCGGCCGGTACCGAGCCGCTCGTCCGGCAGCTGTTCGGTCGCCTCGACGGGCAGGGCCGGCGATGGGTCCTGTGGGCGTTCACGGTCCTCATCGAGAAGTCACCCGAGGCGTGGATGACGCTGCTGGAGGACCTGACCCGGACCTTCGTGGAGGAGAACGGCGCCGTCTTCCTGACCGCCGACGGCGGTACGCGGGCCCCGTTCGACATCGACCTCCTCCCCCTGGGCCTGGCCTACGGCCGCCGGGGCGGACCCATGCCCTACTTCGGGACCCTGCTGGCCGGGGCCGCCGGCTCCGACCCGGCCTCGGACCAGGACCGGCTGGCCCGGGTCGTGCGGGGGCTGGCCGCGGTCGGCTTCTTCTTCCCCCAGGCGGTGCTGCAGACGATGCGGGAGGCGTGGAGCCGGCTGGCGGCGGCGTCGTCGGCCGACCCCGGGGTGGAGGAGGGGCTGGTCGCCACGCTGGCCACCATGCGGGTCCTCCACGCCGACACGGTCGACCTGTTCCTGGGCGAGGTCGGCGCCTCCGACCGCCTGCGCCGGCTGGTGGCGGAGCGGGGCGACGTCGAGCTCGTCCGTCGCTACGTGGTGTGGATCGGGTTCTACAACAACGGGGTCCACCAGGCCCTCTTCCACCCCCGGATGCGGGTGAAGCTGCTGGAGGGCATCGTCGAGGCCCTGGCCACGGCCAAGGACGACAAGGCGTTCATCCGCCGGATCACGCCCCCGCCCATGGACATGGCCCGGGAGGCCGACTACCACCTCGAGCGGTGGACGGAGCCGTGAGCCCGTGGGCGCCCGCCGTCCGCCGTCACCACCGCCTGCAGGCGGTGGGGCTGTTCGTTCGCCTGTCGGCCCTGGGGACGACGCTGGCGGTGGTCCTGCTGGGGGCGGCGTCGGCCGCGCCGTCGCTGCCGTGGTCGACGGCCGGGTTGCTGGTGGCCGTGGCGGTGGGGTTCCACGTCTTCGCCTACGTGCACAACGACGTGGTCGACCTGCCCATCGACCGCACCGAGCCCCGCCGGGCGGTGAGCCCCCTGGTCCGGGGCACGATCTCGCCCGGGGCGGCGGCGGGGATCGCATGGGCCGCGGCCGGGCTGACCCTGGTGGGGGCGGCCGCCGCCGGGTCGGGCGGGGGTCGGGCGTTCGTCTCGTTGGCGGCCGCCTTCGCCCTGATGGCCGCCTACAACGGGCTCGGCAAGCGGACGCCCGTGCCGCCGGTGCTCGACGTCCTCCAAGGGGTGGGCTGGGGCGCCCTCCTCCTGTACGGCGCCGCCGCCCGGGGCCAGTGGACGACGCTCACCTGGTGGCTGGTCGCCTTCTGGGCGGGGTTCATCGTCCTGGCCAACGGCGTGCACGGCGGACTGCGGGACGTGGCCAACGACGCCCGCTGCGGTGCCCGCACCACGGCCATCGTCATGGGCGCCACGGCCGGCGCCGACGGGCGGGTGGTCGTCCCCCGGGCCATGGTCACCTACGCACGGGTCCTGCACGGTGGCCTGGTGGCGCTGGCGGTCGGGGCGTGGGCGTTCGCCGGCCTCGGGTACGGGCCGGTGGCGGGGGCGGTCACGCTGGTCGCCCTGGTGGGCCTGGGCGGGATCGGAGGCCGGGCCCTGGACGCGGCGGTGGCGGCGGGCGGTGACCCGGAGACGCTGCGGCTGGCGGGGACCTTTCAGCTGCTGGCGCTGATGGCGATGCCCGTGGTGCTGCTCCTGCCCGGGCTGCGGCCGGGCCTGGCGGCGATGGTCGTCGGCGGTTTCCTCGCCCCCCTGGCCGCCCTCGGCTGGCTGCCCGACCTGGTCCGATGGGTGCGCCGGTGCCCCTGAGCCGGTACCTCGACTTCGTCCTGGTGGCCGATCAGGTCCGGCCCGGGAAGGGCGCCCCGACGTCGTTCGGGGTGCGGGTGTTCGCGTCACCCGCGGGGGAGGGCGAGGAGACGGTGCGGGTGAAGGTGCCGGCCGACCTCGCCGCCCGCATCGGGTGGCTCGACCGGCGCCAGATCGACGAGAACCTGGGAGCGCAGATCGAGCTGGGCGCCATCCTCGGGCTCCTCCTCCTGCCGGCGGGCGTGAGGGGACTGTTCGAGGCCAGCCTGGCCCGGCTGGCCGCCGACGAGGGCCTGCGCGTCCGCCTCCGCCTCGACGACCGCCTGGCCGACGTCCCTTGGGAGCACGCCTGGGTGGAGCGCCACCAGGGCCCGCCGACGGCGGCCGGCTTCCTCGCCCTCGACCCCCGGATCTCGATCGTCCGCCACCAGGCGGTCTCCACGCCGTTGCCGGCGGCCAAGGAGGCGGCGGCCGAGCGGCGGGTGGTGGTGGCCATGGCCAGCCCCGCCGGCTACCCGCCCCTGCCGTCCCTCGCCACCGAGCGGGAGGCGCTGGAAGCGGCGTTGGCCGGGGTGAACGGCGTCTCCGCCGCCTTCGTCCCCGACGCCTCCCCGCCGGCGGTCCTCGACGCCCTGTCGGCGGGGGCGGACGTGTTCCACTTCAGCGGCCACGGCACCGCCGACGGCGGCGTGGTGCTGGCCGGGCCCGAGGTGATGGCCGGTGATCGGCTGGCCGAGATCGTGCAGGCCAAGGGCGTCCGGCTGGCGGTCCTCGGCGCCTGCGACACCGGCCGGCCCCAGGACCACAACCCGTGGGGCGGGGTGGCGGCGGCCCTCGTCCGGCGGGGCATCCCGGCGGTGGTGGCCATGCAGTTCGCCATCGGCGACCGGCGGGCGGCGGCCTTCGCCGGGGCCTTGCACCGGGCGCTGGTGGCGGGGCTCACGGTCGACGAGGCGGTCGCCCTCGGCCGCACCGCCATCCGGGTGGTGTCCACCGGCGCCGACAGCGACGACCGCGACTGGTGCGTCCCCGTCCTCTACCTGCGGGATCACGGCGGGCGGGTGTTCGAGCCGGTCTCGTCGGTGGGAGCCCGGAAGGGGGCGCGGGCGGCGTCGACCAGGCTCTACCGGCAGCGCGTCGGGGACGTGTCCGCGGGAGGCATCGTGGTCGGCTCCGTCGGAGAGACCGACGTAGACGTCGAACAGGAGGCAAGACGGGTCGCGGGCCTGCTCGTGGGTGCAGTGGGGGCGACCGGCGCCGTCCACGTGGAGCACACGATCGACGAGGTGGCGGCGGGTGGGATCGTCGTCGGTGGGGCCGCCTCGGCCGACGATCTGGCCAAGCTGAAGGACCTGCTCGGCGGGTTGCCACCGCCACCCGGGCGTTGACCCTACGATCTGTGGGCAGGAGGTAGCCGTGGCCCGATCGATGTGGTCCGGCGCCATCAGCTTCGGGCTGGTGAACGTGCCGGTGAAGCTGTACAGCGCGGTGTCGCCCAAGGACGTGCGGTTCCACCAGATCGACGCCAAGAGCAAGTCGAGGGTGAAGCAGAAGCGGGTGTCGGCCGCCACCGGCGACGAGGTCCCCTACGAGGACATCGTCAAGGGCTACGAGCTGGGCCCCGACACCTACGTGATGATCACCCCCGAGGAGCTCAACGCCCTCGACCCCAAGGCCACCCGGTCGATCGACATCGAGGACTTCGTCGACCTCGACCAGATCGACCCCATCTACTACGACCACCCGTACTACCTGGCCCCCGACAAGGGCGGGTCGAAGGCCTACGTCCTGCTGCGGCGGGCCATGCAGGAGACGAACAAGGTCGGCATCGCCCGGGTCGTCCTGCGGACGAAGCAGTACCTGGCCGCCATCCGTCCGCTGGGGCGGGCGTTGGTGCTGGAGACGATGCTCTACCCGGACGAGGTCAACCCCCTCGACGACCTCGACGTCCCCGGCGACGAGATCGAGGTCACCGAGCGGGAGGAGAAGATGGCCCGCCAGCTCATCGACTCCCTCACCACCGACTTCGACCCCGACAAGTACAAGGACGACTACCGGGAGCGGGTCCTCGAGCTGATCGAGCAGAAGGCCGCCGGTCAGGAGATCGTGGTCGAGGAAACGGCCGAGGAGGCCCCCCGGGTGGTCGACCTCATGGCCGCCCTGGAAGCCAGCCTGGCCGCGGTCAAGAAGGGCAAAGGCTCCGACAAGACCTAGGGCGGGAGCCGAGGACCGGCCGCCGGCGCTAGAAGAAACCTCGGATCATCAGCGTCCACGCCACGAAGCCGTAGCGGTCGTCGAGCTCGCGCTCGATCCGGTCCTGGCCCCGCTGGTCCTGGTTCCGGCGCCGGTCGTCCAGCAGGTGGGCGTTCTCCCACGCCAGGTCGCGGGCCTTCACCACGACGAAGTTGTTGAAGTAGTCGGCCACCTTCGCCACGCACCCCTCGTCGAACCGGTCGGCCCAACCGTCGAGGAAGTCGTCGCGGAAGCCCTTGTACCTGGTGGCGAAGATCTCGTTGATCAGCAGGTAGTCCTCGAGTTGGTTGTCGGCACCGAGGGTGGCTTCGATCGACACGCACGCCTGCACCAGGGCGGGCGCCAGGTCGTAGTTGATGTGGGCGTTCACGCCCGCAACCGCGAACTGGATGGGGGCGATTCTCGGATCGGACCGGCGCTCGAGCACCGCTTTCCAGACCTTGGGCACCCGCCCCTCTCCGGTCCCCCACGCCCGAAGGGCGTCGAAGTAGCGGTTGGCGAAGGCGACGTCGAGACCGTGGAGAAAGTCGGCGAGGGCGAAATCCCTGGCCCTCAACCCGTCGCGGACGGCTTCGGTGATGACGGTGTAGAGCTTGTTGAACTCGGCCAGCCCGTCGTTCGGGGGGGCGGCGGCACCGATCGCCTTCATTCGCTCGATCGCCTCGTCGATGTCGTTCACCGCCGCCTCGACGGTCTCTGCGCCGGACGTCACCCGATCCCCGAGATCGGGCTCGCAGAACGGCCGATCGAGCAGGTCAACGACCTTGGCCACGAATGCGTTCCTCTCACGCTCCTCCGTGGCAGCCGGATCCTGGTCGTCGTGATCGGACAAATCCTCGACCCGGTCGACCGGTTCCTCGACCCGGTCCTCGACACCGTCCTTGATCCTCTCGCCCAGTGCTTCCTTCTCGAGAGGCTCCATATGGGGAGGCCTCTCCGCAGGAGGCCCAGGGTTGTCGCTATCCGCCGTAGATGTCATGGGCGCGGACGCTAGCAACGCCGGTCGGCGACCGGCAACGGTCAGCGGCAATACTGGCGCCGTGCCTGGCCGGACTCTCAGCGCACCGTTCCTCGGGCGGACGCAGGAATTGGAGACCCTGACGGCGGCTCTGGCCAGGGCCGCCTCCGGCGAGCCGAATGCGGTCATAGTGGGCGGCGAGGCGGGGGTCGGCAAGAGCCGGCTGGTCGGGGAGCTGGCCGGGCGGGCGACCAAATCGGGGGCGCGGGTCCTGGTCGGGAGCTGCATCGAAGCCACCGAGGAACGGCTGCCATACAGCCCGATCGCGGAGGCCTTGCGCAACCTCTTGCGAACGACGCCGGCCGAACAGCGCGACGACGTCCTCGGACCCGGCGCGGAGGCGATCGCCCTTCTCCTCCCCGAGCTGGGGGCGCCTCTCGATCCCTTCGAGCCCACGGCCGCGGTCGGCCCCGCCTTCCGGGCCCGCCTGTTCGAGACGGTGCGCGACATCCTCGGCCGGCTGGGAGAGCGGGCGCCGGTGCTGCTGGTGGTGGAGGACGCCCACTGGGCCGACACCTCGACGCGCGACCTGCTGACGTTCCTGCTGGTCAACCTCCTCCACGAGCCGGTCCTCGTGGTGGTGACCTACCGCAGCGACGAGCTCCCCCGCCGCCACCCGCTCCGCCGGTACCTGGCCGAGCTCCACCGCCGGGGACGGGTCGACCGCTTCGAGCTCCAGCCCTTCGCCAAGGACGAGCTCGTCGCCCACCTCACCCACCTGCGGGGCGAACCCCCGCCGCCCGAGCTGGCCGACGCCATCTGGCGCCGGTCGGACGGCAACGCCTTCCACGCCGAGGAGCTGCTGGCGGCGGCCGACCAGGGGGACGAGCAGGGCCTGCCGCTGACCCTCCACGACATGCTCACCGCCCGCCTGGGCGTGGTCTCGCCCGCCTCGCAGAGGGTGTTGCGGGCGGCGGCGGTGGCCGGGGGCGAAGTGGCCTACTGGCTGATCCGGGCCGCCACCGGCAGCGACGACGACACCCTCGACGAGGCCCTCCGGGAGGCGATCGACCACCAGCTGCTGGTCGTCGACCCCGAGCGGCGCTCCTACCGCTTCCGTCACTCCCTCCAACAGGAGGTCGCCTACCAAGAGCTCCTCTACGAGGAGCGGGCCCGGCTCCACGCCCGTTACGCGGAGGCGCTCGAGACCCACCCGGAGCGGGCGGAGAGCCGCAGCGAGCGCACGGGGCTGGTCGCCTACCACTGGCACGCAGCCGAGAACGCCGATCGGGCGGTGCCGGCCGCGGTGGAGGCGGCCGTCGTCGCCGAGGACCTGCACGGCTTCGCCGAGGCCCAGCGCCACTACGAGCGGGCGCTGCAGCTGTGGAGCAAGGTCGGCGACCCCGAACGCCTCGTCGGCTGTGACCAGCCCACCCTCCGGGCCCGGGCCGCGGAGGCGGCCCACCTGGCGGGCGACCACGACCGGGCCCGCGTCCTGGTCGGCACGGCTCTGCTCAGCGTCGACCCGACGACCGACCCGGTGCGCGCCGGCCTGCTCCAGGAGTCGCTCGGTCGGTACCTGTGGGCGGGAGGGGAGACGGAGGCTGCCCTGGTGGCCTACGAGGCGGCGGTGGCGCTGGTCGGGGCGGGCGCGGGGCAGACGCCCGAGGAGGCCAGGGTGATCGCCTCGGTGGCCCAGGCCCTCATGCTCGCCGGCCGCTACCGGGAGTCTCGCCGCCAGGCCGAAGAGGCGGTGTGGCTGGCCCGCCGGGTCGAGTCCCGGCCCTACGAGGGCCAGGCCCGGGCCACCCTGGGGGCCGTCCTCGTCCTGCTCGGAGACGACGAGAGCGGGATCGCCCACCTGCGGGAGGCCATTCGCATCCTCGACCTCGACGGGCGCCCGGACGATGTCGGCCGGGCCTACCTCAGCCTGTCGGAGCTGCTGTCGGGGCCCCTGAACCGGGTCGAGGAGGCGGTCGCCACCGCCCGCGAGGGACTGCAGCGGGTCCGGGAGCTGGGCGTTCACCGGGCCCACGGGGTTTCGCTGCTGGCGGCCGCGTCCAACGGGCTGTTCCGTCTCGGGCGGTGGGACGAGGCCGACGCCCTCCTCGACGAGGCCATGGCCCTGCGCCCGAGCGGCACCGCGGCCATCGACCTGTACCTGGCCCGGGGCCGGATGTCGGTCGGCCGGGGCCGGTTCGCCGACGCCGACGCCGACCTCGCCACCGCCCGGGCCCTGTCGGCCCGCGCCCTCGCCCCCCAGTACCGGGCCCCGCTGGCCACCCTCACCGCCGGCCTGGCCCTGTGGCAGGGCGAGATCGACCGGGCGTGCGATGCGGTGGAGGAGGGACTGAAGGCGCTGGCCGGAACCGACGACCCCTGGTTCGGAGCGCCGTTGCTGTGGCACGGCCTCCGGGCCCAGGCGGACCGGGCGGAGCGGGCCCGGGCCCACCAGGCGGACAGGGAGCTGGAGTCGGCCGTGTCGGCGGCTGCCCTCCTGATGGCCGACGTCGAACGCCTGGTGGCCGCCGCCACCGCCCTCCCCTTCGCCTACGCCGGCATCATCGAGGCCTACCAGCGGCTGGCCGCGGCCGAGCACGCCCGGGTCGAGGGCACCCACGCCCCCGCCCTCTGGGAGGGGGCGGCGGCCGCCTGGGACGCGGTGGGCCAGCCCTACCCGGCCGCCTACGCCCGGTACCGGGCGGCGGAGGCAACCCTCTACCAGCGGTCCCCGGGGGCGGGAGCGGCCGCCAGCCGGCTTCTCCGGGAGGCGCACGCCACCGCCGTCGACCTGGGCGCGGCGCCGTTCCGGGCGGTGATCGAAGGGTTGGCGGGCCGGGCCCGGGTCGCGCTCGACGAGCTCCGTCCCGAGGTCGCCGACACCCCCGCCGACACCCCCGCCAACCCGTTCGGTCTCACCGCCCGGGAGCAGGAGGTCCTTGCCCACATCGGCCGGGGGGCGTCGAACCGCCAGATCGGGGTGGCCCTGTTCATCAGCGAGAAGACGGCGAGCGTGCACGTCTCCCACATCCTGGCCAAGCTCGGGGTCGGCAGCCGGGTGGAAGCGGCCTCGGTCGCCCACCGCATGGGCATCGGAAGTAAGGAATCGACTTCCCCGAAATAAGGGATCTCCGGATGTAAGGCGCAGGCCGGGCGACAAAGCTGTGGTCAAGGCGGGTGTCCACCACCCGACCAGCCAGGGTGAAGGTGCAAGGCAGCCTGAGCGCAGACCGGTGACACGGCGGATGGGTCGATCCGGGCGGCGGTGCGGTCAGGTGGCCGGGGCATCGTCAACCTGGCTGGTCGGGCATGGCACCAGCCACAGTCGAACCTGTGATCGGGGGGTCGCAAGGACATGCTTCGTGCTCGACGTCGCTCGGCGGCCACGCTTGCCGGTGCCGCTGTCCCCTGCCCGGGACTTCCGCCGCCGTCGTTCTGACCCGCCGCGCGTCGCGGTGCCGGTGGTCCGGTCTCCCCCTCGACCGACCCGACAGCGCGGAAAGCGACGGGGCGCCGCAGCTCGAAGGTCCGCGGCGGGATCTTCGGGCCGGTGTCCCGTCGCTCTGTCGGCGGCGCCTTAGCATCGACCCATGGCCGGGAAGCAGGAGGTCGACGTCGAGGTCGGCGGGCGCCAGCTCAAGCTCTCCAACCTCGACAAGGTCCTCTATCCCGAGGTCGGGTTCACCAAGGGGCAGGTGATCGATTACTACACCCGGATGGCGGGCGTCCTCGTACCCCACCTCCAGGGCCGGCCGGTCACGCTCAAGCGGTATCCCAACGGCGTCGACAGCCAGTTCTTCTACGAGAAGAACTGTCCCAAGCACCGGCCGCCGTGGGTGGCGACGACGCCGATCTTCGGTGGACGCAAGAACGAGCTCATGGACTACTGCGTCGTCGACGACCTCCCCACCCTCGTGTGGATGGCCAACCTGGCCGCCCTCGAGCTCCACCCGTCGTTGTCCCGGGCCCCCGCCATCCGGACCCCGACGGCGATGGTGTTCGACCTCGACCCCGGCCCTCCCGCCGCCCTCCTCGAGTGCACCCGGGTGGCCCTCCTCCTCAAAGGGGTGCTCGACGGGCTCGGGCTCGGCTCGGTGCCGAAGACGTCGGGGTCGAAGGGGCTGCAGATCTACGTCCCCCTCAACACCGAGGTCACCTACGACGACACCAAGCCCTTCGCCCACGCCGTCGCCCGCCTGCTCGAGGCCGAGCACCCCGATGCCGTCCTCTCCCTCATGAAGAAGGAGCTGCGCACGGGAAAGGTCTTCATCGACTGGTCCCAGAACGACGAGCACAAGACCACCGTCGCCATCTACTCCCTCCGGGCCCGCCCCCGCCCCACCGTGTCGACCCCCGTCACGTGGGACGAGGTGACGGCCGCGGCCGAAAGCGGCGACGCCGACGGCCTGGTCTTCGACGCGCCCGCCGTCCTCGAACGGGTGGCCGAGCACGGCGACCTGTTCGCGCCCGTCCTCCAGCTGCAGCAGCACCTCCCGGCGCCGCCCCCCGTCTGACGGCCCTCCGTCCCGGACGGCGCCCACCCGACCGACCGTGATCCGGGGGGCCCGCCCCCGCGCCTTCTGTCCCGGTACCGTTTGGCCGGGAACCCGGCGTGGGCGGCGGACGTCGTACCTGCGGAGTGGCGGCCGAGAGCAGAGGAGCGGAGGTGCGAGAACGCTGCGGCTGGCGAACACGACTCGCTGCCGCCGCGCTCGTCGCCATCCCCGCCTCGGCGGTGGTCCTGGGCCCGGCCGCCCTCCCCGCGGCCGCGGCCACGACGCTCAAGGTGACGGGCGCCTACGACGGCTCCTACGTTCCCGGGCGCCCGATGGCGGTGCGAGTCCAGGTGGCGGCCGACCGCCTGGTGCGAGGCCGGTTGGAGGTCGGCGCCGGCGACGGCACCCCGGTGGCCCTCCCGGTCGAGATCCCCGGCGGGAGCACCAAGGAGTTCCTGGTGGTGGTCCCCGCCTGGCAGTCGTTCCGCTTCGACGGCGCCATCAGCGTTCAGGCCCGGCTCCGGGACGGCGCCGACGAGGTCGCGGCCGGCACCGGCGTGCTCCAGAGCTCGTCCGGCCAGGAGGTCGTCGGCCTGCTGCCGGGCGCCCTCGGCGGACGGCCCGTCCCCGGGCCCGCGGCCCTGTCCGTCGACGTCGGCACCGCCCGCTTCGCCGCGGTCGGACCGGCCGAGCTGGCCCTGGCCCCGGCCAGCCTGGGGCCGGTGAGCACCCTCGCCGCCGCCGCCGACGAACTGGTCCGGCTGCCGCCGGCCGCCCGCACCGCCATCCTCGCCTGGGTCGAGCAGGGCGGCCACCTCCTGGTCGACGCCGACCGGGGCCAGACCGTCGAGGGTCTGCCCACCGCCTGGCAACCGGGCGGCGACGGGCGGGCGGCGGCCGGCCGGGGCGAGGTCCGCCTCACCGCCGGGGCCGTCGCCGGCGGGCAGTGGGCGGGGCTGGTGGAGCCCACCGGCTGGGCCGCCACCGGCGACCCGTCCATCCGCTTCGGCACCGGCTTCGTGTCCCAGGTGCTGGCCAACGAGGCCGGGCTGCAGATCCCCCGACTGGGCTGGCTGGTCACGTTCCTGGTCCTCTACGTGCTGGTCGCCGGCCCCCTCGTGTTCATCGTCGTCCGGCGGCGGGGCCACCCCGAGCTGGCCTGGGTGGCGGTGCCCCTGGTGGCGGTGGTCTTCACCGCCGGGGCCTACGTCGGCGGGCGCGACCTGCGCGACACCACCCGCCACGTCGACACCAGCATCGTGTCCACCGGCGTCAACGGCACGACGGCCGCCACCTGGTCGGGCGTGTTCTCCGCCGGCGGCCAGACCTCCCGAATCGTCTTCGAGCCGGGATGGATGTCGTCCGGGCAGTCCGACATCGAGCGCTTCACCCCGCTGTCGTCCATCGTGCTGACGCCCGACGGCGCCGAGGCGACCCTTCCGCTCGAGGCCGGCCAGTTCGGCATCGTCGCCGCCGCCGGGCCGGTCGCCACCGACGGCGCCCTCGAGGTGACCGCTACCAGCCGGGCCCCGGGCCGGGTGTCGGGCACGGTGCGCAACACCACCGAGTGGGCCCTCGACGAGGTCGCCGTCTTCGTCGGCACCGGCGGCACCCTCGTCGGTCGCCTCGACCAGGGCCAGGCGGCGGAGTGGACGGTCGAGGGCGCCGACCAGAACCTCCTCTTCCAGGGCGAGGCCGACGTGGAGTTCCGCCTGTGGGGCGACTTCAACCCGTTCGAGACCGACCGCCGGAGCGTGGCCGACCTCAGCCTGTGGCAGACGGCCGAGTCCGCCGGCGGCCACGAGTTCCACGGCCCGGGTGAGGTCGTCGCCGCCGGCTGGACGCGCGCCTTCGCCCCGCCGGTGAAGGTCGACGGGCGCGACGCCGGCACCGGCGGCCGCTCCCTCGTCCTGGGCCGCACCCGGGTCGAGACCCCCGCCGACGGCTCCGCCCTCGACATCCGCCGGGAGGTCGTGCGGGCGCCCGACTTCCGGGGCGGCGGCCCGGGTGAGTCGTTCGTGGTCCGCTTCGTCACCGGCGACCCCGACCGGGGCGGGCGGGCGGCCGACCCGTCCCGCCTCAGCCTGCGGGCGCCCACCCCCCAGATGGAGGTGTGGCAGGACGGCCGGTGGCAGGCGCTGGCGCCCCAGGGGGGACTGGTCGACGGCTTCGGCGGCTCGGGCGAGTTCCTGGTCCCGGCGGGGGCGGTGCAGGGCGACGTCGTCCACGTGCGCTTCCCCGCCTTCTCGTCGGTGGTCGACGTGAACGGGCTGTTCACCCTGAGGGAGGCGTCTTGAGCGACGCGGTGGCGGTGGAGCCCGAGCCGGTCGCCCCGGCCGAGAAGGCGGCGGAGCCGGACGAGGCCGCGGCCGAGCCGGAGGAGGCCGCGGTCTGGACCACGGGCCTCACCAAGCGCTTCGGCGACCTGTACGCGGTGCGCGACCTGTCCCTGGAGGTGCCGGCGGGGAGCGTGTTCGGCCTCATCGGGCCCAACGGGGCGGGCAAGAGCACCACCCTGTCGATCCTGGCCTCGGTGCTCACCCCCACCTCGGGCTCGGCCCGGGTGGCCGGCTGCGACCCCCGGCACGACCCCCGGGGGGTCCGCCGCAAGGTCGGCTACATGCCCGACGTCCTCGGCGTCTACGACAACCTGTCGGTGCAGGAGTACCTGGAGTTCTTCGCCGCCGCCTACTCCCTGCCCCGGTCGACGTGGAAGGGCCTGGTCGACGGGCTGCTGGAGCTGGTCGGGCTGGAGGTCAAGCGCACGGCCATGGTGGAGTCCCTGTCCCGGGGGATGAAGCAGCGCCTGGCCCTGGCCCGGGCCCTGGTCCACGACCCCGAAGTCCTCCTCCTCGACGAGCCCGCCAGCGGCCTCGACCCCCGGGCCCGGGTGGAGCTGCGGGTGCTGCTGGCCGAGCTGCAGGCGATGGGCAAGACCATCGTCATCAGCTCCCACATCCTCTCCGAGATGGAGGAGATGTGCAGCCACGTGGCCATCATGGAGGCGGGCCGGCTGCTGGCCGACGGTCCGCCCAAAGAGATCGGGGCTCGGGCGCAGGCCGCCGCCGGGCGCAAGGTGATCGTCACCCTGGCCGGGGGCGAGGTGCGCACCTTCACCGTCCCCGACGAGGCCGAGCAGCAGGCGCTGCTCAAGCGGCTGGTGGTCGACGAGGGGCTGGCCGTGCTCGAGTTCCGGGTCGAGGGATCGGGCCTGGAGGACCTCTTCCTCCAGGTGACGGAAGGAACGCTGCAGTGAGAGCCTTGACGTTGCCGCCGCTCAACCCGGTCCTGGCCCGGGAGCTCAAGCAGCGCATGCGAGGCCGGCTCACGTGGCTGGTCGTCACCGGCTACCTGGCGATCATGGCCCTCATCCTGCGCTTCGTCTACCTGGGGGCGTCCCGGTCGCTGTCGGGGTCCGCCTTCGCCGACCCCCTCGCCTCGGCCTCGGTCGGACGGTCGATCTTCCACTGGCTGCTGTTCTTCATGCTCATGCTGGTGTGCTTCATCGTCCCCGGGCTGACCGCGTCCGCCATCTCCGGCGAGCGGGAGCGCCAGACGCTCGTCTCGCTGCAGGTGACCATGCTCCGGGCCCGGTCGATCGTGCTGGGCAAGCTGCTGTCGTCGCTGGCCTTCACCGGTCTGCTGGTGGTGGCCACCCTGCCCCTGCTGAGCGTGCCCTTCCTGGTGGGTGGGGTCTCCGCGACCGAGGTGTTCAAGGGCGTGGTCATGGTGGTGCTCACCGCGCTGGTGCTGGCCAGCCTGGCCGTCGCCTGCTCCGCCCTCCTCCGCCGCACGCAGGGCGCCACCGTCATCGCCTACGGCCTCACCGCCGCCCTCACCGTGGGGACCTTCGTCGTCTACGGCGGGCAGCGGGTGATGGACGGGCCGGTGAACAAGGCCACGCCTGCCATCCTGGCCCTGAACCCGTTCGTGGCCACCGCCGACGTCGTCCAGGGGCGTTCGCAGGCGTCGCTCAACTCGCCCTTCGCCGGACTGGCCGACCTCATCCGGCCCGACTCGTTCGGGATCCCGGTCGACATCGACGGCGGGATCGGCGGCGTCGGCCCCGCCGGCAAGGCAGCCATCGAGCGATCGATCGCCATCGCCAACGCGCCTCCGCTGGCCATCGCCCCCGACCTGCCCGCGACCACGGTCGCCGTCGAGGGCGGGGTGGACGCGACCGCCGGCACCACCGGCCCCACCGGCTTCCGTCCCGGCCCGGTGGAGATCTTCCCCGCCGAGGGCGGGTTCGTCGACATCGGGAACGGGTTCCAGTTCGAGGAGAACCCCCGGCCCCAGGCCCGGGTGGCGGGCCTGCGGATGTGGGTGGCGTGGCTGGTGGCGTCGGCGGTGATGTGCGCGGTGGCCCTGGTGGTGGCGGTGCGCCGGGTGACGCTGCCCGCCGCCCGGGAGTGGTCGTGACCGAGCTGCTGGTGGGGGTCCGCCGCCGGCTCCGGCTGGCGTGGGGCGTGGCCACCGTCCAGTGGGCGGCGCCGGTGATCGCCCTGGTGGCGCTCGGACTGGTCCTGGCGGGACGGGTGCGGCCGTGGGCGTGGCCGGAGCCGGTCGCCCTGGCGATCGCGGTGGGCGCGGTGCTCACGGTGCTGGTGCTGGCGATGGTGGTGAGGGTGCCGCCGCTGGTGGCGGCCCGGGCTGCCGACCGGGGGCTGGCGACGGGCGACGCGTTCGCCACCGCCCTGGAGCTGGAGTCCCGCGCCGCCGAGTCTGCAGGACCGTTCGGGGAACGGGTGCGGGCCCGGGCGGCGGACCTGGCCGCCGGGCGGCGGCCGGCGGAGGCGGTGCCGGTGCGGCTCGAACGGCGGCGGATGGGGGTGGTGGTGACCCTGGCCCTGGTCGCGGTCGCGCTCGGCGTGACGGCCAACCACCAGGACCAGGTCCGCCGGCGGCAGGCGGCCGAGCAGCAGCTCCTCGACGCGGAGGCGGCCAGGCTGCAGGACGCGGCCGAGGAGCTGCGGGCGGCCACGCCCACGCCGTCGCCCACCCAGGTCGAGCTGGCCCAGCGGCTGGAGGAGCTGGCCCGGGAGCTCAGGACGGCGGCCGACCTCGAGCGGGGGCAGGAGGCGCTCGACGCCGCCGCCCGGGAGCTGGCGGCGGAGCTGTCGCCCAACCTGCTGGCCCAGAAGGCGGCGGTGCGGGGCCTCGATCGCAGCCTGGCCTCGTCGCCGCTGCCGGGGGCGTCGGCGGGCGACGCCGCCGGCCAGCTGCGGGAGGCGGCGTCGGCCCTGTCCGGGCTCACCCCCGAGGAGCGGGCGGTCCTGGCCGAGCGGTTGGCGGCGCTGGCCGCCACCCAGGCGGCGGGCAACACCGACGCCGCGTCGGCCCTGTCGGCGGCGGCCTCGACGCTGGCCGCCGGCGATCTGACTGCGGCCGCCACCGCCCTCGGCGCCGCCGCCGACGCCCAGGCTGCGGGCTCGGCGTCGGTCTCGGGGCAGGAGGCGACCCTGGGCGCGCTGGCGTCGATCGCGGCGGCCCGGTCCGCCCTGTCGGTGCCCGCCACCGGCGCCGGCCAGGGGGCACCGGCCCCGGGCAACACCCAGGGCGGGCAGGGACAGGGCCAGGGACAGGGCCAAGGGCAGGGACAGGGACCGGGACAAGGTGCGGGCGGGGGGCGCAACGCCGGCGGCGGGGCGTCGGGGCAGGCGGCGGGCACCAACGCCCGCACGGGCAGCGGCCAGGGGGGGCCGGGCGTCGCCGGCGGCGGCACGGGCGACAACCCGTCCGGTGGACTGGAGACGGCCACCGTCTTCGACCCCGCCGGCGGTTCCGACGGCGAGGTCCTCAACACCGCCGGCCAGCACGGCGAGGGTCCCAGCCAGACGGTGGGCAAGGGCGACGGGCTCACGCTCGAGAACGCGGCCCACGTCCCCCTCGGCACCGTCCTGCCCCGCTACTCGGCCGAGGCCACCGCCGCCCTCGATCGCCTCGACATCCCCCCCACCCAGCGGGCCCTCGTCCAGTCCTATTTCGCAGCCCTCGCGGAAGGCCAGTGATTGATCACCCCTGAGGAGTACGTCGAGCGGGCCCGCCGGGTCGAGGAGCAGATCGGGCGGGTCATCGTGGGCCAGGCCGACCTGGTGCGCGACGTCCTCGTCTGCATGCTGTGCGAGGGCCACGTCCTGCTCGAAGGCGTCCCCGGGCTGGGCAAGACCATGCTCCTCAAGACCCTGTCGGCGGCGGTCGACCTGCCCTTCAGCCGGGTCCAGTTCACCCCCGACCTCATGCCGGCCGACATCCTCGGCACCCAGGTGCTGGAGGAGGACGAGGCCGGCCGGCGCAGCTTCCGCTTCCGTCCGGGACCGATCTTCGCCAGCCTGGTCCTGGCCGACGAGGTCAACCGGGCCACGCCCAAGACCCAGTCGGCGCTGCTGGAGGCGATGCAGGAGCGGGCGGTGACGGTGGCGGGCGAGACCCGCCCCCTGCCCCGGCCGTTCCTGGTGATGGCCACCCAGAACCCGATCGAGATGGAGGGCACCTACCCCCTGCCCGAGGCCCAGCTCGACCGGTTCCTGCTCAAGGTGGTGGTGCCCTTCCCCCCGGCCGCCGACCTGGTGGCGGTGGTCGAGCGCACCACCGGCGACCGGCGGGCGACGGTCGACCGGGTGGCCGACGCCCGGGTGCTCACGGCCATGGTCGAGCTCACCCGGGCCGTGCCGGCCGCGTCCCACGTCGTGCAGCACGCGGTCGACCTGGTGGTGGCCACCCATCCCGACCGGCCCGAGGCACCCGACGCGGTGCGCCGGTACGTGCGCTTCGGGGCCTCGCCCCGCGGCGCCCAGGCCCTCGTCCTGGCGGCCAAGGCGACCGCGCTGCTCGACGGCCGGCCCAACGTGGCCATCGACGACGTGCGCCGGGTGGCACCGGCCGCGCTGCGGCACCGGCTGGTGCTCGGCTACGAGGCGGTGGCCGACGGGGTGTCGGCCGACGACCTGGTGACGGCCGTGCTGGCGGGGGTGGCGACGCCGGCGGTCGGCCTCCGGGGCGCGCCCTGAGCAGTCCGCTGCTCGATCCCCGGCTGCTGGCCCGGCTGGAGGCGTTGCAGCTCGGGACCCGCCGGCGGCTGGCGGGGCACTTCGCGGGCGAGCACCGGTCGACCCGCCGCGGGTCGTCCACCGACTTCGCCGACTACCGCCAGTACCACCCGGGCGACGACTTCCGCCGCGTCGACTACTTCCTCTACGCCCGGTTCGACGTGCTGCTGGTGAAGCTGTTCGAGGCCGAGGACGACCTCCACCTGCGGCTGCTGGTGGACACGTCGGGGTCGATGGGGGTGGGCGGCAAGCTCGACCAGGCCAAACGGGTGGCGGCCGCCCTGGGGTTCGTGGCCCTGACCCGGCGGGACCCGGTGAGCGTGCACACGTTCCCGTTGCACCGGGCCGCGCCCCGGTTCGCGGGCCGGGGGCGGTGCCGGCGCTCTTCGCCCACCTGTCGGCGTTGGAGGCCACCGGCGACACCGCCTTCGCCGCCGCGGTCTCGTCGGTGCTGGCCCGACCGGGTCCGGCCGGCCTCACGGTGGTGGTGTCCGACCTGTTGACGCCGGAGTGGGAGGGCGCCCTGAGCCGGCTGCCGTCCCGGGGCGGCGACGTGATGGTCGTCCACGTGCTGGCGGCCGAGGAGCTCCACCCGAGCCTGGTCGGCGACCTCGAGCTGGTCGACTCGGAGGGCGGCGGGCGGGTCGTGGTCAGCCTGGCCGCCGACACCCTGAAGGAGTACGAGGCGGGCGTCGCCGCCTGGCTGGACCGGGTCCGGGGACGGTGCGCCCAGGCCGGCACGGCCTACGTCCGCCTCCTCGCCGACGACGACCTCGAGACGGTCATGTTGGGCGCCTGGCGCCGCGAGGGGGTCCTCCGATGATCGAACTGGTGACGGATCCGGGGGTCCTGGCCCCGAGAAACGTCACCGGTTCGCCGGCCACCACGCAACCGGTGACGGATCCGGGGGTCCCGTCCCCGAAGACCGTCACCGGTTCGGGCCGGGGGGGGCGCAACCGGTGAGGTTCGCCAACCCGGCCGGGTTGTGGTTGGGGCTGCTGGCCATCCCGATCGTCGTGCTCCACATCCTCCGGCCCAAGCGGCCGCCGGTCGAGGTGAGCTCGACGTTCCTGTGGGAGGCGGTGTCGCGGCCGGTGTCGGTGGCGGCGCCGTGGCAGCGGCTGCGGCCGAGCACGCTCCTCGTCCTCCAGCTCCTGGCGGTGGCCCTCCTCGCCGCCGCCGTCGCCCAGCCCGTGCGCCCCACCGCCGCCCGCCTGGCCGAGCACACCGTCTTCATCCTCGACGCGTCCGGGTCGATGGCCGCCGCCGACGGCAGCCCCGACCGGCTCGACGAGGCCCGGGACGAGGCCCGTGACCTGCGCCGGCAGCTTCCGGCGGGGGGCGTGGCCAGCATCGTGGTGGCCGGCGCCCAGCCCCGGGTGGTCCTCTCCGCCAGCTCCGACCGGGCCGCGTTCGACGAGGCCGTCGCCTCCGTCCGCACCACCCCCGGACCGGCCGACTTCGCCACCGCCTTCACCCTCGCCGAGAGCGTGGAGACGCCGGGCGCGCCCGTGGGCTTCGTCCTCCTCTCCGACGGCGGGCTGACCGACGAGGAGCAGAAGCTCCTGCCGCCCGGCACCGACTACCGGCGCACCGGCGCCCGATCCACCAACCGGGCCGTCTCCCGGTTGACCGTCGAGCCCCGGGGCAGCGGCCTCCACGCCCGCGTCAGCCTGCGCAACACCGGCGGACCCGACGCCACCCAGACCCTCCGCCTCGACGTCGACGGCCGCACGGCCCACACCGAGCAGGTCGCCCTCCCCGCCGGGGCCGGTCTTGAACGGGAGATCGACCTCCCCGGCGGCGACCGGGTGGAGGCCTTCCTCGAGGGGGAGGACCTCCTGGCGGCCGACAACCACGCCTACGCCACCGCCCGCCGCCGTCGCCCCCTGACGGTCCTGCTCGCCGGTGCCGGCAACGTCTTCCTCGACCGGCTCTTCGCCAGCCTCCCGTCGGTGACCGTCGAGCGCAGCCCCGACGGCGGCCCCGCCCCCGGCTTCGACCTGGCCGTCTACGACCGGGTGGCCGTCCCCGCCGACCCGGGCGCCCCCTTCCTCGCCATCGCCCCCCCGGGCGGGGCCACGACCCAGGGCGTCGCCGTCACCGGCGAGGTGGAGAACCCGGCCGTCGCCCTCGTCCGCGGCGACGACGCCCTCCTCGCCGGCCTCGACCTGTCCGAAGTCGGCATCGCCACCGCGCAACGCATCACCGCCCCCGGCGCCGACACCCTCGTCGGCGCCGAGAACGCCCCCCTCCTGGTGCGGGGCGCCCACGGCGGGCGACCCTTCGCCTACCTCGCCTTCGCCCTCGACCAGAGCAACCTCCCCCTCCAGGTCGCCTTCCCCCTCCTCGGCGACCGCCTCCTCACCGAGCTCGCCGGCGCCGCCCTGCCTCCCGCCGACCTCCGGGTGGGCGACCCCCTGCCCCTCAGCATCACCGGCCCCACCACCGTCGACGCCCCCGCCGGCGTCCAGCTCTCTCTCGCCGCCGGCAGCGCCGCCCCCGTCACCGACACCGCCGGCTACTGGACAGTCCGCCAGGAGGGACGGCCGGAGGTCGCCTTCGCGGTCAACGCCGACCCGGCCGAGTCCTCCATCGCCCCCGCCCAGAGCCTGCCCGTCCCCGCCCGTCCCCTGGCCCCCGGCGAGCGGCGGGCCACCGGCGAGCGCCCGTGGCTCGGGTGGGTCATCGCCGCCGCCCTCGTCGTCCTCGCCGCCGAGCTCGCTTTCAGCCGCCGCCGGCGGGGCGTGGGCCGGCGCCAGTGGCGGGCCGCGGTCGCCCTCCGGGCCGCCATCGCCCTCCTCCTGGCGGGCGCCCTCGCCGGCCTCGCCATCCCCCGCACGTCCACCCGGGTGGCGGTGATGTTCCTCGTCGACGCCTCCGACTCCCTCGGCGTCGGGGGACAGGTGGCCGCCGCCGACTGGGTCCGTGAGGCCCTGGCCGAGCAGCCCGACGGCGCCCTCGCCGGCGTGGCCTTCTTCGGTGGCGACGCCCGCCTCGAGCTCACCGTCCAGCCCCGCGCCCGGCTGGGGCAGCCGGCCACCAAGGTCGACGCCTCCCGCACCAACCTCGCCGGCGCCCTCCGCCTGGCCGGGGCCGTCCTCCCCTCCGACGCCCGCCGCCGCATCGTGGTCGTGTCCGACGGCCGGGCCACCGAGGGCGACGCCGCCACCGAGGCCCAGCGCCTGCGGGACCAGGGCATCCGGGTCGACGTCCACGCCGTCGACGCCCTGGGCGGGGACGACATGGCCGTCTCCCGGATCGACGCCCCCGGCCGCGTCAGGCAGGGCGAGGCCTTCACCGTGCGGGCGACGATCACGTCCACCACACCCCAGCCGGTGGCCCTCCGGTGGACGCGAGACGGCCAGACGGTCGAGGAGCGGGTCGTCGACGTCCCCGCCGGCCAGTCGGTGGTCGAGCTGGCCCAGACGGCCGACGCCACCTCCGCCCTCGCCAGCTACCGCCTCCAGATCTCCGGTCCGGCCGACGCCCGCCTGGAGAACGACGTCGGCTTCGCCGCCGTCCAGGTGGAGGGACCGGCCAAGGTCCTCCTGGTCGAGGGGATGAGCGGCGTGGGTGCCACCCTGGCCACCGCCCTGCGGGCCGGGGGCCTTCCGGTCGACGTCGTCGCCGCAGCCGGACTGCCCCCCATCGACGTCCTCGCCACCTACTCGTCCACCGTCCTCCTCGACGTCGACGCCCACAGCCTGTCGAGCGACCAGGTGAGCACCCTCGCCGTCGCCACCCGCGACCTCGGCCGGGGACTGGTGGCCGTCGGCGGCGACCGGTCCTTCGCCCTCGGCGGCTACCTCGACAGCGAGCTGGAGAAGCTCCTCCCCGTCGTCAGCGACATCAAGGACCCCCTCCGGCGGCCGTCGGTGGCCGAGGTCCTCGCCATCGACAGCAGCGGGTCGATGGGCGCCTGCCACTGCTCCGAGGGCGGGGGCAACGGGCTGATGGGCGGCAACCGCATGGACGGCGGGGTCAACAAGACCGACATCTCCCGGGCCGCGGCCGCCCGCACCATCTCCGCCCTGTCGGCCGACGACCACGTGGGCGTGCTCGCCTTCAACACCGAGCAGTCGTGGATCGTCCCCCTGCAACAGCTGCCCGCGGAGGAGGTGGTGGCCAAGGGGCTGCGCCAGCTCAGCCCGGCCGGCGGCACCAACCTGGCCAAGCCCCTGCTGGCCGCGGGGGAGGCCCTGCGCAACGACAAGGCCAAGCTCAAGCACATCATCCTCTTCACCGACGGCTTCACCAGCGAGGGTGGCCTCGACGCCCTCGTCGACCAGGCCGGGGACCTGGCCGCCGAAGGCATCACCGTGTCGGTGCTGGCCACCGGCGAGACGGGCGCCGACGCCAACCTGGCGGCGGTGGCGGAGGCGGGCCGGGGACGGTTCTACAACGAGACCGACCTCACCCAGGTCCCCCAGATCATGATGCAGGAGGCGATCCTCGCCTCCCGCCAGATCGTGAACGAGGGCGAGTTCTTCCCCCGGGTGGTGTCGTCGGCGGCGCCGGTGCGCGACCTGCGGTCGTCGCCGCCCGTCCTCGGCTACCTCGGCTCCACGTCGAAGCCCACCGCCCAGACCCACCTCGAGGTGGGCGAGGAGGGCGACCCCCTGCTGGCGTCGTGGCAGGTCGGCCTGGGCCGGGCCACCGCCTGGACCAGCGACGCCTCCGCCCGGTGGTCGCAGGCGTGGGCCACGTGGGAGGGCTACACCGCGTTCTGGGCGGGCGTGGTCAAGGACACGTTCCCCCTGGGCGGGTCCGCCGGCGCCGGAGCCCGGGCCGAGTTGGACGACGGCCGGCTGCGGATCACGGCCGAGTCGGCGGACGGGTGGCCCGACGGGGCCACCGCCGTCGCCCGGGTCGCCGGTCCCGACCTCCAGGGCCGCGAGGTGGCGCTGGAGCGCACGGCCGGCACCACGTTCGTGGGCGAGGTGCCGGCCACCGCCGCCGGCACCTACGCGGTCGGCGTCTCGGTGACCGGCCCGGGCGGCGAGACGCTCCTGTCGGCCACGACCACCGCGGTCCAGTCGTACTCGGCCGAGTACACGGTGGGGTCGGTCGACACCGACGCCCTGGCCCGGGTGTCGACGCTCTCCGGCGGCCGGGGGTTCATCGAGCCGGCCGCCGCCTTCGACGGCGAGGGCCTCACCGTCGGCCACGGGCGGGTGCCCCTCGCCGGCTGGATGCTGCTGGCGGCGGCCCTCCTGTGGCCGGTCGCGGTCGCCCTGGGGCGGGTGGCGCTGCACGGATCGGGCGCGGCCGCGTTCCGGGCCGGGCGCCGGCGCCTGGTCGACGAGGTGAAGTCCCGCCTTCCGGCCCGCCCCGGGGTCGAGCGCCCGCCCCGGCCCGTCCGCCCGCCCAGGAGGAGGGACGCCCCCCCGCCCGCGCCGGCGCCGCCCCCCACCATCGACCGCCTCCTCAAACGCAAGCGGGGTGAGTCTGCCGACGGGTGATTGCGGCGGCGTCAACCTGGGGTAGACCCCCGTTCGCCCGACGAACGAGGAGACGGCATGCGCAAGGCAGTTGGTTCGGCAGCACTGGCGGCGATGCTCAGCATGGGGATCGGCACCGCCACCGTGGCCCACGCGGCCGTACCGGTCGCCCAGACCGACGTCGCCGACGAGGCCGAGGAGGCCGAGAGCTGGATCGAGGAGAACCTGGGCCTGTTCGGCCTGGTCGGCCTCCTCGGCCTGGCCGGCCTCGGCGGTCGCCGGGGGGGCGGAGGCGGCGGGGGTGGCGGTCGTGGCTCCGGCGCACGGGGCTACACCCCGCCCACCCGCAAGGGCGGCTACACCACCGACTGGAGCTCCCGCTAGACGCAGCCCGACCGCCCGGCGGCCCGGCATCGCCGGGCCGGGCCGCCGGGCTCACGACAGCCAGAGGCCGAGCAGCCCGCGGAGCCGGTCGACGCCGGTGCCCTTGGCCGCGCTCACCCAGACCACGTCGTCGGGGAGCAGGTGGCAGGAGGCGGCCAGCTCCCGCCGGCGCCGGTCGCGGTGCGACGGCTTGACCTTGTCGTGCTTGGTGGCCACCACGGTGTGGGGCAGCTCGTTGGCCCGCAGCCAGTCGAGCAGCTGCAGGTCGAGCTTGGTCGGACCGATCTCCCCGTCGACCAGGGCGACCACCATGGTGAGCTGCTCCCGCCCCAGGAGGTAGCGCTCGATCATCGACCGCCACGACGCCCGGGCCGCCTTGGACGCCTCCGCGTACCCGTAGCCGGGGCAGTCCACCAGGGTGGTTCCCTCCCCCACCTCGAACAGGTTCAGCAGGCGGGTCCGACCCGGCGTCTTGGAGACCCGGGCCAGGTCCTTGTGGCCGCCGAGGGCGTTGACCAGCGAGGACTTGCCCACGTTCGACCGCCCGACCACCGCCACCTCGGCCCGGGACGGGGGCAGTTGGTCGGGATCGGCGGCCGAGGTCACGAACCGCATGCGACCATCGTCGCCCATGCGCCGGGGCTCAGCCTCCCGACACCGCCGGCAGCACGGTCAGCTCGGCTCCCTCGGGCACGGGCGCGTCGACCCCGGCCGCCTTGTCCGACCCCACGAACACGTTCACATGACGGCGGAGCGCCCCCGCCTCGTCCCGGATGCGACGGCCGACGGCGGGATGGGCGGCCGCCACCGCATCCACCACCGTCCCCACCGTCTGTGGTGAGGGCAGGTCGAAGTCCAGCACCGTCGCCCCGCCGGCGTGGGGCCGGAGGGCGGCCGCCAGCCGGACCACGACCTTCACCGGAGGACCGCCGCCTTCACGCACAACACCGGCGGCAGGTGGCGGGCCAGCTCCGACCACGTCTCCCCGCCGTCGGCCGATGCGAACACGTCGCCGGTGCGGGTGCCGACGTAGAGCCCGGTGGGGTCGAGGGTGTCGGCCCCGAAGCCGTCCCGGAGCACCGACAGGTAGGCGTTGTCCTGGGGCAGGCCGTCGGCCAGCGCGGTCCATGTCGCCCCGCCGTCGACCGTTCGGTACACCCGCAGCCGGCCGTCGGGCACGACCCGGAAGAAGTCGGAGGTCAGGGGCAGGACGTAGGCGGTGCCGGGTCGGTTGGGGTCGGCCACCACCGGGAACCCGAAGGTCGAGGGCAGGTCGTCGGCCCCCACCTCGGTCCACCGCCCGCCGAAGTCGTCGGACCGGTAGACACCCCAGTGATGCTGGAGGAACAACCTGTCCGGCTCCGACGGGTGGCGGTCGACCTTGTGCACGCACTGCCCGAACTCGGGCGTCGGCTCGGGGAGGAACGGCGCCCCGATGCCGGCGTTGGCCGCCTCCCAGGTCGTCCCGTCCAAGGTGCGGTAGAAGCCGGCGGCCGACACCGCCACCGCCAGCCGGGGACCGCCCCCGGGATCGGGCACCACCGTGTGCAGGCACAGCCCGCCGCCGCCCGGGTTCCACTGCGGACGGTGGGGGTGGTCCCACAGGCCCCGGTCGAGGGCGAACGACGCCCCCCCGTCGGCCGACCGGAACAGGGCCGCCGGCTCCACCCCGGCGTAGACCACGTCGGGCTGGGCGTCGCCCGCCGGCTGCAGCTGCCACACCCGGGCCACCGCCGCCCCGGCGTCGGGCGGGAAGGCCAGCGTCGCCGCCTCCGGCTCGATCCACGAGGCCCCCAGGTCGTCGGACCGGTACACCGACGGTCCCCAGTGGGAGCTGGTGGCACCGACCAGGATCCGGTTGCGGCCGCCCCGGGTGTCGACCACCGCCGAGTAGATCTCCTCGCCCGGGAAGGCGGGCCCGGCCAGGTCCCACGCCGCCCGGGCCGGCCCTGCGGTCAACGTGAACAGCCCCTTGGACGTGCCCACGAGCACGACCACGTCACCTGTCGTCATCACACCAGCCTCCCACCTCGGCCTGCACGGGGTCGCTGCCCAGGGCGCTCACCACCCTCTTCGACGTTCCACCGTCCGAGAACTCATCGGTCGCACCTTCTTCAACCGATCGGTTGACAAGCCTGTATTCAACCGCTAAGTTGAACACGTGGCTGCGGATCCGCTCTCCCGGATGTTCTCGGCCCTGGCCGACCCTCTCCGGCGCGACATGGTCGCCCGGCTGACGGTCGCCGACGCCACCGTCAACGAGCTGGCCGAGCCCTACCAGGTCACCGTCCAGGCGGTGTCCAAGCACCTCAAGGTGCTGGAGGAAGCGGGCCTGGTCAGCCGCTCCCGCGACGCCCAACGGCGCCCGGTCCACCTCGAGGCGGAGGTGCTCGACCTGATGACCAAGTGGATCGAGCGTTACCGCCGGCAGGCGGAGGAGCGCTACCGCCGCCTCGACGACGTCCTCCGGTCGATGCCGGACGACGACGAGCCCCTACCCGTGAAAGGACCGAACCGATGACCACCACCACCCACGAGACCGAGATCATCGTCGACCCCGACGTCCCCCTCGTCCGCATCGTCCGCCAGTTCGACGCCCCCCGGGCCAAGGTCTACCGGGCCCACACCGACCCCGACCTGGTCGTCCGGTGGTTGGGCCCCCGCAGCCACGAGATGCGGATCGACCACTGGGACTGCCGCACCGGCGGGTCCTACCGCTACGTCCACACCAGCGACGGCAACGAGCACGCCTTCCGGGGCTGCTTCCACGAGCTGCGCGACGGCGAGGGGATCGTGCAGACCTTCACCTACGAGGGCATGCCCGACGGCGTCGCCCTCGAGCGCCTGGTCCTGGAGGACCTCCCCGACGGGCGCACCCGCCTGGTGGCGACCTCGCTGGTCGACTCCTTCGAGGCCCGGGACATGTTCGTGGCCGGCGGGATGGAGGAGGGCCTGCGGGAGTGCTACGAGCGCCTCGACGAGCTGCTGGCCGGCTGACGGCCGGGCCGTCCGGGGGGTGCGAAGGCGATCGAGGCGAGCCTGCAACCCGTTGACGCGGCCCAGGCGGGGTGTTGGGACGGCCGGGGCACGGTCCGGGGCGCGGCGGAGTCCCTCGACGAGTGGAGGGCACCTTGGCGACGAGTGGAGGCCTGAAGTTCACCACCATCACCGGGTTGGCACCGGGAGCGACGTCGCATCGTCACTGGAACAACGCCTCCTCCCGCCGGGGTGGCGGCGTCGGCCGAGATCACCAAGATGAGCTTCCAGGTCCACGGCAACCCGTCCGAGCGCGAGCTGCACTGGTGGGTGAAGAACACCGGATCGACGGCGGCCGATGTCGAGGTCTGGGCCTTCTGGTGGAACGCCTGACACGGCCCACGGGGCGACCAAGCTCTTCATCTTCACCAAGGTGCAGCCGGGAGCGACCACCAGCTCCTTCTGGAACAACGCGTTCGGCGACGTCTACCACCTCAACGCCTGGCCGAACGTGGCTCCGGGTCCTGGTGGGGGCGATGGTGGAACGCGTCATGGGCGCGTCGTGGGAGGCGCTGATGGACACCCACGCCTTCTCCCCCCTCGGCATGACCACGGTCGGCTACGGCCCCCCGGCAGCGCCAACGATGTCAAAAACCCGTACGGCCACAGCGACGCCTCCGGATCACGGGTGGCGTCGACGCGTCGCTGGCCGACTGGGCCAGGTTCATCCGCCTGCACCTGGACGGCACCCAGGGATCGATCACGCTCACCCCGGCGACGCTGACCCGGCTCCACACCGAGCACGCGACGACACCCACCTCGCCCGAGCGCCACGGCTGGGGCTGGATCATGTTCGGCACCGCCCCCACCGTCGGCCTCGGTCATGACGGGTCGAACGGCCTCTGGTACTGCAGCTGCCGGGTGCTCCCGGCGCAGGACGTCGCGTTCCTCGCCGTGTCCAACATCGGCGGCGGGGACAACGGGAACGGCGACGAAGCCTGTCGGAAGGTCATCGAGAAGCTGCGGGAGAAGCACTTCGGGGCGTAGGCCCCGAAGGTGGTCGCGGCGGGGTCAGGCGCGGCGGGCGCGCAGGACGAGGTCGGGGACGTCGGGGCTCTCCGAGCCGGGGGGCCGGATGCGGGGCCGGCTCTCCTGGACCTCGATCGTCCACGTCGACCCGTCGAGGAGGCGGGCGACGTCGGGGGGCTGCACGTAGTCGGCCGGGTCGAAGCCGTGGTGGCGGTGGTGACCGGCACCGGCGAAGTCGTGGCCGACGACGAGAAGGGTGCCGCCGGGCGCCACCGCCTCCACGAGGGCGTGGATGGCACCGTCGCCCACGGCGTGGCGCAGGGCCGGGTAGTGGACCGACACCAGGTCGTAGCGGCCCTGCGCCGGCGGTTCGACGGCGACGTCGGCCCGGACCCAGGCGATCTCGACGCCAATGTCCGCCGCCACCCGGCGGGCCCGGTCGAGGGCGACATCGGAGATGTCCACCGCGGTGACCTTCCATCCCCGCCGCGCCAGCCAGATGGCGTCGGCCCCCTCGCCGCAGCCCACCTCGAGGGCGGACCCGGGGGTGACGTCCTCCATCTCCACGAGGAGCGTCTGGTTGGGCTGCCCGCTCCACCGTTGCGCCTCGGCCGCGTAGCGACGATCCCAATCGCCGGCCCCGTCCCCGGCGAGCGCCTCCAGGGCGAGGGTCGCGTCCTCGTGGGCCAGCTCGGCGTTGATGACGGCGGCGATGCGGCTGCCCTCGGCCGCGGCCTGGAGGACCTGGTGGCTCACGTCGGCGACGTTGCCGGCGGCGTAGACACCGGGGACGGAGGTGGCGCCGCGGGCGTCCGTCTCGATCATCTCGCCCATCCCCATCGGAGCCGGTACCGCCGCGATGCCGAGGCCGCGGAGCAGGCTGCTCCGGGCGACGAAGCGGGGGCGGACGACGACGGCATCGGCGTCGATCACCCGCCCGCCGGCCAGGCGGACGCCGCGGAGCGCGTCCTCGCGTCGACCGTCACCGCCTCGACCGCGGCGTCCTCGATGTGCACACCCCGGGCCGCCAGCCGGTGACGGTCGTCGGCCGCCAGCGCGTCCGGCTCGTGGACGATCACCGTCACCCGGTCGGACAGCTGCCGGAAGAGCAGCGCCTGGTGGGCCGCCATGGGCCCGGTGGCGATGACGGCGATGCGCTGGTCCCGCACCTCCCAACCGTGGCAATAGGGGCAGTGGATCACGCCCCGGCCCCACTGCTCGGCCACGCCGGCGATGTCGGGGAGCTCGTCGACCAGGCCGGTGGCGACGAGGACCCGGCGCCCCTCCACGGCGCGCCCGCCGGCCAGGACGACGCGGAACCCGTCGCCGTCGGGGTGGGCGGTGACGGTGGTCACGGTGCCGTCGACGATCTCGGCGCCGTAGCCCGCGGCCTCGGACCGCCCGATGGCCAGGAACTCCGACGGCGGCCGGCCGTCGTGGCCGAGGTAGGCGTGCATGTGGGCGGCCGGTGCGTTGCGGGGCTCGCCCGCGTCGACCACCACGACCGAGCGGCGGGCGCGGGCCAGTTGCAGGGCGGCGGCCAGCCCGGCCGCACCGCCGCCTACCACCACCACGTCGACTGGTTGCCTCATGGCGTCGAAGGTAGACCCTTCATGCTGATCCGACAACGCCGATTGCGGAATTCGCAAGTTACCGGCAGACTGGTGCGGTGGAGACCACGGAGCTCGCCGGCATCGAAACCCTCGTGCGCACCCGGCTGCGCAGCATCCGCCAGTCGCTGGGCTGGTCGCTGGAGGTCCTCGGCGAGCGCAGCCACCTCAGCCCGTCGACGATCAGCCGCATCGAGACGGGCAAGCGCACGATCAGCCTCGACGTCCTCCTCCCGTTGGCCCGGGCCCTCCAGATCGACCTCGACTCGCTCCTCGAGGGCGACGTCGACGACGCTGACGTCGTCATCCGGCCGCTGCCCACCAACCGGCCGGGCCGCACCACCTGGCCCCTCAGCCGCCCGACCGGGACCACGGCCGCGCTCAAGATGCGCCTCGAGCCGACCGGGTGGCCCATGGAGCCCCGGGTCCACCCCGGCCGCGACTGGTTCTTCGTCCTCCAGGGCCGCATCCGGCTCACGCTGGGCGAGCGGACCATCATCGTCGAGACCGGTGAGGCGGCCGAGTTCTCGACCATGACCCCCCACGCCTTCGACGCCCTCGACGGCCCGGCCGAGCTCATCACCGTCTTCGACCGCGACGGCCAACGGGCTCATCTCCACTCGGAGGGCTGACGCCGGCGCCGGTCCCCTGGTTCCCGCGGCCGGCGGCGGCGATGCCGCCGGCCGTCAGGAGGGCTCCCCACCACACCCACTGGGCCAGGGGGACGACGAACACCTCGACCACGACGGCCCCGCCGCCTCCGGACACGTTGCGCAGGGCGACCTGGAGGTCGGCGGCCGGGGTCGAGCGGAGGGCGGCCTCCGAGACCCGGTCGCCGGAGCGGGCGACGAGGGCGACCGGCCGGAGGGTGGCCAGGTGGCGCCGGCCCCGGGTGACGGCGATCGTGGCCTGGGCCGCCCGGCCGCCGTCGGGCGCGGGGACGGGCAGCACCTGGTCGAGGCGCAGGGTGTAGTCCCGCACGGTGATCGACTGGCCGGGGACGAGGCTGGCCGTGCGGTGGGTGCCGGTGGCGGTCCCGGCCACGCCGGCGAGGAGCACCGCTACGCCCAGGTGGGCGAGGAGGCCGCCCGTCCTCCTCGGGGACCGGCTGCGCCACTCGGCGACGGTGAGGGCGGCGGCCGACCCGGCCAGACCGAGCATGAGGAGCGGGGCCAGGCGAGGGGCGTCGAGGAGAACGGCGGCCGCGGCCAGGGCCGCGATCCCCCACCCGGCCGGGCGGAGCCGGGCCCGGACCTCGGGCCACGGCCGGGGACGCCAGCCGAGGCGGGGCCCGACGCCGATGGCGGCGAGGACACCGAGGGCCAGGGGCGCGGTCACGACGGCGAAGTACCGGCCGGTGACGATCACGCCGTCGCCCGAGACGACGGGGAAGAGCAGACCGAAGCCGACCACCACGATCACGGCCAGGAGGAGGGTGTTGTTGACTCGCAGCACCGGCGACGCGGGGCCGTCCGGGGGACCCCGCCGGCGGACGGCCAGAACGATCAGGACCACCGTGGTGACGGCCAGGGCGCCGAGGAGCACCCGGCCCACGGTGCGGGCCTCGGCGAAGGCGTGGACGGAGTCGGTCACGCCCGAGCGGGTGAGGAAGGCCCCCAGGAGGGACAGGGCGAAGGCGAGGAAGGCGAGGCCCTGGGCGGAGCGGGCGCCGACCACGGCCGAGTGGAGGAAGGCGACGCCCGCCAGCCACGGGAGCAGGGCCCCGTTCTCCACCGGGTCCCACGCCCAGTAGCCGCCCCACCCGAGCTCGACGTAGGCCCAGTGGGCGCCGGCCGTCATGCCCACCGCCAGGAGGACGACGCTGGCGAGCATGAACCGGCGGGCGACCGGCAGCCACCCGCCGGCGGTGGCGCCTCCAGCGACGGCCAGGGCGAACGGGACGGCCAGGCCGACGTAGCCGGCGTACAGCAGGGGTGGGTGGTAGAGCATGGCCGGGTGGCGGAGGATGGGCGTCAGCCCCCCGCCGTCGATGGCGGGAACGGCCAGGGTGGCGAAGGGGTCGGAGACCGCCACCAGCAGTCCGAGGAACACCGTCGCGGTCAGGGCCAGCACCGCCTGGGTCCCCCCGGCGAGACCGGCGAGGTCGTCCCTCCGCCGCACCGACCTCGACGCCACCAGGGTCCAGGCCGAGAGGATCCACGTCCACAGGAGGAGCGAGCCGGCCATCCCGCCCCACACCCCGGCCAGGCGGTAGGGCCAGGTGGTCTCCCGGCTGGCGTGGTCGGCGACGTAGACGAGGGAGTAGTCCTGGCCCACGAAGGCCCGGGCCAGGGCCACCAGCGCCACCGTGACCAGGGCGAACGTGGCCACCAGGCCACGCCGGCCCCAGGCCGGTCGCCGCCGGGAGACTGCGGCCGTGGTGCCGGCCGCGGCCAGGGCCAGGGCCAGCGCCCCCTGGCCCAGCGCCGACAGTCCCACGACCGCCGAGGTTAGAGCTGGCCCAGGTAGAAGGGGGTTCCCTGGTCGTCGGTGCAGTCCGAGGTCAGGCCGTAGGGCATGGTGGCCACGTCGGTCGCGGTCCCGCCGGCGTCCCGCACCCGGCGGACGGCCGCCTCCACGTCGTCCACCCGGTACATGGGCGCCGACGACGGGCGGGGGGCACCGCCGACGAGCCCGGCCATGGGGGCCGAGCCTTCGATGCTCCACCCGTCGGCCACCCGCCCGGGGGCGAACGTCCACCCGAGGAGCGGGCCGAAGAAGGCCCGGAACCGGGCCGAGTCGGGGACGCTGAGCGTGAGATAGGCGACGTCGCTCTCGGCGGTGCGGGCCGGCGTGCCGGCGGGTGGCTGCCAGAGGTGGAAGTCCATGCCCTGGTCGTCGGTGCACTCCGACTGCGCCCCGTAGGGCCTCTCGACCGGGTCGGTGGCGGCGCCGCCCAGGTCGCGCACGTGGGCGGCGGCGGCGGCGATGTCGTCCACCTGCCAGGCGAGGACCAGGGTCCGCCGGTCCCCACCGCCGAGGAGGGTCGTCGGGGGTGTCACGCCCACCACCCGCCGGCCGTCGGACCGGTCGGCGGCGGCGAACGTCCATCCCAGGACCGCTCCGTAGAACGACTGGGCCCGGTCGAGGTCGGGGACGAGGAGGGACATGTGGCCCACGTCGCCGTGGCGGCCGGCGGTCGGCTGGGGGCGGTCGGGGGCCGGGGCCGGAGTCGGGGTCGACAGCAGCCAGCGGTGGCCGAAGGGGTCGACCACCACCGCGTTGCGACCGTAGGGGTGGTCGGCCGGCGGACGGTCGAGGGTGGCGCCCTCGTCGACGGCCCGCGCCACCAGGGCGTCGATGTCGGCCGTCTCCAGGTGGAGGGTGACCGATGACCCCGAGCCCGGCCGGGGGGCGGCGTGGCCGATGTCGGGGACCTCGTCGGCCAGCATCATCAGGGCCCCGCCGAAGTCGAGCTCGGCGTGGCCGATCCGGCCGTCCGCCATGGCGACGGGCTCGCCCCGGAGGCGGGCGTCGAACACGTCGACGTACCAGTCGATCGCCCCCCGGGCGTCGGCGACGGCGAGGTAGGGGGTGAGGGTCATCGTGGGGAGGGCGGTGGCGGTGGCGGGTGCTTCGAGGGTGGTGACGGTCACGTCGACTCCTTCGGGGAGGGTGAGGGCGTCCTCGAGGCGGGCCCGGAGGCGGGCCCCGAAGGCGGGGTCGGGACGGGTCGGGACGACCGGGGTGCGCAGGGTGGTGAACGGGTCGGGCGTCATCCGGCCCCCTCGTCGGCGGTGTAGGCCCGGCGGAACGCGGCCCGGGCCCGGACGAGCAGGGCCTCGGTGGCGTGCACGGTGCGGTCGATGAGGGCGGCCACCTCGGGGACGGGCAGGTCGTCGAGGTAGCGCAGGGTGAGCGCCATCCGGTGGTGGGCCGACAGCCGGTCGAGGACCTGGTGCGCCCGGAGGAGGTCGAGCTCGGCGTCCCACGGGTCGTGGAAGCCGGCCTGGTCGGCGGCCACGGTGCGCAGTCCCCGCTCCTCCCGGGCCTGGCGCCGCCAGTGGTCGACCAGCTTGTTGCGGGCCACCGTCATCAACCACCCGGTCGAGACGGGGGCATGCCGGTCCCGGCGCACGGCCTGGACCGCGGCCAGGAAGGTCTGGGTGGTCAGGTCCTCGGCCACCGCCACCCGCCCGCCGCACCGGCGGAGGAGGTAGCCGTACACGTGGGGCAGGGCGTCGTCGTACCAGGCGATCGGGTCGTCGGCCGCCTCGGGTGTCCCCACACCCCTACTGTCGTCCGGCGGGACGGTTCTCCGTCACCGGACGCGGAAGTTCTCTAAAATCTCCTCGGCATGACGGCGGAAGAGGACCTGCTCCTGGCGGAATACAACAACGGGGCCGCGGTCGTCAACCACATCGACACCCTCCGCAACGTCCTCACCAGCTTCTTCCTCACCCTCAACGGCGGCGTGCTGGTGGCGGCGAGCATCGTCCTGAAGGGGGAGGCGCCCCACGACGGGGTGCGTTCGGCCCAGCAGGTCCTGACGGTGGCGGTCCTCTCCGTCGCCATCCTGGGGACGCTCTTCGTCGCCACCATCGCCCGCCTGCGCCGCATTCAGATCGAGCGCTTCCACATCTCCAACCGGATTCTCGACCACGTGCTCCAGGGCCCGTCCCGGCGTCTCGTGCCCTTCAGCAACCAGCGGCTGTGGGCGATCCCCAGGCGGACCGCGGGGTCCTATCTGTGGACGCTGGCGGTGATGCTCCCGTCGGCCGCCTTCTTCGGCTTCGGGATGGTTCTGCTCTGCAGCTCCGTCGACCGGGCGGTGCCCACGCCGTGGAACTGGGGGGCCGGGGGTCTCGTCTTCGCGGTGGCGCTGCTGATCTCGGACTGGATGTACTTCCGGTTGTCGAGCTACACGCCGCCTGCTCCCTGACCGTCGGCCCGACCGGGCTTCCGGTGGCGTCGGCGGCCGCCGCGCCGGCCACGTCGAACCGGGACGGAGCTGCTCGCCGCCCACGCCGGCTCAGCCAGATCGCGGCGTGATGCCCACCTTCAGCTCGGTCAGACCCCGGATGACGAAGTGATCCCGGTAGGTCGGCCGCTCGGTGGCCAGCTCGAGGTGGGCGAACCGCCGGAGGACGGCGCCGAACGCGGCCTGGGCCTCGATGCGGGCCAACGTCGCCCCCAGGCAGAAGTGGGGCCCGCCGCCGAGACCGAGGTGGCGGTTGGGGCTGCGGGCCACGTCGAGGCGGTCCGGGTCGGCGAACTGCTCCGGGTCACGGTTGGCCGCCCCCAGCGACACCGCCACCTGCTCCCCTTCCCGGATGAAGGCCCCGCCGATCTCCACGTCGCAGGTGGCGATCCGGGCGGTGATGTGAACGGGGCCGTCGTACCGGATCAGCTCTTCCACGCCGGTGCGCACCAGGCTCGGGTCGGCCCGCAGCCGGCCCACCTCCGACGGGTTGGCCACGAGGGCCAGCATCCCGTTGGCCACCAGGTTCATGGTGGTCTCGAAGCCGGCGACGAACAGGAGGGTGACCGTGCTCAGCAGCTCGCCGTGGCTCAGGCGGTCGCCCACCGCCCCCGCCGCGATCAGGGCGCTGAGCAGGTCGTCGCCCGGGCGGCTCCGGCGCTCCTCCACCAGGTCGGTGAAGTACCGGAAAAGCTCCATCCCGGCGGCCATCCCCTCCATCAGGGCGGCCTGATCGAGATAGTTGTCGAGCAGCCGCGACGCCCCTGCGGCCCAGCCCTTGAAGCTTTCCCGGTCGGCCACGGGCACACCCAGCAGCTCACAGATCACAACCGTCGGCAACGGGTAGGCGAGGTCGGCGAACACGTCGAGCACCCCGTCGCCTCGGTCCACCACCGCGTCGAGGAGCTCGTCGACGAGCGACTCGATCCGGGGCTTGAGACTGTCGACGGTGCGAGGCGTGAACGCCTGACTCACCAGCCCCCGCAGCCGGGTGTGGTCGGGCGGGTCGAGGAACATCATCAGGTTCGACCCCGCCTGCCGCACCGGGCTCTCGTTGGTGAGGTCGACGCCCGCCCCCAGCCGGGCCGGGTTGGTCGAGAACCGGGGATCGCGCAGCACCGCCGCCGCGTGGTCGTAGCGGGTGAGCACCCACGTGCCGTCGGGCGCGTGGTGGACGGGCTCGTGGCGGCGGATGAACGCGTACGTGGAGTACGGGTCGCTCCGGTTCTCGGGCAGCATGGGGCTGGTGAGCCCCGCCTCGGCCATCTTGGTGGCCAGGTCGGTCACAGTTCCCAGGAGTACCACGGCAAGGAGGCCATCGTGAGCGCGCCCCGCACGCTGGCGACGGGCGCCCTCGGCGGGCTCCTCCTCGCCCTCAGCCTCCCCCCGTGGCCCAGCCCGACCGGCACGTGGTGGCTCGGGATCATGGGCGGGGCGGTCCTCTTCGCGGCCGTCGACGGCCGCCGCCTGCGGTTCCGTCTCGGAGGAGGGCTGGCCGCCGGCCTCGGCCTGTACCTCCCCGGCCTGTGGTGGATGCGCGACTTCAGCCTGCCCGGCTTCGTGGTCACGGTCCTCCTGGAGGCGGCCATCCTCGCCGCCGCCCTGGCCGTCATGCCCCGGGCCGGTCCCCGTGGCCCACGAACGGCGGCCTTCGCTGCCGCCGTGGTGCTGGCCGAGGCGGTGCGTGGCGTCTGGCCGTTCGGCGGGCTGCCGCTCGCCGGCATCGAGCTGGGTCAGGCCGCCGGCCCCCTGGCACCCGCGGCCCGCCTCGGGGGCCGACTGCTCCTCGTCGGGCTGGTCGCCCTCGCCGGCGCGGGGTTGGCCGTCCTCCTCACCCCGGTCCGACGACGGCGCGGCGACAGAGTCCTCCCCGGCCTCACCGCCCTCGGCCTCGTCGTCGCCGCCGCCACCGCCGGAGCGGTCGCGCCCGCCGGCCGGTTGGCGGGCCAGTTGACGGTCGCCCTGGTCCAGGGCGGAGGCGAGCGAGGGCTGCGGGCGGTCGACACCGATTCCGCCCCCGTCTTCGACGCCCATCTCGCGGCCTCGGCCGCCGTCGGCCCCGGCGCCGACCTCGTCCTGTGGCCGGAGGACGTGGCCGACGTCGACGGCGCCTTCGCCGGCTCCGATGAGGCGACGGCCCTCGCCGCCCTCGCCGCCATGCTCCGCGCCACGCTCGTGGTCGGCATCGTGGAGGATGTCGGGGACGACCGGTTCCGCAACGCCTCGGTCGCCTTCGGGCCCGACGGTCGGGTGGTCGACCGCTACGACAAGGTCCACCGGGTGCCGTTCGGCGAGTACATCCCCGCCCGCTCACTCGTCGCCCGCCTGGCCGACGTGTCGGCGGTACCCCGGGATGCGATCGCCGGCCGGGGCCCGGGCGTCGTCGACACCCCCGTCGGACGGTTCGGTGTCCTCATCTCCTACGAGGTCTTCTTCCAGGACCGCGGCCGCGACGCGGTGCGGGCCGGGGGCCGTCTCCTGCTCGTCCCCACCAACGCCTCCTCCTACCGCGACGCCCAGGTCCCCGCCCAACAGCTGGCAGTGGCCCGGCTGCGGGCTCTCGAGACGGGGCGGTGGGTGGTGCAGGCGGCGCCCACGGGGTACTCGGCCGTCGTCGACCACCGGGGGCGGGTGCTGGCCCGCAGCGGCCTGGGCGGGGCGGCCGTGCTCCGCCACGACGTGCACCTCCGCACCGGGCGCACCGTCTTCGTCGGCCTCGGAGCGGCTCCGGTCGTCCTGCTCGCAGTCACGGCAATGGTCTGGGCGCGGCACCGAAGAAAACCTGAGCGTGGGAATGACAACTTTCATGAGGTAGTTGGCTAAGCTAAGAGCGGACCAGACCAAGGAGGACATTCAATTGTTGATGCGTTTCGACCCCTTCCGTGACTTCGACCGCCTGAGCCAGAGCCTCTGGGGCGGCGAGACAGGTCGCCGGATGAATGGCATGCCCATCGACGCCTACCGCCAGGGCGAGACCTTCTACGTCAACCTCGACATCCCTGGTGTCGACCCGGGCTCGGTCGAGCTGACGGTGGAGAAGAACGTGCTCACCGTGTCGGCCGAGCGCAGCCGGCCCTGGGGCGACGATGTCGAGCTCGTCGTCAACGAGCGGCCCGCAGGCGGCTTCACCCGCCAGCTGTTCCTGGGCGAGACCCTCGACGCCGACCGCATCCAGGCCTCGTGCGACAACGGCGTGCTCACCATCACCATCCCGGTGGCAGAGAAGGCCAAGCCCCGCAAGGTCGAGATCGGCGCCGGCGACGGCAAGCCCACCGCGATCGAGGCCCAGGCCAAGGCCTGAGGCGGCCGACCGGACCGGTGGCGCCCGCCCACGGGTGCCACCGGTCCCACCGGTCCCACCGGTCCCACCGGTCGGGCTCGACCGGACCGGCCTCCGGCGCCTGGATAGGCTGCCGACGGGCCAGGGGGGCCACCATGGACGACATCACCGTGCAAACCCGGGTGTCGGGCACGCAGGCGACGGTCGCGGTCGCGGGTGACCTCGACGCCGCCAGCACCCCTGTCCTCCGAGAACGCCTCCACTCCCTCATGGCCGACGGCGTCGAGCGGCTGGTGCTCGACCTCCGGGCCGTCACGTTCCTCGAGTCGGTCGCCCTGGGCGTGATCATCGCCGCCCGCCGGCAGCTCGGCTCGGGCGACAAGAGCCTGTGCGTCGTGCTCGAGCCGGGACAGACGGCGATCCGCAACGTCTTCAGCGTCACCGGTCTCGACGAGGTGTTCCCCGTCCACCCCACCTTGGAGGCAGCCGAGGACGACTGCGCCGACGACCCGTCGGCGGCCTGATCAGGAGACCTCGACGACCTCCAGGCCGAGGAGCATCTCCCGGGCCATGTCGGTGATCACCCGGCGGTGGCATCGGTCTGCATCCCGCTCGACGCACAGGACGGCGACATCGCGGTAACGGGCTTCCCGGAGCAGCTTCTCCAGGGCCAGCATCCCCTTGCCCTGGACCCGGTCCCGCACCACCCGCGCTGCGGCCGGGTCGCCCTGGCGGTAGGCCTCCCGGTTCTCGTGGGGGTTGCCGAACAACGGCTCGTGGACGTACTCGATGCCGGCCATGGCCAACGCCACCGACAACGGCTGCTGGGAGAAGCCCGGCCGCCGGCTCCACGGCTGCAGGCGGACGTCGACCAGCAACGACACTCCCAGGCGGGCCAGCCGGTCGGCCAGCTCCTCCACCGTGGAGCCCTCGTAGCCGACGCTGTAGATGCGGCACGTGGGTCGGAGCAGCGTCACCCGCCCGCCCCGGTGCCGCCCCCGCCCCCGGGACCGCCGTCGAACCGGTAGACGTTCGTCTCCCGCACCTCGAATCCAACCCGGCGGTACAGCCCGTTGGCCGCCAGCCGCGACGGCCGGGAGGTGAGGTCGACCGTCCGGGCCCCGGCTGCCGCGGCCCGGGCCAGCGCCTCCCGCAACAACGCCTCGCCCACGCCGGCCCCCCGCGCCCCCTCGTCGACGACCACGTCCTCGACCCACGCCCGCACGCCCGTGGGGATCCGGAACAGGACAAGGGTGAGCAGACCCTCGATGCGCCCGTCCGCCTTTGGACGGGCGGCCAGCAGCACCGTCGCCGCCGAGGTCACGATCTCCCGCACCTCGTCGTCGGTCGGCACCGGCGCCGAGCGCGACAGCTGCGGAACCAGCCGACCCACAGCCTCGAGAACCTCCGCCGTGACGGCGGTGACCTCCTCGACCAACTCAGTCCGGGTCGGGCACCGGCTCGGGCGGCGGCGGCCCCTCGTAGTGCGCCGACGGGCGGATCAGCCGGTTGTCGGCCGCCTGCTCCAGGGCGTGGGCCGTCCACCCGATGACCCGGCTCGACGTGAACGTGGGGGTGAACAGGCTGCGGGGCAGTCCTACGTTGTCCATGACGACGCCGGCGTAGAACTCGACGTTGGCGTACAGCGACCGGCCCGGCTTGAGCTCGGCCAGCACCTCCACGACGGTCGTCTCCACCTGCTTGGCGAAGTCGACCATGGGTCCGCCCAGCCGCTCGGCCACGCCTCGCAGCATCACCGAGCGGGGGTCGTCGGTCTTGTAGATCCGGTGCCCGAAGCCCATGATCCGCTCACCCCGGGTGATGGCGTCCCGCACCCAGGCCTCGGTCTTGTCGGGAGAGCCGATGGCGTCGAGCATGTCGAGGGCCCGACTCGGAGCCCCCCCGTGCAGCGGACCCGACAGCGCCCCGATGGCTCCCACCACGGCCGATCCGAGGTCGGCGCCGGTGGAGGTGATCACCCGGGCGGTGAACGTCGACGAGTTGAACCCGTGGTCGGTGGTCGAGATGAGGTACTGCTCGATGGCCCGGGCGTGGACGGGGTCGGGCACCTCGCCGGTGAGCATGTACAGGTAGTTGGCCGCGTAGGCCAGGTCGGGGTGGGGGTCGATCGGCTCCTGGCCCTGGTTGAGCCGGTACAAAGCCATGATCAGCGTCGGCATCACCGCGCTCGTCTGCATGGCGTTGGCCCGCAGGGTCACGGCGTCGATGTCCATCCAGGACTTGAAGTCGGACGCGTAGGCCAGCGCCGAGTAGGCGGTCCGCAGCGCGTCCAGCGGGGTGAAGTGATCTCCCGCGTTGGCGATCATGGGGAGCATGCCCTTCACCGCCGGGGGGATGGCCCGCAGCGACCGGATCTCCTCGGCGAACGCCTCCCGCTCGGACGCCGACGGCAGGTGGCCCTCGTAGAGCAGGTGCCACACGTCCTCCAGCGAGACCTTCTCGGCCAGCTCCACCGCGTTGTACTGGCGGTAGTGGTAGAAGCCCTCCATCCCCCGGACGTCGCCCACCGACGTCTCCGCCACCACCACGCCCTCCAGGCCCCGCTTGGCCTCGATGGCGCCCGGGTGCTGCACCGGGAGGATGGGTGCCAGCTTGAGCATGTCGCGCAGGGAGACGATGCCGACCAGCCGGTCGTCGTCGACCACCGGGAAGTGGCGGTACCCGTGCGCCTTCAGGCTCTTGAAGGCGTCGTCGATGTCGTCGGTGGACTTCACCGTGTCGGGGTCGGGCGTCATCCACTCCGACACCAGGGTCGTCGCCGGCTCCGCCCCCGCCCCCGCCACCCGGACCAGGTCGCGCTCGGTGAGGATGCCGACCGCCCGGTCGCCCTCGATCACCACGACCGAGCCCACTCCCCGTTCGAGCATGCGGCCGCAGGCGGAAGCCACGGTGTCCGACGCGGCGGCGGTGAGCACGTCCTTCGTCATCAGATCGGCCACCGAGCGCACGCGCGTTTTCTCAGCCATCGGATCTCACCTCCATTGCCGCATCGTACCGGGACAATTCCGGCACCCATCTCGCCAGCAGCAGCGCCCCCAGCATGCAGGCCAGACCCCCGGAGACTACCGAAACCCGGGGGGTGGTCAGCGCCGCCACGGCCCCTGCTTCGGCGTCGCCCAGGGCCGGGCCGCCCGTGACGACCGCGATGTGGACGGAGTTGAGCCGTCCTCGGAGGCCGTCGGGCACGCTCATCTGCAGGATCGTGTTGCGGAAGACGGCACTCACCACGTCGGCCGCCCCCGCCACGGCCAGCAGCAACAGGCCCAGGGGCAGCCACGGGACGAGTCCGAAGGCGGCGATCGAGGCGCCCCAGAGCAGGACCGAGATCACGACCACCCGCCCCTGGCGCCGGACGCCCCCCACCCACCCGGTGAAGAGTGCGCCCAGCAGCGCCCCCGCCCCGGGGGCGGCGAACAGCAGGCCGACAGTGGCGGCCCCGCCGCCGAACAGGCCCGTCCCCAGGGCGGGGAACAAGGCCCGGGGCATGCCGAACACCATGGCGTTGATGTCGATGACGAACGTGCTCAGCAGCAGACGACGACCCTTGAGGAAGGCCAACCCCTCCTTGATCGACGCCAACCCCGCCTTCCGACCCCCGCCCTCCGGCGGCTGAGGCCGGATGAGCAAGATGGCGACGAAGGCGGCCCCGTAGGTGGCGGCGTCGATCCAGTAGGCGGCGGCCAGATCGATCCGGCTGATCACGACCCCGGCCAGGGCCGGGCCCGCCACCTGTCCCACCTGGAAGATGACCTGGCCCAGGGCGGCGGCGGCCGGGAACTGGGCCCGGGTCACCATCCCCGGCACCATCGCGTTGCGGGTGGGCAGGTCGATCCCCCACAGGCCGGCGTTGAGGGCGCCCAGGACGTACAGCGGCCACAGCGCGGGCTGGTCGAGGGACGCGTTCACGGCCAGGGCCACGCTGGTGGCGGCCTGGGCCACCACGTTGACCAGGAGCAGCTTGCGCCGGTCGACGGCGTCGGCGATCGCCCCGCCCACCAGGGACATCACCACCATCGGCCCGAACGAGGCCAAACCGGTCAGCCCGACAGCCAGGGACGATCCGGTCAGCAGGTACACCTGGAAGGGGATGGCGACGATGGTCATCTGCCGGCCCAGGTAGGAGATGGCGTTGCCGACGAAGAGCAGCCGGAAGTCCCTCGACTCCCGGAGGGGCGAGAGGTCGGCGAGCAGGCGGGGCCGGGACCGGCCGGGTCGCCGGTTCAATCGGCCGACGCGACGCAGGGCGGGACCGGGCCGGCGGTGGCGACGCTGCCCCGTGCCTGCGACCGGCGGGCCGAACTGGTCTCCGACATCGGCACCATGGTGTCGGCAACGTACCGCCGGGTACGGCAGGAGGTCCCGGCGCGGGGGGCGGCCACGGGCTCCCGGCGGGTGGAGCCCGGACCCGGGCTGCTCAGGCCGGTGGCGGTGGCGGTGCCGGTGTCGGTGCCGGTGTCGGTGCCGGTGCCGGTGGCGGTGGCGGTGGCGGTGGCGGTGGCGGTGCCGGTGCCGGCTGGCAGGTGGGGCACCAGTAGGCGGTGCGGGCCTGCTCGCCCTGGCGCCGCGCCACGACGGGTGTGCGGCACCGGCGGCAGGGCCGACCGGCCCGGCGGTAGACGTTGGGCGGGGCGGGCACGCCGCTGCGAGACTGCACGCCGGGCCGCATGAGGCGGCCGGCAGTCGTGATCAGGGCGTCGAGCTGGTCGTCGGTGATGGCCGAGAGGGGCGTCCACGGGTTGACGCCCTCGGCGAAGAGGGTCTCGCTCCGCCAGATGTTGCCGATGCCGGCCACCACCCGCTGGTCGAGGAGGACCTCACCCAGGGGACGGTCGGGTGACCCGCCGTGGCGGGCCCGCCGGCGGACCTCGGCGAGGTCGATGCCCTCCTCGAGCACGTCGGGGCCGAGGTTGGCCAGGGATGGGTGGCGGGCCTCGGCACCCGGCCGGAGGAGCTCGACGACGGGGGCGTTGAAGCACACCGCCACCCGGTCGCCGCAGACGAGGGTGAGCCGGGCCTGGCGCTCGGGCCGCCGCCACGAGTGGCCCACCGGGTAGACGTGCCACGACCCCGTCATCCGCATGTGGGTGTGCAGGACCTGGCCGCCGTCGAGGCGGATCATGAGGTTCTTGCCCCAGGCGTCGACGGCGTCGACGGTGCGCCCGACCAGCGTCTCGGCCGGGAACCCGTCGACCCGGGTGGTGGCGGCGGTGATCGTGCGACCCGCCAGCCACCGGTGCATGGTGGCCGCCGTCCGGGACAGGGTGTCGCCCTCAGGCACCCAGACTCCAACTGGTGACGTTTCCTGGGGCCCTTGCCCCAGGAATCGTCACCGGTTCACCCATAGCGGACCAGGCCCTTGGGCGACGGCACGAACCCGGCGGCCCGGAGAACGGGCCCGAGGGCCTCGTCGTAGCGCTCCACCGCCAGCCGGCGGACCCGGCCGCTGGCCACCAGGCCGTCGAGGGCACCGACGGCCGCGTCCTCCCACGTGCCGTCGAGCTGCCGCAGCGCGACGAGGGACTTGGCCCCCTTCTCGACATAGAGCGAGGCCAGGCCGTCGACGAGGACCACGTAGGCGCCGGCCACCCGTCTCGGGCCGGGCACGGGCCACGGCAAAGACACCCCGTAGGCGTTGGCCGGGTCGGTGGCGGCCAGCACGAGCACGTCGCCGGTGGCCTCCCGCCGGGCCCGCAGCCGGTCGACCGCGCCCGGCAACGCGAACTGGGCCCCGCCCAGGCCGGCCACGAAATACCCCCGCCGGGCCCGCCCCGACTCCTCCATCGTCCGCAGGACGGGGTAGACGGCGGCGAAGCCGCCACCGTGGCCCTCGCCCCGCACCGCCTCCCGGGTGAGCACGCCATGGCGGTCGAGCAGGGCGGCCGACAGCGCGTAGGACCGCTCGGTGGGGGTGACGTCGCCCAGGGGCAGCTCGGCTTCGACCAGCGCCCACCGGCCCTGGGCCTTGGGCGGGCCGAGAACCGTGAGCGATCCCGGCCGGGGCCGCTTGTTGGCGCTCCCCGACCTGCGGGCCGTCCCCCCCACGAACGCCCGCAGGGCGGCGAAGGAGTCGTTGGTGACCTCGCCCGCCCACACCAGGTCCCAGAGGGCGTCGAGCGAGCCATGGTCGTCGGCCCCGGCCAGCTCCCGGAAGAAGCACGCCCCCCGCCGGGCGAGGACCTCGCGGATGCGGTCGTGCTCGACGTCGGTCGGTCGCTCGCCCCCGCCGGCCACGGACACCGGCCGCAGCGCCGCCGCCTGGCCCCGGAGGAACAACAGGACCTTGCCGTCGTCGCGCCCGAGCGGTCCGGCGCCCACCCACGCCACCTCGCCCGCCGCCGCCAGCTCGTCGAGCAGCCGGGGCGACCAGGCGGACACCCGCGACGACAACACGTCGCGCTCCAACACCGACGCCGGGATCGCCACCCCCTGGAGCTGGCGCACGACCTCGACCAGGCGCTCGACGCCGCGGGCGTCGGACCCGACCCCCTGCCACTCGGGCAGGAAGCGGGCCAGCACCGGCGCCTCCACCGGCTCGACCTCCTTGCGCAGCGCGGCCAGCGACCGTTGCCGGACCGACCGCAGCACCTCGGGGTCGCACCACTCCCGCTCCCGCCCCTCGGGGCGGAACTCGCCCCGCAGCAGCAGCCCCCGGTCGGCCCGGCCGGCCAGCACCGCCTCCACCACGCCCACCGGCAGGCCGAACCGCGCCGCCGGCTCGGCCGTGAGGAACGGGCCGTGGGTGCGGGCCCACCGGCCGAGGAGCGTCCCCAACGGGTCGTCGACCGGCGTCAGGAACACCTCGGGCAGCCCTGGCGGCGGCTGGGCGCCGAGCGCGTCGCGGTAGCGACCGGCGTCGTCGGCCGCCAGCAGCCGCAGCTCGCCGCCGATGCGCAGCTCGATGGCCCGCCGGTCGCGAACCAACGAGTCGGCGAAGTCGGCCGTCGACCGGGCCCGCAGCTCGTCCCGGGTGAGGTCGCCCAGCCGGCGCAGCAGGTCGGACGCCTCGTCGGCCGACCGGGCCCACCACCGCTCGTCGAGGCACTGGAGCTGGTCCTCCAGGGCGGCCAGGGCGCCGGGGTCGACCAGCTCCCGCAGCTCCTCCGCCCCCAGCAGGTCGGCCAGCATCTCCCGGTCGAGGGTGAGGGCCTGGGCCCGGCGCTCGGCCAGGGGCGAGTCGCCGTCGTAGAGGAAGTTGGCCACATAGGCGAAGGCCAGGGACGAGGCGAAGGGCGACGGGGCAGGCGTCTCCACCGAAACCAGCCGCACCGTCCGGGAGCGGATGCCGGCCAGCAGCTCGGTGAGGGCGGGCAGGTCGAACACGTCCCGCAGGCACTCCCGGTACGTCTCCAGCAGGATCGGGAACTCGCCGTGCTTCGACGCCACCGCCAGCAGGTCGGCCGATCGCTGCCGCATCTGCCATAGCGGCGTGCGCTGGCCGGGGCGCCGCCGGGGGAGCAACAGGGCCCGGGCCGCGTTCTCCCGGAACCGGGAGGCGAACAGGGCCGAGTTGGCCAGCTCGCCCACCACCAGCTCCTCGACCTCGTCGGGATCGATCACGACCATGTCGACGGGGGGTGCCTCGTCGGCCTCCGGCAGGCGGACGACGATGCCGTCGTCGGACCACATCGTCTGCACCTCGAGGCCGAGCCGGTCGCGCACCCGGGACTCGATGGCCAGCGCCCACGGGGCGTGGACCCGTCCCCCGAAGGGCGACAGCACGCACACCCGCCAGTCGCCCAGCTCGTCGCGGAAGCGCTCGACCACGATCTGGCGGTCGGTGGGAAGGACGCCGCCCGTCACCGACCGCTCCTCGGCCAGGTAGGCCCGCAGGTTCTTGACCGCCAGCGGGTCGAGCGAGCACTCCTCGGCCAGCCGGGAGTCGGGCCAGGAGTCGACCTCCCGCAAAAAGGCGCCGATGGCGCGGCCGAGCTCGACCGGCCGGCCCACGTTGTCGCCGTGCCAGAACGGCATCTTCCCCGGCTCGCCCGGCGCGGGCGTGACCACCACCCGGTCGCGGGTGATGTCCTCGATGCGCCAGGTGGACGCGCCCAGGATCATCGTCTCCCCCGGCCGGCTCTCGTAGACGAACTCCTCGTCGAGCTCGCCCACCCGCGACCCCTCGGGGGTGAAGACCCCGTAGAGGCCGCGGTCGGGGATGGTGCCGCCGCTCACGACCGACAGCATCCGGGCCCCGGGTCGGGCCCGCAGCCGGCCCTCGACCCGGTCCCAGACCAGGCGGGGGCGTAGCTCGGCGAAGGCGTCGGACGGGTAGCGGCCGCTCAGCATGTCGAGGACGTTCTCCAGCAGGGCCCGGGACAGGTCGGCGAACGGGTAGGCGCCGGCGGCCAGGTCGGCCACCTGGTCGACGGTGACGTCGTCGTCGACGGCGCACATGGCCACGATCTGCTGGGCGAGGACGTCGAGCGGGTTGCGGGGGACCCGGGTCTCCTCGATCTGGCCCCTCTCCATGCGCCCGGCGGCCACCGCCGCCACCACCAGGTCGCCCCGGAACTTGGGGAAGATCTTGCCCTCCGACGGCTGGCCCACCTGATGCCCGGCCCGGCCGATGCGCTGCAGCCCGCTGGCCACCGACGGCGGCGCCTCCACCTGCACGACCAGGTCGATGGCGCCCATGTCGATCCCCAGCTCCAGGCTGGATGTGGCGACCAACGCGGGGAGCTTGCCCGCCTTCAGCTGGTCCTCGATGTCGAGGCGCTGCTCGCGGGCGATCGACCCGTGGTGGGCCCGCACCAGCTCCTCGCCGGCGAGATCGTTGAGGCGGGCCGCCAGCCGCTCGGCCAGCCGCCTCGAGTTCACGAAGATCAGGGTCGAGGTGTGGGAGCGGATGAGGTCGAGGAGGACGGGGTGGATGGCGGGCCAGATCGAGGTGCGGACCTCGGGGTCGCCGGCCGCGGGGCCGGCCAGGACGTCGGGGATGACCTTGCCCAGCTCGCCCATGTCGTCGACGGGGACGATCACCTCCAACTTCAACTGCTTGCGCACCCCAGCGTCGACCACGCTGACCGGTCTGGCGGCCCAGTCGCCGGTGCCGTCGACCCGATGGCGCCCGCCGAGGAAACGGGCCACCTCGTCGAGGGGCCGCTGGGTGGCCGAGAGCCCGATCCGTTGCGGCGGACGATTCGTGAGGCGCTCCAACCGTTCGAGGGAGAGGGCCAGGTGGGCGCCCCGCTTGGTGGCCGCCACCGAGTGGATCTCGTCGACGATGACGTACTCGACCGACCTGAGGACGTCGCGCGCCCCCGACGTGAGCATGAGGTAGAGCGACTCGGGGGTGGTGACGAGGACGTCGGGCGGGTGGCGGGCGATGTCGCGCCGGTCGGACTGGGGCGTGTCGCCGGTGCGGATGCCGACCCGGACGTCGGGCGTGGGCAGGCCCCGCCGCGACGCCTCCACCGCCATGCCGGCCAGCGGCGCCCGCAGGTTGCGCTCGACGTCGTAGGTGAGGGCCTTCAGCGGCGACACGTAGAGGACCCGCAGCCGGCGCTTGGGATCGGCCACCGGCGGCTCGCTCACCAGCCGGTCGAGGGCCCACAGGAAGGCGGCCAGGGTCTTCCCCGACCCGGTGGGGGCCAGGACGAGGGTGTGGGCGCCCTGGCTGATGGCGTCCCACCCCCGCTCCTGGGCGTCGGTGGGAGCCTCGAAGGCGGACTCGAACCAGGCGCGCGCCACCGGTGAGAAGCGGTCGAGCGCAACCATGCACTCCAGCGTAGAGACTGGCTACGACAAGCTGGTCAGGTTGGGACCGGCCCCGACCTCCGGGCGCGGGCCATCAGGGCGAGGGCGACGGCCACCAGCCACAGCGCGAGCGCGGCGAACGGGAGCGGGGGGAAGAGCCCGAGGAGGCCGGCGACGAGGATGACTCCCGTCACCGGCCATCCGGCTCGGGCCAGCCAGCCCGGGAGGAGGACGCCGGGCGGGGCGGCCAGGGTGGTGGCGGCAACCAGAACGGCCGCCGGGAACGGGACCAGGAGGAAGCCCATGTTCCCGAGGTCCATCATCCCCGCTGCGACCGACGGGTCCCGGTGGGGCCCGGCTTCGAGGGCGGCCGCTCCCCAACCCACGGCCTGGACGAGCAGAGGGCCGAGGAGAGCCACCCCGCCGACCAGGGCGGTCACCGCGCCCAGCCCCCCGTCGCCCTCCGCCCGCCGGGTCGATCGGAAGAGGCTGGCCAGGAACCAGGGAAAGAGGGCGAAGGCGCCGAACGTCACCAGCACCGCGTTGCGGAGCTGACCGGTGCGGTGCGCCGCGAAGTAGGCCGCGATCTCCTCCGCCGGCGCCTTGCTGGACGGCGGCGACGTGCCCGCGACCAGGGCCCCGAGGGCGACACAGCCCAGGAAGCCGAGGGCGCCGGCGGGTGCCAGCCGTTCCCATCGGGCGTCGCTACCGTTCGCTGCCGTTTCCCCCGTCGCCATCCGTCTCCTCCGCCCTCGCCGACGACAGCGTAGGCCGGAAGGCGATCGGTCCGCCCCGGGGACGATCTGGGCCGGCAATCGGTCCGCGGGCGGCGCCGCGATCGACTTCACTGTTCGGCAGTGACCTTCGACCCCGGCAAGGTGGCCGCCGTCTTCGGACGGGCCGCCGCCGCCTACGACACCGTCATCCCCTTCTTCACCACCTTCGGCGCCCGGCTGGTGGAGGCGGCGGCCCTCGACCTCGGAGACCGGGTCCTCGACGTGGGCTCCGGTCGGGGCGCCACCCTCCTCCCCGCCTCGGTGGCGGTGGGGCCGACGGGCCGGGTGGTGGGCGTCGATCTGGCCGAGGAGATGGTCGTTCTCCTGGGCGCCGACCTGGAGGCGGCCGGCATCGACAACGCCACGGTCCGGTCGGGCAACGTGGAGGCCCTCGACATCGAGGCCGCCACGTTCGACGTCGCCCTCTGCCAGATGGTGCTCCACCTCGTACCCGAGCCGGAGACGGCCGCGGCCGAGCTCTTCCGGGTGCTCGTGCCGGGCGGGCGGTGCGTGGCGTCGGTCCCCTCCGGCAGCCCGGGGTGGGACTTCATGGGCGAGATCTACGCCCGGTTCGGCCCCCGGGCCGTGCGCCCGATGGATCTCCCCTTCCGGCGCGACTTCGACTTGCCGGCCACCGTCGCCGGCGCCGGCTTCGAGATCGTCGACGACCGGCAGGTGGAGGCCGAGTTCCACTTCCCCGACGAGCAGGCGCACTGGGACTGGGGCTGGTCGCACGGCTTCCGCGCCCTCTACGAGGTCCTGACCCCCGACGACCTGGAGGCCATGCGGGAGGCGACCTTCGCCGCCCTGGCCACCCGGCGGACGGCGGAGGGGATCCCCCTCACCCAGCAGGTCCGGATGGTTACGGGCCGCCGACCGCCCGGCTGAGCGGCGCCGGACCGGTGCTGCCCCCCTCCTTGCGGCAAGATCACCCCATGGCCACGTCCCGGATCGACGAGCTGCTGGCCGACGTCCGCCGCCGGCTCCCCCGCCGCCCGACCGCCGACGAGCTGCCCGCCCTCCGCGCTCGGGGGGCGCTGCTGGTCGACATCCGGCCGGTCGAGCAGCGGGCCCGGGACGGGGAGTTGGACGGGGCGGTCGTGGTCGACCGCAACGTCCTCGAGTGGCGCCTCGACCCCTCGTCGCCCCACCGCATCCCCGAGGCCACCGGCACCGACCTCGAGGTGGTGGTCGTCTGCAACGAGGGGTACGCCTCCAGCCTGGCCGCCCTCAGCCTGCAGCAGCTCGGCTTCCACCGGGCCACCGACCTCGACGGCGGCATCCGGGCGGTGATCCACCGGGCGACCGTGACCGGGACACCCGGTCTACCCTCGGAGTGATGGACCACGTGTTGTGGCAGTCCCGCCCCAGCTTGCGGCGGCCCGTGCTGCTGGCCGCCTTCGAGGGGTGGAACGACGCCGGCGACGCCGCCTCCTCCGCCGTCCGCTACCTGCGCGACCGGTGGCAGGCCGAGCCCTTCGCCACCATCGACCCGGAGGACTTCTTCGACTTCTCGTCCACCCGGCCCCACGTCCGGCTCAACGACGACCTCGTCCGGGAGATCTCGTGGCCGTCGAACGAGCTGTCGGCGACGGCGCTGCCGGGCACCTCCCGCGACGTGATCGTCCTCCTCGGCACCGAGCCCCAGCTCAAGTGGCGGACGTTCACCACCGAGCTGGTGGCGGTGGCGACCTCCCTCGGTGTGGAGCTGGTGGTCACCCTGGGGGCGCTGCTGGCCGACGTGGCCCACACCCGCCCCGTCCGGGTCACCGGCACCGCCGCCGACAACGAACTGGTGCAGCGGCTGGGCCTCACCCGGTCAACCTACGAGGGCCCCACCGGGATCGTCGGCGTCCTCCACGAGGCGTTCGGCCGGGCCGAGATCCCCTCCGCCTCGCTGTGGGCGGCGGTGCCCCACTACGTGGCCGCCACCCCGTCGCCCAAGGCGTCGCTGGCTCTGGTCGAACGGGCCGCCCGCCTGCTGTCGACCTCGCTGTTCACCGCCGACCTCCAGGTCATGGCCGCCGACTACGAGCGCCAGGTGAGCGAGGTGGTCGACAGCGACGACGACGTGGCCGCCTACGTCCGCCGGTTGGAAGACCACGCCGACGACCCCGACGAGGACGGCCGGCTGGAGCTGATGTCGGGCGACGCCCTGGCCGACGAGCTGGAGCGCTTTCTCCGCGACCAGTAGCCGAGCCCCCTCCCGGACCCTCCCCGACGGGCGGTGCCCGGCCCTGGGGCCGAGTCGGGCTCTCCTGGACGACCGCCGGGCGGCGGCGGCCGCGGCGGCGGCGGCGGCGGCGGCTGCGAGCGGCGGCGGGCGGGGAGAACCTCGGCCTACGGGTTGATGCCGTAGGTGGCGAAGGTCTCGGCCGCGTCGGGGAAGACAGCTGAGGCGGCGGCCACCAGGTCGGCCGGTTGGGCGATGCGGTGGGCGTTCTGGGCGACGTAGACGCGCAGGGCGCAGTCGACCAGGTCGGGGGGGCCGAGGGCGGCCAGCGCCTGGGCTCCCTGGGTGTAGACGCCGTCCTGGTAGAGCAGCGGGCGGAGGGTCCAGAACGACATGGGCTCGCCCAGGCGGCCCTCGGCCTGGCGGGGGATGTCGACGTCGGCGTAGACGGCCAGCGTCTCGGAGTGGCGGGCCTCGGCGTAGGTGGCCAGACCCTCGTCGAGCCACGGGTCGCGGCCCTGGTCGTTGCCCACCAGGCCGTAGAACCACATGTGGCCGATCTCGTGGGTGGTGATGTCCCCCTCGGTGAAGGGCCCCTGCATGACGTGGGACGGGTACTCGATGCCGCCCCCCAGGCCCGGGGTCAGGGCCAGGGAGAACGTCGGCCACGGGTAGGCGCCGTAGCGGGTGCCGAAGTCCTCGAGGACGGCCACCACCTGGTCGAGGAAGGCCCCGGCGTCGCCCGGGACCCCGAGATGGACCCCGACCGTGACCTCCACCGGGTTCGGCGCGTGGGCGACCGCGGTGGCGGCGTCGGTGAACAGGCCGATGGAGACGGCCACGTCCCGCATGGCGGTGGCCACGAAGTGGTTCGAGCCCGCTTCCGTCCGCTGGCCGCTGGCCAGCACCTGGTAAGGGTCCGGGACGGTGACGGTGAGGTCGAAGTCGGCCGTGGGCGCGGTGGAGGCCTCGGCGAAGTCACCCACCGCCGCCTCCCTCGCCCATCCGACGCCCGGCTCCCACGGGAGGATGGGGAAGAACGAGCCCAGGCGCATCGAGTCCCCCTCCCGGGAGAGGCGGTCGTTGGCCGGGCCGGGGATGCTGAGGGTCCACGGCAGGGCGATGTCGACGGTGGCGCCGGCCGCGATCGTGCGCCCGGGATCGACGACGAGGGTGGTGCGGTCGACCCGCTCCGACGGCGCCGGCTGCCCGTCGACGGTGACGTCGCCGGTGTCGAGGCGGGTGCCGCCGAGGGCGGGGCGGGGGCCGTTGGGCCACAGGCGGAGGACGAGCTCGGCGACGGGCAGGTCGGGGGTGAAGGCCACCTCAACGGTGCCGCTGACCGTACCCGCGGCAGGGTCGACGTCGGCGGTGACCACGTACTTCGGCCGGTCGGGACGGGGCTCGGCCCGGGCCGGGATCGTCGGGCAGGCGTCGGTGCCGGCCAAGGGCAGGGACGGAGCGGGGGCGGCCGGCTCGGTGCCCGGGGCGGCCGTCGGCGGGGGCGGCGCGGTGTAGTCGCGTCCTCCGCAGGCGACGAGGGTCAGAGGGAGGAGGACGCCCGCCACCAGGCGGAGGGGGCGCCGGCTCACAGGTCCATAGTGGCAGCGGGGGCGGGCAGACTGAGGTCATGTCCCCCCAGGTGCCGACGTGCGTGTGGAAGGTGTCCGCCGAGCTGATCGTCGCCCTCGACGAGCGCTTCGGTCCGCCGGTGGACGCCTACGTCAACGGCTCCCAGGTGTGGTTGCGGGACGACGGCCCGGGCGGAGCCACCGTCGAGTGGCGCCTCCACCCGGTGGCCGGCTACCGGCGCCCGTCGGGGATGGGGACCTACGAGGTCTTCGACGAGGTGTCGGCTGCCCTGGGCGCGGGCTCGGCGCCGGTGGCCGCGCCCGAGACCCTGTGGGACGGGCTGGAGGCGTTCGCCGCCTACGGGGACGAGGTCGAGCCGGCGGTGCTGGCGGCGGCGTGCACCGCCGCCCTCGGCCGGGCTCCCGACGCGGCCGGCCTGGCCGACCACCAGGGCATCGGCGACGCGTGGGAGCGCTCGGGCGGGACGGTGTCGATCGTGGCCGCCCTGATCGAGCAGCTCACGGGCCCGCCCGGCGACTAGCGGCGACGGCGCCCGCCCCGGCGACGGCCGGCGCGGCCGTGGGTGGGGTCGTCGGCGTCGTGGTCGTCGCCGGCCTCGCCCGTGCGCTCGGTCAGGTCGACCACGAGGGCGTCGTCGACGTCGACGTCGCCGTCGGTGTGATCGCGATGACGCCGCCGGCGACGGCTGCCGACCATGTCGTGGACCTCCGGCTCCTGCCAGAAATCGGACTCGGTCTCGAAGAAGGCGGTCTCGTCGGCTGCATCGGCGATGTCCGGCGCCAGCGCCGCCTCGTCGGCCGCCCCGACCGGCTCGGTCCCGCCGTCCTCGTCGTCCTCGTCGTCCTCGTCGGAGTCGTCGTCGTCCTCAGAGTCGTCGTCGTCCTCGTCGTCGTCCTCGTACTCGTCGTCGTCGCCTTCGTCGTCGTCGTCTTCGTCGTCCGAGTCGCCTTCGTCGTCCGAGTCGGCGGCGTCGGGCTCGGTCTCGACCGCGGGGGCCCGATCGGCGTCGGCGCCGATCTCGGCCGCGGCCGACACCGTGTCGTCGGCGGATGCCCGGCCGGCGTCGATGAGACGGCGCAGCTCCTCCGCCTCGGCCTGGGGGTCGGGCGCGTCGTCGACGACAGCCGACTCGGCCGCGTGGTCGGCCATCTTGGGCGCCGGCTGCTCGACGACGGCGCTGTACACCCGGGCCCAGCGGACCAGCTCGTCCTCCACGCCCATGATGAACACGCCCGCCACCTCGACGTCGCGCCCCGCGCCGTGGAGCTCGACCCACACCGTGCCCTCGTTGGCGGCCGACCGCACCAGGCTCAACCGGAACCCGGGCTCGCTCTCGAAGATGGCCTGCCAGTTGCGCTTGACCTGCGTCGCTCCCCGGAAGTTGCGGCTCGGGTAGATCGGCTGGATGCTCTCGAAGTCCGGGTGCAGGCACTTGGCGATGGCGTCCGCGTCATGCCGGTTGGCAGCGTCGACGAACCGGCTGACGATCGTGACCGGGTCGGAAACGGCTCTCTTACGTCGGAATCGGCGCAGCAGCAGCAAGAAGGCGACCTCCTGGGGACGCAGTTACGGTAGTTCGTCGTTCCCCGTGCCGCCGGACTCGGCGCTCCGCCAGAGCGGTCGGCGGGGCTGATCGAACAGCACCTCCACCGGCTCGCCCCGGATCGCCTCGAAGGCGGGCACCAGCCACCGGCCGGCCCCGGCCAGCGCCTCGGGCAGTGACCCCTCGGCGAACCACCCGACGTCGCGGCACTCGAGGGGATGGGCCTTGAGCTCGCCCCCGACCACCCGGCAGTGGAAGACCAGCGAGTACAACGGGATGCGCGTGAACCCGAGACGCATCCCGTCGAGGACGGCGATGAGCCGGACCGGCTCGACCAGGATCCCCGTCTCCTCCGACACCTCCTTCACCGCCACCTCGGCCGGCGAGTAGCCGACGTCGGCCCACCCGGTCGGGTACAACCACATCCCGGAGTCGGCCCGCTGGACCAGGAGGATCTCCCCGGCGTCGTTGCCCACGACCGCCCCGATGGCCACCTTCGGCGTCACGTACCCGGCCACGCCCTGCCCGAGGTGGGCCAGCCACTCCTCCACCAGCGCCTCGGGATCGAGGTGGTGACCGGCCGCGACGCGGATGTCGGCGGCCACCCGGAGCACCTCCTCGAACCGCTCCCGCTCGTAGAGGCTGTCGGTGAACCCGAGCCCGGTGCGGGCGATGCCGGCCAGGGCCTCGCTCCATCGCAGCAGGTCGGGGCGGGCGACACGATTGCCGGAGACCCGATTCTGGGAGACCCCCATGCCGGCGTCCCTCTCGCTCACCGCCGCCGACCCTACCGTCCGGCCCCCGATCTGCGAAGATGGCTCCTCGTGAGCGTCAAGGCCGACTGCCGCCACTACTCCCGCCGGTCGCTCCCGTCGGGCGACGCCGTGGAACGGTGCCGGCTCGACATGGCCGAGCAGGCCCCCTTCGCCTGCCCCGACGACTGCCTGTTCTTCGAGCCCCGCCCCATCAGCGACACCGGCTGGCACCGCCCCAGCGACCGCCGCTAATCGGCGGCGGCGAGCAGCTCGCTCAGCTGGGCGAAGAACGCGGAGCGGGGCAGGACCACGTCGCAGCCGGCGGCCTGGGCCGCGGCCATGAGGGCGGGCTCGGTGTGGCGGGCGAAGCCGATGACCCGGGCCGACACCGACGCCAGCACCTCCAACACCCCCGGGCGCATCAGGTCGACCACCACCAGGTCGGCCTCCACGCCCGCCAGGCCGTCGGGCCGGTTCACGAAGGTGACGTCGCCCGCCCCCGCCACCTTGGACCGGTCGATCAGGTCGGGGACGTAGGCCACGATCTTGCTCATCCGACCACCTCGGCCCCGTTCGACGGGGGGCGGCGGTGACGGCGGAGGTGCTCGTAGGCCTTGGCCGCCCCCCAGACGATCCCGGGTTCCGTCAGTCGCGGGTCGACGTCGGCGAAGGCGGCCGGGGACAGGTCGTAGACGTCGTCGGGGAACAGCCGCATCCGCACATCGTCGCGCGCCGGCGCCGGCTCCACGCCCGCCCGGCGGAGGACCTCGGTCGGGTAGCGCACCGCCTCCCGCAGAAGGGCGAGGGGCGTCGTGGCCTGGTCGTCGATGTCGGCCGCCAGCAGCCTCCGGACCGCCGTTCCCACCTCCGCCGCCGCCCGCCGGCCCGCGGCCTCCGCCTCTGCGGTCACCGACCGGTCGGCCCCGACCCCCGCCGTGGCCAGCGCCGTCGCCACCGCCCGCTCCACCCAGCCGGGCAGGACGTCCTCGATGGCGGCGGCCAGCGCGGCTGCGGGTTCGTCCACGGGCTCCATGGTGCCGGATACTGGGTTGCCATGAAGCCGAAGCCCACGCCCCCCGGTCCCGGACAGGAATCAGTCTGGGACTATCCCCGCCCGCCCCGCATGGAGGCGGTCGACGCGGAGGTGGAGATCTTCTTCGCCGGCCTGTCGATCGCCTACACCGACGCCCCCCTGCGGGTGCTCGAGACCAGCCACCCGCCCGTCTACTACGTCCCCCCCGACGCCATCGACGAGGGCGTCCTCGAGCCCACCGACACCACGTCGTTCTGCGAGTACAAGGGCCGGGCCCGGTACTTCGACCTGGTCGTGGGCGACCAGCGCTCCAAGGACGCGGCCTGGGCCTACGACGAGCCGCTCCCCGGCTACGAGCAGCTGGCCGGCTACGTCGCCTTCTTCCCGGCCCGGGTGGAGACCGCCCTCCTCGACGGCGAGGCGGTGCAGCCCCAGCCGGGCAACTTCTACGGCGGCTGGATCACCACTGCTGTCGTCGGCCCCTTCAAGGGACTCCCCGGCACCTCCGGCTGGTGACCGGCGGCGACTGATCCGCGCCATTACACCGCCCAGGGGGCAACCGCGCGGACGGATCGGCCCCGGCATCCGCCACTCAGAGTTGGACCGACCGGCCGGCCAGCTCGGTCGGCACCCGGTCGACGTCGCAGGTCAGGCGGAGGCGGCCGGGGAGGATCTCGGTCCCGCTCAGGCACCCCACCAGGGGCAGCGGCGGGAGGTCGACCGCCGGCAACGACCGCCCGGCCGCCTCGATGACCAGCGTCGATCCCTCGATCCGGGCCGACACCGGCACCAGCGTGCCGCCCACCCGCGCCCGAGCCCGCCCGTCCTCCAGCACCAGCGTCATCCCCACCAGCCGGGAGATCTCGTCGCCCGAGATCTCGACGACCGCCGTCCCCCGGCCGATGCCCGCCAGCGCCAGCCGACGATCCTGCACCAGCGAGTCGCGGTCGATGCGCACCGACCGCAGCCGCACGCCGACGGAGGCGAACGTGACCCCCCGCACCGTGAGATCGCGCACCGAGACGTCGACCTGGGAGATCGTCCCCGAGGTCAGCAACCGCCCGAGGAAGGGGAACGACGAGATCGACGCGGACACCGGGCCGCCGGCGTCGACCCGGGACGCCACCCGGTCCCGTAGCTGGTCCTCGGCGATGCCCCGCGCCGCCACGTCGGCCGCGACCAGCGCGCCGACGACGACCAGCAGGAAGAGGAGGAAGAGCTTGCGGAGGACGGGTGTGGTCTAGCCGAGAATCGGCGCTCGACCCAGTCAGGATTCGACGACGTCGCCGAGATGGCTCACCTCGACGCCCTCCTCCGCCAGCCAGGCCAGGGCCTTGTCGACGGAGTCGGGCTCACCGGTGAGCTCACACACGATCCAACCGAAATCGTCCTCGATGTTGGCCCGGCGGATGTTGGGCAGGACCTCGAACATCCGGTCGAGCCGGCCCAGAAGGGGCTGCTTGATCAGCTGCTCGGGGAACGTGAGCTTGACCCGGACGCTGGCCATCAGGCGGGAAGCATGACATCTCGGGACGGAGCGTGCCGCGTCCACTAGCACCACCGGTGGGAATAGCGTGCACTCGTCCGTCCTTGATAAGGATCGACTCAAGTTTGCTACGGTCGTCCTGTCATAACTCGGTAGTTCGGGAGGAAAGAACTCATGCCCAAGGCCGTCGGTATCGACCTCGGTACCACCAACTCGGTCGTGTCCGTCCTGGAGGCGGGCGAGCCCACCGTCATCGCCAACGCCGAGGGCGGTCGCACCACCCCCTCCGTGGTCGGATTCTCCAAGAGCGGCGAGGTGCTCGTCGGCGAGGTGGCCAAGCGCCAGGCCATCACCAACCCCGACCGCACCATCCGCTCCGTCAAGCGCCAGATGGGGACCAACTGGACCGTCAACATCGACGGCAAGAAGTACAACCCCCAGGAGATCAGCGCCCGCATCCTGCAGAAGCTCAAGCGGGACGCCGAGGCCTACCTCGGCGACGAGGTGACGCAGGCCGTCATCACCGTCCCCGCCTACTTCGACGACGCCCAGCGCCAGGCCACCAAGGAGGCGGGGGCCATCGCCGGCCTCGAAGTCCTTCGGATCATCAACGAGCCCACCGCCGCCGCCCTCGCCTACGGCCTCGACAAGGAGGGCGCAGAGCAGACCATCGTCGTTTTCGACCTCGGCGGCGGCACGTTCGACGTGTCGATCCTCGAGATCGGCGACGGCGTGTTCGAGGTCAAGTCCACCAGCGGCAACACCCAGCTCGGTGGCGACGACTGGGACGACCGGGTCATCAAGTGGCTGGTCGAGACGTTCAAGGGCGAGCACGGCGTCGACCTGTCGAAGGACAAGATGGCCGTCCAGCGCCTGAAGGAGGCGGGGGAGAAGGCCAAGATCGAGCTGTCGACGGTGCAGGAGACCACCATCAACCTGCCCTTCATCACCGCCACCGACGCCGGCCCCCTCCACCTCGACACCAAGCTCACCCGGGCCAAGTTCCAGGAGATGACCAAGGACCTCCTCGACCAGTGCCGGGGCCCCTTCGAGCAGGCCATCAAGGACGCCGGCCTCACCGCCGCCGACCTCGAGCACGTGATCCTCGTGGGCGGCTCCACCCGCATGCCCGCGGTCCAGGACCTCGTCTACAAGATCACCAAGAAGGACCCCCACAAGGGGGTCAACCCGGACGAGGTGGTCGCCGTCGGCGCCGCCATCCAGGCCGGTGTGCTCAAGGGCGACGTCAAGGACGTCCTCCTGCTCGACGTCACCCCGCTGTCTCTCGGAATCGAGACCCGGGGCAGCATCATGACCAAGCTCATCGAGCGCAACACCACCATCCCCACCCGCCGCACCGAGGTCTTCACCACCGCCGAGGACATGCAGCCGTCGGTCGAGATCCACGTCCTCCAGGGCGAGCGGGAGATGGCCAGCTACAACAAGACGCTCGGGAAGTTCCAGCTCGTCGGCCTGCCCCCGGCCCTGCGCGGCATCCCCCAGATCGAGGTCACCTTCGACATCGACGCCAACGGGATCGTCCACGTGTCGGCCAAGGACCGGGCGACGAGCAAGGAGCAGTCGATGACCATCACCGGCCAGTCGGCCCTGTCCCGCGACGACATCGCCCAGATGGTGCGCGACGCCGAGGCCCACGCCGAGGAGGACCGCCAGCGCAAGGCCGACGCCGAGGCCCGCAACAACGCCGACACGATGGTGTACCAGACCGACCGCATGATCCGGGAGGACGCCGAGCACAACCGGCTCACGGCCGACGAGAAGGAGCGCCTGGAGGAGGGTGTCAAGCACCTCAAGGACTCCCTCAAGGGCTTCGACCTGGCCAAGGTCCGGGCCGACACCGAGGCCCTGGCCATGGTCACCCAGACCGTGTCCGCCCGGCTTTACGCCGACGCCACCGCCGCCTCGGCCGACGGCTCGGGTGCCGGCGATCCGGGTGGTGCCGGTGCCGGCCCGTCCAACGACGACGAGGTTGTGGACGCGGAGATCGTCGACGAAGGACGGTGAGCGACGTGCGCGACCCGAAGTCGAAGCCGAAGTCGCCGGCCGAGGAGCCGCCCTCGGCCGCCGACGCACCGCCGGCGACCCCGGCCCCCGAGGAGGGGGCCGATGTCGCCGCGGGTGACGACGACCTGGCCGAGACGGTGCTGAGCGACCTCGACGTCCTCGCCGCCGAGCGCGACGACTACTACGACCAGCTCCTCCGCACCCGGGCCGACTTCGACAACTACCGCAAGCGGATGCTCAAGCAGCAGACCGAGCACCTCGAGCGGGCCAACGAGGGTCTGATCGCCAAGCTCCTCGAGGTCCTCGACGTGCTCGACGGGGCCACCGCCCACGGCGCCGGCTTCGAGCAGGTGGGTGCCCGCCTGGTGGGCGTCCTGGAGAAGGAGGGCCTGGAGCGCATCGACCCCGCCGGCCGCGAGTTCGACCCCAACGAGGCCGACGCCGTCGCCCACGACGATGCCGACTCCGACGGAGTCCAGGTCGTGTCGGCCGTCCTCCGTCCCGGCTACCGCTGGAAGGGTCGGGTCCTGCGGCCGGCGATGGTGAAGGTGAAGGGGTAGGGACCGGGCTCCGTGACCGCTTCCCCGCCGCAGCGAGAGTGGTTCGAGAAGGACTACTACAAGGCCCTGGGGGTGCCGCAGTCGGCCACCGAGGCCGAGATCCGGCGCGCCTACCGCAAGCTGGCCAAGCAGTTCCACCCCGACACCAACCCCGGCAGCGACGAGCGGTTCAAGGAGGTCTCGGCCGCCTACGACGTGCTGTCCGACCCCGAGAAGCGCTCGTCCTACGACGAGGTCCGGCGGCTGGGGCCGATGGCGGGCGGGTTCCCGGGCGCCACCGGCGGGCGGGGCGCGCCCGGGGGACCGGGCGGTGGGTTCAGCTTCTCCACCGACAACCTGGGCGACCTGGGCGACATGCTGGGCGGCCTGTTCGGGCGGGGGCGGGCCGGCGGCAGCCCGTTCGGCGGTGCGACCGCCCGGGGAGGAGCCGGGGCGGCCGGGGCCCGGCGGGGCGACGACTACGAGGCCGAGCTGCACCTGGGCTTCCTCGACGCGGTGAACGGGGTCACCACCACCGTCAACCTCACGTCGGAGGCGACGTGCTCCACCTGCCACGGCACCGGCGCCGCCCCCGGCACCAGTCCCGTCGTCTGCCCCCGGTGCGCGGGGCGGGGCGTGCTCGACGACAACCAGGGCCTGTTCTCGTTCAGCCGGGCCTGCCCCGAGTGCGCGGGCCGGGGCATGAAGGTGGAAACCCCCTGCCCCACCTGCCGCGGAACCGGTTCGGAGGTCCGCCCCCGCCAGGTCAAGGTGCGCATCCCCGCCGGCGTCGACGAGGGCCAGCGGATCCGCCTCAAGGGCAAAGGCGGGTCGGGGGGGATCAACGGCACCCCCGGCGACCTGTTCGTCACCGTCCGGGTCACCGGGCACCCCTTGTTCGGACGCAAGGGCCGCGACCTCACCCTGACCGTGCCCGTCACCTTCGCCGAAGCCGTCCTCGGGGCCGACGTCACCGTCCCCACGCTCGAGGGCACCGTCGTGGTGCGCATCCCGGCCGGCACCCGGTCGGGGCGGACGTTCCGGGTCAAGGGCCGGGGGGTCGTCGGGTCCAATGGCGTGGGCGATCTGCTGGTGACAGTGGAGGTGGCCGTGCCCACCCACCTGTCCGCCGCCGAGCGGGACGCGGTGGAGGCGCTGGCCCTGGCGTCCAAGGAATCCCCCCGTTCCCACCTCGGGGTATGAGACAGTCGGTGACGTATGGCTGAGGTGGGCTCGGCACGGGGCGTCTACGTGATCTCGGTGGCAGCCGAGCTGGCCGGCATGCACCCCCAGACGCTGCGCATCTACGAGCGCCGGGGGCTCCTCGACCCGGCCCGCACCGGTGGCGGGAGCCGGCGCTACTCCGAGCGCGACATCGCCCGGCTGCGGCGCATCCACGAGCTCACCGCGGCGGGGATGAACCTGGCCGGGGTGAAGGCGGTCATGGAGCTGGAGGAGGAGATCGTGCGGCTGCGGCGCGATCTGGCCAAGGCGGTGCAGGAGAGCCGGGAGACGGCGGAGCGCATCCACCGGCAGTACCGGCGGGATCTGGTGCCGGTGCGGCAGGTGCCGGCGCCGTTTCGCGGCCCCCGCTAAGAGCTTCCGGGTCGTCGACGAGAGATCGCAGCTGGCGTAGGCGAGCCCCGCCCTGCCCGGAACCGTCCCCCGGCGCGGAGGGGCCGGCTGGCGATCACGGCGGAACCACAAACATCGTCCCCCGGTGCGGTGGAGCGTCCGCCGGCCGTGCGCAGCCCCGACGTGGCGACCCTCCTACACTCGACGGTGCTCATGGGCAAGGATGAAGGGATGCGCAGGCGTCCCGCCGCCGCCCTCGTCGCGTCACTGGTCCTGCTGGCTCTGACCAGCGGGGTTCCGGGTCGGCTGGCGGGGACCCGTCCGGCCGAGGCACCCGCCCCGGCCGCGGCCCTCGATGCACTCGCCGCGCTCCCGCTCGGGTTCGAGCCCAACGTGGGGCAGGCCGGGACGGGCACCGACTTCGTGGTCCGCGGCCCCGGGTACCGGCTCGCCCTCACGGCCAACGCGGCCGACCTCGTCGTCGACGGCACACCGCTCCGCATGCGACTCGTCGGCTCCGACCCGGCGGCCGCCGCCACCCCCGGAACCCCCCTCCCGGGACACACCAACTACCTCACCGGCCGCGACCCGGCCGGGTGGCGCACCCACGTCCCGACCTACACCGGCGTCACCTACTCCGGCGTGTGGCCAGGGGTCGACGTCGTCTACCAGGGCGACCGGCGCCGGCTCCGCCACGACTTCGTGGTCGCCCCCGGCACCGACCCCTCGACGATCGCGGTCGCCTTCGACGCCGGCGCCGACGGCGTCGGCGACGTCCCGACCGTCGACCCCGCCACCGGCGACCTCCTCGTGGGCGACGCCCGCCTGTCCCGGCCGACCGTCTACCAGGACGTCGACGGCGCCCACCGCCCGGTCGACGGCGCCTTCCGGATCTCCGACGACGGCCGCGTCGGCTTCGACGTCGGCTCCTACGACCGCACCCGACCCCTCGTCATCGACCCGACCCTCGTCACGTCGAGCTACCTCGGCGGCGCCGGGATCGACAACGCGGCCGCGGTCGACGTCGACGGCGGAGGCAACGTCTACATCGTCGGGTCCACCGAGTCGACCGACTTCCGGGCCACCAACCCCTTCCAGAACACCCTCAACACCGACGGCTCGACCGGCAAGTCCGACGCCTTCGTGGCCAAGCTGAGCGCCGACGGGGCGTCCCTTCTCTACGCCACCTACCTCGGCGGCAGCAACCGGGACGCGGCGGGCGGGGTGGCGGTGGCCTCCGACGGCACCCTCTACGTGACGGGGGTCACCGAGTCGGAGAACTTCCCCAGGACGGACGGGGTGGCCCAGGGCGCCTACGGCGGCGGGCCCAGCGACGCCTTCGTCACCAAGCTCAACCCGACCGGGTCGGGCCTGGCCTGGTCGACCTTCCTGGGCGGGGCCCAGACCGACGCGGCCCGGGCCATCGCGGTGAACGGGAGCGGCGAGGCGTTCGTCACCGGTTCGACCAACTCGGTCGCCTTCCCCGCCGTCAACCCCCTCCAGACAACCGCGCCCGAGCCCGACGACGTGGATGCGTTCGTCACCAAGGTCTCCTTCGACGGGACGAGCTTCGGCTACTCCACCCGCCTGGGCGGCAGCAACGACGACCGCGGCCTCGACATCGCGGTCGACGCCACCAGCAACGCCTACGTCACGGGCGACACCCGCTCCCCCGGATTCCCCACCGCCCGCCCCCTCCAGGCGGGCGCGGGAGGATCGTCCAGCGGGGTGGCCGGCAGCTTCTCCGACGCCTTCCTGTCCAAGTTCGGCCCCGCCGGCGACAACCTCGTGTACTCGACGTTCCTCGGCGGCAGCGACACCGACCAGGGCGTCGCCGTCACCGTCGACTCCGAGGGGGCGGCGTACGTCACGGGCACGACCAACTCCCCCAACTTCCCGGTGAAGGTCCCCCTCCAGGCCCTCAAGGACAGCGACACCGACGCCTTCGTCACCCAGGTCAACCCGGCCGGCTCCGACCTCGTGTACTCCACCTACCTGGGCGGCGGCGGCGCCGACAGCGGCATGGGGATCATGGTCGACCGCACCGGCAGCGTCACCGTGGTGGGGGTCACCGGCTCGTCGAACTTCCCCACCGCCAAGCCCATCCAGGGGGTGAAGGGCGGGGGCGCCACCGACGCCTTCGTCTCCACCCTGGCCCCCGGCGGCGGCACGCTGGTGTCCTCCAGCTACCTCGGCGGGAGGGAGGACGACCAGGCCACGGGGGTCGCGGTCGGACCCGGGGCGGCGACGCCGGTGGTCGTCGGCTCCACCAGCTCGGCCGACTTCCCCACCGCCAAGCCCCTCCAGTCGGCCCGGGCCGGCACCACGGCCGACGCCTTCGTGACCCGCATCTCGGCCGCCGAGGAGGCGTCGACCCCTACCTCCATCGGCACCGGGGGGGCGGGCACACCGGTCCCGGCGAAGTCGGGCACCCACGACAAGCGGGTGCGCCTGCTGGTGGCCACCACCGCCGGGCTGTTCCTGATCGCGGTCCTCCAGACGGCCTACCTGCGGCGCAAGGCGGCGGCCGAGTCGGCCCAGTGGGGGGGGCCGGCCCAGCCGGCCCCCCTCCTGCCGCCTCCCCCGGCGCAGACGTGGGGCGGCGGCGTGCGGGTCATCGAGGAGGAGGCCGACGACAACGTTTTCGCCAGCATCGTCGACGACGACCGGTCGGCGGGGCTGGCGGTCACAGCCGGCTCGAGCGTGGCCGTGCCCGACCTGCTCGACGAGGAGGACTGGGTGGCACCCGCGGCCCCGCCCCGGCCGGCGCCCCGTGTCCCCCTGGAGGAGCTGTCGTTCTGGGACCTCTTCCCGGAGGACCTGCCTCCCTCCCGCCGCCCGGGCGGAGCCGACGACACCGACTGGGCCCTGGAGGACCAGGAGGACGTCCTCGTCCGGCCGGGGGCCTCGCCCTCGTCGCCTCCCCTGCCGCCGCCCCCGCCGCCCCCGCCCATCCCGTGGAGTGACGTCGACGCCGGTGCGGCCGCACCCCCGCCGCCGCCCCCCGCGGACGACAACCTCCTGCTCACCGAGCTGCTCGACCTCTCGCCGGCCGCCACCCAGGCCGCCAACGCCGCCCACTACGGGAACCTCATCGAGTCGGGCGGGGGCGACGTCGGACGGCGGCGAGCCGCGGCCGACGAGGACGGCGACACCGACGGCGAGGACGAGGACGCCGACACCGAAGCCCGCACCGCCGGCTCCGGCCCGGGGTCCCGCCCGCCCGGCTCGGGCACCCGGAAGCCCCGGCCCAAGGGGAGCGGCAAGCGCCGGCGCAAGCCGGGTCAGGGCGGACCGAGTGGCGGTGGCGGTGGTGGCACCGGAGGCCCCCGGCCCGGCGCCGCCGGCGGCGGCGGTGGCGGTGGCGAGAGCGGGAGTGGCGGGAGGGGGAGCGGGAGTGGCGGTGGCAATGGCAATGGCGGTGGAGGCGGGAGTGGCGGTGCCAATGGCGGTGGCGGCGGGATCGGTGGCGGGAGCACGGGCCGGCTCGGCGGCTGATCCGGACGGTCTCGGGAATCGGCGGCAGTCGTCCGAAGTTGCTATGGGTACACTCAAGTTTCCACACATGAGGTAGGACCGCATGGCGCTCGACCCCAACCGCTGGACCGTCAAGACCCAGGAGGCGGTGCAGTCCGCCCTCCAGCTGGCGGCCACCGGCAACCACTCCGAAGTCACCCCCGACCATCTCCTCCTCGCCCTCCTCGGCCAGGAGGACGGCGTCGTGCTCCCCGTCCTCCAGCGAGCCGGCGTCGCCCCCCTCACCCTCCGCAACCAGGCCCGCGACCGGCTGGCCAAGGGGGCCAAGGCCTACGGGGCGTCGGAGCCCCAGCTCGGCCGCGACGTCCGGGCCGTCCTCGATGCCGCCGACCGGGAGCGCACCGAGCTCCACGACGAGTACCTGTCGACCGAGCACATCCTCCTCGCCCTCGCCCGGACGGTCGGCGTGGCCCGAGACGACCTGCTCAACGTCCTGCGCGAGGTCCGCGGCAGTCACCGGGTCACCACCCAGAACCCGGAGGACACCTACCAGGCCCTCGAGCGCTACGGCCGCGACCTGACCCAGAGCGCGAGGGACGGCAAGCTCGACCCCGTCATCGGCCGGGACGAGGAGATCCGCCGCGTCATCCAGGTCCTGTCCCGCCGCACCAAGAACAACCCCGTCCTCATCGGCGAGCCGGGCGTGGGCAAGACCGCCATCGTGGAGGGGCTGGCCCGCCGCATCGTGGAGGGCGACGTCCCCGAAGGCCTGAAGAACCGCCGGGTGGTCGCCCTCGACCTGGGCTCGATGGTGGCCGGCTCCAAGTACCGGGGCGAGTTCGAGGAGCGGCTCAAGGCCGTCCTCAAGGAGATCGCCGACGCCGAGGGCCAGGTCATCACCTTCATCGACGAGATGCACACCGTGGTCGGGGCGGGCGCGGCCGAGGGGGCGATGGACGCCTCCAACATGCTCAAGCCCATGCTCGCCCGGGGTGAGCTGCGCATGATCGGGGCCACCACCCTCGACGAGTACCGCAAGCACGTGGAGAAGGACGCCGCCCTCGAGCGCCGGTTCCAGCCCGTCCACGTGGGCGAGCCGTCGGTGGAGGCCACCATCGCCATCCTCCGCGGCCTCAAGGAGCGCTACGAGGTCCACCACGGGGTGCGGATCCAGGACGCGGCCCTCGTCGCCGCCGGCGTGCTGTCCGACCGCTACCTGACCGGGCGCTTCCTGCCCGACAAGGCCATCGACCTGGTCGACGAAGCCGCCTCCAAGCTCCGCATCGAGATCGACTCCATGCCCACCGAGATCGACGTCGTCGAGCGCCGCATGCGCCAACTGGAGATCGAGAGGGTGGCCCTGGAGAAGGAGACCGACGTGCCCTCCCGGGAGCGGCTGGCGGCCATCGAGGCCGAGCTGGCCGATCTCCAGGAGCAGTCGGCGGGCATGAAGGCCCACTGGACGTCGGAGAAGGACGCCATCGCCCGCATCCGCGCCCTCAAGGAGGAGCTGGAGGGGGTGAAGGCCCAGGTCGAGCGGGAGCCCGACCTGGAGGCGGCCGCCCGCCTGCGGTTCGGGCGCATCCCCGAGCTGGAGGCCGCCCTCAAGGCCGCGTCCGACCAGCTGGCCGACCTCCAATCCACCAGGCGCATGCTCAAGGAGGAGGTCGACGCGGAGGACGTGGCCGAGGTCGTCAGCCGGTGGACGGGCATCCCCGTGTCCCGGCTGATGGAGGGCGAGGTGGCCAAGCTCGTGCGGATGGAGGAGGTCCTCCACGAGCGGGTCATCGGCCAGGACCAGGCGGTGTCGGCGGTGGCCAACGCCATCCGCCGCAGCCGGTCGGGCCTGTCCGACCCCCACCGCCCCATCGGGTCGTTCCTGTTCCTCGGCCCCACCGGCGTGGGCAAGACCGAGCTGGCCCGGTCGCTGGCCGACTTCATGTTCGACGACGACCGGGCCATGGTCAGAATCGACATGAGCGAGTACCAGGAGAAGCACACCGTCTCCCGCCTGATCGGGGCGCCCCCCGGCTACGTCGGCTACGACGAGGGCGGACAGCTCACCGAGGCGGTGCGGCGGCGGCCGTACGCGGTCGTCCTGCTCGACGAGATCGAGAAGGCCCACCACGAGGTGTTCAACGTGCTGCTCCAACTCCTCGACGACGGCCGCCTCACCGACGGCCAGGGACGGACGGTCGACTTCACCAACGTGGTCCTGATCATGACGTCGAACCTGCCGGGCGAGCCGGCCGGGTTCTTCCGGCCCGAGTTCCTCAACCGGATCGACGAGATCGTGCGCTTCCGGGAGCTCACCGAGGCCGACATCGAGCACATCGTGGTGATCCAGGTCCGCCACCTGCGGGAGCGGCTGGCCAAGCGCCGGCTGGGCCTGGAGGTGTCCGACGAGGCCGCCGCCTGGCTGGCCCGCACCGGCTACGACCCCGTGTACGGGGCGAGGCCGCTCAAGCGGGTCATCCAGCGCCACATCGCCGACCCGCTGGCGCTGGCCCTCCTGGAGGGCCGCTACGCCGAGGGCGACACCGTCACGGTCGACGTGGCCGGCGACGAGCTGGTGCTGAAGTAGCAGCCGGGACGACCGCGGTCGTTACGCTGGAGGGGAGGCCGTTGGTCCGCGTACCGGTTCCCGACAGGCCATAGTTGATGGGTTGAGTTTTGCCGAGGAGGAATTGTCGATGACCGACGAACAAGAGCCGCGTCCCGAGGTGGTGGCAGGGCCGACGTCCGGCCGCCCGCCCGCCGTCAGCGGCGACGCCATGGGCCCCGAAGGAACGCCCGACCCGCGCGACCTCAAGACCGGACCGGGCCAGAAGGGCTACGGACCGGGTGGACCCCAGATCGGCTCCACCGACGCCCCCCTCACCGAGGTCGACGTGAGCGCCCTCAACGACGCCCTGGGCGAGTTGAAGGCGCTCCGGGAGAGCATGGAGGCATCCGACAAGGAAGTCCTGATCCCCCGCGAGCTCCCGCTGGGCGCCGAGGAGCGGGGCCTGACCACCCGCTGGACGCCGAGGCCCAGGTCCTGAGCAGCTGCTGAGCACCGGAGGCGCACGGATGCACCTGCTGTCCGATCGCTGCGACCGGGCACTCCCGGGCCGCATCGACGACCTCGACGCCGACCGACCCCGGCGTCCCGGCGCCGGCTGGAAGGGCCTTGCGCAGCGCTAGGCCGACGGTGATGCGGTGCGATGGTCGGAGCCGACCAGGCTGAGCGGTTCGCCGGGCTCGAGCGCATCGCCCGCCACCGAGAACCAGCGGCCGGACAGGTTGGCGATCGGCACCGGCGACGCGCCGGCAGCCCGCTCGAGGGCCCGGATGACCCCTCCGTGGGTCACCACCACCAGCACCGCCCCCGGTTCCGCGCCGGCCGCCAACGTCAGCAGGGCGCCCAGCACCCGCCGGTCGAAATGGGCTCGGCCCTCGCCTCCCGGCGTAGTGGGAAGCCGGCCCCCGAACCACTCCGCCTGTTGCCCCGGCCACCGGGCCTCGATCTGGGGCTTGGTCAGCCCGCTCCAGTCGCCCACGTCGTACTCCCGGAGCTCGGGGCACACGACGACCGGCCCCAACCCGAGGGCGCCGGCCACGATCTCGCCCGTCCGCCGGGCCCGGACGAGGTCGGAGGTCACCACACTGGTGACGCCTGCGTCCCGCAGCTGCTCGGCCGCCTCCGCCGCCTGCTCCTCCCCCAGCGCCGACAGGGGGGGGTCGGCCTGGCCCTGCCACCGGCCGAGAGCGTTCCACGTCGACTGCCCGTGGCGGACGAGAGCGAGGCGGGTGGCGGGCACGACCCCGTCCTAGCAGGTGACAGGGGTGGGGCCGGGTGGCGTCCCCCCGGCGGGAGGGGGTGCGCACTGCCCGGCCCCACCATTGCACGGCCTAGGCGAGGAAGCCGCAATCAGGGTGTCGGTCGGATTCGCGCCCGGCTTGAGCGTTATCCCTAGCTGCAGGGGACGACGTCGAGGACCTGGTCGCCGGCTCGGCCCCGATTTCCCTCACCGTCGATCGCCTCCACCCAGAACACGGCCTGGCCGGGCGCATCGAAGTCGCCCATGGTCGCCTGCCACCGGGACCCGTCGTAGGACATGTTCACCGACTCCTCCACCCCGTCCGGCCGGCGCACGAACAGCGCCACCCACGAGACGCCCGAGCGATCGCTGACGTCGGCCGACACCGCCGTGCGGCTGTACGGGCACCCGTACACGTAGGCCGAGGCCGCCGCCGCCCCGAAGGCGATCGCCGGACCCTCCCGGTCGGGAACGACCGGCGGAGGCCCCTGCGCCGGCGTCCCCGGGCCGGCCGGGACCGTGGTCGTGGGGCCGATCCCATCGACGGTGGTCGCCGTCGCCACCGTGGCGGGGACGGTGGCGAACGGCTGCGTGGTCACCGGCGCGACCGTCGTCGACGGGGAGGGCCGGGAAACCGTCGTCGTCGAAGCCCCCGACGCGGTCACGGTCGAGTCCCCGTCCCAGTCGTGGGACACCAGCAGCCCGCCGGCCACGGCCAGGATGAGCACCGTCAGCCCCACCACCGCCCCTCGCCGCCGGCGATCCGGTGGCGGGGGGCGACGGCGGGCCGCCTTGACCCTGGGTCCGGGCGGGAACCCGGCCTCGTCCCAGCCCGGAAGCAGCCGGGAGGACACCGCCAGCTCCATCCGCAGCAGCACCTCGTGCCGCAGCCAGGGGGGCGGGGGGACGAACGGCAGGGAGGCCATGGCCCGCAGCCTGCCGAGGAGCATCGTCCGACGGGCCCGGCAGTCGTCGCACCGGCGGGCGTGACGGTCGATCTTGGTGCCGATGGCCGGCGTGAACCGCCCGTCCCACCCCTCGAGCACGTCGGCCAGCCCGGTGCAGGTCGACTCCTCGCCGCCGGCGTCGGAGCGGCTCAGGAGGAGGGCACCCACCGACGTCTCCGCCATCCCTCGCAGCTTGGCCGCCCGGCCCTCGGCCACCGCCGGTCGCACGCCCACGACCGTCGCCAGCTCCTCCCCGTCGAGCTCGTGGCGCAGGTGGAGGTGGAGGACGGCCCGGTCCGCCTCTGACAGCGTCTCCGCCGGATCCCAGACCAGCCGCCGGGGGTCGTCGGTGCCGGCCTCCTCGGGGGCGTCCCCCGACAGGTCGGGCAGCCCCTCCTGCCGGCGCTTGTCGGCCCGGGAGGTGGCCTCATGGCGGGCCACGGCCAGCAACCACAGCCGGAGCTGGGACCGGTCCCGCAGGTTCACCAGCTCGTGGGCCGCCCGCAGGAAGCTGTCGAGGGTGGCATCGGCGGCGCTGTCGGCGTTGCGGAGGACGGCCGTGCACAGATCGAGGACCGCGCCCGCGTAGCGGTCGTAGATCGCGGCGAAGGCATCGCGGTCACCCCCGACGGCACGCGAAACGAGGATGGCGTCGTCCATCACCACGGAGCATCGCACGGTCAGCGGAAAGAGGCCACGGCGGAGGTATGCTGCACGGACCGCTGCAGGAAAGTCGCTAGGAGACGCGCGTGCCCGGAACAGTAGTCGTCGGCACCCAATGGGGCGACGAGGGCAAGGGCAAGCTCACCGACCTCCTGGCCGAGGAGATGCAGATGGTGGTCCGCTACCAGGGCGGCCACAACGCCGGCCACACCATCGTGGTGGCGGGCGAGAAGTTCGCCCTCCAACTGGTGCCGAGCGGGGTCCTCCACCCGTGGGTGACCCCCATCATCGGCAACGGGGTGGTGGTGGAGCCGGGCGTGCTCGTCTCCGAGATCGACGGCCTGGAGGCCCGGGGGGTCGACTGCGGCAAGCTGCGGGTGAGCGGCAACGCCCACCTGGTCATGCCCTACCACTCCGAGCTCGACCGCCTCATCGAGCGCCGCCTGGGCAAGAACCGGCTGGGCACCACCAAGAGCGGCATCGGTCCCGCCTACGCCGACAAGGCGGCCCGCGTCGGCCTGCGGGTGCAGGACCTCCTCGACCCCAAGATCTTCCGCCAGAAGCTCGACGTGGTCCTCCAGGAGAAGAACCTGATCCTGGCCAAGGTCTACAACCGCCTGCCGCTGTCGGCCGACGAGATCGCCGACCGGTACCTGGGCGAGCTCGCCCCCCGGCTGGCGCCCCTCATCGGCGACACCGTCGGCCTGGTCCACGACGCCCTCGACGAGGGCCAGAACGTGCTCTTCGAGGGTGCTCAGGCCACGTTCCTCGACCTCGACCACGGCACCTATCCGTTCGTCACGTCCTCCAACCCGGTGGCCGGGGGCGCCTTGGTGGGCGCCGGCGTCGGTCCCCGCCACATCCAGCGGGTCATGGGCGTGGCCAAGGCCTACGTCACGCGGGTCGGGTCGGGGCCGTTCCCCACCGAGCTGATCGACGAGACGGGCACCACCCTCGTCGACCGGGGCGACGAGTACGGCACCGTCACCGGCCGGCGGCGCCGTCCGGGCTGGTTCGACGCGGTGATGGTGCGCCACGCCGTCCGCCTCAACGGGCTCACCGAGCTGGCCATCACCAAGCTCGACGTCCTCGATGCCTTCGACGCCCTCAAGGTGTGCGTGGCCTATGACGCCGAGGGCGACCGCCACTACCACCTGCCCTACCACCAGTCCGTGCTCCACAAGTCGGTGCCCGTCTACGAGGATCTGCCCGGCTGGAACACCGACATCACCGCCGTGACCGAGCTCGACGACCTGCCCGCCGCCGCCCGCGACTACATCGCCTTCCTGGCCGAGCAGGTCGGGGTCCCGGTGACGCTGGTCGGCGTGGGGCCGGGGCGCGACCAGTTCGTCCGCTTCTCCGCCACCCCCACCGACGGGGTCGCGACCGACGACACGACTGGGACGACGACGACGACGACGATTGGGACGGGATCGCCGGTCCCGGCGTTCTCGTGATCTGAGCTGGCACCGCCGGTGAGGGTCTGCGTGGTCGGGGGGGGTGGGCGGGAACACGCCCTGGCGTCCGTCCTCGGGCGGACGGCGTCGGTGGTGGTCACCCCCGGCAACCCGGGCATCCCCGGCTCGGTGACGACGCCGCCGGAGGAGATCGACGCCGACCTGTTCGTGATCGGGCCCGAGGGGCCGCTGGTCGACGGGCTGGCCGACCGGCTGCGGGCCGGGGGTCGGTCGGTGTTCGGGCCGGGGGCCGACGGGGCCCGGCTGGAAGGTTCGAAGGCGTGGATGAAGTCGGTCCTGGCCTCGGCCGGCGTGCCGACGGCGGGGTACGGCGTGTTCACGGACGTGGCCGCGGCGGCCGATTTTCTGGGGACGCTGGCCCCGCCCTACGTGGTCAAGACCGACGGGCTGGCCGCGGGCAAGGGGGTGCTGGTCACCGATTCGCTCGCCGACGCCATCGCCGACGTGGCGGCCAAGCTGTCGGGGTCGGCCTTCGGCGACGCCGGCCGCCGGGTGGTGATCGAGGAGGGGCTGGTCGGGCCCGAGGTGTCGTTGCTGTGCCTGTGCGACGGGGTGCGGGCGGTGCCGCTGGCCCCGGCCCAGGACCACAAGCGGCTGCTCGACGGCGACGCCGGCCCCAACACCGGCGGCATGGGCGCCTTCTCGCCGGTGCCCTCGGTCGGCAAGGACCTGGTCGAGGAGGTGGTCGAGCGGGCGGTGGAGCCGACGCTGGCCGGGTTGCGGCGGCTCGGGATCGACTACCGGGGCGTGCTCTACGCAGGGCTGATCCTCACCGCCGACGGTCCCAAGGTGCTCGAGTACAACGTCCGCTTCGGCGACCCCGAGGCCCAGGTCGTGCTGCCCCGGCTCGACTGCGACCTGGCCGTCCTGCTGGCCCAGGCCGCGGCCGGCCGGCTGGTGGCGGAGCCGTCGTTCGTCGACGACGCCGCCGTCACTGTCGTCCTGGCCGCCGAGGGCTACCCCGGCCCACCCCGGGTGGGCGACGTCATCCACGGACTGGGGGCGGCCGCCGCCCGCCCCGGCGTCGAGGTCTTCTGCGCCGGCGTCGGCCCGGGCATGGTCACCGCCGGCGGCCGGGTGTTGGCCATCACCGGCATCGGCCCCACCGTCGCCGACGCCCGCCACCGGGCCTACGCCGCCGCGGCCGAGATCTCGTGGCCCGGCATGCAGTTCCGCACCGACATCGCCGCCCCCCTCTCCGGCGACCAAACCGCGCAATTCCACCTTGGAGGGGGCAACCGCGCGGATCATTCGCTCGAGGGGAGTCCCACCACATGAAGGTCGCCATCCTGATGGGGTCGGAATCGGACAAGGCCAAGATGGCACCGGCCGGGGCCACCCTGGCCGAGTTCGGCATCGAGGTCGACGAGCGGGTGCTGTCCGCCCACCGCACGCCCGACCAGGTCGCCGCTCTCGCCCGCGGGGCCCGGGCCGACGGCTACGCCGCCTTCATCTGCGGGGCCGGCATGGCCGCCCACCTGGCCGGGGCGGTGGCGGCCAACACCACCCTGCCGGTGGTCGGCGTCCCCCTCAGCGGGGGCGCCCTCAACGGCGTCGACGCCCTCTACGCCACCGTCCAGATGCCCCGGGGCGTCCCCGTGGCCACGGTGGCCATCGACGGCGCCCTGAACGCCGCCCTCCTCGTCGTCCAGATGCTCGCCATCGGCGACGCCGATCTCGCCCGCCGGCTCGACGAGCGCCGGCGACCGAGCCCGCCGGCGTGATCCCCCGCTACTCCCTGCCCGAGATGGCGGCCCTCTTCACCGACGAGGCCCGCCTCGGCCTCTGGCTCGACGTCGAGATCCTCGCCACCGAGGCGTGGGCCACCGTCGGTGTGGTCCCCGAGGACGACGCCAAGGCGGTCCGCGAGCGGGCGCCCCACGTCGACGGCGCCTTCGTCGGGGCGGTCGACGAGCGGGAGCAGGTCACCGACCACGACGTGGCCGCCTTCGTCGACGTCGTCCAGGCCGCCATCGGCCCCCCGTCCGGCAACTGGGTCCACTACGGCCTCACGTCGAGCGACGTGGTCGACACCGCCCTCTGCGCCACCCTCACCCGGGCCGCCGACCTCCTCGTCCAGGCGAGCACCAGGCTCGTCACCGTCCTGGTCACGAGGGCCCACGAGTTCCGCCACACGCCCATGGCCGGCCGCACCCACGGCATGCACGCCGAACCGACCACGTTCGGCGTCAAGCTCGCCCTGTGGGCCCTCCAGGCCGACCGCGACCGCCGGCGGCTCCGCCGCGCACGGGACGCCATCGCCGTCGGCAAGCTCTCGGGGGCGGTCGGCACCTACTCCAACATCGACCCCCGGGTCGAGGGCCACGTGTGCGCCGCCCTCGGCCTCACTCCGGTCCCGTCCACCCAGGTGGTGGCCCGCGACCGCCACGCCGAGTACCTGTGGGCCTGCGCCTCGGTGGGCGCCACCGTCGAGATGATGGCCACCGAGGTCCGCCACCTCCAGCGCACCGAGGTGGGTGAGGCGGCCGAGCCGTTCCGGGCCGGGCAGAAGGGCAGCTCGGCCATGCCCCACAAGCGCAACCCGATCACCGCCGAGCGCCTGGCCGGCCTGGCCCGGGTGCTGCGGGGCAACCTGCAGGCGGGCCTGGAGAACGTCGCCCTGTGGCACGAGCGCGACATCTCCCATTCCAGCGTGGAGCGGGTGATCCTCCCCGACTCGTCCCTCCTCGCCTACTACCTGCTCGTCCGCATGGCGAGGGTCGTCGAGGGCCTCACCGTCGACGCCGAGCGCATGCGGGAGAACCTCGACCGCTCCTACGGACTGGTCTTCAGCCAGCCCGTCCTCCTCGCCCTCGTCGGCGCCGGGCTCACCCGCGACGACGCCTACCGCATCGTCCAGGACACCGCCCGCACCGCCCACACCACCCGGACCCACTTCCGCGCCGTCCTCGAGGCCGACCCCCGGGTCACGCTCACCTCCGAGCACCTCGACGACGCTTTCAGCCTCGACCGGGCCCTGGCCAACACCGGGCCCGTCTTCGACGCCCTCGAGGAGCTCGCCCCGTGAAGCTCATCCACACCGGCAAGGTCCGCGACGTCTACGACGCGGGCGACAACCACCTGCTGATGGTCACGTCCGACCGCATCTCCGCCTTCGACGTCGTCCTCGACGAGCCCATCCCCGACAAGGGACGGGTCCTGACCGCCCTCACCGCCTTCTGGCTCGACCGGCTGGCCGACATCGCCCCCAGTCACCTCGTCCGCATCGTCGACGACGGGCCGGACGCAGGCCGGGCCATGCTCGTCCGCCGGGCCGACATGCTCCCCATCGAGTGCATCGTCCGGGGCTACCTGTCGGGTTCGGCCTGGAAGGAGTACCAGCGCACGGGCACCGTCCACGGCCAGCCCATGCCCGCCGGCATGCAGCAGAGCGACCCGCTCCCCGAGCCCGTCTTCACCCCCTCCACCAAGGCCGAGCAGGGCCTGCACGACGAGAACATCACCGTCGCCCAGGCCGTCGCCATCGTGGGCCAGGCCACCGCCGACGAGGCCGCCGCCATCAGCCTGGCCGCCTACCGGCGGGCGGCCGACCACGCCGCCGCCCAGGGACTGATCATCGCCGACACCAAGTTCGAGCTGGGCTGGATCGACGGTCGCCTGGCCATCTGCGACGAGGTCCTCACCCCCGACTCGTCCCGCTTCTGGGAGGCCGACGACTGGCGCCCCGGCACCATCCCCCCCAGCTTCGACAAGCAGCCCGTCCGGGACTGGCTGGAGGCCACCGGATGGGACAAGACCCCGCCGCCGCCCAACCTGCCCCCCGGGATCGTCGACACCACCTCCGCCCGCTACGTCGCCGCCTACGAGCGTCTCTCGGCCATGTCGCTGTCGGACTGGCCGGGCGGGCAACGGTGACCCGGTGACCGCCTTCTCCGTGCTCGTCGAGGTCAGCCTTCGGCCCGACGTGGCCGATCCCCAGGGCGCCACCATCGAGCGGGCCCTGCCCGCCCTCGGCTTCGGCGAGGTGGCGGGGGTCCGGGTGGGCAAGGCCATCCGCCTCACGGTGGAGGCCGACGACGAGGCCACCGCCCGATCCCGGGTGGAGGATCTGTGCCGGCGGTTCCTCACCAATCCCGTCATCGAGGACGTCGCCGTCACCATCGGCGGGAATGCCGAGGCCGGGACATGAAGGTCGGCGTGGTCGTGTTCCCCGGCTCCAACTGCGAGCACGACGTCGTCGAGGCGGTAGCCCTCCTCGGCGGACACGCGGAATTGCTGTGGCACGGCGACCGCCACCTCGGCGACGTGGATGCAGTCGTCCTGCCCGGCGGTTTCGCCCATGGCGACTATCTGCGACCAGGGGCGATCGCCCGGTTCAGCCCGGTGATGGACGCAGTCGTCGAATTCGCCAACGCCGGAGGCCCGGTGGTCGGCATCTGCAACGGCTTCCAAGTGCTCACCGAGGCCGGGCTTCTTCCCGGCGCCCTGCAGAAGAACCGCGGCCTCAAGTTCCTGTGCACCACCGTGGACGTGCGGGTGGAGAACACCGAATCAACCCTTACCGCCCGCACGTCAGCCGGCGCCGTCCTGCGCCTGCCGATCAACCACTTTGAAGGCAATTACACGTGTCCGGCCGACGTGTTGGCCGAATTGCGCGCCGATGAACGGGTCGTCCTGCGCTATCTCGACAATCCCAACGGGTCGGTCGACGACATCGCCGGCATCTGTTCGGAGGGCCGCAACGTCTGCGGGTTGATGCCGCACCCGGAACGGGCGTGCGACAGCCTGCTCGGGTCCGCAGACGGGCGACCGCTGGTCGAGAGCCTGCTGGCGGCAGCCAGCGGCCTCGCCGGCGCTGCGTCTACTCGGCGGCCCGCCTGATGCCGGCCCGCCGCAGCACACCGGGATCGACCCCGGCCTGCCGCCAGGCGGCATAGGTGATGCCCTTGCGTTCGCCGTACGGCTTGGCCGAGGCCACGAACTCCTCTTCCAAGGCGCCGAGGTCGACGGCATTGTCGGTGGAGGTCAGCTCGGCCTGCAGGTTCATTCGCTCCTGCGAGAGGTGGAGCCGGGTGAGGGCATCGGAGTCGTTCAACTTCTCGTCGATGGCTGCGAGCCGCCGCTGCACCGACTCCGGCGTGCGCTTACGCCCACGCTTCGGCCGATGCGCCTCGAGCGCTTCGAGATAGCGCCGCACTGCTCTACCTTGCTCACGTCCCTCTGCCAACGCCGCCTTGTGGCTATCGGACATCGGAGCCCTGGATCGTTTCGCTTCGGTGGCCATTTGTCACATTGTGGCGCGTTCGCGGCCGGATTTCAACTTGAGATTGAGGTCCATTTGGTAGTCCCGGCCACTCGATAGCGTGACGACCATGGCCTCCGACTCCCGCACCGTTCTCCATAGGGCCCTCGGGCTCACCGACGACGAGGCCGCCCGTATCGAGGAGATCCTGGAACGGGCCCCGAACGAGCTCGAACTGGCCATGTACGCCGTCATGTGGTCGGAGCACTGCTCCTACAAATCGTCGCGGGCCCACCTGGGACGGCTGCCGTCGGACGCGCCGTGGGTGATGGTCGGGCCGGGGGAGAACGCGGGGGTCGTCGACTGCGGCGACGGGGTGGCGGTGGCGGTGCGCATCGAGAGCCACAACCACCCGTCCGCCATCGAGCCCTACCAGGGGGCGGCCACCGGTGTGGGCGGCATCCTGCGCGACATCTTCACCATGGGCGCCCGTCCCATCGCCCTCCTCGACTCCCTCCACTTCGGCCCCCTCGACCACCCCCGCAGCCGGTGGGTGGCCGAGGGCGTGATCAGCGGGATCAGCGGCTACGGCAACTCGGTGGGCGTCCCCACCGTGGCCGGCGAGCTGCACTTCGCCGCCCGCTTCGCCGACAACCCGCTGGTCAACGTGATGGCGGTCGGGGTGCTGCGCCACGAGCACCTGGTCCTGGCCCGGGCCACGGGCATCGGCAACCTGGCCGTGCTCATCGGCTCCACCACCGGACGCGACGGGATCGGCGGGGTGAGCGTCCTGGCCTCGGCCGGCTTCTCGAGCAACGAGGAGGGGGGCGACGAGGCCAAGCGGCCGAGCGTGCAGGTGGGCGACCCGTTCGAGGAGAAGCGGTTGATCGAGGCGTGCCTGTCGCTCTACGAGGCGGGGCTGGTGGCCGGCATCCAGGACCTGGGCGGGGCCGGCATCACGTGCGCCACCAGCGAGATCGCGGCCCGGGGCGGCATGGGGATGGACGTCGACCTCCGCACCATCCCCCTGCGCATGACCGGGATGGTGCCGGCCGAGATCATGACCAGCGAGTCCCAGGAGCGGATGCTGGCGATCGTCGCCCCCGGCGATCTCGACGAGGTGTTCGCCCTCTGCCGGAGGTGGGAGGTGCGGGCCACCGTCATCGGCACCGTCACCGACACCGGCCGCCTGCGCATCCTCGACGGACCCGGCCCCGGCGCCGAGGTCCTGGCCGACATGCCCGCCCACTCCCTGGAGCAGGGGGCGCCCAAGTACCACCGGCCGCTGCGGGAGCCGGCCGACCGGGCCGCCCGCCTGGCCGACGACCCGTCCCGCCTCCCCGGCCCCACCGGCGGCGACTGCGGCCCCGACCTGCTGGCCATGCTGGCCGACACGTCCCCCGTGTGGTCGCAGTACGACCACCAGCTGTTCCTCAACACCGTCGAGGGGCCGGGGGGCGACGCCACCGTCCTGCGCCTCAAGGCCCCCGGGCTGGCGAACACCGGGAAGGGCCTGGCCGTCAGCGTCGACAGCAACAGCCGGTGGTGCGACCTCGACCCCCGCCGGGGTACGGCCTTGGTCGTGGCCGAGTCGGTCCTCAACCTGGCCTGCGTGGGCGCCCGGCCGCTGGCGTTGGTCGACAACCTCAACTTCGGCAACCCCGAGCACCCCGAGGTCATGTGGCAGCTGTCGGAGGCGATCGACGGGATGGCCGAGGCGTGCCTCGCCCTCGATTTGCCCGTCGTGGGCGGCAACGTGAGCCTCTACAACGAGTCGGGCGGGCGCGACATCCACCCCACGCCGGTCGTCGGCCTGGTCGGCCTCATCGACGCCCTCCACCGCCGACCGCCGGGCGTCCGACTCGTCGAGGGGGGCGAGATCTTCGTGCTGGCAGCGGGCGATTCCGAGCCGACGGGCCTGGCCGGCTCCCGGTGGGCCGCCAACCGGGGCCACCTGGCCGGCACCCTGCCCACCCTCGACCTCGAGGCCCATGCCCGCCTGTGCGGGGTGGTGCGCGGCCTCGTCGCCGACGACCTGGTGGGCGGCCTCCACGACGTCTCCGACGGCGGCCTGGCGGTGGCGGTGGCGGAGATGGCGATCGCCTCGGGGCTCGGGATCGCCCTCGGCGCCCTCGGCCACGCCGCCCTGTTCTCGGAGGAGCCGTCCCGGGTGGTGGCGTGCATCGCCGCCGCCGACGTCGCCGTCGTTGCCGAGCGGATGGCCACCGCCGGCCTCTCGATGAAGCGCCTGGGCCGGGCCGGCGGCGATCGCCTGGTCGTCGACGGCGCCCTCGACCTGCCCGTGGAGCAGGTGGTGGCCTCGTGGCGGGGGGCGTTGCGGGGCCAGCTGGCAGGGTTGGTGGGCTAAGGTGCCCCACGGGGACAGGCGGCCGGGTAGTCCTCCGGGCGACGGTGACCGGGACCCGAGGGGGCTTGCATTGGCCGTTCCGGCAGGAGAGATGGAGAGCGACAGCTCCCTCGTCCGCGCCGTCCAGATGGGCGACCTCGAGGCCTACAGCGAGTTGTTCCGCCGTCATCACCCCGACGTGCAGCGGGCGTGCGCCCGGCGCATGGCCTGCCCCCTGGAGGCGGAGGAGATCGCCCAGAGCGCCTTCGTCCGCGCCCTCGAGCGCATAGAGCAGTGCAAGGGTGAGCGCCAGTTCGGCGGATGGGTGCAGATCATCGCCCGCCACATGTGCGTCGACGCCCTGCGGGCCCGGTCCCGGGTGGTGCCCACCGAGCGGCCCCTGTCGGAGAACCACTCCGACGGGGCCGAGCCCGACGACCCGCTCCTCGACCGGGAGCGCACCATGCAGGTCCGGCGGGCGCTCGACAGCCTCCCGCCCCGGCAGCGCCAGGCGGTGGAGGCCCGGGCCGAGGGCACCGGGCCCAGCGAGATCGCCGACGACCTGGGCCTGACGGTGGGCGCGGTCGACTCCCTCATCCTGCGAGGCCGGCGGCGGCTGGCCGTCGCCTACCACCGGGTGGCGGGCGAGGGCGGCACCACCGCCACCGCCACGTCCGCCACCGCCGCGGCGTCGCTCCTGGCCGTCCTCTCCCTGGGTTCGGCCCGCTTCCTGGGCGGGGTGGCGGCGGCCGCCGAGGCCGGACGCGATCTCCTGGCGCCGGTGGCCAGCACCGTGGCGGGCGCGGTCATGGCCGTCGCCGTCGCCATCGGCGCCGCCTCGCCAACCGCGCCGTCGGGACCCGCTCCCGTCGCTGCGACCCGGCCTCCGGCCGTCGTCGCTGGCGTCCCCGCAGCCACGCCCGGCTCCGAGGGACCGGGCGTGCCGACCAGCCTGCCCGGCGCCGCCGCCTCCGTCCCGGCGACCGGCGCCGCGGCCCCTGTCGCGGTCGTCACCCCCACGCCGGCGGCGCCGGCGACGGCGACGGTCCCAGCTCTCCCCGTTCCGGCTGCGGTCACCACCAGCTCCGACCTCCCCGGCCCGGCGGCCCTCGGGACGGTGGCCGCGCCCGTCGCGGTCCCGGCCGCCGAGGTGGTCGAGACCGCGGCCCCGGTGGTCGACGACGTCGTCGGCGCGGTGGGCGACACCGCCGACAACGCCGTCGACGCCGTAACCGGGCTCCTCCCGAAGTAGGTCCGATCGCCGCGCGAAGATGGGATGTGCAGCAAGACGGGCAGCCGGCCTCCGAAAGCTGTGACGTCGACCAGCCCAAAGAGGCGTGTGGCGTCTTCGGGATCTACGCCCCCGGCCATGTCGTCGCCCAGCTGACCTACCTCGGCCTCTACGCCCTCCAGCACCGGGGCCAGGAGTCGGCCGGCATGGCCGTCAGCGACGGCGACACCATCACCGTCGTCAAGGACATGGGTCTGGTCGCCCACGCCTTCGACGAGCGCAAGCTCGCCCCCCTGCAGGGACACCTGGCCATCGGCCACGTCCGCTACTCCACCACCGGGTCGAGCACGTGGGGCAACGCCCAGCCCTGCTACCGCAACGTCGGCGACGCCGGCATCGCCCTCGGCCACAACGGCAACCTGGTCGGCACCGAGAAGCTGGCGGCCGAGGCGGGCGTGCTGCCCGGCACCGTCGGCAACGACAGCGACCTGGTGGCGGAGCTGATCAACGTGGCCATGTGCGGGGCCAAGGTGGTCCGCAGCGACGGCCGCGATCTCGAACGGGCCCTCCTCGACGTCCTCCCCCAGCTCCAGGGCGCGTTCTCCCTGGTCCTGATGGACGACTCCCACGTGATCGGGGTCCGCGACCCCAACGGCTTCCGGCCGCTGTGCCTGGGTCGGCTCGACAACGGATGGGTGCTGGCGTCGGAGACGCCGGCCCTCGACATCGTGGGTGCCCACTTCGTCCGCGAGCTCGACCCGGGGGAGATGGTCGTCATCGACGCTTCCGGCACCCGTTCCCTGTGGCCCTTCGCCCCCGAGCGCATCGACCCCAAGCTGTGCCTGTTCGAGTTCGTCTACTTCGCCCGCCCCGACAGCCGCCTCTACGGCCAGACGGTGCACACCGCCCGCCAGCGGATGGGCGAGCACCTGGCCGTCCAGGCGCCCCTCCCACCCGACGACCACGTCCCTGCCCGGGAGGCGATGGTCATGCCCGTCCCCGAGTCGGGCATCCCCGCGGCCGAGGGCTATGCCCGCCGCAGCGGGATCCCCTTCGGCCACGGCCTGGTGCGCAACCGCTACGTCGGCCGCACCTTCATCGCCCCCGCCCAGGCCCAGCGCAGTGCCAACGTCCGGGTCAAGCTCAACCCGATCAAGGAGAACATCGAGGGCAAGCGGCTGGTGGTGGTGGAGGACTCCATCGTCCGGGGCACCACCATGCGGGCCCTGGTGGCCATGCTGCGGGAGGCGGGGGCGGCCGAGGTCCACCTGCGCATCTCGTCCCCGCCCTACCGGTGGCCCTGCCATTTCGGGATGGACACCGGCACCCGCTCCGAGTTGCTGGCGGCCGACCTCACCGTTCCCCAGGTGCGCGACTACCTCGGCTGCGACACCCTCGCCTACCTGGAGCTCGACGCCCTCCTGTCCGCCACCGGGTCGCCCCGGTCGGGGTTCTGCACCGCCTGCCTCACCGGCGTGTACCCGGTGGAGGTGCCCGGGATGGCGACCACGGGCACGGAGGAGCTGCCCGACGCCGACCTCGTCGGTCCCCGTGGCTGACGGAGCCCGCCGGCCCGACCAGGCTCCGAGTCCCCGGCCGTCGCGGCGCAAGCGGTCGGCCAAGGCCAACCCCGCCGCCGGCGGCAGCCGGGGGGCGATGCCCGACCGGCCGCCCGGCAACCGGCCCCCCGCCCCGGCTTCGGCGCCGGCGCGGGCGCGACCGCCCACGCCCCCGTCGCCGCTGGCGCCCCCGCCGGCTTCGTCGGCCACCTACGCCGCGGCCGGGGTCGACATCTCCGCCGGCGAGGCGGCGGTCGAGCGGATCAAGCGCAAGGTCCGTTCGACGTTCCGGCCCGAGGTGATCAGCGACATCGGCGGCTTCGGGGGCCTGTTCGCCTTCGACACCAAGCGCTACCGCGACCCGGTGCTCGTCTCGTCCACCGACAGCGTGGGCACCAAGGCCATGGTCGCCCGCCAGGCCGGGCGCCTCGACACCATCGGGATCGACCTGGTGGCCATGGTGGTCGACGACATCGCCGCCCAGGGGGCCGAGCCCCTCTTCTTCCTCGACTGCATCTCCGTCGGACGGCTGCGGCCGGCCGACATGGAGACGCTGGTGGGGGGCGTCGTCAACGGGTGCCGGCAGGCGGGCTGCTCCCTGGTCGGCGGCGAGATGGCCGAGGTCCCGGGGATGCTGGAGGATGGCGCCTTCGACCTGGTCGGCTTCGGCGTGGGCGTGGTCGAGCGGTCCCGGCTCGTCACCGGCGACGACGTCCAGCCCGGCGATCGCATCGTCGGCCTCCCCTCACCCGGCCTGCGCAGCAACGGGTACTCGCTGGCCCGCCGGGTCCTGTTCGACCAGGCCGGCCTCACCCTCGGCAGCCCGGCCTGGCCCGACGCCGCCCACACCCTGGCCGACGAGCTCCTGCGGCCGTCGGTGATCTACACCCCGGCCATCGTCGACCTGTGCCGGCGGGTCACGGTGCGGGCCCTGGCCCACATCACCGGAGGCGGGCTGCCGGGCAACATCCCCCGGGTGCTCCCCGACAACGTCGACGCCGTGATCCACCGGGGCACGTGGGACGTGCCCGAGATCTTCTACCAGCTGCGGGAGCTGGGACCCGTGTCCACCGAGGAGATGACGGCCGTGTTCAACCTGGGCATCGGGATGGTGGCGGTGGTGGCCCCCGACGAGGTCGCCCAGACGCTCTCCGTCCTCGCCACCCACGGCCTGGCCCCGGTGGTGATCGGCGAGATCGTCCCCGGCGACCGCCAGGTGCAGTTCGCCTGAGCGGAGCTCAGCCGGCGGTTCGACTCCCCGGAGCGCTCCGGGTGGCCCCGGTAGCCACCGGGACACGTTCCGGAACGATGGGGAAACCTACCGGGCGACCACAACCGGGTCGCCGTTACGTCCCGGAGCGGGCCTTCCCCGCGGAGGCCCGCTCCGTCCGAGGGTGCCGGCTGACCATGCCCCGTGCCCGGGGCCCACGACCGTTGTGTGGTGGCCGAGGTCAGTGCTCGATGAGGCTGCGGGCGGCGTCCTTGATGGCGCCGACGCCGATCGTCAGCGCCGCCTCCAGGGTCACCTCGTAGGGCATGGCCGGGACGTCGGGCATGGCCAGCCGGCGCACCGGCGCGTCGAGGTCGTAGAACGCCTCCTGGGCCACCATGGCGGCGACCTCGGCGCCCACGCCGTAGGTGACGTTGTCCTCGTGGACGACGAGCAGCCGGCCGGTGCGGGACACCGACCCCAGCACGGTGTCGCGGTCCAACGGCGAGATGGTGCGCAGGTCGACGACCTCGACCGAGTAGCCCTCCTCGTCCAGCGCCTCGGCCGCCTCCAGCGAGAGGTGGCGGTGCAACCCGTAGGTCACCAGGGTGAGGTCCTCCCCCGGGCGGGCCACGTCGGCCAGGCCGATGGGCACCCGCCACTCGCCCCCCGGCACCAGCCCCGAGATGCGCCGGTAGGTCTTCTTGTGCTCCAGGAACAGGACCGGGTCGGGGTCCTCGATCGCCTCCCGCAGCAGCCCGGCCACGTCGGCCGGTGTCGACGGGCACACCACCTTGAGCCCGGCCACGTGGGCGAAGAAGGCCTCGATGGACTGGGAGTGGTACGGCCCCCGGTGCCCGCCGCCACCCCACGGCGCCCGCACCACCAGGGGGACGTGGAAGTCGCCGTTGGACCGGTAGTGGATCTTGGCCGCCTCGCTCACCAGCTGGTCGAAGGCGGCGTGGACGAAGTCGGCGAACTGGATCTCGACCACCGGCCGCAGCCCGGCCAGGGCCAGGCCGATCCCGATGCCCACGATCGACGACTCGGCCAGGGGCGTGTCGATCACCCGTTTGGGGCCGAAGGCGTCGTAGATCCCGTCGGTGGCCCGGAACACGCCGCCCAGCACGCCCACGTCCTCGCCCAGCAGGACGACCCGCTCGTCCTCGGCCATCAGGTCGTGCAGCGTCTGGCGGACGGTGTCGAGGACCGTGCGCTCGACCCCCGTGGCCTGCCGCAGGGGAGCGGCGGGGGGCCGGGCCGGCGCCTCGTCGAGCTCGGGGGGGATCCCCGGAGTCCGGCGCAGGGGCTTGGCGTAGACCCGGCGGAAGGCGGTCTCGGCCGCCGGGGGGGCCGCCGCCTCCGCCCGCCGGGCCGCCTCGTCGATCTCCGCCCGCACCTCGATCTCCAGGTTCTCGGCGCCCTCCGCCGTCAGCAGCCCCCGGCCCACGAGGTACCGCCGCAGGCGGGGCAGGGGGTCACGCTGGCGCCACTCCTGCACCTCCTCCGGGCTGCGGTAGCGGCGGTCGTCGTCGTCGGACGTGTGCGGCATGAGCCGGTAGGTCTTGCACTCGACCAGCGTCGGACCGCCGCCCGACCGGGCCCGGGCCATCGCCTCCCGCACGGCCCCGTAGACCTCGAGGGTGTCGTTGCCGTCGACGATCACCCCCGGCATGCCGTAGGAGGCGGCCCGGGTGGCCACGTCGGGGACGGCGGACTGCAGGGCCATCGTCACCGAGATGGCGTACTGGTTGTTCTCGCAGACGAAGACCACCGGCAGCCGGTGGATCCCCGCGTAGTTCAACCCCTCGTGGAAGTCGCCCTTCGACGACGCAGCCTCGCCGAACCAGCAGACGGTGACCCGGTCGTCGCCCCGGATGACGGACGCCTGGGCCAGACCGGCGGCGTGGGGCATCTGGGTCGCGATCGGCGACGAGCCGGTGATGATGTTCAGCCTCCGGCAGCCCCAGTGGTTGGGCATCTGCCGGCCCCCGGAGTTGGGGTCGTCGGCCCGGGCCAGGACGGCCAGGAACACCTCGTAGGGCGTCATCCCCAGGGTCAGGACGACGCCGAAGTCCCGGTAGTACGGAAGGGCGATGTCGTAGCCGGCCCGCACCGCCCACGCCGAGCCCACCTGGGCCCCCTCCTGGCCCTGGCCGCTGATGACGAACCGGGCCCGGCCCTGGCGGTTGAGGTTCCACATGCGCTGGTCGAGGGTGCGGGCCAACAGTGCCCGGCGGTACATGGCGACCACGTCGTCGCCGGACAGGCCCAGCTCGGTGTGCCGATCGGGCACCGGGTTGCGGGCGGCGAGCTCCTCGTCGAAGACCTTGGCCATCTGGGACGCCTTCCGCTACCCGAAAGTCCGGATCTCGTGGACGTGCCGGAGGCTCCCGATTCGGCCCTCGGCGAGACGGTCGGCGGCGGTGCCGGTGGGGATCCCCTCGGCTGCGGCGGTGTCGAGGACCGACCCCACGGTGTCGAAGATGCGCCGGACCTGCTCGTAGGCACGCCCGGGGTGGTAGCCCCGGTGGGAAAGCTCGCCCGCGATGTTGATCACGCCGCCGGCGTTCACCACGTAGTCGGGTGCGTAGACGATGCCCAGGCGGTGGAGCAGCTCGTCGCCCTCGGGGGTGGCGAGCTGGTTGTTGGCGCACCCGACCACGGCCGCACACCGCAGCTCGGGGATCGTGATCGCGTTGAGCGACCCGCCCAGGGCGCACGGGGCGTAGATGTCGGCGTCGATGGCATGGACCTTCTCGACCTCCACCGCCTGGACGTCGTAATGGTCCACCACTCGCTGGACGGCCTCCTCGTCCACGTCGGCCACCGTGACCTGGGCCCGCTCCTCGACCAGGTGGCGGACGAGGTTGACCCCGACCTTGCCCACCCCGGCCACGGCCACGTGGGCGTCGGCCAGGGTCGTCTGGCCCCACAGCCGCCGGGCGACCGCCTTCATGGCCCACAGGACCCCGTAGGCGGTGGCGGCCGACGGGTCGCCCGACCCGCCCAGCTCCTGGCTCACGCCGGTGACGAAGCGGGTCTCCCGGCGGATCGTGTCCATGTCGGCCTGGGTGGTGCCCACGTCCTCGGCGGTGATGTACCGGCCGCCCAGCGAGTCGACGAACCGGGCGTAGGTCCGCAGGAGGGCCTCCGACTTGTCGGTGTCGGGGTCGCCGAGGATCACCGCCTTGCCGCCCCCCAGATCGAGGCCGGCCGCGGCCGCCTTGTAGGTCATCCCCTTGGCCAGGCGCAGGACGTCCTCCAAACCCTCGTCCTCGCTGCGGTAGGGGTAGAAACGGGTGCCGCCCAGGGCGGGGCCGAGCGTGGTGGAGTGGATGGCAACGATCGCCCGGAGCCCGGTGGCGCGGTCGTGGCAGAACACCACCTGCTCGTAGTCGTCGACGGTCACTCGATCGAAGACGTTCATCGTCCCCGCGAGGCTAACGGGGATCGGTCGGGACCGCCTCAGGTCATCTCACGACGAGGGTGGCCGTCTGATGGGACTCGTGGAGCTGGCAGTACACCTTGTAGGTGCCGGCCTTGGTGGCGGTGAACTGCACCTCGATCGGCTCCCCCGGCTTGACCTCCTCCTGCACCCCGTAGCCCTCGATGCTGAACCCGTGGATCTTGTCGGTGGTGTTCCCCACGTCGAGGGTGACCCGGTTGCGCTTGTCGACGGTGATGGTCGACGGGCTGAACCCGGCGGCCCCGTCGACCACGGCCGCGTCGACCGACTTGGTCACGTGCCGGGTGCCGCCACACCCCGACAGTCCGACCGCGGTGACGGCGGCCAAGGTGGTGGACAGGGCGACTCGGGCGGCACGTCTCATGGCGCCGGACGATAGAAGATCTGTGGGTATACGGGCGACTGCGAACTGGTGACGAAAACCGGGGGTCCTGGCCCCGGGATCCGTCACCGGTTGGGATCGTCCGACGAACCGGTGACGAAAATCGGGGTCCACCCACCCGAGGCGGCCCCGGCGCAGGGCGGGCACGTCCTGGCGCACCATGGGCTCGAGGCCGACGTTGCACGCCTCGGCCACGAGCACAGCGCAGATGCTGGTCACCAGGTCCTCGGCCCGCGAGCCCGCCTCGCTCACGTGGGTGAACTCCTCGGCGAAGCCCGTCCAGCGGGCCACCTCCAACACCACCTCGGGCAGGTCGACTTTGGGCAGAAGGGCGCCGACGGCCCGACGTAGCTCCACGAGGCTGGCCGGCTCGTCGAGGCGGTCGAGGGGCGAGAGCTTGAGGCGCGCCTTGCCGTCCTCTCCAACGATCGTCACCGCGTCGTTATCGACGAGGCGGCGGCGGTTCGTCGGTAGGCGGCGCCAAGCTTGTCGGCCAGCCCGCCCGAGCTCGATACGGGCGTCGGGCGATCGACGCAGCGACCGGCACACGTCGTCCCGGGCCGCCTCCCACTCGGCGCCCGACAGGAGCTGGCGGCGTGGGTCGGCCCAGCGCCGGCTGCCTTCGACGAACACGTCCCGGCGGCGCAGCGCCTCTCGCAAGCGCTCCACCGCGCACAGCGTGTAGGCGCGGTGGTCGACGCGTCCGGGGTCGCGCTGGAGGATCCGCAGCCACGAGCCGGCGACCACACCGAGGGGAGCGTCGTCCCAGGAGGGTCGGGGGCGCTCGACGTCTTGGCGACGGAGGAACCCGAGCGCCCCGCTGTGGCGCCAGTCGAAGTTGGATTCCCACGTGGCCATCCAGGAGAAGCGATACCCGCGACTGGCATCCCAATGGCCAACGCACTCAGCGGGCCAAGACCGAACCCACCGGCCTTGGGGTCCCACTCTCTGCTCTTCAGGGTCCCAATCGTCACCCCTGTCCCGCCTGGACCGGGACGGGCGGCGGCTACCCGATCGTCATCCGGCCGTGGATAGCGCCGGTGGTGTCGTGGGGCGGCGGGCTGGGCACGTCGCGCGGGCCGAGCACCTGGATCACGGCCATCATCCCCCGGTCCTCGTGGTTGAGGATGTGGCAGTGGAAGACGAAATGGCCGTTGAAGTCGAGGTACCGGTTGAGGAGGACGACCTTCCCCGGAACCGGCTTGCCGTCCACACCGGGCGCCTGGGCCGGGACTTCGATCACGTCCGCTGTCCCGAACGTCTGGTCCAGCAGGGGCTGCCCGCCCGCCTCGATTGACTCGACCTCGAACTCGTTGACGTGGATATGGAACGGATGGACGGCCGGCGAGACGTTGAGGATGGTCCACCGCTCGAGTGTCCCGAGGCGGACGCCGACATCGGTGCGATCCGGAGAGAATGTCTGGGCCGGGAAGGAGAGGTACCCGCCTGCGTCCAGGCCGGTCCAATCTCCCTGGACGGTTGCCCCCGCCGCGCTGAGGTTGAAGGTGATGGTCCGCTCGAAGTCCACCGTCTGGCCGAGCCGCGTCACGCGCAACCCGTCGTCGGGGAGGGCGGAGAGGTCGGTGTCGACCGCCGCCGGCTCGAGCGGCAACAGGGCAGTGGCCGACTTGGCGTTGACGTTGATCGAGGCCAGGACGGGAGTGCCGCTCACGCCCCCGGCCAGTTGGATCGGCGTCTCGGTCGCCTCATTCGGATAGATGAGCACGTCGAATCGTTTCCCGGCGGGCAACGGCATCACCACCCCCCCGAGCAGCGGGGTGAGCTTGGTCTGGTCGAAGACCGGGTTGCCGTCCTCACCCAACACCCACGCGTCGATCCCGGGCGGGAGCGGGATCTTGTATGCCTTGTTCACGCCGAGGTTCACAAAACGCCAGATCTCGTACTGGTTCTCGGTGAGGGTGACGCTCGGCTCCAACAGACCATTGACGAGGACAGTGGTCTTCGACGCATTGGGCAAGGTGGTCGTCGTCGTACCGGCCAAGGTCGTCGTCGTCGTCGACTTGTCGGGGACCGCGTCGTTGAAGGTGGCGACCTCACGAATGGCGATTTGTCGCTGGGGAACGCTCTGGAGCTCGGAATTCAGCGTCTTCTCGATGCCCTCGACGATGAGCATTCCCGACAGGCCGCCGTTCACCTGGGACTCGCTGATGCCGTGCAGGTGCACGTGGTACCAGTAGCTCCCGACCGGGTGATTGGTGGGGATGTGGACCACCGACTGACGGCTCGTCCCCGTCTTGAAGACCTGGAACACGTTGTCGGACTCGCGCTCGGGCGACACGTGCAGCCCGTGGTAGTGGATGTTGGTGTCCTGGCCGCTGTTGTTGTTGAACGTGATCCTGATCGTGCCCCCCTGGCCCACGTGGAGGGTCGGGCCGTTGATCTGGGCGTCGTACTTCTTCCCCGACGCGTTGTCGGTGGCCTGGAACGGCAGGGCCGTCAGGACGTCGCCCGAGACCTTGATCGACTGGCGGGTCACGTCGAGGGTCACCGAAACGTCCTTCACCGCCGGATCCCGAACCTCGGGTATCTGGATCGGCTCGGCGAAGGGCAAGCCCGATCGCGGACTCCACACCCGATCCGTGGACGCCCCGCCCAGGCCGGCCGGCTTGTCGTCGTCGGAGTCGCTGCAACCCATCAGAGTGAGCGCGGCTACCACCAGAAGCGTCAGTGCTCGTTTCAACTCCCGCACCCCCGGGGCCGCCTAGGCCCCCGTCACGCCCAGCTCCGGGCGGGAGGTTATCAGGGCCATCCCGGCGATGCGGTTGCCGATCGGCGTCGTGGGGGCCAGACCCTCACCCACTGCCGGATCCACCACACCAGGGCGTCGAAGCCGGCTTCCGCCCTTGCCCGTCGGGCGGGCTCACCCACACCGCACCCAGACTGGAGCTCGTCTCGTCGGCCACGGTGGGGCAGCGCCAGGATCGTCCCCGGGGAGGAGAAGGATCTCGACCCGACCCGCTCCTGTCGTTCGCTGCCCTGCCCCTGTCACTCCCTTCACTTCACAACCCGCGCTTCACTAGGCTGTCGCCGGGGGGCTCGGTCATCCCGCGGGGGGTGGGAACGGTGGTTTCTGAGGGCAGGCGGCCGACCGTTGCGAACGGACGTCCGCGCGCGCTGCTACTCGGCGTCGATCCGCCCACACTGCGGGCGGCGGCCGCCCTCGGCATCGACGTCCTGGTGGTCGAAGACGCGTCAAGCCGCGACTTCGGCTTCAAGGTCGTCCCCGCGGGCCTTCCCGTCGTCTTCGTTGAAGACCTCGCCGACGTGGGCCGGGTCTACGCCGCCCTCGAGCGTTCTGGCCACCTGTCGACGCCGTTCGACTCCGTCACCACCACCGAGGAGTACGCGGTGGTGAGTGCCGCCGTGATCGCCCGCCTGATCGGCGCCCGCGGTCACGATCCGCTCACGGCCCTGTACTACCGCGACAAGGCGTTGCAAAAGGGCCGACTGCGGGCCGCAGGCATCGCGACCGCCCGCGCCGTCGTGGTCGACGACATCCGCCAGCCCACTGCCCTCGCCGATGTCGACTTCGACGAGGCCGTGTTGAAGCCGATCGCCGGATGCGGAACCCAGTTCACCCGCCGGGTGGCGACGCGCGAGCTGGCCGCGGCTCTGGCCGCGCTGGCGCGGTCATCGGGCTGTCCCCGCACGTTCCTGGTGGAGGAATTCGTCGCGGGCGACGAATGGCATGCCGACGGGATCGTCTTCGGGGGTGGCCTTCGGTTCGTGAGCCTCACCCGCTACGGCGAACCATGCCTCGACGCGGTCGCCGGCGATCGGCCGGTCACCAACATCATGCTGGACCAGTTGGACGATCGGGCGGCCTACGACCTGGTGGTCCCGGTCCTGGAGGCCGCGCTGACCGCCCTGGGACCACTCGACGGGGCGTTCCACATGGAGGTCTTCGTGCACGACCATAGGGTGACGTTCGGCGAGTGCGCCGCCCGGCGGGGCGGAGGCATGATCCAGGAGGGGGTCGAGGTCAAGCATGGTGTCGACCTCGCGGCCGCAGCCCTCGAAGCCGGCATCGGCTCGGAGCCCTCCCTTCACGTCGTCCGGAATCCCCGCCCGGTGGGGTCGACCAACCTTCCCTGCCCCGCGGGAATCCTCCTGGCCGCGCCGAGCGAGAAGGAGATCGCCGCCCAAGAGGGGGTCGAGGTGGCGTGGGTGCAGATGCCAGTCGGATATGTCATGCCGGGCTCCTCGCCGACCGCCATCTTCAAGGTGGGAGCAGCGGTCGTCAGCGCCCCCGATGTCGAACGGCTCGAAGCCAACCTCCACGAGCTCCTGGCCTGGTTCCGGGAGGGAGTCTGGGTCGCTCCCCCGAGTGCGACGCGGGCGGAGCTCCGGGCGCTCGAGTCGCAGTTCCGAGCGCGCGGGTAAGGCGGCTCCGGCCGAGTGACCTCGCCCGTTCGATCATGAGCGGCGAGCGTCCCCGCGTGTTGCTGCTGGGGGTCGACCAGCCCACGCTGCGAGCTGCGGTCGCCCTCGGCATCGACATCGTGGTGGTGGAGAGCGCGTACATGCGGGACTACGCCTCGGACTGCGTCCCCGAGGACATCCCCGTCCTCTTCGTCGAGCATCCGGGGAATGTCGAGCACCTCGGCGCGACCCTTGCGCGTTCCGGCCAGGGTCGGGAACCGTTCGACGCGGTGACGACTTGTAACGAGTCGCTCGTCATCACAGCGGCCGTCATCGCCCAGCTCATCGGCGCCCGCGGCCACGACCCGCGCACCGCGTTGCACTACCGGGACAAGGCCCTGCAGAAGGCTCGGGTTCGCGCCGAAGGGATCCCCACCGCGCAAGGCGTCGTCATCGACGACATCCGCCGGCCCGGCGAGCTCAGCCACGTCGACTTCGACGAGGCAGTCCTCAAGCCCATCGCCGGTGCCGGGTGCCACTTCACCCGGCGGGCACGCGGTCCGGCCGGCATAGCCGCCCGGTCCGCCGAACTGGCCCGGTTGCCCGGCTGTCCACGGACGTTCCTGGTCGAGGAATACGTCCCAGGTGACGAGTGGCACGCCGACGGGGTCGTGTTCGGGGGTGAGATCCGTTTTGTGAGCCTTACCCGATACGGGCAGACCTGCCTGGAGGCGCTCACCGAAGACCGGCCGGACCGGAACATCACCTTCGACCCGGTCGACGACCGGTCAGCCTACGAACTAGTGGCGCCGACGGTGGAGGCGGCGCTCGGCGCACTTGGGCCCCTTGACGGGGTGTTCCACCTGGAGCTGTTCGTCGATGGCGGTTCGGTCACCTTCGGCGAATGCGCCGCGAGACGGGGCGGCGCCAACATCCAGGACTACGTCCGGGTCAAGCACGGTGTCGACCTGGCCGCGGCGGGACTCGAGGCCAGTGTCGGGAGCGAGCCCAGGCTGACTGTCATCCGGAACCCTCGCAGCGTCGGGTGCACCCACCTGACTGCTCCTGCCGGATTGCTCCTCGCGGCGCCGACGGAGCGTGAGATCGAGGCTCGGGAAGGGGTCGAGCACGCCTGGGTGCAGGCCCCCGCCGGCCACGTCGTGCAGGACGGCTACGCCCGAACCATCTTCCAGGTGGGGGCGGCGTGCGTCAGCGCACCGACGGTCGGGTTGCTGGAATCCGGTCTCGATGACCTGCTGGCGTGGTTCTCCGACCAGGTGCGGGTCCGTCCGTTGTGAGTCGGCAACGTCCGAGGGTGTTGATCGTGGGTGACGACGCGGCGGTGGTGGCGGCGGCGGGGCGGATCGGGATCGACGTCGTGGTGGTCCAGGATCACGCCCCCCAGGGTGACCCGGACGACGTCCCCGGGGCTGTCGTCCCCCGGGGGATCCGCCGGGTGATCGTCGACGACACGGCGGACGTCGGGCGCATCTGCGCCGCCCTCGAGAGAGCCGGCCAGCTGCGGGAGCCGTTCGACGCCGTCACCACGAGCAGGGAGTTCTGCTTGGTGACGGCAGCCGTCATCGCCAAGCTCCTCGGCGTTCGTGGTCATGACCCGCGCACCGTGCTGCACTACCGGGACAAGGCTCTCCAGAAGCGACGGGTCCGGGCCGCGGGGATACCGACAACGCGTGCCTTCGTCATCGACGACATACGCCGACCTGGCGACCTCTCGCACATCGACTTCGAGACGGCGGTGGTCAAGCCCATCGCCGGTGCATCGAGCCAGCACACGCTACGCGTCCGGTCGGGAGATCTGCCCGGCGTGCTGGCCGACCTCGCTCGCCAGCCCGGCTGCCCCCGGACCTTCCTGGTCGAGGAGTTCGTGTTCGGTGACGAATGGCACTCGGACGGGATCGTGTTCGACGGTGAGGTCCGTTTCGTGAGCCTCACCCGGTATGGAAGCCCCTGTCTCGGCGCGGTCATCCGGCGGGACATCACCCTCGACCCGGTCGACGATCATTTCGCCTACGAGCGGGTGGTGCCGACGGTCGAGGCGGCCCTTGGCGCTCTGGGGCTGCTCGACGGCGTGTTCCACATGGAGTTGTTCGTGGACGACCGTGCCGTCACGTTCGGCGAGTGCGCCGCCCGCCGGGGCGGAGGTGTCCAGGAATACGTCGAGCTCAAGCATGGTGTCGACCTCACGACCGCCGCGCTGCAGGCGTGCGTCGGGTGGGAGCCATCGATCGAGGTCGTCCGGAACCCGAGGGTGGTGGGCTCCATCATCCTTCCCCTCCCTCCGGGCACCGTCGTGGCCGCCCCCACCGTGGATGAGATCGAGGCTCAGGACGGAGTCGAGATGGCGCAGGTGTACCGGTCCGTCGGCTTCGTCACGCCCACCGAGCCACCCCTGAGGACGTTCGCCATGGCGACGGCGTGGATGACCGCGCCCGACGCCGAACGCCTGGAATCAGGCTTCGACGACCTGCTGGCCTGGTGCCGACAGCAGGTCAGGGTGAGGCCTCACGACGCGGCAACGCCAACCTAGGCCGCGCCGGCAGCGAGGTAGGAGGGTGGACTGATGAGAGCCGTCGTGTACAGCGAGACCGGTGGACCCGAGGTGCTCCGACTGGTCGACCGGGACGAGCCGGAGGCGGGGCCGGGGGAGGTCGTCGTCCGGGTGGCGGTGTCGGGCGTGAACCCGACGGACTGGAAGGTGCGCAAGGGCTCCCGGCCGGGAGAGCCGACCCGCTCGCCGGAGACGGTGCCCAACCAGGACGGGGCCGGCACCATCGTCGCCGTCGGTGCCGGCGTGCAGGCGGCCCGGGTGGGCGAGCGGGTGTGGCTGTGGGAGGCCGCCTGGCACCGGTCCGACGGCACCGCCCAGGAGCTGCTCGCCATCGCCCAGGACCACGCGGTGACCCTCCCCGCGTCCACCTCGTTCGACATCGGCGCCAGCCTGGGCATCCCCGCCATCACCGCCCACCGGACCCTGACCGTGGCCGACGAGGGCCCCCTCGCCCTCGGTCCGGACACCCTCGTGGGCAAGAACATCCTGGTCGCGGGGGGTGCGGGTGCCGTCGGCCATGCCGCCATCCAGCTCGCCCGGTGGTCGGGGGCGACCGTGATCACCACCGTCAGCTCCCCCGAGAAGGCGGCCCTGGCCACCGCCGCCGGCGCCCACCACGTGGTCGACTACCGCACCGGCGACCCCACCGCCGCCATCCGGGACATCGCCCCCGGCGGCGTCGACATCGTGGTCGAGGTGGCGCCGGTGGCAAACGCCGACCTCGACACCGCCGTCATCGGCCGCAACGGCACCGTCGCCGTCTACGCCAGCGCGGGCGACGCCCCCCTCGCCCTTCCCGTCCGCCCGAACATGGTGGCCAACGTCCGCTACCAGTTCGTCCTCGTCTACACCATGCCCGACAGCGCCAAGCGGCGGGCGGTGCGGGACGTGTCGGCCGCGGTCTCGGCCGGAGTCCTCGAGGTGGGCGAGCCGGCCGGCCTACCCCTCCACCGCTTCCCGTTGGAGCGCACCGCCGACGCCCACGCCGCAGTCGAGGCGGGGGCGGTGGGAAAGGTCCTCATCGACGTGTCGGCGTGATCGCGCGGCGCTCGCTGTTCCCGTCCGGCCTGCCCCCCGGGGTGGCCGGTGACCCGGGCGTCGTCGGCCCCGGGGGGACGGTGTGGCGGGTGGTCCGGGAGAAGGCCGTCGTCGCCGGCGGCCCGGCCGCGCTCCTGCTCCAGGTGGCCCACCCCCGGGTGGCAGCCGGCGTCGTCGACCACAGCGACTTCGAGACCGACCCCCTCGGGCGCCTCCGCCGCACCCTCGACACCATGCTCACGGTCGGTTTCGGCGACCACGCCCAGGCGCAGGCGGCGGTGGCCGGGGTGAAGGCCGTCCACGCCCATGTCCGGGGCCCGTCGTACCGGGCCGACGACCCCGAGCTGGCCCTGTGGGTCCACACCACCCTGGTCGTCGTCGCCCTCGACGTCTACGACGACTTCGTCGGACGCCTCTCGGTCGAGGAGAGGGCCGACTACTACGAACGGACCAAGGTGATCGGGCGCCTGTTCGGGGTCACCGACGACACCTTCCCTCCCACCTACGGCGACTTCGTCGCCTACGTGCGGAGGATGGAGGACGAGGTGCTGACCGTGGGCGACGCCGCCCGGGCCGTCGCCGCCGGGATCTTCGGGGCGGACGTGGTCGGTCCGAGGTGGTTGTCCCGGCCGGCCATGGAGCTGGCCGCCGGCGCCCGCCTGCCGCCGGCCCTCCGGCACGCCTTCGGCATCCGGTGGGGACGGGGCCGGCGGGCGACCTACCGCCTGATCCGGGCCCTGGTGCGGCCCGGCCTCCGCCTCCTGCCGGGCCGGGCCCGGTACTGGCAGCACTACCGGGTGGCCCGGAGCCGCATCGGCGTCGACTGAATAGGGTGCGGACGATGGCAGCGCCGGAGTTCGACGTGGTGGCGGTGGTGGGCTCGGCCGGGGGCGTGGAGCCCCTGACCGACATCCTGCGCGGCCTCGGTCCCGAGTTCCCGGCCCCGGTGGTGGTCGTCCAGCACCTTCCGGACGAGGGCCGGGCGCTGGCGTCGATCCTCCGCCGCCGCGTCCGGCTGCCGGTGATGTGGGCGGTCGAGGGTCACAAGCTGGAGGCCGGCTTCGTCCTCCTGTGCCCACCGGCGACCGGCCTGGTGGTCCTCCCCGACGGCACCCTGTCGGTCGTGGCCCCGGTGCAGCCCCAGGACCGCCCCTTCGACATGCTCCTCGAGTCCCTGGCCGAGACCCACCCGAGCCGGACCCTGGCCGTGGTCCTGGCCGGCGGCGGTCGGGACGGGGCCGCCGGCGCCCGGGCGGTCACCGCCGCGGGGGGGATGGTGGTGGCCGAGGAGTCCCCCCTCCCGAGCGCCGCCGTCGCCGCCGGGGCGGTCGACCTGGTGCTCCCCCGGGAGGAGATCGCCGCCCTCCTCCTCGACCTCGTCGGCCACGGTGCCCGCCCGCCAACCCTGCCCGACGAGGCGGGGGCGATGGCCCGCGTCTTCGTCGGCGACACGCCCGCGGCCGCCCACCTGCGGGCCGTCGACTGGCCGTCCTCCCCGTTGGGAGCGGTGGCGACGTGGCCGGCGAGCCTGGGTGCGGCGGTGCGCACCATGCTCGACCACCCCCTGCCGGTCATCGTCCACTGGGGCCCGGACCTGATCGTCCTGCCCAACGACGCCTCCCGGGCCCTGTTGGGCGCCGAGTTCGCCCGGGTCGCAGGCCGGCCCCTCGGCGAGGCGTGGCCGGCCAACCTCCCCGCCCATCTCGACGTGCTCGAGACGGGCCGGCCCCGGGTGGTGGAGGACGCCCCCTTCCTCGTCGACGGCCGGGAGGTCTTCCTCACCACCGCCCTCACCGTCCTGCGGGGGGACCAGGGCGGTCTGGCCGGCACCATGTCGACCGCGGTCGACACCACCGGCCGCGTCCTCGGCCGGCGCCAGGACGACATCCTCCACCGCCTCCAGGTGGGCGCCTCGGGCGCGACCACGTTGGTCGAGGCGGCCGAGCGGGCGGTCGCCGTCCTCGCGTCCGACGTCGGACTGGTCCCCTTCGCCCTCGTCTACCTCCTCGACGGCCCCCGCCGGCGGGCCCAGCTGGCAGCCGCGACCGGCCTGGAGGCGGGCGGTCCGGCTGCTCCCCGGACGATGACCCTGGCCGACGACGACGAGGTGTGGCCGGTCGACGCCGTCACCCACCAGGCCTCGGCGGTGGTGGTGGGCGGGCCGGTCCCCGCCCTCGTCCTCCCCCTGCGCCTGGGCCGCGACGAGCGGGCGGCGGGCGTCGTCGTCCTCGGCGTCAGCCCCGGACGCCCCCTCGACCCCGTCCACCGCGCCTTCCTCGACGACGTGGGGGGGCGCGTGGCGGCCGTCCTGGCCGAGGCCCGGTCCCGCCAGCAGGAGCAGGCCCGCCTCGACACGGCGGCCGAGGCCGACCGGGCCAAGACCGAGTTCTTCGCCGACGTCAGCCACGAGTTCCGCACCCCCCTCACCCTCCTCCTCGGACCCCTCGAGGCGGCCCTGACCCAGGCCGGCGACCTGCCCCCGGCCGTGGCCGCCGACCTCGACCTGGCCCACCGCAGCGCCCTGCGGCTGCTGCGCATGGTCCAGTCCCTCCTCGACTTCTCCCAGGCCGAGACCGGGCGCCGGCGGGGCTCGTTCGGACCCACCGACCTGTCGGCCCTCACCCGGGACGTGGTCGGCGTGTTCCGGGGAGCGGCCGACGCCGCCGGCCTCCAGCTGGTGGTCGACTGCCCGCCCCTGCCCGAGACGGTGTGGGTCGACCCCGTCATGTGGGAGCGGATCGTCTCCAACCTCCTGTCCAACGCCCTCAAGTTCACCCTCCGGGGCGGGATCACCGTCAGCCTGCGACTGCTCCCGCTGCACGCCGAGCTGGTCGTGGTCGACACCGGCTCCGGCATCCCCGAGGCCGACGTCCCCCACGTGTTCGAGCGCTTCCACCGGGCCGAGGGGGTGCCGGCCCGGACCCGGGAGGGCACCGGGATCGGCCTGGCCCTGGTCGACGACCTCGTCCGCCTCCACCACGGGCGGGTGCGGGTGCAGAGCCGCCTGGGCGAGGGCTCGACGTTCACCGTCTGGATCCCCCGGGGCCGGCGCCTGGAGCTCGGCCTCCCCGACCCGGGCGCCGCCGCCGGTGCCGCCGACCGGCTGGCGCTGGCCCAGGCCCACGCCGACGAGGCCCTGACCTGGTCGACCACCGCCGGCGACGCGGCCGATCCCGACCGCCGCCAGCCGGTGGTGGCGCCGGTCAACGCCCGGTGGGGGCGGATCCTGGTGGTCGACGACAACTCCGACCTGCGGGCCTACCTGCGCCGCCTCCTGGCCCGGCACTGGGAGGTCGACGTGGCCGCCGACGGCATCGAGGCCCGGGCCCGGATCGCCGGCGCCCGGCCCCCCGACCTGGTGGTGGCCGACGTGATGATGCCCGAGGTCGACGGGCTCGAGCTCCTGAGCCACCTGCGGGGCGAGGTCCCGGTCATCCTCCTCTCGGCTCGGGCCGGCGAGGACGACGTGGTCGCCGGCCTGGAGGCGGGCGCCGACGACTACATCGTCAAGCCCTTCTCGTCCCGGGAGCTGGTGGCCCGGGTGGGCGCCCTCCTGGAGCTGACCCGGCTGCGGCGGCAACGGGACCAGGCCGTCCGCATCGGCGACGACCGCCTCCAGCTCGCCCTCGGGACGTCGGGCTTCGTCGCCTTCGAGCTCGACACCGTCACCGGCGAGGTCACCGTCCTCGGCGGTGACCCCTCCGTTCTGGAGGGCGTCGACGAGGACGACCTGGCCCAGCACCTCGCCGCCCTCGACCCGTCGTCGGCCCGGACCGAACCCCTCGACACCGCCGGCGGCGGGGTGCGCTGGATCCGCTCCGTCGCCCACCGCCTCCCCGACGCTCCCGGTCGCCTGTTCGGCGTCTCCACCGACGTCACCACCCGCCACCAGGTCGAGGAGCGCCTGGCCGAGGCCACCCGCCAACTCCAGTCCGACATCGACGTCATGGTCCGCTACCAGGCCCTGAGCAGCCGCTTGGCGGTGCGACCTCCGTCGGAGCCGATCGAGTCGCTCCTCACCGACATCCTCGACGCGGTCGTCGAGCTCCACCGGGCCGACGGCGGTGCGATCGAGCTCTACGACCCGGAGACGACGCGGCCGGGAACGATCTGGCCGGCCGCCTTCGTGACCCGGGGCACCCCTCCCGACGGCGCCGACGCCGAACCCGTCGAACTGGTCGACGCCACCGGCGAAGCGGTCGGCGCCATCACCATCTCGTCCCGTCGCCTAGCCCGATCCGACCTCGAAAGGCGGCTGGCCGAGCTCTACCTCCGGCAGGCGGTGACCGCGATGACGTCGGTGAAGTTTGCGACCCGGTCAGGCGCAGGCGCCGGCAGGCCCGGCGTTGCTTCCGAGGAGGCCGCCGAGGAGGCCGCCGACCAGACCGGTGGTGAGGAGGCTGCCGACCCCGCTCCGGCAGACGCCGAGGAGGTGGGTGTTGACGGCCTGGATCTGGCCGACGATGACGGCGGTGTCGGCCCGGACGGTGGTGAGGTTGGCCGGTGATGTCCCGAACGGACCAACCGTGCCGCCGGCGGAGGCGCCGTTGACGACCTGCGAGTTGGCCCCGTTGATGCGGGCGATGCGCTGGTGGATGTCCTGGACGCCGAGGTTGTCGCCCGGCTCGTCGGCGTCGACCAGGGTCGAGCTGATGTCGCCCACCGTCCCCAGCACCGTCTGCAGGGCGCCGGCGGTGTCGGCCAGGGAGGCGTCGGTCTGGGAGAGCTTGTCGCTGATCGTCGACAGGGCGCCCACGATGGTGTCGGCCTGGGCCGGGATGGGCTTGAGGGCCCCGTCGATGGCGCCCAGTGAGCTGTTGATGCTGTCGACGTGGGTCGGCAGGCCGAGGGCGTTGGAACCCGCCCCGCCCACCTCACGGGACACCGTCCCCAGGTTGCCGTTGATGTCGGCCAGGGAGTTGGTGATGACGGTCAGGTAGCCGACCACCACGAGGGTGACCGCGCACAGCAGCCCGACCCACACCCGCATCCACTTGGCCAGGTACGCCCGATCGGAATCCTTGGCCCTGAGCGTGGGCGCCGGCGCCGAAGCGGATGACGTCGCCCGCCTGGTTGAGGTGACGGAAACCACGAGCTGGCTCCTTCCCTACGGGCCAACGTGCTGGAGTGCTGGCCAGACGGGAGAAAGATAGTCCCACTCGGGGTGGTCGTGCTCGTTTGCCGTCACCGCGCGACCGCGGTGGGTGGCCAACCGCTCGATGGGCCCTTCGATCAGCTGCCCTTGGCGATGTCCTCGAGCAGCGGAACCGCCTCCACGGCCGGAGGCAGTCGGCCGATGTGGTCCGCCATCGCCGCCGCCGAGGTGCGGTAGTAGTCCTCGCCGAGCAGCCGCCGGAGGGCGTCGGCGAGCCCCCCGATCGCCCCCGGTCCCCCCTCCAGGGCGATGCCCGCGCCCACCGCCTCCACCCGGGCCGCGTTGTGGGGCTGGTCGGCGAAGAGGGGGACGACCACCTGGGGGACGCCCGCGGCCAGTCCCGCCAGCGTGGTCCCGAACCCGCCGTGGCCGACCATGGCCGAGGCGCGGGGCATGATGTCGGCCTGCGCCCACCACCGCTCGACGTGGACGTTCGGGGGCAGGGCGCCGAGGACTTCGGGATCGCCACCACTGCCGAGGGTGAGCAAGACCCGCACCGGCAGGTCGGCGACGGCGGCCACGACCGCCTGGTACAGCATCGGGAACAGGCCGAGGTCGGCCGCCACCGACCCGAAGGTCACGTAGACCAGCGGGTCGGACGCGTGGGGCTCCGGCCACCAGCCCGCGGGGAGGGGGGCCGGGTTGGCGGGCGACTCGTCCCGGAAGCGCCGGGTGTCGCTCGGCGCGGTGGCGGCCCCCTCGAAGGCGAACGGGAGCAGCGTGAACCGGGGCGCGGCGCGCAGGGCGGCGACGCCCCCGGGGGAGCTGAGCTCGGCGAGGGGTGCCTCCAGGGCGGGAAGGACGGCGTCCTCGAAGGCGGCGAGGCTGACGGCGACCTGGGCATGGGGGATGCCCATCCGGTCGGCCACGACGAAGGACGCGTACTCGCTCGCCTCCCGCAGCACGAGGTCGGGCCGCCACCGGGCGACGACCTCCTGGACACCGGGCAGGGCCGCTTTGGCGTCGATCCGCCCGAAGACCTCGCTCACCACGATCAGGTTGCCCTCGTGGTTGGAGAGGCCCGGCAGCCGGGCGAACACCGCTCCCAGCTCCTCCGGCGACGCGTCGGCGAACGGGTGGTGGGCGAAGCCGGCCCGTTCGACGGTGGCCGCGAACGAGGCCGGGGCCGCGACCAGCACGTCGTGCCCCTGGACGACGAGGGCCCGGGCGAACGGCAGGAGGGGCCCGAAGTGGCCGGCCCCGGCGGTGGTGGAGACGAGGACGCGCATCCGGCCGAGCATAGAGAAGCCCACCGACCCCGCCCCGCCGGGAGATCCACGATCCCGGCCCTCACGCCCCCGGACCCGTCCCGGCCCGACCGCCCTGTTATCCCGTAGTTTCCTTCTCGTGAACCGCACGGCAACCTTGGCCGCCGCGCCGGTGGCGGTGTGGCTGGCAGCGGCGGCCATGGGTGTGTGGTGGCCGGGCGGCTTCTACTACCTCGTTGCCGAGGACGGGGTGTTCGAGTGGATCCAAGTGGGAGCGTTCGCGGTGGCCGCCGCCGGCCTCGGGGCGGTGGCGGTGCTCATCCGGGGAGTGAGCGTGGCCGGGGCGGTGGCGGCCGCGCTCGGCTGCGCCCTGTTCGTGGTCGTCGTCGGCGAGGAGTTGGCGTGGGGCCAACGGGCGTTGGGGGTGAGCGTGCCCGCCATCGAACGGGTCAACGACCAGGGCGACGTCACCCTCCACAACGTCGGCCCCGGCCTGGAGCTGTCCAACCTGGGCATCGTCGGGCTCGCCCTCGCCGGCGCCCTCGCCCGCCCGGCCGCCAGACGGTGGGCCGACCGCGCCGGCCGGCAGGTCCGGAAGGAGTTCCTGCCACCAACGTTCCTCACGTCCTGGTTCGCCATGGTCGCCGCCGTCACCGCCGTCCGGGTCGTGTGGCAGTCCCCGCCGACCAGGATCGCCAAGTTCAGCGAGGTGGCCGAGCTCACCGTCGCCCTCGCCGCCGCCATCACGGCCGTCACGCTGGTCCGGGCGACGCTCCGTCTTCGGGCACGGGATCACGTTCGGACCGGCCTGTTCGGTTACGAACCATGAGTCGTCTGGCGCTACTCGTACGCGTCGGCTCGGGCTGAAGGCGGGACCTCGCCGGTCGGAGCGCCCGATCCGTGCCGCGGCACTATATCGCTTGACATTATATCGCTACATGATAGATAGTGAAGCGTGGCCGATGTCGACCCCTCGTCGTTCCTCCCGCTCCCACAGGCCCAGTTCCACGTCCTGGTGGCCCTCACCGAAGGCGAGCGGCACGGGTACGCGATCATGCAGGCGGTCGAGAACTCCTCGGACGGGATCGTTCGCATGGGGCCGGCGACCCTGTACGGGACCCTGAAGAAGCTCGTCGACAAGGGCCTGGTGGAGGAGATGCCGCATCGGCCTGAGCCTGATGACGATCAGCGTCGGCGGTACTACCGGCTGACCGGCCTCGGCCAGCGGGTCTGCACCGCCGAAGCAGATCGGCTGGCGAACCTCGTGCGGATCTCCCGCTTCAACCTGCGTCCGGGGACGGTTTGAGCGATGCCCGCACCTCACCCGATCTACCGGTCGCTGGTCCACCTTTACCCCGGCAGCTTCCGCTCCCATTACGGCGACGACCTCGTGCAGCAGTTCGCCGACCTGGTCCGCGACCGAGGGGCCCGAGCTGCGTGGGCCCGAACCAGCGTCGATCTGATGGTCACCGTTCCCCGTTACCGACTGGAGACGATCATGAATGAGCAGCACGGCGTGACGACCGTCAACATCGGCATAACCCTTCTTGCGGTGGGCGGCGCCGTCGGCGTGCTCACGGGTCTGTATCCGGGGATTGTGCCGTTCATCGTCGCCTTCGGCCTCGCCGTCGCCCAGCGCAGCACCCTCGCCCGAGCCATCCGCACCCCCGATTCGCATCGCCGCCGCCGCCGGCTGGACATCGCCGCGGTCCTCGCCGTGGTCTTCCTGGCCTCGTACGTCAGCTTGTCGAGCAAAGACCGCTGGGCGGGCGGGGAGCAGATGCTGATAGCCATCGGGGTACCCGCGATGGTCGGGGCGGTCGTCTTCCTCATCGCCGGGCTTCTCACCCCGAGATCACCAGGCGGCCACCCTGCCCCACCGATAGCCTGACTCGACGCCGCTGGCGAGCAGAGGGTGGTTGCAAGAGCGGCCACACCACCGGCGGGACGGAGCGGGGCAACTCGCCTCCATCTGCTTGCAGAGGTCGGGCCGTTGCTAGACGAGCCCCATACCCGGCAGTTGTCGGGGAAGCTGCGGGAGTTGCGATTCCGGCTTGTCCGGCCAGCCGTGGCGGATCACCTACTTCATGCCCGGGCCGACACGGCGGATCGTGATGCTGACTGTGTTCGCCAAGACCCGGCGCCAGGAGCGTCGCCAGATCGCCCGAGCGGTCGCAGCCATGAACCGGTGCGTGGCCGAGGGTCATACGGCCGAGGAGGACGGTCGGTCACGAAGTCCGGGGGTCGATCCGGACCGAGAAGCTGGAATCGATGACGACTCAGGAGCGCCGTCGCTGCGACCAGCGCCAGGCGGAGATCGGCCGCGCCGTGCGGCTGGGCCGGGACGTGAAGGCTCGGCGGGAGGCCGCCGGACTGTCGCAGCGTGAGTTGGCGGACATCGTCGAAATCCGCCAAACCAACATCGCTCGCCTCGAAGCGGGCGACGTGGTCCCTACCATCTGCACCCTGGATCGGATCGCCGATGCGCTCGGGCTCACCCTCGAAGTCGGATTCTCGGCGACATCGGGCTGATCCGTCGTCGCGAAACCGAAGTCCAAAGGCACCCACAGAGGGATGACCGGAGAGACCGGCGATGGCCGTTCCGCACCCTCCACGGCCCGCCAATCCCTGGCACGCTCTGGCACGGATCTGGCCCGCCGGACCGGTCACCCAGGCATCCAAGGCGGTCACATAGCCTCTGACCGGGACTTTTGTGGTGGTCGGGACCGGCGTCGATCCGGTGACCTCGCGCTTTTCAGTTGTACCCATGCGTGACGGCCCGTATTTTCTTGTGCCGCACAAGCCGCAAACATGCAGGTCAGAGGCACTATCCGGAAAATGCCGTCACTCGCCGGCACGCACCGTCCGCGGGATCCTCGCGGGATTTTCGCGGGACGCGCCCTTCACTGCACCCGACGCCGTGCAGGAGTCTGACCCCGCCGATCGATCGACGCGAGGACGCCAATCATCTGCGCCCGACCTATCGGTCGTGCGGCAACAGATCGCCAGGGGGGGCGCACGCTGGACCATCTCGGACGGAGGGGCACTCGTTGCGCCGCACGAAGCGCCTCGACTTCTCCTCGTAGACGATGAATCTCGGCGACGAGGCGATAACCGACTCCGCCCGCCAGGGTGGGAGAAAGTGCCAGGGATCGCTCCACCTGGGCAAGCTCCTCGTCGCCCATGAGTGAGTCGCTCACGCTACGAACATACATTCGTTCCGGCGCGGGTGCAAGCCGGTGTGTCCAGCCCGACTTCGCGAGAGAATGCTCCGCATGGAGGTACGGAGGTCTTCTCAGCCGGCTCGGCGTTTCGTCTTAGGGCTTGACCTCGACGGCGTATGCGCGGACTTCTACGGAAAAATGCGTGAGATCACGGCGGAGTGGCGGGGGGTAGCGGTAGAGACTCTGTCGGCGAACGTCTCCTACGGTCTCCCCGAGTGGGGTGTTCGGCAGCCGGAAGGGGCCGACCCGGGAGAATACGAGCGCATCCACCGCTTTGCGGTCACGCAGCGCCACCTCTTCGAAACGATGGCCCCACTTCCGGGGGCGCCCCAGTCGATCCGCCGACTTGGCACCGAAGGCATCCGAATTCGAATAATTACCTACCGGCTCTTCATCCGGTGGTTCCATGAAACTGCTGTCGCACAAACAGTTCGGTGGCTCGACTGTCATGGAATACCCTATTGGGATCTATGCCTTATGCGCGACAAGGATGCCGTCGACGCCGACGTCTATATTGAAGACGCCCCGTCCAACATTTTGAGACTTCGTGAGTTAAGCCGTCCAGTCATCGTATTTACCAACTCAACGAACGTCGGTATGCCGGATACGCCAGATGGCCGTGCCAACTCGTGGCCAGAGGCCGAAGAACTCGTGCGAGAGCGCTACTACGCCTGGCTCGACGACAATGGGTGTGCTCGACCCCCAGCTCCAGGGTGTCGCGCACCGTGGGATCATGGCTGAGCAGAACCCTGGAATCCGTACTCGGAAGATGCGGATTGACTTCCCCAAAAGTCGCCGCATTCCGCCACCGGACGGGCCGACACGCATGCTGCGTCTCTTGACACGTTCCAGCATCGAATCGGAGGCAGCTCACGCCACTGATTTTCTGGCTAGTAGCTCCGGCCGCCCGGAAGGAGGGCCGATTTATGACGCTTCCGGCTTTCTTGCGACGGCCACGATTTCCTTTCCCGACGGGTCCCCCGGTGGTCCACTAATCCAGTGACCGAGTCGCGACGGGAACACGTTGACGATTTCGAGTCCCGCTTCCGCCAATGCCCCATGCACACCGTCAACAGAAAACCTACGATCTCGCACGACGTACTCTGCCGGAAGACGACCGGGGCCACCGTCAAATTGCTCCTTCCGGTAGAAGGTATCTTCAAAATAGAGGAGAAGCTCTGGATCGAAGACTGAGCCGCTCTGCTCCATTGTCGCTGACGGTGGAAGCTTCTCCAAGCGGTCGATGAACTCAAGGATCGAGTGAGGCCGCTGTTCAGGGGAAAGCGACCTGATCGATTCTTCAGCGTTCATAACGCTCAATACAAGAACCCCTCCGGGGGACAACGCTGAAGCACAATGAGCCAATATTCGTCTATCATCGTCCCCGTCCGCCGACGAACCAAGCACATCATAGAGCGCAAGAATGAGATCCAGATCGTCGGTAGGGAGACACTCTCGAGCGTCATGTGCTACCCAAGTCACTCTTGGGCTCACTCCCACCTCTCGCGCCCACGCGAGGAGCGTCTCCGAGATATCTATCGCAACGACCTCATGCCCGCGCTCCGCCATGAGCCGGGCATGCCTGCCGTCCCCACATCCGACGTCCGCAACTCGTAACGGTCCCGTCCTACCAACCTGGGCTAGACAGAACTCAACCTCCTCCTCAGAGTACCCGCGCCAGACATGAGACTCATCGAGCGTCATTCGCTCATATGCCGATTGCCATATCTCGTCGGCACCTTTTAGAAGCTCTCGCACACGGGAGTTGCTAAGCGCTTCGGGGCGCTGCGATGCGAATGTGCAGGCGAACCACTCTTCCCCGTCGCCGAGAGACCCTAATCTCCAACGACGCCCGGATACTCGGCCCGATTGCCGCACCTTGTCGGACTCTGCGTGGTCAACAAAGAACTTGGTATCAACCACCGGACGAAGTCGGTTCGTAGACTTGCGGGACAACTGAGTTGGAAGGTAGGAGACATGGTCAGCGAGGATCCGCAGGACCGGTGGGCCGGCACCTACGATCACCGCCGGCGCACACTGACGCCTTGTCGCAGTCTCAAGCGCCCGAACTGCATATGGGTTCGATGTTGCTAGTCCCCAGCAGTAGCAATCTGAAAACTGCCAAACGCTGAACAAGAGCTTAGTCGCTATTCGCGCTTTACGATATGCACTGTGTACGACCAACTGCACTACCCACGACACCACACCCGAATCGGTCTCAAGCTTAACAGCGAGACAATATGCAACAAGCGAGTCGTGGATATAGGCGACCGCCAGCGACGACTCCGGTGAGCCAGCAAGACGTCGTAGGGTATCGGGCGGCATCCGCACAGGTCTGCCCTGCTTTCCAGACTGAGCACCCCAGGTTCCGTAGTGCCCGTTGTACAGTGCCAGGCAGGCGTCAATCAGAGCATCATTCTGAACGGCGGCCTCCCCAGCGATCCAGTCGAACCTGAGCGGCCATAGTTGCTGGGGAGAAGATGCAGATTTCATGCCCGCCAGATCCTCCCGCGGTACTTGACGCAGTTGTTCGGGCAACGTCCCGACTTCGGCTAAGAGATGCAGCACTCCAAAAGCACCGCTATTGGAACGGCTATGTCGGGACGAGAGACGATGAAACGCTGCTGTGGATCCCACCAGATCGAGGGCATCGGACTGAACAAACTCTGGAGACCGAGCTATGGCGCCATTAACTCCCTCCATGGCGCGCTCGCAAGGAGCAGCCCTGGAGATAGCCGACCATGATGCCAAATGCATCCTTTGTCCCATACTGCCCTGCGGTGAAACGCTGAAGACCTCTAAACGCATAGTTGCGAAAGGATGTAGACGTACGGCGGAGCCTCTTGCACTCCACGGAAACGCCGACTTCGGATCCCACGATCGTGATTCGCATGTCAGGACGTGCCGAGGTCGTGGCAGCCGCACGGGCATCGATGATCCTGTCGTCCGGCGTAAGGCTCTCAAGTTCAGCATGAAAGAGCCCGAACTGAGGGACCGTGCCGCGTCAACATTTGACAACACCGATGAAGTTGGAGCGTGCAATCTGCTTCCTCATCGCTGTATCGCAACCATTCGCGGTCTGCCCACGATTCAATCCCCGCTTCTAAGAACAGACCTGCGAGCCTTCTGAACTCGCTCTCAACTCCGTTGCGAAGCTCTGGCAGGACTTGGCCCATGATTTCAAGACTTCGCGCCTGAGCTATGGTCACTGCGCTTTGGCCAGCGTTTCGTCGGCGACTTCAGTGCCCAGCACTGCGGCGATGATTGATCGCGCGTCCTGTCTTGCGCCAGAGCGGCTCCAGAAGCGCTGCTCGTTCGGCTTAACGATATGGACGCGTGATCCGGCCATGACGATCGCGACTGGCTCGACAATGGACGCATAGCTGGTAATCGGCTCGCTGGTCGTTCGGGCTGACCCGAGGAACGCCAGAAGCTCCTTTGCCGACCAATGACTCTCGCCATGTTGGTCACCTAAAACGCAGGTTGCGGCAATCAGGTCTATCTCAAGACTTGACGTCACTACTTCGACAGATAGTGACGGAAGGTAGAGTCGAAGGGAACTCTCCAGTGCTTCGCGGTAGTCTTCCAGGTTTTCAGAATCTGCGGGCTGAAAGGCTCTCGACCCCGCTGGATCGGCGTATTGCGTGAGTCGCAGGGTCAGACCGTCCACAACGAGTTCACGTTCCGTAAGGTCGAGCCCATAAGCATGGAAGACAATGTCATCGAGTTGGGCTTGCCACGTCGATCTCGGGACACCATTTGCAGCTCGCCGCTCCACCTCGCCAAGATCAATTAGTAGTTCGCGCTGCGAAAGGTCCACCATGGGAAAGGTCAGATACTCGGCAAGCTGAAGTTGCTCTCGCTCCACACCCCATGAGCTGCTGGTCATGAAGTAGTAGTAGTGCGCCAGGGAGGAATTGAGCAACGCAGCTACCGCTCGGAGTGCGTCATGGTCCTCGGCGCCACCACATATCCCGAAGATGGAGTCGGGGTGGGCAGCGTTAGTAGACAAGAAGGCCGACAAGGGAACCGAGGCGAACCCCTTTCGAAGCAGGACGTGCGGGCCGAGATACACCTCGACCTGCCGCGGCCGGTGCATTGTCTCCTCCATGACCTCGGCAGACTCGTGAGGTGCGACGTAGAGGGCGTGGATTGCGTGGGCAGGAACTACCGGCAGTCCAGCGAGATGGGCCGCTGAATGGCTTTCGCCGCCTCTAACCTGAAAGCCCTGGCCAATTGTCCAACCTCGGTCGGCGGCGATGTCATCCAGTGTTGGAAATCGCTGGCGTAACGACTGAATAAAATTGGTGTCACTTAGGGTTCCCCAGAGAAGAGTTTTCCAGAGATCCGGAACAGAGGTAGCCAAAGTAAGAGGCACGAGGTGAATATCGTCTCTACTAAATACAATACCCTCGGCCATCCGAGACAATGGAGATGCACGGGGCGAAAGGAATAGGATGCTCGGTGCCGACTCGGAGGTCGGATAGTGGTCCGCCACTACGACGGCTGCCGGTGCCGATGCAGAGCCGAATAGCTCGCCTCGAAGGGGCGACAGATCGAACACTGTCCGGATGGCGGTACGGGTGAAGAATTCGTTTCGGGCTGCGACCGCCTGAGACGTACGGTTATGGAGAAATGGCTTTGCTGGCATGACCATCGCAACAGTGCCGCCGACAGTGAGGTGTTGACGTGCTTTCCAGAGGAACGCTGTCGCGATCTGGTTGTCAGGGATAGTGATCGCGGGCTCGGCGTCACGGACGAACAGCCGAGCGGGGTGCGATAGCGCACTCTGCCAAGGCGGATTGCCGACGACGCTATCGAATGTCCGCTCTGTCAATGGGTTAGCGGCAAAGAAGTCCGATACAAACAGGTTGTGGCCTACCAGATTGGGGAGTCGGGCTTCTCGCCACGCCGTAGGCGGATCAGCATGGTCGAGGAGGGTTAGATGGAGTCCGAAGGACGCGACGCTGATGGCGGTCGGACTGATGTCGATTCCAAAGAGGGACTCGGTGAGAAGCGTGCCGAGCTCTTGGTAGCTGGGACGCGCTTCCTGGGATCTACGGTACACAAGCCGCTTGAACGCTTCGCTGAGGAATACGCCTGATCCACACGCTGGGTCGAGTATACGAACAGGAGACTCAGTCTTGATCGGTGGGAGCACCTCGTCTAGGACGAGGTCAACAAGCCGCCGAGGCGTGTAGAACGCAGCATTTTTTCGCTGCGTCCGATGGAGCAGCTGTTCATAGATTCCGCTTACCAGATCGGTAGGAATGATGCTGAAGTCATAGGGCCAAAGCGACTGCTGGCCGGTGGTGAGATCTCCACCTCCCAGAAAGTCGGCCAGGTGTGCTATGGCCTCGCGGGAGACTGTGTTCCTTGGCAGGAGAGGCGTAAAGGCATCGCCATTAAAATGCTCCGCGAGGCCCTGAAAGAGCTGATCGAGGGTTGTCGGATCTGCCGTCAATACGTCTAAGAAGGATTCACAAGGGACAATCTCGCCGAGGTGTTCGCTTGTGAGGATTCCTCGATCCTCGAAGGAAGCGAACAAAAATGGAGCGTCCAATGAGCCGCTCGGTGGCGGCCTCCGGTACTCCTGAGGAGAGAAGGCGTTCTTGGAGGCCTTTTAGGTTTCGTAGTAGACGCGCGTCGACACGATCGGCGGTTCCAAGCCGTGATCCAAACTCAATCATCGGGTGCCCGCGTTCGACGTTTCTCCGGCGGAATGCATCGAGTGTATAGACGTCGGCAGCGCTGACTGAGATAGCTAAAGTGGTTGAGTCAATACTGGCTGACGTCGGTGCTTGCGCACAGCTCAGTGCGCGTAGCTCATTCGTTGAGGCTGCAATCAGGATTGGTACACGACCAAAATTCCATAGTCGCCGTTGCGTCCGCGCAGTCTCCTCTGGCGAATCGGTGTTGAGGAATGCAACGAGGGGAACAGCACCGCGAAAGTAGGCAGCATCTACTTTGCAGCGTCTGTGTAACTCCTGCCAGATGAAATCACGGGCTCCGGGGTCCCCTGAGATGGAGGCGACCGTGCCAGGCTGACCTGAGTAGTCCAGCAGGTCTAAGGCTGCATGGAGCGGATCGTCGGAGAGGCTCACGGTGTTTTCGAGACTGTGCCATTGGGTGGATGGACAGCTTGCCCCATGCCGCTCACCCTAACCGGGGGGTACGACAGGTCGACTGTATTGCGATGTTGCAGGTGAGGCCCGGCGCTCGGAGCGCCAGCAGGGGGAATCGAACGCCGGTCCCAGCGTATCGAACCCGTGCGACCGGGGCCCCTGAGATTGGTGCACGTGCGCGAGTCAGGTACAGATCGTGATTGAGGGGCGCGACATCAGCAGCTGGATCACCCGGTCAGAACGGTTACGCGTCCAGGCGGGGCCAGGTGGCTCGCCGCAGGCCGATCACTTCCAACCCGACCTGGCCGGCCGAACGTGGGCCGGGGGCAGGGTCCCGTGCATTAGAAGCGCGTCGCCTGGACGCATCTGGCGGACGACGTTCGGGGCCAGGAGGGGGAC
>CAWBNY010000004.1:0-69524 GCA_963790325.1 uncultured Acidimicrobiia bacterium
CGCGGCATAACGTGCTGGACCACCTGACAAGGGAGGACCTTCGGCAAGAGCTGTTCAACCTGGCGGAACGCAAGAGCCGTCGACGACCTCCGGGATCGGCCGTGTCCCGGAAGGCCCCGGTAAGGGCGGCCGCTGCGCCGCCGTCGCCTCCGCTACCGACCTGAGGATGGCGTTGCCTGTGGGCCGACACCTTCCGGTCAGTCCACTTCCATGTGGCGTTGCAGCGCCACCGTCATCGCCTCGTGGTAGGCCGCTTCCTCCGACCGGTCGTAGCCGCAGGCGATGCACACGCCGGCGGTGATGTTCCCACCCCACTCGTCCCACCCAACGGGCAGGAAGGTAGGCCGCCAGCATTCCGGGCACTCCTCGGGACTCGGGGTGTCGAGTCGGTCCTTCGGGTCGAATGGCAGATGCGTCTCCGCCTGCTCCTCGTAGGCAGTAACCAGGACGTCGTTGACCGACCTCCCGCGGGACGCGTCGAGGAGGTTGAGCGCCCAGTGCTGGTCGAGCGCTTGCAGGGCCGCGATGTGCGTGGGCGTGATCGTGGCGAACTCGTCGTCCGCTCGTCCGTGGCGGAACGGCTGGGTCAGGTCCAGTGCCTCCAACAGGACGTGGACGGACACGAACGCGAGCGACGGGGCGGCCTTGGCCTCGATGATGCCCAGGAGCTTCCGGGCGGACAGCAAGAACCCCTTGGCGTCGACCTCCTCGCCTGGCCCTCGCTGGATACGATGGCAACCAGGCCGTTGGTCAACGCGTCGTCGAAGGGCCCCTCGGGCGGTAGCCTCGTTTCCAGCAGGGCAAGGGTGTTCGTGGCGTAGCGCACCCGGCGGAGCACCTGCCGCCGGGCGTCTCTCCGTTGATGCTCTTCCATCGCTACATAGTGACCCTGGACCGCCTTGATACCGTCACCGGCAGCCACTCTCGACGGGAACTGGTGACCGGCCCCTCGGGGGAACGAGGTTCAATCCTCCCAGGGCCAATTGGCCCGACCGCGGTCGCCCTCGATATGCCGGTCTGGTTCCGGACCAGAGGTCATGGAGCGCGCTGGCGACAACCCAACGGTGAACCCCAGAGCCATCCCTGAAAACGGGAGGCCAAGCGCGCCGGGCGCCCGACGGTGAGGGCGACGCCCGACGTCGGGAGGGCCGCTGACGCTGGTCGTCGCGGTGCTCGACGACGTGCCTCCTAGGACTTCTCTGGGAGCCCGTTCGGGGACACCGGGCTCCCGCCGAAGCGCGCCGGGAGCCGTCGATATGCATGAATCGCGCCGACCGGCGGCGGTCCTCCCAGTCCGGCCGAGATGTCCCGTTATGGGCGTCCCGCCCCTCGCGGGGCGAAAACGCGAAGGGCCTGCTATCGACGTCCCGTCAGACGATCGGCCGACGGGCGACGTCCCGTCAGACGATCGGCCGACGGGCGGTGCCGAGACGGGATCGTCCTTCGAGACAGGTCCGCCAGTATCCCCGGACGAGGCCAGCGGCAGCTCTTGCGCCGGCGCACGATCTTGTCCTTGAGAGTGACGTCGATCACCCCGGCGCCGATGCCGGACGGGTGGGTTCCATAGCCGGACAGGGCGAACGTCCATCGCAGCATGGTCGCTGCCGCCGGCTTCGTTTGCATCGGGCCGGCGCCACCGGCTGATCGCGAGCAGAGGCGCGCGTTCCGTCCGTCGACAGCCGACGCCCGTCAGACCAGGACAAGTCGAGAACCTCCGGATGAGGGCTGCGAACCATGTGCGTCCGGCCATATCGGATGTATCACCGTTCGCCTCTCCGCGCTCATAGACGCGACCAGCACAGCGAGCAAGGACGATGGAGAGATGTATGTCTGCCTCTGCAGGCGAGTGACCGACCGGAAGGTCAACGCCGCGATCGAAGCGGGAGCGAGCGACAGCCACGAGGTCACGCGTCGCTGCGGTGCCGGGTCGCGCTGCGGAGGCTGCGTGCCACTCATCGAGGAGTTGTTCGAACGCCACATGCAGCGCATGGCGCGGACCGGCGCCGAGCGGGCGGCCTGAGGGGCCATGAGCGTCGACACCACCCTCGTCACCGGTGGAGCGGGCTTCATCGGGTCACATGTGGCCGAGCAGCTGCGCGCTCGCGGCCATCGCGTGGTCATGCTCGACGACCTCAGTGGCGGCTTCAAGGAGGACATCCCCGATGACGTTGCCTAGTGACCGCCCCGGCTTGCGTATCGGCGTGCATTTACCGCTGTTTGGCTTTGCCGGTGCCGGGCTGTTGACCGGTGCGGATCTCCGGACTTTCCTCAGCGAATGTCGTCGGCTCGGAATTCGAGAATATTCGGCGAGCGACCACATCCACTTCCCTGCCCCATGGCTCGACGGATTCGTGGGATTGTCGTACGCTGCGGCGCTCGTCCCAGGAGCGCGGGTTGCGACGACGGCTTGCCTCCCCGTGCTGCGAGGCCCTGCTGTGACAGCGAAGATGCTCGTCGCTTTGGGGCGTACGGCCGACCGTGGTGCGCTTGCTGGCATCTGCGAAGGCTCCTCAGCGGCGGATTATCGAGTGGCAGGTATTCCGATCTCCGAGCGGCGCGGTCGTTTCGACGATGCGGCGCGGCTCACCCGTGCTGCCCTCGAAGGCAAAGACTCCTTTCAGGGCGAGTACTACCAACTCGAACAGCCGCTCCGGCCTGCCTCTGACGGCACGGTCGAACTCTGGCTTGCGACATGGGGCGGGCCGAAGGCGCTTAACCTGGCGTCCGAGGTCGGTGACGGCCTATTTCTCTCGGGCATGGGGACCTCGTCAATCGGCGACATGGGCAGGACCGTCGAGCTGATCCGCTCCAAAGCCGAGCGCTCCCAGCGTTCTTTCGGTGTCGGCGTGTCGACGTGCTTTTTTGTGGTTACCGAGACCGTGGAGGAGGGCAAGAGCTTTCTGCGAGAACTCGGTGACTTCGTAAAGAACGATCCCGACCGCCTCGCCGACACTCTCGTCGTCGGCACAGTCGAACACTGCGCATCTCAAATCGCTCGCTACGCCCAGATTGGTGTTGAACTTCTCTATCTGCTCCCGGTCGGGAACTACTACAAACACCTTGCGGTCCTAAACGAGTCGATCCTTCCGATGCTTAACGTCGGGGGCGTCAAAGTTTCTTTCTAGCGTGAGTTGCCGGTCGTTCTCGGCGACCCGTCGAAGGTTCGAATCCAAACCTAGGGAGTTGACATCACCGACACTTACACGGAGCGCATGGTGAGAGCGGCCTCGCTTGCCGAGGACGAGCATCGACACCTGCTCGCCGTTGACTTGCACCTGCTGTACGAGCTCACATCTCCTCAAGCGTTCGACCAACTGCGTGATCGGGGGGTCCCGATCCGCCTTCCTACACGGTCGCTAGCGGTGCCGGATCACGTTGTCGAGACCGTTGCTGGCCGAACCGGCAGTTCCAACCCGAAGGCACAACACGTGCTCGATGTCTTCGCCGAGAACGTGGCTAGTGCGTCGATTCCTTACGTCGCGATCGACGATCCGGCGCACGGGATCATTCACCTCGTCGCCAGCGAAGGGGGGTATGTCGGGCCCGGCGACGTGGTCGTCTGCGGCGACAGTCACACCACTACCCTCGGCGCGTTGGGCGCCCTTGCGTGGGGCATCGGTACGAGCGAGGCGGCGCATGTCCTGGCGACACAAGCGATCTGGACCCATCGGCAGCCGACGGTCGGACTGCGATTCGACGGCACGTTGCCCGAGTGGGTCTCGGCGAAGGACATCATGTTGTTCGCCAGCGGCGAGCTGACACCGCAGTGGGGCATGGGGCGCCGCATCGAGTTTCTGGGAACGGCCGTCGATGGACTTCTTATGCCCGGGCGGTTCACGATGTGCAATCTCGCAGCCGAGATCGGATCGCGATCGGCACTGGTCCGTCCGGACGACATCACTTTCAACTACCTCCGCTCCCGTACCTCCGCGAAGCGGTTCGGGGGCTACGTCGAGTCGGCGGCCGAGTTGCTCAACGGCGTCTCCGATCCGGCCGAGGTTGCGTCGCTAAGCGTCGACGACCTCGAACCGCAGGTGACGTGGGGGACCAATCTCGGGCAGGTGGTGGCGGTAACCGGCCGTGTCCCCGATCGTCGCAGTTCCGACGGTGAGGACTTCGCGAGGGCGCTGAGATACACCGAACTCGAGGAGGGCCAGCCGCTGTCCGAGATTGTGATTCAACACGCGTTCATCGGGTCATGCACCAACGGTCGAACCGTTGACATCGAGCAGGCGGCACGGGTAGCGCGGGGCAGGACTGTTGCCCCCGGCGTGCGGGCGGTCATCGTGCCCGGTTCTCGGCGCGTCTCCGACGAGGCGACACGACTCGGTTATCGAGCCACGCTTGAGGAGGCCGGGTTTGAGTGGCGGGAGCCGGGTTGCTCCTCGTGCGCAGCCGTGAACGGTGACATCATCCCGCCACGGGAACGATGCATTTCCAGCACGAATCGTAACTTTGAGGGGCGCCAAGGGCCCGGTTCGATCACCCATCTCGCTAGCCCGGCCACGGTGGCAGCGTCGGCCATTGTCGGACGCGTCGCCGATCCGCGGGATGTGGTGTCGTGAAAACGATTGAGGGGACCGGTCTTCCATTGATGCGCGACTACGTCGACACCGACATCATCGCACCAGCGACCGAGTTGCTCGTCGTAACATCCCAGGGGTTGGCTGAAATCGCCTTCAAGAACTGGCGCGTCCATGACGACGGGACTGCGCTCGACACGGTCTTCAACGACCGTAGGTATCTCTACTCAACGGTCCTTCTGGCAGGAGAGATGTTCGGCTGTGGATCGAGCCGTGAGCATGCGGTCTGGGCGCTCAAGGCGTTCGGGATTCGCGTCATCGTTGCAAAAAGTTTCGGAGAGATCTTCCAGAGGAATGCGGCCAGAAACGGTATCGTTCCAGTGGTGGTCTCTGACGCGACACTCCAGGCTCTTGCCGAGCGAACGCGAGTTTCCGTGCCGCCGGCCATCACTTTCCATCTCGACGCTCAGGCGGGGAGAGTAGGCGACCTCGAATTCTCCTTCGAGTTGACCGCCGAGACTGTTCGATTTGTCGTCGACGGCTACGACGAGATCGATGCAACCATGAAGCTGTTGGGACTCACAGATGAGTGCGCGATGCCAAGTTAGTTAGGAATCAGCCAGTACCGGTCTCTCACCGTGGCCAACGGGTCCGCTGATGAATCCTCAGCGGGAGCCTCACGGCACCTCGCAAAGTACTGTGCAAAAACCACCCTCCATAACCAGGCTAAGCCACGCGTCGACCGGTGCGCCCTATCCCGGCCGCGGCGACAAGCGGCTCACGAGCAAGAGGTTCACGACCCGGTCCCCTGGTACCTGCACGCCCGCCAAGAAATCTTGCGAGCCTCAGCCGCCCCCTGAATAGTCACTTGAATCAACAAGATACTAGTCCGTCTCGATCTTCAGGGTTTCGTGGTTGAAGTTGAGCTCGGGGAACGTCGGGTAGCGCTCCCGCATCACTTGATAGTAACGATCGACGCGCGGGTCGAGGGTCGGCAGGTACTTCTGCACCTCGATCCATGGAATGACTCCGTCTCGGCACAGGTAAGGGCGCCCGAGACTGCAATCGATTATCGTCGCCGCTTTGGTCGAGTAGGTGTCCAGCGCCTCGACTTGTGTCGGCCCCCCGTCGACGACGAGATCGACCCCAGAACCGATGTCGACGATGGCCTTCTCCAAAGAGACCCGGATCTGGCCTTGACCGGAGAGGTTCGCAGAGGTTGCGGCTACGGGACCAATGAACTTGGCTGAAACCAAGGACAAGCACTGGTCGTCGGCATGGGTGACTGCAACAGTCATCAAACCGCAGGTCAGGCTTAGTGGGAAGTCAAGCTTCTGGGGAAAGATAAACCCGATCGGGCCGGGCAGCAAGTGTTCAAGAGCGTCGCCGGGGAACCATGCGGGGATGCGTACGTAGTCGGCGATCGCCTGGAGCGATGGAGCGACAACGGACAGGGGAGCTACACGATGGCGCTTCTTTACCTCAAACACTCGCCGAATCGCCTCGGGATCGAGGGCGTCGCAGACCAGGACATAGTTGGTGATGGTCGGGCAGACCACAAGTCCCCCGCTACGAAGCACCTCGACAGCAAGATCGATTCCGGCTTTGGTATTCTCTACAATCTTCGCCCCCATCGGTCACCCGCAGCGCTCGGGGTTTGCCATCAGTTGCGTGTGCAAGGACAGAAACAGCTCAGGATCGTTATACTGTGCTGGTCTGTTGCTGGCCTTGATCGCGCTGAAGACCTTGTCGACGAGTTCATCGGTGGGCGTCAGGTTGAGAGCCTCGAACTTGTCGACGACCAGTGTTCGACCCAGGCTGCCGTTGATGAGAAACTGCCAGTGCCGACCAAAAACTTCTGGCTCCACGAACTCGTAAGTGCTTCGGTCCTTCTTCATTCCATCAATGTGTATTCCGGCATAGCTCGCGAAAGCGTTGGCACCGAAGATCGGCTTGGAGCTCGATATCGGCAACTCCATTAGTTCGCGCATCCGTTCGAACACCGGTACCAGCTTGTCGAGGCGAATCCCGCACTGCTTGCCGTAGTACTTAGGCTTATAATGTAAGGCGCATGCGACCTCCTCAATGGGCGCATTTCCGGCCCGTTCACCGATTCCACCGATGGTTCCCTGGAAGATGTCGGCGCCTGCCTTGATCGCCGCGAGTGAGTTTGCGGTAGCAAGGCCCATGTCGTTATGAACGTGGATTGCGAGCTTGGCCGCTCCGCCGACGAAGTCGCGGATCCGTGAGACGTACTCGGCACATTCCTCCGGGATGAAGGCACCGAGCGTGTCAGGAATAGCCAAGGTCGTGGCTCCCCGGGTGATACAGATCTCGATGCAGCGTTGAAGGAAGTCCAGCGAACCCCTGGACGCATCCTCGAATCCGGCCGTGATGTCTTGAATCCCGTATCTCTTGCACAGGTCGATCGCACGCTCCATCTCCTCGACGTAGGCGGCGAAGGTCATCTTCCGTTTCCGCTCAAGGTGGATCTCCGAACCAGTGAACATGAGCTGGACTTGGACGCCATCGGGGTTGACGATTGCGTCCGCCGTGCGCCGGAGATCTCTGTCGGTCGGGCGTGCTAGCATGCTCAACTTACAAGTGCGTTCCCGTGCAGTAAGCGTTTTGGTCAGTTCGAAATCGATCTCGGAGGCGGCTGGGAACCCGGTTTCGATATAGTCAAGCCCGGTATCTTCGAGCAGGTCGAACAGTTCAAGGCGCTCATCCAGACTCAGGCAAACCGGCTCGCCTTGGAGACCATCGCGAAGGGTCGTGTCGAAGAACTCGACACGACCGAGTTGCGACGACATCGCGGTCACGCTTGGCCCACCGGGGCCTTGCGACCATCCAGATCGAGGGTCAGACCGTTGTCATACGGCCCACGGACCACGACGTTCTCCACGTCGAACTGCATGAACATATAGCGACGCAGAATCGAATCCGGGATGACGTGGGACGAGTCAGTGAAGTCTCGTTGGAACGTCTGCTCGATGAAGCGGTTCCGCAACTCGTCGTCAGTTCGAAGGAGCTCGAGGAAAGCCTCGTTGTCCGACGATGAGCGGTCGCCGCTCACTCGCGGCAATGCGTTGGTGTCAAGTAGAGAGAAGAGGTTCACCCCCTCATCGACGAGCACTCCATGAGTGTGGGAGGCGATGCGGAACACGTTGGTGGAGCGCTCCGTTGCTCGCGCTCCACCCTTTGCGCGGTCATGGGGATTCTCGAAGAACATCCGCTCAAGCAACTCGCGATCCCGCCAATCGGGGTCGTCCACGAGCACGCGTTGGGCGAATCCGACGACGACTCCCATACGTGGACCGTAGTTTCGGCCGGGGCGAGCGAAGTAGTCGATGTCCTGGAGGATGTTGCGGCCCTCAATCGGTGCGTGACGCAGAGAGGTCCCCCACCAGGCATCGAACTCACATATTCCAACGAACCCCACCAGCCGCTCCATCGGCGCGTTACCCAAGTCCGCTTCCACTCCAATTCCGCCAGTGAACGAGATGAGCATATCCTGCATTGTCGGCTGGAGTTCCGCGTTGACGCGGAGTGTGTCCGAACCCCACCAGACTTTCCAGTCGTAGTCCGCGAGGCCAGACATTCCAATGCTATACGGAGCTACGTACTCGACTTCTGCGGGAGCTCGACCGTCGAGGAACCGCTGCTTGAGCCCGACTTTCGACACGGAGTCGCCGGCCCGTTCCAGTCCTTCAGCCGTTTGCTTCACGAAGAACCGGCCATCGACAAAGCACGAATCGGCGATATCGGCGACGTCGTCGGAAAATGAGCACACGCCCAGACCGAACCTCATTTGGCGATCGACGAAGTGATCCTTGTTGAGAAGCTTGGCGGGTTCGATGCACCCGTCGAAGACGCTCCTGATGTCACCATAAAGATAAGCGGTGTTTCGTTGGGTTGTCATTCTCTTGCTCCTGCGAGTCGGCTAGTTCCGGCAAGAATTTCGCTCATTTGTTCCGCAGTCAGGCGTGGACGGCCGTTCATGGCCCGCACTGCGTTGAACCGCTCGACTCCCGGACCGAGTACCGTAGGATCGATCCGACAGTCGATAACAACCGGTTCATTGCGGTCGATCAACTCGTCTATGAACTTTTTAGTGATCATGCCGGGCTTCTCGACTACGACGCATCGTAGGCCCTGAGCCTGCGCGACCCGTTCGAGGTTGACCGGCCGCCGAAACGACAGTTCGTCAACTAAGAGCTGCTCGGAGACCGCGGCGAAACCCTGGTACACCGTCGAGAGCCGATAGTCGTTGAGGATGAAGATGAGCAACGAGCTTTCGATGTTTGAGGCCAGGCACGACAGCTCGTTGTTCATACTAACCGAACCGTCCCCGACGATACACACGGTCGGAGGAGCATCTGGACCTTCCATGTCCCGGGCTCCAAGGGTCACCCCAACCGAGGCCGCAACGGCATACCCCATCGTGTCGAAGCCACCGGGTTGGAACAGGCGCCAATCGCGCCGGAAGTGGATATAATGCGACGCGTAGAGCTTGCTTGTGCCGGTGTCGGCGACTATGTTCACTCTGGGTCGGTGGGCAAGGGCCTCGCTGAGTTCGAAGACAACTCGCTGTCCGGTGAGTTTGGTGTCGTCACGCAAGGTCTCCTCGACCCGGTCGAGGTTGCACGGATGAAGATGGCGGAAGGTCTTTAGACGTTCCGACTGATCGAGATGGGCGAAGCGGCGCCGGTCCTTGCGGATGACCTCAGTCAACGCAACCAGGAACGCGCGGATGTCTTGTCGACAGTACGTGCGGCGACGGCTTTCGACGCCCTTGGCCATGCCTCGACCGAAGACGTGTGGGTTTCGATCCACGTGCACGAGCTCTGGGCGCTTCAGCGCCTCGCTGAAGGAGTTGGTACCGTATTCACCAAGCGAGGTACCCAGTGCCAGGACGAGGTCGACTGGCTCATCTTCCAGCCATTTCACTGGTCGTACATGAGGGAAGATACTGTGCTGTCCGAGAAACAGCGGCGAATCGTGGTCAGCGGCGGCGACACCCTTGGCGGTCGTGATGAGCGGAACCTGGAGCAAGTCTACGAGGGCCATCAACTCCTTCTCGGCATTGGCCTGCGAGATTCCGTTGCCTGCGAACACAACCGGCCGTTTGGTTCTTTCCAGGAGCCGGGCCACCATGTGCGCATCTTGATCGAGGGATCCGGGCATAGTTGTCGGTCCGGCGATCGAAAGGTCCGGCGCTGAAGTCTCGCTGCACCACCACGGCTGCTGCTTGAGGTTGATTCGAGCGCCCAGCACGTCGGTGCCGATGTGCAGATGGACCGGTCCGCGGCGTGGTTGATCGACATCGCCGACGAGGCACCGCGCTACTTCAGCGAAGCTCTCAAGGAAGTCGTCGGCGTTGCCGACGTTCTTCTGACACACAGTGAGTCCGCGTATCACCTCAGCGATGTCACATTGGAAGCTCAGGGTGTCTTGCAACGCCCCGAGACGCTTTTTTGCTTCAGGGATCGTACCGTGCACCAAAAGCACAGCATCGTTATCCGAAGCGGCCTGCGCAAGCCCCGTCACAGCGTTCAGTGCAGCTGGGCCAGCTGTCGTCACGACGACGCCGAACCGACGCGTAACCTGCGAATAACCCTGCGCCATGTAGGCCGCTCCGCCTTCGTGGGCGGACAGGACAAACTTTATTCCATCAGCATTGTGCGCAGCAGCCACGAAAGGGACAACATAGCCCCCTGGTATCCCGAAGACATGATGAACAGACTGAACCCTTAAGAAGTCTAACAGCGCGGTAGAAACCGTCGGCGATTCATCAGTCGATTGCACGATCACCGGGACCGTGGTCGTCCTCGCTTCGTCAATGTCCAGTTCCTGGGTCGGCATGTCGCGACTCCTCGTCACCGTTTCGACTTCCGTTCGTCGGAGGCTCACAACGCATCTTCTTCAACGCTCCTGTTCGCCCGTGCCAAGTAGATGACGGCTCGGGACGTCGTGATACAACTTTCCGCACGGAGTAGGACCCTCGTCCTGTCGCTCCACCGCATCCTGGGACGCCCCCCGCCGGGCCAAGAAATCGCGGGCACGAGGAACGACGACCGGGGTCCCGCAGGAGGAACCTCGACCGGTACCCCCCTCGCCGACATCGTCCGGAGCCTCCGCCCCAGGTCGAAACGTCCCGTAAGACCCGTCCGGTGGACAGTCCGGTGACGGAGGGCTATGCGGTGCGCGGCACCGCTGGTCAGTCGGCGCCGCGGCGAAGCCCGACGCGATTCCGGAGTGCGCCGTTCTCGCAGAAGAACCATTCACGGGCGGCTGCCCATCTCCGCTGACCGATTGCAGACACCGCACCGAGTCGGCGGTCCGGCGCGTTGGGCCCTGGCGGCGGTGCGCGCCAGATCTTCGCGACAGAACGTGCGGCCTTCAACCTGACGCTGGGCCTGGTCGGCTCCAGCCTCCAGGTCCCGCTCGAGCCGGAGGTGCGACATGACAACGAACAATGCGACCCCGACGACGGAGATCGCGGTCCTTGATCCGCAGTTCTCTGATGCGGAGCGCTACGCGCTCGGCGCGTTTCTGGCCGGCTACCGCAACCAGACCCGCGACGCCTACGCCTTGGATCTCCGCCAGTTCGTGGCGTCGTGTGACCAGCACGACCTGAAGCTGTTCGCCGTGCGCCGGGCAGACATCGAGTGCTTCGCCCGCGACCTCGAGGCGCTGGGACGTGCAACTGCGACCGTCGCCCACCGTCTGTCGACGGTGGCGGGGTTCTACCGCTACGCGGACGAGGAAGGCCTGCTGTCGCCGTCGCCCGCCGCCCACGTGCGCCCGCCCGCGCATCGACTACGAGTCCCACGCCACAGGGCTCGACCGGTAGCGCCCGATATCACGTGGAAGCAACCTTCGACCCAGCCGGCTCGGGTCGTGGTCGGTCAGCGCTCCATGCGGCCCGTCTCGTATGCCCACATGGCGATCTCGACGCGGTTCCGGGCGCCGAGCTTGTTCATGAGGCTGGCCAGGTGGGTCTTGACCGTGCTGAGGCTGATGTAGAGCTCGTCGGCGATCTCGGCGTTAGTGCGGCCCCGGGCCACGGTGAGGACGACCTCCTCCTCCCGGGCCGTGAGCGGCTCGATGGGCTGGGCCGGCGTCGCCGCCCGCGGGGTCGAGAAGGCGGCCAGCAACCGGGCCGTCACGCTCGGGGCGATGAGGGCGTCGCCGCGGGCGGCAGCCTGGACGGCCTGCACCAGCAGCTCGGGCCCGGCGTCCTTGAGCAGGAACCCGCGGGCGCCAGCCTTGAGGGCGCCGTGCACGTATTCGTCGACGTCGAACGTGGTGATGACCACGACCGCCAGCGGATCCTCGACGTCGGGTCCGGCCAGCTGGCGGGTCGCCTCGATGCCATCGACATCGGGCATGCGGATGTCGAACAGGCACACGTCGGGTCGCAGCCGGCGGGCCAGGGCCACCGCCTCGCGCCCGTCGGCGGCGGCGCCGACGACCTCGATGTCGGGGTGGGCGTCGAGGATCATCCGCAGCCCGGTGCGGATGATCTCCTGGTCGTCGGCGAGGAGGACGCGGATCACGACCCGCCCCGGCCCCGGGGCAGCACGGCCTGCACCGTCCACCCCCGGTTGCGGCTGGGGCCGGCCTCCAGGGTCCCGCCGAGCAGCTTGGCCCGCTCGGCCATGCCGAGCAGCCCGAACCCCGACGACGAGCGAGGGTCGAACGCGCCGGCGTCCCCGTCGTCGCCCACCGTGAGCCGCACGCAGTCCTCGTCACCGTGCACGGTGACCTCGATGCGGGTGGCGTGGCGGGCGTGGCGGCGGGCGTTGGTGATCGACTCCTGGGCCAACCGGTAGAGGGTGGCGTCGACCGAGGGCCGCAGGCTGTCGAGGTCGCCCGAGAGCTCCACGTCGACGCGGGGCCCCGCGCCGCCGGTGGCGAGGCGCTCGATGTCGGCGACGCCGCGCTGCGGCGCGCGGTCGGGCTCCTCGCCCTGGCGCAGAGCACCGACCATGGCCCGCATCTCGGCCAGCGTCCGCGACGCCTCCTCCTCGATGACGGCGAGGGCGTCGAGGGCGGCGGACGGGTCGGACGCGGCGACCACGCGGCCGGCCTGGGCCCGGATGGCGATGGCCGACACGTGGTGGGCGACGGTGTCGTGGAGCTCGCGGGCCAGCTGCTCCCGCTCGAGCAGCTTGACCTGGTCCATCCCCCGGTGGTGCTCCTTGTCCCGATAGCGGACGGCCACGCCGATGGCGGCCACCAGCAGCAGGAACACGCCGCCCAGGAACAGGTCGCTGATCGGCTGCGGGTCGCTGGCGCTGAGAAGGAGCGGGACCAGCAGGACGAGGGCCCCGAGCGTGGCCTCCCGGCCCGAACCCCATCGGTACAGCGCGTAGACGAGCAGGACCGAGAACACGCTGGTGTTCAGGCCCCGCCAATCGACGCCGGCCGCCAGCGAGACGATGTCGACGACGGCGAACGTGCCGAAGGCGGCCACCACGACGGCAAGCGGGTGCGTGCGCCGCCAAAGCAGCGTCGGCACCAGCGCCAGCGTGATCACGACCGAGGCGGCCCGCCAGACCAGCTCGTCGGCGAGTACGCCTTCGAGCACGGCGACCGGCACCAGCCCGACGACCAGCGCCCAGTCCCGCCACACGCGCGCCGGCGGGTCCGGGGCGCGAGGCTCGGCCCACAACGAACGAGCCGCGTCTCGGAGCACGGCCCCACCCTAAGGAACGGCGGCGCCCGACGGATCGGCCGAAAGTACGGCCCGCGAATGACCGGATGCCCGATGTGGCGGCCGGCCCCGATCCGGACGATGGGTCCATGCAGACATCACCCACGTTCCTCGGCCGGGTCGCCGGCTGGTGCTTCGACCACCGGGCCAAGGCGGTCGGCCTCTGGCTGGTCGCCCTCGTCACGATCCTCGCCGCGGCCGGCTCCGTCGGCTCGCGCTTCAGCGCCACGTCCGCCGTCCCCGGCTCCGGCAGCGCCGCTGGGTTCGCGGTGCTCGAGGAGCACTTCCCCGAGCTGGGCACGGGTGGGCAGGCGGGGACCATCGTTTTCCGGGCCGAACAGGGGGTCGAGGACCCCGAGGTGCGGGCCGCCATGGCGGCGCTGTTCGAGCTCGTCGATGCCGGGTTCCCCGATGTCGACGGCGTGGCCCAGCACCCCGGCGGCACCATCGTCTCGCCCTGGTCGGCGCCGGACCAGATCGCCCGCGGGGGCACGGTCGCCTATGCCCAGGTGAACCTGGCAGCCGAGGTCGACGACACCGCATCGGGGCTCCTCGGGGAGGCGATCAGCGACCACGCCCCTGCCATCGACGGCCTCGAGGTCTTCCCCGGCGGCCAGTACCTCGCCGTGGTCGCGCCGCCCGAGTCCGAGCTGATCGGACTGGCCTTCGCCATGCTCGTGCTGATCGTCGCCTTCGGCTCGGTGCTGGCCATGGGGCTGCCCATCGCCGTCGCCCTCGGCGGTGTCGGTGCCGGCATCGGGACGACCCTGCTGCTGAGCAACGTGTTCACGATCCCCGAGGACGCGACCCTGCTCGGGATCATGATCGGCCTCGGCGTCGGGATCGACTATGCCCTGTTCATCGTCTCCCGCTTCCGGGAGGGCCTGCACGACGGCCGCTCGCCCCGGGACGCCACCGTCGCCGCGATGGCCTCGTCCGGCCGGGCCGTGGTCTTCGCCGGCACGACCGTGATGATCTCGATGCTCGGCCTCCTCCTCGTCGGCATCGGCTGGATCGGCGGCATGGGCATCGGCGTGTCGGCGACGGTGCTGGCCACCATGCTCACGTCGACGACGCTCCTCCCGGCGCTGCTCGGCTTCGCCCGCGAACGAGTCGAGCTCACCCGCTGGCGGGGCCTGGTCGCCGCCGGCTTCGTCGCCGTCGCCCTCCTCGCGCTCGGCCTCGGGCTCGCCCCGCTGGCGGCGATCGGCGCCCTGCTCGCCCTGCTCGCCCTGCTCGCCAGCGTCGCCGTCCAGCCCCTGCGCCGCCCCGTCCCCCGGCGGGCGGCCACGCCGGTGCGCTCGACCTACGCCTACCGCTGGAGCCGCACCATCCAGCGCCATCCGTGGCGTTGGCTGCTCGGCGCCACCACCGTGCTGGTGCTCCTGGCCGCGCCGGTCACGAGCATCCGCCTGGGCTGGGCCGACGAGGGCAACTTCCCCGAGGGCACGCCGACCCGGCAGGCCTACGATCTCCTGGCCGAGGGCTTCGGCGCCGGGTTCAACGGGCCGTTCCTGGTCACCGTCGTCTCCGACGACGCGCCGGCCGTCCTCCGGCTGCAGCGGGCTCTGGCCCAGACACCGGGCGTCGCCGCCGTCACCCCGCCCGTCGCCGACGACCCCACCCACCCGTCGGCCTTCCTCATGCGGCTCGTGGCCACCACCGCACCCCAGGACGAGGCGACCGGCGATCTCGTCCGCCACCTGCGCGACGACGTCATCCCCGCGGCCGGCGCCGGGCTCGACGTGCAGGTCACCGGCGCCGCCGCCACCAGCATCGACATCACCGACTACCTGGCCGAGCGCACCGTCGTCTTCTTCGGGGCGGTGCTGGCCCTCTCTTTCGTGCTGCTGCTGCTGGTGTTCCGGTCGCTGCTGGTGCCGCTCAAGGCCGTGGTCATGAACGTGCTGTCGATCGGCGCCGCCTACGGCATCGTCGTCGCCGTCTTCCAGTGGGGGTGGGCCGGCTCGGTGCTCGGCATCGAGGGCGGGCCGATCAACCCGTTCATCCCGATGATGCTCTTCGCCGTCGTGTTCGGCCTCTCGATGGACTACGAGGTCTTCATGCTCTCCCGCATCCGGGAGGAGTACGTCCGCACTGGTGACGCCACCACGTCGGTGGCCGACGGCCTGGCCTCCACGGCAAAGGTCATCACGGCCGCCGCCGCCATCATGGTCGTGGTCTTCGCCTCGTTCCTGCTCGAGGACATCCGGGAGATCAAGCTGTTCGGCCTCGGGCTTGCCGTCGCCGTCCTGCTCGACGCCACCCTCGTCCGCATGGTGGTCGTGCCGGCCACCCTGGAGCTGCTCGGCGAGCGCAACTGGTGGCTCCCGACCTGGCTTGACCGGCTCCTGCCCCACGTCGAGATCGAACGCACCGAGCCGGTGCCCGAGCTGGTGGCGGCATGAAAGCCATCACCTGCCGCACCTACGGCGTCCTCCAGCTGGAGGAGGTCGTACGAGCCGGCGCCGGGCGCTGACGACGTGCTCGTCGACATGCACGCGGCGTCGGTGTTCGTCCCGGGGGGCACACTCGTGCAGGTCGGCGGCGACTCCGGCAATCGCTGGATCGGTCCCATCGGCCGGATGGTCGCCGCCGCCGGGCTCTCCCCGTTCGTCAGCCAGCGGATGACGAGCTTCGCGGTGCAGCCGAACCCGCGGGACCTCGTCCTCCTCGCCGACCTCGTCGAGCGCGGCCAGGTCGCTTTCGTGCTCGACCAGACCTTCGCCCTCGGCGAGGTCGCCGACGCCATCCGCCACGTCGAGGGTGGCCACACCCGCGGCAAGACCATCGTCACCACCACCAGGAGCTGAGCCATGCACCCGATCCAGTTCGACGTCGACTACCCCGACGTCCCCCGCAACCGAGCTACCGCGGCCTTCCGCCTGGTCCTCGTCATCCCGATCCTGGTCGTCCTCGGCGCGGTCGGGGCCACCGGCTTCGCCGACGACGGCACCGAGCTCGCTTGCCTCGCCGCCGGCGGGCTGTTCCTCCCGCCGCTGCTGCTGATCGTCTTCCGGCAGAAGTACCCGCGCTGGTGGTTCGACTTCAACGTCGGCTTCCTGCGGTTCGACGCCCGGGTGTTCGCCTACGCCCTGCTGCTCCGCGACGAGTACCCGTCGACCGACGAGGAGCAGGCCGTGCACCTCGAGCTGCCGTACCCCGACGTGGCCACCGACCTCAACCGCTGGCTGCCGCTGGTGAAGTGGTTCCTCGCCATCCCGCACTACGTCGTGCTGTTCGTCCTCGGCATCGGTGTCGTGCTGGCCACCATCGCCGCCTGGTTCGCCATCCTGTGCACCGGCCGCCACCCGCGACGCCTGTTCGACTTCACCGTCGGCGTCATGCGCTGGCACAACCGGGTCGCCGGCTACGCCTTCGCCCTGGTCACCGACACGTACCCGCCGTTCCGGCTGGCGGCCTGACCGTCAGCCCGCCGAGACGCTCGGCGGTCTGGGCTATCTCGGCCTCGTTGATTTGGTACTGCACGCGGTCAGTCGTCCTCGCCCGCTGTGATCTCGTGCGGGTCAACGACCGGGTGCTGAGTCTCGCTGGCAGGCTGCTCCCGCCCGAGCTTCGATCTCTCGTCGCCATTCATCTCGCCACCGCCGAGCGCCTTCGTGGCGAGGTCGGCGAGCTCGTCATCTACGACGAGCGCATGGCGGCCGCCGCCCGTCAGCTCGGGCACCGAGTGTTCGCGCCCGGATAGCGGAGACTCGCCACTCGCTGCCATCGGGTCACCGCGCTGCGGATCGCCCCACGCCATCGCCCGCGCGTGCCCGTCCGGCAACGCCGGGGGTTCGATGGCTGGGAGCACCGCCGCCAGGTGGCCGCCCGGCAACGGGCAACCGCTCAGTCCCTTCGGCGCAGACCCGTGACCGGATCGGTGGCCAGGTCGATCACCACGGTCCCCACGCGCCGACCTCCGGCCGTCACCGACACCCGCCCGGTCCGATCCAACCCGCCCACCACCGCCGCCTCGATGCCGCGGGCGTGGAACGGGCGGAGGCAGTCGTCCTCCCGGCCGGGGGGGACGCACAGGAGGAAGGCGAAGCACGGGAAGCACGTCAGCCACCGGGTGAGGTCCACACCGGCCGGCGCAGGCAAAAGGTCGAGGTCGACGGTGACGCCCAGGCGGTTGGCTTCCAACAGCATCCCGAGCGACCCGAGGAGGCCGGCCATGCTCACGTCCTTGGCGGCCACGCATGACCCGTCCGCCGCGACCTGGGCGAGGAGGCGGACGTCGGCGGCCAGGCCGGTGCCCCGCTCGTCGAAGGAGCGGAAGAAAGGGAAGTCGTCCCGCATGGAGCCGGCGGTGACGGCGGCCACCACCAGGCTCTGACCGGCGGCGGCCCGGGTCATCGACAGGGCCGGACCGCCGCCCACCAGCCGCCCCAGGCCGAACGCGGACAGCGCCGGCGGGCCGTCGTGGAGGGTGAGATGGCCGCCCACGACGGGCACGTCGTACAGCCGGCCGGCGTCGCGCATGCCCTCCAGCGCCAGGCGGGCGACCTCGGCCGAGGCCACCACCGTGTCGACGATGGCCAGCGGCACCGCCCCCATGGCGGCCAGGTCGTTGACGTTGGCCAGCACCGCGGCCACGCCCGCCCCGTAGGGATCGGCCGCCACCAAGCCGGGGAGCATCGCCTCGCCCCCCACCACCAGGTCGCCACCGACCAGAGCCCCGTCGTCGCCCGGGCCGGTGAGCCAGTCCGTTCCCCCGAAGACCTCCGACACCACCGCGATGGGCGCCTTGTTGCGCAACCCCGGATGGGCCCGCACCGCGGCCGCCAGCGCCTCCAAATCTTGCACTAAAGTAGACACCTCTCTACCATAGGATGCGTGGTTGCTCCGTTCCCGCTCGATCTCCCGGAGCGGTCGACCAAGCCCCGCCGGGTGGGGCTCACCCACGTGCTCGACAAGGGTCTCACGCCCGGCCAGGTGACCGACCGGCTGGCCACGTGCGGGACCTACGTCGACGTGTGGAAGTTCGGCTGGGGCACCGCCTACGTGGACCCCATGGTGGAGGCCAAGCTCGCCGTCCTCGACCAGCACGCCGTGCTCGGCTGCCTGGGGGGCACCCTTCTCGAGGTGGCCTGGAGCCAGCGGCGGGCCGACGACCTCCTCGACTGGGCCGCCGGGGCCGGCTTCCCGTGCGTCGAGGTGTCCCGGGGGGCGGCGCCCATGAGCGTCGCCGACAAGCACGACCTCATCCGGGTGGCGGCGTCGGGGTTCACCGTGCTGTCCGAGGTGGGGGCCAAGAGCCGCACCGCCCGGATGGCGCCCGGGGACTGGGCCGACGAGGTGGCGGGCGATCTGGCCGCCGGCGCCCGGTGGGTCATCGCCGAGGGCCGGGAGAGCGGGACGGTGGGCGTCTTCAACGACGACGGCAGCGTGCGGGAGGACGTGGTGACGGCGGTGGTGGGTGCCGCCGGCGGGGTCGAGCGGGTCGTGTTCGAAGCACCCCGCAAGGACCAGCAGGCGTGGTTCATCCGCCGCTTCGGGAGCGAGGTCAACCTGGCCAACGTCGCCGTCACCGAGGTCATGGGCCTGGAGACGCTGCGCCTGGGGCTGCGGGCCGACACCATCGACCTGTCGGTCGGTCGCCTGCCGGTCCGCTAGCGGTGGCCAACCTCGTCCCCGGCCAGTACCGGAAGGTGTCGGTGGCGACGGTGGACGTCCCGCTGACGGTCGATGGCCTGACCAGCCACTTCCTCGGTCGGGAGGTCTACCGGGCGACCCGCTTCGTGGTGGTCCGGCGGGGGGACGACGCGGCCGTGGTCGAGGTCGATCACGCCGAGGACGGGCTGTTCGCACCGGTGAAGGCGGTGGAGGTCCTGGCCTTGCCGGCCGACTGTGACTACGTGGTCGCGCCCGAGGTCGACACCGCCATCCCGTCGGCTCTGGCCGCCATCGCCTCCGGCGCCCGCTGCGTCGTGGTCGAGGGTCGCTACCGGCACGTGAGCTTCATCCTCGACCCCCGGCCCATCCGCATCCGGGTGGGCGACGTGGTGCCGCCGGGGCCGGCCAAGCTCCTCGACCAGGCCCGGCGGGTGCTGGCCGTGGCCGAGGACCTGCCGCCCGTCGAGCTGGTGCCGGACGTCGTCGACCTGGTCGATCTGGCCGCCGACCATCCGGCGCCGCGCTATCTCCTGCCGTGCCGAGGGTCGGGGATCGCGGTGGGGGGAGCGGCGGTCGACTTCCTCGACCAGCACCCCGAGCGGGGCGACTGGACCCTGCTCGGCTGCGCCCGGTCCCGAGCCATCCACGAGTGGTTCTACGGCGACGTCCCGCCGACGGTGGACACCTGCCCCCGGCGCCTCTTCTCCGGCCGAGGTCTAAGCGACCGCCCGCTGCTCACCAAGTGCTGCCTGCTGGAGGACCGCAACCTCGACGAGCCGGGGGTGGCGGTGGTGCCGTGGGGCGCCTCCCTCGACCTGGTGCGGCGGGCACTGACCGCCCTGACCACCGCCGAGGACCCGACGTGGGCGCCCGCCTGACCGACTCCGCTCTCTACGCCCACCTGTGGGGGACTGACGAGCTGCGGGCCGTGTTCGACGAACGCGCTCGGCTCCAGGGATGGCTCGACGTGGTGGCGGCGTTGGCCCGGGCCCAGGCCAAGCTCGGGATCGTCCCCCCCGAGGCGGCCGACGCCATCACCGAGCTGGCCACGGTCGACCGCCTCGACCTCGACTTCGTGGCCGCCGAGACCCGGCGCACGTCCCACTCCACCCTCGGCCTGATCCACGGCCTGCAGCGGGTGCTGCCCCCCGAGGCGGCCGGGCACGTGTACGTGGGCACCACCGTCCAGGACGTCACCGACACGTGGACGGTGCTCGCCCTGCGGGAGGTGGGGCGGGTGGCATGGCGCGACCTGCGCATCGTCGAGGGCCTCCTCCTCGACCTGGCCGAGCGCCACCGGGACACGGTCATGGTCGGGCGGACCCACGGCCAGCCGGGGTCGCCGATCACGTTCGGGTACAAAGCCGCCTCGTGGGCGGACGAGGTCCGCCGCCACCTCGACCGGCTGGCCGAGGGCCGGCCCCGGTGGCTGGTCGGCCAGCTGGGCGGGGCCGTCGGCGTCCTCGGCTACTTCGGGGCCGACGGGCCGGCCCTTCGATCCGCCTTCTGCACCGAGCTCGATCTCGACGATCCGGCGATCTCGTGGCTGACGGCGAGGGACCGGCTGGCAGAGGCGGCGTCGGTGTTCGCCCTGGTCACGGGCACCTTGGCCCGCATCGGCAACGAGGTCCTCGAACTGCAGCGGCCCGAGATCGGCGAGCTGGCCGAGCCCACCACGGCCGACGTCGTGGGCAGCATCACCATGCCCCACAAGCGCAACCCGGAGCGCAGCGAGCACCTCGACACCCTGGCCCGGCTGGTGCGGGCCAACGCCGCCGTCCTCGTCGAGGGCGTGGCCCAGCTCCACGAGCGGGACGGGCGGGCGTGGAAGGCGGAGTGGGTGGCGTTCCCCGAGGTGTGCCTGCTCACTGGAGTCGCCCTGCGGACCGCGATCGAGCTGCTCACCGGCCTCGAGGTCGACGGCGAGGCGATGGCCCGCCGGGTCGGGCAACGGGACGAGGCGGGCTCGGAGCGGGTGCTGGCCGTCCTCACCGCCCGCCTCGGCCGCCACCCGGCCCGGGAAGCGCTCCACCGGGCCCTCCGACCGGGCTCCGCCGGAACACCGTCTCTGGCCGACGCAGTCGTCGCCGAAGGCCTCCTCACCGCCGACGAGGTCGCCCGCCTGCTCGCCGAGCCGGCCGTCGAGGGGGCCGTGGCCATGGTCGACGAGGTCGTCCGCCGGGGTCGCGCCGCCCGGGCCGGCGACCCGTCGGCGTGGGCCTGACCCGGTGGTCCATGCGCTGGCCGTCCGGACCGGTGACACTGCGGGGGTTCACCAGTCCGAACGGAGACCTCCCGTGACCGTCAGCCCCGCCCTGGCCACCGCCGCTGCGCTGCCCCGACTGCTCCTGGCCAACCTGCCCACGCCCCTCGTGGAGGCGTCGCGGCTGACCCACGCCCTCGGTGGCCCACCCATCCACGTCAAGCGCGACGACCTCGCCGGCTTCGGCCTGGCCGGCCACAAGGCCCGCCAGCTCGAGTTCCTGGTGGGGGCCGCCCTCGACCAGGGCTGCGACGTGATGGTCACCGGTGGCGGGCCCAGCTCGAACTTCTGCGCCGCGGCCGCGGCGGCGGCGTCGGCCGCCGGCCTCGACTGCCACCTCGTCCTCTACGGGGCCGAGCCGGAGCAGACCCATCCCAACCTGGCCGTGGCCCAGGCGTGCGGAGCGGTCGTGCGCTACACCCGCGACCCGTCGCGGTCGTCGGTCGACGCCCGGGTGGTGGAGGTGGCGGAGGCGCTCACCGCCGGCGGGCGGCAGCCCTTCGCCATGCCCCGGGGCGGCGCCACCGCCCTGGGCACGGTGGGGATGGTGCTCGGCGTGGAGGAGCTGGCCGCCCAGCTGGACGAGGCGGGCATCGAGCCGGCCATGGTGGTCATCGCCACCGGCTCCGGCGCCGCCTGCGCCGGCCTGACCCTGGGGGCGTCGCTGTGCGGGCGGTCGTGGCGGGTGGTGGGCGCCTCGGTGAGCCGGCCCGGGGAAGAGGTCGTGCAATCGGTGCAGACGCTCGCCGCCGAGTGCGCCGAGCTGCTCGGTGTCGAGACCCCGCCCGGGCTCAGCCTGGAGCTGGCCGACGCCCGTGGTCCCGGATTCGGCGTCCCGTCGGCCGACGGCGAGTCGGCCGCCCGGGTGGCGCTGCGCACCGAGGGCCTCGTCCTCGACCCGGTGTACACGGCCAAGGCCCTGGCCGTCCTCCTCCGCCTGCTCGACCCGGGGTCGAAGCAGCCGGTAGTTTTCTGGCACACCGGCGGGCTCCTGGGGGCGGCCCACCACCTGGCGGGAGGCGGCGAGGAGTGAACGGTGGCGGTGGCGGGGTGGTGGTGGTGGTGGTGGTGGCGGTGGCGGTGGCGGTGGCGGCCCGGCCCGGGAGCTGGTGGAGTCCGGCTTCACCCTGGAGAACGCCGACGCACCCCTCCTGCACCAGGGCCTCAACCTGGCCGACATCGCCCACGTCATCGACCTCCGGGGTCGGCGGGTGGTCCCCGAGGACGCCGCCCGCCAGCTCCTCGACCTGCTGCTCGAGGTCCACGGCATGCCGGCCGAGGAGTTCCCCTACGACCCGTCCTTCGGCGAGGCCTACAACTCCCGGGAGCGGTACTTCGCCTCCCGGCTGGGCGACGTGGCCGGGTGGCTGCACGCCGGGCGGCCCCGGCGGGAGGCCACCCGCATGGCCCTGCGGCTGCTCCTCCGGCGCCAGCTGGTCGACCTGGTGGAGGACGCGGCCGGCTTCGTCGACAGCGTGGTCAGTCAGGCGGCGGCCCACCTGGGCACGCTCATGCCCGACCAGACGTACCTCCAGCAGGCCCAGCCGTCGACGTTCGGCCACTACGTCCTGTCCTTCGCCTACCCGACGGCGCGGGACGCGGCCCGCCTGGTCGACTGCATCGAGTGGGTGAACCTGTCGCCCGGCGGGGCCGGCTGCGTCAACGGGAGCCGGCTGCTGGAGGACCGGTCGGTGATCGCCGGGCTGCTGGGCTTCGGCGGGGTCATCGAGCACACCCGGGACGCGATGTGGCAGGTGGACGGCCTGATCAACATCCTGGCCACCACCGCCAGCATGCTGTCCAACCAGTCCAAGCTGGCCGAGGACCTGGAGATCTGGTCGTCGAGCGAGTTCGACTACGTCGACCTCGACGACGGTTTCACCCGGTCGAGCGTCCTCATGCCGAACAAGCGGAACCCCTACGCCCTGTCGATCGTGCGGGGGGCCTCGGGGATCCTGATCGGGCGGCTGGCGGGGTTCCTGGCCGTGGTCAAGAGCCCCTCCGCCCGCAGCGACAACCTCATCTTCGCCTACGGCGAGGTCCCCCGGGCCCTCGACCTGGCGTCGCGGACGACCCGCCTGATGGCCGGGGTGGTGCGCACCCTGCGGGTCAACCGCCAGCACATGGCCGACGCCCTGACGGCCGGCTTCACCCAGGCCACCGACCTGGCCGAGCACATCGTCCAGGTGTGCCGCATCGACTACCGCACCGCCTACGTGATCGTGGGGGCGACGGTGCGGGCGGCGGCCGCGGTCGGGTTGCGGGGCGTCGACATCACCGGCGAGATGCTCGACAACGCGTCCGTCGAGCACCAGGGCCGGCCCCTCGGGCTGGCCGGCCACGACCTCTCGGCGGTGCTCGACCCGATGCGCATCGTGTCCAGCCGCTCGGCCACCGGCGGGGCCGCGCCCGAGGCGGTGGGGGGGATGGTGGCCACCTGCCGGGAGTCGGCGTCGTCGCTGCACGCCGAGGCCGACCGCTGGCGGGACTCGTTCGACTGCGCCGAGGCGGCGCTGCTCAAGCTGGCGGAGGAGACGGCGTGACCCGGGTGGAGCTGCCGACCGAGGTGTCGGTGGTCAACCTGGGGCTGGCGCTGTTCGCCGATGCCATCCGGGACCAGGGCCGGCCCGTCCTCCATGTCGACTGGCGCATCCCGGCCGGAGGCGACCTGGCGCTGGTGGCGGCGCTGACCCGGCTGTACGGGCGGCACGGGGCGGCGGTCGACGCGGCCAATGCCGAGGTCGTGCGCCGGCTGGACACCGGGGTGCCGCGGCTGGTCGGGATCGCGCCGGCCGGCGACGTGGTGCCGGGGATGGGCGAGCGCACCATCCTCCACTGCGGGCCGGCCATCGGGTGGGACGACATGGGCGAGCCGCTGCGCAACTCGGTGCGGGCGGCGGTGCGGGCCGAGGGGTGGGACCCGGCGGGCGGCGACGACGAGGTCGACCTGGAGCCGGCCAACCACCACTCGGCGGTCGTGCCCATGGCCACCGCCATGGGGCCGTCGACGCCCGTGTTCGTGGTCGAGATGGAGGGCCTCCGCTCGTTCTCGCCCATCAACCAAGGCCCGGGCGAGGTGGCCTGGTTCGGGCGGGACACCCCGGCCGCCGTCGACCGGCTCGTCTTCCTGCGGGACGTGGCCGGCCCCCTGCTGGCCTCGGTGGTGGCGGCGGCCGGCCCGCTGGATCTGATGGCGGTGGCGGCCCAGGGCCTGCAGATGGGCGACGACCTGCACATGCGCACCCAGGCCGCCACCAACCTCCTGCTGCGGACCTGGCTCCCCCACCTCATGGGCCTGGAGCCGGCCGCCCGGTCCGAGCTCGGGGGCTTCCTCGCCGGGAACCACCTGTTCTTCCTGAACCTGGCCATGGCCGGGGCCAAGGCGCTGACCCTGTGGGCCGAGCAGGTGCCGGGCGCCAGCGTGGTCACCACCATGGCCCGCAACGGGACCGCCTACGGCGTCCGGCTGCCGGGGTCGCCGGAGTGGTTCGTGACCGGCTCGCCGCCGGTCGGCGACGCCTTGTTCCACCCCGGCCGGTCGGCCGACGACGCCGCCCCCGACATCGGCGACTCGGCGGTGCTGGAGCTGATCGGGCTGGGCGGGTGCGCGGCGGCGGGCTCGCCGGCGGTGGCGGCCTTCGTGGGGGGAACGATGGCCGACGCGGTCGCGACCACGGAGGACATGGACCGGGTGTGCGCCGGGCGGAGCAGCCGGTTCAGGCTGCCCATCCTCGACTTCCGGGGCACGCCGGTGGGCGTCGACGTGCGCAAGGTGGTCGAGCTCGGCATCACGCCCAAGGTCACCACCGGCATCCTCCACGCCGGTGACGGGGGCCAGATCGGCGCCGGGGTGGCGCACGGCCCGATCGCCTGCTTCCGCGACGCCCTCCTCGATCTCGACCGCCGCCTCGATCGCCGCCTCGGGTGACCGTCGAAGTCGGCGCCGGTGCCCACCGGACGCTGGCGGTCGACGGGCGGGGGCAGGTGGTGGGCGTCTACCGCCACGCCGCCCATCTCCGCCTGCCGGCAGGGATGGTGGCGGTGGTCACGCCCCAGGTGGGGCGGGGCCCGCTCCACGTGCGCGGCCCGGTGCGGCCCGAGCTCCTCGCCCCCGGCGACCGGGTCGACGTGGTGGGCGGCGCTTCGCTGCGCGTGGCGACGGCGGTTGAGGTCGACCTGGCCGCGGCCCGGGTGTGGCGGGGGGCGCTGCCCGAGCCATCGACGTTGGCCGGTGCCGACTTGAACGTCTTCGCCGCCGCCCCTCCGTCGGCGTTGGTCGACCCGGTCCACGCCGACCGGCTGGCGGTGGCCGTCCACCGCCTCGACCACGACGACCTGGCGGGTGCGGCCCGGGCCATCGGCGGGCTGGGTCCGGGTCTGACCCCGTCGGGCGACGACGTCCTGGCCGGGATCCTTCTCGTCCGGCGGGCGCTCCGGGGACCGGCGGCGGAGTCGGGGTTGGTCGCCGTCGCCCGCGCCGTGCGGACCACCTCGTTGTCGCGGGAGGTCCTGGTGTGGGCCGCCCGGGGCCAGGCGGTGGAGCCCGTCCACGACCTCCTGGGCTCGGTGGCGGCCGGCGACCGGGCCGCCGCCGACACCGCCCTGGCGCACGTGGTCGCCCTCGGCCACTCGTCCGGTGCCGACCTCGCCCTCGGCCTCGCCCTCGGACTGGGACTGCGTCTCGGGGTTGCCCGAACGGGGTACCGGTGACGACGCTTCGGGTCCGCCTCGCCTGCCCGGTCACCTACGTTTCACCCGGCTGACCGGATTGTTGCACGGGGCCAGGGTGCCGGCGCCCACGTTGCACGGCCATGCAATGCTGGTGCAAGCGTCCCGGACCATGCTGCCGGGACAGACGTGCGAGCAGGAGGCGTGCCGTGCCGAAGACCACCGCCTGTCGAGCCCGGGTGGCCTGCGGGTGCCGCTTCGCCCAGGGTGCGCCGCTCCACCATGACCTCCTGACCCGGGTCGACGCCGACGTCGCCGCCGCCCTCGACCTTTTCGAGCTGGCCATCACTTGGGACGAGCTCGACTACAGCGAGCAGGCCCTCGTCCCCCCCGCCGACTGGCTCGACTTCGCCGCCGAGCACCGGTGGCACGACCCCGAGCTGGCCGAGCGCCTGTTCTCGGTGGCGGTCGACATCGCCTACCGACGGGGCACCCCCGCCGCCCCCCGCCTCCTCCGGGTCCTGACCCCCTCCGCCTGAGCCTGCCCGGCCGGGCTTGACCAGCGCCCTGGGGCAGGGGCGCGGATGTTCGGCGCCCGGCGGTCCGCTGTCAGACGTCGTTGCGGCCGATGCAGACGAAGGCGGCGGCCGCCGCCCGGTCCTGACCGTCGCCGGCGCCGGCCAGGGCGAGGGCCGGGCGCTCCCCCGCCCGCAGCCGCCGGTGGAGGGCGACCATGACCGCGGTGGTGGCCACGTCGGGCACCGGCAGGAGGGGGGCGATCACGGCCCGGACGCCGAGCGATAGGAGGGCGGCGGCCGTGCCCAGGAGGTCGTCACCCTCGTGGACGGCGGCCACCGCCGCGTCGCAGGCCGAGAGCACCACCACCGACGGCGCCCGGCGGAGCCGCTCGAGGTCGTAGACGGTGAGCGGACCGTCGTGGAGGAGCACCGACGAGAAGAGGGGGCTGTCGGCCCGAAACGTCCCGTGGGCGGCCAGGTGGGCCAGATCGGCCTTCTCCAGCGCGGCCACGACACCGGCGACGGTCGCCCGCTCGCCGGTGAGCACGGTCGCCCTCGGGTAGAGGGCAGCCAGTTGACCGACCTCGGTCTCGGCCCCGGGCAGCCGGGGCCCCGCCACCAGCGCCACCCGCCGCCGCCCCCGGGAAGGCGCCGGCCGGGCCGGCCCGGCCGTCCCCGCCAGCCACACCGCGGCACTGGGAGCGACGGTGGTCGGGCGCCCCGCCAGGGTCGGCAGGGTCGACCACGGCAAACCGTGCAACTCGCCCGTGGGGACCACCACCACCGGCTGCCCGTTCGGCACGCCCAACGGAGCCAGCAAGAGCTCGTCGAGGCGGGCCGCGGTCGACGCCAGGGCCGACTCCGCCACCGCCCGCGATCCGGGCCAGAGCAGGCGCCGAAGGGCGAACATGAGGTACTGCCGCTCCCGCTCGACCTCCACCGCCGGGGCCAGGTCGTGGACCTTCACCCCTGCCCGGCGGACGGTGACGGCGTGCAGCCGCCCCTGCACCGACACGAACTCGACGAGGACGCGGTCACCCAACGCCCGCCGCAACGAGGCGACGTCGAGCCGGCCGGTGTCCGCCGCCCCGTCGTCACTCGCCCGCCGGGTGCGGTCCCGCACCCTCTCCTCCACCGCCGCCGCCTGCAGCGTCAGCGTCGGGGTCGGCCCGCCGTTGAGGGCGGCGTCCCGCAGCTCGGTCCGGATGCGGCGGAGCTGGGCCAGGTCGGCGGCCAGCTCGCCGTCGTCGGGCGGCCGCGCCGGCGGTCGCCGCAGCGCGCCCGCCCGCCCCCGCTCGACCCAGCGCAGGACCTCGGCCGGCCGCCCGCCGTCGAGGGCCAGGCGGACGCCGAGACGGGCCAGGTCGGCCGAGTGACCGGCCGCCCGGGCCCGCAGCTCCGACCCGCCGAGGGTCGCCCGGTACTCGTCGACGACGGTGATACCCCGGCCCAGGGCCCGCTTGGCGCCGGCTCGGTCGCCCTCGGCCAGGCGCAGCAGGGCGGTGGCGTGCCACGCCTGAGCCCGGCAGTCGGCGGATCCCACGGTGCGGGCGGACGCCGACTGGCCCAGCTCGGTGCGGGCGACGGCCGGCCGGCCCAGGGCCAGCGCCATCCGACCCACGAACGTGCGCACGTGGAGCGCCTCCACCGCCCACCCCTGGGACTCGAGCTCGGCCGCGATCCGCCGGCTGCGGCGGAGCAGGCCCGGTGGCGGAACCTCCTGGTCCTGGTGGGCCAGGACCGCGGCCTGGATCTCGACATACCGGGCCTGGGCCGACCACGGGAGGCGGCGGGCGGCCCGGAACTGGCGGGCGGCGAGGGCCGCCTCCGCCGCCGCCTGATCGTAGGCCCCCGCGGCCAGGAGGGACCGGGCCAGCAGGAGCCGGCACTCGTTGAGGTGGGTGAGGTCGCCCCGGGCCAGGGCGGCCACCGCCGACGCGGCTGCGGCCCGGGCCTCGCCCACCAGGCCTGCGGCCAGCAACACCTCGCTGCGGTCGGCGTCGAGCACCGCCACCAGCCGGTCCGGGTTGTCGAGGTCCTGGTAGGCCCGCTGGGCCCGGTCGAAGGCAGCCAGCGCCTCCGGCAACCTTCCCTGCCGGCAGTAGGCGAAGCCGGTGTTGTGGGCGGCCATGGCCACGATCATCGGGAGGTCCCGCTCCAAAGCGATCCGCTCCCCTTCGGCGAAGTCGGCGAGGGCGGCGTCGAGGTGGCCCTGGGCGCCGTGGAGGATGCCCCGGCACACCCGCAGCCGGGCGATCGACGCCTTGCTGCCCGTGCGGGCCAGGGAGCGGAGGGATCGTCCGTAGGCGGGCAGGGCCTGGTCGAGGTGGCCCGTCCAGTGGAGGACGACGCCGCCGAGGAGCTCCACCTCACCCCGCACCGACGTCGGAGCCATCTCCCGGGCCCGCCCGATCTCCCGGGTGCTACCGGCGACGTCACCCACGCTGAGCAGGGAGATCGCCATGCTGGCCCGAGCCATCGCCTCCCGGTCGGGGAGGTTGTGCGCGACGCTGGTGGCCACGGCCGCCCGGTAGCGGCCGAGCGCCTCCCGGTGACGACCGAGCTCGTGGAGGGCCAGCCCGACGACCCACGACGCGGCCGCGGAGACGCTCGGGGCGTCGGCGCCCTCGACCAGCTCGGTGGCCCGAGCCAGGACCGCAGCCGGGTCGCGATGGCGGCGATCGGCCAGCTCGGCCAGCTCGTCGAGGACCGCCCGCGACCCCACGGCTCGGAATGGTAGAGAGTCGTGTGTATCTCAGCGGCCCCTGCCGACTGTGAACGGTGAACGAGGGAGGCGGACAGTGACCGAGGGCGCAGCCGGACCGAGCGGCACCGGCAACGGCGACGACAGGGACGACGGCAACGACAAGGGCCACGGCGACGGCGACGGCGACGGCGGCTACGGCGGCGAACCGGTCGTCGGCGACGGCCGGGAACGGCCCCGGGGACGATGGACGAACCGGGTGGGCTTCGCCGCCTGGCCCGGTGGCACTGTCTTCGCCTACCGGCCGGGCGAGATCCTCACCCTGCGGGGGGAGGATGCGCTGGCCACCACCCGGGAGCGAAACAACGACGTCCGGGTGCTCCAGGAGCTGGGCCAGTTCACCCGTCTCGGCGGCATCGCCGACGTCCTGGCCGAGGTCGGCGAGCTCCGCCGGCGGGGCATCCTCGCCCAACCCAACCACGTGTTCTTCGCCCACGACGGTGTCGGACCGACACCCGTGTTCCCGACACCCGTGTTCCCGACACCCGTGTTCCCGACCGGCGCCAACTGGGGCTGCAGGTGCTGCTCGCCGGGACCGTCGTGCCCGCCCCACCCCTCGAAGTCGTGCGCATGCGGTGGCGTTTTCCCCACCCCCGTCTTCCCCACCCCCGTCTTCCCCACCCCCGTGTTCCCGACGCCGGTGTTCCCGACGCCGGTGTTCCCGACGCCGGTGTTCCCCACCGAGATGAAGAGCACCGCCCGGGCGGTGCCGCCCGCCACCGACGTGTCCACCGCCACCGCCGCGCTGGCCGCGCCCATCCCCTCCGACGGGCCCCTCGTCATCGTGCTCGACACCGGCCTGGCCGCCGACGGACCGTACTTCCCGGCCGCCCTCACCTCGGCACCCGTGGCCGGCGCCACCTCCGCCGACCACGACGAGCCCGACGAGGACGGCGACGGCGGCCTCGATCCGTGTGCCGGCCACGGCACGTTCATCGCCGGCGTCGTCGGCCAGGTCGCCCCCGGCTGCGAGGTCGTGATCCACCGGGTTTTCTCCACCTTCGCCGACTCGTCGGAGGCCGAGATCGTGGACGCCATCGCCAACCTCGACCCGGCCCGGCCCGATCGCACCATCCTCAACCTGTCCTTCGGCGGCTACACCCTCGACCTCCCTGTCGCCATGGCCATGGCCATCGCCGCCATCCAGGCCACGGGCGTCGTCGTGGTGGCATCGGCCGGAAACGACGCCACCTGCGTTCCCACCTACCCCGCCGCCTTCCCGGGCGTGGTCGCCGTGGGCGCGGTGGGCCCCACCGGCCCCGCCCCGTTCACCAACTACGGGCCGTGGGTCAGGGCGTGCGCGCCCGGCGTCGACATCGTGAGCACGTTCTTCCAGGGCTTCAACGGTTCCGAGCCGGTGCCGCCGGGTGGCGGCGGCGACCCCGACGATTTCTCCGGCTGGGCCCGGTGGAGCGGCACGTCGTTCTCCGCCCCCGTGGTCGCCGGCGCCCTGGCCCGGAGGATCCTGACCGACGGCTGCACCGCCGAGGAGGCGGTGTCGAGGGTGGTCGACGCCCCCGCCCTCATGCGGATCCCCAACCTGGGCACGGTGGTGAACGTCATCTGAACGGTCCCGGGCCGGGAGCGGAACGCTCCTACGATGGCGCCGTGTCGACATCCCGGGAGGACTCGGTCGCCGACCTGGTGCTGGCGGCCAGGGCCGGCGACGCCGCCGCCTGGGACGCCCTCGTCGACCGCTTCGCCGGCCGGATCATGGCCGTCACCCGGTCCTTCCGCCTCGGGCGGGCCGACGCCGACGACGTCTTCCAGGTCACCTGGCTGCGCCTGGTCGCCAACCTCGAGAGCATCCGGGAACCCGATCGGGTCGGCGCCTGGCTGGTGACCACCGCGTCCCACGAGTGCCTGCGGCTGCTGCGCAAGGCCGGCCACCAGGCCCCGGGCGACGACGGCTGGGAGGACGGCCTGGTCGACGACGCGGCCGAGGTCGACGCGGGCGTGCTCACCACCGAGCGCGACCACGCCCTGTGGGCGGCGATGGGGATGCTTTCCGCCGCCTGCCAGCGACTCCTGCGGTTGCTGGCGGCCGACCCCGCCCCCACCTACGAAGAGGTCTCGGCGGCCCTGTCCATGCCGATCGGCAGCATCGGCCCCACCCGCCGCCGGTGCCTCGACCACCTCCGAACCCATTTCTCGCGTATCACCGGGACGCCCCAAGGCTCATCTGAGTTGGGGGAGATGCCATGACTGATCACGAAGACCGAGACGACCGAGACGACGACCTCCTGGAGGAGCTGCGAGCGATGCTGGGCCGCGTCGATCCGGTCCCGGTGGAGATGGTCGCCGCCGCCCGCGCCACCTTCATCTGGCACACGATCGACGCCGAGCTGGCCCAGCTCACCTGCGATTCGGTCCTCGACACCGATCGCATGGCCGGCGTCCGCGGCGGGAGCACGGCGGTCGGGCCCCAGCTGCTCACCTTTTCGGCCGAAGGCCTGACGGTGGAGATCGAGGCCACCACCGGGCCGGGCGGGCTGCGCCTGCTCGGCCAGCTGGTCCCGCCCCAGCCGGGCCAGGTCGAGGTCTGCCACCCGGGGGGCACCACCACCGTCGACGTCGACGCCCTGGGCCGCTTCGCGGCCGACGGTCTGGCCCCGGGCCCGGTGAGCCTGCGCTGCCGCCCCGCGCAGGGCGGCCCCGCCGTCGGCACCGACTGGTTTCTCGCCTAGGACGTATCAGGGAGCCCCGTCGGCGGCTCTCAGTGGTGAGCGACCGAGGGAGGCGAGATGGACTCGATCACGCAGAGCGACACCTGCTACCTGCTGCTGACCGGCGGGCGGGGCTCACCCCAGAGCCTGATGTTCCGGACCGAGGAGCAGGCGCAGGCCGAGTTCCGCAGGATCAGCCGGGCCCCCCGGGCGGGGACCCAGTGGATGGAGCTGTCGATGGTGGTCGGCGGCGGCCGCCTCCACCGGCTGGCCTCCTACGCCCGACCCTCGTAGATCCCCCCGCGGGGCCAGCGGCGAGCAGGGCGCCGGTCAACGGCGACAGGCGCCCCGCCCGTCCATCCGGGCTAGTCTCCGACGCCCGATGGACCAACGGCTCGTGACACCCCAGATCCGCACCCTCTTCTGGGGCGTGGGCTGCGCCTTCTCCGGCCTGGCGGGACTGGTGCTGTTCCTCTTCCCGGAGAAGACCGACACCCTCTTCGCCTGGACGATCGCCCGGGGCGACACCGCCGCCTTCCTCGGTGCCTGCTTCCTCGGGATCAGCCTTCTCTCGTTCCTCTGCTACGGCATCACCGAGTGGCGGGGGGTCCGGTTCTGCTTCCTGGGGACGCTGGCCTTCGTCACCGCCATGACGGTGGCCACCCTCCTCCACCTCGACCAGTTCCACTTCGGCAGCGACGAGCCCATCGCCCTGGTCACGGCCTTCGGGTGGACCATCGTCTACCTGGCCGCGCCGGTGGCCGGTTGGCTGCTGCTGTCCCGCCAGCTGCGGGAGCCGGGGTCCGACCACCGCCCGGCGACCCCCATCGTCCCCGGCCTGCGCTATCTCTACCTGGCCCAGGGCGGGCTGCTGGTGGCGGTCGGGGTCGTGCTGTTCGTGTCCCCCGGGTCGGCCGACAGCGTGTGGCCATGGCCCCTCACCCCGTTGACCGCCCGGGCGGTGGGGTCGTTCCTCATCGGATTCGGGATCATGCTCGTCGGCGTCGGTCGGGAGGACGCGACCGAGATCCTGGAGCCACCCGGCGCCGCCTGCTGGTGGACGGCGCTGCTGTCGGGGATGGCCGCCACCCGGTTCCAGGGGACTGTCGACGTCGGCTCCATCCGAGGTCTGCTGTGGTGCCTGGTGGTCGTGAGCCTCCTCCTCGGGGGCGTCGCCGGCGAGCTGGCCGCCCGCCGCCTGCGGGCCGGCCCCCGTCCACCCGGCGCACCCCGCCCGCCCCGTCCCCCACGACGACCGATCGAGGGCTAGACGTCCGACCGCCGTCCGCCGCCGGCACCTCAGCCTCAGCCGGGTGGCTCGACGACGACCCCGACGACGGCGAGTCCCCCGGTTGGTTGGACGGCCCTAGCCGCTGGCGCCCTCCGGGGACGGCTCGGGCTTGTTCCGGCCCAGGTCGCAGCCGTTCTCCTCGAGGAACGCCTGGATGGCGGCCCGCTCCTCACGGCTGAGGCGGCGCTGGGCGCCCTGGGGCGGCTGCGGGGGGATGGGGTAGCCGAGCATCGACGCCATGACGACGACCACCCGGTCGTAGCGTCCGAGGTCGTCCACCCAGTCCTGGGCCTTCGTCTCCCAGTAGTGGTTGCGGGTGGTGGTGTAGCTGTCGAGCTCGCCCTGGATGGTGCGGGCCTGCCCGGCCAGCAGCCCGAGGTGCTTGCGCGTCTGCTCGGCGGGATCCTCCTCGTCCTCCTCCGGCTCGTCGCCGACCAGGGCGCCGGTGCCGAGGGGATCGCGTCCGGTGAGCGCCAGCAGCTCGGTCTGCCGGTCGATGGAGACCGGGACCTTCACCGCCGGTCCGAACGCCCCCGCCTCCCGCCACATGTCGGCCTGGGGGGCGAGGTACCCCAGGGCGAAGTCGACCAGGTCGGGGTCGAGGTGCTCGTCCCCGCCGGTGGCCCGGGCCAGGTCCCAGGTGTGGACGACATGGTCGGTGGTGATCTGGGCCAGGTAGTCCTCGCCGGTGATGTCGCCGAACGACACGTGCACCACCCGCAGCGGGACGTCGTCGTCGTGGCAGGCGGCGAGCGCGGCCACCGCCACGTCGGTCCAGGCCGACCACGGGTCGTCGCCGACCTGGTCGCCGTCGAACCGGTTGCCCACCTCGGCGATCGTCTCCCCCGCCAGCAGGGGCGGGACCCACTGGTTCTCGTTGACGACGTGGTTGAGCAACGCCTTCACGTCCCACTCGGCGTTGGGCGTGGGCAGCGACAGCTGGTCCTTGGACACCGCCCGCACGCGGGCGCCGAACTCGTCGACCGCCCGCCGGTACAACCCGATCACGTCGGCCATTGGCGACCACCTCCGCCTATGTGATTACCACCTCCGTGTCGCTCAACGCACGAATCGTGTTGGAGACGTAGCAGACCCGGGACGCGTGGGCCGCCAGCTGCTCCAGCTCCTCCCGGGGATGGCCGGACGTGACCTCCACCCGGACGTGGGTGAACCTGGGGCCGTCGTAGGTGCCCACCGCCCGCACCGCGATGTCGGGCAGCTCGATTCCCCGCTTGCGGGCCACGTGGGCCAGGGCCAGGGTGAAGCACGAGGCGAGGGAGGCGAGGAACAGCTCGGTGGGCTGGGGCCCGGTGTCGTCGCCGCCCGACTTGAGCGGCTCGTCGACCCGGATCTCGAATTCCCGGGCCCTGACCCGGCACCGGTACCCACCGTCCCAGGTGGCCTCGACCGAGAGCTCAGCCGTGCGAGTGGTCCCCGTGGTCGTGGCCGGCCGGGCGCCGGGCCAGGCCCATCGCCCGGTGGTCGATCTCGGCCGCCGACACCAAGCCGCCGGCGGCCAGCACCGACTCCAGCGCCGCCAGCCAGCAGTGGTAGTAGCTCCAGGGCACTGCCACAAGGTCCGAACTGGTGACATCTTCGGTCGCCGGGGCCACAGGATCTGTCACCAGTTCGGGGTCGGGCCAGCCGGCGATGGTGGCGATCAGCTCCTGGCGGAAGTCCTCCCAGTCGAACGCGCCGGCGGCGTGCAACGCCAGCGCCAGTCCGAACGCCCGGCTCTCCCAGGGCTCGGCGAAGACCAGCTCCCCGTTGCTCCGGGGGGGCGAGGCGGGGCCGTAGACGTCGAGGACGCCGACGGTCGCGCTCACGAGGGCGACGGCACCCGGGCCACGCCCACCATGGCGTCGCGGGTGACGAGGGCGGCCAACTCGTCCTCGGCCAGGCCGTCGGTGCCGGCAGGGCGCTCGGGGAGCACCATGTAGCGCACCTCCGACGACGAGTCCCACACCTGGATGTCGACGCCGGCGGGCACGTCGAGGCCCATCTCGGCCAGCAGGGTGCGGGGCTCGCGCACCATCCGCGACCGGTAGGCGGGGTCCTTGTACCAGGCCGGCGGCAGTCCGAGAACCGGCCACGGGTAGCAGGAGCACAGGGTGCACACCACCACGTGGTGGGTGCCGGGCGTCTGCTCCAGAACCACGATGTGCTCGCCCTGGGGGCCCTTGAAGCCCATCTCGGCGATGGAGCCGGTGCCGTCGGCCAGCAGGCGGGCCTTGTACTCGGGGTCGGACCAGGCGTGGGCCACGACCCTGGCCCCGTTCATGGGGCCGACGTTCTCCTCGTAGTTCTTGATGAACCCGTCCATCACCTTGGGGTCGACCAGGCCCCGCTCGACCAGGATCGACTCCAGGGCCTCGGTGCGCAGGGCGATGGGCAGGCGCTCGGCGTCGGTGTCGCTCACGCTCATGACGGGGCAGCCTCCAGGTAGGACTCGTACAGGTCGATGGTGACGGTGAACGGCTCGGCACCGTCGCCCCACAGCTCGGCCGAGTCAAAGACGACCGCGTACACGTGCTGGGGGTTCTCGCCCAGGAAGTGGGCGTTGGTCTCGGGCAGCACCATGGCCGGCTGGACCAGGCGGACCTCGCCCGTCCGGCCCCGCACGTACCGGGGCAGGCGGGTGTGGCCGGAGGGGTGGATGTCCTTCGCCCGCACCCGGTCACCGGGTTCGAAGGCGGGCGGGGTTTCGACCGGGCGGATGGAGCCGGCGGCGGTGGGCTTGTAGTCGGGCTTGTTGGGCTCGGGGACGGGCGGCTCCTCCACGTCCTCCCCCCGCAGCTTCCTGGCCCGGGCGTCGACCGCCCCCGGGGCGATGATCGAGCTGTCGGTGAGCAGGTTCTCGGCCATCTTCAGCCACCGGCCGTAGTACCCGAAGGCGAGGTAGTCGATGGGGTGCTGGCGGTTGAGGGCGTGGCGGAACGAGTCGAGGTTGGTGCCCGACACCCGCATCGAGAGCAGGGCCATGGCGAAGGCCCGCCGCTCCCAGTCCTCGTGGAAGGGCGGGTCGTCGGGCGGCGTCAGCCGCACCGACCCGAAACCCTGCAGGCCGCCCATGTCGGCGACGGTGTCCAAGGTTGACCTCCTCCTCGAAGGCGGAGCGCCGCGCCCGGCCGGCGGTGCCGGGCGCGGCTGCTCCAGGACTGGCTCAGACGGTCCAGGTGTTGATCTGGAAGGCACCCGCCCGCCAGGCGGTGAGGGCCGAGTCGAGCACGTCGAGGGGGTGGAACGGGGTGACGCCGTCGATGAGGTCGTCCTCCCGGAACCCGTAGAGGGCGCCCATGGCGAAGCGGCAGGCGTACACCTTGGCTCCCTCCCGCAGAAGGGTCTTGATCTGGTTGTTGATGGCCATGTGGCCGGGAAAGGCCTCCTGGCCGACGGCGGGGAAGCCCCGGGTGCCGGAGGCGAGGAGCACGCCCGGGCCGTAGAGGACGATGCTCACGTCGAAGCCCTTGCGCACCAGCCGGGTCGACGTCAACAGGTTCACCAGGGCCACCGACCCCTCGTAGGGGACGGTGTGGATGAAGACGAAGGCCTTCTCCCCCGGGTTGGCCTTGATGTCCTCGAACAGCTTCTCGTCGGTGTTGAACAGGACCTCGCCGTCGGCGGGCCGCTCATTGTTGACGGTCTTCGGCATCTGCTCTCCTCAGCTCTCACTCGCGGGGGTCTCGGGGTCTTTGCTGTCTGACATCGGTGGTGCGACCGGCCCCACCGCGGGTGTCCCCCGCACCGGCGATCGGGTCCAGGTCTGGCGGTGGCTGCCGGGCATGAGCTGGATCGTCATCCGCCGCAGCCTCCATGGCAGCCGCCGGTAGGTCGGGGCGAACAGCCCCAGCCAGAACTGCTCGCGCCAGCCCTTCGGTGCCGACGGTGGCTCCCGGCCGTAGCGGGCGGCGACGCGCCGCTGGGCGTCGACCATGAGGTAGTGCTCCGAGTTCTGCCGCAGCCAGCGGGCGAAGCCCATGTCACAGGGCCGCCAGGGCGTTCTGGGCCGCCACCGAGATGGGCTCGTTGAGGGCGCCGATCGGGGGCGAGTACACGTTCTCCATGGTGGCCAGGTCGCGCAGGGTGATCCCCGTCTTGACCGCCATGCCCAGGAAGTCGGCCCGCTCCTTGATCCCCTCGCCGCCCACCATCTGGGCCCCGATGAGGCGCAGGCTCCCCGGTTCGGCCAGCAGCTTGACCCGGATCTTCTTGACCCCCGGGTAGTAGCGGGCCCGGGAGATCCCGTTGGCCACCCCCAGCACGTGGGGGATGCCGAGGGCGGTGGCCAGGGTCTCGCCGAAGGAGACCCCGCCGATCATCCACTTGCCCGCCACCATCCCCCATGGGACGTAGACCGGCTGGTAGGCCCGCCTGCCGCCGGCGGCGTTGGTGCCCGCCACCTTGCCCTGGGCGTAGGCGTGGCTGCCGGAGAGCCCCTGGATGGGGAGGTTGCTGACCCCGTGGGGAAGCTCGGCGCAGTCGCCGGCGGCGTAGACGTCGGGGTGGGAGGTGCCCATGCGCTCGTCGACCACGATCCCGCCGGTGGAGCCGGTCCGGATGCCGGCGGACGAGGCCAGGCGGGCGTTGGGCTGCTTGTGGGTGCAGACCACGACCAGGTCGGCGGGGAGGTCGCCTCCGTCGGTCCTGACCGCCTTGACATGGCCGTCGTCGTCGCCCACGAAGGCCCGGGCGGGGGTGTTCCAGTGCATCTTCACGCCCATCTCGGCCCACGACTCCTCCACCGGGGCGGCGATGTCGGGGTCGGCCGCCTCGGCCAGGGCCCACGGCGCCTTGTCGACCAGGTGGGTCTCGATCCCCCGATGGGCGAGGGCGGTGACCATCTCCAGGCCCAGGGGCGAGGCCTCCACCACCACCGCCACCTTGACCGTGTCGAGGACCTTGTCCCACTCCATGGCCCGGCGGATGTTCTTGACGTAGTAGAGGCCCTGGAGGTCGGTGCCGGGGACGCCGGGGTCGGCGTAGTCGAAGCCGGTGCCGAGGATCAGGCGGTCGAAGCCCTCGTCGCCCTCACCTTCGATCGTGATCCGCTTCTGGTTGACGTCGAGGCCGGTGACCCGGGTGTCGTAGTGGATGTCGATGCCGTTCTCCTGGTACGCCTCCTTGGTGGCCAGGAAGAGGCGCTCGAAGTCGGGGATCTCCTTGCCGTGGACGTAGGGGATGCCGCACGGGCTGTAGGCCGCGTCCTCGTACTCGGTGTAGACGGTGACCTGGGCGCCGCGATCGGTAGCCTTGGCCGCGCCGGCCGCTCCGATGCCGGCGGCGCCGCCGCCCACAACCACGATCCTCTGGCCCAAGGCGTTTACTATACTGGACGTACGTTTCCCACGCTGTCAAGGAGGCGCCAAGTTGACGGATCTGAGCGAGCCCATCACGGCGGAGGAAGGCGCTGGCCAGTCGTCCGTCGATCGCATCGTGGGGGCGATCGGGCCCCGGCTGCGAGAGCTGCGCCTGCAACGAGGGCTGTCGTTGCAGCAGCTGGCCGAGCGGGCCGGGGTGTCGGCGGCGGCCATCCACAAGATCGAGCGCAGCGGCATGGTCCCCACCATCACCACCCTGCTGAAGCTGGCCGACGCCTTCGACCGCCCGGTGGGGTGGTTCGTCGACGAGGACGCGCCCACCGCCGGCCCGGTGGCCTTCACCGCGGCCGGGGCCCGGCCGCAGGCGTTCAGCCCCCAGCCGGGGGTCGAGCTGGCCACCGTCTCGGGGTCCTACGCCCGGTTCCTCCTGGACGCGGCCGTCGCCACCGTCGAGCCCGGCGCCGGCAGCGGCCCGGCCGACGACGAGCGCCAGGGTGAGGAGTTGGTCTTCGTGCTCGACGGGGTGCTCGACTTCGATGTCGACGGCCACCCGTACCGGCTGGAGCCGGGCGACGCCCTCCACCTGCGCACCGACCGTCCCCACCGATGGGAGAACGGCGGGCACCGGCCGGCGCAGGCCCTGTGGGTGACCGTCCGCCCCCTGTAGGTCAGACCGGGGCGGGGAAGATCAGCACCTCGACGTCGAGCTCGGCGACGCCCGGCCGGCGGCGGGCCTGGCGTCAGGCGTCGATGCCGAGGAGGCGGGCCCGGGTGACGGCCCTCGCCCCTCGTTTGAGGCCGATGATCGCCACCATCCAGGCGATGGCGCCGACGATGAGGCCGCTGCCGCTGGCGCCGAGGAGGGCGCCGGTGGACTGGCCGTAGGAGAGGATGATCAGGGGCAGGGTCACCAGGCTCGACGCCTGTTGGGCGGCGGCCGCGCTCTTGACCCGGGCCGAGAGCCGGAGGACCACCGAGAGGGTGATGGCGAGGAACGGCGGGACCACCCACAGCATGAGCACCCACCAGGCCGGGGTGGGGAAGAACCAGCCGCCCACGTTGGGGCCCACGATGAGGTTGACGGCGAGGGAGTAGATCCCGAAGCCGACGAGGGTGGTCAGGTACCCGGGGACGAGGCTGGCCACGAGCTTGCCCAGGTAGATCTCCCGCTCCGAGGCCGGCGAGTGGGCCAGGAACTCGCCCGTCCCCTTCTCCTTCTCGCCGACGACGGTGTTGGCCGCGATGGCGGTGGAGATGGTCATGGGCACGATCACCGCGAGGGGGGCGAAGAGGTACACGGCCAGGGCGTAGGTGGTGCGGTCGGCCGCGTTGGAACCCCGGACCGCCTCCTGCGCCTGCTGGGGGAGGAGCTCGAGGGCGGCCGACACCTTGGAGATGGTGGGGACGTCGCCCAGGTTGGTGATGGTCAGCAGGAGGATCACCGGGATCACGACGAAGAAGAGGGCGGCCAGGATCAGCATGGGCAGCCAGAAGTCGGGGCTCTTGGCCAGCTGGCGGAGGTCGTTGCGGGCGACGGCCCACATGCGGGAGCGGTTCACCCGGTTCACCGGTGTCGTACCCGCAGGTAGAGCTCCTCCAGGGAGGGCTCGTGGGGGGTGACCTTGGTCAGGCGGACGCCGACCGCGGCCAGGGAGGCGACTAGGTGCGGCACCCGGGCGATGTCGTCGAGCTGGACCTCGACCTCGTCGGCGTGGCCATCGGTGGGGGCGAAGCCGACCACACCGGGCATGAGCTGGAGGCGGTCGAGGCTGCCGGGGGCCTCGGCGCCGAAGACGACCATGGGGTGGGGCCAGAACCGGCGCATGAGCTCCTCCGGGGGACCGGCCATCACCGTGGTCCCGTCCTCCAGGAGGACGACCTCGTCGGCCAGGCCCTCGGCCTCGAGCAGGAGGTGGGTGCACATGACCACCGTCTTGCCGCCGGCGGCCATGTCGTCGACGAGGGCGAGGACGGCGTGGGACGACTCGGGGTCGAGGCCCGACGTGGGCTCGTCGAGGAGGAGGAGGTCGGGGTCGTGAAGGACGGCCCTCGCCAGGGCGAGCCGGGTCTTCATGCCCGTCGAGTAGCCGCCGACCTTGCGGTCGAGGGCGTCGACGATGCCGAAGCGGTCGGCGGCGTCGGTCACCGGCGCGTTCCGTCCGAGGCCGAAGAGCTCGGCTGCGTAGGCGAGGTTGTCTCGCCCGGTGAGTCGGTCGTAGAGGGCGGGCTTGGCCGCCACCACGCCGCACCGCCGGCGGACCTGCTCGCCCTCGGGGCCGGCCGGGTCGAGTCCGAAGACGCGGGCGGTGCCGGCCTCGGTGGTCAGGGCGCCGGTGATCACCCGCAGGGCGGTCGTCTTGCCCGCGCCGTTGGGACCGACGAGGACGGTGACCGACCCCGCCGGCACGGCCAGGGTCAGGCCGGCCAGGCCGGTGGCGGGTCCGAACGTCCGCCGGACCCCCGTGAGCTCCACGACCGCCGCCGGCCGGCCGGCGTCGGCAGGCACGGCATCGTCACGGACCGGGGTTCGGGTGTGCACTGCCCGACAACATCGGCCGCCGGGGCCCTCGCCTTGAACCGGTGACGGATTCGGGGGCCCTGCCCCCGAGAAACGACCCCGGTTCGGCGGTTCGGCGGTTCGGCGGACGAGCCCGGTTCGGCGGGCGCTCAGGCCCGGAGGGGGCCCGTGAGGCGGCCGTGGGTGGCGAACCGGGAGCGGATGTCGCGGGGCAGGGACGCGGCGATCGTCTGCAGGGCGTCGCGGGCCTGGCGGCCGGGGGCGACCTCGGCCAGCAGCAGGGCCGAACCGGTGGGCACGGCCACCGCCGCCGCCTCCTCCCGATGTCCCAGCCGGGCCAGGGCCAGGGCCTGGTACTTGGCCGACCCCCGCTGCCGGGCCAGCTCGAGCAACAGCTCCGCCCGCGCCGGCTCCAACCGGCTCCCGACCTCGATCAGCCGCAGCTCGGCCCGCCAGCGGAACGGCAGCCACACCCGGATCAGCGGCTCCGCCTCCGCCACCAGCGCCGCCGCCGCCCCCTCGTCCCCCTCCATCAGCCGGCACTCGGCCGCCGCCAGCAGGGCGTGCAGCTCCTGTTCGGTCTGCAGCGACCCCGCCGCCACCTCCCGGGACTGCTCGATCGCCTCGCGGGCCAGATCCTCCGCCCGGGCCACGTCCCCCAGCTCCCGCCACACCCACGAGAGCGTGGTCGACGTCCGGGCCCGGTAGAAGTGCACGTCGTAGCGGTTGAGCAGGCCCCGCTTGCGCTCGAGCACCCGCAGCGCCCCCGCCAGGTCGCCCAGGTTGGCCCGGGCCAGGCCGGCGAAGAACAGCGTCCGCAGCAGCGCCCGGAACGATCCCGTCTCCTCGCAGGTGGCCATCGACCGGGCCAGCACGTCCCGGGCCTCGGCGAAGCGGTCCCCGTGTTCCAGCAGCGCTCCCAGACAGCTCAACGCGGACGCCACCGTGGACGGATCCGACTCCCCGTCGGTCATGGCCTGCTCGTAGGCGGCCGACGCCCCCGCCATGTCGCCCGCCCAGTGGCGTACCCGTCCCACCAGCACCAACGCGCTCGCCTGGGCCCCCGGCGCGGCCGCCGCGGCCTCGGCCAGCGCCGTCGCCTGCACCGCGAAGTCGGCGGCCCGGTCGACGTCGCGCCCGTAATAGGCGGTCCACCCCAGCCGCTCCAGGGCCATCGCCTCCAAGGCCGAGTCGCCCGAGGCCCGGGCCAACGCCAGGGCCCGCTGGTGGTCGTCCCGGGCGCCGGCGTACTCGGCCAGCTCCTCCCGCACCTGCCCCCGCCGCAGCGACACCCGGCCCTCGGCGGCCGAATCCCCGGCGGCCGACGCCGCCGCCACCGCCCGCCCGAACAGCCGCTCCGCATCCCGGTTGGCGAAGCGCCGGCGGGCGTCGGCCGCGGCTGCCGTCCACGCTTCGCACGCCCGCCGCCAGTCCCCCGCCGCCTCCCGGTGGACGGCCACCAGCTCGTGACGGTCGGCCACCAGCTCCGCGATCCGCCGGTGCCGGCTGGCCCGCACCGCCGGCGCCGTCGTCTCGTACAGAACGTCCTGGATGACGCTGTTGGCGAACGCCAGGTCGCCCGCCTTGGTCACCAGCAGCCCCGCCTCCAGCGCCCGTTGGGCCAGGCGGGCGGCGACCTCCGACGCCACCTCCTGGACCCGCGCCACCAGGTCGAGGTCGAACGACGCCCCCGCCACCACCCCCACCCGGAGGAACTCCTCCACGTCACCGCCCGCCCGCCGGACCCGCTCCGTCACCACGTCCCGCAGCGACCGGCTGACCTCCAGGGCGTCGGCCGCCCGGTCGGAGTCGGCCGCCAGGCGGAACGCCTCCACCGAGAAGAGCACGTCGCCGCCGGTGAGCTCGTACACGGGAGCCGCCAGCTCGGGCACCCCCATGGCGGCCGCCAGCTGCTCCACCGCCGCCACCGGGAGGGGGCCGAGGTGGATCTCCCGGCCCAGGTGCTCGAGCGTCTCCATCGCCTCCCGGGCCTCCTCGGGACGCAGCGTCACCACCACGAGCATCCGCGCCTGGGACAGGCGGCCGGCCATGAACCGCAACGCCTCGAGGGTGGAGGCGCCGGCATGCTCCAGGTCGTCCAGGACCAGCAACACCGGGTGCCGTTGGGCCAGGCGGGCGAAGAGCTCGGTCACCGCCTCCAGCGACCGCCGGTGCTCCAACTCCGGACCGGCTCGCTCGTAGGCGGACGTCGCCCCCGCCAGCCCCGACGCCACCGGGAGGCCGGGCAGCAGCTCCCGCAACGTCCCCGCCCAGCTGCCGACCAGCTCCGCCGCCACCTCGGCCGAAACCCCCTCCAGGTACTTCCGGACCGACTCCACGATGGGCTGGAGGAACAGCGACCGCTCGGCCTCGTTGCACCGGGCTCGCAATGTGACGCCGCCCGCCGCCTCCGCCACCGCCGCCGCCTCCAACGCCAGCCGGGACTTGCCCGACCCCGCGGGACCGCACACGAACACGAACGCGCTCCGCCCCGCGACCGCCGCCGCCCATGCCTCCCGCAGCAGGTACAGCTCCTGGCGCCGGCCCACCAGCGGCACCGCCCGGGCGGCGGGACCACCACGGATGCCGGCGCCCGACGCCCCCCGCAGCTCGGGCTCCGGACCGCCCCCGGCGATGGCCTCGAACAGCACGAGGGTCTCGTCGGCCGGGGCCACGCCCAGTTCGTCGTGCAGCTCCCGCTCCAGCCGCTTGAACACCACCAGGGCCGCCCCCCGGTCCCCCCGCCGGTGGTTGGCCCGCATGAGGGCCCGGTGGGCGTCCTCGTCGAAGGAGTCGGCGTCGACCGCGGCGGTGGCCGCCTCCAGGGCGGTGGCGGTGTCGCCCAGCTCCAGAGCCGCCGCCCACACGCACGCCCGGGCCCGCCGTTGCAGGCGCGCCACCCGCCGCCGCGGCCCCTGGGCCCACGGCGCGTAGGGCTCGTCCTCCAGCAGCTCGCCCGCGTCGAGGACGGCCAGCGCCCGCCGCCCGGCCGTCGCCGCCGGCCCGAACGCTCCCGCCCCCAGCCGGGACTCGGCCTCCGCCACCAGCCCCTCGGCCTCGTGGAAATCGGTCTCGAGGTCGGCCCGGTAGCCCGACCGGCCGCCTTGGATGCGGTCGCGGCCGACCAGCCGCCGCAGCCGGCTGACCAGTGACGCCACGTTCTGCTCGGCCTTGGCCGGTGCGCCGTCGGGCCACAGATCGTCGATGATGCGGTCGGTGGGGACGAGGTGGCCGGACTCCACCGCCAGCATCCCCAGCAGGCTCGACGCCCGCCCCGCCGGCAGCTCGGCGACCCGCGCCCCGTCGACGAACAGGCGCAGCGGTCCCACCAGCCGGACCCGCACCGTGCCGGTCACCTGCGCCACCGGGCAGAAACTACCGGTCCACCTCCCGGACGTTGCCGCCGACAACACTGAGGCGATGGGTGCCCCCCACCTCACCGCCGGCTGGGAACCCGACCTCGACGTCGGCGACACCCTGCTGCGGGCATTCGTCTTCGCCATCGCCGACCGCCTGACGACGATGGCCGACGGCGTCGGCGGCCGCCTGCGCCGCACTCCCGAGGCGGCCTACGCCGATCCCCACTCCGCCTTCGTGTTCGACAACGGGGTGGTCCTCCTCCAGCCTCCGGGCGTGATCGACATCCACCGGGTGGTCGAGGAGGCGTTGGCCTTCTACCCGCCCGAGCGCACGTGGATCCTCTTCTCCGCCTGGCCCCTGCCCGACCTCTCCCCCGCCGGCCTCGAGCTCGTCGGCCACCCGCCGTTCCTCCTGCGGGCGCCGGCCCCCTTCACCCGGCCCGACCCGCCCGGCAGCCGCGTCGTCGAGGTCGGCACGGCCGAGGAGCTGGCCGACTTCGAAAAGGTCCTGGTCGAGGGCTACCCCATGCCCGAGGGCGGGGCCATCATCGACCACCGCCTGCTGGGCGGCCCCGTCCGCCTGTGGGTCGGCTACGACGGCGACCGGGCCGTCGCCGTCTCCGGCGCCCACGTGGCCCACGGGGTGATCGAGGTGGACTGGGTGGCCACCCTCCCCGACGTGCGGGGGCGGGGCTTCGGCGCCGCCCTCACCGGCCGCGCCGCCGGCTGCCGGCCGGAGCTACCCGCGGTCCTGGTGGCCAGCGACGACGGGCGGCCGATCTACGAGCGCCTCGGTTTCCTGCCCATCCACCGGTGCACCATCTGGACCCGCCCGGGACGATCCTGAGGGTCGGCGGCGTTGCACCGGTCATCATGAGAGTCGAGATCTGGTCCGACGTCGTCTGCCCCTGGTGCTACATCGGCAAGCGCCACTTCGAGTCCGCCCTCGCCCGGTTCGAGCATCGCGACCAGGTCGAGCTGGTGTGGCGGGCGTTCGAGCTCGACCCGGGTGCGCCGGTGGAGCGGACGGGCCGCTACATCGACCGGCTGGCGTCGAAGTACCGCATCCCGGAGGCGGAGGCGGAGGCCATGATCGAGCGGATGACCCGGGTCGGCGACGACGCCGGGGTCGACTTCCGCTTCGACACGTCCCGCCCGGGCAACACGTTCGACGCCCACCGCCTCATCCACCTGGGACTGGCGCGGGGCGTGCAGGACGCGGTGAAGGAGCGGCTGATGGCGGCCACGTTCAGCGAGGGCCGGCCGACGGGTCGCCGGGAGACCTTGGTCGAGGTGGCGGCGGAGGCCGGCCTCGACACCGACGAGGTGGCGGCCGTGCTCGATGGCGACCGCTACGCCGACGAGGTGCGGGCCGACGAGGCCACCGCCCGGGCGTTCGGGATCACCGCGGTGCCGTTCTTCGTGATCGACCGGGCCTACGGGGTGCCCGGCGCCCAGCACCCCGACGTCCTCCTCGACGTCCTGCGCCAGGCGTGGGCGGCGAGCGAGGCGGCCGCTCCGTCGGCGCTGGTCAGCACCGGCAGCGAGGGCCGCGGCGACGAGGCGTGCGAGGACGACAGCTGCGCCGTCTGACGGCCGCGGCCGTCGCCGCGGTCCTCCTGTTCGCCGGGTGTGGCGGGGAGCCCGGTGGCGAACCGGCCGCCGGGCCCGGACCGGCGGCGGTCGCCACGTCATTGCCCGTGGGTGTCACCGGCGCCGTCGACCTGCGCCGGCTGGTGGTGCAGCAGGCCCCCGACGACTACCAGCTCCTCGCCTCGCCCCCGTTCGGGGCGGTCGACCTCCGGCGGCTGCTGGCCGAGTTCTCCGACGCCCCCGCCGCCGACGAGGTCATCCTGGAGGACGCCGGCTTCCAGGCCGGTTACACCCGGGGCTGGCAGCGGGAGAGCCCGCGGGCCTTCCTCGGGGTGTTCGTGTTCGAGTTCGCCGACGAGGAAGGGGCCCGGTCGGCCCGGGATGGCTTCGCCGCCCAGAACGCCACCGTGAAGGGCGCCAGCCGGTTCCCGGTCGCCTCGGTGGCCGGCGCCGTCGGCGAGTCTTACACCCGGCACCTCGACGAACGGCCGCCCGAGCGGGTCCACCTGGTCACCTTCGTCCGGGGGCCCCGGCTCTACCAGGTGGGCGGGCAGTTCGACGACCTGACCGCCACCGTCGACGAGACCGTCCGCTTCGCCGAGGCCCAGGACCGGGTGGCCGGCTAGGTCTTCGCCAGATCCCGCAGGTCGAGCACGGTTCCGTTCTCGAGGTCGGCGTCGAGGAGGCTCCAGATGTCCCGGGCCACCGCCACGGGGTCGGCCAGCTTCCCGGCGGTGTGGAGATCGACGAACTTCTGGCGGCTGGGGAAGTCCCGCTCCGGCGTCCTGCGCATGAGGGCCTGCATGCCGGTGTCGACGGTCCCCGGGGCTACGGCCAGCACCCGCACCCCGCCCCGCTTGTCCTGCTCGGCGCCCACGTTGCGGACCCACTGGTCGACCCCCGCCTTGGCCGCCCCGTACGACGACCACCCCGGGTAGACGCTCTTGGCCGCCCCCGAGGTCAACATGACGAGAAATCGGCGGGCGGCGACATCGCGCACCGCGGCGATGAACATGTGCCCCACGACCTGCGGCGACGCGCTGTTGAGGACGACGTTGCGGGCGTAGGTGTCTTCGTCGACCTCGCCCGCGAACCCGATGGGGTCGAGGGTGCCGGCGGCGTGGACGAAGACGACGTGGTCGCCCTCGAAGCGGGCGAGCTCGGAGCGGAAGGACTCGGCCACGGCCGGCCACGAGGCCGGGTCGGAGAGGTCGGCGGCGAGGTGGTCGACACCGTCGAGGGGGGTGCGGCTGATGCCGATGACCCTGGCGTCCGGCCACGGGACGGTGCTGGCCAGCGCCTGACCGATACCGCCCGAGGCGCCCGAGATCCAGATCAGTGCGTTCGTCATGGGTGCGAAGCTACCCAGGTGCCACAATGACCATGGCATGGGGCTGTTCGTGCACCTGGTGGTCCTCACCGTGCTCGACGACGAGCTCGTGGCCCTGGTCGGGGTCGAGCACCCCAACCGCCTCGTCCTGCCCGGAGGGCCCGTCGTCGACGACGAGGACCTCGTCGCCGCCGCCGACCGCCACCTGTGGGAGCTCACCGGCCTGGAGTCGGAGCGGGTGCACGTCGAGCAACTGGCGACCTACGGCCTGCCCCGGCGGGTGACGGTTGCGTACCTGGTCGTCGTGCCCGGCCTGGCCGCGGCCGACATCACCGAGATCGACGAGCCGGGCGGCGTGGACGACGACACCCACGACACCCACGGGTCCGACGACACCGACGCGGAGTGGCTCCCCGTCGGCGAGCTGCTCGAGAACCCGGCCTGCCTGGCGTTCGACCACCACGCGGTCCTGGCCGACGGGGTGGAGCGGACCCGGTCAAAGCTCGAGTACTCGCCCCTCGGAACCGCTTTCTGCCCCGACGAGTTCACCATCGGCGACCTCCGGCGGGTGTACCAGGCGGTGTGGGACACGTCGCTCGACCCCCGCAACTTCCACCGCAAGGTGTCGGGGACGGCCGACTTCCTCGTCGAGACGGGCCGCATCACCCATGGCGAGGCCGGCCGCCCCGCCCGCCTCTACCGGCGAGGCGACGTCGACCGCCTCCATCCCGCCTTCCTCCGGCCGACCTGAGGGCGCCCGCGGTGTGGGTGGCGGGTGCGGATCGCCAGCCGATCACCCGGCGATACGAAACACCGCCCGCACCAGCGGCTCGAAGTGGTCGAGGGCGGGCGTGTCGTAGGCGGGGTCGAAGGACGCCTGGTCCCACTCGTCGGCGAAGACCTCGGCCTGGGCGAACCAGGGCGCGCCGCGGTGGCGCTCCCGGGCCTCGGGGTCGCCGCCCAGGTGCTCGGCGAAGTGGCGGGCCTGGAAGTCCTGGTGCCAGCGCACCAGTTGGTAGACGTCGTCGGCCACGTACGGGCGGAGGATCTCGGCCGACACCGCCCCATGGTTGGCCCATGACACCGCCTTGCCCACGTCGTGGCAGAGGGCGGCCACCACCAGCTCGGCCGACGCCCCCGCCCGCTCGGCCCGGGCCGCGGTCTGGCAGGCGTGGGTGAGCTGGTCGACGGGGAAGCCCGCCTCCAGACCGGCCATCGTCCGGAGCAGCCCCAGGACCGAGTCGGCCGCCCGGGGCCGGTCGGCGACCAGGCCCCGGTCGACCGCGGCCCACTGCCCGCCGGTGAAGGAGTCCATGGCCGTCACCGGAAGTAGGCCCGGGCGCGCCGAACCGGGATCCATCCCGTCCAGCACCGACGCCTGCAGCCGGGAGTAGTACAGGTCGTGCAGATCGCCGTACCGGGCGGCGGCGTAGCTGAGGAACAGCTGCCGCCGGGGCCGGGCCGTGCGGTTGTCGCCGCTGCGGTGGGGCGTGAGGGAGTGGAAGGCGACCACGTCGCCGGCCCGGGTCTCGGCCAGGAACCCGGCCGCCGGCAGCGCGTCGTCGGGGATGTCGGCCGGGCGGCCCTCCTCGGTCAGCAGGCGATGGTGCAGGCCGGCGAACAGCTCCACCGCCCCATTGTCGGCTGTGGCCGCGTCCACCGCCACCACCACCGTGACCAGGGCCGATGGCGGCACCGGTAGCCAGTGCCAGTAGGCGTAGTCCTGGTGGGCGAGGTAGCCCCGGGCCCCCGGCGGCTTGAAGATGAGCTTGTCCTTGAACAGCGCCGCCTCCTCCCCGAGCAGCTCCGCCGCCAGCGACGACAGCCCCGCCGCCACCGAGGCCAGCGCCGGCGACAGGTCGATCACCGGGTCGAGCCGATCGGGTGGCCGTCGCGAGTTGAGGACGTGGGTGCGCAGGTTGTCGGGGTGGAACACGCCCGACGCCTCCAGCCGGTCGCACTCGGCCGCCCAGGTCGCGACCTCGTCGTCCCCGAACACGGCCGGGACGACCACGAACCCGTCCTCCAGGTAGGAAGTCACAGTCGGAGCGACCACTCGTACTGGCGCATCACCGGCACCATCCCCAGGTGGACGTAGACCGCCGCCCCCGGCCGTCCGTCGACGCCGAAGATGCCGGTGGCGGCCAGGCCGAGGTCGACGGCCCGCCGGGACAGGACCCGCAACGTCTCGGCGGCGATGCCCTCCCGCCGCCGGTCCGGATGGACGAAGACGTTCTTGGCCCGCAGCAGCCCGTCCTGCTCCAGGGTGGCGACGCCCCCGCACACCTCGCCGTCGACCTCGACCAGGAAGGCCTGCATCCCGCCGGCGCACTTCCGCCGCTCGAGGTCGACCCACTCCCCGGGGACGGTGACGTGCCCGTCGGCCGCCTCCTCGGAGCCGGCGTGGAGCTTGCCCTTGGCCTCCCACCCGTCCTCGTCGACGATCTCCCGCAACGTCACCTCCGACCGGGCCGCCGCCGTCGGCAGCGCCCCCTCCACCACGTATCCGATCTCCGCCCGGCGCCGGTAGCCGGCCCCGGCCAGCGCCCCGTCGAGGGCGGCCGCCGGTCCGTCCAGGTAGACCCGGGCCACGCTCCGACCCAGCTCCCGGAGCCGCCGGGTCACGCCGTCGACCCAAGCGGGCGGGCCGGCGCCACCGAGCTCCCCCGGCCGCACCCGGTGCACGACGCACCCCGCCGGCAACGCCGCCGTGCCCTCCATCCACGCCAGCTCGGCCCCGTCGACGGCCTCCACCGTCGCCCCCAGCTCGAAGTAGCGCCGGTCGCTCTCGAGGAGGGCCCCCGCCAACGCGACCGTCACCGGCCCACCGGCGACCCGAAGTCCTCGAACCTCACAGCCCGCTCACCCCGTGGCGCAGCAGGCGGCCGGAGGCGTCGAGCGACAGGAGCCCGATCCCGGCCGGCGCGACCTGCTGGCGGGGTTCGGGTTGGAACGGCAGGACGAGGACGGGGGGACCCGTTCGGATCGGGCACCGCCGGCCACCGGACGTGCGGCATCATCGACCGGGGCGGCACGGCCGAAGGCTAACCGTCGAGGTCCACCCGGAAGATCTTCCCGGTCCCCCAGTCGCCGACGTCGTCGACGGGGGTGGCCTTCCACCGCGGCCCGCGGGGCCTGTAGCGGCAACTGGTGACGGATCCCGGGGTCAGGACCCCGGGATCGTCACCGATTCGCTCGTTCGACGGCCGGGTCCCGTTCGATCACCAGGTCGCCGATGCGGCGGCCCATGGCCGACCCCTCGGTGTGGTCGCCGCGCCAGTGGATGCCGCCGTAGAGCCGGGACAGCCCCGCCTCCTCCCCCATGGCCAGGTAGCGGTCGGCCTCGTCGGGGAACAGGTGGGCCAGCACCGTCGCCACCGCCGCCGAGTAGGTCGAGTGGCCGGACACGTAGGCCGGGAACAGCGGCGTGGTCAGCAGCGGCTTCCACTCCGGGTCGAGGAGCTCCTGGATGGCGTTCTCGGGACGGGGCGTCCACCACCTGTACTTGGCGTCCCACGCCGCCACCCCGGCGTCGGCCAGGGCGACGTTCGCCATCGCCAGCGTCCGCACCGACCGGGCGCCGTCGGCCCCTGCGCGGGCGAGGTCGTCGAGGACGATCCGGTTCCAGATCCCGGGTGGCAGCGGCGTCCCCTGGCCTCCCTCCCAGAAGCGGGCGATGCGCTTCTCGCCGTCGGTGAGACCGGCGCCGATGTCGATCAGCTCCCGACCCTCGGCCAGCAGTTCGGTAGATCCGTAGGCGGGGGGCGGCGGGGGCCGGACGGCGTCGCCCGCCGGGAGCACCCACGTCTGCCATCGCCCCGCCAGCGGTTGGACCGGCGGCGACACCGAGCCCGGCGGCGGCTGCCAGAACCCGGGTCGGTCGGGACGGTCGGCGGGCCGGGTCCCGTCCCACACCTCCGCCGACCCGTCGGCATCGGCCCGGGCGATGACCCGCTCGGCCACCCTCCGGCCCAGGTCGAGACCGGCGCCGCCGCCCTCGCCGGGACCGGCCACCTCCTCCGCCCGCCGGTCGAGGCGGAGGGCGGGCTGCTCGGGGAACAGGTGGGCCACCACCCTCGACGCCGCCCCCGCCACCGCCGCCTCCTCCGACGGGTACGACCGCGACTCGAAGACGCCCTGCCAGTGCCGGGCGACCACCAGGGCGTCGAAGGCGGCCACCGCCACCAGGGCGTAGTCCCGGGACGCGTTGGGCGGGTCCTTGGTCCGGGCCGACACGAACTCCATGGCCCGCTCGATCCACTCGCCGCCCAGGGGGCCCGCCCCACCCCGGGTCGCCTCCGGCCCCCGCCCGTCCCCGGCCGGGGCGACGACCGGGATCGTCGCCGGGTCGCCGACCACCCAGGTGGTCCACCGGTGGACGTCGGGCAGCGCCGGGGGCGGCGCGGGTGGCGACGTCCGGCAGCCGGCGACGATCAGGGCGACGACCACGGCCAGGCCGGCACCGCCCGTCCTCATGGCGACAGGGACGCGGCCGCGTAGGCGCTCCGCACCGGCTCGCACCACACGATCACCGACCGCACCCAGTCGAGGTCGACGGTGTCCGGCAGGCGGTAGTTCTGGGCCCCGGCGGTGGCGGTGAGGCGGGCGACCTGGACATGGCGGCTGTCCAGCGCCTCCCGGCTCGTCCGGGGGGCGGGGGCGTCGCTCAGCCACACGAAGAGGTCCGAGTTGCGGGTGACCACGAACGGGTCGAGGCGCAGGGCCGCCTCCCCGTCGAACCGGTAGAGCGTCGCCGTCCCTGCGCCCTCCTGGTCGATCCCGTAGAGCTCCCCCGCCGCCACCCGGGCGGCGGCCGTCATCCCCGGCAGGGCGGCCTCGGCCACCGGGGTGTCGAGCTGTTGGTCGACGACGACCTCCCACGTCCCGCCGGCGACCACGTCCAGCGTGGCCGGGCCGGTGCGGATGGAGTACCCGAACGAGCTCCCCGGGCAGCCGTCCACCACGGCCAGGGCCGGCACCTCCCCGTCGAGGCCGACCCGCACCGAGCCGGCCCCGTCGCAGGCCACCGTCACCCGCCACTGCAGGGCCTCGGGCGCGACCTCGAACCGCTCGGTCACCTGGTCGCCGGAGCCGGTGAGGCGGGCCAGGCGATCCCACCGGGGTGCCACCTTCTCCTCCCGGACCGTCGTCGTGGGCGCGCTCTCGTCCCGGCTTCCCGTGGAGCAGCCCGCCACCAGCACCATCGCCGCCACCACCAGCCGAGCGGGCAGTCGCCCGCCCGTCAGCACTTCTTGTCCAGGCCGATGATGTTGAGGCCGAACCTGCCCCCCCGGACGTCGCCGTCGCGGCCGTAGACGTACCGGCCCCGGGGGGCGACGAAGGCGGTGTAGGTGCCGGGCTTGGAGTACTCGTCGGTGTAGCGGTAGGCGCCGGCCAGGTCGGCCCCCAGCATCGGGAACTCCTCGCCGTCGGGCGAGGTGAGCGTGCCCATGACGGTGCCGTCCCGGTAGACGAGGTCGAGCTTGGCCCCCTGGGCCGACGTGCCCGTGTGGCGGCGGTCGGACGCCACGTCGACCGTGTAGATCCCCGCCCCCTGGCCGCTGGGGGCGGCGAAGAACCTGCGGGGCACACCGTCGGTGAGGGTGACGTCGCCCGAGATGCCGTCGTCGGCGATGGTGCCGGCGATGGTGGCGTCGCCGCTCTTCGAGGTGAGGGAGAACGTGTCGCCCGTCACCGGCTCCGCCCACCACTGGATGTCGCCCGCCGGCTCCGGTTCCGAGTCGGACAGGTAGACCCGCACCAGACGGGAGCCGTCGGGGTTGGGGGCCAGCTCGACGTTGAGGCGGTCGGTGGCCATCGCCACCCGCCCGTGGTAGACGCCGGCGGTCGGCGTCGCCTCCTGGGACAGGTCGAGGGCGATGACGTTGCCGTCGGGCCGGCCCCCCTTGACGTCGCCCCCCCGGCCCTGGATCTCGGTGGCCTGGCGGGTGACGATGGCGAGGTAGGTGTCGGGGGCGCCGCCGGCGACGGAGTAGCCCAGGCGGCGGGTGAGGTCGTTGTGACGGAACGGGTAGCGCTCCCCGGCGGAGGACACCACCGCCCCCTCCACGTAGCTGCCCGTCTGGCGGGCGGTGAGGGTGGACCCGTTGACAGACGTGCCCGTCCACCCGTCGCCGGCAACGGTGATCTCGAACGTCCCCGCCCCGTCGCCCGCGGGCCGGGTGAAGAAGTGGCGGGCCACCCCGTCGGCCAGGGTGACCGTCCCGTCGGTCTCGAAGTCCTCGATCCGGCCCGAGATGGTGGCCCCGCCGCTGGCCGAGGTGAGGATGAAGGCCCCGCCCGGCGCCGTCCCCTCGAACCACTCGGCGGTGCCGCCCGGGACCCCGTCGGTGACGTAGACCTTCATGCCCGCGGCGCGGTCGTCGGCCCGGGCGAAGTGGATCGACACCAGGTTGCCGGTGAACGCCACCCCGCCGACGAACACCCCTGCGCTCGACAGCTCGGCCAGGCGGTCGTCGAGCGCCGACGTCGTGGGACCGGCGGCACCGCCGCCGGTCGAGTCGGACTCGGAACCGGAGCCGCAGGCGGGGAGGACCACCAGCATCGCAGCCAGTGGAACGAGCAGCCGGCGAAGGCTCACAGCCCGAGGCTATGCCCGGCCGGCAGGAGGGTCAACGAGCGCGGCGATAGGGTGCGGACGACGTGAGCGACGACCTGCCCGACCGGCCCAAACGGCCCGAAGACCTCACCGCCGACGAGCGGACCACCCTCCACCGGGCTCACCAGTGGCTGCGCAACGCGTCGTCGGCCCTGGAGGCCCTCACCGCCACCGATCCCATCCGGGGCCGGTGGACGCCGGCGCCGGCGCCCGACGAGGCCCTCGACGGGGCCCGGGCCGACCTCCGCAACGCCTACCAGGCCATCGTCCGCCACCACCACGATCTCTTCGGCTGGGACGACTCCTAGCGGGAGGGAGGCAGGCCCCACCCGAGGCGGGCCGCTGTGGCACCGAGGCCGTCGGGCGGGCCAAGCCCACCCTGTCAGTCCTGCCGGCACTCCTCGCACGGGCACCACGACCGCAGGGTCTCCCAGGTGTAGATGCCGGTGCCGTGGCCGTCGTTCCACTCGAGGTTGAGGCCCCAGTTGCCGACCTTCTCCGCCCCCTCGACGCGCAGCGCCGCCGGCGCCCCCGGTTGCGGCCACGCCACCCCGCCCCCGGCCCGCACGTCGCGGCACTGGGCGCACGGGCACCAGGCCCGCAGCCCGTCCAACCCGAAGCGGCTGACGTGACCGTCGGCCCAGGTGACGGTCACGCCCGCCTCCCGCGCGATGTCGATGACGGTGGGCGTGGTGGCGGACTCGTCGGCGGCGGTCATGGCCGACCGACCGTAGGCCAACGGGCGCGGCAATCTGTGGCCATGGGACGATGGGCGGGGTCCGGGTTGACGGTCGGCCTGGTCCGCGGCCTCGTCGTCGGCCTGGTCGTCGTCCTCGCCCTCGCCGGCTGCCGCGACCCGGATCCCGCGGCCGTCCCGCCCCCGACCACCCGTCCCGCCCCCGGTCCGCTCGGGTTCAGCGACGCCGACGACGGACGCATCGTCACCGCCGCCGTGGGCCAGCGGGTCACCGTGATCCTCCACAGCTCCGAGTTCGTGTTCGGCGAGCCGTCGGACCCGGCCGTGCTCCGCCCCGATCGCCCACCCACGGTGACGCCCAGCCCCCCCACCTGCCTCGAGACCCCGACCTCGGGGTGCGGCACGATCGTGGCCAGCTTCGTCGGGCTGGCCCCGGGCGCCGCCTCGGTGACCGCCGAACGGGCGGGCTGCGTCGCGCCGGAGTGCGATCCGGCCCTCGCCCGCTGGCACCTCACCGTCCGCGTGGTCGACTCGACCACGACCACCATGGCGCCCCGGGGTGAGGTGGTGGGCACGGTGCGCTTCGGGCCGGTGTGCCCGGTCGAGTCCGACCCGCCCGACCCCGACTGCGCCCCCCGTCCCGGTTGGGGCACGGTCGAGCTGGCCCGGGCCGACGGCATCGTCGTCGCCAGCGACCGCACCGACGACGGCGGCGCCTTCGCCATCGCCGTCCCCCCCGGCGACTACCGGGTCCTCGCCTTCCCGGCCCAGTCGGCCCTCGGCGGCGGCTGCCAGGCCGACCCGGCCCGGGTGACGGTGGCGGACGGCACGTCGACCACCGTCGACGTCACCTGCGACACGGGCATCCGCTAGGCCGTACTCCGCCGGGGGCAGGCGCGGCTGCTCCCGGCGGGGGACGACGGAGGCGGCCGCCCGGCCTACCTTGCCGGTATGGGAGTGTGGCTCACCGCGGCCGGCATCGCCCTGTTCCAGGTGGTGGGGTCGTTCGGGGCGGCCGACGACCAGCCCGAGCGCAAGGCGATCGACGCCGTCGCCGTGCTCCTCGTCCTGGCCGGCCCGGCCGCCCTCGCCCGTCGCGACCGGTGGCCCCTGGCCGCGGTGGCGGTGAGCGCGGCCGCCACCGACGTCTACCTCGGCCTCGGCTACCCCTACGGGCCGGTCTTCGTGAGCGTGGCCGTCGCCCTCTTCCACGCCGTCCAGCCGCCTTCTACCCCGCCCTCACCGGCGCCCGGAACCTGGGGGTGTTCGCGACCGTCGGCGGCCACGACCCGGCCCGGATCCCCGGCCTGCTCGCCACCGTCGGCCTGGCCGACCGGCCCCACGACCGCTACCGGGGCTACTCCCTGGGGATGAAACAGCGCCTCGGGATCGCCGCCGCCCTCCTCGGCGACCCCGAGCTGCTCATCCTGGACGAGCCGGCCAACGGCCTCGACCCCCAGGGGGTCCGGGAGATGCGGGCCCTCGTCGCCGGCCTGGCCGGCTCCGGCCGCACCGTCCTCGTCTCGTCCCACGACCTGAGCGAGCTGGAGCAGGTCTGCGACTGGATGGTGCTCATCGACACCGGTCGCTCGCTCTACCAGGGCCCGACCCACGACCTCCTCCGCACCGCGGCCCGGGGTCTGGCGGTGGCCACCCCCGACCCCCCCGACCACCACGTCCTGGCCGAGGTCCTGCGCAGCCACGGCCACCGGGTCGACGACCGGACCGCCGACCACCGCCTGGTCGTCGCCGTTGACGGGGCCGACGTGGCCGACCTGGCCGCGTCCGTCACCGCCTGATCCGACGTTGGCTCGCCCCTTCGGCAGTCGTCAGACCCGGATCCAGCCGATGTCGGTGACCGGCCAGACGCGGACGATCGCCCGGCCGATGATCACCGACTCGGGGATCGGCCCGAACTGGCGGCTGTCCTCCGACACCTCCCGCCGATCGCCCATCACCCAGTACCGGCCGTCGGGGACGCGCTGCTTGGCGATGTCGGTGGTGACCGTGCCGGTGCGGAGGTAGAACTCGTCGAGCACCTCGCCGTTGAGGTACACGATCCCGTCCCGGGCCTCGAGCTCGTCGCCGGGGCCGGCGATGACCCGCTTGACCAGGATCTCGACCTGGGTGCTACCCCCGGCGCGAGCCGGCTTGTCGAACACGACCACGTCGCCCCGCCGGGGGTCGCCCAGCCGGTACCGGAGCTTGTCGACGACGACCCTGTCGCCGCGGCTGAGGGCGGGCTCCATCGCCGGCGAGGAGATCTGGAAGGGCTCCGCCACGTAGGTCTTGACAGCCACCACCACCACCAGGGCGACGACGACCAGGGCGACCCAGCCCAGGACCGACCGTGCTGCCCGCCGCCTCCGGCTGGGCGCCTTCTCCGTCCAATCCGTCCGCTTCCCCATGGTCCCCGTCCCCGATCTTGACCGACTCCTGAACTCTGTCAGAACCGGCCTGAGCACGCGGGGCCGACGGTTGGACCACACCGCAACGAGCCGTGCCCCCGCGGTCGTGGCCGGAAGTCCGAGCGCGGCCACGGGCCGGTGGATCCGTAGGGAGAACGCCCCATGACGGACGGCATCGGCGTCCCTAAGGTCGTCGCCATGAACGACAACGACCTACGGGACGCCCTCGCCGACCGGCTCTTCGAAGCCGCCGTCGGCACCCTCGAGCTGTTCAGCGTCTACCTCGGGTGGCGTCTGGGCCTGTACCGGACCCTGGCTGACAACGGCCCCCTCACCGCCCCCGAGCTGGCCGCCGCCGCCGGCATCGACGGCCGCTACGCCCGGGAGTGGCTCGAGCAGCAGGCGGTGGCCGGGTTCCTCGAAATGGCCGGTGACAGCCGCTTCACCCTCGCCCCGGCCCACGCCGAGGTCCTCGTCGACCCCGAGAGCCCGGCCCACGCGGCGCCGTTCGCACCGATGGTGGTGGGCATCGGCGCCGCCCTATCCCGGGTCGCCGACGCCTACCGCACCGGCCGAGGTGTCCCCTACTCCGACTACGGGGCCGACTTCCGGGACGGTCAGGGGGCGATCAACCGGCCCGCCTACGTCCACGAGCTGGCCGGCTGGCTGGAGGCGGTGCCCGAGGTCCGCTCGGAGCGCGCCCGGGTGGCCGACCTCGGGTGTGGCCAGGGATGGTCGACTTTGGCCCTGGCCGCCGCCTTCCCTTCGGCCGTGGTCGACGGCTTCGACGCCGACGAGGCCTCCATCCTCGACGCCAAGGTCAACGCCGCCGCCCACCCGGCGGGCGAGCGGGTCTCGTTCGTCTGCGGCGACGCGGCCACCGTGGCCGCCGCCGGTCCCTACGACGTGCTGTGCTTCTTCGAGGCGTTGCACGACCTGTCCGACCCGGTCGGCGCGCTGGCCGCGGCCGGGGCCGCGCTCGCTCCGGGCGGGGCCGTGGTCGTGGTCGACGAACGGGTGGCCGACGCCTTCGCCGCCCCCGGCGACCTGGTCGAGCGGATGATGTACGGCTGGAGCGTGTCGCACTGCCTGCCGGCCGCTCGGGCGGAGGAACCGTCCGCCGCCTTGGGGACCGTGCTCAGGTCGGGCACCGTGCGTCACCTGGCCGAAGCCGCCGGACTGCCCCGGGTCGAGATCCCCGAGATCGAGAGCGCCTTCTTCCGGATGTACGTGCTGCGGCCCTGAGGCTGGCCACACTGGAGGTGATGCTCCAGTCACCCCGGACGGCCGGGCCGCGCCTGTCGCCGCTCGGGCCGGGGGGTCGCCCCTTCGCCCGCTGGCGCCCGCTCATGGCGCTGGTGGCGGTCGGCGTCGCCCTCGCCGGCGGGCTCGTCCTCATGTCCGACCGGGCTCCCGGGCTGCTCGAACGGGTCTCCCGCCGCATCGACGCCGGCTCGTCCCGGGCCGCCCAACTGGCGGCCCAGACCCGACCCCAGTCGGACTTCGAGATCCACATCGCGCTGTGGGCGACGATCACCATCCTCGTCGGGCTGACCATGTGGTCGAACTGGTCGGTCCTCGTCTCGGCGGTGGGCGTGTTCCTGACCAGCGTGGTCGCGGAGCGGGCCCAGGAGGCGCTGACCACCGCCCGGGAGATGCAGCTGGGCGACATCGCCGGCAACCTCATCGGCGTCCTCGCCGGCCTGGGCGTGGTCTTCGGCGTCGCCGTCGTCTTCGGCTGGAGGGATCCCGGCCCAGCCCGGTAGATCTCCTTGTAGTAGTATCATGCGACATGCTTACGGTGCCAGAGGCGGCGCGGCGGGCGCTGCGCGACCCCGAGACCGTCCGCCGGTGGATCCGGTCGGGCAAGCTCCGGGCGTCGAAGGTGGGTACCCAGCACGTCATCGACGAGGCCGACCTCGACGCCTTCCTCACCGACACGTCGGTCCCGGTCCCCGACCGCTGGCAGCACTTCGACTCGGGTCGTCCCCAGCCGGACTGGGCGTCGGCCGTCGCCCGCTCTCGCCAGGAGCGCTGAGTGCTCGTCGTGGATGCGTCGGTGGCGCTCCACGCCTGCGGGGTCGAGGCAGGGTTCGACGTCCTCGGCGACCAGGACCTCGTGGCGCCGCCCATCATGTGGTCGGAGGCCCGGTCGGCGCTGCACGAGCTGCTGTGGCGGGGTGAGGTCTCGCCCGACGATGTCGACGCCACCCGGGCGCGTCTCGAAGCGTGCCCCGTCACCAGCCGGTCACCTGCCAACCTCGGACCCGAAGCGTGGCGGCTGGCCGACGAGCTCGGCTGGGCGAAGACGTACGACGCCGAGTACGTCGCCCTCGGGCTCATCCTCGGATGCCGGGTGGTCACCCTCGACGGCCGCTTCCGCCGGGGAGCCGACCGCCTCGGGTTCGTCGTCGCCCCCCACGAACTGACGTAGTCCGCGATCACCACCCCGGGTCCCCGATGATGGGGGCGTCCGCTCGGAGGTTGGCGATCGCCTCGGCCAGCGAGCCCGACCGCGCCGAGCAACGAGGCGATCAGTGGTCGTGTCACCGAGCGACGAGGTTCAAGTGGATGCCGGCGTCCCGCCGACTGAACAGTGGTTGACGAATGACCCGATGAACCTACGCCCGCGCCCCGTCAGGGGTGCGGAGGTGGCGCAGCGCCCGATCGAAGCCGACGAGCACCCGCTCCAGCTCGTCGGCCTGCTCGGCGGACTGGGCGGCCAGGGCGGCCGCCGCCATGCGGGCACCGGCCACCAGCGCGGCCAGCTCCTCCACCTTGAGCGTGGCCCGGACGACCCCGGGCCGATCCCAGTCCAGGGTCATCTCAGGCGGCCGTGGCCTTGACGTGGTCGACGACCCGGTCGACCTGGGCCTTGAACTCGTCGTAGTCGACCTGCATCCCGTTGAGGTAGGTGCTCCATCCGCTGACCAGCTTGGTGTAGTGCATGGCCTCCTCGACCTCGTCGTCGGTCGCACCGAACAGCTTGGCCGACTCGGTGTGGAAGAGAACGCAGTAGCGGCACCGGGTGACCGCGGCCACCGCCAGGCCGATCAGCTCCTTGAACTTGTTCGGGATGAGCGTCTCGCCGAACTGGACCCGCTTGATGAGGTCCCATTCCGCGTCGATGAACTGGTCGGGGATCAGGTCCACGAACCCGATCACCTCGCCGAACATCTCCTTCATCTCCCGCTGCACGTCGGTGCGCGCCATCTCGTTCCTCCTGTCGTTCGGGCCCCGAATCGAGCCGTTGCCGGCAACCTAGGAACGACGGGCTGCAGAACGCCTGCACCGGATGCCCGCTCGACTGCAGGCCGGCTGCAGGACCGGCGGTCCACGATCGCCCCATGACCACGATCGACGGCCCCCGGACGCTCGGCCTCGCCCCCACCGTCGACAGCTTCCTCGAGGCCGTCTCCGGTGGGGCCGGCGTCCCCGCGAGCCTGTTCACGCCCGACGCCGTCCTCGACGCCACCGTCCCCGGCTGGCGCTTCGGCCGGCGGGGGGCCGACGACGTCGCCCGCCAGTACAGCGGCTGGTTCGCCGACCCGGCCGCCTTCGAGGAGCTGGAACGGCTCGCCTTCGACGGCGGTGAGGCCGTCACCTTCCTCCTGACCTGGCTCGAGCGGGGCGTTCCCCACGCCGCCCACCACTGCCACCTGCTGCGCCTGGCGCCCGACGGTCGCATCGCCGCCGACCGGTGCTTCTGCGGAGGTCGATGGGACGCCGGCCTCCTGGCCGAGATGGCCGCCGCAGGCGATGCTGGTTGACGTGGCCCGACTCGCCCGTTCGGTCGACGAGCTCCTCGCCCACGTCGAGCGCCGGGAGCAGTTCGTCAACCCGGACGGACGGTCGGCGGCCGCCTTCGAGCGGGTCTGGATCGAGGGCGATCCCCATGTGGTGAAGTACGTCCACCTCGACCACGACTTCACCATGCGGGTGTCGGGCGACGTCGGCTGCCGGCCGGTGCGGGCGTGGGCGGCGGGACTCCTCGACTCGGCGCCCGCCCTCGTCGACCACGCCATCGTGGGGGCCGCCCTCGGGCACGGACGCAACGGCTGGGGCGCGGCGCTTCTCATGCGGGACGTGTCCGGCGACCTCCTCCCCGGCGGCGACGGCCCGATCCCGGCCGACCGGCACGCCACCTACATCGACCACCTGGCCGGGTTCTGCGCCTCCACCTGGGATTGGCACGACGACCCGGGGTCCGGTCCGGGCCTGTTGCCCTACGCCGCCCGGTGGGCGTGGTTCGGCCACGCCGCCCTCGACGGCGAGCGGGCGCTGGGCTGGCCGGAACGGGTCCCCCGGATCGCGGACGACGGCTGGCGCCAGTTCGGCGAGCAGGCCCCGGCCGGGCTCGCCCGGCTGGTCGACGACCTCCGCCGGGATCCCACCCCGCTGGCGACCGCCCTGCGCCGGACCCCTTCGTGCTTCCTCCACGGAGACGTGAAGGCGTCCAACTCGGGCGCCGCGGCCGACGGCCGCACCGTCCTCATCGACTGGGCCTACGTCGGCGAGGGACCGGCGTGTCACGAGCTGACCTGGCATCTGGCCCTCGACCGGTCCCGGCTCCCGATCACCAAGGAAGCCACCATCGACCTCTTCCGCGCCGCCCTCGAGGGCCACGGGGTGGCCACCGACGGCTGGTGGGACCGCCAGCTCGGCCTGTGCCTGCTCGGCGGGGTCGTGCAGTTCGGCTGGGAGAAGGCGCTGGGTGACGACGACGAGCTCGCCTGGTGGTGCCGCGCCGCCGAAGCCGGTGCCGCCTGGCTGTGATCGACGGCCTCACCACCGCCTACTCGGCGACGGGCGCCGCCTGGCAGCGGGGGCCGGGCCCCGTCTACGACCGCCTGGCCGAGGTGATTCTCGCCCGCTCCCCGGTGCCGATCGCCGGCGGCCGGATCCTCGACGTCGGCGCCGGCACCGGGGCCGCGTCCCGGGCGGCCCTGGCCGCCGGCGCGGCGGCCGTGATCGCGGTCGACCGGGCCGTCGGGATGCTCCGCCACGACGCGCCCCGGCGGCCGCCCGCGGTGGCCGGCGACGCCCTCGCCCTCCCGTTCCCGGCCGCCACCTTCGACGGGGCCGTGGCCGCCTTCTCCCTCAACCACCTCGACGATCCCGCCGGGGGCCTGCAGGAGATGGCCCGCGTCACCCGCCCCGGCGGCGCTCTGGTGATGGCCAGCTACGCCGCCGACGACACCCACCCGGTGAAGGCGGCGGTGGAGGCCGCCCTCGTCGCCCACGGCTGGAGAGCGGAGCCGTGGTACGTCACCATCCAGGCCACGACCGCCCGCCTGCTCGCCACCGTCGACGCCTGCGCCGCGGCCGCGGCCGCGGCCGGGCTCGAGGCGGTCGTCGAGCCGGTGCGGGTGCCCTTTCCGGAGCTGGACGCCGGCGACCTGGTCGCCTGGCGGCTGGGAATGGCCCAGCATGCGCCGTTCCTGAGCCGCCTCCCGCCCGGCCAGCAGGGCGCGGTGGTCGCCGACGCCATCAGTCGGCTGGGCGACGACATAGAGCCGCTCGAGCGGTCGATCCTCGTGGTGACCGGGGTCAGCCCCTGAGGACGCGCTCGACGAAACGGCGGCCGACGTCGCCGCCATCGCCGGCGACCACCACCGTCCCCCCCCAGCGCTCGGCCTGGCGCCGCCACCGCTCCGACCGGCGCTGCGTCGCCAACGCCGCCACCAGCGGCCAGCCGTCCAGCACCGCGCACCGCCCGAGCCCGTCGACGACCGCCGCCAGCTCCTCGTCCGGAACCGACCGGTCGGCCAGCCCGGCGACGGCCCGGGCCAGCAGCTCGTAGCGGGCCGCGCCCCGCTGGGCGGCGTCGCCGGCGACGGCACGGGCCAGCTCGGCCGCGGCGGGCAGGTCGTCGGCCGCGATCGCCAGCCGGGCCCGCAGCAGGCCGAGCCGATGGCGCTGGTGCCAGGCCATGGTCCCGTCCCACGTGTCGACCGGCGCCAGCCGGCCGGCCAGCACCGCCGCCCCTGCCGGGTCGTCCCGCAGGAGGCAGCCGTCGGCCAGGTCGAGCAGGGCCACGTAGTAGCCCTCGGCCATGGCCTCGCCGGAGGGGCCGGCGTCGCCTCCGGCGGCCTCGACCGCCCGCCAGTTGTGGTCGTCGGCTTCCTCCACCCGACCGGTCCAACGCCGGAGCCAGGCCCGGGAGTTGGCCGCCGGCCCGGCGAAGCGCGCCCCCATGGAGCCAGCCCGCTCGACGGCGGCATCGAGGTCGTCCGCCGCGCCGAGGGCCTCGGCCACCCGCCCGAGCTGGCCGAAGGCGAGGATGCGGCTGAACCGCAGATGGAGATGGGCCCACGGGTGGGCCAGCGAGTCGGGGTCGACCATGGGCCGGGCCAGGGTCTCGAGGGCTTCGGCCGGCCGGCCCTGATGGACCCGGGCCTGAGCCAGCCACACGTCGGCGAGGCCGCGCACCGCCGGTGGGCCGCCGCGCACCGCGGTCAGGTGCTCGACCGCACCGGGGAGGTCACCCGCCCCGTGGCGGACCCGCCCGGCCAGGGCGAGGGCGCTGACCAGCACCGCATCGTCGGCCGCCCGGGCCGCGGCGGCGTCGGCGTAGGCCCGGGCGTCGTCGTAGCGGCGCCGGTAGTAGGCGACCCATCCGGCCACCTCGAGGGCGGCGGCGCCCCCGCCCAGGGCGATGGCCCGCTCCGCGTCCGCCGCCGCGTCGTCGTAGGCGACCCGGCTCATGCGCAGCCGGGCCCGGACCACCAACGCGTCGGCGGTCGCCACCTGGTCGAGGGCTGCCTCCAGGTGCTCCTCGGCCGCATCCACGTCGAAGCGCCCGGCCGCCGCCAGCGCCGCCGCCACGAAGGAGGAGGAGGCCAGGGCTCGGTCGCCTCCCGCCCGGGCGTGGACGGCCACCGCCAGCGAGTCCGGATCGGGCCGGGCGGCGAGCTTCCGCGCCGCCACCTGGTGGACGAGGGCCCGGCGGGCGGCACCGGTCGCCGTCTCCAGCGCCTCCCGCAACAGCTGATGGCGAAAGGCGAAGCCGTTCCCCCACTCCACGAGGAGGCCGGCCCGGGCCGCCGCCTCGAGGTGGGCGAGCACGTCGACCACGGGCGTCGCCGCCACCTGGGCGAGCAGCTCGAGGTCGCACTCGGGGCCGAGCACGGCGGCCACCCGCAGGGTGGCGGCCACGTCCTGCCCCAGCCCGTCGACCCGGGACGCCACCGCTTCCCGCAGCGTGGCCGGGACCTCCTCGTCCACCGCGCCCGCCAGCGCCGCCAGCAGGAGCGGGTGACCGCCGCTGCGCTCGTAGAGCGACCCCGCCCGCTCGGCCCCGACCAGCTCGGCGACCGCGACCCGGTCCAGCGGACCCAACCTGATCGTGTTCGTCGCCTCGAGGTCCTTGGCCCCGCCGGGCCGGGTGGTGACGACCAACAGGGTGCGCCGGCAACGCCGGCCGGCGAAGGCGAGCCACGCCCGCGTCCCCCCGCCGGCCCCGTGGAGGTCCTCGATCACGACCACCACCGGACGGCCATCGCCGGCCCGGGAGACGGCTGCCGCCAGCGCCGCGAACACCCGCAGACGGGACGCGGCCGGGTCGGCGACCAGGGTCGCAGTGGCGGTGGTGCCCGAGATCGGCCCCAGCAGGGGCGCCAGGGTGGCGGCGTCGTCGCCGACGAGGGCCGCCGCCCGTTCGGCGCCGATGTCCAGGAGGTGGTCGGCGAGCGCATCCGCCACCGGCTGCAGCGGGAGGTCGCGGCCGAGCTCGTCGCACCGACCCTGGAGCACGACCGCGTCCGGGCCGATCGAGTCGCACCAACTCCGGACGAGCGTGGTCTTGCCCATCCCGGCCTCGCCCTCCACCACGACCAGGCCCACCCCGCCTCCCGCCACCGAGGCGAGGGCGGCGTCGAGCCTCGCCAGCTCCGACGCCCGCCCGACCAGTCCCGCCGGCCCGGCGCGAGGCGGGGGAGGCGCGGAAGCGAGGTCGCCGTCCGCGGCCGCCAGCGCCTCGGCGTACAGGGCTTCCGTTCCGGACGTCGGTGGGACACCGAGGTCCTCGGCCAGTCGCTTCCTCACCCGGCTGTAGGCGGCCAGCGCCGATGCCGGCCGACCGGCAGCCAGATGCGACCGCATGAGCGCCCGGAGGACGGCCTCGTCGTAGGGATCTCGGGCCAACGACTGCTCGGCCAGGGCGGCGGCCGCCCCGTGGTCGCCCGCGGCGGCGGCGGCGTCGACCGCCAGCCGCTCGACCCCCGCCAGCGCGGCGCCGGCCGCCATTCGCTCGGCCTCGACCCACTCGCCCTCGTCGTCGGGCAGCAGCGGACCCCGCGCCAGGGCCAGGGCGGCGCCGGCTGCGGCCCGCGCCGCCCCGATCCGACCCTCGGCCAGGGCGGTCGACGCGGTCGCGGCCAGTTCCGAGAGCTCGTCGACGTCCAGCCAGTCGGTCGCCAGCAGGTAGCCGGAGTCCCGGCGGAGGATCCGGTCCGCGCCCAGGACGCGGCGTAGTCGGGACACGAGCACACCGACCTGGTCGGCCGGACGGGACGGTTGGGCGTCGCCCCAGAGAGCGTCGGCGATCCGGTCCACCGACACCGGCTTGCCGCGAGCGACCGCCAGGACCTTCAACAGCACCCGCCCCTTGCGACTGCCGAGATCGTGTTCGTGCCTGCCCTCGATCTCGAACCCCCCGAGCAGGCGGACACGCATGGCGCCATTCTCCGCCACCCTTGCCGCCGACGCGGCGACCCCGCCCCCCGATGTGCTCGATGTGCTCCAGCCTGGCGTCGAGCAGCCCGGCACCGTGACCTCTTCGGTAGAGCGAGGCCGCAGTGATCCCGGGTGACGAGCGCGACCGAGGCGTTCTGCGCCTTCGCTTGCTCCCTCGAACCCTTGGGTCCGGTGTTGCTCAGCCCCGTGACGGCGTCGGTACCCCGAACACCCCCAGCCGGTCGAGTTGCTTGTGGTGCCCCCGGCAGGATTCGAACCTGCGACACACGGTTTAGGAATTGGGCCAAATTGGGGCTTATTTAGGCTAATTCGGTGCCTGTCGGACGGATAATAGCAGGTGATAGCCCTACGCATCGGAAATAGCGAGTCCGTGTTGACCCGTTCAGAACCAATGCAAACTGGCCGATACCGGGGCGTCCGGGGGCGAAAGATGGCCCACTGGATGGCCCACTTTCTACCGTCCCTGAGGTCCGCCCGGCACGTCTCGGCGGCTGCGTCGCCGGCGGGGCTTCTGGAGCGCTACGGCGTCGCCGTCCGGCCCACGCAGCGAGGCAGATGGTCAACCCGGTTGGATTGGCATCGTTCCCCGACTCCTCTGCTATCCTGACAGGAGGTATCAGGAGGTTCGCCAATGGCCATGCCGCTGCACGAGGTTCTCGAGCGCAGGTTCGGGGTTGACGAGGACGACTTCACTGCCGCATTGGTGGACTTCGCCGACCGTGCCGGGCCGTTGGCGCTCGTCGAGCTCAACCCGAAGGACTACTTCGGCGCGGGTCAGCTGTCGGCTCTCCGCAAGCTCGGCGCGTCCCTCGACCCTCTTCGAGCGGATGACCTCGGCCCGGTCGCCGGCTTTGCTGCGGCACACGCCGAGCTGGTGGCTCACTCGCTCTCGGTCGCAGAAACGGCCAAGCGTCTCGGTGTCGACACGAGTCGCGTCCGGCAGCGGATCTACGCCCGATCGCTCTATGCCTTCAAGTACCAGGGCGGCTGGCTGATCCCGGCGTTCCAGCTTCGGCAGCGGAAGCTGCTCTCCGGGCTCAACGCCGTCGTGTCGGCCCTGGCTCCCCTGCTTCCGCCAGTCGTCGTCAGCCGGTGGTTCACGACGCCGAACGCCGACCTCGTGGTCGATGACGCGCCGGTCTCGCCGATCGAGTGGCTCGAAGCCGGCGGCCCGTCAGAGACCGTCACCGCGCTCGCAGAGGCGATCGACCAGCTGTAGTGGCCAAGTTCCCGGGGCCGCCCTCGGTCGACGACCTGCGGGCGGTTCGACCGGAGATCCACACCCTGCGCTCGGGAACGACGGTCGCTCGCATCTATGCCAAAAGCGGCCGGTATCCGGCGGCCTGGGACGACTTCCGCTTCGTCGGTCCAGTTCCGACCGCGCGCTTCGACCACCACGCCGATGGCGAACAACGCGGGGTCCTCTACGGCGCGCTCTCGCTCACCACCTGTGTGGCCGAGGTGTTCCAAAGCACCCGGGTCGTCGATCGATCAACCGACGACCGCTGCCTGGCCGCCCTTCGCCTCGCCCGGGCGGTCCGTCTCCTCGACCTCGCTGGCGAATGGCCGACGCGCGCTGGTGCGAGCCAGGCGATCAGCGTCGGGCCCTCGCACCAGGGCGCAGGCATGGGCGCGCACCATCTACGAGGCCCATCCGGGAATCGAGGGGCTCTGGTACCCCTCTTCGATGCACGGCGGCCATACCGCCGTCGTTCTGTTCGAGCGCGCCGCCGACGCCCTGCCTGCCGATCCCGACATCGACGTCCCGCTGTCGCATCCCGGCCTGCTGCCGGACCTCGTCCGTGCCGCCGACGCGCTCGGCTACCTCATCCGGTGAGAACCAGCGGCGCCCGGCCTGAGTTGGCCGTCTCAGGCGGGGGCCGGTTTGGGGATGAGCGAACAGCGGCACGACTGGGCGTGCGAACCCGAACCCGACCTCCCGCGATAGATGGCGACGATGGGCTGTACGTGGATCTCACTCGCTGGAGCGGCCGTGCGGACGACCCGTTCGATCACCTCCGCCTCGCGCCGCGCCTGGTCGACGACGGCATCCATCGCCCGCCGCGTGCCTGCGCCCTTGGCAGGATCGACCTCATGGACGTTCCGCCTCCAGGTGCCTGTTCGCGGCAGCAGCGAGCGCCTTGAGATCCCCGGGGTCGGAGCTGATCACGAGGTCGCGGCGACGCAGCGCCCCTTCGGTGACGCAGGCGTCGACGACGTCGGTCGTTCCGGCCTTCGCTGCCAGCGCGCCCGTTGCCCGGGCAAGTCCGTCGTCGAGCGCCTCGATGTCGCAGCCTCGCAGGAGCCGGGCCAACAAAGCCTGCCGCCCGCCTCCCCGCCACGCCTGAGCGACCACGGGAGCGGGTGCGGTCGGAGGGATCCGAGCTGTCAGCAGCGCTCGGTGACGGGCCCAGATCCTGCGCTCGCCGCGATCGGCGGCGACGAGCGCACCGGTGTCGTAGGTGACGCCCATCAGGCGCTCTGACGTGGACGACTCCCGCTTCGGCGCGATCGGCGGATGGCGTCGCCCGCCCACGCCTCGGCTTCGGCCAGCTCCGCATCGCTGAACGCTCCGTGCTCCCGCTCGAACTCGGCGACGCCCGCAAGTCCGTCCCGGATCAGGAACTCCTTGCGGGCCGCAGCTGCGAGCCAGGCGCTGTACGACATGCCGCTGGCCCGAGCGGCCGCGTCGATCTCCGCATCGAGATCAGGCGGCATCGAGATCGAACGCTTCTTCCGTACGGCCACCCGAGCAGGGTAGTACAGCAGTAGGACAACGCGGACGCCAACTGCCTGGCGAACCCCCGGAACCATTGTTCCCCATCACGACGCCGGCGTCGCCGGCGGCGCCAACATGAGCGGGTGTCGTGGTCCGACGCCGAGCTCGACGAGCGGGTCGAGGAGATCATCGTCGACGCCTACGGCGATGCCGAGCAGCTCTCCTCGTTCGCCTGCGTGCTCGACGAGCTGCTCGACGTGCCCGCCGGCGCGACAGCCATGGGCCAGGCCGTGGAGCTGACGGCGGTCGAGGACGGCGGCACTCGCCTCGGCTTGCGGGCCACAGTGAAGAGTCCCACCGGCGGGTGGACGGTCGCGCTCGTCGACATCACGGTCGACCCGGTCTCACGCCCCGAGGTGGCAATGACCGTGGCCGCCTACCGGCGCTGGCTGGGCGACGGGCTGGAATGATCCTTCGGTAGCTCGAGGACCGCCCGAATTTCCGGAGCGGCGACGCCGGACGCGCTGTGGCGGTACCTGGCCGGCAACGTCCGCCTGCAGGCGTTGCCGAACACCTTCGGGGGACCGCAGTTGGTCAGCCGTGCGCTTGGTCAGCTTGGCCATGAGCCTCGAAGGTAGGACCTGAAGTGTTCGCGGGTCGACGATGGGCGCAGCCGAAGCCCACCACAACGATATGATTGTGCTGATGCTGCCGCCGTTCGACCCCGAAACCGGCCGGCTCCCGGAGGGACTACACGATGCCGACTGGGACGAGGTGGTGGAGCGTTTCGGCTGGAACCCCCGGCGACGACAGCTGCTCGACGGGCTGGCGGATGCGATCGATGCCCTGGCGGCTGCGGGCTGTCGACAGGTGGCTGAACGGCAGCTTCGTGACGGCGAAGGAGGAGCCGGCCGATTTCGACGCTTGCTGGGAGAGTCAGGGAGTCGACATTGATGCGCTGGACCCGTGTTGCTGGATCTGTCGGCGGGTCGGGCAGCTCAGAAAGCGAGGTTCGGGGGTGAGCTGTTCCCGAATGTCGTCGAGGTCCACACGGGCTTGACGTTCTCCGAGTTCTTCCAGAATGAACGAGACACAGGACGCAAGGGAATCATCGTCATACGGATTGGAGGCCAGCATTGATCACCGATCGGGTGACCGGGCTACCAAAGCGCACCTCCGTCAGTTCGAGGAGGCGGCGGCCAACCTGGAGGCAAAAATCACTGCCGACG
>CAWBNY010000005.1:0-33322 GCA_963790325.1 uncultured Acidimicrobiia bacterium
GCGGTCGCAGCTGGAGAGCCAGGGCCTGGCCCTCGAGCTCACCATCGAGGCCAAGAACTACCTGGCCGAGAAGGGCTACGACCCCACCCTGGGCGCCCGGCCCCTGCGCCGTGCGATCCAGCGCGACATCGAGGACGCCCTCTCCGAGCGCATCCTGTGGAAGGAGTTCCGGGCCGGCGAGACGATCGTCGTCGACGCCGAGGACGGCAAGATCGTGTTCCGGTCGGTCGAAGGCGTCGAGCCGCCCCCGGTCGAGATGGCCGAGGCCGGTCCCGCCGAGTAGCTCAACTCCGCGCCCAGTTCGGTTCGAAGGCCCCGGAGTGAGGACTCCGGGGCCTTCGTCGCGCCTGGGGGGTGTGCTCGTCGGGCGGGTCCTCTGGCGGCCGTCGGAGGGGCCGGCACCTGAGCGCCGTTACGGTCGGTGGATGCCCCACCGGTCCCGGCTCGTGGTCCTCGCCCTCGCCCTGTGCGCAGCCGGATGCAACATGACCCTCTCCGCCGGGATCGAGGTGCGGGCCGACGGGTCGGGCACCGTCCACGCCGGGGTCGGCTTCGACGACGATGCCCGGGGCCGCATCGGCGACCTGGCCGCCGCCCTCCGGGCCGACGACCTCCGATCCGCCGGCTGGGCAGTGGTCGGGCCCACCCCGGAGGACGACGGGCTGACCTGGCTGCGGGCTTCCAAAGGGTTCGACGACGCCGACGAGGCGGCGGCGGTGGCGGCCCAGCTCAGCGGCCCCGACGGGCCGTTCCGGGACTTCCGGGTGACCCGGGACCGGTCGCTCCTGCACACCCGCACCATGTTCACCGGCGAGGTCGATCTGCGCCGGGGCCTGGCCGGCCTGAACGACGCCGACCTCCAGGCCGCGGTGGGCGACTTCGACCTGGGCCTCGATCCCGCCACCCTCGGTGACCAGGTGCGGGTGGAGGTCCGGGTCGACCTGCCGGGCGAGGTCGAGGTCGGGCCCGGGGGAGCAGCCACCGTCGACGGGCGGGCGGTGTGGACGCCGGCCCTCGGGGAGCGGGTCGTGCTGGCGGCCAGCAGCGACCTCCGCCGCCTCGGCCCCCTCGTCTACGGCTCCCTGGCCCTGGTGGCGGTGGCCGCCGCCCTGGCCGGGGTGGTGCTCCGCCGCCGGGTTCGCCGCCGCAAGGCCCTGGCGCAGCGGTAGCTTGCGGTCATGTGCCGGAGCATCAAGACCTTGCGGACCCAGGAGACCGTCACCCCCGACGAGGTCCAGGCCGCCGCCCTGCAGTTCGTGCGCAAGATCAGCGGGTTCCGCCAGCCGTCGAAGGCCAACCAGGAGGCCTTCGAGCGGGCGGTCGCCGAGATCACCGCCACCAGCGACCGCCTCCTCACCGCCGTCCGGAGGTAGAGCACGGCCAGGGGTCCCGCCTAGCCCTCCTGGCGGTAGCCGGCCTGGGCGGAACCGCGCCGTGCCTCCGGATGCGGGGGCGGCGGAAGGGGTGCAGGCGGCGACCGAGGCCCGCTGCCCGGCGTGCCTGACCCTGGTCTGCTCGTCCCCCGGGCGTCCGGCCTCGACGCCCTCACCTGACGAGGAGAAGGCGCTTGACTTTTGCGGTCCCCGTCCTAGATTCGAGGCCGGTAGCCCGGCGATCGGCGGCGACCGGGGGCCTGCGACGAGAGCGGAGGTCGAGGTTGGACCTGTTCACCCACGTTGGCGCGGCGTTGGGCATGGACCGGGGAGCGACGATCGACGACATCGTCGGCCTGTCCCGCCGGGACTTCCTCAAGCTGTCCGCCCTGGGGGCGGTGGGCATCGCCCTCGCCAGCTGCACCAAGGAGCAGCTGGAGGAGATCCTGGAGAAGATCAAGAACCGTCCCGTCCGCCGCAACATCAACACCATGGCCGACGACGACCCCGATCTGGTCTCCTACCGGGCGGCGGTGACGGCGATGAAGGCGCTCCCCAGCTCCGACGCCCGGAACTGGACTCGCCAGGCCGAGATCCACCAGAACTTCTGCCCCCACGGCAACTGGCTCTTCCTGCCGTGGCACCGGGCCTACATGTGGTACTTCGAGGAGATCTGCCGGGAGCTGTCGGGCAACAACGCGTTCGCCCTGCCGTACTGGAACTGGCAGAACGACAAGCAGATCCCGGCCGCCTTCTGGGGCGGCCCGTCCAACCCCCTCTTCCACTCGCCCCGGTTCGCCTCCCAGACCTCCACGATCACGTCTCCGGTGTTCGCCCCGACCTACATCGAGAACCCGATCCTGGTGGAGACCAACTTCGAGGTGTTCGGCAGCGGGTCGATCTCCGCCGCCACCCCCCAGCAGAACGGCTCGCCCGGCGGCCAGGGACCGCTGGAGTCCGGGCCCCACAACTCGCTCCACGGCTTCGTCGGCGGCGACATGGGCACGTTCATGTCGCCGCTCGACCCCATCTTCTGGACCCACCACAACATCATCGACGCCATCTGGGTGGAGTGGAACATCAAGCGCAACAACCCCAACACCAGCAACGGGGCGTGGAACCGGGACTTCACCGAGTTCTCCGACCGGAACGGCAACCCGGTGACGATCAGCACCCTGACCACCACGCTGTTCCCGCTGTTCAACTACCGCTTCGACGACCCGGTCCTGGGGGTGTGACGATGGGACAGAGAGCAACTATCCAGGAGCCGGCCACCGAGAGCGAAGCCCAGGACCTCAAGAGCTTCCTCGAGAAGGGAGCCGGGACTGCCATCGAGGAGATCGAGGCGTTCGCCGGCGGGCGGGGGGTGACGGTGGCGCTGGGCAAGCCGGCCACCGTTCCGTTCCGGGCGGAGACGACCGAGCTGCGCCAGCGCATCGCCGAGGCGGAAGATAATCAGGTCTTCCTCACCATCAGCGTCGACCGGGTCGAGGGAGCCGGGGAGACCGTGGTCCACGTCTTCATCAACAAGGACGACGCCGGCCCTCGAACCCTGCTCAGCGACTCGGCCTACGTGGGCAGCTTCGCCTTCTTCTGCCACGCCGTCGACGAGCAGAACTTCGTCTGCCAGATCGGCACCGGCGAGCGGGCCGACCTGACCTTCCGGTTCAACGTCACGTCGGCGGTGCAGCGCACGGAGGAAGCGGAGTCGGCCCGGGCCACCCTGGTCGTGGTCCCCATCGACGGCCGCCAGCCCCGGTCGGGGACGGTGAACGTGAGCACGACCGAGCTGCGGCTGGCGAGGTCGGTGGTCAAGCGATAGGTGGTGAGGGGGGCGCGGGCCGGGCTGATCGCAGTCGTCCTCCTGGGTACGATCGGTGGCTGCACGGGGGACGGCGGCGACGACGGGCCCCCGCCCACCACCACCACGTCCGTGGCCTCGATCATCGCCCTCACCCCCGAGTCGCCCGTGGTCCGGCTGGACCCGGAGGTCGCCGGCCGGCCGGAGATGCTTGAGCTGCGCATCGGCCCGGTGGGCAACCCGGAGCGCTCGGGGTTCGAGGTGCGGGTCGACCTGGAGACGTCCGACGACGGTGCGTCGACCTACGACCTGGGCCGGGTGAGCACGTTCCCCCCCGACGCCCCCGGCGTCTTCTCCCTCCGGCTGCCGGACGGTGCGGTGCGTGACCTCACGGGCGGCGGGCGGAAGGCATCGGTCGTCCTTCGCCTGGTGTCCCTCGGCCCCGACATGCCCTTGCCCGCCTCACTCCGCCTGGTGGTCGGGGGGGCCACCCTCCGCCCGGCCTGATCCCGGCCCGCGGATGCCTGAGCCGCTTCCCAAGCCGGGAGCCGCCGGCGGTGGTTCGGAGGGGTTCGGGAGGCGCTGGACGAGCCCCAACCGAAGGCGATCGCCGGCCGTCGGCACCAGTCGGGGGCCGGACCGACCCGTCAACTGTCCCACCCCCTGCGTAGGGTGCGCGGCCATGGCCAAGGTGCGGACGAGGTTCCGGTGCGGCGAATGCGGGGGTGAGGCGCCGAAGTGGGCGGGTCGGTGCCCGGGGTGCGGCGGGTGGAACACGCTCCACGAGGAGGTGGTGGCGCCCGACCCGGCGAGGGCCCGACCGCCGCGGATGACACCCGCCGCCGGCGCCATGCCGATCGCCGAGGTCGACGGGGCCGCGTCCGCTCCCCGGCCCACGGGCGTCCCCGAGCTCGATCGGGTCCTGGGCGGCGGCCTCGTCCCCGGATCGGTCACCCTCATCGGGGGCGAGCCGGGGATCGGCAAGTCCACCCTGCTCCTGCAGGCGCTGGCGGCCATGGCCGGAGCGGCCCAGCGCGGCCTCCTGGTGTCGGCCGAGGAGTCGGCCCAGCAGGTCCGGGCGCGGGCCGAGCGGCTCGATGCCCTCCACCCCCGGCTGTGGCTCCTGGCGGAGTCGGAGCTGCCCGCCGTCCTCACCGCGATCGGCGAGGTGGCGCCGGCCGTCGTCGTGATCGACTCCATCCAGACCATGTTCGACCCCGACCTGGCGTCGGCGCCGGGCACCGTCACCCAGGTCCGGGAGTGCGCCCACCGACTGGTGCGGCTGGCCAAGGACCATCACCTGGCGATCGTGCTGGTGGGCCACGTCACCAAGGACGGGGGGCTCGCCGGGCCCCGGGTGCTCGAGCACGTGGTCGACACCGTCCTGTCCTTCGAGGGTGAGCGCCACCACGCCCTGCGCCTGCTGCGGGCCACCAAGCACCGGTTCGGGCCCACGAGCGAGCTGGGCCTGTTCGAGATGACGGGCACCGGCCTGGCCGGCGTGCCCGACGCCGGCGCCCTGTTCCTGGCCGATCGCCAGCCGGGGGTACCGGGGTCGGTGGTGGTCCCCACCCTCGACGGGCAGCGGCCCCTGCTGGTCGAGCTCCAGGCCCTGGTGGCGGCCACGCCCACCACCATCCCCAACCCCCGCCGATCGGCCCAGGGGGTCGACGGCGGCCGCCTGGCCCTCCTGCTGGCCGTGCTCGACCGGCAGCTCACACTCAAGCTGGCCACCACCGACGTGTTCGCCCTGGCTGTCGGCGGCGTGCGGGTGGTGGAGCCGGGAGCCGACCTCGGCCTGGCCCTGGCGGTGGCCTCCTCGGCCTGCGACCGGCCCCTCCCGGCCGACCTCGTCGCCTGCGGGGAGATCGGCCTCGGGGGCGAGCTGCGCCTGGTGAGCCAGATCCCGCGGCGGCTGGCGGAGGCCGCCCGGCTGGGCTTCACCACCGCGGTGGTGCCCGCGTCGGCGCCCGATCCGCCGCCCGGGGTGCGGGCGATCCGGGCCGCCACCCTCATCGACGCCATCGGTCGAGTGGGCCTGAGCAGGTAGAATCCGGCGGTGCGACGATGGTCGGGGGCGCGGTAGTGCCCATCCGGCGCGATGTCGCCCTCATCGAGGCGCTGGCCATGGTCGCTCCCGGGACCCCGCTGCGTGATGGTCTCGACCGCGTCCTGCAGGGCAACCGGGGGGCGCTCATCGTGGTCGGCGACGGTCCCGAGGTGCTCGCCATCTGCTCCGGCGGCTTCCTCCTCGACGCCGAGTACAGCCCCCAACGGCTCTCCGAGCTGTCCAAGATGGACGGCGCCATCATCCTCGCCAGCGACGCCAGCCGCATCGCCCGGGCCAACGTCCACCTCGTCCCCAACCCCAACGTGCCCACGTCGGAGACCGGCACCCGCCACCGCACCGCCGAGCGGGTGGCCCGCTCCATCCACGTCCCGGTGATCTCGGTGTCGGAGGACCAGTCGGTGATCACCGTCTACAACGGCACCACCAAGCACCCCCTCGAGCTCAGCGCCCGCCTCCTCAGCCGGGCCAACCAGGCCCTGCAGACCCTTGAGCGCTACAAGAACCGGCTCGACGCGGTGTCGGGGTCGCTGTCCGCCCTCGAGGTGGAGGACCTGGTCACGGTGCGCGACGTGGTCACCGTCCTGCAGCGCACCGAGATGGTGCGGCGCATCGCGGAGGAGATCCACGGCTACATCCTCGAGCTCGGCACCGACGGCCGCCTCATCCGCCTCCAGCTGGAGGAGCTGCTCGGGGGCGTCGAGGACGACCGGCGGCTGGTGATCAAGGACTATTTCCACGCCGAGGCCGGCTGGCATCTGGCCGACGCCATGGAAGGCCTGGCCGACCTCACCACCGAGGACCTGCTCGACCTCAAGTCGGTCACCGCCGTCCTCCACCTGGCGGGCAAGGAGGCCGAGCTCGACGCCGGCCTCCAGCCCAAGGGCTACCGCCTGCTCAACAAGATCCCCCGCCTGCCCGAGGCCATCGTCGAGCGCATCGTCGACCGCTTCGCCACCCTGCCCAAGATCCTGCGGGCCACCGTCGACGACCTCGACGAGGTCGAAGGGGTCGGCGAGAGCCGGGCGAGGGCGATCCAGGAGGGGTTGTCCCGCCTCGCCGAGAGCAGTGTCCTGGACCGTTACGGATGAGGTGTCGCCGTCGGACGCAGGGCTTCCCCGGCGAGCTCGGCGGAGCGGCCCACGCGGCAGTTGGTGTACGTCCCCTTTACCTGGCACTCTGGAGTACGTCCCCACCAGCGTTTTCTCCCTGGGAGCCGTATGCCGTTCGATGTAGGTGACAAGGTCGTGTACCCCCATCACGGGGCGGCGGTCATCGAGCGGCGGGAGCGTAGGGACGCATTCGGGGCTGATCGGGAGTACCTCGTCCTGCGCCTGGCGTACGGCGACCTCACCCTCATGGTGCCGGCCGACAACACCGAGGAAGTCGGGCTCCGAGAGGTCATCAACGACGAAGAGGTCGAGGAGGTGTTCGCCGTCCTGCGCAAGAAGGAGGCGCGGATGCCCACCAACTGGTCCCGGCGGTTCAAGAACCACGTCGAGAAGTTGAAGTCGGGCGACATCTACCAGGTGGCCGAGGTCGTCCGGAACCTGTCGATCCGGGAGAAGGACAAGGGCCTGTCGGCGGGCGAGAAGCGCATGCTCACCAAGGCCCGCCAGATCCTCGTGTCCGAGCTCACCTTCGCCCTCAGCGTCAGCGAGGAGGAGGCGGAGAAGAAGCTCGACGAGGCGCTCCCGTAGGACGCCCGCCGGGCCCCGGGCGAGACCCGTCGCGTCCGCCCCGCCGCCGCGGCGGCCCGCCGACCGGGAAGAAGCCCTCCGACCACGGCTTGGGCGGCGAGCAGGTGGAGGGCCGCCAGGCGGTGGCCGAGTTGCTCCGAGCCGGGAGGAGGTCGGTCCACGACGTGTGGCTGGCGGAGGGCACCGACCAGGCTCCCATCCTCGACGTCATCCTGGCCGAGGCCGAGCGGCGCCGGGTCCCCATCCGCCGGACGTCCCGGGTGATGCTCGACCGGGAAGCCGCCACCGACGCTCCCCAGGGCGTGCTGGCCCACGCCGCGCCCGTCCCCGAGGCCGACGCCGGAGCCCTCGCCCACGATCCCCGGGCCTTCCTCCTCGCCCTGGACGGAGTCACCGACCCCCGCAACCTGGGCGCCCTCCTGCGCAGCGCCGATGGGGCCGGGGCCACCGGGGCCATCCTGCCCCGCCGGCGCTCGGCCCACGTGACGCCTGCGGTCACCAAGGCCGCGGCCGGAGCCGTCGAGCACGTCCCCCTGGCCGTGGTCCCCGGCCTCCCCGCCGCGCTGGCCAAGGCCAAGGAGCTGGGCTGCTGGGTCGTCGGACTGGCCGACGACGGCGACACCAGCCTCTACGACCTGGCCCTGGCCACCGAGCCCCTCGTCCTGGTCGTCGGGTCGGAGGGCGAGGGGATGTCCCGCCTGGTGCGCCAACGGTGCGACGTGGTGGTGTCGATCCCGATGGCAGGCGCCCTCCCCTCGCTCAACGCAGCCGCCGCCGGCACCCTGGCCCTCTACGAGGTGTCCCGGCGGCGGGGCCAGAAGTCGTCCCCGTCGGACGGAAGAACAGGTCCATCGACAACGCCCTCCCGCGGGTGAATCGCAGGCTGGAGGGTCACCTGGCCGCCCGGGCCGGGGACGACGAGAACGAGCCGGTGGTCGGATTCGAACCGACGGCCTGACGATTACAAGTCGCCTGCGCTACCGGACTGCGCCACACCGGCGTGGGGAGCCAGGCTACCGAAGGCCCGGCGAAGGCCCGGCGAAGGCCCGGCGAAGGCCCGGCGAAGTCGTCGGCGGATAGCCTGACGGCGTGCGACGAGGCCGATCCGAGGGCGCCCCGGCCGGGGTCGGCGCGGGGGTCCTTGAAGTTGCCACCGCCGGAGGGCAGCCTGACGCCAATGGCTCTTTCCGACCGCGACCGGGCAATCATCGACTTCGAGCGCTCGTGGTGGATGGAGACGGGGTCCAAGGAGTCGGCCATCCGGCAGCGGTTCGCCCTCTCCCCGGCGCGGTACTACCAGGTGCTAGGCGTCCTGCTCACCTCGTCCGACGCCCTGGCCTATGACCCCCTCGTCGTCCGCCGGCTACGCCACCTGCGGGTCGACCGCCGGCGGGCTCGCATCGAGGGTCGTCCGGCCGAACGCCGCAGCCGGTGACCGGGCCGTGGTCGCGACCGGGTCGGCCGTGACCCGAACAGGCCCGGCGTGAACCGCCCCGCCGGCCGCCAGAAGGCGAGCAGCGGTGGCGGCGGCAGCGCTGGGGCCCGAGGAGCAATCCTGCTGGTGGTGGCGGCCGTCCTCGGCATCGTCCTGCTCCAGGCCTTCGACACCGACTTCGGCGGGGTCGGTGGGGTCGGTGTCGACGTGGGCGGTTCGACGACGGTGCCGTCCCTCGGGACGGTGACCACGAGCGTGCCCCCCGGGCCGGCCGCCACCGTCCCGGCCACGATCCCCAGCCGGGCCCCGTCCGAGGTCACGGTCCTGGTGGCCAACGGCACGGGCATCCGGGGCCTGGGCGGGCAGACGGCCGACGCCCTCAAGGCGGTCGGCTACAACACCCTCACCGCGGTCGACGCCACCACGGCCCTCGACGTCACCAGGGTGCAGTTCGTGGCGGGCTACGAGTCGGAGGGCCGGGCCATCGCCCTCACCCTCGGGCTCACAGCCACCGCCGTCCAGGCGCTCAACTCGCCGGCCGTGCCCGACACCCAGGGGGCCAACGTCATCGTCCTCCTGGGAGCCGACGTGGCTCGGAACATCACCTCCACCTCCACCCCCTGAGGGGCGTCGCACCCGGCCGCCGCGGTTACGGCAGGCGGCGGGTCTCCGAGTGGATCTCCACCGTCATGGTGCCCGTCACCGGGGCTGCGTCGTCACCGCCGGGGCCGGTGAGGGTGACCTGGAAGCTCCCCTTGGTCAGCGACGACGCCTCCTGCACGGAGCCGTCGGAGAGGGCCCGGGTGGCCGACGCCGACGTCGTCTCCACCCCCTCGAGAGCAACCGTGACGTTGCCCACCCGGCTCGAGCTCACCAGCGGCAGTCGGGTGTCGGCCTGCAGCGACGCCACCTTGCGTCCCCCCGACGAGCCCACCTTCACCAACTGGCCGGTCCCCTGGAAGTGGGCCTCCACCCCGCCGGGGAGGACGGGCCTGGTGTCGATCTTCCACTTCTCTCCGGGGGCGAGCATCCTCATGGGCGGCGCGGCGGCGGCCGCGGGGAGAAACTCGGGGAAGGCCAGGGGGCCGAGGACGCTCGGGGGCAACCCCTCCACCGTCTCCACCCCCGACAGCTGGGCGGCCCGATCGAAGCGAACCACGAAGCTGCGGTCGGGGGACCCGACCCGGCGCAGGACCACCTGCACCTTGACCTCCTCCGGACCCGCCGCCAGCACGGTGTCGGTGGCCTCCAGCGTCGCCTCGTCGACGGTGCGCTCCTCGGGGGCGTTCCCCAGCTTGGTCACGGTGACCGACCTGACCTTGAGCTCGAAGCGGAAGCTGTCGCCGACCTTGGGCCGGAACGACACCTCCACCTTCTCCTCGCTGCACCCGGCGAGGACGGTGGCAGCCGTCAGCACCCCGACGACCGGGAGCACGAAGAGGCGGCGCATGGCGGCCAAGATACCGGGATGACCCTCGGGCGCACAGGTTGGCCGTGACCGCGGTCGACGACATCGTCGCCGACTTCGCCGCCCACGCCCCGTCGGCGGGCCTGTTCTCCGACTTCGACGGCACGCTGGCGGCCATAGTCGACGACCCGGCGGCGGCCCGTCCCGTGCCCGGTGCCGCCGACGTCCTGGAGGCCCTGGCCCGCCGCTACGCCCTGGTGGGCGTGATCTCGGGCCGCCCGGGGGCCTTCCTGGCCGCGCACCTGGGAGGGCGGGGCGTGGCCCTGACCGGCCTCTACGGGCTGGAGGTCGTCACCCCTCACGGCGTGCGGCCGGTGGCGGAAGCCAAGCGGTGGCGGAGCGTGGTGGAGGAGGTGGCGTCCCGGGCGGAGTCCGAGCTCCCCCCGGTCGTGGGCGTCGAGCGCAAGGACCTCACCGTCGCCATCCACTTCCGGTCGTCGCCCCGCCATGCCGACCTGGCCCGGGAGTGGGCCACCGAGGCCGCCGCCCGCTCCGGCCTGGCCGTCCACCCGGCCCGCATGTCCTACGAGCTGCGACCGCCCCTGCCCCATGACAAGGGCCTGGTCGTGGCCCGGTCGGCGGTCGGGCTCAGCCACGTGCTGTTCGTGGGCGACGACCGGGGCGACCTGGAGGCGTTCGACGCCCTCGACCGGCTGGCGGGAGAGGCCACGACGGCCCGGGTGGCGGTCCGGAGCGGGGAAGCACCCTCGGAGCTGCTGGAACGGGCCGACGCCGTCGTAGAGGGCCCGGAGGGCGTCCTCAGCCTGTTCCAGGCGCTGGCCCGGGCCGTCCCGACGGGAACGCCCGGGTAGCGGCTGCCAGTTGGTCGTCGAGCCAATCCTGGGGGACCCGGGCCTCGGCCGCCTTGCGCAGAGCGGCGGCGTGAGCCATCCGGGCGTCGGGGGTCATGGCGAGGGCGGCCGACAAGGCGTCGGACGTGCCGGCCACGTCGAAGGGGTTGACCTCGAGGGCGGTGCCGCCCAGCTCGTCCCACGCCCCCGCCTCCCGGCTCAGGGCGAGGACCCCGTGGTGGCGGTTGAGGAGGGCGCCCTCCTTGGCCACCAGGTTGAGCCCGTCCCGCACCGGGTTGACCAGGAGCACGTCGTAGCGGACGAGGGCTGCCACCGACGCCGCGAAGTTGTCGGACGTGTCGAGGACGATCGGGTCCCAGCCCGGCGTCGCCCACCGGTGGTTGAGCAGGCGGGCCAGCACCTCCACCTCCTGGCGGTAGGCGAGGTACTCGGGCAGCGTCTCCCGGGACGGGTAGGCCTGGGCCAGGAACACCACCTTGCCCCGCCACTCGGGCCGGGTGCGGAGGAGGTCGTCGAAGGCGAGGAAGCCCCGCAGCAGGTTCTTCGACAGCTCGATGCGGTCGACCCGGGCGATCAGCCGCCGCCCGTCGAGGAGGTCGTCGAGGCGTTCGATCTCGGCCGCGCACTCGGCCGACGCGGCCACCTTCTCCAGCTCGGCCGGGTCGGGGGCGATGGGGGCGACGAACGTGGCCGGCACCCATCCGAGCACCTCCGAGCAGCAGGCGGCGAAGTTGGCGGCCCACCGCCCGGCGTGGAACCCGCACGCCCGGTGGCTGGCCATGCCCCCGAGCAGCTCCTCCGCCACCGCCGTCGGCAGCACTCGCAGCAGGTCGGGGTGGCAGAACGGGGTGTGGGTGAAGTGCACCGCCCGCAGGTCGGGCCGCTCCTGGGCCAGCCACGTGCCCACCAACGACAGGTGGTAGTCCTGGACCAGCACCACCGCCCCCTCCTCGGCCTGGTCGATCACGGCCCGGGCGAAGGCGTGGTTGACGTCGCGGTAGGCGGCCCACGCCTCCGCCCACCGACGGTCGAGGCGGGGCCGGCGGGACAGGTCGAACAGCCCGTGGTGGAGGAACCACAGGGTGGCGTTCGAGACCACGTCGTAGGCCATGCGGTAGACGTGGGGGTCGACGGCCAGGGTGTGGACCCGGAATCCCTTGGCCGCCACCACCCCGCTGGCGGCCGCCTCCCGGTCCTCGTCGCTCATGGCCGCCGCGATCCACGTGGCGCCCGCCTCGCGCACGACCGGCCCGAGGCTCGACACCAGACCTCCACCCCCGCGGCGGGCCACCAGGTCGCCGTCGTCGTCGCGGGAGAACGTGAGCGGTCCCCGGTTCGACACGAGGACGACCGGCGGGTCGGCGTCGGCCATGGGCCACGATAACGCCGTGGGAAACGGGACCCGGCTGGTGGCGGCACCGGACAAGTTCCGGGGCACGGCCAGCGCGGCCCAGGTGGCGGCGGCCGTCGCCCACGCCGCCGAGCGGGCGGGGTGGGCGTGCGACCGGGCCCCGGTGGCCGACGGGGGCGAGGGCACGCTCGAAGCCCTCGGTGGACGGGTCCGTCACTCGGAGGTCCTCGGGCCCCTCGGCGAGCCGGTCCGGGCCGAGTGGCGGATGCGGGACGACGGCACCGCGGTGGTGGAGATGGCCCGCGCCTCAGGCATCGCCCTCGTCGGCGGGCCGGCCGGCAACGACCCCCTCCGGGCCTCGACCCGGGGCACCGGTGAGCTGATCGCGGCGGCCATCGACGCCGGCGCCACCCGGGTCGTGGTGGGCGTGGGCGGGTCGGCCACCACCGACGGCGGCCTGGCCGCGCTGACGGCCATCAACCCCGGCCGCCGGCTGCGGGGGACGGTCGAGATGGTGGTGGCCTGCGACGTCACCACCCGGTTCGTGGACGCGGCCGAGGTCTTCGCCCCCCAGAAGGGCGCCACCCCGGCCCAGGTCGCCCTCCTCCGGCGGCGCCTCGAACGGCTGGCCGAGGTCTACGTCCGGGACTACGGGATCGACGTCCGCCAGCTTCCCGGATCGGGCGCGGCCGGCGGCCTGGCCGGGGGGCTGGCCGCCGCCGGCGCCGTCCTCCTCCCCGGCTTCGCCCTGGTGGCGGAGACCCTCGACCTGGCCGACCGGATGGCCGGCGCCGACCTGGTCGTCACCGGCGAGGGCCACCTCGACGCCGAGTCCTTCGCCGGCAAGGCGGTGGGCGGGGTGATCCAGCTGGCGGCCGAGGCGGGCGTGCCCGTCCTGGTGGTGGCGGGCGGGGTCGACGACGACGTGGTTGTGCCGCCCGGCGTCACCGTGGTGTCCCTCGTCGAGCGCTTCGGCGAGGAGGACGCGATGTGGGATCCCCTGGGCTGCGTCGACGCGGTGGTGACGGCGGCGCTCAGGCGGCCCGGCCCGCCCGGTACTCCTGGACCTCGATGATCGGCGGACGCTCGACCACGTCGCCCGGGTCCCACCCCACCCGGTCGTCCACGCCCGCCCGGTCGAGCGCCACCCGCATGACGGCCCGGGCCTGGGCCCCGAGCTGGTCGAGGGAGCGGTTGCGGTGGGAACGCACGCCGAGGTCGGCCTGGGCCACCGCCTCCGGTCCGAAGCGCCGGACGACGTCGACCAGCAGGGCCAGGTCGACCCCGTAGCCCTGGACGAACGGCACCTGCTCCAGGACCCCCCGGCGGGCGGCGAACTCGCCTCCGAGCGGCTGGCGGATGCGGGCCAGCTCGGGGAAGAACAGCCCGATCAGGGGCCGGGCCACCAGCTCCGTCACCCGCCCGCCCCCCTCCGGCCGGTCGTAGAAACCCTTGACGAACCCGACACCGGCGTCGTCGGCCAGAGGCGCCAGCAGACCCGTCACGAAGGCGGGGTCGAACTCCCGGAGGTCGGCGTCGCAGAACACCAGCACGTCGCCCGTCGCCACATGGAGTGCCTTCCAGAGGGCCTCGCCCTTGCCCGTCCCCGGTCCCAGCCGGGGCAGGACGTCGGCCGCCGCCACCACGATGGCGCCGGCCGCAGCCGCGACCGCGGCCGTCCGGTCGGTCGACCCGTCGTCGACCACCACCACCTCGTCGACGACCCCTCGCAGGTCGTGCACGACGGAGGCCACGATGGCGCCCACCGTCGCCTCCTCGTCCCGTGCCGGCAGGCACACCGAGATCCGCCCGGTCGATGTGTTGGTCGCCACGACGGCATGGTCCCGCCTCCCCTATGATGATGGCAACTCATCCAGAGCGGTCGAGGGACCGGGCCCGACGAAACCGCGACAACCAGCACGCCCCGCCACCCGGCGGGACACGGCCAGGTGCCACAGCCCGGAGCGATGATTGGGAGGGGACAAGTGTCCTTCGTCGAAGGTCTTCGATGTCGTGAGTGTGGCCGCGGCTTCCCCGCCGAGGCCCTCCACGTGTGCGACTGGTGCTTCGGACCGCTCGAGGTCACCTACGACTACGAGGGGATCGCGGCCAACACCACCCGGGCGTCGATCGCGGCCGGGCCGGCGTCCATCTGGCGCTACGCCAACCTGCTGCCCGCGGTCAACGACGGTGCCGTCGACCTGGGCGCCGGCTTCACCCCCCTGGTCCGGGCCGACCGCCTGGCCGCCCACCTGGGCCTGGGCGAGCTGTGGCTGAAGAACGACACCCTCAACCCCACCGGCTCGTTCAAGGACCGGGTGGTGTCGGTGGCCCTGGCCCGGGCCCGGGCCATGGGCTTCAAGGTGGCGGCCTGCGCGTCCACCGGCAACCTGGCCAACTCGGTGGCGGCCCACGCGGCCCGGGCCGGGATGCGCCACGTGGTCTTCATCCCCGCCGACCTGGAATCGGGCAAGGTGGTCACCACCGCCGTCTACGGGCCCAACCTGGTGGCGGTCGAGGGCTCCTACGACGACGTCAACCGGCTGTGCGCCGAGCTCGCCTCGGAACGACCGACGTGGGCGTTCGTCAACGTCAACCTCCGCACCTACTACGCCGAGGGATCCAAGACCCTCGCCTTCGAGACGGCCGAGCAGCTCGGCTGGGAGACGCCCGACCACGTGGTGGTCCCCGTGGCCTCCGGCTCCCAGCTGACCAAGATCGCCAAGGGCTTCGAGGAGCTGTGGAAGGTGGGCCTGCTCGACGAGGAGCCCCACGTGCGGGTGTCGGGGGCCCAGGCCGAGGGGTGCGCCCCGGTGGCCACCGCCTTCGAGGGCAACCACGACTTCATCCGCCCGGTGAAGCCCAAGACCATCGCCAAGTCCCTCGCCATCGGAAACCCGGCCGATGGCCCCTACGCCCTGGAGACGGTGCGCACGAGCGGCGGCGCCCTGACCTCGGTCACCGACGACGAGATCCGCGACTCCATCCTCCTCCTGGCCCGCACCGAGGGGATCTTCGCGGAGACGGCGGGCGGGGTCACCATCGGCACCCTGGCCAAGCTGGCGGCGGCGGGCGTCGTCCGGCGGGACGAGCGGGTCGTCGCCTACATCACCGGCCACGGGCTCAAGACGCTCGAGGCGGTTGCGCCCCTCGTCCGGCCCACCATCACCATCGCCCCCACGATGGCCGCCTTCGAGGAGGCCATGGGTCAACAGGAGGACATCGGGTAATGGCCACCGTCCGCATCCCCACCCAGCTCCGCACCCTCTCGGGAGGGGCGGGCGAGGTCAAGGTCGAGGGGGCCACCGTGGGCCAGGTCCTGGCCGCGCTCGACACCGCCCACCCCGGGTTCACCGCCCGCCTGTTCGCCGACGACGGCCAGCTCCGCCGCTTCGTCAACGTGTTCGTGGCCGACGAGGACGTCCGCTTCGCCCAGGGCCTGGAGACCGCCGTCACCGACGGCCAGACGGTCTCGATCATCCCCGCCGTCGCCGGCGGCTGACCCTCGGCCCCGGCCTCAGGCCGGGTACACGTCGATCTCGGTCGCTTTCACCGCGACCCAGACGTCGGTCCCCTCCGCCAGCCCGACCTCCCGGACCGCGGCCGCGGTGACCTCGGCCACCACCGGCCGGGTGCCGTCGATCCGGACCCGCAGCCGGCCGCCGACCGGCTCCACCGCCGCCACCCGACCCGGCCACGTGTTGCGGGCCGAGCCCTCGGGCCGGCTCCGATGGAGGGAGACCGCCCGGGGGGAGACGGCGGCGAAGACCGGTCCCGCGGGATGGGCGTCGGCCACGACGAGGACCCCGCCGCCGTCTCCGAGACTCACCGCGCCATCGCCGGCGAGGGTTCCGGTGAACAGGTTGGTGCCGACCAGCTCGGCTGCCCACCGGGACCGGGGGCGGGCCGTGATCTCGGCCGGCGTGCCCGTCTGGACGACCCGACCGGCCTCGAGGACCACCACCTCGTCGGCCAGCACCGCGGCGTCGACCGGGTCGTGGGTGACGAGGAGGCGGACCCCGGGAAAGGTGGCCAGGTGGTGGCGCAGGTCGCGGCGGACCTCGTTGCGGGTGGTGACGTCGAGGGCGGCCAGGGGCTCGTCGAGGAGCAGCCCGGCCGGGTCGGGGGCGAGGGCCCGGGCCAGGGCGACCCGCTGCGCCTGGCCCCCGGACAGCTCCGCCGGGAACGCCGCCAGCCGATCGCCGAGGCCGACCCGATCGAGCCACCCGGCCGCCACCTGCCGGGCCTCCCGCCGGCCGCGGCCCCGGGTCCGCAGCCCGAAGGCGACGTTGTCGACCGCTCGCAGATGAGGGAACAGCCGGTCGTCCTGGAACACGACACCGATGGGCCGCCGCTCCGGGGGCAGGTAGACGCCGGCCGCGGGGTCGTCGAGGACGGTGCCGTCGAGGTCGATCCGCCCCCCGGACAGGGCCCGCAGCCCGGCCACCGCCCGCAACAGGGTCGTCTTGCCGGCCCCGTTGGGGCCCATGACGGCGGTCGTGCGGCCCGCCTCCACCCGGATGGACACGTCGAGGCGGAACCCGTCGAGGTCGACCTGGACCTGGGCGTCGAGCGTCACCGGGCGGTCAGCCACCGGTCCCGCAGCGCGACGAGGACCACCACCGAGATCAGGAGCAGGACCAAGGACAGGACGATGGCCGAGTCCGGGTTGGAGCCCTCCAGCTTGACGTAGACGAACAGGGGGAGCGTCTGGGTGGTCCCCTGGAGGTTGCCGGCGAAGGTGATGGTGGCCCCGAACTCCCCCAGGGCCCGGGCCCAGCACAGCACCGTCCCCGCCACGAGCGAAGGTGCGACCAGGGGCAGGGTCACCCGCCGGAAGACCGTGAACCGGCCCGCCCCCAGCGTGCGGGCCGCCTCCTCCAGCCGCCGGTCGGCGCTGCGGAAGGCCGCCTCGAGCGTGAGGACCAGGAACGGCATGGCCACGAACGTCTCGGCCACCACCGCCCCCGCGGTGGTGAACGGGAGGTTGACCCCGATCCGGTCGAGCTCGCTCCCCACGAGCCCCCGCCGGCCGAGGGCGAGGAGAAGGGCCACCCCCCCGACCACCGGGGGCAGGACCATGGGCAGGGTGGTGAGGGCCCGCACCAGGCGCTTGCCCGGGTAGTCGACCCGGGCCTGGACCCACGCCAGGGGCACGCCCAGGGCGAGGGCGACGGCGGTGGCCGAAAGCGAGGTCACCAGCGACAGGCGCAGGGCGTCACCCGCCGGCTCGCTGCGCAGCACCGCCCACGCCGTCGACCACGGCGCCCGCCAGACCAGCCCGGCCAGGGGGATGGCGAAGAGCAGGACGCCGACCGCGGCCACTGCCACGGGGGCGACCGGCGCCCGGTCGGGAACGCCCGCGGTCCGGGCTCGCCGTCGCCGGCGGGACTCGCCCACCTACTCGGCCACGATCTCCACGACGACGCTGGTGGCCTTGACCGCGGCCACGGCCAGCACCCCCGGGGCCAGCCCGAGCTCGTCGGCCGCCTCCCTCGTCATCAGCGACACCACCCGGTGGGGTCCGGCCTGGATCTCGACCTGGGCCGCCACCGCGTCCTTGACCACCCGGGTCACGATGCCGGGGAAGCGGTTGCGGGCCGACCGGCCGATCACCACGTCGGGATCGCGGGCCTCCACCATCTCCACCGCGAACCCGGCCAGCGCCTCTCCGTCGATCACCCGCCGCCCGCCTTCGGTGCGGGTGGCGGCCAGTCGGCCGGTGTCGACCCAGCGCCGGACCGTGTCCACGCTCACGCCGAGCAGCTCCGCCGCCTGGCCGATCCGGTAGGAGGGCATCTTCGAACCTATCGGGCGGCGGGGAGGAAGCCGCGGCGGCGCAGCGCGTCCTGGCCGCTCCCCCCGACGACCTCGTCGACGAACGCGGCCGCCGCCTCCGGGTCGTCGGAGCCCTTGACGATCGCGATCGAGTACTCCGCGACCACGTTCTGGTCCGCGGGGATCTCGACCCCCTGGCCCCGGGCGCCGGCGGCGGTCACGTCGGTGACGTAGACGACGGTGGCGTCGGCCTCACCCGTCGTCACCTTGGCCACCGCCGCCTTCACGTCGACCTCCTTGGACACGGGCTCGACCTTCACCCCGGCTGCGACCAGGGCCTGGGCCGCATAGGTGCCGGCCGGGACGGTCTCGTCGCCGAGGACCACCTTCAGGTCGGACCGGGCCAGGTCGGCCAGGCCGGCGATGCCCTTGGGGTTGGCCGGCTGGACCAGGATCCCCAAACGGTTCCGGGCGAAGACGACCGGCGCCCCCACCAGACCGGCGTCGGTGAGTCGCTGCATGGAGGCGGCGTCGGCGGTGGCGACGACGTCGGCCGGGGCGCCCTGAAGAACCTGGGTCACCAGCGCCCCGGACCCGGCGAAGCTGTAGGCGACCGGGAGGCCGGGAGCGGTGAGGTCGCCGAACGCCTCGGTCAGCGACGCGGACGCGAACACGGTGACTGCAGCGCGCCTCGGGCCGGACGCGCATCCGGTCGCGGCCACCAGGACGGACACCAGACCGATGGCGAGCGCCCGCAACCAACCGGTCATGCGACGAACCACCTCCCGACGACAATCATGATCTGCCAGTGCCGACCGGAATTCTAGCTAGTAGATACGAGCCTCTCGACCACTCAAGTTCGTATGTGCGGCCTCATCGCATGGCAGGGGTCGCTGAGCCCACCCTCCGGGTGCCCGCCCTCGACACGATCGACGGTGACGGTGGCGATGACGACAGTCGGCAGCCGCACCCACTTCGGCCCCCGCCCGAGCAGGCGCCGCCGACGGTCCACCACGGCGACAACCCGGGCCGCGGGCCGCTTCGGGGGTCCCATCGACCCGTCGCCGCGCACCGACGCCTGCCGGGGCAACACCGACACGGACACCCCGGCGAACTGCGAGCGCGCCTCCGCGTAGCCTCGCCGGAGGCCGGGCGGCCGTCGCTCCCGATCGTGTGACCCGGCCCCGGTTGCGAAACCCCTCCGAACCGTGGGTATTCTGTTAGCACTCGAAGCAAGAGAGTGCTAACGGTTCCACGGAGGAGCACACCTGATGGCAAAGATGATCGCGTTCGACGAGTCGGCTCGCCGAGCCCTCGAGAGCGGCATGAACCAGCTGGCTGACGCAGTACGGGTCACGCTCGGCCCCAAGGGTCGCAACGTCGTCCTCGACAAGAAGTGGGGTGCCCCCACGATCACCAACGACGGTGTGTCCATCGCCAAGGAGATCGAGCTCGAGGACCCCTACGAGCGCATCGGCGCCGAGCTGGTCAAGGAAGTGGCCAAGAAGACCGACGACGTCGCCGGTGACGGCACCACCACCGCCACCGTCCTCGCCTGGGCCATGGTCCGGGAGGGCCTGCGCAACGTCGCCGCCGGCGCCAACCCCATGTCCCTCAAGAAGGGCATCGAGGCCGCCGTGGCCCGGGCCGTCGAGGGCATCAAGGACATCGCCGTCGAGGTCGAGACCAAGGAGCAGGTCGCCCAGGTGGCGTCCATCTCCGCCGCCGACCAGGAGATCGGCGACACCATCTCCGACGCCATCGACAAGGTCGGCAAGGACGGGGTCATCACCGTCGAGGAGTCGCAGACCTTCGGCATGGAGCTGGAGCTGGTCGAGGGCATGCGCCTCGACAAGGGCTACATCTCCCCCTACTTCGTCACCGACCCCGAGCGCATGGAGGCCGTCCTCGACGACCCCTACATCCTGCTCTACGCAGGCAAGATCTCGGCCGTCCGCGACCTGCTGCCCGTCCTCGAGAAGGTCATGCAGACGGCCAAGCCGCTGATCATCATCGCCGAGGACGTCGAGGGCGAGGCCCTCGCCACCCTGGTCGTGAACAAGATCCGGGGCACGTTCAAGTCGGTCGCGGTCAAGGCCCCCGGCTTCGGCGACCGCCGCAAGGCCATGCTGCAGGACCTCGCCGTCCTGTCCGGCGGCCAGGTCATCTCCGAGGACGTCGGCCTCAAGCTCGACAACGTCACCCTCGACATGCTGGGCCGGGCCCGGGTGATGACCGTCACCAAGGACGAGACCACCCTGGTCGAGGGCGCCGGCGACGAGGCCGACATCAAGGGCCGGGTCAACCAGCTCCGGGCCGAGCTGGAGATGACCGACTCCGACTACGACGCCGAGAAGCTCCAGGAGCGCCTGGCCAAGCTCTCCGGCGGTGTGGCGATCATCAAGGTGGGCGCGGCCACCGAGGTGGAGCTCAAGGAGAAGAAGCACCGCATCGAGGACGCGGTCAGCACCACCAAGGCGGCGGTCGAGGAGGGCGTGGTGCCCGGCGGCGGCGTCGCCCTGCTCCGGGCCCAGGCCCGGGTGAACGAGCTCATCACCAACATGGTGGGAGACGAGGCCACCGGCGCCCGCATCGTCGCCCGCTCGCTGGAGGAGCCGCTCAAGCAGATCGCGGTCAACGCCGGCATGGAGGGTGGCGTCGTCGTCGAGCGGGTCCGCAACCTCGAGGGCGCCCACGGCCTCAACGCCGCCACCGGCGACTACGAGGACCTGTTCAAGGCCGGCGTCATCGACGCGGCCAAGGTGACGAGGTCGGCCCTGCAGAACGCGGCGTCGATCGCCGGCCTCTTCCTCACCACCGAGGCCGTCATCGTCGACAAGCCCATGCCCGGCCACGAGGGTCACAACGACGTCCCCGGCTCCATGGACGACTACTGAGCCTCACCGCACCAGGACACTCCCACGAAGGGGTCGGCCACGCGGCCGACCCCTTCGTCGCGTCCGGGTCCAGCCCCTGCGATCGATCGATCCGCAGGAATCGCACGTTGGGGGGGTCAGCCTGCGGAGTGTCCGTAGACTGGGCCTTGTGACCGAGCCCCTCGTGCCTTCCATGGGGTGGGGGGTGCTCCATCTGTTCTGCCGAGCGCCGGTGGGCGGCGTCGACCGGGAGGCGGTGGTGGCGGCGGTGAAGTCGGCCCAGGCCGACGACCACCAAGTCGTCACCTTCGCCGTCCTCGGCCACAAGGCCGACCTCGGGTTCATGGCCCTGGGAACCGATCTGTGGCGGCTCCAGCGCCTCCAGGCCGACCTCACCGCCGCCGGCCTGGTGATCGCCGACTCCTACGTGTCGCTCACCGAGGTGTCCGAGTACGCCCAAGGGATGCCCGCCCACATGCTCGAGTCCCGCCTGCATCCAGTCCTCCCCCCGGAGGGGAAGACGGCGATCTGCTTCTATCCCATGTCGAAGCGGCGCGACCTCACCGGGAACTGGTACACCCTCCCGTTCGAGGAGCGGCGGGCGCTCATGGAGGGCCACGGGCGGGTCGGCCGCACCTTCGCCGGGCGGGTCGTCCAGCTCATCACCGGCTCCACCGGCCTCGACGACTGGGAATGGGCGGTCACCCTCTTCGCCGCCGACCCGGTGGCGCTCAAGGACTGCGTCCACGAGATGCGCTTCGACCAGGCTTCGGCCGTCTACGCCGAGTTCGGCCCCTTCGTCACCGGCCTGGTCGCCCCGGTCGAGGAAGTGCTGGCCCGGCTCGCCTAGCGGGCGGCTACATTTTCGGACCGACCGTTCGGTCCCGGCTGGGGGAGGTCCGATGATGCCCAGGGCGCGTACATTGGTTGTCGCGGTTGGACTGCTGGCCGGGATGCTGGCCGGCTGCGACTTCGGGAATCCCGACACGATCACGATCAACGACGGGACGACCGCCACCGTGTACCCCTCCGGCGCCAGACCCCCGATCGACGATCCGACGCCTGTCGGCTGTATCACCGATGTCAACGTCCTCCTCCACGGGTTGACCCATCCCAACCCGGACGACATCGACATCCTGCTCGAAGCTCCCGACGGAACGACGGTGGTGCTCATGTCCGACGTCGGCGGCACCGGGGCCCTCTCCGACGTCGAGCTCCGAATCGACGACGACACGCCCAGCGGGCTGCCGGACGAGGCCCAGATCGTGGCCGGGGCCTACCAGCCGACCGATTTCGAGCCGGGCGACCCCTTCCCCGCACCGGCACCGGTGGGGGCGCCCACCGACACCGCGCTGTCGGCGTTCGAGGGCGGTTCACCCTACGGCGAATGGAAGCTGTACGTGGTCGACGACACCAGCAACTCGGCGGCGGGAACGATCGCCGACGGCTGGACGATCAGCATCACCGAGTGCGGGCAGGCGTTGCCGGGGGTGGTGCGACAGAGCACGACCTGGCTCCTGCGGGACGAGCTGAACACCGGGCCCCCGACCACCACCTTCGCCTACGGCACCAGGCCCCTCGTCCCCTTCGTCGGCGACTGGGACGGCGACGGGTCCGAGACCCCCGGCACCACCGAGAAGGGCGTGTTCAAGTTGAGCAACTCCTACGGCGGCCCGGCCGACGTCACCTTCGCCTTCGGCGATCCCCGGGGGTTCCCGGTGGCGGGTGACTTCGACGGCGACGGTCTTTACGACGTGGCCGTCTACCGCAACGGGACCTGGCAGATCCGCATGACCGACGACGGGGCGACCTCGACGATCACCGGATTCGGGACCGGGACGTGGCCGGCGATCGTCCCCGTGGCCGGCGACTGGGACGGCGACGGCACGGACGGGATCGGCCTCTACCAGGGCGGGCACTGGACCCTCCGGCCGACCGTCGCCAGCCCCTCCGACGGCTCCCACGACCAAGGTGAGGACTTCGGGCCGACCTCCGGCGGCTATCCCGTGGTCGGCCGTCTCATCACCGCGTTCGACGCCCCCGACGACCTCGGCTTCAAGGTCGGTTCGACGTGGACCATCGGCTGCGCCATCTGCTCCAACGTCACGTTCGACTACGGGCTGCCGGGCGACATCCCACTGCTGTGGCGGTCCACGCCGCCGCCCCCCTGAGCCGGCGGCGGCGGGCCCGGGCGGTGGCCGCCTCGGCCGTTCTCGCCCTCGGCGCCTGTGATCCCACGAACCTGTCCCCCATCGCGGTGGTCGGTGGGGGTGGGGCGGAGTCGTCCGTCCTCACCGTGGTCCGGTGCGTGGCGGACGTGAATGTCACCCTCCGCGGCGTCACCGGAGACCTCGACGTCGCTCTGGAAGCACCGGGCGGGGCACGGGTGACCCTCCTCGCCGGCGACGGCGGCGGCGCCGACCTCACCTTCGACGACGAGGCTCGAGCTCCCTTCGCCGAAGTTGGCTCGGTGGTCACCGGCACCTACCGGCCGGCGGAGATGCTGTCCGCCTTCGACGGCATCCGGGCGGCCGGCAGGTGGACGCTCCACGCCATCGCCCGGGGCCCGGGCGGCGGGGCCATCGCCGGCGGGTGGGGCGTTGTCGTCACCGCCTGCGGGCAGTCCCGGCCGGCGGTGGTGCGCGACAGCGTCGACTGGTACCTGCGGGACTCGCTCACCTCGGGCGACCCGACCACCCTGATCACCTTCGGCGGCCCGCCTCTCACCCCCATGCTGGGCGACTGGGACGGCGACGGCTCGGCCATCCCGGGGACGTTCGAGAGGGGCCTCGTCCGCCTGGCCGGCTCGGAGACCGTCCGGTTCGGCGACGAGCGGGGCTTCGGCGTGGCCGGCGACTTCGACGGCGACGGGCGCGACGACGTGGCCGTCTACCGCGACGGCACGTGGGAGATCCGCTTCGCCGACGGCGCCCCGTCCGCCATCGCCAGCTTCGGGAACGGGTCGTGGCCGCTCACCGTGCCCGTGGCCGGCGACTGGGACGGCGACGGGGTCGACGGCCTCGGCACCGTCTCCGCCGGCACGTGGGCGGTCCGCAACCGTCCTGTGGGCCGCGACCCCGCCGACCGCACGTTCACCCTCGGCCCGCCGTCGGGCGCCTACCCGGTGGTCGGCGACTGGACGGGCGACGGCCGGGACGCCCCCGGCCATGTCGAGGGCTCCCGGTGGACGGTGTACTTCGACGACCCCTTCACCGCCGGCGACGCCTGGTCGGTCTTCCGCACCTTCGACTTCGGCCAGCCCGGCGACCTTCCTTTGGCCGGCCCCTGATCGTCAGTCCTCACCCAGGTAGGCCTTGCGCACCTGGGCGTTGTCCCGGAGCTCGGCCGCGGAGCCGGAGAGCACGATGCGGCCGGTCTCGAGCACGTGGGCCTGGTCGGCCAGGGCGAGGGCGGCCGACGCGTTCTGCTCCACCAGCAGCACCGTCGTGCCCGCCACCTTGAGCTCGCCCAGGGCGTCGAAGATGCGGCGCATCATGATCGGCGACAATCCCATCGACGGCTCGTCCAGCATGAGCAGCCGGGGCCGGCACATCAGGGCCCGGCCGATGGCCAGCATCTGCTGCTCGCCCCCCGACAGGGTGCCCGCGGCCTGGGTCCGCCGCTCGCCCAGCACCGGGAACCGCTCGAAGACCCCCTCCAGGTCGCCGGCGATGGCAGCCGGCCCGTCCGAGCGGGTGAACGCGCCCAGGTCGAGGTTCTCCTGCACCGTCATCCGGGGGAAGATGCGCCGCCCCTCGGGCGAGTGGGCGATGCCCCGCTCGACGATCTCGTGGGCCGCCACCTGGTCGATGCGCTCGCCGTCGAACCAGATCTCGCCCGCGGTGGGGCACAGCAGCCCCGACACCGTGCGCAACACCGTGGTCTTGCCCGCCCCGTTGCTCCCGATGAGGGTGACCAGGCTGCCCGCCTCGACCGAGAACGAGACCCCCTTGACCGCCTCGATGCGCCCGTAGGACACCCGGATGTCACGGACCTCGAGCAATGCCATCGACGAGCTCATCCTGCCGTCGGCGCACCCAGGTAGGCCTCGATGACCCGGGCGTCGGACTGGACCTCGGCCGGGCTGCCCTCCACCAGCTTCGACCCCTGGACCAGCACCGCCACCCGGTCGCACAGGTTGAAGATGAAGCGCATGTCGTGCTCGATGACCACGACCGCCAGGCCCTGGTCGCGCACCCGGCGGACGAGGTCGGTGGCGGCCGCCGTCTCCCGCGGGTTCATCCCCGCGGTGGGCTCGTCGAGGAGCAGCAACCCCGGGTCGGTGGCCAGGGCCCGGGAGATCTCCAGCCGCCGCTGGTCGCCGTAGGGGAGGTTCTTGGCCAGGGTGTCGCGGTGGCGCGTGAGGCCCACGAACGCCAGCAGCTCGGTGGCCCGGGCCTCCGACTCCCGCTCCTCCCGCCGGAAGGCCGGACCCCGGCCGATGGCGGCCAGGACGCCGGCCCGGGTGCGGCAGTGGCGGCCCACGAGGACGTTCTCCAGCGCGGTCATGTGGGGGAAGAGGCGGATGTTCTGGAACGTGCGCGCCACCCCCGCCCGGGTGACCCGGGCCGGGTTGCCCGGCAGCTCCCTGCCCCGGTAGGTCACCGAGCCCGACGTGGGCTCGATCAGCCCGGTGAGACAGTTGAAGAACGTGGTCTTGCCCGCCCCGTTGGGCCCGATGAGGCCGACGATCTCGGCCTCGCCCACGTCGAGGTCGACCTCGTGCACCGCCACCAGGCCGCCGAAGCGCTTGGTGACCTTCCGGGCCTGGAGGATGGGCTCGGCCCCCGTCGCCCCAGTGCCCGTCGGCTGGGTGACCGTCATGGCGCCTCCGCCATGGCCGTCCCCGGCGGGGCGCCGGTGGCCCCGTCCTGCAACGGGGCCCCGCCCACGTCCTCCCGGAACTCCCGCTGCCGGCGCCGGCTGGGGACGATGCCCTCGGGGCGGAAACCGCATCATGAGGATGAGCGCCGCCCCGAACAGCAGGAGGCGCTTGTCCTGGAACGCCCGCAGCTTCTCGGGGACGATGAAGAGCGCCGCCGATCCGAGCAGCGCCCCCGGGACGCTTCCCATCCCCCCCAGGACCACCGCCGCCACCAGCAGGATCGACTCCAGGAACGTGTACGAGTCGGGCGACACCTGGGTGGTGACGTGGGCGTTCACCGTCCCTGCGGCGCCGGCCATGAAGGCGCCGATGGCGAAGGCCAGCAGCTTGAGGCGGACGGTGTCGACGCCCATGGCCGCGGCGGCGACCTCGTCCTCCCGGATGGCCACCCACGCCCGGCCGATACGGCTGTCGTTGAGGCGGGTGAAGCCGAGGATCGCCACCGTCAGGAGGATCAGCTCGATGAAGTAGTAGTTGGCGAAGCCGGGCAGGGTGATGCCGAGGACCTCGTGGCTGGCCCCGAAGTCGTAGTCGCCGATGGCCAGGTTGGGCACCCCCGAGATCCCGTTGGGGCCTCGGGTCAACCAGTCCAGGTTGAAGGCGGCGATGCGGAAGATCTCCCCGAAGCCGAGGGTGACGATGGCCAGGTAGTCCCCCCGCAATCGGAGGGTGGGCGCGCCCAGCAGGACCCCGAAACAGGCCGCGATCACCGCCCCGAGGAGCACGACCAGGAAGAAGGGCAGGTGGACGTGGACGGTCGTCAGGTTGGAGTTCGCCAGCAGCGCCCCCACGTAGGCGCCCACGCCGAAGAAGGCGATGTAGCCCAGGTCGAGGAGCCCGGCCAGTCCGACGACCACGTTCAGGCCCAGGGCGGCGGCCGCGAACACGCCGATGGAGGCGAAGACCCGGATCCAGTAGGCGTCCCCCGCCTGGGTGAACGGGAAGGCCAGCGACGCCACCGCCACTGCCCCCAGGGCGATGCCCCGGTGCCGGCCGACCAGCTCCTCCAACCACGAGAACAGTCCCAGGCGGGACAGGGCGAGGGACGCCCCGATCACGAACACCACCCACGACACGAAGCGGCTCGACTCCTCGATGGCCAGTCCCCAGACGGTGAGATAGAGCACCGCGCCGACCGCGGCCACCACCGCCAGCCACTCGACGGGCGCCGGCCGGGGGGGCCACCCGTCGGGGACGGCCCGCTCGCCGGCCGCGGGCAGGGCCGCCATCCCGAGCAGCAGCAGGGCCCCGCCGGCAACCGCCAGCCACGCCCCGTAGGCGACGCCGCCCAGCCCGCCGCCCTCGCCGGACACGGCCACCACGTTGTAGGCGGCGACAGCCAGGGCGGCCGCGCCCGCCGCCATCCCCGCCGCCCGCCGCCCGGGCAGGCGCACCACCACCAGGACCGCGGCTGCGGCCAGGGCCAGGGTGAACTGGCGGGCCCCGCCCGGGAAGCCGGCCAGCGACGCCTTGCCCGGGAAGCCGGGGAACGTCGCCCAGGGGGTCAGGCTGCCGGCGACGAGGAGAGCGGCCCCGGCCCCGACCGCCGGGACCGGGGGCAGCCGGCCCACGACACCGGCCACGACCGGTCCGGCTGCCTGCCGCAGCCGGTCGAGGGCACTGGCGGTCACACCCGACCCAACATCACGAGCGACTCGTCACCCGTTCGCCGAGGAGGCCGGCGGGACGGAAGACCAGGACCAGGATGAGCACCGCGAACGCCCACGCGTCCCGCCAGGCGGAGCCGTGCGGGATGTACTCCACGGCCATCACCTCGACCATCCCCAGGACGAAGCCGCCGAGCATGGCCCCCGACACGTTGCCGATGCCCCCCAGGACAGCGGCGGTGAACGCCTTGAGCCCGGTGACGAAGCCGATGCGGTAGTCGATCTGGCCGAAGCGCATCCCGTACAACACCCCCGCGATCGCGGCCAGGGCCGCCCCCAGGGCGAAGGTGATGACGATGACCCGGTTGGTGTCGATGCCCATGAGCCGGGCGGTGTCGGGATCCTGGGCGGTGGCCCGCATGGCCTTGCCCGTCTTCGTCTTCCGCACGAAGGCCTGCAGCGCCACCATGGCCACGATGGCCGTGACCACGACGAACACCGACACCCAGGCGATGCGCACGCCCCCCACCTCGAAGGCGCCCGTCGTGATCACCGTCGGGAACGGCTGGGGCCGGTTGCCGGACGGGAAGAAGATCCGGATCAGCTCCTGGAGGCAGATCGAAACCCCGATGGCCGTGATCAGGGGGGCCAGGCGGGGCGCGTTGCGCAGCGGGCGGTAGGCCAGCCGCTCCATGAGGACCGCGGTGAGCACCGCCACCACGACCGCCACCAGCACCATGACGGGCAGGGCGACAAAGGCGTTGCCGGTGAGGGCGTCGGGGAGGAGCCAGCGGTGGGCGGACAGCCCGGCGAAGGCGCCCACCATGAACACCTCGCCGTGGGCGAAGTTGATCAGTTGGATGATCCCGTAGACCATCGTGTAGCCCAGCGCGATGAGGCCGTAGGTGGCCCCCAGCACCGTGCCGTTGACTAGCTGCTGGAAGAACTGACGCATCTACCCGGTGGGGGGCGGGCCCTGGCCCGGCCGCGAGCAGGCCTCCCTCCGGACCTCCCCCGGGGGCGGCCCGACCGGGACGCAGACCGGCGCCGGCCGATGGGGCGGCCTTCGGTCGCTTCCGGTGGCCGGCGCGTTTCCAACCAATGACGGACCCCAGCCGGTCCGGCTAGCCGGCGAACTCGCCGGTCTTGAGGGGCTTCCAGGCGTTGTCGTCGACGCGGTAGATGGTGAGGAGCCTGGTGACCGTGTCGCCGTACTCGTCGAAGGCGACCTTGCCGGTGGCCCCGTCGAAGCTGGTGGCCTGGATGGCGGCGATGATCTCGGCCCGGACGTCGTTGTCGATCGCGTCCTTACCCGGGAGCACCTTGGCCAGGGCCCCGATCACGGCGCCGGCGGCGTCGAAGGCGAGGCCGCCGTAGGCCGACGGGGGCTCGCGGTAGGAGGCGGCGGTGTAGGCGTCGAGGTAGGCCGTGGCCGACGGGAGACTCTCGGCGGGGGCACCGATCGACGTGCCCAGGTCGCCCTTGGACACATCCTTGGCGTTGTCGACGTAGGTCTGGTCGACGATGCCGTCGCCGCCGAAGACGGGGGCGGTGACGCCTTGCTTCTTCAGCTCGGTGGTGAACTTGGCCCCGGCGGTGTACTCGCCGCCGTAGAAGATGAGGTCGGGGCTCAGGGGGGCGATGTTGGTGACGTCGCCCGAGTAGTCGGTGACGTCCTCGGCGATGACCCGGACGTCGCCCAGCACGGTGCCGCCGTTCTTGACGAAGCGGGCCTGGAACGACTCCGCCAGCCCCTTGCCGTAGGTCTTGCCGTCGTGGACGATCACGACCGTCTTGGCGTCGACGTCGGGACCGGTGGCGTAGTCGGCGCCGAACCCGCCCTGAAGGGAGTCGAGGGTGGCGGTGCGGAAGTAGTTCTTGTTGGGTCGGACGGGGCGGTGCCGGGGTTCTGGCCCCGCGTGAGTGTGTCGTTGGTGTTGGCCGGCGACACCTGGGCGATGTTGGCGTTGTCGAGGATCGGGATCGTCTGCTGGGCGACGCTCGAGTTGTAGGTGCCGATCACGGCCACGACCGCTTTGTCGGACGCCAGCTTGCTGGCCGCCCGGCCGCCGATGTCGGGCTTGCCGCTATCGTCCTCGGCCGCGATCTCCAGCCTCCAGCCGGGGATGGTGTTGGCGTCGTTGGCCTGCTTGACGGCCAGGTCGACCGAGTTGCGGATGCCGATGCCGATGGCGGTGGAGCCGGAGAGCAGGGGCACGATCACGCCGATCTTGGCGACGTTGCGCTCGTCACCGCCACCCTCCTCCTCGCTGCTGCCACAGGCAGCCAGCGTGATCGCGACCACCACCAGGACGGTGAGCGTGCGCCGGGACAGTCGTCTCGATGCGACCATTGGGCCTCCTTGCCGGGCTTGACCCACGCACAGTAGCGGTACCGTCTCTCTGTGGCCGAGAACCCCGATCTCGACGGGTTGCGAGCCCGGCTGCGCCAACTCGACCGGGTGGTCGTCGCCTTCAGCGGGGGGGCGGATTCCGCCTTCCTGGCCTGGATGGCCCACGACACCCTGGGGCCGGCGGCGGCGTCGGCGGTGACGGCCGTCTCGGCCTCGCTGGCCGCCGACGAGGCGTCCGACTGCGCCGCCCTGGCCTCGGAGTGGGGCCTGCGGTGGCGGACGGTCGTCACCGACGAGCTGGCGGCCCCGGGGTACGTGGCCAACGGCACCGACCGGTGCGCCCATTGCAAGACGGAGCTGATGGAGGCCCTGGCGCCGCTGGCGGCGGCGGAGTCGGCGGTCGTGGTGTTGGGAACCAACCTCGACGACCTCGGCGACCACCGGCCGGGACAGGCGGTGGCCGCGGCCCGGGGTGCCGCGTTCCCCCTGGTCGACGCCGGCTTCACCAAGGCCGCGGTTCGGCAGGCGTCCCGTGTTCTCGGTCTGCGCACCTGGGACAAGCCGGCCGCCGCCTGCCTGGCGTCCCGGGTGCCCTACGGCACGCCCGTCACCCTGGGCACCCTCGACCGGGTGGGACGGGCCGAGGCCGCCCTCCACCACCTCGGCTTCACCCAGGTCCGCGTCCGCCACTACGGCGACACCGCCCGCCTCGAGTTGGAGCTGGCCGACCTCGGAGCGGCGATCGCCCGCCGGGACGAGGTGGTGGCCGCGGTCAAGTCCGCCGGCTACGAGCGGGTCACCCTCGACCTCGAAGGTTTCCGGTCGGGGAACCTGAACCGAGACGCGCAACCCCCCCGCTGACGGGCCAACCGAACCGAGCGCTCACGATGGCCGGATCGCGGTCGGCGGCCCGACGTCACCGCCGAGCTCGCTGGGCAACCTCCGACCGCGAGGCGGAACGCGCTAGGCGCCGAACTTGGCCAGCCGGCCGGCGGCGGCGAGGGCAAGGAGCATCAGCTGTTGTCCCGGGCGGCGGCCGAGGGCGCCGTTGAGGCACCAGCGCTCGCCGAAGCGGACCTGGTCGTCACGGCCGACCCTCGGTCCCCACATGAGCACCGGCACCGGGTGCCAGGAGTGGGCCGCCATCTGGCTCGGCGTGGAGTGGTCGCCGGTGACGACGATGGCGTCGGGACCCATGGCTGCGATCTCGGGTATGGCCGCGTCGAGGGCCTCGATGGCGGCCACCTTGGCCTCGAAGTTGCCGTCCTCGCCCGCCGAGTCGGGCGACTTGTGGTGGAAGAAGAAGAAGTCGTACTCGTCCCAGTACTTGCGGAGCAGGACCAGCTCCTCGTCGAGGTTGGCCGGCCGGGGCAGGACATCCATCCCCACCAGTCCCCCGACGCCCCGGTACATCGGATAGACGGCGATGGCCGCCGATCGAACCCCGTAGCGCTCGTACATCGAGGGCAGTTCCCGGTGGGAGTCGAACCCCCGCAGGAGGACGACGTTGGCCTTCGGATGTCCGGCCAGGGCGGCCCGCGCCTGGCGGTCGAACTCGGCCACCACCTCCGCGGTGCGGTCCGCCACCGGCAGGGTGGCCAACGGCGCCGCCGGGGGCACACCGACCTTCTGGGGGTCGGTGTCGGCCACCAGCGGGCTGAGTCCTTCACCCCGGAAGACCACCAACACCCGGTGTTGGGCCTCGTGGGCCAAAGTGACCTCGACGCCGTCGATGGCGATCCCGGCGCGGAGGGCATCGACCACCTCGGCCGCCTCGTGGTCCGGCAGGCGGCCGGCCCGGCGGTCGGTGATGCGGCCGTCGGCGTCGAGGGTGGCCAGGTTGCCGCGGGCGGCGACGTCGCCCGGACCCACCTTCACCTCCAGCCCGGCGGCCGACAGCGCCCCCCGTCCCAGTTGGAACTCGATCGGGTCGTACCCGAACAGGGCCATGTGGGCCGGCCCGGATCCGGGGGTGATCCCGGGGCCGACGGGGTCGTGGAGGCCGAGGCTGCCGGCCGCAGCCAAGGCGTCGAGGTTGGGGGTGTCGGCCTCCTCCAGCTCGGTCCCCCGATCGGCGGTGGCGAAGCCGCCCAGGCCGTCGAGCACCACCAGCACGATCTTGCCGGCCGACGGTTGGACAAGGGATGCGATGTCGAGGGTCACGAGGTCAGCCTAGAGAGTGGAGGGACGGGAGTTCGACGTGCGGACCGGCTCGCCGGAGGAACCGGCGGGGCTGGGGGTCCACCGGCTCCTCCGTGCGATCGTGCGCCGGGTCTCCGCCCCGGCCCCCGGGGCCTCGACCGTCACCGGCGCGTCCAGAGCTCTCACCAGGCCACCAACCGCGCTCCCGGTCGATCCAGACGCCCACCGGGTCAGCTGTCCCCGTCGAGGGGGGCCGACTCCAGCAGATAGCCGCGGGAGCGGACGGTGCGGATGACCAAGCCCAGTGGCCACAGCCGCCGACGCAGGCGCAGGACGTGGACGTCGAGGGCGTTGCGGCCCGGCGCGCCCTCCGGCCAACCGGCCCGCACCAGCGCCTCCCGGCTGGCGACGGCCCCGAAGCGGGCGACCAAAGCGTCGGTGAGGCGGGCCTCGAGCGGCGGCAGCGCCACCCACCGGCCACCGAAGCGCAGGACACCGTGCAGATCGAGGCCGGGAGCGTCGTGACGATGGGCCTGGCTGCGAAGGGCGAGGGCGTCGACGCGGGCTCGGACGTCGCCCTCGGCCGCGGGGACGCGGATCCAGTCCTCCAAGCAGTCACAGATCGGCGGGGGGTCGGTCCCGTCCTCCACCAGGAGGAGACGCGGATCGCCGGCGACGCTCAACCTCGCCCGGCGCGCGTCCTCGTCCGGCCACCGAAGGAGCGCCACGTCCACTCCGGCAAAGTTAGGGCCCCCGTATTGCGGCCGTGTTTCCCGACGATGAACCTCTCCGTCCCAGGCCGATCGACCCATTGGTCAAGAAGGCCTCAACCCTCAGGCGAACGCGTCCGACCACTCAGAGCATGACCCGGACGCACACCCGCCTGGCGACAGCGCTGGTCGCGGCGGTCGCCCTCTTCGCCTGCCTGCTGACCGGTACCGCCGAGGCGGACCACCAGACCAAGAACGGCGGCGTCCACTGGGCACGGTACCGGTGGGCCAACACGGTGGTCTCCACCGAGCGGGCGTTCTGGTTGTTCGACCGGACCGGCAACCCGACCATGAACGCGGCCATCCAGCAGTGGGTGCAGTCGTGGAACGGGCAGCGCAACCTGAACGTCAAGAGCGGCCCCGCCATCATGTACCACCTCGACAACGCCAACGTCGGCCAGTGCAAGAACTTCGGGTGGCCCGGCTACTCGTTCACCACCTTCTGCGCCGGCGACCCGGGGACCACCGGGATCACGTCGCTGCAATGGGCCGGCGGCCACATCATGACCCCCTATGTGATCGTCAGGCCGGGGAACCTCAACTACGGGCAGTTGTTCACCGCCATCGCCCACGAGATGGGGCATGTGTTCGGGCTCTCGCACCGACCCGAGGGCGGGACGGTCATGCACGCCAACGCCAACTTCGACGGCCAGATCCACTGGTACGACCAGCACGACCTCGACGCCCTCACCGCCCTCTACGGCGGCCACGCCGACTGAGTCGGTGACCGGCGGAGATCCTGGCGAGGCTGTCGGGGACTGCCGGCCGACCGCTGCGACACGAGACGAGCGTGGCAGTCCCGTCGCTCTGGCGTAAGCTGGACCCCGCCTTGCGGGCGTAGTTCAGCGGCAGAACATCAGCTTCCCAAGCTGAGAACGCGGGTTCGATTCCCGTCGCCCGCTC